>CAWCFD010000001.1:0-602512 GCA_963794845.1 uncultured Solirubrobacterales bacterium
CGGGTCGCAGCTGGTCGGGTTGATCATGAACTGCGGACGGTCGATGTAGATGCGAATGTCACGGACGTGGATGACGATCCCGTCGATGATGTGCGGGATCGGGTCCGACGCTTTCGCGTCGACCCTCACGATGCCGGTGTCCGGGTCGATCTGCAGCGCCTCGCGGACGACGACGGTCCCGAGGTCAAACGGGCCGACCTTCGCCGAGGTGATCGCCACGATCGAGAACGGCGCGCCGTTATACGGGCCCGCCATGTAGATCTTGCCGGGCGTGTAGGCGAGCACCGGCCCCACCCCAGCGCCGACAAGCGAATGCCCGATCTCGCTCGCCGCGGGACACGATGGTGTCGATTCCTCCTGGGCGCCACTGACGCGCTTGGCCGCTTCGATGTCCGCGTCCGGACAGAACGGGACGCCCGCGAGCTTCGCCGTCAAACCCGCCGGCAGGATCGAGGAGAACCGTGTGATCTCCTGTTCCCCGTCGTTACGCGTGATATGAATGTCCATCGGGCTGTAGGCGCCCGCGCTGTTGTTCAACGTGCCCGCCACGATGCCCGGATGAAACGGCGGCACCCCACCCGCAGGGCACGGGCCGCCGCCGATCCCCTTTTCGACCTGGAAAGTGCTGTTCAGGGGCACCGGGGTCAGCGGTTCAGACCACGGCGTGAACAGCGCATTCGCGGTATAGGCCCCGCACGCCGGGGGGCTGACCAGCGGCGAGGTCGCGCCCTGGCGCAGCTTCAGCGTGAAGCGGCTGAAGGCGACCTGCGGGTCGTTCTCGGAGACCGCGACCAGCTGGCCGGTCACCGGGTTCGGTTCGATCCTCGCGGGGAGCTTGACGATCAGCCCCCGCTCGGGGTCCTTGACGATGATGTAGAGCGCCAGCAGCGACCCGCCCGGATGTTCAGGCGAACCGAATTCGGGTCTGTTGTCGTACGGCGTGGCGACATAGATCGACCCCGGGAGCTTTTCTGAGAGCAGCGGCGTTTCCACTTCGACCGCGCCGATCTTCGCTTCCGGCGGGCACCCTTCGCCCGGCAGCGTGAAGGCCGTTTCCGCCGCGAACTGCGCCGGGTCACAGGAGCCAAGGCCATTGCCCGCGGAGGGGTTGATCGTGTAGCCCACAGGCAGCTTCAGCACCGTCGTCTTCAGGTTCGAGGACGCCAGCGTTTCGGGGTCTTCGTAGGTCTGCGGGACGAGCAGGGAGATGTTCAGGCCGCTCGGGGATTCCGCGGAGCGCGTGGTCGGCGCCACTTCGAGGGAGGGAAAGAACGGCGGCCGTTCGCAGCCGGTCATCGCGGGGACTTCGGTTTCCGCTTCGGAGAAGCTCCCCTGTTCCTCCCAGGAGTTCGCCGACATCGTCGCGGTGAACGGCCCGGCGCAGCTCGTCGGGTTCGACAGGAACGGCTTGATCGGGATGTGAACTTCCTCGCCGCCGCCTACGCATACCTCGTTCCCACCCGTGCGTTTGTAGCATTCGGCGCCGCGCTGTTCGTTGTGGACCGGGGAGGCCGGGAGGCCCCACGTGGTGAAGGTGATGTTGTGGATCTGGCCGTACCCCGCGACGCTGGGGGCGGTGACGGTGAGGCCCGAGTCCCCAGGGCGGAGGCTGACCAAGAAGATCTGGGTGGTACCGACAATATCGGCGCCCAGCGTGGCGGCGACACCGGTGTTGGATTCCATGCTGTAGACCGGGACGGTCCACAGGCTCGCCCCTTCGCCGGCGGCGAAGGTGAAATCGAAGGTGATCTGGCCGACCTGGGAATCGGGGGGGCATTCGGGCTTGCTGTTGGAGCCGGCAAGCTGGGCGTCGGTGCAGGTCGGCACCGCGACGCTGCTGCCGACGAAGCCCGCGGGCAGGTTGACGATCGTCGTCTTCACATCGTTGTAGGTGTCCTGGTCGCCGTTGTTTACGTGATCGAAGTTGAAGGTCGCGACCCAGTCCGCGTGGGCGCCCGCCTCGTAGCTGGAAGGGGTGAAATGGAAGCTGCCCGGTTCGATCGCGAAGGGGTGTTCGCTGGGATTCGCGGCCGCCGGTCCGGCCGCGAACGCCAGGACACCCGCGGCCGCAAGCGCCGCCAGAGCCGGCTTCAAACGAACAGGACTCCTCACGATCTGACCCTCCGCTTGTTGCCGGCTTTCTTGGCCGACTTCTTGGACTTGGCCTTCTTCTCCGACTTGATCCTCTTCTTCTTCTTTGTCTTCTTCGGCTTTGGCTTTGCCTTGGAGAGGACCGGCGGGCCGGCTTCGCTGCTCACGTCACCGGCGCCCTGGAAGGTCGAGCTGGAGGGCGTGAGATCGCTCGGCGCCGCAAACGGGGTCGAGCAGGCGTCGCCTTCGCATTCCACCGGGCGCGCCCGGGGCGGCGGGTAGCCGCCGCCGATACGGGCGTCATAGACGTCCGAGGAGGTGTCTTTGTCTTGACCGACGAGCTGGGAGTGCGTCCAGAAGAAGACGTCGCGCCCGGAGGGATCGGTGCCGATCAGCGTGTTGTTGGTGCCGTCGATGCCGTTGGTGATCAGCGCCAGGCAGCCCTGAATGTGAGCGCAGCCGTCGATGCCGTTGCGCCGCCACTCATAGACGTCCATGGAAGGGCTGTTGTGCTGCCCAAAGCTCGCACCGCCGGTATGCGGGATTTCACCGTTGACGTCCTGGGGGACCAGCGCCGAGATGGTCTGGAAGAAGACGTAGTCGCCGTTGGCGGAGGCGGGGGAGGCGAGCGGGCTCACCCGAGATATGTCCGTCTGTTCGAGCGTGATCGCGAATTGCTGCGGCGCCGTGTCGAAGGGCGAGGCGCAGGGGACGCACTCGATCGTTTCTTCGGTGCTGTCGTAGCGATAGAACCCCCCGCGGGGGACGCCTTCGACCCATTCCGACTCCCAGTAGAACTGGGCGCCGTCGGGGCTGGTGTAGTAGCCGCCCAGGTGTTCATCGGGTTCTCCGCCGCCGGAGTTGGCGATGAAGGTGAGCTTTTCGCCGGCGATGTCATAGCGCGAGATGCCGGAGCCCTCCTCGAGGTAGATGACGTTGCCGTCTTCGGAGACGAGGATGACACTCCGGCCGTTCAGCTTGGGGAGGGGTTCGAAGGTCTGGGCTTCGGTGGCGTAGAGGAAGTATTCGCTCCCCCTGCTCAGGATCAGCCTGGTGCCTTCGGGGTTGGCGCCGACGAACCCGTAGGCGCCGATGTCGACGGTTTCGGCGCCGTCGACGCGCATGTAGAGGTGACCGGTGCAATTGCTCGCGAAGAAGACGCGGGATCCGTCGGCGGAGATGGAGTTGATGCTGGCGGGATCGAATTCGGCGAACCATTTTTTAATTGTGCTGCTGCCCTGGCCGTCGTTTTCAGCGCCGCGGACAGGATGGGCGCCGCAGGTGCCGATCGTTTTGCCTGCGGAGTCGACGTTGAGCTGGCGCAGCCGCCCGGCGGAGAATTCGTAGAGGTCGCGTCCTGTGGCGGTTCCGGTGGGCCTGCCGGGGATGAGTTCGTGCTCCCGGGAGACGAGCACGGCGACGGCGCCGTTGCGGGACTGGATGAGCCACTCGGTGGTCGGGTGTTTGGACGCCGGAACGGAGGCGGCGACGGTGTAGGGGCCGCCGGCGGGGCCGGCGACCAGCGCTTCCTCGGACACATTGTTGGAGGTCGCCTTGCTTCGAAGGAGGAACGGGGAGAGGCCGGCGCCGAAGGACTGGCCTTCTGAAAATTCGTAGTAGAAGCTGCCGCTCTGGGGCTGGGGGGAGGCCGAGGTCATCTGCCAGCCGGCGGGGGAGCGCGAGAAGGAGTAGATGTTGCTGCCGCCCGGGCTGACGTCTTCACCGAGCTTGGCGCCCGCGTTGGAAACGAGGAAGTGTTCGCCGTCGCCGCCGACCACGGCATTGACCGGACTGAGGGCTTCGGCGGGGTGCAGATCCTGGGCGCCGCCCTTTTCGGCCGGAGTCACCTGCTCGTAGGCGCGGCAGTCGGGCAGACGGGCCGAGGGGCCGGTGCGCAGCGCTTCGTTGGGGCAGGGGCTTGGCTGGGATTCTTCTGTGCCCGATGCCGTCCTGCCGGGGACCGGCACCTTGAGGGTCCCTTCGGCGCTGTGCTGGGGTGCACCGGGGTCGACGGAGTTTTCGGCGGTCAGGCGGTAACGGTAGGTTTCGCCGGGCTTCAGGGCGGGGAGTTCCTCAAAGACGCGCCCACCGCCGATACCGGCGTCCTTTTCGGGAGCCGAGGCGGCTTCGGCCCACCCGGTTTGATCGAACTGAGCTTCGGTGACGTATTCGAAGTGGTAGTGGGTGTCGGCCCCGTTGGGGTTGACCGTGCCGAACACAATGATGTTTTCGAGGTTGAAGGCGTGGATGGTTTCGACTTCGGAGGTGGGGGCAATTGGGACGGGGACGATCGCCCGATCGGCGGAACCCACCGCGGGACCTTCAGCCGAGGGGGCAAGCAAGCGGAAATGGTAGGAGGTGCGGGGAGTGAGGGCTATCACGGCATGAACTTTGACCGGGGCCGTGCCTTCGCTGATTTCGGCGGCGTCAGGGTGTTCGCACGAAGCCTTGCGGCCGTATTTTTCGGTTTCGCCGTATTCGAAGAAGCATCCTTCGGATCCTTCGAGCTTGACGCCGCCAGGGTTGACCGCCCCGTTGAGGACCGCGGAGGTCGGGGTGATTTCGCCGGCCGGTTCGGTCGTCGCTTCGGCGACCGTCACCAACGGCCCGAAGACCGCGACCTCCCCACCCCCCCCAACGAAGCGCTCGCCGACGTAGACGTGGGAGTCCTTGCCGACCCCGATGCCCTCGCTCCCAGTGAACTGGGGCCAGCTGATGGAGCGAAGTTCGCCGGTCTTGTCGTACTGGACAACGTAGGATCCCCCGGAGACGTAGACGTCATCGTTGTTCGGATCTATGACGACAGCTCGGGAGCCACCAGTGCCGAGATGGCCTGAGCCTTCGCCGTAGCCAGGGTTCAGAGCACCAGTGGCGGCTATATAGACATCGGTTTCGGAGCTTCCTGCGACAAAGAGGTTGCCCTGGGAGTCAATCGCCAGCAACCCAGGTTCGCCACTTGTGGGAAACTGCCTCACGTATTTGCCGCTGGAGTCAAAGACGTCGATGACGTCGTTGGCCTTGTCCCCGACGTAAAGATCCCCACTTGAAGGGTCGACGGCGAGACCTCTGGGAAGAAACTGGCTGCCCACGCCAGGGGAGCCCGGTTCGCCCGCCTTGATGCTCGCGGCCGAGATTTCGCCTCCGGTACCGAAGGCCGTTTCGACTTCTTCTAGTCCTAGTGCTGAGGGCTTGAACTTGTCGATTACACGGTGCCCAGTGTCGCATACGTAGACATCGCCGTCTGACTGATCGACGGCGACGATAGGTCTTTGACTCAAGGATTTCTGGACGGTTCCCGAACCGTTGAGCTGGGACCGGTATTCGCCGGAAGCGTCGAAGCGGTCGACAACGTTGTGTCCTTCAGCGTCGGCGACGTAGACATCGCCGGCTGTTTCGAAGTTACTGGAGTTATCGACGGCAATGGCGGACGGATCTGCGATGGGATGAACGGCTCCCGCGGGCGCATCGGACGCGTTGAAGGTCGAGAGCAGCAAGTGGGTCTGGACGGCAAACGCAGGAGCGGCTGACAGGACAAGGGTGGCACTCGCGGCCAAGAGCCACCCAAGAGCAAGACGACGCGCGGCTGGGGGCGCACCAATCCCCCGGACGCGGCGCAGATCCACGAGCACGGCGAAGAACCCGGTCTCGGCCGACGGCGTCTTCTTCGCGTCGTGCTCTGTGGTTCTCACCTGTTCTCCTTGGTCGTGGTGGCGTGAAGCGTGCGTGACGGTGTGTGACGTGGGTTGTGGTGTGCGGGCGGCGGTGTCGTGGCCGGCGCCGGAGGCGCCCCGAGGCGGCAAGGCGGGCCGCCGCGGGGAGCCCCGGCGCACGGGGTGCGCTCAGACGGAGGGGGCTATTCGGCGGTCACCGCCCAGGTGCCATAGACGGCGACAACCTCGGAGGGTTCGCCAACCCCTAGTGCTGTCGATGCTGTGACAAATACGGCTCCGTAAGGTCCAACCGCGGAGAAACGGTCCGGGCCAAAGAAATTGAATTCTGTTGCGTGGTATGACGTTTCCGTAAACAGGCAGAGGTTTCCCGGTGCTGCTCCCGGCTTTTCATAGCTTCCCATGCACTTTTTTTCTTTGATCGCCGCGGCTTCGTTTGGTTCTCCCGCGAGTTCTTCATTGGTTCCGATGTAGTGGGCTTCCGGTGCGGCTTTCAACGGGATCGTGAAGGAGATCGCGGAGCTCATAGGCTGATTGGCCGCGGTGGCTTCGTAGACGGCCGACCAGTCGCCCTTCTCGCTTTCGCCCGACGGGAGGGTCTTGGTGAAGCCGGTGGTGCCGTCTTTACCGTTTTCACCGTTTTTGCCAGGCGCCCCCTGTTTGCCTTCCGCGCCTTTTTCGCCCGGCGCGCCGTTCCCACCATTCGTACCATTAGTGCCGGCTTGACCCGCCGGACCGGTTTTGCCCTGAAGCTGTTTGAGCACGCTCGGCTTGATCTGCTTGGTCGAGGTGATCAGGTATTTGCCTGCGGCATAGGCGCCGCCGCTCATCGCGAACACGAGCGCGAGCGTCATTGCGACGTTAGCGTAGGTGAAACGCCTACGTAGTCTTGAGAACATCAGTCCATACCCTCCTTGAGAGTCGTTGAAAGCATCAAGCCGCCTCCTCCTGGAGGAGGCCCACACGAGAGGTGCCCGCACGCGGGCAGCACCCCCCATTCGGGGGGCAGGGAAAGACCGCCACGGGCGCGCGGCGCGCGGCGGGGGAAGAACGAGAAGCGCAGAGCGCGCCCAACGCACGCTTCTGACCAAGCCGGCGCTTCTGTCCGGCGGCGCCTGCGGCCTTGCCGCGGCGATGGGACCCAGCGGCTAGAAGCCGACGGCGCCGAGAGAGAGAGAGAGATCGCGGTAGGGACTGCCATTGCTAACAGCCCCCCGCGCAGATCCCAGCGTGCGCGTCTAACGCACTGGGCTCCTGCCTTGGGTATCTGACGTCGAAGCGCTGGTCGGGCAGGGGGTGGGTCAGGCGTACGGGTGGGAGCCATCGTTCGACGTGGCGGCTCATCCGCGTCCAGTTCAGCCGGTGGCGCTGGCTGCGGCGCCGTAGCGCTCGATGCCAGTGCCTGGCCGCCTGCGCGCGGAAGCTATGCACCGCGTCGATGTTGCCGGGCACCGCGTAGTAGCCGAGGTGTCCTCGCACCACGCTTCCCAGCCATCGGCCCTGCTCGGGGACAGGCAGGTGACGGCGTCGCATCAGCTCGGCCTTGACCTCGCGTAGCTTCGCTGCCATCCGCTTCTTGATCGTGATGCGCTTGACCATGAACCGCCCATCCCTGGTCCTCGCGCAGCAATGCGTGAAGCCCAGGAAATCGAACGTCTCAGGCCGTCCGAGGCCACGCGCCCTACGATCCAGGGCGGCGAACCGCCCGAACTCGATCAGGCGCGTCTTCTCAGCGCTCAGCCCCAAGCAGAACTCCGCCAGTCGTGCACGGAGGTCCTCCTGGAACCGCTCGGCGTCATCACGATGCTCGAAGCCCACAATGAAGTCATCCGCCCACCGCACGATCACCACATCACCGTGCGCGTGCTGACTCCTCCACTGCTCGGCCCACAGGTCAAGGACGTAGTGCAGGTAGACGTTCGCCAGGAGCGGTGACACCGATGCCCCTTGCGCAGTCCCCTTATCGCTCTGCGTCCAAGTCCCGTCCTCGATCACTCCCGCCCTGAGCCATTTCTGGATCAGACGCAGGACCCTCCTGTCCGCTATGCGATGCTCGATGAACCTCAAAAGCCACGACTGCTCAAGGCTCGTGAAGTGATCGCGGATATCCGCGTCGAGTATCCAGTTCACCCGCTTACGCTTGATCGCGACCGTCAGCGCATCCAACGCTTGATGCTGGCTGCGCCCCGGCCGAAACCCGTAAGAGAACCCGAGAAAGTCCTCCTCATAGACAGCGTTCAAGACCTCAACGACGGCACGCTGGAGGATCTTGTCCTCCAACGCCGCGATACCGAGCGGCCGCAGCCGCCCGTCCGCCTTGGGGATATGAACCCTACGAGTCGGCCTTGCCCGGTAAGAGCCCCTGTGCAGCCGTGCGTGCAGGTCGTGGAGATTCTCCTCCAACTGCTGCCCATAGGACCGCCACGTCACACCGTCCACCCCCGCAGCAGCGTCCCGGCTGAGCGCCAGATACGCCACCCGCAAGCGGTCGATGTCCACGTGATGCAGGAGCGCCGTGAACCGCGCTTTCCTGTCCTTCCTAGCGAGACGACGTACACGACCCAGCGCACTGGACACACTCAAGCCGGCTCTGAGTCCGGGGCGTGTTTTGCCGGTCGTGTTTCCCTTGGCCAGCCCCCTTCCCTCCACCACCTCCGCAGCCACCAAAGCGGCATTGTTCGACGGCTTCTCAGGTACTACAGGGCTGTCTGACTTCCGATCAGCGTACACCGAGGGATTACGGCCATGGCCTTCCCCTCGCGGCCCGCTAGCAACACGGGCGCTCATCGGATCTCCCGGTTCTCGAGCATGGGAACTCCGCGCATGCCCAGGATCTTCGACCGCGCAGGGTCCGACAAGGACTCGCGATAGCGCCCCCGCCGATGTTGCCTTCCGCCTCTCTCTACGGCGTCGGCACCCCAAAACTCTCGATTTCGCGGCTCAATAACCCGGCCTACACGTACCCCTGTCAACGCTTCACCGACGCCCTCACGGACGCCAGCGCATGACTCGGGGCCACCGCGGGCAGCTAGCCCTTCAGTGTCGGGCGTTCTCATCCCTTTTCCCATGCCGGCTTATCCCGGCGCACAGAGAGAGAGAGAGAGACGGGGCCGGCCGGCGCGGTGCGCCCCCGTCGGATGGGCGATCGACGGGGCGCGGGCCGAAGAGGGGGTGAAAAAGGCAGAGGGTGGGCACCCTGCGGGTGCCGAGAAGAAGCCGTCCTGTATGCACGCTTCGCGTGCTGAAAGGCTGGGTTGGATGCACGCTTCGCGTGCGACTGGTGGTCGAGATGCCGGCGTTGGGGAGAAGGCGTGGTGGGGATGCACGCGCCTGCTCCGCTGGCGCGTGCTGGCGGACACCCTGAAGGGCACAGGCAGGCACATGTGAGACTCGGCGGATGCGTCGGCGAGCCGGTGGGCGCTGATCTCCGGGCGCATGTCAGCAGACAGGCACATGCTGGGGGCCGGGCGCATGTCGATCAGGCGAAGCGCCCCGACATTCCAGCGAGGGCCAGCGCCACCAGCGAACACCCCAAAGGGCGCACTGGCTGCGCCAGCACAGGCAGGCAGGCCCATGTCGGGAAGCGAAAGTATGCGGTTCAGCCGAGAGGTCCTCGCATCGGAGCGGGGGTCAGCGGACAGACCCCCCTCGGGGAGCGGACGTGTCTCGGTGAGGCGAGACCTACCCCTGTTCGACCCGGGGTCAGCGGACACGAAGGGGTCCACGCGACCGAACGACTGGATCGCGCCCTGCGGCGCGGCAAGCGCCACAGGCTGCCGCGAGGAGCAAACATGGCCCAGCATCCCCCACCACCACCCCCGAGATGCACCCGAGGTGCACCCTGAGCATCGCCGTGGCGTTCTGAGCCGGTCCGCGAAAGGCGCCCCGGAGCGCGCGTGAGCTTCTGGTCTGAGTGTCTTCATTGCTCTCCCGCCCCTCCCTGCATCTCCCACTGCGCTCTGTCGCGATCCTCTGCGGACTGTCCGGAATCTCCGTAGGGCCCCGACTCCCGCGCTTGCAATAAACGTTGATGCTCACTCTCTCTCTCTCTCTCTCTCTGGAGTTGCACTCCAGATGTGTTTTGCATCACGCAAAACACTGGAAAGGGAGATTGATTGAGACTTGTTAATTTGAATCTTCTTTCTTGATTATCGTTACTTTTAGTTACTGCTACACCAGTCCGGCGCGCCCTGCGGGCTCGCCGCCAGATTGAACGTCAGCACGGGCTCGATCTCGAGCCCCTCTTGCCGACCGCACGCAAACCGGCGCTCTGCGCGGTTCGCTGAAAGCTTGAAGCGAGCGCTCACACGCGCTCGCGCCACACCACGATGTGGTGTGGTCTTATGGCCCACCGTCCCGCCCCCAACCCTACGCTGCGCTTGGGTCGGGAGGATACCGGCCGCTTGAGACGGCACGGGGATCGCGGCAAGGGTGCGCCACGACCCCCGTGCAGCGATGCGGAGGGAGGAGATCCGCGTTGCTGGGGTCTCTACGAGCACCACCGATACCGGAGAGGGAGTGGTGGGGCTCGGAGAAACTCCACGCCTGGAGAGCCGCACACGACTCTCTCGGGTCAGCCCGCTGGCGACATCGGCGCCCTTCGCGCCCCCTGCGCCAAGCTGATCCCCCCGCCCAAAAGACCGTGCATCCATTCCGCTCGAGCACCTCTCCCCGTAGCTCTACGTAAACGCCGTAGCGAACGATAGCAGATCAGGCTGGCGCGCGCGCGCACCCTTGAGCGGTGAGATCACGCCGCCGCCCTCTCCTCGTGGGTGTGGACCTGGGCGCGGATGCCGTCGGCGACCTGCCGGCCCGTGGGGGTCAGCGTCCACGCGTTCGGGCCTCCACGGGCCGGCTCGCCTCCCGCCTGCTCGATCAGCCCCAGACGCTCCAGACGCGCCAAGAGCTTCGAGATCTGCCCCTGGTCTGAGATGCCCGCGTGCTCGGCGACCCCGCGGTTTGAGGGATCCGATCCCCGCCCACCCAGCTCGGCGATCGCCTCCAGCACCCGCGCGGTCCTGTAGGTCAAACGCATCGGGACGCCCTCAAGCGGATCACGCTCGATCCCCACCGCCGTGCGAGCACCCAGCGTGGCGCGCCCGGTGCTCGGCGCGGGCGCGGGACGAGCCCGCTCACGACGCGCCGCCGCCGACCCCAGGTAGGGCTCGGCGATGATGCCCATCATTTCCGAGTGCAGGGCGCTGAGCGGCTCCCGATCGCCTCGCAACAACCTGGCGTAGACGATCGCGGCCGCCCCGCCGACCAGGCTCTCCGCGGTCAACGGCGAACACTCGCTCCCGCGCCGGCTGAGCAGGCGACCCTCATCGACCAGCCGAGCGAGCTCTGCCAGGATCTGCTCGCGGCGCTCGAGCACACGCGCTCCGCCGCGCAAGGACTGCACCACACACAGCCGCGCCAGCGCAGGCTCACGATCGAAGAGCGACAGGATCACCCACAGCCCGCCGCGCATGCGCTCAGACCACCCCAAACCCTCCAGGCCCGCGCTGGCGAGCTCATCCCGGATGTCCCGCACCACGTTCTCGATCACCGCGGCCAGGCACTCCTCACGGTTACAGAACAGCTCATAGAACGTGCGCCGCGAGATCCTCGCACGACTCGTGATGTGCGCGACCGTCACGCGCTCATACCCCAGCTCGTCGACCGCGCGGACCGCAGCCGCCAACAACCGCGAGCGCTGAATCTCAGCGACCTGCCTGTGCCCGTCAGGGTGCTCGCCCCCCAAGCGCAACCCCGCGCCGGCGCGTGGCTGGCGCGCAACACCAGTCCGTGTCCGTCCGCGCGAGCTCATATCACAGCGCCCCCACAAGCCCACCGCGGACCCGACCCACGCCACGCGCACCACCACCAGCCCGCGAAGCGAGCCGAGCGCCCCAGCCCAGGCCGGCGCCTAACCGATAGCGACGAGAGAGAGAGAGAGAGCAGCAGCAGCAGCAGCAGCAGCAGCAGCAGCAGCGAGGCTGACGCCTCTACCACGGGCGCCACCCACTGGCCCGATCCCCGACATGTACGTCTCCTCTGGCCTCATGCGATCCGGCACCTCTCCCGCACATCCTCTGCCAAGCGCTTGATGATCGACCCAGAGGATCAACCCAAACGCAACCTATCATGCCCGGCAGCCCACACCACGGTGGGCTGCCATGACAGCAGAACCATAGCCCATTTCTGGCCAGATCGGGACCCCACAACTGTTGGAGGCCCCTCTCGCCCGGCGCTGGCCGCCCGGACACGCCCCCACGTACAGGCGCGTACACGAGCGCGAAGACCGGCCCGATCAGGGACACACGAGTGTTCGCCGCAAGACCCTGGGGACCGCCATCAGAGGCTGGGTCAAGAGCGCGCGCTGGAGTCTGTGGGCGAGCGCCAGGCATGCGCGATCTCCAAGCGAGAGCCCCGCGACGCGCGTGAGCGGGCGCAGACGGGCAACCTCGACCGCGTCGGCGGCCATGAACGGCTCGACTGCGATGTCGCCATCCAGCAAGGGGGTGGCGCGCCCGGCTTCCATGCCTTCCTGACGCCGTCGCTGTCGTTGCTATCGGCGGGTTCGTCCCGCTCGGATGATCCGCTCCGGGAACAGCAGAACCCGGGCCAGCGACGGGCTTCGCGTCCCGTCCAGCGCCTCGCGGACCTCTGGCGGCAGCGCGGGCAGCGCGAGCGCCGCCAGCTCGCCGTCGTAGATGTCGGTCTCGGCGAGGAAGAAGATGTGCTCCCGCGCAGGGTAGTAGCGCTCGTGGGCGGGGCTGCCCGTGACACCGATGCTGCCCCGCAGCGTCTCGTCCGCGGCACGTGCGTAGGTGGCCGCGATCTCCGGGGTGCTGCAGACGAACACCACAACGGGCCGGGTGCCGAGTTGCTCATAGCGGCGCATCTCCCCCCACCATGCGGTCAGGAAGGCGTCGTAGCGGCGGAACTTCGCGACGTTGTACTCGGTCCTGTCGGTCAGGTCCAGCTCGACGATCAAATCGAACGTCAGCCCGTCTTCGGCCAGTTCTATCTCGCAGGTCGCGTCCGGCTCCAGGCGGGCGACCTCAGCGCTGTCCACGTCGAAGATCCCGATGTGCTTGGCGTGCTTGACGTCCTTCAGGGTGATCGGCCGGCGGCCGCGGCCCTTTCCGGTCTGGGGCACCGGACAGGTGCCCGCCGGCCAGCGCGGCGTGCGCCACTTCTCGGTGGCTTGCGCCCCGAGCAGACGGCGCAGCTCGATCACCCAGGAGAGCATGTGCAGGTCGTGACGGACGTGCCCGTCCTTCTCGGCCTCCTGCTCACGGAACTCCCGGGTCGGAGGGACCGCCGCGGGTTGGCGGGCCTGGGCTATCTGCAGTCCGTAGCGGGTCAGCGAATACAGGTAGGGCACCGCGCCGCGCGGCGCGTCGCGCAGCACGATCGGCCAGCGCGCCACGAGCCCGTGGCGCAGCAGCTTGTCGTTGAGGCGGCCGCGCATCGTGCGCTCCGCCGCAGCGGGCATGACCGCGCGGCGAAGCATTCCGGGCAGCACGAGCCCCACACGGTCGAGCAGCGCGAGGATCGCGTAGTCCTCGGAGTACAGGCGCGGCAGCCGCTCGGTCGGGTCTCGCTGCTCGGGCTTCTTGATCCCCAGCAGCGGGTCCACGTAGGCAGCCAGTTCCCGCAGCCCCTCGGAAGCCCGCGGCTGGCCGTCCGGCCGCTGGTCTGCCTGTGGCGCCGGGGTACGGCCGATCACCTCCCGCAACGGGCTGCGTTGCACCTCGGGCACCTCGCCTGCCTCGCGGATGAGCGGCCTCACCCGCGCTCGCGCGCCGGGCGGCTGCGCGTCTGAGGGTGGCGGTGTGGCTGGGGCGCTCGGCGGCGGCTCGGGGGCAGCCGCTGGCGCAGGCGTCGACGGCACGACCCTCGGCCCAGGAATCGGCGGCGGCTTGCGCTGGTGAGCGGTAGGCGCGGGTGCCGGCGTCCTTGCGGCCCCGCGCGCTGTGGTCCTTTTCGGCGCGGCGGCTGGCGGGGCGGCGGCGGTCGCCGGCGGCTCCTCGTCCTCGCCGCCGGCGGAGCTGCCGAGACGCTTGTAGGTCTTCGGCATCTGCTCGGGGTACGGTCCGACCGCCTGCTCCAAGAGGCGCATGTGGTGTTCGGCCCACCGCCCGCCGCGCAGCTTCTCGAACTCGTAGGTTTCGCCGAAGAAGCGGGCGGCTCGGGCGCCGCCGGCGATCAGCGATGCCAGGCAGTACCAGTTCGGCAGGTAGATCGACTCCTCGGGGGTGGTGCCCATCAGCTCGCGGGACTCGAGGTCGGCGCGGATCATGCTCTGATACACCGACATCGCGACCCGGGCCTGTGTCTCGGCGTCTTCGGGGTCGCTTAGCCTGAACAGGCAACGGGACTGCAGCAGGTTCGTCGCGCCCTTGCGGATCATTTCGGTGGCCGTGGGAGACTCCGCTTTCGCTCCAAGCTGGGAGATGTACTGGATGCCCATAGCGATCTCCAACCCCGCCTCGCGGTGCGTCGCCGCCTGCTTCATCGTGTTCACCGACGCGACGTAGCCGGCCTCGTCGAAGATCGTCGGGACGCGCGGGCGCTCCTCGGGCGGGAGATGGACCTGCTCCTGCATCAGCGCGTGGAGCTGCTGGAAGAACAGGTGCATGACGACCTGCGCGTTGTTCTCGCCCAGCGCGCCCATGTTCGCGTCGATGATCAGGATGTCCCTAGACCATATGGGTCGCCGTCTTGGCGTCCGTTGAGGGTGTGAAGGTCGGCACCCGCGCATGAGGTGCGCGGGTTGAGGGTCCAGGAATGGCCTGGGCCCCGACCGCAATCATGGGGGTGCCGACATGACACAGGTTCGCAGTTGGGCTGGTTTGGATGTGCACGCGGCGAAGGTGCTCGCGGTGACGGTTGACGCGGTGTCGGGTGAACTCCGCTCGCGGACGCTTTCCGGGCGCACGAGCGAGGTGGTCGAGTTCTGTGGTTCGTTGCCCGGGCCGACGCGCGTGGCGTATGAGGCGGGGCCGACGGGGTTCGGGCTCGCGCGGGCGCTCGCGGCGGCCGGGGTGGGGTGCGTGGTCGCTGCGCCGGGCAAGATCGAGCGTCCCGCGCAGGACCGCGTCAAGACTGATCGTCGCGACGCGGAGCGCTTAGTGCGGTTGTTGATGGTCGGAGGCCTGTATCCGGTCAGGGTGCCGAGCACCGAGGAAGAGGCGCTGCGGGACCTCGTCCGAGCACGCGAGGACGTTCGTGGTGATCTGATGCGCGCACGCCACCGGATGAGCAAGCTGTTGCTGCGTCACGAGATCGTCTTCGAGGGTCCCGGCTCTAACTGGACGATCCGTCACCGCGAGTGGCTCGGGCGCCTGGAGCTGAGCGACCGGGGTGCGCAGGTCACGCTGCTCGACTATCTCGGCGCGATCGACGCGCTGATCGTGCGCCGGACCGCGCTGGAGGGCACGATCGGCGAGCTCGTGCCCGCCTCGCCGTGGGCGCAGAGCGTCGCTCGGTTGCGCTGCCTGCGCGGGATGGACACGCTCAGCGCGGTAGGGCTGTGCGCGGAGATCGGCGACTGGCAGCGCTTCGCCAGGGCGGGACAGCTGATGAGCTTCGTCGGCCTGGTCCCCAGCGAGGACAGCTCCGGGGAGCGTCGCCGTCAAGGCTCGATCACCAAGACAGGGTCTCGCCACGCCCGCCGGCTCCTCGTCGAGGCCGCCTGGCACTACCGCAGAGCGCCCGCCAAGGGCACCGCGCTCAAGCGCCGCCAAGACGGCCAGGACGCGCACGTGATCGCGCTCTCCTGGAAGGCTCAACAGCGCCTGCACCGCACCTGGCGGCGGCTCGACGCAGAACGAGGCAAGCGACGCACGATCGTCGCGGTCGCTGTCGCCCGCGAACTCGCCGGGTTCTGCTGGGCGATCGCCAACGCCGACTGACCCGACCAGCACCACGTCGGTCAAGGAGGCGGCGGGAACAACCTGGCCACCACGCGCGAGAGCACCCGCGGTCGCGCTATGAGCAACCCCCCAACCGGGGGCCACGCTCGATCCTAGACAGCGGGCTCTCACGACGAAACCCGGTCCTGCGGTACCCAACCCGCGCATATCAGCCTGACCGCGCGTCGCGCACCCGCCAGGCCCGCCGCCCCCTTGACCGACCAGGATGCCCGCCCCGTCGCGGGCATCCGGTGCTGGGCACTTGACAAACCGACGTCCATATCAGCGCGCACGATGTCCGCGAGCCTGATGTCGGTCGGGTGGTTGTAGAAGCGCCGCAGTGACGGGCTCGCCAGGATCGCTTCGATCTTGTTGCGCGGCGGGTCCAGGCGCTGGTAGGTGTTGGAGCGGTTGGCGTCCAGTTCGTCGGGCAGCGTCACCCGGAAGAACTCGGTCGTGTGGTCGAGGTCCGCGAACTCTTGGCAGGCGTTCACCGCGGCCTCCCGCAGATCCTCACGCGAGGGCAGCAGCAGCGCGAACACGTCCTCGAACATCGCCAGGCCGCCGTGCTTGTTCGCCAACGCGAGCGCCCCGATAACGGCGTGGTACAGGTATCTGCGCGAGGACTGGAAGACCTGCCCCTCGGCGGTGTCCGAGATCGCCTGCACGATGTTGTCCGCGATCGCCGACGCCTGCTCGGGCAGGGTCCTGGCCGGGTCGCGCCGCAGCGGCGACATGCCGAACATCGGGCGCCCCAGGTCCAGGTACCACACGCGCTTGCCGCAATCCGGCGGGGTCATCTCCAGGCAGAGCCGGGCGAGCTCTGACTTGGGGTCGAGGATGATCGGGCTGGCGTCGGGGTCGCGTATGTCCGAGAGGTAGAGCCGCAGCAGCAGCGCGGTCTTGCCGCTGCCCTGGCCGCCGACGGCCAGCACCCCGTAGCGGCGGTCGTCGGGGTGGATGTAGATGGGGCCGTTGGACGCCCGCAGCGCCGGGAGCATCTGATACGGCAGGGCACGCAAGGCGGTAGGGCTCATCCGGGCACCCGCCCTGCGGCCGGGTTGGGTGGCATGTCGGGCGCCGGGTCATCGGTGGCCATCGCGAGCTCCGGCGGTGCGGGTATCCGGGGCAGCGCCAGGCGGCGCACCGGCACGTTCTTCAACCGCGCTCCCGGCAGCGCGATCAGGTGTGCGATCTCGCTCGAGGACGTCAGGGTGCGCAGCGTCGGGCTCGGCAGCAGCGGCGGGTAGGCGGTCGGGAAGCGTCTGCGGTAGAGGTCCTCTCGGGCGATCATCCAGCGGCGTTGCAGACGGTTCTCGCCGCGGCGGGCGAGCACCGCGGCGGCGATCCGGTTCGCCGTCTCCCGCGACTCGCAGGCGACCTGGAGCTCAAGCCAGCACCACGCATGGTCCTGGCTCGAGGCTGCCGCTGTCATCTCGGTGCGGTTCAGCGAGCTGAGCACGCCGCCGTCGCCGATCGCGAGGCGGTCCTCATGGCCGCGCAGCCGCTCGCGGGCGTAGCGCTCGAACGGGAGCGCGCACGGGGTCAGCTGGAAGCGGACGGTGCTCGGCACGCCGAGGGCCGCCTGTGCTTGGGCGATCGCTTCCAACGGTCGTGCGGCGCCGGGCTGGACCTCGCTGACGAGCGGGTAGATGAAGCTGCGGGACTTGCGGAACCGCAGGACGTGTCCCGGCTCTGGAAGGACGCCGCCGATCTCCCGCGGCGGGCCACGGAACTCGTAGCCGAGGCGCACGTCCGGGTAGGCGGCGGAGATCAACCCGTCGATGCTCGCAACCAGCGAGCGCTCGCAGCGCACGCACAGCACCCACTCCAGCTCGCCGGTCGCGCCCGGCCCGAAGTGCGCCTCCAGCGCGATGAACGGCTGCCCGTCGCGCGCGCGGTCCTCCGGGAACTCGCGGACGGCGTGCAGCAGCGCCTCCACCATGTCCACCACGTCCTGTTCGCGGGCTTCGTCGTGCAGCGAGAGCCGCAGCTCGTAAAGGCCGTACTCGCGGGTCAGGCGGTTCTCCAGTCGCTGGCGGATGATGCGGTTCGCCCACCTGCCCAGCGCGACGCCGCCCAGCGCCGCGCTGAGGAGAAAGATCAAGAGGATGTGGCCGAAGCTCAGCCAGCCGTGATGGGCGCCATGAGCAGCCGTGGCTCGGGCGGCGCTGGCTAGCGTCGGTGTTCCGGCCTGGGTGGCTGAGACACCGCCGGGCGCGGGTGCGGGTGTGAGGTGGGCGAGTTTCGAGGCGGCGATCGCGAAGATCGCGACGCTCACGATGAAGCCGATGACCAGCAGGAAAAGGTGGCTGGCGCGCGGTCGGATCACAGCCCCACCCCGCCGAACGCCTCGAGGATCGCGGCGAGCGCGAGCAGCACCTCGACCGCCACCAGTCCCCAAACGGTTCCACGCCATCCATTGCGTCCGCGGCGCGCGTTGACATACAGCGCTCCCAGCAGCGCCCAGGCGGTGACCTCGACCGGCCCGTCCGGCAGGAACGCCCGCAGCTGCGCCGAGCCGTATGCGCCGATCAGCACCCCCGCGAGCGCCGCCTGCGCCACGGCCCAGACCGCGAGGATCGCGTCGGCGAACCACATCGGTATCCGCTCGGCGCCGGCCCGGCCCGCGGGCAGTATCCACCGGGCGAGCGCTACGAACGCGATGCAGACCGCGACGCCGGCGGTGATCTTCGAGTTGTTCAGCCAGATCCCGAGCGCCTCGCCCGGAGGGTCGGCGAAGCGCTCGACCAAGTGGACCGCCAGTAGCCGCCGGGCGCCTGGCGCAAACCCGGCTTGTGTCACGACCCAGCAGGCGAGGGCCACGACCAGCCAGCCGCCGAGGACCGCGGCGAGCACGGGGGCGTTGCGTCGCGCGAGAGTCATCTGCGAAGCACCCCGCCGATCGCTGCAAGCGCGAGTGCCGCCCGGTCGGCCAGCGCGTCGCTCTTCTCACGTGAGAGGTCGCCCAGGCTCGGCATCAGGACGAGCGGTGCGCGGCGGTCATCCGCAAGGTCCGCGAGCGCGGATATAGGCGGCTTGCGAACCGCGGGGTCGGCGCGCGCCACGACGATCTCCGGCCTCCCCAGCGGCGCGATCCGCTCGAGCACGCGCCTAGCGCGGGTCACTCCGTCGGTGCTGGCGAGCAGCGTCCAGGCGACATGCGTAGCGGCGGCGAGCGCGGCCTGCTCTGCGGTGCGGGCGAGGGTGCCGGCGTCAGCGACTGTCAGGCCGTGCGCATCGCGTGCGTCTCTAAGCACGCGCAGGATCGCGTCGCGGTCACCGTCGACGGTGAACTGCGGGACGCCCGCGAGCACCCGCAGACCATGCTCGCCATCCGCCCACAGCGCCCCCGTCACCGGCTCCTGCGCGGCGATCCGCTCGGCGATATCGGCGAGCGTCCGCGGGGCGCTGACCCCCGCGTGGGCGGCGAGTCCGCCCGTCGGTCCGCCCGTGTCAACCACGAGCACGGGAGCGCTCGACTGCCTCGCGGCGGTAACGGCTATGAGATACGCGAGGACGGACGCGCCGGCGCCGCCGGACAGGCCAGCCACCGCCAGCAGCGGGCCGGGCGCCTTGCGGAACGACAGGCCGGGAACGAAGGGCTCGCCGTCGCTCGCGCCGCCTCGACGCCGCGACGCTCGCGGCCAGACGCGCCAGGTGCTTTGCACGTTGGAGTTCATCTCCTCGGCTCGCTCGTCGCGTCCTCGGACCTACTGAGGCCGCCACGCCGTCACCACCCAGCGACTCGACACCCGCGCGACCGTCGCCAGCGTGACGTGAAAGGCCGCCTGGATGCCCGCGTATTCCTGGTCCCCGCCGGTCTGCTCGCGTGTAACCGCGACCCATTCGTCCGGCTGCCCGCCGGCAACGCGGCTGACCGCAAGGACCGTGCCGGTGTTGTAGATGTGCGCGCGCGCCAGCGCCGTGTCGCGGGTGGCCTGCGCTCGGGCCTGAAGCTCGGCGGCGCGGGCTTCGCCGATCGCGCTCGCGGCCAGCCGCGCCTGAACCGCCGGGAGCGACACATACGTCCAGTTGATGTAGGCGGAGGCGAAGCGTTCCACCGCCTGCGCCGGTGTCGCGGCCGGTGTCGTGGGCGGCGCTTCTGGCGCGGCGGAAGCGGGGATCGTCCCCTGGCGCTCCCCGGGGCTGGCCTGCACGGGAATCTCCTTCGCGCTGCTCGACGACGTCTTGCTTTCGCGCAGCAGCCCGCAGGCCGACAGGAACGGTGTGAGTGCGGCCAGTGCCAACAGCAGCAGGTAGCGGCGAGTTCGGGTTCGCATGTTCGGTCCTTTCAGAGTCCGGGCGGGTGGCGGACCACCCACTGAGCCCATTTCGGTACTTCGTCAAAGACCCGCCAGCGCGGGCCGCTCTGGTTGCGGTTCGGCCCGGTGTCGGTGCCGTTGAAGCTCGTGTCAAACCTGATCCCCGCGACGTACATAAAGGCGTGTTCACTGTTCGCGTACACGCTCACCCACTTGCCGGGCCCCGGCAGCCCGTAGGACTCCAGTTCGGTCGAGTCCTCCGCGGAGCTTGCGAACACGCCGCCGCCGTGCAGCACGAACGACACCGACGAGCTGCAGTCATACGCCGGCGCCAGAGCGCTCAGCGAGGTGCCGTGGGCGCCCCCGTACAGGTAGCTTGAGTGATCCAGACGGTTCCCGGCGGCGATCATCGCCTTCACCGCGACGGGGGCTTCCCTGGGTGCGGCCGCAAGCCCGTCGCCGAGCACCTTCGCGCTCTGGCCCGCTGTCAGCGGCAGCGGTCCTTCCGCGCCACCGATCGCACCGCATTCAGAGGATTCACCCGCCGCGCCCGCGCCTTCGACGCTCGCGCCCGGTGTCGCTTCGAGGACTGCGCCCGCCCCGGTCTTCGGGGCGAGCTGGATGTCCACCTGGTCCTTTGACACGCCGAGCGCTCGGGCGGCCGCTCCCCACAGGTCGATGCGGTACTCGAACCCTTCAGGGGTGTGTTCGGAGGGTCCCTGGCCGTAGCCGGTGTCGCGCTTATAGACCAGGATGCTCTTGCCGTCCTTGGCGACACGCAGCCCGGTCATGTACGGCAGGGTGCCGAGCGCGTTCGCGTCGGTGAACGTGAAGGTGCCGCCGTTCGCCGGGTTGCTCGGCAGCAACGAGAGCTCGGCGTAGCTGTCCGGGTGGTTGTTGAGGTTCGCCTGCAAGGGGTCGGGGATCGACCCGTAATGCCCGCTGCCAGTCGAGTCCCCGGCGTGATACTCGGTCGCCCCGACCGGATACCACTTGCCGGGCGCCATCGCGAGCGGCTTGTCCCACAGTTCGCTTGCCAGTCGGCTCAACCCGGCCGGGACACTCACCGGCTGGACCGCCACACCGCCGCCGGATGAGCACGAAGCGCTCGACGGCGGCGCGATGATCGTGACGAGCAAGATCACGAAACCGATCAGCACCGCGACCGGGGCCGTCGCTGCCGCGAGGACCGCGAGAGCAACGCCAGCGTGACTGTCATTGTTTCCAGGCACGCCAAGCCCCGCCTAGTCGTCCAACCCGAGGGGCACGCCGTGGCTGGCGAGCTCACATAGCGCGGCCCACACGTTCCCGTCGTGCTTGGCGATCATCGCGTCGCGCGCGGGGACGTCCTTGAACTTCTCGCTTGTGAACGCCCAATACTCGGTCGGGCCTACAGGGAACCGCACCCGTCCCATGCCGCGCGCCCCGTTTATCCAAAACAGGTCGGCGTAGCGGCCCGCGACCGTTTCGAGGTGCCCGATGATGGCGGTCTGCTCCTCGGTGAGCCCGAACGCTTCTCTGTCAAACGTGAGCTCGTCGGCGTGCTTCTGCTTGAGCAGGAGAGCCATCGCGTAGTTCACGAGCAGCGGCAGACCGTGCTCGGTGTTCAGGTCAGACAGCGCCTGGCTGATAATCACCAGGAACAGGCCGAGATGCCTCGCTCGCCGGGCGAGGTCCGCCAGGTACACGCCCGCGTCGGGGCTCGCGGCCTTGTGCCACGCCTCATCGATCAACAGCACGCTCAACAGGCGCAGCCGCGGCACGCCCGGCGCTCCGGCCAGGTGGCTGTGCTGGGAGTGGTGGTGCTTGACCTGGCGTGTGACGTACTCGATCAGCGAGAACATCACCGGCCCGAGGATCGCCTCGGGGCAGCTTTCGGTGTCGAACACCACCAGCGGGCTGTCGCCCGGAACGTTCGTTTCGCGGTCAAGGACGTAGCTGTAGGCGCCCTCGTCGCAGAACTCCCCGAGCCGTTCGGCGAGGTTGCGCAGCGCCGCGCCGACGTCGACCGCTCCCGCCCCACTCTCCTGGGATGCCCGTGCTAGCAGCTCGGCGCGCAGCATCGACTCGCGGGCGTTCACAGAACGCTCGTGGGCCTTTGCGTAAACCTGGCGGATCGCCGTGGCGAGGTGGGAGCGCTCCAGCACGCTCAGGCCCTCATCGCCCATCATCGTTGAGTGCAGCGCGACGAGATACGCGACCTTCTCCCGTGGGACCGTCGCCTGCTCAGGGGTGTCCCACGGGTTGATCGCCCACTCGGAGCTGTCGGAGCCGATGTCCAGGTGCCGCGCGCCGTGCACGAGACGGGTCAGCACCGAGTAGTGACCGGCGCGGTCGATCGCGAACACCGGGCCGACCCCGAGCGCGATGCACCGCGCGATAAGCGTGTTCACCATCATCGTCTTGCCGGACCCCGACTTGCCGGCGACGAGCAGCGTCTGGTTGTCGTGCGCCCGGTCGGCCGGGTTCAGCCGCTCGAGCGTCCGCCCGGGTGAGGCGAACGCGAACGGAACACCGGAGGGGCTGCCGCAGCCCGTGCCCGCGAGCGGCACGCAGTCCCCGACGTTCTGTGTCGCGTAGGTCCTGGTGTAGCCGGCGGCGTCGCGGCCGAGCGGCAGCGTGGAGGGCCACAGCCGCCGCTGGTGGTGGGCGCCACGGTTCACCGCCGCATCAGAGGTCGAGCTCAATGCCTCCGAGCAGAAGTCAACGGCCTCTCCCAGCGCCGCGAGGTCCGGTTCCGGGCCGGGCGCGCGCACACTCAGATAGATGCTCGCGTCGAACAGGCTCGCGCGGTCGCTGCCGGCCATGTCACGCAGCAGATGCGAGGTCTCCTGCTCCTGGGCGTAGCGGTCGAAGTCCGGCACCCGGCCGCGTGCCTCCGCGCCACGGTTGATCGCGTACACGCGGCGGTAGCGCATCTTCAGCCTCGTGCGCTCACGGCGGCGGTCAAGCGCCCGGACGTGGACGCTCAGGGTGAACGGCTGGCGGCTCATCATGGCGCCCATCAGCCACCCCATCTGCGTGTGCTCAGCCGTCGTTGCGACCCAGATCGTCTGCTCGACGTCGCGGTCGATCTCGACGTGGTGGTGGGAGCGCTGGAAGTCCATCGGGGATCCTGCGATCAGTCCCCGCAGACGCTGCGCGACCGCTCGCGCCTGCTGCGCGTCCACCTCGCCCTCGAGGCTGCCGAGGATCTCGGTCACGCGCGGTGTCCTCACCGAGCGGTCGGCCTGCGTCGGGTTGAAGCGCGCCCACAAGAGCTCGGCGAACTCCTCCCCGTTGACCAGGCGGCTCGGAATCGAGAGGCTGTCGAGCTCCGAGCGCACCGTTTCGGTGAACGCCAGGCTTTCCCGGGCCGCGCGGCGGTGCGCCTGAAGCGCTCGCCTCAGCGGTCCGCTCAGCAGCTTGCCGTGACGCGGGCGCAGTTCGCGCAGCAGCTCGTGGCGCCCGCGCCTGGGCGGGACGTGCGGGCACACCACATAGAAGGACGTTTCGACGGCGGCCTGCTCATCGGAGTGCAGGCGCAGCGACTGCTCCATCGCCGCGTACAGCCGCCAGCGGGAGGTCGCGAGCGGGTCGGCGCCCTCGCCATCCAGCGAGGCGGGCGCGGGACCGGAGGTGTAGCTGACCTCTGCCCGGGCGCTCGCGAGGATCTCGGCGAGGTTCACCGGCCGGGAGTGCACGTAGAACTGCAGGCGCTGATCCGCGCGCAGCCGGGACGCCAGATGGCAGTAGCCGCGTGCGATACGCGCCCGCTCCTGTTCGGAGAGGATCAGCGGGTTCGGCGGCGTCACCTGCAATACCCGCACGAACGCGCCCTCGCTGGTGACCGCGAGGCCCGTCCGGTCGATCGCCTCGACCGGGAGCAGATCGCCGGCCTGCTTGACCCAGCCGCTCTCGCGGCGGCCTCTCAAAGCGCCCATAGCTCCCCCAAGTCGACGGCCTGTCTGTCCCCGGTGCTGTGCAGAGCGCCGGTGGGTTCGTCGGGCTCGATCACATACCCCGTGAACTCGTCTCCCGGCCCGGCTGTGTAGCGGCCGTCGCTCAACTGCTCGCCGATGCACGCCCGGATATACAGCCACAGGTCGAACTCGGTGCTGCTCGCCAGAAGGACGGTGCCGGCGGGAATGCTCGCGATGTAGATCGACAGGCAGAGGGTGAGATAAGGACTGAACGGCGAGAGATACAGAGCGAACACCAAGCCGCTCATCAGCCCACCGAACAGGCCGGCGATCTGTGGCACTGTCAGCTCCGCTATCCGCAGACGGTCGGTCAGATGCTTGTAAGCAGGGTGCATTCTCAAGGCTCGTCTCAGTCGAGGAACGGCTCAGGATCAGGTAGGTCGCCGAACTGGCCGGCGCGGCCCGTCTGGCTGGAGTCCGCCGGTACCGGCGGCTGTTGCGGCAGGTCCGTGCCGAGGCTTCGACCGCCCTCCTCCGATTCAGACGGCGGCCCCGCCAAGGAGGGAGTGCGCGGCGCGGCGCCGCCCGATGCGGGTGCGGGCGGCTCGGGCGACGGGGCCGGAGGGACGCCGCCCGGCGCCGCGGCGGCCCGCGAGGACTCCCCGCCGCCGGCGTGCGACGGGCCCCCGCCGCCGCCGGCTTGGGGTTCGCTCGCCGGCGGCGGGCCCTGCGCCGTGGCCGGCTGGCTACCCGTCCCGCTCGCCTGGCCCGCCTGCTGTGCGTCGAGAACGCTTATGGCGGCATCGATGCCCTGCTGCGCGCCACGGTTTCGCGCGGTGCCGATCGTCCACAGCGCTTGGTGCTGCTCTTCGGTGAGCGACGGCGAGTGAAGGTTGTGCGCCATCAGGTCCCGCAGCTTCTGGTAGTCGTTTGCGCGGAAATCGGCGATCGCGCGTTGCGTCTGCTCCGGGAACTTGGCCATCGCCGCGGTGACGGCGGCCGGACTGGACGGCGAGGATCCCGCCTGGTCATACATTTCCGCCCCGGCGCGGTCGATGCGGTCCTTCTCGTAGCTCGCCGGGGAGACACCCGGCAGGCGCATCTGCGGCTTGATGGAGGAGTCTTGTGCGCCTGTGGATTGCCCGGCGGCGCTCTGTCCCTCCGGTTTGCTCAGTTTTCTCTTGGCGTCCTCGGTGAAGCCGGCGCGCCCGAATGCGACCCGCCCCGCGAGGCTCCCCTGCCCCGGCTCAGTCGGCGGGCGCAGCTGCGAGGGCAGCTTGTCGATCATCCGTTGCGCGGCCGGATGGCCCTCCATCGCGGCGGTCGCGACGGTCTGCCCGGCGCCGGCGGCGCCGCGCAACGCGAACATGCCGAAGGTGACGGTCCGCCATACCCGCCAGCCTCCGCCCGCCTGGCCGTGCGGGCCGATCATCGCGGTCCGCATCAGGAACCGCGGGATCGTGATGCACAGCAGCATCAGTGTGATCCCGGCGAGCGGCCTGATGATTACCGTGTCGATGACGCTGTGCGACGGCGCCCACGTGAGCACATCGGCGTTCACCGCCGCGGAGAGGGCGAACAGGATCGCCCACACGCACGGCACGATCAGCGCGACGAACATCGCGCGCATCGCGGCGACCGCCAGCCACGAGAGCTCCTGCACGGGCCACAGCACGATGCACAAAGGCATCGACACGTACAGGAACATCATCATCACGCTCAGCAGCACCTTCATCCACAGCAGGGCGATGAAGACGACGGCCGCGATGAATCCGATCAGCACGACGAAGATCAGTCCGAGTCCGGCGCTGAGCGCGAACGCGCCGCTCCCGACGACGAGCGCCGCGTCGAACAGCAGCGCGACGTTGTGCTGCACAGATCCCGAGCCGAGCAGCGCCCCGTCGAACATCTTGGGTATCTGCACGATCTCGCCGAAGATGCCGGGCCACGCGATGATGAACCCGACAGCTCCGATGACTCGTATGAGTCCCTGAACCGCCTCGAATCCGCCGGAGCCGCTGTCGCTGAGACCCGCCAGGTAGTAGCGAAGGATCGAGAGAGTGAGGACCGCGCTGAGCATGCCGGCGGCGATCGCGACCGTCGTGTGCTCGAGTGCCGCGACGTGCCCGCTGTCGAAGTTCGGGATCGCGAGCAGCCCGTTGATGACGGCGGTGATCAGTTTCGCCTCGACCCCGCCGAAGATCGCCTGGAGTACCTTCACCAGCGCTTCGACGACCGCTTCGGCTGGGTGAAGGACGGCGTGGCCGATCCCGCCGATCGTTTTCACCACGGGACCGACGATCGGGATTTCCGCACGGGCCGACGCGGGTTCAGCCAGCGACGCGGCCAGCGCCGCGACGAGCACGGTGCCGGCGACGCCCGCGCCCACCACGACGCGCATCCTGCGGGGATGCGGCGCGGTGAGCTGGGCGCGGGACGTCGCGAAGCGGCGCCCGGGGGTGTCGGCGTGCGCGAGCACCGGCTGCTTTAGGCGACGAGCCCGGTTGCGCAGGCGGCCAGGGCGAGCGCCCCGACAGTTCCCGCGAGGATCCCTCCGGCCCGTTTGTGCCCGAACATCAACAGGCCCGCACCGAAGATCAGGGCGATCGGCGCGATCGCCGCCAACGCGACGAGTAGCGGCGTGGACAGGGACGCCATGAACGCGGCGAACTTGTCGATGCCTTCGATCTTGGAGCTGTCCGGTATCCCCAGGTCCTTGCGAAACAGGTATGGGATGAGGGGGTGGGCGGCGGCCCAGGCCTTCAGCGAGACGATTACGAACGTCTCGATCAGGGCGAGCTTGGCTGCCAGTCGGACCCGCCGGATAGCGCCGGGGATGTTTCTAGTCATGCGGTTGACCTCCGTGTTTGCGGTTGGGTTCTCAGCGCTCGAAGCCGAACTCGCCGCCGGATTCCTGGCGGCGGACGGGCTCAGAGCCGGTGAATGAGGGGGGCGGCGGCGCGATGGGCGGCGTGTTCCTCGCTGGCGGCGTGCCGGGCGCGGACGCTCGCGAGGCTGGGGCCGGCCCTCGCGGCGAAGCGGGGCGTCGCGGTTGGCTGTCTGTCCGGTGCCGGCGCGCTGACAGAATGGGCACGGGCCTCGGTGCGCCGTGGGCGGGCGGGGGTCCCACCGAGCTCCTCCGCGCTGGGGCTGCGGGTGCGGCCGGCGGGAGGCTCGCCGCGACGCTGCGGGTGAGGTGCGTCCTGGTGGCGCTCCGCCCGCATCCGGCCGGGCTCCTCAGCGCCAGCCCCAGCAGGACGGCGACCGGCAGGTAGCGGGCCGCACGGCGAAGCCGATCGCGCAGAGGACCCTTCAGCAAGCTCCTGGCGCTCGCGCCGTGGCGGCGGGTGCGGTCCGCTCGCCGCGGCGTGCGCGGGGGCGGCGGCTCTGTGTCCCGGGGGGCAAGCGGCTCCTCCTCGGTGGCGGCGACGCCGAGGCGGCGAGGGTCAAACAGATTCGGTTGTGTGCTGCGGTCCAGCATCGGCGCCTCCAGATCGGTGTCTGGAGAGGCGTCGAGTGATCTCCCGGTTTACCCCCGAGCTAATTTTCGGAGATCTCTCCGGCGGCTATTTGGAGCGGCTGGCGTTCTCGAAGCTGAACTCGCGGCCGCTAGATTCTTCGCTCGGCGAGGGCTGTGCGGGTGGACTGGTGGTGGTGGCTGTGGGTGCGACGGGTTGCGGGGTGGTCGGGCGCGATCCTTCGAACCCGAATTCGGAGGCCGTCGCGCCGGCTTGCCCTCGGCGAGTCTTGGTGTCGTGCTTGCGGCGCGTTGCCTGGGCTCTGGACTGTTCGTAGCTGCGCGCGGGGTCGGTCGCGAGTAGGTTCGCTTCCAGGCTGGTTGGCATGGGCGAGCTCGATGGGCTGCTCGTTGCCAGGTGAGCCCGAGGCGTGTGGTGGTGAACGGCGAGCCCGACGGAGAGCGTGCCTGTCGCTGCGATCCCTGCGACGAGGACAGCCGCCTTGATCGCGCCGCCGCCGAGCACACCCGACAGCCCGCCGCCGCTCACGGCCGTGGACCCGGCGGCGGTAGCCCCGGCGACTGCGGCGGTGCTCTGCGCGGTGCTCGCGCCGGTCGTCACCGCGCCGTGCGCTGGCGCGAACAGCTTGTAAAGGTGGGCCAGCAGGGCGGCGATGTCGTGGCCGAGGGGCATGATCGGCGGGAGCACCGCAGCCAGGCCACGCAGACCCATCACGTATCGCTTGCAGCTCGCGCACTCATCGATGTGCTGCGTGACTCGCTCGTAGTCCGGGCTGTCTGTGCCGGTCAGCCCGAGCGCGAACGCTCGCAACGCCCTGGCCCACTCTTCCCCGCCGCAGCCACGGGCCTGCATCCCGGTGACGATCCCGGCGATCTTCTTTGTCGCGGAGTCCATGATTTTCTGGAACGCGACTTCCGGGATGCCGAGCCGCTGCGCGGCTTCCGGTCGCTTGTAGCCGTGCATGACGCACAGCGTCACCGCGTTGCGCTCGTTGGTGTTAAGTCGCTCGATCAGCCGCTCCATCAGCCGGTCGATCTTGCGCTGGTCGTCGATCTGCTCCGCGAGGTCGACGTCAGCGGCATGGTCATCCAGGACGGCGTCTGAGTGCATCGCCTCGTGGCGCTGGCGGTAGATGTCCACCGAGCGCTTGTAGGTGATGTCGATCAGCAGCCCGGTCAGATTGTCCACCTGCCGGCCCTGCGCGATCGTCTCATAGACACCGTGCCACGCCTGGTTGTAGGCCGCCTCGAGGTCGGGTTCGGGAAGCCCTATGTTCTCCCGCACCAGACGGCCTTTGACAGCGCGCAACACCGGCTTTTCCAGCGCGTGAAGGTTGGCGCCCACCACTTCCTGGGCCTGCTGCTCGGGCGATCGAGATCGCAGCACGCGGACGCTCACGGTTCGCCCTCCCGCGCACGGGTGGCACTGCCGTGGGCTACGCGAGCGAGCGCAAGGCCAAACGCATCATCGCCATGGACCTCGGCCTCCACTCGAACCTCTCTGACCAGTTGCTCGCGGAGCGCCGGCGGGAGCTCCCCCAGCACGCCCATCAGCACGTCCATGACTTGCGGGCTGAGCTGACCCGACAGGTAGGTTCGGTCGGCCTCCGAGATCAACCCGGCCAGCTCGGCGGGTGAGTTCCCGTTGCCTGCGGAGTCCCCTGTGGAAGCCATGTACCCCTATATCCCGTAGTTCAACCTGTGGAATACTTCCACTTATGGTTAGTTAGTTCAACCCAATCGGAGATCTTGCTAGCGGGGATCGCCAGAGGCCGGATCAGCTTTCAATCGGCAGATCGGCCGCCGAGCTTGAGCACCACGCTAGGAAAGGCCGTCCGCGTCGTTGGCCGGGGTGAACAGACGTCGGGGCTCATATGAGCGGGCGGGGCTCCCCCAGGCGCGCAGGAACGCGATGTCCTGTAGCGAGAGTCCGCGGTCGCGGAAGCTGTGCAGCCAACCGTGAAGCATCTCCTCGCCGAGCATCCAGCACGGGCCCTCGCCGCCGCGAGCGAAATGCTGGCGCGGCGCCAGCTCCTCGTCGAGCATCACGATCGCCGCATGAACCGGGTCGGGATAGCCCTTCAGCGCCGCCCGCAGGGTGTCCGCGGCACGGCACATGTCCGCGATGTCCCGGACGCTCCAGTAGCCGCGGCTCCCCTGCAGCAGGAACACGCCGACCGGGCCGAACAGCATGAACGGGATCGGCACCGAGCAGATGTGAAAATCGCGCACGAAGTGCCACACGCACTCGTCGAGCGCGCGTAGCCGGGCCTCCAGAGTGTCGTTGACGAGCCGTGTCCTGCCGTGCCAAACGAGGCGATTGCAAACCTCGTGGAACGTCTCATCGGGGTTGCGTCGGGCGCTCAGGTGTACCGGCTCCTCGCGCGGCGCGTCCATTACTCAGACCGTCCGGGCAGCAGCGAGCAGCCAAGGCTCCCGGGGTGCTCACAGACTCTCAACGAGGCCGTGTGCAGCTTGCCGGGCGCCGGCGCCGAGAGATCGGCGGTGAGCTTCAGCCACACGCCAGGACGGCGGGCGCACTCAGGCAGTGCCCCCAACGGCAGGCAGACCGGGCGCGTCGGGTGCCACTCTGGCAGAACCAGCGAGGCAACGGCCTCGTGGACCTCGATGACAACGGCCCAGGTCCGGTAGCGGCGCGAGCTCCAGCCAAGGAACTGGAAGTGGCGGCCCTGACCGTCCTCGCGCGTCGCCAGCAACCGCGCTCGCGTGACCGCCACACGCTCACGCGCGCCGTCGAGGCGGCGCGCGATCACCTTGCCGTCCCGGCCGACCGATCGGACCACGAGCGCTCTGCGTCGCATCCCGCGCCGCGGCCAATACTTCTGTCCGGCATGTACGCGCGTTGGATGCGCCGGCCTGCCATAGCCGCCATCGCTCACTGACGCGGTGGGGCTTCTCTGCCTGCGTGGAGTGCCGTTCCCGTGAAGCTTCTTGCCAGCGCCAGCCATCCGATCAGAGACTACGCTCGGGGTGTAGTGCTGACCGGGTACACGCGGCGGATCCTCCCCGCCGACACGACCCACCGCTACCGGCTCCGATGCGCTTCAGGCCGGGGAACCAGACCTGACAGACGATCGCTCAGAATCCACCGGGCAATACCCAGGCTCGCGGACTCGCGGTGGCGGCGCGCGAGGTCAGGATCGTGTGCCAGCGCGTGCGGCACCCGGTAGATCTGGCGGCTCGGCCATCCCGGCGTCTGCAGCACCCATCCGGGGGCCTCGTTCGCGTTGCGCTCGGAGACCCACACAAGCCGGCCCACGACCTCCCCGTGCACTACGAACTCATGGTGCTCGCCGGCTCGGCGGTGGGTCAGCTCGACGGTCATGTCGTCTTGGGTGGGTGGCGAGGGGACCTGCCGCGACAGCGCTGTGGCTGGCCTCGCGGATGCAACCATCGCTTCACACGTTCTCCGTCGGTCGCTCGCCGAGCGAGACGGGTGATCCGCTTACTGTTCACGGTAGCCCACATCCACCAAGCACTAGCCCGCTCTTGGATCGGCTGCTGCTAGGCCGCGATCTGGTTGTAGCGCAGCGCGGCCCGGGTGGGGAAGATCAGGTCGTCCGCGGTGCGGTGGATCAGCCCGATCCCCTGGAGCCGGTGGATCGAGTCCAGAGTCCCGACGCGCTCGCCGCGCTCCAGGATCAGCTCCTCGACGGACCACGGTCGCTGGTCATCGTCGCCAAGGAGCCTCACGAGAATGCCCCAATCGTGGCCGGCATCCTCCTCTTCGGGTGTCTGGATAACCTCTGCGTGCATGGGAGTTCATACCTCCTGCGCCGGGCCCCGGGCGGTTCTCGCCGCGCCGGGGCCATGTTTGTAGGGACGCGACGTATAGCGAGTGTACTTATAGCAGCCAAACGCGACGGATCTCTTGCCGACGATGCCAGCACTCTCCATCCACCACGCGACGTTTGGCGAGGCGATCCGCGAACTCCGCAGGGAGCAGGGGATCACCCAGGAAGCGCTGGCCTCCAAGAGCGGCCTGAACCGCGGGTACTTCGGCGCCGTCGAGCGCGGCGAGCGCAACGTCTCGCTCGCCAACATCCTGAAGATCGCGACCGCCCTCGACGTCCCGGCCTCGACGATCCATGTTCATGCGGAGCGGCTACTTCGCAGCCGCCAGCGGAGCGTTGACGTTTAATCCGTCGGGACGCGATGGGACCTGGCTGGCGGCCGCTCGCAGCGCGTCCCGCATCTCCGGCTCATAGCGCGAGCATCCGCTCCCCGCATACTTGGCACTGTACATCGCCATGTCCGCGTCGCAGAGAAGCTGCTCCGCCGAGCACCCGGGCTTGCCGATCGCAAGCCCGATGCTGGCGCTGATGCGAAGCGGATCGGAGTGGTCTTCGACAATGAACGGCTCCGCAAACGCCGCCAGCAGCCGTCCGGCCAGCTCGGAGGGACCGTCCTGCGCCGATCGACTCTCGCCCACGACAACGAACTCGTCTCCGCCGAGTCGTCCCAGCACGTCCGCGCCGCGCAGGAGCTTGCGCAGTCGCTCGGCGACCGCGACGAGCACCTGGTCACCGACGCTGTGGCCGAGCGTGTCGTTGACTAGCTTGAAGTCGTCGAGGTCTATGAACAGCACCGTCACGCCGCCGCCCTCGCGAGCGCAGCGGGCCAGCATCCGCTGCAGGCTCTCCATGATCAGCGAACGATTCGCGAGCCCAGTCAGCGCGTCGTGGGTCGCCAGGAACGACAGCTCCTGTTGACGGCGCGCGAGCTCTGCCTTTATGCGCCGGCGCTCACCGTCGAAGATCGCGCTCATCTGCGCGATCGTGCGATCCGCCGACTGCTGGATTGCCTCGCGCGCGCGGCTCAACGCCTGCTCGTCCGCGAGACCGTCCGGCTCGCTCGCCTCGCGCAACACCAGGCCGCAGGCGTCACGCCAGTACTGACAGCGCCGCACCACTTCACCGAGGGGAACGTCGCTGCAGGCCGCCAGTATTGCGAATGCTTGTGAGAACTCATCGCCCGCGGCGGACGCCACATCGACGGGCTCCCCGCCCAGCCACTGTGCGACCGCGATGGTCGCGGATCTGCCGAGCCGTACGAAGCTGCCCTCGACCGCACCGTCGAGTGCGGGTGCGCCCTCTCGTGCGCTGCTGCTCTGGGCGCGAGCGGTGACGTCCGCGATCAGCTCGTCGGTGCGCGCGAGCAGCGCAGCGGCCAGATGCGCGAGGTCCGCCTGAACGTCCGCTGTGGGATCCTGCGCTTGCGTCTGTGCATGAGGGAGATCATCTACCCGAGTCACGATCCTGGACACGTCCTCCAATTGCGATGTTTGACCGCGCGTGTATCGGCACCCCTCACCTGTGGCTTGAAAGCTACGGCCACAATGGACGCTCAGACGATGCGCTGCTGTGCCTCTGGTCCGGATCAGCGCTCAAAGCCGGACTCGCCGCTGGTGGCGCCGTTACGCTCGCCGCCGTCGCTGACCGACGGGCTGAGGATTGCCATGTCCGATCGGTCCTGCGACAACGTCCGGCTTTTACCTTCTAACGTGCGGTCTGCCGCGAACTATCGGCAAATGAATAGGGGATCGACCGACGGTGTGCTCGCGCTCAGCACCGACACCAGGCTCGTCAGGCTGGGGCAAGGATCTCAGGCACGTCGCCCCGTTCACACCGTTGCCCGACGGGTACAGGAGGCTCGATCGCCGACCATCGGCTACGTACGGCGGCGCGTCCTTCAATAACTGCGCGACTTGCGAGAACTGCCCGCTGGCGCGAAAACCCTGTAAACCCGATAAACCGACGAAAGTCTTGTCTGTGGATGTTCGGTTCCGCCGGGTTGCGTTTACGCTGCCCTCAGTTCTCGTTTGCGGTTGCCTTTCTCAGCCAGGTCTTCCAGTAGGTCTTGTCGCCGAAGTGGATTTCCGCGCGCCTTCCGGCAAACAGCATTTCGAGGCTCTCGACGCGCTCAGCGTGCCTGGGGACTGGGTTTTCCGCGACGAGATGAGGTGGCTCTGGATTCGTGGCTGGGTGCGGACCTACGAAGCTGGCAGCGTGCCCGGTCGCGCCGTCCATAGCCACGATCACCAGCAGCTCACCCCCATCGGGCTCGGAAAGCGCACGGAAGATGATGGCTCCGTTGCGTGGATGCTGCTCCTTGAACAGCTCCACCATGAGCTCAGACAGGCACTCTTCGGCATACTCCTGCGTGGGGCAGCGGCTGTCCGATACGAGACCGCGGATGGTTACCGCAGTCTCATCGCCGGCCGCACCCATGACCGGGAGGCACCGCGGCTCAGAGGCCAGCCGCAGCTGGCATTCGTGAAAGACGCGGGTAGCGAAGGCTCTGAGCTCGGCTGCTTGGTCAACCCAAGCCGCGAGTGCCTGACCAGTAGCGATGCTAAGCAGCGTCCGTGCGTACGATCTCACCGTCTGCCAGTTCGGCTGCTGCCGGGAGACCTCGCGGTTGAGCCGTTCAGCCACTAGCACCACCTCGTCGGCGGCGGGCCCCGTCTCGCCCGCGGCCGTGGGGTCGCGATCGGTCATCAGGGTTAACCCTCTTGGGCCACTACAGACCGCCCGTTGCGATCGGCGGCCGCCACGGGGGACGGTAACGGTTGACCGTACGGGTCGATAGGCCGCAGTTGTGCCTCAGCCTGCCACGTCGCCTGGAGCGAGCGTTTAACGTGAGGGCGGCGACCGGCAAAGTGCGCGGCAACCAAGGCGTGTCCTCTAGACGGAAGGTGAGCAGGTCGTGACAGTGGTTTAACCTACGGGCAGACATGACAGGGATATTACATCGTTCGGTGACCTGAGAGGGGTGTAAAGCGGTGTACAACGACGGCGTGTCATACCGTGGGTGTCACAAGAGCCTCGCGCCGCCTCACACATCGGAGCCGCAGCGCTACCTTGCCCTCAAGACTGCTGTGTCGCAACGGCTGGCCAGGCCTAGTGGTGTCTGGTAACACGCAACCATTCGCGGGTACACACCGCGATTCCTGACCTCCCCGCGTCTGCGGGGTTAATCGGCGGGACTCGTATTAGCGGACATGGAAGCCACGGTGCAGTGACGCCCCGCTACCGCCGCGCAGAGCGCCGGGCCGAGCTGACGCCGGCGCGCACCTGCCCCCGAACCATCCAAACACGCGTAGTCGCGGGATAATCCGCTGGCCGCTAAGGAGCCCAACGGACGGTAGTCCCAGCTCGCCGGTGGTAGCCCGGCTCTATGTGCGCTGCGGCGCGTGCAGGGGAGCTGGAGCGCTTTCCTCGGCCCAGTTCTGCAGGAATGCCTGTGTGGCAGCTGCGTTGAGGGGACGGGCGAGCAGGAAGCCCTGCCCGCTGTCGCAGTCCTCTTCTCTGAGCAGAACGAGCTCTTGCTGTTGCTCGATCCCCTCGGCGAAGGTCTCGAGCGAGAGGGCCTTGCCGAGCTGCACGAGCGTGTGGATGAGCGTCTCGCCCTCCCGGTTGTGCTTCAGACTCGAGATGAACGACCGGTCGATCTTCAACGCGTCGACCGGGAACCGTTGCAGGTGGGCGAGCGAGGAGTACCCGGTGCCGAAGTCGTCGATCGCGATACGCACGCCGAGCCGCTTGACTGCAGTGAGCCGGCGTGCGGTCTCCTCGACGTTACGCATGAGCGTCGTCTCGGTGATCTCGATCGTCAACGCCGCGGGGTCAAGGCCGCTACTGGAGAGCGCGTCTTTTACGTCGACAATGAGCTCGTCGGAGTCGAGTTGGCGTCCGGAGACATTGACGGCCATCCCGATCGAATACCCGTCCTGGCGCCATGCGGCGCCCTGACGGCAGGCCTCCTGAAGGACCCACCTGCCGACCTCTGTGATCAGCCCGGTCTCCTCGAGCACGGGGATGAAATCGTCGGGTTGAACGATCCCGCGCGTCGGGTGCTTCCAGCGGATCAGGGCCTCGACACCGGTGGGCTTCATGTCGCTCAGGTTGAACGTCGGCTGATAGGCGAGGAAGAACTCGTCCTTCTCGAGAGCATCGCGCAAGTCCATCTCGAGCTCCATGCGGCTCTGGATGGTGTCCTGCATGCTTGTCTCGAACACCGCATAACGGTTCTTGCCGTCCCACTTGGCGCGGTACATCGCGATATCCGCGTCGCGCAGGAGCTCCTCGGCCGAGATCCGGTCTGCGGCGGCGACCCCGATGCTCGCCGTCACGGTCACCCGAGTCTCCTCGTCCGCTCCGAGCTTGAACGGATGCTTCAGAGCCTCGAGGACGCGCTCGGCGATCAGCTCGGGCCCCGCCGCCAGCGAGAGCTGCTCGGAGATCACGACGAACTCGTCGCCGCCGAGGCGCCCCAGCGCATCACCTGCGCGTACGACGCCGTCGAGCCGTGCGGCGACCGCCCGCAGCAGCTCATCGCCCGCGGAGTGACCGAGCGTGTCGTTGATGCTCTTGAAGTTGTCGAGGTCGATGAACAGCGCCGCCACCGGCGTTTGGCTGCGAGTAGAACGCGCGAGCATCTGCTCCACACGGTCAAGGATCAACGTACGGTTGGGGAGTCCCGTCAAGGCGTCGTGGGTCGCGAGAAACGACAGCTCCCGCTGGCGGCGGGCAAGCTCCTCGTCCGCGGCCTCGCGCTCTGCCTCGAACGACTCGCACATCCTCACGAGCGTGACGTTGAGGCTGCGCTGCAGCATCGCCAGCGCCTGCGCCAGCACGGACGGGCCGAGATCCAGTTCCCCCGCGCACTCCCGCACAACGTCCCCGGCGGCGTCGCACCACCGCAGGCAGCGCTTGGTGACCTCGTTCAGCGGCGCGGCGCGCTGAGCGGCGAGCTGGCCGAAGATCCGCCACGACTCCAGGCCGACCTCGCGCGCGACCTCCGGGCTCTCTCCGGACATCCACCGTGCGACCGCGACGGTCGAGACGGCGCCGACGCGGGCGAAGCGCTCCTCGACCGCCGCGTCCAATTGGCGGCCCGATTCCCTGGTGCGCTGGAGCATCGCGTCGACCACGTCGTCGGTGCGAGCGTTGACCGCCCGACCGAGGCGACGAAGATCCTCCCCATTCTCTTCTACCGTAGCCGAACGCGGCACCGGGGCTCCATCCCATCGTTACCCAAGGTCGAGTGTTGCACTGTCATTGCGCGCAAACAATCGGCGATTAGCAGGCATTCCTTGAGATCAACGTACCTGCAGTAGACAACCGTCACGTGAATGGCACAGTGCCACCCACAGTGTCAGACGTGCATTACCTACCGCCACGACGGCTGCCAACTTCACATCAATCCGGTTTTTGTCTAGCCGGGTCATTTGTACTTGCCGTTGGAGTCTCTTCCAGGTGGTTTCCGTGGTCGAGGTGTTCACAGGGTTGTGTCAGAGCCAGCTTCTTGCGCTACCTATCCAGCCAAGGCAGCAGTCGGTGGTTGAGCGCTGCCCCATAGGCCGGAGCAGCAGGGCCAAACAGCATCCATCGCTTCCACTGCGCAGCGGTCCGCAGGACCGCCATCGAACAAACTCTCCTGCCTCCCGCGGTCGTGTCGGACATACCGATCCGGAGCACGTAGTCCCGCACGCCATAGGCGCGCGCGACGCCACGGTCCAGCAGCTCAACGACAGCTGACGCCTCAGACGCCTGTCTGGCGGTCTGGGCGAACCTGCCTGGTTCGTGCTCGTTCAAGCGGGCTCTCGCGGCGCTGATCCGCTCGTACTCTGCGCGAGCGGATCAGCCGCCTCCGCACCGTGCGGTGCCTCTGTGGGCACGACGGAACGGTGCCCGTCTTCGCCTGGCAGGCGCGGCGGCTCTTCGCGCTCGATGCTCGCGACGGTCTCGTGAAAATCCGAGAGCGTTTCGCGCACGCTTGTGAGCAGCTCCTCGCGCAGGCGCAGAAGCTCAAAGACGCGGTTCCCGGCGACCTGCGCGCTGCTGCGTGCACCTGAGCGGATCTGCTCGGATTGCCGCTCGGCCTCGGCGAGCATTGTCTGGATGTGCTCATCGGTCGCCTGCTGGGTCTCGGCCAGGTGCTGCTCGGCGGCGAGCATCTCGCGCCCGAGCGCGTGACCGCGCTCGCGGGTCTCGGCGATCAACGCGTCGGCCTGGCGTCGCGCATCGGCCTCGATCGTCGCGGCGCGCGCCTCGGCCTCGGCGACTTGACGCTCGCGCTCCTCGAGGTCCTCCACGCGGCTGGCCAGCCGTGCCTCGCGTGCGGCGAGCTGCGACTGGGCGCTGTCGAAGAGCTTCTGGAGGTGCTCACGCTCATGTTCGAGCGTCGTGCGCAGACCGCCCCGCAGCTGGGGGCCCAGTGCCGGGCGATGTGCGGGCGTGGGGATCTCGCCAGCCTGACAAGTGGCGTCTGTGCGGCCCGCCGCGTCACAGTCGACTGTCATGTCAGGAACTTGCAGGTTTGGTGTCGTCACGTTGGCTGCGTGTTCGACTCTCGAGCTCCTACAGACCCAGTCAAGCGCGGCGCTGAGGCGTCGGTGCGAGTCTCCGAGGCCGCGACGTCTACCACGAACGCGAGCGGCATCGTAGGAGCCCCAAAGGGGGAGGCTGCCCGCTCGCCGGGGGGGCGAGCAGGCAGCCTGTGGCGGGTGGGCTTACTTGTGGTGGTGCTTGTGGGAGGCTTTCCCGTGCGCACCGTGCTTCTTGCCCGGCTTGTGCTTGGCCGGCTTGTGCTTGGCCGGCTTGTGCTTGCTCGAGCCGTGCCCGCGCGGATGGGCTGACTTCGAGTGGTGCGCATGAGCCGAGCCCGGTTTGCTGTTGTTGACCGCAGAGGTCGCCGAAGACGAAGCGCCTGCCGTGCCCGCGGAGGACCCCTGCTGCACCGCGTGCGGAATCCACAGCGGTGGCGGCGGATCGGCCGCGTAGTGGGCGAGCACCCGTGCGGCGCTCAGCGCGCTCGGGTAGTAGGCCGCCTCGTCGATGAAGCCGCTGAACCAGGGAGCGAGCGTGCCGTAGCCGATGTAGAGGGTCGCCGAACCCGATGGCGCCTTGGTGCTCTTTGCGCTACCCACTTCTTCACCATCGACGTACAGGCGCGCGGTGAAGCCGTCCCAGGTGCCGACGACCTGGTGGAAGCCCTTGCTTTTGCCCCCTCCGTTTGGTGTCTCGACGGCTTTTGCGTCCACCACCTGCAACCCGACTTCGTTGGAGTCGGGCACGAATGCCGGCTTGCCTTCGCCGTTGATGTACAGAGCCCCGGAGCCGCCTTGCTGCATGATCATCGCGGCGTCACCGCCGGATGAGTATGGCAGCACCCAGGCCTCCATCGTGTAGGCGTGCTGGGGCGCTTCGATGTCGTTCACATACCCGTACTGGCCGTTGCCGACGAACTCGGCTGCGGTGTTGCCGTCGCCGGAGATCCCGAGCTGCGGGCTGCCGACAGCGCCGTTGACGTACGTGCCCGGGTATTTTTCCGTGTAGTCGCTCATCGCCGACGTGTCGAGCGCGTCCCCGAGGCGCCAGTAGCCGAGCGGGTTGTCAGACATCACTGCATTCAGATATTCCAGTGAGACGGGCTTGAAGAAGGTGACCCCCGTGTAGACGGTCTCGTTATCGAGCGTCGCGGAGGCGGTCGCCGTCCCTTCGCTTGAGGATTCGAGGGTGACCGACGCCTTGCCGCCGCTCGTCGGCGCCGAGGTGGCGGACAGGCTCCCGAAGTCGGTTCCGAAGGCGACGCTTGTCCCGTCCGAGATCGTGCCCGTGCCGGAGGTGTCTTCGCCGTTCGAGTTGTGCGTCAGGTCGGCGGTCAGCTTCGAGGTTTTGTTGATCGAGATGGAGCTCGGCGACGCCGAGAGTCCCAGAACCAGCCACGGGTCATACATCACGCTCCCGGAGACTGCCGCGCAGCCCGAGTGGCCCGGGCCCGCGTTGCAGCCCCACCAGTTGTTGGTCGCGTTGATGGTCGCCACGGAGGATTTGTTCTCAACCCCGGCCGTCGTGTTGCCGTACAGGTTGTTGAGGTGGGCCACCACGCTCGCGCCGGTTCCGAGCGCTTCTTTGGCCACGTAGATGCCGTGGGTGTTGCCCGTGAGGGTGTTGCTCGTGATCGTAAACGTGCCGGTGTTCGCCGTGTCGGGGACGCCATATTCACCGGCTCCGTGGATCGACACGGCGCTGCCTTCGCTACCGGTGATCGTGTTGCCTTCGACCAGCGCAGACCCGGTCACGCTGCCCCAGAAGTAGATCGCCGATCCGCTCGTCGTCCCGGTGTTGTGGGTGACTTTGATGCCGCCGATTACGCCGGAGAACGCGACAAAGCTCGATTCGTTGGTATTGCCCGTAGTTGCGTTGCCGGAGAACGCGACATTGGAGGAGTTACTGCCGGTGCAGGAGAAGTTGACGTCGGCTCCGCCGTTGTTGGTCGCGGCGTTGAAGTCGTTTTCGAGGACTTCGGTTCCGTCGCAGCTGCCGGAGAGAGCACCCGGTTTGAACTGGATGGGCTCGCTTGCGGCCGCCGGGTTCGCGAAGAGGTTCCGCTTGACGAGGATGTTGCCGGCGTCGTTCGTGGTGAGCGCCACGCCTTCGTAGCCGCTAAAGATGTCGTTGCGGACGATGACGCCGGACAGCAGCGTGGCCGCGTCGACGGTCACCTGGCTTCCCGTTTGGTTGAGCTTGAAGCCGTCGATGGTCACGTGGCTAGCATTGACGGTGAAGCTCTTGACGATCGACTCGGATCCGGACCGGGTCCGGGCGTCGACGCCGGCCTGTGCGCCTTCAAGGGTGAGTTCCTTGCCGATCGTCACCGCTTCGGGGTAGGTGCCGGCGGCGACCTTGATCGTGTCGCCGGATTTCGCCTGGTTCACCATTGCGCTGATCGTCTTACACGCTTGGGCTGGTTCGGTGCAGGAGTTGTTGTTGCTGCCCGTGTTCCCGTTGACGTACCACGTCGTCGGCGCCGCGAGGGCGGCCGGTGCCGCGGCGAGCGGCAACGCGAGCGCCACCATCGCGCCCAGCCATAGTCGCCCGCTGCGCGTGCCCCCCGAGTGCCTAAAGAACTTCCATCCGGCGTCGCCGTTGGCGACGCCACCCCTTGCTGACATTTGTTTCACCGTCCCTGATAGACAAATATGCCGCGGCGCAACCTACCAGAATGCGGAGCAATGTGCAGGTTTGGCTAGGGTTAGCCGTCGTCACCAGAGTGAGCATTGGAAAGAATTGGCTTTACAGAGCCAATTCACTGCTAAAGGCTCGTCGAGTAGCAAGGGCCGCCGGGTCGAGCGGTGCTACCAGGCCGTCACGATCGAGCCGTCGCCCACCGAGCCGGCCAACCCGCGTCGGTGCGCACGAATACGTGCCGATGGACGTGCCGGTCTGACGGACCGTGGTGACGGTGCGCTCATCGTGCAGTTGACACTCGTCTTGTCGACGGCTCTTCCGGAATCGATCGCCCAGGTAGCGAAACGGAGTTGTCAACGCGTGGCTGCACGACCGGTGGGCTTGTCGTGTCGGCAGATGGGGCACCCCCCTGGTGGGGAGGATTGCGGCTACCACGACCAGCATGCCACCCGCTCAGGAGGCCGCTCTTGGCTGGGATGCGGACGAGATTTGCGAGTTGCCGACCCAACGCATACCGTTAGCCGTGGTCGGCTCCTTCCACGCGGTTGTGCTGGTCCGTGCGGGCGCAACCGTACGGGGTAGCCTCACCCTTACGACCATGTTGGGCGGCGCCGACCATCTCTATACCGCAGCTGCCTGACAGAGCACTCCATATCCGTTAGCCGGCACAGACACAGAACGGGTGATCCGGCTTAGTAGTGCTTTGTCAACTCGCCTTGATCGGCCCGATTTGGCTCGACACGCCATCGACGGCGAGAATCCTGCATTGGCTTGGTTGAGCGGGATCTTGAGGTCCGATATGCACGGGAATCGGCTCAAACCATCAACCCGACAAAGCACTATTAGGTGACGCTGGGAGAATCCGCAGGGAGCAAGGCTGCGGTGTCACGGTGGCGGGTGTTAGACCGGTCCGGCCCTCGGCGCTCACATCAGGGCCAAGCTTCACACTGGTGGCGAGCTTCAGCCACGGCACACCGCAGGCGCTTCATCAGCATCGCGGCCTGGGCCGTGCCCCCAGCCGGTACGGGCGAGCCGGAGTCCTCAGAAGCAATCATGATTCGAGAAGGGCGTCGTTGTCGGCGGTGTGGCGCACCCCCCGGACGTGGATACGCGCTCTGATCCCGAAGGGATGGGAGCCGGTTCGTGCACCCGCAGGCGCATCCTCCCGTCGAGGCATGAGGTAAGCGTGTCGTGACAGTGGCCTGACCCATGAGCCACTCCGTCACTGAACTGCAGGAGCTGTCGGGTGCGAGCTCGCGATGTCATTATGCGTGCACTTCGAGCCCGCGCGTCGCTCACATCAGGGTCAGGGCGCTACGGAACTCTCTAAACGTAGCTTTGCAGCACGTTCTAAACCTAGCTGGCGCAGGGTAATGCCCCTCGCGTAGCTGAGTGTCAGGGTCACTCACCGGTACACGTATTAGCTGAGGTGGAAGCCACTGCACTCACTGCACTGTCACGAGCTGCTCGTCCGCGTTGGGTGGCGCCCCCGGTGCGAGGGCGTCTCCCGTTCGTCGGCGTATGGACCCTCGGGTGCTTTCCAGTGCTGTATTTGGCGCTGAAGGGCGGGGGCTACGACCTGGTGATCCACAGCCAGATGGGCATTGCACTTTGGTGGATCATTCTGTGTGGAGCAGCCACCGGAGTGCTTTCAGGGGTGCGTATCGGCCGCGCCGGATGGCTTGCGTTGGCGCTCCTGTGTGCGTTCGTACTCTGGACTGCCGCCGGTGTCGCCTGGTCATCGAGCGCGGAGAACTCGATCGCCGAGGTTGGCCGCGTTACGGCCTACGCGGCGTTCTTCGTGCTCGGTATCTGTGTCCTGAACGCGGACCGTCTGCGCCACCTGATCGGCGGAATGGCCTGCGCATTCGGGATTGTGGGGGTCCTCGTGGTGCTCTCGCGCCTGGCGCCGCAGTGGTTTCCCCGTGACGAACTCGTCACCTTCTTCGGCCATTCGGCGAGACTTGACTACCCGCTCAACTATGCCAATGGGGTAGGAGAGTTCTTGGCGATGGGGATGCCGCTGCTGTTGGGCGTTGCGTCCCGTGCGAGGACGCTGCTGGGTCAGGCGCTCGCCGCCGCCGCCCTGCCGGTGCTCGCGCTGGGAATCCTGCTGAGCATCTCGCGCGGAGGAGCACTGGCTGCAGCGGTTGGGCTCCTCGTGTTGGTTGCGCTCCTCCCGGACCGCATCCCCACAGTTGCGACCGCTATCACGGCAGCGGCTGGGAGCGCTCTCCTAATTGCGGCATTGCTTGGACGCACTGCCTTGCGCAACGGGCTATCCACGCCGCAGGCTGTTACCCAGCGTGGGCAGATGATTGTGCTCATACTCGTCGTGTGTGCCGGGGTGGCGCTCGTGCAGACCGCGATCGCGCTGTGGGGCCGCTACGTGGAGAGGCCGAACTGGATGGTCGTTTCGCGCAGGCAAGCGACGATCGCTTTCGCTACGTTCGCCGCGGCCGCAGTTGCCGTTGCGATCGCGGCGGGTTTGCCCGGAGAGCTTTCGAGCCAGTGGCAGGCCTTCAAGGCGCCCAACATCACTGGTGTCTCGGCGACCAACGGGTACACGCGGTTCGGCACGGCTACCGGCAGCCACCGCTACCAGTACTGGCAGGCTGCTGTCAGCGCTTTCGACACCAACGAGCTCCACGGGATCGGCCCGGGCACGTTCGAATTCTGGTGGGCGCAACACAACTCGGTCTCGGAGTTCGTCCGCAACGCCCACTCGCTGTACTTCGAGACGCTCGCCGAGCTGGGCATCGTCGGGGCGTCGCTGATCGTCGCCCTGCTCGGCGTGTTGCTCGCAGTTGGCGCCTGGCGAGCATGGCATGCTCCCCCCTTCACTCGCCATTTGCTCGCGACCGCGGTCGCTGCGCTGGCCGTATTCGCTGTAGCAGCCGCCTACGACTGGGTCTGGCAGCTATCAGTGCTGCCCGCCGCGGCGCTGCTGCTCGGCGCGGGCGTCCTCAGCGCCCGGCGGCGTCCTTCTTTCGTCACACGGCGCACGCGCACGGGCACGCGGGTCGCGCTTGTGGTCGCAGCCTTGCTTGCGTTGCCGGCGATCGGGATCCCGCTGGTGGCGACCAGCGAGATTCGCTCCAGCCAGGCCGCGGTCCGCTCAGGTGACCTCGGCGCGGCGATGCAGGATGCCCACACCGCGCAGACGCTCGAGCCGTACGCCGCCACCCCGCGACTACAGCGCGCACTGATCCTCGAGTCGCAGCGTCGCTTCGCGCAGGCGGCCCTCGCCGCCGGCGAGGCGACCGCTCGTGAGCCGACCAACTGGCAGATGTGGCTGGTGCGTTCGAGGATCGCAGCCGAGGCCGGTCACCCGAGCTCGGCCCTTATCTACTATCGGCGGGCACGAGCACTCAATCCGACCTCGCCCCCGTTCTCATCATGACTGACCTCGGGCACCGCGATGACTCGCTCGAGGAGCAACCTTGTGAGAGCCGCTTGACCCGCACCGACGAGCGGATCGCATGTCGCTTGGCGCGTGAGCGTCCAGTTCTCAGTCGAGCGTCGGAAGCGCGGATTCGCCGGAAGGTCCTGGCTGCCGCGCGCAGACGAGCCCGGCCGCCTCGCCTGCGCTGGCTGATCGGCGCCTACGCAACCTCGGGGCTGCTACTGCTGTCGCTGGCGGCGATCGGGCTGGCCGGCGACGGGCCGCTCGCCTTCTGAGCATCGCAACCCGCAGACAGTGACTCCCCGACGTCGGGGTGACCATACATTCCGCTGCGCAGGTGGCTGCGGAGCTTACCCAGCGAGCGCGAGGTGATCTGTTGAACGTTGGCGAGACTCAGGTTCGTCACCGCCGCGATTTCCGCTCCGCCCAGGTCGCTGGCGAAACGCAGCGCCAGGATCTCTCTCTCGCGATCTGAGAGCAGCGCGAGCGCTGCGGCGATCTCCGGCGAAAGGCCTAGATTCTCCTCGGGCCCCGGAACCTGGGGCTCTTCAGAACAGTAAATGTTGTCCAGTGGCACTTCACCACCGTGGAACGGGCTGCCCCTGCGATGGCGGTCGATCAGAAGGTTGTTGGCGATCGCGAACAGCCATATCCGGATCGACCCCCTCGCGGGGTCAAAGCTCTCCCAGCCAGTCACCGCGCGCTCAAAGGTGAGCTGGGTGAGTTCCTCCGCGTCCACACGCGAACTGACACGGTGGGCAAAATAGCCAAAGAGTCGCGAGGCATATCCGTCGTAGACCTGCTCAAAGTCGGGAGTTGCCATGTGTGGTCTCGCCTCGGGTGTAGCCGCCGAGCCGCGACGCGTTCGGCGAGCGTCAGACACACCCACAGTACACGCCATATGTGACGCGCGCTCAGTGACAGTGTAAGGCCCCCCGTGACCCGTGACAGTCAGCCAGCATTTATATATCGCTTCAGCCCGGTGCCTGTGGTTCGTATCATTGTGTAGATGCAACGCGCAGCGCTACTGGTGACTGGATCTATCGTGCTCCTGGCGTTGCCTGGGCTGGCGATGTCAGCTCAGGTTGCCCCTCCCGGGAACGCCGGCGTCAACCAGTATCTCGAGAATGTGCCGGCCGCTGGTGGTAACCGACCGGTGCCTCGCGGTTCCACGCCGCGCTCGCCCCCGGGCGGTGTGGGACGCGTCGCCCACGACACGCTCAGCCGCCTTGAACACATGGGCCGCGAAGGCTCGCGGGCCGCGCACGTCGCCGCATCCGGCATTCCCCAGCCGATCAAAGCTGGCGCAGGGCAGGCGGGGGATGGCACAGACGCTGCGCTCGTCCATGCTGCGGAGGGGTCCGGTACAGGGATGGGACTGGTATTGCCGCTCATCCTCGCTGTCGCCGTCGCTGCGGCGGCTCTTGTGGCCCTCTCCCGGAGGCGCCGCGCCTGAGCGCCCCACCTCGCCCGTGTGAGCATCGCCTCGAGTGGTGGTCTGGCTCTGAGCTTGTTGAAGCATCGGATCTGCCCGTCTCCAGGCCCACGAAGGGCACCATGCTCGAGGAATTGGCGAGGACGTGAAACTGACCAGTCAGCCCGCGGAGAACGGGAGGCTTAGGACATCGCCGAGCCGGGCGCGCAGCGTCGGGCGTCCGCGCACCTCGACCCGGCGGTAGATGATTTCCCGTGCTCGCACCGGGTAGCGGACAATCGTCTCCCAGCCTCCCCGGACGCGACGCTGGACCGCCAAGCGGCCATTGCCGGGAGACTTCACCCACAACAGGACCGTCGCCGGCGAGATCCGCCGTACGACGAACGGAAAGCGAAACGCCTGCCTGGCTGGCTTGGGTGTGCCATCGTGGAAGTACACACCCGACTGGTAGGTCGAGGCGTAGTCGGGGATCGGCAGGGCGTCGCGCACCAGGTACCAGATCGCCGTGCTCACACCCTCGCGCCACAGCTCGTAGAAGGCCTCCTCCAGCCACCGAGCGTGAGTCTGCGCCGGCACGCCCTGGGGATCGGGCGGATCGGAGTCCCACGAGAACTCGGTCACCCACAGCTGCTTGCGGCCGCGTGGAAGCGCCCGGCCGGTCCTTTCGGCCATCCGCAGCGGCCCGGAGAGGCGGGCCATGTCGGGGACCGACACGTCGTCGGGGTTCAGCGCGTTCTGGTAAGGACCGCCAATCGAGTAGGTGTCGTGCGCGAGCGCGTCGAAGTGGGCCGGGTCCGGACACTCAATGGGACGCGCGCGGCTCCCGCCCACGCACAGCAGCGCCCGCACGAACGCGGCCGGAGGCATACGCGGCCCGCCGGGGGGATCGCCGAACGGCGCGGTGCCCGCCGTGATCACGAAGTTCTCAGCGTGAACAGCCTTCACACCCCGGTAGAAAGCGTTGAGCAGAGCCCGGTAGATGATTGGGGCCTCCGGCACAGTGCGCCGCCCGCGCGTTGCCCACTGTGGGGTGAGGTGGTTGCTGAGATTGGGCTCCGCCCACGCCTGCCAGAAGCGCACGCGCGGCAGCGTCACACCCGGCCGCTGCGGGTCGGGGAAAGATCCGCTGTAGCGGCGGGCGATTGCCTGCGCGAACCCACCGAAGGCCTCGGCCTGGGGCAGCCATGTGCCTACTGGAACGCGCGCAGGGCGGCCAGGCCCTTCGGCCCAGCTGGGTGCGTTGGAGACGATCAGCGCGACCCTGAAGCCCCGTGCGGCAGCCGCCTGCACAGCCCCGTCGAGGGTTTCCCACCGATACGCCGGATCGCTCGGGTCTCTTGGGTTCACCGGTCTTGCCTGCGCGATCGACGCCCAATCGGCCGACAGCAGGACAATTTCAGCGTCGGCCTGCTTAGTAAGTGCCAGCCACGCTTCCCGTAGCGGGGGCGCTTCCAGGTAGACGCCATCGGTGAACCCAGTGACCAGCGGCCGGTTCGCCAGCGCAAAAGCGCTACCCGCCTGGAGAACCATCACCGCTAGGACGACTCCGACAGGGAGCAGCTGGCTAACACGTGACCACGACACAGCACCAAACTGTAGCTACAGCCGCACATGCCGGCACCGTACCGCTCGACACAGCAGAAAATGCACACCCATGCGACGTTACGATGCAGTGACGACCTGACACGCAGAGTAAATGATCTGTAACCTCCTTGGCTCAAGGACGTTTCTCATTACCGAGGGGCACAATGAAGTTTCTAATCACAGGGGGCGCCGGCTTCATCGGCTCGCACCTCGCCGACGAGCTGATTGCGCGCGGCCACAAGGTGCACGCTCTCGATGACCTCTCGACCGGAGCAATCGAGAATATTCGCCATCTCAAGGATGAGCCGGCGTTCGAGTACACAATCGGCTGCTGCTCCGACGGCGCGACCGTTGCCGAGCTCGTCGATGAGACAGACGCTGTCTTCCACCTCGCCGCCGCAGTGGGAGTGCAACTGATCGTGGAGAGCCCGGTGCGGGCAATCGAGACGAATGTGCATTGCACCGAGATCGTGCTGGCCCGCGCGAGCAAGAAGAAGCGGCCTGTGTTCATAGCCTCCACCAGCGAGGTCTACGGCAAGTCAACGGCGTTGCCGTTCCGCGAGACCGGAGACCTGGTGATGGGGCCAACACATCTCGGCCGGTGGTCGTATGCCTGCTCCAAGGCCATCGACGAGTTCCTCGCCCTTGCCTACTACCGCGAGAAGGGCCTGCCGACGATCATCGGTCGACTCTTCAACACCGTGGGGCCGCGACAGACCGGGCGCTACGGCATGGTCGTGCCGACCTTTGTGCGCCAGGGACTGCGCGACGAGCCGATCACGGTGTTCGGTGACGGTGAGCAGCGCCGTTGCTTCTGTCACGTTAAGGACGTCGTTCGCGCGCTGGCCGATCTGATGGAGCAGGACGACCTCTTCGGCCAAGTCTTCAACATCGGCTCCACTGAGGAGGTCACGATCATGGAGCTAGCCGAACGCGTCAAGACGCAGAGCACCTCCGCCTCCAAGATCGTCACAATCCCCTACGACGAGGCGTACGAGGAGGGCTTCGAGGACATGCTCCGACGCGTCCCGGACGTCTCCAGAATCGAACACGCGATCGGATGGAAACGCACACACGATCTCGATGAGATCCTAAGCGACGTGATCGTCGGCTTGCAGAGTTCGGCAGCTGCCCTGGCGCCCATACGTACGTCATGACCTACGCCGACTCGCTCCACGGCAGTCGACTGCTCGAGGTTCCGGCCGACCCCCGAGCCTGTCCCGACATGCGTGACTTGCTCCACGCGTTTGTCTGGCCCTCCGAGGCGTTCTGGCGGCACTTTGAGATTGACGCACTCCGCGATCAATCCCTGGCGGCGCCTGTTCTCGAGCTTGGTTGCGGCGACGGTGGCTTCAGTGAGCTCGCCGGCCTATACCTGGACCAAGCAATCGACGTCAATCCTCGCGCCGTAGCCCGCGCCCAACGGCGTACTGCGGTCTATGGGTATGTGCAGTGTTGCGATATGCGCGAGATGGTTGGCCAAATCAAAGCGCCGGTGCGCACTATCTTCGCCAACAGCGTGCTCGAGCATGTACCGGCGGTGAGCGAGGCGCTTCGCGCGTGCGCGGAAGTCCTCGAGCCCGGCGGACAGCTGGTGACCACAGTGCCGCTAATCACTATGAACGAGCACCTGCTCTTCAAGGCGCATTGGTACGCCAAATTCCGTCGACGGCAACTGCAGCACCACAACCTGTGGTCGCTTGCAGAATGGCGAGAGGCTCTGCAGACCGCAGGCTTCTGCGACGTGGCCCATGTTGGCTATCTCAGCCCCCAGCAATGCCGGACGTGGGACGCGCTCGACATCGTCGGCGCGCTCGGCTTCGGACGCTACCGCGTCAGTTCAGCGCTTCGACGCCTGATATGGCCTCGCGTACCGACAATCCTGCGCGCGGCGATCACCCGGTCACTGGCGGACCGGCTGAGCGCGCGGGCGTCGATTAGTCAGACCACGACAGCTAAGTCGTGTGCCGCTCTCTTGATCGCGGTGACCCCATCAGCGGCAGCCGGCTCCAATCGTGCCCCGCTGCGCTAGAGATGCGGCCAGCGCCCCCTGGATGCGTCGCCGCCAAACGCTGCACCCGGTTCCGTAGCGGCGACAAGCACCGAACGGCCGGTCCACGTCTTCGCCCGGCAGGCAGTGCCGCAGCAATCGTGCAAAGGCGCGGAGCGTGAAACGCTATCCAACCACCGCCCAAACCAGGTGGGCGGCCGCGGGATTGTCGCGATCGCTGGTTTGGCCTATCGCCGCCGCCTACATCGGTCTAATCGTCTACACGGTGTCGCCGCATGGCGAAGCGTACCCAGCAACTCTCGTCGCGGTGCTTTCGTTCGGAGTGGCTCCAGTGCTTCTGTCTGCCGTCCGCCCGCTCAGGACACCCCCGCTGTGTCCGCTGAACTGGGCCCTCGCCGTCTTCTTCCTGCAGCTAGTAGTAGTACCGCTGCTTGTATGCACGCTCGGGCCGGAACGCGGAGTCCTGCCGGCTCTGCCGAGCAGCACCGCAATGAACGTCGCGCTCCTCCTATCTTCGGGCGCCTTTTGGGCGTTCGCAATGGGCTTGCAAATGGCGGAGCGTTATCGCCCGAACGTGGTCCAGTCCAACGCTCCGGTTCCGCTGCCCGTGTCACGCGGCGTGGCTATCGCTTTCGTCGGGATTGGGATCGTCGGCACGCTGGTCGCATTCGGGGGTACCGGCTCGCTTGGAGGATACTTCTCGCACAGCACACCCGCCCTGGCAGCACTCGCGCAGGCGACAGACTCGATAACGAACACCATAGGGGTCATCTGTCGCTCGTTTCTCGGGTTCGGCTTTCTTGTCTTCTGGTGTGTTTGGATCGTCAGGCGCCGCCACAGCCGCTTGGCGATCTTTCTGGGTACTGCTCTCACAGCTTTTCTCGTCTTCCTGAGCTACAGCACCTTCAGCTACAACCGGGGTGCATTTGTAGCGCCCCTGCTCTCGTTGCTTGCCCTCTATGGAGCCCGGGTTCGCCCGCTCTCGGCACGGACCATCGTTGTCTTCGCGGTCCTCGGTCTCTTTCTGCTGGCCGGCTTCCGGCTCTTTCGGACCGACAATGCCTCTCTGGAAGAAGGGCTTACCAGCCAGCGCGAAACGCTAGTAGCGAAGATAAATCTCAACAAAGAACTTCAGGTTTACGCTGCTGGGCCACAATACGTTGGCTTCCTCCTAGAACAGACCCAATACGCCGACAAACCATCCTACGGCCGAGGGCTCTTCGGATCTCTCATGTATCCGGTGCCGGGACTGGGCAGGCCATTCCGGGCCGCGAGCGACGTCACTATCTACAACCGCCTCATTTACGGTCCGACCGTAGGATTCAAGGATCAGGTGGTCCCGTTTCAAGGCGAGCTCTACATCAATTTTGGTCTCCCCGGCCTTATCGTAGGCTTCCTGTTGCTCGGGGGGATTATCAGTCGCGTCCAGCGCCGCTTTCTAGTCGCCGACTCTGAGTTGGAGACGTACTGCTGGCAGTATGCCGCCACCTGGCTGGCATACCTAGTCGTTGGAAGTCTGGCGGTCGTTAGCCAGATCTTCGTGTACTTCTTCTGGCCGGTTTATGCACTCGCGGTGTGGCGCTGGATGTCGGGAACCGCCGCGCACACTCGACGGTCCCGGGTGTGATTCACCGTGCTCGACACTCGTGAGTCGCTAACCGGCATAATCAGCACTGGTCAGATGGGCACCCTTAGCGATGACATGCCAATGACGATGCCGCGCGCCGGCACCTGGTGGTGCGACAGGTGAAAGTTCATCATGTCAGCGTGGGCGCCTTCCCTGAAGTGTTCACGCAATACGGCGGTGCCATTCAGCGCCGCGTTGCCGCCCTGGCTCGAGCGCAGGCACACCTCGGCTACGACGTGACCGTCTACTCGCCCGGGACCGTTCGCCGTGACACTACCGTAGACGGCGTACGCGTAACATACGTACCGTGCCGGCGACGTGACCGATGGATGCACCTCGAGTTCCAGCTGCGGGTGATCGCCGCCTTGCGGCAAGTAACGCGCCGTGGCGACGTAGTGCATTTCCACAGCGAGCCGGAGGGGGCCGTGCTCGCTCACCACCTCCGCTGCGCAACGGTCTTGTCCTACGATAACTACTACTTCCGGGGCGGCCACCAGTCACGCCTCTCCCGTCTGTACCGCCGGGCACTTCTCGCCTTCGACAGGTTGCTTCCGTGTTCGGACTATTGTCGCGTCGCCTCGCAAGGCTATTGGCAGCTACCTGACCATAAGGTCGTGACTCTGGCAAACGGCGTGGACCTCAATCACTTCAGCCGAGATGCACCTGCAGCTGAGGAGGAGCGCCGGAGGCTGGGCGTGACGGGGAGGGTGCTGCTGTATCTCGGGCGGGTATGCAAGCAGAAGGGCACCGACACGCTTCTGGAGGGTTATTCGCTTGTCCGAAACCAGATGTCGGACGTAGACCTCGTGATTGTCGGCCCGATATCGCAGTTCGGTGCGTCCCGAGGAGTAGACGATGAGCGCGAATGGCAGAAACGCATCGCCGCATGCGGCGCGCGTTACCTCGGCGCGATCGACGACTCGCGTCTGCCCGGCGTGTTGAGCCTGGCAGATGTGTTTGTCATGCCGACGCGAGAATTGGAGATGTTCGGGATGGCCGCTATCGAGGCGCAAGCATGCGGCGCCCCGGTGGTTGCAAGTGATCATGGAGGACTCAGAGAGACGGTGCCGCTAGAGGTTGGCGGCCGCTTCCGACCGGGGCATGCGGCAGCCCTCGCCCAGGAAGTGCTCCGGCTACTCGAGGATGACGACGCGCGCGGCTCGGCCAGTTATGCCGCCACACAACACGCCGCCCGTTACTCCTGGGACAACATCGCCGCCAGTTCCCACGCTATCTACTCTGGGCTGGCAGTGAGAAAGAGCGCGCGGGGCAGATGACTTCGCCACTCGTGACTATTGGCCTACCAGTGCGTAACGGTGAGGCTACGTTGTCGGTAGCGTTGGCATCGCTTCTCGCGCAGACGTTCCGCGATTGGGAGCTTATCGTGCTCGACGATGGCTCAACGGATCGCAGTTTCGAGGTTGCCCAGAGAGTCACGCGTCCGGATAGTAGGGTGCGCCTGATTCGCCGCGGTACATCGCTCGGATTGGCGGGTCGTTTGAACGAGATAGTCCGCTGCGCGAGGGGAGAACTCTTCGCGCGGATGGACGCTGACGACGTCGCGTATCCGGACCGTCTCGCGCGGCAGGTGGCGTTTCTGCGTGAGAATCCGCTGATAGATCTAGTCGGAAGCGCCATGATGATATTCAAGTCCGGGGGAGAGGTGCGAGGGATCCGTCGTGGGGCAGCATCGCACGACGCCATCTGTGCACAGCCTGAGCGGGGCTTTCGGCTATTTCACCCGGCCTGGCTTGGGCGCACTGCCTGGTTTCGGCAGCATCCGTACAGCGTCACCGCGAGACGCTGCGAGGATCAGGAGCTCTTGTATCGCACCCACCGTACGAGTCGTTTCGCAAACGTCGGCGAGCCGCTGATGGGCTACCGCGAAGACCGCATACCGCTCAAGGCGACGCTCAGCGGGCGGCACCATTTCGCGTCTCACGTCTCGTCGACGTTGCTTGCGAGGGGGCGCCCCGTGGCAGCGGCGGCTGTGATCGCGCAGCAGGCGGCAAAGGGTTTGGCCGAGTCGGCTGGCGTCACCCTTGGGTGGGATGTCGTGAGGTTTTCGCATCGCGCCTGTCATGCCACACAAGCTGAGATAGTGCAATGGCAAGACATATGGCAAGACCTCGCGACTATGCGATAGCCGAACCGCATGTCCGGGTACAATTACCGTTGCTCAGTCGCCGTCTCGCCGGTATCCTTGCCGCTGTCGGCAGCGGAACTGTCGGCGTTAGTAGCTATGCAGGTGAATCACCGAGAGTGGCGGCTGCGATGGAAGTGCTTTCTCGTCCCCGGCCGCGCAGGCGGCGGCGTACGGGCTAGCGAGATGCGTGCCATCCGGCATTGTCTCTGGGATAACACCAACACCGGCACCTGCTCTTGACCGACTATCTCCCCGCCGCGCAAGAGCCGGACGCGGATCTTCGTGTCGTCTACATCCTCGGAGCCATGAGGAGCGGCACCACACTCCTTGAGCGTGCTCTGGCGCGTGTTACGAATGGGGTGTCAACTGGCGAACTGCGAGAGCTATGGGGCACACTACTAACAGGCGGTCGGTGCGGCTGCGGCAGCCACGTCACGACATGTCACTTCTGGTCGGCGGTTCTCGCCCAGCCTGGCGTTCCCGGCCTTTCGGAGTTTTCTAGCCTTCGTGACATCCAAAGGCGTTATCTTCGCCACCGTCCGGGCCATATCGTTCGCCTGATCCTGGCAATACGGAGCAACGGCGAGGCACGACAAGAATTGGATAGCTACGTATCCGCGATGCTTAGCATCTACCGCGCGATCGCGACCGTCTCGGGCCGGACGACAATCATCGACTCGTCCAAGTGTCCGACAGACCTCTATCTGCTCTCACACCTCTCTGGATTGGGCCGAGAGCTACGAGTTATCCACGCGGTGCGTGATCCTCGCGCCGTCGCGTTTTCACAGAGCAGAGCGGTGCAGTCACACCGCCGCCTTGAGTCGCCAGGCCGTACGACGCCCCCCTGGGCTGCCATCGCGTGGCTTTGGCGCAATGCGCTGAGCGAGGCATGCCTAGCACGTCTGCCCCCCCGATATGCCTCACGGATGATATACGAGCAGTTTGCTGAGCAGCCGCAGGCAATTCTCGCGGTCGCGGTCGCGGCACTGCGGCTCGAGCCTCTGGTCACAACGGCTTTTGTTGATGAGAGTTCGCTAGAGATGCCCGTAGATCACACCGTATTCGGTAACCGTTTTCGATTTACTACTGGGCTGGTGCATATTGCCCCCGACCTGACTTGGCAGTCAAGTCTCGCGCGTAGGTCGCAGCTAGCTGTTAGCGCGATCACATTCCCGCTGGCTTACCGGTATGGGTATCTGCACTACCCGAGTCGTCGAAAAGCGCCCAATGAGAACGTGAGGAGCGGGTGAGCCTATCCAAGCGCCGTCGGGCGTCGCGCATGATCCAAGGCTCCGCACGCCGAGCGATCTCTGCGCTTCAGTTCCAGGGCATGCTGTCCTCCTCGGGGTGGATACTGGTCGGAGCCGGCGTGAGCCGCAGTGCGATGTTGCTCGCGAGCGTGCTGGTTGCGAGGCTTATCGCGCCAGCCCAGTTCGGGAAGCTGACGCTCGTGCTCACGACCGTCACCCTGCTTTCAGGGCTCGCGGGTCTCGGGCTCACGCTCGCGATCACGCGGCAGGTGGCTGGGATTAGGACTGCCCGGCCCTCAGTGGCCGGGCGTTATATCGGCTCGGGGATCGCGCTTACCACCGCTGTGGGCGTGGCGATGGCGGCGGTGATCATGCTCGACAGGACGGCGATCGCGCAGGCGTTGCTGAAGGACGGCGGCTTCGGCCCGCTGATCGCGGCGGCGGCGGCGGGGATGGTGTTCACAGCACTGAACGGCACCATCCAGGGAGCACTCACTGGGCTTGAGGCATTCCGGCAGTTCGCGACGGCACAATGGATCCAGGGCATAGGAACGGCGACGGGACTCATCGCCGGAGCGAGCATGGGCGGTGCCATGGGCGCGATGGTCGGCTTCTCGACCGGTCAGTGCGCGGCCGCCGCGTTCTCGCTGAGACTCCTAAGCAGAAACGCGTCGGCCCAGGGAGTCGCCGTGACATACGCGGTGCGGCGGGAAGACGTAAGTGACCTCTTCCGCTATGGAGTCCCGGCGTTCGTCGCCTCCATCACGTTGTCGGCTGCCACGTTCGGCGCTCAGTTTCTGCTCAGCCGTCAGCCGTCGGGCTATGCGGCGGTGGCCCTATTCAGCGTCTCCTACCGCTGGCAACTCGTGATCATGTTCGTGCCCGCCTGCATTGCGCCCGTGCTCGTCCCGACCATGACGCGCTTGCACGTCGCGGATCAGCGCCGCCAACTCGCCTCGATCTTCCGCGGGACGATGTGGACCACGTTCGCGTTCGCGGGCGTCGCGGCGGCTCTGGTCGCCGTCACCGCCCCGCTCGTGCTCGGATTCAGCGGCGCCTTCTACTCGAAGCACCCGCTGCCGCTGATGATCCTTGCGGCCGCCAGCGTTCCTGCCGCTCTTAACAATGTCCTGTCGAGTACTAGCGTGAGCCTCGGAGCGATGAGGGACTGGCTCGTGAGCGACCTGGTGCTCGCCGTGGTACTGCTCGGGACCGCTGCTGCGCTCGTTAGCAGTCTCGGCGCCACGGGCCTCGCGGCGGCGTATCTGGCGGGGATGGTCGCAACTGACTTGGCGCTGGGTTGGCCACTCTCTCGACGACTGCGCTTCTCGCCATTCACGGTCTGAGCCGGCCGAGGTCGCGGATGTGCCCACGCTCCTCGGGAGCGAATGGCAGTGTCACCTACTTAAAAGGAGTATTGATCAGCGATGCCCACTATGAAGACGAGGTGGGAGGACTCCTTGCCTGCTGCAGCCGCCGAGTGGCAGCGCCAATCCTGGATAGCGTCACCGCGCGACGTGCGGGTGTCCGAGTGGACCCGCCATCTTGCAGCACTCGATCTCTCCTTCGATAACTTTAGGGACGCCGACACACCTGATGTAGGTTGCGGCCCAACAGGCCTCGTGTATTTTCTCGACGGTCAGCGTCGCCGGGTCGGGGTCGATCCAACAGCAAAAGCATTCGCGGCTCACAACGGATACTGGGGTCGCCGTATCGAACTCCTCGAGTCGGCGGCCGAGTCACTTCCGTTCCCGCCCGCATCCTTCGATGCAGTCGTGTGCGTCAACGTGTTCGACCATACCTATAAGCCTGCGGACATAGTGAACGAGATTGCCCGCGTCGCTCGCCCAGGAGGCATGCTGGTATTCCATGTCGCCCTAGACTCGCCACTGCGCATCCTTCATAAGCGAGTCCGCAGAGAGTGCCGGGTCTTGCATCCCCAGTGCCTGTCATACGGGTGGGTTCAGGAGCACGTTGGCCGTTGGTTTCGTATTGAGCAGGAGGTCCGCGATCCAGAGGGGGTCTTCCATATGACGCGTAGGCAACTGCGATACGAGGCGTACTGGGACGGTCTGCCGTATCGCAACACAAAAAGCGATCGCTTCCGCGGTCATGTCTGGTTGCGCGCCCGAAGGCTGTCTGTAGGGTAGGCGCGCTGCCGCGCGAAAGGATAGGGCGTGTCGCCCGGGAGTCACACTCCCGGCGAGCGTAGAACCCGGCGTGAAGATTGATGTCTTCCCCCCGCCGGTTGCCACGCTACAAGGCCGAGGCGCTGACGTGCAGCCGAGCGGAGCGCGTCGCCGTGTGCTATGCGGCGATGTGCGCGTCGTAGATGCCGCGACGGCGGGCACGACCGCAGCGGCAGCCGGGTCGCGCGTCGTCGGATTTCCGAACGAGGCTGCAAGAACTCACGCAAAGCTCCTCGGGCTACGCGCCTCGATCCCACAACGCCTACCCGGCGGGGGCACCATCGCGCGATGCGGGCCGCGTTAGTTGGCGCGCACGCGTCGCCGCGCGGGCTCCGAGATAAATCACCGCATCCGCCACCGGCGGAGTGGCGGCGCGCGGTCGGGCGAGCACCGCCTCGTAGAGATCCTCATGACGGCTCACCATCGCAGATGCTCCAAAGCGCTCACGAGCCCTCGCGCACGTCTTACGCGCCCGACCACTCCACTCCGAGTAGTGTGCGAGGACATCAGCGAGTCCCTCCGCGAGGGCGGTGACATCGTTGGGCCTGACAAGGCGTCCGAGTCCCCCCAGTTGGTCGGGTATCCCGCCCACTTCCGTTGCGACGACGGGGCGACCAACCATCATTGCCTCGGAAATGACCGCTGGAAGCGCCTCGCTGAGACTCGGAAGAACGACCACATGGCTGTCTGCATACAGAGTCGCGAGCTGCTCAGGGGTCTGCATGGGAAGGAAGTCAACGTGAAGGCCCAGGGCGCGGGCCTGCTTGCGCAGAAGCGGTAGGTCGCTATCTACCTGGTATGCGAGCCGAAGTACCACCGGGTGTTGTGCGGCTAGCTGAGCGCAAGCCTGAAATAGAATCGACACGCCCTTCAGTGGAATGAGTTGGCCGACATACAAAAGGCGCCACGGTGGCCCCGGGACGGCCGGTGTTGGGGCCGGAACAAATAGTGTCTCATCGATCCCGTTAGGGATGACGTGTTGGCGGTCAGACGAGACGCGGAGGCAATTCCTTTGCCAAGCTGCCTCCGTTGGCGTTAGTGCTATGACTGCGTCAGCCGCTCGCATGACGCGTCTAAGGGCTATTCGGCGACCTAGTGAATCTGTTGCCATCCCGTGGTGGGTGTACACAAAGCGTGCATGCGTGGGGTGAGATGCGGCTGCTAGCGCCCCCCACGAGAAGTGATGTACATGCACGACATCGAATGCATCGAACGTGGGCGCCCCGTAGTGACCCTGAGCGACAATGTGGTGGCCTCGTTCGCGGAGACCAGAGAGCAAGGTTGTCTCCGGTGTGATGCGGACGACCTGCTGGTAGGCACGGTCCTTGTCAAATATACCCCCTACTAGGCAAATGCGCATATGAGAGCGCCCTCTGGTCTACCATGACGAACGCGCTGCGGGACCGCGGAGACAGTGAGTATACAGCGAACTGCGGGAACGGATTGATGCGCATGGCAGGGCGGTGAGCGGTGCAGCGGTTGACTGTCTTCGGTGTCCGGCGCCATGACGCGATCCGGGTGAGGTGCGTGCCCCACATGTCACCAGTCTTCTCGGCGGAGGAACATCTCCAATGTTAGGAGCGTCCAGAGCACATGCCCATGATTGCGGGCACCGCGGCTGTGCTCCGCCAGGAGCTCGCTTAGCGCCATCGGGGCGAGATATTGCTTCACTCGGGCGTGTGGCGCTCCCAACGTCGCGCCTAGATACGGGCGGAGGTTCTCGCGGAACCAGCGGTCAGGTCAAGCTCGAATGACCGCCAGAACGCCTCAGACGGCCACACAAACGTGCGCAGCAAGTCCCGCATGCTAGGCGCCGTTTCTGGCTGCTCGCGGTCACGGTAGCGGCCAGACGTTGACGTACGTACCCCGAGTAACTACCTGCCCTGAGTACCTGACCACAACGCCTCGCTCGTGCCTGTCAGATCAGACGCGCGACCTGCGCCGCGATTTCTTTGCGCAACCATTCGCGCCGTCGGCACACCTCCCCCGCCCGCCGTGGCGCCTAGCGGCCAGCCTACGCCCTGACCTCGCCAGACAAAAGCCGGCTTCTTGGGGAAAGAGACCCAACCCCGGCCGTGCCAGCCCGACCTTTGACAAATCCGAGCCTCCCCTATCGCCCGCCCGCCACGGGGGCCAGACGCGGATGCAGGCTTTAGCGCGCTCCGGCTTTTCCTGACACTAGTGGCCACGCCGACCATGATTGCAAGAGCTGACGAGTGGCCGCCATTCCCGCAGAGTTCTGCCACGCTACACCCCTCGTACCCGGCGCAGCGAACAGCCCTCATCCCCTGCCGCTACCTAAAGCGATACTCCCGTGGGCGTGCAAACCCTTCGACACTACCCTGAATTCTCGTAGCCATCGCGTACGCCATTGCTTCCTCGTGAACAATCTCAGCAATCTGATCGAGTCCCACGTACACAACTGCGAGCCCTTCCGCGCGCCTAATCAAAGACCGGTACAGACTTGGGCTCTCCCTCTCGTGGTCGAAGCTCAAATCGTCAATGATCACAAGTGCAGCGTCCCGGGCGAGCTGCCGCCATATCCTCACCTTCGCACCCGCGCGGGGTACTAGGCAAAGACGGGGCTCCTCTGCCCAAAGGCCGTAGCGCTTCATCCAGCGGACAGTATCGGGCCGCATGCTCCTTCTCCGCGCACTCAAGATGAAGTGCTCGGCCTCTGGGAGGCGGCTGCTCAGTGTCTCGTAGAACGTGAGCATGTTCCTCACCGGCGCCGCCCTCACAATTGCGTCGTCGAGAGCGAGCCCGGAACGCAACAGCACACCCGAGTCGCTGAGCGTGTTGTCGAGATCCCAGCAGATCCGCACCGGCGCCGGCCGGCTACGACAGAACTCCGCTGCTTGGGAAACCGCATGCCGTGTTTCACCGGGTCCGGCGATGATCGCCCTTAGCCGTGCACGGATGCGGGCACCGCCTATCCGTTTGCGTAGCATTCGGGGACCAGCGTCCTCAGCGCCTCGAGGATCAAGTGGTTCTCATCGGTATTCCGGCTAGCGACGCGTATGTACTGACGATCCTCGAGACCGCGCTTATCGCGGCAATCCCGAACATAAATCCCGTACCGCAATAGCAGCAGGGGCACGAGTCGCTCAAGCGAGATGGCCTCGTCCAGCTCAATGAGACAAAAGTTTGCCTTCGTGGGATACGTCTTCAGCAGCCCAATGTCTTTCAGCGCCGCAAAGAACGGAATCGCCTCAGCTAGGTAACGTAGGCGGGCCGCAGTGTACTCGCGCTGAAAGCTGATGTCGCCAAAGAGCCTGAAGAAGAATTCCGCGAGGCCGCTGATGTTCCACAGATAGCCGTTGGTCAGGAGCAGTTTTACCCGTTCAGCGCTCATGACGGCGTACCCCGCACGCAGCCCAGCGACGCCAAAGTCCTTTGACATGCTCTTGACCAAGATGACGTTCGGCATTTCCGCCACCTCCGCCGCCAAGCTGCGGCGGTTAAGCTTGTCATCTTCGTAGGCAAAATCGACGAAGCTCTCGTCGAGAACCACCAGCTTGAGATCACGTAGGTCGCGAAGGAGCTGGAGCATGCACTCGGCGGCTAGATAGCCGCCATTCGGATTGTTCGGGTTGATCAGCGTCACAGTGTCGATCTGGTTGGCGCAAACAAACTCGACGAACGCGGCCGGCTCAAGTGAGAAGTCGTACTCACGGGACAGCTTGAAGAAAAACGCCTGCTGGTCTGGGCGGAGGTACTCGTAGTACGGAGAGAAGGTTGGCAGCACCACGGCCACCCGGTTCCCGGCGAAGCGATGCAGAGCGGCCTGTATGGCCTCAATTGCCCCGTTGCACACGAATATCTGCTCGCGAGCAACTCCGATCGTGGACTCAAGCATCGCCGCGACGTGATGGTTAGGAGAGGGATAAGACTCAAGCACCTTCCGCAGGGCTCCGGTGTCAAGAAGGTCGCGTGTCAGGTGGCCAATAAACAGGTCCGTTGCGTATGGGTTCGACAGGAAGCACGCATCTACCTTGATTTCGAGACTCGCAATGCGATCCTGCAGTGCGGCCAAGCTCGGGGCATGGGAGCCCGAGGCAGCCTTCAGTTGCCGGAAGGTCTCGACCGCGTGAGCCTCACGAACCGTCAAGCCATCCGCCGGTGCAGAAATCACACCAGCCCCTGGTCCAAGACCTGGCCGGCAATATCGCGAAAGGCCATGAACTGCCGAGCTAGATAACCTTCCCGCGCGAACCGCTTGTCCGTCTTGAACGCTTTGTAGCTCAGGTGCTCATACCGAGGCGGCTGTGGAGGGTTTGGTTGATAATAGGGGCTAAACTCGAGAATGACCGGGTCGCGCGACGTGTCATCGTTTGTCCACATCAGGTCGACGCCCGCTGTACGTACTTTTAGCCGTTGGAGGATCTTCACCATGAAGGGCGTGACGGCCTCGGGGATACCGGAATAGTCAACTAGCGAGCCGTATGTAGTCGCAGTCGTCGTCCAATCCGGTTTGGCTAGGGTCTCGGGACTCTTCGTTCGCCAGTACGTACATGATGGGATGGACCGGTCGCCGACGATCGTAAGTCGGAGGTCGCGAGTCGCGCCTTGCACGACCTCCTGCATGATGAGGCGCTCAGTCGGCCGAAAGCTGTAATTTGCGACGAACTCGCGGGCCTCGCCGGCAGTGGCGAAGTAGTAGACGCCCGCGCTTCCCGCAGAGTGCTCCAGCTTGATGAGCGCAGGCTCAATATCGAAAGCTGTCGATTCCCATGTGTCTCTGGCTATCAAGCGCGTCACTGGTGTCGGAGCGCTGACCTGCTCAAGCATGCGATGCATGTGGCCCTTGTTCTCCCAGTAAGCAAGCTCCTCAGCTGAGCAGAACACCTGATTGCCCTGGCGCTCAAGGCCTGCCACGAACTCGCGCACTTGGCGGCTGTAATCCCACAGACGAGGCGCCATCAAGTTCACGGGTAGAAACCATACGACGGACTTGTCAGATATCTCGGCAGGCTCCGTTGTGACTGCAAACTTACGGCCGCGTGATGCAAGCTCGTGCGCAAAAGCGCACTCCTGCGCGTATGTCTGCGCAGAGAAATACCAGGGTGAGCGACTTGTTATGAGGACGACATCGTCAGCCTCGGCGAGCGGCACAATCGCTTCGTATGGAAGCGGCGGTATGCGTGCATGTGTGATGAGCTCGACCGCGGAGTTCGTGAGGACGCGAAAGAGACGGCGAGCTGCGCGTCGCTCCGCCGGCGAGGCGTACGACCACTGTCTGGCTTGTGATGCTACTCGCCCAAGCACGTCTTCATCGCTCCGAACGCGCCGCGTGGCGGCCGCCGGTACGGTCGCTCTGAGCCGCGCCGGAGGCTCTCGCGGTGTGACCAGACGGCAACGTGACGCGGCACAGAGCCTGCGAAGCACCTGCCGCCGGTAGATCCCGCGCGAGGAGCAGTCTCCGATATAGGTCATCCAGGTCGTCCACGAGCCGTGCTTGCGTAAACAGGTTGTGCACATGTCTTCGGCCGTGCGCCACGAGGCGCGCGGCTAGCTCTTCGTCATCTAGCAGCCGGCTAATCGCATCCACCAGCTCCTGGTCCTCCTCGCGCCTGACAAGCAGCCCGGCCCGCCCGTCGCCAAGAACCGTGGCTACACCCCCCACGTTCGTGCACACCACGGGCGTGCCAGCGGCGAGCGCCTCGATGAGACTGACCGGTGTGCCCTCGTTATCCGAGGTCAGAGCGACGATGTCGCTGGCAAAGCAGATGTCGGCGATGTCTCGGCGGAAGCCCGTCCAGGTCAGGCGCTCACCCAGTGCCTGCGCGTCTGTGGAGGTCCGCAGGACGTCACGAAGCTCGCCGTCGCCCACGACCAGGAAGCGCGTGTCCCCGCGCTCGGCCAATCGACGGGCAACACGCAGGAACCGATCGACACGCTTGATCGGAACCAGGCGAGCTATCAACGTGACCAGTGGCACGTCCGAGGTAAGGCCGAGCTCGGCTCGCAGCTTGGCCCGCCGGTGCGCCCGCTCGGACTCCTCGACGGCGAAGGGCGAGAGGTCGAAGCCTAGACGGACGACCTCGAAGCTCTCCGCGGGCGCTACTTCCATGTCGACCAGCTCGTCACGAACCTCCTCCGAGACGGCGATGAGGCGGGTCGTGCGCCGCGCGAGGAAACGCTCGATCGCGAGGAACGCTCGTGTCGTCCTCGACGAGAAGTACCCGCTCAGCGAATGGCCGTGAAAGGTGTGCACGAGCACTCTCCTCGAGCGACCAGGGGCGGCGAGCGCGGCGAGACGGCCTAGTGTGCCTGCCTTCGCGGCGTGCGTGTGGACGATTTCGGGTCGCTCTCGCGCGATGACGAAGAACAACGCGATGAGCGCTCGAAGATCGTGCAAGCCGGGGTTCCGCTGCAGCGAAGGCACGCGTACGGGCTCCACACCGAGCTGCTCGGCCAGGTCGTCCATACTTCCTTCGCCTGGGTGCTCGGTGCCGCGCACGAGCGTTGTTGCATACCCGCGCGGCTCGAGCAGCCGCGTGAGGGAGATGGCTTGGATCGCAGGTCCGCCGATGTTGAGCCGCGCGATCACGCGCAGCACGCGCGTGGGCGGCCCCGCAGTCTCGCCGGATGTCATCTGGAGTCGAGGTCCATCGTCTGGTCAGACACGGCCGACATCGCCGAGACAAGTTCGTTGGCCGGCGTGACCAGCGGCGGCTGGGAGGCGAACACGGGCCACCGAGCATCGCCAAGAGCTTGGCTCGAGCGGACCACCGGAGCCGGCGCCCACGAGGGCGACTCGAACACGAGCAGGGCAACGACCCCAAGCATGAGCGAGCCCACGCCGAACAGCGCCAGCGCCTCCGGGCCGATACTGTCGCCGATCACGGCGAGCGCCACAAGCGCGGCCTGCGCCAAGCCCAGCACGGCGGCGACGCGGAGAGGGGTGCCCAGGCGCGCCAACAGCCTGTGCGTCAGATGGTCGCGGCCTCCTTTGAGGATGCTCACCCCACGACGTCTGCGCGAGATCACCACGAGCGTCGTATCGAGCACCGGCAGGCCGGCGAGCAGGCCGGCGAGCAGCAGCTCGTCCGCGCCCAGTCCCCTACCGCGCGCGGTCATGATCGTCAGCGACGCGATCAGAAAGCCCAGCGGCATGCTGCCCCCGTCTCCGAGGAAGATCCGCGCCGGCTTCGCGAGGTTGTGGCGCAGGAAGCCTGCGCACGCCCCGGCGAGCGCCAGGCTGAGCGCCGCCACATGCCACTCGTTATTGATCAGGCTGAGCACACCCACGCCGACCGCCGAGATGCACGCGATGCTCGCGCAGGACCCGTCGATGTTGTCGAACAGGTTCAACGCGTTGACGATCCCCACCACCCACACGATCGTCACGCCCAGATCGAGGGCGCTCGAATCGAAGACGGTGAAGCCGTGATGAGAAGCCCACACCGCCACCGCGACGAGCACCTCCGCCAGCAGCCGCCACCAAGGCGAGACGGTCAGGCGGTCATCAATCGCGCCGATCACGGCGAGGATCGCCGCGCACGTCAGGATCACCGGCACGCGCACGATCGTGCCGGCCGAGAGGTTCGCCGCGATCAGCAACGCCAGGAACACCGCCGCGCCGCCGAGATACGGCGTGGCGGCCTCGTGTGCCTTGTAGCCGCCCGGGCGGTCGAGAAAGCCCGTGCGCCTGGCCACGCGGATCGACAGCAGCACGCCCCGCTCGGCCAGCACCGCGGCCAGCACCGCGGTCGCGATGACGGTGACCGTGCTCGTCACAGCGCCGGTGCCAGCCCGTGGTGAGCGGCGAGCTCCTCGCGCAGATACTCGATCGTACGGCTCAACCCCTCGCGCAGGAGCACCGCCGGCTCATAGCCCAGGTCGCGTCGCGCCGCGCAGATGTCGGCGAGCGAATGGCGCACGTCGCCCGGCCGCGCATCGGCGTAGATCGGCGGGTCCTCGCCACCCAGCAGGTCGCGCAGCTCGGCGAACAGCTCGTTCAGGGTCACACGCTCGCCGCACGCCACGTTGTAGGCCTTCCCCGCCACCTCCGGCGCCTCAATCGCCAGGACGTTGCCCTGGACGACGTTCTCGACGTAGGTGAAGTCGCGCGACTGCTCCCCGTCGCCGTAGATGACCGGCTGCTCGCCGCGCAGCAGCGCCGTGATGAAGTTCGGGATGACCGCCGCGTACTGCGAGCGGGGATCCTGGCGGGGACCAAACACGTTGAAATAGCGGATCGCCACCGTCTCCAGTCCATACACCTCGCCGAACGCGCGGCAGTAGCCCTCGCCCGCGAGCTTCGCCACCGCGTAGGGGGAGATCGGCACGGGCGTCATGTCCTCGCACTTGGGAAGCGCCGGGTTGGCGCCGTACACCGAGGAGGATGAGGCGTAGACGACGCGCTGCACGCCCGCGTCGCGCGCGGCGAGCATCACGTTGAGCAGGCCGGTGACATTCGAGGCGTTGCTCGTCAACGGGTCCTGAATGGAGCGCGGCACCGATGGCAGGGCCGCCTGATGGAAGACGACCTCGCAGCCGCGCACGGCGGCATACGCGCGCTCGGCACTCTGAATGTCCCCCTCGACGACCTCCACCTCACCGTTCAAAACTTGGAGATTGGACCGCCGGCCGGTAGAGAAGTTGTCGAGCACACGAACCTCATGCCCCAGTTCGACCAGACGGCCCGACAGATGAGATCCGATGAAGCCCGCGCCGCCGGTTACCAGTGTCTTCATTTATTTAGACGTCCCCTTGTCTTACTGCATCGCACGGGAGCCGCGCCCGACTCGTGCGCCACCCCTGATAACAACGCGTCATGCCCCGAATCCTTTCGGATGATCGACCGCCAGAGGCCCTCCCCAGAGCCAAGCAAATCAACCGAGGCGAGTTGTGAAAATTCAAGTTTTATTTAGGCCGTGCCCGCTAAGACCGGTCCTACGGGAGTTGCTAATCGGGGCAGCCCTACCGCCACCGACTGTGACATTGTGGAGCATGAAGTCGCGATAGTCAAGATTTCGCATGATCGGATATGTTTTGACAGTGAACACAAGGTTGCCAGTGGACACAAGGTGCGCTTGGAATGGCTAGGGGACCAGCGACGACGATCAACGGGATGCATGGGCGCGGCGTTTGTGAGATTCCACGTCCCACTCCGCGATCCGATCGGGTTACGCCGCGCCTCGGAGGGCGCGGTGCATACTTGCATTTCGATCCTGCCGAGGTGACGGGGTCCGATGGTGCCGGCTCATATACGCGAATCGCTCACCGGGTCGCTTGTGGCATCTGCTAATCGGCGGACCGCTGATGCAACGGTCTGTTTAGATACGAGGTAATGGATTCGCCGATGCGCAGCAGGATCGGTGTGGTCGGGTTGGGCTATGTTGGCCTGCCGTTGGCGGTCGCGTTCGCCGAGGCCGGCTGTGATGTGGTCGCCGTCGATGTGGATTCGCGGAAGATCGAGACGATCCGAGCGGGTGACTCCTACATCGAGGATGTGCCTTCTGAGGCTCTACGAGCCGTGTCAGCTCATATCTGCCCTGGCACGCGCTACGGCGCGCTCGCGGTGGTCGACAGCGTGCTGATCTGCGTGCCGACGCCTCTGAGCGCCAACCGCGAGCCAGATCTCGGGCCGCTGCTGAGGTGCGTGCAAGCGCTGTCAGAGGTGCTGCAGGCCGGGCAACTGGTCGTGCTGGAGTCCACCACGTATCCGGGCACGACGCGTGAGCGGGTCGCCCCAATCCTCGAAGAGTCCGGTCTGGCTGCAGGCCGGGACTTCCATCTCGCGTTCTCACCGGAGCGCGTCGACCCCGGGCGCACGGACTTCACACTGCGAACGACCCCAAAGGTGGTGGGCGGTTTGACCGAGGCCTGCGGCAGGCGCGCTGAGCGTCTGTACAGGTTGATCTGCGACACGGTCGTGAGCGTCTCGAGCCCCGAGGCGGCCGAGCTGACAAAGCTGCTCGAGAACATCTTCCGCTCAGTGAATATCGCGCTCGTAAACGAGCTAGCGCTCTTGACAGATCGAATGGGGATCGACATCTGGGAGGTCATCGACGCGGCCTCCACCAAGCCCTACGGTTTCATGCGCTTCGAGCCGGGGCCCGGGATGGGCGGTCATTGTCTGCCGGTCGATCCGTTCTACCTGAGCTGGCGTGCGCGCGAGTTCGACATGGTCACCGAGTTCATCGAGCTCGCAGGCAAGATCAACCAGCACATGCCCTACCACTGCGTCGCCAAGGTCGGGCGCGCCCTAAACGACGTGGGCCGCCCCGTCAGGGGCGCCCGCATCGCGGTTCTCGGGGTCAGCTATAAGCCCGGAGTCGGCGATATCCGCGAGTCACCCGCGCTCAAGATCGTGACCCTCCTGCAGGCACTCGGCGCCGATGTCGGCTACCACGACCCGCACGTGCCGGAGTTGCCACAGTGCGGCTTGAGCAGCCTCCCAGTTGAAGACCTCCTCCAAGATGCGGATCTGGCGCTGATCGTGACCGCCCATCCAGAGGTCGACTATGAGTTCGTGGCCGAGCGCGCGCCAACACTCGTGGACCTCCGCGGAGTCACACGTCGCTCTGCAGCTGTAAACGTAGTCCGACTGTGAGCCTGTCTGCGCGCACTTGCCATCGGTCTGAGCCTCGCGCGCGATCGGCACGCTGGTGACGATCGCCGGCGTCGAGATGGCGCTCACCGCCCACCCATCGACAAGCGCAGGCAGCCGCTCGGCTCCCCCACCAACGCCTTCATCGGGATGTGATCCTGATCGTGGTCTAGGATCCTGAGCTGCGTCGTGCGTCATCCCGACCGCAAACGAACAAGGGGTATAGCGATGGCCGATGTGCTGAACACGATCACCTCCGAGATAGAGGAGCGCTGCGCTGAGCTCCAGCCATTCATCGCCGAGTACGAGCAGCTGCAGGCAGCCGCCGCGGCGCTGGCCAAGATCGGCGGCGCCCCATCCACTGCCGCAGCTGCCTCTTCGCGGCGGCGCGGGCGTCCGCCTAGTGCGACGCCCGTCGCGGAGACTGCCGAGCCCGCGCCGTCTGCGCGACGGACTCGTGCTCGCAGGCGTCGCGGCGGCCGCCCGAAGGGTACCGGCAAGCGCTCGGCGCAGGCGCTCCGGGCGATCAACAAGCAGCCCGGGATCACGATCCCCGAGCTATCCAAGAAGATCGGCGTGAGCAGCAACTACCTGTACCGTGTCGTCCCCGCGCTCGCGAAGGAAGGCAAGGTCGTCAAGGACGGCTACGGCTACCGGCCGAGCGCCTGACGAGCTCACCTCCGCCGGTGAGCTTGCGCGTCTTGGGTTCAGGCCCCGCGAGGTCGCACTGGACGGCGGTTTCCCGCCCGAGGCCGGCAATCTCGCGCTGCCCGACAGCAGCGTGTTTATCGCCGGGCGACAAGGACCCCGTCGCACGCCGATCACGCAAGCGATTGGCCACCTACCGCGTCGGTTGCGAGGGGCGAATCAGCCATCTGAAGCGCAGCTACGGCCTACGCCGAGCACGATTACGAGGACACCAAGACGCCCGGACCTGCGTCGGGTGGGCAATCCTGGCCTACAACCTCGACACCCTCGCCGTCCAGACCACCTGACAGACGCCCGACCGACCGCTCACACCGAGCGCCAACTCGCAGCGACGACGGTCGGCGATCTCGCGCCTCACCCTCTCCAAGACAGGGGGCACTGTGCGCCTCGTCACCCTTGGACGCGCTGCACGACCGGGTGCTGGTCGCCCTGGGTCGACGGGCGCTCAGGGCGAGGATCGACCTGCTCACCCGCACCCGCCGCCAGGCCGTCGATGCCCAGGCGGCCGAGCTGCGGCACATCGAGCGGAACCTGCACGATGGCGACCAGGCGCGCCTGGTCGCGCTGACGCTCCAGCTGGGACGCGCCGAGCTGCGGCTCGACGACCAACCCGAGGCCCGCCGGCTCGTCCACGACGCCCAGCGGCTTGCCGAACGCGACCCGCTCGGTGGCTCGTCTGCTGAGATTCGTCCAGCGGCCGCAGGTTCATCGCGCGCGAGTAGTCTCGCCGCAGCAGACATCAGCGACGCGAGTGCCGCTGGCTCGCTGGCGTCCTCCCTGGCGAACACCCTCGGCCACAGCCCGTCCCCGGTGAGCAGGCCGTAGTCCAGTGCCGCCGGCGCCCAGCCCGGCGTGTTGTAGCTCGGACCGACGAACAGCGGCGTCCCGGGATGCAGCGCCGCGTAGCGCTCCATGCGCCGCCACCGCCGCCCTTGCTCTGTTCGCCTGCGGTTCAGGCCGGCGGCCTGGGGGAACACGTTGAGGTCCAGCCCGCCGTCGATGCCCGCCGGGACCCGCGAAGCGGGGCCACTTCTGTCCGCCAGACGACCTACGGTGTGTAAGGCCGTGTGTAAGTTCTGCCAAACAAGAGGCGTTCGTTGACGTTCGTTGACGCACCGATACACCGCACCACGGACGCCCAAAACGCCCGCGTTTGCTGGGATTTGGCTCTGTTGAGCGAGCGGGGGACCGAGGAATCGAACCTCGAGCAAGGGTTTTGGAGACCCCCATGTTACCGTTACACCAGTCCCCCAAAATGCCCGATTTGCAGGCCATTCCGGTTGTTTGCGGGACGCTTGCCCCGCGCGCGCGTCCGACCGCATGCGAGTCGCGCCGCGCGAAACCTCGGATGCCCGAGCCGCGCACCGGCTCTTAGGATACCCTGGGGAGGGATGCTCGGGCGCTTGGGGATCGCGGTGGCTGTGCTCGCCGTCGGATTGATGCCGGCGAGCGCGAGCGCCGCGCCGCGGGACGTCGCCTCGACGCACGCCTATCTCGTGGCGGGCTACGCCGCGCTGCACGCCACGGTGAGCAAATGGTCGGCCGTCGAAGCGAGCATACGCAAGCTCGATGGGCGCTTCCACGCGGAATGCCCCGAAGTGGGCGCCGGCTCGCCGCAGAGCGAAGAAGAGCAGAAGCTGGCCTACGAGGTCGCGGGGGCGCTGTGGGCGACCGGCTACCGCACCGACGCGAAGATCGTGCAGGCGTTCGTCAAGGCGGTGGGCCCGCTGCGGTGGAGCAACCCCGCGATCACCCGCTCCGCGCGCAGGTTCACCACGGGGCTGCGCGAAATGACCGTCCTGCCGGTACCGGACCTGTGCGCAGACGTGCGCGCCTGGGGCGCGGGCGGCTTCAAGGCGGTTCCGGCCTCCACCGACCAATACGTAAGGCACGTGGAAGCGATCGACGTCAAAGAAATCCCCCGGAAGCTGCTGGCCCCCTACGTGCAGCCCGCCGACAGGGGCCTGCGCGCTCGGGTCGAACATCTCGCCACCCAGTTCGAAGAACTCGAATTCAGCAGGGGCCAGGCCGACTGGAACACGCTGCTCGAAACACTCGCGCTGAGCCAGTAGCTCACACACGCCGCGTCCCGCGGCCGCTGCGATCGTCGCTCGATAGGCTGGTTGGGGCTACGGGTTGGGCGCCGACGTCTGGCGCTGGACGTACCACGCCGCCTGAATCGGATTGAGGAAGTGCGGCGGCTCCTCCACCTGCAGCCGATTGTCGTAATTTGCGTTATAGGAATATCCGTGAATGAGCGTGCCGCCGCTGATCACGCCTGTCATTCCATTGGTGAAGAGGCCCGCAACCGCACCATAGACGTTCAGATGCCCGAGGGTAGGGGTGCCGCAGTCGAAATTGTCGACAATGAAAGAGTGTTTGACCGCTAGGATCGCGGCGTAGATGGTCGGTTCGTTTAGATCCTTGGGTTCTTCTGTCGTGTCGTTGCTGGCCGAGCCGCACTTGGTGTATTCGGCTTTTTCGCGGCTGCCCGTCAGCGGGTGATAGACACGCACGAAGTTGTTTGCGATGAGGCCCAGCATCGCGTTGGTTGTAGGCACTCCTTCGCCATTGCGCGGGGTTGTGATGTTGCCGTTGATGACGATGTCGTTTTCAGAGGCGATCGTCAGCGCGCTGGTGTATTCCCCACGCACATACACATTGCCGCACGCGGTATCGGCTGAGTACGAGGGAGCGGGACCGAATGGAGAGTACGTTGTCGCGCAGCCTCCGGTGACATAGATCACGCCGTTGGGTGGGAACGCCACGTTGTGTTCGGTGATTTCCGTGGGAGAACCGGCGCCCTTGTGCTTGACGACCGTCATCGTGCTGCCTTCGAGCACGATTTCCGTCTTGCCCGTGTAGTCGTACGCCGGTTCGACGACGTGCGCCAGTTCTTCGTCGCCGGGGGGCGGCTGGATCGACGGCACTTCGCCGGGCAATATGTGATCGCCCTTGAAGGTCGGTTCTGCCGTGCCGCATCCCTCGTTGGAATACCCCGTGTCGCTACCGACCTTATGACGAAATTCGATCCGGTCGTTTTCGTTGCGGCCGAAGACGGGTTTGCCGCACACTCCGGCGTGATCCTCGGTGTGCATCGGGCCGTTGACCGATTCGCCCGTTCCGAAATAGTTGTTGAACACCGAGCAGCGGCTCGGGCGTTCTCCGTAGAACTGGCCACAGTCGGTCCAGTACGTGCTGGGTTCCCCAAGGGGGATTGGGCCGTGGACGCTGGGATCGCCGGTTTCGAACTTCGTGTACCACACGTAGCTGACGAAGTTGGCGTTTCTGAACGTCGCCACGAGCGTGCGCTTCTCGCCGCCGGAGTAGCCTGTGGACTCGATGCGAAAGGTCCCTGTGGCAACGCCCTGCTCTTCGAGCATCGTTTCCACGAGGTGGGTGGGGTCACATTTGCGATCGCCCGCCGGCGCGGATTCAGCTGGTAGCAACTGGATCGCGTACTGCTCGTTGGTGGCTTCGCCGCTCGTACTCGGGACGGTCGCCCGGTGTGTGGTTTCGCCGACCTGGTTCAGCGCCGGATTGGCGGCCGGCGGTTCGGTGCAGTAGCTCAGGTAGTTGCCGTCCTGTGTGAGGTGGTACTCGTAGTCGTCGATACCGGCTTGGGCCGCATAGTACGCGCGCTTCTGGGCGGTGTCGGTGCTCGTGAGGTGGATCTCACCGTCCGCCGCCGTGAACGTGGCGATCAAGAGCAGCGACGTGACGAGCATCACGCCGATTGTGACGATCATCGTGAAGCCGTCCTGCCTGCGAAACAGGGGCGGAGGACGAGGCGTTGGTGTGGTCGACGCGGTCATGTCTGGGAGCACGGATAGTTGGGGTTGCTCGGTGCTTCAGACGAGGGAGCCAGGCGGAGGATCGCCGAATCTTCCAGCGCGACGGCGCGGTCTCCTTTTGCGAAGGCGCTTTCCTGACCTTCTGGGGTCAGCGTGAAGCTGACCGTTACCTTCGAGATGATTTCAGATTCCACTTCTTTTTCGAGTGGAACCGCCACCGGATTGGGATTGATCTGACCAAGTTTGGCTCCCGTGTCGCCTTCCCGGTAGTAGCGGTAGTAGCGGAAGACCGGTTCGCTTGCGGTCTGGGTTACGCCGGTGAGCAGCTTGCGTTCCGTCGGCGCCGCGTTTTCGTTGAAGATGTAGTTTGGAGACGTGCCGGTGCTCGGCCACGACTTTTCGGTGAGAGTGCCTTCCGTTTTGCCGCTGGCCGGTGTGTAGATGATTGCTCGCAGCCTGACTGTCGACAATGACGATACGGGTTCGTTATGTGTGTTCAAAGGACTGCTTTCGCTGACAAACCTCAGGACGGTAGAAGAACTCTTTGGATAGATGGGGTTGACCGTGGGCGCCACGCAGGCGGAGTGCAACTGCAACATGAGCTTCTCCAGCGCCACCCTTCCGGTCTGGTCGACCTGCGTACGACTCGTGATGCGCGAGACATCCCTTGTCGTGAAGTCCAGGAGCGAGAAGGCCGTCAGGATGATGATGATGCCCATCGCCATCGCGACCAACAGCTCGACCAGAGTGAAACCGCGCTCGCCGCGCAGCTCTGCCGATGGATTGTCGCGCAGGCTCATGGGCACGATCCAGCGTTGGTTCCACTGGGGCTACCGCTTGGGCTGGTACCCAGGTAGATGGTGGCCGTGCCGCTGCTGGTGCCACCGTTGGTCCAGGCCGCCGATGGACCGGTGGGGACGTCGTTGGAGAATGGGCCTTCCCATCTCCTGGCGCCGTTGCTTACGCACATCGTGTAGTTGCCATAGGGCAAACCCGGACGAGGCAAGGCCCCAGCGGGCGTACTCGCGAACACGCGCTTGGTGCCACAGCCGGTATCGGTCGTGTAGCCGCTGCCGGTCGTTACAAGTGAGCCTTCGGTGGAGACGCCGGGACCCGTGCCGCTCATCAGCTTGATCTTCACCGGCGGCTGTGTCACGGTGACCGCCGCCGTGCCGCCGGCCGGGACGACAACTTCGACTTCGGGGTTGCCGGCGCTGAGCGCCTTGGGCCTGTCCGCTTCGCACGAGCCGGCATACACCGTGTAGGGCGAGGTCGCCAGGAATGGGTACACGGTCGCCGGGGATTCGACGGTGGGCTTATAGGTTCCGGCGCTCCCAAACGGGCGGAAGGTGGTCATACCGCTGTTGTGGGCTACGAATGTGTCGCCTTCGACGTAAGAGGAGCCGGTGAAGCCGACCGCCAGCTTGCCGGCCGGTGCGAGATAGTAGCCCTCCTTGGCCGTGGTCTCCGCGGGGAGATACACGCTGCGCGTGACACTGACGTCTTCGTGGGTGTTTGCGTACCCGTTTGGATCGACGTAGCCCGACTTGCTGACTTTGATTTGATATTCCCCTGGCAGCACGGCGAGAATCGCGCAGCCGTCGGAGGAGGTTTCGAGCTGGCGTTCTGTCGTTTCGGGCGATGGGCCGGTGGCGACCACCTGCGCGCCTTGTATGGCTGTGCCGGATTCGGTGACCTGTACGATCAGCGCGGCGCCCGGCGGCGGGCTGATGACGCTCGCCTCCACCACCGGCTTGCCGACGCCGAGCGACGGCCAGGTCACCGTGGAGGTCGTCTGCAGGTAGTTGGCGTTGGGGCTGCTGGAGCTGCAGCTCGCCGTGGCGGTCGCGTCAGAGATGTACTGAGAGGTAGACGCGATGGAGTATTTCGTCCCATTCTCGGTCACTTCGCGCGTGCGGCTCAGTTCGGAGAGCTTGGCGACCGGTTCGCCTCGCAACTGATCCTCGTCCTGCTGGGCGAGCGCGTCGGCTTGAGAGCGTGCTCGCTGGAGGGCGACCGAGCGGTTGGCGCTGTCGAGGCCCGTGAGGCTGGCGACCACGACGAGCGCGATCAAGACCGCGCTGATGATCACCTCGATCAGCGTGTCGCCGGTCTCTGAGGCCAGAGACGGCGTGCCGCGGGCTACAAGAGCTGCCGGGAGGAGCGTGCCCGGGCGTCGAAAGGGCGCCGGCACGAATCGCCGGGTACTGTGCTTGAGCCGGGGGAAAATTGTGCGGATCATCGCGAGTGCCGAATGTTGGTCCTCGTTACGCGTTTCGGCACTTGCGTGCTTTTGCTTTAGCTCCGACGGCGGAAACACGGGCGCCGCGTCCGCGGTGTTTGGCCTTGGAGCCAGCTCGTGCGACTCCACCGGCCATGCGACTGCCGGTTCTCGCTCCCGCCGCCGCACCCGGCGAGCACCCAACCGCGACGCACGCCACCGACCGATTGTGTAGTTTCAACATGTGGCAAAAACACAAGACAGCGGCGGCTCCCAGCACCCGGACCTGCTCGCGGCGGTGGTGCTCCACACGCTCGTGAGCGAAGGTCGCGCGGGGATGACCGTCGAGCAGGTGGCGCTCGCCTGTGAGCGCCACCCCCGGGACCCCCACGAAGCGCTCGAAGTCGAGGCTGCTCTGGAGATCCTGCTCGACGACGGCCTCGCGATGGGCGAGAACGGGCTCCATAGCCCCACGCGCGCGGCGATCCGCGCCGCGGAGCTGAGCTTCTGAGAGCGCGTCCGGCGGGTGGGCCCGCGCCGCCTCGCCGGCGCGATGGATGGTTGCGCGTGTTGCCGCGAGGTACGCGCCGCGTACGCGCTACCCCACGCCGTGGAGCAGCGCCGCGGGGGGCGCCTGGAGAGCGCGCGCGAGCTTGAGCACCGTGCGCAGGTTCGGCCCGCGTCCCCCCCGCTCGTACACGCTGATGGCGGCTCGGTCGACGTCGGCCTCGTAGCCGAGCGCTTCTTGGGAGAGGCCCGCCTGGAGACGCGCCGCGCGGAGGTTCGCTCCCAGACGCGCCGTGGGCGCGGCCGGCGCTCCCGTGCCGGACGGCGGCTCGAACCCGCGCGGGCCGCCCTCGCCGCGCGAGCCGACGCCCTCGAGCATCTCCGAGGGCGTGACGGCGAGCGCTCGGGCGATGCGCACGAGCGTGGAGAGGTCCGGAGAGCGTTCCGCCCGCTCCAGGAAGCTGATCGCCGCCCGGTCGAGCTTAGTGGCCTGCGAGAGAGCCACCTGAGAGAGGCCCGCATGCGCTCGCGCGGCGCGCATGTTCTCGCCGAACGCGCGCACCTGATCGTCGATCTGGGGGTCCTTGGTGTGCCGCACGAGCGCATCATCCATGCTCGCCTACAGAAACACCACGGTAAAAACACAAGCGGGCTTGCGGTCGCCCTCGCGGTCCGCGAGGGCGACCGGGTCCGGCAGGGCGCGAGCCCGAGGCGGCCCGATGCTACCTTCTGCCAGTGATCCCGGATGTTCGATGACGCGCCCGAGAATGCCGTCACACACGAACGGCTGGCCAAGGCCGAGCGCCTGCGCGCGGGGGGGGTCGATCCGTTCCCCCACATCCGCTCCGGGGAGCGCGCCGAGATCGCTTCGCTGCACGCCGCGCACGACCCCACCGAGCTGAAGGCGGGCGAGCACCCGCGCTTCGCGTACCGTCTCGCGGGACGGCTCATCTCAAGACGAGGGCACGGCAAGACGACGTTCATGGACCTGCGCGACTACTCCGGCCAGATCCAGCTGTGCGTGCGCGAGGACACGCTGGGGAAGGACGCCTACGCACGCATGCTCGACCTGGACGTCGGCGACGTCGTGGAAGCGCGCGGCTGCATCTATGTGACCCAGCGCGGGCAGCTCGCGCTGAGCGTGCACGAGGGCACGCTGCTCACCAAGGCGCTGCGCCCCCCGCCCGCCAAGTACCACGGCCTCGGCGACACCGGCACGCGCTACCGCTACCGCGAGCTCGATCTGCTCGCGAATGAGACCACGCGCGAGCTGTTCGTGACGCGCGCGCGCACGATCAACGCGCTGCGGGCGTTCATGGCCGAGAAGGGCTTCATCGAGGTGGAAACGCCCGTGCTGCAGGCGCTCGCGGGGGGCGCTTCCGCGCGACCGTTTCTGACTCACCACCATGCGCTCGACCAGGAGATGTCGCTGCGCATCTCGGTGGAGCTGTACCTCAACCGCTGCCTCATCGGGGGCCTGGAGAACGTTTACGACCTCGGCAAGTGCTTTCGCAACGAGGGCATCTCCTACCGGCACAGCCCCGAGTTCACGATGCTCGAGTGGTTGATGGCCTACGCCGACCACACCGACGTGGCGCGCTTCACCGAAGAGATGGTGGCGTACGTGGCGCAGCGCGTGCTCGGCAGCACGCTCATCGAGCGCGGCGGCGAGCGCATCGACCTCTCAAAGCCGTGGCGCAAGACCACCATGCGGGCGGAGATCTTGCGCGTGACGGGCGTGGACTTCCTGGAGGCCGACCGCGACGCGCTCGCGAGGCTGCTCGACGATCGGCGATCCCCTCGATCGCCGATCGGCGGCAGGGTTCACCCCGACGCCACCTGGGCGCAGGTGGTGCAGGCGGTGTATTCGAAGCTCGTGGAGCCCACCCTCAACCAGCCGGCGATGGTGTACGACTTCCCGCTCGACTCCTTCCCGATCACGAAGGCCCACGCCGAGGACCCCCGCATCGCCGAGCACTTCGACGCGGTGATCGGCGGCATCGAGCTCGTGAGCGGCGACTCGGAGGTGACCGACCCGATCGAGCAGTACCAGCGCTTCGTGGCGCAGCGCAGGGAGCGCAGCGCCGACGACGACGACGCGCCGCACCCGCACGACGAGGAGTACGTGCGCGCGCTCGAGTACGGACTCGCGCCGTCGGCGAGCGGCGGCATGGGGGTCGACCGCCTGCTGATGCTCCTCACTGGGCACGAGACGCTACGGGAGGTCGCCCCGTTCCCGGTGATGCGAGAGCTCCGTCCCCCCGCGGGCACGCCCACCCATCCCACACCCAATGGCCCCCCTTCCTCATCCGAGAATTCGGATCAGGCGAAGGCGCCCGGGAAGCTATAGTCGCCACAGACCTGAGCGATGAGTGAAGCGGAGCACAACTTCGAGGAGCTGCACTTCGCGCCCGCCCCCGCGCTCGACGGCGAGCCGCCGGGACCGCGTTCGCGCGCGATGCTCGCCGAACAGGACGAGCTCGAGTCGAGCGCCCGCTCCTACCCCCGCTCCGTGCCCGTCGCGATCGAGCAGGGCCGCGGGGCGACGATGAAGGACGTGGACGGCAACACGTTCATCGACTTCTTCGGCGGCGCGGGCGTGCTCAACGTCGGCCACTCCCATCCGGCGGTGATGAGAGCCGCGACCGAGCAGCAGCAAAAGCTCGTGCACGCGCTCGACTTCCCCACCACTCCGAAGCTGCGCCTGATGCGCAGGCTCAAGTCGCTGCTGCCCGGAGCGCTGCGCGACAGCGCGCGCTTCCATTTCGGCGGCCCCACCGGATCGGACGCGATCGAGTCGGCGCTGAAGCTCACACGCGCCCACACGGGCCGCGAGGCGGTGATCGCGTTCCAGGGCTCCTACCACGGCATGACCACCGGCGCGCTGTCGGTGACGAGCGACGTCGGCTTCGGCGGGCCGGCGAGCTCCCCGGTGCACTTCATGCCCTACGCCTACTGCTACCGCTGCCCGCTGGGTTTGAAGCCCGAGTCGTGCGGCACGGCGTGCGCCAAGCTGCTCGACAGCTCGTTGGAAGACCCCCACAGCGGCATCCCCCATCCGGCGGCCGTGCTGATCGAGCCCATACAGGGCGAGGGCGGCACGATCGTGCCCCCGGACGGCTACCTCGCGGAGGTGCGCAGGATCACGCGCAAGCACGAAGTGCCGCTCATCGTCGACGAGATCCAGACTGGGTTTGGGAGGGTTGGCACGTTCTTCGCGTGCGAACACGACCGGGTCACACCAGATGTCATGACGTTGTCAAAGGCGCTTGGAGGGATCGGCTACCCGCTCTCGTGCATCGCCTATGACGAGCAGCTGGACACGTGGAAGCAGGGCGCGCACATCGGCACGTTCCGCGGGCACCAGGTGGCGATGGCGGCCGGACTCGCCGCGATCGAGTTCATGGGGGAAGTGGATTTGCCCGCTCATGCGATGGCGCTCGGCGAGCTCACGCTGGGGCTGCTGCGCGAGGCGCAGGACACGCTTCCTTCGGTCGGCGACGTGCGCGGGCGCGGGCTCATGATCGGCATCGAGCTCGTGAAGGACCGCGACTCCAAGGAGCCGTGGCCACAGATGGCGTCGCGAATCCGCACCGAGTGCTTTCACAGGGGCGTAATCATCGAGGTGGGCGGCCACTTCGGCAACGTCGCGCGCTTCCTGCCCCCGCTTGTGATCACCCGCGAGCTGCTGCTCACGGGGATCGAGATCTTCGTCGAGTCGGTGCGAGCCGCCGAACAGGCGCTGGCCCGACCCTCGGCCCTGCTGGCCGGCTGACCTCAGGCGCCGCCGTAGCTCACGACGAGATCGGTGGCTACGCCCAGCAGGAAGCCCGCCGAGAGCATCCACAGGCCGAGCGTGCGGTGGCCGTAGCGGCGCATGCCGTTCCAGATCTCGCCGATCACGTACAGGATCGCGCCGCCGGCGAGCGCGTAGAAGAGCAGCTCGAGCGGAGTAGAGCTGACCTGGTAGCCGACGAGCGTGCCGAGGAACGTCGGCCCGCCGCCCACGAGGCCGGCGAGCCCGAGCCACTTCCACGTCGGGCGCACCCCGCCGAGCGGTCCCACGATGCCGAAGCCCTCGGTGGCGTTGTGCAGGCCGAAGCCGATGATGAGCACCGTCGCCAACCCGATCGCGCCGGTCTGCGCCGAGACTCCGATGGCCAGTCCCTCCGCGAAGTTGTGCAGGCCGATGGCGATGGCGATCACCATGCCGGTGTGAAGCGCGCGCCGGCGCGCCTCCACGGCCGCCCGGTCGGGGGTCGAGGGCGCGGCGTGCGCGGCGGGCATGGCGGGCATCGTCCCCGCGGACGCGACGGCGGCCTCGGCCGCGCCGCCCGCGATCGGCGGCGGGGCCGCGCTCGGGCGCCCGCGCAGACGCCGCTCGACGGCCGATATGCCGGCTACGCCCGCGGTGAAGCCGGCTGCCAGCAGCGCGAACAGGCCGAGCACGTGGCCGAAGCTGTCCCTGTGGTCCTTGAAGGAGGAGAGCGCTTCCGAGATGATCGCCTGGCCGTGCGTGGTTACGTCCATGAAGATGAACGCGAGGATGCCCACCGAGAACATCGCGAGGCCGACACGCATGCGGTCGTTGACGCGCTCCATGCGGCCCAAGGGCAGGCCGAGGTAGATCGTGAAGCCGGCGATCGCACCAAGGAAGGCTGTCTCGGCGAAGCTCATCGACGCGGCAGCGGTCGGGAACCGTCGTTAGGCATCCCTAACTTCTACCACAGAGGTCGGGATTGCGGAAGCGGTCGATGCGGACGGAGGGACTCGAACCCCCAAGGGCGTAAGCCCACTGGCTCCTAAGGCCAGCGTGTCTACCGGTTCCACCACGTCCGCAGGTGGCGCGAGCCCATAGGACCGCTCCAGATTGTATGGTCAACGGAGCATGTCCACCACTTCGGGCAGAGGGAAGCACCCCATGACGGGGCACACCCCACCGGGCTCAGGCAGGCCGGCCGGCGTGATCGTGACGCACCCCAACCGGCGCAAGCCGGTGGTTCAGGCGACGCGCGTGACCGTTGTGCTGCTGCTGCTCGCCTCCGCCGCCTTGATCCTGATCGTGACGATCGGCGGCTGGGAAACACTCTCGGGAGACATCCCGATACTGCTTGCGTGGGCCGCCGTGTACGTGCTGATGGCGTACTTCGCGGCACGCTGGAGCCGCGGCGTGCTGCCGATGGCGGCCGCGCTCGCGCTGCTGATGTTCGTGTTCGCGCTGGTCGCCGCTCCGAGCTGGTTCGCGCGCGACAAGGCCGGCTTCGCCGAACCCACCCTCAACGCGGGTCTGCTCGGCGTGATCACGCTCGCGATCATCCCCGTGCAGATCCTGCTCATAGCGTTCGCCATGCGCGGCTTCTCCCAGGGCTGGAACGTCGAGCTGGAGCAGCTCGACCCGGGCGCCGACCCGGGCGCGCTCGCCGGTTCGGCGTAGCGCTGGCCAGGTCCGCGTAGCGCTCGCCGGGTCCGCGTAATATTCAGAGTCGTTGCGGCGGTGGCGGAATGGCAGACGCGATGCTCTCAAAAGGCATTGTCCGAAAGGGCGTGTGGGTTCGACTCCCACCCGCCGCATCAGTTGACCAGCTCGAACAACGGCCCCGCAAGCGCCGGGACAGCCGTCAGCACCCCCGGCGGCAGGCGCTCGCGCTCGGGCAGCTCCATCACGGTGAGGCCGGCGCGCTCACAGATGAGCGTGCCCGCGGCGATGTCCCAGGGCTTCACAGAGCGCTCGAAGTAGGCGTCATAGCGTCCGGCCGCCGTCCAGGCGAGGTCGAGCGCGGCGGAGCCGAAGCGGCGGATGTCGCGCACGCGCGGGACCACGCGCGCGAGCACCTCGGCCTGGGCGGCTCTCACCGCGGCGTCGTAGGCAAGCCCCGTGGCGACCATGGCGGTCGCAAGATCCTCTCGGGCCGATGCTTCGATCGGCGAACCGTTCAGCAGCGGGCTGCCGTCGCGCGTGGCAACGAACAGCTCATTCCGGCACGGATCGAAGATCGCGCCGGCAAGTGGGCCGGCGTCGTCTTGGACCGCGACGCTGACGCACCACTGGGGAATGGAGAACAGGAAGTTGACCGTGCCATCAAGCGGGTCGACGACCCAAGTGAGGCCGCTGGAACCCTCCTCCCCACCGCCCTCCTCACCAAGGAAGCCGTCCGCCGGCCGCGCAAGGGCGAGCCGCTCGCGGATAAGGCGCTCGGAGGCCAGGTCGGCTTCGCTGACCGGATCGGTGGGCGAAGTCTTGCTCGAAAGCACCCGCTCGCGCCCGCCGTCGAAGCGCTCGAGCAGGAGGGCGCCCGCGTCGCGCGCGAGGCCGACGGCGATCTCGAGCAGCTCCGCTTGCTTGTGCCCCGCCATGGGGTGCGAGCGCGACTGCTCATCGCCGGCAACTCGATCTGCCTCAGACGGCCCTGACTCGGGCGCGGCGCTCACGAAAACGCGTCGGGGCGGTGCTGCGCCCAGGGGCGCTCCGCCTCGATCTGAGCGGCGAGCGACAGTAGCGTCGCCTCGTCATCTGGCCGGCCGACGATTTGCACCCCGCGCGGGAGTCCGTCGGCGCCGAAGCCGGCGGGCACCGACGCGGCCGGTTGGCCCGTGAGGTTCCAGGGGGCGTTGTAGGGGACCAGGCCGATCGCCGAGTTCAAGGTCCACAGAGCACCGCGACCGTCGTACTGCCCAATGCGCGGCGGCGGCTGGGCGGTGGTGGGCGTGACGAGCACGTCGTGATCGACGAGCACGCGGTTGAGCCTGTCGGCGAGCGTGGGCTCGTATGCGCGCGAGCGCTCGAGCAGCCCGGGCGGGACGAGCGCGCCGAGCGCGGACATGGAGCGCGTGCGGCGCGAGAGGCGCTCGGGGTGGGGCAGCGCATGGGCTTCGTCGTGGATGCCGCGCAGGAACCGTAGAAGCACCGATGGCATCGTGTCGAAGCCGTAGTCGGGGTCCTGCTCTTTGACCTCGTGGCCGAGCGAGCGCAGGAGCTCGACCGTCTCATCGAGCGCGCGGCGGGCATCCGCGTCAAGGCGCGCGATGACGAGCGGGGGGATCTTCGTGGAGTACGCGATCCGCAGACGCCCGGGCGGGGTGCGTGCGGAGGAGAGGAACGGTTGCGCGGGGGGCTCGGGGCGGTCGCGGTCCACCGCGGCCGAGCCGGAGGCGACGTCGTGGAAGAGGGCGGTGTCGGCGACCGAGCGGGTGAGCGCCCCGTTGACCGACATCCCGTGCCATGCCTCGGGTTTCGGCGCCATCAATACCCGCCCGCGTTGGGGCTTCAGGCCGAACAGCCCGCACCAGGCGGAGGGGATGCGGATCGATCCTGCCCCGTCGGAGCCGAGCGCGGCGCCGATCAGCCCGGCCGCCACGGCGGCGCCGCTGCCTCCGCTCGACCCGCCGGGAGCCCGCTGGAGGTCCCACGGGTTGCGGGTGGCGCCGAACGTGGGCGTCTCGGTGAACGGCCAGATGCACAGCTCGGGAACGTTGGTCTTGCCGATCACGATGGCGCCCGCATCGCGCAGGCGGCGCACGACCTCGGCGTCGGCGGGCGCCGGGACGTCGCCGTGGGCGTTGGTGCCGAGCGCGGTGACCTCGCCGGCGACGTCGATGTCGTCCTTGACGGCGATCGGCACGCCCAGCAGCGGACGCTCCCCGCCGGCGCCGCGACGCGCATCGGCCTGGTCGGCTTCGAGCAGGGCGCGCTGCGCGAACACCACCCTGAAGGCGTTCAGCTGCCCGTCGAAGCGCTCGATGCGCTTCAGGTAGAGCTCCACCAGCTCGCGCGAGGAGACTTCGCCTTTCGCGATCAGCTCGGCCTGGGCGGCTATCCCCGCGAACGCTAGATCGGTGGCGTCCATCGCGCGAACTCTAGACGGGCGTGACGGGATTGCGCTTCGCGGGCCACTCTCGGCGCTTGGCAGCAGAGTGGGCGAAGCGGCGGATGAGGTCGTGGCGCAAGTGCTCGGGCTCGACCACCGCGTCGATCACCAGCTCGGAGGCGAGGTGCAGGAGGTCGATGTCCTCGGCGTAGGCGCGTCGCAATTGCTGCGTCTTCGCGGTCCGCTCCCCCTCGTCGTCGATCGCTTGGAGCTGGTTGTAGTAGACGGCGTTTATGGCGGCCTGAGGCCCCATCACCGCGATGGAGGCGCTCGGGAGGGCGATGCAGCAGTCGGGGTCGAAGGCGGGGCCGGCCATCGCGTAGAGCCCGGCTCCGTAGGCCTTGCGCACTATCACCGAGATCTTCGGCACGGTGGCTTCGGAGACGGCGCTGATCATCTTGGCGCCGTGGCGGATGATCCCGTGGCGCTCGACTTGCGTGCCGATCATGAAGCCGGGCACGTCGGCGAGGAACAGCAGGGGGATGTTGAACGCGTTGCACGTCCAGATGAAGCGGGCGGCCTTGTCGGCGGAGTCGGAGAAGAGCACGCCCCCCTTGTGCTTGGGCTGGTTGGCGACGATGCCGACCGCACGGCCGTCGAGGCGCGCGTAGCCGACGATCAGCTCCTTGGCCCAGCGGGGGTGGATCTCGAGGAACGTGTGCGCGTCGATCAGCGCATCGATCAGTAGGGTCATGTCAAATGGCTTGTTCTCGTCGGACGGGATGAACTCGAAGGGACTGCCACCCGCCGCGTGGGCCGCGGCGGGCACGGGCTCCGCGATTTCCGCCGCCGCTGACGCCACGGTCCGTGCCGGGAGCCCATCCGGCGTAATGCCCGCTGTCACAGGGGGCGTGTCGGGCGGGTGGGATGAGGGTGGGTGGGATTCCCAATTAATCGGCATGTAGGAGAGGTAGCGCCGCGCGAAGGCGATGCCCTCCTGGTCTGTCTTGACGAGCTGATGGGCGCAGCCCGAGACGGAGGTGTGCATGCGCGCGCCGCCCATCTGCTCGAGCGTGACGTCCTCCCCGATCACCATCTGGGCCATGCGCGGCGAGCCGAGGTACATGGAGGCGTTGCCGTCGCGCATAATCACGATGTCGCAGAAGGCCGGTATGTAGGCGCCGCCGGCGGCGGACGGGCCGAACAGGACGCACACCTGGGGGACGACCCCCGACATGCGCACCTCGTTGAAGAAGATGCGCCCCGCCCCGCGCCTGCCGGGGAACATCTGGACCTGCTCGGTGATGCGCGCTCCGGCGGAGTCGACGAGATAGACCATCGGGATGCTGAGCGCGAGCGCGCGCTCCTGGATGCGAAGGATCTTCTCGACTGTCTTCGGCCCCCACGAGCCCGCCTTGACGGTGGGATCGTTGGCCATCAGCGCCACCGGTCGGCCTTCGATCGTGCCGACGCCGGTGACGACCCCGTCGGCGCCGAGCCCGTCCTCGTTCCAGTTGGCAAGCAGCGCCTCCTCCGAGAAGGAGCCCTCGTCGAGCAGCAGCGCGACGCGTTCGCGTACGGGCAGCTTGCCTTGCTCCAGGGCCTTCTCGCGGTGGCGCTCCGGCCCGCCCGCGAGAGCGCGCTCGGTTGCTTCGCTCAGATCACCCATAGGCCGCTGAGCCTATCGGTAGGCCCCGGACGGTATGCGTAAGCTTCTAATGGAGTAAGCCCCCACACGCGCGCGCGGGGCGCCCCATTTCGCAATACACCCACACCCCGGACCGGCCCCCAAGCCGTCTCCGGCAAGCGAGCGTCCGAGGAGAAAGCCGTGAGCATCGTTCTCAGCGAAGACCGTGGAGCTGTTCGCCACATCGTGTTGAACCGGCCGGAGAAGCGCAACGCGATGAGCCAGGAGCTGCTGCGCGCGCTCGCGGATGCGCTGCGCGATGCCGCCGGCGACGAGTCGGTGCACTGCGTTGTGCTGCGCGGCGAAGGGCCGGTGTTCTCAGCCGGGGTGGACCTCATCGAGCTGGCGGCGTCCGCCGGCCAACCGGGCAACTTTCGGCCCTTCAGGAATACGTTCCTCGCATGCCCCAACCTGTGCGAAGAGATGCCAAAGCCCGTGATCTGCCAGATCCACAAGATGTGCGTCGGCGGAGCTTTGGAGGTGGCGCTCGGTTGCGACTTGAGGATCGCCTCCAGCGACGCTCAGCTGGGCCTGCCGGAGGTGAAGTTCGGGATCATCCCGGACGTGGGCGGGTCGACGCGGATGCCCGCCGTCGTGGGGTTGGGGAGGGCGAAGGAGCTGATCATGACCGGGCGCACGATCGACGCCGCCGAGGCGGAGCGGATCGGGCTGGTCAACAGGGTCGTGGCGCCCGAGGACCTGGAGCAAGCCACCCAGGCGCTCGTGGAGGAACTGCTGGCGAACTCGCACGTGGCGGTGGGCCGGGCCAAGCGCGTGATCGACGCCTCGGCAAGGCCGGCGCTCGCGCAGACGCTCGAGATGGAGGTGGCGGTGCAGGAGTACTGCGTGGCGATGATCCGCGAGCAGGCGCGCAAGGCTGAGACGGCCGCCGTGGACGAGTAGCGCCGATCACAGCCCGTCCGAGAGGGAGGAAGGCCCTTTCCGATACCGGCAGAGATTGTCATAGATAAAGTGTAATCGAGTAGTGTTTACTCTGCTACACTTTATCCATGCGCACAAGAGGCTTCATAGGACGCACAGGCGAGCTGGCCGCGCTGGAGCGGCATCTCGATCGCGTGCGCACGCGCGGATCGGGGCGGATAATCGCGATGCGGGGACGGCGCCAGGTGGGCAAGTCCCGTCTCGTCGAGGAGTTTGTTCGGCGCAGCGCCGCCAAGACGATCTTCTACACCGCGTCGCACCAGAGCGCCGGCGAGGAGCTGCGCAGCTTCGCGGAGCAGATGGCGACATCCTCCACGGACGCGGCAGCGGTCGCCGCGGCCGGGCCGCTCGGCTCGTGGGAGGCCGCGCTCACGATCGCCGCGAGCGGCGCCTCAGCCGAGCAGCCCGTCGTGATCGTGATCGACGAGCTTCCGTTCTTGATCGAGAGCGAGCCGGTGATCGAGGGAATCATCCAGAAGCAGTGGGACCGCGGCTTGGAGGCTCAGCCCGTGCTGCTCGTGCTGATCGGCTCCGACGTCTCGATGATGACCGCGCTCAGCGAGTACGGCCGTCCGCTGTATGGACGCTTGACGGAGATGACGATCGGCCCGCTCTCCCCGCGCGCGATCAGCGAGATGCTGCAGCTCGAGGCCGCGGCCGCGCTTGACGCGTATCTCGTGATCGGGGGCTTCCCACGACTCGCGGAGATCTGGGAGCGGGGAGAGGACGTGTGGCGGTTCCTGCGGCGGGAGCTGCAGAATCCCGAGTCCCCGCTGATCGTGCTCGGGGAGCGCTCGCTCAGCGCCGAGTTCCCGGCCGAGCTGAAGGCGCGCTCGGCCCTCGAGGCGATCGGAGCCGGCGAGCGAGCGTTCACGGCGATCATGCAACGAGCGAGCGTCTCGAACAAGACGCTCGAGACCGCGCTTGGGACGCTGATCGCAAAGCGGGTGATCGACAAGGCGCTGCCCTACTCGGCCGAGCCGCGACCAAAGCTGTCGCGCTACTACGTGTCAGATCCATACCTGAGGTTCTGGTTGCGCTTCATCCGCGCCAACATCCCGCTGCTCGAGCGCGGGCGGGGCGACTTCCTTGAGCGACGCATCCGCGAGACATGGGCCTCGTTCGCCGGTCGCGCGATCGAGCCGCTGGTGCGCGAAGCCATCCAAAGGATGCTCCCCGACGCCCGCTTCGGGGGCGCCGAACTGGTGGGGGCGTTCTGGAACCGCGACAACAGCGTGGAGGTCGATCTTGTGGGCGGTCGCGGCGAAACCGAGGGCGAGCGGATCGATTTCGTGGGATCGATCAAGTGGCGCCGTCGAGGCAGGTTCGATCGCGCCGACTTCGGCAAGCTGATCAGGGACCGTGCCCTCGTACCCGGCGCAACCGACGAGACGCTGCTCGTGGGCGTTTCCCGCAACGGCTTTACCGTCGACGGCCTCGACGTGCGCTTGACGCCTGAGGACGTCGTCTCGGCATTCAGCGCCTGACGAGCCGATCGGCTCAGCGCTCGGTATGCCAGTCGATAGGCCCGGCCACGAGCGTGTGACTGCCGAGAGGGCGGCCGAGGATCTCCCGGGCACGGCGCGAGCAGGCGAGCAGCGCTTCGAGGTCGATGCCCGTGGAGACGTTCATCTCGTGCAGCATCGAGACGAGGTCCTCGGTGGCGATGTTGCCGGTGGCGCCGGGCGGCACGGGGCAGCCGCCGAGCTCGCCGAACGACGACTCGAAGCTCGTGACGCCCGCCTGGAGGGCGGCGAGCACGTTGGCGAGGCCCTGGCCGCGGGTGTTGTGGAAGTGGGCGGTGAGCTGCACGCCGTCCGCGGGTAGGTCGCCCGTGTCGGGACCAGACCCCTCGTCGAGCGCTCGCGCGCGTGGCTTCCCACCCGGCGCTACCCCACCGCCAACACCAAGGACCGCGAACGCTCGCTCGAAGAACTCGGCCACCTGCGAAGGGTTGGCCATGCCGGTCGTGTCGCCGAAGCCGACCTCCTGCGCGCCCGCCTCGCGCAGGCGCGTGGCGATCTCGAGCACCCGCTCGGGCGGCACATGGCCCTCGTAGGGGCAGCCAAAGGAGGTGGAGATAACCGCCTCGCAACGCAGGCCACGCGCGCGCGCACGGGGCAGCACTTTTTCCAATGCCACCAACGACTCCTCGATCGAGCGGTTGACGTTGTGGCGGTTGTGGGTCTCCGAGGCGGACAGGAACACGTTGATCTCGTCGAACGTGGGCCGCCCTCCTCCTGCCTGCGGCGGCTTTTCGTCTCGCACGCTCCCCCCGCGGACGGCGCTCCCCGCAAGCCGCTCGCGCACAGCCAGCGCGCGATCGAGGCCCCGCTCATTCGGGATCAGCACGCTCAGCGACACCTCCGCCGGCACGTCGATCCGCTCCAGCACCTGCTCGGCGTCGGCAAGCTGCGGGATCACGTCGGCGCGCACGAAGCTCGTGACCTCCAGGCGGCGCAGGCCGGTGCGCGCGAGCATGTCGATCAGCTCGACCTTGCGCGCGGTGGGGATGATCTCGGGCTCGTTCTGAAAGCCGTCGCGCGGGCCGACCTCCCTGACGTCGACCGAGGCCGGCAGCATCACCACATCGACAGGCCACCGGACACGTTCAGGGTCTGGCCCGTCACGTAGGAGGCGTCGTCGGAGGCGAGGAACGCGATCGCGGAGGCCACCTCCTCGGGCTCTCCGCAACGCCGCATGACCGTCTGGTTGACCATGCCCTGCTTGAGCCGCTCGCCAAGCTCGCCGAGCAGCTTCGGGGCGGCGTTGAGCAGCGGCGTCTCGATGGGGCCGGGGGCGACCGCGTTGCAGCGCACCCTGTAGCGGGCCGACTCGCGCGCGATGGCCTTCGTGAAGCCGATCACGCCCGCCTTGGCGGCCGAGTAGATCGATGAGCCCTGCGAGCCCACGCGGCCCGCCTCGCTGGAGACGTTGACGATCGAGCCCGAACGGCGCTCCTGCATGCCGGGGAGCACGGCATGGGTGACGGCGAGCACGCCGCGCAGGTTGACGCCGAGCACGAAGTCCCACATTCCCTCGTCGGTGTTGACGAAGTAGGAGAACAGGTCGGTGCCGGCGTTGTTGACGAGCACGTCCACCGGTCCGAGCCGCTCCTCGATGCCGGCCACCGCGGCGCGCACCGAGGCGGTGTCGGTGACGTCGAGATGGCGCCCGAAGCCGTCGAGCTCCGCGGCCACCTCGCGCGCGCCGTCCTCGTTGACGTCGCCGATCGCGACCCGCGCCCCCTCCGCGGCGAGACGCCGGGCGGTTGCGGCCCCGATCCCCGACGCCCCGCCCGTGACGAGCGCCGTCCTGCCCTCGAATCTCATGGAGCTAAGCCTATACTCCGCCGCCGTGGAGCCCTCCCCCACAGACCCGGTCGCGATCGTCGGCGCCTCCGGCGCTCTCGGGTTCGGATTGGCGGTGCGCTTCGGCCGCGCCGGCGTGCCGGTCGTGATCGGATCGCGCGATCCCGCGCGCGCGGCGCGAGCGGCCGAGCGCGCGAGCGAATCAGTGCCGCGGGGCTCGTTCTCCGGTGCCGAGAATGCCCAGGCCGTGCAGGGTGCCGGGACCATCATCCTGAGCGTCCCGTTCCGCAATCAGTCTGAGACGCTCAAAAACCTGAAGGAGGCGCTGAGCGCCGGACAGCTGTTGATCGACGCGACCGTCCCGCTCGCCGCCGCCGTGAGCGGGCGCGCGACGCGCATGCTCGGGGTGTGGCAGGGGTCGGCCGCGCAGGCGGCGCTCGAGATGGTGCCCGAGGGCGTGAAAGTGGTGTCGGCGTTGCACACGGTGAGCGCCGCGTCGCTGGCGGATCTCGACCACCCGCTCGACCAGGACGTGCTCGTGTGCGGCGACTCGCGCGAGGACAAGCGCCGCGCGGCGCGGCTGATCGAGCGGATCGAGGGATTGCGCTGCGTGGACTGCGGACGGCTCGAGATGGCGCGCATAGCAGAGTCGCTGACGGCGCTCATGATCTCGGTCAACGCCAAGCACAAAACGCACGCGGGCATCCGCATCACGGGCCTGCCGGACGAGCGGTGGGAGTGACCAAGCCGGGCGAATCCCCAGGCCGTCCCGAGGACGACACCCTCCTCTTCGATCGCGAGACCGGCCGCGGCGACATGGGTCCCGTCGGCCACCCCACTCCCACCGACCACACGCGCCCTGCCGTCGTGGTCCTCGCCGGGGGCACGGGCGGGGCCAAGCTGGCGCGCGGAATGCTCGACGTCGTCGGCCCCAACGAGCTCGTGGTTATCGCCAACACGGGCGATGACATCGACATCTACGGCGCCCACGTCTCCCCCGACCCGGATCTCGTCTCCTTCTGGCTCGCCGACCTCATCGACGAGCGCGGCTGGGGCCTGCGCGACGACACGTTCGTCGTGATGGACGCTCTGCGGCGGCTCGGCACGGACGTGTGGTTCAACCTCGGCGACCGCGACCTCGCGTGGTGCCTGTACCGCCGGGGACTGGAGGACGCCGGCCTGCGCCCCACCAAGGCTTTGGCGCGGCTGAACGAGGCGATCGGCGTGCGTGCGCGCGTGCTGCCGATGTGCGACGAGCCGCTGTACACATGGGTGCGCACCGACGCCGGCTGGCGCGACTTCCAGCGCTTCATGATCCGCGAGCGCGCGGCGGAGGCGGTGCGGGAGGTTGCGTTCCGCGCCGATGACGGAGCCGCTGTCCCAACGCCCGAGGTGCTCGCGGCTTTGGCCGGGGCGCGCGCCGTGATCGTGGGCCCGAGCAACCCGGTCATCTCGATCTGGCCGATCCTGAGCGTGCTCGGCGAGGCGCTGCGCGAGGTTCGCGCGCCCGTGGTGTGCGTCAGTCCCGTCGTTGGTGGTGAGATCCTGAAGGGACCCACCGCCGCGTTCCTCACCGCGTATGACCAGCCGGTCAGCGCCGTCGGGGTCGCCGCGTTCTACGAGCACACCCACCCGGGCCTGCTCGACGGGATCGTCGCCGACGAACAGGTACCGGGTCTTCCCACGCTCGACCTCGACACCACCATGTCCGGCGCCGAGTCCCGCGCACGCGTCGCCGAGCGGGTGCTCGCGTTCGCCGAGTCGCTCGCTGGATGACCTCCCCCGGCAGCGTGACCGGTGCGTGCGCAGGACCATTCGCGGGATAGGCTCTAGCGGTGCTGCGCACCGCCGCGATCCTCCCCGTGAAGCGCTTCTCGCTCGCCAAGCAGCGTCTCGGCGAAAGCGTCGCCGACTCGCTGCGCGCAGACCTGGCGCGGGCGATGGTGGGAGACGTGCTGAGCGCCCTGCGCGAATGCTCCGCGATCGAGGCCACGATCGTGGTCACGTGCGAGTCCTCGGTGGCAGCCGCCGCCCGCTACACCGGAGCGATCGTGGTGGAGGACGCCGCCGAGGAGGGTCAGAGCGCGGCCGTGTCGCTCGGCCTGGCAAGGGCGCTCCGGGAGGGTTTCGAGCGAGCGCTGTGCATACCGGGCGACTGCCCCACGCTCGACCCGGACGAGCTGGATCGCCTGCTGCAAGGCCGCGGGCAGGGTGTTGGGTCTGTCCAAGAGGGTGTGCACGAGCGCACACGCACGCGCGCGCGTGGCACCCCATCTCGCGAGGACCCATCTCGCGAGGACCCATCTCGCGAGGACCCACCCCAGGAGGTGGTGATCGTCCCCGACCGTCATGGGACCGGCACGAACGGCCTGCTGCTCACACCACCCGACGTGATGACTCCCAGCTTCGGCCCAAACAGCTGTGAGCGCCACGGCGAGCTCGCGAAGGCCGCGGGCGCGCGCTGCCGGATCGAGCGGGTGGCGTCGCTGCTGCTCGACGTCGACACGGGCGAGGACCTCGCCGTGCTGCGCGAGCGACTCGCGGGTGAGCGAATACATGCGCCTCGCACACGCGCCGTGCTCGGCCTCGGGATGAGACGTTGGCAGAGCTCTCGGCCCGCGGCCTGAGCGGCCTCCCGGAGGTCGCCCTCGGGACCGACCTCGCCGAGCTGATCGCCGCGCGACTCGACGCCGAGCTGCCTCCACGCCCGCTGCACGACGGCCAGATCGTGGCGATCGCCCACAAGGTCGTCTCCAAGGCGGAGGGCGCCGTCGTGGACCTTCGCGAGGTGCAGCCGACCGACCATGCGCGCGAGCTGGCCGCGCAATCCGCCACGACGAAGGGTCCCGGCGAAAGCGGCACACCCTCCAAGGACCCGCGCGCGATCCAGGTCGTGCTCGACCAGTCGGCGGAGATCCTGCGGGCCGAACGGGGCGTGATCGTGTGCCGCACCTACCACGGCTTCGTGTGCGCCAACGCGGGTGTCGATGCCTCCAACTCGGCCGACGCCAACACGGTGATCGTGCTCCCACACGACCCCGACGCCTCGGCCCGCCGGCTGCGTGCCCGCCTGCGCGAGCTGACCGGGGCGAGCGTCGCCGTGCTCGTCACCGACAGCTTCGGACGGGCGTGGCGCCACGGGCAGTGCGACGTGGCCGTCGGCTGTGCGGGGATCACGCCGCTGGAGGACTGGCGCGGGCGCGCCGACAGCAGCGGGCGAGAGCTGCGCGCCACCTGGATCGCGGTCGCCGACGCCATCGCCGCCACGGCCGACCTGGCGCGAGCCAAGGACTCCCGCGAGCCGGTCGTGATCGTCGAGGGCTTGGAGCGCTTCGTCACAGAGGACGACGGACCCGGAGCCGCGGCGCTGCTGCGGCCACTGGAGGAGGATCTGTTCCGCTGAACGAGCCGCCGAGTGTTGAGTCATCACTCACGAGCGGGGCAACCGCCGTGCTCGCTAGGCTTTGCGGGTGTTCGACGATGCGGTGATAGCTGAGGCTGGACGGCGCCTGCTCGCGGCCGCGCCCCCACACAGCCGGGTGATCCTGTTCGGTTCGCACGCCCGCCGCGAAGCGGGAAAGCACAGCGATCTGGACTTCCTGGTGATCGAGCCGCAAGTGGAGAACGCGGTCCGGGAGTCGGTCCGATTGCGCCGTACGCTGAACGAGCTCGACGTGTGGGCCGATATCGTGGTCGTGAGCCAGGAGAGCGTCCGCGAGTGGCGCGACGTGTACGGCACCGTGATCCACGCCGCACTGGACGAGGGTATGGAGCTGGCGGCGTAGTGGCCATGTCGGTTGATCTCGCTCGCAGGATGGTTGGTCTCGCGGGCGACGATGAGCTGGCCGCCAGATCGCTGCTGCCGGTTGAGGGAGTCACAGACGGAATTTTGGGATTTCACTGCCAGCAAACTGTGGAGAAGGCCCTCAAGGCGGCCCTCGCAGCCAAGGGCATCGAATTTCCCTTTATTCATGACCTGAGCGCCCTCGGCCGGATGTGCAATAAGTCCGGAATCGAATTGCCCTCGCATCTCGACGGCATTGAGGACCTGACGCCGTTTGCCGTGATCGAGCGATACGGATCGGACGAGCCCGGCCAGCTCGATCGCGACCAAGCGCTGAAGTGGGCCGCATCGGCGGTCGCGTGGGCACGAGGCATCGTCGAGCAGGCCGGAGAGGCTCAGGAGCCGGCGACGGAGCCGAAGTCCTCCTGAGCCTCTCCGGCGCCAAGTCCTTCCCCCCGGGGCGCCGCGCGCCGCGGTAGCGTTCGCGCAATGCTGAAGGGGATACGTGTCAGGCGACTGCTGCTGATCCTCGCCGGCGTGCTCACGCTGGCAGTGGTGGTCCTCAACTGGACCTACGGCCGCCTGCCGGCCGAGCCGGCGCCGACCGGCTCGTTCGCGCAGGTCGGCAACCTGCGCATCCACTACATCGAACACCCGGGCAGCGGCACCCCGGTGGTGCTCATCCACGGCCTGCCGGGGACGGCTGAGGACTGGGAAGACGTCACGCCGCTGCTCGCCGGCCATCGCACGATCGCGATCGACCGGCCGGGCTTCGGCTACTCGACCGGCGGTTACGTGCCGTTCAACCGGCAGCTGGAAGCGATCCACGAACTGCTCGGCAAGCTCCACGTCGTGCGACCGATCCTCGTGGGCCATTCCTACGGCGGCACGATCTCGCTCGGATTCGCCGAGCGCTATCCGAGCGAAGCGCGTGGCCTTGTGCTCGTCGACGCCGCCGCAGCTGGGACGCATCCCGGCGCCTTCCAGCGCCTGCAGGCGCACACGATCCAGTTCCTTCAGCTTCCGGTCATCAAGCAGGTAGCCGACGCCACCTTCTCCCAGTTGCTGCGCAAGGTGTCAGCCGAAATGGGCGACAGCGAAGCGTTCCATCCGCAGCCGGTCGCAGCGGCTCACGAGCAGCGCATCCTCGCGATCAACATGACCACCGGCAACCTCAAAGCGCTCGCCGGGGAGTACCTCGCCGCGGGCGGCGTCGTCGCACAGATAGACAGGGGCTTGAAAGCGATCGACGTGCCGGCTGTCGTGATCCAGGGCGAAGAGGACCGGCTCGTCAAGCCGGTCTACGGCCGCCGCCTCGCCGCCGCCCTGCCTCACGCCAGCTTGGTGATGCTGTACGGAGGACACATGCAGCCCTACGACCATCCGGTGGCCATCGCCACCGCGGTCGAGAGTCTGTCGGGCACGCGGTCCAAGGCCATCGCTCGGACCTCACCGACCGCTCATTGACCGGACGACCCGCTAAGCCGCGACCGGCGCCTTGTTGGCCGATTCCAGCGGATAGCGCCGCCTGATGTCGTACAGCGTCGTGCGCTCGGCCGCCGGCCGCCCGGCCGCGTGCGCGGCGGCCACCAGCTGCTCGGGATCGAGCTTGGTGCCGTGATAGGAGCCGGCGAGCCGGGAGATGGACTCCTCCATGAGCGTGCCCCCCAGGTCGTTGACGCCCCAGCGCAGCGCCTCGGTGGCGGCGTCGAGGCCCATCTTCACCCATGAGGCCTGCAGGCTCGGGACGGTGCGTCCGAGCGCGAGGCGGAAGACGGCGGTGTGCTTGAGGTTCTCCTCGCGCGATATCTCCTCCACGCCGTGCGTGCGGCCCAAGAGCGTTTGGAACGGGATGAACGAGAGTGGCACGAACTCTGTGATGCCGCCGGTGCGCTCCTGTAGGGCGCGCACGACGCGCATATGCTCGGCGAGCTCCCAGGGCTCCTCGATGTGGCCGAACATGACGGTGGCGGTGGAGCGCAGTCCGGCGCGGTGGGAGGCCTCGACGATCTCCACCCAACGCGCCACGGGCAGCTTGTTCGGTGAGATGCGCTCGCGCACGCCGTCGTGGAGCACCTCGGCGGCGGTGCCGGGGGTGGAGTCGAGGCCCGCGTCGCGCAGGCGAGCGAACACCTCCGCGGGCGGCAGTCCGGAGATGTCGCACATGTGGGCGATCTCCATCGGGGAGTAGGCGTGCAGATGGATTGACGTCCCGCCCGCCCCGCCCGCGTCACGAGCGGTGGCCTTGGCGAGGCGCAGCCAGCCGAGGTAGTCCTCGAGGCTCCAGTCGGGATGGATGCCCGACTGGATGCACAGCTCGGTGGCGCCGTAGTCGATCGCCTCGAGCACGCGCCGCACGAACTCGGCCTCGTCGTGCTCGTAGGCGTCGGGCGAGCGCTTGGACTGGCCGAAGCCGCAGAACGCGCACCCTACAGTGCATACGTTGGAAACGTTTATGTTCCGATTGACGACAAACGTCACGGTCTCGCCCACGAGCTCAGCGCGCAGCTCATCGGCCGCGACACGCATCTGCTCGATCGCCTCCGGGCGGGTCTCGGCGAACATCGCCGTCAGCTCGTCGGCGCTCAGCACCTTGCCATCGCGTCCCCTCTGGATCGCACCTGCCACGAGATCGGGACGGATCGGCGAGGGCGGATCGGTGCGGCCGGAGCCGCGCCGGGGGATGAAGCTCCAGTACTTCAGCTTGATCGTGTCGAGCACGCCTTGCGCGACCCACTCGGGGTGGATGTACTGCGGGTAGACGCACAGCCGCTCGGTGAGCGCGAAGCCATCGGCTTGCAGGCGCTTGCGCACCTGGTGGGGGGAGGGGAAGGGGTGCTCGGGGGAGATGTGGTCGCCGTTGGCGGACAGTCCGCCGAGGTCGGTGGCGCCGGCGGCCACCAGCTCGGGCCACCAGTCGGCAAGGTTCGGCGGCACCTGGATGCCGACGTCGGGCATCAGACGGCGCGTGTGCGCGATCAGCTCCTTCATGTCGTCGATCGACACTGGACCGGCGCCCTGCATCGCCCACTCCGGGATCGGAATGCTTGGAGGAACGTCATATACGCCATCGTCGGCGCCTGGCTGCGGGCGCGGGGAGGTGGCGGAGGAGGTGTGCGGTTGCGCTTTTTCGGGTGACTCGCGCGCGTGCGCGTTAAGAGAGCTTTCTTCGTGTGCGCGCGCGCGAGTCACCCCCAAAACATGAATACCCAACCCTCCCCCACCTCGAGCCTCCCGCCCCCCGTCCAGGACGCCCGTGCGCCAGAACTCGCGCGCCGCCGCCTCGGCGATCTGCGCCGGCTCACGCCCGTAGTAGGACTGGTGGGGGACGAAGTTCTGCAGGATCACCTCCTGCAGATGCCCATACTCGCCGTGCAGCTCGGCCAGCGCCTCCAGCGAGGCGATGCGCTCTTCGAGCGTCTCGCCGATGCCCACGAGGATGCCGCTCGTGAAGGGGATCTTCAGCTCGCCGGCCATCCGGATCGTCTCCAGGCGGCGGGCGGGGTGCTTCGTGGGCGAGCCGGCGTGAACCGTGTCCATCAGCCGCTTGGAGACCGACTCGAGCATCAGGCCCTGCGAGGCGGTGACCTCGCGCAGGCGGGCAAGGTCTTCGCGCGAGAGCACGCCCAGGTTCGTGTGCGGCAGGAGACCTCGCTCCAGCGCCCGTTCGCAGGTCCACACGACATACGCCGTGAAGTCCTCGTGGCCGTAGGAGTCCAGTCGCTCGCGCACCTGCGGGTTGACCTCGGGACGCTCGCCCGTGAGCACGAGCAGCTCCTTGACCTGCCGGCGCGCCGCCCCGTCGAGGATCTCGAGCACCTCGTCGGGGGCGTAGAGGTGCGCCTTGTGGGTGGCGAACGCGCAGTACTTGCAGTAGCAGCGACACGTCCGCGAGAGCGAGAGCGTGAGGTTGCGCGAGAACGTGACCCGGCGGCGCATCGTTGGAGTCTATGACGAGGCCGCACATGTGCGGCCTCGACCAGGGCCGCATGCGGCCCTGGTACGGAGCGGTGCATGCACCGCTCCGCCGGACGGCACATGTGCCGTCCGGTACCCCCCATAGATTTGCGTGCATGTCCGAAGACACCTTGCGTCGCGCCGTGGCCGAGATGGTCGGCGCCTTCACTCTCACCTTCATCGGCGCCGGCGCCGCGGCCGCCGCCGGCGTCATCTCCGACACCTCGCTGATCGGCGTGGCGATCGCCAACGGGCTCGCGATCGGCGTGATGGTGTGCGCGCTGGGGCACATCTCCGGAGGCCACTTCAACCCGGCCGTGACGTTCGGCTTCCTGATCGCGCGCAAGATCAAGCCGGCGCTCGCGGTCGTGTACTGGGTGGCGCAGTTCGGCGGCGCCGCGCTCGCCGCGCTGCTCGTCAAGGACCTGCTGCCGCGTGCGACCACGGAAGCCGTCAAGCTCGGCGTGCCGGCGCTCGGGCACGGCGTGAACGCGAGCTCGGGCTTCCTGCTGGAGGCGATCCTCACGTTCTTCCTCGTGTTCGTGGTCTTCGGCGCGGCCGTGGACACTCGCGGGCCGTTCAACGCGGTCGCCGGACTGGCGATCGGCCTGACGATCGCGATCGACGTGCTCTTCGGAGGCCCGTTCACCGGCGCGGCGATGAACCCCTCGCGAGCGTTCGGCCCGCAGCTCGTGGGCAACCATTGGGCCAACGGCTGGGTTTGGTACGCGGGTCCGCTGCTCGGGGGCGCGGTGGCAGCCGGCCTGTACGCGTTCCTCTACCTGCGCAAGCCGCAAGCCGAGCCAGACGCAGCCTGAGCGGAGGCGAAGCGCTCAAGCTGGCGACGCTCGCCGTCGCACTCCGCGGCGGCGAGCTCGTCGCGACAGGCCGCGTCTGCCGTCACAATCCCGATCGCGCATGACTCCCACCCGTCTCTACCTGGCCCGCCACGGCCAGACGGCCTACAACCTCGAGCGCCGCTTCCAGGGCCACCTGCCCGTCCCGCTCGACAACACGGGCCGTGCGCAGGCGGTCGACCTCGCCGAGCGCGCGAGCGCGCACGGGTTCGCCGCGCTCTGGTGCAGCCCGCTGCTGCGCGCGCGCGAAACAGCCGACGTCGTCGCCGAGCGCATCGGCCTGGAAGTGCGCGAGGAGCCGCGCGTGATGGAGACCGACGCGGGCGACTGGACCGACCGTCCGTTCGTGGACGTACACGCCGAAGACCCCAAGGGCTTCGCGGGCTTCATCGGCGGCGATCCAAGCTTCGCCTTCCCGGGCGGCGAGTCGTTCGCCCAGCAGGGCATCCGCGTCGCCGCGGCGCTGGCGGACATAGAGCGGGGCGAGCTCCCCGCGCTGGTCGTCTGTCACGGCGTCGTGATCCGCATAGCGCTCTACCAGCGCGCGGGCCACAGGGTGGCGCTCGCCGAGCGAGTCCCGAACGCCGCGCTCGTCCCGCTCGACCCCGTCGAGGCCGAGCACGCCGAGCTGGGCGGCGGCCACGCGCTGCCGCCGAGCTGACGGCCATGGCCGTTTCGGCCACCCGCGAGTCAATGACATCGCGCCATACGCGCGTATTCCCATCGGGCGACTTTCACGTCGGGCTGCCCGCCTCGCCCTGGACGAGCTTGGCAACCAGCTCAGCCCCCTCGCGCGCCATGCGTGAGCGCGGCACGACGAGATCGAAGCCCGCGTCCTCCGCCAGGCGGCGCACGTCCACGTCCACATGCGAGTAGAAGGCAAGCGTCCGCAGACCCTCCGGCGTCTGCGCTGCTTCGAGCGTCTGCTCGCGCGCCAGCGATTCGAACATAGCCACACGATGCGCGGGTTCGTCGGTGAGATCGACGATGAGGACGTCTGAGCCCGGCGCGGCGCGAAGCAGCCCATCCCAATCGCCGATCAAATCGACCTCGTGACCCTCGCCGCGCAGGCTTGCCTGAACCCGCGAGCCGAACAGAAGATCGGGGATGAACGCAACGACGCGTGCCATCGTCAAGCTCCCGATCCGTCTCGTGCAGCCGGTACGCCGGTCCTACTGCGCCCGCAGGCGCGCGAACTCCTCGCGCACCGACTGCGGGCGACCCCACATCTGCGTGACCTCGACGCGCCCGGCGCGCTGCTCGCGCAGGGCGAGCTCGCCCTCGATGCCGGCTTCGTCGAGCAAACGCAGCGCTCCGTGCGTGGTGGGCGCGGAGGCGGCGTGGCCGAAGCGGTGGGCTACGAGCAGCCGCCAGTGCCAGTCGTGGTGCGAATAGGGTCGCGCATTGCACGTCGCGAGATACACGCAGGCGTCGATGTAGCGCGACTCCTCAGCGATGCGCAGGTCGAGCTCGAGGTCGGTCCAGTCGTCGGGGAGCGAGTCCACGATCCGCTGGAATGTGTCGCTGAGAGGGTGGCGCAGCCGGCCGGAGGCCGGCTGGCCGGGGCCCTCTGCATTTTCGGTCAAACCCATAGGCGTGAAGCCTAGCGCGCCCGGCACGAGCCCCTATCCTCGGAGGCGTGGCTGCCACCGACACCACAGCGCTTGCGGGCGAGTATGCGACGTTGACCGAGCAATGCGGGCTGGTGGACCGCTCCAAGCGCGGCAAGCTCGCGCTGACCGGCGCGGACGCCGTGGAGTTCCTGAACGGCCAAGTCACAAACGAGCTGCTCGACCTGAAGCCCGGCGAGGGCCGGTATGCCGCCTTCCTCACCCACAAGGGCAAGATGCTCGGCGACCTGCGCATCCTCGCCGTCGGCGAGAACGGCGGCGATCTGGACGGCGAGCGATCCGGCGAGGCGGTGAGCGAACTGCTGCTCGACACCGAGCGCACTGCGCTCCAGGCGCTGTTCGACATGATCCGCCGCTTCAAGGTGGGCTACGAGGTGGAGCTGCACAAGCGCACGATCGAGTGCTCGCTGCTGTCGCTGATCGGCCCAGGAGCAGCGGCCGTGGCCGAGCGCGCATTTGTCTATCACGCCGCGGAGCTCCCCACGGACGAGCACCATCACGTTGCGCTTGGGCCGGTCCGACTGATCGCCACCGATGTGGGACTCGACGTATTGTGCGCCGCCGAAGCAAAGCCCTCAGTCGTCGAATCGCTCACGGGGGCTGGAGCGGAGGCCGTCACCGAGGCCGCCGCGGAGATCGTGCGTGTCGAGCGTGGCCGTCCCCGCTTCGGCATCGACATAGACGAGAACACGATCCCTCAAGAGGCCGGTCTCAACGAGCGGGCAGTCAGTTTCACGAAGGGTTGCTATGTGGGCCAGGAGACCGTTGCCCGTCTCTACTACAAGGGCAAACCCAACCGCTATCTGCGCGGGCTGTATCTACCACCGGACCCCTCTGCGCCGACCGCGCAAGGGACGGAGTTGAAGCTGGGCGACCGTCTGGTAGGGCACGTCGGAAGCTCGGCGCTCTCCCCCACCTTTGGCCGGATCGGATTGGCCTTGATACGACACGAGGCCAAACCGGGATCGAAGCTGACCGTCGGCGACGTCGGCGCCATGGCCACCGTGGTCGAGCTGCCGTTTGGATAGGCTTCGCGAGCCCCCGACACGCGAGGTTCAGAGCAAGTGGCAATCGATCTTCAGCAGGTATCAAAGGTGGACGCCGAGCCGGGCGAGCTGCCGCGGACGATGGCCGCGTGGGTCATCCGCGAGGAGCGCTTCGGCGAGCCCAAGGACGCATTCCAGCTCGAGGAGATCGACGTTCCCGGGCCGGGCGCGTTCGAGGTGATCGTGCGCGTGATGGCGGCCGGCGTGAACTACAACAACGTGTGGGCGGCGCTCGGCAAGCCCGTGTCGGTGATGCGCTACGGCGACCACCCCGAGCACGGTCACCACATCGGCGGCTCGGATGCCTCGGGCGTCGTGTGGAAGGTGGGCGCGGGCGTCACCCGCTGGAAGCCGGGCGACGAGGTGGTGGTGCACTGCAACCAGGCCTCCTACGAGGACCCCGAGGTGCACGGCCTCGATCCGATGGCCGCCCCCTCGCAGAAGATCTGGGGCTATGAGACGACCTGGGGGTCGTTCGCCCAGTTCACGAAGGTGCAGGCCCAGCAGCTCCTGCCAAAGCCGCGGGCGCTGAGCTGGTCGGAGGCGGCCTCCTACGGCCTCGTGTACTTCACCGCCTACCGCATGCTGATCACGCGCTGCAACCTGCAGGCGGGCCGGAAGGTCTTGATCTGGGGCGCCGCCGGCGGGCTGGGAGTGTTCGCCACGCAGCTCTGCGCCACCGCCGGCGCACACTGCGTGGGCGTGGTCTCCTCCGCCGAGAAGGGCGAGCTCGTCAAGCGGCTGGGCGCCGTTGACTACATCGACCGAGGCGAGTTCGCCGGCATGATGCGCAAGGGCGGCGAGTCCCCAGAGGAGGAGAAGGCCCGCTTCGGCGTCTCCCGCGAATTCGCAAAGCGCGTCAAGCAGCTGCTCGGCGACGCGCCCGACATCGTGTTCGAGCACGTCGGGCAGGCGACCTTCCCGACGTCGGTGTTCACCGTGAAGCCGTTCGGCAAGGTGGTCATCTGCGCCGGCACCACCGGCTTCAACCTCGACTTCGACGTGCGCTACCTGTGGATGAAGCAGAAGCAGATCCTCGGCTCGCACTTCGCCAACGCGTACGAGTGCACGAAGGCCAACGAGCTGATCGAGAGCGGTCAGATCCGCCCGGTGCTGTGGCGCACGCTCGGCTTCGAGGGCGTCGCCGAAGCGCACCAGCTGATGCTCGAAAACAAGCATCTCGGCAAGATCTCGATCCTCGTGGGCGCGGAGTCCGAGGAGGAGGGCAAGACGGCCGAGGGTCCCGGAGCAATACGCGCGGAGGTGGGTGGCTGATGGCGGGAACTGTGATCGTCCCGTGGTATGCGACGGGCTTTCGAGCGGACGGGTTCGAAGAGGCGCTGAACGAGATCGCGCCGGTGGCGCTGCGCTACGGAGCGAGCTCCTACGCGGTGTACCGCTCCAAAGACGACCGCTACCGCTTCCAGCAGCTCGCGCAATTCGCCGAGCACGTCGATTGGGAGCGCTTCTGGGACGGCCCTGAGATGACCGACTTCCGCACGCGCCACTCCGGCTGGTACCAGATCCCCGTGCTCTACGGCTGGTGGGATCTCACGGCGGCCGGGAGCATCGACGGCGGACGCCCGGCCGCCAAGCTCTCCAACGGGCACTCAAACGGCGCGCCCGCCGGCAAGCTCGTTTGACATCGGCGCCTGTTACTGAATAGCTGAGCTGCCCGCGGGCGGACGGGCGGGCGCGGGCGGAAGGAGCGACGATGAACAGCTGGAACGCGAGGGCGCTCAGCCCACACCGCGGCTCGATCGGCGCTGCTACGACAAAACCCAGTACGGGCCGCCCGTACCAACTGGTACGCTTATCCCGTACCGCACTACCCACAGCCCGCATGCCCAATCCCTTCATCTACGACCGTCCCCTGCCGCCAGGGGACCTCATCGACCGCGACCACGAGCTCGGACTGCTCGTCTCGCTCGCCGACGCCGGTCAGTCGGCCCGGCTGACAGGGCCACGCCGGTACGGCAAGACGACACTCATCGGACGCCTGGGGCAGGCGATGCAAGACGGTCACGGCTTCGCGGTGGCTTACGTCGACCTCTCCAGGGTGACCGGCATAGAAGATGTCGTGCAACGCATCGAGTCAGCCTACGATGCGGCCTTCACCGGCGGGCTGCGCCGCGCCTGGCATGCGGTACGACGCCGCATCGAACCGAGCGCGACGCTTGGCGTGCCCGGCGTGGCTAGCGTCGGCCTCACGCCATCGACCGCCCACGCCGGCTCGCTCGCACGGCTGCACGGGCTGCTGGAGGCGCCGCGGCGCCTGCATGAGCGGACCGGCAGCCGCTGCCTGATCGTCTACGACGAGTTCCACGAGATGCTCACTGCCCAGCCTGACCTCGACGGCGTGCTGCGCAGTCATATCCAGCATCATTCCGGCGCCGCCTCCTATCTGTTCGCCGGCAGTCATGCCGGCATGATGGACGCCCTGTTCGGCGACCGCCGGCGTCCACTCTTCGAGCAGGCGCGTGCGGTGAGGATCGGCCCGCTCGCCCCCGCCGACATCGCCGAGTACGTCGAAGCGCGCTTCTCGGCGGCACACCGCGCCTGCGAAGCGCATGTTCCGGACGCACTCGGAACGCTTGCGTGCGGCCACCCGCAGCGGGCGATGATGATCGCTCACTTCCTGTGGGAGCAGCCGGCAGCTGGCGCCATCGGCGAAGCGGAGCTTCACACCGCCCATGCCGCCGCGCTCACCGAGGCATCAGACGGCCTGCAGCGCACATGGGACTCGCTCTCGGCCAACCAGCGCAAGCTCGTGAGGGTGCTGGCCGCCGGCCAACCGCACCCGCTTCGCGCCTCGGCCCTCGCGCAGGCGGAGATTCCGAAGAGCTCGATGGTCGATGCCCGCGACCAACTTGCGGCCCAGGGAGACCTTTTCGTCCACGCCGGCGGACGCGTCGAGCTCACCGACCCGTTCCTGGCCGCGTGGACACTGCGCGGCAGCCACGCCTGAGACGCGAGCGGCTGTCAGCACTGCTCCAACGGGGCCATTGTGAGACCCGCGCCCTTCAGCAGCTCCCAGTAGTGCTCGGCCGGCTCCTTGTGGCCGGCGAAGACGATCGCCTGACCGGAGTTGTGGAGTAGAGACTCCGCGTGATCCGCTTGTCGAGCACGAGTAGGCGCATGACCGAGCGTAATCGCTTTCGATGTCGCAGACACCTCGCCGCTTTGGGTATACGCTTCGTGCTATGCGCATCACGCGGCTCGAACTCAAGAACTGGCGCAACTTCCAGCAGGCGGACCTCGTCCTCGCGCGAAGGCTCTTCCTAGTTGGTCCCAACGCGGCGGGAAAGTCAAACTTCCTCGATGCGATCCGGTTCCTACGCGACTTGGCTGCCGACGGTGGCGGACTGCAGCAGGCGCTCAAGATTCGCGGCGGCGTATCGCGGGTTCGGAATCTTGCAGCCGGCAACTTCAACCACGGACGGGTTATGATTGCAGCAACCGTCGGCGATGACGAGTCGCCCAACAATTGGACCTACAAGCTTGAGTTCACCACTGAGCAGCGGGGTCACCGACGACCCATCGTTCATGAGGAGACGGTGGAACATAATGACGTAACGATCATTTCTCGACCTGATGATGACGACAGGGACGACCCTGATCGCCTCACGCAGACGTACCTTGAGCAGGTCAATGCAAATCGTGATTTTCGTGTGATCACCGAGTTTTTCGCGACGACCCGCTACCTGCATCTAGTGCCACAGGTAATCCGTGAGCCGGACCGTGGAGCCGATCGAGTGGACGATCCGTTCGGCGGCGACTTCCTGCAGCAGGTTGCGCGTTCCTCACAGCGCAAGCGGACAGCGACTCTAAGGCGCATCAATCATGCACTACAAATCGCGGTCCCGCAACTTGACAAGCTGACGCTTGAGCGCGACGAGGAGGGCCGGCCTCACCTTGAGGCTCGGTACCATCATTGGCGAGCGACCGGCGCCCGTCAGAACGAGCGCGACTTTTCCGACGGCACGCTTCGGCTTATCGGCCTGCTCTGGGCGCTGGAGGAGGAAGGCAAGAGCGCTGGACCAGTTCTCCTCGAGGAGCCCGAGCTGTCACTGCATTCGGGCATCGTCCGTCTCCTTCCCACCATGCTTGCGAGCGCTCAGCAACGGACCGATCGTCAGGTATTCGTCAGCACACATGCTGCAGAGGTGATGCGCGATGAAGGGCTTGGACTCAATGAGGTGGCTCTTCTACAGCCCGGCCCGGGCGGAACGGTTGCGACGCTCGTATCTGACCTTGCCGATGTGCGTGAAGAGGTCCAAGAGCTTGGTCTCTCGCTCGCTGATGCGCTGCCGGCGCGAACTCGGCCACCGGAACTCGAGCGCCTCACGCTAACAGCTTCGGAATGAGCATCGGCGTGTTGGTCGCCGTAGAGGGCGACACAGACCAGCCATTTGCGCAGCGCGTGGCTACTGCCGCAGGCCTATCTGTCGACAGAACCATCGTGCTACACGGTCATGGCAACCTCGATGACCGGGTGGCACATTGGTGTCGACCATCAAACCAACGTCCCATGTTCGTCCTGCGGGATCTCGATCCAGGTCTTGGCACTGACTGTGCGCCAGCGCTCATCAGACATCTGGTAGGTGACGGCCCGCGCTCAACGACCACGCTAGTCCGTATAGCTGAACGTGAGCTGGAGGCATGGTTGCTGGCTGATCGTGAAGGTGTCGCGGCGTACTTTCACGTGCCAAGGGGAGCTGTCCCCGCGTCACCCGACGGAGAGTCCGATCCAAAGAGGACATTGGTAAACTTGTGCCGGAGATCGTCGTCCAGCCGCATCCGGCGTGGAATGGTCCCGGACCCTGCCGGACAACGAAAGGTAGGACCAGAATTCACCGGACTCCTGTTGGGCTTCGCCACCACAGCCTGGGACATCGAGCGTGCGCGACCAGCGTCGCCCAGCCTGAACCGGGCAATCCTCTCCCTCGAGCGCTTGGCATCCGGGAAGTCTTGAAGGAACCGGTGGCCGCTCGGCTCACGACCCCGCCACCGCCGCCCCGATAGCCTTCCGCCTTCGAGACCATTGGACGACCACGGGAAGGATCTGCCGGCGGCATGGCCGAGGCCACGATCAACAACCACGCCGCCTTCACCTGGTCGGTCGCCGACCTGCTCCGAGGCGACGACAAGCAGTCCGAGTACGGCAAGGTCATCCGCCTCATGGTCAACCTGCTCTTCGCCGAGGACGACGAGGCGCTGACCGATCCGGGAGCGATCAAGACGCTGTTTGACCCGGCCTGCGGGACCGGGGGGGATGCTGTCGGTGGCCGAGGAGTACCTGCGCGAGCACAACCCCAGCACCAGCCTTGAGGTCTTCGGCCAGGAGCTCAACGACGAGACGTATGCCATCTGCCGCTCGGGCATGATGCTCAAGGGCGATGACCCCTCGCACATCCTCAGCGGCACCCCTTCAACGAGGACGGCCACCAGGGTCGCACCTTCGACTACATGCTCGCCAATCCGCTCTTCGGGGTCGAGTGGAAGAAAGCTGGCGTAGCTGGGATTGCGCTTGCCGGTCTCCACGCTTCGAGCCGTGGGCGAGCAGTGGTGCAGTCCGAGTCCTGGTGTACTGTCTGTCGCATATGATGGAGCCGCTTTTCACTCTGGAGGTCGAAGACGCGCCAGTTTTCGAGCGTCATTCAGCCCGTAAGAGTCACGGGGTTCATTACACGCCCTCGCAGCTAGCCGGCTTCGTGGCACGCCGAGCGCTCGCCGAGCTTCCCAGGCGCGAGCAGTTCGTCGTGCTGGACCCAGCGTGCGGCGACGGCGAGCTGCTATTGGCCATCGCCGCTGAGGCCGAGACGGCGGGGCTGCCTGCCCCGCATCTCGTCGGAGTTGACCGCGACAAGGAAGCCGTGGCTGCGGCCAAGGAGCGCCTTGGCAAGGCTCCCGCCGCAAGCGTCGTTGTTCGGTGCGAGGACTTCCTCGCGGTGGGGATTGAGCAGGCGGGAGAGCTCCCGTCGACGTACGACCTCGTTATCTCGAACCCGCCCTACGTGCGAACGCAGGTGCTTGGCTCTGCACGTGCCCAGGCACTCGCTCGTCAGTTTGGCTTGACGGGTCGGGTCGACCTGTACCATGCCTTCGTCGCGGCCATGACCGCCAACCTGAGTGAAGAAGGCGTCCTCGGCCTGCTGTGCTCGAACCGTTTCCTCACCACGAAGGGCGGCCACTCACTGCGGTCTCTACTGCTGCGACACTACGAGGTTGCAGAGGTGTGGGACCTTGGCGACACGAAGTTGTTTGAGGCCGCCGTCCTGCCCGCCGTGGTGATCGCCCGGCGCGCGAACAACCCCGTCGCCGAGCCTGGAGCGTTCGTTCGTGTGTATGAGGACACAGGGTCCTCGGAGAATGCTACGGACGACAGCTCGCTGCTGAACGCCCTCGAAGCCGAGACCGAGGGGGCGGTGCAGGTCCTCGACCGGCGCTTTACTATCGAGCGGGGCGCGCTTCTTGAACCGAGCGCGGGACGGCCTTGGTGTCTGACCTCATCTAGCGGCTCACGCTGGCTTGGTGTGGTCAAGAAGCACTCCGCCGCACGGTTCGGCGACATCGGACCTATTCGCGTTGGCATCAAGACGACCGCAGACAGCGTCTTCATACGGCCCTCGTGGGACGACCTTCCAGAAGAGATGAGGCCAGAGGAGGCGCTGCTCCATCCGCTCCTGACGCACCGAGTGGCTGCGCGTTGGTTGGCGCAGGACAACGCAGGGGGTGCAAGGTCAGTTCTGTATCCGCATGAGATCAAGGAGGGGCGTCGGCGGCCTGTTGACCTCTCCGGCTTTCCTCGCGCAGCCACTTACTTCGAGCAACATCGGGCGCGACTCGAAGGCCGAGACTACGTGCGCAAAGCTGGGCGCGCCTGGTATGAGATTTGGGTGCCACAGCAGCCCGACGCGTGGGCTGCGCCAAAGCTCGTATGGCCTGACATCTCAGACCGGCCTAGGTTCTTCCTCGATCGCAGCGGTTCCATCGTGAACGGCGACTGCTACTGGCTGTCCTGCGGTAACCAGTCGGAAGCAGAGGTAACACTAGCCCTGGCGGTGGCGAACTCGTCCTTCGCCTTGCAGTACTACGACCTGTGCTGCGGCAACCGCCTTTATGCCGGGCGGCGGCGCTTCATCACGCAGTACCTCGAAGAGTTGCCGATGCCGGACGCGAGCTCCGCCGCTATGCGGGACGTCGCAGAGATGGTCAAGCAGATGCGACACCAGGACCCTGCCGCGGACCCCGAGGTCGTGGCTGCGGTCGAGTCCGCGCTTGATGCCGCCGTCTTCGAGCTATTCGGACTGAAAGAAGTCGTTCGGTAGGCGCAGCTGCAGCTTGCGGTTCTGCACGAGCCCGCCGAAGCGTTGGAACTCCTCAAAGAAGTCGGCACCAGTTGTCGTCACAACGTGGTCTATGCGGAACACGTCGTTCTCGTGCAGTGCGTACCCGATGAGGTGTCGAACGTCGCAATGCCGGAGGCGAGGCGAGAGCGTCATGGCCGGCTCTTGACTGTCTGGCGTCACGAGGCCGAGGTCGATGGTCCCTGCCAACTGGAGCTTCACCTCAAGGGCCTGGCAGACGATGTCGGGGAACCGTCCTGTGTCTTCGTAGCTCCCCAGACCCAATACGCCGCACGCGGCACGGTGAAGCTGCTCTCCTCGTTGTCTCTCGCTCGGGGAGTACGCCAAGACGCGCCCGACGAGCCCTAGCAGCTTCTCGTGGAGAGCTGACACGCCGAGGACCTGGCCGTGCCTCGGCATGCCCGCCGGCAGCAGTTGGCTCAGCACATCGGCTCCAAGGTGGTCCGTCGGCGCAAGCTCAGCAATGAATGCCTCAGTGTCGCGGGACGACACCAGGGTGCTGCCGGTCCTTCCCCCGCGCCGCTTCGCCTGGTACTTGCTGGTCAGGGTTCCGGTCTTGTCGAACATGGCCAGCTCGGTCCCCTCGGCGACGCGAACCGCCACCACCTCGTTGTTTTGGTCAACGCGGACCACGGCGTAACGACGGGTTGGACTGACCTCAGCGTTCCAGATCTGCAAGTTGTTGCTCTGCTGGACGTACACGTCGAGGTCTTGGCCCGGAAAGCGCGGCTGTGTCTTTCGGAGCGTCTGCGGAACCGGATAGCCCAAGGCTGCGGCAACGGCTTGCTTCGCAAGCTTTCCTCTCGTCTTAATGGGCGCGTCGAAGACCTGGCCCAACAGCTCCCGCCGGAGCAGCGCCTCCAGCTCGGCTTTCGTGTACACGACCTCGGGGTACTCTGTCAGCGGCTCGTAAATGTCGAAGCCGAGTTCAGTCACGGCTTCGCGGATAGCGAGGGCGTCATCAAGGACGGAGGACACGCTCTCGTGGTTCGGGCTGGACGCGCGAGTCCCTTTCAGCGGGGGCGCAAAACCGGTAGCAAGTAGTGTTGACAAAGCGCAGCGAACTCCTCGACCCAGCGGGCTTTATGCGGGACGGGTCTATCGGCGGGCGCGGAAGGCTGTCTAACCGAGCGTCTCGACCTCTTCGCGTAGCGCCGAAAGAGCGGCGACAGCACGAGCTTGCAGGTGCCGCCAGGCACCTTCCCAATCGGATGTCGGCAGCTCCACTTCGAGGCGTTGCATGCCCTGCTTTCCCCGCTGGTCGGCACCGGGGTGCTGGCGCCACACGCGCAGGTCGACGAATGCGCGCAGATCATCGACGGCCTCCTCAGCGCGGTCCGTCGCCCCAGCCGGGAGCGACTCTTTCAAGTACTTCTTGAACTCGTTAAGCGACCCGTTGTCTTCGCTGTCGGGTAGCTGGAGATGGCTGAGGATTCCGCAGAGCGCGCTCAGGCGAGCCTCCAGCTCGTCGGCGTTCACACAGTCGAGAGCGAGCTTTGCGGCTGCCTCGGCGCGCGCGATCGTAAACAGCGGCTTTCCGGCGTGCAACCGCCACACCGCGTTCAGGTAGTCAATCGCCTCTGGCAGCGACAGCGACGAGGGGTGGAGCGGCTCTGATGCTGGCGATGGTGGCGCGATCAACTCCACCAGCCGGTCCACGTACTCGTCCGCCGTTTGAACCCCGGCGTAGCGACGGATAAATGGGCTGAGCGAGGCGGTCCACATAGCCGGCTCATCCGCTGCTTTGATCTGGCAATTCCACGTCGAGGGCTCGCTACGCAGAAGCTCACCAATACGCACAAGTGCGGCCGAGTCGAGAAACCGTTGTCCACGCGGCGGACCAAGGTCGCGTTGGAGCTCGGCGGACTTGACCTCAACTGCCTGGACAGTCGTGGGCGACGGCGTGAACGACCGTCCCCTCTCCACGAGATAGCCGAGCACATCGAGAAACAAATCCACGTCGTGGTGCGCGCGATCCAGACGCGTCATGCCCGCCACGGTGAGGCTGAGCCTGTGCTCTGGGCCGACTGCCTGGAGGCTCGGCGCCTGAGCGCTGACCCAGCCGTAGCGGCCTTGTCCCGCACTGAACCGTATGTAGGGACATTCGAGCAGCACGGTTTGGGCGTCGAGGGCGTCGTGATCCCGGTAGAGCACCTCCTCGACGTATTGGAAGATCGGCCACCCTCCCGACAGCTCGCAGCCGCGGTAGACGACGTCGAGCAGGCGCGCCTGTTGATCGGTGGGCTCTGCGAGCAGGGGGTTCACGCGGCGATCACCGCCCCTACCCCGGATACACGTTGCCGACCTCGATGATCCGCCAGTCCTCGTCCACGCGGGCGAGCACGACCGTGACCGACCAGCCCACCTGAGCAAGCGCTGAGACTCGCTTCGAGACGGCGACCGGCCCTGCCCCGTTCTCGAAGAACAGCGCGCCGGGCTGCACGCACTCGATCTCCAACGTGCCCTCGATCACGTCCTGCTCCGGCAGGTCCTGGAGCCCGAAGGGCGCCGCGCCGAGGCTCTCCTGGTAGAGCAGCTCGGCCAGCTTCTCGGCGCGGGGAAGATCGCGCGCGGCGTCCGCGCCCCGCTCGGCGGCGATCTCGCGTGCGTCGTCATCCACATAGCCCTGCTCGTGCAGCCAGGCCGCGAGCTTCTTGGTGACCGTGCCCGCGGCACGCAACAGCTCCTGGCCGACGATCACCTTGCGCACCATGAAGTACCCAAGGAATTCGCCCACATGGTCGAGGATCAGGTCGGGGCCGAACAGTTTGCAGAACGCCTCTTCGTCGCCGGCGTCGAACGCCTGCTCCCAGCGCGCATGATCGCGCTCGTCGAGCGACATATAGGCGTACCCGTTGAGCGAGTCGCGCAGCAGCTCGACGACGTACTCGTAGTTGCGCATCGTGCGCTCCGACAGCCGCTGCTGCTGGTCGGCGAGAAACCTGTCAAGGGCCTGGTCGATGCTCACATGCGCCACGGCCGCGCCATACTCGCAGATGCCGGCGCCAGCGGAGTGGTCCGGTCAACCTCGAGCGTACCGTAGGCCGCACCTGGCATTCTCGAAAGCACGCCTCAGCGCGAGTCAGCAGCGCTCCAACGGGGCCATTGTGAGACCCGCGCCCTTCAGCAGCTCCCAGTAGTGCTCGGCCGGCTCCTTGTGGCCGGCGAAGACGATCGCCTGACCGGAGTTGTGGATCATGGCGGCGATCTCGTGGCCGCGCTCGAGCGATACGCCGGGGACGAAGCGCGCGAGCGTGCGGGCGACGTGGTCGAAGGTGTTGTGGTCGTCGTTGCGAACGACCACGCGCCAGGAGCCGCCCATCCCCGTGCCGGGACCGCCGGTGCGCGGCAGCTCGATCGTCTCGCTCATACCGCGCCAGGATAGACCCCGACATACAATTGACACGTGAGCGCCGACCATCCATCCCCGCACCTTCCCGAGCGCGATCGCCCGTGGATGATGCGCACCTACGCCGGGCACTCCACGGCGAAGGCGTCGAACGAGCTCTACAGGCGCAACCTCGCCAAGGGCCAGACAGGGCTGTCGATCGCGTTCGACCTGCCCACGCAGACGGGCTATGACCCCGACGACGAGCTGGCGCGCGGCGAGGTCGGCAAGGTCGGCGTGCCGGTGTGCCATCGCGGGGACATGGCCGCCTTGATGGACGGGATCCCGCTCGGCGAGATGAACACGTCGATGACGATCAACGCAACCGCGGCGTGGCTCTTGGCGCTGTACATCGTGGCGGCCGAAAATCAGGACCCGCCCACCGAGCAGCGCAATCTCCAGGGAACGACCCAAAACGACATCATCAAGGAGTTCCTGGCACGCGGGACGTACGCGTTCCCGCCGGCGCCGTCGATGCGTTTGATCGCCGACATGATCGCCTACACCGTCGAGAACGTGCCGAAGTGGAACCCGATCAACATCTGCTCCTATCACCTGCAGGAGGCGGGCGCCACGCCGGTGCAGGAGATCGCCTTCGCGATGAGCAACGCCGTCGCCGTGCTCGATGCGGCACGCACGCGGTTGGGCGACCCCACGCAGGAGCTGATGGGCGAGGTGTTCGGGCGCATCTCCTTCTTCGTGAACGCCGGCGTGCGCTTCGTCGAGGAGCACGCGAAGCTGCGCGCGATGGGGATCCTGTGGGAAGAGCTCGGCCGCGAGCGCTACGGCGTGCAGGACGAGCGCCACCTGCGCTTCCGCTACGGCGTGCAGGTCAACTCGCTCGGCCTCACCGAGGCCCAGCCGGAGAACAACGTGCAGCGCATCGTGCTCGAGATGCTCGCGGTGACGCTCGGCCGCGACGCGCGTGCCCGCGCGATCCAGCTGCCGGCGTGGAACGAGGCGCTCGGGCTGCCGCGCCCGTGGGATCAACAGTGGTCGCTGCGCATCCAGCAGGTGCTCGCGTATGAGACGGACGTGCTCGAGTACCCCGACATCTTCGAGGGGTCGAAGGTGATGGACGGCCTGGTGGCCGAGCTGCTCGACGGCGCGCGCGCCGAGATGGCAATCGTGGCCGAGCACGGCGGCGCGGTGCAGGCGGTCCCGTACATGAAGGCCGCGCTCGTGGACTCCCACCGCAGGCGCATCCAGCGGATCGAGTCGGGCGAGCAGGTCGTGGTCGGCCAGAACCGCTTCACGGAGACGGAGGCCTCCCCCCTCACCGCCGACGCCGAGGGTGGGATCCTGGTCGTCGACCCCGCCGTGGAGGCCGAGCAGATCGAGGCTGTACGCCGCTGGCGCGCCGAGCGCGACCAGAGGGCGGTGGACGCCGCGCTCGCGGAGCTGGCGCGGGTGGCGGGCTCCGAGGACAGCAGCGAGAACCTGATGGTCCCGACGATCGCCGCCGCGCGCGCGGGCGCCACCACGGGCGAGTGGGCGCGCGCGCTGCGCGAGGTGTTCGGCGGCTACCGCGCGCCCACCGGCGTGGGCGAGGCCGCCGCCGCCCCTGCCGACGAGGAGCTCTCCGAGCTGCGCGAGGAGGTGGCGCGCCTGCAGGAGAAGCTCGGCCGCCGGCCGAAGATCCTTGTCGGCAAGCCCGGCCTCGACGGACACTCCAACGGCGCCGAGCAGATCGCCGTGCGCGCGCGCGACGCGGGCATGGACGTCGTGTACGAAGGCATCCGCCTCACCCCCGCCCAGATCGCCGCCTCGGCGCTGCAGGAGGGCGTGCACGTGATCGGCCTCTCGATCCTCTCCGGCTCGCACCGCGAGCTGATCCCCGCCGTGATCGAAGCGCTCCACGAGGCGGGCGTCACTGCCCCGGTCGTGGTCGGCGGGATCATCCCCGAGCAGGACGTCGAGCCGCTCAAGCGTGCCGGCGTCGCGGCGGTCTACACGCCCAAGGACTTCGACATCACCCGTATCGTGCGCGACATCGTGGAGCTCGTCGGCCGGCGCAACGGCGTGCCGGCGTCCGTTTAGGCGTGCAGCGGTGAGCGGCGCGGATCTCGGAGCGCGCCTGCGCGAGCGTGACCTGAGCGCGGCGCCGGCGGCGCTGAACCTGCTGGAGAGCAGCACCCCGAGCGACCGCCGAGAGGCGGCGGCGCTGTTGCACGAGGTGTCGCCGGCCGCGCTCGGCGGCGAGGCTGCGGGGCACATCGTCGGCGTGACCGGGCCGCCGGGCGCGGGCAAGTCCACCCTGCTCTCGGCGCTCTTGCATTCTTGGCGCGAACCCCCACATGGCGAGAGCCGGACCGTGGCGATGCTCGCGGTGGACCCGAGCTCCAAGCGCTCGGGCGGCTCGCTGCTCGGCGACCGCGCGCGCATCGAGTTCGACCCGGCCGACAGGGGCGTGCTGATCCGCTCGACCGCCGCGGGCGACAGGCTCGGCGGCCTCGCGCCCGCCACGCGCGCCGCGGCGCAGGCGCTGGCGGCGGCGTTCGACGTCGTCGTGATCGAGACTGTCGGCGTGGGCCAGGCCGAGACCGAGGTCGCCGACGTCGCGGACACGGTTGCCGTGGTCGTGCAGCCCGGGAGCGGCGACGTGCTGCAGTTCCTGAAGTCCGGGATCATGGAGACTCCCGACGTGCTCGTCGTCACCAAGGCCGACCTCGGTCAGCTCGCGCTTGCCACCAGACGCGACCTGGGCGCGGCGCTGCGCTCGCTCGGTGCCCGCGAGACGAAGGTGGTCGCCGTCTCCTCGCTCCCCCCCACCGATGGGATCGACGGCCTGATCGATGCGCTCGACGAGCACCGCGCGCGCGTGGATGTCGGCGCGCGCCGTACGCGCGCCCGGCGCAGCGGGGCTTTGCTCGACTTCGCCGCCGAGCACGGCGAGCGCGGACTGCGCGCGGTGGGCGGACGCCGCGCCGCCGAACGCCTACTCGAGGAGCAGGACCCCGGGCTCGACGAACAGGCGCTGGTGACGGTCCTCGAACGAGCCGCCAAGGACTGCTGAGCAGTGGTGCGCGACCTCACGATCATGCTCGGAACCTTTGTGCTCGCCTCGGCGCTCGCGGGCGCGCTCGGCGCGGTGAACCTCGGCACGGCGCTCGCGTTCGGTCAGATCGGGTTCGCCGCGAGCGTGGTGTGGGTGATGTTGAAGCGCTGATCCGGCGCGCGGGCGCCGGCCCCATCGTAGGCTCTACACGAGATGCTGATCCTGATCGGATTCGCGGTGCTGGCCGGCGCGGGCACGGCGCTGTCGCCGTGCGTGCTGCCCGTCCTCCCCGCGCTGCTGTCGGCTGGCGGCGTCGGCGGCCGGCGCAGGCCGCTCGGCGTGGTGATCGGGCTGACGATCACGTTCACGGTGACGATTGTCGGCGTCGCCGACGTGGTGGGCGGCGTTGGTCTTGGCTCAGACCCACTGCGCTACATCGCGATCGCCGTGCTGCTGCTGGCCGGGCTGGTGCTGCTGGTGCCCGCGGTCGGCGACCGGGTGGAGGCGAGTATGTCGCGGATCGCCGCGCTCGGGGCCGGCGGGGCTCACAACAAGGGGGACGGGTTTGGCTCCGGACTGCTCGTCGGTGGCGCGCTTGGCTTCGTCTACACCCCCTGTGCCGGGCCGATCCTCGCGGCCGTCATCTCGGTCAGCGCCGCCAGCGGGCGCAGCGTGGTCGTGGCGATCGCGTACTCGCTCGGCAGTGCCGCCGTGCTGCTGGCCTTGACGCTCGGCGGGCGCACACTGTTCGACCGCGTGCGGACGGCCGGGCGCGGGCCGGCGCTGCAAAGGACGCTCGGCACGGTACTGGTGATCACCGCGGTGGCGATGATCGCCGGCGCGGACGTGAGCTTCGACCAGTACGTGGCCGAACACATCCCCGAAGTGAACCTGACCTCCGGCCTCGAGAAATCGAAAGCGGTGGAGTCGCGCTTGCACGAGATCACAGGGCGCGAAGCCAAGTACGCGCAGAGCGGCGGCAAAGCGGTCGTCGCCGCCAAGAACGCCAGCGACTCAACGCTGCTGGCCGACGCGCGCGGACTGAAGGATCTTGGCGAAGCGCCGGAATTCCGTGAAACCGGGCGCTGGTTCAACACGCCGGGCGATCGGCCGCTGACGCTCGCATCGCTGCGCGGGAGGGTGGTGCTGGTGGACTTCTGGACGTACACGTGCATCAACTGCATCAGGACGCTGCCGTACCTGAAGGCTTGGGACGCCGCCTACCGCGGGGACGGGCTGACGATCGTGGGCGTGCACACGCCCGAGTTCGCGTTCGAGCACGACGCGGGCAACGTGCAGAGCGCGATCGAGCGCTTCGGTTTGCGCTACCCCGTGGTCCAGGACAACGAAATGGGCACGTGGAACGCGTATGGGAACCAGTACTGGCCGGCCGACTACCTGATCGACGCGAAAGGCCACGTGCGCTATGCGGCGGCCGGCGAGGGCGACTACTCGCGGACCGAGACGGCGATCAGAGCGCTCCTGGCCGAAGCGGGCGCGTCGGTCGGTGGGATGAGCCGGCCTACGGACGTGGTGACACCCAGCGAAACGGCAACGCCGGAGACCTACCTCGGGACCGCGCGCGCGCAGGGCTGGCGCGAAGCCCCGAAGTCCGGTGTGCACGACTACGGTACGAGCGTGCCGGCCCAACTGGGGCTCAACGAATTCGCCTACAGCGGCACCTGGAACATCGCCGAACAACCGGCCACGGCGGTGTCAAGTGCCCGCCCATCCGGAATCGACGTGGAGTTCGAGGCCAAGAACGTGTATCTGGTGCTCAGCTCCGCAGGGGAAAGCCCGCGCAAGGTGCAGGTGCTGCTCGACGGAAACCCGATCTCTGCGCGCGACGCGGGAGCGGACGTGCACGGCAGCGCCGTGACGGTCACCGGCCAGCGCCTGTACTCGCTCGTGTCGCTGGGCGGCGACCGGCGGCGCCGCCTGTCGCTGCGCTTCGCGCCCGGCGTCACGGGGTATGCGTTCACGTTCGGGTAGACGGGCCCCGCCGGGTCCGCGCCCGTCGCCTGCGTTCGGGTGGGCAGCAGCAGGCCCCGCCTGGTTCACGCCCGCGGGTCGTTCCCATCGGAATACAATGACCTCCATGGAGGGAGGACCCGCACCCGAGACCACCGCCCGAGCGTGGCTGCGTTGCTATCGCTGCTGGTCGCAGAACCTCGAGGTGCAGGTGCACTACGAGGGCATCCACAAGATCGACGCCGACACCGGCGAGCGCTCGGAAGTGGTGGACGAGCTGCAGGAGGCGGTGGTGCAGTGCCTCGACTGCATGCACGATCAGCCGCACCTGGGCTTCGCCAACGGCAGGGTGGAGCCGATCGAGGACCGCTGGGAACGGATGATCGCGGGGACGCCGTGGGTGGCGTCGTGCACGGTCACGGTGGACTCCGACGACGTGGAGAGCTGCTCGGGCCCGGAGGCCGGCGACGCGCTCTCCTACGCGGCGTTCGGCGAGTACGGGGTGAGGGAGTTCTTCACGCACGTGCGCTTCCACAAGCACGAGGACGACCAGATCGTGGTGCACCTGCTGGTGGAGCTCTATGCGCGCTCGCTGGAGGAGGCCACCGAGGTGCTCGAGTCGGCCGCCAGGGGCGCCCTCACGATCACCTCGCTCGCCGAGGAGTCGCGCCCGCCCGCGTCGGCGGGCGAACCGCACGAGCACGATTAGGAGAGCCGCTCCTCTAGGGCGCGCAACTGCGCGTGCAGCTCGGCGGGCAGGCGCTCGAACTTGCCGAGGTGCTCGTGGAAGTGGGGCAGCTGCGCCTTCCACTCCTCGACGTCCACGCGCAGGAGCTCGGCGACGTCCTCCTCTGAGATGTCGAGGCCTGAGGTGTCGAGCCCTTCGGCGCCGACGGGCGGCATGATCCCGATCGGGGTCTGCACCGCGGCTCCGTGGCCGGCGCAGCGCGCGAACACCCATGCGAGCACGCGCGAGTTCTCGCCGTAGCCGGGCCACAGGAAACGGCCGTTTGCGTCCTTGCGGAACCAGTTGACGTAGAAGATCTTCGGGAGCTTCGCGGGGTCGGCCTCGCGTCCGATCTTCAGCCAGTGGGCGAAGTAGTCGGCCATGTTGTAGCCGCAGAAGGGCAGCATCGCGAACGGGTCGAAGCGCAGCTCGCCCACGGTGCCGGCGGCGGCGGCGGTCTTCTCAGAGCCCATCACCGAGCCGAGGAACACGCCGTGCTCCCAGTCGATCGCCTCGGTGACGAGCGGCACCACGGTGGAGCGCCGACCGCCGAACAGCATCGCGCTGATGGGCACGCCGGCGGGGTCCTCCCACTCCGGCGCGATCGCGGGGTCCTGGGCGGCGGGCACGGTGAAGCGCGAGTTGGGGTGCGCCGCGGGGGTCTCGGAGGCGGGCGTCCAGTCGTTGCCGCGCCAGTCGATCAGGTGCGCGGGGGGCTCGGAGGTGAGGCCCTCCCACCACACGTCGCCGTCGTCGGTGAGGGCGCAGTTGGTGAAGATCGTGTTTCTCTCGACGGTGCGCACGGCGTTTGGGTTGGTGGCCTCGCCGGTGCCGGGCGCCACGCCGAAGAAGCCTGCCTCGGGGTTGATCGCGTACAGGCGCCCGTCCTGCCCGAACTTCATCCAGGCGATGTCGTCGCCGACCGTCTGCACGTCCCAGCCGGGGAGCGTGGGGATCAGCATCGCGAGATTGGTCTTGCCGCAGGCCGAGGGGAAGGCGGCGGCGATGTACTTGACTTCCTGCTCGGGCGAGGTGAGCTTGAGGATCAGCATGTGCTCGGCCATCCAGCCTTCGTCGCGCGCCATCACCGAGGCGATGCGCAGCGCGAGGCACTTCTTGCCGAGCAGCGCGTTGCCGCCGTAGCCGGAGCCGTAGGAGGTGATCTCGCGGGTGGCGGGGAAGTGGACGATGTACTTGTTCTCGGCGTTGCACGGCCAGGGGACGTCTGAAGCGCCGTCGTCGAGCGGCATGCCTACCGAGTGCAGGCAGGGGACGAACTCGCCGTCCTCGCCGAGCACCTCAAGCGCGCCGGCGCCCATGCGGGTCATGATGCGCATCGACACCGTCACGTAGGGCGAGTCTGTGATCTGCACGCCGATCTGGCTCTTGTCTGAGCCGAGCGGGCCCATCGAGAAGGGGACCACGTACATCGTGCGGCCGTGCATCGAGCCGGCGAGCAGCTCGGCGAGCGCCTCCTTCATCTCCTCGGGGTCGCGCCAGTTGTTGGTGGGTCCCGCTTCGGACTCGTGGAGCGAGCAGATGAACGTGCGGTCCTCGACGCGGGCGACGTCGCCGGGGTCGGAGAGCCCGAGATAGGAGTTGGGGCGCTTGGCGTCGGAGAGGCGCTTGAAGGTGCCCGCATCCACGAGCACCTGGCAGAGGCGGTGGTACTCCTCGGCCGACCCGTCGCACCAGTGGACGGCCTCGGGCTCGGTCAGCGCGGCGATCTCCTCGACCCACGTGAGCAGGCGCTTGTTGTTCGTGTTGGGAGCGGCGGTGGCTGTGTGCATGACGCGCAAGCCTACTCGACGCTGCCTTCGGCGGAGGCCCCGACCCGACGCTCCGCATCGTGTGCCGGCTCGCGGCGCGGCACGAGCACGAGCCGCTTGAACTCCGCGACGAGCACGCCGTCCTGGTTGTAGACGCGCGTGTGCACCTTGACGGTGCCGCGGTCGGGCTTGGATTGCGACTCGCGCTTCTCCAGCACCTCGGACTCGCAGAAGAGCGTGTCGCCGTGGAACACGGGCGCGGGGTGCTTGAGCTCTTCGGTGGCGAGGTTGGCGATCGCCTTGCCGGAGACGTCTGAGACGGACATGCCGAGCGCGAGCGAGTAGACGAGCGGGCCGACCACCACATTGCGTTTCTGCTGCGAGGAGGCGGCGTAGACGTCGTTGAGGTGCAGCGGGTGGTGGTTCATCGTGATCAGGCAGAAGAGGTGGTCGTCCGACTCGGTGACGGTCTTGGCGGGCCAGTGCTTGTAGACGGCGCCGACCTCGAACTCCTCCAGGTAGCGGCCGTAGGGGTGGGCGCCGCTCGCCTCGCGCGCGGCTTGGTCGGTCTCGAAGGACTGTGTGTCGCTCATCTCTGGGTTCTGGTCTCCTGTGTGGGGGTCGCGCAGAACTCTATTGAGATGAACCGATAGCGTTCGGCGTGCCCAGAACGATCAACGTGGACGCTGCGCCCGAGCGCGCGCCAAGACCAGGAGAACAGACTTGCGAAATCCCCGCGACTTCGAAAAGCCCCTCGCGATCGGCGCGCCGCGGCCGGCGCGTGAGATCCCCTTCAAGCCGTCCCGCATGATCCACTTCCTCGACTTCTCGAACGAGAAGATGGTGGCGAAGGTGCCCGACATCGCGCCGACGGTGGACATATTGCTCGGCAACCTCGAGGACGCGGTGCCGCTCGACCGCAAGGAGGCGGCGCGCGAGGGTCTCATCAGGGTGGGCCGCGAGATGGAGCTCGGCGACACGGCGCTGTGGACGCGCGTCAACGAGCTCGCCTCGCCCTACTTCCTCGACGACATCACCCAGATCGTGCAGGAGATCGGCGAGCGGATCGAGGTCGTGATGGTGCCCAAGGTCGAGGGCGCGTGGGACATCCACTACGTCGATCGCCTGCTAGCCCAGCTGGAGGCCCGCGCGGGCGTGCAGCGCCCGATCCTCGTGCACGCGGTGCTCGAGACCCATCTGGGCGTCGCCAACCTGGAGGAGATCGCGGCCGCCAGCCCGCGCATCCAGGGCATGTCCTTCGGCCCCGCCGACCTCGCGGCGTCGCGGCGCATGAAGACCACGCGCGTGGGCGGCGGGCACCCCGGCTACCGTACGATCGCCGACCCCGACCCCGGCGATCCCGACGCGCCGCGTCCCTCCTATCAGCAGGACCCATGGCACTATTCGATCGCGCGCATGGTGGACGCATGCACAGCGGTGGGCGCCCTGCCCTTCTACGGCCCCTATGGCGACATCAAGGACACGCTCGGCTGCGAAACCCAGTTCCGGGCCGCGTTCCTGCTGGGGTGCGTGGGCGCGTGGTCGCTTCACCCGGTGCAGATCGGGATCGCCAAGAAGGTGTTCTCGCCCGACCCCGAGGAGGTGATCTTCGCCAAGAAGGTGATCGAGGCGATCCCCGACGGCCGCGGCGTGCACATGATCGACGGCAAGATGCAGGACGACGCCACCTGGAAGCAGTGCCAGGTGATGGTGAAACTCGCCGAGATGCTCGCCCGCAAGGACCCGGAGCTGGCGGAGGCATACGGGTTCGTGCCGGCCGGGGCGTAGCGGCGGCGCTCCCGAGGAACGCCGCCATGGACGTTGTGGGGCGGTGGTCGGGATGAGCGAAGAGGGCGCTCTTTCGTACCTTGCGGGCGTCGCTGGGATACCGTACACTTGTACGGAAGCTGAAGGAGATCCAAATGGCAACCAAGGCAGTTCGCCTCGAGGCGCGACTTACACCGACCCAGCGTAAGCAGATCGAGCAAGCCGCGGCGCTTGCCGGCGAGTCGGTGTCGTCGTTCGTTGTGCTCGCGGCACTGGACCGCGCCGACGTCCTGGTCACCGAGCGAGCATCGACCGTCGTCCCCGCAGCCTACTTTGACCAGCTCGTCGCATCTCTAGATGAGCCAGAGGACGCTCCCCGGCTCGCGCATGCAGCTCGTGAAGCCAGGCGGCGCATGCGGATCAAAGTTACGTGAGCTACCGCGTCGAGCCGCTCGGCTCGGGCCACGACCTCGAACACTTCGCCTGCGGCAATCGCGAGCTCGACGAGTGGCTCAAGCGGCATGCACGAAGCGCTACAGGTCAGGGCACTCGCACATACGTGTTGATCGATGAGGCCTCCCGCACGGTAGCCGGCTACTTCGCGCTGGCGCCCCATCTCATCGAGCGAGAGCAGGCGCCGCCGAGCATCGGTCGAGGCGCACCGCAGCGAATCCCCGCGATTCTGCTCGCCAAGCTCGCCCTCCACGAGCGCCTTCAAGGACAGGGACTCGGCACGGAGCTGCTGGTTCACGCGCTCACGACGATCGTCGCCGCGGCCCGCTCCGCAGGCGGACGTATCGTCGTCGTCGACGCGATCGACGAGGTTGCCGCGGGCTTCTACCACGCACACGACTTCCGGCCCTCGCCGACGAACCCACGTCGTCTCGTCTTGAAGCTCAGCACGATAGCCCGCACTCTCGGGCTCACTTGGCCGTAGCACGCAGATCGAGCTGCGCCGTCCGGGCGAGCGGGCGACGCTGCGACACGAGGACTGGTGATGAGCGACCGTCTGGCCATCTGGCTCTATGAGATCGTCACGGCTCAGCTCGACCGGCTGCCCCCCATAGATCGCGGGGTGCTTGTCGGCCTGCTCGGACGCCGGTCAACTTCTCGACACGCCCCGCTAACCGCCGAGCGGGGCAAAGCGCGGGTCGCGGCGCTCGAGGAAGCTCGCGACGCCCTCAACGAAGTCGGGGGCGCTGAACGACTCGATCATCAGCCGGTTGGCCTCCGCGAGCGCGTCGGGGAGGCCCACCATGAGGTCCGCATACACCTGGCGCTTCATTGCCGCCATGCTCGCCGGCGAGCAGCTGACGGCGAGCTCGCGGGCGTAGGCCAGCGTCTCCTCGAGCAGCTTCTCGGGCTCGAGCGCGCGGTTGACGAGGCCGAGCGCCGCCGCCTCCTCTCCGAGCACGACGCGACCCGAGAGGAGCAGGTCCAGTGCGCGCGCCGGCCCCACCAGGCGCGGCAGGATCCAGGAGATGCCGTGCTCAGCCACCAGTCCGCGACGTGAGAACGCCGTCGTCAGCTTGGCGCCGGCGGCGACGAAACGGATGTCGCACATCAGCGCCTGCACGAGCCCCAGCCCGGCGCAGGCGCCGTTGATCGCCGCGATGATCGGCTTTCCAATCGACAGCGGAAAGCTCTGCGGCCGGTCATCCGCGACCACGGACACTCCGTCGAGATGGCCCTCGCCGAGGGCCTTCAGCTGCTGCATGTCCGCGCCGGCGCAGAAGCCCCTGCCGGCGCCCGTCACGACGACGACGCGGACATCCTCGGACGCGGCACACTCCTCGAGCAGGTCGAAATAGGCACGCCCCATCTCTCCCGTCCAAGCGTTCAGCCGCTCGGGCCGGTTGAGGGTCAGCAACGCCACACCGTCCTCGATTGTCCTCTGCACCACCTCAGTCATCTCTTCTCCTTCCGCCGTGACCGGAGCCTACCGGCAGCCGCTCACCGGTGCGCGGCCGTCGGGCCCTCTGCGGCTAACCGGCGTCGAGCAGGCGGAAACGCATCCCGCCCAGCTCGATGGCCCCGCGTCCCCATGGTCAGCTCCGGCTCGTCATGTTGCACGGCGAAGGCCGTAGCCTGGTCGGCGATCGTTCTGCCTCGTCACCGACTGGAGGTCACACCATGAGCAGGCCCGTAAAGAGTCACCAGCTTCTGGCGCGCAGCGCGCGCTTCGATCCAAGCGAGATCAAGAAAGCGCTCGGCGAGGTCGAGGGATTCAACGCGAAGGTCGCGCTCCTGATCACCCGCAGCGTGGGCACGATGGCGTGCGCGTACCTGTTCTGTCTGATCGCGCTTACCAGCCTTCCGGCGATCCTCATTGAGGCGGGCGTGCTCACCCGGAGCGACGTGCCCTCCTTCCTCACAAAGCCGGGGCTCATCCTGATCGTCGCCTGGATCGCACAAACATTTATCCAGCTCGTGCTGCTGTCGATCATCATGGTCGGTCAGTCGGTGCAGTCGGCGGCGTCGGACACGCGCGCCGAGAAGGAGTTCACGGACACCGAGACGATCCTGGACCGCCTCGACACGAAAACGGCGGGCGGCCTTCGCGAGGTGCTCGATGCCCTTCAAGCCATCGCCACGCCGGCGAGCGTCACGCCGGGTCCGCCACAGGATCGCAACGTGGGCTGATCGGCGAGCTTCAGCCGCGACGCTCGCCGTGTTCGCCGATGCGTGCGTCATACTGCGCCCGTCGTGTCGACCGCCGCGCCGTTTACGCTCCAAGCCGAACACCTGCTCCGCGCTCCAGGCATGTTCAATTGGTCGACGGTCACGCTGCTCGCGCTCGTCGTGTACGTGTACGCGGTCGAGGTCGAGCGGTCCAACTGGAGCGCGGTGCTCGCCGGGCTGGCGTTCTGGCTCATGGACTGGGCGAATGAGATCGTCAATGCGCTCGTTCTGCACTTCAACGGCAACGCCGCGCTGTGGACGGTGACCGGGTCCAGCAGCTTCGTGATCCTGATCGGGCTTACGATCGAGATCTCGCTCTTCTTCGCGATCAACGGCATCGTCTTCGTCAAGCTGCTGCCGGCCGATCGGAGCGCGCGCATACTCGGCCTGCCGAACCGCTGGGCGCTCGCGATCGGCCTCTCGCTCGTATCGGTCGGCGTCGAGCTGCTGCTGCATGCGGACGGCGTCTTCCACTGGCACTACTGGTGGTGGAACGTGGCGAGCTTCCCGGTGATCGTGGTGTTCGGCTACCTGACGTTCTACGTGGTGACGTTTTGGGTGTACGACATGCCGCAGCGGGCGCGACAGCTGCAGGTGGTGGGCGCACTGGCCGCGCTCGATCTCGTGGCCGGTCTGGTGTTCGGCCCGCTCTTGGGCTGGATCTGAGCTGTCAGCCGAGCCTACCCGCGACCTGACAATGCCACTCGTGAAGGCCCCAAGCCGGGTAGGAGTTCCGGTTCGCTATGGGCGCCGAACTCGTTCGTCCCCAGGACCGGCTGCTTGTGGCACCTGGAGCAGAAGGCCTCCCGGTGGCAGTAAGAGCACTCCTGCAGACCGGCCTTTTCGATCGCCTGCGGATGGTGGTAGAGCATTTCTTCGTGCTTCACCTTCGCCAATCCGGAGCTGTGGCAGTTCGCGCAGAAGCTGCTGTTCGCGGCGCCTGGTTCGAGCGCCAGGCGGTTGTGCGCGTGTTCGAAGACCCAGAGCTTGGACAGGTGATCGGGGGGCGCGTTGAGCACGGACACGCTGGTCACCGCCTTGCCGGTCTGCGGGAAGGTGTGGCACGTCGCGCATTCCCAGGGGATCGTGTTGCTCAGGAGGCGGCCGTTGGGGCCGACCTGGAAATGGGAGCCGTCGTGGCATCGGAAGCAGCCGGGGCCCGACTGGTGGCCGAGGTTGTTGGGGTAATCGGCCGCGATCGCGTTCATGACGGGGTCGGCGAGGAGCGGGTAGATCTGCTTGAGCTGGTCGACCGCACGGCTGACTTCCCCTCCGTGCGTTCTCAAGAGCAGCGGATAGCTCGCCGCGTACACCCCGTGGATGCCTTCGATCGCCTTGTCCGCTTCCCCGACCGAGCGGTAGCGCTTGCCCAGAAGCGCAACCCCTTCGCGCTTGATGAAGGGCAGCGACCGGCTGATCTTGCCTTCCGCCATCGCGCTGTCGATCGCTTCGCCGGGAAGCGGGAATTCGTGGCCCACGCGATTGTGACAAGTGACGCACGTCACCTGGCGTACCGACTCGCCCCGCGTCAGACGGCTGACGTCCCGTCGCACGTCGCTGGAGACGCCGACCTGCGAACGGGCGATCCATTCTTCGGTGTGGCCATCCTTGTAGGTGACTCGAATCCAGTTGATCTTCTGAGAGTCCTTTTCAGGGCTCGCATATTCCATCTTCACTTCCTCGTGCCAGTGCGCGCCACGGCTCGCCGCCCCTTCACCGAGACGGTACGGACGGACCATCACGGCGACCGTTTCCCGCGTGTTGGCCTCGTCTTCACGGTAGGTGGGATGCAGCACCAGCTTTATCTGGCTGTCTTCACCGGTGATCGCGCTCATGGGGTGACATTTCATGCACGTCTTTTCGGGGGGCGGAAGCAGACTGGGGTCCGGCGGCGGGATCGGTTTCGGGTAGTTGCCGGTGATGAAGTCGAAAAGCTCCTTCGTACCGCTCAGCTTCGACTTGACAAAGCCGACGACGCCCGGTCCGATGTGACACTCGCCGCAGCTCACGTCGTGGTGGACCGACAGCTTGTGTGCGGCCCCCTCCGGGGCCACCGTGTGGCATCGCAAGCAGAAGCCTTCCGTCTCGCTCCATTTCTGCAACGTGCTGCCGCCGATCGCCGCCACCGCGCAGAACCCGCCCACGACGACCAGCGAGATGAGGAAGCCGCGCATGGTGCGCGGCGGCCGCATGTGGCGAGCGGCGGATGCGCCGAGGCGCCTGCGGGGCGTCGGCGCGGGCTCGCCCGGCACGGGCTCCGGCTCATCGGCTCGATCCGGCAACATCGACTCCGATCTCCGCGAGGTCTTCCCCTACCATAGACGCGTCGAGAGACGAGATCCTCCTCTCCCGCAGGATCCCGGAGCTGTCGATGAAGAAGTGGGAGGGGATGCCGTCGATCCGGTAGCGGGATTCGATCACGCCGCTGGAGTCCTCGACGAACGACTTTCGCGGGTGGCGCTGATGGACTTAATCAACCTTGAACAGTTTCGAGCGCAACCTCTTCAACAGCAACCCGCCGGGTGGCACGTTTCGGATAGACGTGACCCGGCGCGATCGTCCAAGCGATACAACCACGCCTGTATCGTCGGACGGGTGCTGGGACGCGGGAAGTTCGTCCGCAAGCGCACTGCCTGTGCCGCATGCCGGCTTGTCGAGATTCGTCAACGGCATTGCGGCAGATTCCGCGCGGGTCAGCCGGCCTGGATCAACGCGAGCACCTCGCGCGCGAGCGTGAGCCGGTGCTCGTCGGGCTCGGGCGGCTGTTCGACCAGCCGCGTGTGCGCCTCCGGCTCGACAGCGCCGTTCGTGATCAGACGCGCATGATAGGCAGCGCGGGGGGCGGGCCCGGTACGCTCACCGTCATGGGTGACGACGGTGAGCGGCTCCTCGACGCGTTCTTCCCGTATCGCCGGCGCTTTGCGACTCGATCGTCGCTGCCGGCGACGGGCGTGGGGCGCGCGGAGGTGCTGGCGATGGTCGACGAGATCGCCGGCGAGGAGGATGCCATCGCCCGCGCCGGGAGGGTGTCCGGATCGATCTACCACGGCGGCGAGGAGCACTTCGCGTTCCTCGCCGAGGTGTTTCGGCGCTTCGCGCACGTCAATGTGCTCCAGCGCGACATGTATCCGAGCGCGACCAAGTTCGAGGGCGAGATCGTGGCGATGGTCGCCTCGCTGCTGCACGGCGGGGATCAGGCGTGCGGCGTCGTGACGTTCGGGGGCAGCGAGAGCCTGTTCAACGCCGTGCAGGTCTACCGCGAACGGGGACGCGAGCGCGGGATCGAGGACCCGCAGGTCGTGGTCCCGCTCACCGGGCACGTGGCGATCTCCAAGGCGGCGCGCTACCTCGGCGTCGAGGTCGTCCGCGCGCCCGTGACCGACGAGTATGTGGTGGACGTCGACGCCGTCCGCGCGCTCATCGGCCCGCGGACCGTCGCGCTGTTCGGGTCGGCGGCCACCTATCCGCACGGACTCGTCGATCCGATAGAGCGGCTGAGCGAGCTCGCGCTCGAGCACGACCTTCCCCTGCACGTCGACGGCTGCCTGGGCGGGCTCATCCTTCCCTGGGGGGAGCGGCTCGGCCTCGAGATCCCGCGCTGGGACTTCCGCGTGCCCGGGGTGACGTCGATCTCGGCCGACACGCACAAGTACGGCTACGCGCCCAAGGGGACGGGCGTGATGCTCTACCGCGACAGGGACCTGCGCCGCCGGCAGTACTTCACATATGCCGACTGGCCCGGGGGCCTCTACGCGTCGCCGGGCATCGCGGGCAGCCGCTCGGGCGGGCTCATCGCCGCTACCTGGGCGGCGCTGGTGACGCTCGGCGAGCGCGGCTACCTCGAGATCGCCGAGCGCATCTTCCGCGCGGGCGCGGAGATCCGTGCCGCGGTGGACGCGCTGGGAGAGCTGCGGGTCATGGGCGACCCGACCTTCTGTGTCGCGCTGCGCTCTGAGGAGATCGACGTCTACCACGTCAACGACGCGCTCAAGGACCGCGGATGGCGATTGAACAGCCTTCAGCTCCCGCCGGCGCTTCACTTCTGCGTGACGCTGCCCAACACGCAGCCGGGGGTGACCGAGCGATTCGCCGCCGACCTGCGCGCCGCCGTCGAGTATGCGAAGCACCCGCCGCAAGCGGGGCCACGCAGCGGCGCGATCTACGGCGGGGCCGGGACGCCCGAGGGCAATGTCCAGGTCAACGCGATGCTCGAGGGCGTGCTCGACGCGATGTTCGAGCTCGCCCCGCCCGCGTGAGCTCAAGCCGTGGCCGCGAGCGTCGAACCCCATGTGCTCGCCATCGACATGGGCACGGGCACGGTCAAGGCCGCGCTCGTCTCCAGGCGGGGAGAGGTAGCCGCCGCGGCGATGCGTCCGATCGCCACGCGCCAGCTCGAGGACGGTGGCGTCGAGCAGGACCCGCACGAGTGGTGGGCGGCGGTGCTGGCAACCTCCCGGGAGGCGCTCGAGCACGCCGCGCTCCCCGCCGAGCGGGTGATCGCGGTCAAGTGCGCGACCCAGTGGTCGGTCACGGTGCCGGTCGACGGCGATGGCGAGGCGCTGACCGGCGCCATCTCGTGGATGGACACGCGCGGCGCCCCCCACGTGCGCCGGGTCGCGGGCGGGCCGGTCAAGCTCGCCGGCTATGACGTGCGCAAGCTGCGGCGCTGGCTGGCGCTCACGGGCGGGGCGCCGGTGCTCTCAGGCGTCGACGGGCTCGGTCACGTCCTGCACCTCAAGCACGATCGCCCCGAGGTGTACGCGGCCGCCCACAAGCTGCTCGAGCCCGCCGACTATCTCAACCTGCGCCTGACCGGGCGCTTCGCGGCCTCGTTCGGGACGATCTTCCCCTACTGGCTGACCGACAACCGCGACGCGCGGCGCGTCGAATACGACCCCGGCCTGCTGCGCATCGCCGGTGTGCAGCGAGACAAGCTCCCGGACCTCATTCCGGTGGACGCCGTGCTCGGGCCCGTCCTGCCCGCCGTCGCTGAGCAGCTTGGGCTCGCGCCGGGGACGCCGGTGATGGCCGGCGCCTGCGATCTGCAGGCCGCCGCCGCCGGCGCGGGCGCCATCGGAGACGGCCAGGGCTACTTCTATGTGGGCACGACCTCGTGGCTCTCCTGCCACGTGCCGAGCAAGCGGACGGACCTGCGCCATATGCTCGGCACGATGCCGGCAGGGCTGCCCGGCCGCTACGTCGTCGTAGCCGAGCAGGGCATGGCGGGCCGCTGCCTGGAGTTCCTCAAGGACAACATCCTGTATCCCGACGGCGCCCCGGCGCCGGCGGACGTCTACGCCCTGCTAGAGCGCCGCGCGGCAGGCGTGGCTGCCGGCAGCGACGGGCTGATCTTCACCCCCTGGATCAACGGGGTGCTCGTGCCCGCCGAGGATCCGCTCACGCGTAGCGCGTTTCTCAACCAGACCTGGCGCACGACCCAGGGACATTACGTCCGCGCGGTCATGGAGGGGGTCGCCTACAACCTGCGCTGGCTCAAGCCATATGTGGAGCGCCTCGCAAAGACCCGCTTCGACGAGCTGAGCTTCATCGGCGGCGGGGCGCTGTCGGACCTCTGGACCCAGATCTTCGCGGATGTGCTCGGCGTGCCGGTTCGCCGGGTGTCGGAGCCCCGCCTGGCCAACGCCGTCGGCGCTGGCATGCTGGCCTTCACCGCGCTCGGCGAGCTGGCCCCCGAGGAGGTCCCGGCGCTTGTGCGCGGCTCGGTGTGCGAGCCCAGCCGGGAGCGCGGGCTCACCTACGACGCTCTGTTCGAGCAGTTCCTGCGCTTCTACAAGCGGACGCGACCGATCTACAGGCGACTCAACGCGCACCGAGGTGCTACCGTTTTGTTACCATTATGGGATGAGTAAGCAGATCGCGGTTCGACTCCCAGACGAGATCGTCGACTTCGTTGACGAGATTGTCGAGTCCGGCGCGGGGCGCAGCCGGGCGGCGGTCGTCACGCGGGCGCTCGAGCGCGAGCGTCGGCGCGCGATTGCCGAACACGATGCCGAGATCCTTGCCCGCACCGGCCCGGACCCAGAGCTTGTCGGGCTGGCCACGCACGCCGCCGGCCTGCCCTCCCGGCTTGCCTGATGCGGCCGATCCACGTCGCACGGCTCGACAAGACCCGGCCGGTGCTGATCCTCACGCGTGAGCTCGTGCGCCCCCACCTTACGACGGTGACCATCGCGCCGATTACCACGACCATCCGCGGGCTCTCGACCGAGGTGCCGGTCGATACGGCGAACGGTCTCGCGGGACCCTCGGTCATCAGCTGCGACAACATCACCACGATCCCGACGAGCGTTCTGGGAGCGCAGATCGGTGGACTGCTCGACCGGCAAGAGCCGGCCCTCAGCGATGCGATCCGGGCTGCGTTCGATCTCGGTTGACCGTTCCGCCTTGGGCGACATCTGCCCCTTGTGGCGTCTCGCCAAAAGATGGCCGCGCCGTATAGGCTTCCGCGGCGCATGAGATTCTTCGAGTACGAGGCGCGCGAGATCGTCAAGCGCGCAGGCATACCGGTCACCGACTACGGCTTCACGACCGACGCCGCGGAGGCCAGGCAGATCGCGGAGCGCATCGGCGGCCCGACCGTAATCAAGTCCCAGGTGCTCACGGGCGGGCGCATGAAGGCGGGCGGCGTCAAGTTCGCCGACACGCCCGCTGAGGCCGAGGCGCACGCGCGCGACATCCTCGCCCTTGAGATCAACGGGCACATGCCGCGCGGGGTGCTCGTCGACCCCAAGGCCGAGGTCGCCCAGGAGTACTACGCGGGCGTCGTGTGGGACGGCATCCGTAAGCAGCCGGTGATGATCTTCTCGCCGGTTGGCGGCATCGACATCGAGCTCCTCGCCGAGGAGCAGCCCGAGAAGGTGGGGCGCCGGCACTTCTCGAACATCCTGCCGCTCAGCGACTTTGAGGCCAAGGAGGCGATCGCCTCCACCGGCGTCACCGGCAGCGCGCTGAACAAGCTGGTCCCGATCGTCACCCGCCTCGCCAAGCTGTTCGTCGAGAACGACATGACGCTCGCCGAGATCAATCCCTTGGGACAGCTCGCCGACGGCTCGTTCGTGGCGCTCGACGCGCACATGGACATCGAGAACGAGGCGCGCGGCCGGCACAAGAAGCTGCTGGCCGACCTCGGCGTGGGCGACGAGGAGACGCGCCAGGCACGCGAGGCCACGCCGTTCGAGCTCGCGGGCGAGCAGGTCGACGCCACCGACCACCGCGGCGTGGCGGGCAACGTGACCGAGTTCGAGGGCAACCTCGGCCTCGTGATCGGCGCCGGCGGCGGCTCGCTCACCCTGTTCGACGCCGTGCGCGCGCACGGCGGCAAGCCGGCCAACTACTGCGAGATCGGCGGCAACCCCTCCGTCGCCAAGGCCTGCGGCCTGGCCAAGCTCGTGCTGGGAAAGCCCGGCGTGGAGCGGATCGCGGTGATGATGTCGATCGTGTCGAACACGCGCGTGGACATCGTCGCTCGCGGGGTCATCAAGGCCTGCATCGAGCTCGGCATGGACCCGGCGGAGAAGATCGCGATCTTCCGCATCCCCGGCGCCTGGGAGGAGGAGGGCTTCAAGATCCTCGAGAAGTACGGCGTCGACTACGCCGACCGCTCCGTCTCGCTCAACGAGGCCGCCAGACGCGCTGTGGAGAAGATTCAAGGGGTGGCGGCGTGAGCATCCTGATCGACTCCGATACAACGTTTATCGTCCAGGGCATCACCGGCCGCGAGGCGGTCAACCTGACGAGGGAGTGCCTCGACTACGGCAAGGGCGCGAAGGTCGTCGGCGGCGTCACGCCCGGCCGGCTCGGCCGCGAGGTGCACGGGGTGCCCGTGTTCGACACGGTCGCCCAGGCCGTCACCCACCAGGGTGCGCCGATCTACGGCTCGGTCGTGACGGTCCCCCCCGCCTTCACCAAGGACGCCGTGTTCGAGGCGATCGAGAACGGGGTGAAGCTGATCGTGATCGTGACCGAGCGCATCCCCCGCCGCGACGTCGCCCAGATGGTCGAGCTGGCGACGCTCCGAGGCGCGCGCATCATCGGGCCCAACTGCCTCGGCATCATCGTCCCCGACGTGATCAAGATGGGCGGCATCGGCGGGCCGGCGCGCAACGCCGCGCAGGCCTATACGCCCGGCCCGATCGGGGTTATTTCGCGCTCGGGGGGCATGACCACGGAGATGTCCTCCACGCTCAGCGCCGCCGGCCTCGGCCAGTCCACCGCCGTGTCGATCGGCGGCGACGCGATCATCGGCTCCAGCTACGCCGAGCTGATGCCACTCTTTGAGGCCGACCCTCAGACCCAGGGGATCGTGATCTACACCGAGCCGGGCGGGCGCATGGAGGCCGAGCTGGCGCGGTGGGTGACCGATAACAACTCGCGCCTGCCGATCGTCGCGTTCATGGCGGGCCGCTTCATGGACGAGATGCCCGGCATGAGCTTCGGCCACGCCGGCACGATCGTGGAAGGCAAGGAGGATACGGCGACGGAGAAGATCGCCCGTCTCGCCCAGGCCGGTATAACGGTGGCCGAGCGCATCGAGGACATCCCGGGGATGATCGGGGCCAAGATCGAGCAAGGGAGCCCGGTATGAGGTTTGGATGGACGGCCGTCCCGGCCGTCGCGGTTCGTTCGTGCTGCAGGCACGCGCCCACCGGGACCGGAGCAAGCCGATGAGGGCCGACGCCATCTTCATCGCGGTCGAGGTCTCCGACGATCTCGCGGGGGACGCCGAGCTGGCAGCCAAGCTGGCCGAAGCCTGCCCGGTCGACATCTTCGCCCAAGCCGACGGGGGGGGCGTGGAGATCGTGCAGGGCAACCTCGACGAGTGCGTGCTCTGCGGGCTGTGCCTCGCCGCGGCGCCCAAGGGCGCGGTAACGATCCTAAAGCTGTACGACGGCGAAGCCGCCCTCGCCCCGGCCTGACGCGTTCTCAGCCAAGCCTTACGAAACCGGGCGAAACTCCGACCCGCCCGCTATGTTAGAGACGCTAACCGCGCCCTAACTGTTTCCCAAGACTCCGGCAGGTGAGCCTCCCACCCGATGGACTCAAGCCCCAACGTGACATGGCAAGACGGCACGCTCTCGCGCAAGCGGCGCTGGCAGGCCCTCGACGCGCGCGGAGCCACCGTCTGGATCACGGGTCTCCCCTCCTCGGGCAAGTCGACGATCGGCGCCGCCGTGGAGGAGCGGCTCGTGGCGCGGGGCCGCGGCGCCTACCTGCTCGACGGCGACAACCTGCGCTGCGGCATATGCGGCGACCTGGGCTTCAGCCGGGCCGACCGAGAAGCCAACGTCCACCGCGTCGGCGAGCTCGCGCGCCTGTTCGCCGACTCCGGCGCGGTGGCCGTCGTGGCTCTCGTGTCCCCGTATGAAAGCGCTCGCATGCGGGTTCGCGAGCGCCACGAGCGCGACAACCTCCCCTTCTTCGAAGTGTTCCTCGACACGCCCGTCGCGGTGTGCGCGCAGCGCGACCCGAAGGGCCTCTACGCGCGCGCTCTTGCCGGCGAGCTGAACGGGTTCACCGGCATCGACGATCCCTACGAGCCGCCGTCCCGAGCCGATCTGCAGTTGACTCCGGAGCAGAGCGTTTCCGACGCCGTGAAAGCCGTGCTCGAGCTCCTGCCCTCCGAGACGTTCACGGTCCGCTCGGAGACGAACGGCGGGAACGGTGCGCCTACCACCGCAGCAGCATCAGCCCGACGGTGACCCCGGGGCCGACGGTCACCATCATGGCGTGCTCGCCCGGCGCGGGCGCCCGTTGCTCGAGCGAGCGCTTCAGCACGTAGAGGATCGCCGGCGTGCCGACGTTGCCGTGCTCGGCGAGCACGTCGTAGCTGGACCGCGCCTGCTCGTGCGTGAGCTCGAGCGCCCCCTGCAGGCTCTCGATGATCCGCCGCCCGCCCGGGTGCAGCAGCCAGCGGTCGATGCCGTCGCGCTCCAGCCCGTTCGCGGCCAGGAAGTCGTCGACGAGCTCCCCCAGGCCCTCGGCCGCCATGTCGGGCAGCTCGCGGATCAGGTGCAGGTAGCTGTCCTGCGCGGACAGCTGCATCCGCACCGCGTCGAGCGTGCCGGCGATCTGGTGGACCTTGGAGGCGACGACGGCCGGTCCGCCCGCGACCGGCCCGGCGGCCCCCGCTTGTGCCCGTACGGGTGCTCCCGCGACTCCAAAGCCCTTGGAGCCGGGCGCCGCGACGCCGCCCGCCGCAAGCGGATCGGGAATCTCGATCAGCGCCGCCGCGCAGCCATCGCCGAAGATCGACGATCCCACAGTCTTTGAGCGCTCGTCGCCCTCCAGCGCGCGCGTGAGGATGCCGCTCATGCTCTCGGCGGCGACCACCAGCGCCTTCCTGCCCGGGTGCTCGCGCAGCGTCTGCGAGGCCAGGCGCACGAGCGGCACCGCGCTCGCGCAGCCGACGCCGACGACGTGGTACTTGTCGGTCGCCGGGTCCATCCCGTAGTGCCCGATCAGCCGGTGCGCGAGCGTCGGTCCGGCCAGCGTGTAGAGGCTCGAGCTGACGACGACCGCGATCTGCGCCGGATCGATCCCGAGCTCGTCGACCGCGCGCACCGCGTGGCCGAGCAGCTGCCGCTCGATCGCCGCCGTGCGTCCCTGGACAGTGCTGGAGAGGAAGTCCTCCCCGAGCGAAAGCCGCCGGCGCTGCACCCCGCAGCGCCCGAAGATGCGCCGCGCGAACTCGTCCTCGGCCAGCCCGAGTCGCTCGAGCACCTGCTCCTGGGTGTAGGAGGTGTCCGGGTGCGCCAGCGCCAGCCCGGCGATCCGCGCCAGCCCGCCGGCCTGTCCGGTGCGCGACATAGGCGCGTCGGCGCTCAACTCAAGCGACCGCTCGGCGCGCTGCGCCCGCGCGTCGGCGCGCTGCGCGAGCGACCGCTCGGACGGCGGCGCAAAGCTGGGAATCTCGGCTGCGATAGCTTTCAAGACGCTGGTTTGGTGGTCGGTCGGGCAATACGGCGCCCGAGTGGGCGGATCGGCGCCCCGAGCATATGAGAGCAACCCGCCGGCAACCGCGAAAGAGCGGACGTTCGTCGGATTTTCTTCATAGACTCTTCATCCTATCCACATGCTTCTTCATCAACTCTTCGACAGGCGTCCATGAATAGCCTTGGGGGGACGACAACAGCCATGAGCTTGGAGGGACGAGCATGAGAGTCATTGGAGCCGGACTGCCGCGCACGGGCACGCTGACGCAGAAGGTGGCGCTCGAGCTGCTCCGCTTCGAGCCGTGCTACCACTGGGTCAACGTCATCGCCGACCTCGACCAGGTGGGAGTGTGGAACCGCGCGCTCGACGGGGAGCAACCTTGGGACGAGGTGTTCGGCGGCTTCCAGGCCACGGTGGACTGGCCCGGCGGGTACTTCTGGCGCGAGCTGATGGACCGCTACCCGGACGCCAAGGTGCTGCTCAGCGTGCGCGACCCCGAGCGGTGGGAGCCGAGCTTCCGCGAGACGATCTGGAACATGTGCTTCGGCGAGTCGCTGATCCGGCTCGTCTCCAGCGCCCGCGCCCAGGTCGATCCGCGGTGGAGCCGCTACCTGGAGCTCGTCGATCGAATGTTCTGGAGCGGCGGGGGCACGTTCGCCGCCGGGCACGAGACGCCCGAGCAGATGATCGAGCAGTTCGAGGCCCACAACGAGACCGTCAAGGCCAATGTCCCGGCGGACCGCCTGCTCGTGTGGAGCGTCACCGAAGGCTGGGAGCCGCTGTGCGAGTTCCTGGAGGCGCCGGTCCCCGACGAGCCGCTGCCGCACGTCAACGACCGCGAGACCTTCCTCGGCCGCGTCATCGACGGCGGGATCGCCGCGCTGCAGACGTGGCGCGCCGGCGAGACCGACGCGCTCAGCTCCGCGACCGCGTAGTGGCGCGCGTCGCTCTCGCGCTCGTCGGCCTCGCCGCGGCGATCGCCGCCGCCGTAATACTGGCAACGGGCGCCCTGACAGGCTCCTCCAGCGCTCCCGCCTGCCTGCCGACGACACTCGATCACAGCGCCAAGCTGCCCGGACTCCCGGTCGACGTTTCGCCGGCGCCGGGGACCGGGGCGGCGAATCCACATACGCAGATCAGCTTCCTAGGAGTGCCAGCCCCCCAGGTGCGCGAAGTCTCAGTCGTGGGTAGGCAGAGTGGTCCGCACGCGGGTCGACTGCAGGGGTACTCGCAGGGCGATGGCGTCAGCTTCCTACCGAGAAGCCCGTTCGATCAAGGCGAGCAGGTCAACGTGTCGGCGACGATCGCCGCCCGGCACGTCACGTTCGGCTTTCGCGTCGACACGCCCTACTCGGTCGCGGGCGCAGGCGAGTTCCCCAACCCGCAGGCCGCGCCCAGCGACTACCAGAGCTTCGCGACGATGCCCGGCGTGCAGGCGCCGGTCCTGAGCGTGACGGCGCCCGATCGCGACCCGGCGGCCGGCGACATCTTCACCAGCAACGGGCCGAGCGCCGGCCGCTACGGACCCTTGATCTACACGCCCCAGGGGCGGCTCGTCTGGTTCGACCAGCTCTCCGGCGGGCAGAGCGCGGAGAACCTCAGCGTGCAGAGCTGGGAAGGCCGGCGCGAGATCACCTTCTGGCGGGGCAGGGTGCTCTCGCTCGGCTTCGGTCAGGGCGAAGACGTGGTCATGAACGACCGCTACCAGACCGTCGCCCGGGTCGCCGGCGGCAATGGCCTGGCGGCCGACCTGCACGACTTCCAGCTCGCGCCCCACGGCGTCGCCTACACGACCGCCTTCAACCCGATCCGCTGCGACGTATCGCGCGTGGAAGACGGGACTCGCAACGGGGTGGTGCTCGACAACGCGATCCAGGAGATCGACGTCAAGACCGGGCTGGTGCGCTGGGAATGGCACAGCCTCGACCACGTCGCCGTCACCGAGTCGGAAACCGCCGCGCCGAAGACCTCCGCGCCGTGGGACTGGTTTCACGTCAACTCGATCGACGTCGAGCCCGGCGGCGGCCTGCTCATCTCGGCGCGCTCCACCTGGGCGGCCTACCAGCTGCAAGGCGGCAGCGGCGACGTCCTCTGGCGCCTCGGCGGCAACAGGAGCTCGTTCGCGATGGGGCCGGGGACGAAGACGGCTTGGCAGCACGACGCTCGGCTGCTGCCGAGCGGCGAAGTGACGATGTTCGACAACGGCTCCAACCCTCCGGTCCACAGCCGGTCGCGCGCGGTGCGGATCGCCCTCGACTTCAAGACCCACGAAGCACGGCTGCGCTCGGTGTACACGCACCCCAACCCGCTGCTGTCCGTAAGCCAGGGCAACGTGCAGACGCTGGCGGACGGGAACGCGGTGGTGGGCTACGGCGCGATCCCCGAGATCAGCGAGTACGACAAGAGCGGCTCCCTGATCTTCGACGCCCACCTCCCCTTCGTCATGTCCTCCTATCGCGACCTGCGCTTCCCCTGGGACGGGCGCCCGCTGAGCCCGCCGGCGATCGTCGCCCAGCTCAACAACACGGGCGAAGAGACCATCGTGCACGCAAGCTGGAACGGCGCCACCGAGGTCGCCTCCTGGCGAGTGCTCGCGGGAGCGCGGCCTGGGTCGCTGGCGGCGCGGACCACGATCCCGGCGAGCGACTTCGAGAGCTCGACGATCCTGCCGAAGAGGTACGCCTACGTGGAGGCGCAGGCGCTCGACTTCGCCGGCCACGTGCTCGGCGGCTCGGGGGCTGCTCGGGTAGGCGCGTACGCGGCCTCTCCACCCGCCACCCGGAACTCGGGTTGAGCGCGCGTGTTGCGTAGACCGGTGGATGAGAGACTCAGTACGCGGGCGCGTGCGAGGGCTGCTTGTGCGTGGTGCTCGTGGTGCCGCTTTTCGTCGGCGTACTCGTCGATTTTCCGCCGCACCCCGCTATCGCAACGGTGGCCGCGGCGGCGGCCAGCAGCGTTAGCATGGCGCCCAGTGGCGTTCGTCTCATCGGCCCACCCTACCAACGCATTCTCAGGTCGGCTGACGTGAGCACGGTGGCGCCGGCGGGTCCCGCCGGACCCCAATCCCCACCCAGCCCGCCTCCAAGCGAGCGGGAGCGGCGGGACGCGCGCATGGGGTGGCTGCTGGCCGTGTGTTGCGCGGCGCAGTTTATGGTGATCCTCGATTTGAGCATCGTCAACGTGGCGCTGCCCTCGATCCAGCTGGATCTCGGCTTCTCGGCGCCCGAACTGCAGTGGATCGTGGACGCGTACGCGATCACGTTCGCGGGCTTCCTGATGCTCGGGGGACGCGCCGCGGACCACTTCGGGCAGCGTCGTATGTTCGTCCTGGCACTGCTGCTGTTCGCGCTCGCCTCACTGGCCGGGGGCCTGGCCGTGGACCGCACGACGCTCGTGATCGCCCGCGCCGGCCAGGGTGTCGGCGGCGCTTTGATGGCGGCGTGCTCGCTGGCGATCATCACCTCCTCGTTCGCGCCGGGGGCGCAGCTCAATCGCGCGATCGGGGCGTGGGCGGCGATGAACGGACTCGGCGGGGCCGCCGGGATGCTGTTCGGGGGGATCATCACGCAGGAGCTCAACTGGCGCTGGGTGCTGCTCATCAACCCCCCGATCGGCATCGCGGCGGCACTTGTGGCGTACGCCGTCGTGAGCGAGCGCCGCCGAGGATCAGGATCCCACCCGCCCCGCAGCTTCGACATAGCGGGAGCGCTGACATTGACGGTCGGCCAGATGGTGCTGGTGTACGGGGTCGTGGAAGCGGGCCTGGCCGGCTGGAACGCGCCGGCCGCGCTCGGCTCGATCCTTGGCGGCATCGCCCTGCTCGCGGTGTTCGTTGTGATCGAGACGCGCGTGGCCTCTGAGCCGCTGATCCCGTTCAAGGAGCTGACGAAGCCGCTGCGAACCGCCAACAACATCGTGCTGCTGTTCAGCGCGTCGCTGTTCCCGATGTGGTTCGTGAGCTCGCTCTACCTGCAGCAGGTGTTGGGCCTCTCTCCGCTTGACACCGGCCTCGTCTTCCTGCCGATGACGTTGATGATCATGGCGGTCGCCTCGCGCGCCGGCAGGCTCGTGAGCCGCTTCGGCGTGCGAACGGTGCTCGGCGGGGGACTGATCATGCTGGCGGGCGGCATGCTGCTGCTCGCCCGCGTGGGGTCCAGCGGGAGCGCGGTCATATACATCATGCTCCCGGGCCTGCTCACGGCGGCGGGGATCGCGATGTCGATCGTCCCCTCGACGATAGCCGCGACCCAGGGCGCGAAGGAGGGCCAGACGGGACTCGCGTCCGGGCTCGTCAACACCTCGCGCCAGATCGGCGGCGGGCTCGGGCTGGCGATCCTGGTGACGCTCGCCACCCAGCGCACCTCACATTTGATCGGCGCGGGCGTCGGGGTGCCCCAGGCGCTCACCGATGGGTTCCGGCTCGCATACCTGATCGGCGCGGGCCTGGCGGGGGCGGCCGCGCTGGTGACATTCACCTCGCTGCCCAGGCGGGCCAGGGATATGGGACCTATCCCGCCACCCACCCCAGGACCTGCCCCGCCTCCCACCCCCGGGGATAAGGACCCCACCCACCCCGGAGCGCGACGCTTCGCGATCGCGATTGGCGTCGTGGTGGCGGGCTTCGTCGCGATCGATCTGGCGTTCGCGGGCTCCCACGGACCGCCCGTGGGCGCGTACACCACCAAGGGCGCCTACAGCTACGTCTCGGCGCCGAAGCTGCACCCACCGATCGTGAGGCGCACAGATCGAACGGTGACGGCCGGAAAGCCGGCGGCCGGATACATCTTCACGACGAACTTCTACTCGCTCAACGAACCGCCGATGATCGGGCAGAGCGGCCCGCTGATCCTCGACCGCCGTTTGCAGCCGGTGTGGTTCCAGCCCGTGCCAGAAAGCGTGGTGGCGTCCAACCTGAGTTTGCAGACCTACGAAGGCAAGCCGGCTCTCGCCTGGTGGCAGGGCGTGGTCACCAAGACAGGTCAAACCGAAAGTGGCGAAGACGTCGTCGTCAACCCGCACTACCAACCGGTGGCGAGGCTGAAGGGCGCCGACGGCTGGACGCTCACCCTCCACGAGCTGCTCATAAGCGGCGACGACGCATGGGTGACCGCCAACAAGAACCTGGCCATGGACCTGTCGAAGTACGGGGGCGCCTACAACGGGGCGATGATCGACTCCGCGGTGCAGGAGTACAACCTGAGAACCGGCAAGCTCCTGCGCACCTGGGATGCGCTCGATCACATCCCGCTTAACGATTCGTATGCCACGCTGCCGACCAACGGCTTCCCCTGGGACGCCTATCACGTCAACTCCGTTCAGTTGACCGGCAACGGAGGCTTCCTCGTCTCCATGCGCAACACCTGGGCCGCCTACCTGGTGAGCATCGACACCGGCAAGATCCAGTGGACGCTCGGCGGCAGGCACACGAGCTTCAAGCTAGGTCCCAGCGCCACCTTCCAGTGGCAGCACGACGTGGCGCTGAGGTTCGGCTCCACGGTCACGATGTATGACGATCACTGCTGCCAGCTCACCAGTGGAGGGACCAACGTCAAAGCGACGGGGCCGTCCCGGGGGCTTGTGCTGAAGCTCGACCCGCATCAGCGCACCGCGACGCTCGCGGCCCAGTACGTCCGTGACGGCAGCTTCGCCTCGGACTACATGGGCGACACACGGCCCCAGGCCAACGGCGACGTGTTCGTGGGCTGGGGCTCAGAACCCTACTTCTCGGAGTACAGCCGCTCGGGCAAGCTCCTCCTCGACGGGGAATTCCCCTGGCCGGACCTCACCTACCGGGCCACGCTGGAGCAGTGGGCCGGCCTGCCACTTTCTCCTCCGGTGGGCGCCGCCCGCCAAGCAGATGGCAAGACCACGGTGTACGCGAGCTGGAACGGCGCCACCCGGGTCGTCTCCTGGCGGGTGCTCGCCGGGCCCGACGCCGGTAGGCTGACCACCGTGACGACGGTCGCCAAGTCCGGGTTCGAGACCGCCATCGCCCTACCGGGGAACAAGAGCTACGCGAGCTTCGAGCTGCGGGCGCTCGACGCGGGCGGTCGCGTGCTCGGAACCTCTCGACCGTTCTCGGCGGCATCCGCGACATCCGAATGACAAGGTTCGCGAGCAGCGAGCGCCCCGCGAAGGGGGGCTGCACGAAGCGCGGCCCGGCGAGGATTCGCACGACCGTGCTGCTCGCGGCAGCCGCCGGGCTGTGCGCCGGACTGAGCGCATGCGGGGAAAGCGTCTTCTCCACCGCCTCGGCGGCCGGCATCACACCGGCGCGCGAGCTGGCCGAGGCGAAGGCCAACGCGGTCGCGGTCTCCCCGATCCCGGGGACGGAGGACGCCTCCCCTTACACGCAGATCAGCTTCCTCGGTCCGCCCGGCACGAAGGTCGCCAATGTCAGTGTCGTCGGTTCTCACAGCGGCAACCACTCGGGCAAACTGCGCCACTACTCGACCGGGACGGGCGAGAGCTTCCTGCTCAACAAGCCGCTGACGCCGGGCGAGCAGGTCGCCGTTCACGCGCTCGTTGGATTTGGGCCCGCCCACCCCGGCGCGCCGAGCAAGCCGGTGACGAGCGTGTTCACGGTCGCTCGCCAGGCATCGGTCAGCCAAGCCGAGTTCCCCAAAGAACCGGGGGACTCCAAAGCGATCCAGCACTACGCCTCGGCGCCGGCGATCACGCCCAGCACCGTGAGCATCACCACGCCCTCCCAGCCGGGCTCGGCGCCGGGTGACCTGTTCCTGGCGCCGTATCAGGGGCTCGGCACGCCGGGCGAGATGATCGCTGAGCAGAACGGCGCGCTCGTGTGGTTCCGGGCGCTTCCCAAGGGCGTCTCCTCGACCAACTTCCAGGTGCAGCGGTACGAAGGCAAACCGGTGCTCACCTGGTGGCAGGGACGCATCCTGCGCGTGGGGTTCGGCCAGGGCGAAGACGTGATCTATGACGACTCCTACAAACCGCTGGCCACGATCAGGGCCGGCAACGGCTACAGGGCGGACCTGCACGAGATCCGCCTGACATCGCAGGGGACGGCGTGGATCGACGCGTTCGACCCGATCCACATGAGCTTCGCCGCTCTGCACGGCGCCGGGAACGGCATCCTGAGCGACGCGGTGGTGCAGGAGATCGACGTGAAGACGGGCCTTGTGATGTGGGAGTGGCACGCGCTCGGCCACGTCCCCCCGCGGGACTCGACGATGGCGGTCCCGGGCTCCAGCTACCCGTGGGACTACGTCCACGTGAACTCCGTCGATCCCGGCTCTTTCGGGGACGTGCTGCTGTCGGCGCGCAACACGGACGCGCTCTACGACGTGGACATCAGGACGGGCGCCTTCAACTGGCAGATCGGCGGAAAACACTCGACCTTCAAGCTCGGTTCGGGCGCGAAAACCTACTTCCAGCACGACGCGGAGTGGCAGCCCGGAGGGCTGATCTCGGTGTTCGACAACGGGGCGTCGCCGCCGAAGGAGAAGCAGTCGCGTGGGGTGCTGCTGAGGCCGAACTTCGCGAACAAGACCGTGACGGTGGCGAGGACGTTCGTGAACCCCACCCACACGCTGCTGGCGGCCGCCCAGGGCAACACGCTCGCGCTCGGAGAAGGCGACTGGCTGATGGGGTACGGCAATCTGCCGAACTTCACCGAGTACAGCTCGAGCGGGGCGGTGCTGCTCGACGGGACGCTCGGCAAGGGCGTGCAGAGCTTCCGCACCTACCTCTCGCCGTGGAACGGACGCCCGTCGACGCTGCCGGCTGTCGCGGCCACACGCGGCGCCTCGAGCGTGACCGTCCACACGAGCTGGAACGGCGCCACCGATGTCGCGTCGTGGCGATTGCTCCTCGGCGAATCGCCCAGCTCGCCGGCACCGGTCACAACCGTGCCAAGGAGCGGGTTCGAGACGAGCGCGACGCTGAACACCAGCGCCATTTACGTAAGAAGCCAGGCGCTCTACGTCGAGAGCCAGGCACTCAGCGCAAGCGGCGCCGTGCTCGGCAGCTCGGCTCCGCTGCGCGTGCCCTGAGCCAACGGATGACCGCCCGCGGCGCTATCGTGTGGAGGCCGTGAGCGAAAACTTCTCACTCATCGTGATGTGTGTGTTCATGCTCGCCTCGCTCGCGTTTCTGGCGCAGCAGATCCTCGCCTACCACTAGACGTTCATCGTCTGGTGCGCGGCTTCAAGAGTGCTTGCGGGCGGTCTTGAGCCTTTCGCGTTCCTGGTGCTTGTCGACGACGTTGGCGATCAGCTTCAGGTACTGGGAGGGCCCGGTGGCCTTGGCCTTGCCGTAGGTGAAGGCCTCGATCCAGTCGGGCACCTTGCCTTCGTTGGCCATGACGTTGAAGAACTCGCGGCGCATATGAACGGTGATGCGGGCGTCGCCGGCCGGGCCCTTGGTGACCTGGATCTCGGGCATCTGCAGGCGGAAGAACTGGATGTCGCCGCGTCCCTGCAGCTCGACGCTCACGACGAGCGTCATCGGGGCGAGCGCCGGCACTTCCTCGACGAAGTGCCGTGTGGCCCGCTCGATCAAGCTCTTGGCGTCCTCGGCCATCAGCGTGCGGTCGGCCGCGAGCGGCACCGGTCGGAGCTGGGTGTGAGAGGCGCGCGCATCAGTAGATCCGCCACATCCGGCCTGATGGCGTGCGCAAGCACGCCATCAGATCTTGTGCCTTTGAAGCAGCTTCTTGCCGATCACCATGCGCTGGATCTCCGAGGTGCCCTCGCCGATCAACAGCAGCGGGGCGTCGCGATAGAGACGCTCGATCTCGTACTCCTTGGAGTAACCGTAGCCACCGTGGATGCGGAAGCACTCCTCCACGCAGAAGCGGCCGGCCTCGGAGGCGAACAGCTTGGCCATGCCGGCCTCGAGATCCGAGCGCTCGCCGGCGTCCTTCAGGCGCGCGGCGCGCAGCGTGAGCAGGCGGGCGGCGTCGACCTGGGTGGCCATGTCGGCGAGCTTGAACTGGATCGCCTGGTGCTCGGCGATGGGCTTGCCGAACGTCTTGCGCTCCTGGGAGTAGCGCAGACCGAGCTCCAGGGCGCGCTGGGCGATGCCGACGCCGCGCGCGGCGACGTTCACGCGACCGACCTCCAGGGCGTCCATCATCTGGGCGAAGCCCCTGTTCAGGCCCGCGTGCTCGCCGCCAAGGATGTTCTCCGCCGGGCAGCGGTAGCCGTCGAACACGAGCTCGGTGGACTCCACGCCCTTGTAGCCCATCTTTTCCAGCTTCGGCGGAACGTTCAGGCCGGCATGCTCACCGGTGTTCTCCGAGACGCCCCCCTGCTTCTCGGCGATGAAGCAGGTGAAGCCCTTGTGGCGGGGCTGCGCGTCGGGATCGGTCTTGACGAGCACGAACACGAGCGAGGACTCAAGGCCGTTGGTGACCCACATCTTCTGGCCGTTGATCTCATAGGAGCCGTCGTCGACCTTCTTGGCGGAGGTCTTGATCGCCTGCACGTCGCTGCCGAGCTCGGGCTCCGACAGGGAGAAGGCAGCGCGTATCTCGCCGGTGGCCATGCGCGGGAGGTATTTCTGCTTCTGCGCCTCGTTGCCGAACTTCATCAGCAGGTAGGAGCCGATGAAGTGGGTGTTGACGACCCCCGAAATCGAGATCCAGCCGCGCGAGAGCTCCTCGACGATCATCGCGTAGGTCGTGAGGTCGAGGCCCATGCCCCCGTACTCCTCGGGGATCGTGACCCCGAACAGGCCGAGCTCCTTCATCTGCTCGACGATCGGCCCGGGGAACGTGTCCTCGTGGTCGTAGTGCTCGGCGTTCGGAAGGATCTGCTCGTCGGCGAACTGGCGCACCATCTCGGTGATGGCCTTCTGCTCGTCGGTCTTCTCGGTGTAGGGGGCGGGGGCTACGGCCATTCGTCGGGGCTCCAGGGTCGGAAATCGGATGTCCAGGCAGGATACCTGGGAGGGGGAAGACAAATCAGCCCGGCGGCTCAGATCCTCCAGACGCGATCCGAATCGCTCCACACACCGATGCGTTGACTCCTCGTTTGTCAGGGCATGTACTCCTCATTTAGCGGGGGGACAATTCCTCACTTCGCAGGCCCTGCATTCCTCATTTGTCAGGTGACTGCCCTATCCTTTCGATGATGTCCCCAAAGCTCGTCGAAAGGAGCATCCGCCCGATCGTCGTCGAAGCCCTTTCGGACGCTCGCGCGGTCTGCGTGCTCGGCGCACGCCAGACTGGTAAGAGCACGCTGGTCAAGCAGATCGCGGAGCGGGAGCATCCCGCGACTTATGTCACGCTCGATGACGACGCAACCCGCCGCGCGGCGTTGGAAGACGCGACCGGCTTCGTGGCCGGACTCGACGATTGATCTGTCATCGACGAGGTACAGCGCGCGCCTGACCTGATGCTCGCCATCAAGGCCCGCCTGGACACGAACGACACACCGGGACAGTTTCTTCTCACGGGCTCCGCGAACATCCTCACACTGCCGACGATCGTCGACAAGCTGCCGGGAAGGGTTGATTACGTCCGGTTGTGGCCGTTCTCTCAGGGGGAGATCGAGAATCGACATGGCAGCTTCATCGACCGTCTGTTCGACCGCGACCCCCCACGCGTCCAGCGTGCACAGGTGGGGCGTGGCGCCTACGCGGAGCGCATCGCGACGGGCGGGTTTCCCAGGGCGCAGGGACGCAGCGCACGTATACGCGAGCGATTCTTCGAAAGCTATATTGCGACGGTCCTCGCACACGACCTGGAGGACGTCGCTCGCGTACGCCGGATCGACGGTCTCGAACGTTTGCCGAGCGTGATCGCGTCTCGCTCCGCGAACCTGATGAGCACACGAGCCATCGGCGTAGATCTGGGGATCGACAACAAGACCGCCGCATCGCATGTCCGGATACTCGAAGAGCTCTTTCTGGTGTGGCGTCTGCAACCGTGGCACAGCAACCTCGGCAGCCGCTACATCAAGACGCCGAAGCTGTACGTAACGGACTCGGGGCTACTCGCCCACCTGATGAACGCAGACGCCAGTCGGATCGTGCACGACGCATCGCTGGCAGGTCAGGTCTTCGAGACCTTCGTCGCGATGGAGCTGTTGCGCCAGAAGGAGTGGTCTCGACATTCGCCCGCCCTCTTTCATTACAGGGATAGCGAGCAGCGGGAGATCGACGTGGTCATGGAGCTGCGCGGCGGCGCCGTAGCGGGGGTTGAGGTCAAGACGGCCGCCACGATCAAGTCCAAGGACTTCGCCGGACTTCGCTACCTACGCGACAAGCTCGGCGAACGCTTTGCGTTCGGAGTCGTGCTGTACACCGGCGAGCGAACGCTTCCGTTTGGCGACCGGTTGGCCGCCGTTCCCCTGTGCGCCCTCTGGCAGTCCTGAGAGCCACGTCTGCGAGACTGCGCCGCCGTGAACTTCGCCAGAGACGTCCTGCGCGGACAGCCGCCCGACCGGCCCGCGCTCGTCGAGCTCGCGCGCGACGGCGGGCGACGCGAGCTGACGTTCGCGCAGGTCGAGCGGCTCGTGCAGGACACCGCGGCGACGCTCGCAGCGCGCGGAGTGCGACGCGGCGACGTCGTGATGACGCTGATCGGCAACCGCGTCGAGTGGGTGGCGACGATGATGGCGTGCTTTCGCATCGGCGCGGTCGTGCTGCCCTGCACCGAGCAGCTGCGCGCCAAGGATCTGCGCCTGCGCCTGGAGGTGGCGCGCCCGGGGCTGATCGTGGCGGACGAGCGCAACCGCACAGAGCTCGAAGCCGCCGAGCCGCCGAGCGACGTGCTGTGGGCGCCAGATGCGAGCGTGTGGGGTTGGATCGACGAAAAAGGGTGCCTCGCGCGCGCGCGCGAACGAGGGCTTTCTTCGCGCGCACGCGCGCGAGGTACCCCAAAAACGGACACACACAACCCCCCGCCCCAGGCCCAACCGACCCCCGTCGCGACCCCCTACGTCGACCTCGCCGCCAACGACCCGGCGTTGATCACCTTCACGAGCGGCACCGCGGGCGAGCCAAAGGCGGTGGTGCACGCGCAGCGCTACCTGTATGGCCAGCGCGTGCAGGCCGAGCATTGGCTGGGCGCCGAGGAAGGCGATCTCGTGTGGTGCACCGCGGCGAGCGGATGGAGCAAGTCGGCGCGCAACGTCTTCATCGCCCCCTGGCTGATGGGGGCGGCGGCCCTGCTGCACGACGCGCGCTTCGACCCGTACGAGCGCCTGGAGCTGATCGAGCGCGAGCGGGTGAACGTGCTGTGCATGGCGCCCACCGAGTACCGCGTGATCGCCAAGCGCGCGACGCTCAGAGCGCTGCCGAGCCTGCGCGGCATGGTGGCCGCCGGGGAGGCGCTCAACCCGGAGGTGCTGAGCGCGTGGCGGGTGGCCACGGGGCTGGACATCCGCGACGGCTACGGACAGACCGAGACGGGCCAGACGACCGGGATGGCGATCGGCATGGAGGCGCGTGCGGGCTCGATGGGAAGGCCGCTGCCCGGCATCGAGCTGACCGTGCGGGAGGGAGAGCTGATCGCCGACCCGATGAGCGTGCCGACGTTCTTCTTGGGCTATCTCGGCGAGCAGGTGCGCCGGCGAGACGACGGCGCTTGGGAGATCGAGGACCGGCGCGATGCAGGGCCGTGGCACACGGGCGACAAGGTGCGCCGAGACGAGGACGGCTATCTGCGCTTCGAGGGGCGCGCCGACGACGTGATCATCTCGGCCGGCTACCGGATCGGGCCCTTCGAGGTGGAGTCCGCGCTCGTGGCGCACCCCGCCGTCGCGGAGGCGGCGGCGGTGGCGGCGCCCGACGAGGAGCGCGGGTCGGTGGTGCGCGCGATAGTGGTGCTGCGCGACGGTCACGAGCCCTCGGCCGTGCTGGCGAAGGAGCTGCAGGAACACGTCAAGCGCGAGACCGCGCCCTACAAGTATCCGCGCATCGTGGAGTTCGCGAAGGAGCTGCCGAAGACGGCCAGCGGAAAGGTCAGGCGGGCGACGCTGCGGGGCTGAGCGCGACAACCGCGTCGATCTCGACCTGGGCGCCGCGCGGCAATGCGGCGACGCCGACCGCGACGCGCGCCGGCGGAGACTCCGGGAAGAAAGAGGCGTACACCTCCCCCACCTCCGCAAATGCTGTGAGGTCGATCATATAGACCGTCACGCGCACGGCGTCGGCCAGCGAGGCTCCCGCCGCTTCGCAGACGGCGGTCAGGTTTGAGAGGCACTGCCGCGCCTGCTCGACCGCGGTCGTCCCGACGAGCTCGCCGCTTGAGGGGTCGAGCGGGATCTGGCCCGAGCAGAAGAGCAGCGAGCCGGAGCGCACCGCGTGGCTGTAGGGCCCGATCGCGGCCGGCGCGCGTGGCGCTGTGAGCGTGTGGCGGTCGAGAGCCATGACCTTTGCGAGCCTACAGCCCGCACCCGTGTTGATGCACAGATGTGCCGAGCATGCGTGAGTGCCTCGACATGCTCGGCCGGGATGTGCCCCGCATGCGTGGCTCTGCGGCTCAGACGGATGTCGGTACAGGCGCACCGGTGGTGCGCTAGATTCCGACTGTGCGACGAGCCGCCGGGACACTGACGAGCGCGTTCCTGGCGGCGCTGGCGTGCGCGGCGGTGGCGTGCGCGGCGGCGCAGGCCGACATCGTGTGGAAGCCGTGCGCGGATTCGAACAACGTGGCGTGCGGCCATTTGACGGTGCCGCTCGACCCGAGCAACCCGGCGCAGGGCACGATCACGCTGGCGATGCGACGCCATCGCGCCCCGGTCGGCGAATCGAAGGACGCCGTGATCGCGCTGGCCGGCGGCCCGGGACAGGCGGCGATCCCGTTCATCAACCAGTTCGCGCAGGTTCTCGGCCCGATCGTCTCCACGCGCGATCTGATCGCGCTCGACCAGCGCGGCACGGGCCTCTCCCACCCGCTCTCGTGCGCCGCCTTCGAACACGTCAAAGGTGGACTGTCGCCAACCGCGGTGGGCATCTGCGCAGGACAGATCGGCGAGACGCGCGGCCTGTACACGACGGCCGACACGGTGGCCGACATCGAGGCGATCCGCCAGGCCGGGGGCTACGAAAAGCTCGTTCTGTACGGCACGTCCTACGGCACGAAGGTGGCCGAGCGCTACGCGCAGGAGCATCCGACTCGCGTGGAGGCGCTGGTGCTCGATTCGGTGGTGCCGCCGAACGGACCGGAAGCGTTCGACGAGACGACGTTCGCGGCGGTGCGGCGCGTGCTGAGGCAGCTATGCTCGGCGCGCGCGTGCGCGCACATCACGTCCGATCCGGTGCACGATCTGGGGCGGCTCGTGAGGCGCATCGGCGGCGGGTCGGTGCGCGGGCGCGCTATCGACGGTCATGGCGTGGCCAGGACGACACGCGCCTCCTCCGACGACCTGCTCGGGATCCTGATGGAGGGCGACTTCGACCCGATCCTGCGAGCCGAATTCCCGGCCGCGGTGCGCTCCGCGCTGAGGGGCGACAACGCGGCGCTCGCCCGTCTGGTCACGCGTGCGCAAGACGCAGGCGAAGCCGAACCCGAAGAAAGCCTGAGCGAGGGCTTCGACGTGCCGCTGTACTACTCCACGATCTGCGACGAGACCACGTTTCCGTGGAATCGCGCCGCGAATGGGAAAAAACGCTTCAGCGAAGCGCTCGCGGCGCTCAGGGCGCAGGGGTCGAGCGCGTTCGCGCCGTTCACGACGTCCAACGCGCTCGCGTTGAGCGACGTGCCCGCGTGCGCGGCCTGGCCGCTCACGCCCACGGGCCCCGAAGTCGACACGGCGCCGCTCCCGGACGTGCCGACGCTGATATTGAGCGGCGCCGACGATCTGCGCACGCCGACGGCGAACGCGCAGGCGGTGGCGGCGCAGATCCCGGACGCGAGCCTGCTCGTCGTGCCCAACACGGGCCACTCGGTGCTCGGCTCTGACCCAACGCCCTGTGCTCACAACGCGCTTCACGCGCTGTTCGAGGGCAAGCCTGTCAAGCAGTGCAAAGACAGGACGCCCCCGCCGTTCCTGCTCCCCACCCCGCTGCCGCCGCGCAGCATCGCCGAAGTGCCGCCGGCCGTGGGCAACCCGGGCCTGGCGGGCCGCACCGTGGGGGCGGCGGTGCTGACGCTCGGCGACTTCGACCGGCAGATGCTGCTGGCGCTCCTCGAAAACATCGGCGAACTGCTGTTGGGCTCCGGATCGGTGCGCGTCGGCGGGTTGCGAGCCGGATGGGGCGGAACCGTGAGCGGCACGCTGGTGTTGCACGGATACTCGTACGTGCCGGGCGTGACGGTCACCGGCAGGATCTCGGGATCGGGCAGCGGCGCCCTGCGCATAGGGGGCTCGGCGGCGGCCCGCGGGACACTCGTGCTCAGCACGAACGGAACGCTCACCGGAGTGCTCGGCGGCCGGCACGTGCGCCTGACGGCGTCGAGGCCCACGAGGACCGGGCTGGGAAGCTCCGCGGTGCTCGCGCCGTCGCGCCTGAGCGGGTTGATCGCGAGCCCGAAGCGGTTGGCGGCGCTGTGGGCGAAGGGCGCCGCGGCGCCCTTGCGAGAAGTGTTCGGCGCGAAGAGCCGGTAGCTGTCGATAACGTCTGTGCGAGTGTCGCGGCGGATCCTGATACTGGTGCTCGGCGCGCCGCTCGCTTCGATGGCGCTCGCCGCCGCGCACGTGTCGGGGGCGGTGGCGATGACGTTCGCCCCCTGCTCCAACAATCAGGGGTTCTCCTGCGCGACTCTGAGCGTGGCGCTCGACCGCGGCGGCTCGGTGGCGGGCTCGGTGGCGCTGAAAGTCGAGCGCCTGCAGGCGGGAGCGGCGCCAAGCCGCTCCGCGGTGGTGGCGCTGGCGGGAGGTCCCGGCCAGGCGGCGATTCCGCTTGCGAGCGCGACCGCCACGGCGATCGCGCCGGCGCTCGGCGCACGCGACCTGGTGGTGTTCGACCAACGTGGCGCCGGGACGTCCGGGCCGCTCGCCTGCTCGGCTCTCGAACGCGAAGAAGGGCTCGCCACGATCGGGCAGGCGTTCGAACGGTGCGCGCTTCAGATCGGCTCTGCGCGCGGCTCCTATACGACTCTGGAATCGGTGGCCGACGTCGAGGCGCTGCGCCAAGCGATGGGCTATCGGAAGCTCGTGCTGTTCGGCGTGTCCTATGGAACGAAGGTGGCGCTCGAGTACGCCGAACGCTACCCCCAGAATGTCGAAGCGCTGCTGCTCGACTCGGTGGTTGCACCCGAAAAGAACGACCCGTTCGCGCTGTACACGTTCAGGGCGATGAAGCCCGTCTTCGGAGAGCTGTGCTCGGCAGGGGCGTGCGCGGGCATCACGGGCAACCCGCTGGGCGATCTCGCGCGGCTGGCGGCGAGCCTGCGCAAGCACGCTCTGAACGGGTTCGTGTACGACGGCTCGGGCAAACGACACCGCACGGCGATGTCCGACGTAAGCCTGCTGAACCTGATCGCGGCGGGCGACCTGAACCCGGCGTTGCGCGCGCTGCTGCCCGCGTCGGTGCAGTCGGCGCTGCGAGGCGACCCCGCTCCGCTGCTGCGGCTCAACCTCCTGTCGGAGGGGCTGGTGCCGAACCTGCCCGGGACCCCGACGGCCGCGAGCTCCGGCGGGATCGACGAAGCGCTGTTCGTGGACACGACCTGTGAAGAGGCGGCGTTCCCGTGGCAGCGCTCGGCGGCGCCCGGTACGCGTGTGGCTGAAGCCATGGGCGCGTTGCGCGCGCTGCCGGCATCGGACTTCTACCCCTTCGACGCAAGCGTCGAGTGGGCGGACAGCGTGCTGCCGGGTTGCGCCCAATGGCCGAACGTGGCGCAGGCGCCGCCGGCGATCGCGCCGCTGCCGGACGTCCCCACGCTGATCCTCTCGGGCGCCCAGGATCTGAGGACGCCGACCGCGGGCGCCGAAGCGGTGGCCGGTCGCATCGCCGGCTCGCAGCTCGAGGTGGTCCCCTACACGGGACATTCGGTGATCGGCGCCGACTTCAGCGGCTGCGCGCAGGCGGCGGTGAAGGCGTTCTTCACAACAGGCGCCGCGCAGCCTTGCAGGGCCTCGCGGAACCCGTTCACCCCGACGCCGATCACGCCGACGAAGCTCGCGTTCGTGAAGCAGGTCGGGGGCGTGAAGGGCCGCGCGGGGAGCACGCTCGCGGTGGTGCTCGACACGATCGTCGACCTCGAACGGCAGGTGATCGGCGCGACGCTCCAGGCCGCGCAGGCGCTCCCGAGCGGGTCGAGCTTCGGCGGCCTGAGGGGCGGGTATGCGCGGATAAGCTCCTCGGCGCTGCGGTTGCGCCGTCTGTCGCTCGTGCCGGGCGTGCAGCTCAGCGGAACGTTCACGGTCGTGGAAGGCCGTCTGCGTCCCGCGAACCTGCGCGTCGAAGGCTCGCAGGCCGCGAGAGGCACGGTCCGCATCGGCGCGCCCGTGGTGAGCGGAACGCTGGGCGGACGCCGCTTCAGCGTGAACATCGCAAAGGTGAGGCTCGCGCGCGCACCCGAAGGGCACACGGCGGGCGCCGCCACCGGCGCGAGCGGCATTGCGCCGGCCCTTCGCTTCCCCGAGCCTGCGCTCGCGCGTCTACGCTGAGCGCAACGCCCCCTGCGCGTACAAGCGGGCGCGCGCCGGTCCTCGCTGAACACGAGGCCCCACGCGCGTGCAAGCCGGCGCGAGCGCGTCTACGCTGAGTGGGATGGCCAACGCGCTCGCAAGCGAGAGCTCCCCATACCTGCGTCAGCACGCGAACAACCCGGTCGACTGGCTGCCGTGGGGATCGCGGGCGCTCAAGCGGGCGCGCGAGCGGGACGTGCCGCTGCTCGTGTCGATCGGCTACTCGGCGTGCCATTGGTGCCACGTGATGGAGCGGGAGTCCTTCGAGGACGAGCGCACGGCGCGCTTGATGAACGAGGGGTTCGTGTGCGTGAAGGTCGATCGCGAGGAGCGTCCCGACGTGGACGCGCTGTACATGGAGGCGGTGCAGGGCATGACGGGCCACGGCGGGTGGCCGTTGAACGTTTTCCTCACCCCCGAGGGGCTGCCGTTCTACGGGGGCACCTACTTCCCGCCGCGGGAGCGTCCCGGAGCGCCCTCCTTCACCCAGGTGCTGCTCGCCGTGAGCGAAGCGTGGCGCGAGCGCGGCGAGGAGATCACGGCGAGCAGCGAGCGGTTGCGCGAGCGGCTGTCGGGCGGGGCGCTGTTGAAGCCCACCGCAGAGCCATTCGACGAGACGGCGCTCGATGCGGCGGTGGAACGCCTGCGAGCGTCCTTCGACGCCGTGCACGGCGGCTTCGGCGGCGCGCCGAAGTTCCCGCAGGCATCCGTGCTCGAGTTCCTGATGTGCCGAGGGGAGCGCGAGATGGCCCTGTACACCCTGCGGGCGATGGCGGGCGGCGGCATCCACGACCAGATCGGCGGCGGCTTTCACCGCTACGCGGTCGACGAGCGATGGACGGTGCCGCACTTCGAGAAGATGCTCTACGACAACGCTCTGCTCGCGCGCGCCTACCTGCACGGCCACAGGCTCTCCGGCGACGAGCGCCTGCTCGAGGTGTGCCACGACACGCTGAATTGGGCGCTGCGTGAGATGCGAGGGCCCGAGGCCGGCTTCTACAGCGCGCTCGACGCCGACTCCGATGGCGTTGAGGGCCGCTTCTACGTGTGGACGGTCGCCGAGCTGGAGCGCGTGCTCGGCGAGGACGCCGATGTCGCTATCCGCTGGCTGGGGGCAAGCGATGAGGGCAACTTCGTCGACGGATCGGGCGGGACTCGGATCTCCGAGCCCGGCTTGAACGTGCTGGAGGATCGCGGTCCTCCACCGGACGCGGAGACCCGTGCGCGCATTCGAGGGCGACTGCTGGAGGCGCGCGCCGCGCGCACGAGGCCGGGGCTCGACGACAAGCGCCTCACGAGCTGGAACGCGCTGATGATCTCGGCGTTGGCTGAGGCGGGCGGAACCTACCTGGACGCGGCGGTCGCGTGCGCGGAGTTCTTGCTGCGCGACCTGCGCGACAGCGACGGCAGGCTGCTGCGCACCTACAGCAACGGAGAGGCGAAGATCGCGGCCTACCTCGAGGACCACGCCTTCCTGCTCGAGGCGTTGATCGCGCTGTTCGAAGCCACCTGCGAGGAGCGCTGGCTCGCGCACGCGAGGGCGCTCGCGGACGAGCTGATCGCGCGCTTCTCAGATGCGGAGAACGGCGGCTTCTTCTCGACCGCCGCCGATGGCGAAGCGCTGATCGCGAGGCGCAAGGAGCTCGAGGACTCCCCGATTCCGGCGGGCTCCTCGAGCGCCGCGCTGGGCTTGCTGCGGCTCGCCCAGCTCACGGGCGAGATGGAGTACGAGCGTCAGAGCCTCGGCGCGATCGACCTGCTGAAGACGATCGCCCCGCGCCACCCCACATCCTTCGGGCACATGCTGCAGGCGATGCACTGGCACATCTCCCCCATGCGCCCAATCGCCTGCGCGATCCCGGAACGGAATTGACGCTAGCGACTGACGGCCGAAGGGCAAGCCTGGCCAGGACGCAGGGAGCGTGGCGTGCTCTGCACGCGAGCGACCGAGGACGCCGCCAGGCGCCGCCATTCGGCCGTCAGTGGCCGCTGAGCGACTTCAGTTCGGATAGGTTCACCGAGCTGGCCGGCGGAGAGATCGTGACCGGCTGGTTCCAGCGATCAAAGGAGATCGTGCCGCTTTCCGAGCCGCCCTTTGAGATCTGGAGGGGGTAGGGCTTGCCTGTGGTGGCGACGTACAGAGCTCCACCATTGGCGGTGTCCGTGACGGCGACCGCCTGCTGACCGCCCACCGTGGAGGTGGCGCCCTTCTGCAGCCTTCCATGGCTTGCGAGCGTGGTGTCGATCAGCTTGCGCATGTCGGTGAGCGAGCTGAAGGACGCGAATTCTCCGGTGGTGGTCGGAACCTTGAGCCACTTGCCCGCGAGCAGCTGGGCCGCCGCGGCGCCCCCGAGGTGCTTATAGAACGCGCTGCTCCCGCTGATGTACGCGGTGTTGCCGGCGAGGATCAGCTTGAACATGAACCCGCTCTGCGAGATTTCGCCCGTGCCGCCCTTGCCGGCGACCAGGCTGAGGTTGAGCGTGACGGGCGAGCCCGCGCTCTTGACCGACCCCGAGACGTGCACCGAGCCGGCGCTGTCGGCCGCGGCCCTGCTTTCGTTGACGATGTCCGCGGCGCTCTTGGAGGCGACCCCGTTGCCCGAGCTGGAACTTCCGCAGCTGGCGAGGGCAGCGAGCGCGACAAGCGCCACGAGCACGGGCCCGCGCGGGGGGCCGGTCGTCAGCGAAAGAGGCCGCAAGCGCACGATGCGGGCATTCTAACGCGAGCGTCGGACGAGATGCCGTGCCGCGGCCGGCGAGATCACGACAACGTCGTCGACGAGGTGGCGGTACGCCTCGATCACGACGCTGTCGCGCGGTCGTCCGATATAGAGGTCGCACAGGGCACGCGTCACGTGCTGTACCAGGCAGATGGTACGCTATTCGCATGCCGAAGACCACGCCCCGTATTCAGGTGACGCTCGATCCCGAGCTGGCCGCCGCGGTCGCGGAGTTCGGCGGCTCGGGGCCGCGCTCGCGCGCTGTGCGCGACCTCGCGCTGCGCGGAGCGGATGCTGTCCGGGCCCAGAAAACCGCGCGCCAGGAAGCTCGCGAACACCTGCGGCGGATCGCCACCGGCGAGGACGACGGTTACGACTGGTCGGTCTCCGAGCGCCTCCATGCCGAACGCCGCTGAGCCCTACGGCTCGGGCGAACCGCTCGTGTTCGACACCTCGGCCTGGAACCGCCAGCACGATCCGGCGGTGCTCCCCCGCTGGCTGGCCACCGAGGAGTCGGACCTGCTCGTCGTGTGCCCCGTGGTCGCGCTCGAGCTGCTCGCGGCCGCCCGCAACGAGGAGAAGTTCGCCACCCTCGATCAAAGCTTCGCCGCCCTGCCGACGGCGCCCGTCACGCGCAAGGCCGGCACGGCGGCCATCGGCGCCTCACGCGACCTGCGCGGCGAGCGGCGCATCCCAGCCTCCGACTACCTGATCGCTGCCGCAGCCGCCGAGCGCGGCGCCGGGGTGCTGCACTATGACCGCCACTTCGACACCCTCTGCCGCGTGCTTGGGATCGAAAGCGTGTGGGTCGCAGAGCCCGGAACGATCGACTGAGCCGCCCGGCCCTTCCCTGGACTGGCGGCGCAACACCGGGAGCTCCCGCCGCAACGAGCCCCTCGCAACTCGAGCAAGCCCATCGAAACGCCGGGCCGGCCGGGCCGGCTATTTCTTCTCGGCTTGCCGTGATGCTTGCCGTGCCGACTCGCCTTCGCCTTCTTCGCCTTGCGGTGCTTCGGACACCCGCTCGCGGCGGCTCGCTGATACTGGCCGAAGCGCTCAGCCGGGCGCTTTGGAGTCCTCGTCCTCGGGCGTGTCAACCTTCAACAGCTCCACCTGACAGCTGAGCCCCGTGACCTCGGGCCACTCGATGCGCTCGGCCAGCCGCGCGGCGCCGAGGTCGATCAGGGCGCTGCGCTCGATCGGCTCGTAGCCCTCGCCGCGACGCCCGAGCCAGTGAACGGCGCGCTCCCGCGGATCGACGATCAAGAGCTCGTCGACACCATGAGCGGCATAGAAGGGCAGCTTCTGCCAGGTCTCGTCGCCGGGAGAGACGATCTCCACGACGAGAGCGGCCGTGGCGTAGTACATCTCATCAGGCCCCGGGCGGTGGATGGCGCCGTCGGGCACACGATAGTCGTCCTCCGTCCCCAGATTGAAGTCTCCGATCGCAGGAGTGAGCCCGGCTGCAAGCGCCGGCGGTCCAAGCAGTTCGGCGAGCTGCTGCTGGATGCGATGGTGGCGACCGTGCGGCCCCGGGTTCATGTGCAGCACGCCCTCCCACATCTCGTCCCCGCGATCGAGGCCGAGGCGGCGCCGTCGCTCCAGCAGCGCCTCGATCTCGACGGGCGCCGGGTCAAGGACCAGTGTGGGCATCCCGTCGATTCTACTCCGCTCGGCGCGCGCCCAGACGACGTGCGGCTGGCAATCACGCGTCGTAGGCGACCCGCAGGGAGTCCAGATTCAGTCGTTTTCGGCATCGCGCCTGAAACGTAGTCCGCACTTGGGACGGTACTCGGCGCGGCCCGAGGTCAATCAGGTGTTACGGCTCGATTCGCTTTACCGTCTTCGCGCGGGCGTTCAGCGGCTTCGTTCCGCGCGTGCTGTACGCGTCTGGCGCAACACCTCGTCCCACGGCGTTCCCCGCTTGCCCGCAGCGATGAGGCGCTCTCAGCCGCCCGCCTTCGAGCCCGCTGGCTGCGCGATGCAACACGCATATGAATCTTTCAGTGCCGCTCGCGCCAGGCGCCATCGCCGATGCGATCGAGCGACGGAGCGTTGTGGAGTAGCGCGCCGACCTGCTCCATCAAGGTATTCGCCGCAACGTCGATGTCGTAGTCCTCGGGCATCTCGACCACGAGACTGTGCACGTCGGCGCGGAAACTGGCGTCGGCGAGCTTCTCAAGGAGGTTCAGCCTCAGCTGTGGGTAGGTGAAGGCGCCCTTCTGCATGTAGTGACCAAGGCCACCCACGATCTCTGCCGGTGTCGCCTCACCGCTTCTCAAGACCAGCCAAAGGTCGAACAGGTCGCGGCCCTTACGGCGTTGATATAGGGCGCGCAGCTTGGTGGACATCATCTCCGCGAGCACGAACGTAGGGACGCGAGCTTTGCCGCTCCACCAGCGCGAGGCAACAGAGTGCTCGATCCTCGTCGGAGCTTTGAACGGGATCGTCTCAGCGATGTTCGTCTCGATCTTGATGCGGATCTGCCCGTTCGGATCGTCTGCCTGGGCGTCGAGGATCATGTGCACCATCTGACCGCTTCGATCGACCTGAGACACCTCAAGGCCCACCTTCTCGGCGATGGCCCTCAGCCGATCGAGATACAAACCGATCGGGCTACTGGTGCGTCTGACGTAATCGAGATCTTCGCTGTAGCGATAGGGCTCCGGCAGGTGCAGCTTGTGCAGGCACGTCCCGCCGCGCATCACCAGCTCATCCCTCAGCGGATCGTCGCTTGCGATCTCGATCATCAGCCGCGAGAGGATCAGGTCCTGCTCGACCTGATAGGACTCGGGCCACGGCACCTTCGCTCGCCGTTCGGTTATGAACGCGCTCGGGATCACAGGTCTGGCTCCACGGGCGTATTGAGACGCACCTGCCAGTCTGGGTCGGTCTTGCCGCGTTTGCCGGCGGCCGGGTCGAGCAGCGCGGGCTCGCCGAGATCCAGGCGCGCTGCCTGGCGCAATGCCTCCAGGTCAGGGGCGTCGCCGTAGCGCTCCACAAACCAGCCGGTGCGGCGCGCAACCGCGCGTCCGCGGCGGCTGGCGACACGAGCAAGCTCCGAGCCGCCGACTTCGCCGATCTCTTTGAGGATCGTGGCGACGTTGTTGTAGCCACCGCTGGCGCGGTGGTGGGTGATCAGGTCAACGACCGTCGTCTCCTTCGCCGAGACCTTCATGTACCCGGTCGGGACAGTGACCTGTTCGACCTTGTCCTCGTATACGTGCTTGCCCGAGTAGAAGCGCAAGCGGACCCGACCGAGGTCGCGATCGCGCGGTATGGCGCCACCGGCAGCAGTCATGACTTGAAAGACCTGGGGCGCTTGGTGAGAGGCGCCGTGAATGCGCGCTGCGTTGAGCAGCGCTACGTAATAGGCGCGGTGTAGATGGGCCATCATCGCGTCGATGAACCACTCGCCGGGGAGCACACCCCAGCTGCGGTACTCCGGCGGCACCGCCACGTAAAGGCCCCTCGCCGGCGAGAAAACGAGGCTCCGCTTGCGCAGCCTGCCGAGCACGTCGGCGCAAGCACCGCGATCGGATTCGAGGATCTCAGCGGCCTCCTCTAGCGTGAAGGCGTATCGACCGATCAATAGGAGATGGTCCGGTAGGTCACGGGGACGAACCACGATGGTGTGATTTTAGCATTAGACCATGAATATCGCCTATATGCGCATAAAGCATGCCATGTAGTGGGTCCAGTCTTGTCTCTATATCGTCCTAAATGCGGGTACACGCAAGACGCAGACCGTCGCCAACGGCCGCGTAGTGCCAAGCGCTGCTCACGGTAGCCGTGCGGCCGCCCAGCGTCAGCGAAGAACACGCTTGGAATCAGCTCGCCCCTATTCGTCCCTCTTCACCGCAAACCGATCGCGCGAGCCGCATCAAGCGACAAAAGAGCGTTCAACCCAAAGGGCCTGCGACCCACCCCAGATGCAACCGGCCCGGAGCGCGGCCCCGCTCCGGCGCCACGGCATCCTGCCACACCTCCCTCGCCTACTGGGAGCGCTCCACCAGCGGCCCCCCGACGCCTTCAGCCGGCCCGCAGCGCCTGCACTACCCCGGGCAGCTCCGCGGCCGGAGCCGCCGCCAGACGCTCCAACCGCCGCTCCTCCTCCGGCAATGCCGCGAGTGCCTCGCCGACCAGCCGCCGCAGCTCGGCCAGCTCCCGCTCGCCACCGGCCTGGCCACGCAGCGCCACCGCCCGCAACGTCGAGTTGATCCCGCCGAGCGTGTGCTGCAGCTGCTCCTCGCGCGTCCACGGCGACGATCTGGCGACCGCGGGCTCGCAGTAATAGCAGCGCCACGTGTTCTCCTCAGCGCGATACCACTCGTGCGCGCCGCAGTCACCGCGGCCCTTGGGCGCCAGGCTCGACAGCCCGCTGGGCAGACGCCGCCGCAACCACGCCCTCGCTCGATAGCGACCGTCGCTCATACTCGTCATAGTATTCTCCTCACCGCCGCTTGCGCCTGTCTCGCAGCCCACGAAACTTCTCCTCCCGCTGGTAGCGACGACGCTCCGCCCGCGGCAGGCTCCTGTCGCGCGCGCGTCGCAAAACCTCCTCGTCGCTGAGGTTCTGAAATTCGCTCTCGCGCTGCCGCCTTCCCATCGGCGAGGAGAGTAGGCCGCGCTTGGGACGGTACTCGGCGCGGCCCGAGGTCAATCAGGTGTTACGGCTCGATTCGTTTTACCGTCTTCGCGCGGGCGCGCTCATGGTTGAAGCTGAGCGGGTCGGCACGCCGATGCGGATTGTGATGACTTTTGTCAACGGCGCTTCTGCTATTGTGCGTGGTATGCGGGGCAGGGATGTGATCGTGATTGCGCGGCGGCGCGCGGGCCTCACCCAGCAGGAGCTCGGGCGGCGGCTCGGGGTGCCGCAGGCGACCGTCGCGCGGTGGGAGAGCGGGGTCAGCGAGCCGAAGTTCCGCTCGGTGCAGGAGGCCACGGTCGCGTGCGGGTTCGATCTGACGCTTGGTTTTGCAAACGTTGACGCAGGGTCGTGGACATCCTTGATCTACGAGCAGCTACAGCTCGCCCCGGCCGAGCGAGTGCGCAAGCTCAGCCGAGGTCGCTTCGATCGAGTCGAGGCGCTGAAGCTCCTCGGCGGCGCGGTGGTGCGCGCGATCGTGGTCGGTGAGACGGCCGGCGCGCTGCACGGGTGGCCGCTGATCCTCGATGGGCCAGACGGGCTCGGCCTGCTCGTGCACGGCGATGACCGGCGGCGGACCCAGGAGGTCGTTGCGGCGGCGCCTCACCCTGAGCGGATCAGCTTGCTCGACACGCTGCCCGGGACGTGGGGCTATGCCGATCTGGCTCGTAACTGTGTGCCGATGGAGGTTGACGGCGTCGCGGTAGAGGTTGCCGCGCTGGTCGATCTGCTGCGCGTGGCGCACTCCGAGCGGGGAGGCTTCAGCGGCGAGTTCGCGCTTGCCCTGGACGCGACGCTGCAGCAGACCGAACGCCTGCGCAGCTCGGCTGATATCGGGCTGCGCAAGCTCAATGAGCAAGAGGCACGGGAAGAGGCCGACCGGTGGCTGGCGAGGCAGACGGCGGCATAGACCCCGGTCGCGAAGCGCTGCTGCGGGCGCTGCGCGACGGCGGCGGGTGCTTACCGGCGTGTCACGAACGCCTTGGCGGCGCCCATCACCTCGTAGGCACGGCCGTCATGGATCGCCTCGATCGGCGCCCTGCCCCTCAAGCGCGGGTTGCTGCCCATCATCCACGCCTTGATCGAGGAGGAGCGCATACCGTCGTCCAGGATGCGCACCACCGTGTAGAGATCCACCAGTTGGCCCAACGCCCGCGGCTCCGGAGAGCGTTCGCCACGCGCGTAGCGGCCGATCGTCCTCGGGTGGCGGTCGCCGACCGCGAAGGCGACCAGCTTCTGACCCAGCAGCTCCTGCAATTCGCCCGCGAGCCGCCTGGGCTCCAGATCGGTAGCGGCTCGATGCGCGTCCTCGATGAGTTGATCTACCGCCATTGCTCCGCTCCTTCTCGGTCGATTCTGCCTTGCATGGTACCACAACGGTCACCTCATGGCTACCTATCGGCTTCCTCTCGGCCATCGGGTAGTCCTGATGATGACGCGTCACCCCCAGCGCGGCCGTCGCCGCGCGGTCGGCCGGGTGCCCGTAGGCCTTCGGCGAGATGCCCTTCAGCCGGTGGCCCTCGGCCGGGAGCGCGCTCACGCGGGCTTCGTGGCGTAGCCGTCGATGTGCTCGCCTGTGCTATCGCCCGAACCATCCCGCGCAGAGTCTACGCTCGAAGCACGTCAAGTCGACGCGATCCACCCAGCTCGAGTAAAGGAGGTCACCATGACCCTGCTGTGGCTATTGATCTGGTTCATCGCCGGCCACGAAGCGCTGATCCTCAACCCGGTGAACGCGTGGACGGCGACGCTCATCCTCGCCGTCGGCCTCGACCTCGCGCGGCCAAGCTGGGTACCGGGACGAGGGACATGAGCAAGAGGTCGATCGAGGTGAGCTGAGCTGACTTTCGCCCTCGCGCGAGACGAGCCCTGACTCACGCATCCTACGACGCGCGACGCTCGCGCTTGCGCTCGGAGTCGCGACGCTTGGGGGCCAGACGGCGCTCGCGCGAGGCTGCTGTGGGACGGGTGGGACGGCTCGCGCGCACTGCCACCCCCGAGAGCGGGATCGTCAGGCCGCCCGCGTGTCCCGCGGGGCGCCGCCGGTCGGATGAGAAGGCAGGATGCCACCAACGGACTCGATCCCTTGACGGCGGCCATGCAATTCTCCCCATAGGCGGCCGTTGAATCTCCCCACTGGTGGCCACTGGATCTCCCCATGGGTGGCCATCGGATCTCCCCACTGTCCTGTCCTGAGCGGCCTGTAGTCCCCCGTGCTTTGTCAACGAGGCACGTCGGGAAGGCGGGCTGGATGAAGCGATCGGAGGAAGTGATGGAGATCCTTGAGGCGTATGACGTGACGGGCAGCCTGCGCGGCGCCGCGGCGCTCGCGGGTTGTGATCACAAGACGGCTGCGCACTGGGTTCGTGCGCGCGAAGAGGCTGGTGGCGGGCTGCCGGTGGCGACCCGCGCGCGGCCACGGGTCGATCAGTTCGCGGGGAAGATCGACGAGTGGGTGGAGCGCTCGCGCGGGAAGATGCGTGCTGATAAGGCGCACGAGCGACTGCTCGCGATGGGGTATATGGGTTCGGAGCGCACGACGCGGCGTGCGGTTGCGCGGGCGAAGCGGCGCTGGCGCTCAGAGCACGGGCGGGTCACGCGGCCGTGGGTGACGGAGCCGGGCTTGTGGTGTCAGTGGGATTACGGTGACGGGCCGAGGATCGCGGGCCGCTCGACGGTGTTGTTCTGCGCGTGGCTTGCGTGGTCGCGTTTCCGGGTGGTGCTGCCGTTGTGGGATCGCACTCAGGCGAGCGTCGTGATGGCGCTTGACCGGTCGCTGCGAGCGTTTGGTGGCGCGACGACGTATGCATTGACCGATAACGAGAAGACCGTCTCGGTGGATCATGTGTGCGGGATCGCGGTGCGTAACCCGCAGATCGTTGCGGTCGGCCGCCATTACGGGCTGTCGATCGCGACGTGCGTGCCGTGTGACCCGCAGAGCAAGGGTGGCTCAGAGGCCACCGTTCGGATCGCCAAGGCTGATCTGGTCCCGACCGATCACAACCTCCGGACGGAGTATGGGTCGTTCGCGGAGCTCGAGCTGGCGTGCGTGGAGTTCTGCGAGCGGGTGAACGCGCGTGAGCACCGGATCACGCGCCGGGCGCCGGTGGTGATGCTCGCCCAGGAGCGCGAGCGGTTGCACCCGTTGCCGGCGGTCGCGCACACGCTGTGCTTCGGGGAGACACGCAGGGTGTCCAGGCAGTCGACGGTTTCCGTCGGTGGCGCGCTCTATTCGGTCCCCTCGGCGCTGGTGGACGAGCGGGTGTGGGCGCGCGTGGACGGTTCGCAGCTGATCGTCGTTCACGCCGACGGTCCGCAGGGACCGCGTGAGGTCGCTCGCCACGAGCTGACGACACCCGGGCAGCCGAGCATCTGCGACGAGCACTATCCACCACGGCCCCCCGGTGCTCTGGAGCGCAAACCCCGCGCGCAGGGCTCAGAGGAAGCAGCGTTCCTCGCGCTCGGTCCGGGCGCAGAGGCATGGTTGACCCATGCAGCAGCAGCCGGCGCCGGCAGGGTGCGCCGCAAGCTCTCAGAAGCCGTCGATCTCGCAAAGCTCCACGGGCAGGTCGAGGTCGACGAGGCGCTCGCCGCGGCCGCGACCGCTGGGCGCTTCGCGGACGGTGATCTGCAGGCGATCCTCGCTCACCACCAGCAGAACGGGACGGTGATCCCGTTCCCCGCCAGGATCTCCGACGAGCAGACGTTGCAGCGATCCACCCAAGCATGGGAGGGGTTGGGACGATGAGCGACTACTGCGAAATTCATGCCCTCATCGATCCTGACCAGTTCGAGGAATACCCGAACGGGATCCGCGTCCAGGAGATCGATCTGACGATCACCGAGGACCCCGAGATCCCGTCCTGGCGAGCAGCGCCACCGGCCGTCTGTCGGATCGACGCCAGAAGAGCGCGCGAGCTCGCGTTCGAGCTGCTCGTCCTCGCCCACGCCGCCGAGCAATACGAGGAGAACCCACGATGAGCGTCCAGACACCCGCACCGCCACCACTGCCCGAGGATCTCGACGAGCTGCTGCGGCGACTGCGGCTGCCGTATATTCGCGGCGCCGCACCGCACGTGATCGCGACCGCGCGCTCGCAGCGATGGGAGCCCGCGGACGTCCTGCGGGTCCTGCTCGGCGAGGAGGCGACCGGCCGTGACCAGGCGACGATCCAATCGCGTCGCAAAGCGTCCGGGCTGCCGACGGGCAAGACACTCGACGCGTGGGAGGATGACGCCTCGGCAATCCCGAAGCAGACCCAGCGGGCGCTGCGAACACTGGAGTGGGTCACGCGCGCGGAGAACCTCTGCGTCTGCGGCCCATCCGGTCCTGTTTCACACTGCCCTCCTCGTCGTGGTCATTGGTCAAATAGTCCAGTCGCGGCGCCGTTGACCTGAATTCTCAGGCCCTTGCGTCGTCCGCGTGTGACTTGGACGGCGTGCAGCTCTCCTCGTTGGACCTTATGCAACACGGTTTGTCGGGCGCACCCGAGCGCCTGGGCGGCCTGGTCGAGCGCGAGGTACCCGTCGGGGATCTCTGGCACGAACTGGGCGCGGGTCTCGTCGGTGAGCCTGATCCGCCAGGGCGCGTGCGGGGTGGTCTGTTCGCCAGGGAGCAGCCCGGCACGCAGCCACCGGTAGATCGTGGTCGCTGTGACGCCGAGCTCTCGGGCGGCTTGGTCGATCGTGAACAGGTCGCTGTCCGCATCGGGCGGCGGCGCGGCGTCGATCGCGTGCTTCTTGCGCACATAGGCAACGCGTGGCTGGGTGAACGGTAGGCCGGTACCGGTCCGTCGGCCCTGCTTGTTGAGGACCGCGGCGATCTGTTGGTCTGAGGTGTGCACGGCGAGCCTGCGGATCAGCTCGACTGTGTCCTCGCTGGTGCGGGTGCTCTCGGCGCCGCGGCGCACGAGCGCTACCTGCAGGTCAGTGCGCGCGCCGCCCTCCCAGAGGATCTCGACCTCCGCGCGGCGGGGGTCCTCCTTCACGGTGACGACGATCTCGCTGACGAGCGTACGCAGCAGCTCCTTGCGGTCCCGAGGCGTGGTCGTCTCGGCTGCCCACAGCTGCGGCAGGTCACGCGCGATCCGTGCCAGCGCGTCGCGCTCGGTGCTTGTGAGCGGCTCGGGCCGGCGGTGTTCGACCTCGGCGAGCTTGCGCCGCTCGCGCTCGAGCTCGGTGAGGGCTTCCTCCAGCGCCCGCTCCAGTGTGCGGCCGACGAGACGGTTCTCCGGCTCGCACGCATCGAACTTCCGGCGCGCGCGGTCGGCCTCGAACTGGGCGCGCTCGACGGCAAGGCGCTGCCCGGCGAGGCGCTCCTCGTGCTGACGCTCGAGCTCACCGATCGCCTCGGCGCAGGCGCGTACCCCGGCCGGTGTGATCGCCTCCATGAACGCGACGGTGATCGCCTTCTCTAACCTCAGCCCACCGAAGGACTGGCACGCGCCCGCGGCGCCGTGGAAGTGGTGAGCGCGCACGCACGCATACCGCGCGACGCGCCCGTCGTTACCCGAATAGGCGACCTGCATCCGCCGCCCGCAGCGCCCGCAGCGCAGGATGCCCTGCAGCAGCGCGCTGCCCTCCCTGGCGGCGCCACCGCCCTGTCCGCGCGGTCTCACGTTTGTGCGCAGCCGCTCGCGGGTGGCGAGGTACTCATCCCAGGTGACATAGCCTGGATGGTGCTCGGGCAGGCAGACGGACCACTGCTCGATCGGTAGCTCTCGGGTGCGACGACGGACCCGGCCGTGCTCGTCGAGCTGCTTCTGCTGGCTGGTGCGGCCGAACACGAACGCGCCCGCATACGCCGGGTTGGTGAGAAAGTCGTGCACCGCCCCATAGCTGGGCTTCGCCCAGCGCAGCCGCCGCGAGCCGACGGTGCGCCGTGGCAGCCGCTGGCCTTCCTCGATCAGGCACGCAACGACCTGCCGCGCCGAGCCGACCCGCCGCCAGCACTCGAACACGCGTCCGATCGCATGGCGCACCTGCTCATCGGCTGAGAGCACGACCCGACCGTCCTCCTCGCGATCGAGTCCGACCGGCAGGTTCTGCTCCAGCTCGCCGCGAGCCGCCTTGTTACGCAACCCGCCGTCAAGCCGCGCACGGATCAGATGCAGCTCCGCCTCGCTCATCGTGCCCTTCAACCCCAACAGCAGCCGGTCGTTGAAGTCCGCCGGGGAGTAGATCCCGTCGGAGTCCGCGATCAGCGCACCGGTCAACGCGCACAGATCAAGCAGCTGATGCCAATCCGCTGAGGAGCGCGCCAACCGCGATGTCTCGAGCGCGAGGATCAGCCCGACATGGCCAAGCCCGACCTCCGCGACGAGCTCCTTGAACCCGAGCCTACCCTCGGTCGACGCGCCAGAGCGACCGAGATCCTCATCCACGACTGTGACCGACGCGGCCGGCCAGCCCAGCTCGATCGCGCGCTCCCGCAGCGCGTACTGCCTGGCACGCGACTCGTGATTACGCTCCACCTGCGTCGGTGAAGACTGCCGCACATACACAATCGCGCCTCGCCGACGGTGCTGCTCGGTGATCTTCTGACGGTCACTCATCGCGCGCCTCCTCCACCAGGCACGCGAGCAGCCGCGCGAGCCTTACCGCCACCTGACGCTGGAGCTCCGGCGTCAGCGTCTCCCATACCGCCGCCGCGACCACCGTCTCCTCCTCGATCACCAGCGCAAGCTGCCCCGACATCATCGCCTCCGTTTTCACCGCAGGCTCGACCCCGACCCGGACGGCGCGCCCTCAACCGCTCACCCCGTGCCAGCAGCAACCGCCACCCCGCCGGCGATGCCACCCCGCCGACCGCGGGCTCAGGCCGGGCCCGCCACGGCAGATCCGTCCACCGCGCCGGAATCTCCCCCCAACTCCCATCCACCAGCCGGCAGATCAGGGCGGTCTCACCCGCCTCCGACGTCCACCCACGCACCACAAGCTCAACATCCCGCAGCTCACCCGGAGCTGCCACCAGCCGCACCCGCTCCGGCAAAGGATCAACAACATGAGTAGTGCGACGCCTACCCGTCAGGGACCGGGAAGAGTCACTGGGTCGAGGCGCTCGGACACCACGCGATCGACCAAGGCAAGACCGTCGTCTGGCACACGCTGGAGAGTCTCGCTGGCCTGCTGCGACGTCACCGCGCCGATGACAGCACCGCCAAGGCGATCGCCAAGCTCACCCGGGCGGACCTGATCATCATCGATGACGTTGGGCTCTTGCCGGTCTTCCCCGACGCCGCCGAGGCGCTGTTCCGCCTCGTCGACGCTGCCTATGAGAAGCGCTCGATCGCGCTCACCTCGAACATCCACCCCGCCGGCTTCGACGAGCTGATGCCCAAGACGCTCGCCGCGGCGACCGTCGACCGGCTACTGCACCACGCGCACGTGCTGATCACGGACGGCTCTGAGAGCTACCGGCTCGCGCAGGCGACCGCGGGAGAGGGGGTGAGGCCCCTGGCCGGCTGAACGCGCCGCGGGCACTCGACTCCGCTACGGCCTACGGCCTCCGCTACGTCGAGCACCCGCGAAACCCCCTGACCACCGGGGAGAACCAGTGGCCACCAGTGGGGAGAAAAGATGGCCGCCACCGGGGAGAACCGATGGCCGCCCGTGGGGAGAACTCGATGTTATCCCGAGTCCAGGATTATCTTGAGTAGACCGTTCGTGGGCTGGACTTCCCGTGCCGCTCGGCGGGTTGGAGTGGGGTAGCCGCTCGGGATAATTAGAGGGCGTCGAGGAACGCGAGGAGGGTGTCGGGCGGCCTGTATCTGCCTGGAGGGGTACCGACTGGCGCGGTCAGCGCGAGGGCTTGTTCCTTGAGCGCGAGGTCGGCGTGCAGGTAGATTTGTGTGGATTCGATGCTCTCGTGTCCGAGCCATAGCGCGATGACTGAGAGGTCGACGCCGACCGCTCTCAGCATCATCGCGCTGGTGTGTCTGAGGACGTGCGGCGTCACGTGCTTTCGCGTGAGCGAGGGGCAGTCGCGTGCTGCTGTTCGTGTGTGTTTGGCGAGTAGCCAGGCGACGGCGTCCGGGCTGAGCGGTCCTCCTCGCCTGGTGGGGAACAGTGGGTCCTCGGGAGCGCCTTTGCGCTCGGCGAGCCAGGTGCGCAGGACTGCGATGGTCTCGGTGGCCAGTGGTGTGCAGCGTCGCTTGCGGCCCTTGCCTTCGCAGCGCACGTGAGCGCCAGCGGACAGCTCCACATCGGAGCAGTGCAGTCCGACCAGCTCGGAGACGCGTAGCCCGGTTTGGATCGTCAGCAAGAGCAGCGCGTGGTCGCGCCGGCCGAGCCATGTGGTTCGGTCCGGGCTTCTCACCAATGCGTGTATCTCTTCGCCGGTGAGGTATGAGACGGTGGCGTGTGCGCAGCGCTTGGGTGGGATCTCGATCACGCGAGCGATGCTTGCTGCGTGTTCGGGATGGCGGAGCGCGGCGTACCGGAATAGTGAGTGGATCGCCGCGAGGCGAGCGTTGCGTGTTCTGGTGGTGTTGCCGCGGTCGTGCTCGAGATGATCCAGGAATCTGCTGATCAGCGGCGCGTCGAGATCGGCGAGGTCGAGTTGGCATGGTGGTTTGCCGGTCTGCTGCTCAGCGAAGCGCAACAGCAACCGGAACGCGTCGCGGTAGGCGTCCAGGGTTCGTGGACTGGCGTTCTTCTGGGTGAGCAACCTGTCAGTGAAAAACGACTGCAAGGTGGGCGCGAGCAGGCTCATGAGCACGCTCCCAACACGCCGTTCAGACGCTGCCCCGCGAGCGCGAGCAATTCGGGCGCCGCTTGCAGATACCAGTATGTATCGGCCGGGTGCGCGTGCCCGAGATAGGTTGAGAGCAGCGGCAGTTGGGCGTCAACGTTCGCTCCTGCCCGGTACCAGTCCAGCAGCGTGCGAACAGCGAACGTATGCCTGAGATCGTGCGGGCGCGGTCGCCGGTGCTCGCCGCTGTCCTCCAGCCCGATGTCACGGATGAGCTTCGGGAACACATACCCGACCGCTTTGCTCGTGACCCGCGATCCGCGCGTTGAGAGGAAGAACGCCTGAGTGTCAGGTTTTGGCCAGTGCCGGTCGCGTAGCCGGCTGTATTCGCGGAGCGCTTCTGTGGCGCTCTCGTGCAGTGGCAGCTCGCGCTGCTTGCCCAGCTTGCCGGCACGGACGTGAAGCGCGCCGTCGTTCAGGTCGACATCGCCGCGGTCAAGTCCGAGCGCCTCTCCGATCCGCAGGCCGCTGACGGCCATCAGCCCGATCAGCGTTTGGTAGGTTTGCCCGCGCAACGGGGACGGCCCGAGCGCTCGCGCCGCATCCATCAGCGCCGCTATCTCTGCCTGCGAGTACAAATACGGCGCCAGGCGCGGGCGTTTGGCTGACAGCAGGTCCGTGGGAGGGATCTCGCTGTTGGGGTCGATCGTGTTCAGGTAACGCGCGAAGCCTCGAACCATCCCCAGCCGCGCACGCCACCACTGCGGGTGTGTGCCTGCGGGCAGCGTCGCCCACGCGATCGCCAGCTCCGTCGTGATTCGCGGAGCACCGGCTTGTTCGAGAAAACCAACGAAGCCCTCGAGCAGAGGACCGTCCTTTAGGAGAATAAAACCGAGCTGGCGACGGACCATCAGATAATCCTTCAATGCTGCGCGAAGCGGGGTCATGCTGCACCTCCCGGCCACGGCTGAGCGAGCGCTCGCAGCGCCACCCGATCGACCTTGGCATAGATCACGGTCGTAGTGAGATGACGATGGCGCAGGACCTCCGCGATTTGTGACAGTGACGCGCCCGATCTGAGCATCTCAGTCGCAGCGGTATGCCGCAGCTGATGTGGACCAACCCGCGGCACACCGACCCGAACACACGCGTCGCGCACGACCGCGTTGACCGCTTGGCCGGTGAGAGCGCCAGCCGGCGCGATCACGCGCAAAAACACCGTGCGACCGGCGCCGGGCGGCCGGGGGTGTCGCAGATACGCCGCCACCGCTATACCGACATCCTCTGGAAGCGGCAGGCGCTCATGATGGTTGCCCTTGCCGCGAACCAGCATTTCACCACCGTGCCAATCAATATCGTCCAGGCGCAGTGCCGCGACCTCGCCAGCACGCAAACCAAGCCGGACCATCAGCAATAACATCGCGTAATCGCGCCGGCCAACCGTCCGGCGCCGGTCGCAACTGGAAAGCAGCTGGGCTACCGCGGTTGCCCGCAATCCCCGTGGCAACGTGCAATCCCGCGAATCGGCGACGCTGGGCACCGCCCATGCGAGCGGCGTGGCAGTGATACCTGCAACGTGCAGATAGCGCAACAGCGATCGCGTGACACTAGCCAAGCGGCGTGCTCCCGCGACGCTCCGCCGCGAGCACTCCCGTACCATAAAGTCGCTGACATCCGCAGCGCTCAAACACTCAAGCTGGTGCTGCCCAACTCTCTCGCAGAGAAAGAGCCGAACATCACTCTCCAAGCGAGCAAACGTGCGCTCCGCGCACCCACGCTCGCTCACCAGGTAGTGGTGATAATCCACAAGCAGTCGCTCAACCGGACCCTCCGCTGGTCTCGCCGCAGGCACCGGCACGACACCGACCTCGCGCAGATATCCGAGCGGGAGCAACATGCTCCGGGGCGAGGCCCATTTCATATTGCCAGTGGCGCGGCGCTCCCGCAAGAACAGATCCACCCCCTCCGATGTCAGCTCGCCGGCCGCGAGCCCCCGGCACTCGAGCCAGCGGCTGAGATCATGCAACTGCTGCAGCCGCCCTCGCACCGAGCCGGGCGCGTAGCCACGCCGCACAAGCTCTTCTTCAAAGCCAGGCGCGCAGCGCGCCAATGGCCCCCGCACCGTCCGGGCACAGACCGTTCGTCCCATCATCGCCTCCTGTCGGATCGCAGATACCAAGACAGGAAGCTTCGACCACAACCGCAGCCACCGGATTATCCCGAGCGGCTACCCCACTCCAACCCGCCGAGCGGCACGGGAAGTCCAGCCCACGAACGGTCTACTCAAGATAATCCTGGACTCGGGATAACATCAATTATCCGGAGTTCCGGATAACTCATGGCCGTTGACAATCCCTCGCCGGCGCTACGCTTGCAACGATGCGCACTCTGCTTCCCGATCCGCCGCCGGCCGAGGTCAAGGAGCTGCTTGCGCGGCGCGCGCGGCTTGGCCAGGACCACAGGGACGAGGTCTGGGAGGGGGTGCTGCACATGGTGCCGGCGCCCGACCATAGGCACGCCGACCTCGCGCAGCAGCTCGCGGTGATCCTCGATCGCCCTGCTCGCGACGCCGGGCTTCAGCCCACAATGGCCGAGTTCAACCTCGGCGAGTCCGAAGAGGACTTCCGCGTGCCCGACGGCGGCCTTCACCGGCCCGGCGCCGCCGAGATGTGGCACCCCACGGCGGCGCTCGTCGTCGAGATCCTCTCCCCGGGCGACGAGACCTGGGAGAAGCTCCCCTTCTACGCGGCCCACCACGTCGAGGAGATCCTGATCGTGGACCCCGACACCCGCACGGCGCACTGGCTGGCGCTCGCCGGCGAGCGCTACGAGCCGACCGAGCGAAGCGGGCTGATCGAGCTCGGGCCCGTCGAGCTCGCGCGGCGAATCGACTGGCCGTGAGGCAGTTGTGCTCAGAGCACTCGGCTCGGAGGCCCGCCCGCGATGGACGCCGACACCAGCACGTTCGTGTCGCAGAGAACGCGTGGAGTCACGCGTGCGTCATGCGCAACTCGTCAATCATCCCTTCCACGTCCTCAGGCCCGATCCGGAAGAGCACGTCACGCAGGCGCTCCGCCATGAAGCGCCCATCGCTCGCCTGAGTCGATATCGCGACCCAGACTCCCTTCTCTCTCACTACCCAACGTCGCGTGGAGATGGAGCCTCAGCCGAACGTGACCGTGACGCTCTTGCGCAGCACCTTGCGCTGCTTGCCCTTGCTCGGCGTGAAGCGCAAAAGCACGCTCGTGCGCAGCTTGCCGGCACGGCGCTCTTTGAGCGTCAGCGCGAGCGTCTGGCGGCCCTTCGCGCTCTTGGCCGCACTGGAGACGCCCTTGCCGGTCGCGGTCAGCTTCCCGGCCTGGGGAACGGACACTTTCAGGGTGAGCGTGTGGTTCTTGACGCTCTTTGAGCTGACGAGAAGCGCGTACGGGCAGCCCGTGACTTCGATCGACGTGCTCTGTTTGAGCGTCGCGCCGTTCTGCGCCGTGAACGCGGTCGGCATCACGAGGCTCGCCGCACACAGGTTCCCGTTCGCCGCGAGCGCGCTGTCGGGTCCCTGCGGAAGCGTCAGTTCGAAGCTCGTGACCGGCTGGTCGGGAACGGTTCTGAACGTGCTCGAAGTGATCCCCTTTTTGCTGATGAACGTTTCGCCGTGCAGGTCGATCGTGACGCCGTAGCCCTGTAGCACGATCACCAGTTCGGGGAACTTCGCGCCACCGTAGGAGACGAAGTACGCGGGTCCTTCCAGGGGCACGGGCAGGATCGGCGTGATCGCCTTGGCGTGCCCCACGATCGACGCCGCCGGACAGCCCGCCGGGTTCGCTTCGAACTGCCCGGCGGTGCACGCCTTCTGCAGCGTCGTGAGGCGGGAGGGTAGTTGCTTGGGCAATTCGACCTTGACCGATTTGATGTTCGCCTGGGTGCCCTGCGGCGCGCTCGGGTAGCCGAGCGTCACGTGCAGACTCGCGCCGTTTGCCCTGGACGTCTTGCCCGAGGTTGAGGCCTTGAAGCTCGGTTTGAACGCGAGCGCCTGGCAGGCGGTCACGCGGAACGGGCTCGTGGCCGTCACGGGGTCGTAGCCGGCCGGGTTGGTGGGGTCCGCGCCGCCGCCGATCACGGTCGCGGCGAAGCTCATCTGCTCGCAGTCGGTCGGGTTGAGCATGAACTTGGCGCGGTCGATGTAGACGCGGATTTCGCGCACGTGCACGACGATCCCCTTGATGATGTGCGGGATCTGGTCGGCCGCGCCGGCCGGGATCGTGACGCCGGCCGTCAGCGGGTTGATGTCGAGCGGGAAGTGCACGACGACGGTGCCGAGGTCGAACGGTCCGACCTTGGCGGCGACGATCCCGACGACCGAGAAGGGCGCGCCCTCGAACGGCCCGGCGAGATAGATCTTGCCGGGAGCCTGCGCGAGCACCTGCCCGACACCGGCGTCGGCCACGGTGTAGCCGATCTGGCTGGCGGCGGGGCACGACGGTTCGGCCTGCTCCTGGGCGCCCGTCTTTTTGCGGGCCTGCTGGATGTCGGCTTCGCTGCAGAACGGTATCCCCGAGAGGTTGCCGGTCAGGCCGAGCGGCAGTTGCGAGGCAAAGCCCGTTATCTCCTGTTCGCCGTCTTTGCGATCGATCAGGATGTTCAGCGGGCTGTAGGCGCCCGCGTTGGGGTTTTCGGTGCCGGCCGTCACCAGCGGTTTGAACGGCGGCACGCCGCCGGACGGGCAGGCGCCGCCTTCGACGCCGCTCGAGATCGTGAACTTCGCCAGCAGCGTGTGTTCTTGCAGTGGTTCTGACCAGGGGTTGAAGGTTGCGTGGGTGGTGTAGGCGCCGCAGGTTGGGGGTGTTACGAGCGGGGAGGTGGCGCCCTGGTGGAAGCTGAAGACGAAGTCCGAGACGGGTAGTTGTGGGTTTTCCTGGAAGGTTGTCGTGAGTTGTCCTGTGACGGGGTCCAGTTCGACCTTGCCGGGCGCGGTGACAACCACGCCGCGGTCGGGGATCCTGAGTACGAGATCAATGGCGAGTAGAGTGCCGAACTTGTTTTCATACGGTGTGGCGAGGTAGAGCGAGCCGGTCGCTTCCTCGTTGTTGGGCACACCGGGCGACTTCGCGCGGGCGGTCCCGAGCTTCGATTCCCGGGGGCAACCACGGCCGGGTTCGGGGTGGAGCACTTCGCTTTCGTATTGGAACTCTGCTTCGCTGCAGGCTTGCAGACCGGCGCCGGCGGAGGGGTTGACGGTCATCCCGGCCGGGAGGACTACCTTTGCCTCATATAGGTGGGGTGCGACGACACCGTAGGCGTCCTGCTCGTGTTGGGGGACTTCGAGGTTGACACTCAGACCCGTCGGCGATTCCGCGGAACTCGCCGACGGTTGCACTTCCAACTGTGGTTCGAACGTCAACCGGTCACAACCTACAAGCGGACCGTAGTCCATTTGCGCTGTCACATAATGGCCGGGTTCTTCCCAGGAGTCCACCTGGAATTCCGAGTGCAACGGGCCCGCACACGACGTCGGGTTCGTGAAATACGGGACCGGCGCCACGCCTTCGTCGGGCTCACCGAAAACGCCGTAACCGTGGGTGACTGGGTCTGGCTTGAGGCGCATCGCGTTGTGAACCGGGTCGGCGGGGATGCCCCACACGGTCAGCGAACCGCCGACGACGGTCTGAATGTCCGCGTCAATGTTGTGGAAGCTGACATCGGCCCCATAGGGTTCAAGGGGTTCGCCGGCGGCTCCACGCTCCCCGAACGGGCGTAGCGATACCTGACCCTCGACAAAGAAGTTGCCGCCGATCGAGAATGCGATCGTCGCGAGCTGCCCCGTTTCCGGCACAAGATTATAAACCGGCTCCAAATAGTGCTCGTACTCGCCACGGATACCGAGTTCGTCCGGTTCGAGAAACACGGTCGTGACACCGACCTGCGTGTCCACCGGACAAAATTCGGCGAGATACTGTGCCTGCGTGCACTGCGGCGTGTCAGCGAAGTTCGACGCGAAACCAGACGGCAACCGGTACGTCACGTCCTTCGCGTTCGCCGCGAGCACACCACCCGTGTTGACCGTGCTGAAACCATACGTGTTCGTGATGTCGGGGTGCGCGCCCGCCTGCAGCGAGGAGAACGCGGTCGTCGCGGCACCAGGCGGGATACCAAAACCAGCAGTCTGTTCTGAGATCGTCGTCGGCTCCGACTGCGACGCCGACGGCGCGCCACCACCAGACACCCTGACCGTGTTCACAAGCGGCGAAAACGCCTGTGCACCAGACGATACGTCAACGGGCACCGTGATCTCGAGCGTCTCATCCGGGATCACAACAGCACTAAACGTACACGTCCCAAGCACGCAGCTGAAACTCCCACCACGCTGTTCATGTTCATGTTCTTGACTATAGATCGGATCGGATATGTGTCCTGACGAGCTCCTAAGCGTGTTTTCACCAAAAACACCACCAGGATCAACCACAAGACCTTCAGGCAACACATCGGTAATCGTCACCGGATTAGATACCGGACTACCCACCGGACACAACACCGGGTTCGCACCCTTAGCCACTTCAGCCGCACGATGCGCCACGGTACAACCTGCCGCCGCACCACCCGTATTAGTCACCAACACCTTATAATAATCTTCACCCGGCTTAGCCGTAGGACTGAAATTAGTCGGCGTAGACACAGAACTAACAGTCCACTGCGGACCAACGACTTCAGCCAAAGCCACACCCGGCAACAAAAACGCGAACACGACAAGAACAGGAAACAACAACGTCACCAGAAAACGGCGGGGAACAGGAATCCTCATGACTTCGCCCTCCGGTCGTGGCTGGCTCTCTTCGCCCGCTTCGCCTTCTTCTTGGCCTTCACGCAGCGGCCTTTCTTTCTGACCTGTCCCTTCTTGCATTTCGCCTGCTTCTTCGGCGTCGCCTTGCCCGCCGGCTGCGGCAAAGCCCCAGCCACGATATTGCCGCTGCTCGCGAACGTGAGCGTCGCGGGCGTCTGGAAGATCGGCAGCGGAGCAGGGTGGGCGCAGGCGTCGCCTTCGCAGAGACCTTCCTGGGCGGGCGCCGCTTCGATGCATGGCTGGGTGGTTGTGCAGATGCGGGCGTCGTAGAGGTTGCCGGTGGTGTCGGTGTCGGCGGGTACGAGTTTGGCGTGGGTCCCGATGAAGACATTTGTGCCGTCGGCGCCGGCGCCCATGAAATACGAGTTGAGCGCGTCCTGGCCTGTGCTGAGAAGCGAGATCTTGCCTTCATGCCACTCGTACACGTCCAGCACACCGTTGGTGTCCTGCGGTAGCAACGATGCTGTGGTGTCAAAGAAGACGTAGGCGCCGTCGTCGGATATCGCGTTCGCGGGGAGGTCTTGTGGGGTTTCGAAGATTTCAGGCGGATGGATTTCAGGCGAGGATTGACCTCCCGGTGCACAGGAAACACACACGGCTCCTTCGGAGGCGGCTTCGTAACGGTAGAGCTGGCCTGCGCCGGCCCCGGGCGTCAACTCTGAGAGGCTGCGGAACAGTAGGAAACGACCGTCCGGGGTCGGTTCCCCGCTTTCGCTGCGGTTTTCAGGGCCACGAACATACTTGAATGCCGGTGCCACGTATGCGGTGTGTCCGGACTGGGTGTCGTAGACATAGAGGTTGTCCTGGCCTTCAACAGGTGCCCTGCCCTGCGCGTTTGCGCCGGCGAGGACGCCCTTCGCGACGAAGTAGACGTGCGAGCCGTCTGGGGAGACCTCGATCGAACCGGACAACCCGCCGAGCTGTAGGTTTTCGTCGATCACGCCGCCGGGCGCGCTACCGGATGCTCCCCCCGAGATACGTGTCAGGCACCCCTGGCTGTTCGCGCATCCGGCGGTGCCTTCAGTCCGCCATTCATACAGCTCGTTGTCGCGGACCGGGGAGTCGCCGGTCGCGGCAAGCTCGCCTTCTGAGGTGAAGAACACGCGTGAACCGTCATCGCTCGCGCGAACATAGTGCGCTTCAAACCGCGCCGTCTTATCCGGTGCGCCTTCTTCGGGCGCGGACACCTCGACAGTTTCTTCACCCAAACGCACATACAGTTGAGCCGGATTTTCCAGCTTCGCGCCGTTGACCGTGGGACAACCAGCCATGCCTGCAAGACCTTCTGCCTGGGCATCCGACAACGGTATCGGTGCGGTAAAGAACACGCGCGACCCGTCACGCGAAACAGCACCGTTGGCGATACCACTCGTGCTGCCTTCGTGCATCCTGTCGCCTGCGCCAAGCGCACCACCACACGTACTGACGAATTCGTTGCTGGAGCTCTGCACGTCAAGCCGCTGCAGTTTACCGTCCGTACGCTCGTACAGATGAAAGATCGGCGGCAGACACGACACCCCTTCAGGATCACCCGAACAACGGCCGCCTTCGAGGAGCAAAGGATTGTCACTGCGCAACACGAGCACACCCAAATCCCGCGAACCACCCACAACTTCCGTCGTTTCCTGCGGATGAGCAGCAACAAAACCCGCACCTAGTTCGTGGGTGTACTGGTCTTTATACAAGGTTGTGTACGGGCCTCCCGGCGGACCGGTCAAACCGGTCAGGGAGAAACCCTTTTCGCTTTCGGCCTGGCCGACCTGGTCGTTGAACGCCACCAGCGAGAAATCGGCCGGATCGATCACGTTCGACCGATCTTCATAAAACCTGCCTAGATTTTGGATCCCCAGTGTCGGCGAGACCAGAGAAGTGAAACCCCATTCCATACGACCCGAACCATCCGGTGCTGGGTGGCGCGAGAACACATACATACTACGAGCCGCCGCCGGGAACGGACCGAACGCCGCCGGCGTCGACAGCATGAACTGGTCACCCGATTCCGAGGAAACACCACGCTCAAAAATATGCCCGTTGAATAGTTCGCCGAACATGTCCTGTGAACCAGCCTTATCGGTCGGCGTCAACAACTCATACGCACGACCATCCGGCAACCCCGGCAACACAGCCGGCTCCGTCGTGAACACACGCGCGACTTCGCCACCACCACCAGTTTCGCCTTCGCTCACACCAACCATGTTCGACGCGACCAACCGATACCGATACGACGTTTCAGACATCAAACCACCAACACCGCGAACAACCGTCTCAGAAAGATCGCCCGCTTCCCCGCCCGCACCGACATCCACCTGTGGAGTACGGGTCGCGCCCGCGAACGTCCCACCATTCGCATCGAACTGCGCGACGGGCAAGTATTCAAACCAGTATGTGGTATCCGCACCCAACGGGTCGACATTCCCGCCGAACTGCGCGAAAGTCGAGCTTATCTCGTTCGCCACAGTCCCACTCACACCCGGAGCGTGCGCCGCAGTGAAAGCCAACGGTTCACTTGAAGCCGTACCGCCAAGCAACCCACCGACAGTCGCCGACAACCGATACCGATACGTCACACCCGAAAGCACATGTTCACTTACAGCGGCATGAACCGCGGTGAACGCATCCGTCTTCGGGACTTCGCCCGCACCCGGATGTTCACACGCCACCACACCACCAGATTCAAGATCTTCAAAACCAGTCTTTTGGAACGCCGCTTCACTCACATATTCAAACCGACAATCCGACAAACCAGATTTTTCAACATTCAATTCCGATTCAGGATCAACCGACCCATTCAACACCGCACCAGACACACCAACACCCGACGCCGCACCGACACGCAAACCAGGAACAAAATGACCCGCGCCCAACACATACACAACACGCGGACTAACAGCACTTAGGCTCGCAAGTTTACGATTCAAGACGTAAACATTCCCGTGAGAATCAGCCGCAAGCCGCAATTCGCCATTCAGAGGCATGCCGTCCGCTTCGAGCGTCTGCCCCAGAAACACACCGCCGGAGGAAAACTCATCCACCGCCCCCACAACCACACCCTCAGCATTCACACCATCGAACGCGACCAACAAATCACCATCCGTAGGATCCACAACCAAACTAGTTATCCCTCCGAGACCAGTACCGACCGAGAATATCGGCGGCGTCGGAGCCGCACTACCAGGAATCGCACGAAGAAACACACCAGACGGACTGAACACAAGGACCGCACCCGGTTCAGTCTTCCCCGACCCATTCACATACCAGTCATTAGCTCCAACATAAATATCGCCGTTAGCAGGATCCACCGTAACGGCTGTCAACTCACAACTCTCCGAACAGTCGTACGGTTCATGATAACCATCAATCATGTGACCTGTGATATACGACGCCATACCACTAAACGCTTCTTCTTTACCCGCCGCCCCGAACTTTTCCAACACATGCTTTTCTGCCTGTTCGTTGCCGACATAAACAGACCCGGCGGAAGAGCCTGACGAGTTGTCTATGGCAAACAGGGCTGAGCTACTAATGCTATCGAATTCTTCGACCAAACTACCAGTTTCATCGAAGACCTCAACGTTCCCTTTTTCACCGCCACCAGGGCTATGTTTTGAAACATTTGTATTATCTATGTAGAATTTGTCGGTCGTAGAACTATTGTCTATCCCGAAATTTTCGATCCCCTCATTCAACCCAGACAACGTCACACTCTTAACATACCCGCCAGACGGTTCGAACTCATTCAACGTGCCTCCAACTTCGGCCGCCCACAAATCGTCTTTACCGTCCACCGCGATCCCTTCCGGACCGGCGAAAGGCACGAATTTGCTTCCCAAACAAGCCGGCGGGACTTCTTCGGCTTTTTCACACGTGCCCGTGACCTGCCGCACCAACGGCCGCACGAACTGCGCTGAGGCCACCGACGGGGCGAGCAGCACCAGGCAGAGTGCCCCCGTCGTGCTGAGGGTCGCGAGGATCGACTTGCGAGCGGGCATCAGTGGCCTTTCCTTTTCTTCTTCTTGGATGGCTTTGCTTTGGCGCAGCCGCTGACGGCGATCTTCGTGGTCTGTTTGAAGATCGCGCCGTTTTGTGCGGTGAGGATGGTCGGCATCTTCAGGCCGCCCTTGACGGTGCAGGGGTTGCCGTTGGCGGCGAGTGCGGAGTCGGGGCCGGCTGGGAGTGTTAGTTCGAAGTTGCCGACGGGCTCGTCGGGCACGGTTCTGAACGTGCTTGACGTGATGCCCTTTTTGCTGATGAACGTTTCGCCGTGCAGGTCGATCGTGAAGCCGTAGCCTTGGAGGACGATTATGAGTTCGGGGAACTTGAGGTCGCCGTAGCTGACGAAATACGCGGGTCCTTCCAGCGGCACGGGCAGGATCGGGGTGATCGCCTTGGCCTGTCCGACTCTGGAGGCCGCCGGGCAGCCTGCCGGGTTGGCTTCGAATTGCTTGGACGTGCAGGCCTTCTGCAGCGTCGTCAGGCGCGAGGGCAGCTGCTTGGGCAGGTCGACCTTGACCGATTTGATGTTCGCCTGGGTCCCCTGCGGCGCGTTCGGGTAGCTGAGCTTCACGTGCAGGCTCGTGCCGTTCTTGCGCGAGGCCTTGCCCGAGGTCACAGCCTTGAAGTCCGGTTTGAAGCCGAGGCCCGAGCAGTCCGCCGTCTGGAACGGAGTGGATACGCCGACGGTCGCCTGGTTGGCTGGGTTCTCGGGGTTGACGCCGGCGATCGTGTCGGTGATCGACATGGGGTTGCAGCTGGTGGGGTTGAGGATGAACTTTTCGCGGCTGATGTAGGTGCGGATGTCGCGCACGTGCACGACGATGCCGTCGATGATGTGCGGGATCGGGTCGGAGCTCGCGCCCGAGATTTCGACTTGGGCGGTGATCGGGTTGATGTCAAGGCCGAAGCGGATCGTGACGGTGCCGAGGTCGAACGGGCCGACCTTCGCGGCGGTGATCGAGACGACCGACAGCGGCGCGCCGTGGTAGGCGCCGGCGAGGTAGACCTTGCCGGGGGTCTGCGCGAGCGTTTTGCCGACACCCGCTTCGACGATCGTGTGGCCGATTTCGCTGGCGGCGGGACAGGAGGGGTGTTCGAGCTCTTGTGTGCCGGTCGCTTTGCGGGCCGCTTCGATGTCCGCTTCAGGGCACTTTTCGACGCCCGTCAGGTTGCCGGTCAGTCCGGGTGGCAGGATCGTCGTGAATTTCGTGAGCTCCTGTTCGCCGTCTTCGCGCACGATACGCAGGTAGAACGGGCTGTAGGCGCTCGCGTTGTTGTCCTGGGTGCCGGAGACGACCCGCGGTTTGAACGGTACGGCGCCCGCTGACGGGCACGCGCCGCCTTCGACGCCGCTTGTAATGTCGAATTCGGAGGCGAGCAAGTGTTGTTGTAGTGGTTCTGACCAGGGGTCGAAGGTGGCGTTGGTAGTGTAGGCGCCACAGGTCGGGGGTGTGACGAGCGGTGAGGTGGCGCCCTGGTGGAAGCTGAAAAGGAAGTCCGATACGGGTAGTTGTGGGTTTTCGTCGAAGGTGGTGGTGAGCTGTCCTGTGACGGGGTCCAGTTCGACCTTGCCGGGCGCGGTGACAACCACACCACGGTCGGGGATCCTGAGCACGAGATAGATCGCGAGCAGCGAGCCGAACTTGTTTTCATAGGGTGTGGCGAGGTAGAGCGAGCCGGTCGCTTCCTCGTTGTTGGGCACACCGGGCGACTTCGCGCGCGCGGTACCGAGCTTGGATTCCCGGGGACAACCACGGCCGGGTTCGGGGTGGAGCACTTCGCTTTCGTACTGGAACTCCGCTTCGGTACACGCTTGCAGACCGGCGCCGGCGGACGGGTTGACGGTCATCCCGGCCGGCAGGACTACCTTCGCGTCGTGGAGGTGCGGTGCTACGACACCGTAGGCGTCCTGCTCGTGTTGGGGGACTGCGAGGCTGACGTTCAGACCCGTAGGCGATTCCGCGGAGTTCGCCGAGGGTTGCACTTCGAGCTGCGGTTCGAACATGAGGCGATCACAACCATCGAGCGGCCCGTATTGCATTTGCGCGGTCGCGTAACGGCCGGGTTCTTCCCACGAGTCCACCTGGAATTCCGAGCGCAACGGGCCCGCACACGACGTCGGATTCGTGAAATACGGGACCGGCGCCACACCTTCATCGGGCTCACCGAAAATGCCGTAGCCGTGGTTGACTGGATCTGGCTTCAGACGCATCGCGTTGTGACCCGGGTCGGCGGGGATGCCCCACACGGTCAGCGAACCGGCGACGACGGCCTGAATGTCCGCGTCAATGTTATGGAAGCTGACATCCGCCCCATACGGTTCAAGCAGTTCACCGCCCGCTCCACGCTCCCCGAACGGTCGTAGCGAGACCTGTCCCTCGACGAAGAAGTCGCCGCTGATCGAGAACGCGATCGTCGCGAGCTGCCCCGTTTCCGGCACGAGATTATATACCGGCTCCAAATAGTGCTCGTACTCGCCACGGATACCGATTTCGTCCGGTTCCAGGAACACGGTCGTGACACCGACCTGCGTGTCCACCGGACAAAATTCGGCGAGATACTGTGCCTGCGTGCACTGCGGCGTGTCAGCGAAGTTCGACGCGAAACCCGACGGCAACCGGTACGTCACATCCTTCGCGTTCGCCGCGAGCACACCCCCCGTGTTGACCGTGCTGAAACCATACGTGCTCGTGATGTCGGGGTGCGCGCCCGCCTGCAGCGAGGAGAACGCGGTCGTCGCGGCACCAGGCGGGATACCAAAACCAGCAGTCTGTTCTGAGATCGTCGTCGGCTCCGACTGCGACACTGACGGCGCACCACCACCAGAGACACTGACCGTGTTCACGAGCGGCGAGAGCGCCTGCGCACCCGGCAACACGTCCACCGGAACCGTGATCTCGAGCGTCTCATCCGGGATCACGACAGCACTATACGTGCACGTCGCCAACACGCATTTGAAGCTCGCACCACGCTGTTCATGGCCATAGATTGGATTGGATATGTGTCCTCCCGCGCTCGGAAGCGTGTTTTCGCCAAACACACCACCAGGATCGAGCACCAAACCTTCAGGCAAGATATCGGTGATCGTCACCGGATTCGAACCCAGACTCCCAACAGGACACAACACCGGACTCGCACCCTCAGCCACTTCGACGAGACGGTGCGCTTCGGTACACCCCGCCGCCGCACCACCCGTATTAGTCACCAACACCTTGTAATAATCTTCACCCGGCTTAGCCGTAGGACTGAAATTGGTAGGCGTAGACACAGAACTAACAGTCCACTGCGGACCAACGACTTCAGCCAAAGCCACACCCGGCAACAAAAGCGCGAACGCGACAAGAACAGGGAACAACGCAACCAGAAAACGGCGGGCAACCAGAATCCTCATGACTTCGCCCTCCGATCGTGGCCGGCCCTCTTGGCTCGCCTCTTGGCCTTCTTCGCCTTTTTCTTGACCTTCACGCACTTACCGCCGCGGCGCTTCTTGGGCTTGACGCACTTGGCCTGTTTCTTCGCGGGAACTTTCGTCACGTTCGGTGCAAGCAATTCTTTGAGGACGTCTCCGGGACCCGTGAACGTCAACGACGAAGGCGTCGCGTCGTTGGGAGCCGCCGGCGGGTGAGCACACGCGTCGCCTTCGCAGAGTCCTTCCCGGGCCGGCGCCGCCTTGATGCACGGTTCGGTGGTTGTGCAGATGCGGGCGTCGTAGAGGTTGCCGGTCGTGTCGGTGTCGGCGGGTACAAGTTTTGAGTGTGTTCCGATGAAGACGTTTGAGCCGTCGGCGCCGGCGCCCATGAAATACGAGTTGAGCGCGTCCTGACCGGTGCTGAGAAGCGAGATCTTGCCTTCGTGCCACTCATACACGTCCAACACACCATTCGTGTCCTGCGGTAGCAGGGATGCAGTGGTGTCGAAGAAAACATAGGCGCCGTCGCTCGAGATCGCGTTCGCGGGGAGGTCTTGCGGGGTTTCGAAGATTTCCGGCGGATGGATTGCCGGTGAGGATTGACCTCCCGGTGCGCAGGAAACACACACGATCCCTTCGGAGGCCGCTTCGTAACGGTAGAGCTGGCCCGCACCGGCCCCAGGAGTCAACTCGGAGGGGCTGCGGAACAGTAGGAAACGACCGTCGGGTGTCGGTTCCCCGCTTTCGTCAGAGTGTCCAGCACCACCACTATAACTAAACGCGGGGCCAATGTATGCGGTGTGCCCGGTCTGAGTGTCGTAAACGTAAATGTTGTCCTGACCTGCGGTCGGTGTTTTGCCTTGAGCGTTAGCGCCGGCAAGGACACCCTTGGCGACGAAGTAGACGTGGGAACCGTCCGGAGAAACCTCGATCGAACCGGACAACCCACCGGTCCGCTGATTATCGTCGACCACCCCACCGGCCGCACTACCCGATGCTCCCCCGGAAATACGCGTCAGGCACCCTTGGCTGTTCGCGCATCCGGAGGTGCCTTCGGTCCGCCATTCATACAGCTCGCTGTCGCGGACCGGCGAATCACCGGTCGCGGCGAGCTCGCCTTCTGAAGTGAAGAACACGCGCGAACCGTCATCGCTCGCGCGAACATAGTGCGCTTCAAACCGCGCCGTCTTATCCGGTGCACCTTCTTCGGGCGCGGACACCTCGACCGTTTCTTCACCCAAGCGCACATATAGTTGTGCTGGGTTTTCGAGCTTCGCACCGTTGACCGTCGGACAACCAGCCATGCCTGCAAGACCTTCACCCTGAGCCTCCTGCAACGGTATCGGTGCGGTGAAGAACACCTGCGACCCGTCGCGCGAGACGGCGCCGTTGGCGATACCACTCGTTTCCCCTTCGTGCATCCTGTCGCCTGCGCCGAGCGCGCCACCACAGGTACTGACGAATTCGTTGCTGGCGCTCTGCACATCGAGACGCTGCAGTTTTCCGTCCATGCGCTCGTACAGATGAAAGATCGGGGGCAGACACGAAACCCCTTCAGGATCACCCGAACAATGACCGCCTTCGAGGAGCAAAGGATTGTCGCTGCGCAACACGAGCACACCGAGATCGCGCGAACCACCGACGACTTCCGTCGTTTCCTGCGGATGAGCAGCGACAAAACCCGCACCTAGTTCGTGGGTGTACTGGTCTTTATACAAGGTTGTGTACGGGCCTCCCGGCGGACCGGTCAAACCGGTCAGGGAGAAACCCTTTTCGCTTTCGGCCTGGCCGACCTGGTCGTTGAACGCCACCAGCGAGAAATCGGCCGGATCGATCACATTAGAGCGGTCTTCATAAAACTTGCCGAGATCCTGGATCCCCAGTGTCGGCGAGACCAGAGAAGTGAAACCCCATTCCATACGACCCGAACCATCCGGTGCCGGGTGGCGTGAGAACACATACATATTCCGCGCCGCCGCCGGGAACGGACCGAACGCCGCCGGCGTCGACAGCATGAACTGGTCACCCGATTCCGAGGAAACACCACGCTCAAAAATATGCCCGTTGAATAGTTCGCCGAACATGTCCTGTGAACCAGCCTTATCGGTCGGCGTCAACAACTCATACGCACGACCATCCGGCAACCCCGGCAACACAGCCGGCTCCGTCGTGAACACACGCGCGACTTCGCCACCACCACCAGTTTCGCCTTCGCTCACACCAACCATGTTCGACGCGACCAACCGATACCGATACGACGTTTCAGGCGTCAAACCACCAACACCGCGAACAACCGTCTCAGAAAGATCGCCCGCTTCCCCGCCCGCACCAACATCCACCTGTGGAGTACGGGACGCACCCGCGAACGTCCCACCATTCGCATCGAACTGCGCGACGGGCAAGTATTCAAACCAGTATGTGGTATCCGCACCCAACGGGTCGACATTCCCACCAAACTCTGCGAAAGTCGAACTAATCTCGTTCGCCACAGTCCCGCTCACACGCGGAGCGTGAGCCGCCGTAAACGCCGACGGTTCGCTAGAAGCCGTACCGCCTTGCAACCCACCGACCGTCGCCGACAACCGATACCTGTACGTCACACCCGACAATACATGTTCGCTCACGGCGGCATGAACCCCAGTGAACGCATCCGTCTTGGGGACTTCGCCCGCACCCGGATGTTCACACGCCACCACACCACCAGATTCAAGATCTTCAAAACCAGTCTTCTGGAACGCCGCTTCACTCACATATTCAAACCGACAATCCGACAAACCAGATTTTTCAACATTCAATTCCGATTCAGGATCAACCGACCCATTCAACACCCCACCAGACACCCCAACACCCGACGCCGCACCGACACGCAAACCAGGAACAAAATGACCCGCACCCAACACATCCACAACACGAGAACTAGCATTAGGAAGTTGCCCTGGCTGTTCGACACTGACAACGTAAATATTCCCGTGAGAATCAGCCGCGAGACGCAAATGGTCATTCAAGGGCATACCGTCCGCTTCGAGCATCTGCCCCAGAAACGCACCACCAGAGGAAAACTCATCCACCGCACCCACAACCACACCCTCAGCATTCGTACCACTAAACGCGACCAACAAATCACCATCCGACGGATCCACAACCAGACTCCGAATCTGTGCCCCGAAACCCTTACCGAGCGGGAAAATCGGCGGCTTCGGCGCCGCACTACCAGGAATCACACGAAGAAACACACCAGACGAACTAAACACAAGAACCGCACCCGGTTCAGTCGTCCCCGACCCATTCACATACCAGTTATTAGCTCCAACATAAATATCGCCGTTAGCAGGATCCACAGTTACCGCGTCCAATTCGCACCCACGCGGACAATCGTACGGTTCATGATAACCATCAATCATGTGACCTGTGATATACGACGCCATACCACTAAACGCTTCTTCTTTACCAGACGGCCCGAACTTTTCCAGCACTTTCTTTTCTATCTGTTCGTTGCGGACATAAACAGACCCGGCGGAAGAGCCCAACGAGTTATCTATGGCAAACGGCGTCTCAGTATTAGAATGATCGAATTCGCCAACCAAATTACCAGCTTCACCGAAGACCTCGACGTTTTGGTTCCCGACCTGAGAATCTATATAAAAGTGATCGGTCGTCGAACTGTTGTCTATCGCAAAATTCTCGATCTGCTCCCCCAACCCAGACAACGTCACGCTCTTCACATACCCGCCAGACGGTTCAAACTCCCGCAGCGCACTACCTTCAGCCACCCACAAATCGTCTTTACCGTCAACCGCAATCCCGTCCGATCCAGCGAAAGGCACAAACTTGCTCCCCAAACAAGCCGGCGGGACTTCTTCGGCTTTTTCACACGTGCCCGTGACCTGCCGCACCAACGGCCGCACGAACTGCGCTGAGGCCACCGACGGGGCGAGCAGCACGAAGCAGAGCGCCGCCGTCGTGCTGAGGGTCGCGAGGATCGACTTGCGAGCGGGCATCAGTGGCCTTTCCTTTTCTTCTTCTTGGACGGCTTTGTCTTGGGGCAGCCGTTGACGGCGATCTTCGTGGTCTGTTTGATGAACTCGCCGTTTTGTGCGGTGAGGATGGTCGGCATCTTCAGTCCGCCCTTGACTTTGCAGAGGTTGCCGTTGGCGGCGAGGGCCGAGTTGGGGCCGGCGGGGAGTGTCAGTTCGAAGCTGCCGACGGGCTCGTCGGGGACGGTTCTGAACGTCGAGCTGGTGATCCCGGCTTTGCTGATGAACGTTTCACCGTGCAGGTCGATCGTGAAACCGTAGCCTTGGAGGACGATGATCAGTTCGGGGAACTTGCGGTCGCCGTAGCTGACGAAGTACGCGGGGCCTTCGAGGGGGACGGGCAGGATCGGCGTGATCGCCTTGGCGTGTCCGACGACCGACGCCGCCGGGCAGCCGGCCGGGTTCGCTTCGAACTGGGCGGCGGTGCACGCCTTCTGCAGTGTGGTGAGGCGGGAGGGCAGTTGCTTGGGCAGGTCGACCTTGACCGATTTGATGTTCGCCTGCGTCCCCTGTGGCGCGTTCGGGTAGCCGAGCGTGACGTGCAGGCTCGTGCCGTTCTTGCGCGAGGCTTTGCCCGAGGTCGCGGCCTTGAACGTCGGTTTGAACTTCAGGCTCGAGCAGTCCGCCGTCTGGAACGGGGTGGATACGCCCGCGGTCGCCTGGTTTGCGGGGTTCTCTGGGTTGACGCCCGCGATCGTGTCGGAGATCGACATCGGGTTGCAGCTCGTGGGGTTGAGGATGAACTTTTCGCGGCTGATGTAGGCGCGGATGTCGCGCACGTGCACGACGATGCCGTCGATAATGTGCGGGATCGGGTCGGAGCTCGCGCCCGAGATTTCTACCTGGGCGGTGATCGGGTTGATGTTCAGGGCGAAGCGGATCGTGACGGTGCCGAGGTCGAACGGCCCGACCTTCGCGGCGGTGATCGAGACGACCGACAGCGGCGCGCCGTGGTAGGGGCCGGCGAGATAGACCTTGCCGGGGGTCTGCGCGAGCGTTTTGCCGACGCCCGCTTCGACGGTCGTGTGGCCGATTTCGCTGGCGGCGGGACAGGAGGGGTGTTCGAGCTCTTGTGTGCCGGTCGCTTTGCGGGCCGCTTCGATGTCCGCTTCAGGGCACTTTTCGACGCCCGTCAGGTTGCCGGTCAGTCCGGGTGGCAGGATCGTCGTGAATTTCGTGAGCTCCTGTTCGCCGTCTTCGCGCACGATACGCAGGTAGAACGGGCTGTAGGCGCTCGCGTTGTTGTCCTGGGTGCCGGAGACGACCCGCGGTTTGAACGGTACGGCGCCCGCTGACGGGCACGCGCCGCCTTCCACGCCGCTTGTAATGTCGAATTCGGAGGCGAGCAAGTGTTGTTGCAGTGGTTCTGACCACGGGTCGAAGGTGGCGTTGGTAGTGTAGGCGCCACAGGTCGGGGGTGTGACGAGCGGTGAGGTGGCGCCCTGGTGGAAGGTGAAAAGGAAGTCCGATACGGGTAGTTGTGGGTTTTCGTCGAAGGTGGTGGTGAGCTGTCCTGTGACGGGGTCCAGTTCGACCTTGCCGGGCGCGGTGACAACCACGCCGCGGTCGGGGATCCTGAGCACGAGATAGATGGCGAGCAGCGAGCCGAACTTGTTTTCATAGGGTGTGGCGAGGTAGAGCGAGCCGGTGGCTTCCTCGTTGTTGGGCACACCGGGCGACTTCGCGCGGGCGGTCCCGAGCTTGGATTCCCGGTGGCAACCACGGCCCGGTTCGGGGTTGACTACTTCGCTTTCGTACTGGAACTCCGCTTCGGTGCACGCTTGCAGACCGGCGCCGGCGGACGGGTTGACGGTCATCCCGGCCGGGAGGACTACCTTCGCGTCGTGGAGGTGCGGTGCGACGACACCGTAGGCGTCCTGCTCGTGTTGGGGGACTTCGAGGCTGACGTTCAGACCCGTAGGCGATTCCGCGGAGTTCGCCGAGGGTTGCACTTCGAACTGGGGTTCGAACATGAGACGATCACAACCATCGAGTGGACCGTAGTCCATTTGCGCGGTCGCGTAACGGCCTGGTTCTTCCCACGAGTCCACCTGGAATTCCGAGCGCAACGGGCCCGCACACGACGTCGGATTCGTGAAATACGGGACCGGCGACACGCCTTCATCAGACGCACCGAACGGGAGTTGTCCATTCGCGTAAGAGCCTGCTTGCAGGCGCATCGCATTGTGCACCGGATCGGAGGGAACCCCCCATACCGTCAACGAACCCGCGACGACCGACTGGATGTCCGCGTCAATGTTATGGAAGCTGACATCCGCCCCATACGGTTCGAGCAGTTCGCCGGCGGCTCCACGCTCCCCGAACGGGCGTAGCGAGACCTGTCCCTCGATGAAGAAGTCGTCGCTGATCGAGAACGCGATCGTCGCGAGCTGCCCCGTTTCCGGCACGAGATTATATACCGGCTCCAAATAGTGCTCGTACTCGCCACGGATACCGATTTCGTCCGGTTCCAGGAACACGGTCGTGACACCGACCTGCGTGTCCACCGGACAAGCTTCGGCGAGATACTGCGCCTGCGTGCACTGCGGCGTGTCGGCGAAGTTCGACGCGAAACCAGACGGCAACCGGTACGTCACGTCCTTCGGGTTCGCCGCGAGCACACCACCCGTGTTGAGCGTGCTGAAACCATACGTGCTTGTGATGTCGGGATGCGCACCCGCCTGAAGCGAAGACAGGGCGGTCGTCGCGGCACCCGGCGGAATACCGAAACCTGCTGGGGTTTCTGAGATCGTAGTCGGCTCAGACTGCGACGCCGACGGCGCGCCACCACCAGACACTTGGACCGTGTTCACGAGCGGCGAAAGCGCCTGCGCAGCAGACAACACGTCCACCGGCACAGTGATCTCGAGCGTCTCATCCGGGATCACGACAGCACTATACGTACACGTCGCCAACACGCATTTGAAACTCGCACCACGCTGTTCTACACCATAGATTCGATTGGTTATATGTCCCGACGAACTCGGAAGCGTGTTTTCACCAAAAACACCACCAGGATCAACCACAAGACCTTCAGGCAACACATCGGTGATCGTCACCGGATTAGAAACCGGACTACCCGCCGGACACAACACCGGGTTCGCACCCTTAGCCACTTCAGCCGCACGATGCGCCACGGTACACCCAGCAGCCGCACCACCCGTATTAGTCACCAACACCTTGTAATAATCTTCACCCGGCTTAGCCGAAGGACTGAAATTGGTCGGCGTAGACACAGAACTAACAGTCCACTGCGGACCAACCACTTCAGCCAAAGCCACACCCGGCACCAACAAGCAGACCAGCAAAAACACGAACGGTAGAGGCAACAGGTAGCGAACAACAGCCCTCATGACTTCGCCCTCCGGTCGTGGCGGGCTCTCTTTGCCCTCTTCGCCTTTTTCTTGACCTTCACACACTTACCGCCATGGCGCTTCTTGGGCTTGACGCACTTGGCCTGTTTCTTCGCGGGAACTTTCGTCACCTTCGGTGCAAGCAATTCTTTGAGGACGTCTCCGGGACCCGTGAACGTCAACGACGAAGGCGTCGCGTCGTTGGGAGCCGCCGGCGGGTGAGCACACGCGTCGCCTTCGCAGAGTCCTTCCCGGGCCGGCGCCGCCTTGATGCACGGTTCGGTGGTTGTGCAGATGCGAGCGTCGTAAAGGTTGCCGGTGGTGTCGGTGTCTGCGGGTACAAGTTTTGAGTGTGTTCCGATGAAGACGTTTGTGCCGTCGGCGCCGGCGCCCATGAAATACGAGTTGAGCGCGTCCTGACCGGTGCTGATCAATGAGATCTTGCCTTCGTGCCACTCATACACGTCCAACACACCATTCGTGTCCTGCGGCAGCAGGGATGCTGTGGTGTCGAAGAAGACGTAGGCGCCGTCGCCTGAGATCGCGTTCGCGGGGAGGTCTTGCGGGGTTTCGAAGATTTCCGGCGGATGGATTGCCGGTGAGGATTGACCTCCCGGTGCGCAGGAAACACACACGACCCCTTCGGAGGCCGCTTCGTAACGGTAGAGCTGGCCCGCACCGGCCCCAGGAGTCAACTCGGAGGGGCTGCGGAACAGTAGGAAACGACCGTCGGGTGTCGGTTCCCCGCTTTCACCACGACCTTCGTGGTAGAGGAAGGCGGGAGCGATATAAGACGTGTGTCCGGTCTGGGTGTCGTAGACGTAGAGGTTGTCCTTGCCTTCGACCGGTGTTTTGCCCTGAGCGTTAGCGCCGGCAAGGACACCCTTGGCGACGAAGTAGACGTGTGAGCCGTCTGGAGAGACCTCGATCGAACCGGACAGCCCGCCCGTCTGCTGGTTATCGTCGACCACTCCGCCTGGCGCACTACCCGATGCTCCCCCGGAGATACGTGTCAGGCACCCCTGGCTGTTCGCGCATCCGGAGGTGCCTTCGGTCCGCCATTCATACAGCTCGCTGTCGCGGACCGGCGAATCACCGGTCGCGGCGAGCTCGCCTTCTGAAGTGAAGAACACGCGCGAACCGTCATCGCTCGCGCGAACATAGTGCGCTTCAAACCGCGCCGTCTTATCCGGTGCGCCTTCTTCGGGCGCGGACACCTCGACAGTTTCTTCACCCAAACGCACATACAGTTGAGCCGGATTTTCCAGCTTCGCACCGTTGACCGTGGGACAACCAGCCATGCCTGCAAGACCTTCTGCCTGGGCATCCGACAACGGTATCGGTGCGGTAAAGAACACGCGCGACCCGTCACGCGAAACAGCACCGTTGGCGATACCACTCGTGCTGCCTTCGTGCATCCTGTCACCCGCGCCAAGCGCGCCACCACACGAACTGACGAATTCGTTGCTGGAGCTCTGCACGTCAAGCCGCTGCAGTTTTCCGTCCGTACGCTCGTACAGATGAAAGATCGGGGGAAGACACGACACCCCTTCGGGATCACCCGAACAACGGCCGCCTTCGACAAGCAAAGGATTGTCACTGCGCAACACGAGCACACCCAAATCCCGCGAACCACCCACAACTTCCGTCGTTTCCTGCGGATGGGCAGCAACAAAACCCGCATCTAGTTCGTGGGTGTACTGGTCTTTATACAAAGTCGTATACGGTCCCCCAGGCGGACCCGTCAAACCCGTCAGCGAGAAACCCTTTTCGCTGTCGGCCTGGCCGACCTGATCGTTGAACGCCACCAGCGAAAAATCAGCCGGATCGATCACATTAGAGCGGTCTTCATAAAACTTGCCGAGATCCTGGATCCCCAGTGTCGGCGAGACCAGAGAAGTGAAACCCCATTCCATACGACCCGAACCATCCGGTGCTGGGTGGCGCGAGAACACATACATACTACGAGCCGCCGCCGGGAACGGACCGAACGCCGCCGGCGTCGACAGCATGAACTGGTCACCCGATTCCGAGGAAACACCACGCTCAAAAATATGCCCGTTGAATAGTTCGCCGAACATGTCCTGTGAACCAGCCTTATCGGTCGGTGTCAACAACTCATACGCACGACCATCAGGCAACCCCGGCAACACAGCCGGCTCCGTCGTGAACACATGCGCGACTTCGCCACCACCACCAGTTTCGCCTTCGCTCACACCAACCATGTTCGACGCGACCAACCGATACCGATACGACGTTTCAGGCATCAAACCACCGACACCCCGAACGACCGTCTCGGAAAGATCGCCCGCTTCCCCACCCGCACCGACATCCACCTGTGGAGTACGGGACGCGCCGGCGAACGTCCCACCATTCGCATCGAACTGCGCCACAGGCAAGTATTCAAACCAGTATGTGGTATCCGCACCCAACGGGTCGACATCCCCGCCGAACTGCGCGAAAGTCGAACTAATCTCGTTCGCCATCGTCGCACTCACACCCGGAGCGTGAGCCGCCGTGAAAGCCAACGGTTCGCTGGAAGCCGTACCGCCTTGCAACCCACCGACAGTCGCCGACAACCGATACCTGTACGTCACACCCGACAGCACATGTTCGCTCACGGCGGCATGAACCGCGGTGAACGCATCCGTCTTCGGGACTTCACCCGCACCCGGATGTTCGCACGCCACCACACCACCAGATTCAAGATTTTCAAAACCAGTCTTTTCAAACGCCGCTTCGCTCACATATTCAAACCGACAATCCGACAAACCAGATTTTTCAACATTCAATTCCGATTCAGGATCAACCGACCCATTCAACACCCCACCCGCACTCGAAACACCCGACGCAGCACCAACACGCAAACCAGGCACAAAATGACCCGCACCCAACACATACACAACACGAGAACTAGGGACCGGTGTACCATGATATTCACGATTCAAGACGTAAACATTACCGTGAGAATCAGCCGCAAGCCGCAATTCACGATTCAAAGGCTTACCATCCGCTTCGAGCGTCTGCCCCAGAAACACGCCACCAGAGGAAAACTCATCCACCGCCCCCACCTCCACGCCCGCAGCATTCCCACCTTCGAAGGCGACCAACAAATCACCATCCGACGGATCCACAACCAGACTCCGAATCTCTGCCCCGAAACCATTACCGAGCGGGAAAATCGGCGGCGTCGGTGCCGCACTACCAGGAATCGCACGAAGAAACACACCAGACGGACTAAACACAAGAGCACCCGATTCAGTCGTCCCCGACCCATTCACATACCAGTTATTAGCTCCAACATAAATATCGCCGTTAGCAGGATCCACCGTTACCGCGTCCAATTCGCACCCACGCGGACAATCGTACGGTTCATGATAACCATCAATCATGTGACCTGTGATATACGACGCCATACCACTAAACGCTTCTTCTTTACCCGCCGCCCCGAACTTTTCCAACACTTGCTTTTCTGCCTGTTCGTTGCCGACATAAACAGACCCGGCGGAAGAGCCTGACGAGTTGTCTATGGCAAACAGGGCTGAGCTACTAATGCTATCGAATTCTTCGACCAAACTACCAGTTTCATCGAAGACCTCAACGTTCCCTTTTTCACCGCCACCAGGGCTATGTTTTGAAACTTTTGTATTATCTATGTAGAATTTGTCGGTCGTAGAACTATTGTCTATCCCGAAATTTTCGATCCCCTCATTCAACCCAGACAACGTCACACTCTTAACATACCCGCCGGACAGTTCGAACTCATTCAGCGTACCTCCAACTTCGGCCACCCACAAATCGTCTTTACCGTCCACCGCGACCCCTTCCGGTTGGCCGAAAGGCACAAACTTGCTCCCCAAACAAGCCGGCGGGACTTCTTCGGCTTTTTCACACGTACCCGTGACCTGCCGCACCAACGGCCGCACGAACTGCGCTGAGGCCACTGACGGGACCAGCAACACCAGACAGAGCGCCAGGAGGGCGATAAGCGAGGTTTTGTGCGCTGTCGGTGTCGGCTTCACGGTGTCTCCTTGAGATTCATGTATGGCGTTGGGTGCAGCTACCCGGACGGCCTTGTGCGACGACCGTCCGGGGAGCTGACTGGTATTGGCTTCTGGGGAAGAGTGGTGCCCGACTATTTGCCTTCGGGAGCAGTCACGGCCCACGTCCCGTAGGCTTCCGAGGACGTTGAACCGGCTTCCGGCGTAACAGCTAGATGGGCGCCAGTAGTGTTTGCCCCGAATTCAAATCTATCGGAAGTGAGGATAAGGGCTTCGGCCAAGCCGCTCACGTTTTGGTCGAAGCCGCTGTTTGCCCCTTGATACACGCAAAGGTTGCCGGGTTCGGCTGTGGGTGCGTTGGCACTACCGTTACAAGTCGTTCCGTTGCCCCCGCTCGGGACGTAATGCACTTCTTTTTCGCCAAGTTCTTTGGCGAGTCGAATGGGGAACGAAATCGCAGTAAGTGCGCTTGCTGCTTTTTCCGGCGCATATAGAACCCACGTGCCAGTCTCCGTCTGTTCAGGGGGAAGAACGCCTCCGACGGTCCATGGCGAGCCTTCTTTACCGGCAACGCCGGCTTTGCCCGCTTTGCCTTCTTCGCCCTGCGGCCCCGCCGGTCCCGTTTCGCCCTTGCCGCCGGCGCTGCCGGCCGCGCCTGCGGGACCGGCCGGCCCGGCGACACCGTTCGCCCCAGCCGCGCCGGCGGGCCCAGCCTTGCCCTTCAACGACGCCAGCACCTTCGGGCTGATCTGCTTCGTCGAGGTGATCAGGTATTTCTTGGCGGCGTACGCGCCGCCGGTCATCGCGAACACGAGCGCGAGCGTCATCGCGACGTTCGCGTACGTGAAGCGCCTGCGTATCTTCGAGAACATCGTGTGTTGCCTCCCGTTGCTGTTCTTGTTTGCGAAAGCCGTCATGGCTCCCTCTCCTTTCACTGCAAGCCTTCGGTGTGAGCTTTGATGCCGTCCGTGATCTGACGGCCCTTCTCGGTGAGCGCCCACGAGTTCGGAGCGCCCTTGCCGGGGCCGAGGCCTGTGTTCGAGACGAGCCCGATCCGCTTCAAGCGGTTCAGCAGCTTCGATATCTGGCCCTGATCGGTGATCCCAGCCGTCTGGCCGATCTCGCGATTCGAACCCTGCGGATGCTCGGCCACCGCGAGCAGCACCCGCACCGTCCTGTACGTGAGGCGCATACCCGCGTCTTTGAAGGGATCTGTGAGCAGCGCGCCGTCGCGCTGGACGCCCGCTGGGGCGGGCACTGGACGGTCGAGCTCGCGCCTAGCCGCCGCGGCGCCCAAATATGGCATCACGATCATGCTCATCAGCTCGTTTGCGAGCCCGAGCAGCGGCGCGTGCTCTGCTTCCCCCGTGCGGGAAGGAGCGAGCAACCGTGCCTGGATCACCGCGAGGGCTCCACCGACGGTCCCCTCCGCCACGAGCGGGGAGAGCGTGCCGGTCCTGCTCTCAGCGCGCCCCCGATCCACGATCCGGGTGATCTGCGCGAACACGTCCCGGCGGCGCTCCTCGACCCTCGGACCGCCGGCCGGCGACTCGCACACGAGCAACCGCCCGACGCTCGGCTGCTCATCGCAGAAGGCAAGGAATGCGACCAGACCCGCCCTGATGCGCTCACGCCAGCCCTTCTCAGCTCCATAGACAGGGACGACGCGCTCTGAGACGAGCGTCAGCGCGTGCTCGAACGCCGCGAGCAGACAGTCTTCGCGATCGGAGAAGTGCTCGTAGAACGTGCGCCGCGACACGCCCGAGCGCTCCACGACGTGCGCGACCGTCACGTTGGGAGCCCCCCGCTGCGCTGTGACCTCGAATGTCGCGCCGATGATCCGCGCGCGCTGAAGCTCACCGAGCTGCTCGCGGATCGCGCCGTTGTATCGCTGCGCCGCACGCGCGCCGCGACGCTTCGCTGGACGCCCACCCGCCATCTCACCGCGCTCCCCCGGATCGCGCGGACCCCTGGGCGCCTAAGAGGGAGATGGCGCCCAGGGGCAAGCCCGCGCACGGCAGGACGGAGGCCAAGTCGCCGGCGACCGTCCCACGATCGTGAAAGGCAGACAGCGCGCCTTGCGCGCGCGTCTTAAGAGGAGAGAGCCCCCCTCCCCTACGGGGGCAGGACGCCCGCGGAGCTAGGCCGCGGCGAAGGGCGCTGAGAAGCCCAGCTCTCCCCCCACCCCCCCTATGGGGGGCTCCCGTCCGGCCCGCTAGGGCCCGACGGGCCGGGCAACCGGCGTCAGCCCGAGCAAGACGGCGGCCGCAGAGAGAGAGAGAGAGAGAGAGAGAGAGACGTGTCAGCGACGCTGACACGTCCTATAAAGGACCCGCCAGGCGCGCACGACCTCTCGACTGCGCTATTCCCCATTGAAACCACGCGAACTACAACTCCCTCTCTGTTCTGACCCGGTCCCTCTCCACGGTCCCGTCCAAAGCGCTTGCGATCGATCACGATGACCGACCCAAACCCGATCTTATGTTTCCCGGCAGCCCTTCGGATACCGAGTCAGAAACATCCTATACACAACGCTCCCCATCTGTCAAGAGGGGCCGTGCACATCTCTCCAGGCGACCAGACGCCGGGGCGCGATGCCTACAGGATCGCGAGGTAGCGGTCCAGCTCCCACTGCGTGACCTGCACGCGGTAGTCCTCCCACTCCTGGCGCTTGATCTCGATGTAGCGGTTGAACGTGTGCTCGCCGAGCGCGCGCAGCACGAGCTCTGACTCGGCCGTGATCTCGATCGCCTCGCCGAGCGATTCGGGCAGCTGCTCGATGCCCAGGCGCCGGCGCTCCTCGGCGGAGAGGTGGTAGAGGTTTCGCTCCATCGGCTCGGGTAGCTCGTAGCCCTTCTCGATCCCCTCAAGGCCCGCCTGCAGCAGCACGGCGAAGGTCAGGTACGGGTTGCACGCCGGGTCGGGACAGCGCAGCTCCATGCGCGTGGCCTGCTCCTTGCCGGGGTGATACAGCGGGACGCGCACGAGCGCCGAGCGGTTGCGGCGCGACCAGGCGGCGTACACGGGCGCCTCGTAGCCGGGCACGAGGCGCTTGTAGGAGTTGACCCACTGCGCGAAGATCGAGCAGATCTCGCGCGCATGCTTGAGCTGGCCGGCGATGAACGCCTTGCCCACATCGGAGAGGAAGTACTGGTCCTCAGGGTCGTAGAAGGCGTTCTTGGCGCCCGAGAAGAGCGACTGGTGCGTGTGCATGCCAGAGCCGTTCTCGCCGAACAGCGGCTTCGGCATGAACGTCGCGTGCCAGCCGTACTTGACGGCGTACTCCTTGACGGTGATCCGATAGGTCATGCAGTCGTCGGCCATCTTCAGGGCGTCCGCGTAGCGCATGTCGATCTCGTGCTGGGAGGGGCCCACCTCGTGGTGGGTGTACTCGACGTGGATGCCGAGCTGCTCGAGCGCGAGCACCGTCTCGCGGCGCACGTCGGTGCCGGCGTCGAGCGTCGTGAGGTCGAAGTAGCCGCCTTCGTCGAGCACCTCGGTCGACTTGCTGTCTTTGAACAGGAAATACTCGAGCTCCGGGCCGACGTTGAACGTTTCAAAACCCATTCCCCGAGCGCGCTCGAGGGCTCGTCGCAGCACGTGCCGCGGATCGCCCTCATACGGGGTGCGCTCGGGCGTGATGATGTCGCAGAACATCCTCCCCACCCCCTGCTCCGCCGGGCGCCACGGCAGCACTGCAAACGTGCTCGGGTCGGGCATCGCAATCATGTCGGACTCCTCGATCGCGTTGAAGCCGGTGATGGACGAGCCGTCGAAGCCCATGCCCGCCTCGAACGCGTCGTCGAGCTCCGCCGAGTTGATCGAGAAAGACTTCAGCTGGCCGAGGATGTCGGTGAACCAGAAGCGGATGAAGCGGATGTCGCGCTCGGAGACGAGCGCCTTGACGTCCTGCGTGCTCTTCGGCTGCTCCTTCTCGTCCATCTCCGCCGCAGCGTAATGGATGGACCCGCCGGCCGGAGGCCCGGACGTGCTCGGCTGCCGGCCTGCCGTGGCCACCGTCCGCCGGTGCACCGGGCTTCGAGGCTTCGACATCTGCAACCGCGTCGCCATCCGCAGTAGCCCCCGGGGCGCGCGGGCTCTTCCCGATCTACTGCGTTTCAGCCGTGCGGCGTCGACTCAGGAGGCCGCTGGTGCGCGAGCTCCTCACTGGAGGTCTCGTCTTCCGTGCGGCCGAGGTTCGGGCTCGGCGTAGTGATCGTGAAGATCGTCAACGGCGGCACGCCCGCCGACGCGGTCACCGACGAGACGTAGGTCCGCAGGTAGGGCCACAGCAGATGCGTCGTGTTGAACTCGAGCCAACCAAGGATGTCCTCGTCGGACCGATCGGGTAGCCGCCAGTTGAAGAGACCGCCGACAGTGATCTGCATCTCGAAGGGCCCGTCGACGGTGTCGCCCTCGTGCGAGGTCCAGTGGATCTCGGCCTTGAGCCTTACGAACGCGCAGGTTCGGTCGTCCAGGATCTCCGCGCTCGTGTCCGAGTCGACGCCGTACGCGATCCCTCCCTCGGGGAACGTGTAGTCGCGGTGCCGGCGGAAGTGGATCTCATCGAGGAAGGCCTCGACTAGCCGGCCGGGTAGGAATGGCTCGGGCACCTGTCTGTCAGGCCGCTACGGCCACGCGACCGCCGATGCGCTGTGGGACCTGCTCATCTGCCGGGGCGGGCTCGGCGGCCTGGGTGTAGTACTTCCGGTGGTTGATCGCGGCGACCGTCGGGAACGTGCGCGCCGTGTCGCAGTAGATCGCGGGGTGCTCGCGCCGGAGGGGTTGGAAGACGTGCATGGCGAGCAGTTTGAGGACCACGCCTTCGCTGGCCTCCCCGACGAGACCCTCCTTGCCGATGATGAACCGGCGGGAGAGGTCGAGGATGACGTGGTCGAAGTACTGCGGTTCACCAGGCGTGTACTGGACCATCAGCATGTCGGGCCCGGTGACCTTGAACGGCTGGTCGTAACGCGGCGGGATGCCGAGCTCGTCGCGAGCCTCGACCAGGACAAACCCGTTTTGCTCCACCACAAGTCCAGCCGGCCGAGCTTTGGAAAGCTCGGGAGACGTCTCCCAGAGGACTGCATAGCGGTGGGGCACGGTGGGTCTCCTTCGGTTAGGGTTGCCAGTACTGGTCTAGCACCTCATCGAGGCGGGCACGACGGACCTTGAGAAAAACCTCCGTCGCTGCACGCAGGTTACCCGCCATGAAGTGCTCCGGAACCTCCTGAACAGCTTTGCTGATGGCGTCATCGTCTACTACTTGGCGGACGGCGTCAAGTAGCGTCGCGCGCTCGTCACCGCTGGCTTCGAGAAGGGGAAGCCGGTACGGATGGGGCATCAGGTCGCGGATCACCTTCTCGGCGCGGGGGTGGAGCCGGCCGTCGAGTTGCGCAGGATCCGTGATCATGGCCGTCGGGTCACCGTCGGGATCGAACTTCGACGCCGGCCACAGTCCGCAGAGCCCGTGGTCGATCAACCACATCCGGCAGCGGGTTGCCTTCGCGCACTTCTCGCCGACGGGCTCTGCCTCGAACAGCAGGTTGACGTCTCTCCGGTCGATGTTCGCGAGCCAGATGTCGAACAGCGCCGCCTTGGCGTAGAGGCCAGCGTTGGAGACGTTCGCGAGCATGTTCGGCAGCGCCTGCAGCTGACGCCACGAGACGCTCTCCAGGAGACGTCGTTGGAGGCTACAGTGCTCGCCCTCGAACGTCTCCAGGTAGGTCTCGGGCACCGGCAGCCCCAGCGTGGTGCCGAGCGAGTAGCCGACGCGCTCCATGCCGATCGAGTAGATCTCCGCGGGGACCGCGGGCTGAGGGCGCTTTGCGATCACCAGCCGGACAGGGTTGGTCTTCGACCGCAGGTCGCGCCGGATCGTCCGGCCGTCGTGGGAGTTGGCATTGCCAACCGGGTCCTCCTCCCACTCGCAGCCGCTTTCGATTGGCTCCATATGCAGGACAAACGCTACGTGATCCCGCAAGTACCCAATCGGCCGCGCCCGCAAATTGCGGCATTTACCAAAGGACCGACACCGCCGTCCCGTCCGACCTCAGCAAGGCGGCTAGGACGTTCATGGGCAAGCGAGACAAGAACGCAGCAGAGCGCAGTGTGCTCGGCACATAAGGGAGCGAGGACGCAGTATCGCGCCGCCCATAGGGCGTCCTAGTGCGCGCTGAGCACCGCTGCGAGCACGAGCAGGAAGCCGAGCGCGACCGCCCACGCCGCGACGCGATCGGGTCGCGGACCCACGAGGTGCGCGGCGCGCGGGCGCGAGCGCCTGCGGGCCTCGCGCGCCCCCGCGGCCGATGTCGCTGCGCTGCCGGCGACCGCGAGATGCCGTCCGGGCCGCACCTCGCGGACCCCGCGCCGCACGGCTGGAACCGCCGTGGGGCGCACATGGCCACCCACGTTGCGCTCGCGCTCACGGCGGCGTTCGATCCGCTCGCGGACGTCCTCGACGTCGGCCCACCAGGCGCGGGCCTCGGCTGCTCGTGGCATCGGCGAGCGATATTAACAGCGGCGGCGGCGGCTAATGCCCGGCGACGGCGGCCAGGAAGTCCGCTACCGATTCGGCGTCCTTGCCCTGATAGAGCAGCGCCGGCATCTGCCCGAGGCCGCGGGCGCGGCCTTCGGCGATCGCGCTCAATACGAGCGCCCTGCGGCCCGCTTCGGTCGCTATCTGCGAGCCGAGCCTGACGTCGAGGTTGGGTCCGATGTGGCCCTGGGATCTCGTCGCGGCGAGCGCGTGGCAGACGGCGCACGACTGCGAGAACAGGTAGCGGCCGTGCTGCTCCTCGGCGTTGAGGTGGACTCCGCCCGAGCCGACGCCGGCCTTGTTGGCGCCGTTGAACGCGAGCACGAGCGCCGGAACCACCAGGCCGAAGGCGAACACGATCGCCACGACCGCCATGGTTGCCCGTTGACCCGCCTGCTGGCCGATCTCCGATCGGTCGGTGTGCAACGACTCGCGCGCCCCGCGCGGGCCGCGCATGGCGACGAAGAACACGGCGAGGCCGAGCACGACCCAGAAGATAAGGAAGCCGTAAATCATCGCGCGAGACAATATAGGAGCGCTACCCTGACATGACATGACCAACTTCTTGCGCCGCCTGCCGCTCTCTCGCCTGCTGTTGCTGTGCGGCGTGGTGGTGGCCGTCGGCATCGGCGCGACGGCGCTGGCGCTGGCCGGGGGCACGGGCCCGACGCCGCCTCCCAAGCCGCTCGCCGACGCCCTCCACGACGCGCTCTCGGCGCCGAAGGTGAGTGGCGTGAGCGCGCGCATCCAGCTCACCAACCATCTGATCGAAGGCGCGAGCCTCGCAAGCGGCGGCGGCGAAGCGAGCCAGTTCGCGTCGAGCCCGCTGCTGTCCGGCGCCTCCGGCCGCCTGTGGGTCAGCCCCGACGGGCACGCGCGTCTGGAACTGCAATCCGAAAAGGGCGACACGCAGATCCTGTGGGACGGCAAGACGGCGGAGATGTACGACGCCTCGACCAACACGCTCTACCGCTACACGCCCAAGCACGAATCGGGCGAAGCTCCGACGAGCACTACGGACACCGCGCACAAGATCCCGACCGTGGCCGAAATCGAAGAACGCATCGCCAAGGCCTCCAAGCACGCCGACATCTCCGGCGCGACCCCCACGGACGTCGCCGGCCAGGCGGCGTACACGGTGCGCGTCGCCCCGCGCGAAAACGGCGGGCTGATCGCCGGCGCCGAGGTTTCCTGGGACGCCGCGCACGGCCACCCGCTGCGCGCCGCGATCTATTCGACCAACAGCTCCGCGCCGGTGATCGAACTCGCGGCTACCGAAATCTCCTACGGGGCGCCCGAGCGCTCCGCGCTCGAATTCACCCCGCCGGCCAACGCCAAGGTGCAGAACGTCACCCTGCCCGAACCGTCCGCCAAGAGCGGCTCGTCATCGTCGACGAACGAAAGCAAGCCGCACGTAACGGTCCACGGCAAGGGCCTCGGCGCGATCGTCCTGGCCGAAAGCCCGGTCAAGGCCGGCGAGCAGGAATCCGGGGCCTCCCAGCTCGAAGGGCTGCAGAAGGTCGACATCAACGGGACCAATGCCTCGGAGCTGCCCACCGCGCTCGGCACGCTGTTGACCTTCGAGCGCGCCGGCACGCGCTACCTGCTCGCCGGCTCGGTCACGCCCAGCGCGATCGAGGCGTTCGCGCGGGGCCTCTGACGTGACGGACGCCGACAGCGCGCCGCCGGTCAGAGCCCGGGGGCTGGTGAAGCGCTACAAGGAGGTTCTCGCGGTCGATCACGTCGACCTCAACGTGCGGGTTGGGGACGTGTACGGCTTCCTCGGCCCCAACGGCGCGGGCAAGACGACCACATTGCGCATGGCGCTCGGCCTGATCACACCCACCGAGGGCACAGTGGAGCTGTTCGGGCGCGACCCGCTGCGCGAGGGCGCCCGCGCGCTCGATGGCGTCGCCGGATTCGTGGAGGCGCCGCGCTTCTACCCCTACCTGACCGGGCGCAAGAACCTGGAGCTGCTCGCCGCGCTCGACGGTGAGGGCGCTGCCGAGCGCATCGAGGAGGTCCTCGAGATCGTCGAGCTCGCTCCCCGCGCCAAGCACAAGGTGGGCGGCTACTCGCACGGGATGCGCCAGCGCCTGGGCATCGCCGCCGCGCTGCTGCGCCGCCCACGCCTCTTGATCCTCGACGAGCCGGCCACCGGGCTCGACCCCGCCGGCATGCGCGACATGCGCCTGCTGATCCGCCGCCTCGCCGACGAGGGGATCACCGTGCTGCTCTCAAGCCACCAGCTGCCCGAGGTGCAGGAGCTCTGCGACCGCGTCGCGATCGTCGACCGCGGCAACGTCGTCTACGAGGGCGCGCTCGCCGACCTGCGCCGCCAGGGCGGGGCCGGCTACCGGCTGCGCACCACCGACGACACGATCGCGCTGCCCGTCGTGCAGACGCAGGCGGGCGTCACGCACGCAACCGCGGGCGAGCACGGATTGAGCTTCCAGGCCGACGAGCACCATGTCGGGATGCTGTCGCTCGCCCTCGCCCAGGCGGGGCTCGGAATCCTCGCGCTCACGCCCGAGCTGGCGACGCTCGAGGACCTGTTCTTCCGCTTGACCGAGAACGACGGACACGCCGAGCCTGATGGCCGGTCCCCAGCGCCGCCCGCTCCCTCCTCCGGCTCGCTGGTGGGCGCGTCGTGAGCAGCGTCGCCGCAACCCCCGCCGTCGCCCCGGCTGCCCACCCCACGCACACCCGGCGTCCCTCGACGCTGGTCGCCTACCGCTGGGAGCTGCGCAAGCTCGTCTCCCAGAAGCGCACCTACATGGGCCTCGGGCTCGCCGTGATCCTGCCCTTGATCTTCGTGGTGGTGCAGAACATCCACACGCGCCACGGTCGCGGCGGGGACAGCATCTTCGCCGCACAGATCACCCAGTCGGGGCTTGCGACCCCGGTGTTGATGCTGCTGTTCGAGTCGGTCTTCTTTCTGCCCTTGATCGCGTCGCTGGTGGCAGGGGACATCGTCGCGGCCGAGGACGGCAACGGCACGCTCAAGACGATCCTCACTCGCTCAGTCAACCGCGGTCAGGTGTTCGCCGCCAAGACGCTCGCGGCGCTCACCTACGGTGCGATCGCCGTGTTCCTCTCTGCCACCGTCGCCACCGCCGGGGGGGTGGCCTCGTGGGGCTTCAACCAGATCAAAACATTCTCGGGAAGCATCGTCTCCGCCTCCGAAGGCCTGTTGCTCGTGTTTGCCGCCAACGCCTGCTACCTGATCCCGCTGCTCACGGTGGTGTGCATCGGCGTGCTGCTGTCCACCGCCACGCGCAACAGCACGGCGGCCGTCGTGGGCGCCGTCGGGTTCGTCATCCTGCTGTTCATCGTCTCGGGGATCCCCGGACTGGAAGGCATCAAGCCCTACCTGCTCACCGAACAGTTCGAGAACTGGCACGGCCTGCTGCGCACCCCCACCGACTGGGCGCCGGTCACGCACTCGCTGTGGGTCTGCGCGCTGTACGCGGCGCCCGCGCTGTTCGCGGCGTATCTCGTGTTCCTGCGCAGGGACGTCGCGGGCGGGTAGAGCAGCTTCGGCCTTGCCCAAGCCGAGCGCCTAAGACTTTCGACGATGTCCTCGGGCCAGTTCAGAAGTAGTGTTGTATAGTGTGCCTCATGGCGACTGTCGCTCTTGAACGCAACTTCTCCGACCTGCTGCGCAAGTCCGGCGAGGTGTTGGACGACGTGGATCGTCAGGACGTGCTGCTGCGCCGCCGGGACGGCCACGACCTGCTGCTCGTCAGAGCGGACCGTGAGGAGACCGTACGCGACGCCGTGGGCGTCGCGTCGAGTGTGCTCGCCCGCATGGTGGGACGACACCTGGCCGATATGGCGGAGGGCCTGCCGGACGCGATGCCATGGTTGCGGCTGCTCCCCGCAAGCGATCTCGAGGAGTTCACCAGGGAGTTTGTCGAGGTCGCAGAGGCGTGTGGGTCGCTTGGCTCTTTTGACCGGCTGGGCCTGCTGCTCGCGGAATGGCGCAAAACCGCCTACGCGTGGTCGCGCCCAGAGACTCTGGCGACCCTGCAATCAGATCACGCGCACGCAGTCTTCGACGAGCCCGTTGCCCCGCCCCGGTGAGCAGGCGCGGAGATCGCGTACCGCGTCCACCCGTCCCACCTGAGTGGGACCTGCGTTTTGCCACCAAGAGCGCAGCCGAGCACTGGTCCAAGCTCTGCAACGTCGCGGCCGGGAACTGTGCGGAAATGCACGCGCGACTGACGAAAGATCCCAGGCACCGCGTCAACCCCGACCGCCACCACCGGCTCAAGGGCGAGCTTGGAAGCAAATCGCATGACGGCAAGGAGCTCGAGCAGTGGCAGTACGAGGTCACGGGCGCCGGGAGGGTGTGGTTCCTCATCAATGACGTCAACCACCGTGTCCTGCTCACCGAAGTCTCGCTCGGGCACCCCTCGAAGACGGATAGATAGCCCCGACGGACTGCCTGCCGCGTGCCTTGGGTATGCCCTTCAGGGTGCGAACCGCGTTCGCCTCACCCCTGCCCCACGGCCTGCAGCACCCCTTCGCCGCGCTCGGTGAGCGACCAGGCGGCACAGATAGCGCAGTCCGGGTTGGCGACGCCGGTGCTGATGCTGCTGAGGCCCTTGAGCCTCCGATGCGGGGGGATCAGCGTGATCGCCGGCGAGACATCCTGGATGATGAGCTATACTGATGCATATGGCACGCACCACCGTTGACGTCGATGAGTGTGCTCTTGACGCGGCGCGCATCGAGCTGGGCACTAAGGGCCTGAGCGCAACGGTCAACGCAGCGCTGCGCGAGGTGGGACGGCGACGGGCGCTTGCGAACTTCGACGTGGTCCGCGACATCGACGGGACGCCCGCGCAGGTCGAGGCCAACCGCCGGGAGCGATTCGCTGAGTCGCACACCTGAGATCGAGCCCGTCCCGCTCGACCGGCCCGCGCTGTTCGACACGGGCGTGTGGACCTGGGCGCGTGACCGTCGCTTTCCCCAGCTTGCCTCATGGTTCAACGCTCAGGTCGGAGCCGGCCATGTGCTCGTCTGCGATCTGGTTGTGCTGGAGTTGATCCGCCTGACTCCCAACGAGGAGCGCGCGCGAGACGTTACGACTCGCCTCGACGCTTTCGGATCGGTCGCAATGCCGGCGGACCTGTGGACGCGCGCCCGCAAGTTGCAAACGCTCCTCTCAGCCAATGGCGATCATCGCCGAGTCCCTCCCGTGGACCTGCTCATCGGCGCGGCAGCCGAGAAGGCCGGCGTGCCCGTCGTGCATTACGACCGCGACTACGAACGCATTGCGAGCGTCAGTGAGCTTCAGCACTACTGGCTCGTGCCTGACGGCAGCTTGGCGTAGAAGGCCGGCACACGGGCGACTACGGAGCGCTCAGCTCACTTCAACAGGCAGCTCCACAGCCCCGACCTCGACCTCGCCCATGAGCCTGCGGGCCTCCTTCGGGTCGATCAGCCCGGCGCCGAGACGGCCGGTGGACTCCGCTCCACAGGCGACGCCAAAGCGCAGGCACTGGTCGGGGGAGCGGCCCTCGTAGCGCGCGGCGACGTAGCCGGCGAGGAAGGCGTCGCCCGAGCCGCGGCGGGCGATCGGCTCGCGCGGTTCGGTGCGGGCGCGGCGCAGGCAGGACTTGCCTTCCACGAGCACGTCGGCGACGCAGCCGTCGGGCATCGTCATGATCGCCTCGCGCGGGCCCAGCTCGACGATCTCACGCACCGCCAGCAGCCGTTCCTCCTCGGTGGTGAACTCGTGGCCGACGAGCTCCTCGGCCTCGAGCACGTTCGGCGAAACCACGTCCGGCTCGGCCCGCACCGCGTGTGTGAGGGGGTCGCCGTCGGTGTCGATCACGGTGGTGACGCCCGCCTTCTGAAGCTCGCGGATGAGCGTGGCGTACAGGTCGGGCTCCACGCCGCGCGGGAGCGACCCGGCGAGCACCACGATGGCCGCGCCGCGGGCGAGGTAGAGCAGCTTGTCGTGGAACAGCTCGACCTCCCCCTCGGAGACGGAGGGGCCGCGTTCGTTGATCTCGGTTTGCTCGCCGTTGGTGGGGTCGAGCACGGAGGTGTTGGTGCGCGACTCGTCGCGGATGCGCACGAAGTCGTTGAGGATCGCCTCCTCTGTGAGCTGCTCCACGATGTGCGTGCCGGTCGCGCCTCCGGCGAGGCCGGTTGCGATCACGGGCTGCCCGAGCGCCTTCAGGGCGCGCGCGATGTTGACGCCCTTGCCGCCGGCCATGGTGCGCTGCTCGACGGTGCGGTGGCGCCGTCCGAGGCGAAAGTTGGGCACCGAGAGCGACTTGTCGATCGCCGCGTTGAGCGTGACCGTGATGATCATGTGGTGCTCTGCATCCACCTTCCCGCGCGGCGGGAGCCGGATGGCATCCGTGGCGCACGACAGAGCCTAGCGGACCTCCTCAGCGACTCATAAAGATCCTGCTCAGAGAGCCCAGGCGATCTCGCGCAGACGTTCGGCCTCGGCGCGGGCCGCGCGCGCGGGATCGCCGCCGCCGGCGAGGTGGGCGTTTGCGATCGAGCGCGACGCCGCGATCAGCCCGCCGGCGCGGTGGGGCGCGAACGCGGGAGCGAGCTCCTCGACGCGCCCCCCCTGCGCGCCGACGCCCGGCAGCAGGAACACGGCGTGGGGCATCAGCTCGCGCGCGCGCGCGAGGTGCTCGGGAGCGGTGGCGCCCACCACCGCCCCAACGTCGCTGAGACCGCTCTCCCCCACGCCGTCGCGCCCGAGCGCGTCCACGAGCGCGGCGATGCGCTCCCACACCCGGCCGCCGTCGGCGAGCACGAGGTCCTCGACGTCGGCGGCGCCCGGGTTGGAGGTGCGCGCGAGCACGAGCAGACCGGCGCCGGCGTCGCGTGCAACCGCCACGAACGGCTCGATCGCGTCGCGACCCAGCAGCGGGTTGACGGTCGTCATGTCGAAGCCGAGCCCGGCAACGGACCCGAACGGCGTGTCGACCGCTCCGATCAGCGCCTGCGCGTAGGCGCGCGCGCTCACATCAATGTCGCCGCGCTTGGCGTCGGCGATCAAGAGCAGGCCCGCCTCTCGTGCGTGCGCGATCGTCGCGGCGAGGGCGCTCCAGCCGGCCGCGCCGAGCACCTCGAAGCGCGCGAGCTGCGGCTTGACGGCGACGCACGCGGGTCCCGCCGCGTCGATCAGGGCCGTGCAGTGCGCGCGCACCGCTGCCGCGGCGCGCATGGACGGCGGTGCGTCCGCGGGCAGCTCGTGCCCGCGGTCGGCCATCCCGGGCCACAGCAGCATCGGATCGGGGTCCAGGCCGAGCACGATCTGCGACTCGCGCTCCGCCACATGCGCGACGAGCCTGTCCGCGAAGCCTATGGCGGAAGCGGGCCCCCCATGACGGGGGGCGCCCTGAAGGGCACGAGCAGGCGGGCGGGCAGGTTCGGGCACGGCCAGGAAGAATACGTGGGAGATGGAGCTCACCCGCGTCGCCTGGATCGCAACCGTGCTCGTCGCGCTGGTCACAGCGGCGCTGCTGCTGCTGTCCGGCTACACGGGCTACGCGGCGCTGAGCGTCGCCGTGGGAGCGTCGGCGGCGATCAACCTGTTGTAGGCGAACCCGACACGAGCCACGCGTGCAGCGCGCGCACGGCGCGGCCGCGATGGCTGATGGCGTCCTTGCGCTCGTCGGAGAGCTGCGCCATCGTGAGCTCGCCCGGCTCCTCGTCGAGCAGGAAGGCGGGGTCGTAGCCGAAGCCGTTCTCACCGCGGGGGGCATCCGCCAGACGCCCGCCGCAGCGCCCCTCGAAGACCCGCTCGACCCCGGAGGCGGGATCGATGTAGGCAAGCGCGCACACGTAGGCGAGCGGACTGCCGGCGGGCGCCTCGCGCAAGAGCTTTGCGAGGTTCAGCTCGTCGGAGGCGCCCTCTCCGGCATAGCGCGCCGAGCGCACCCCCGGGGCGCCGCCGAGCGCGGCCGCCTCGATGCCGGAGTCGTCGGCGATGCTGGCCCTGCCGGTGGCCGCCGCCGCGGCACGCGCCTTGGCAAGCGCGTTCGCCTCGAAGGTGTCGCCGTGCTCGGGCGGCAGCGTCACCTCGTCCGGCAGGGCATCTACCTCGAAGCCCGGCAGCAGGCGCGCGACCTCGCGACGCTTGTGCTCGTTGCGGGTCGCCAGCAGCAGCTTCACGACGGGTCGGCGAGCACCCGCCGCTGGGCGGTGCGCAGCTCTTCGATCCCGGCCGCCGCGAGCGCGAGCAGCTCGTCGAGATGGGCACGCGAAAGAGGGGTGCGCTCGGCCGTGGCCTGCACCTCCACCAGGCCGCCGTCGCCCGTCATGACGACGTTGGCGTCGACCTCGGCGCCGGAGTCCTCGCCGTAGTCGAGGTCGAGCAGCGCCCTGCCCTCCACGATCCCGCACGAGACGGCCGCGATCGAGCCGGTCAGGGGCGAGCGCTCGATCTTCTCCTTGGCGCGCAGCCGCTCGCACGCGAGCGCGAGCGCGACATAGGCGCCCGTGATCGACGCGCAGCGCGTGCCTCCGTCGGCCTGGAGCACGTCGCAGTCGAGGTAGATCGTGCGTTCGCCGAGCGCGGCGAGGTCGATGACGGCGCGCAGCGAGCGGCCGATGAGACGCTGGATCTCGACTCCGCGCCCGTCGGGGCGGCCCTTGGAGATGTCGCGCGGCTTGCGATCGCCGGTGGAGGCGGGCAGCATGCCGTACTCCGCCGTGAGCCAACCCCTGCCCTTGCCGGCCATCCAGCGCGGCACGCTCTCCTGGGCGGAGGCGGTGCAGATGACGCGCGTCTCGCCCATCGAGATGAGCGCGGAGCCGGTGGCGGTGCGCACGAAGCCCGGCTCGATCTCGACCGGGCGCAGGCCATCGGCGGCGCGGGCATAGCTGCGTTTCCTTACGGTCACGCGAGCGCTCCCACGCTGCGCAGGTCGATGCGCTCGACCTCGCCGAGCGGCATCTGCAGGAAGCGCGTGCCGAGCTCCCGAAACGCCTCCGTGTCGCCGGTGCACAGGAAGCGGTAGTCGCCCTCGCCGTGCTCGCGTGGGTTGCTCAGGCCGCGCGTGGAGAGCGCGTGCTCGACCTGGCGCGCGAGCGCGGCGCCGGAGCTGACGAGCTGCACGGTCGGTCCGAGCATCCGCTGGAGCATCGGGCTGATGAGCGGGTAGTGGGTGCAGCCGAGGATCACCGTGTCGACGTCGGCGGCGCGCAGCGGCGCGCACGCCTCGCGCACGCTCGCGACGGCGCGCTCGTCGAACTGGCGGCCCGCCTGGATGATCGCCGCGAGCTCGGGGCAGGCGACGGGGTGCAGCGTGACGTGCGGGTCCACCGCGGAGACGGCGCGCTCGTAGCTGCCGCTCGCGACGGTGGTGGGCGTGGCGAGCAGGCCGATGCGCCCGTTGCGCGTGGCGGCGACCGCCCGCAGCGCCTCGGGGCGCACGACGCCGAGCACGTCCGCACCGAGCGTGGTTTCCATCATGCGTCGCTCGAGCATCGGCAGGGCGGCCGCGGTGGCTGAGTTGCACGCGATCACGAGCAGCTTCGCGCGGCGGCGCAGGAGCTCCTCGGCGATCTCCGAGGAGAAGCGCGCGAGCTCTTCGGGGGTGCGCTCGCCGTAGGGGAAGCGCGCGGTGTCGCCCAGATAGAGGAAGTCCTCGCGCGGCAGCCGCACGAGCAGCTCGTGCAGGACCGTGAGCCCGCCCACGCCGGAGTCGAACACGCCGATCGGACGGGCGCGTGGGTCGCCGGCGGGTACGTTCGTCACGCAGGCCATCATTCCAGAGCGCTACCGTCGGGGCCTGTGCCAGAGAAGATTGTTGGATCAGAGGGACGATGCCTGCGCGCGCTCGTGGTGTCCAACATGCTCGCCGACGACGGCCATCCAGAGCGGGGCCGCTTCGTGCGCGACCAGGTGGACGCGCTCAGGCGCCTGGAGGGCGTGAGCGTGGAGCTGTACGAGTTCCCGCCGGGGGCTCGCGGACTCGCGCGCGCGGCGCGCGATCTGCGCCGCCGCTACGACGGCGAGCGCTTCGACGTGGTGCACGCCCACTTCGGGCTGACCGCCTGGCCGGCGCTGGCGGTCAAAGCGCGGGGACGGGGGCTGACGGTGCACGGCACCGACCTGAGCCATCCGCGCACGCGTATGGCCACGCGCGCGGTGCTGCCGGCGATCGGCCTCCTCGCCGCCGTGTCGGAGTCGCTCGTAAAGGAGATCCCGGGCCGTCGCGCGCGCGAGCGCGCGCGAGTGCTGCCCTGCGGGGTGGACATGGAGCGCTTCAAAGCGATGCCTCGCGCGCGCGCGCGAGGCATGCTGAAACTTGAAACACACACCCCCTCCGAACCGCACGCCTCCCCACCCAAGGTCTCCTCCGAACCGCAGATCCCCTACGTGCTCTTCCCCGCCGATCCCGGCCGGCCGGAGAAGCGCTGCGACCGCGCCCTGGCGCTCGCCCAGGCCGTCGGAGCACGGCTGCTGACCCTCGGGGGCGTGGAGCCGGAGCAGGTGCCGCTGTACGTGAACGCGTGCAACGCGGTGCTCGTGCCCTCCGAACGGGAGGGCTTCGGGCTGGCGGTGCTCGAGGCGCTGGCGTGCGACGTGCCGGTGCTGGCGACGCCCGTCGGCGTGCACCGGCAGGCGCTCGACGGGCTGGAGGGAACCCTGTGCGCGCCGTTCGAGCTGGAGCGCTGGCGCGCGGCGCTCGCCCCGCACATAGCCGATGCGGACCCGCGCGTGGCGGGTCGCGCGCGCGCCGAGCGGTTCTCGGCGGCGCGGATGGCTGAGCGGGTGGCCGCCGCGTGGCGCTCGCTCGTCGCGGATGCCGGATAGCATTGAACCGTGGCGGGCGAGCAAGAAGCTGGACGGACACAGGCGCCTGAGCAGACGTCGCGGGAGTCGGAGCAGACACCGCAGGCGCCTGAGCCGGCCGGCCCCGGGCAAGCTGCCGAGCAGACGGCCGGGGCGCCGGCCGAGCAAGCCGCCGGGCAGACGGCCGGCGAGCCGGCTGAGCGGGCCGGCGAGCCGGCTGAGCGGGCCGCCGAGCAGACGCCCCAGGCGCCCGGCTTCGGCGAGCGCGGGCGGATGCGCCGCCGCGCGCGCTTCCTGCGCAGGGCGCGTGAGCTCGCCTATCGCGATCTCGGCGGGCTGGTGTTCGATCTGCACCGCTTCGGCCAGCGCAACGACCGAGTGGTGCTGGCCAAGCTGGCGACGCTCGCACACATCGACGCAGAGCTGCGCGCGCTCGAAGAGGCTCTGCACGATCTCCGGCCGGTGACGGTGCTGCGCGAAGTGGGGATCGCGGCATGTCCGCGGTGCGCCGCCATCCACGGCAGCGACGATCGCTTCTGCCCGGGCTGCGGCTTGGCGTTCGACACGAGCGCCGACCGGCCGCTCTCCACGGCTCCGATCACGCCTCCTGCGCCAAGCGCGGAGCCGGCGCCGGCGCCGGCTCCCGCCCAGCCGGCGACGCCACCCGCAGCGCCGGCGGATTTGTCGGAGGGCCGTCCGGCGGCTGCGCCCGCGGAGCGGCCGGTGGGACGTCCCGCGACCGCGCCGCCGGAGCCGGCGCTGCCCGTGAAGCCGACCGCCGCGCCGGTGGCCGCGAGGCCCACGCGGGAGCCCGAGGACGAGCCGACGCAGATCGTGCGGCCCCCGGCGAGGGGCGCGTGAGCGCGACGGCGCCGCTGCCGGCGCATGCGGGCGCCGACGGCGGTGTGGCGCGCGAGCTGTGCCCGCTGTGCGGGGCGCCGCTGAAGCGTGAGCAGGACTGGTGCATGCGCTGCGGGGCAGCGGCGCGCACGCGATTGGCGGCGCAGCCGAAATGGAAGGCGCTCGCGATCGCGCTGGTAGTGGTGGTGGTGCTCGCGCTCGGCGTGCTGACGGCGGCGCTCGTGAAGCTCGCCGGATGACGTCCGGCCCGGGGGGCGCGCACGCCGACGTGGACGTCGCGGTGGTGGGAGCGGGCGCGGCCGGGCTGTACACGGCGCTGTGCGTCGCGCGGGCGGGCGGGAGCGTGGCGCTGCTGTCGGCCGCGGCGCTCGCGCAGACGGCCAGCTACTGGGCGCAGGGCGGGCTCGCGGCGGCGCTGGCGGCCGACGACAGCGCGGAGCTGCACCTGGTGGACACCGAGCGCGCGGGACGCGGCGCGGTGAGGCGCTCGGCTGCCGAGGCGCTCGTGAAGGAGGCGCCCGACTGCGTGCGCGACCTGGAGCAACTTGGGTTCCACTTCGACGCGGACCGCCACGGGCGGCTGGCGCTCGGACTGGAGGGCGGGCACTCGGTGAGGCGGATCGTGCACGCCGGGGGGAGCGCAACGGGACGGCGGCTGCTGCGCGAGCTCTCGGCGCTGGTGGTGGAGCAGGAGCGCGTGGCGGTGATCGAGGGGGCGCGCGTGTCGCGACTGTGGCTCGAGCACGGCCGCTGCCGCGGCGTGGTGTGCTGGCCGATCGGAGATCCCGTCGATCTCCGATCGCTCGGGCATACGCTGGCGGCGCGCGCGGTGGTGCTGAGCACCGGCGGCGCGGCGGCGCTGTGGTCGCGCACGACCAACCCGCCGGGCTCGGTCGGCCAGGGGCTGCTACTGGCGCACGCCGCCGGAGCGCCGCTCGCGGACCTCGAGTTCGTCCAGTTCCACCCGACGGCGGTGATCGACGTGAAGGGCAAGGAAGGCTTCCTGATCACCGAGGCGATCCGCGGCGAGGGGGCGACGCTCCACGACGCCCACGGGGAGCGCTTCGTGGACGAGCTGGCGCCGCGCGACGAGGTGTCGCGCGCGATCCAGGCGCGTTTGCGCGAGAGCGGCGAGCGCTCCGTGAGCCTGGACATGCGAGCGATCGACCCCGCGCTGTTCCCGAACGTGGTGGGGGCGCTGCGCGAGGCGGGGCTCGATCCGGCGCGTGAGCTCGTGCCGGTGGCGCCGGCCGCCCACTACACCATCGGCGGGGTGGTGACCGACCTGCACGCGCGCTCGGCCGTCCCGGGCCTGTTTGCCGTCGGCGAGACGGCATGCACGGGCTTGCACGGGGCGAACCGGCTGGCGTCGAACTCGTTGAGCGAGTGCTTCGTGTTCGGGCGGCGGGCGGCGCTGGCGGCACTCGACGAGCCGTCGCCGGGGCGCCCCTCCGACCCCGTCTCGCCCGCGTCAACGCCGATCGTTCCCGTCCGCCGGGAGACGCGCAGGGCGCTGTGGGAGCACGCGGGGATCGAACGCTCGGCCGACGGGCTGAGGCGGCTGCTCGACGACCCACACCCGCTGGCGCGCCTGATCGCGCGGGCGGCGCTCGCGCGCGAGGAGAGCCGGGGGACGCACACGCGCACCGACCATCCCGATCCCGACCCGACGCTCGACGGCAGGCACGTCGTGGTGCAGAACGCGGGTGAGTCGCTCGAGTGGCACGCGTGGGAGTGAGCACGGGCCCCTGAGGAGACGCGCGGCGGGGGATCTCCACGGGTACGCCAAAAAATCCCCCAAAACAATCAAGCGGCGAAAAGCTAACCCAGGCTTAATCAATTACTTCTGTGGGCCTTAGGAACGGCTTGGATACTCGACAAGTGCGATCCGTAGAGGTCGCATGGGTGTTCAGTAGGAGCGGAACCATGTACCAGTTCAGCCGAGCCATCTACAGGGAGCTGGCCCCGTACATCGCGGAGCAGCGGCGCGACGCCCGCAACATCTCCAATCACAAGCGGGTGCTGGATGCGTGCGAGGCGGCGCTCGAGCGGCTGGCGACCGATCGGCACTACTTCGCCAAGCCGGCGCGCACGCTGTTCAACGACATCAGGACGTACTTCCCGATGAGCGCGCAGGAGCGGGTGTTGCAGACGGTTGTGCACTACATCGATCTGGCACAGCGCTTCCTGCTGGAGAACCCGGTGGCGGCTCACGCGACGTTCACCGACGAGCCGCCGACGTGCAGGGCGACGACCCGCAAGGGGTCGGGGTGCCAGCGGGTGCCGCTGCCCCACAACGGATACTGCCCCTCGCATCAGCATCTCGCCGACACCGAGCACACCGAGCGCCGCGCCGCCTGACGCCCGCCGCACTAGGCTGTCCGGGCGATGCTGCTCGGGGTGGACGTGGGCGGGACCTTCACCGACGCGGTGCTGGTGGACGACGACGGGACGACGACGAGCGCCAAGGCGCCAAGCACGCCGCGCGATCAGCAGGCGGGGGTGATGGCTGCCGTCGAGGAGGTGCTCGCGCGCGCGCGCGGGCACGCGCACGGGGCACACGATTTCGTGCGTCACCCCACCTCCACCGCCTCCGCCGGCGGCGATCCCACCCGTGCGGACCCCACCTCCACCGCCTCCGCCGGTCGCGATCCCACCCGTGCGGCGCGCGAGGGGGGGCGGGTGGAGCGCTTTGCGCACGGCATGACCGTCGCCACGAATGCGCTGCTGGAGGGCAAAGGCGCGCGCACCGCGCTGGTGGCGACCGACGGGTTCACGGACGTGGTGGAGCTGGGGCGTCAGGCGCGGCCGAGCCTGTACCGGCTGTGCGAGACGGGACCGCGACCGCTCGCCGCGCCCGAGCTGCGCTTCGGCGCGCCCGAGCGGATGGGGCCGGACGGGCCGCTGCGCGCGCTCGACGAGCAGGCCGCGGCGGCGCTGGTGGAGCGCCTGGCGGAGGCGAGCCCGGAGGCGGTGGCGGTGGTGCTGCTGCACTCCTACGCCCACCCCGAGCACGAGCGCAGGCTCGGCGAGCTGATCGCGGCGCGCTTGGAGGACGCCCATCTGTCGCTGTCGCACGAGCTGGTGGGGACGTTCAGGGAGTATGAGCGGGCGTCGACCACCGAGGTGGACGCGGCGCTGTCGCCCCTGCTGGCGGCGTATCTGAAGCGGCTCGGCACGCGGGCGGCGGAGCGGGGGTTGCCGCCCGTCCAGGTGATGCAGTCCTCGGGCGGGCTCACCGACGCGCGGCGGGCGGCGAAGCACGCCGCGCTGACGGTCCTGTCGGGCCCCGCGGGGGGCGTAGGCGGGGCGCTGCTGCTCAGCGAGGCGACGGGCGAGCGGGACGTGCTGTGCTTCGACATGGGCGGCACGTCGTGCGACGTGTGCGTGATCGACGGCGGCAGGGTGGCCGAGACGGCCGAGCGCAAGGTGGCGGGTCGGCCGATGGCGCTGCCCGCGCTCGACATCCACACGGTGGGCGCGGGTGGCGGATCGATCGCGTGGCGCGACGAGGGCGGCGCGTTGCGCGTGGGGCCGGAGTCGGCGGGCGCCGACCCGGGGCCCGCGTGCTACGGGCTCGGCGGCGAGCGGGCGACGGTGACCGACGCGAACCTCGTGCTCGGCAGGCTGCTCCACGACGCGCCGCTGGCGGGCGGGGTGAGCCTCGACCGCGAGGCGGCGGAGCGCGCGGTGGGGGCGCTCGCGCGCGAGCTGGGGCTCGATCTCCTCGCGTGCGCGGAGGGAATCGTGAGGGTCGCCGAGACGGAGATGCGAAGGGCGCTCGCGGTGATGACGGTCGAGCGCGGCATCGACCCGCGCGGGTTCGCACTGATGCCCTTCGGAGGCGCCGGCCCGCTGCACGCGGCGGCGATGGCGGCGGAGCTGGGGATCACGCGAGTGCTGTGCCCGCGCGCGTGCGGGGTGCTGAGCGCGCTCGGACTGGCGGCGGCGGCCCCGAGGCGCGACGCGTCGAGCACCGTGATGCTCGCTGGGGAGAGCCTCACGCGCGAGCGCGTAACGCGCGCGGTGGCCGGCCTGGCGGAGCGTGCGACGGCGGAGCTGGGCGCGCCGGTGGCGAGCGTCGGCGTGCGATACGAGATGCGCTATAGGGGCCAGTCGTTCGAGCTGACGGTTGACGGGGAGATCGAGGCGGAGGATTTTTTTGGGGGAGGGTTGGGCGTGCCCCCGAGTGACGCTCCCAGTTCCAGCGAACACGCCCTGGTTGAGCCCAAACGCCTGAGAGAAGCATTCGAGGAGGCCCACGAGCAGCGCTACGGCTACCGGGACGAGCACGGCGAGGTGGAGCTCGTGAACGTGCGCGTGTCGGTGCTCGGTGAGCGGCCCGCCCTGCGGCTGAAGGGGGTCGCGGTCGAGCCGCCGGCGCGCGGCGCCACGCGAGTGGTGTTCGACGGCGAGCCGGTCGAGGCGGAGCTGTGGCGCGGCGTGCTGCCCGCGGGCGCGCGCGTGGAGGGGCCGGCGCTGTGCGCGATGCCGGAGGCCACGCTGCTGGTGCCGCCCGGCTGGGGTGGCGAGGTCGACGAGTATGGAACCGTGGTGTTGGAGCGCAACGCATGAGCGTGCCGACCGTCGCGCCGGAGCGCAGCGCATGAGCGTGCCGACCGTCGCGCCGGAGCGCAGCGCATGAGCGAAACCCCCGAAACCGGCTCGACACGGGCTGGAGGTCCCGCTACGGGGGCGCTCGACCCGATCGAGCTGCAGGTGATCGTGGGCGCGCTGCGGGCGGCGTGCGAGGAGATGGGCGCGACGCTCGTGCGCTCGGCGCACTCGGCCAACATCAAGGAGCGACGCGACGCCTCCACCGCCCTGTTCGACCCCGACGGGGAGATGGCGATGCAGGCCGAGCACATCCCCGTGCACCTCGGCTCGATGCCCGCCGCGGTGCGGGCTGTGCTCGATGAGGCGCACCGCCCGGAGCTGTCGTGGATCCTCAACGACCCGTTCGCGGGGGGCACGCACCTGCCGGACATCACGGTCGTGACACCTGTTTTTGCGGGCCCGCTCATCGGCTTCGCCGCGAGCCGCGCGCACCACGCCGACGTGGGCGGACGCGTGCCGGGGTCGATGCCGGCCGACAGCCGCCGCCTGGAGGAGGAGGGCGTGGTGATCTCCCCACGACCGATCACGCCGGAGGCGATCGAGGAGATCGTGGCGCGGATGCGCCAGCCCCAGGAGCGCCGCGCCGACCTCCGCGCCCAGCTCGCCGCCAACCGCGTGGGCGCGCTGCGCCTGGCGGAGCTCGCGGGGCGCGTGGGGGTGGACCGGCTCGGGGTGGCGATGGACGCGGTGCTCGACTACGCGGAGCGGCGCACGCGCGCGTGCATCGCCGCGCTGCCCGACGGGGTGCGCGAAGCGCACGACGTGCTCGAGGCCGTCGAGGGAGACCTTCCGCTGCGCCTGAAGGCCACCGTGGACGGCGAGCGGCTCGTGCTCGACTTCACCGGCTCCGCGGGCAGGCACGAGGGCAATCTCAACTGCCCGCTCGCGGTGACCCTCTCGGCGTGCTGGTTCGCCGTGCGGGTGCTCACCGACCCCGACATCCCGCCGTCCGCGGGCGCTTACAGGCCGATCGAGGTGATCGTGCCGGAGGGGTCGCTGCTGAACGCCCATCCCAGCCCCGGCGAGCCCGCTCCCGCCGTGGTCGGCGGCAACGTGGAGACCTCCTCGCGCGTGGCGGACCTCGTGCTCGGCGCGTTCGGGAGGGCGTTGGGCCAGGGCACGATGAACAACCTGACGCTCGGCAACGAGGACTTCACCTACTACGAGACGCTCGGCGGCGGCCAGGGCGCGTGCGAGGACGCCGACGGCCCGAGCGGGGTGCACGTGGCGATGAGCAACACGCTGAACACGCCCGTGGAGGCGTTGGAGCGCGAACTGCCGCTGCGCGTGACCGAGTATGCGCTGCGGCGCGGGTCGGGGGGCACGGGCAGGCACAGGGGCGGAGACGGCGTGGTGCGCGAGCTGGAAGCGCTCGACGACATGACCTTCTCGCTGATCGCCGAGCGGCGGCGCCACGCGCCCCCCGGAGCCCACGGCGGCGGGCCCGGCCTGGCTGGGCGCGACACGTTGATCGGAGCGGGCGACGGTGCTCCGCGGGGATTGCCCGCAAAGGTCACGGACGGGCTTCGGGAAGGCGAGCGGCTTCGCATCGAAACCCCCGGCGGCGGCGGGTACGGCGCCTGAGCGGGTCGGGGCCGACGACTGCGCGTCGCCGATCGAGGCTGCCGAGGCCTCGCGGGCCGGCGCCTGTGAACGTCCCGTAACCGGCGAAACGCCCAAAAAACCGCCCATTTGCAGGTGATTTGGGATTTTCGCTCGGATTTCGTATCTTTAACGGGAGCGGCACCCCGTGCCACGAGCCTTCAGAGGCGGCGCGGACGGGGCTTCGCGGTTGTCAGACGATCCCTCGTATTCAGGTCATCCCAAAAATGCCAATTGCTCTCAAGGAATGGGCGGTCACCGTCCGCGCCCTCGCCGAAGGCGAGCAGCTCATCACCCTGCGCAAGGGCGGCATACGCGAGCCCGAAAAGCACTTCAAGCTCGAGCACGACCGCTTCTTCCTGTACCCCACGTTCGATCATCAGCGCAACGACCTCGTGCGCGAATCCCACCAGCCCGAGCTGCGCAGGGCGCTGGAGGAAGGCGTGTGGAACGACGGCGAGCCGCCCGTGCAGGCGTTCAGCGTCGAAGGCGGCATCTCCCAGCCCGAGCGCGTGCGCATCAGGGCGTGGGCCGAAGTGGCGGGCCACTTCACGATCTCAGACCCCCGCTGCGTGGATGCGCTGTCGCCGTTCTACGTGTGGACGCCCGACTACGCCGAGAAGCGGCTGGAATGGAAGCGGCGCCATCCTCTGCACGTGCTGCTGCTTCGCACTTATCGAATCCCGCGCCCGGTGACCGTCAAGGTCAAGGACGAGTACGGAGTGTGCAGCTCGTGGTTGGAGCTGCAGCGCGAACTGCCCTTCGAGGGCACGCCGGTGCTCTCCGACGGCGAGTTCGAACGAGCCTCCGAAGAGATCGAGGCGATCACGCGCGAAGCCGGCCAGCCGATGGGCCAGCCGGTCTTGGTCTAAACGGCGATCTTGCCGATCTCCACCTCACGGACCGTGCCTCCCTCGATCAGGTAGGAGCGGATCTCAGGCGCCGAGGGGTCGGCGAGCCCGACGATGATCCACTCGACTCCGGGCCAGTGGGCGGCGAAGTTGACGTCGGTCTGGGACGGGTAGGGCACGGTGTGGGTGTGGGAGTGGTAGATGGCGCCTATCTCCCAACCGGCGTGGTCGAACTCCTTGATGGCCGCGAGCACGTCCTTGCCGTCGATCTCGAAGCGCTTGGGGCTTTCGTGGACGTTGCCGGCGCGTCGCACCCGCGTGGCATGCGCCGGGCGTCCGTCCGCGGCGGGCACGACGGCGACGACGCCACAGCACTCGTTTGGGGCCTCCGCGCGCGCGTGGGCGACGATCTGGTCGAGCAGGTCCGAGGAGATGTCCATGTGTCTCTCTCAGTGGGTTCGTGCGCGCGCGCGCGTGCGCGCGCGCAGGGCACCCCGATTTGGCGCACCGCATACCCACATCGCGCGCAGGCCGCTCACCACCACACGGTGGCGTCGAGGTTCTCGATCTCGTCGACCGGGAGCGTGTAGATGCCGCTCGACAGGTACTTCCAGCCGTCGTCGGCCACGATGAACACGACGTTGCCCTCGTCGAGCTCGCCGGCGATGCGCACCGCCACGCGGGCGATCGCGCCGCTGGAGACGCCCGCGAAGACGCTCTCCTCGTCGAGCAGCTTGCGCGTCCAGATGATGGCGTCGCGGTTGGTGACGAAGATCTTGCGGTCGAGCAGCGAGAGGTCGATGATCGGTGGGATGAAGCCGTCGTCGAGCGAGCGCAGCCCCTGAACGGGCTCGCCCTGCATGGGCTCGGCGGCGACGATCTTCACCGCGTCGCCGAGGGTCTCCTTCAGCCGGCGGCCGTTGCCCATCAGGGTGCCGCCCGTGCCGAGGCCGGCGACGAATGCGGACACCTCGTCGAGCTCCTCGAGGATCTCCAGGGCCGTGCCGTTGTAGTGGGCGTTCGGGTTGGCGAGGTTGCCGTACTGGTAGGGCATGTAGTAGGAGGAGTCGGCCTGCGCCATGTCGAGCGCCTTCTCGACCGCTCCGTTGGAGCCCTTGGATCCCTCGGAGTAGACGATCTGCGCGCCGTACATCTGAAGCAGCTGGGTGCGCTCGGGGGTGACGTTCTCGGGCATCACCACCTTCAATGGGTAGCCCTTGCGCGAGCAGATCATCGCGAGGGAGATGCCGGTGTTGCCGGAGGTCGGCTCGAGGATCGTCTGGCCGGGCAGGATTGCGCCCTTCTCCTCGGCGTCCTCGATCAGGGCGCGCGCCACGCGGTCCTTGACCGAGCCGGTGGGATTGCGCGACTCGAGCTTTGCCCAGATGCGCACGCCCGGCTTGGGCGAGAGCCGCGGGAGCTCCACGAGCGGCGTGTTGCCGATCGACTGGACGATGTCGCCGTAGCGCCCTCCGCAGGGCTTGTTGCCAACCCGCTCGACAGCCATTACTTCACGGAATATAGCGCCAGACGCCCGCCGCGCCGAATCGGTCGAACGAACCGCCCGGCCGCGCCCGACCCCGCGAGGAGCCACCACCCAGGGCCCGGCCTGGGGCCGCATCGCGGTCCACGCGATGGACTGGCCAGATAACCAATAAGCTGATGGCGGGATGCGGCAGGACTTCGACTACGACTGGCTGGTGATCGGCTCCGGCTTCGGCGGCAGCGTCTCGGCGCTGCGCCTCTCGGAGAAGGGCTACCGGGTGGGAGTGCTCGAGTGCGGCAAGCGCTTTGCCGACGACGACTTCCCGAAGTCGACAGGGGACTTCAGGCGCTACTTCTGGCGCCCCAAGCTCGGCTTGAAGGGGATCTTCAGGATCACCACGTTCAGGGACGTGTCGGTCGTGAGCGGCTGCGGCGTGGGTGGCGGCAGCCTCGGCTACGCCAACACGCTGTACGTCCCGCCGAAGCCGTTCTTCGAGGACACGCAGTGGTCGGCGATCGCCGACTGGGAGACCGACCTGGCCCCCCACTACGACGAAGCGCAAAGGATGCTCGGCGTGACGATGAACGAGCACGACGACCCCGCCGACCAGCTGCTGCGCGAGCTCGGCGAGGAGCTGGGTGTGGGCGACACATACAAAAAGACGCCCGTCGGCGTGTTCTTCGGCGAGCCCGGCGAGACCGTCGCGGACCCGTTCTTCGGGGGCGAGGGCCCGGACCGCACCGGCTGCATGAGGTGCGGCCGCTGCATGGTGGGGTGCCCGCACGGCGCCAAGAACACGCTGGTCAAGAACTACCTGTTCCTGGCCGAGAAGCGCGGCGCGAAGGTGACAGCGGAGCGCACCGTCGTGGACGTCCGCCCGCTCGGAGCCGGCGACGGCAGCGAGGGCTATGAGATCGAAAGCGTGAGGTCCGGCTCCTGGGTGCGCCGCGACCGCAAGGTCCATCGCGCGCGTGGCGTGGTTGTGTCCGCGGGGCCGCTCGGCACGAACCTGCTGCTGCAGCGCTGCCGCCTGGGCGGGTCGCTGCCGCGCATCTCAAACCGCCTCGGCGAGCTGGTGCGCACCAACAGCGAGGCGATCCTGGCGGTGACCGTCCCGAAGGGCTATCCCGACGACTTGACCAAACGAGTTGCGATCACCTCGAGTGTCTATCCAGACCCCTACACGCACATCGAGACCGTGTCGTATGGCAAGGACGGCAACTCGATGAGCCGTCTCTATACGCTGCTTGTGGGCGACGGCACGCGCTTCACGCGCCCGTTGAAGCTGCTCGGTCAGATCGCGCGTCATCCCGGACGCTTCGCGAAACTGCTCTTCGGGCGCGAATGGTCAAGGCGCACAATCATCCTCCTCGTAATGCAGACGCTCGACAACGCGATGGCGTTGCGTCCCAAACGAGGCCCGTTCGGAACGATGTGGTTGAGCACCGAACAGGACCCCGAGCGCCCCAACCCGACGTTCATCCCGGTTGCGAACAAGGCCGCCGAATGGTTCGCCGAGCGCACGGGCGGCGTGGCGCAGAGCTCGGTGATGGAGGCGATGCTGAACACCCCCACGACCGCCCACATCCTCGGCGGGGCAGTGATCGGCGCCGACGCCGACCACGGCGTGGTGGACGCCCACCAGTGCGTGTTCGGCTACGAGAACCTGCTCGTATGCGACGGCTCCGCGATCCCGGCGAACGTGGGCGTCAACCCGAGCCTCACGATCACCGCGCTCGCCGAGCACGCGATGAGCCACGTGCCGGCGGCTGGCGTGGCGGCCTCAGACAGCGTCGAGACACGCGTCGCGGCGTAGCTCCTTCGCGCGAAGCGGCCCGGGTTAGCGCGAGCCGCCTGCCATGGCCGGCAGGATCACAATCGTGTCGCCATCGCCGACCGCGGTGTCGAGCCCCTCGAGTACGCGGACATCCTCGTCGTTGAGGTAGACGTTGACGTAGCGATTGAGCTCGCCGTCGTCGGAGAAGAGCTGGTCGGCGGTGGCCGGGTGGGTGTCGGCGAGGTCGCGCAGGATCTCGCCGACGTTCTCGCCCGAGGCGGACACCTCGCGCTCGCCGCCAACGGACGCGCGCAACACAGGTGGAATCTTGATCGTGGCCATCGAGCGCGAAAGACTAGCCCGCTGCGGCGCAGAACGCGTCGTAGTCGGGGAACACACCCATCTCCTCGTCGGAGATCTCGCCCGGCGGGCGCGAGCAGATCGGGCAGTCGGGGTCGCGGTGGACCTTGACCTCGCTGAGCGTGGCGGCGAGCGCGTCGTAGAGCAAGAGACGCCCGATCGCGGGGTCGCCGATGCCCACGATCAGCTTGACGACCTCGGTGGCCTGCAGCAGGCCCATCGTGCCGGGAAGCACGCCGAGCACGCCGTTGGCGCCGCAGGAGGGCGCGAGCTCCGCGGGCGGGGGCTCGCGGAACAGGCAGCGGTAGCAGGGGCCCTCGTAGGGCTTGAACACGGAGAGCTGCCCGTCGAAGCCGAGGATCGACGCGGACACGACCGGGATCTTCAGGCGCACGGAGGCGTCGTTGAGGAGATAGCGCGTGGGGAAGTTGTCGACCCCGTCGACGATGATGTCGTAGCCCTCGATGATCTCCATGATGTTGGAGGCGTCCAGGCGCACCGGGTACTTGACGACCTCCACGTCCGGGTTGAGCGCGTGGATCGACTCCTCGGCGGAGTCGACCTTCGGGATGCCGATGCGCTGCGTGGAGTGGATCACCTGGCGCTGCAGGTTCGAGAGGTCCACGTCGTCGTCGTCGACGATCCCGAGCGTGCCGACGCCGGCGGCGGCGAGGTAGAGCGCGGTCGGTGAGCCGAGCCCGCCGGCCCCGAGCAAGAGCACCTTGGCGTCGAGCAGCTTCTGCTGGCCGTCCGTCCCGATCTCGGGGATGAGCAGGTGGCGCGAGTAGCGCTCGCGCTGCTCGACCGAGAGCGTGCGCGGCACGTCGACCTCGTAGCCGCGGTCCTTCCAGAGCGCGATGCCGCCGGTCATCGACTGGACGTGCTCGTAGCCGAGATCGTCTCGTAGCGTGCGAGCCCCATAGGCGGAGCGGTTGCCCGAGGCGCAGTAGAGGATCACATGCGCCTCGCGGTCGGGCACGATGCCCTCGATGCGCGTCTCGAGATAGCTGCGCGGCACGTGCTTGGCGCCGGGGAGCAGCCCCGAGGAGAGCTCCTCGGTCTCGCGCACGTCGACGATGACGGCGCCCTCCTGCAGCAGCTCCTTGACCTCGGAGGGATCGACCTCGTCGATTTCGCTCTTCACCTGGCGCAACAGGTCCGCGCTGGACGGGCTCATCTGGAAACTCCTAAATGGCGGTCGGGATTCATGGGACTTCATAAAGTGTAGCGAGGCGCGCTCGACATTTGAATGGGTCCCCTACGCTGCGTGCCGGTGCGCCCACAACTCCGCTTCGTACTCGCCGCGGTCTCGGCCGCGCTCGCGATCGCCCTGGTCGTGGCGATCGTCCTCGGCGGCTCCCCCGGCGGCTCCTCCAGCCGCTCGACCACACCGAACGGCAGCCGGGACGGCGGCTTCGACGGCGCGGCCTTCCCGGTGGGGGTCCGCGCGCACGACTTCACGCTGACCGACCAGTACGGGCGGAGCGTATCGCTGAGCGCCTACCGCGGGCAGGTGGTGGTGCTCGCGCTCCTCCCTGCAAGTGCCCTTCAGGGTGTGCCCTCCAGGGTATCGACCGACTGCCGCGCCTGCGTGCTCGTCGCCCAGCAGGTCCGCGGCGCGCTCGATGAATTGGAATCCCACCCACCCGCGAAGCCGGGCGTGCGGGTTGTCTTCGTGAGCGCCACCTCACGCGCGAACGCGCGCGCGCGCGTGGGGCGCCTCCTGGAGGAAACATCTCTGAGCGGCCGCGTCGAGTACCTGACGGGAACCCCGACGGACCTGCGACCCGTGTGGCGCGCCTACGGGGTGACGCCTGCAAGTGGGGGTCGATCCGCCTCGGAAGCCGCGACCACGGTGCTGCTGATCGACCGCACCGGCGCCGAGCGCGTGGCATTCGGCCTGGAACAGATCACCCCCGAAGGCCTCGCCCACGACATCCGCCTGCTCAAGGCCGGCTGAGCCGCGAGCCCTCCCCACATCCGCCGCCCGGGGCCCGGCCGAGCACGGGAGGCGGGCCGGCGAGAGCAGCCGCCACCAGCCGGCTGATACCCTAGCTCTCAGGTAGGTATTCAGACGATGATGTTCTCCACAAAGGCCGAGTACGGCGTGAGGGTGATGGTCGAGCTGGCCCGGCGGGCCGGCGAGAGTCCCGACGGCGCCGAGTCGGTCGTGCCGCTCGCGGAGATCGCCGAGCACGACGGCATGCCGCTCGCCTACCTGGAGCACCTCGTGGCGCGCCTGCGCAAGGCGGGGCTGATCGACAGCCGCAGGGGGTCGAGGGGCGGCTATCTGCTCGCGCGCCCCGCCGAGGAGATCACGATGGCCGAGGTGGTGGAGGCGCTGGAGGGGGCGATCGCTCCGATCGAGTGCATCTCCCAAGCCGCCGACGGCAGCGTGGTGTGCTCGCGCGAGTCCGACCCCGACCATGTCTGTCCCACCAAGCTGCTGTGGACGAGGGTGCGCTTCTCGATCGTGCGCACCCTGGAAGACACGACCCTCGCCGACCTGCTTGCGGGCGGACGCGCGAACGCAGCGCTTGCCGGCATCTCCCCCGCCCCACTTCCGTCAACACCAGAACCGGCCGCTACGACCGCGGCCTAGAGCAAAGGAACCATGGCCGACCTCGAAATCATCAACCTGCACGTTCGCACCGAGGATCGCGAGATCCTGAAGGGCGTCGATCTGAGCATCGACAAGGGCGAGATCCACGCCCTGATGGGGCCCAACGGCTCCGGCAAGTCGACGCTCGCCAACACGCTGATGGGCCACCCCTCCTACGAGGTCACCGAGGGGAGGATCGTGTTCAAGGGAGAGGACATAACCGAGGCCGAGCCGCACGAGCGCGCCCGCTCGGGCCTGTTCCTCGCCTTCCAGTACCCCGTGTCGATTCCAGGCGTGTCGGTGGCCAATTTTCTGCGCATGGCGATCAACGCCAAGCGGGACGAGCCGATCAGGGTGAAGGAATTCGGAGCCCAGCTCCAGCACGCCATCGAGCTGCTCGACGTCGACCGCGCGTTCACCTCGCGCCACCTCAACGACGGCTTCTCCGGCGGGGAGAAGAAGCGCGCGGAGATCCTCCAGATGGCGATGCTCTCGCCGGACGTGGCGATCCTGGATGAGACCGACTCGGGCCTTGACATCGATGCGCTGCGCACCGTGGCGGAGGGCGTGCAGCGCTTGCACGACGAGCAGGGGCTGGGGGCGCTCATCATCACGCACTACCAGCGCATCCTGCACTACGTGAAGCCGCAGTTCGTGCACATCCTGATGGACGGGCGCATCGTGCTCGAGGGCGGCGTGGAGCTGGTGGAGCGGTTGGAGCGCGAGGGCTACGACCAGATCCGCCAGGAGGTCGGCGCCGATGTTCGATAGCCGGCGCCATACTGCGTCCTCCCTCCCTCGTGTGCCAAGCACACTTCGCTCGGTGCGTCCTTGTCTGGCTTGGCTCTCGAACATCGGGGGCCGGTGATGACCTTGACTGAAGTGGCTGTCAAGCCGGGTCGCCACCGCGAGGCCACGCTCTATCACGCCCTCGCGGGCGCCGGCGCCGGCGATAGCCGTACGCTCGACGAGCTGCGCGCCGCCGCGCTCGCGGCGTTCGAACGTAGTGAGCTGCCGGTGTGGCGCCGCTCGGGCTTCTGGACCACAAGCTTCGCCGAGTTGGACCTCGATGCGCTCGCACCGCGCGCCCATACGGGCACAAGCGAGCACGCGCGCGTTAAGAAAGCTCTCTTAACGCGCGCGCACGCGTGGCTATGCCGGAATTCATCCCCAACACCCTCCCCGAGCGCCCACGGGCCGGACGGATCGTGCAGCTGGACAGCTCGGTCGTGCACGTCGAGCTCGACCCCGCGCTCGCCGAGCAGGGCGTGATCCTCTGCTCGCTCGAGGACGCCGCGCGCGAGCACCAGGCGCTCTTCCACGAGTGGTATTCCAAGCGCCTCACGATCGACCGCCACAAGCTCGAGGCAGCCAACGCCGCCTTCTGGACCGGCGGGGCGTTCCTGTACGTGCCCGACGGCCTCGTCGTGGAGGACCCCTTCGAGATCGTCTATGCGATCGGTGGGCCGGGCGTGGCGCAGTACGGCCGCACGCTCGTGATCGGCGGCGCATCGAGCGACTTCCGCGTGCACGAGCATGACTTGGCCGAGGACTTCTCAGACGGTCAGTCCCTACACGCCGGAGCGTTCGAGCTGTATCTCAAGGACAACGCCCGCTGCCGCCTCGCCCAGGTCCAGGACTGGGGCTCAGGGGACGTCTTCGACGCATCCACCCGCTTCGTGGGAGTGGGACGCGACGCCTACTGCCACTGGCTGCCGGCGCTGCTGGGAGGCCATCTCGTGCGCCACCACCTGGAGCTCGCCGTGAGCGAGCCGGGCGGCGACATGGCGTTCAGGGGGCTGTTCTTCACCGAGGGGGACGAGCATCTGGACACGTTCGCCGTGGACCTGCACGAGACGGGGCCCTCCGGCGGGGACGTGCACTGGCGCGGAGCGGCTGCCGGCGCGAGCCGGGCGAGCTTCGAGGGGTTGATCCAGATCGAACCGGGCGCCCAGAAGACGAACACCTACCTGCAGATCCACACGATGATGCTCTCCCCGAAGGCGCGTTTGGACGCGATCCCATCGGTGCTCGTGTCCGCCGACGACGTGTCGGCCTCGCACGGGGGGACCGTCGGCGAGCTGGACGAGGCGTCGATCTTCTACATGCAGAGCCGCGGCCTCGATCGCGCGGCGGCGGTGAGAGTGCTCGTGGAGGGCTTCTTCGAGCCCGTGCTGGGCGAGCTCGCGGACGAGCCGCTGGAAGAGCTCGTGCGCGCGAAGATCGCAGCCAAGCTGGCGGCGGCGCGCGAGGACGTCGAGGCATATGCGACGGCCAGATAATCGACCGAGGCGCCCGCTCGATCGTGCCCACCCCTTATGCAAGCTACTATCGCATAGGATTCTGTAGTCACTATGGTAGTTGACACAAAAAGTATATCCACCTCCCCGCCGCTCGTCCCCTTGGCCGGCGGGTCATCGAGCCTCGCCTTCGACGTGCGCGGCGACTTCCCGATCCTCTCGCGACGCTTCGACGGCCGGCCGCTCGTGTACCTCGACTCGGGCGCCACCTCGCAGAAGCCGCGGGCGGTGATCGACGCGATGAGCGCCTACTACGAGGAGCGCAACGCGAACGTGCACCGAGGGGTGTACGCGCTCGCGCAGGAGTCCGACGCCGCGTATGAAGGCGCGCGTGAGCACATCGCCGCGTTCGCCGGATGGGAGCCGCGCACGACGATCTTCACGAAGAACGTGACCGAGGCGATCAACCTCGTCGCATATGCGTGGGGCCGCGCCAACGTGGGGCCCGGCGACGCGATCGTCACGACCCAGATGGAGCACCACGCGAACATCGTGCCCTGGCAGGTGCTCTGCCGCGAGCGTGGCGCGCAGCTGCGCTACCTGGAGGTGGACGAGCGCGGCGAAGTGTCGCTCGAGGAGCTCGACCGCGAGCTGGCGCGGGGCGACGTGAAGCTCGTGGCGTTCACGCACGTGTCGAACGTGCTCGGCACGATCCTCCCGGTGGCGGAGATGACCGCGCGTGCGCGCGCGGCGGGCGCCACCTCGCTCGTGGACGGCGCCCAGGCGGTGCCCCACATGCCCGTCGACGCAGGCGCGCTCGGCGCGGACTTCTACGCGTGGACCGGCCACAAGGCGCTCGGGCCGACGGGCATCGGCCTGCTGCACGGCCGGGAGGAGATCCTCGAGCGAATGGAGCCGTTCCTCACCGGCGGCGACATGATCGCCTCGGTGAGCTTCGAGGGCGCCACCTGGAACGAGCTGCCGTTCAAGTTCGAGGCGGGCACGCCGCCGATCGCGGAGGCCGTCGGGCTGGGCGCCGCTGTCGACTACCTCTCGACGCTCGGGATGGAGCGCGTGCGCGCGCACGAGCGCGAGCTCACCGCATACATGCTGGAGCGACTGCAAGAGGTCCCCGGCCTGACGTACGTCGGGCCACCCGAGGCCGAGAATCGCGGCGGGATCGTGTCGTTCACGATCGAGGGCATGCACGCGCACGACATCGCCGAGCTGGCAAACCGCGGCGGTGTGTGCATTCGCGCCGGCCACCACTGCGCGCAGCCGTTGATGCGCCGCCTCGGCGTTTCCGCCACCGCGCGAGCGAGCGTGGGCGTCTACAACGAGCGCGATGACGTGGACGCGCTGATCGACGCGCTGATCGCGGGCCGGCGTGTATTCGAGCTTTGAACATGGACGATCTCTACCGCGATTACATCCTCGACCACTACAAGCGCCCGCGCAACTTCGGCGAGCTGCAGCCGCACGACATGGAGGCGCTCGAGCACAACCCCCTGTGCGGCGACGAGCTGGGCGTGCACATCAAGGTCAAGGACGGGCGCATCGAGGACCTGCGCTTCCACGGCCACGGCTGCGCCATCTCGCAGGCGTCGGCGTCGATCGCCTCCGAGGAGCTGAAGGGCATGTCGCTGGAGCAGGTCGGAAAGCTCGACGCCGACTGGGCGATCGAGCTGCTCGGCATCCCCGTGTCGGCGACGCGCCGCAAGTGCGCGCTGCTTGGACTGAAGGCGGTGAAGGGGGCGGTGACGGGCGACAACAGCTGGCCGGTGGGGTCGGTTTAGAGGATTGGGGCGTGCCCGGGCACGACACGCGGCCCCGCCATCATCGAGCCCCCGCCCCACCCGCGCGAATGCGGATCGTGACCGCGATACAATTCCTACTCCACAGCACAGGATTCTCAAAGGGAGCCTTATGGCGACGCTAGACCGCACCAAGATCGCAAAGCCCAGCCCGATCGTCGAGGACGACCAGGGTCAGTTGCTCGCGCGTCATGGCATCTCCCGTGAGGTGGTCCGCGAGCTCTCGAAGGTCAAGGGCGAGCCCGACTGGATGGCCGACAAGCGCGTCAAGTCGCTCGAGATCTACGAACGCAAGCCGATCCCGACGTGGGGCCCCGATCTCAGCGGGCTGAACCTCGACGACCTCGTGCTCTACTCCCCCCCCACCGCCGGGCGCTTCAAAAGCTGGGACGACGTTCCGGAGGAGATGAAGAAGACCTACGAGGACCTCGGCATCCCCCAGGCCGAGCGCGAGCACCTGGCGGGCGTGGTGGGCGTGTGGCGCCAGGAGCCCGTATACGAGGGGCTGAAGGAAGAGTACGCCAAGCTCGGCATCCTCTTCTGCTCGATGGACACGGCCATCACCGAGTACCCCGAGCTCGTGCAGAAGTACTTCATGAACAAGTGCGTGCCGCCGCAGGACAACAAGTTCTCGGCGCTGCACGGCGCCGTGTGGTCGGGCGGCTCGTTCCTGTACGTCCCCAAGGGCGTCAAGGTGGACCTCCCGCTACAGGCTTACTTCCGCATGGAGGGCGCCGGCGAGGGCACCTTCGAGCACACCCTCATCATCGCCGACGAAGGCTCGGACGTGAACTACATCGAGGGGTGCACCGCCCAGACGTACAGCGTCAACTCGATGCACTCGGCGGTCGTCGAGATCTTCGTGCACGAGGGCGCCAAGGCTCGCTACACCACCGTCCAGAACTGGTCCAAGGACGTCTACAACCTCAACACCAAGCGCGCCGTCGTGGACGCCGAGGGCACGGTCGAGTGGGTGGGCGGCTCGATGGGCGCCAAGTACGTGATGCTCTACCCCGGCTCGTTCTTGATGGGCGAGGGCGCGCGCGCCGACCACCTCAACGTGGGCGTGGCGGGGAAGGGCGTGCACAAGGACACCGGCGCCAAGGTCGTCCACCTGGCGCCGAACACCACCTCCAACATCCTCGCCAAGTCGATCTCCAAGGACGGCGGCATCATGGGCTATAGGGGCCTCGTGAAGATGGGCAGCAACTCCGCCGGCTCGAAGGCGCGCGTGCAGTGCGACGGCCTGATGATGGACGGGGAATCCCGCTCGGACACCTGGCCGGACATCCAGATCCAGAACCCCAACGTCGCCGTCGCCCACGAGGCGACGGTCGGGCGCATAAGCGACGACCAGCTCTTCTACATGGGCTCGCGCGGCTTCACCGAGGACGAGGCCGCCGCGATGATCGTCAACGGCTTCATCGAGCCGGTCACGAAGGAGCTGCCGATGGAGTACGCCGTCGAGCTCAACCGCCTGATACAGCTGGAGATGGTCGGTTCAATAGGCTAGGGCACGCATTTGCGAGCCCCAGTCGACACCATTCCAGCGCCTGCGTTCCTGACGCACTTGCGCTGGGTCAACTCGAAGCCGCTGCGCATGGACCGGCTGCGGGGCAAGCCGCTGCTCGTCGAGTTCTGGGACTTCTGCCTTCAGAACTCGATGCACACGCTGCCGTACGTGAAGGCCTGGCACGAGCGCTACGGGGGCGAAGGACTGCAGGTGGTGGGCATCCACTCTCCGGGCTTCGCACGCTCCCGCGAGCGCCGCGCGGTCGAAGCGGCGGTCGAGCGGCTGGGGATCGCCTATCCCGTGCTGCTCGACCCCGCCCTGGAGATGTGGCGTGAGTACGAGAACCGGGGCTGGCCGGCCCGCTATCTATTCGACGGGCACAGCATGCTCTTTCACTACCACTACGGAGAGGGCGCCTACACCGAAACGGAGCTTGCGATCCAGGAGCTGCTGGGCGTCGAGCGCAAGCCGCTCGCCCCGCTGTTGCCGGCGGACGCCTACAGCGTGCCCGCCTCGCCGCACACCTACAGGGCGCTGGTCGGCTCGAGCACCGAGGGCTCGAGAGCGTCGAGCAGCCGCAAGAGCCGCGGTGGGCCGTCGTCCTCGACGAGCACGGCACCGCCGGGCCAGTAGGGGCTCTCGCCGGGCGTGCCGGTGAGGAAGTGGAGGTCGTAGGTCCAGCAGCCCGCGTTGAGCAAGCGCGCGCCCCCCGGCCCCACCCACTCCCCCGCGACATCCCCCGCGGCGACATCCCCCGGCAGCGGCCCCGCTCGGTGGGTGTGGCCGAAGATCACATGGGCGTCACCCATGTCGAGGCGCGCAGCGACCTCGCCCATCGCACGCAGCCCGGCGCGGCGCAGCTCGGGACCTGAGATGTCCGCGTTGAAGGAGCCCAGGCCGGTGCGATTGAGCAGTGCCACGGCGAGCGGGAAGGCCCCGGCGATCGCTCGCCTGCGCAGGGCCGGCGCCAGGGCCGCCAGTCCGGCGAGCCCAGCGCTCCCATCCACGGCGTCGCGATCCAGCGCGCTCCTGCCGGAGGTCGAGCGATCGCCTCCAAGCGCGCGCCAGAGGCGCACGGTGGACTGGCCGTTGAGCGCCCCGCCCGTCGGCGCCTGGCGAGCGACGGCGTCGATCCATGCGAACACGGGTCCGGTGACGGCCTCGTAGTCGTCGACCGAGGAGAACGTCTCGGCAGGGCGGCGCAGCATGCGTCCCGTAACCCCGATCCCGAGCCGCTCGAGCGTGGGGACCGTGAGATGGCAGTCGAGGTAGTGGCCATGAGTGGCGTACACGTCATCGCGCAACCACAGGCCCGGGTAGGCGGCAATGATGCGCGCTGGTGCGGCCCACTCAGCGAGCGTCGCAAGCATCGAGGAGGCCTCCGCCGGCGAGAAGCGCCGCTCGAGCTCAAGCGGCTCCAGCGTGGGGCTTTCGTCGCGACGGCCCGTCCACGACTCGACGAGCGCGTGGTCGTGGTTGCCGGCGACGACGACCACCTCGCGCCCCGCGAACGCGCGCCCCAGATCTTCGAAGAACGGTCGCGCGGCGGCGAGCGCGTCGCGTCGCGGGCCATGACGCAGCTCGAGCACGTCGCCCAGCAACACAAGCCGATCGACGTCGTGCAGCGCGTCGAGCAGGACAGCGCGCGGCCCCGGGCGGCGCAACACGTCGGCGCCTGAGGCGCTGCCGAGGTGGAGGTCTGAGACGACTAGCGTGCGCACAGCCGCGCCCCTCCGCCCGGTCGCACGCCGGCGCACGCCACGATCGGCTCCGGCCCCCCGACGACTTCTCGCGCCAAGATCGCGCGGGCCCTCACGATGCCGCGGCGACTGCCTCGCGGATCGGCTTGGGGAGCATGAAGCGGACATCCTCGCGCACCACGTGGAACTCGGAGATGTCGCTCACTCCGCGCGCGCGGAAGAAGTCGAGCAGGTCCTGCACGAGATCGTCCGGGGCGGAGGCGCCAGAGCTCACGCCCACGACGCGCTTGCCCGCGAGCCACTCCTCGCGCACCTCGCCGGCGTTGTCGATCAGGTGGGCCTCGGTGCCGCAGTCGCGGGCTACCTCCACCAGACGCACAGAGTTGGAGGAGTTGCGCGAGCCGATCACGAGCATCAACTCGCAGTCGCCCGCCATCTGCTTCACCGCGGCCTGACGGTTGGTGGTGGCGTAGCAGATGTCGTCGGTGCGGGGACCGGCGATCTTCGGGAAGCGCTCGCGCAGCCGCCCAACGATCGCGCTCGTTTCGTTCACGGAGAGCGTGGTTTGCGTCACGTATGCCACACGCTCGGGATCCTCGACGACGAGCTCATCGACGTCCTGCTCGCTCTCCACGAGCACGATGTGCTCCGGGGCCTCCCCCATCGTGCCCTGCACCTCCTCGTGGCCGGCGTGGCCGACCAATACGATCGTGTAGCCATCCTCGGCGAAGCGCACCGCCTCGCGATGGACCTTCGTGACGAGCGGACAGGTGGCGTCGATCGTGTCGAGGCTGCGTGCACGGGCCTCGTTACGCACCTTCGGGGAGACGCCGTGGGCGGAGAACACGGTGAGCGCTCCCTCGGGAATTTCGCCCACATCCTCGACGAACACGGCCCCGCGCGCGGCAAGGAGCTCTACGACGTGCCTGTTGTGGACGATCTGCTTGCGCACATACACGGGCGGCCCGTGCAGGTCGAGCGCGCGTGCCACTGTCTGCACCGCGCGATCCACGCCCGCGCAGTATCCGCGCGGCGCGGCGAGCAGCAGCTTCTCGACTGTGTTCGGCATTGTCGCCATGTCAATGGACACCGCGTTCATTGTAGACGCGGCCCTCTCGGCCTCCCCGCCGGCCAACAATCTCTTCGTCGAAGAATCCGGCACGCACGCGGTGGTACTGCACGCACGCGGCGGGTACTCTTGGCTGGTGGCACAGCGTCACCTCGACAGGCTCACGGCGGTGGATGCGTCCTTCCTGCACCAGGAGGGACCGAACTCGCACATGCACGTCGGGGGTCTCACAATCCTCGACGGCCCCCCTCCGGCGATGGAGGACTTCCTCGAGCAGATCCGCCGTCGCCTTCACCTGGTGCCCCGCTACCGCCACAAGCTCGCCTACACGGCACTCGACAGCGGTCGCCCCGTATGGGTGGACGACCCGACGTTCAACCTCGAGTTCCACGTGCGCCACACGGCGCTCCCGAGCCCGGGCAGCTGGGAACAGCTGCGCAACCTGACGGCGCGCATCTTCTCGCAGGCGCTCGACCGCTCCAGGCCGCTGTGGGAGATGTGGCTGATCGAGGGCCTGTGGGATGACCGTTTCGCATTGATCTCGAAGACCCACCACTCGCTGATCGACGGCATCGCGGGGGTGGACCTCGCGACGGTGCTGTTCGACGTCACCCCCAACCCTGCCCCGCTACGCCATTCGGGGCGGCCGTGGAAACCGAACCCCGAGCCGGACACGACCGAGCTCGTGGCGGCCGGACTGCGGGGCGCGGTGCGCGCCGGGGTCGAGATGGCGGAGGCGGCGGTCGCCGCGCTCACCCACCCGGAGCGCACGGTCGAGCGCGCTCGCGAGGCCGCCGAGGGAGTCGGGGAGATCGTGTGGGCCGGGCTCAATCCAGCGCCGTGGACGCCGCTGAACGTGGAGATCGGCCCGCACCGGCGCTTCGTGGGGATCGCGGCGCAGCTCGACGACTTCAAGCTCGTCAAGAACGCGCTCGGGGGCACCGTCAACGACGTGGTGCTGGCGGTCGTGACGGGGGCGCTGCGCTCGTTCCTGATCGCGCGCGGAGTGCGCACCGAGGGGCTCGAGATGCGCGCGCTCGTGCCGGTGTCGGTGCGAACCGTGGGCGAGCGCCACGAGGGGGGCAACCGGATCGTCGTGATGAGAGGGCCGCTGCCGGTGTACATCGCCGATCCGCTTCAGCGGTTGCGCTTCGTGAGGCACGCGATGGACGGGCTGAAGGAGTCCAAGCAGGCGCTCGGCGCCGAGGTGATCGCGGGAGCGCAGAACTTCGCTCCGCCGACGATCCTCGCGCAGGCGTCGCGGCTGAACTTCTCCACGCGCCTGTTCAACGTGATCGTCACGAACGTGCCGGGGCCGCAGTTTCCGCTCTACGTGCTGGGCCGCCGCATGGAGCGCGTGTTCCCGGTGGCGTTCCTACCCGAGAACCACGCGCTCGCCGTTGCCATCATGTCGTATGACGGCGAGATGAACTTCGGCCTGCTCGGCGACTTCGACGCGCTGCCCGACATCGAGTCGATCGGCGAGAGCATCGCGGAGGAGCTCGCCGCCCTAGTGTCGCTCGCGCGCGAGCGCCAGGCCGAGGAGGCCAAGGCCGTGGACACCCCACGTGCCGCTACTGGCGCCGCTGAGCAAGCGGGGCAAGGACGCAGGGAGCGTAGTGTGCTCGGCACATGAGCTGGCCGATCGGAGATCCCATCGATCTCCGATCGGTAGGACGCCGCCCCGCGCCGCTCAGCGGCGTCAGTAGCCCAGGGCGAACTTCGCGTCCTCCGACATCTTCTCGGGCGACCACGGAGGCGTGAACACCATCTCCGACTCAACGCTCTCCACGCCTTCAAGCTCGCTGACGAACTCTTCGATCTGTTCGGTCACCTGAGGCCCGATCGGGCAGCCGGGGGTGGTGAGCGTGAAGGTCACCTGCACGTCTCCCCCGCTCACCTCCACCCCGTAGATGAGGCCGAGCTCAACGAAGTCGAGGCCGAGCTCAGGGTCGATCACGTTGGAGAGCGCATCCATGACGTCGTCGACGGTGATCGTGGGCTCGGACATTGATCCAGTCTAGTTATATGAGCCCAGGCGGTCCCACTGGTATAGCTGGATGCACTCCCCCGCAAGCTCGATCGCCCGCGCATGCGAAAGGTGGGGAAGCACCGTGTCGAGCGCCTGGTCCTCGGAGACGCCGGCCTGGAAGGCCTCCTCGCCCCTGAAGCCGGCGGCGATCTTGAGCGCCTCGCGACGGTTCTCGCCGAGACTCTGGAAGGCGCCCACGAGGAATGCGGTGTTGGGGATCGGCTGGCCGACCTCCAAGGAGGCGTGCCAGGCGGCGAGCAGGTGCAGATCGTCCTCGTCGAGGTCGGCTATCGCCCGCGCGTAGTGGAACGAGAGCTCCTGATCGGGCAGGTCGTCGACCCACGCGCGCACAACCTCGCCGACGAGCTGCCGGCGGGCCTCGCGGCCGACGGAATCTGCGATGACTCGGATGGCGTCGTGTGGCTCGATGAAGCAGAGCGGCATGGCGGCTCCCTGGTTTGCGCGAAACGGGGACATGACACGCAGGACTTTAGGCGTCGGTGTGGACGGCAAATCCGCCCGCCCCGCGCGCGTGCGCATACGCGCGCGCGTGGCACCCCAAAATGACGCACTCACCCGAGCGGCCCACCCGCATCTCCGCGCAGCCGGCCCCTCTCCGACGCACGCGCCGCCTTCCGTGGCACGCAGGGTCCCTTCACAGCTCAAGCGCTGCCAGGGCTCGCTCGACCGCGTGAGCGTCCTTGGTGTCCTGCGGGAAGCCGAGCGTGACGCGCTCCTCATACGACCAGTTCGCCAGGGCCAGGTCGAGCGCTTCGATCGGCGTGGCGAGTGCCTGAGCGAACGCGGAGGCACGCCGCTCGATGTGGATCGGGTCGCCGATCCCGAAGACACGCTTGGCCGCCTGCGGCGCGGGGTCGGAGGCGAACAGCGAGGTGCGCGTGCCGAGGTGCAGGGAGTCGGCGCGCAGCTCGTAGAGCCCGAGCCGTCCGAGCGTGGTCAGCAGGTCATAGCGTCCCATGCGCCCGAAGCCGGGCAGCGCAAGCCGCTCGAACACGCGCTCGAAGCGCCGCTGGGGCGTCCAATCGGGCTCGCCCGTGAACGCGCGCTCCTGCGACCCCGCGTGCTCGGCGAAGCGGCGGTATGCGATCAGCGTCTCGGAGCCGCGCGCGGGATCGTGTGAGGTGCGCGGCCCGAGCGGGACGTCCTCGAGGTCGGAGACCCGGCCGGAAGCCCAACTGCAGAGCAGCGCCTGGCGGATGCCGACGAACGACTGCTCGCCCTGCAGCGGTGAGAGGTAGGCCGCTAGAAAGCAGATCCACGTGGCCTGCTCGATGTCATCGCAGTCGCGCGCCTCGGCGTACAGGCTGGGTGGCGCCGCGGTGAGCGTGAGCAACCGCCCGCTGGCGAAGCCGATCTCCGCGACGAGTCGGCGCGCGTCGGCCGAGGAGTGGATGCCGGGGACGAGCTCGCAGCGGTAGCCGTCGTCCTCGGAGCGCTGCTCGCGATGCACGCGCACTTCCGGTGCGCGGCGTGTGGCCGTGCGACCGGCCGGCCCGTTTGTGCCCTTTAGGGTGCGCGCCTGCCCGGCCACTCCCGCGCGCGACGTCGCTCCGGCGCCGGCCTTGCCGTTGGCCCGGGTGCCTGTGCTCGTCTGCCGTTTGGGCTTGGCAGCATGACGCGTCGGTGTCTGCCCGGGTATGGTCTCGCGACAGATCGGGCAGCGCTGGATGAAGCGGTTGTGGCGGCAGAACGTTTGTGTCATATGGAGTCACGCTAGCGACTCCGCTGGCGTGATCGGGTCTATGCGGGGAGGGCGTCGTGCGCGGGGATCGGCAGCGCAAACCCCCGCGCCCGCGCCCGCTCAGCCCCGGCGCGGCGCTCGGCGGCGAGCGCGTGGAGATAGTCGTCGAAGTCCACCTGGATCGTGTGGCGCTTGGAGGCCACGTAGCGCTTGCGCATCGCATCCTGGTCTGAGGCGATGTCGCGGCGCAGCTCGGCCGGCGAGGGCAGCGCGTACTCGCCGCGCAGGTGGTCGCCCACCCACGCGCTCTGGGCCTCGGCGAGCGGCATGATCGCGCCGAGCGGCTGCAGCAGACCGATGAAGTAGAGGCCGTGGACGTCGGGGTGGAAGACGCGCCGGAACAGCTCGATGTGGTTGTCGGGCGCGGCGATAAACGTTTCATCGAAGAACGGGAAGGTGATCTTGTAGCCGGTGCAGTAGACGACGACGTCGGCGTGGACCTCGGAGCCGTCGGTGAAGCGCACGCGGTCGCCCTCCAGCGAGGCGATGTTCGGCTTCGGGGTGATCGTGCCGTGCGCGATGCGGTCGAGTATGCGCCCCGACACGGTGGGGTGGGACTCGCCGAACTTGTGGTCGGGGGCGGGAAGCCCGTAGCGCTCCGGCGGGCCGGTGAGCGTCTTGATCGTGTGGTGGATCATGCGCTGGCGGATCTTGAACGGGACGCGCGGATTGTTGGGGAGCTGGTCGACCGGCTTTCCGAACACGTACTTGGGGATGATCCAGGCGCCTTTGCGCGCCGACAGGTAGGTGTGCGCAGCGACGTAGGAGGACTCGACGGCGATGTCCATCGCCGAGTTGCCCATCCCGAGGATCACCGCGTCCCTGCCGGCGAAGATCGAGTTGTCCACGTAGGAGTGGGCGTGCAGCTGCGTTCCCTGGAACGTGTCCGAGCCGGGAAACGCGGGTTCGGGCCAGCGCGCGTCCCAGTGGTGGCCGTTGGCTACGAGCAGCGCGTCGTACTCGCGCGTCTCGCGCTGGGCGCCGTCACCGTCGCCGCGCGCGATCGTCACCTCCCAAACCCCGTCCTCGCGCCGGTGGGCGTGCTCGACGGAGGTCTCGAACGCGATGTGCTCGCGCAGGCCGAAGTGGTCGACGTAGTTGTCGAAGTACTCCTTGATGTGCGTGTGGTGGGGAAAGTCGGGATAGGTGCTCGGCATCGGGTAGTCCGCATAGGCCATGCGCTCGCGGGAAACGTTTATGAACAGGTCGCGATACGCCGCCGACATCCCGTTGCGGTTGCCGAACACCCAGTTGCCCCCTACCTGGTCGGACTTCTCGAAGCAGTCGAAGGGGATCCCGCGGTCGAGCAGCGCCTTGGCGGCCGCTATCCCCGAGGAGCCCGCGCCGATGATGCAGGCACGGGGCAGGGCGCTCGCAGCGCTGCCGCCGTTGCTCGACCCCGCGCTTGTTACGGCCGTCGCTGCCGACCCGCGGCCGCTCGTACGCGCCTGACCGTTCTCGGAGGGATTGGCCACGCGGCCAAGTCTAGCGTTCGGGTGGTGGCACGATGGTCGCCGGGGAGAGGTCAGACCATGTCAGACCACATGCAGCTCGAGCGTGCGACATCCCTGAGATCCCCGATGAACGTCATGTACAAAAGTTCGCCCGAGCGAACTCCGCGTTAGCGAACTTTAGTAGGATGAGCCGATCATGGACGGTCACCTTCCGGGATTCGTCGGCCGACAAGAGGAGCTCGCGCTACTGCGCGGGTGGATGCGCGACGTCGCCCGATCGGGCATGGGCATGGCGGTGGCGGTCCGCGGGAGACGCGCGGTGGGGAAGTCGACGCTGATCGAAGAGATGCTGCTGCGCGAGAAGCCGCGGCACGCGTTCTTCACGGCGTCGAAGGGTCAACCGTCGGCGCAGGCGCTCGCGGGCTTCTTGGGCGAGCTCGAGCGCAGCACCCTTGCAGTGGCGGGCCTGCTCGCCTCGGGCGTGCGCCCCGACGGGTGGGAGGCGGCGTTGCGCCTGACGGCGACCACATATGAGGCAGCGATGCGCGACGGGGAGTCGGCACCGATGTGCCTGGTGATCGACGAGCTTCCCTGGCTTGCCGAGCAGGAGCCGAGCATCGAGGGGGTGCTGCAGAGCGTGTGGGACCGCCACATGCGTCGCCTGCCGATCATGCTTGTCTTGATCGGGTCGGACCTGCACATGATGGAGGCGATGGAAGCGTACGATCGCCCGCTGTACGGCCGCGTGCGACCGTTCGCGGTGAACCCGCTCAATCCCGCCGAGGTGGCGGAGATGATCGGCGCCTCCCCCAAGAGCGCGCTCGACGCGTACTGCATCGTCGGCGGCTTCCCCCAGCTGGCGGCGACATGGCGGACCGGCGACACGCCGAGCGGCTACCTGCGACGCGAGCTCTCTGACCCAACCTCGCCGATCGTGGTGACAGGCGAGCGGGTGACCACGGCGGAGCTGCCCCCCGAATCGGCTGGGCGCACGGTGATCGCGGCAATCGGCGCGGGCGAAACGGAGTTCGGCAAGATCCTCGGCCGTTCGGGCGTCGGGCGAACGAGCTTGAGCGCGACGCTGAAGACGTTGACTCAGAAGCGCATCGTGAGACGAACGGCGCCGTTCTCGGGCGGGCGCGACACCAAGCTCACGCGCTACACGATCGCCGACGCCTACCTGCGCTTCTGGATGCGCTTCATCGCCCCCAACCTGCAGCTCATCGAACGCCGTCGCGGCGACGTCGCGGCGGCGCGCGCGATAGAGGGGTGGAGCACCTTTCGCGGGCACGCGATCGAGCCGATCGTGCGCGAGGGCATCGAGCGGATGCTCCCAGACGAGCGCTTCGGCGACGCGTGCTTCGTGGGCGCGTACTGGACGCGCGCCCACGACGTGGAGTTGGACCTCGTGGGATACGACCGCGACCGCACGCCGAGCAGAGCGTCGTTCGTCGGGTCGATCAAGTGGAGGGAGAAGGGCGCATTCTCGCGCGCCGACGCTTTCGAGCTCGCGCACGCACGCCCGCGGGTGCCGCTCACCGACGACATCACAAAGCTCGTGGGTGTGTCCAGAAGCGGCTTTTCTGCGCACACCACCCTCGACGTGAAGCTCGGCCCCGACGATCTGCTGGGAGCGTGGAGCGCGGCGGAGTGACGTGCGACCCGTCGAGCGCGCCGCAGGCAACGCCGACCGGCTGATCGAGCGGCTCGCGGTCCCTACTGCCGCTCGGCCGGCATGCCCGGCCCCACGTGCTGCGGCGGGCCCTCCGGCCCCTCGTCGGCGTCGGCGTGGCCGGCGAGGCCCTCGTCTTCGGGCAGGGCCGCGCCACCCCCGATCGGGGGATCGGCCAGCAGCCCGGCCAGGTAGCGGTCGACCATGCGCGCGCACTGGCGCCCCTCGTTGATGGCCCACACGATCAGAGACTGCCCCCGGCGCGCGTCGCCGGCGGCGAACACGCCCTCGACCGAGGTCGTGTAGGGCGCCACAGCCTTCACGTTGCCGCGCGGGTCCTTCTCCACGCCGAACTGGTCGAGCAAGGGCTGCTCGGGGTGCAGGAAGCCCATCGCGAGCAGAACCAGTTGGGCGGGGAGCTCGCGCTCAGTGCCCTCCACGGGCGCGAACGGCGGCGCGTCCTGCGCCTGGGCGATATGAAGCGCCGCGACATTGCCGTGCTCGTCCCCTGAGAAGCGGGTGGTGGCGACCGAGTAGTCCTGCTCGCCCACCCCGATGGCGCGGGCCTCCTCCATCGCGTAGGAGAGGCGGTACTTGAGCGGCCACTCAGGCCACGGCGTGCGCTCGTCGGGCCTGTGGTTCGGCGGTTCGGGCAGCAGCTCGAGCTGGGCGATCGAGAGGGCGCCCTCGCGCAGCGAGTTGCCGACGCAGTCGGCGCCCGTGTCGCCCCCGCCGATCACCACCACGTGCTTGCCCGCCGCTGTGATCGGCTCGTCCGTCCCTGCCCGCGCTGTGATCGGCTCGCCCGCCGAGGGCTGCGCAACGCTCGGCTGGGGAACGGTGGGCGGGGGGCCGAGCTCCCGGGCCACCCAGCGGTTGCGCTGGTAGAGGTAGTCCATCGCGAAGTGGATGCCGCCCAGCTCGCGGCCGGGCGCGGGCAGATCGCGCGGGACGCGCGAGCCGGTGGCGAGCACGATCGCGTCGAAGCGCTCGCGCAGCTCAGCCGCGGTGACGTCGGCGCCGACGTCCACGCCGCAGCGCAGCTGCACCCCCTCCGCGATCAACTGCTCGACGCGCCGCTGCACGACCGTCTTTTCGATCTTGAAGTCGGGCACGCCGAAGCGCACGAGCCCGCCCGCCGCCTCGTCGCGCTCGAACAGCGTGACGGAGTGGCCGGCGCGGCGCAGCTGCTGGGCCGCCGCCATGCCCGCGGGGCCCGAGCCCACCACGGCGACCGACTGTCCCGTCTCGCGACGGGGCGGCTCGGGCTTGACCCAGCCTTCGCGGAAGGCACGGTCGATGATGGCGTGCTCTATCTGCTTGATCGTGACGGAGTCGCCCTCGCGGATCTCCAGCACGCAGGCGGCCTCGCACGGGGCGGGGCACAGCCGGCCGGTGAAGTCGGGGAAGTTGTTGGTGGCGTGCAGCTGGGCGATCGCCTCCTGCCAGCGGTCGCGATAGACGAGGTCGTTCCAGTCGGGGATCAGGTTGCCGAGCGGACAGCCGTTGTGGCAGAACGGGACGCCGCATTCCATACAGCGCGCGCCCTGGTCGCGCAGCTCGGAGACGGGACGCTCGGCGACGAACTCCTTGTAGTCGCGCGCGCGCTCGCGGGCGTCGCGATAGACGATGCCGTGGCGCTCGATCTGGAGGAAGCCTCCGAGCTTGCCCATTAGACCACCGCCGCCTTCGGCGTCGGTTGGCGGTTGGAGGGGGTCACGCGGGGACTCCCTCGGCGTGCTCCTCTTCGGCCTCGGCCAGTTCGCGCAGCACGCGCTTGTAGTCGTCGGGCATCACCTTCACGAAGGCGCCCGCGTCGAGCAGCTGCTCCCAGCGCTCGAGCACGTCGCGCGCGACGGTCGAGTCGGTGCGCTGGGAGTGCTCCTCGATCATCGTGCGCAGCTCGATCGCGTCGTCCTGCGAGAGCTCTTCGAATCCCACCATGCCCATGTTGCAGCGCGCGGGGAACGCTCCATGCTCGTCGAGCACGTAGGCGACGCCGCCGCTCATGCCGGCGGCGAAGTTGCGCCCGGTGGGGCCGAGCACCGCCACGCGTCCGCCGGTCATGTACTCGCAGCCGTGGTCGCCCACGCCCTCCACCACCGCCGAGGCGCCCGAGTTGCGCACGGCGAAGCGCTCGCCCGCCAGGCCCCTGAAGAATGCGCGCCCGGAGGTGGCGCCGTAGAGCACGGTGTTGCCGATGATCACGTTCTCCTGCGCCACGAAGTGCTCGCCCACGTCGCGCGGCGGGCGCACGGCGAGCACGCCGCCGGAGAGGCCCTTGCCGGTGTAGTCGTTGGTGTCGCCCTCCAGCTCGAAGGTGACGCCCGGCGCGAGCCAACCGCCGAAGCTCTGGCCGGCCGAGCCGCGGAAGCGCACGACGATCGAGTCGGGCGGCAGGCCCTCGGCACCGCGGGCGCGAGCGATGTGGCTGGAGAGGATGCCGCCCACGCAGCGATTGACGTTGCGGATCGGCAAATCGATGTCCGCGCGCGCGTGCGCACGCGCGCGCGGGGCGGGTGGGAGGGCACCTGATTCAACAACACCATCCCCCGACGCCTCCCCTCGCGCGCGCGCGCGCGGGGCACTCGTTTGAGCAACACCATCCCCCGACGCCTCCGCCCGCAAAATGCCGTCCCGGGACCCGTGCAACCCCGCGAGCTCGCCCAACCCCCCCTCCCTGCCGGCCTCGATGATGGCTTGCGAGCGCTGCACGAGCTCCCAGTCGAGCGCGTCGTCGAGCACCGCGGGCGGCGGTTCGACGCGACGGCGCGGAGCGCCGTCGGGCAGCTCGATGTGGGCGAGGATGTGGGTGAGGTCCACACCACGGGCCTTCCAGTGCTCGATCGCCTGCTCGGCGCCGAGCAGGTCGACGCGGCCGATCGCCTCGTCGAGCGTGCGCAGGCCGAGCGAGGCGAGGATCTCGCGCACTTCCTCGGCCACGAAGAAGAAGAAGTTGACGACGTGCTCGGGGCGACCCTTGAAGCGCTTGCGCAGCTCGGGGTCCTGCGTGGCGATCCCGACGGGGCACGTGTTGAGATGGCAGGCGCGCATCATGATGCAGCCGGTGGCGATCAGCGGAGCGGTTGAGAAGCCCATCTCGTCCGCGCCGAGCAGCGCGGCGACGACCACGTCGCGGCCGGTCTTCAGCTGGCCGTCGGTTTGCACCACGATGCGCGAGCGCAGGTCGTTGAGCAGCAGCGTCTGCTGTGTCTCGGCCAGGCCGATCTCCCACGGCACGCCGGCCGCCTGGATCGAGGAGAGCGGCGAAGCGCCGGTGCCGCCGTCGTGGCCGGAGATCAGCACGCGGTCGGCGTTCGCCTTGGAGACACCGGCGGCGACCGTGCCCACTCCGACCTCGGAGACGAGCTTCACCGACACCTGGGCGCTCGGATTGGAGCAGCGCAGGTCGTAGATGAGCTGCTTGAGGTCCTCGATCGAGTAGATGTCGTGGTGGGGCGGCGGGGAGATCAGACCCACCCCGGGCGTGGTGTGGCGGATCGAGCCGATGTAGGCGTCCACCTTGTGGCCGGGCAGCTGGCCGCCCTCTCCCGGCTTGGCGCCCTGGGCCATCTTGATCTGGAGCTCGTCGGCGTTGACGAGGTAGTGGATCGTCACGCCGAAGCGGCCCGAGGCGACCTGCTTGATCGCCGAGCGGCGGCGGTCGCCGCCCGGGTCGGGGATGAAGCGCGAGGGGTCCTCCCCGCCCTCGCCCGTGTTGGAGCGTCCGCCGAGGCGGTTCATCGCGATCGCGAGCGTCTCGTGCGCCTCGCGGGAGATCGACCCGAGGCTCATGGCGCCCGTGCAGAAGCGCCTGACGATCTCCTTGGCGGGCTCGACCTCCTCCAGCGCGATCGGATCGCGTCCCTCCACCGCGATCCGCAACAGGCCGCGCAGCGTGGCCTTGCGGGCGGCGTCGTCGTTGACCGCGGCCGCGTATTCGCGGTACTTCTGGAAGGCGGGGCTGTCGCGCGCCTCGGCGTGGGCGTGGGCGTCGCCCGCAAGCGCCGCGGCGACGTTGCCGTTGGCCGCTTGTCCCCGAACGGGGGAGCGCACCGCGTGCTGCACGAGCGCGATCGTCTCGGGGTTCCACATGTGGTGCTCGCCGTCGCGCCGCCAGGCGTACACGCCCCCGACAGGCAGCAGCTCGTCGTGACGATGGGAACCCACCCACCCGGCGCGCGCGTGGCGCTCCAGCGCCTCCGTGGCGAGCACGTCGATGCCGATGCCGCCGATGCGCGAGGCGGTACCGGTGAAGTGGCGGTCAATCAGCTCGCGCTCGAGCCCCACGGCCTCGAAGATCTGGGCGCCGCGATAGGACTGGATCGTGGAGATGCCCATCTTGGAGATCGTCTTGAGCAGGCCCTTGCCGATCGCCTTGACCGTGTTCTGGGCAGCCTGCTCGGGGGTCAGCGGGATCTGCTCGCCGCTCTCGCCCACACGCGCGATGCGTTCCCGCGCGACGAGCTCGTCGAGCGTCTCGAGCATCACGTAAGGGTTGATTGCGCTGGCGCCGTAGCCGATTAGCGTGGCGAAGTGATGCACCTCGCGCGGCTCGCCGGACTCGAGCACGATGCCGGCGCGCAGGCGGGTGCCCTCGCGCACAAGGTGGTGCTGGACGGAGGCGACCGCCAGCAGCGAGGGGATCGGCGCCCGCGCCGGGCCGAGCAGGCGGTCGGAGAGGATGATGACGTTAACGCCCTCGGAGATCGCCTCGTGCGCTTCGCGGCAGACGCGCTCGAGCGCGTCGCGCATGCCATCGGGGCCGTCGGCCACGCGCCAGGTGATGTCAAGGGTGCGCGAGGAGAACACGTCATGGGAGATGTGGCGCAGCGTCTCGAGCTCGCGGTTGAGCAGGATGGGCTGGTCGAGCAGCAGCTTATGGGCGTGTTCGGGGGTCTCGTCGAAGAGGTTGCGCTCGGTGCCGAGGCTCGTGGCGAGGCTCATCACAAGTTCCTCGCGAATCGGATCGATCGGCGGGTTGGTGACCTGCGCGAAGAGCTGCTTGAAGTAGGAGAACAGCGGGGGCGCCTGGTCGGAGAGCACCGCGAGGGAGAGGTCGTTGCCCATCGAGCCGATCGGCTCCTGGGCGTCGCGCGCCATCGGCTCAAGCAGCACGCGCAGGTCCTCCTGGGAGTAGCCGAAGGCGCGCTGGCGGCGGTGCAGCGGCTGACCTGAGAGGGTCACCTGCTCGGAGGGGGGAAGGTCGGCGAAGCGCACCGCGTTGCGCGCGTACCACTCGCCGTAGGGCCTGGCGGTGGAGACCTCGTGCTTGACCTCGCCGTCGTCGATCACGCGGCCCTGCTCCAGGTCGACGAGGAACAGCTTGCCGGGCTGCAGCCGCCCGAGACGCTCGATCTCCTCAGCCGGGATGTCGAGCAGGCCGCACTCCGAGCCGAGCACGACGTGGCCGTCCTTGGTGATGACCCAGCGCCCGGGGCGCAGGCCGTTGCGATCGAGCGTGGCGCCCACCACGCGACCATCGGTGAAGGCGACGGACGCCGGGCCGTCCCACGGCTCCATCAGGCAGGAGTGGAAGGCATAGAAGCCCTTCAGCTCCTCCGGCAGGTCGGCGCGGTCGCGGTAGGCCTCGGGGATCATCATCATCACCGCGTGCGGGAGCGAGCGCCCTGCGAGCATCAGCAGCTCGAGCACGTTGTCGAACGTGGCGGAGTCGGAGTTGCCCTGGGTCACGACCGGCAGGATCTTCTGCAGGTCCTCGCCGAACAACTCGCTCGAAAGCTCGGACTCGCGCGCGCTCATCCAGTTGACGTTGCCCATCACCGTGTTGATCTCGCCGTTGTGGCATATCACGCGGTAGGGGTGGGCGAGCTCCCAGCTGGGGAACGTGTTGGTGGAGAAGCGCGAGTGCACGAGCGCCATCGCGCTCTTGCAGCGCTCGTCCTGCAGGTCTGGGTAGAAGGCGGCGAGCTGGCAGCTGATCAGCATGCCCTTGTAGTTGACGGTGCGCGAGGAGCTCGAGCTGACATAGAAGCCGCGGCCGGCATCGCCCGAGGCCGCGACGGCCTGCTCGCAGACGCGACGGATCACGTAGAGCTTGCGCTCGAAGGCGTCCTGGGTCATTCCGCCGGACTGCCTGTGCCCTTCAGGGTGCGACCCCTCGAGGACAGCTCCAAGGCGCGACTCCGCACCCGCCTCCGCGGCTGCCCCGGCGCCCACAAGTCCCCCCGCCTCCGCGACCGCCCCGGCGCCGACGAACAGCTGGCGGATGACCGGGCGACACGACGCGGCGGTGGCGCCCGTGTGCTCTGGGCAGACAGGCACGTCGCGCCAGCCGAGCACGCGCTGGCCCTCAGCGTGCACGGTCTGCTCGAGCAGCCCCTCGATGCGCTCGCGCGCGGAGATGTCGGTCGGCAGGAAGCACATCATCACCCCGTAGGCGCCGACCGGCGGAAGCTCGAACTCGACGAGCGCGCGCAGCAGCTCGTCGGGCATCTGCATGAGGATCCCGGCGCCGTCGCCGGTGAGCGGGTCGGCCCCGGAGGCTCCGCGGTGCTCGAGGTTCTCCAGGGCCGTTATCGCCCGGGAGATGACCTCGTGCGTGGGAAAGTTGTCCAGGCGCGCCACCATGCCCACGCCGCACGCGTCGTGCTCGTAGCGGGGGTCGTAGAGTCCAGCGGCCTGTGATGGCGATGTGTGCGAAGTCATGTGAGTGCTGCCGTGGGGCGGCGCGCCCCGGACGGGCTGCGGCGCCTTGCGGGCATGGGGGGTCGGCACCTGAGGCGGAGCTTGAAAGCGTAGCATCGCGACGGCCCCTGAACACGTGTTGGACGTGTGAAATACGTCCGCGACGGGGATCATTATGGGCGAGACGGCAAGGCAGATCGGCAAGGCAGATCGGCACGGCAAACCGCCCGGAGGGGCAATGACGCCGGACATGGAGCTCGCGCTTGCGGCGCGGGCGGAGAACATCGCGATAGTTCGGTACGCCCTCGGCGGCTTCGGCGAAGCGTTCGCGGTGTCGGAGTCGAAGCTGTCGGACATCCGGCTGGCCGTCACCGAGGCCTGCGCAAACGTGGTTGTGCATGCCTACCCGGACGGCCATGGGGGGCCTATGGAGGTCGTCGCGAGCATGGAGGAGGGGGAGTTGACCGTGCTGGTGCGCGACTGGGGGAGCGGCATCAGGCCGCGCCCGGACAGCCCGGGCCTCGGCTTGGGGCTGTCGTTGATGGTGGCGCTCGCCGAGAGGGTGCAGCTCGGCCACGACAGCGAAGAGCACACCGAGGTGCGGATGACGTTCGCGCTGAGCGAGGGCGTGCCGAGCATGAATGGACGTCTCGCGTGACCGGCTCGACGGCGCACGAGCAGGAGCACGAGCAGGCGCACAAGCAGGCGCAGGAGCACAAGCAGGAGCAGGAGCAGGAGCAGGAGCACAAGCAGGCGCACAAGCAGGCGCAGGAGCACAAGCAGGCGCAGGAGCAGGAGCAGGAGCACGAGCAGGAGCACGAGCAGGAGCAGGAGCACAAGCAGGCGCAGGAGCAGGAGCAGGAGCACAAGCAGGCGCACAAGCAGGCGCAGGAGCACGAGCAGAAGCGCGCCACCGGCGACGTGACGCGTTTGCGTCTCGCCGACGGCCCGCTCCTCGGGCCGGTGCTGTGCAGGGTGGTGTCGATGGTGCTGACCCGCGCCGACTGGCCGGTAAACCGTCTCGACGACGCGCTGCTGGTATGCGACGCGCTGTGCGCCCACGCCCCCGCCTATGCGAGCGACGGGCGGCTCGCGTTCAGCGTGCGGGCCGACGGGCACGAGGCGGAGCTGCGCGTTCAGGAGCTCGCGCCCGGAGGCGCCGAAGCGCTCGTCCGAGACGCGATGCTGCCGGTGGTGGGCAACGTGCTCGAGCACGTTGCCGAGCGCATGTCGGTGGAGACGGACGAGCGCGGCGCGAGCCCTCAGCTCGTGATCGTGCTCAGCTCACGTTGAGGCCTGAACCCATCCACGGCCCGGCTGCCTCGATCCCACCATCCGTTCAGGCGCGGACGCTGACCTCCTGAAGGCTCGCTTCGAGAGCCTTCATCAGGTCGGACGAGTCGGGCGGAGGCTCGGGTTTGGCGCCCAGCTGGAGCGGCTCGTTCGCGGACTTGCGGTCGACCAGGTCGAGCACGGCCTCGCGGAAGGTGTCCTGGTAGCGGTCGATGTCGAAGGGCGCCGCCACCGACGTGATGAGCCGGCGTGCCACGTCGAGCTCCCGCTCGTCCACCTCGTCCTCGACCCCCTCGAGCTCGCGCAGACCGGTGGTCGGGTTGACCTCGTCGCCGTAGCTCATCGTGAGCATCAGCAGGGCGTTCTCGCGCGGGCGGATCGCGACGAGCCGTTCTTTGGAGCGCATCACGATGCGTCCGATCGCGACCCTGGAGGTGTCGCGCATGGCGTGCAGGAGGAGCATGTACGGGCGGGCGCCGCCGGGGCCCGGGACGACGTGGTAGGGGTGGTCGAAGTAGATCGGGTCGATCTCTCCGAGCTCGACGAAGTCCTCCACCTGGATGGTGCGCGTGAACAGCGGTTCAAGCTCCGCCAGCTCACGTGCCTCGACCGGCACGTAGCGGTCGGGCGCTATCTCGAAGCCCCTGACGATCTCCTCCAGCGGGATCTCTTCGCCATCCAGGGCGCACACGTGCTTCTGGTGGATGCGTCCGTTGTCGAGCGCGTGGATCTGATGGAAATGGACCGTCTTGCGCGTGACCGCGCTGTAGAGCTTTACGGGGACGCTGACCAAGCCGAAGCTGAGCGTCCCCATCCACATTGCTCTTGGCATTTGTATACATGTTGACAATCATGTGAGACAAAGTCAAGCCTTGCCGTCAATCATTCCCGGAAGCGAAGGGAACGGGGAGATATGGATTTGAGGGGCGTTCTCGGCGTCAGAACACGCGCACGGCCAGTTCCCGAGACCGGGTGAGTCAGAGAGCCTCGTCGGCGTCGACACCCGCGCGCAGGCGCGAGAGCGCCTGGCGGATCAGACGCGAGACCTGCATCTGCGAGACGCCGATGCGCTCGCCGATCTCCGCCTGCGTGAAGTCGTCGCGGAAGCGCAGCCGCAGCACGGTGCGCTCACGCTCTGTGATGCGTGCCATCAGCGGAGCCAACGTCGCCCGCTCCTCAGCCCTGTCATAGCCACGATCGTGCGATCCGAGCGTCTCGGCGACGCTTTCGCTCTCTTCCTCGCGCGCGGAGCGGGGGACGTCGAGCGAGCTTGCCCTGTAGGCGCCCATCGCCTCGAGCGCCTCGAGCACCTGCTCCTCAGACACTTCCACCGCTCGGGCGACGTCGCCGACCGACGGGGAACGACGCCGGCCGAGAGACAGTCGCGTGACCGTTTGGTCCACTCGAAGCGCGAGCTCTTGAAGGTCGCGGGGAACGCGCACCGACCATGTGCGGTCGCGGAAGTGGCGCTTGAGCTCGCCGAGGATCGTGGGGACGGCGTAGCTCGAGAACATTACCTCGCGGGAGCAGTCGAAGCGATCGACCGCCTTGAGCAGGCCGATCGAGGCGACCTGGACGAGATCCTCGATGGGCTCGTCGGTGTGCTGATAGCGGCGCGCCAGGCGGCGCGCGAGCGGCAGGTAGCGCCCGATCAGCATCTCGCGGGCGCGGGGATCGTGGTTGGTGCGCATACGGGCGAACAGGTCACGGTCGGACAGAGCCGACAGGGCCTGCGCCGTTGCCGCCGATCCGTAGGTCGCGGTCGCCATCCGCTCCTCCTCTGCCTCGTGGGCCGCGTCTGATTGCGAAGCTAAGCGATTCAGAGGTTTGAGCCTACCCCCTCACCCGTCGGATTCCAATGTGGCGGATCGCGCACGCATCGTGTGGGTTTCCCCCCACGAGCACAATGCCCCGCGACCGGGGCACGTGAGGCAGATACCTCTGTGGGGCTCCTCTGCTACGGCGAAGCCAGTGGCGCGCGCGCGGGCGATGCGCGCGAGCAGCCGTTCGCGCAGATCGTGTCGTTCGTGTGCATCGAACCGGGCTGCCACCCACTGCTCGGGACGCTCCAGGAACCAGTGGGCGACCTCGACCTCGCTGGCGCCGTCTTCGATCGCCGCGAGCGCGTACAGCAGCCGCTGGAAGCCGTAGTCGCGTTCGACAAGCCGCTCAAGATCCTCGATGCCGGCGATTCCGTCCCCGTGGCTCCCTCCCCCGACGAGCCGGTCCCCGTGGCTCCCTCCCCCGACGAGCCGGTCGCTCTTGTAGTCGACGATCAGGCTTGCGCCGTTGGGTTGTTCGACGATCAGGTCGAGGAAGCCCGTCACGAGCGGCTCGCCGGGTGCGAGCGAGAACGCGAACGGGTGCTCGCGGCGGGCACGGCGGACCGTACGCAGTAGCCGCGCGGGCTCGGCGGCGAGCGCTCCCGCGATCAGCGCCGCGATCTCCTGACGCTCGTCTGCGCCCACGTCCGCGCCGATGCGGCGCGCGACACGTCCGACGTCGTCCGTGGAGGGCGGCTTGGGACGCGTGAAGTCGACCGACTCGAGCAGCACATGGACGATCGTGCCGCGCAGGCGTGCCCGCAGGCCGCCGTCATCCTCGCCGGCATGCGCCGGTGGGCGCCTCTCGGGGAGCCGCAGGACGCGTTCGAGGTAGTGGCGATAGCCGCACCGCTCGAGCTCGGCGAGCGAGCTGTAGCTCATCGTGCTGTCCGGGTCGGCGAGTGGGATCGCCGGCGGCGGTGTGCTCGATCGCATGACCGGCGCCGGCACGCTCGGTCGGACGATCCGCGCCGACACGCTTGGTTGCGAGCCTTGCGCCGAAGCGCTCTCTCGCACCGGTGGCGGCGACACGCCCGGGGACGACGGCCCTCCCGGTGGCGCCGGCGGCGGGGACACGACCGGCTGGGTCGCCCCGTCGGCGGGCTCGGGGACGCACCGCGGGCGAGCCTGCTCGGCGGTGTGGGGCGCGTTGAAGACGCAGCGCACGAGCAGCCGGCCGCCGGTGTCCATTGTCAGCCCATGGGTGGGGCACTCCTCCGAGGCGGCGAGCGTGGGCGCGTCGGGCACGAGCGCGGGCGCGAGCCAGGCGATCGGCGCGATGCCCGGCTTCCGGGCAGGCCAGCGCTCGAAGGAGACGGCCCCGCTCAACAGCAGCCGATTTTCGGCACGTGTGCATGCGACGTAGAGGACACGATCCTCCTCCTCCTCCTGGGCGGTGCGGCGCTCCTCGCGCAGCTCCTCGTAGTCGAGCGTCGAGGAAGGCTCCGGATGGGCGAGGCCGAGCAATCGCAGTCCCACGCGTCCGGAGGCGCCGTCGACCAGCAGGTGGGGCGCCCGCAGGTTCGGCTCGCGGCCCAGGTCGGCGACGCATACGACCGGAAACTCGAGCCCCTTCGCCGCATGAATGCTCATCAGCCGCACGGCGTCGAGCTCGCCGTCCGCGACCGGCGCGTCGGCCTCGCGACCGCCGAGCTCCGCTTCGACATGAGCCACGTGGTCGAGGAAGCGGCGCAGATCGCGTCCCTCGTGCGCTTCGAAGCCCCGCGCGAGGCGCATGAGCTTGTGGATGTTCGCAAGCCGGCGCTCACCCCAGTTGAGGGCCAGCACGTGCGTTTCGTAGCCGGTCGCGACAATCACGCGTCGCAGGAGCTCTGAGATCGGATGCAGCGGAGCGCTCGATCGCTCGGCGGCGAACAGACGGGCGAAGGCTGCCAGTCGTTCGCGATCGCCGTCGGCAGGCATGTCGCGCAGATCGACCGCGACCCTGTCGCCTTCCTCGCCGGCCGCCGCATCGCGCGCCTCGCCCCCCTCGCCCGCCTCGCCCGCATCGCGCGCATCGCCCGCATCGCGCGCATCGCTTTCGCGCTCGACTTCGCCGCCTCCAAGCTCTCGCTCGATCGTCTGCCATACGCCGCCCCGCCCGTCGCGCGCAGCCCTCGCGACGAGGGCGAGCCCGTCGCTCGACATTCCCACCAAGGGCGAGGCAAGCGCCGAGTAGAGCGCGAGCTCGTCGAGCGGATTGGCGAGCGCTCGCAGCCACGCCAGTAGGTCGCCGACCTGCTGGTGGCTCCAGAAGCCCCCCACGCCCGCGAGCGTGCGCAGGCCGAGGCGGCGCAGCGCGCTCTCGTACACGGGCAGATCGCCGAGCGCGCGCAGCAGCACCACGATGTCCCCCGCCCGCGCCTGCCCGCATGCGACGAGCTCCGCGACGCGGGCCGCGAGCAGGCGCGCCTCGGCCTGGCGCCACGGCGTCGCCTCGGGCATCCCCTCGAGCTCGTCGTCGGCGGGCAGGTTTTCCCAGCCGCGCTTGTCGGTGAGCAGCAGCTCGACGATCGGCTCCTCCCCCGCCGCCGGCGCCTCCTCCGACTCCGCCCCCGCGTCAGCGTCAGCGTCAGCCCCAGCCTCCGCCTCAGCCCTCGCCTCCGCGTCAGCGTCAGCGTCAGCCCCCGTATCCCCCCCGCCGGACGCACGGGCGTGAGCGGCGCGAAGCGCCCGCCGATGCGTGAGGCGAAGATTCGCTCGACGGCGGTGAGAATCGCGGGGCGGCTGCGGAAGTTGCACGTGAGCGCGAGGCTCGCGCCCCGCTCCCCCAGCTGGGCGTGGCGCTCGCGGAAGAGCTTCACGTCGGCGTGGCGAAAGCTGTAGATCGACTGCAGCTCGTCGCCGACAGTGAAGAGGTTGTCGCGGTCGAGCGCCGCGAGGATCTCGAGCTGGCGGGGGTTGGTGTCCTGGAACTCGTCCACCATCAGGAGCTGGAAGCGCGCGGCCCACGCTTCGCGCACGTCCTCCCGGCGCTTCAGCAGCTCGCGGGCGAGAAGCTCGAGATCGTCGAAGTCGAGCGCCCCGCGCGCGTGCTTGCGCCGCGCGTAGGCATCGCCGAAGCGTTCGACGAGCTCGCCGATCAGGGCGCATGCGAGGACAGCCTCCTCCTCGCGCCCCCTCCCTGCCTCCTCGCGCCCCCTCCCTGCCTCCTCGCGCCCCCTGCCTGCCTCCTCCCCCGCCCCTGCCTCCGACGGCTTGCACGATCGCGCCCCATCGGCCTGCCCACCGGGACGGGACGTTGGCAGTCGTGGCTCGGACTGCCCCTGACTGCGCAGTTGCGCGTATGCGCCCAGCACCATCGTTTGCAGCGGATCGGCGCCGTAGGCGGCCACGAGGTCGACCGCCTCGGCGCGCTCCTCCTCGACGAAGCTCGTGAGCGCGTCCCCGAAGGCGAGCGTTCGCAGCCGGTTCGCGAAGCTCTCTTCCAGGATCTGAAAGCCCGGCTCCACACCTGCCTGCAGCGGATGAATTCGCAGGAGCCGCGCGCAGAAGCCGTGGAATGTGCTCACGAACGCGGCCTCCGCTTCGCGCGCCGCCTCACGCTCGCCCAGCTCCAGCAGGCGCGTTCTCACCCGCTCGCGCAGCTCCCCCGCGGCGCGCTCGGTGAACGTGATCGCGAGGATCCGGCCCGGCGCCACCCGGTCGGTACGCACCGCCCGCACGAAGCGCTCCACGAGCACGGACGTCTTGCCGCTGCCGGCGCCCGCGGCAAGCAGCAGGGAGCCCTCACGGCGCTCGGCCGCCAGCTCCTGCTCGTCGGTCAGTGCTCGCGCCATCGTGAGACGTCCCTCAACGCTCGCATCGGCAGATCGTCGGGTAAGCGCATCCGCCCCCATACGCGCACGTGTCGGGTCGCGGCTCCAGCGCGCCCGACCTCGCCTCCGAGGCGGCCTGGAGCGCCGCGGAGACGCATCGCTCGACCAGCTCGTGCAGCTCGCCGCGCTCGAGCCGGTCGGTGCGCACGCAGTCGAGCTCGATGCCGCTCTCGCCGTCGAGCGCCCCACGCGCCCTGATGTCCCTCCCAGCAAGCGGCTGGTAGAAGCCGCCAACCACGGTGTGCCCAAGCAGGCACTCGACCGCACGCATGTAGAGCGCGACCTGGAAGGCGCCCTCGCTCGCCCACTTCGCGCCCGGCGGGGCGGAGCGGCCCTTGTAGTCGTACACCACCGCCTCGCCGCCCGCGTTGACATCCACGCGGTCGATGCGCCCGCGCAACATGATTCCCTCGCCGAGCTGCAGCGGCGGGAGATCCTCCTGCTCGAAGCCGAACTCCAGCTCAAGGTAGGTCGGCTCCAGCGGACTCGCCTGCTCGGCGGCGCACTCCAGGTAGCGCTCGAGGTCGGCCCCAAGTCGCCTGCGAGCGCCCGGCAGACGCTCCGGCGCCCGCGAGAGGGGATGGCGCGGCTCGAGCTCCGCCAGGGCGTCATGCAGCAGTCGCTTGGCGAGACCCACGCTCGCCGGTGTCAGCCGCGCCGAGCCGGTCTGCTCGCGTAGGCGCTCCAGCGTCTGCTTGAGCGCCGCGTGTGCGAGGGCGCCACGGGCGATCGGCTCCGGGTCGGGGTCTATCTCACCGGCGCGCAAAAGGCGCTCGACGAACCACCTTACGGGGCAGCCGGCCCAGCTCTCGAGCGAGGAGGCCGACCAGAGCGCGCGTTCGCGCAGCTCACCGAGCACGAGCTCGTCGCGCAACGGCTCGATCGATGGTGGACGCGCGCCCGCTTGCGTATATGCCGGCGTCGCCTCCCGTACCCCCTTCTCCCCTCCCTGTGCCGCCGGCGTCGCCTCGCGCGCCGCCATCGTTTCCGTCCGTGCTGCAAGGGCCGCCTCCCGCGCCGCCATCGCCCCCGCCGGCTCGCCCGGCCCCGGCCAACCGGCGGCGCCCGCGTGGCGGCGCGCCGTGCGCTCCCTCAGCGTGTGGTCGAACAGGTCGCAGACATCGTCCACGAACAGCGAGGGAGCGAGCGGCGTTCCGTCTTCGCCGGCGGTGTGCCAGCTCAGCGTGAGGCGCTCCTCCGGACGCGACGCGAGCGCGTACAGCAGGTAGCGCTCGGCGGCGAGGGTGTCGGGCTCGCCCCGCAACAGGAGCCCTGACGCCTCGGCGAGGCGGCGGCGGTGCTCCTCGGCGAGCAGCGGGTGTGGCGCGGTGGGAGCGGGAAACACACCCTCCTGCATCCCGCAGGCGAACACCATCCGCACACGGCGCGCCCTGAGCGAGAGGGGATCCACGACGGCGACCCTGTCCGGCCCGGGTTGCTCTCCCGCGGCGAGCTCGAGACGTTCGAGCACCTCGATCAGCTCTGCGGGCGTGGGCGCGAGCTCGGGCGCCGAGCGCGCCGGCTCGCGCAGCTCCTCGAGCGCGCGCCGGCCACTCGCCAGCGCGCGCGCCTCGTCGAGCTCGTCTTCGCCGAGCACCGCCGCGGCGGCTCGGCGCGGAGCGCAGAAGAGCCGCTCCAGCTCCGCCCCGAGCGCATCGGCCAAAGCCGGCATCCCGCCGGCGGACGCCTCCCGCACGCGGTCGATCCGGTGCAGCGGCCAGCGCTCGAGCTCCCACAACGCCCGCGCACGCTCGGCGCTGAGCGCGCCCGCGCGGCGCGCGCTCGCCTCCAGCCGGTCGGCGAGCTCGGGGCGGTCGAGCACGCCCGGGGCGCGCAACCATGCGAGCAGGTCGCCCAGCTCTCCGTCGGATGCCGCGCAGCGCAGCAGCCCGAGCAGCCCGCGTCCGATGGCGGTGTTGGCGAACTTGACGCGCTCGCGCATGGCGTAGGGGACGTCGAACGCCGCGAGCACTTCGCCGATCAGGCCGGCGATTGTGTCGGGGGAGCGATGCACGATCGCGATGTCACCGGCATGCACGCCCGCGTCGAGCAGCGCCCGCACCTCGCCGGCCACGAGCTCCAGCTCCGCACGGGGACTGCCCCCCTCCAGCAGCCTCACCGCCTCGCCCGGCTCGACACGCGTGGGGTCGTCGCTCAGCAGCGAGCGCTCCAGGTGATGCAGGGCTTCGCGCGAGCCCTCCGCGTAGTGCTCGGCGCGTGCTCGCAGCTCCGTGTGGGCGTCCGCGAGCGGGAGGAGCCGCTGGAACGTGGCCGCCCGCCCGGCGAACACGACCCTCCCGGGCTCGTAGGCAAGCGACACCGTGACGCGCGCCCCGACGACGACGCCGAGCGTCTCGATCGCGTCGAGCTGCAGCTCGGTGAGGTCGTCGAAGCCGTAGAGCAACACGGGCGTGGCGCCCCACCGCGCGGGCTCGCGGCGCAGCGCGTCAAGCGCCCTGGTCACCCGCAGCTCGCGATCGGCGCGGCGCATCTTGGCGAGCGCTTGGTGGTAGTCCTCGTAGACGCCGCACAGCCGCTCCAGCGTCGCCCGCTCGCCCTCGGCGCCCTCCCACGTGCGCAGCGCGCCACGTAGGCGCGAGGGCGTGACACGCTGGGTCTCGAGCTCCGCGACGAGCCTCGCGAGCGCGTTCGCCAAACCGGGGCGCGCGTTGGCGAGGCGCGCCAGCACACGCTCGCGCGCGAGCGGGCCGATCGGCGCTTCGGAGGAGCCGGCGCGCGAGACCACCTCGGCGAGCAGCCCCTCGAAACGCTCCACCCACACGCCGAGCGCCAAGCCCCCCTCTGCCAGCTCGCGCCGATAGCGCGCCTGGTCGGCGTGGGTGGGCACAACGAGCAGCGGGTCCTCGCCGTGCGCGATGTGCGCGCGCATGGCCTCCAGCACGACGTTCGCCTTGCCCGCGTTGGCTGGTCCGGTTACGAGCGCGATCGGCACAGCGTCCATCCTTGCGCACCGCCCCGACGGCGCGGTGGTGGTTAGGCCGCGTTCGCGGCCACCTTCTCCTCGCTCTCGGCGGCGTCGGCCTCGGACTCGGGCGGCTTGGCGCCCTCCTTGGCCCACGGCTCGTTGAACTCGACGCGCCACTTGCCCTCGTGGTCTTGGCTGAGCGCGAGATGCGCGCGGAAGCTGCGGCCGCTGCGCGCCTTGAAGCCGGAGACCGCCTTGGAGGTCTGTCCGCCGCGGATCAGCTCGCGCGCGACGGTGATCGACAGTTGCTTTCCCGACTTGCCCTTCCAGATCACGAATCCGCATCCCGGATCGTCGCGCGCCCAGCAGGAGTAGCCCTTGCGATTCTCTTTGATGTCGTGTCCGCACACCGGGCACGGACCAAGGTTGGCGCGCGGAATGCGCACGTCCTTCAATTTCTCATCGAGCTCTTTGACGGTCTGGGCGGCGAACCCGGCGATGTCGCCCATGAAGCGCTCACGCGAGTCCTCACCGCGCTCGATCTTGTCCAGGCGGTGCTCCCACTGGCCGGTCATGTCGGGCGAGGTGAGCGCGTGCTCGCCGAGCAGCCTCACGACGTTGAGCCCCTTCTCGGTGGCCACCAGCGAGCGCGCCTCGCGTTCGATGTAGCCCACCTGGATCAGGCGCTCGATGATGGCCGCCCTCGTGGCAGGGGTGCCTATGCCCGAGTCCTTCATGGCCTCGCGCAGCTCGTCGTCGTCGACGAGCTTGCCTGCGGTCTCCATGGCGCCCAAGAGCGACGCGTCGCTGTAGCGCCGCGGCGGCTTGGTTTCCTTGCGAACGCTTGCGATCTCGAGCGTCTGCACCGGCTCGCCCTGACCCAGCTTCGGCAGCTGCTGGTCGACGCCCTCGTCTTCCTCGGCGGCGGACTTCGCCTCGGAGGGCATTTGCCCATAGACCCCGCGCCAGCCCGGCGCCAGCAGGAGCTTTCCGCGCGTGCGGAACACACACCCGCCGGCCCGTTCGCCGTCCTGCGACCCCTCGCCGCTGGGGTATACGGTCGTCTCGACGCGCGTGTTCTCGAACACCGCCTCGGGATGGAAGACGGCGAGGAAGCGCCTCACCACCATGTCGTAGACACGTTTGTCGTCGTCGCCCATACGGTCCACGGCGTGCTCGGCCTTGGTGGGGATGATCGCGTGATGGTCGGTGACCTTCTCGTCGTTGACCACGCGCGCGAGCGGCAGCACGTCCAGGCTCGTGACGTAAGCGGCCGCCTTCGCGTACTCGCTCTTCCCGCCCACGAGCGCCGCTGTGGGCTTGATCTCCTCCACCATGTCGGTCGTGAGGTAGCGCGAGCTCGTGCGGGGGTAGGTGAGCGCCTTGTGCTCCTCGTAGAGGCGCTGCGCCGCCGCCAAGGTGCGTCGCGCCGAGAAGCCGTAGCGCGTATTGGCGTCGCGCTGCAGGCTCGTGAGGTCGTACAGCATCGGAGCGCGCTCGCGCTGCTCCTTCTTCTCGAGCTTCGTGATGACGCCCGGCTTGCCCTGGCAGGCCTCCACGATCGCGAGCGCCTCCTGCTCTGTGGCGATGCGGGGCTTTGCGCCCATGTGGAAGCGGCCCTCGTACACGCGCGCGCGGTCCCCCTCGCCCTCCGCTGCCCCGCCATCCGGCCCATCGCCATCAGAGGCGCCGTCGTCGAGCGGCCCGGCGTCGAAGGTGGCGTCCACCAGCCAGTAGGGCTCGGGCACGAACGCCTTGATCTCTTCCTCGCGGCGCGCCACGATGGCGAGCGTGGGCGTTTGAACCCGCCCCAGCGACACCGCCCCGTCGAACGACGATTTCAGCCGGATGGTGGCGGCGCGGGTGGCGTTCATGCCGACGATCCAGTCGGCCTCCGAGCGCGAGCGAGCGGCCTGCTCGAGCAGGGCGTAGTCCTCGGCGGGGCGCAGCGCCTCGAAGGCGCTCTTCATCGCGGCGGTGGTCATCGAGTTCAGCCACAGCCGTTGCACCGGCTTGGAGGCTTTCGCCTTCTCGTAGAGATAGGCGAAGATCAGCTCCCCCTCGCGCCCGGCGTCGCACGCGTTGACGACCTGCGAGACGTCCTCGCGGCCGAGCTGGGCGGTGACCGCGGACATCTGCTTGCGCGAGCGCTCGTCGCGCACGACGAGCTTGAACTTGGACGGCACGATCGGCAGGTCGGGCATCCGCCAGCGCTTGTACTTCGCGTCGTATTCGTCGGGCTCGGCGAGCTGCACGAGGTGCCCGACCGCCCACGTGACCACATGGTCTGGACCCTCGAGCCAGCCTTCCTGCTTTGCGAACGGGCCCGGCAGCACGCGCGCCAGGTCACGCCCCACCGAGGGCTTCTCCGCGATCACGAGGGTCTTGGACATTGCGCCAGCGTAGCGGGCCGCGCTTCAGGGGCAGCCGATGACCTTCGCGAGCACCCGCCCCTCCACAGCCTGACACGGGGGCCCCACGCGCGCGCGTGGGGCCCCGCAGATGTACACACCCACACAGCCAACCCCACACGCGCGCGGCCACCCCCACACCGGCCACCCCCACACGCCACACGCGCGCGGCCACACACACACCACACACGCGCGCGGCCACCCACACACACGCGCGCACACACACGCGCGCGCACGTGGCTCATCGATCTCATCAATCGCCGAAAGCTCATCCCGCGCTGCATTCCCCGGTGCCGACCATCGACGCTGCTCCCGAGAGCACCTGGGCGACGGTGGCGTTCGCCACGCCGTATCCCCCGGGCGTGGAGCCGCCGGTGGTGGAGGCGAAGACCGTGGTGAGCACGGTTCCCGTGCGGTCGACCAAGGGCCCCCCGGAGTTCCCCGGGCGGACGAGCCCGCGCAGGGGCGTGAGCAGGCGCGAGACCGGGCCGCGGCCGTAGGCGTCGTCGGTGACGACGCGCTGGGTTGTGCCGACGCGCGCGGGGCGAGCGTCAAAGGGGCCGTTCTCGGGGTAGCCGAGCACGGCGCCGGCACGTCCCGACGGAGGGCTCGAGGCGAGCGTGAGCGAAGGGAGGTCGAGGCCGGGGACGCGCAGCACGGCGACGTCGTCGGTGGGATCGAAGGCGATGGGGTAGGCGGAGAGCGAGGGTTCGTGACCGAAGGGCTCGACGGTGGTGTCGTGCTCGCCCGCGACGACGTGGGCGTTGGTGACGACCACGCCCGGGGCGGCCACCCATCCGGAGCCCTCGATCGCGAGGCCGCAAGCGGTGCCGAGCACGCGCACGACGCTGCGCGAGGCGGCGCGCACGGCCGGGTCGCGTGCGATGGCGGCCGGCGGAGGGCTCACGTTGGGGAGCGGCCCGGAGATCGACGGCAGGGGGTCGAGGCTCGCGAGCACGTTCAGGATCGCCCCGGTGGGAGGCAGCATCTGGTTGAGCTCGCGCAGGATCGCCGAGCGCTGGATGTCGGCGCGCAGCTGGGCGGTGGGGGTGGCTTGCAGCACGACGGCCGCGAGGATCCATGCGATGGCGAGGCCGAGCGCGGCGCTGAGGAGCGCGCCGAGCGCCCCGTCGATCATTCCGAAGCCCGGCAGGACGATGATGCGACGCAGCCGCAGGCCGACACCCTCGAAGCCGGTTGCGAGGATCGCGCCGGCGAGCAGGGCGCCGATCAGGCCCAAGGCGGGGGCATACGCCGAGGAGGATCCCTGCGACAGCAGTAGATGACCGAGCCGCGTGCCGATGAAAGAGCCAATGGCGAAACCGCCGAAGGAGAGCGCAGCGACGATGAAGCCGCGCCGGAACCCCAAGAAGGCGAGCATGGCCGAGAACACGACGATGATCCAGTCGAGCCGAGTCACTTCTCATCATGTTCTACCGTCCGGAGCTGTGAAGAGCCCCGGTGAGAGTGTGCATGACCGTCACGTGCGTGCGCGGCGCGCGAGGCCCGTGATCGCGCTCGCGGCGATCGCGTTCGCGGGGGGCGTTATTTTCGGGTCCGGGCACAAAGGCTCGCCGCGGCTGCGCGTCGCAGAGCACTTCGCAAAGGCATGGGCGCGCGGGGACTACGCGGCGATGTATGCCGACATCGACGAGTCGTCCCGGCGTGAGCTGTCCGCCGGCGCGTTGGCGGCCGCGTATGGGGCGGCCGCGCGGACGGCCACGGAGACGGGCATGAGTGTGGTTGGGGCGGCGCGCGGCGATCGGGACGGAACGATCGCGGTGCCGGTGCGTGTGAGGACGCGACTGTGGGGAACGCTGCACGAGCAGCTGCGGGTGCGCGTAGTGGACGGCCCGGAAGGCGCGCGCGTGAGGTGGTCGAGGGCGCTGGTGTTCCCGGGACTGAGAGAAGGCGAGGCGCTGAGCAGGCATACGAGGCTGCCGGCGCGCGCGGCGCTTGAGGCGCGCGACGGGTCGGTGCTGGCGGAGGGCGAAGCGAGCGGCGCTGGCACGAGGAGCTCGCCGCTGGGGGCGGCGGCGAACGCGGTGATCGGAGAAGTCGGCCCGATCGCGGCTTCACGACTGGGCGAACTGGCAGCCGAAGGAGTGCCCACCGACGCGATCGTCGGCACGAGCGGTCTCGAGCAGGCGCTCGACAAGCGACTGCGCGGAACGCCGGGTGGGGAGCTGCTGGCCGGGACACGGGTGCTCGCGAGCGTCGCCGCAAAGCCGGGCGCACCGGTGCGCACGACCATCTCAGCAGCCCTGCAGCTGACCGCGACGACGGCGCTTGGCGGACGGCTCGGTGGGGTTGTCGTGATGGACCCGAGGAGCGGACAGATCCTGGCCGTGGCAGGAATCGGCATCGACGACCTGCAGCCGCCGGGGTCGACCTTCAAGATGGTGACGCTGACAGCCGCGCTGGAAGCCAGAGTGGCAAGCGAGAAGAGCGTGTTCCCGTATTCGACGTACACGACGCTCGACGGGGTGAAGCTCGAAAACGCGAACGGCGAGTCGTGTGGCGGCAGCTTGGCGCTTGCGTTCGCGGTGTCGTGCAACGCGGTGTTCGCGCCGCTCGGGGTGAAGGTGGGCGCCCCTCGCCTGGTGGCTACCGCCGAACGGTTCGGCTTCAACCATGAACCGGGCGTGGGGGGCGCCGTCGAGAGCACGCTGCCGCCGGCGGGAGAGATACAGGGCGAACTGGACCTTGGATCGACCGCGATCGGGCAGGGACAGGTGCAGGCGAGCGCGCTTCAGATGGTGACCGTGGCGTCGACGATCGCCGACGGCGGGAGACGGCCCACGCCGACGTTCGAAGCCAAGCAATCGGCGCGCCCGCGCGTGATCGAGGCGGCAACCGCACGTACGGTGCGAAGGCTGATGATCGGCGTGGTGCGCGAAGGCACCGGAACCTCAGCCGCGATCCCGGGAGTGACCGTCGCCGGCAAGACGGGGACGGCCGAACTGGGCGAAAAGCACTGCTCCAGCAAGAGCGAACGGGGCTCGGAAAGCGGGGAAGCGAGCGGTGGCGAAGAATCGCAAGCAGGGCAGAGCGGCGAAAGCTGCGCGGCCGGGAGCAAAGACCCGCAGAACACTGACGCATGGTTCGCCGCCTTCGCTCCGGCACTGAAGCCAAGGATCGCGGTGGGCGTGCTGCTCGTCAAAGACGGCGCCGGCGGCGAAACGGCCGCGCCGGTCGCACGCGAGGTGCTCGAAGCCGGACTGCGCTAGGCCGGCCGCCTGGCGCGGGTACAACTCTGCGGTCCCAGGCGCAGAAGAGCGTCGGGCGGGTGTCGCTCAGACGTCGAGCTCGGCGGAGGCCGACTGGGAGGGGTCGAGCGGATCGACGATCTTCAGCTCGAGCGGGCGGTTGTCGAGCGAGACGACTTTGATCTTGTAGAGCAGCAGGGCGCCCTGCGTGGGGCCGTCGGCGGCCACGGTGTTGAGCGCCGGGATGCGGGCTTTCGACACGAGCAGACCGCCGCGGTAGGCCAATTCGTTCGTGGCCGCCGGGACGATCGGCGTGTAGACGTTTTCCTGGGTGTCGCTGATCGTCAGGCTCGTGGCCGCCGGGTGGGGCGCGGAGCTTTCGTTGTAGACCTGCAGGAACACCCCGAACCACTCTTCGCCAGGGTTGAGCTTGCTCTGCGCGGGCGTGAGGCCCGTCAGGTAGGAGGCGTCCTCGGTGTCGTAGGGGTTGAGCTCGCGCGAGAGCTGGACCTCGTAGATGAGCGGGCCGACGTTCAGATAGGGAGCGTTCTGGCCGGACTCGCCGGCGTAGGTGCCGGTCGTGACGCGCGTATGCGAGTCGTCCGAGCAGGCGCTGAGCGCAAGCGCCGACACGAGCATGAGGGCAAGCAGCGTGGGCTTGCCAACGGCGCGCGAGACGCGGCGAGGGCCGGTCATGCGGGGGCGAGTCATGTGCTGGCGTGTCACGCGGAGAGTCATGTGCCGACGGGTGTATGCGGGCCGGCTGCGGGGGCGGGGCGGGTACCGGCAGATTTTGAGGGGGCGGTCATCTGGGGGCGGGTCATTCGAGCGGGCAGTTTATCCGCCGGCGAGGGTGACACGCGCTCCGCGGCCTTCGTTACGCTCGAGGATGGAGCGCAGCCGGCGCATGGCCTTCTCGTTCTTGCGCTTGAGCCAGGCGCGCCCACCGAACGCCTCGAGCATCCGGTCGGAAAGGACGGAGGTTTGGGTTTCGAGCGTGAACTGCACGCGCGTGGCGCCGTTGGGCGCGGGCGCGAGCTCGTAGACGCCGAGCGTGCGGATGCGGTTGGCCTTGCCCGTGCGCCCGACCTCGACGATCCGGTGAGGACGGGCGACCTCGGCGAAGGTGGAGTCGGCCCAGCTGAAGCGGTTCCCGGGCGCCTTCACGCGGAAGCGGGCGCCGGCGCCGCGGCCGACCGAGTCCTCCCTGAGAAGATGCCAGTCCACGAGATAGTGGTCGGTGAACTCGGAGTGGTTGGCGATGTCCTGCAGGTAGTCGAACACCTGCTCGCGGGGAGCGCTGATGACGATCGACACCGTGACCGGATCCACGGCCGGGCAGTCTAACGATCGCGTGGGCGGTTGGACGGCCCCGGCAGGAGAGGCTCTAGGCGGCGCGGGCGGTGAGACGCACGGTGTGGCCGAGCTCTGAGTGGCGGACAATCTCGGTGGCGAGCGGCGCTGTGCGGCGCAGCGGGCGGCACAGCTCGCAAACGATGCCGGAGAGGCGCTCGTACAGATGGACGCGCTCGCCCACGAGCGGAGTGCGGGAGCAGTCGACACAGCGGTGGCGGTCGGCCGTGAGCGAGTGAACTCCGCGCAGCAGGAGGTATCGCTCGAGCCGCTCGACGTCGCCGTGTGGGGAGGCCATGGGACTACGTTCGCCACGGCGAGCCCGCCTCCTGCCAGGGTCCGTTTGATGGTGGACGGCGCAGGGTAGGCTCGAATTACGCGACTCGACGCACCCTATTCGTGCCGGCGGAAGCCGTCTGAGCGATTCTTAGAAACCTTTTTGACGCGATGGCTATGATTGCCCCCAGATTCCACCCTGGAGAAGCTTTCCGACGATGTGGGAACGAGAGGAAGGGGACACGCCGCATGGAGTCGGTCACTTCGGGCACGATGGCTGGGACCGGATCGTTTCGGTGTCGGGGATGCGGCTACGTGCTGACGCTCACGTCGCTGGACGCGCTACGGGACTGCCCCGGGTGCGGCGGGCGAGACTTCGTGAGGGCTTCGCTGTTCAACGCCGCGCGGACCGTAGCGGAGGCGCCGACGGAGGCGCCGATGCGGCCGGAGGGACGCGAGCCACGGCAGGAGTGGCTGACGAGAGCCAGAGAGGCGCTGCGGGCGCCGGGCGAGTACATCCTCTACGAGGACGACCGGGACATAAAGGCGGTGGCGTTGACGCGCGAGTGGACGCGCATCGGGCGAAGCCTCGCGGCGGACGTGCGCTTCGACGATCCGACCGTGTCGCGGCGGCATGCGCTGGTGGTGCGGCAGGCCGACGGGGTGAGGGTGCTCGACGACCGCAGCCTCAACGGCGTGTTCGTGAACGGCGAGCAGGTCGAATGGAGGGCGCTGGAGGACGGCGATGAGATCGTTGTGGGCCGCTACCGGCTGATCTTTGTGAGCGTGCCCGTGCCGAGCGCCGAGCGCCGGCCGGACGCACCGGCTCAGACGGTCGGCTGAGCGGACGCCCCTACGCGGGCACGGGGCACCCACATCGCGAACACCCCCCAAACACCCCCTCGCGCGCGCGCACGCGCACACGGGCCCCCCACATTCGCACACAAGCCCCAAGCACCCCCTCGCGCGCGCACGAACCCCCACAAACGCGCACACAGGCCCACCGACGCGCTCACACCCGAGACCCCCGCCGAGGCGCATTCCACGTACTATCGGCGTCCATGGCCCAGACGATCGCTGTGCTCTCACAGAAGGGCGGTACAGGCAAGACGACCACGGTGAGGACGCTCGCGGACGTGCTGCGGCGGATTGACGTGAAGACGCTCGCGGTGGACCTCGACCCGCAGGGGAACCTCTCGGACTACTTCGACGTGCCGGTCGACAGCGAGCCGACGATCGCCGACGTGCTCGGTGGAGCGGCCACGGCGATGGAGGCGATCCACGGGGGGGTGATCCCGGCGAGCTTGAATCTCGCCGAGACGGAGCTGATGCTCGGCGGGAGGATCGGTCGGGAGATGACCCTGCGTAGGGCGCTCGCGGGAGTGCGGGAGGAGTATGAGATCGTGCTGGTGGACTGTCCTCCTTCGCTGGGCCTGCTGACCGTGAATGCGCTCGTGGCGGCGGACCATGCGCTCGTGACCGCCGAGGCGCAGTATTTCGCGCTGCAGGGGGTGGAGCAGGCGATGGAGGTGATCGAAATCGCCAGGGACAGCCTCAACGACGAGCTGGAGCTGGTGGGAGTGCTGCTGAACCTGGCGGACATGAGGACGGTGCATTCGCGCGAGGCGAAGGCGTCGCTTGAGGAGCGCTTCGGGGAGAAGGTGTTCGAGACGGTCATACGCTCGTCGATCGCATACGCCGAGTCGGCCGAGCGGGCCGCGTCGATCCTCGATCACCGGCCGGATCTGGGCGCCGACTATGTGGCGCTCGCGGACGAACTGCTCGGTCGGCTGCCCGGCATGGCGGGGGCGCGCGAGCGGCTGGCCAAGCTGCGTTGAGCGTTCCCTCGCGCGCGTGCGCGGGGGTCCCACCGAAGAGAACAACACACGGGCCGCAAGCCCCACGCGTGCGTGCGCGGGCACGCAGCGCCATCGGTTGCCCGCGCCCCTACATCTCCCCCACGTAGGCCCCCTGGACCTCGAAGGGCGCGCGCATGAGCGTCGCCCAGCCGTCGATGGCCGGGCGCAGGGCCTCCACGACGGCGCCGGTTTGCTCGTAGAAGCACCACACGAGCACCGTGGGCCCGGCGCCGGAGATGGTGGCGCCGAGCGCTCCCAGCTCGCGCGCGCGCCGGGCGAGCTCGTAGGAGCGTGGGAAGAGGTGCGAGCGGCGCTGTTCGTGCAGGCGGTCGCGCAGGCCGCGCGACACGAGCTCCCAGTCGCCACGGGCGAGACCGAGCGTGAGCAGCGCGCCGTGGGCGATGTTGAAGACGGCCTGCTCGAGTGGGACCCGTGCGGGCAGGGCTCGCCTGGCGTCGCTGGTGCGAACGGGCTGGGTGGGCACCACGGCGAGCGCCTCGAGGCCGGTGGGCGGGTCGAAGCGCACGGCGTCTCCGTCGGCGCACACCACGAAGCCGCCGTGGATGGCGGCGGCGACGTTGTCGGGGTGGCCCTCGATGTCGGTGGCGCACGTGAGCAGGTCGACGTCGAGCTCGAACAGATGGTCGGCGGCGAGCAGCCCGGCGACGATCGCCGCCGCGCTCGAGCCGAGGCCGCCGCTGAGCGGTATGGATGAGCGGATCCGGAACGTGAAGTCATCGACCGGATGAAGGCTCTGAAAGGCCTTCACGCACAGGTTCTCCCGGCCGCGCGCAACGGCGAGGTCGGTCTCGACGGCGAAGGAGCCCGTCTCGAGCACCTCGAGCTCGAGGTGCAGGCCGAGCGCGGCCGCGAAGCAGTCGAAGCCGGGCCCAAGGTTCGCCGAGGACGCGGGCACGCGAACAACGCGCCTACGGATCACCCGCTGCCCGCCCGTCTATGCCGGCTGCCCGCCCGGCGAGCCCGCAGCCACTGACGCTCTCCCCCACGCCCGCCCTATTCCTCACCGAGGACCGCCGCTTCGATCGCTCCCATCTCGGGGATGCAGGGGATGACGGCGCCGTCGTTGTGCTCGAGCGCCGTCTCGGGATCCTTCAGGCCGCGGCCGGTGAGGACGCATACGACGGTGGAGGCGCCGTCGGCGCCGTACTTCAGGAGACCCGCCACCGAGGACGCCGAGGCGGGCTCGCAGAACATGCCTTCCCTTGACGCCATCAAGCGGTAGGCGGCGAGGATCTCCTCGTCGCTGACCGCCCTGATCGAGCCGCCCGACTCGGCGGTGGCCGCGAGCGCCTGCTCGCCGCGCGCGGGATTGCCGATGCGGATGGCCGAGGCCACCGTCTCGGGGTGCTCGACGCGATGCCCGAGCACCAGCGGCGCGGCGCCGGCCGCCTGGAAGCCGAACAGCCTCGGAGAGGCGCCCATCTCGCAGAAGCCGCGCCAGTAGGCGGTGATGTTGCCGGCGTTGCCGACCGGGATGCAGAGCAGGTCGGGCCCGCCCGCCATCTCCTCGATCAGCTCGAACGCCGCCGTCTTCTGGCCTTCGAGGCGGAACTCGTTGACCGAGTTGACGAGCGAGATCGGATGATGCTCGACCAGCTCGCGCACGAACTCGAGGCCCCTGTCGAAGTTGCCGGCGACCGAGACGACGCGCGCGCCATGGATCAAGGTCTGCGCGAGCTTGCCCATCGCGATCTTGCCCTCGGGGACGATCACCGCGCAGGTGATGCCGGCCCGGGCCGCGTAGGCGGCGGCGGACGCGGCGGTGTTGCCGGTGGAGGCACAGATCACGGCCTTGGCGCCCTCTCTGACCGCCGCGGACACCGCGCAGGTCATGCCCCTGTCCTTGAACGAACCCGTGGGGTTGGCGCCCTCGCACTTCAGGTACACCTCGGCGCCCACCATGTCGGAGAGGACGGGGGCGTACGCGAGTGGCGTGGCGCCCTCACCGAGGCTGATCACCGGATCGTCCGCCTCAAACGGCAGATGCTCGCGATAGCGGTCGATCAGGGTTGGGCGGGTTTGGATGACGGTCACATGAACTCCTCTTCGATTACGCGGATGGCGCGCGGGGTCGAGCGCAGGAAGTCGAGCGCGCCGATCCGCTCAAGGGCCTCGCGCAAGCGCGATTCGAGCAGTGGGTGGACGACCATCACCAGGCGCGCGTTCTCGCCGACGCCGTGCTGCGCGACCGACTTGATCGAGGCGCCCTGATCGCCCAGCACCGTGGCGATAGCCGCCAGCGCGCCGGGACGGTCGGCGACCTCCATGTGGATGTAGAAGCCGCTCTCAACGTCCTGGACGAGCGGCAAGGGGTCGAGCGGCGGCGAGGGCGCGACCGGAGGGAGCATCGCGGAGACGAGGTCGCCGAGCACGGCCGAGGCGGTTTGGAGGCCGCCCGCGCCGGGACCGGACATCGTGATCTCGGTGATCGCCTCAGACTCGACCGTGACGGCGTTGAACGGCCCGCTCACCGAGGCGAGCGGGTGCCCGGAGTAGAGGAAGGAAGGGTGCACGCGTACCGACAGCCCGCCGTCGCGTCGCTCGGCGGTCCCGATCAGCTTCAGGCCGAGCCCGAGCTCGCGCGCGTACTGGAGATCGTCTGTCTGAAGCCGCTCGATCCCCTCGTAGGGGACCTGGTCGAGGTGGACGGGCGTGCCGAACGCGAGCCGCGCGAGGATCGCCATCTTGGCGGCGGCGTCGCGGCCGGAGACGTCTTCGGAGGGGTCGGCCTCGGCGAAGCCCTGGCGCTGGGCCTCGGCAAGGGCCTGCTCGTAGCTCGAGCCCCTGGTCATCTCGGAGAGGATGAAGTTGGTGGTGCCGTTGACGATCCCGTGCACGCGCTCGATGTGCGCCCCGGCGAGCGACTCGGCGAGCACGCGTATGACCGGCACGACGCCCGCGACGGCCGCCTCGAAGCGCAGCTGCGCGCCGCCGGCGCGGGCGGCGTCGAAGAGCTCCTCGCCGTGCTGGGAGAGCAGCTGCTTGTTGGCGGTGACCACGTGCTTGCCCGCGGTGAGAGCCGCGAGCAGGTACTCGCGGGCGGGTTCGATGCCGCCGATCAGCTCGACGATGAGCTCGCAGCCGTCGAGGATCTCCCGGAAGCTGCCGTTGGTGGTGGTGAGCGTGCCGCTCAACATGGGCTTGCGTCCGGTGATGCGCTCGATCTGCGGTGAGCGCTCCGCGAGAAGCTCGGCGAACGCCGAGCCGACGGTGCCGTGGCCGAGCAGACCGACGTTGAACGTACGCGCGGGGTGCGCGGCCGGCGGGATGTCGGACGCGAAAGATTGGGTGTCCCGCCCACCCGCGCCCCGCCCACCCGTGTCCCGCCCGTCCGCGGGCCGCCCCCCCACATCCCGCCCGTCCGCCGGAAGCGCGCCCACGGCGCTCTTTCCCGCTGACATGTGCTCAGCGGACATCGCGGGCCGTCAAGTCCTCGAAGCTCTCGCGGCGAACCACCACGCGCGCGTTGCCGTCCCCGCAGAACAGGACCGGGGGTCGCGGGACGCCGTTGTAGTTGCTCGCCATGGCGAAACCGTAGGCGCCGGTGGCGGGCACGACGACCACGTCGCCGGGCTTGGGATGATCGAGCGGCGCGTCGCGCACGATTATGTCGCCCGACTCGCAGTGCTTGCCGGCGAGCACGCAGGGCGTTGCGGCCCCTCCGGCCGCGCCAACCGGGTTGAAGCGATCCGCGATGTGCGCTTCGTAGCTCGCGCCGTAGAGCATCGGGCGGAGGTTGTCGGACATGCCGCCGTCGCAGCCCACCCAGGTTGAGACGTTGCGCTTGACGCTCTCCACCGTGTACAGAGTCACACCCGCATTGGCGGTGAGCGCGCGGCCGGGCTCGACCAGCAGCCGCGCGTCGGCGGGGATGCCGGCCTCATGCGCGGCGCCGACGAGGGCGCCCACCCACTGCTCGATCTCGGGCGGATGCTGGCCCTCGGTGTAGGCGACTCCCAGCCCTCCTCCAAGGTCATAGATTGAAAACCCGCCCACCCCTTCGCCGATCCGGGCGAGCGCCGCGACCTCGCGGCGAAACGGATCGAGCTCCATGATTTGGGAGCCGATGTGGGCGTGGATGCCTTCGAGAACCAGACCATCGATGCGCCGCACGCGGTCGATCGCGGCGGGGACGTCGGCCATCGAGAAGCCGAACTTCGAGTCGGCCTGGCCGGTGGAGATCTTCTCGTGCGTGTCACCCCGCACGTCGGGAGTCGCGCGTATGAGCACGCCCTGGCGTCCTCCGTTTGTCTTTTCCGAGGATGACCGGGCCGCATGCGGCCCGGTCCCGGGCCGCACATGTGCGGCCCGGCCGACCGGCGCATGCGCCGGTCGGACAGATTCAGCATTGACAGGCACATGTGCCGGCCGGGCGCGATCAATGAGTCCCTCAAGGCGGTCGATCTCGTCGAAGTTGTCGATCACGATCAGCCCGACGTTCGCGCGCAGGGCCATCTCCAGCTCGGCGACGGACTTGGCGTTGCCGTGCATCACGATGCGCTCGGGTTCGAAGCCGGCGTTGAGCGCCAGGTGAAGCTCGCCACCGGAGGCCACGTCGCACCAGAGCCCCTCTTCGGCGAACAGGGAGAGCACCGCTGTGCACGGAAACGCCTTGGAGGCGAACACCACGTGGAAGTCCTCGTGACCGGCGTCGCGGCCGGCCTGGACGAACGCGCGCGCCCGCGCACGGAGGTCGTCCTCGGCGACGACATACGCCGGCGTGCCGAACTCGCGGGCGAGCTCGATCGTGTCGCACCCCCCCACCTCGACGCGGCCGCGCTCGTTGAGGCGGCTGCCGAGCGGGAAGACGTGAGAGAGAGCGGTCCCTGTGGCCATGCCGTGATTATGGCGGCTACCCAGGGGACAGCGAGGGTCCGCGACGGGGAGCCATCGCAAGAAGCAGCATCAAACCGAGCACCATCAGCACGATGCTCTCCAGTTGCGGGGCGGTCAAGCCGGCGAGCACCTCTTTGTTGCGACGGATGAACTCCACGAGCAGCCGCTCCAGACCGCTGAGCGCGAGGTAGAGCCCGAGCACCACTCCCGGACGCACACGATCGCGCAGCTTCCACAGGAAGTAGGCGAGCAGGCACATCGCGAGCGTCTCGTAGATGGGCGTCGGCTGCACGGTCACGCCGGGCGGCGTTGGGACCGTGCCGTGCGGATAGCCCATCGCCCACGGCAGTTTCGAGGCGATGCCGTAGTCGCCGTCGCCTGACACCTGACAGCCGATCCGGCCGATGCCGTAGCCGAGCGCCAGCACGGTGACGCACATGTCGAAGGCCACGAGGTTGAGCATGCGCCGCCAGCGCATCCACGCGATCACGCCGATCGCGCCGCCGATCGCGCCGCCGTACCACACGAGGCCGGACCCCGAGAAGATGCTGCCGATCAGGTCGCCCTTGACCTGGTTGTAGTTCTGGATCACGAAGTAGGCGCGGGAGCCCACCAACCCGCCCACGAGGGCGGCGAACACGATCTCATACGCCCAGTCGACCGGCTCCTCGAGCTCCCGCAGCCGCCGGGCGATGACCATGCCGCAGGCAAGAAAGCCGAGCGCGAAGGTGACCCCGAACGTCTTGATCGAGATGCCGAAGAGGACGACTTCGGGCTTCACTGGGCTTGCGCTCTCGGCGACATATGCACCCGCGGACTCTACAATCAAGCTATATGGCCAAGCGGCGCTCCAACTTCGGCAAAGACGGCGGCCTGCAGGCGCGAATGCTGCTGACGATGTTCCTGCTGGGCCTCGTCTACGTGGTGTTCGTCGGCGTGCTGTTCGCGGCCGGCGCCGCCGCGGGGCTGATCGTGGCGATCGCGGGGTTCATGCTGCTGATGCAGCTGTTCACCTCCGACAAGATCGCGCTTGCGACACTCGGCGCGAAAGAGGTCACGCCCGAGGAACAGCCCGAGCTGCATGGGATCATCGAACGGCTGTGCGTGCAGGCGGACCTGCCCAAGCCGAGGGTGTGCGTGATGGAGACCTCGATGCCCAACGCGTTCGCGATGGGCCGCTCTCAGAAATCGGCAACCGTGTGCGCGACAACGGGCATCCTGCAGATGCTGGACACGCCCGAGCTCGAAGGCGTGATGGCGCACGAGCTGACGCACGTGATCAACCGCGACGTGATGGTGATGACGCTCGCCAGCTTCTTCGCCACGCTCGCCGCGCTGATCGCCCAGTTCGCGCTTTTCTTCGGAGGGGGCTTCGGCGGCGGGTATGGGCGCAACCAGCAAGAGGAGGAGGAGGTGATGATCGTGCTGCTCGTCTCCGTGCTCGTGTACGCGATCTCCTTCCTGCTGCTGCAGGCGCTCTCGCGCTACCGCGAGTTCGCCGCCGACCGCGGCTCGGCGGTGCTCACCGGCAGGCCGAGCGCGCTCGCCTCGGCGCTGTTGAAGATCAGCGGCACGATGGAGAGGATCCCCAGCCAGGATCTGCGCAAGGCCGAAGGGATGAGCGCCTTCTTCATCATCCCCGCCCGCACGAAGAAGTCGCTGATGAACATCTTCTCCGACCATCCGGCCCTCGAGAAGCGCCTGGACGCGCTCAGTCGGCTGGAGTCCCAGCTGCAGAGCGCCGCATAACCGTAGCCGCCGCGCGAGACCCGCGCCACCCGCTCGCCCCACACCTCCCACTCACCACGCCCACCCACACCACGCCTGCCCACCATGGGACTCAAAGACATCCTGACCGGCCGCCACGAGGTCAAGGGCCCGGCGCCGGACCGCCTGTTCGCGATCTCGACCGCCTACATCGCGCTGCAAACCGAACACGACATCGCGCCGGCGGGCGCCGCCGCGATCGTCTTTCAGGCGCTCCAGACGAGCGAGTTCGAAGCCACGATCAAGGAAATGGAAGAGGTCGTGGTGGCCACCGGCGGGGAGAGCGGCACGAAGGTGCACACCCAGGACGACAGCTTCGGCTACCGCTGGATGGTTCTGAAGGACGGCTCGGTGGAAGACCTCGCGGTGGGCATCAACGCGGTGAGCGGGTCGATCGAGACAGCGGGTCACGGCGAGCGGCTGCTGTGCGCGGTGTTCGCCTTCAAGGACGCCAAGCAGAGGCCGGTGTACTTCATCTACAACTACAAGCGCGGCTTCTGGTACCCGTTCGTGCCCGCCTCGGGGAGCAGCAGCTCGAGTTCCACCCAGCCCACCGAGCGCTCCACAGAGCGCGAGCTGCAGCTGAAGGCCCAGATGGCGGATGAGCTGCCGATCGAGCCGGAATTGGAGCGGTGGTTCCCGCTGTGGGGCATCCCAATCTGACCGTCAGTCCGGGATCAGGCCCTCGCCGGTGAACTCAACGCCGGCTTCGGCGAGCGTTATGTCGGGGGGCGGGAGGATCAGATCGGAGGTCTCGATCTCCTCGTCGCCGACGCGCGTGCCGTTCGCGCGCACGAATGCCAACAGCTCGTCGAACGCGGCCCTGAAGCCCGCTTGGTTCCCGTTATGGGACGCGGCAGTCGCCGCCGCGTCGAGCTCGCGCAGGCGCTCGTGGTCGCTCTCGTCGAGGCGATACTGGTCCTCGCCTGAGATCCGGACGATCATGAGGACTGCCCCGCGCCTGCGGCCGTATCGCCGGCGTCTGATCCACCGGCGCCGGTGCCGAGAGCCCCGGGAGCTGCGGTTCCCGCGCCTATCTCCGCCTTCATCTTCTCGAGGTCGTCGTCGACGGCCGACTTGCTCGAGAGCGCTTTCAACTGCTTGTCGATGTCGTCTTCGCCGGGACCGAGCGCGGTGATGTCGTCGAACGTACCGGCCGCTTCAAGCTCTGAGACGGCGTCGGCTCGAGCCTTCATGTTTTCCGTCTTGTCGACCGCCCGCTGCATCGCCAGCCCGACGTCGGCCATCTGCTCGCCCACGCCGGTGGCGGCTTCGCTGATCTGCACCTGTGCCTCGGCGGCTGAGTATTGGGCCTTGATGACCTCCTTCTTGGTGCGGAAGGCTTCGATCTTGGCGCGCAGCTTCTGCTCGGAGTCGGTGAGCTTCTGCTGCTGCTCTTCCAGTTCCGCGACCTGCGTGTCGAGCGACTGAAGCTCTGTTTGGGCGATGTTCTTGCGCTCCAACGCCGTGCGCGCGAGATCTTCCTGTCCGGAGGAGAGCGCCTGGCGGGCCTGCGTGTCGAGCTTGACGAGCTGCTGCTGAAGCGAGGTCTCCTGCAGCTGCAGGCGCTTCTTGGCGGTCACCACGTCCGCGATGCCCTTCTTCACGTTCTGGAGCTGTTCGACCTGCTTCTGGTAGCTGTAGTCAAGCGTCTCGGCGGGGTCTTCGGCGCGATCCAAGAGCTTGGAGACCTTGGCCTTCACGACGGTTGACATGCGCCCGGTCAAACCGGCCATCTGATCCTCCTGTGGGGCGGGGACGTGGGCTGTAAGCGTAGCCGACGGGCGCTACAGGTGGGTAGGGTGGCGAACGGTGAAGCCTTCGTTCGCGGGCCGCAGCGGGCGCCAGCGCGGGCCCTGCTGATTGGAGGGGTCGTCGGCGGCGCTCGTGTCGAGGCGCAGACCGGCGACGGTCATGTAGGCGTGGCCGGGGTTGGTGAAGATCGTCACCCATGTCCCGACGCCGCGGGCTCCGAAGCCCATGAATTCGGAGGAGTCCTCCGGGGTGGCGAGCAGGTGGGCGCCGTGGAGCGCGAAGGACACCGTGCCCGAGCAGTCATAGCCGGGCGAGCTGAACGAGGCGTGGCCGCCGCCGTAGATGTAGGGCAGGCCGACGATCTGGTTGCCGGCCCAGACGATCTTCTGGATCGCGAGCGGGGCGGACATGGGCGCGGCGGCGATGCCTTCGACCACACGGGCGGTGTGGCCGGGGACGAGCAGCTCGGGCTTGGTGGACGCGAGCACCCCGGCGGCGGCGCCACCGGTGACGGTCTTGAGTTCCCCGGCGACTTGCGCGGACACGTAGGGGACGATCTGGCCGGTGGCGGTCTCCTCATAGACGGGGCCGTTGTAGGCGAGGCTGGTGGAGTTGGAGGTGACGGGCGCCGTGTGGCGCTTCGGCTTCGCCGCGGGCGCCTTGGCGGTGGGGGCGGCGCCGCCCGCCGAGCTGGTGGAGGTATGGCCGGAGGAGCTGCCGCCGGCCGAGGCGCCGCCGGTGCCGGCGATCGCCGACGCGGGCACGCAACCCAGGATCAACACGCTGAAAACCGCTGAGCAAAATGCCCGAAACCGCACAGCAACCTCTTTCGTCGGCCTGCGGGGTTAGCTGACGGGCTAGCGCTGAAAGAGCCTGCGCTTCTCACGGTGTGACCGCGGGATTCGCCCCAACAACTTGGGTCCCCCGTTCCTTGGCTTCTGGCCAAGGATTCGGCGTTCGGGGCGGCAGGCTATCAGAGTGCAAGGACGGTTGCAGCGGTTGCACGCACTCGCCCACGTTTTATCCGCAAATACGGGGCACCGTCGGGTGCGCCGGGTAGCGTGGCGGGTCGTGCGCGCAACCTCTACACGCATCGCCATGGCCGCCGTCGCCCTCGGCGCGGCCCTCGCCGGCTGCGGCAAGGGGCTGCCGCGGACGACGTCCGAACGCGGCGCGGGGCCCGTCGCGGCCTTGAGCCCGAAGGGCGCGGGGGGGATTTCGACGAAGAACACGACCCGCCTGGGCGGCTCGGGGACGGCGATCGACGCCGCCGCCGTCGCGTCAGCGGTCTATCCCGGCTTGACGGCCGCAACGCGCCCGAAGGCGGTCGTGATGGTCGACCGGCGCGACTGGCCGGCGGCGCTCGCGGCCTCGGCGCTCGCGGGCAGCCCGCTGCACGCGCCGCTGCTCTACAGCGACGGCAACGTCCTTCCGGAGGCGAGCGCGCAGGCCTTGAGCGCGGTCAAACCGACGGGTGTCGCGCTGCTCGAAGGCGCGCAGGTGATCGAGGTCGGCCACGCCGCGACGCCGGCGGGTTACGTCGCGCGCTTGGTGGGCGGCGGCGATCCCGCCGCGCTGGCGGTGGCGGTCGAGCGCCTGACGAGCACGTTCCGCAAGGCGGCGCCCCACCGCGTGATCGTGACCGCCGCCGACGCGCCGCCCGCAATGACGATGCCCGCGGCCGGGCTGTCGGCGCAGACGGGGGCGCCGATCCTGTTCGTCGAGAAAGGCGCGATCCCTCAGGCGACGCGCGCCGAGCTCGGCCGCTTGGGTCAGACCTCCATCTACGTCGTCGGCCCGAGCTCGGTGGTGAGCGGAGCGGTGGCGGGCGAGCTGGGGAGCTACGGGCCGGTGACGCGCATCGCGGGAAATGACGCCGCGTCGAACGCGATCGCCGTGGCGCGCTTCACCGACGGGTCGTTCGGGTGGGGCGTCGTCGAACCGGGTCACGGGCTCGTGTTCGCCAACTCCGCGCGCTCTCTCGACGCGCCGGCGGCAGCGCTTCTGTCGGCGACGGGCGACTACGGGCCGCTGCTGCTGCTTGAAAGCGTCAACCGCATACCGGCTGCGCTCGCGAGCTACCTGAGCGACCTGCAGCCGGGGTCGCCGCCGTCGGGACCTGTGCACGGCGTTTACAACCACGGCTGGGTGATCGGCGACGAAAGCGCGATCTCCGCGGTCACCCAGGCGCAGCTCGACGCGATGCTGGAGATATCCTCCCACACGGCGGCCGAACCCGAACCGGCCGCGGGGCCATAGACCCGCCGTGGAGCCCGTTGACCCGCCACGGGCCGACATGGGACGGCGAGACAACGAATCGACAGCGAGGAGCCGGACCGTGAGCCAGGCAGAGAACCCGAAGCGCGTGGCCAGAGAGCGCGCGGGCGAGGTGAGCGTGGAGGACGTGCGCGAGCTGATGGGCGCCTCCACCCCCCACTTCGCCCTGCAGCTGCGCAACCGCATCGCGCGATTGATCGCTGAACTGCCCGACGGCCATCCCGCGCGCGTGGAGGGCGAGCGCGAGATCGCGCGCCTGGAGCGCCTCGGCCTCAGCGGCGAGACCAGGGGCGAGAGCGGCAATCAGGGCGAGCGCCCGCTGCCCTCGCTCAGCGTCGGATAGCGGCCCGCGCGCGCGCGTCGAGGAAGCGCGCGCGGAGCAGCTTGAACAAGAAGGCAAACACTGCGATGTCGACGGCGAACATCCCGACGTTGACGATCTGCGAGGGCTTGGCGAGCGAGGCGAAGCCGAGCACGACGACCGAATGCAGCACCACGACCGGCATCAGCGCGAGCAGCAGCGTGTGGGAGCGGAAGCCGGAGCGGTGCTCGCGCCAGGTGACCTCGATGGTGCCGAGCGCGACGGCCACCACGCCGGCGAGCAGCAGCGGTCCGCCGGCCGAGACGCCGTGACCCAGCCGCGAGACGGCGAGCACGAACGCGACGGCGCCCGCCAGGATCAGGAGCTCCGCGAGCGGAAGCGGATGCCACGGCGCGGGCGGACGCTCGCCGAACGTGGTTTGGACGGGAACGCGCCGACCGCCGCCGGCGCGAGCTTGCGTACGCGGGCGGGGGGCGGATTGCTCAGGCGGCTCGGAGCGGGCGCCGTCGACGCGGAGCGGCCCGGTTGGACGCGGCTTGCGGGAACGGCCCCGCGGACCTCTGGTGTGACTTGCCATGAGACCTATGAGGAGGGTCGAGGTCGGCTATGCGCCATCGAGATCGATCCTAGCGTTCAGGGGCGCGCTCCAAGCGAGCGTCTAAGCTGGCCGCCATGTCTGAGCCGTCGAGCACCTGGGAGCGCCTGGCGGGGTTGCCGCTCCAGGTCGAGACTTATGAGCTCGAGCCGCTGCGGGCGCTCGTGTCGAGCGAGTTCGAGCGCAAGAGCACGGTGATCCGGCTGGCGGGCCAAGGCCACGAGGGCGAGGGCGAGGACGTGACGTACGACGCCGTGGACCACGAGATCCTCCAGGAAGCCGGCGCGATCGTGCCACTCGCGGGCAGCTGGACGATCGCCTCCTTCTGCGAGCACGTCGCGGCGATGGACCTTTTTCCGCAGGAGCCCCAGCGCGAGGTGTCGCGGCGGTATCGCATCTGGGCGTATGAGTCGGCCGCGCTCGACCTGGCGCTGAGGCAGTCGGGAACGACGCTGCACGAGGCGCTCGGGCGCACACCGGAGCCGGTGCGCTTCGTGGTGTCGCTGCGGCTCGGCGAGCCGCCGAGCATGGAGCCCTTGCGGAGGCGGCTGGACGCCTACCCGGGATTGCGCTTCAAGCTCGACCCGACGAGCTCGTGGAGCGAGCAGCTGATCGCCGGGCTCGCGCGGACGGGCGCGGTGGAGTCGGTGGACTTCAAGGCGTACTACTCGGGCTCGATCGTCGACCAGGCGCCCGACCCCGTGCTCTACGGGCGCGTGGTCGAGGCCATGCCGGACGCCTGGATCGAGGACCCCGCGCTCACGCCTGAGACCGAGGCAGTGCTGGCGGGGCACCGCGAGCGCTTCTCGTGGGACGCTCCGATCCACTCGGTGGCGGACGTCGAGGCGCTGAAGTACCCCCCGCGCATGGTGAACATCAAGCCCTCGCGGCTCGGCGGGCTGCGCAACCTGCTCGACGCATTCGACCACTGCGCGGCGCGGGGCATCGGCGCCTACGGCGGCGGCCAGTTCGAGCTGGGCGTGGGCCGCGGGCAGATCCAGTACCTGGCGTCGCTGTTCCACGCCGACGCCCCCAACGACGTGGCGCCCACCGGCTACAACCTGCCCGAGCCGCCGGCGGGCCTGCCGCAGAGCCCGCTCGAGCCGGCCCCCTCGGCGCTCGGCTTTCGCTGGGGGTAGCCGACTCTCCCTCGGCGCTCGGCTTTCGCCGGCGCTACGCAACTTCTCTGGCGCGCGCCGGTTGGGACATCCATAGGCTCTACGGTCCTGCCAAACGACTCCACCGGAGGATCCGTGGCAAGAGCAGCCGTCCACAAGCGATCGACCAGCCGCGCGCTCGGGGCTCTGGCCCTGACGCTCTGCGCCGGTTGCTCGCCGCTCGCCATCGCGCCGCTCGCCTCGGCGAGGCGCTCCAAGGGCGTGACCCTCTCCAGCGTCTCCTGCGTGCCCGCCGCGCACTGCTCCACCAACTCGCGCCAGGTGTCGTTGGGCGGGGAGCTGCTCGTCAAGGGCAGCGAACTGAAGAGGGGGATGGTGGTGGCGTTCCCGCGCAGCATCGGCGCCAGGATCGCGCGCAACTCGCCCGGCGCCCGCCTGAGCAGCTCGACGCTCGGACTGGTGGTGCGCGTCCCGCGCACGGCCCACTCGGGGCGCATCATGATCGTGCTCAGCCACGAACACCACTCGAACTCCTACGGCCCGATCCAGGTGGTGCGCTACGCGCTGCACCCGCCGCGGCCCCCCGCGCCGCGGCCCCCCGCGCCCGTCGACCCCCCGAGCGGCACCGCGTTCGACGGTCAGGGCATGTGGATCTGGTACGTGAGCCAGTCCGACAAGGGCAACCTCGCCGCGATCGTCGCTCAGGCTCACGCCTCGGGTGTCACCACACTGTTCATCAAGAGCTCCGACGGGTCGTCCAACTACTGGAGCCAGTTCAGCCCGGAACTGGTGCAACAGCTTCACGCGAACGGGTTGAAGGCGTGCGCATGGCAGTACGTGTACGGCACCAACCCGGCGGGTGAGGCGAGCCTCGGCGCGCGCGCGGTTGCGGCGGGGGCGGACTGCCTCGTGATCGACGCGGAGTCCGAGTACGAAGGGCACTACGGCGCCGCCCAAACCTACATCGCGGACCTAAGGGCCAAGATCGGAGCCGCCTATCCAGTCGGGCTGGCGTCGTTCCCCTACGTCTACTACCACACGGCGCTGCCCTACTCGGTGTTCCTGGGCCCGAACGGAGCCCAGTTCAATGCGCCGCAGATGTACTGGAAGGCGATCGGCAACTCGGTGGACACCGTGTATGCCAACACGTACATCTCAAACCGCGTCTACGGCCGACCGATCTTCCCGCTCGGACAGACCTACGAAAGCCCCTCTACGAGCGATCTCGTGCGCTTCCGCGAGGAGTCCGCGCTGTACGGCTCGACGGGCATCTCCTTCTGGGACTTCCAGGAGACCTCGTCCGCCGGCTGGGCGGCGCTCGCCGCCCCTCTGGCGCCGCTTGCCGGCGTGACGCCGAACCCCTCCTACTCCGAACTCTCACAGGGCGGCAAGGGAGACCCGGTGCTGTGGATGCAGGAGCATCTCGCGAGCGCGATCCCCGCCCAGGAAACGACCGGGATCTTCGACGCCGCCACAAAGGCGAACCTGGAGCAGTTCCAGACCGCCCACGGGATCCCCGCGAGCGGCCACACCGAAGCGGCCACCTGGCAGGCGCTGCTGGCCCTCCCGCCGGTCGCGGTTGACTGGACCGGGGAAGGGCCGAAGGGCTAGCTCAGACTCGTTGGATCAGCGTGCCGGTGCCCAAGCCGCCGCCACAGCACATCGTGACGAACCCGATCTCCTTGTCGGAGCGCTCGAGCTCGTGCAGGAGCGTGGTTATGAGCCGCGCGCCGGTGGAGCCGAGCGGGTGGCCGAGCGCCATCGCGCCGCCGTTGACGTTGACGCGGTCCATGTCGGGGTTGAGCTCGCGCCTCCAAGCCCCCAGAACGGGGGCGAACGCCTCGTTGATCTCGATCAAATCGATGTCGTCGATCTGCATGCCGTTGCGCTGCAGGATCTTGCGCGTGGCGGGGATCGGCCCCTCGAGCATCTTCACCGGGTCGCAGCCCACGGTGGTCTGATCCACTATCCGAGCGCGCGCCTTGAGGCCGAGCTCGGAGGCCTTCTCAGCCGACATCAACAGCACCGCGGCGGCGCCGTCTGAGATCTGCGAGCTGTTGCCCGCCGTGATCTTGCCGTCGGGCTTGAACGCCGGCTTGAGCTGGGCGAGCGCCTCGAGGCTGGTGTCGGGCCGGATGCCCTGGTCGGCGACGAACGTGTCGCCGTTGACCGAGATCGGCACGATCTCGCGCTCGAAGCGGCCCTCCTCGGTGGCCTGGTGGGCCAGTTTGTGCGAGCGCAGCGCCAGCTCGTCGAGCTCGGAGCGGGGGATCTCCCACTGATCGGCGATCATCTCCGCGCCGAGACCCTGGCCGACGATGTTGTGCTTGGCCATCAGCTCGGGGGGGAACGCCACGCCGAACTCCTGCTGGGTTTGCATCACGGCCGAGAACGGGAAATGGCCCATGTGCTCGACGCCGCCGCCGATCATCGCGTCGTGGATGCCCGTGGCGATCAGCGCCGCGGAGAAGTTGACCGCCTGCTGCGCCGAGCCGCACTGGCGGTCGACCGTCGTGCCGGGAGTCTCGATCGGCAGGCCGGCCTGCAGCCAGGCGTTGCGGGCGACGTTCAGGCCCTGCTCGCCGAACTGGGAGACGCAACCGGCGATCACGTCCTCCACGACCGAGGGCTCGATGCCCGCGCGATCGATCACCTCGGTGTAGCACTTCGCGAGCAGCGTGTTGGGATGGGTGTCCTTGTAGTAGCCCTTCTCTTTGTGACCGCGACCGATCGGGGTGCGAACGGCCTCGACGATGACGACCTCGCGGCCCTCGGGTTGCCTCATGATGGAAGTCCTTTGCTCGTCTGTTGAGAGTGTGCAGCGATATGCTCGGTCCTCTACTGTACCGCTCGACACCCCTAGATTGACTGGTCAGTCAACCAAATCGCGCCATGGCGGAGGAGTGGAGGATCTTGAACGAACGTATAGCCATAGTCGGCAGCGGGACCATCGCCTGCGGGCTGGCCGCCACCGCCGCACACCACGGCCCCGTGCTGCTGCTCGCCCGCTCGGAGAGCTCGGCCGACCGCGCGCAGTCCACCGTGGAGAAGACCCTCAGCCACTTGGACGCGGAGATCAATGGGGTGGGCGGGCCCCATCAGATCCAGATCGTCACCGACATGAGCGCGCTCGCGCACGCTTCGTTCGCCGTGGAGGCGGTGGTGGAGGACCACGACGTGAAGGCGGGAGTGCTGGCCGAGCTGAACGCCATCCTCGACCCCGAGGCGATACTCGCCTCGACCACCTCCTCGCTGTCGGTGGAGCGCCTCGCGCGGGCATCGGGCCGGCCCGAGCGGTTCCTGGGCCTGCACGTGTTCAATCCGGTAACGCGCATGAAGCTCGTGGAGCTGGTGTTCGCAAGCGCCGCCTCGCAGGAGACCCGCGGCCGCGCGCTCGCGTTGTGCGAGGCCTTCGAGAAGACCGCCGTGGAGGTCCCGGACGTGCCCGGGTTCGTGGTCAACCGCCTGCTCTTCCCCTACCTCTTCAACGCGGTGCGGCTGCTCGAAGAGACCGGCATGGACCCCAGCGACGTCGACACGTGCATGAAGCTCGGCGCCGGACACCCGATGGGGCCGTTCGCGCTGCTCGACCTCGTGGGCCTGGACGTGTCCAAGGCGATCGGCGAGACGATCGGGGAGCCGATTCCGCCGCGCGTGGACGAGCTGATCGCGCAGGGCGCGCTCGGACGCAAGACCAAGCGGGGGTTCCTCAGCTACTGACCGAACAAGACGCCACGCGAACCGATCGCGACGTTCCGCAACCGGAGTCCGAGTGAGAGTTTATTTAGCTCACCGGACTTTTAGGTGGGCTTCATCAACGTCGCGATACTTGGGAGTGCGACATAGGTCGCGATGCACTCCCTCCTCCTCCCAGTGCACATGCTCCGGCCCGCTCCCCCCGCGGGCCGGAGGTGTTTAACCCCCCGGAGGCGCCTCGCGACGGGGCTCGTCGTCGCGATTCTGCTCGCGCGTGCGAACGGGTCGGCGCGCGCGGATGCGCACCGCCTCGACGCGGTTGTGGTGCACCGACTCGACCCGGATCGAGAAGTCGCCCGAGCCGATCGTGTCGCCGCGGCGGGGCAGGCGTCCGAGCTCGGCGAACACGAACCCGCCGACGGAGTTGTAGGCGTCGCTGTCCACCGGCAGCTCCACGCCGTAGTCGAGCAGGTCGGCGATCGAGACGTGACCGCGTACGAACAGGTCTCCGTCGGCGAGACGGCGGACCTCGCCGGCCGCGGGGTCGGTCTCGTCGGCGATCTCGCCGACGACCTCCTCGATGATGTCCTCGACGGTGACGATCCCCACCACGCGACCGTACTCGTCGACGACGACCGCCATCGAGGTGCGCCGGCGTTGAAGGTCGGCGAGCAGGTCGTCGAGCGGCTTGGTCTCCGGGACGATCGGGGCGTCGTGCATGATCGGCTCGATCGAAGCGTTCGGACCGTCATGCATGAGCCTGCGGGCGAGCGAGCTGGCGTGCACGAGCCCGCGTACGCGGTCGCGGTCCTCGCCCTCGATCACGATCAGCCTCGTGTGGCCGCTGGAGATGCACAGCTCCAGCGCGGTTTGGACGTCCTGGGAGAGGTCCACCGTGACGACCGCCGGGATCGGGGTCATGACCTGGCGGGCCTCCTGCTCGTGCAGGTGGAACACGCCGGTGAGCATTCCCGCCTCGCCGGGGTCGAGGTGGCCGCCGGCGTAGGACTCGGCGATCAGGCGCTTGAGCTCGTCGGGCGATCCCCCTTCCCGCCTGCCGGTGAGCTCGACGCCGAACAGGCGCAAAATGCGCCCGGAGACGGCGGTGAGGCCGATGATGACGGGGCGAAACAGCACGCTGAACGCCTCCAGCGGGCGGGCGATCCGGCGGGCGATCGACTCCGAGCGGTCGATGGCGTAGAGCTTGGGCACCATCTCGCCGGCGATCAGCTGGGTGGCGGCGATCAGGACGAACGCCACCACCACCGCGATCAGCACCGCCACCCCATGGCTGGGCGTGTCCCCGAGGGCGCCCTTGAGAATGTCGGCGAGCGCGGGCTCGGCGAGCGCGCCGATCGCGATCGAGGTCATCGTCACGCCGATCTGAACGGCGGAGATGTATTCGTTGATGCGATCGAGCTGGCGCAGCGCGAGCGCCGCCCCGCGGGAGCCTTCCTCGCGCATCACCTCCAGGCGCGCCCTGCGCGAGCGCACGAGCGCGTACTCGGCGGCGACGAAGAAGGCGTTGATCGCGACCAGCACGGCCGCGATTATGAGCTTCAGCCCGTTCACGCCGGATCGCGGGCGACTGTGGGCTGCGTCAAGCGACGCGCCTTGCGGAGAGGGCGGCCCATGTCGGTCGGCGGATCGCCGGTCGGGGCCAAGCTACTTCGGGGAGGTTTGTCGTCGTCGTTCATCGGTGGCCGACCGCACAACCGTAGCAGGGGCGCTGGTCGGCTTTCGGGTGGCGCTCAGAGCAGATCGTCGATGGACGCGGGCGGAGCGCGACGCCCATACCCGGCAAGGCCGCCGTGAGCGGGACGGGTGGTCAGGCGAGCTCGTCGATGCGCGCCGCCATGTCGAAGTCGGCTTGCGTGAGACCGCCCTCGGAATGGGTGGAGAGCTCCAGACGAACCCTGTTCCAGCCGTGGACGTGGATGTCGGGATGATGGTTGAACGTCTCGGCGGCGTCGGCCACGCGATTGACGAACGCCATAGCCTGGCCGAAGTCCTCGAACGCCAGCTCCCGCGCGATCGCATGACCGTCGCGCCGCCAGTCGGAGGCGGCGAGTCCCATCGTTATCTCCTGCTCGGAGAGGAGCGTCACGCACAGCAGGCTACCCCGATCGCAGCCGCGCTAGCCACCCGGGATGAGGATTTGCTGTTCGCCGCCACTCGTGACCTCGCTGGAGTGCGCGGTGATCTCCGAGGCCGCCACGAACGCGACACTCAGCGCTAGGCATCCCGCAAGCGCGAGCGCCAGCGATTTGCGCCGATCGGCAAACTGAAGCACCAAGCCCGCGAGGGCTCCGCCGATCAGACCGCCGATGTGTCCGCCGACAGAGATGCCCGACGAGGTGAAGCCGATCAGCAGATTCAGGCCGATGAGCACCCCAAGACCGCTCTCCATGACGGAGATGTTGCGTGAGCGCATCTCCACCACCGCGCAGCCCGCTAGGCCGAAGATGGCGCCCGAGGCGCCCACGGTGAAGGCGTGGGGCGTCAGCACAAGCGCCCCGAGGGCGCCGGCGAACAGCGAGGTGACATACACAGCCGCGAACCGCACTGAACCAATCGCGGGCTCGAGCATGCGTCCGAGCCAGTACAGGATGAGCATGTTCATCCCGATATGGAGAAGGTTGGCATGCAGGAAGCCGCCGCTGACGAGCCTCCACCACTGGCCGTAGGCCACGCCCAGTTCGATACCAGGGACTTCCGGGCTGCCGAGCAGGGCCCCCTTGTCGTAGAGCGTTTCCCCGCCGCCAATGTGGGTGTTCTCGATGAGGTACGCCACAACGTTCACGGCGATCAGCCCGTAGGTGACACGAGGGACGTCGGACATCTCCCTCAATCTCACAACCCGCGTGCGCTGTTTGGAGCACTCCGGGCAGCGCATGCCCACCGGGGTGGTGGTCATGCAGTCCGGGCAGATGGGACGCCCGCACGACGAGCAGGCGACGCCCGTCTCGCGCGAGGGGTGGCGGTAGCAGGTGGCCATGAGCGGCGCAGACGCTAGCAGCGGCGTGAGCGTCGGCGGTTGTCCACCGCTGGAGGGGGACTCGCGTGCGCGCGCGGAGAAGGCTCTCTTACGCGCGCGCACGCGAGTCCATCCAAATGGGATGAACCCACCCGCCGACCACCCTCGATACCCGCGCATCGGGCTGAGGAGTGGTTCGAGCCGTTGCTAGCGGTCGCCAAGCAGGCGGCTGGTGTGTTCGCGCAGGTCGCCGACCGCGCGCTCGGCGGTGGCGCGCGCGCTCGCCAGACCGGACTCCCGCGTGCGCGCGCGTTGGCGGGCGCGCAGCAGCACGAGCGCGACGCCCGCGCTCCCGCCGACCACTACGGCGAGGGCCGGGCGGGCCCAGTTGCGGGGGTCGCGCATCGCCGAGAGCTCCCATGCCTCGAGCTCCTCGGCGGCGCTCTCGGCGAGGCTCACGAGGGCGCTCTCCAGGCGCCTGCCGAGATCCTCGGGCGGGTCGACCGGAGAGAGCGCCTCGTGGAGCAGCCCCTCGAAGGGCGATGCGTCACTCATCGTGGGACCCCTGTTTCCTCATCGCGTGGCCCTGCCCATCATCGCCGGTTCCTGTTCCCGACTCGCCCACCAGCTCCTCGAGCTGCTTGATGGCGCGATGGATGAGCACCTTCGTGGCGCCGTCGGAGCGACCCATGGCACGTGCGATCTCGCGGTTGTCCATGCCGAGCGCGAAGCGCATGATCAGAGCCTCGCGGCGGTCGTCGGGCAGGCGTTGCACGCCGTCGAGCACGCGGGAGAGCTCGTCGCGGCCCTCCACCAGGTCCTCCGTGGTGTGCGAGGCGACCAGCTCCGAGGTGTCGTCGATCGGGGAGGCGGGCCGGCGCGAGCGGTCGCGATAGAGGTTGGCGGCGAGGTTGTGGGCGATGCGGATGAGCCATGGACGCAGTGGTCGACCCTCGGACTCGCGCTGGGCGCGCTCGAAGTGGCGATAGGCCTGCAGGAAGGTCTGCTCTGTCAATTCCTCGGCGTCGTGATGGTTGCCGATGCGGTAGTAGGCGTAGCTGTAGACATCCCGCAGGTGGGCTCGGTAGAGCTCGGAGAAGTCGGCGTTGAGCCGTGCCTTGGAGTCCGGCGGTTGCTGGTGTGCCACTCATCGCACCCTATCCTCCGACGCTCACATCCACGCGCTCAGGCCGCGCGCGCGCGGCGCTCGGAGGCGTCGCTGAGGATTTCCTCGGCGCGGGCGGCGCGAACGCCGCCGAGCCATTCCCATTGCAGGCTAACGCACGCCCAGATGCGCTCGGATACGCCGAGCGCGATCGACGGCGACGGGTGCTCGGCGATCGGGAAGCCGAGCGCGCGTCCGCAGCGGAGGGTGACCTTGTGGGGGCGGATGCGCCGGCCGCGACGCACGTCCTCGGTGCCCATCACGGCGACCGGGACCACGCGCGCGCCGGTTTGCAGCGCGAGCCGCCCGACGCCCCGGTGGGGGCGGCCGAGCGGGCCCGAACGCACACGGGTGCCCTCGGGGAAGATCACCACGCAGTCGCCCCGTTCGAGGATGGCGCGGGCGGTGGCCATCGCATGCTCGTCGCCTGTGCCTCGATCGACGGGGAAGGCGCCAAGGCTGTTGAGCAGCCACGCCTGCGCGCGCCGCTCGAAGAGCTCGCGCTTTGCCATGTAGTAGACGGGCCGGCGTGCGAGCGCGCCGATCACGAACGGGTCGAGAAAGCTGCGGTGGTTGGCCGCCAGCAGCACCGCGCCGGAGCTCGGAATGCGCTCGCGCCCTATGCGCTCGAGCCGGAAGTACACAAGGAAGAAGGGCAGCAGTACCGCTCTGACGATCCGGTAGAGCACGGGGTTCACGCCGCGGGCGAGCGATCGCTCGCGAAACGCCCTCAAGTCGGACCTGGGTTCCATGCCTTCGGATACCCTGGGGCGCGGGGGTCGTTACAGGACGCGAGGGTTGATCAAAATCGATTGGGGGAAGACCGTGGCGCATGCGCCACGGTCCCGGGCCATACATGTATGGCCCGGCCGGCCGGCACATGTGCCGGCCGGGACATGGGGGGAGGAACGTCTTCAATCGAGATGCGCCCACAGCGCGACGCCGGCGCCGTGTACGGCGGGCGCTGTGACGATCGGCCCATGCTCGCGGAAGCCGACGGCCGGGGTCGAACCGGCAACCTCCGCTTTACAAGAGCGGCGCTCTACCAGTTGAGCTACGTCGGCAATGCCCCGCATCGTAGCGCCGCGGCGCCGGCGTCCGGGGCGTGGGGCGGATATAGTTTAGGGTGCTCTGACCTCTATCAGTCATTAGGTAGCCCTAACAAATCGAGGTGAGCTGAACCCGATGGCGGCTGCTGCTCAAGTTCCGCTCCTGATCTCCTGCCAGGGTGGCAGTCCGAGCGCGCAACTCGCTCGACGCACCGCTGCCGCGCTCGGGGAGCTCGCCGTCGTGGAGACCGCCCGAGACGTCGACCTCCTTGTCGGGGCAGCTCGTGCGGGTCGGGCGACGATCGCGCTCGACGGCTGCGCCTCCGGCTGCAGCGCGCGGCTGCTGCAGGCCAAGGGCGTGCCAACGCCCTTGGCGCTGAACCTGGCCGAGCTGGGCGTCGAGGGGCACAGCGCGGGCGACGCTGACATCGCGCGGCTCTGCGCCGACGTCGCGGCGCGGATTCGCCGGCGGCCGGCGACCGGACTACGCGCACGAGCACCCCGACCCACCCGTCCCGACCACGCATCGCCGACAAAGCGAACGCACGGGATCGACGACTACCTGCTCGCAATCGACGCGTTGGCCTCGGCGGTCGTTGCGTGCGGCGCACTGGCCGCCGACGCCCCCACCCTGGCGGCGCACGTCTCCCGCCTGCTCTCGGTCTCGCGTGTCTCGGCCGGGCAGATGCTCGCCCGGCTCCAAGCATGCGGCCTGGTCGAGCGCAGCCCACACAAGGAGCTGATGCTGACGAGCAAGGGTCGTCTCGCGGCCGACCGCGCCGTCCGGCGCCACCGGCTGCTCGAGCGCCTGGCCGGCGACTTCCTCGGCTACACGCCGGCCGAATGCTACGAGCAGGCCAGGCTGCTCGACGGGGCCTTCGACGATGAGGCGATCGAGCGGGTTTCCAGGGCGCTCGGCGACCCCGACCGCTGCCCGCACGGGTGGCCGATCGACGCGGTCCGGGCGCGCGAGGAGAGCCGCGAGCTGAGCACGCTGGCCACACTCACCCCGGGCGAGCGGGCGACGGTGGCGCGCCTGGCAGAGCAGGACGGGCCGATCCTCGCCCAACTGTCTGAGATCGGGCTCGTGCCCGGGGCGCAGCTCACACGCGCGGACGCACACTCCGCGACCGACCTTCGCGTGCGGATAGGCCATGAGATCCGCGCGGTCGATGCGCAGGCGGCCACGAAGGTGCTCGTACGTCGCGAGGTGTAGCCGTTTGTTAGGGTGCCCTCACTAATGGCTCCGGATGTTCGTGGATGCAGCCATCCGGGGGGAGAACACGAGATTGGAGGCCGGATGCGCAGTTTGCTGAGCAGAATCACAAGCCTCACGCCGATCGCCGCGGGAGCGGCGGCCGGAATGATCGCGCTGGGGATCGTGTCGATCGTCGGCGGCAGCTACGACCACCAGGTGGTGCATGACCAGCTGGGTCCGCAGAAGATCTCCTTCCCGAAGCCCGCGTCCTATCCGGACCTCGAACGGTACGCCGGCAAGCAGGTGCTCACCGGCTCGCAGGCGAAGGTGTACGCCGAAGACCAGATAGGTCGTGACATGAACAAGATCGCGGGCGGCAAGACCTACTCCCAGGTGAGCGAGGAATGGATCGCCGGGGGCATGAAGAACGCGAAGCTCGCCGGGGAGCGCACCACCCTGTTCACGGGAGAGACGCTGAGGGGCCTGCTGCTGGGCGCGTGGGGCTGGGCGCAGATCGGCAGCATCGCGATCCTCGCCGGGATCCTGCTCATCGTCATCGGGGCCCTCCTGTTCCTGCTTCCGGTGCTGAACTGGCTGCTGAACCGCGCGGAGCTCGACACACGGGAGTCACACCGCCTCGCGCCCAGCCCGTCGCAGGGGTGACGCCGTTCGTGGCATGACCGCTGGTTCGCGTGAGCTGGGGCATCGTGTTCGGATGCCCGCGCTGGAGCGTGTTCTTCGCCTACGGAGCGGGCCCCCGGTGGCCGGACCGGCTGCCGGGCGCCCGCTGTATTGTGCAGCGCGCCGTCCGGCGCGCTGCACGCCGGCCCAGTGACCTTCGACAGAAGGAGCTCGCGATGCCCACGACAAAGCGACCCGAATTGCCATATGCGTTCCTCCCCGAGGTGCCGTCCTTCACGCTGAGCAGCACGGATGTCGCCGACGGGCGGCCGCTGCCGCCGCCGCAGGTTTCCGGCAAGATGGGCGCCGGCGGCGAAGACGTCTCCCCGCGGCTGTCCTGGTCGGGCTTCCCGGCCGCCACCAGGAGCTTTGCGGTGACTTGCTATGACCCCGACGCGCCCACCGGGAGCGGGTTCTGGCACTGGGCGCTCGCCGACGTTCCGGCCGGCGTCACCGAACTGCCCGCGGGGGCCGGCAGCCCCGGCAGCCCGGACCTGCCGGCGGGAGCGGTCACGCTGCGCAACGACGCCGGCTTCGCCGGCTACCTCGGCGCGGCGCCGCCCGCCGGCCACGGCCCGCACCGCTACGTGTTTGCCGTGCACGCCGTGGACGTGGAGAAGCTCGGCATCGACGCCTCCGCCGCTCCGGCCATCCTGGGGTTCAACCTGTTCAGCCACACCCTGGCGCGCGCCATGATCGTGGCGAGCTACGAGCAGACCTGAGCACCGTCGTTGACGCCGGCGGGCTCCCGCGGATAGGATCGCCTCGATGAGCTCCCGGCAGGCCCAGCGGTTCGTGGCGATCACGATGTGGTCGCTGGCGGGCGTGTTCGTCGTGGTCGGGCTGCTGTTCCTTCTCACGCCCGACGGCGTGCTCCACCGTCTGCAGCAGCTGGGCGACGTGTTCGGCTCGTTCTCGCACCCGCCGCACTCCCAGGAGAAGCTGTGGCTCGGGCTCGCGGTCGCCTACATGACCGTGATCACGGGCATCGCGATCGTGGTGGCGAGCGACGTGGCGCGCTTCCGCCCGCTGCTGCCGGTGCTCGCCGCCGGCAAGGCGGTGTCCTCGCTGACCTGCCTGTACTACTTCGTCGAATACAACGTTTTCGCGTACCTGGCGAACTTCGTCGTGGACGGCTCGCTGGTCGGCCTGGCGCTGCTGTGCTGGGTGCTCGCCGGGCGCGTGAAGGCGGCCTCGCCGCGCGCCGCGGCCGCCGCTCCGGTCTGAGGGGACGCACCGAGCCTCCGGGCGTCGGAACGCGAGACGCTGCGCGCCTTCGTCCGCGCGCTGCTGCCGGCTCACGGCGCGCTGCCGGGCGCCGAGGTGCAGGGGGGCGTGGCGGTCGTCGAGGGTGTCGAGACGCTGCTGGCGGCCGGCTCCCCGCGCACGCGCGCGCTCGTGCGCGTGGCGCTGCGTGCGATCGAGTGGGCGGCGCCGCCCGGGCGGCTCTCGCGACGCTCGCCGGAGCGTGCGGGCGCCGCTCTGAGGACGTTGGAGAGCAGCCGCAGCCCGCTGCGCCGCGAGCTGCTGGCGTCGCTCAAGACGTTCGCCACGCTCGTGTATGCGCGCGACCGGCGCGTGCTCGACGCGGTCGGTGTGAGCTCGACGTGTACGGTGGATCCGTCTCGCCCCGTGCCCGCATCGGACGGCAACCGGCCCGAGCCGCTGGATCGCGCCTCGCTCGTGCCGGCCGCGCCGGTCGAGCATTGCGACGTCGTGATCGTCGGCTCCGGCGCCGGGGGCGCCGCCGCGGCGCGCGTGCTCGCCGAGCGAGGGATCGACGTGATCGTGGTCGAGCAGGGCGCCTACCACGACGCGCGCGACTACTCGACCGATCCGCTGGCGGCGCTGGCGATGCTCTACCGCGACGCGGGGACGACGCTCTGCGAAGGCCGTCCAAGGATCCCGCTGCCGGTGGGTCGCGCGGTGGGGGGCACCACCGTGATCAACTCGGGCACCTGCCTGCGCACGCCCCGCGAGGTGCTGGAGCGCTGGCGGGCTGACTTCGGGATCGAGTGGGCGACCGCGCTCGACGACGAGTTCGAGGCGGTCGAGCGCGCGCTGGACGTGCTCCCCGTGGACCCGCGCACAGCCGGCCGCAACGCCGAGCTGTGCCGTGCCGGCGCCGACGCGCTCGGCCTCTCCAACGGACCCCTGCCGCGCAACGCCGGCGCGGTGAGCCGCTGCTCGTCGTGTCCGACGGGCTGCGTGCTCGACGCCAAGCGCGCCGTGCACGTCTCGGAGCTGCCGCGCGCCGTCGCGGCGGGGGCGCGCGTGCGCGCCGGCCGGCAGATCGAGCGCGTGCTGCTGGAGCGCGGACGTGCGATCGGCGTCGCCGGACACGGCTATGAGGTGCGGGCGGGCGCCGTTGTGCTCGCGGCCGGCGCGCTCGGAACGCCCGAGCTGCTGCTCGGGCAGGGGCTTGCCAACAGCTCGGGCGCGCTCGGGCGTCACCTGCGGATCCACCCCGCCTGCTGGGTTGGCGCCCGCTTCGAGCAGCCGGTGCGCGGCTGGGAGGGAGTGATGCAGAGCTGGGGGGTCGACGCCTTCGGCGACCGCGGCCTGTTCTTCGAGGCCACGGCGACGCCGCTTGCGTTCGGCGCCCAGGGGCTTCCGGGCGTGGGCGTGCAGCTGCAGCGCCTGATCGCCGAATACGATCGCATCGCCGTGATCGGCGTGCACCTCTCCGAGCGCTCCGAGGGGCGCGTGGAGTTGCACGGCAAGCGCAAGCGCATGCGGATCGCCTATCGCCTGCGCAACGACGACGCGCGAGCGCTGCGGTTCGGCATCGCGCGCGCGGCCGAGATCCACTTCGCCGCCGGCGCGCTCGAGGTGTATCCGCAGCTCGCGCGCGCTCCCCGGCTCGGTCCGGGCGAGGTGGGCCGCATCGAGCGCGGCCGCGCGCGCGCCGGCGAGCTGCGACTCGAGGCGTTCCATCCGATGGGCACGGCGCGCATGGGCGCCGATCCGCGAAGCAGCGTGGTGGCTCCCAGCGGCGAGTGCCACGACGTGCCCGGCCTCTACGTCGTCGACGCGAGCCTCTTCCCAACCTCGCTGAAGGTCAACCCGATGCTGACGATCATGGCCTGCGCACGGCGCATCGCGGCGACGCTCGCGCAGCGGCTGGGCTGAGCGGGCACGGAAGGACCCCGGCGCATGAGCCGGAGCGGTCTGAGTGCGTAGCTTGAGCGCGGCCAGTCGGAGTTCTCTACGGATGCCACCACCGGCGGGCTGACCTATGGTCGTAAGTCAAACGGCGGCCGCGAAGCGAAGCCCATGAGTCGGGGAGCATCGGCGGTTGTCCGTGAAATGTAGATGAAACCAGGACGCACGTCCCGTACAGGAGGCACCCCCCAATGCCCCAGGCCAAGACCCAGCGCAGCGCGGCGCCACGCAAGGCGGCGCCCGCTCGCGAGCCCCGCAGCACAAGCAGCAAGGAGCAAGAGCAGACGAGCGCAGTCGACCGGACCACGGAGCTCTCCAAGGAGGTGCTCAAGTCGCTCGAGTCCGGCCAGCGCGCGGCGATCGATGCGGTACGCAAGTTCGTCGACACCGTGGATGAGAAGCTGCCCGCTCTCGGCGAGCGTCCGTCCAGGCGGCAGGAGATCGTCGACGCCGCCATGGAGATGGCCGACCGGCTGGTCCACACGCAGTACGACTTCATTCGCGACGTCGTGCAGAGCGCCGGGAAGGCGCTGAGCAGACAGAACAACGGCAAGTAGGGCGCCGAGCCGTTGCCGACCGGTGGAGCGGCCCTGCCCCGGTGGTCTGACGGTGCAGGGTCAGCGCCCCGGCGCGGCGAGAATCACTGACAGCTGACAGCTCGCTCACCAACGCAGGAGCGCTGCGATGAGACCGTGCTCGCCCAGCGCGTCGCGCTCGTGGCGAAGCACCACCACCTCAACCGAGCTCTGTGCCGCCAGTGCGACGATGTGCTCGACGGCGTCTACCGGATGCAGGGGCGCCTCGTCGAACCGGCATCGGCCCTCGACCGCCGCGGACAGCCGTTTGCAGCGCGAGCACAGCCCAGCGGTGAGGCTCGCCCGGTCGGCGACCAGGAGCACCTCGGCGCGCTCCTCTTCGAGCATCGCGAGCACCTCGTCCAACCCGGCCGCGGCGGCTCCGCCGGTGCCCAGCGCTTCGTCCAGGCGAGAGATCAGCGCACGCTCACGGTCACGCTCGGCGCGCTCGACGACCGGCGTGACCGCCCTCGCTATCTCCTGCGCCGGCGCGTGCTCCAGATCGCGATCGATCACCCCGGTGAGACGATCGTGCAGGTCGCGGTGCAGGCTGGCCTCGACGACCGGCCAGAGCTCGTCGGACGCGACGATCACAAGATGGTCGAACGGACGGCGCCGGTGCGCTCGCAGCAGCAGCTCGGCGGTGTGGCGCACGTGCTCTGCCACCTGCTGCTCGATGCCGCGCTGAAAGCGCGCCTGCGACCAGCCCCCCTGAGCATGGCGACCGTGGACCTCGTCGCGGATCGCCGCAAACTCGACCAGTCCCTCTGTCCCACCGCGAAACAGGCGCGCTGCGCGCCGGCTGACAACGGCGACGCCCCAGTCGCCGGTTGTGACCATCGCCGCGAGCGGCTCGAGCCAGGGCACGGTGTCGAGCACGGCCAGCGGCTCGGCCGGCTCGGGCAGCGCGAGGATCTCCAGTGCTCCGGTCGCGGCGCACGAGAAGATCGCAACCGCCCGCGCGCCGTGCGCCAGCTCCGGGCGCCCGCTCACAGCGTTGCGCACGCGCTCGGCGTCGACGTCGCGCGCGCCGGCGCTCGAGAGCAACGCCGACAGCTCCTCCTCGCGCGCTGACGGAGTCGGGAAACGGCTCGGATCAAGATCGAGATACACGCTCAGCACAGGCTGCCCGGCGCTCTCGAGCAGACTCAGTCGCTCGAGCACAGCTGGACTTACGGCGGTGACCGCCATCAAGCGACTCTCACGTCGTCCTCGACCTCCATCGTCGTCCTCGACCTCCATCCGCGGTTGGCGGGGATCAAACGACGCTATTCGGCGACCGAGCACGGCACATCGGGAGACGACCCCCGTCAGCTCTCCGTAGTAATCCCGCGATCCGTAATCGACCGCTCTCGGAATCGGTAGCCGAGTCCGATGTGCACAGCCCGTGGGTCGTTTACCGTCCAACTTCATGGCTGTGGCCGCGCGAACCGAGGCCGACGGCCGTGCCGCGATATGCCCGCACGAGCAGCTCACGACCCGCCTGCGCCGGCTCTGCCCCTCGGCGAGAGCGCGGTGCTCGACGCCCTGCGGCGCGAGGCGCACCCGCTCACCGGCGACCATCGCGACTACGACGCCCTGCTCGCGCCGATCGGCGACGCGCGGATCGTGCTGCTCGGCGAGGCGAGCCACGGCACGCACGAGTTCTACCGCGAGCGCGCTCGCATCACCAAGCGGCTGATCACAGAGCACGGTTTCACGGCGCTGGCGATCGAGGGCGACTGGCCGGACGCCTACCGCGTCAACCGCTACATAGGCGGCGCCCGCGAGGATCGCGACGCCGAGGAGGCGCTGCGCGGATTCCGGCGCTTTCCCACCTGGATGTGGCGCAACGCCGACGCGCTCGACCTCGTGGGCTGGCTGCGCGCCCACAACGACGGTCTTGCGCGGGGAGCCCGCGGGGTCGGCTTCTACGGCCTTGACCTCTACAGCCTGGGCGCCTCGATGGAGGCCGTGATCGGGTACCTCGACGAGCAGGATCCCGACGCCGCGGCGCGAGCACGGGCTCGGTATGAGTGCCTTCAGCCCTACGCCGGCGAGAGCTCCGCGTACGGCCAGGCGGTGCTGCTGGGCGTCGGCGAGCCCTGCCGGCGTCGCGTGATCGAGCAGCTCGTCGAGCTGCGCCGCCGCGCCGGGGAGTACCTGCACCGCGACGGGTTGGCGGCCGAGGACGAGCAGTTCTTCGCCGAGCAGAACGCGGCGGTGGTCGCCAACGCCGAGGAGTACTACCGCACGATGTTCGGCGACCACGCCGGCTCCTGGAACCTGCGCGACCGTCATATGGCCGACACGCTCGACCAGCTCCTCGCGCACCTCGACCGCCACGGCGGCACAGCGCGCGTGGTCGTGTGGGAGCACAACTCGCACATCGGCGACGCGCGCGCGACCGAGATGGCACAGCGCGGCGAGCTCAACATCGGCCAGCTCATGCGCGAACGCCACGGCCGCGATGCCTTCAACGTCGGCTTCACCACCTACACCGGCACCGTCACCGCAAGCTCCGAGTGGGGCGGCGCGCCCGAGCGCAAGCGCGTTCGCCCCGCGCGCCCGGACAGCTACGAGGCGCTCCTGCACGCCACCCGCATGCCCGCCTTCCTGCTCTGCCCGCTGGCGGCGGGCGACAGCGGCCGTGCGCTGCTCGAACCACGTTTGGAGCGCGCGATCGGCGTCATCTACCACCCCCAGACCGAGCGTCAGAGCCACTGCTTCGCCGCAAGCGTCGCGCGGCAGTTCGACGCGCTCGTGCACCTCGACGTCACCCGCGCCGTCGAGCCGCTCGAGCGCACCCCGACGTGGGAGCTCGACGAGCCGCCCGAGACCTACCCCAGCGCCCTGTGACCGACGCTCGGCGCGCGTCGCCTCGCGCGCGGGCGCGTGCGCGCGTGCACGCGCGCGAGTCACCCTCCGGAGTGATCACCTCCGGAGTGATCACCACCCCCAGCCCTCCGGCGTGACCCAGCCGCCCGAGCTCGTCGAGACGTTCCTGCGGATGGGTCCATCGCGGCCGCGGCTATGGCTATTTGGCGGTGGCGCGGCTGCGCGGCTTGGCGGCGGTCGTGGCGCGTGAGCCACGTCCGGAGCGTGCGGAGGAGGGCTTCACCGCGGAGGCGAGGTCCTTCTGGGCGCGCTCGAGGTCGCGGCGAACGGCCTTGCTCATCTTGGTGAGGTCGCGGCGGGCGTCGCGCAGGAGCCGGGCGACATCCTTGCGCAGGTCGCTCGCGCCCGTTCCGACACTGCCGCGGATCGCCGTGAGATCCGCTTGCGCCGTCTCCAGCGACTTCGTCACGCGCTCGATCACGCGACCGTTCTCCTCGTAGCGCTCGCGCGCGGCGTGCGCGGCGTCCTTGGCGCGCGGCCGGCTTGCCGTTTTGGCGCGGGACCGGCTTGCGGACCTTCCAGTGGCTGGCATCGAAGCTCCTTTGTGCGTTCGTTGCGGGCGAGTTTCTGCTGTGGCTACTTGCGATGCGAGCAGCCTGGCTCTGCCTGTCGAAGCTACGCAAACGGCCCCGGCGGCGCGAGCGCCGTTTGCCGCAAGGCGGAGACGGAGAACTACGCACGATCGTTCGCCAGGCCCGTACGACAGGACCGCACGATCGTTCGACGGCGACGCAAGATGGTTCGACCTCGCCGAGCATGTCGAGCGGGCTGTAGGCCGCCTGACACGATCGTTCGACAGTGACGCAAGATGGTTCGACCTCGCCGAGCATGTCGAGCGGGCTGTAGGCCGCCTGACACGATCGTTCGACAGTGACGCAAGATGGTTCGACGGGAACGCAAGATTGTTGAGGAGCGCGCCAGGAGCCCAAGTTACGTAGTCCGCCACGTGTGCGCCGGGCATTCCCCGGACGCGTGGACGGTTTGGAGCAGGGATGATCCGGGCATGCTCCTCTTTGCGATGGGGACGGGCTGTTGATGCACCAGCGTGTGCGCTGCCCACACTGCCACCACTGGACCGACGCGCTGCTCGTGTGGGCGGCAGGTGATTGTTGTCCGAGCTGCAACGCTCCGCTGACCGAGGTCAGTGGTGCGCCGGACAAACGATTCCAGGAGCGCCCGTGGCGCTCGTCGGACAGGCTGTCGTCGCCCGCGTTAGGCCGCTTGAGCGAAAGATCGTAGGCCGGGGCGACCGGACCGGCGCGCGACCGGTCGCAGGCTGACCTGAATGCAGGTCGCGTGGCCGGTGTGGTCGGGTGATGGCGCTCCCGATTCAACTACGAGGCGATCAGGCGCGTGCGCAGATGCGCGCCCACCTTCCGCTTGACCCGCTGCAGGGCGTTGTCGACCGTCTTGGTGTCGCATCCGAGTCGCTCGCCGACCTGCTCGTAGGAGCGGCCGTCGAGGTAGAGCGACAGCACACGGCTCTCGAGCTCCGAGAGCGCCGTCGAGAGGCAGCCTACGAGCGAGCGCAGTTCCTCGGAGGAGATTACGCGGTTGACCGGGTCGTTGACGGACGGTCCGGCGATCGTCTGGTCGAGCGTCGGCACGTCTTCGCCGGAGGCGGTGGGGGTGGACGAGAACGAGACGTACTGGTTGAGCGGCGTGTGCTTGTTGCGGGTGGCGGTCTTCACGGCCGTGATGATCTGGCGCGTGATGCAGAGCTCGGCGAAGTTGCGAAACGAGGACTCGCGATCGGTGCGGTAGTCGCGGATCGCCTTGTAGAGCCCCACGAGGCCCTCCTGGATGAGGTCGTCGGAGTCGCCGCCGGCGAGGAAGTAGGACGATGCCTTCAGGCGCACGAAGCCGTGGTAGCGGCGCACCAGGCGGTCGTAGGCCGTGCGATCCCCCTGCTTCGCCAGGGCGATCAAGAAGCCGTCATCAACCTTTACTTCAGATTGAGGGTTATGGGAGATTCGTGCCACGAGCAGATCCTTTCTCGGCTGTATGCAGCCAAAACATGCTCAGTGGCGCACTCCTCCCCTGGCGCCAAAGCTATGAAGTCAACCTTAGGTTGAGCCTTATGCGCCGCAGCTTCGCACAGTTATGGAGCCTTGTCAAGGCCCACTTCGCGACCCTGCAAGATTCCGTACATCAGCGCGGCCGCGGCGGCTGCCACCCCCAGCGACTCCATGTGCCCGCGCAGGGGCAATGACACGAGCTGGTCGCACGAAGCGGCCACGCGCGGGCGCAGGCCGCTCCCCTCGCTGCCCAGCACGAGCACGACCCCGCCGCTGTAGTCGGGCGTGGTGTAGGGCACGGTCGCGGGCGCGGGAGCGCTCGCCCCGTACGACCAGCATCCGGCCCGGCGCGCCTCGGCGAGGAAGTCGGCGATGTTGCGTACGCGCGCGATGCGGATGTGCTCGACGGCGCCCGCCGAGGCCTTGCACACCGCGGGCGTGACCTCGGCCGAGCGACGCTCGGGGATGACGATTCCGGTGGCGCCGGCGCACTCGGCGCTGCGGCAGATCGAGCCGAGGTTCTGGGGATCCTGGACCTGGTCGAGCGCCACGATCAAAGGATCGGCGACCGCCAGCAGCTCGTCCGAGGAGACATACGGGTATCCACCAGCCGCCGCGCACACACCCTGATGGGCGGATGAGCCGCAGCGGCGCTCGATCTCCTCGGCCGCGCACACCCGCACCTCGATGCCGTCCAGCCACGACTCCTTGGAAGCACTCGCCGTGGCCCACACCTCGGAGACGCTGTGAGCGCGGCGCCCGCGCAGCGCCTCGCGCACGGGGTTGCGACCGTAGAGGATCACTGTGGCAGCAACTCAAACCCGCTGGCCACGTCACGGACCTCCCACCCCAGGGCGGCAATCTCGTCACGCAGTCTGTCGGCGGCGGCGAAGTCGCGGGCGGCTCGGGCCTGTTCGCGCTGGGCAGCCAGTTGCCGCACGCCCACCGGCGCCTGTGCGATAGGAGCGAGCAATCCACCCAAGCCCAATACGTCGAGCATGTCGCGGAGCTGTGCGTCGCCAGCTGCCTCGAAGGACGGGCTGGTCGCCTCGCGGATCCATTCGTTGAGGTGTCCGAGGGCCTCTGCTGTGTTGAAGTCCCTAGCAAGGGCATCGAAGAAGCGCTCGTAAAGCTCGTTCAGGTCGCTGGGCGAGGGGCCCTGCGACAGCTTGCGAGCGGCTTCTCTTATGCGCAAAACGTTCGATCGGGCCTGCTCCAGCACCGCCTCGGAGAAGGCGAGCGGCTGGCGGTAATGGCCTGAGATCAGATACATCACGACGACATCGCTGCCGTAGCGCTCCACCACCTCGTGCAGGAGCGCGATGTTGCCGGCTGACTTGGCCATCTTCTCGCCGGTGAGCTGGATCATGCCGTTGTGCATCCAGATGCGAGCGAGCTCATCGCCGCGCGCGCAGCGCGTCTGCGCCGCCTCGTTCTCGTGGTGGGGAAACAGCAGGTCGGAGCCGCCGCCGTGGATGTCGAAGCCAACGCCTAGCGCCTGCTCGGCCATCGCCGAGCACTCGATGTGCCAACCGGGGCGCCCGTCCCCCCACGGTGACGGCCACGCTTGATCCTCATCCTCCTTTTGCGCCTTCCAAAGCGCGAAGTCCAACGGATCCTCCTTGCGAGCTGCGCCCTCCACCCCTTCGCCTTGATCCTCCTCGTCGATCCGGCGATGCGAGAGCGAGCCATACTCGTCGTCCGAGCGCACCCTGAAGAACACGTCACCGCCACTCTCATAGGCGTGGCCTGACTCGATCAGATCCTCGATGTAGGAGACAATCGCCCCCATCGTATCGGACGCCAGGGGCTCGCCATCCGGCCGCCCGAGCCCAAGCGCGTTCGTGTCCACCGCATACCAATCGGCCATCTCAGCCGCGAGCTCCGTGCTGGATCTGCCCTGTGCGCGCGCGGCGTCGTAGATCTTGTCGTTGACGTCAGTGACGTTGACAATCAGCCTGGGCTCATAGCCCTCATGCGCAAGGAAGCGCTTGAGCAGGCTGAAGATCACGAACGGGCGGGCATTCCCGACGTGAATGCGGCTGTAGACGGTCGGCCCGCAGGCATAGATGCCAACCTCGGGGAATCTGCGTCCCTGGAGTCGCAGAAGCTCCCCAGTTCGAGTGTCGTGCAGGAGAACCCGTCGCATCGCCGGCCAACAGTAGCGGCGGCCGTCAGTCGGCGATGCGCAAGCTCACAATCGCCAGCGCCGCAACCCCCTCGCCGCGGCCGACAAACCCGATGCCCTCACCCGTGCTGGCCTTGACGTTCACGCGCGCCGGCGCGATGCCGAGTGCCGCCGCCAGGCTCTCGCGGATCGCCTCGCGGTGCGGCGCCAGCTTCGGGCGCTCGATTACGACCGTGGCGTCGACGTTCACCAGCTCAAGGCCCTGCGCGTGCACCAGCGGCAACACGGCCGCCAGCAGCTCCAGCGAATCGGCGTCGCGATAGCGCTCGTCGCTGTCGGGGAAATGCTGGCCGATGTCCCCGAGACCGGCCGCGCCGAGCAGGGCGTCGATGATCGCGTGCGTGAGCACGTCGGCGTCCGAGTGGCCGGCGAGGCCGATCTCGCTGGGGATCTCCACGCCGCCCAGCACCAGCCGCCGCCCCGGCGAGAGACGGTGAGAGTCGTAACCGATGCCGCTGAGGGTGCTCACGCGATCGCTGCTCCAATCGGCTCCAGACGACGGTCGCGGCGGTCGAACACGCACAGCTCCCCCACGCCGAGCCGATCCATCAACTCCAGGGCGCGATCGTAGTCGGCGCCGACGTGCTCGGGACGGTGGGCGTCGCTCGACAGCGCCACGGGGGCGCCCGCTTCCAGGCACATCTGCAGGAACGCGGGCGCCGGATAGATCTCTCGCGCGGGCTTGCGCAGGCCCGCGGTGGACACCTCGATCGCGATGCCCGACTCGGCGATACCGTCCATCGCAAGCTCGTAGTAGCGCCGCAGGTCGCCCTCTGGCAGGGGACGATTACGGCCCCAAACCTTCACAAGGTCGGGGTGGGCGAGGATGTCGAACAGCCCGCTGCGGGCGGCCTCGCCGAGCGTGCGGAAATAATCGTGCCAGACCTTCTCGGCGGAGCGGCCGGGCTGTATGGACCCGCTGCCGCCCGGGGAGCCCCAAATGCTGTAGTCGTCCATGTCGAGCGCATGGTCGCCCACGAAGTGCACCGAACCAACCACGTAGTCGAAGTCGCGCGCGTCCAGGAGATTGGCCATGCGGTCCTCCGCGCCGGGGATGAAGTCGGCCTCGATGCCGAGGCGCAGGTCGGTGGAGCGCACGAAGCCGCAGTAGTCGTCGAGATCGTCGTGCGCATAGTCGCGCCAGAAGGGGTGCTGCCACACCTGCAGAGCCTGCGCGAAGCGGTGGACGTGCTCGGACACCCCCAGCTCGACGATGCCGCGCTCGCTCGCGGTTTCGCGATAGCGCTCGACGTTGGCCGCGGTGAAGTGCTCGGCCGCCGTGGCGTCGAGATCGTCGGGGCGCAGATGGAGGTGGTAGTCGGTGAGCATCGAGGCGAAGTCAAGCACGATCGGAGGCGCCGGCAGACCGAGCGGGTCGGACGGCTATGCCTCACGGCGAGCAATCAACAGCTCGGCAAGCGCGAGGTCGAGCGCGGTGGTCACCTTGAGGTTGTCGGGCGGAGCCGGCACGACCACCACCCGTCCGCCGCCACGCTCGATCAGCCACGCGTCGTCAGTGGCCTGGGCAAGCACATCGTCCGGCACATCCAGCGCACGCGCCAACGCGGCTCGACGGAACGCCTGGGGCGTTTGCACCGCCCACAGGCCGGCGCGGTCGAGCGTCTCGCCGACGACGGGGAGGGATCTCGGGGGGGCATCCGCCTCGTCAGCCGCCGCTCCGCCGTGCCCCACCCGGAAGGCGGAGGTGACGCGCTTGACCGTATCGGTGACCGGCGTGGCGGCGATTGCCGCGTCAACCCCCTCATGCTCGACGGCGGCGAGCGTGGCCCGCACCAGCTCGATGCTGAGCAGCGGACGGGCCGCGTCGTGGACGAGCACCGGGTCGCCGGGGCCAGCCACGGCCAGCGCTCGCCGAACCGACTCGGAGCGCACCGCACCGCCCTCGACACCGACGGTGCCGGCCGGAGCATCAACGCCCGCCGGCAGCGCCACCACGATCCGTTCGATTGCGGGCACCTGGCTCAGGACAGCCACGCTCCACTGAACGAGCGGGCGCCCGGCGAGCTCGACGAGCGCCTTGGGACGATCGAATCCCAAACGCTGCCCGCGTCCGGCGGCGACGATCAGGGCAACGGCCATGCGGGACTCTCCCCCTCCCCACCACCGTCCCCGTCGGGGACGGTGGGGATCGCGCACGAGTGGGTTGGGCTACCGCGCACGCGGCGGAGGATCACAAACGTGAACAACTGCCGCGTGCGCGAGAGCCCGCTACTTGGCAGCGACCGCGAGCTGGCTGGAGGCGGAGGTTGCGAGCAGATCGTCCAAATACGACTCGGCCTCGTCCTCGTCCTTGTCGAGCGCATACATGAGCTCGGAGGCGAGGATCTTCTTGGCGCGCGTGAACATCTGCTTCTCGCCCGTGGAGAGACCCTTTTCGCTCTCTCGCAACGAGAGGTTGCGGACAACCTCGGCAAGCTCGTAGATGTCGCCGGTCTTGATCTTGTCGCGGTTGTGCTTGAAGCGCCGGTTCCAGTTCTTGGGCATCTCGGACACCTCGGCCTGGAGCACGGCCAGGACCTTCTGGACCGTCTCCTCGTCGATCACCCGGCGCAGGCCCGCGAGGGCCGCGTTCTCCGTGGGAACCTTCACTGTCATGTCGTTGTGGAGGATCTTGATGGTGAGGTACTCGCGCGTGGTGCCGAGCACCTCCATGTCCTGCTTGCTCAGGACCTTGCCGGCGCCGTGGTGGGGATACACGACGTGGTCTCCGAGCTCGAACTCGATGCACTCGACCTCACGGGTCGCCTCGAGCTCCTCGATGAACGATGCCTCTGCGATTGCTGATGCGGGAATGGTGTCCTCCTTCGTCGCGCCGGCAATGGGGCCGGCTGTCTGTCACGCCGGCACGAGGCCGGCTTCCTGTCAAGTCTGTAGGTAGCGGTCCACGAGGTTGATCTCCTGCAGGCGGCGCAGGCCCTCGCGGATGTCCTTCGCCCTGATCTCCCCCACTCCCTCGACCGCCTCGAGCTCCGCGTCGGCGGAGGCGAGCAGCTCGTCCAAGCCGCCGAACTCCTTGACGATCTGCGCGACCACGAGCTTGGGCAGTCGCGGGATGCGCCCGAGGATGCGGTATGCACGCGGAGCGACGGGGTAGTCGAGCGTGTTGAGCTTGCGGTCGTAGCCGAGCAGCTCCGCGATGCGGCCGAAGTCGAGCAGGTCCTGGTGGGCCAGTCGGCCGATCTGGTCGAGCGCGGAGGCGAATGCCTCGTCGGAGTAGTCGGCCAGGTAGTCCTGCACGAGCGCCGCCTTCTCCGCGGCGGTGCCGAGGATCGTCTCCTCGAGCTGCATCTCGATCAAACGGCCCTCGACGCCGAGCTCGACGATGTAGCGCTCGATCTCCACCGCCATCCTGGTGACGAGCTCCGAGCGCTGCAGCACGGTGAGCACGTCGTGGAGCGTCACGCCGCCCTCGAACTCGAGCGCCGTGAGGCGCGTGGAGACCTGGTCAAGGCGGGTGCGGTACTTGTCGAGCGTGGCGAGCGCCTGGTTGGCCTTGGAGAGCACCACGGTGATGTCTTCGAGGATGTACTTCACCCCGTCGACGTACAGCGAGACGACCTGGCGGCGCTCGGAGATCGCGATCACGAGCGCGTCGGTCTGCTTGGAGACGCGCTCGGCGGTGCGGTGGCGGGTGCCCGTCTCGTGCGAGAGGATCGTGGGGTCCGGCATCAGCTGGACGTTGGCCATCGCGATCTTGGTGGCGTTGGCGTTGAGGATCAGGGCGCCGTCCATCTTGGCCACCTGGTAGAGGAAGGCCGGCGTGTAGTCGATGTCGAGCTTGATGCCGCCGGAGAACAGGAAGCTGAGCTCCTCGGGCTCGCCGATCACGATCAGCCCGCCGGTGCGCGCCTGCAGGATGCTCTCGATGCCCTCCCGCAGCGCGGTCCCGGGAGCCACCATCTCCAGTGCCCTGACCAGACCGGGCTCGGGTCGCGCGTCCGTGTCGAAGTCTTCGCCGGATCGTGAGGCCACAACTGGTCATTCTAGGGCATTTAGCCTTTTTTTATCGCTCCCTCGGGCGATCGGCCGAGGCGCATAGCCTTTGTCGGCGATTCCGATGAGCGAAAGCGCGAATCGGGCGTCGATCCGCGTGAGCCTATGCGGCGACCGAAGCTGGGCGCGTCCTGCTCGCCGGAAGCGCGATCGAGAGGGCCTGTCGCAGCGTGTGGGCCTCGCGCGCCTGCTCGCCGCTGCCGGCGGGCGCGAGCACGCCCGAGAGGCCGTGCCTGGCGGCCTCGTCCAAGCGGCGCTCGGGATGACCCACCCAGCGCAGCTCGCCCGTGAGGCCGAGCTCGCCGAAGCAGGCGCATGGAGCGCGGCCCGCGTCAGCCCCGTGCCCTGTGCCAGCCGGCTGGCCGTTGAGGGCCACCCCACGCGCAGCGGAGGCCACGGCGAGCGCGATCGCGAGGTCCACGCCGGGCTCGTCAACCCGCACGCCGCCCACCACGTTCACGAACACGTCGCTCGGGCCGGTGCCGATACCCCCGTGACGGCCGAGGATGGCGAGCACCAGCGCGAGCCGGTTGCGATCGAGGCCCGACACCACGCGTCGCGGCTGCTCGAGCTCCGAGGGCGCCACGAGCGCCTGCACCTCCACGAGCAGCGGCCGCGAGCCCTCCATCGCCGCGAGCACCACGCTCCCGGGGGCGCGGGTGGCCTCGGCGACGAAGCGCGCGGAGGCGTCGAGCACCTCGACGAGCCCGCCCTGGCGCATCTCGAACAGCCCGGCCTCGTTGGTGGAGCCGAAGCGGTTCTTCAGGGCGCGCAGCTCGCGGTAGGGACGCTCGCGCTCGCCCTCGAACTGCAGCACGCAGTCCACCAGGTGCTCGAGCACGCGCGGGCCCGCCAGCGCGCCGTCCTTGGTGACGTGCCCCACGAGCACCACCGCCGTGGAGCGCGCCTTGGCGAGGTCCGTGATGCGTGCAGCCACCTCGCGCACCTGTCCCACCGAGCCCGGGGCGCCGGAGAGCTCGCCGCAGCGCAGCGTTTGCACGGAGTCGATCACGCATACGCTCGGCGCGTGGGAGGCGATCGCGTCGAGCACCGCATCGAGATCGGTCTCGGCGAGCACCGGCACCTGCAGCGCGCTGGGAGAGAGCCGCTCCGCGCGCAACCTCACCTGCTCGACGGACTCCTCGCCGCTCACATACAGCGTCCTGTGGCCGGCTCCCGCGATGTTGCCGAGCGCCATGTTCGTGAGCGTCGACTTGCCGATGCCGGGCGAGCCGCCGAGCAGCACGAGCGAGCCGGGCACGAGCCCGCCGCCGAGCACCCGGTCGAGCTCGCCGATGCCCGTGGCTAGGCGCGCCACAGGGGCGGTGGCCACCTGTGAGAGCGGCACGAGCGGGGCCCCTCGCGCGCCCGCGCGCGTACGGGCGCGCGCACGGGGCATGCCATTTCGATCGACATCACCCCCCGCCGAGCGCTCCTCCACGAGCGTGTTCCACGCGCCGCACCCGGGACACTGCCCGTGCCACTGGGCCGCGGAGACGCCGCACTGCGAGCAGACGTGAATGGTCTGAGGCCGAGCCACTGAGCGCAGACTACGCCGCGCCCCCGACGACCTGAGAGCGGCGCTCGTACAGCACCACGTCGCGCCACGGCCCGTCCAGCATCCTGCCGATGCGCTCCCGCGTCCCGACGGGCCGGAAGCCACAGCTCTCGTGCAGGGCGATCGAGGCTATGTTCTCGGGGAAGATCCCGGCCTGCAACGTCCAGAATCCGGCGCGCTCAGACGCCTCGATCAAAGCGTTCAGCAGCGTGCGGCCGACACCCCGGCCGGTGCTGTCGAGCTCGACGTAGATGCCAACCTCCCCCACTCCCCGATAGACCGGACGGGACGAGATGTGGCTGAGCGCCGCCCAGCCGATCACCTCGCCTGACGACCCGCGAGCGATCAGACACGGGTCCTCTGCACGCGCCTCACGCCACTCCAACCAGTCAGGCACGACGTGCTCGAAGGTGGCATTGCCGGTCGCGATTCCTTCAGCGTAGATCCGCGATACGGCGGGCCAATCCTCGGCGCTCATCGAAGCGACCGTCACCTGCGCGGAAACGCTCAACGGACGCTCGGCCTACGGCTCGGCCGGGTGCTCGTCGTCGGGATGCTCGTCATCGCCGGCGGGCAGCTGGTCGTGCTCGCCGCCCTCGGCGCCCACCCCCACGGGGGTCTTCTGCTTCTTGGGCTTGACGATCGTGAGGCGCACCCCCCCGTCCTCCTCGCCCTCGGGAGCGGGATTTACGACGACGGTGGCGCCCGGCGTGAGCTGCTCGCGCAACACGAAGTCCGCGAGCGGATCCTCGATGTAGCGCTGGATCGCGCGCCTGAGCGGACGCGCGCCCATCGACGGGTCCCAGCCCTTCTCCACGAGCAGGTCCTTGGCGGGATCGGTGAGCTCGAGCTGCAGCTCGCGTTCGGCCATCGACTCGCGGATGCGCAGCAGCAGCAGCTCGACGATCTGACGGATCTCCTCGCGCTGGAGCTTGTGGAAGACGATCACGTCGTCGATGCGGTTGAGGAACTCGGGCCGGAACACCTTCTTCAGCTCACCCATGATGCGGTTCTTCATGTCCTCATAGGTGATCCCGGTCTCGTCGTCGGACACGGCGAAGCCGAGCGGCGTGTTGCGCGCGATCTCGGCCGCCCCGATGTTCGAGGTCATGATCACGATCGCGTGCCTGAAGTCCACCGTGCGGCCCTGGGCGTCGGTGAGACGGCCGTCCTCGAGGATCTGCAGCAGGATGTTGAAGACGTCCGGGTGGGCCTTCTCGATCTCGTCGAGCAGCAGCACGGAGTAGGGCTTGCGCCTGACCGCCTCGGTGAGCTGGCCGCCCTCGTCGTAGCCGATGTAGCCGGGGGGCGAGCCCACCAGGCGCGAGACGGCGTGCTTCTCCATGTACTCGGACATGTCGATGCGGATCATCGCGTCGTCGTCGCCGAACAGGAACTCGGCGAGCGTGCGCGCCAGCTCGGTCTTGCCCACGCCCGAGGGGCCCAGGAAGATGAACGAGCCGGTGGGGCGCTTGGGGTCCTTCAGGCCCGCGCGCGAGCGGCGGATCGCCTTCGAGATGACCTCGATGGCGGGATGCTGGCCGATGACGCGCTTGTGGAGTTCGTCCTCCATGCGCATCAGCTTCTGGGTCTCGGCCTCGGTGAGCTTGAACACGGGGATGCCGGTCCACATCGAGACGATGTCGGCGATCTCCTCCTCGCCGATGGCGGGGCGCTCGGCGGACTCGCCGGACTCCCACTCTTCCTCGAGCTCGCGCTTCTTGCCGGCGAGCTTGCGCTCCTGGTCGCGCAGCGCCGCGGCCTTCTCGAATTCCTGGGCCTCGATCGCCGCCTCCTTCTCGCGGCGGGTGGACTCGATCTCCTCTTCGAACTCGCGGTTGGCGGGCGGAGAGGTCATCGACTTGATGCGCATGCGCGAGGCCGCCTCGTCGATCAGGTCGATCGCCTTGTCGGGCAGGAAGCGGTCGGAGATGTAGCGGTAGGCGAGATCGGCGGCGGCCTTCAGGGCCTCGTCGGTGATCTGCACCTTGTGGTGCTGCTCGTAGCGGTCGCGCAACCCCTTGAGGATCTCCACCGTCTGGTCGATCGTGGGCTCCTCCACGCGGATCTGCTGGAAGCGGCGCTCCAGGGCGGAGTCGCGCTCCAGGTACTTGCGGTACTCGTCGAGCGTGGTGGCGCCGATCGTCTGCAGCTCGCCGCGCGCGAGCGCCGGCTTGAGGATCGAGGCGGCGTCGATGGCGCCCTCGGCGGCGCCCGCGCCGACGAGGTTGTGGAGCTCGTCGATGAACAGGATGATGTCGCCGCGCTGGGTGATCTCCTTCATCACCTTCTTCAGGCGCTCCTCGAACTCGCCGCGGTACTTCGAACCGGCGACGAGCGCCGCCAGGTCGAGCGTGTAGATCTGCTTGTTCTTGAGCAGCTCTGGCACGTCGGCGTTGGTGATGCGCTGCGCCAGGCCCTCCACCACGGCGGTCTTGCCCACGCCGGGCTCGCCGATGAGCACCGGGTTGTTCTTCGTGCGGCGCGAGAGGATCTGCATGATGCGCTCGATCTCGGTCTCGCGGCCCACGACGGGATCAAGCTTGCCCTCGGCGGCGAGCTTGGTCAAATTTCTTCCAAATTGGTCCAGCAGCTTCGAGGACTTCTTGCCCTCGCCGGGACCCGAGCCCACGCCCGCGCCGGCGCCCTGGCCCTGGCGGCGGCCGCCGGGCCCTGAGAGCATGCGGATCACCTCGTTGCGGATCTTCTCGGAGTCGGCGTCGAAGTCGAGCAGGATGCGCGCGGCGACGCCCTCGTTCTCGCGCACGAGCCCGAGCAGGATGTGCTCGGTGCCGATGTAGTTGTGGCCGAGCGAGAGCGCCTCGCGCAGCGCCAGCTCGAGCACCTTCTTGGCGCGCGGCGTGAACGGGATCTGCCCGGAGGTGACCTCCTCGCCGGAGCCCACGATGCGCACCACCTGCGCGCGCACCCGCTCGACGGTGATGTCGAGGCTCTCCAGCACGCGCGCGGCGAGCCCCTCCTCCTCGCGCAGCAGGCCGAGCAGGATATGCTCCGTGCCGATGTAGTTGTGCTTGAGCGTGCGCGCCTCCTCCTGCGCGAGAACGACCACCTGGCGGGCCCGTTCTGTGAATCGCTCGAACATGGGGTGCTTCCTTCCTGTGCGGTCCGCACGCCTCGCACTGCGGTCCTGTGGCGCCTTTCAGGCAGTCTACCAACCGGGTAGCCGGCCCCCGCGACCCTCAGTCGCGCATCGCCGGGAACAGCACCACCTCGCGGATCGAGGAGCGCTTCGTGAGGAGCATCACAAGCCGGTCGATCCCCACCCCGACGCCCCCCGTGGGCGGCATGCCGTGCTCGAGCGCCTCCAGGAACAGCTCGTCATGGGGCTGGGTCTCCTCGTGGCCCGCCGCCGCGAGCCCGCGTTGGGCCTCGAAGCGAAGGCGCTGCTCGTCGGGGTCGGTCAGCTCGGAGAACGCGTTGGCGATCTCCATGCCCCCGGCGAACGCCTCCCAGCGCTCGGCCAGGCCCTCCTCGGAGCGGTGGGCGCGCGCGAACGGCGAGAGCTCGATCGGATAGTCGAAGACGAACGTGGGTTGGAGGAGGGTGGGCTCGACGTACTTGGAGAGCAGGTCGTCGGCGAGCGCCGGCCACGTGAGCCCCTCGGTGGGCATCTGCAGGCCGCGGTCGGCGATCGCGGCGGCGAGCGAGGGAGCATCGCGGTGGGAGCGCAGGTCGATGCCGGCGCCCTCCTGGACGGCCTCCACGAACCGGATCCGCCGCCACGGCGCGGAGAAGTCGATCTCGCCCGAGTACCCGACGGCCGCCGCCACCCCCGCCACCATCGCCTCCAAGCGCGCGGCCTCGTCGGTGTAGTCGGCGTAGGCCTCGTACCACTCCACCATCGTGAACTCGGGGTTGTGCTTGGTGGAGAGGCCCTCGTTGCGGAAGTCCTTGCCGAGCTCGTACACGCGCTCGAGCCCTCCCACGATCAGGCGCTTGAGATAGAGCTCCGTGGCGATCCGCAGGTAGAGCTCGCGGTCGAGCGCGTTGTGATGGGTTGTAAAGGGGCGCGCGAGCGCGCCGCCGTAGAGCGGCTGCAATACGGGCGTCTCGACCTCCAGGAAGCCCTGACCGTCGAGGTAGGCGCGCACGGCCGACACGATGCGGGCGCGGTCGCGAAACAGCTTGCGGGCGTCCTCGTTTGCGATCAGGTCGAGCTCGCGGCGGCGGTGGCGGGTCTCGACGTCGATCAGCCCGGCGTACTTGTCGGGCGGCGGGCGCAGCGCCTTGCCGAGGATCTGGAAATCGTCCACGCGCAGCGTGAGCTCCCCGTGGCGCGAGCGCAGGGGCGCGCCGTCGACTCCGAGCAGGTCGCCGAGGTCGAGCGAGAGCAGCTGCCCGAGGCGCCCGGCCCCGAGCACGTCCGCGCGCGCGTGCAGCTGGATCTTGCCGGTGCGGTCGACGAGGTCGAGGAACGCCGCCTTGCCCGCGCCGCGGCGGGCGGCGAGGCGACCGGCGACGCGGTGAAGCTCATCGGTCTCCTCGCCCACCTCCAAGTGCTCGTAGGCCGTGCGCACGTCGCCCATCGGCTCGACGCCGGGGTAGGAGTAGGGCGCGATCTCGGCCCCCGCCTCGCGCAACCTCTGTGCCTTGGCGCGCCGCTCGGCGATCAACTCGGGCAGGCCGTGTGCCCGGTGCTCCTGCTGCTCGCTCTCGCTCACGGGCGAGAGCTTAGGGCCTATCCCGGAAGGCCTGCACGTCTGGATGCGGCCGATTGCCTTCGCGAGGCTTTGTCCTCGGGCTCGACGTGGCACCACCACGTCTTCGCCCTTGCGTCCGCGCCTCGCTCGACACTCGACCACCCCAGCCGCACATCCCTTCCGGGATAGGCCCCTATTTGAGACCGACGTCGATCTTCGTGATCTTCAGCTTGCGCGCCGGGCCGCGGGGGACCTGCACGGCGATCACGTCGTTGCGCTTGTGGCCGATCAGGGCGCGCCCGACGGGCGACTCGTTGGAGAGCTTGGCCTCCTGCGGGTTGGCCTCCGCGGAGCCGACGATCGTGTACTTGACCGACTTGCCCGTCTTCTCGTCCTTGACGTGCACGACCGATCCGACCCCCACGACGTCGGTGGAGATCTCCTTGGAGTCGATCACCGTGGCCATGCGCAGCTTCTCCTGTAGCGTTGCGATGCGGCTCTCGAGCATCGCCTGCTCGTTCTTGGCGTCGTCGTACTCCGCGTTCTCGGAGATGTCGCCGAACTCGCGTGCTTCCTTGATCCGTTCAGCCACCTCGCGGCGCTTGGCGGTGGAGAGCAGCTCGAGCTCGTCTTTGAGCTTCTCGAGACCTTCGGGGGTGAGGATGACGTCCTTCGGCATGTGGGGTGGGCGGGAATCGAATCCGCGGGGTTGGTGTGTTGAGGAGACGATGAAAACCCCGCTGTGGGCGGGGAAATCGCCGCGTTGAGCGCGCAGCGAGCGCAGCAGTATAGCGAGCGCGATGGCTCTCGCTGAGCGGCGCTTTGCGGGCGATCAGGCGGCGGCCTGGACGGCGGAGGGCTCGCCCGCGAGCAGGCGCCTGACCCCCTCCAGGGAAGCGGTCTTCTGGAGCGACTCCCCGAGCTGCTTGGCGTGCGCCTTCTCGAGCCTCAGGCGCACGACGTACCACGGGTAGAACTTGCGCAGGTAGCGCGTGGCGCGCACCGGGCCCAGGTGCTCGACCGCGCGGTCGATGGTCCAGTCGAGCTCGCGCAGGACCTCCGCGCGCGCGGGCGCATGGGCGCACAGCCCGAGCACCTGCTCGAACAGCCACGGGTTGCCGAGCGAGCCGCGCGCGAGCATCACGGCGGCGGCGCCCGTTTGGTGGAAGGCTGCGAGCGTGCGCTCGGCGTCGTGGAGCCCGCCGGTGACGATGACCGGCGCGTCGAGCGTGCGCACGAGCCGCGCCGCGAGCTCGTAGTCGGGGACGCCCTTGTGGTGGATGGCGGCGGAGCGCGGGTGAAAGGCGATCGCCGCCACCCCCGCATCGCGCACGAGGCGATGGGCGAGCTCGAAGCCGCTCTCCTCGCCGGGGCGCCTGCCGGAGCGCAGCTTGACGGTCACCGGCAGGCCGCCGCCTTCGCGGGCGGCGCGCGCCACGGAGACCGCCGCGTCGGGATCGTCGAGCAGCGCGGCGCCCGCGCCGGTCTTGCAGACCTTCGGCACGGGACAGCCCATGTTGAGGTCGATCGCGTCGGCCCCCGCGCGCGCGGCGGCCGCGGCCGCGACGCGCATCACGGCGGGGTCCTGGCCAAACAGCTGGATCGAGACGGGACCTCCCTCGCGCTCGCGCTCGTCGATCCGCAGCATCTCCACGCAGGTGCGCTCATTGCCGTGGAAGATGGCGTGGGAGGACACCATCTCCGAGACGGCCATCCCCGCTCCGTAGCGCTTTGCCTGGAGTCGGACGAACCAGTTGCCGATGCCCGCCAAGGGGGCGAGCATCACGCGGTTGGGGACCTTCAGGGGACCGAGCTCCCAGGGGTCTGTCAGGCTGAGCATCGCCTCATTGTGGCGCCTTTGCTCATCCCATCATTCCCTTCCGCCGTTCAACGGTGGAAGGAGCACGCTACGGCGTGTTGAGCTCGTGGATGAGTCGCAGTCCCGTCAGGGTGAGCATGTCGTCGACCTCCTCGATCTCCTCGGTGAAGGGGACCACGAGGCGAGCGAGCCCCCCGGTGGCAACCACATCGGCATGTCCGCCGAGCTCGTGGTAGAGGCGGCGCAGGATCGCGTCGATGGCTCCGGCATAGCCGAACACGACGCCCGAGCGGATCGCGTCGATCGTGTTCTTTGCAATCGCCGTCTTTGGGGGCGCCAGCTCGACCTTGGGCAGGCGCGCTCCGCGCTCGGTGAGCGCGTCGAGCGAGATCTCGATGCCGGTCATGAGCGACCCGCCGATGTACTCTCCCTCGGCCGACACCACGTCGAAGGTGGTGGCGGTGCCAAAGTCCACGCACACCGCGGGTCCGCCGAAGCGCGCGCGCAGAGCGACGGCGTTGACGAGCCGGTCGGCGCCGATCTCCCGGGGGTTGTCGTAGCGGATCGCCATGCCCGTCTTCAGGCCCGGGCCGACTACCAGCATCTCGTGGCCGAGGTAGCGCTTGGCCATCGCGGTCCATTCCGGCTCCAGGTGGGGGACGGTGGAGGAGACGATCGAGGCGGAGAGGTCCTCGAAGGAGAGGCCGCGCAGCCCGAGCAGGTTGCGCAGCGCGGCGCCCAGCTGGTCCGCGGTGGACTCGCGCACGGTCGCGAAGCGCCAGTGCTCGACGAGCTCCTCGCCGCGAAAGGTGCCGAAATGGGTTTGGGTGTTGCCGACGTCGACGACAAGCAGCATGGCGGTGGATTATGGGCCTATGGCGCTCGGGCTGCACATTACCGACGGGATGACCGTATGCTCCCGGTGGTGAAGGTCAAGCTGTATGCACTGCCGGGCTCGCACCCGTGCGCCGCCGTGGAGGTGGCGTTGCGTTTGAAGTCGATCGACTACGAGCGCGTCGAGCTGCTGCCGCTGAGCCAGCTCGTGATAGGGCCGTTGCGCTACGGCGGCAACACGGTGCCGGGCCTGCGCATCGACGGCGAGCGGCTGGCGGGATCGCGCACGATCATGCGTCGCCTGGACGCGCTTGTGCCCGAGCCACCGCTGCTGCCGCTGCCGTCTGACGCGGTCGCGCGCGCGCGGGTGCTGGAGGCCGAGCGATGGGGCGACGAGGTGCTGCAGAGCGTGCCACGACGCCTCCTCGACGCGGCGTTTCTGCGCGTGCCGGCGTGCATGGAGAGCTACGCGGGCGACGCGAAGCTGCCGCTCCCGCGGGCGTTGATGCGCCCGGCGCTGCCGCTCACCGCGAAGCTGATGGCGCGCCGCAACAAGGCCGACGACGCCAAAGCGAAGGCCGACCTGGCGGCGCTGCCGGCGCAGCTCGACCACATCGACGCCTGGATCGCCGACGGAGTGCTGGGCGGCGAGCAACCGAACGCCGCGGACCTACAGATCGGCAGCTCGATAAGGCTGCTGATGACGATCGGCGACGTCAGGCCGATGATTGAAGGCCCACCCGCCCGCCCCGCGCTGAGCCTCACGCGCTGGTTCGAGCCGCAGGCCGGCGAAGCGCCCGCGGGCGCGTTGCCGGCCGAGTGGCTGACGGCGCGGGCCACAGCCTGACGCGCCCATACCGCGACACTCAGGGCCCGCGGGACAAGTCCTCAGGCGGCTTTGGCGACCGTCACGCGCAGCGTGACGCTGCGCGTGACGGTCGTGGTCGTGCCGTGAATCGGCGTGAGCGTGATCCTCACGGTGAGGGCCAGCCGGTGGCGACGGCGCAGGGCGCTCTTGCCATGCGCGTTCAGCGCCACCGAGAACGAGACCTTCCCGGCGGACACCGAGTTGCGCACGAAGCGGCCCACCGTGACCTGCTTTGAGTCGCCGTGCGGCGGCGCCGCGAGCGACGCGCCTTTGGCGAGCAGATCCACCTCAAGACGCCCGCCGGCGCCGGTAGGCGAGACACCGAGCGAGCCGCGCACAGAGGAGCTGTGACGAGGAGCGGCGAGCTTCAGAGAGCCTTCCACCACCGGCGTGAGGACTTCTTCCGTCTTCGGCGGCGGGGGCGTGACGACCGGCGTGGTCGGCGGAGGCGGCGTTGTGTTCGTGGTGGTCGTGGGTGGAGGCGTCTTTTCGGGCGGAGATAGGGTCTTGAAGGTGCCTTCCGTGCTTTTTTCGCCTGTGTTGTTCTTCGCGACGAGCTTGAAGTAATAGAGGGTGCCGGGCGTCAGTCTGGTCAAGGTCGCCGACACCGGGTGGTTGATGTTGTCCGCTGGCAGGCTCGTGAATGCGGGCTGCCCATAGCTCGGACTTGTGCTGTATTGGAAGGCATATTCCGTCGCTTCGCCATTTGGATCCACTTTGCCACTGAGCGTAGCTTCCGTTTCCTTCAGCCCGCCGGCCGATTCGGTCATGACGGTCGGCGCGATCGCGGCAGGGGTCTTGAAGGTCTGTTCGCCTCCGAACACGGTCGTTTTGCCAGCGCCATACGTGGCGACGAGCTGGAAGTGGTAAGTCGTGTTCGGCAACAGACCGTTCAGCGAAGCCGAAACGGAATGGCTCGCGAAGTCGGTCGCGCCAAGGCTGGTGGTGGTGGTTGTGTGTTCGGACACGCTTGCCGTGCCGTACTCGAAGTGGTATTCGGTCGCATTTCCTTCCGGTTCGATGGAGCCGTTGAGCATCGCTTCGGTCTGGTTTTCTCCGCTTGCGGGCATCGTATTGGCCTTGGCAGTGCCCGGCACGGTGATTGTGCCGGTCATTTCGGTGGGATGCACGGTGCAGATGAACGTGTAGGTCCCGGGTTTACTGAACGTGCATTCGCCTTCCCAGTGGAAAGCGCCGCCGGGTTCTGTCGCCGCTTGCGGAATTCCGGTGCAGCTCGGCGCCACCCCGGCTGAGCCACCGGTGAATTTCAGACCATGGTACGTTTCGGTGTAGGGGTTGACGAACTTCACTGCTCCACCAGGGCTGACCGTGACCGTCGAAGGCATCCAGTAGTGTCTGGCGACGCCGTAGATGCCTGGTTCGTTGTATGCCGAGATGTTTGGAGCCACTGAGCTCGCGATAATCGGAAACGTCGCCGCGATCAAGCCTAGCCCCAGCACAGCCGCCAGCAGCAGATAGCACCTGCGCAACCTCATAACTCCTCCTCGCCTCGATCGCATGAATGGCCTCACGCGTGCACGACCACAACTCGGGTGACGCTGAACGGCTTGCCCGAGGACGCCGTGAGCGTGATCCTCACCATCAGCTCGAGTCGGCGGTGACGCTTGAGCGCCCGCCGAGCCTTGGCGTTGAGCTTCACGACGAAGGACACCTTGCCTGCCGACACCGAGCCGCGGACGAGTTGTCCGACCCGCACCCGCGTCGGGTTGTGCCTGGCGTTGGCCAGGGACGCGCTCGTCGCGAACAGATCGATCTCCAGGCGGTCGCCGTCACCCGCCTTGGAGATGTCGAGCAAGCCCTTGATAGAGCCGCCGCGCTGACTGGAGCGGAGCGAAGGACCACCGACGAGCGGAGAGCCGGAGGAAGGTTCGGTGGGCGTCGTCGGGGTGGTCGTTGTCGTGGGCGTGGTTGTCGTGGTTGTCGTAGTCACGTTGGGGTTGACCGTGACCGTTCCCTTCATTTCGGTTGGGTGCACGGTGCAGATGAATGTGTAGGTGCCGGGGGTGCTGAACGTGCATTCCGCGTGCCAGTTGGTTTCCCCGGTTTCAGTGCCAGCCGCCGGAGGAATCCCGACGCAGCTCGGCACCGTCGCAGCCATGCCACCCGTGAACTTCAAGCCGTGGGGCACGGTGCCGGGATTGCTGAACTTCACTTTTTCGCCGGCCGCCACCGTCTGAACCGAATTGGACCAGTGGTGATAGTAGATGCCTTCATTCACCGCTTCCACCGGTAGCGCTTCGGAGCTCGCAATCGCCGGAAGCACAGCTGTGGCCACCCCTAGCAAGGCCGCCAGCAGTAGATAGCGCCTGCGTATTCTCATCGATCTCAGCCCGCCTTTCGCTCGATGGACCCGGGGGGCGACGTGGCCCCTTGTCGTGCCGTGCGGCACGCCTCATACCGAAGGACGCCGGCGCGCGGCGATCCTTCCCAGGGCGCTATCGCATCGCCAAGCCTCGGCTCGCCTCGGCGGCCCCTCCGCGCATGCCGTCCCTGTACACGCGACGAGCCGAGGGCGCTACAGTCGCAGGACGGGATCGAGCGACGCGAGCGCTCGGACCCACAGCCGCAGCCAACCCGGCGAAGACATGCGTGCCCTGGATCCACAGTCGCTGACGCAGCACATCGACCGCCTCTACCGCGCGGCGTGGGCGCTGTGCGGCTCGCGCGAGGACGCGGAGGACCTGGTGCAGGACACCTTCGCGCGCGTGCTATCGAAGCCGCGCCTGTTGCGCGGCGACGACGATTTGGCCTACCTGATGCGGGTGCTGCGCAACACGTTCTTCACCTCGCGGCGCACCGCTTCGCGCAGGCCGGTGACGAGCGCATCGCTCGAGGACGTCACCGCCGCCGACCCGCAGCCGACCTCCCAGCCGGAGCAGGCGCTGAACGTGCAGGAGCTCTACGCGGCGGTGGCCCAGCTGCCGGACGACTTTCGCCTCGCGCTCGTCGCGGTGGACGTCCTCGGCCTCTCCTATCGAGAGGCAGCGAGCGCGCTGCGCGCGCGCGAGGCGACAATCACCACGCGCCTGTTCAGGGCCCGTCGCCAGGTGGTGCGCCTGCTCGCCGACGATGCGCAGCACGTTGCGGGCGAGACGACGACGCAGGCGATGGGCTCGCGCGACGCGAGACAGCCGCGGCGGGAGGGAGGTCCGGCGGACGCCTCGCAGGGGGTTGGCGGGGAGCCGTCAAAGAAGACGTTTGCGCCCGCGCGGGAAGGCTCGACCCCGAATGAGCGTCTTGCTGAGCAGGGACAGCTATGACCGATCTGCCCAGAGACACGGAGTTCGAGCTTGCCGCCCTGGCGGACGGATCGCTCGCACCCGAGCGCCGCGAGCGGGCGCTCGAGCGCGTGCGCGAGTCGCCCGAGCTGCTGGCTGCGCTGGGCGAGCAGCGGCGGGTGGTGGAGATGACGGGCGCCGTCGAGGTTCGCGCTCCCGCGGTGCTGCGTCGCGAGGTGGAGGCGATGCTCACCCCCGACCGCCACGGGCCCGATCGCCACGGGCCCGACCGCGGCCGGCGCGCGCTCGCATGGCCGCGCGTCGGCTTTGCGGCCGCCGCGCTCGCGAGCGCGGCGGCACTCGCGGCGGCGATAGTTGGCTTCTCGGGGGGTGGGTCGTCCGGGCTCAACGTGCAGCAGGCCGCTGCGCTCGCGTTGAGCCCGGCGACGACTAGCGCGCCAGCGGAGAGCACGACGCATCGCGCCCAGCTTGCCGTTTCGGTCGACGGGATTCCCTTCCCCTACTGGAAGGAGCGCTTCGGCTGGCGCAGCACGGGCGCGCGCAGCGACCGGCTCGCCGGACGGGCGGTAACAACCGTCTTCTATGCGGACCCCCAAGGACGGCGGATCGGCTATGCGATCGTGTCAGGACGCGCGCCGGCGACGAGCGGTGGAAGCACAGTGAGGCGATGGGGCGTGTCCTACCGGTTGCTTGCCCACGACGGCGCGACGGTCGTGACGTGGCGGCGCGGGGGTCATTTGTGCGTGGTGGCGGGACGGGGCGTGGGCGCCGGCGCCCTGTTGAGCCTCGCGAGATGGGGCGGCGAGAAGCCGCACTCGGCCTGAGCGGGAAGTTCGAGCGCCAACTCGGAGTCTGTCCGGTTAGCGACAGCGGGAGAGCGCGAGAGCGGGAGAGCCCGCAGGGAGGAGCGTGGAACATGAGATCGAGAACACTTGCCGGGGCGCTTGCGACGCTCGCCGTCGCAACGGTCGCGGCGCTACCGGCGTTCGCGTCAAGCGGCGGTCATGCGGCGAGCGGGCATACGGTGACACTTTCCCACATCAGATACCACCCCGGGACGCTGAGCATCAAACGCGGCGACACGGTGACGTGGTTGTGGCAGGACAAAGGCCGCGAACACAACGTGACCGGGAAAGGCTTCAAATCGCGCACGATGACGAAAGGGGCGTTCAGCATCCGCTTCGCGCGCGCCGGCACGTTCAACTACCACTGCACGATCCACGTCTCGGAAGGCATGCGCGGCGCGATCGTCGTGCACTGAGGGTCACTCGCTTGACGGGCGCAACGCCGAGACGGTGAGCGACAGCGCCGGACCAACGAAGCACAGGATCGATCAGGTGTCGATGCCGGGGATCGGCTCGATGGGGAGTGGCCCGTGAATCGCTTCGAGATTACGCAGGTCGCTGCGATCGGGATCGGGGCGATGCGCCAGGCGCTTGAACCCGACTACGCTGGCCAGGCCGGCGATTCGAACCGACTCGCCAAGAAACTCGACGGTTTCGGCACGCTCGGCGACGGTCTCGTAGTCCAGCGGCGGGAGCCCTCCACGCATGATGTCAACGATCCCGTGGCGAGTGTTGACGCGCAGATTAGGCGCATCGGCTACATCCTCGGGAGTAAGAATCTTGTCATCGCACAAGCGCTTTGCGTTTACTCGCTCCAGGAAACGCAAGATCGCCGCGTCCGCCTCGGGTCCGTCGGGCACAAGCAGATCGCTGTCCTTGGTCGCGCGAACATGACCGTGGTAGATCACGCTGAAGCCCCCGATCACAACATAGTCAAGTCCAACCGCCTCGGCGTCCGCGACGACGCCGACGAGGTCAGGACCAGAGAACTCGTCTTGGGACATGGCCAGCACGTATCGAGGCGGCCAGCAAGGCAACCGCCTGCTGAGAGAGCTTCTGACCGACCTGCAGCCGCTGTGCGGGGCTAAGCGCCATGTTGCTGGCGCGAAGCTGCTCAGCCTCTTCGCGATTCAGCTGGGCCCACTCGGCCTCATAGCCGGCCCTGAGCGGCGGGTTCGGCGGGCACGCAGTCATACCTAGACTCTACCGCGCCGCCGGACGGCAGCGCTCGTTCTCAGACACAACTCGGGGTGGGCCGAGCTGGGAGCCGGCCTCCCCCGCCGCGACCCACCCCGCCCCCAGGGCCGTGCTTGGCCTCAGGATTCGAGGACCCCTGCCCAGTCAGGACTTCAGATCGACAGCGGCGGCGCGGCCCAGCGCACGCCTTCGATTGAGGTCCCACCCACCCCGAGCGCTGCCAGCGCGTCGGAGAGGCGCCGGCCGTCGGGAGTGGCGAGCTCGAAGTCGAGCTCGAGCGCGGGGATGAGGACGAAGCGGCGCGTGAGCACCTGCTCGTGGGGCAGGGTCATGCGCTCGTGGGAGAGCTCGAGGTCGCCAAGCAGCAGGATGTCGATGTCGATCGCCCGCGGCCCGTGGCGCACGCCGTCGGGCACGCGTCCCAGTTCGCCCTCCAGTCGCTTGACGGCGCCGAGCAGCTCGAGCGGCTCGAGCGCCGTCTCGACGAGCAGGCACGCGTTCAGGAAGCTCGGCTGGTCGAGCACCTCGCCGACCGGGTCGGTGTCGTAAACCGAGGACGCCGCGATCACGCGCGCACCGGCGGACGGGAGTGCGTCGACCGCGGCCTGCAGGTGGGCGCGGCGGTCGCCGACGTTCGATCCAAGGCCGAGCAGGCCGCTGCGCATGGGCATCGGCGCGGAACGCTATCGGAGTCCCGTAGCTCGGCCAGGCCGGGCGCCGGCGAACGGCCCTCAGGCGCCGCCGGGCTCGGTCGCCACCGGTGGGCCGCCGGCGCGGCCGAGCGCATCCTCGCTCAACCCGAAGCGGGCGTGCAGGCGGCGCAACGGTCGCGGCGCCCACCAGGCGCGCTCGCCGAGGCGGCCCATAAGGGCCGGGACGAGCAGGGCCCTGACGATCGAGGCGTCGATCGCTACGGCAAGCGGGACTCCGACGCCGAGCTGCTTGATGAAGAGGATGTGCGAGGTGGAGAAGGCGCCGAGCGCGACGCAGAACAGAAGCGCGGCGGCTGTCACGAGGCGGCCCGTGCGCTCGAGGCCGTGGGCGACGGCGTCGCGGGTGGCGAGGCCGTCGTCGTGGGCCTCCTTGATGCGCCCGAAGAGGAACACGCCGTAGTCGGTGGAGAGCGCGAAGACGAGGATGAAGATCAGCACGAGGTTCGACTCCTCCAGGCCGCCGATCGGGGTGAAGCCGAACAGCCCGTCGAGGTGGCCGTCCTGGAAGATCAGCACGAGCAGGCCGGCGGCGACCGCGACGGTGAGCAGGTTCATGACGAGCGCCATCAGCGGCAGGATCAAGGAGCCCGTCATCAGGAACAGGAAGCCGGCGGTCACGACGGCGAGAATCGCGAGCGCGAGCGGCAGGTGCGCGGCGATCGCGGCCTTCTGGTCGACGAACCAGGCGGTGGCGCCGCCGACGAGAATCATAGGCCCCGCCCCGATCGTGCGCAGCTGCTTGACGAGCCGCTGGTTGGTGGGGGCCCCGTCGATGCCCTTCGGCTGCAGTTCGATCTCCCACACGCCGCCGCCGATGTAGCGCGGCGGGCCCACGGCAGCCTGTGAGCCGGCGATCTGGCGCACGCGTGCCGCGATCGCCGCGACCTTCCGAGCACCATCTTCGGCTGCGGCGTTCCCAACCACCGGCTTCGCCGGCGGTGCCCCTGGCGCGCGCACGACGATCGTGACCGTTTGCGAGGCATCTACCGGGAAGTCACGCGTGAGTGTTTCGGCTACCTGCCGTGCTTCGGAGGACGCGGGTAGGACGTGAGCATCGGCGGGCGCGAACGCCACCCGCAACGCGGGCATCGCGACGACGAGCAGCGCGACGGCCGTCGCCAGCGCCACGAGCCCGGGACGGCGCATGACACCGCGTGCCAGCCGGTACCAGCCGCCCTGCTCGCTCGACTGGGCGGTGCGGGCCGCGCTGCGCTGCAGCCGTGCCGGTGCGAGCGCGTCGATGCGAGGGCCGAGCGCCACCAGCACGGCGGGGAGCACGAGCAGCGAGACCGCGCCCGCGGAGAGCGCGACGATCATGCCGCCGACCCCCATCGAGTAGAGGAAGCGCAAGGGGAAAACGAGCATCGAGGCGAGCGCGCCCGCCACGGTGAGCGAGCTGTAGAGCACGGTGCGCCCGGCGGTCTGCAACGTGCGCAGGATCGCGGCGTGCTGGTCGATCGGCGATCCCGTTGATCGTCGATCGGTCGCGCCGCCCGCGAGCTCCTCTCGGTAGCGCGAGAGCACGAACAGGCTGTAGTCGATCGAGAGGCCGAGGCCCATGCCGGTGACGAGGTTGACGGCGAACACCGACAGCCCGGTGACATGGTCGATGAGCCGCAGCGCCAGGAACGTGAAGACGATCGCAAAGCCCCCCACGAGCAACGGCAGCGCGGCGGCGATGAGGCCGCGGAACACCCAGAAGGAGAGCAGCAGGAGGATCGGGAAGGCGAACATCTCCGCGCGCTGCAGGTCGGAGGAGGTCGTTTTGTTGATCTCGTTGAACGCCACGTCGTTGCCGCCGAAGCGCACGCCGCTGCCGGCAAGTTGCGGTCGCACGCGTTCCACGGCGTGGGTGGAGTCGTCGCGGTTGGCGAACGCGGCGAGCACGAGCGTGAGGCGCCCGTCGCGCGAGACGAGCTCCGGCAAGTGTGAATTGGGTCCCACCCCCCCGTAGTCGATCGCGCGCTGGAAGCCGGGTTGGGCGGCGAGCAGCGCGGTCACACGTGCGCTCTCGCGCTGGGCGGCGCCGTCGGTGCGCACGTCGCCCCTACTCGGCACGAGTGCGGCCAGGCCATACGTGGCGGTCTGGCCCGTGGCTCGTTCGATCGCCTTGAGGACCTGCTGATTCTGCGAGGCGGGGTCCTGGAAGTCGGAGTTTTCGCTCTTGAGGATCGACACCACCGGACCGCCGAAGGCGGCCGCCAGCAGGAACACGAGTCCCGAGACGACCAGCACGCGCCGGGAGCGCCCCACCGCGAGGTTTGTCAGACGCGCGATCACCCACGCTCCATGAGGTCCACCCGCTCCATGACCGCGCGCTTCATAGCCGACATTATGAGTGACTGCTAACTAATTTTCAAGGTGTGGTGGGCATTTCTTTTTCGGGTGCCCCGCGCGCGCGTGTGGGGCATGGCTGTGCGGGGCTACTCCCCGCCTCCCGCCCACACCTCGACCGACGCGTCGTTGCTACACCCAGCGTCCCGCCCAGAGCTCGACCGACGCGTCGTTGCTACTCCCAGCGTCCCGCCCAGAGCTCGACGACGCGTCGTTGCTACTCCCCCGCCTCACGCCAAACCTCGACCGATACGTCATCGACGGGCAAGGGGATCGGCGGCTCGGGCTTGGAGGCCTTCACCCATATGCCGTCCAGCTCGAAGTCGGAGAGCAGGCGATCGGCGATCGCGGAGCAGAGGCGCTCGAGCGTCTTGTAGGAGCGCTGCTGGGCGACAAGCGCCACGAGCTGGCAGACCTCGGCGTAGTCGACCGTGTCCTGCACGCGATCGGTGACGGTGGCGTCGGTTTCGCCGACGTCCAGGCGCAGGTCGATCAACAGACGCTGGCCGATCTCCCGCTCGGCGTCGCTCACGCCGTGATGCGTGTAGAGCGAGAGACCGTTGATCTCGATCGTGACGGTCTCGAAGCCCTCTTCGTTGTCCTCGTCGTGCTCTTCGTAGCCGTGGCGCTCCTCGGCGTCCTCCGGGAGCTCGCGCTCGCCGCCGCCCTGCGCGCGCTCCTCATCGCTCAGCTCGTCTTGGCCGTCGGCGTCCATTTGCCGCTCAACGTAGCAGCCGCCACCGCCAGCGCCGCGGCGAGCGGGGCGACGTCGTGCACGCGGAACACGGAGGCGCCGCGCTCGAGCGCCATCACGTTCGTGGCGATCGTGGCGGGCAGCCTCCCGGCCACAGGCAGGCGCTCGGCCGGATCCGTGGGGAAGCACCACTGGGGGGCGGGTGGCGCCGCGGGCGTGTCCTCGTGCGTGCGCGCGCGCACGCACGGGGCACCCCTTTTTGCAGATGCGACAACCCCGAGAAAGCTCTTGCGCGACGTGCCAATAACGACCGGCCGGCCCAACGCCACGATCTCATCGAGCCGGCGCAGCAGCTCCAGATTGTGGGCAACGGTCTTGCCGAAGCCGATGCCGGGATCGAGCAGGATGCGCCGCTCCTCGATCCCCTCCCCGACCGCGAACGCCAGGCGCTCCTCGAGAAACGCCTTGACGTCATCGACGACGTCCTTATATCGAGGCCCGCCCACCCTGCCCACCCCGCGCTGCATCGTGCGCGGCGAGCCGAGCATGTGCATCAGGCAGCACTCCGCCCCGCCGCCGGCCACGACGCCCACCATCTCCGGGTCGCCGCGCAGCGCGGTCACGTCGTTGACGAGCGTCGCGCCCGCATCGAGCGTGGCCTTCGCCACGGCCGCCTTCGACGTGTCGATCGAGATCTGCGCGCGGTTGGGCATCGACTCGACCCCCTCGGACAGTCCTTCGACCACCGGCACGACGCGGCGCAGCTCCTCCTCCACCCCGACGGGGGAGGCGCCCGGGCGCGTGGACTCCCCGCCGACGTCGAGGATGTGGGCGCCCTGCTCGACCAGCTCCAGCCCGTGCGCGACCGCGGCGGAGGCGTCGAGGAACAGTCCGCCGTCGGAGAACGAGTCGGGCGTGACGTTCACGATCCCCATCAGGCGGTAGCCGCCCACGAACGTCAGCCTATGTCCCGCGGGCCCTAAGCCCCGAAAGGCCACCGAGGAGGTCAGGTGATCGAGGGGCGCTCGGGGTGCGAGCCACGGATGTCCGCCGTGCCACCGGCCAATCCGGGACGCGGCAACGGACGCGGGACTTCACGGCCCGGTCGATCCGCGGGCGCGGGCGGCAGCGGCAGCTCGGGCGCGGGCGGCTCCTCGGCGCCGAACACTTCCTGCTCGTTCTTGCCGTCGAGCAGAGCGAGGAACTCTTCCTTCTCGATGGTCTCGCGCTTGACGAGGATCTCGGAGATCTTGTTGAGCTCCTCTTTGCGCTCGGTGAGGATGCTCTTGGCGCGCTGGTGGGCGGCCTCGACGATGCGGCGCACCTCGTCGTCGATCTCGCGGGCGATCTCGTCGGAGTAGTCGGGCTCGCTGGAGAACTCCCTGCCGAGGAAGGGCTGGCCGTGCTCGTGGCCGAAGACGCGCGGCCCCAGCTTCTCGGACATGCCGAATCGCATGACCATCTGCTTCGCGGTGGCGGTGACCTTCTCCAGGTCGTTGGAGGCGCCGGTGGTGATCTCTTCGAAGACGATCTCCTCGGCGGCTCGCCCACCCAAGGTCATCGCCATCGTGTCGTTGAGCTCGGCGCGAGTCGTGAGGAAGCGATCCTCCTGGGGCATGGAGATCGTGTAGCCGAGCGCCTGGCCGCGGGAGATGACCGAGATCTTGTGAACCGGGTCGGAGTGCTCGAGGAAGTGGCCCACGATGGCGTGGCCCATCTCGTGGTAGGCGGTGATGAGGCGCTCCTTGGAGCTCATCACGCGCGTCTTCTTCTCGGGGCCGGCGATCACGCGCATGATGCCCTCCTCGAGCTCTTCCTGGCCGATCTCGCGCTTGCCCGTGCGGGCAGACAGCAGCGCCGCCTCGTTGATCAGGTTGGAGAGGTCGGCGCCGGTGAAGCCCGGGGTCTGTCCGGCTAGCGCGTCGATGTCGATCACCTTCGCCAGCGGCTTGCCGCGCGTGTGCACCTCGAGGATCTTCGCGCGCCCCTTGCGGTCGGGGCGGTCGACGGCGATCTGGCGGTCGAAGCGGCCCGGGCGCAGCAGCGCGGGGTCGAGGATGTCGGGCCGGTTGGTGGCGGCGATCATGATGATGTTGTCCTTCGCCTCGAAGCCGTCCATCTCGACGAGCAGCTGGTTGAGCGTCTGCTCGCGCTCGTCGTGGCCGCCGCCGAGCCCGGCGCCGCGGTGGCGCCCGACGGCGTCGATCTCGTCCATGAAGATGATGCAGGGGCTGTTCTGCTTGGCCTGCTCGAAGAGGTCGCGCACGCGGGAGGCGCCCACGCCGACGAACATCTCGACGAAGTCGGAGCCCGAGATCGAGAAGAACGGCACGCCCGCCTCGCCGGCGACGGCGCGCGCGAGCAGCGTCTTGCCGGTGCCGGGAGGGCCGTAGAGGAGCACGCCGGTGGGTATGCGCGCCCCCAGCGCCTGGAACTTCTTGGGGTTCTCCAGGAACTCCTTGATCTCGTGCAGCTCCTCGACGGCCTCGTCGACCCCGGCGACGTCACGGAAGGTGATCTTGGGGGAGTCGGCCGACAGGCGCTTGGCGCGGGACTTGCCGAAGCTCATGACGCGCGAGCCGCCACCCTGGACCTGGTTGATGAGGAAGAACCAGAAGCCGAGGATGAGGACGAGCGGCAGCAGGTAGGTGAGCAGCGAGGGCCAGATCGAGGTCTTGTTGGATTCGACGTTGAACTTGGCGCCGGACTTCTTCAGTTCTTCTTCGAGCTTGGGGACCTGCTGATCGACGAACCCGACTTCGTATTTTTCTTCTTTGTAGGTGGAGTTCAGCGTGACCGCGACGGAGTTGTCTTTGACCTTCAGGACCGCCGACTTGACCCTGTGGTAGGGAATGTCTTCGGTTATGAGCGTCCGGTAGGAGTGTTCGGGCCCCTTCTGGGTGTTGGGCACGATGAGCTTCGCCGCGAAGAAGGCGATGATCACCACGATCAGGATCGGGAAGGCGGCGCTCTTGAAGAAACGGCTCATGGCTTCGTGCTGAGTGCTCTGATCTCGAGTGCTCTGGCGCAGGATGTAGGGGTCGCCGCCAGTCCCTCAGCGTACCACGAGATACCGGAATTACCGGCCATTTGGAGCCATGAGCGCCGTGATGCGAACGGGGTGGGTGGGGGTTCCCATATACATGGATTTGCTGTTCGTTCTCGCGTCAAACCGACGCTCCGGCACCTCATCTAGCGCTCCAGCGCCGCAACGAACGGGAGATTGCGATGACGCTCGTCGTAGTCGAGGCCGTAGCCGATCACGAAGCGGTCGGGTATCTCGAAGCCCACGTAGCGGGTCGGGAGGTCCACCTTACGACGGTCGGGCTTGGTGAGCAGCGCGCACACCTCGAGCGAGGCGGGGTTGCGCGAGCCGAGGTTGCGCAGCAGGTACTGGAGGGTGAGCCCCGAGTCGACAATGTCCTCGACGATCAGGATGTCGCGACCCTCGATCGCCACGTCGAGGTCCTTGAGGATGCGCACCACCCCCGAGGAGTCGGTCGCCGACCCGTAGGACGCGACCGCCATGAAGTCCAGCTCGACCGGGATGTCGATGAAGCGCATGAGGTCGGAGAGAAAGAACACGGCCCCCTTGAGCACGCCGACGAGCAGCAGCGGACGGCCGGCGTAGTCGCGCGAGATCGCCTCGCCGAGCTCGCGCACCCGCCGCTGCAGGGCGTCGGCGGGGACGAGCACCTCTCCGACCTCTGTGGCCTCCCCGGCGAGAACGCGCTCTGGTGTGGGCACCACCCCAGGGAGTCTATTGACCGCCATGCCGCGGCCCCCTACCGGCCGGGCCATGCCGCGGCCCCCTACCGGCCGGGCCGGGTCGCGGCCCCCTACCGGCCGGGCCGGGTCGCGCGTCGCGCTGCTCGCGCGGCTCGATGCGCTCCATGCGCAGCTCGCCGTCCTCGATCACCGCCCCCGCGAGCCCGCCCACGTGCAGCTCCGCCCTTCCGCCGCGCCGGCCCAACGCGATCAGCTCGGCGACGCGCTCGCCGGCCTGGGGCACGAACGTGCCCGTGACGTCCTCCGCGAGGCGAATCGCGACGAGTCGTCGCAACGCCGCCGGAAGCCGCTCCAAGCGGCCGATCGCGATGCTCGGGCGACCGGCGAGCTCCGCGTCGACGAGCGTGTCGAGCAGGACGGTCTCCTCGCGCAGGAGCTCGGCGGTGCGCAGCACATTGGCCCGCGCGGCCGGGTGCACGGCGTCAAGCGCCTTCAGGAGCCCGTGGCGAACCCGCGCGCGGGCGTAGTGCTCGCTGTCGTTGCTCACGTCCTCGCGCCACGCGAGATTCCGCTCCAGGCAGTAGGCGCCGGTCGCTTCGCGTGTCAGCCCCAACAACGGCCGCACAAGTCGCCCCTCGCTCGCGGGCATGCCCAATAGCGCACGGCGTCCCGGGGATGAGGCCAAGCGGTAGAGGATCGTCTCGACCTGGTCGGTGGCGGTGTGGCCGGTGGCCACCAGAGCATCAAGCCGCTCGGCCAGCTCGTGCGCGGCCAGGTAGCGCAGCTCGCGCGCCCACGCGTGCAGGTTGCCGACCGCGTTCTCACCTCTGCGCGCGCGCACAACCTCGATCTGGACCCCGAGTCGCTCACACAGCCCGCTGCAATGCGCCTCGTCGCCGTCGGAATCGGCCCGCAGCCCGTAGTTGACGTGCAGCGCCCGCACACGCTCGGCCCCGCACAGCGCCACAACAACATCCAACAGGCACACCGAGTCGCGCCCGCCCGAGAGCATCGCGACCACGTTCGAGCCCTGCGGCAGCAGGCCGCCGGCTCGCACGCGCTCGCGGACCTCGACGACCGTCACGGGAGCGCCGCCTAATCCTTGGACGGCAGCGCGTGGAACAGCTCGGTCGGCTCGGAGAAGCCCTTGAGGCCGATTTCGCCGATCAACTCGAAGCTCAAGCCGTCCATGCCGGCGGCCGCGTCGACGACCGGGCGCGTGACGAGCACCTCGCCGCCGCCCGCCCGCGCCACGACGCGCGCCGCCCTGTTGACCTCGCGCCCGTAGTAGTCCCCATCCCGGTAGAGCGCCGCCCCGTTGTGAATGCCGATGCGCGGCGGCGGAGAGCCGGCGGGCAGAGCCCCGGAGAGCCCGACCGCCCAAACGGTGAGCGCGACCGGATCGGCGCCGATGATCATCACCTCGTCTCCAAGCGTCTTGATCACGCGCGCGTCGATCGGCAGGGTCTGCTCGACCGTCTCCACGAAGCGCTCCACCGTGTCGACCGCCTGCTCGTCGCCGTGCTCCTCGGTCAGACGCGTGTAGCCGGCGAGGTCGGCGAAGGCGATCGTCACCCGCATCCGTCCCTCCTCGGCGGTCTCCGTGTCGAGGTCCGCCTCGATGTGGCCGATTACGTCCTGCTCCACGAAGTAGGACAGCAGACGGCCGTGCAGATAGTTGATGATCGGCAGCGCAAACGGAAGCATCTCGCGGGTGATCGACTCCATCTGTTCGACCACCTCAACGCCGGGGACCCCCTCGCGCATGAGCGGCTCGTGCAGGTAGAGGTGGAACAGCCGCACCTCGGCGTCGGCGATCTGCGCCATCGCCTGCCCGTACACGCGCGCCATCTGCAGCAGAGCCTGTTGGGGGAAGCCCGCCGCGAGTATGTTGGCGGCGTAGCGCAGAACCTCGAGGTCCTCCTCGGAGAGCGACTCGGCCGAGAGCACGCTCAAGCCCATCGCCGCCACGAGCCGCTCGATCATCTGCGCCTCGAGGCCGGTGGCTTGCGCGGCCTCCTCGAGCGTGTAGCGCGTATGGGAGGTGGGCAGCAGTTCGTCGACGTAGCCGAACGCTAGCTTGCCGCTCTGGCTCGCCTCCCTGATCCGCTGGACCGAGTGCCCGCGCTCGCGCAACCGCGCGACGATCCGCACGTGCGAGGCCGCCGCCGGGATCCAGGTCCCGTCGTATTGGGGCACGAGCCCCTCCCTCACCCAGCGCCTCACCGTCCCCGGAGACACTCCCGCGCGCGTGGCCACCTGCGCGAGCGTCGGCACGCCCGGCTCGGAGCCGGGAGAGCTCACGCCCTCGGACGCCTGCTCGCTGGTTGCCACCGACTCACACCACCAGATGCGGGTACTGCTCGGCCAGCATCGCCCTGTAGCGCGCGTACACCGGCTTTGTGATCGGGATAAGGGCGAGCGACGCCTTGATGTCGCCGCCGGTCTTGATGCGCCTGCGGGCGATCGCCAGCGGGATGTTCTCCTTGCCCTGGAAGTAGCGATTGGCGACCTCCGAGGACATCTTCATCTGCACGCGCGGCTCCCATTCGACCTCGTCGGTCCACTCCCAGTGCAGATTCGCGTCCTCCCCCGGCTTGCGCGCGCGTACGTTCATCACGAGGTCGACGTCGTCGAACTCGAAGCGCTGCGGCACGTCGGCGTCGCGCAGCGCGGGTCCCATCTCGGGATCGTCGCTCATCAGCGCGAAAAGGCGGTCCATGACCTCCTTGAACTCCCGCGAGGATGAGAAAGGCGAGCTCATGCAGGGCAGTCTAGAGTCGCGGCCCGTGAATCACAGCGAGCCGATCCACCTTCGTCCCACGACGACGCTCGCCGAGCGGGTGCTGCTGCCCGGCGATCCGGGCCGCGCGCTCGCGCTCGCGCAGTTCCTGCTCGAGCAGCCGCTGATGTTCAACCACCACCGCGGCCTGTGGGGCTATACGGGCGCCGCCGCCGACGGCGAGCCGCTCACGGTGCAGAGCACGGGAATGGGCGGTCCCAGCGCGGCGATCGTGTTGCACGAGCTGATCTCGCTCGGCGTGCGGAGGGCGATCCGCGTGGGAACCTGCGGCGCGCTGGACCCCACTCTCGAGCTCGGGGATCTCGTGGTGGCGCGCGAGGCGATCGCCGCCGACGGGACGAGCGCCGCGTTGATGGGCGCCGCGTTGATGGGCGCCGCGATGGCAGGGCCTGCGTTGGACCCGGCGCGGCCTGAGCGGGAGAGCCCCGCGCGCACACACGAGCGCGCACACACGAGCGCGCACGCGCGCACGCACGCGCACGGGGGGCTCACCGATCGACTCAACCACACCCTCGACGGACACGCGCGAAAAGCCCACAAAGACGCCACGATCGTCAGCACCGACCTCTTCTACGAGACGAACTCCAGGCGCAACGACGGGTGGAGCGCCGCCGGGGCGATCGCCGTGGAGATGGAGGCCTCGGCCCTGTTCGCCGTCGGGGCGTCCGCGGGCATCCAGGTTGCCTGCGTGCTCGCGGTCACCGACACATTCGACGCCGAGGGCACCCGCACCCGTATCGACGACCACTCGCTGGTGGAGGCAGTCGAGGCGATGGGAACCGCGGCGGCGGCCGCGCTTGTTATGTAGGGCGTTAGGGCTGGTCTACTGCGTTAAGTCTGGTCCGGTATGGCCCGGTCTGGTCTGGTCCGGTCCGGTCCGGTCTGGTCTGGTCTGGTCTGGTCTGGTCCGGTTCAGTCTTCCTGTGTGAGCGCTGTCTACTTAGGTCAGGGTGGCTGGATGTAAAGGAGCAGATGGTCATATGTACTTTTTGAAATTTTGCCATAGTGACTACGACTGTATAGCCTATTGCAAAATTTCAAAAACGGAACTTAACATCTCCCACCCTCCCTCGACCAATGACACTCCCCGCGGTGGAGCTCAGGCGCTCTTCTTGGCCCTCGAGGCGCGCGCCGGTCGCTTCGGCGCTGTGGAGGTCTTACGCGCCGTGGGGGCCGTGCGCGCACGCACAGGCGAGGCCGTGCCCCTCACGGAATCCTTGCCCGTCCCAGACAGCTTGCCGCTGAGCGTCTTCAGCTGCTCCTCCATCGCGCCGAGCCGCCGCTCCACACCGCCGTCTGAAAGCGCCCTGTTGATGCGGTGCACGCCGTCCTCGATGCCCTCCAGGCGCTGAGAAACCGAACGCAGGCGGCGCGTGAGGCGCTCGATGTCGGCGGCGGTCGGGATGTTGAGCGCGCTGAGCGCCAGCTCCTGGGCCTGAGCCGCGCGCTCGCGCGCGTCGAAGGCCCGCCCGATCGTGCCCGTGATGAGCGGGTTCTCGAGCAGGTCGGCAAGCGCCTTGCCGAGCTTGTCCTCGGTGCCGCTCGTCAAACGCTCGCGCAGGTTTGCGCCGGATCTGCTGTCGGACATGCTCGCGTGCTCCTCGCTTTGCTCGGTGTGCGTGCCACAGGCTAGTCGAGTCGCGCGCAGGCTGCCGGGCGCGGCCGCAGGAGCCGAGACGGGGTACCGTGCGCTCATGCTCACGCGGCTCTTCACGTTCGTGCAGATGGAGTTCCCGTGGGCGCTGGGCCCGGCCGACGGCCGCTATCTGCTGCGCAAGACCGACGGGCTCGACGAGAACGAGCCGCAACACGTCGTGGTGCTGGGCACCGTGGGGGCCGAGCGCAGGGGCCTGCTCGGCGGACGCTCGCGCACGCGGCGCGCCGGGCGCGCCGGGTGGGCGGGACGAGCGGGGCGGGCGGGGCGGGCGGGGCCTGAATCTTCGCGCGTGCCGGTCGCGCGCGCGACGGTGGTGGACCCCATCCCGCTCTCGACGGACAGCCAGGCGCGCGCCTGGCTGTCCCAGCTCGACCCCGAGCGCGAGACGCTGACCGCGACGCGCGTGGTGAACCGCGTGCTGTTCGCCCACCGCATCGCCGCCGCGACGCCGCACGTACACGAGGTGTCCCCCACGCAAGCGCTCGTGGTGCGAGCCGGATACGGCGAGGGCGAGCAGGTGGCCGACGGGCTTTGGAGGGACGCGCGCGAGCTGCTGCTGTCGCCCAGGCTCAGCCGGCGGCGCGCGAGCGTGCTGCGCCCGCAGGAGCGCCTCGCCGTGCTGCTGTCTGGGCGCGGGCGCGTGCTGCTGTGCGAGGAGCTGACGCTGCGCGCGCGCCTGGACCTCGACGCCGGCCGCCTCGCGCTGGCGGCGATCGAGCTGGAGCGCGCCTACGCCGCTGCGCTTGGCGAGCTGCCGGCGGAGGGACGCTCAGACCTGCGCGAGCGGATCGGCGAGCTCGAAGGGCTGCTGGACGGGGTGGAGCGGAATGCGCGCGTCGCGCTCCCCGAGGCGCCACCCGCAAGCAACGCGGCGACGGACCCGACCGCGTGCACAGACACAGCCGCCCCGGGGGGCGCCGCGTGCGCGGGCGCGCGGGCGCACGCGCACGAGCACCCCTACGTGGAGCCCGACCGACCGACAGTGACCCACGCCCTGGAACGCCTGGAAGCGGCGTTGCGCGCCCGCACGGCGTCCGGATTCTCCTCCCCGAATTGAGTCCTCGTCGCGAGCGTCGAGCGGGAAGACGGCGCCGGCGAGGCCGGCCGGCGCCGCCAACGACACCTGGCGAAGGCGTCCCTCACGCAGTGAGATGAGGTATCTTCCGCCGCGTGGGCCCGGCGGCGAGGTCCCACTGCGCCAGGAACGACTGGCAGTCCTCCACGTCGAGCGGGCGCGCGAACAGGAAGCCCTGTCCGGTGTCGCAGCTCTCCTCCCTGAGCAGCGACAGCTCATGGGCTTGCTCGATGCCCTCGGCGAGCGTCTCGATCGACAGCGACTTGCCGAGCTGGACGAGCGTCCTGATCAGGGTCTCGCCGTCGGCGTCCTGGCGGATTCTCGCGATGAATGAGCGGTCGATCTTCAGAGCGTCGACGGGGAAGCGCTGGAGATAGGCCAGCGACGAGTAGCCGGTGCCGAAGTCGTCGATCGCGACACGAACCCCGAGCTCCTTGATGGTCGCCAGCCGGCGAGCCGTCTCCTCGGCGTTGCTCATGATCGTGGTCTCGGTGATCTCGATCGTGAGAGCCTCGGGCTCGAGCCCGGTGTCGTTCACCACATAGCGCACTTCCTCGACGAACTCGTCTCTGTCGAGCTGCCGGGCGGCGACGTTGACGGCCACGCCAATCTGGTGGCCGGCGTCGTGCCACTCCGCGCCCTGGCGGCAGGCCTCGCGCAGCACCCACGCTCCGACCTCGACGATGAGCCCCATCTCCTCGAGCAGCGGAACGAAGTCGTCCGGTTGGACTATGCCGCGCGTTGGATGGCGCCAGCGGATCAATGCCTCCATACCCGTGGGAACCATCTCGCGCAGGTCGAACGTGGGTTGGTAGACGACGAAGAACTCTTCTTTCTCGAAGGCATCGCGCAGGTCCATCTCGAGCTCCATCCTGCTCTGCACGGCGTCCTGCATGGCCGACTCGAACACCACGTAGCCGTTCTTGCCCTCCCACTTGGCGCGGTACATCGCTATGTCGGCGTCGCGCAGGAGCTCCTCGGCCGTCGCCCGATCGCCCATCGCGACGCCCACGCTGGCTGTGACGACCAGGCGCGTGTTCTCGGCCCCCCTGAGTTTGAACGGCTGCTTGAGCGCCGTGAGCATACGCTCGGCGATGAGCTCCGGCCCGGCGGCGAGCGACATCCCTTCGGCCACGACCACGAACTCGTCGCCGCCGAGCCGGCCGAGCGCGTCGATGTCGCGCACGACGCCCTCCAGACGCGCGGCGACGGCGCGCAGAAGTTGATCGCCGACGCCGTGTCCGAGTGTGTCGTTGATGCCCTTGAAGTTGTCGAGATCTACGAACAGGGCCGCCACCGGCATTTGGTTGCGGCGCGCGCGCACGAGCATCTGCTCGACGCGGTCGAGGATGAGCGTGCGGTTGGGAAGCCCGGTGAGCGCGTCGTGGGTGGCCATGAAGGCGAGCTCCTCCTGGCGGCGCGAGAGCTCCTCCTGCGCGCGCCGGCGCTCGGCCTCGAAGGACTGGCACATCCGCACCAGGGTCACGTCAAGGCTGCGCTGCAGCATCGAGACGGCTCGTTCGTGCACCGTGTCGGGCAGTCCGAGCTTTGCGACAATCTCGCCCACGACGTCCGCGGCGGCGTCGCGCCAGCGAAGGCAGCGCTTGGTGACCTCGTTGAGCGGGGCCGCACGCTGGGCGGCGAGCTGGCCGAAGATGCTCCAGGACTCCTGACCCACCTCGCGCGCCACCTCGGTGCCCTCGCCGGCCATCCACCTGGCGACCGCGATGGTCGAGACGGTGCCCACCTTCGCGAAGCTCTCTTCGACGATCGGCTCGAGCACCCCGCTGGATTCGTTGTTGCGCCTGAGGATTCCGTCGACTACGTCCCGAGTTCGCTCGTTGAGCGTCTCGCCGAGGGTGCGCAGCTGGCGTTCCAGTTCCATCCGAGCAGCCGCCGAGTGCTCCTCCACATCCGTGGCCGTGCCGTTCAATCCGACCGATGAGACGGACATGGACGAAGATGTCGGCAGCCGGCGCGAATATCTTGAGTTATCCAGGCAAACCTGAATGCAATGCCGGGCGTCTACCTTCCCTGGAACTTCGCGGCGCGCTTGCCCAGGAAGGCGGATATGCCCTCCTTGGCGTCCTCGCTCGCGAACGCCGTGGCGAAGCCGCGCTTCTCGGCCTCGATGCCCTCGTCGAGGTCGCCGGCGCCCGAGACGCGCTTGATCTGCTCGAGCGCAATGGGCGCCTGACTCGCGAGCTTGCGCGCCCAGGCGAGCGCGGTGTCGAGCAGTTCGTGGTCCTCGACCATGCGGTTGACGAGGCCGAGTTCGAAGGCCTCTTCGGCCATGATGGGGTCGCCAACGAGGTTCATCTCGAGCGCCTTGTTCTCGCCGACCAGGCGCGGCAGGCGCTGGGTGCCGCCGAAGCCGGGGATGATGCCGAGCTTGATCTCCGGCTGGCCGAAGGTGGCAGAGCGCGCGGCGATGCGCACGTCACAGGCCATCGCGAGCTCGCAGCCGCCGCCGAACGCGAGCCCGTTGACGGCCGCGATCGTGGCGATGCCCTCGGAGCCGAATTCGCGCAGCAGCGCGTGGGCGGCGTGGATGAGCTGCTCGCCGGCGCCCTCGTCCATCGAGGTGAACGCCTTGATGTCGGCGCCGGCGCTGAACAGGAACGGGTTGGAGGAGGCGATCACGAGCGCGCGCACGGGTGGGTGGGTCCCATCCTTCACGTGCCTCCACACCTTGCCGAGGTCCTCGATGACCCGCGGGGAGATCGAGTTCATCTGCCCGTTGGCGAGCCACGCGATCGCCACGCCCTCAGGGCGGGTCTGCAGCTTGACGACCTCGGCGGGCTGGTCGGCGTCGGGGGAGGGGTAGGCGTAGAAGCCCTGGCCGCTCTTCTGCCCGAGCCGTCCCTGGGCCACGAGGCGGCGCAGGATCGTGGGCGGCGCGAAGCGCTCGCCGTGGCGCTCGGCGGCCAGCTCGAGACGCTCGAGCACCGCGTCGAGCCCTTCGACGTCGGCCTTCATGAACGGCGGCATCAGGCCGCGACGGGGATCGAGGCCGGCGCCGGCCATCATCCCGAAGTCGATGTCACGGTGGGTCGCAATCCCCTCCTGCAGCACCAGACACGCCTCGAGCAGCGTCTTGAGGGAGAGCAGCTCCACCAGCTCGCCGACGTCGGGTTGAACATCACCCTTCAAGTTGGCCTCACCCGACGGGCTGTAGACGCCGTCACCGCCGGTCTTCGCGCCGAGCTTGCCTTCGGAGACGAGCTTCTGCATGCCTTTGTTCACGTAGAAGCGCTCCCCGCCGTAGGAGTCGGCGAGGTGCTCGGCGACGTGCAGCACGGTGTCGAGGCCGAGCAGGTTCACGAGGAAGTAGGGGCCCATCGGAACCACTCCCGCCGAGCCCACGCCCTCGTCGATCGCCTTGATCGAGAGTTTGCCGGCCTCCTGGGCACGCCACAGCTCGGACATGCCGGCCATCAGGATGCGATTGACCACGAACCCGGGGACCTCGAGGCAGGCGATCGGCTGCTTGCGGATCGCCTGGGCGAAGGTGAGCGCCGCGGTGACCGTTTCCGGCGAGGTCTCCTCGCCCTCGACTATCTCCACGAGCGGCATGACCGAGGCCGGGTAGAAGTAGTGGAAGCCGACGACCTTGTCGGGCCGCAGGGTGGCCTCTCCGATCTCACCGATCGACAGCGAGGAGGTGTTGGAGGCGAGGATCGCGTGACCCGGGGTGACCGCGTCGAGCTCGGCGAACACCGCCTGCTTGATGTCCATGCGCTCGGGCACGGCCTCGATCACGAAATCCACGTCGCCGAAGGCCTCGTAGGAGGTGCTGCCGTGGATGCGGCCGAGGACCTCCTCGATCTGGGCGGCGCCCTGCTCGGCGGTGATGCGCTCCTTGGAGACGAGCTTCGAGACCTGGCCCTCGGTCACTTTGCGAGCCTCGTCGAGACCCGCCTGCACGAGGTCCTGGTTGATGTCCTTGAGCACCACCGGGAACCCGGCGGAGGCGATCGTCTGGGCGATCTGCCCGCCCATGGTGCCTGCGCCGACGACGGCTGCCTTGAACACGAACATCTTGTGGGACTCCTCTTCGTGGGGTGAACGGATGGTTGAAGATCATTGAAGCCATCGCCGCATGCGGCGATGGCCCGGGCCGCACATGTGCGGCCCGGCGACCCGTGCATGCACGGGTCGGCCGGTCGGCGCATGCGCCGACCGGAACCGCATCTATCAGACCGCCGCCGGCTCCTCGACGCGCCGCGGGAGCAGCGTTTCGCGCGCGATCACGAGGCGCTGGATCTGCGAGGTGCCCTCGTATAGCTGCATGATCTTGGCGTCGCGGAAGAGCTTCTCGACGGGGTAATCCTTGATGAAGCCGTAGCCGCCGTAAACCTGGACGGCGTCGGTGGCGATCTTCATCGCGGCGTCGGCGGCGAAGCGCTTGGCGTGGGAGGAGACGAGCGTGTTGCGCTGGCCCTGGTCGAGCAGCACGGCCGACTTCCAGGTGAGCAGGCGGGCGGCCTCGACTTCGGTGGCCATGTCGGCGATTATGAACTGGATCGCCTGGTGCATCGCGATGGGGACGCCGAACTGGACGCGTTCGCGCGAGTAGTCGGTGGCGAACTCGAAGGCCGCGCGGGCGATGCCGGTGGCCATCGCCGCCACACCGGGGCGGGTGCGGTCGAGCGTCATCATCGCGAGCTTGAAGCCCGCGTTTTCCTCGCCGAGCAGGTTCTCGGCGGGGACCTCCACGTCGTTGAAGGAGATCGTGGCGGTGTTGGAGGCGCGCTGGCCGAGCTTGTCCTCCTTCTTGTCCACCACCACGCCCCAGTCGCGCTCGACCACGAAGGCGGAGATGCCGCGGTGCCCGGCGTCCTTGTCGGTCTTGGCGTAGACGGTGTAGTAGTCGGCGTAGCCGCCGTTGGTGATGAAGCACTTGGAGCCGTTGATGACGTACTTGTCGCCCTGCTTGACAGCCGTCGTGCGCATCCCGGAGACGTCCGAGCCGGCGTCGGGCTCGGTCAGGCAGAAGGCGGCGAGCTTCGGCTCCTCGGTGAGCATTCCCAGGTACTTGCGCTTGATCTCCTCAGAGCCGCCGAGAGCGATGGGAGCGGTCGCCAGGCCGTTGCAGCCGAGCGAGGTCTGGATGCCGGAGCAGCCCCAGGAGAGCTCCTCCTCGATCAGGCAGCCGTCGAGGTAGCTGGCGCCGACTCCCCCGTACTCCTCGGGGATGTGGCTGTTCATCAAGCCGACCTCCCATGCCTTCTTGATGATGTCCGCCGGCCAGGTGCCGTCCTTGTCGTACTCCCAGGCGACCGGCCGGATCTCCTTCTCGGCGAAGTCGTGGGCCATCTCGCGCAGGTTCTTCTGCTCGTCGCTCAGCGTGAAATCGACCATGGTCTGGTGCTCTCCTCGGACGGACGTGGGAATAGATTGACTGGTCAGTCAACCGTGATGCTCCCAAGATTAGCGAAGTGAGCCACAATCAGGCGATGGAACCGTTCACGCTCGTGGTGGTGGGCGCCATCGCGCTGTTCGTGCTCGCCGGCGTGGGGTCGTTCCTGGCGGGCGGGAGCCTCTACGACAAGATCGGCGAGGGCGGGCTCTCGCCGGGCGGGCCGAGCGCGCCGCCCGCGAACTCGCCGCTGGCGCGGGCCGAGCGCGAGCAGGAGATCCGCCAGATGCTGCAGGCGCGCAGCGACCGCCAGGTGCGTGGGGGCGGCGAGGCGCTCGACATCGAGGCGGAGATGGCGCTGCTCGAGCAGCCGGCGGGCGGGGCGCCGATCGGCAGACACGACGCGGGCCTCACCGAAGAGGTGCGCCAGCTCGTGATGGCGCGCAACGAACGCAGGGTGCGCAGCGGCGAAGAGCCGATGGACGTGGAGGAAGAGGTTCAGCGTACGCTGGATGAACTGGATCCGCCGACGCCCTGAAGCACCCCAACGAGCTGCTGTAGCGCCGGGAGCAGTTGCGAGGGCGGCTGGGGATTGCTCGGCGCGGCGATCGTCTGCGGCGTGTTGAGGCCTGAGAATTCGAGCAGCACCTTGACGTCGGCGGCGCTCAGCCCGCCGAGCAGCGTTTGCGTCTGCGGCGTGCCCGAGACGGTCGCGGACACTTCGAGCCGGCGCAGCAGATGGTCGTCCTTGCCGGTGTAGACGTCCACGTGCGCCGACTTGATCGATTTGGCAAGTTCGTTGACGACGGTCGGCGAGAGCGAGCCGCCGCCGCCGGGGACCGGTGAGGCGAGGCCGAGCGCGCTGCCCGCCTGGGAGAGTTTGGAGACGTCGGCGAGGAACGCCGGAATGTCCACGCTCGCGGTGAGGTGGATCGTTGAGACTCCGGAGATCGTCGCGGCGCCCGCCTTCGTGGGGTTCGACAGCCATCGGCCGGGGTCGATCCCGAGCGAGGCGAACGTCGAGCGCACCTTGGCTGTGGACGCCGACTTGGTGGCCTGCGCGTAGCCCTGCTCGAGCGCCTTGTAGGTGCTCTGGGGAGTGGAGAACCAGGTGCCGGCAAGCTCGACGTAGAGCGCCGATCCGGTCGAGGTGGCGCCGGCGCCCAGCGCATGGCCCGCCGCGCTCAGGTCGAGCCGCAGGGCGAAGTGCGGAAGCTTGCCGGCGCCGGCGTTCTGGAACGGGCCCGAGAGGCGCACGGAGAGCGGCTTGGTGGCAGTGCTCGAACCGGCGGCGGAGATGTCGAACGAGAGGTTGACGTTGCCGCTGTCGATCGGCGTGTGCCCCGAGAAGGTGTCGTTCAGCAGCGACTGGGCGCTGCCGGAGGAGCCGGAGCAGGCCGAGAGCAGGCAGACGCACGCAAACAGGGCGAGCAGCGCAACTGCCGTACGGATAGTGGTGTTCTTCAGGAGTGCCCTCAAAGCTGAAACCCGACCGGCGCAATGCAACGCATGCTGCGGGACCGGACGCGCATGAGCCTAGCATCAGGCGAATGCCCGCGATGCCATTGCGCGCCCGCCTCCCGACATGGGGGGCGCTTGCGTTGGGAATCGCCGTGGTCGCCGTGTGGGCCGCTACGCCTGTCGCGGGCGCCCGCCCCCGCGTGACCGTGACGGCCGCTCTGCAGCGGCTGGAGCGAAGCGGGTCCATAGGCGAAAGCGCCTACAGGCAGTACGAGGGCGCATACGTGGCCGCGAAGAGTTCGCTGCGAAGACTGTCGGGCACGCGCAGGCAGGAACTGGGCGCGGTGCTGGCCAACGTCGAAGCGATGGCGGCGAAGGGGGTGCTGATCGCGTCGAGGCTGCCGGTGGTGTTCGCGACCGTGGAACGCAACAGGCAGTGGTGGACCACTGAGGCGCTATTGGGGGGCAGCCAGCGCGTGAGCTTCACCGGGAGCCGGCTCGTGTGGGAGTACTACCCGGGCCAGGGCGTCGAGATCCAGTGGCTGGCGACGTTCGGGGAGGCGAACGGGTACTACCTCTCCAATCAGACCACGGCGCTGAAGGAAGTGATGGATGAGGCGATCGCGCTCGCCACCCAGCGCGCGGGGGGCATCGCGTGGGAGTACCTGTTCCAGTTCGACGGCGGCGCGCCGCCGTGGACAAGCGGGCTCTCGCAGGGCACCGCGCTGCAGGCGCTCGCGCGCGCGTGGGACAGGACGCACGAAGCGCAGTACCTGACAGCCGCGCAGCAGGCGCTTGGGCTCTTCAAGGCGGGGCCTTCGACGGGCGCGAGGGTGGCGACACCCGCGGGGGCGCACTACCTGGAGTACACCTACGCCCCGAAGGAGCGCATCCTCAACGGCTTCGTACAGAGCCTCGTGGGCCTCTACGAATACGCGAAGCTGACGGGCGACCCGCTGGGGCAGCAGCTCTTCGAAGCCGGTGACGCGGAGGCGCGGGTGGAGGTGCCCCGTTACGACACGGGCGCGTGGTCGATGTACGACCAGAGCAGCGAATCGAACCTCAGCTACCACGAACTGCTCGCCGAATTCCTCGAACACCTGTGCGAACGTACGAGCGAGGGCGAGCCGCTGACCGCGACCGCGACCGCGACCGCGGGGCAGATACCCGGAGACGAGATCTACTGCACGACCGCCAAGAGCTTCCGCGAAGACGAGAAGACGCCGCCCGCGATCGAACTGCTGACGCAGAGCCTGAAGACCAAAGAACGCGCCGGTGTGCAGCTGAAGCTCTCGAAGATCTCGACCGTGAGCATGACGATCAAGCTCGGCGAAAAGACGGTGTGGACCAACGACGTGACCGTCGAAGGCGGGAGGCCGCGGCTGCTGTGGGTGACGCCGGCGAAGCCCGGCGTGTACTCGGTGGCGCTGAGCGCGAAAGACCTGGCGGGCAACGAAGAAGTCGCGAGCGGATCGATCGCGGTGAAGAAGGCGCCATCGAAGAAAGCCCGCAAGAGCGCCAGAGCCGCGCGAGTCGAGCGGATCTCGCCGCCCGCGCGCCGGCTGCCCGCTTTCTGACTACGTCAGATTCCGTGGCGGGACCATGCGCGCCGGCGGCGAGACGCGAGTATTTCCCTCCGGACTGGCGAGCCGGCGTTCCAGGGCGGTGAACGCCTCGATTATCTCGGGAGCCTCGAACGCGCGGTTGCGACGCCCAACGCTGACCTGCTTGAGGATGCGAGCCTCGACGAGCCGCATAATCGCTTCGTTCGTCGGACGGAAGCTCCTGCCAATCAGCTCAGCCGCGCTATTGACCGTCACGACCGGTGCGCCCGGGAGCGTTCTCAGGAGCAGGTCGGCGGCGGATCGCGCGCGCACTCTGCCAAGCCGCTCCCGCCATCCCGTTTCGATCGCGAGCGCGCGTTGCTCGAACGACGACGCGTCGTTGACGGCCCGCTTGGACGCTCCGGCGAAACGAGCGATCCACAGGTTCATGCCCGTGTTGGCCTCACGCGAGCTCGCCGGCCCTCGGTAGCGGGTGGCGGCAAGACCGCCTATGTAGTCCTTCGCCCACGTGGCGAGAACAAGCGAGACCGGCGGGAGCACCCGCGGCACAAGACCCCTGCGGCGGAGGATCATGTGGATGAGCGCGCGTCCTGTTCTTCCATTGCCGTCGACGAATGGATGGATAGTCTCGAACTGGGCATGCGCAATCGCGGCTTGGGCGACCGCCGGCAGCGAGTCGCCGTTGCAGAATGCAATCAGATCGTCTGTCAGGCCCGCGACGAGCTCGGGAGGCGGCGGAACGAAGGCCGCGTTGCAGGGGTGATAGTCGCTGCCGCCGATCCAGTTCTGGACCTCGCGAAAGCGACCACCGTGGGCCTCTAGGAACGAACCGGCCAGCAGACGCCTGTGAAGCTCCAAGAGCATCCCCAGGGTGATCGGGTCCCCCACGCCGACGCTCTGAACCGCAAAGACCATCGCTTCGACGTTGCCGAGGATCTCGATGGCGGTGACGTCGATCGAGCGTTCGCCGAGCTCGCGCGCCGCTTCCGCTCGAAGCAGGCGGCGAGCCCCAACCTGGAGCCCCTCGATCTTCGAAGAGGCGACCGACTCCGCCCGCAGCAGCATACGAGCGAGAGCCTCGGTGTCCACGAGGCTCGACGCCTCCAGGTTGAGGCGGACGATTGCGGCCTCGGCCTCGGCGATGTCCGCCGCAACCTCCCCGTCGAGTGTGATCTCGCGAGAGACCAGCGGGTCGGGCACGTACGCTTCGTACTCGCACGAACGGCGGTCCCTGCGAGATGGTGCTGAGAAGTCGGTGATCCAGCGACGACGAATAACCCGAGACACGATCCCTCCTTATTGGGGCTTATCATACAACCCCAAATAAGGGCGGAACTTATTGCGGGTTACAATCCGCCCATGCCTGCCACTCCCCAAACTTGGATCCTGACGGCTTCCCCCGAAAACCACGAGGCCACGCGCGAACACGGCTTCTCGGTGATCGGGATCAAGGAGCGCAACCGCCCGCGGGCGCTGCAGATCGAGCCGGGGGACCGGATCGTGTTGTACCTCACGAAGGCGATGGCGTTCGCCGGGTCGATCCAGGTGACCGGCGAGCTGTACGAGGACCGCGCGAAGCTGTGGCCGGGCAAGCCGGGCAAAGCCGACGCCTACCCGTGGCGCTTCCCCACCGAGCCCGAGATCGTGCTCGACGAGGACGAGTGGGTGCCGGCGGAGACGCTCGCCACCAAGCTCGAGCACGTGCGCAAGTGGCCGGCAGAGCACTGGAAGCTCGCCTTCCAGGGCCAGCTGCGCACGGTCAGCGAGCAGGACGCGAAGCTGCTGGTGAAGCGCATGGGCGCGGCCGCCGTCACACGCGTCTGAGACAAGCCCACGCACGCTCGGCCGCTACCGGCCGGCGTGCTTCTCTGCTGTCGGCGGAGGGCGACCGCGCCGCCGAGCGCGTGCGCCGGCTTCGCCTCGGCGAGCGCGTCGTGAACGTCGAGCATGCACCCCCGCGCCGCGCGAGCCGCCAGGCATTCGCCTACGGCAGGAGCCGCAGCGCCTCGGCGTGCGCCGGCCGCAGGACGCTGAAGTGTCTGTGGTCGAGTGTCGCGAGCTTGCTCTCTCCGAGCCGCTCGACGAGCGCGAGCACGCTCGCGTCGACCACCCCGATCGACTGGTCTGCGTACTTGGTCTGAAGCTCGTGGCAGCGTGTGAGGTCGGCGGTCGTGAGGCCCTCGAGACGGTAGGCGCCCGCGAGCAGATCCTCCAGGAAGGAGACCCACGCGCCCGCGCCGAGGCGCCGATGGCACCAGTAGTCGAGCTCGGACAGCACGAGAACGGGCACGATCAGATCCTCGCCGGCCTCGTCGAGCAGCGAGGCGCAGCGCTCGTGGTCTGGATCGGCCGCGTCGAGTGCCGCCAGGAGCGGACCCGTGTCGAGCACCAGCGGCATCTACGCCGGCGGATGAGCGATCGGCTCGCCCGTCAACTCTGCCGCGGAGCGACCGTCCGTCGAGCGCGCGACGCCGAGGCGCGGACGGCGCGAGGCATGCAGCGAGCTCGCCTTCTCGTCGATCGCTTCGGCCATGATCGTCGAGAGCGAAACCCCGCGGCGGCGCGCCTCGGCCTCAAGCGTGTCGAGCGAGGAGCGCCTGGCGGCGACAGTCGTGCGCCGGACGTCGGTGCTCGCAACGGGATTCATGAATCATGATGCTATCACGCCGGCGAGCGCGGAGAGCTGTAAGGATGCGCGCGACAAGCGCCGGCCGGACACCCGGTAATACGATGTAATCTTCGTGCTACGATTACGGCATGGCAACCAAGTCGGCGCCGTTCAGCATGCGCATCTCAAAGAGCATGGAGACCCTCGTGGAACGCGAGGCTCGGCGCACGGGACGCAGCAAGGGCGCCGTGGTGGAGGCGCTCGCCGATGAGGCCCTACGCATGCGTCTGTTCCCGGGGATCGCCTTTCGCGGCGCCGACTGGGAGCGGCGCGCATGGGTGATGGGGACCGCGTTTGACGTGTGGCAGCTAGTCGAGGCCTACCAGGACATCGGCTCGCTCGAGCGTATGGCAGAGGGTGGCGCGGCGAGTGAGCGTCAGATCCAGCTGGCGCTCGACTACCACAAGCAGTTTCCTGAGGAGATCGACGCAGCGATCGCCGAAAACAGGCGGCCGCTGGAGCAGCTGGAACGGGAGTTCCCGTTCATAACCGTCAGTCGCGTCAAGATCTGATCAGGTCTGGCTGCGTATAGGTCAGGTCGGTAGGCGTGCGACTGCTCCTTGACGCGCATATCTCAGGGCGATACATCGGACAGCCTTTGCGCGACCAAGGCCACGATGTGCGCGCCGTGGCCGAAGAGCGCGAGCTCGACGGCTTGGGGGACGAACAGCTTCTCGAAATCGCCGCTGGCGAGATGAGGGCGATGATCACCTTCGACGTCAAGGACTTCACAGTGATCGCAAGACGGTGGGCGGAGGCGGGCAGGCGGCACGCGGGCCTTGGCATCGTCGTCGGACTCGACCACGGCGAGTTCGGCGCCGCCCTCGACACCCTCTCGCAGGAGCTCTCCGCTCGACCCGAGCAGGCGAGCTGGACCGACTTGACGCTGTTCATCTCACGCGCGCCCTGATCGGCCCGGTGCCCGTGCCCGATCCTGCTGGCCTCGCCGGAATCGGGGTTACCATTGGAGAATGTCGCCACAGGCGACGTCGAACCTGGCTCGCAAAAACACCTCACGAGAGCCAGCACGGCGTTCAACGCCGGGGATCCTGTTGTCGGCGTCACCTTCCTGCATCTTGCCGCCGAGGCGGCGGTCGTCGCACTGTCCGAACTGCGCGTCTGGGAGAGACTCGCGGCGGGCGATGACTACATACTGTGGACGCTGCGCTGCGGCTGCGTGCTGCACGACGACGGTATCCTCAAGGTCGCGAGCCGCCGTGTCGAGGAGAGCGGGCTCACACCGTCGGCTGAGCGCAAGCTCATCCAGGCCCAGCGCGGCCTCAGCCTGGCCCGACTCGTTCTCGAAAGCGGCGACGGCGAAGCGGCCCGCGAGCAGTGTCGCGCGGCGCTCACCACCCTCGCACGGTGGCTGTTGATCGTAAGCGGGGTCTTCCCGCTCTCGCGCGACGAGCTCGCTGACCAGCTCGTCACGCTCGGCTGCGTCGATCTTGCCAATGCACTGCACCGGCTGATCCACGACCAGCCCTCAAACGACGACCTGCGCGCCGGCCTGCTGCTCGGCAGGCCGGCCGTCGCAGAGAGAGAGATAGAGAGAGAGACGCGTCAGCCCCGCTGGCGCGTCCTATTACGGACCCGCCAACCACACACGGACTCTCAAGCACACACCGTACGGGTGGTCGGTTGTCAAGCCCCCTGAGCGAAATATTCTCCGAGAGCACTCGGGCCGAGGCCGATGGGTTCGGGGACCTCCGGGCATACAATCGATCCATGCCGGTCGACGCCCCTTGCGCACGCGCATGACGCGCCTCACGCGCGCGTGGGGCGCCCTCGAGCCCGAGCAGCGCCTCGCGGCGGCGGCGGCGATCGCGCTGCTGCTCACGATGTTCTTCCCGTGGTACGAGCTGCAGAGCCTGAACCGCAAGACCGGCGCCATCAACTCGCGCTCGATCAGCGCATTCGGCGACGTTTCGTTCGTCGAGGCCGCCGTGTTCCTCGTCGCGGCGGGCGTGATCGCGCTGATGCTCGCGCGCGCGGAGCGCCGCGACTTCCACATGCCGGGCAGCGACGGGGCGGTCGTGATGATCGCGGGCGGCTGGGCGACGCTCCTGATCTTCTACCGCGTGTTCTCGCGGCCCGCCGGGCACGGCTACCCCGTGGGAATCCAGTGGGGCTTCTTCCTCGCGTTCGTCGCCGCCGGAGCGCTCACCTACGCCGGCTGGCGCATGCGCGCGACAAGCGTGCCCGAGCCCCCTCTCACGCGTACGCGCGCACGCGCGCGCAGGGCACCCTCCGCAGAGGACATAACGGTCGTCGCCCCCTCGCCCCAGCGCCCCGAGCGCTCGATGCCCGTGCCCGCACGCACCGACCAGCCCCCACCGCGCGCGACCCCGGTGGCGGCGCACAGCGCCCAACCCCCGCCAAGCACACCCCAATCCTCACAGAGGACCCCTCCGTCCTCCACGACCGCGGCTGCGCCGCGGGCGCAGGGATCGAGGGATGTCGCGGCATCCCCGCCGTCGTCCACGCCACGGGCGCAGGGGTCGAAGGATGTCGCGGCATCCCCGCCGTCGTCCACGCCACGGGCGCAGGGATCGAGGGATGTCGCGGCATCCCCGCCGGCGTCCACGCCACGGGCGCAGGGGTCGAAGGATGTCGCGGCATCCCCGCCGTCGTCCACGCCACGGGCGCAGGGGTCGAAGGGCTCGGTGGCGCGCAAGCGCCCGCGCTACCCCCCGGCGCCGTCGGATCAGCTCTCCTTCGAGGACGAGCCCACGGGGCGGGAGCGGCGCTGACGAGCCCTATCATTCCCCCGACGATGCCCTCCGAGGGACCCCTTTCCTCTGCCGACGTCGCCGAGGGCCTTCGCGCCGCCGGCTACCTGCCGAGCGAGTCGACCGCGCTCGTGGCGTACCTCGCCACCAAGCTCGGCAAGCCCGTGCTCGTGGAGGGGCCCGCCGGCGTCGGCAAGACCGAGCTCGCGAAGGCGCTCGCGCGCTACCTGCACCGCGAGCTGATCCGTTTGCAGTGCTACGAGGGGCTCGACGAGGCGAAGGCGCTGTACGAGTGGAACTACCGCAAGCAGCTCCTGCGCATCCAGGCGGAGGCGTCGGACACCGGCTGGGAGGCCGTCCAGCAGGACATCTTCGGCGAGGAGTTCCTGCTCGCGCGCCCGCTCATGAGCGCGATCGCCTCCGAGCAGCCGGTGGTGCTGTTGATCGACGAGATCGACAAGACCGACCAGGAGTTCGAGGCGATGCTGCTGGAGGTGCTGTCGGACTTCCAGATCTCGATCCCCGAGCTGGGAAAGGTCGTCTCGACCACCCACCCGGTCGTGCTCTTGACCTCGAACAACTCGCGCGAGCTCACCGAGGCGCTCAAGCGCCGCTGCCTGTACCTGTGGCTGGACTACCCCTGCCTGGAGCACGAGCTCGCGATCGTGCGCCTGCACGCCCCCGATCTCGACGAGGCGGTCGCGCGAAGGCTCGTCGAGGTCGTCGGCATGGTGCGCGCCCTGGACCTCAAGAAGCCCCCCTCGATCGCCGAGTCGATCGATTGGGCGCGAGCGCTGCTCTTGCTCGGGGCGAAGGACATCGACGCCACCGTCTTCAACGAGACGATGTCGGTGATCGTCAAGCACCGCACCGACATGGACATCGTCGCCGAGCGCGTGGGCCTCCAACTCTCACAAAGGGACGCAACCGAGGAGGTTGCGTCCAGGTCGGGCTAGGTCACCGCAGGCGAGGATGCCCAGCCGGCCTGACGGGCGTCGCGGCCGCTCTCACTCGAGCCCAAGCAATGCCGCGGCTTCGCGGACCACGTGATGTGCGAGCGTCAGGGGCTCGACCTCGATCGCTTCGAGCGCAGGCCGAGCGCGATCGAACAGCGTCAGGTTGAAGAGACTCGCCTCGATCGTCGACCACCACCGCAGCGCGCCCGGAGCGGAGCGGCGCGAGTACAGCCGCGCCGCGTATGCCTGGGTTTCAGCGCGCGCAGAGGTCGCGACGAGCGACGGCCGGAGGTCTACGTCGAGCAGGACGCGAGGATCGTCCAGGTCGAGGATCTGCTGCCCGTCGCGCAGCGACAGCGTCGCCAGCCCCAGGGGCACGCCGCCGCGCGCGAGCATCCCGTCGGTGAGCGAGCCTGTGCTCCGGAACGGAGCGAGCGCCTCCGCCACCGGCGAGAGCGCGCTCTCGCCGACGTACATACAGCCGTAGAGATCGGGATTGTCGTGACGCCCGGCCCCCTGGAGCTCACGCGGGAACCACAGCGCGCCACCAGGCTCCTCGGGCCGTGCACGCGGCTGCCACGGCAGCACCCGCCAGAGGATCACGCGAAGCTTCCGGCGCGCTCCTGGGCGATGGCGTCGAGCAGCTCGCGCGCGCGGCCGGCGCGCACCAGGTCGATCGGCCGGCGCCCACCGAGGTGGGGGTTCGTCCCGCGCAGCCACAGCTCCGCCGTATCGGCCGAGTACAGCCGCAGCAACCCGGACATCACGATCTCCAGCAAATCGACACGCTGGGCGTTGAGCTCGTCTATTCCCTGTCCGCGACGCCAGCGCGTCACCTGCGCCGGGCTGACGCCCAGCAACTCCGCGAGTTCTCGCTGCGAGTGAAAGTCCTCGCTGAGCGCCACCACCTTCTCAGCCGTGCTGACTGCCATGCAGTCGATCCTAGCGCAACGAAAAACGTTGCGCAATCTGGCCGGCAGCGCCCTATCATCCCTGTATGGCCACATCGGAGCCCGGGAAAGACGGCCTCACGCCCCCTGGATCGGCCTCGGCGACCTCGCGGGGCGAACACGGAGGTCTCGCCGCGCAGCTGCTCTCCTTCGCCGAGCAATTGCGCGAGGAGGGCGTCGCCGTCGGCACCTCCGAGCTGCTCGACGCCTTCGCCGTGCTGCGCGAGATCCCGTGGACCTCGCAGGGGGACTTCCGCGAGGCATTGGCCGCCACCCTGGCCAAGAGCCAGGACGACAGGCGCGTGTTCGAGCTGGTGTTCGACCGCTTCTTCTTCCGCGCAGTGGAGATGGCCGCCGTTCGCGAGGGTGTGGAGCGGCCCGGCGACGGCGCCGGCGATCTCGGCGAGCTGAGCGAAACCGAACTGGACGCCCTGCGCATGCAGATCGCCGCGGCGTTGCGCGAAGGCGCCGAGGGCACGATGCGCGACCTTGCGCGCTTGGCGATCGCGACGTTCGGCCAGCAGCAGGAGGGGTCGGGGGTGATCGGGGTGGACGTGCAGCGCATCCGCCGCGCGCTCGGCCTGCGCGCCGAGCCCCAGCCCGAGCTGCCGCCTGACGATCCGCGCCGCGACGGTGTGCCGCGCGATGCGCTGCGCCGCTTCGAGGCGCTCATGAGGCGCGAGCTGGAACGCGCCCAGGTGCAGCGCAGCGGGCGCCTGCCCCCGGCGCGCCCGCTGGGAGAGCTGGACCGCGCGCTGCCGTCCGGGCCGTTGCAGGACCTGGCGGCCGTGCACAGGGTCGTCGCGCAGCTGCGCCGGCGATTGGCCACGCAGGGCAAGCAGGCGAAGGGGCATCGCCACCACGCTCACGTGGACGTGCGCCGTACGATGCGCGCCTCGCTGCAAACCGGGGGCGTGCCCGTCGAGCTGCGCTACCGGCCCCGGCGGCCCCGCCGCCCGGAGATATACGTGCTGTGCGACGTCTCCACGAGCGTCACCTCCGCCTCCGTCTTCTTTCTGTCCGTATTGCACGCCCTGCACGACTCGTTTCGCAAGATGCGCTCGTTCGTGTTCATCGAGCGCATATCGGAGGTCACCGACGTGTTCGAGCACGAGCGCGACTTCCGCGCCGTCTCGGAGCGCATCTCCAGCGACGCGGGCGTGGCGGACATATCCGGCTACACCGACTACGGGCGCGTGTGGTCGGAGCTGCTGGAGCTCATCCAGGACGACCTGCACCCGCGGGCGACCGTGATCGTGCTCGGCGACGCCCGCACCAACGGGCGCGACCCCCGCGCTGAGCTCTTCGGCCAGGTGGCGATGCGCGCGGGGCGCACCTTCTGGCTGAACCCCGAGCCGCGCCTCTACTGGAACTACGGCGACTCGGTGATCGCCGCCTACGAGCAATACTGCGCCGCGTTCGAGTGCTGGACCACCGCGCAGCTCGAGGACTTCGTGAAGGCGCTCACGCGCCCCGTCAGCGCCGCCCCGCGGTAGCATCAGCCTCAGAGCAAAACAGGGGAGCTGGCGGAGACCGGCTGAGATGGCGTTCGATTGGGGTCCCACAACCCACCCAATGCCGACCCTTCGAACCTGTGGGGTAATGCCCGCGGAGGGAGCGCAGTGCCAACCCAACTGAAGCGACGCGAGCGCAGGGCCCCTGAGGCCGGTGGCGCAAGCGACGGGACCCGCCTCGCAAACGCCCGCCGCGATGGGGTCGCGGTGCATGTCGAGGACGTCACCCGCGTGTACCGCGACCGCCGCGGCGCCGAGGTGCAAGCGCTCGCCGGCGTGTCGCTGAGCGCGGCGCGCGGAGAAGTGCTCGCCGTCGTCGGCCCGAGCGGATGCGGCAAGACGACGCTGCTTGAGCTGATCTGCGGGCTGCAGCGGCCGGACGCGGGCACGATCGAGTGCGAGCCGGCGGTGTTGATGCCTCAGCGCGACCTGCTCCTGCCGTGGCTGAGCGCGCTCGACAACGCCGGGCTTGCATTGCGAATCGCGGGTACCGATCGGCGGTCGAAGGGATCGCCGATCGGCCGGCGTGCTCGCGCGCGTACGCGCGCGAGCACCCTGTTTGCGGAGCTTGGTCTGCACGGCTTCGAGCGCGCACGTACGCACGAGCTTTCCGGCGGCATGCGCCAGCGCGTGGCGTTCCTGCGCACGCTGCTCTCCGGCAAGCCGGTGCTGTGCCTGGACGAGCCGTTCGGGGCACTCGACGCGATCACGCGCCAGGAGATGCAGGAGTGGTTGACCGGGGCGCTCGTGCGCGAGCCGCGCACCGTGGTGCTCGTCACCCACGACGTCGAGGAGGCCATCGTGCTCGCCGACCGGGTCGCAGTGCTCTCTCCCCGACCGGGCCGCGTGGTGGCCGAGCTGAGCGTCGATCTGCCGAGGCCCCGGGAGCGCACGGGCGAGGCCGTGATCGCATTGCGTGAGCGAGCGCTCCGCGCGCTCCACCTGGGCGCATCCGGAGGCGATGCAGCGACAAACGGAGGCGGGGGCCGATGAGTCCCCGTGAGGCGCCCGGCGCGCGCGTGGGGCACGCGACGACGCGAGCCGCGATGGGTCCCCACAAAGGCGCCCCGCGCGCGCGTGGGGCATCCGATTTCGCGCTCACCCGCCGCATCGCCCGCGGCCTGCCGGCGGCGCTCCTTGCGCTCGCCCTGCTCGGCGCGTGGGAGGCGTACGTGGACGTGGGGTCGGTCAGCCCGATCGTGCTGCCCGCGCCCCACGAAGTGGCCGCCGAAGCCTGGAGCAACGCGGGGTTGCTGGCCGCCAACCTCGAACTGACCGCGCAGGAGGTGGGGCTCGGGGTGCTGCTCGCCCTGCTGCTGGGCTTCGTGCTCGGGGTGCTGATCCACCTCTCGCCGATACTGCGCCGCGCGGTGTACCCGCTGGCGGTCGGCTCGCAGGCGGTGCCGGTCGCGCTGATCGGCGTGCTGCTCGTGTTCTGGTGGGGCTTCGGGGTGCTGCCGAAGCTGTTCGTGATCGTGCTGATCTGCTTCTTCCCGGTGGTGGTGACGACCGTCGACGGGCTGGCGTCCGTGGACCCCGACCAGCTCAAGCTGCTGCGCACGCTCGGCGCCTCGCGCTGGCAGGCGCTGCGCTTCGGCGAGCTGCCGGCGGCCGTGCCGGCGGCGCTGAGCGGGGCGCGCATCGCGCTCGCCGTGGGGGTGATAGGGGCGTACATCGCCGAGACCTCCACCGCCACCTCGGGCCCCTACGCGGGGCTCGGCCATCAGATCGTCGCCGACATCAACGCGCTGCAGACGCCGCGCGCCTACGCGGCGGCGGCGGTGCTGTTCCTGTTTGCCATCGCCTGCTTCTACACCCTCGCCCTCGCCGAGCGCCTGCTCGCGCCGTGGGCACAAGAGCCAAGAGGAGAGATCCGTTGAGAGCACCATCCACCGCCCGTGCCATCCGTCGCGCCATCCCTCCCGCCTGCCATAGCGCCCTCTCTCCCGCCATCCGTCGCGCCGGCCATAGTGCCCTCTTCCCCGCCGGCCGTCGCGCCGTCCTGCCCCTGCTGACCGCCTGCGCGGTCGGCCTCGCCCTCGCCCTGGCGGCATGCGGCTCCAAGCAGGACACCCTCTCCGCGCCCGCGACGAAGCCGTTCACGGTGATGCTCGACTGGTTCCCCAACGCCGACCACGCGTCCCTGTATACGGCTATCGCGAACGGGTACTTCGGCGCGGTGGGCCTAGACGTGCGTCCGGTCGTGCCTTCCGAATCGGCGGAACCGCTGAAGCTGCTGGCGGCCGGCAGGGTGGACATGGCGATCTCCTACGAGCCGCAACTGCTGATCGCCCGCGACGAGGGCCTCAAGCTCGTGTCGATCGGCGCGCTCGTGCAGCGCCCGCTGACCTCGATCATGGCTCTGCCCGGAGCGCATGTGCGGAAGGTGGCGGACCTCGCCGGCAAGCGCGTGGGCACCGCCGGGATCGGCTACCAGGCGGCCGAGTTGCGCACGGCGCTGCGGGCGGCCGGCGTGAGCCCGAGCGGCGTGCGGGAAGCGAATGTCGGCTTCAACCTCGTGGGGGCGATGCTCTCCGGCAAGGTCGCGGCCACGCTCGGAGGCTTCTGGAACTACGAGGCGATCCAGCTGCGCCAGATGGGCAGGCACCCCGTCGTGATCCCGGTCGACCGGGCGGGAGTGCCGGCGTACGACGAGCTCGTGCTGGTTGTGCGCGAGGACGAGGCGGGGGCGCGCGGACAGGACCTGCGCGCCTTCCTGCAGGCGCTCACGCGGGGCGAGCGGCGGGTGCGCGCCGATCCCGCCGCGGCGGCCTCGTTGATCGTGAAGGCCAACCCGTCCGCCGAGGAGAAGCTGCAACTCGCCTCGATCGAGGCGACGCTCCCCGCGACGCTGCCGGCCGACCGCTCGAAGCCGTACGGGTGGCAGGACCCGAACGCATGGGCGAGCTTCGGGCGCTGGATGCTCTCACACGGACTGATTCGCTCGAACCCGAACAGCGCCGCGCTGCCGCCGTTCACCAATGAGTTCCTGCCGGGTGAAGGGATATAGGCATCCGTACCGGTCCGCGTGAACACCCGTACTTTCCCGCGAGCAGGCCTCCGCACCACGCGGTAGCGTGCGACACGTGACGCAATCGGGTCAGCAGACCGAGAGTCCGGGGGAAGCGACGGAGCCGGCGCAGGAGACGATCCGCATCGTGCTCGCCGACGACCACGCCGTGGTGCGCAGCGGGCTGAAGATGCTGCTCGAGAGTGAGAGCGACTTCGAGGTGGTGGCCGAGGCGGGCGACGTCGAAAGCGCCCAGCGCTACGTGCGCGGGCACCGTCCGATGGTGCTCGTGCTCGACCTGAACATGCCCGGGGGGTCGAGCCTGGAGGCGATTCCGACGATTCGCGAGCGCAACCCCGAGACCCAGATCGTGGTGCTCACGATGCAGCAGGAGCCCGCCTTCGCGCGCCACGCGCTGAGCGCCGGCGCGATCGGGTATGTGCTCAAGGAGGCGGCCGACGACGAGCTCGTCGAGGCGGTGCGCAGGGCCGCGCGCGGCGAGAGCTACCTGAACCCGCGCCTCGGCGCGCGACTCGCCTCAGAGCCCGCCCCCGGTCCACCCGACGACTTGAGCGAGCGCGAGGTGGACGTGTTGCGCCTCATCGCCCTCGGTCACACAAACGCCGAGATCGCCGAGCGGCTGTTCCTGTCGGTGCGCACGGTGGAGACCCACCGCGCGCACATCCAGCAGAAGCTCAGCCTCTCCTCGCGAGCCGAGCTCGTGGCTTACGCGCTCAAGCGCGGCCTCATCAAAGGTGCGTAGGGGGTCAAAGCGGCCAGTAGCGGCCGATCTGGGCGGCTGCGCGCGAGGTGAGCAGCGCCTCGGGCGCGGCCGATCGCGGCTGCTCGGACCCGGCGAGCGCCTCGAGCGTCTCGATGACGCACGCGGCGAGCGTGTGTGGCTCATAGCCCCCCTCCAGCACCGCCCCGAGCGGGGCGCCCACGCCGCGGGCCATGTCGCGCACGTGCCTTGCCATCTCGCCGAACGAGCTCGTCTCCAGGCGAACGCCGGCGAGAGGATCGTCGCGATGGGCGTCGAAGCCGGCGGACACGAGCACGAGGTCGGGCTCGAACGCGACGGCCGCCGGCAGAACGACGTGCTCGAGCAGCGACAGCCACAGCCCCTCCTCGGAGCCGGCGGGCACGGGCAGGTTGATCGTGTACCCCTCCCCCTCGCCCGAGCCCACGTCGCTGAGCGGGCCGCTGCCGGGGAAGATGCCGGCCTGGTGGATGCTCGCGAACAGCACGTCCGAGCGGCGGCGAAACGCCTCGGCGGTGCCGTTGCCGTGGTGGACGTCCCAGTCGAGCACGAACACGCGCCGCGCCCCGAGCTCGTCGATGGCCAGCTCGGCGGCGATCGCCACGTTGTTGAACAGGCAGAAGCCCATCGCGCGCGCTGGCTCCGCGTGGTGACCGGAGGGCCGCACGCCGCAGAAGCCCACCTCGGCTTCGCGCGCCGTCAGGGCTCTTGTCATCGCACACGCCCCGCCGGCGGCGTGCAGAGCGGCGCGATAGGAGGCCTCGCCGACGTAGGTGTCGGCGTCGATGGCGCCGCCACCCGACGCGCACAGCTCGCGGATCGCGCTCACGTGCGCGGCGCTGTGGACGAGCTCCAGCTCGCGCTCGCTCGCGGGCGGAGCGTGGCGCCGCTCCCAGCCGAGCCAGTCCCGGCGCTGAAGCGCCTGCTCGATCGCGTACAGCCGCTCCGGCGTGTCCGGATGCGCCGCCAGCTGCGCACGCGGGTCGTGCTCCAGGCAGGCCGGATGGTCGTAGTACAAGGGCGCGATCACGCCGTCGTGACGCTCGCGGTCCGCGGCACCACCACGACCGGCACAGGCGACTGCTTGAGCAGCTCGACGGTGACGGTGCCGATTGCCGTGTGCAGCCGCGAATGACGCTCCGAGCCGACCACTATCGCCTCCGCGTGGTGGCGCGCGGCGGCGTCGCACAAGGCCGACACCGGGTCGAGGTCGACCACCTCGACCTCGACATCGATGTCGAACATCGAGTCCTCGCCCTCGAGCAGGAGCTCGTCGACGAGATCGCGTCCCAACCGGTGGCGCTCCTCGGCGCTCGACGCGACGGGCGGCGGCGCGTGCAGGGGGCGGCACGAATGCACGATCACGAGCTTGCCGTCGGGGAGCAGCTGCTTGACGGCCCAGTCGGCCGCCAGTCGGGCGCTGTCGGTCCGATCGTAGCCCAGCACCAAACAGGTTGACATGCGTTGCAGGCTACGTCCGGTTCGTGTGCGCGGCAGCCGAGTAAAGCCGACGCCATCGGTGGATAACTACGTGCGAACAGGTCCACCCGGACGCTGTGGGAAACCCCGGAGCCGAGCACGTGGTGCGTGCGGATGGACGGGGCGGTTGCGACCGGGAGCATGCTTGACGGACGAAACCCTCAGAGAGGAACCCAGCCGTGTCAACCGCCGCCGCAACCCACCCGCGACCGCCGCTCGCCGACCTCGACGCCCCCACGCCGCGCCTTCTCGCGCACGGGATCGGCTCTGAAGCGTGGGAGCGCGACCATCTGGTGGACCGCCTGAGCAGCCTGCGCCGCGTGGTGCCGGTGCTCGCCCAGGAAATGGCCGCCGCGCGCCGCCAGGCGGCGCGCCTGAAGACAGACAACCGGCGCCTGTCCGAGCAGGTGCGCAAGCTGCGCGCCGAGCTCGACGCGCGGGCGCGAAGGGCGGCATGAAGCTCCAGGGACGCAGATTCGAGATGGGCCTTCCGAGGACCGCACACGAGCCTCCGAAGGCGCCCGGCTGCCCCGAACGCGCCGTCGCGGTCTCAGCACCGCCCCCCGACCCGAGGGCGGTGGAGACGGCGCATCATCCACCGGGACAGGTCGACGTCCAGCACTCCCTACCTGGACGCCATGGAGACGGTTGCGCGCGGAACCGAAGGAGGGTTCCGTGCGCGACCCCTCCCTCTTGCTCTCACTCCGCTCTCCCTCGAGTTCACGTCAGCTCGTCCAGCTCGCCGGTCTTGAGCGCCACACCCTCTTGCTCTCCCACCGGCAGGAGCCTGTAGCGGCGCGTATCCGGATCGCGCTCGAGCAGCCCGGCCGCCACGAGCGTCACCACGTAGCGGTGCACGGTGCTCGTGTTCAGGTCGAGTTGCTCGGAGATGTCCTTGATCCCCAGGTCGACGCCTTCCAGGGGAAAGCAGGAGAGCACGAGCAGGCCGGCGAGCAGCGAGCGCGAGAGCCGCCTGTTGTCCTGAAGCATGCGATACCTGCCGCTGAGCGCCTGTCTGGCGCGGGCGTTGTGGAAACCCGGCCCGGCAACCAGCGTCGACATGCTCGGCGCCGCGTCCTCTCCCAAAGCCGCCCGCACCACGTGATCGACCTGATTGCGCGACAGCGTGATCGAGACGAGCTCCTCGCCCGCGTCCCTTCGCACAGCCCCGCCGATGGACCGCTCACGGCTCACGACCTCACCCCGGCGCCGCCTGTCCGCGGCCTGGGAACTCGACGACGTTGTCGCACTCGGGCGAGTGTCCCGACGGCGCCGGCGCGAGGTCGTAGCCGTAGCCCGGTCGCTCGATCACGAGTCCCAGAACAGCGTTCTTGGCAGACATCGCCTGTGCCGCCCTTCAGCTCACAAGGTGTGTTGGCATCTTCCGAACAGTATGCAAGATCGCGAGCGAATGTGTCCTTGTGCGGAATAGTTTCAATGGGCAGGTATGGCGTTCAATGGGCGTACAGCGTTCAATGGGTGGGTATGGCGTTCACTGGGCAGGTACGGCGCCGCGAGCCGGCAGACGACCCCGCGCATCGGCGCCCGCGCCCGCGGGGCGGAAGCCGGGGAGCTCCAGCACTATGCGGGCGCCCCCGGCCTGCCCCGCCGTGGCAGCGACCCGTCCGCCGTGGGCCTCGGCGATCGCCCGCACGATCGCGAGCCCCAATCCTGTCCCGCCGGACGCCCGATCCCGCGCCGCGTCGGTGCGGTGGAAGCGGTCGAAGACCTGCTCGCGCTGATCGGGGTCGATGCCCGGACCGTCGTCTTCGACCGCGAACCGGATACAGGCCCCGCGGAGGGCGTCGACGCGCAGGCGGACGAGCCCTTCGCCGCTCGCGGTGTGCTCGATCGCGTTGCCGATCATGTTGCGCAGCGCCTGCGCCACCCGATCGGGGTCTGCCTGCAGCACTCCCGCCGGCACGGGCCCGAGCTCGAAGCGGCGCGTGGCGAGCAGGCTCATCCCATCCCACAGCCCGCGCACGTACTCGGGCAGGTCGATCTCCTGCACCCGCAGGAACTCGGTCTGCTCGGCCTTCGCCAGCAGCAGCAGGTCGTCCACGAGGCGAGTTATGCGAGCGATCTCGGCCTGCACGAGCGCCTCCACCCGTCGCACCTCCTGATCGGAGGGCTTGGCCTGCGCGGCAAGAACCTCGAGCTGGCCGCGGATCACCGTCAAGGGCGTGCGCAGCTCGTGGGATGCGTCGGCCACGAATGCGCGCTGCCCGGCGAACGCCTCGGTGAGGCGGTCGAGCATGTGATTGAAGGCGTCGGCCAGCACCCGCAGCTCGTCGGCCTCGCGCGAGAGGTCGTGGATGCGCGGATGCAGATCGCCCGCGTCGACCCTCGCCGCGACAGCCGCCATCCGGCGCAGCGGTCGCGAAACGCGGGCGCCGACCAGATACGCCGCCACGAGCGCCCCCGCGAGCGCGAGGATGCCGGCGAGGATGAAGGCGCGCGCGACGCTCCCCTGCGCATGCGCCACCGCCGCGAGCGGCTCGCCCGCCCCGACCGTCACGCGCGGGCCGCCGGGTATCGTGAAGGTGCGCTCCACCAGCCGCAGGCCGCCCACGTCCGGCAGGGTGAGCGTGGAGTAGCCGTCTTTGACGGTCCGCAGCCCCGCCGCCAGCCGGTTCTCGCGAGCCTGCTCGACGGCGGTCTCGCCGTTGTCGACCTCCGCGCGCGCGAACAGCTCCGGGCGATTGGTGCTCGTGTGGGCGCCCGCCACGACCGCGAACAGCAACGTCGAGCTCGCGCTGAAGGGCTGACCGCGTATGTAGCGGGTGGCACGGTCGGCCACCTGCGCGGGCCGGCGATCGTCGGAGGAGGCCAGCGCCTGGGCGAGCTCGCTCGCGTCGCCGGAGATCTCCCTGTCTATCTGATGGCGCAGTTCGCTGCCGGTGCCCCGATACACCACGACGAACGTAATGGCGGAGGAGACGAGCACGACAAGCGCCACCCACACTCCCAGGCGCCAGCGCAGCCCGCCCGGAACCAAGCGCCCGGCCAAGCGCCCGGCCAAGCGCCCGGCCAAGCGCCCGGCCGCCAAACGCTTAGCCGCCATCGCCGAGTCGGTAGCCGACCCTGCGCACGGTGAAGATCGGAGCGGGATTGCCGGGACGCCCGAGCTTACGGCGCAGATAGCCGATGTACACGTCCACGACGTTCGTGGCGGGATCGTGCTGGTAGCCCCACACGGTGCTCAGGATCTGCTCGCGCGAGAGCACCTCGCCTCTGTGGCGCATCAAGTACACGAGCAGCTCGAACTCGGTGGTGGACAGCGCCACCGACTCTCCCGCGCGGCGCACCTTGCGTGTCAACAGGTTCACCTCTATGTCGGCGCTCTGGAGCGTGGTGGTGGAGGTTTGGGCCGCCACGCGCAGCTGCGCACGCACGCGCGCGAGCAGCTCGGCGAGCGAGAAGGGCTTCACCAGATAGTCCACGGCGCCAGCGTCCAGACCCGCGACGCGATCCTCGATCTCACCGCGCGCGGTGAGCACGATCACCGGCAGGTCGGGCTTGACGTCACGCAGCTTGGTGAGCACTTCCATGCCGCCCACTCCCGGGAGCATCAGGTCGAGCACGACCATGTCGAAGCTCTCGCACAATGCCCGTCGCTCGCCCTCCACGCCGTCGAGCGCCGCCTCGACCACGAATCCCTCCGCCTGCAGACCACGCTTGAGGAAGTCGACGATGCCCGGCTCGTCCTCCACCAGGAGGATCGACGGCGCGAGCGCCGGGTCTGCGACCGGCTCGGCTAGATCGGGCATCCACCCAGGATAGTTGGCGCGCGTTTCGATGACTTTTCTCATCGTTCTGTTACCGAACGCTTAGTAACGGAGCACACACTGCCCGCAATGACCGCTCACCAGCAGGCGCCCGTGCGGCACGGCGCCGGAAGCCGCTTCACGTCGCTCCCGCACAGCGAGGCGGAGCTCGCCGGCGCGGCCGCGGCGGGCAACGCCGCTCCCCGCCGTCTCATCGGCGGGGGAACCGCGGGCAACGAGCGCCTCACGGGAGCCACCGGGATCCTGCTGGTGGCGCTGCTCGCCGCTCTCGGCGTGACGATTCTGCGGATCAGGCCGCTGATCTCCGAGCACCTGTTCATCGGGCTGATGCTAATCGGACCGATCGCGCTGAAGCTGGCAAGCACGGGGTACAGGTTCATGCGCTACTACACATCCGATCCGGTGTATCGCGAAAGGGGCGCACCACCGATCGCGCTGCGCCTGATCGCCCCGATCGTGGTGGCCACGAGCGTCGCGGTGCTGGCCACAGGCGTGGCCCTGCTGTTCGTGGGCCCGAGCTCCGCGGGCATTCTGCGCGGGCTGCACAAGGTGAGCTTCGTCGCGTGGATCGGCTTCACCGCGCTCCACGTGCTCGGGCATCTGCCCGACCTGCAGGAGACCTTCTTGACAAGACACGCGGACCGCGTCGAATACAACCGCCTGGCGACCGGCCGAGCGGGACGGGCCATCTCGCTCGTCGGAGCGATCGTCGCGGGCGCGGTGCTGGCGATCCTGCTCATCCCCCACTTCGGAGCCTGGTCTCACTTCGAGGCTTTCCGTCACAACCACTGAAGTCAAGGACCGATCGACACGCAACGCCACTTGCACCCACATACAGATGTGAATCATCTCATCGACCTGCCCCGGCGGACCTTGTATCTGAATGTCGAAGGCCGCTTTCGTCGAAGCGCGACACGTGGCGCACATGCGCACGTGAGCCACAACTTTCCATCCCAGCACACTGCACAGAGGTAAACGATGCCACTCAAACATACAAACGCACGAGACGCCGCGCTGCGACGACTGAGCCGAGTCAACCGCTGGCTGGTGGCTGGGTCCGTGGCGCTGACCGGCGTGTTTGCCGAGGTCGCCGCCAGCGCGTTTCCCGGCAAGACCCTCAAAGCATCCGGCGCCGCGAGCTCGCGCACGAGCTCCGGCCGCGGCTCGAGTGGATCCTCCGGCTCCTCCAGCTCGCTGCAGCCGCCCGCGCAGGCGCCGCAGTCGAGCACCACGCCCGAAGTGGCGCCCTCCCAGGAATCGGCGCCCTCCCAGGAATCCGCTCCCTCCCAGGAATCCGCTCCCTCCCAGGAATCCGCTCCCTCCCAGGAACCTGCGCCCGCAGCCCCCGCACAGGAAGCGCCTCCCGTGCAGGAATCGGCCCCCCCGGTCATCTCCGGTGGCTCGTGACGGCGACCGGAGCATCTGAAGGACGCGCAAGCTGGGAGGCGCTCGGCACGAGCGTCGAGCTCGTGCTGAGCGACGGCGATGAGCTGGCGCGGGCGCGGGCGATCGTGGAGCGCGGGCTCGACGAGATCGACCGCGCGTGCAGCCGCTTCCGCGAGGACTCCGAGCTCACGCGCGTGAACGCCTGCGCCGGGCGCACAATCGCAGCGCACCCGCTGCTGATCGAGGCGATCGAGGTGGCGCTGCGCGCGGCGGAGCTGACCGGCGGAGACGTCGACCCCACGGTCGGAGTCGCGCTCGAGCTGGCGGGCTACGACCGCGACTGGGCGCTGATCGATGGGCGCGCGGGAGGAGAGCGGCCGGCTTTGCATTCGACGCCGAGCGTGCCCCGCGTGCGTGCGTGCGTGCGTGCGGGCTGGACCACGGTGGAAGTGGATGGCGAGCGCCACACGATCCGGATACCCCGAGGAGTGAAGCTGGACCTCGGCGCCACCGCCAAGGCGTGGGCCGCCGACAGGGCCGCCCACGCCGTGCACGACGCCACCGGGTGCGGCGTGCTCGTGAGCCTCGGCGGCGATGTCTCCACGGCCGGGGAATGCCCTGAGAAAGGCTGGCGCGTGCACGTGACCGACGACCATCGCAGCGGGCCCGAGGCGCCCGGGCAGACGATCTCGATTCGCGACGGTGGGCTTGCCACCTCGAGCACCGCGGTGCGGCGCTGGCAAAAGGGAGGAGAGGCGATGCACCACATCATCGACCCCTCCACCGGATCTCCCGCGATCACACGCTGGCGCACCGTGAGCGTCGCGGCGATCGACTGCGCCGACGCCAACATCGCCGCCACGGCGGCCATCGTGCGCGGCTCTGGGGCCCCCGAATGGCTCGCCGAGCTCGGCCTGCCGGCGCGGCTGGTGGCCCACGACGGCGACGTGCTCACCATCGGATCGTGGCCGGCGGAGGGCGAGAGCTCATGAGCCCCGCGACGACTCTCGCCCCTGGATCGTGGCCAAGGGAGGGCCGGAAGTCATGAGCACCGCGATCGCGGCGGCGGGCCCAAGCGCCTACTGGTATCTCACCCGCGCGAGCGGAGCGGTGGCACTCGTGCTCCTGACGCTCACGCTCGTTCTCGGCGTGCTCGACGTGGGACGCTGGAGCACGGCGAGCTGGCCGCGCTTCGTGATCGACTCGTTGCACCGCAACGCGTCGCTGCTCGCGCTGGCGTTCCTCGGCCTTCACATCCTCACGGCCGTGCTCGACAGCTTCACGCCGATCTCGCTCGTGAACGCGGTGATCCCGTTCACGGGCTCCTACAGGCCCTTCTGGCTGGGATTGGGCGCGCTCTCCTTCGACCTGATGCTCGCCGTGATCGTCACGAGCCTGCTGCGCCGGCGGATGGGTCACGCGACCTGGCGCGCGATCCACTGGCTCGCCTACGCGAGCTGGCCGATCGCCCTGCTGCACGGGCTTGGCACCGGCAGCGACGCGAAGGGCACGTGGATGCTCGCGATCTGCATCGGCTGCCTGGTGGCCGTCGTCGCGGCCGTGCTCGTGCGCATCGCGGTGGGCTGGCCCGAGCGGCTCGCACGGCGCGGCGCAGCCCTCGGCGGAGCGGCGGTTTTCACGCTGGGTCTGCTCCTGTGGCTGCCGAGCGGGCCGCTCGGCAAAGAATGGGCACGGCGCTCCGGCACCCCCACGGCACTGCTCGGCCACTCCGCGAGCCACTCTTCCGGCTCCGGGGAAGCGAGTCGATGACCATGAGCGGGGGCATGCAAACCGTTGAGCTCACCCATTCGGGTACCCCCCATGACGGGGGGCACCCTAAAGGGCACAAGCAGGCAGGCGAGCCGATGACGGCGAGCGAGAGCGCGCCCGTCGCCGGCCTTCCGCGCCTGCTCGAGGGAGTGCCCGCACAGGGAGCGATGGGCTTGCGCGAGCACCTCGACACGCACGGCGAGCTGCCCGCGGCGCGCCGGCGCGACCGGCGTGGGACGAGCGCGCTCATCGATCAGATCGAACAGGCCGGGCTCGGCGGTCGCGGCGGCGCGGGCTTCCCGACGGCCAAGAAGATGCGCACGGTGGCCGGCGGCAGCGGCAAGCCGATAGTGGTGGTGAACGCCACCGAGGGCGAGCCCGCGAGCCTGAAGGACCGCACGCTGCTCGAGACGCTTCCCCATCTCGTGCTCGACGGCGCCGCGCTCGCCGCCCGCGCGATCGGCGCCGAGGAAGCGATCCTGTGCGTGTGCGAGTCGGCGGGCGTGGGGCTCGAGCGCGCGGCGCAGGCTATCGGCGAACGGGAGCGGCTCCCCGGCCGCTGGCCGAGGATCGTGCTGAGCACCGCCCCCGAGGGCTACGTGGCGGGGCAGGAGTCGGCGCTCGTGAATCACCTCAACGGCGGACCGCCCAAGCCCACGTTCTCGCCGCCGATGCCCTTCGAGCGGGGTGTGCGCCGCCGTCCCACGCTCGTCAACAACGCCGAGACGCTCGCCCATGTCGCGTTGATCGCGCGCCACGGCCCGCGCTGGTTTCGCGAGCTGGGGCTCTCCGACCAGCCGGGCTCCACGCTCGTGACGCTGTCGGGCCCGCTTGCCTACCCGGGGGTCTACGAGGTCGAGTTCGGCGCTTCGCTCGCCTCGCTCGTGGACGCCGCGGGCGGAACGAGCGGTGGCGTGCGCGCCGCCCTGTTCGGTGGCTATGCGGGCGCCTGGGTCGACGGCAGCGCACTGTCGAGCCTCGCGCTGTCGGGCCCCCACCTCGCGCCATACGGCGCTTCGCTCGGCGCGGGGGTCGTGCTGCTGCTCTCAGGGGAAGCCTGCCCGGTGGCGGAGACGGCCCGCGTGACGCGCTGGCTTGCCCGCCAGAGCGCCGGTCAGTGCGGACCCTGCGTGCACGGCCTCGACGCGCTCGCCGACACGCTTGAGCAGATCGCGCACGGCGCCCACGGCCGTCACGCCGCCGCCCGCGTCGAGCAGCTCAGCGCGCTCGTGAGCCGGCGCGGCGCCTGCGGTCACCCCGACGGCACCGTGCGCTTCGCGACGAGCGCCATGGAGGTGTTCGCCGAGGAGTTCGCCGACCACGCCCGCCACGGCGCGTGCGACGCGTGCGCGCGCCCGTCCGAGCTGCCGCTGCCCGCCCGCGCACGAGTGGCCACGGCCGCCTGATCGGATGGCCGAGCGAATGCGCGTCAACCCGATCGCCTGCGAGGCCCACGGCATGTGCGCCGAGTTGCTGCCCGAGCGGATCACGCTCGACGAGTGGGGCTACCCAATCATCGACGAGCGCCCGCTTTCGCCCGAGCTCGTCTCCCACGCCCAGCGCGCGGCGCAGGCGTGCCCGACGTTCGCGCTGCTCGTCGAGCGCGAACGCGCACGGAGGTAGATTCGGCGGCGTGCCATTGAGGCCCGAGAGGTCATGCTCCATTTTGAGATTTTGCTATCGCATATACGGCGTGTAGCTACATATGCAAAATCTTGAAATTGGACAACACACACGCCATGTCCCACCGACGACATGACTGATGTGCCAACGCCCGCTCACAACGCGAGCACGTGCGCGGCCGCCAGGCCGCCCCAACGTCCATAGGGCGCGAAGAACACACGAACGTCCTCTTCGGTGGCGCGCGCCCGCGGATCGCCGCCGCTGAGGCGCCGGGCGACGTGCTTGAGCAGGCCCAGATCCCCGGCGGGCAGTTGGTCGTGACGGCCCTGGCCCTTCAATGCGAGCATCTCGATCGTCCATGGTCCAATGCCCGGGATCGCGCGCAGCCCGCGCCATGCCCGCTCGTGGTCGGCGTCGTGCAGGTCCACACGGCCGCTCGCCACCTCGCGCGCCACGCGCACGAGCAGGCGCGCGCGCGAGCCGGAGAGGTCGAACGACTCCAACCGCGCGGGCGCGACGCCCGCGAGCGTGCGCGGCGAGGGCACGTCGCGCAAACCGCCTCCTCTGTCCCAGCCCGCCCGGCACACGTCCCCGCCCACCCGCTGCGCATCCCCGCCGGTCTGGCACGCATCCCCGCCCACCCGCTGCGCATCCCCGCCGGTCTGGCACGCATCCCAGCCCACCCGCTGCGCATCCCCGCCGGTCTGGCACGCATCCCAGCCCACCCAGCGCTGTCCGAGCGCCCGCACGATGCGCCGCTGGATAGCGGCGGCATGCTCGTACTCGATGAGCTGCTCGCAGATCGCCCATGCGAGCGCCTCGAAGGGCTCGGGTCGGCGCCTCACCCGCAGCCACGGCCTGCGACGCACGGAGCGCCCGATCAGCGGGTCCTCGGCGAACTCCTTGTAGAAGGCGCTCAGCTCGTCGTCGACGCCGAGCGCGAAGCGCATCCGCTCGATCCCGTAACGCGCCGCCTCGGAGGTGCGCGAGCGCGCGCCGAACAGCACCGCGTCGGGCGCGGTCTGGGCGACACGCACCACGACCGGCTCCGAGTGATCGTCCGCGCGGTGGTCCATACGGCGGTCCGCGTCGTTGTCCGGACGGTGATGGAGCAGCCGTTCGAGCACGCCCCCGCGGCGGCGCAGCACGCCGTCCATGCCCCCCGCGAGCGGCAAACGATAGGGCGATACGGGAGTCACCTCCACGCGCAACTCCACCGGGCTGCTCAGCGGCCCCTGACCGACGACCCGAGCAGATGCACGTCCACGAGCAGCGAGCGGGACCCCACGATCTCGACGAGCTCGCCCGCCGAACGCTTGCGGCGGCCCAGTCGGCGAGGGGCGCGGCCGGCGAGGGCCTTCTGGTGGCGGCGGCCCAGGACGCCCACGACCACCGCCCCGGCCACAAATCCCCCGGCGGCGACAGCCGCGGTCTGCGCCATCGGCACAACGGCTCTACGCGCGATCAGCTCAGACCCGGGCTCGGGCGCCAGCACCGGAAGGGCGTCGACCTCCTCGGTATCGCTCCTCTCGATCACTGCGCCAAGTGTAAATGGCGCGTCAGACTACAACAGAGGGTCGGCTACAACTCGCGTTCGTAGACGCGGTAGCGGCGCACGATCTTGCCGCCCATGCCCTCCATGGCGCGGTTCATGGGCTTGTTGACCTCGAGGATCCAGCCCATCTCGCCGCCCTTCTGGGGGGTGCGTTCGGCCGCGTCGAAGTGCATCTGGTAGAAGCGCGCGGCGACGCCCGTGTGCTGATACTCGGGCTTCACCCCGAGTGCGAACACGCGCACCGCGTCGATGTTCTTGCGCTCGCGCAGCGCCGTGATCCAACCGAACGGAAGCAGCCTGCCGTTGAGCTTGGCGAGCACCTGGTTGAAGTCGGGGAGGGTCAGCGCCGCCCCGACGACCTCGCCGGTGTCCTTGCGTTCGGCGACCATCGCCCAGTTCTCATCCAGCACGGGCTTGAGATCCTTGGCCATGTGGCGGACCTCCTCCTCGTTGAGCGGCACGGAGGCCCAGTTGCGCTCCCAGGCGGCGTTGTAGACATCCAGGAAGCGGGTGATCTCGGCGTGCAGGTCTTTCTTGCGGAAGTTGCGGCAGACGATCCCATGCTCTGCCTCGAGCCTGTCGGCGGCCTCCCAGATCGCGGGGTGGACGTTCTCGCGCGTGTCCACATACAGGCTCCACATGTAGAGATCCATCGCCTTCTGCATGCCGAGGTCCCGCTCGAAGATGCGCTGGTAGTAGGGATGGTGCCAGGGACACAGGATGATCGGCGGACGCTCGTGGCCCTCGACGAGCAGGCCGCACTCGTCGTTGGTGGTGAAGTCCATCGGGCCCACCATGCGGTCGCGGTCGCGCTCGCGCAGCCACCGCTCGGCGGCGCCCAGCAGCGCGCGCGCCGCCTCGGGGTCGTCCTCGCACTCGAACCACCCGAACAGGCCCCAGTCGTTGCCCTGGAACTCGTTGAAGTTGCGATCGACGTGGGCGCTTACTCGCCCGACCGGGCGTCCGTCGCGGTACGCCAGGAAGTACTGCGCCTCGGCGTGCTTGAAGAACGGGTTCCTCTTCTGGTCGAGCCGTTTCTTCAGATCCATCAGAAGCGGCGCGACCCAGTTGGGCTCGTTACGATAGAGCCGCCACGGCAGCTTGATGAAGGTGCTCAGCTCGCCCCGGGTAGCAACCGGGCGGATCTCGACGCTCATCGTCTTCCCCGCAGTCTCGACAGCCATCGCCGCGCACCCTACAGGAAGAGAGCCGATGCCCACCTCAACAGGCCCCGAGCCGATGCCCACCTCAACGAGCCCCCGCGCGACATGACCACATCGACAGACGTCTTCGCAAAGGTTCGCGGCCACGAGCGCGAAGAGCTCCTGAGGGCGGCTCGCGAGGCCGACCTGATGCCCTACTTCCGCACGGTGGAGTCGCCCGCGATGCCGGTGGTCGAGATGGAGGGCTCCCCGCGGATCATGCTCGCCTCCAACAACTACCTGGGGCTGACGGGCGACGAGCGCGTGATGGAGGGCGCGCGCGACGCGCTCGCGCGCTACGGCACCGGCCTCACCGGGTCGCGCCTGCTCAACGGCACCACCCCGCTTCACCTGGAGCTGGAGCGCGAGCTGGCCGAATGGATGGGGACCGACGAAGCGCTCGTGTTCACCACCGGCCACCAGGCGAACGTGGGAACGCTCGGCACGCTCCTGAACGCCGGGGACACCGTCGTGGTGGACTCGGCCGACCACGCCTCGATACTCGACGGAGTGCTGCTTTCAAAGGCGAAGATGCGCCCCTTCAGGCACAGCCGCATGGACAAGCTCGCGCGCGCCCTGGAGCGGGCCGAGCAGGACGGCGGCGGCGTGCTCGTGGTGGTGGACGGGGTGTTCTCGATGGAGGGCGACGTGGCACCGCTCGTGGACATCGTCGAGCTGTGCGAGCGTCACGGCGCGCGGCTGATGGTGGACGAGGCGCACGGCGCGGGCGTGCTCGGCGCGCGCGGCGCGGGCGCCTCGGAGTTGCTCGGGGTGGAGAAGCGCGTTGACCTGCGCATGGGCACCTTCTCGAAGTCGCTGGCCGCCTGCGGCGGGTTCGTGGCGGGTTCCGCGGAGGTGATCGACTACCTGCGGATCTCCAGTCGCGCGTTCCTGTTCACCGCCTCGGCGGTGCCGGCGGCGCTCGGCGCGGCGCTCGCCGCGCTGCGCATCATCCGCTCGCCCGAGGGCCCCGGGCTGCTGGCGGAGGTGCTCGAGAATGCGCGCTATCTCGCCGACGGGCTGGCTGGGCTCGGGTATCGCACGCTGCGCGGCGAGCCCGTGCGGGTGGGCCCCGAGCCGGGGAGCCCCGTGCAGAGCATCGTCACGCCGATCGTGCCGGTGCTCGTGGGCGACGACTGGAAGGCGGCGCTGCTGTGGCGCGCGCTCTACGACGGCGGCGTGTTCACCAACTGCGCGCTGCACCCCGCGGTGCCGCCCGGGGGGGCGCTGCTGCGCACGAGCGTGATGGCCACCCACGATCGCCCCACGCTCGACCGGGCGCTCGAAGTGTTCGCGACGGTGAAGCGCTCCTTCGAGGCCGAGCACGGTGCGCTGCCCGGTCCGGACGGAAGCTGAGCCGAGCGCTTCCAGCAGCCGGAACGGCGCGAGGGACGCCCGAGGCTTGTCCATTTCTTCACAAGCGGTAACACCCACAAAAAAGCCCGCTTCTAGCGAACGTTCTGGCGGAAGGCGGTTGACCCCGCGCGCCTGGCTGGCTAGCTTCTCAGAACGCAACGCACGACCGTCCGAGACCCGCCCATAGCCGCCGGTAGAGGGGTGCCGGGAGCTTTCGCGACAGGCCTCGCGAGGGAGAGTTAAGGATGCTCGGGCCGACGCGCTACTCGTCAACCAGCCGATCTTGTTGCACGCCGCGGGAGTCCCGCGGCGGCGACGGGGAGTGAGCATCCATGAACGCGACAGCGACCATCGTCCCTGCCGGCCCACAGCACATGCGGGCACTCGAACGCGCCAACAAGGTCAGACTTGCCCGTGCCGAGCTCAAGCGTCGCGTGGCAAGCGGCGAGATCGGCGTCGCCGAGGTGATCCTCGAGTGCCCGTGGGAGGCCGACAGCATGGCGGTGGCCGACCTGCTGACGAGCCAGCGCCGCTGGGGTCAGACGCGCTGCCGCAAGTTCCTCGCGCAGATACCCATGTCCGAGCAGAAGACGGTGGGCTCGATGACCGACCGTCAGCGCCGCACGCTCGCCGCGATGCTCACGGCGAGCGGCCCCGTCACGATGCCCAGCCCATGGCTCACCGCGCGGAGAATGCAATCTGGCGCAGCTATGGGCAGCCGGATGACAGCTTGACCTGCCACCAGCCGGCGAGCATCCCGATGGGGCCGAGGCGCGGACGAACCTCCCACACGCCGCAGTGCCCATCGCCCAGATCGGCTACGGGCACGCGCGCGAACTTGTAGCGACCCGGCTCCTGCTTCATCCGCTGGAGCAGCGCGCGCGCGCGGCGCTCCAGCGCGGCGCGCTCGGCCGCCTGGACGCGGACCTCCCCGGCACGCAGCGCGAGCCGGTCGCGCAGGCGCTCGAGCTCGGCCAGCGTGAGCGGGCGCGGCCCGCTGAACGCCTCACCGTGGCGGTCGCCGGGCGAGATGTGCGGGAAGCCGTGGGCGACCATCCCGGAGAGCTCGCGCTCGAGCCTGCCCACCTGCGCCCTGAGCGCCTCGCGGGCGAGGCGCTCGTCGGCTGGCTCGTGGCCGGAGCGATCTGTCGTGAGCTGCTCGACTGGGGCCATATCCTGCGCCTCCCGTTGGGATCACGACAGATCTTAGCTCGCCGTCGAGGCGCCTTCCAGCGCGGAGCGACAGGACCACAGCGTCTCTTCGACGTGCAGCGCGGGCACCCCGGCCACCTGCACCGCATACAACGAAAGCCGCCGCGTGGCGGAGGTCGGCGCGTGGTGGGGCGCCGGTTCGTCGAACAAGATCGCCAGGGCGTTGTCGGCGTCGGCGACCACGAGCAGCCCGCCTCCGAGGCTCGGCCCATCGGAGCCCCCTCCGAGGCGCTCCGCCGCGCGGCTCAGGCGGATGCCGAGCGGCCCGTTGAGGGTGTCGGCGTCGAGCGCCCACACGGGTACCGCGGTATCGATGAGGGCGATCGTGAGGATGTCGGGGAGCAGTCCTTCGGAGAGAAAGCCCCCGTCGAGCATCCGTTCGAGCACCGCGGCCTCGATGGGCGTGCGCGTGACGTCCGGATCGAGCCCGATGTGGCGGAACAAGACGCGGTAGGCGGCCGGGACGTGCTCCTGGCGCACGTTCACCGCGCGCGCGCCGCGCCAGCGGTTGGAGAGCTCGCGCAGACGGGTGATGACCGCCGGTGTGGAGGCGCCGGTGAGCGAGCCGTCGAAGTGAACCTCGACATCGGTGAACATCAAGCCGAGACCGGGAAGCTCCCGCTGGACCTCGCGCTCGCACCAGCCGCGTATGGGCTCGCCGCTCATGCCGCCAGCAGCTCCTCCACGCGCGTGCGGAGCGTCGCGAAGGGCGCCCTCGTCAAGAGCGGTGCGCTCTGCAGAACGCCGCCGGAGCGGACAAAGGTGATCTGGGGGCAGCTCACCATCGTGTATAGCCCCCCGAGCCTGCCGTCGGTGTCGACGCCCACCGGGATCGTGAGGCGCTTGGAACGCACGATGCGCGCAACCGAGGAGGCGTCTTCTTTGACCGCCACGGCGGCGAACGCCACCCGCGGGTAGAGCGGGGAGAGCCGTTGCAGGTCATCGAGGATTTTGGCGCAGGAGCCGGCGTCGAAGAACAGCGCGAGCACCAGCGGGCGGTGTTCGTAGAGCTGGCAGATGTTGAGTATTCCCGGACCGCGCACGGAACACGCCGGGCGTTTGCCGGCCTGCCCCTCGTTGGGGTGGGTGGCGACGTCGACTTCGCCGGCGGGCCCGCCGATCGCGAGCGGAGCGGCGAACGGCGGTATGCGGTCTCCTCCTCTCAGTCCGGTGGCGCCTTTGTGCGACGTGAGGGCGGTGTGGAGCGTGAACGCGACGACCAGCAGCACGCCGAGCAGCGCGACGTAGCGGCCGTAGCCCGCGCCCGCAACCCCGTCCGGGCGACCCCCACCGTCCGGCCGATCGACACCCCTTGAAGGTCCCGGCGCGCCGGAGGGGCTCATCGCGCGGTGAGTCCGCGCAGCCTCGGCGCGCGCGCCGCCAGCGAGCGCGCGCCGCGCCGGATGCGCAGCGCGAGCGGCTGCTCGCCCTCGGCGAGCACGACGGCGGCGGGCAGCGCGACGAGCACCCCCACGAGCGACACGGACAGGTCGATCAGCGTGACGAAGCCGAAGTCGCGGAGCATCGCGATGTCGGACAGCGTGAGCACCCCGAAGCCGGCGATCGCGGTGACGCCCGAGGCGGCGATCGCGGCGCCCGTATGGCGGTAGGCGCGGCGCAGCGCCTGCACGGTGGAGTGTCCCGCGGCGCGCTCCTGGCGGTGGCGCTCTGACAGGAGCACGCTGAACTCGGTGGAGATCGCGATTACGAGCGCCCCGAGCGTGACCGACATCGGGTTGAGCGGTATGCGCAGCGCGAACAGCACGAGCGCCGACCAGCCTGTGGCGAGCACGATCGGAGCGAGCGGGACGAGCGCGCGACGGCGGTCGCCCCTGAAGGCGACGAGCAGGATGAGCGCGACCGCCGCCAGCGCGGCGAGCAGCGTGAGCAGGCGCCGCCACGGCGAAGCGACCTGTGAGCCGGCTTGGGCGGCGAGCACCGAGAGCCCCACCAGCCGCGCGCTCACCCCCTTGGGGGGGTGTAGGGATGCGCGCATCCCTTCGATCACCTGCTGTTGCTGTTGAAGCCCCATCAGGCGGATGCCGAAGGCGAGCGTGGCGACGTGCCGATCGGAGCTGATGACGTCCTGGGAGAAGTACGGCGGGATCGCCGCGAGCAGGCCGCTGACACGCTTCTGGCTGAGCTTGGCGGAGGCGCCTTCTTCGCTTTGGAAGAGGTCGGGGAGCGAGAAGGCGGGGCACAGCCGCGCCCGTCCACAGCCGGCGGCGGCGCTGTAGCCGAAGCGCTCCAGGACAGCGCTCTCATACGAGCTCATCCATTCGATCGTGGAGGACTTGGTAAGCGAAGAGGAGCTCACCATCAGGTCGATCTCGCCGCCCACACCCGTGGCGCGCTCGAGCGCCGTGAGGTTGTGCAGCGAGGGGAGGCTCTGGGGCGCGAGCTTGGCGATGTCGGTTTGCACCCGCGTTTGCGTGTCGAGCCCCCAGCCGAGCAGCGCGAGCGCCAGGCCGACGGAGAGCACGCGCCCGGGCCGGCGCACGGAAAGGTCGAGCGCCATGTGAGACACGAAGCGGTTGAAGGCGTTGTCGGTGAGGATCTCGCGCGCTCCCTGCCACGCCGGACCGAGCCGGTCGCGAAGCAGGCGCCGCAGGTGTTGGTCAATCCATTTCGACACCCCCCGTGCGCGCGCGTACACGCGCACACGCGCGCGCACGCGCACGCGTACGCGCGCGCGCACGGGCACCCCCAATTTTTCATACACCCCACCGGCCCCCTCCGCCGCGAGCCCCATGTCCACCCCCTCGCGCGCGCGCGCGGCGCCCCCAAAACTCGATGCCGCACCCACTCCCCCGGACGGGCGCAAAGCCGCACGTGCGCCCGTACCCCGCGCGGCCAGCATCATCGCGGCCGACCCGGCGGTGAGGGCGCAGAGAAACGCGAGCGCGACCCCCACGACGAGCAGCAGACCGAAGCCGCGCACCATCGGGACGGGCGAGAGCATCAGGACCAGCAGGCCGCCCATGCTCGCGAGCGCCGCGGTGGCGATCGCGGGCGCACCCTCCACGGCGGCGCGACGGACCGCCTGCAGCGCACCGTCCACACCGTCCGTCCCTTCCCTCCCGTCCGTCCCTTCCCTCCCCGCCGCACGCGCCTCCTGGACGCGCGACTGGAACTGGATCGCGTAGTCGACCGACAGGCCGACGAGCACCGGCAGGACCGCCACCGAGGCCATCGTGAGCGAGGCGCCCGAGAGCGCGAAGGCGCCGAACGTGAGCGCGGCCGCCAGCAGAGCCATCCCAAGCGGGAGCAGGCGCGGGCGGCCCTTGAATATCAGGCTGAGCACGATGGCCATGACAAGCAGCACCGCCACGAGCAGCAGCTCGATCGAGCGGGCGATCGAGCCGGTGATGTCATCGACGATGACGGGCTCGCCCGTGACGAGGTAGCTCTCGCCGTTCCGCAAACGCCACTGGGGCATCGCGACGGCCCTGCGGATCTCCTCGATCGCGCGCGATCGCCGGGCTTCTGAAAGGCCGGCCTTCAGGCGCACCGACACGAGCGCGGATTCGCGGCTCGGGAAGAGATAGGCGAAGCGCTGCTTGGGGGTGCCGGAGGGCTTGGTGGAGTCGAACACAACCGTGGAGACGAAGCCGTGATCGTCGAGGGTCGGCGGTTTGTTCAGGCCATAGCGGATCGCGAGCGCGCTGACTTCGGCCGCGAAGCCCGCCATCGTGGCCTTGCGCGCCTGCTCTCCGAGCGTGGCGGCTTCCTGGGCGCGGAGTCCGCGTGCGAGCGCCGCGCGATATACCGTCTTCTGCGCCTGCTTTGCCTCGGCTTCCGCCTGAGCGCCGCGCGAGACGAGCGCATTGTCGACTTGGAGCGCCGCCTCGTTGAGGAACGTGCCGGGGCCGAACACGACCTTCACGGCTTTCGCGCGAGCCAGCTGAGCGCACGGGCCGCCCGCCCCTCCCTCCCGTGGGAGCGCCGAGGCGGGCACGTTGCCCGAGAGGCACCCCTCGAGGCCGACAAGGCGGTCGATGTCGGAGCTCAGCACGAGCTTGCGAAGGTCGCCCTTGACGAGCACCTCGACCGGCTCTTCGCCGAAGCGCGCGTAGAAGCTCTGAGTGTCCCTGTAGGCGGTGCTCGTGCTCCCCACGAGCGTGTTGGTGGCGGCGGTGGGACGCAGGCCGAGCGCGGCCACCGCGCAGCCCACACCCAGCGCGCCGAGCAATGCGACCGTGAGCAGCGGCCGGCGCGCCGCACCGACAGCCAACCCCGAGAAAACCCTCCCTGCGGTCACATCCGAAGGCTAGCGCCGGATGCGGAGACTTTTCCCCGCATGGCGGCCCCTACTCCATCCCCAGCGGGCCCTGCGAGTCGCCCGAGAGGAACTGACGGACGAAGGGGTTCTCGGAGTCGAACAGCTCGGCGGCGGGGCCGGATTCGACGATGCGCCCGCGCCACAGCACGGAGATGTGCTCGGCGACACGGCGGGCGGACATGATGTCGTGGGTGATGACGACATAGGTGCCGCCGTTCTCTTCGTGGACCTCTTTGATGAGCTCGCAGAGCAGGGCGGTGCGCACCGGGTCGAGGCCCGAGTCGGGCTCGTCGAACAGCACGATCTCGGGGTCGAGCACGAGCGAGCGGGCGAAGCCGGCGCGCTTGCGCATCCCGCCGGAGAGCTCGTTGGGCATCTTCTCGCCGGCATCGCCGAGGCCGACCTCGCGCATGCGGCGGCGGACGATCTCGGCGATCTCCTCTTCGCCCTTCTCGGTGTGCTGGCGCAACGGGAAGGCGATGTTGTCGTACAGGTTCATCGAGCCGAAGAGCGCGCCGTCCTGGAAGAGCACGCCGAACTTCTTGCGAATCTCGAACAGCTCGGCGTCGGGCAGGCTCGGGATCGACTGCCCCTGCACGATCACGTCGCCCTCGTCGGGGTAGAGCAGCCCGACGATGTGCTTGATGCAGACCGACTTGCCGGTGCCGGAGGGGCCGATGATCATCGAGATCTGGCCTTCGGGCAGGCCCATGTTCAGACCGCGCAGCACGTGGTTGGAGCCGAACGACTTGTGGACGCCGACGAACTCGATCGCGTCGGGAACGCCGGTGGGGCGGTTCTGGCCGGTGTGGAACTCGAACTCGGACTCCCCCCCGCCCCCTGCCGGGGGCGGACCCCCATGGGGGGGATTTGTTGAGAGGTCGCGGCCATCCCCTCCGAGGGACTGCTCGCCTCCGGCGCCGGAGGGGTCGTGCTCGCGCGTGGCCACGATCAGCCTCCGATCGGCGCGCGGGGATTGGCGCCCCAGAAGACCTGGGTGCCGACCATGCCGATGAGGTGCACGAGGATGATGTTGAGCACCATCGACTTGGCGGTGGCGGTGCCCACGCCCACGGGCCCGCCGGACGCGTTGTAGCCGTAGTAGCAGCCGACGAGCACGATGGCGGTGGCCATGAACATCGCCTTGATGAGGCTGAAGAGGAAGTCGGGCGGGTTCTGGAACTGCCAGAAGATCAGGAAGTAGCCGCCCGCGGAGACCGTTGCCACCTGCTGGACGACGGCGATGTAGGACGCCAGGAAGGCCGCGCCGACGCCCGCGAGGTACATGAACGGAAGCACCACCCAGGCGGCGAGCAGCCGCGTGGCGCACAGGAAGGTGAGCGAGTCGATGCCCATGACCTCGAGCGCGTCGATCTCGTCGGAGATGCGCATCGCGCCGAGCTCGGCGACGATGCCGGTGCCGACCTTCGCGGCCATCATGTAGCCGAACGCGTAGGGGATGATCTCGCGCAGGTCGCACCACGCGGTGAACACGCCGGCGTAGGCGGGAGCGCCCTGGGCCTCGAGGAAGTAGGCGCCCTCGATGCCGCACTCCAGCCCGAGCACGAACATCAACGACCAGATGATGAGCGTGGAGGAGACGATCAGGATGCCCGACTGGCGCAGGGTCTCACCGAAGAAGCGGAAGACGCGCAGACCCCAGACGTCGCGCACGACGTTGCCCCCGAAGCGACCGATCTCGCCGGTGGCGGCGAGCCATTCGCGCGGAGTGACGAGCAGTTCGCTGCTGGTGCTCACTTGATCACGAGGATGTTCGGATGGGTGGCGAGCAGGGTCTGCGTGTAGACGTAGTCGAAGGAGAAGATCGCCAGGAAGGTGATGACCACGGCCTGGTTGACCGCGCGTCCCACGCCCTCGGCGCCGCCGGAGGCGGTCATGCCCTTGTAGCAGCACACGATCGCGATGATGGCGCCGAAGATGGTGGTCTTGAGCGCCGATCCCCACAGGTCGGTGGTGGAGGCGTTGGCGAACAGCGTGTCCCAGAAAGGGCCGAGCGGCTGGCCGTTGACGAGCTCGGCGAGGATGCCGCCGAACAGGCCGAACAGGATCGCGTAGACGTTGAACAGTCCGGTGACCAGCATCAGCGCGAGGAAGCGCGGCACCACCAGGTTCTTGACGGGGTCGACGCCGAGCACCTGCAGCGCGTCGAGCTCCTCGCGGATCTTGCGCGCTCCAAGGTCGGCGGTGATCGCGGTGCCCGCCACGCCGGCGAGCACGATGGCGGTCACGTTCGGGCCGATCTCGCGGATGGCGGCGAGCACGAAGATCCCGCCGAGACGGTCCAGGGCGCCGAAGATCGTGAGGAAGTTGGCGGCCTGCAGGCCGGGCGCGGCATAGCAGATGGCCACCGTGGAGATCAGCAGCGGAAACCAGCAGAGGCGCAGCGCGAAGAGGAACTGCGAGACGAACTCGCCCCCGTATGGATAGGGGGGCCGCAGGGCAGAGGTGATCGTCCTGCCGGTCAGGATCATCATGTCCCCTATTTCCTCAAGCAGATTCCTGGTAGGCAGGAAAGCCCGCTCAGCTGCGCTGCGAACCATCTCGATACCCCTCCTCGGGCGAGGATCGTGACCGCGCGCCCAACTCTACGTCATCGGCAGGTCGAACGCCACCGGCGCTGATATCGTGGCGCTCGCTGTGGGGACGGGAAAGGTCTTTCCAGGGGTATCGCTCGCTGTGTGCGGAGTGCTGGTCGGCGCGCTCGCGAGCGGGTGCGGCGAAGCGACGCGTAACGCGCGCGAAGCGTCGGGCATCTACACGGTGGAAGTCGTGAAGGCTCGCTTCCCCGCCAAGCAGGCGATCGCGCGCGACACGCGGCTGGCGCTGGTGGTGCGCAACGCGGGCGCGCGGACGATTTCGAACGTGGCCGTTACGCTCGACTCGCTCAACTACGCGAGCGCGTATCCCCACCTGTCCGCGAACAAGCGGCCGGTTTGGATCGTGAACACGGGACCGGGGGTGGTTTCGGTTAGGCCGGTGGAAACCGAGCAGATCAACCCCCCCGGGGGCGGCGAAACCGCGTACGTGAACACCTGGGCGCTCGGCGCGCTCGCGCCCGGCGCGAGCAGGGCATTCGTATGGCTGCTGACGCCGGTGAAGGCGGGCGTGCATACGATTCGCTACGCGGTGGCGGCCGGCCTCGACGGCAGGGCGCGCGCGCGGCTCGCCGCAGGCGGTCCGGCGGCCGGCAGGTTCGTGGTGACGGTGGCGCCCGCGCCGCCGCCCACGCACGTGAACCCGGAAACGGGCCGCGTGGCGTCCGGACCCAACCCGGTGCCGGTTGCCCCGCAGCCCGCGGTTCCGTAGCCACCTCTCGTATCTCTGTTGTTGACAGTGGCGCATGCGCCACTGTCCGGGGCCGCACATGTGCGGCCCCGTTCTTGGAGGAAGACCGTGGCGCATGCGCCACGGTCCGGCCGGCGCATGCGCCGGCCGACGGGGCGCGCATGCGCGCCCCGTCCATCCAGGCTCCGAAAAGGCACATGTGCGGTCCGGAACGGAGATGCGTCTTTGGCCGGGTGTCGAAACGGATCGATCGACGTTTCGCCATCTGAGCGACGCGGACACGAGCGCGGGGGGCTACGATGCGATTCCCCGGATGCCCAGAAACTGACCAGGAGGAATCGAGCCCGCTCATGCCAAGGACCCGCCAGACCAACGTCACAGCCGCGCGGTGGAGCGCCAACGGGAGCGCGCTCGGCTCGATCGACCTGACCCTTCCCGGCAACCAGGTATTCGCCTCGAACGTGTTCAGCGGGACGGTGCAGCGCCGCAGGCTGCCCAAGCACGTGTTCAAGGCGCTGCAGCGCACGCTCGAGCGCGGCGAGGCGCTCGATACGACGCTCGCCGACGCGGTGGCGCAGGCGATGAAGGAATGGGCGATGGAGAAGGGCGCAACCCACTACACGCACTGGTTCCAGCCGCTGACCGGGTCGACCGCCGAGAAGCACGACTCCTTCTACGGCCCCGCCGGCGACGGCACCGCGCTCGCCGAGTTCTCCGGCAAGGAGCTCATCCAGGGCGAGCCGGACGCCTCCAGCTTCCCGACGGGCGGCATCAGGGCGACGTTCGAGGCGCGCGGGTACACCGCCTGGGACCCCACGTCTCCGGCGTTCATCCTCGAGAACCCGAACGGCGCGCTGCTGTGCATACCGACGGCGTTCACGTCGTGGACGGGCGAGGCGCTCGACCACAAGATCCCGCTGCTGCGCTCTATGGACGCGCTCTCGGGCGCCGCGGTGCGGGCGCTCGAGCTGCTCGGCGAGCAGGATGCGGCAAGGGTGTTCACGACGATCGGCTGCGAGCAGGAGTACTTCCTGATCGACGAGCAGTACTACTTCGAGCGGCCCGACCTGCTGACCACCGGGCGCACGCTGTTCGGCGCCAAGCCGCCTAAGGGGCACGAGCTCGACGACCACTACTTCGGGTCGATCCCGGAGCGCATCCTCGCGTGCATGCTCGACACGGAGCTCGAGCTGGCGAAGCTGGGCGTGCCGATCAAGACGCGCCACAACGAGGTGGCGCCGAACCAGTACGAGGTGGCGCCGATCTTCGAGAACTCGAACGTGGGTGCCGACCACCAGATGCTCACGATGCAGATCCTGCAGAACACCGCGCGCCGCTACGGGCTCGTGTGCCTGCTGCACGAGAAGCCGTTCGCGGGGGTGAACGGGTCGGGCAAGCACAACAACTGGTCGATGAGCACCGACACAGGGTTGAACCTGCTCGATCCCGGCGAGACGCCGCACGAGAACCTGAACTTCCTGTTCTTCTGCGCGGCGGTGATCCACGCGGTGAACAAGCATCAGGCGCTGCTGAGGGCGTCGATCGCGAATGCCGGCCAGGATCACAGGCTCGGCGCGAACGAGGCGCCGCCGGCGATCATCTCGATCTTCCTCGGCGCGGAGCTCGAGCGCGTGTTCGCGGCGATCGAGTCGGGCAAGGCGCAGGCTTCCAAGCCCGGGTCGTTCCTCGGCCTGGGAACGCCGGTGCTGCCGCCGATGCCGCTGCACGGAGGCGACCGCAACAGGACGAGCCCGTTTGCGTTCACCGGCAACAAGTTCGAGTTCAGGGCGCTGGGGTCGAGCCAGTCGCCGGCGCTGCCCAACACTGTGCTGAACACGATCGTGGCGGAGTCGATCGACGAGCTGGCGGAGAAGCTGGGGACGGCGCTCAAAGCATCGGGCGCCACCCTGGAGAAGGCTGTGGCGAAGGTCGTGAAGGAGGCCTGGTCGGCGAACAAGCAGATCGTGTTCGGCGGTGACAACTACTCCGAGGAGTGGCACTCCGAGGCCGAGCGGCGGGGTCTTGCGAACCTGCGCACGACTCCGGAAGCGCTGCCGTGGCTCGTCGACAAGCAGACGGTGGCGGCGTTCAAGAAGTACAAGGTGCTGTCCAAGCGCGAGCTGGAGTCGCGCCTGGAGGTGTTCACCGAGCAGTATGCGGTGAAGATCAACATCGAGGCCGAGACGGCGGCCCAGATCGCGCGCACGATGCTGCTGCCCGCGGCGGTGAGGCACCTCAACGAGCTGACGGACACCGGCCTCCAAGAGCTGATCGCCGAGGTCGAGCCGCTCGTGAAGGAGCTGCACTTCGCGCTCGTGAAGCTCGAGGACGCCAACCTGAAGGACAACCAGCCGGACGGGGCGATGAGGTGGGCGACCTACATGCGCGACACGGTCATCCCCGCGATGGACGACGTACGCGAGGTGGCCGATCGCCTGGAGAAGCTGGTCGCCGACGACCTCTGGCCGCTGCCGAAGTATTCGGAGATGCTCTTCATCAAGTAGCCCAGAGAACCGGATGGCGGCGCCTGGCTGCGTCCTCCCTCCCTTGTGTGCAGAGCACACGGCGGTCGGTGCGTCCTTCCCAGGCTTGCCCTCCGGCCCTCTGGGCAGCCCTTGGAATAACCCTGACAGAGCTGTGTCAGGGTTGCCGTTTCGCTGCTAGCATCCGCTCGGATGCCCGAGCGCGACTTCAGAGCGGCCCTGCGCGAGCGCGTGCTCGTCTACGACGGCGGCATGGGCGCGACGCTCGAGCAGTTCGACCTCACCCAGGAGGACTACGGCGGCTTGCAGGGCAAGTGCCACGAGGCGCTCGTGCTGAACCGCCCGGACGTGATCGAGGGGGTGCACGCCTCGATGCTCGAGGCCGGGGCGGAAGTGGTCGAGACCGACACCTTCCAGGCCTCGCGCCTGAAGCTGGATGAGTGGGGGCTGGCCGACTACACCGTCGAGGTGAACACGAAGGCGGCGGAAATCGCCCGCAAGGCGGCCGGCGAGCAGCGCTTCGTGGCGGGCTCGATCGGGCCGACCGGGTTCCTGCCGGCCTCCGACGATCCCACGCTCGGGCAGATCTCCTTCAGGGAGCTCGTCGAGGTGTTCGCCGAGCAGGCGGGAGGATTGATAGACGGAGGGGCCGATCTGATCATCATCGAGACGGCCCAGGACATCCTCGAGGTCAAGGCAGCCGTGTTCGGGGCGCGCGAGGCGTTCAAGAGCACGGGCAGGATCCTGCCGATCCACACGTCGGTGTCGCTGCTGCCCAACGGCGGCAAGATGCTGCTCGGCACCGACATCTCGGCCGTGCTGTGCACGTTGGAGGCCCTAAACGTTGACGTGATCGGGCTGAACTGCTCGACCGGGCCGCAGGACATGCGCGACGCGATCCGCTTCCTCGGCGAATTCTGTCCCGTGCCGGTCGCGTGCATCCCGAACGCCGGCCTCCCTCTGCAGGGGCCCGACGGCGAGACGATCTTCCCCGAGCGGCCCGAGCCGCTGGCCGAAGCGCTGGCGGAGTTCGTCGAGCGCTACGGCGTGGGCGTCGTGGGCGGCTGCTGCGGCACCACCCCCGATCACATCCGCGCGATCGCCGAGCGCGTCGCAGGCCGCGTGCCCGGTGAGCGACCTGCCCAGCGCGCGCCGCATCTTTCCTCGATGATCGCGGCCACCCCGCTCGTGCAGGAGCCGCGCCCCACGATGGTGGGCGAGCGCGTGAATTCTCAGGGCTCGCGCAAGGCCAAGGAGCTGCTGCTCGCCGACGACTACGACGGGCTCGTTCAAATAGCAGAGGACCAGGTGGCGGGCGGCGCGCACGTGCTCGACCTGTGCGTGGCGCTCACCGAGCGCGCCGACGAGGACGAGCAGATGCGCCGGCTCGCCAAGCGCATCTCCCTCACCCAGGAGCCGCCGATCCAGATCGACTCGACCGAGCCGGAGGTGATCGAACGCGCGCTCGAGCAGATACCGGGCAGGGCGATCGTCAACTCGGTGAACCTCGAGGCGGGCCGCGACAAGCTCGACCGCGTGGCGCCGCTTGCGATCGCGCACGGCGCGGCGCTGATCGCGCTCACCATCGACGAGGTGGGGATGGCGAAGACCGCGCAGCGCAAGCTCGAGATCGCACAGCGCATCAGAGATCTGTGCTGCCAGGAGCACGGCCTCGATCCGGAGGCGTTGATCTTCGACTGTCTCACGTTCACGCTCACCACCGGCGATGAGGAGTGGCGACCCTCGGCGGTGGAGACAATCGAGGGCATCAGGCGCATCAAGGCGGAGATCCCGGGCGTGAAGACCTCGCTCGGCGTGTCGAACGTCTCCTTCGGCGTGTCCCCGGGGGCGCGGGCGGTGCTGAACTCGGTGTTCCTGCACCACTGCGTGGAGGCCGGGTTGGACCTCGCGATGGTGAACCCCAACCACATCACCCCCTACTCCGAGATAAGCGACGAGGAGCGCGGGCTTGCCGACGACCTCGTGTTCAACCGCCGCGAGGACGCGCTCGAGCGCTTCATCGCGCACTTCGAGTCAAAGGGCGAGGAGGAGGCGCAGACGAGCGCCAATCCCACGGAGGGGATGGAGCCGGAGGAGGCGCTTCACTTCCACATCCTGCGCCGGCGCAAGGAGGGCGTTGAGGAGTGGATCGACGCGTCGGTGCAGAAGATCGGCGCGGTGCCCACGCTCAACGACGTGCTGCTGCCCGCGATGAAGGAGGTGGGCGACAAGTTCGGCGCCGGCGAGCTCATTCTCCCCTTCGTGCTGCAGTCCGCCGAGGTGATGAAGAAGGCTGTGGCGCGCCTGGAGAACTACCTCGACAAGATCGAGGGGTATACGAAGGGCACGGTGGTGCTGGCGACCGTGTTCGGCGACGTGCACGACATCGGCAAGTCGCTTGTGAACACGATCCTCACCAACAACGGCTACACAGTGATCGACCTCGGCAAGCAGGTTCCGATCCAGACGATCCTCGACGCCGCCCAGGAGCACGAGGCGACCGCGATCGGGCTCTCCGCGCTGCTCGTGTCCACCTCCAAGCAAATGCCGGCGTGCATCGCCGAGCTGCACTCCAAGGGCCTGCGCTACCCGGTGCTGATCGGCGGCGCGGCGATCAACCGCGCGTTCAGCTACCGCGCGCTCTACCCCGGCGGCAAGGAATCCGAGGAGCTTTACGAGCCGGGCGTGTTCTACTGCAAGGACGCCTTCGAGGGGCTGTCGGTGATGGACCAGCTGATCGACGCCGAGGCGCACGACGCGCTGCTCGAGAAGCTGCGCGCCGGGGCCACCGCCTTCCGCGAGAAGGGTGAGGAGCCGGTGGAGGAGCTCAACTTCGCCGATGACTCCGTGCGTTCGGGGGTCCGCGTGAACGACCCCATACCCATCCCTCCCTGGTGGGGTGTGCAAGAGGTGCCGGTGGACATGGACGAGGTGTACTCCCACCTCGACACGCACGTGCTCTTCAAGCTGCACTGGGGCGGCAAAGGAGTCAAGGGCGAGGCGTGGCGGCAGCTCGTGGACGAGAACTTCCGCCCGCGGCTGGAGCGCATGTGGAGCGAGCAGGACTACCTGCGCCCGCGCGCGCTGCTCGGCTTCTTCCCCTGTTACTCGGAGGGCAACGAGATCGTCGTGCTCGACCCCGAGGATCTCGCCTCTTCATCATCTTCAAAGGGGAATCCCACGAAGTGGGATTCCCGGGTTCCCCCAAGGGAGCTCACACGCTTCGTCTGCCCGCGCCAACCCAAGGGCGACCGTATCTGCCTTGCCGACTTCTTTCGCCCGGGGGAGGCGGGTGGGCCTGGATCCAAGGGCAAGCCACCGCAGGAACTCGACGTGATCGCCGTGCAGGCGGTCACCGTGGGCTCGGAGGTGACCGAGCTGATGGCGAGGCTCGAGTCGGACGGCGAGTTCGCCGAGCAGCTGTTCGTGCACGGCCTCGGCGTGCAAACCGCCGAGGGGCTCGCCGAGTGGCTGCACCACAGCGCGCGCCAGATGCTCGGCATCCCGAGTACCCAGGGCCGGCGCTACTCGTGGGGCTACCCCGCCGTGCCCGAGCAGTCGGAGCACCTGAAGGTGGAGAAGCTGCTCGGCCTCGATCGGATCGGCATGAAGATCACCGACGGCTACGCCCCCATCCCCGAGCAGTCGACGCTCGCGCTCGTCGCCCACCACCCCCAGGCGATCTACTTCGGCACGCGCCAGGGCCGCCTGCTGCCAAACGGCCCGCCCGACGACGTGATCAAGGGATCCCACCGCGATCCGTCTCTCTTCGGCGAGCCGGCGGAAGACGAGCCGGCGGACGGAGCGGTCGAAGCCGAGGATCAGCCGGCGGCAACCGGCGCCTGAGCCCGCGCCAGCAGCGCGAGCTTCTCGCTTCGCGGCAGCCCCTTGATGCGTCGCTCCTCGCGCAATGCCGCACCGCGATCCGGCATCGGCCAAACCGCGGCCAACTCGACCGGCAGGCGGCTTGCCGTGTAGCGACTCGCCTTCCCGTCCGAGTGTCTTGCAAGGCGGCGGGTGAGGTCGTTGGTCCAGCCCGTATAGAGCGAGCCATCTCGGCAGCGCAGCATGTAGACCCAGGCGTTGTCCATGCTCGCTGATTCTGCGCGGTGAGCCGCCCTCCTGCGAGGCGGGCGCTGTTCCTCAGGACCGCACCCGCGACGGCGTGCGCCGCGAAGTGCCCGGCAGCGGCGGCAACTTCACCGGCGAAGCGTGCATCGTGCGCAGGCGCACGTCCTTCCAGGAGAGGCCCTCGTTGACGAGCGCGGGGGCGCCCATGATGACCGCTGTGGCGACCTCGACGGCCTGCAACACGATGCCGTAGGCGAGCGCGTCGGCCGTGGGCACGTGGTAGGCGCCGGCCAGGACCGCGACGCACGCCGCCTGGAAGACGCCGACGTTGGCGGGCGTCGCGGGGATGACCGCCGTGACGTTGACCGCGAACAGGACCGCCGCCGCGGCGCCGAAACCGGCCTTCCTGTCCAGGCCGAGCGCCATCAACAGCAGCCAGCAGGACATCCACTGCAGGCCCCACGCCGACAGCTGCAGCAGCGTCGCCGAGCCGGCCTGGCGGGGATCGCGGAAGACCGTCAACCCAGCGCGCACGCGCAGCAGCGCGGCGCGCATATTCCCCAACAGGCGCCCGAGCCGCTCGAAGCGCGAGACGGCGGCGCGCGGCGCTCCCTTACGGGGACGGGCCAGCGCCGGCGAGAGCAGCAGCGCGATCAAGACCGCGAGCGGCGCCAACGCGACAGCGAGCAGCGCACCCGAGTGGTTGCCGGCGAAGCTCACGCTCGAGAACATCACGCCGCCGAGGATCGCCAGCGCGAGCAGGTTTAGCAGTGTCTGGGACACCATCGTGCCGAGCACCACGGGGAGCGTCTCGCGCGCGCGGCCGAGCCGGCGCGCCACGATCAGGGCACGCGAGGGCTCACCCAGGCGCGCGGGAAGGGTGGCGGACATGAGCACGCCGATGAACGTCCCCTGCAGGGCGTCGCGGCGGCGCGCGACGCGCCAGGTGGGCGCGGCCTTGAGGATCGCATGCCAGGCGATGCCGCGCACAACCATCGACATGCACATGACGCCCACCCCTGCGGCGACGAGCCCGGGCGAGGAAGCTACGAGGCTTGCGGCCACATTCGTCACGCCGATGCGCTGCAGCGCGAGGAATGCGAGCGCGATGCCGGCAAGCGAGCTCGCGATCAGCGCGGTGCGCGAGAGCACGCGCAGCGCGCGCCGCCGTACCGGGGAAGCGGGCTCGAGGCTCGGCAGGCGACGCGCGCGCACGCGCGGGCGCAGGTCGGCGGGAGCCAACCCATGGCGCACGGCGATGCGGGCAAGGCGTGTGGCGGGCTGCCCTACCGCGATCGCCTCCTCATAGCAGTCGACGACCTCCTCAGCGACGTGCGCCCACGAGAAGCGCTCGGCGCGCGTGCGTGCGGCAGTGGCCATCGCCACGCGCCGAGCCGGGTCGAGCGCCAGCGCCCGCAGCGCCTCGGCAAGCGCGAGCGCGTCGCCGGGAGGCACGAGCAGCCCGTCCACCCCGTCGCGCGCCACGTCGCGATAGCCGGGTATGTCCGACGCCACGACGGGCGTTGAGGTGGCGAACGCCTCGGTGAGCACCATCCCAAAGCTCTCGCCGCGCAGCGACGGCGCGCACAGCACATCGGCGCGCGCCAGCTCCGCGTGCTTGTCCTCCTCGGAGACCTTCCCCAGCGCGCGCACGCCGCGGTCGTCGAGCAGCATCGGCGCGATCTCCGCGGCAGACGCCCCGACGAGCGTGAGCGTCGCGGGAACGTGCTCGCGCAGCGCCTCGAACGCTCGCAAGAGCACCGGCAGCCCCTTGCGCTCGACGGCTTGACCGATGAACAGGATGCGCAGAGGCGCCCCGTCGCCGCCCGCCTCCCCCGCGCCGCCGAGCCGCACGCCGTTCGGCACGATGCGGTAGCGGCCGCCATAGAAGCGCCTCGCCGTCCACGCCGCCGCCTCGGACACGGCGATGCGCGCGTGCAGACGGTTCATGCGCCGCCGGCCACCGAACACCACGGCTCCGATCCCGTTGGTGATCTGGTTGTCGGAGTAGGTATGGAACGTGCCGACAAGCGGCAGCTCCCCAGAGGACATGAGCGCGTCGAAGCCGATCAGCGGCACGATCGGCTCGTGGATGTGGGCCACGTCGTAGCCGCCGGTGCGCAGCGCGTGGCGCAAGGCAAAGACCGAATGCGGCGTACCCGTCAGGTTGGAGACGGCTCCATTGGCGGGAATCCCGATCGTGCGTCCGAGCGGTACGAAGTTGGCGGGCGGATCGACCCGCTGCGGCCGCGCCCCGCGATGCAGCCGGCGCGAGAGCGCGTCATCCGGATCGAACGGCGCCAGGATGCGCGGTTCATGCCCCTGGGCGGCAAGCTCGGCGGACAGCGCCTCGATGTGGCGCGTGACACCGCCCGGGTAGGTCCAGGAGTACGGCGAAACCAGAGCGATCCGCACAGATGAACTGTAACCGCTGGCGGCGCGGCATCGCGGAGGACACCCGGCGGCGGTCCATATAATCGGCCTCTCGATGAGCGAGCGACACTTCGTCAAGTACACATTCCTGAAGCTCGATCCGGCGTGGCGTCGCCTGGACTCCGAGGCGCGGGCGCAGGACAAGCGCGAGCTCATGGCCGCGTGCGAGGACTTCGCCGAAGGGCACCTGCTGCAGTCGTTCTCGCTCGTGGGCACGCGCGGCGACGCCGAGCTGCTGCTGATCTCAGAGGCCGAGAACCTCGACCGCATCCACGAGTTCCACGTGGTGCTCGCGCAGAGCGGCTTGATGAAGTGGGCGCACACTCCCTACTCGTTCCTGGGGATGCGCAGGAGCTCGGAATACTCCGAAGACGAGCGCGTGGTGCCGCGCGGGTTCCGCGGCAAATACGTGTTCGTCTACCCGTTTGTGAAGTCGCGAGAGTGGTACGGACTGCCCGCCGAGGAGCGCCGGCGGATCATGCAGGAGCACATCGAGGTGGGGCGCGAATACCCCGGCGTCGACAACCACACGACCTACTCGTTCGGGCTCGACGACCAGGAGTTCGTGGTGGCGTTCGACACCGACGACGTGGGCACGTTCCTCGATCTCGTCCAGCGCCTGCGCACCACCGAGGCATCGCGCTTCACGGTGCGCGACACGCCCAGCTTCACGTGCATCGCCTGCTCGCTGGAGCGCGCGCTGAACGCGCTCGACGGCGAGCCGGTCGCGGCGCCGACGAGCTGAGCCATGGGGTCCTCCGCAAGCGGGCGAGCCGCTCCACGCAGACGCCGCGGAGCGACACCGCCGCGGGGCGCCGCGATGCAGCGGGCGATGCGCCACCTCGGCGATGCCGACCCGATCCTCGAGGGGCTGATCGTGGAGTACGGAACGCTGCCCTCCAACCGCGAGGGCAGGCCGGCGCGCGACGACCACTACGGGGCGCTGCTGCGTTCGATCGTCAACCAGCAGCTCTCGGTGAGCGCGGCACGCTCGATCTACGGGCGGCTGCTCGACCGCTTCGGCGGGCATCCCCCCACTCCCGAGCAGATGCTCGCGGAGGACCCCGAAGAGCTGCGTCTCGCCGTGGGCATCTCGCGCCCGAAGGCGGGCTACCTGCGTTCGCTCGCCGAGCACGTGCTCGCGGGCGAACTGGAGCTCCAGCTGCTCGACGAGCTGTCCGACGAGCGGGTGATCGCCGAGCTCGTGGCGGTGAAGGGCCTCGGCGAGTGGACGGCGCACATGTTCCTCATGTTCCAGCTCGAACGGCCCGACGTGCTGGCTGTCGGCGACCTCGGCGTGCGTCGCGCCATCGAACGCGCCTACTCGCTGGAGGCGCTCCCCGACCGCGAGACGATGGAGCGCCTCGGCGAACGGTGGCGCCCGCACCGCACCCTGGCGTGCCGCTATCTCTGGCGCTCGCTGGAGAACGAGCCGTAGGACGTCCGTGGACGCTTCGCGTTGCTGCGTCTTCGGCCGCTCATGTGCCTAAGCACACTACGCGGCCTGCATCCTTGCACCGCTCGGTCCACGGACGTCCTACACGGCCGGCGTCTAGACTGCTGAAACTTGCTCTTCCTCCGCTACGCGGAACGAAGACCCGCAACCGCAGGCGGCGACCACGTTTGGGTTCTCGACCTTGAAGCCGGCCCCCTGGAGGCCCTCCTGATAGTCGATCGTCGAGCCGCTCACGAACTGCAGGCTCTCGCCGTCCACGAGCAGCTTCAGCCCGTGGCTCTCGAACACAACGTCTCCTTCACGCTGCTCATCGAAGGCGAGCTGGTACTGGAAGCCCGAGCAACCGCCCCCGCGCACGCCCACGCGCAATCCCGCAAGGCTGACGTCGGCCTGCTGAGCGTCGAGGAACTCGCGAACCTTCTCTGCGCCCTTGTCCGTAATCGAGATCATTGCTTTCCAAAGTATAGCGCCGCCCCGTATTGGGCTACCCTGGGGGACAGTGCCAACCGCCGAGGAGATCAAGCAGCGCATCGAGGCTTCCATACAGGGGGCCAAGGCCGACGTGGAGGACTACACCGGCGGGGGCGACCACTTCCGCGCTACGGTCACCTCACCGGCGTTCGCGGGCCGCAGCCGCATCGAGCAGCACAAGCTCGTCTACGGGGTCTTCGGCGAGGAGATCGGCGGGCCGATCCACGCGCTGTCGCTGAAAACCCTGAGTCAGGAGTAGCCAATGTCAGACAGCGAATCCAACCCCATCCGCGAGGCGATCGCCGAGGCGATCGGCGAGCACGACACGATCCTCTTCATGAAGGGCACGCCCGAGGCGCCGGCCTGCGGCTTCTCGGCGCGCACGGTCGCCATGCTGCAGGCACTCGACGCTCCCTTCGCGGCCGTCGACGTCCTGCCCGACCCGCGCATCCGCCAGGAGCTCTCGGCGATCTCGAACTGGCCGACCATTCCCCAGCTGTTCGCCCGCGGCGAGCTCGTGGGCGGGTGCGACATCGTCACCGAGATGTACGAGTCGGGCGAGCTGGCCGAGGCGCTCGGGCTGCCCGAGCGCGAGAGCTCTCCGGTGGAGCCCGTCTCCAGCGGGTCGCACCCTGAAGGGCATACCCAGAGGGCACGCGGCGGGCAGCCCAACGGGTTCACCCAAGTCGAGAACCGCCTTGGATAAACGGGTAGCGGTCGTCACCGACACCACCAACTATCTCCCGCGCGAGCTGACGGATCGCGAAGGCATCCGTCAGGTCAGCTTGTACGTGGGCTGGCAGGGCCGCCAGCAGCGCGAGATCGAGCTCGACGGCTTCGACGCCTTCTACGAGCGCCTGCGCACCGACCCCGACCTGCCCACCACCTCGCAGCCCTCCATCGGCGACTTCCTCGCCGTGTGGGAGCCGTTGCTCGACGAGGGCCAAGACATCGTCTCCATCCATCTGGCGGGCGGCATATCGGGCACGTGCGAGTCCGCCCGCCAGGCCCACGGCCTGCTGGCCGAGCGCGGGCTCTCCGAGCGCGTCGAGGTGATCGACGGCGAAACCGCCTGCGGCGGCCTCGGCCTGCTGCTGCTCGCCGCCGCCGCCGCCGCGCGCGCCGGCGCCGACCGGGACGCGGTGGCCGCCCGCGCGCGCGAAGCCCGCAAGGCCCTGAAGATCTGGTTCTGCGTCGACACGCTCGAGTATCTGCGCCGCGGCGGGCGCGTGGGCAAGGCCCAGGCGTGGATCGGCGGCACGCTCAAGATCAAGCCGATCCTCTCGCTCGAGTACGAGATAACCCCCGTCGAGCGCGTCCGCACCGCCAAGCGCGCCTTCGAGCGCATGGCGCAGTACGCTCAGGAGCTCCACGACAACGGAGCGGACGGGTGGGTGGTGCAGCACATCCAGGCCGCCAACCAGGCCAATCGTCTAATCGATCGCTGCCGCGAGATCTTCGGCTCCGAGCCCGTGTTCACCTCGGAGGTGGGACCGGTGATCGGCACCTACACCGGCCCGGGCCTGCTAGGGGTCGGCGCGATCCCGCGCTCCCTCCTGTAGCCCTGAGGCCCCTGGACCAAGCTGGGCGTCGCGGGTCGTCGAAGCCGCGTGCTGGTGGCACGTGCTGGCCGATCTCCGATCGGTCGACACGTGGCGATCCAGCGCCGTGTCCAGGGCCTCAGGCGCGGCGGCGTTTGCGGCGGCGGCGCCCCAGCAGCAGCACCCCCACCACCGCCACGCCGATCGCCACCTCGCGCTGGTGGCGCTCGAGCGCTCCGCGCCAGTCGGTGATTCGCGCCACTTCGCCGTGCAGGCGATTGAGCGACACGGCGAGCTCCGCGCGGTTGGACTCGATCGAGCTGCGTATCTCAGCCGTCGAGCGTTGTGCCATCGGTGCCCCCCCTTCCAAGGTCGCTGTCTGAAGTGGCGTCCGCGGGCGGCTGCCCGGGGACCGGGATCGGCGGCCTTACCGGCGCGACGCCTGCCTCCGGGCTGGGCGCGGCGCCTGCGCGCGAGTCGGGCGCGGCGCTCACCGTCTCGCGGATCTTGCGGGCCTCCTCGATCGCCATGTCGGGCGTGGGCGGCGAGCCGGACCTCACTGCCCTGGCGGCGACCAGCCCGGCGATCACGCCGAGCGCCACGAGGATCAGCGCCATCGCGAAGAAGCCCCAGAAGTAGGTGAACTCGTTGCCGATCGGCAGCTCGTAGTAGAGCAGCCAGGCGCACCCAATCAGCACGAAGAAGAGCGCCGTGAAGAAGAACACGCCCGCCGCGATCGCCACGACCGCGCCCTTGGCAAGGCGCGTGGTCTTCTCCGCGATCTCCGTCTTCGCGAGCTCGATCTCCTCGCGGATCAGAACGCCGGCCCGCTCGGTCACCTCGGTGATCGCGGTGGCGATGCCCTGCTTGCTCTGGCCGTCGTCCCGACCCGTGGGTGGGTGGGGTCCGTCATTCACTCGGGAGGCTCCTCGTCGAACATGCGCCGCCAAAGGTGCGCCGCCGTCCGCTGTGTGACGAGGCTGGCGAGCGCCCCCACGACAGTGAGCAGGCCCGACCACATCACTCTCTTCACAAGCTCGTTCTCCATCCGCGGAAGTGTAGTGGCAGGCCGGACGGCCCCGCCGGCGCGCCCCCTCGCGCCAGGACTCGCCCCGCCTCTGGCGAGCCTGCTCAGGCCCCCTGCTGGGGCAGCCCGCACACGCCCTGGGCGACGCTCAGCACGAACAACGCCAGCTTGCGCGTCACTACCGGCTGGCCGGGCGAGTTGTCGGCGAAGCGCACGCTCCCGTCCTGGTCGCGCACGTAGTAGGCGAGCACCGACCCGGGCGCCGCCGGCAGCGACTGGTGCCGCGAGGCCGGATCGTGGAGATCTTCCTGGATCGTTCGCGCTTCGATGATCTGCGAGTCGCTCAGGTGGCGTGGCGAGGGATGGGCGCGATCGGGGTTGCATTCCACGACCCCCTCTTCGTTTACGAGCATCGTGAGCTTCGCACCCGGGGTGGCGCCGGTGCGGTAGACGATGAACAGATCCGGCGACAGCACGCCTCCGCAGCCGCCGGCGAGCAGGGCGAGCGTGAGCATCGTTATGAGCGTTGCGCCATGCCCCGCGTGCGCGCGCGTGCGCAGGTCCACGCATTGCTGTTTAACTCGCCGCGCGCGCGCGCGCGGCATGCCGCAACGCAACACCACACCCCACCAGCGGCGATCGCCCCGCGCTCCCGCTCGCCGCACCGCCGGCCGCCACCCGCAAGCGCCGGCGCGCGCCCCAGACGGCCTCACGCCGCCACCGCCACCCCGCCGCGCCGCGGGTCGCCCGCGCCGATCAGCTCCTCCCCGCATCGCTGCACCGCCTGCACCCCGCCGAAGAACAGATTGAGGTCGTGGAAGCGCACCACCTCGCGCCTCGGCGCTGCCGCCTGCGCCGGCCCGAAGACCGGAGCGGATGGGGGATCGAGCGCCGGCTCGATGCCCGGCTCGTGGTACACGATCCCACCCTCGAAGTGCGCCCGCGGAGCGCTCACCGCGGCGGGAACGCGCAGGCCGTGGTCGACGACCCCCACGATCGTCTGCAACAGCGCCGAGCGAATCCTGTTCGACCCCGCGCTCCCGAGCACCAGCTCGACCTCCCCACCGATCGGCGATCTACACCCCATTCGGGGCACGCAGCCGGATCGCCGATCGGCCAGCATCACGATCGAAGGGGCCATCATGCTCGGCATCCTGCGCCCCGCCGGATGACTGTGGAAGCCAAGCGGGCTGAGATCCTCCTCGCCCATCACGTTGTTCAGGTGGATGCCCGTCCCCGGCACCACCACCCCTGACCCCTCCCCGTTCGTGCACGTCACCGAGCACGCCCTCCCGTGCGAGTCGAGCACCGAGATATGGGTCGTAGATCCAAGCCTGGAAGACAGGAAGTACGCCAAAAATCCCTCCTCTGAAAGGCCCTGTACGAACTCGGCTGTGCGCTCCCCCTGGGCCGCTTCCATCGCGGCTATCACCACCTCGAGCGACGGTGGCGAGGGCTGCGCGTCGAGCAGACCCAGCGAGTAGGCGAGCAGCGTGCCCCCCGCCGACGGCGGCGGGTTGGTGAGCACCACGCGGTCGCGATAGCGCATGCTCAGCGGCGCGCGCTCGATCGCCCGGTAGCCGGCGAGCCCCTCCCTGCTCACCGATCCGCCCCGCTCGCCGAGCCACGCGCACACCGCGTCCGCGACGTCCCCCTCGTAGAACGGCTTCGCGCCGTCCTCTCCGAGCCGCACGAGCGCGTCGCCCAGATCGGGGTTGCGCAGCAGCTCGCCCTCCCGCAGCACCCTCCCCTCGGGCGCCCACAGCGCCGCGCACTCCGGCGTTGACCGCAGCAGGTCGGCGAGAATCTCCACGATGTACGCCTGCCCCGCATTGAGCACCACGCCGTCGCGCGCGAGCTTCGCGGCGGGCGCCGCGAGCTCGGCGAGGTCCATCGTGCCCCAGCGCGCCACCGCCTCGCACACTCCCGCGGGCGCCCCATACACGCCACAGGAGGCCGGGCCGATGTAGAACACCTGCACCGCGTCACCGAAGGACACATCCACCGCTTCGAGCTCCGCCGCGCTCCCGTCCCCCGCGCGCGGGGGGGCCTCCACGAAGAAGTCGAGCAGCGCCGGCTCCTGACCGCCGCCCGCCACCATCATGTAGCCGCCCGCCCCCAGCCCGGTGAGCAGCGGCTCGGCCGCGAACGACGTCAACATCGCCGCCACCGCCGCATCCACGGCGTTGCCGCCCTCCCGCAGCGCCTCCGCCCCGGCCTGCGCCGTGAGTGGATGCCCCGCCGCCACAACCCCCTTCTCAGATGCGCTCATGCCTTCAGCGAATAGCACACTGAACGCCTTCCGGCGCTCCCGCGCAGTGATCGCCCTAGATTCTCGATGTCAGTTCGATGCTCTTCGCGGACGGTGAAAAAAGACAGGGAGGAGCAGTTGCGCACGTGTGGGGACTCCGCCGATTCGTCGGCTGCTTTGTGAACGGTCGAAAAAAGGCAAGGAGGAGCAGGGGTTGATATATACTTTTTGAAATTTTGCGATGGTATATACGTTTTGTATTCACTATGGCAAAATTTCAAAAAAGAACATACACTCCGCAGGCCCGCCACCCACACGCACCTCCGAACGCGCCACGCCAAGCCCACCCCAGGCAACCTCTAGGGGACCTTCCCGGCAGGCCCTAAGCGCTCGAACCCTAAAAGTTCGGGATGAACTCTGGCACGTCCATGTCGCTCACGGCGAGTCCGCCGCGGCGCCGGCCGACGTCCGATCGGTCGCGACCTTCGCGCATGGCGGGGCTGGTGCGCTTCACGCGCGGCTCGCCCGCCGGCTCGCGCATCTGCGGACGGGCGGACGGACGGGCGGGCGAGTCGTAGCCGGTGGCCACCACGGTCACCCACACCTGATCGTCGAGCTTCTCGTCCACCATCGCGCCGAAGATGATGTTCGCGTCCGGGTGGGCCGCCTCTGACACCGCCTTCGCGGCCTCGTTGACCTCCCACAGCGACAAATCCCTCCCGCCGGTGATCGACAGCAAAATCGAGCGCGCCCCCTCCATCGAGGTCTCGAGCAGAGGCGAGGACGCAGCCTGCACGGAGGCGTCGATCGCCCGGTTCTCGCCGAAGCCCATCCCGATCCCGAGCAGCGCCGTGCCCGCATCGGACATGATCGTACGCACGTCCGCGAAGTCGAGGTTGATCAGTCCGGGCAGCGTCACAAGGTCTGAGATGCCCTGCACGCCCTGGCGCAGCACGTCGTCGGCGACACGGAACGCCTCCACCATCGCTGTCTGCTTGTCCAGCACCGTGAGCAGGCGGTTGTTGGGCACCACAATCAGCGTGTCCACCTCCTCGCTGAGCGCCTCCACGCCGAGCTGCGCCTGTCCGGCGCGGCGCGAGCCCTCGAAGCCGAACGGCTTGGTCACGATCGCCACGGTGAGCGCCCCCACTTCGCGTGCGATGCGCGCCACGATCGGCGCCGCGCCGGTGCCCGTTCCGCCGCCCGCGCCGGCGGTGATGAAGATCATGTCCGAGCCCTTCAGCAAAGCCTTGATGCGATCGTAGTCGTCCATCGCGGCCTGCCTGCCCACATTCGCGTCCGAGCCCGACCCCAAGCCGCGGGTGACCTCGGCGCCGATGTGCAGGGTGATGTCGGCGGTCGACTGCTGCAGCGACTGCAAATCGGTGTTCACCGCGAGGAACTCCACGCCCTCGACCTCGGCCTCCACCATGCGGTTGACGGCGTTCGTGCCGGCGCCACCGACGCCGACCACGCGGATTACGGGGTGCGCCACCGGCATCGCGGCGCCGAACGGACGCGGCTCCTCGCGAACGCGCGCGTCGTTCGCGCTCGCGCTCGCGGCCGGCCGGTCCATCAGGCTCTCGGGGATCTCCGAGGAGAAGGCATGGCGCAGGCGCTCCTGCGGGCTCCGCACGTGTGGCGCCTCGTCCCCCTCCAAGCCGGGCCGCAACGAGGGGTGCGGCACACCGCTGTCACGGGGATGCGGGACTTGGGCCGGCGTCGGCTCCGCGGGCTCGCGCGAGGCGCGCGAGGTTTTGGGGGTCTGCGGCGCACTCGGCGTGGTGGGAGCCTGCGGCGCGCTCGCCCGAGCGGTGGGCTCCGCGGCACCGCCCTCAGCCGCGGCGCCGGGCGCGCCCGCGTCCTTCTCCAGATCTTCGGTCTTGCGGAAGAGCGCCGCGAGCGGCCCTTCGCGCATGGACGCTCGTTTGGGGTTAGCCATGGGACAGATGGGGATTGAGGTTGTCTCTAGGACCTGCCATTAGCCAAGACCTCCTGCGCCAAATCGCGATATGACTGGGCCGCCACCCCATCCGGCTCGTACTTGAGCACCGACATCCCCTTCACGGGCGCCTCGGCGAAGCGCACCGTCTTGCGGATCCGCGAGGCGAACACGCGGTCCCCGAAGTTCTCCTCGAGGATCTCGATCGCCTCCTTGGCGTGGATCGTGCGCGAATCCACCAACGTCGGGAGGATACCCTCGATGTCCACGTCGGGATTCAGGTTCTCACGAATCATCGCCAGGGTGTTCTGCAGCTGGATGAGACCACGCATCGACAGATACTCGCACTGCACGGGCACAATAACCTTGTCGGCGGCGGTAAGCGCGTTGATCGTCAGCAGGCCCAGGCTCGGGGGCGTATTGATGCAGATGAAGTCGTAGTCCTCGCGGATCGGCTCGAACGCCTTCTGCAGCGAGCGCTCGCGGCCGATCATGGTCGACATCGCGATCTCCGCGCCGGCGAGGTCGATCGAGGCGCAGGCGACGTCGATCTCGCGTTTGCGGATCACCTCGCGGATCGTGGCGCGCTGGGTGAGCACGTCGTACATCGACAGCTCCAGCGTGTCGGGGTCGATGCCCTGGGACATCGTCAGGTTGCCCTGCGGGTCCATGTCGACGCACAGCACGCGATGACCCTCCTCCGCGAAGGCGGCGGCCAGGTTGAGCGTCGTCGTTGTCTTGGCCACCCCGCCCTTCTGATTGGCGAACGCGATGACCTTGGCCCGTGCAGTCACGGCAGGCTCCGATGGTCGATTTTGGAAAGCCGTCGCGGTGAGTATTCGCACGCCGAGAGGCGATTCCTGCACATCCGCCTACGATCCCACCGTGGCCGGACGTCATGTGCCCTTGGAGAAGCGGCTCGCGAGCAGGCGTGTGCTCGTGTGCGTGGGCGCGGGGGGCGTCGGCAAGACCACCGTCTCGGCGGCGCTCGCGCTCGGCCTCGCGGCGCGCGGGCGCAAGGTGGCGGTCGTGAGCATCGACCCCGCCAAGCGGCTCGCGAGCGCGCTCGGACTGCGTGAGCTCTCGGGGGAGCCGCGCCGCATCGATCCCCTCATGCTCGCCGTCGGGCACACACTCCGGAGGGCTGGGTCGGGCACACAGCCCGAAGGGTTCGACAGGGAGGTGGACCCCGGCATCGAGCTCGAGGGCGAGCTGTGGGCGATGATGCTCGACTCGAAGGGCACCTTCGACGCCCTCATCGGCCGCCTCGCGCCCGACGAGCGCACGCGCGAGGAGATCCTCTCCAACCGCATCTACCGCGAGCTCTCCTCCGCGGTGGCGGGCTCGCAGGAGTTCACGGCGGTGGCCAAGCTCTACGAGCTCGACCGCGACGGCGAGTGGGACGCGATCGTGCTCGACACGCCCCCCTCGCGCAACGCGCTCGACTTCCTCGACGCGCCCGACCGGCTCACGCGCTTCCTCGAGGGCCGGGCGCTGCGGGTGCTGCTCGCGCCCGCCGGCGTCACGCGCGGCCTGCTCAGCCGCCCCGCCGGCCTCATGTTCGCGGTGTTTGCGCGCGTCACGGGCGTCAACCTGATCGGCGAGCTGTCCGGCTTCTTCGGCTCGCTGTCAGGGCTCATCGACGGCTTTCGCGAGCGCGCGGAGGGCGTCGAGCGGCTGCTGCGCGACCCCGCCACCGGCTTTCTGATCGTCACCTCCCCGGAGCACGAGCCCGCGCGCGAGGCGGCGTTCCTCCACGCTCAGCTCGCGCGCGACCAGATGGATTTCGCGGGTCTGATCGTCAACCGCGTGCACCGCCAGGGGCTCGACGGGCACACCGCCGAGGAGCTCGCGCGACTGCTCTCGGACGAGCTCGGCGAGGCGCTCGCCGCGCGCGTGGCGAGCAACCTGGCCGACTTCGACGTGCTCGCGCGCCGCGACCGCGAGAGCGTGGCGGCTCTGTCGAGCGCGCTCGGCGAACACGACCCGCTGCTCGTGCCTCAGCTGGACGGCGACGTGCAGGATCTCAGGGGTCTGGCGATCATCGCCGAGCACCTGTTCTCCTGACAGCCTCGGCGCGTCAGGATGCCGTGGCGAAAAGCTCGTCCGGCTCCTCTGTCAGCTCCTCGCCCGAGAGCAGCAGCTCGTCGGCGAGCGAGGCGAGGTCAAAGGGGAGGTGGCCGCAGATGACGTCGCGCAGCAGCGCCCTCAGGTGGTTGGAGAGGTCGCGCGTGAGCGCCAGCCCGCGCGCGCGCTCGACGGCTGTGCCGGCGATCACGTCGCGCTCGAGCGCGATCGCGGCGAGCGTGCGCTCGGTCAGCGCCGCCCGCCCGTCGGGGGTCGCGCACAGCGCCGCGAGCCGCCCCGCGAGCAGACCGTCGGGCGGGCCGTCCGGCTCCAGCTCCGACGGAGCACCGATCGGAGATTGATGGGATCCCCGATCGGCCAGCAGCGCCCTCAGCGCGAGCAGATGGTCGCTGATGCCCTCGTACTCGCTCGCCCGCTCGCAACCGAGCTCGAAGCGGCGCAGCGCCCAGGCGACCTCGTTCGCGTGCGGGGCGCGGCGTGACACGAGATTGCAGAACGCGCGCAGCTCGTCCTCCTGCTCGGCGGTTACCACGAGCATCCCGTGGGGACGGCCGCCAAGGCCAAGCGTGACGGTGCTCCACGGGGCCTGCCCGATTCGGGCGAATGCGCGCGAGCCGAGCGTGACACGACCGTCGCCGAACAGGCGCAGGGCGCGAAGCAGCTCGCGCACGACGTCCATGCCCTGCGCGATCGCCGCATGAGGGTCCTCGTCACGGGCCGTGAACACCACGAGCAGGTGGTCCTCCTCTCCGTCCCGCTCGCCCGCGAGCAGCGCCTGCTCGGGCGCCCCCTGCAGGGCGCCCGGCTGGGCCAGCAGGAGGCCGCGCGTGAGCTGAAGCTCGGGCGAGGCGATCGTCAGACCGTGAAGCGTCGCCACGAGCGTCACCTCGCCGGCGGCGGCGAGCGCCGAACCGTCGAGGCGCTCGAGCACGCGCTCGAGGCGCTCGCCATGCCGGCCGATCTTCGATCGGTCGAAGTCCGTCTGCTCGTCGAACACGTCCTGCAGCAGCGCCAGCAGGGCAGCGTCGACGCATGCGCGCGCCCCGCCACGCACGGGGTCCGCGCCGGCGGCGATCAGGTAGCGATCGAGCCCGTCGAAGTCCTCGAGCAGCTCAGCCGCTCTCGCGTATCCCTCCAGGCGGCGCAGCTCGGGGAAGCGCTCGGCGACGAACGCGCCTGTGAGCGGGCGGTAGCAGTAGAGCGGAGAGGCTCCCCGCCCGCGCGCGGAGCGCGACTCGAGCTCGAACCCCACCTCCTGGCCGGCGAGCACGTCGGCGTGCAACCGCTCGGCGGCCTGTTCGGCGAAGTCGCTGAGGGCTGCCTGCAGCTGGAGAGAACGCACGGTGGGCTCACTTCGCCGCGCGTCATGGCCCTCCTGCTCGACGCAGCGCGCGTTGCGCGTCTCACCGCCGTGGAAAGGCCATGCGCGCCCGGGGGTCCGACCCGCGCGCCCGAGGGTCCTCCATGCGCCATGCGCGCGCGAGGCCGCGCGTCGACGACAGCCGCGGCTACGCCACGGCGACCGCGAGCGCCGCCTTCGCGGCATCCATGCAGTCGAGCCCGAGCCAGCGCTCTCCGTAGGAGCGCATGTCCTCGATGATCGGCAGCAGCGCCAGGCCCTTCTCGGTGAGCGCGTACTCGACGCGCGGGGGAACCTCGGGGAACGTGTGGCGCTCGACGATGCCCTCCTCCTCAAGCGCCCGCAGGCGCAGGGAGAGCGTGCGCGGGCTGATGCCCGCGAGCGAGCGCTCCAGCTCGCAGAAGCGCGAGCGGCCCTCGGCGAGATCGCGCACGAGCAGGAGCGTCCACTTGCCGCACACCACCTCGGCGGTGCGGCAGACGGGACAGGTGTCGCTTACGGCCATTCCAACCGTTACTTTACCAACTGAAGTGGCGGGACCGGTGGCGGCGGCGATCGAGGGCGCCCTGAGCGACGGATCTACGTACGGAATGCGCGGCCCCCTCAGCCGGCGGTGGGCGGGCCTCTCAGCCGACGGTGCGCGGCCCCTCAGCCGGCGGTGGGCGGGCCTCTCAGCCGACGGCGGCTGGCGAGGCGGGCGCGGGCACAGCCGGCTGGGGAGGTATGGGCGAGGCGGGAGCGTCCCCGCCTTCGCGGCGAGCCTGCGCCTGCGCGACGTCCTCCATGGTGGTGCCCTGGCGGCCTTCGGCTTGGAGCAGCAGCTTGAAGTCGTGGGGGCTGGAGGCCACACGCAGCGCGTCCTCGACGGTGACCCGTCCCGCCTTGACGTGATGGAAGAGCGCCTGGTCGAAGGTCTGCATGCCGTAGTAGGCGCCCGAGGAGATCGCCTCGCCGAGCTTGCCGGTCTGGTCGGGGTCGACGATCATGTCGCGCACGCGGCCGGTCATGCGCAGAATCTCGCACACCGCCACGCGCTCTCCGCCGGCGCCGGGGACCAGGCGCTGGGAGATGACGCCCTTGATCGTGCCGGCGATCATCGAGCGCGCCTGGTTGTGCTGGTGGGGCGGGAAGAAGTCGAGCAGCCGGTTGATCGACTCCGAGGCGTCAACCGTGTGGACGGTGGAGAGCACGAGGTGGCCGGTCTCGGCGGCCGACAGCGCGGTGCGCACCGTCTCCTCGTCGCGCATCTCTCCAACGAGGATCACGTCGGGGTCCTGGCGTAGCACGCGGCGCAGGGCGCGCTCGAAAGACTTTGTGTCCATGCCGACCTCGCGCTGGTTGATGAGCGAGCGCTTGTCCTGGTGCACGAACTCGATGGGGTCCTCGATCGTGACGATGTGCTTGTTCATCGTGAGGTTCATGTGATCGATCATGGCGGCCAGCGTCGTGGACTTGCCCGAGCCGGTGGTGCCCGTCAGAAGGACGATCCCGCGCTCTTCCTCGGCGAGCTCGCGCACGACCGGCGGCAGCGCGAGCTCCTCGATCGTTGAGATCTTGGCGGGAATGGCGCGGCAGGCGAGCGAGATGAGCCCGCGCTGGCGGAAGGCGTTAACGCGGAAGCGCGCCACTTCGGCGATTTCGAACGAGAAGTCCACCTCGTGCTCCTCGCCGAATTCCTTCAGCTTGACCTGGTCGTGGAGCAGCTCGTGCAGAGCGTGTTCGGTGTCATCGGCGCTCAGCGAAGGCGCCGTGTGGTCAGGCCCGAGCGAGCCTTGCACGCGATACAGCGGCGGTGAGCCGACCTTCAGGTGGAGATCGGAGCCGCCGCAGGCCACCAGCTCGCGCAAGGCGGGGTGCACGTCGAACATGCCCTCTGCATCGGCTTGCGCCCCGTTCTGCTTGAGCGTGAATGACGTCTGCGGGAGGACGTGCATATATCTCCATTTTAGATTTTTCTATTGCATATACGCAATGTATATACAATCGCAAAATCGCAAAATGGAGAGCTCGATACCCACGCCGCTATTACAGCCCCCCTCGGCCCGGAGGCTGTTCAGGCCACGTCGCGGAGCTTTTGGGCCTCCGCCAGGCTCTGGAGCTTCTTGAGGGACTGGTTCTCGATCTGGCGGATGCGCTCGCGGGTGACGTTGAACGTGCGCCCGACCTCATCCAGCGTGCGGGGGTGCTCGCCGCCGAGCCCATAGCGCAGCTCGAGCACGCGGCGCTCGCGGTAGGAGAGGTTCTCGAGGGCCTCGCGCAGCGCCTCCTTGGTGAGGATCTCGGCGGCCCGCTCATATGGCGACTCGGCGCGCTCGTCGGCGATGAACTGGCCGAACTCCGACTCCTCCTCGTCGCCGACCGGCTTCTCGAGCGAAACCGGGGCCTGGGCGGAGCGCTTGATGGAGTCCACCTCTTCGGGCTCGATTCCGGTGACCTCGGCGATCTCCTCCGCGGTGGGCTCGCGCCCCAGCTCGGTGACGAGCTTGCGCTCGGCGCGGCCGATCTTGTTGAGCTTCTCGACGACGTGCACGGGGATGCGGATCGTGCGCGCCTTGTCGGCGAGGGCGCGGGCGATCGCCTGGCGGATCCACCAGGTGGCGTACGTGGAGAACTTGAAGCCCTTGCGGTAGTCGAACTTCTCCGCGGCCCTTACGAGCCCGAGCGTGCCCTCCTGGATCAGGTCGAGGAACGGGAGGCCCTGGTTGCGGTAGTTCTTGGCAATCGACACAACCAGGCGCAGGTTGGACTCGACCATCTTCTGCTTGGCGTCGAGATCGCCGCGCTCGATGCGCTTGGCCAGATCGACCTCCTCCTGGGCGGTGAGCAGGCGCACCTTGCCGATGTCCTTGAGGAACAGCTGCAGCGAGTCGGTGGTCATGTCGGGCTTCAGGTCAAGTGCGGTCTTGGCCTTGCGCCGGCCGCGCTTGTCAGGCGCGCGTTCGACCTGCGAGCCGGCCGCGGTGGCCGGGTCGATGTCCTCGACGAGCTCGATCTCCGATTTCTCGAGGTAGCCGTGCAACTCCTCGACGTCGGACTCGTCCAGGTCAAGGTCGGAGGTTGCGGTGGAGATCTCCGCGAATGTGAGCACTCCCACCTGCTGCCCCTTGGTCAGCAGGTTCTTGACCTCTTCCATCTCTTGAAGTTCCACCACTGACATGCTTGTTTCCATTTCCGTCGGGAGGCTCCCCGAGGGCGCAGGACCCGCCGACGGGACCCCTCGGGGTGCTGTTCGAGGACTAGCTTAGCCGGGGTTGTGGCCGAAGCCCGCCCGACAGTACAGCTCAGATGTACGCGCCCATCCTAACGCCTCGCGGCCCGCGGCACGGCGAAATCGCGCGTGTGTGCACGGCGCGGGCGGGTGCGCGATGATTGCGAGACGATGAGCGCCAACGACAACTCAGACGCTCGCCTGGACGCCCCTGTTCCGGAGGGCGGAGTGCTCGCGGCGCTGCCACGCGCCAGGCCGCAGCGCGCCAGCGCGCGCAGAGCCGCCGCGCGCGGCAGGGCGTCCAAGCCAGAGACAGCGGCGGCGGCGGCGGCGGCGGCGGCGGCGGGAATGTACGAGGATGCCCGAACAGCGCCGAGGGATGATGGGAAGCGGAGCACCTCTCGCGCGCGCGAGGGGGTCGCTGGACAGGCAAAGGTGGCGAGCGCTCCCACCTCCAAGGGCAAGGCGGCGCGGAAGTCTTCGTCAGGTACCTCGTCTGCGCAGAAGACGCAGACGAAGGCGCCGCGCGCCCGCGCTGAGGCGGCTCAAAGCAAGAACACAGAGCCCCGCGCGCCTGCGACGCGCGCCCGGACGGAGGCCCCCGCGCCCGCGACGCGCGCCCGCACGGGGCATGCCAAGCGGGAACTCCAACCCCCGGCGCCCAAGCGGAAGCCTCCACCCCCCGCGCCCACCGAGCCGGCGACGCCGAAGCAAGGCTATGAGCCGGAGGAGGAGCTCGAGCTGGGCCACGCGGTGAACCCGCCGAGCGGGACGGAGCTCGTGGAGTCGCTGGCGGACATCGTGGGCGAGCTGGCGGGCGCGGGCTTGACGGCGGGCGGGCGCCTCTTGAAGGACGCCTTCTCGATCCTGCGGCGACCCTGAGACCGGGCGCCCGAGCCGGGTGGACCTCGGCTGCCGGCGCCCAAGCCGCGGGGGCTTGAGCCGATCCGACTCGGCCAAAACTTCGCAAAGTGCGGCAAATAACCGTAGCGGGGCGGGAACCGGACCGGGAGGCGAGCATGTATACTCGCGCCCACGCCGAGTCCTTGCGATCCAGATCGCGGGGGGCGGGGGACCCAATGCGGACCGCGAGAGCGGGCCGCGGGGGCGAATCGGCCCGGTAGGGGCCGTAGCGCGGACGTACAGCGCGAGCCCGTCAGCTCACCCCGTAGGCGTCGACGAAGAGATGAACAGAACGCTTGCCAACAAGACGCTGCTCGTCGTTTCCACCGCGCTCGCGTGCGCCGGCGCCGCATGCTCGGGCTCGCCCGCGCTCGCGAGCACGGGCGGGGCGAGCGCTCCGGGTGGCACGCTCTCCGGGAAGCCCGCCAAGACAAGCGCGAAGGCGCAGATCGCGACCTGGTTCGGACCGGGCTTCTACGGTCAGCGGACCGCATGCGGACAGACGATGACCCCGGTGGTCGTGGGCGTGGCCTCGAGGACGCTACCGTGCGGGACGTTGGTGCTCGTCGACTACAAGGGCCACCGGCTCACCGTGCCGGTGATCGACCGCGGTCCGTACGCGCACAACGGCGCCATGTGGGACCTGACGTGGGGCGCGGCGAGCGCGCTCACGATCAAGGACACCGTGCGGATCAAGACGAAGATCGTGGGCAAAGCGGCGAACAACCCGCTGCTTGGAGCGCCCGCCGAAGTGAAGCCGACGGCGGAAGCGGTCGCGAGCGGCGGCGCCGCCGCGGCCTGATCGTCGACTCCTCGACGGCCACGCGGCGCTGCGCGCGTACGCGCGCGAGTCCCCCGAACGAGAACGAAGTGCGCGCGCGCGTGACCGACCGCGGCGCGCGCGTGACCGACCGCGCCGCGGCTCAGCTCGCCGGCGGATCGGTGTGGGCGATCGAGCGCCCGGTGGCGCGCGCCGAGTAGACGCCGAGGTCTGCGCGCGCGGCGAGTGCCGGGGCCTCGGTGCCGTCGTCGGGGCACACGGCGATGCCGATCGCGACCTCCAGGGGCACGCCGCGGTGGGTCGCGGAGGTGCGCACCAGGCGCGCCAGGCGCTCGGCGAGCATGCGCGCGCCGGTGCCGTTGGTTTCGGGCGCGACGAGCCAGTAGCGGCCGAGCGTCTCGCGAGAGAGGTGGTCGGTGGCGCGCATGGCACGGCCGACCGCGTTCTCGACCTGTGCCACCAGGCTGTGCATGTCGTGCTGCGTCGCCGAGCGCTCCAGGTGGGCCACGTCCACTATCTCCACCAGCAGCACCGCGAACGGGAGCCCGTCCTCGGCGTGACGCGAGAGCAGTTTTCCCACGGAGGAGACCCACGCCGACGGCCCCTCCTCACGGCGCACGTCGTGGATCTCGATGTCGGGCTGAATCGGCTCGACAGAGGCGAGCGCCTCCACGGCGACGGAGGGTTCCTGCTCGTCCACGAGCCTTGTGAACGTGTACTCCCCGGCCCGCGTTGGCGCCGACCGGCGGCCGGCGGGCGGCTCGGGCTCGAGCGGCGAGCGCGCGGCGAGGCGCAGGTCGGGCGGAGGCAGGTGTGAGCGCGGAGGATCGGGACGCGACGGCGCGGGAGGAGTGCGGCGCTCGACCGTCGGGGCGCCGGGCGCCGCGGGCGCGGGCGCGGGCGGCGTGCCGCGATTGACCCCCGGCGCGCCGGGGAAAGCTGCCGCAGGCTCGCTGATCGCCAGCATCGCGACCGTCGAGGAAACCTCGGCGAGCCGCTCCGAGAGGGCCTGGGCGCGCTCGACGTCGGGACGCGAGAGCTCCTCGTGCAGGGACTCCCACAGGACGTCGCAGAGCTGCTGGGCGGCGTGTGCCGCACGGGAGAGACGCTCGGAGTGAGGTCCGCCGGGATGCGATCGGTCGGGTTGGTCTCTCACAGACGGTTGATATCACCGACGCAGGACACGACGCGGCCTCATCGACAGATTCGCGCGTGGACTTTACGCGGAGGGCGTGTGCGCGTGCGCTTTACACACGGATAGCCTTGGGGGATGAGCCGCAGGCCGAAGGTCGCGACGATCTCAAAGCTCGAAGACCGCACCACCCAAGAGGAGGCGAGCGGCGCGATGCGCTCGGTGCAGGCGGCGGACATGAGCCTGCCGGCGGATGCGCTGCGCGAGCTGTGGTCGCCGATGCACCTGGAGCGCCTGGCGCGCACCTACTGGCGCTTTGTGACGCGCGTGACGTTGGGGCTCGTGAGGGTTCTCTACAGCGAGTCGGGGCGCTCGGTGGTGTTGCTCGGGCGCCCGCTCAAGCTGCTGACCTTCAAGGCGCCGGAATACGAGCTTGACGGCGAGCGCGGCGTGGTGCGCTGGCGCATCGAGCGGGGGCTGCTCGTGGCGAGGCACGGGCGCGAAGGCCACGGCCACCTGCAGATCGAAGTGAGGCGCGTCGCGGAGACGGCCACAGGAGAGGCGCTGGTTCACGTCGAGGTGGAGGTGGCCAACTTCCATCCTGCGATCGCATCGGGATTGGGACGGCGCGTGTATAACGCGACGCAGGCGCGCATCCATGTGTTCGTGACCAACGGCTTCCTGCGCTCGCTGGCGCGGCTGGACTTGGCGGCGTCGAAGGTGGGGCGACTGGCCGGCGCGGAGGACACGACGCCTCCGGACGGGCCCGGGACGCCTCCGGACGGGCCCGGGCCTATACGCGCGCGCGCGAGTCCCCCCTCGCGGTAGTTACGCCACCCGACGCTCCACTGCCGTCGACGCCACGGCGGCCACCCCGGGCGCGCGGCGACGCCGACCGCGGCGGCACCTCTACCCCCCTCGCGGTAGTTACGCCACCCGACGCTCCACTGCCGCCGACGCCACGGCGGCTGCCCCGGGCGCGGCGACGCCGACGGCGACGGCGCCTCTACCCGAAGCGCCCGTCCCCATCCAGCGCGCGCAGCTTCGCGCGATCGTGAGTGGCGCGTATGCGCCGCACGGTGCCCGAGCGCGAGCGCATCACGAGCGATTCGGTGGTGGCGCCGCCGGCGGAGGGGTAGCGCACGCCCTGCAGGACGTCGCCGTCGGTGATGCCGGTGGCGGAGAAGAAGACGTCGTCGCCCGCCACGAGGTCGTCGCGGTCGAGGATGCGATCGAGGTCGTAGCCGGCCTTGAGGGCGGCGGCGCGCTCGGCGTCGTCGCGGGGCCACAGGCGTCCGAGCATCTGCCCCCCGAGGCACTTGATGGCGGCGGCCGAGATGACCCCCTCGGGCGTGCCGCCGATGCCCCACAGGAGGTCGACGGGCGAACGCTCGGTGACGGCCAACAGCGCGGCGGAGACGTCGCCGTGGAGGATCAACCGCACGCGCGCGCCCGCCTCGCGGATCTCGCGGATGCCGGCCTCGTGGCGGGGGCGGTCGAGCACGACGACCATCACGTCGCTGATCGCATGGCCCTTGCGCGCCGCGATCAGCTTGACGGTCTCAGACAGCGGGCGGTCGAGGTCGAGCAGGTCTGAGACCTCGGTGGAGCCGGCCATCTTCTCCATATAGACGCACGGTCCCGGATCGAACATCGTGCCCTTGCCCGACAGGGCGATCACGGCCAGCGCGCTGGGCATGCCGTGCGCGGCGAGCGTGGTGCCCTCCAGCGGATCGACCGCGATGTCGACCTCGGGCGGCGAGCCGTCGCCGATGTGCTCGCCGTTGTAGAGCATCGGCGCCTCGTCCTTCTCACCCTCGCCGATCACGACCTTGCCGTCCATCCGGACTGACTGCAGCGCGTAGCGCATCCCATCGACGGCGGCCTGGTCGGCCGCCTCCTTGTCGCCCATGCCCACCAGCGGGGCGGCGGCGAGCGCGGCGAACTCGGTGACGCGCACGAGCTCGAGCGCGAGGTTGCGGTCGGGCCGCGTGGATGTGGGATCTGTGCTCATCGAACGGTTCTCCTCGCGCCGGGGACGCCCGACAACCTACACCAGCGCAGGAGGAGACTAGGATCGTGCGTTGAGATGACTGAGATCGGATTCGTGGGACTCGGCAAGATGGGCGGCAACATGGTGCGCCGCATCGAGCGCGACTCCGATCACGACGTGGTGGCGTTCGACTTCGACAGGAGCGCGGTGGCGAGCGCCGTGAAGAGCGGGGCGCGCGGGGCGAGTTCGCCGGCGGATCTCGTCAAGAAGCTCAAGGCGCCGCGAATCGTGTGGGTGATGGTGCCCGCCGGCGATCCCACCGAGCAGACCGTGCAGAGGCTCGCGAAGCTGCTGGAGAAGGGCGACACGATCGTGGACGGCGGCAACTCGAAGTGGACCGACGACAAGCGCCGCGCGCGCGAAGTGGGAAAGCTCGGCATCCACTATGTCGACGTGGGCACCTCCGGCGGGGTGTGGGGGTTGGACGTGGGCTACTGCATGATGGTGGGCGGCCCGCGGGGAGCGGTGAGGCGGTTGGCGCCGATCCTCGACGTGCTGGCGCCGCAGACGAGCCCCGACAGCGTCGCCGCGATCGGGAAGCGCGGCTGGATGCACTTCGGCAAGAGCGGCGCGGGGCATTACGTGAAGATGGTGCACAACGGCGTGGAGTACGGGCTCATGCAGGCGTACGCGGAGGGCTTCGACGTCTTCGACGCCTCCGAGTATGAGCTCGACAACGCCAAGATCGCCCACCTGTGGAACCAGGGGTCGGTGGTGCGTTCGTGGCTGTGCGAGCTCGCGGCGCGCGCCTTCGAAGCCGACGGGAACGAGCTGGGAGCGATCGAGGGGTGGACGGAGGACTCGGGCGAGGGGCGCTGGACGATCGAGGAGGCCACGGCTAGAGACGTGCCGACGCCGGTGATCACGGCGTCGCTGTACGAGCGGCTCTCCTCGCGCGGAAACGGCGAGTTCGCCCACAGGGTGCTCGCGGCGCTGCGCAACCAATTCGGCGGACATGCCGTCAAGGCGGCCGGGGCGCAACCGGAGGCGGAGGCGGCCGGGGGCAAGTCCTCGGGTCGCCGTCCTTCGAGTTCGAGGCAGAGCAGAAAGCCCCGGTAGAGCAGATGGCGGCCGTCGCGACGACCGAGCCGCAGAACCCGCTCACGGCCGGTCTGGAGCGCTTGCCGGTGGCGCCGACGACGCTCGTGATCTTCGGGGCCACGGGCGATCTGGCGCGGCGCAAGCTGCTGCCGGCGCTCTACAACCTGGCGCACGACGGCGCGCTGCCCGAACGCTTTCACCTGGTGGGGGTGGCGCGCAGGGAAAAGCAGCACGAGGACTACCGCGCGGAGTGCGAGCAGGCGATCAGGCAGTTCTCGCGGCGCACGCCCGACGAGGACGTGCTGAAGCGGTTGGTGGAGCACGTGAGGTACGTGCCGGGAACCTTCGACGACGAGAAGGTTTACGCGAAGCTCGAGCAGGCGCTCGACGGCTTCGAGGAGCACGCGGGCGAGCCGCTCAGCAGGGCGTTCTACCTGTCGACGGCGCCGGCGTTCTTCCCGGTGATCGTGGAGGCGCTCGGCAGGCAGGGCCTGGACCGTCACGAGGGGGCGGAGGTGAGGGTGATCATCGAGAAGCCGTTCGGCGCCTCGCTCGCGGAGGCGCGCGAATTGAACCGGCGCGTGCTGGGGGTGTTCGAGGAGCACCAGGTGTTTCGCATCGACCACTACCTCGGCAAGGAGACGGTGCAGAACATGATGGCGTTCCGGTTCGCCAACGGGATGTTCGAGCCGCTGTGGAACCGCAACTACATCGACCAGGTGCAGATAACGGCGGCCGAGGACATCGGGATCGGGACGCGGGCCGGCTACTACGACCATGCGGGCGCGCTGAGGGATTTGATCCAGAACCACATGCTGCAGCTGCTGTGCCATGTGGCGATGGAGCCGCCGGTGAGCTTCACGGCCGATGAGGTGCGCAACGAGAAGGTGAAGGTGCTGCAGTCGATCGCCGAGCCCATCGAGGGCGAGATAGCGGGGATGGCGGTGAGGGCGCAGTACACGCAGGGGCACGCGGGCGGCGAAGACGTGGCGGGCTACTTGGAAGAGCCGGGCATCCCCGAGAACTCGACCACCGAGACCTTTGCGGCGTTGCGCCTCGCAGTGGACAACTGGCGCTGGGCGGGCGTGCCGTTCTACCTGCGCACGGGCAAGCGGCTGGCGCGCAAAGTGACCGAGATCGCGGTGGCGCTCAAGCCGGTGCCCCATCTCGCGTTCAGCGAGGAAGGCTCGCTGGGGGTGCTGCCCAACCAGCTGATCCTCACGTTGCAGCCGAACGAGGGGGTGTCGCTGCGGCTGGGAGCGAAGATCCCGGGGTCGAGGATGGTGATAAGGCCGGTACACATGGAGTTCCTGTATGGGACGGCGTTCCTGTCGCAGTCGCCGGAGGCGTACGAGCGGCTGATCACCGACGCGATGAGGGGCGATGCGACGCTGTTCACGCGCGACGACGAGGTGGAGGCGCAGTGGCGCATATGCGACCCGATATTGAAGGCATGGGGCGACGCCACCGGACCGCTGCCGCGGTACGGGGCCGGATCGCAGGGGCCCAAAGAGGCGGCCGGCATCCTCTTGCCAGAGCAGGCGTGGCGTGCGATTTGAGGACCCACGGCGAGGGTCCTGAGCAGATGAGCGCGCCCGTCGATTCCCTGCCCGACGCCGTGTGGAGCGCGGAAGGGACCACGCCCGACGCGATCGAAGCGGCGCTGCGCGAGCTGGTGAAGCAGCGCCACGGCGAAAACGGCGGGTTGGCGCCGGCGCGCGCGCTGAACATGGTGGCGTTCGTGGAGAGCCGCTACAGCGGCGAGATCGCAAACCGCCTCGCGGGCGTGGGGCGCTATCACGCGTCGCGTTTGGTGGTGCTCTCCTACGACCCCGACCGCGCGCGCCTCGACGCGCGCGTGGTGGTGTCCAGCGAGGGCGAGCCCGCGGAGGGAGAGCTGGGGTTGCTGCGCGAGACGGTGACGGTGGAGATCGGCGCGCGCCACATGGACAATCTCGTGACGATCGTGGACCCGCTCGTGGTGACCGACCTGACGACGTTGCTGTGGTCACCGCATGGCCACCCGGAGGCGGTGGACGCGCTGCTCGAGCTCTCCCAGGCGGTGCTGGTGGACTCGCTGGACGACCCCTCCTGGCGCGAGGCGATCGCGCGCGCGTGCGCGCTGCGAGGACACGCCTACGTGGTGGACCTCGCGTGGCTGCGCAGCATGCCCTGGCGCGAGCGGGTGGCGGCCGCGTTCGACTCCCCGGCGATGCGTTCAGAGCTTCAGAGAATCGAAACGGTAGCGGTTCGCCACCACCCCGACTCGACCGTCGCGGCGATGCTGCTGGTGGGCTGGTTGGGTTCCCGCCTCGGATGGGAGGTGAGCCGGCTCAGCGCGAGCGGCGGGGTGCTCACCGGCACAGCCCGCGCACCCGGCGCCGACGGCATCGCGATCCGATTGGAGCAGGCGCCCGAGCAGGAGGTTAGGGGGCTCGAGAGCGTGGCGATCGCGACGTCCACGGGACGACGGTTGGGCCTGAAGCGCGGACCGGGCGGACTCAGAGCCCGCAGCCGCGACGCGCGGGGCCACGAACGCGAATGGACGATATTGGGCGCGTCGCGCGGGGAGAGCGGGATCCTCGGCGAGGGCATCCGCCAGTCGCTGCTGCGCGACCCCACGTTTGGCCCGGCGCTCGAGGCGGTGGAGGCGATGGTGCCGTAGCCGACGAGACGACTCCCGGTTTGGCGAGGACCGTGAGGCGTACGGAAATTCCGATGAGGGGCACGACCGACGCTCGGCGCGAAACCGCGCAAATCGTCGCGAGACCTTCTACAGTGGGCCGAGCGAAGCTATGGCTACGATCGCGTCCCGCGACCCCATCGCTCCCCGACACCCCCTCCCAGCCGCTCCGGAGGAGGCGCTGGCGGCGCTCGACACCGTCAGGGAGCGGACGCTCGCGGTCGTCGCGCACTTGAGCGACGAGCAGCTGACGAGGGTGCTCTCGCCGATCATGAGCCCGCTCGTATGGGACATGGCGCACATCGCGGCATATGAGGACCTGTGGCTCGCCCACCGCCACGGCGGCCTTGCGCTGCTGAGAGGAGAGCTCGCGGAGGTCTACGATGCGTTCGAGACGCCGCGCTCGATCAGGGGGAGGGTTGAGCTGCTCGATCCAGAGCAGGCACGCTCGTATCTTCGGGACGTGCGCTCCCGCGCCGCCACAGCGCTCACCCTCGTGGGAGTTGGAGACGGGACGATCTGCGAGTTGGTGTTGCGCCACGAGCTGCAGCACTCAGAGACGATGCGCCAGACGATGGCGCTCGCGGGATTGCTGCCCGCGGGAGAGCCTCCGCTCAAGCTGCTCGCCGGCGCCGACACCCACGCGGGCGCCCCCCATGTCGGGGGACACCCTGATGGGCATACGCAGAGGGCACACGGCAAGCAGGCAGGCGCGTGGATCGACGTGCCGGCGGGCCCGTTCGAGATGGGGGCGGGGCCGGAAGGCTTTGCGTACGACAACGAGCGACCCCGCCATGCGGTCGAGCTGCCCGCCTTCCAGATCGCGCGCCGCCCCGTGACCAACGCGAGCTGGATGAGCTTCAGCGAGGGGGGCGGGTATGAGCGGCGCGAGTGGTGGTCGGACGAAGGGTGGGCGTGGAAGCAGGAGCACGACATCACCCATCATGCGGGCGTGGCCGCCGGTCATTCCGACGCGCCGGCGTGTCACGTGAGCTGCTTCGAGGCGGAGGCGTACGCGCGGGCGCGCGGGGCGCGGCTGCCGAGCGAGGCCGAGTGGGAGAAGGCGGCCACTCATGGACTCCTCTCGGGAGTGGGTCAGGTGTGGGAGTGGACGAGCAGCCGGTTCGAGGCGTATGAGGGGTTCGTGGCGCACCCCTACCGCGAGTACTCGGAGGTGTTCTTCGGCGGCGACTACCGCGTGTTGCGAGGCGGCTCCTGGGCCACGAGCCCATACGTGAAGACGCTGACGTTCCGCAACTGGGACCACCCGATACGCCGCCAGATCTTCGCGGGACTGCGACTGGCGCGAGACGTCGGATGAGGGTGGTTGTGTCCTTCTTTGGGCACTGCCCCGTGCGCGCGCGCGCGAAGAAAGCTCTCTTTAGCGCGCGCGTGCGTGGCGTGGGGGAGCGGCGATGATGGAGCCCGTCGCCGATCCCGAGCTCGCGGCGCTCGCCGACGGCGCCATCACGATCGACTCCTACCTGCACGAGGGCGAGCAGCGCACGCTCGCCGACGACGTGCTCGACGGGCTCACCCGTCCGTTCAAGGAGCTTCCGCCGAAGCACTTCTACGACGCGCGCGGGGCCGAGCTGTTCGATCGCATCTGCGAGCTGCCCGAGTACTACCCGACGCGCACCGAGCGGGCGATCCTGCAGGAGAGGGCCGGCGAGCTGGCCGCCATGACCGGCGCCGCCGAGCTGGTGGAGCTCGGGTCGGGCACCGCCGCCAAGACCAGGGTGCTGCTCGACGCGCTGCACGGCGCGGGCACGCTCGAGCGCTACATCCCGGTGGACGTGACCGAGCGGATGGTGCACGACTGCGCGCGGGAGCTCACCGACGAGTACCCGGGGTTGCGCGTGCACGGGGTGATCGGCGACTTCGAGCGCCATCTCGACCGCGTGCCCGGGCCGGTCGGCCCGCGGATCGTGGTGTTCCTCGGCGGCACGATCGGCAACTTCCCGCCCGGCAGCCGCCGGCGCTTCCTGCGCGAGATCGCCCGCCTGCTCGGCCCCGAGGACCACCTGCTGATGGGCGCCGACCTCGTCAAGGACGCGGCGGTGCTCCAGGCCGCCTACGACGACGCACAGGGCGTGACGGCGGAGTTCAACCGCAACCTGCTGCTCGTGCTCAACCGCGAGCTGCGCGCCGACTTCAACCCCGAGGACTTCGACCACGTGGCGCTGTTCAACCACGAGCACGAGTGGATCGAGATGCGCCTGCGCGCGCGCCGCGAGCACACCACCGTCGTACGCGACCTCAACCTTTCGGTGCATTTCGAGCAGGGCGAGGAGATGCGCACCGAGATCAGCGCGAAGTTCACGCGCGAACGCATCGAAGCGGACCTCTCTGCGGCCGGCCTCGGGCTCGTGAGCTGGCTGACCGACCCCGACGAGCTGTTCGCCCTGACGCTCTCGCGGCCCGCCTCCGTATAGCTGCCCTGCGCAACCGAGCGCAGCACCTGCACTGAGCCGCTCAAAGCCGCAGGACGGCCGGCGGCCTTGCCCGCTACGCTCCCGCATCATGCGGATCGAGGGAAGCGGGGCGATCGTCGCCGGAGGGGCGTCGGGGCTCGGCGAGGCGACGGCACGAGCGCTGCATGAGCGCGGCGCGCGGGTGACGATCGCCGACCTCAACGCTGAGAAGGGCGCGGCGCTCGCCGCCGAGCTGGGCGTCGAGTTCGTCGCGTGCGACGTACGCGAGGAGGCCCAGGTGCAGGCCGCCGTCGAGCGCGCCGCGAGCGCCGAGGGCGGGCTGCGCATCTCGGTCTGCTGCGCGGGCATCGGCTGGGCGCAGAAGGTGGCGGGCTCGAAGGGCCCCCACCCCCTGCTGCCGTTCGAGACCACCATCCAGATCAACCTGATCGGCACGTTCAACGTACTGCGCCTGGCGGCCACCGCGATGATCGCCGCCGAGCCGCTCGATGACGGCGAACGCGGCGTGTGCGTCAACACGGCCTCGATCGCGGCGTTCGACGGCCAGGTCGGCCAGATCGCCTACTCGGCCTCCAAGGGCGGCATCGTGGGGATGACGCTGCCGGCCGCACGCGACCTGTCCGGGCAGGGCATCCGCGTGAACACGATCGCCCCGGGCCTGTTCGACACGCCCTTGCTGGCGGCGCTCCCGGAGGAGGCTCGCCAGAGGCTCGGCGCGGGCGTCCCCTTCCCCCAGCGGCTCGGCTCGCCCGCGGAGTACGCCCAGCTCGCCTGTCACATCGTCGAGAACCGGATGCTCAACGGAGAGGTCATCCGTCTCGACGGCGCGCTGCGCATGCCCCCGCGCTGAGCGCGTCCTGCGCACGCCGCCGACCCCGCGAGCTCGGGACCGGCGCCGTCCTGCGCGTGTGCACCGGCCCCGTCACTCCACGGGTACGCCGCCAGTCCGCCCCGGAAGGGGCGGCCCCATCCAAACTCCTACGACAGCCGTTCCACCAGCATCGCCATGCCCATGCCGCCGGCGACGCACATCGACTCGATGCCGTAGGTCCCATCGAGCGTCTGCAGGTCGTTGAGCAGCGTGGTCATGATGCGCGCGCCGGTCATCCCGAAGGGGTGGCCGAGGGCGATCGCGCCGCCGAACGGGTTGAGCTGCTCCTCGGCGATGCCGAGCTCCGCCATGCACGGCACAATCTGAGCGGCGAACGCCTCGTTGATCTCCACCACGTCGACGTCCTCGATCTTCATGCCCGTGTCCGCGAGCAGTTGTTTGATCGCGGGAATCGGGCCGAGGCCCATTACCTCGGGCCTGACTCCGGCGACCGTCGAGGCGATTATGCGCGCCTTCGGTTTGAGGCCCAGCGCGGCGGCCCTTTCCTCGGACATGACGAGCACCGCGGCGGCGCCGTCGTTGAGCGGGCAGGCGTTGCCGGCGGTAACCGACCCGCCCTCCTTGAACACCGGCGGCAGCGCCGCGAGCTTCTCCATCGTGGTGCCCGGACGCGGGCCGTCGTCCTTGGAGACCACGGTCTCGGGCACGTCGATCTCGTTGCCCTCCCTGTCCACGTCTTTGTGGGCGGGCACCGTCACCGGGACGATTTCGCTGTCGTAGTGCCCCGACTCCTGCGCCGCCACCGCGCGCGTCTGGGAGATGAGCGCCCACTCGTCCTGCGCCTCGCGGCTCACTTTGCGCTGCACGGCCACGTTCTCGGCGGTCATGCCCATCGGGATGTACACGTTGTAGAGCGAGTTCTCCGAGCCGTCCACGAGCGGGTGGAACTCGAACGGCGTGCCACCCCGACCCACACGCGAGACGGCCTCCACACCGGCGGAGATGTAGGTGTCGCCCTCGCCCGCCTTGATCGCGTGGAAGGCCATCCTTATCGTCTGCAGCGAGGAGGCGCAGAAGCGGTTGACGGTCGTGCCGGGCACGCGATGGTCGATGCCCGCGATCAGCGAAGCGATGCGGGCGACGTTGTAGCCCTGCTCGGCCTCGCCGTAACCACACCCCATCATCACGTCGCCGATCGAGGTCTGCTCCACCTGCGGATTGCGCTCCAGCAGCGCCTTCAGGGGGATCGACGCAAGGTCGTCGGCGCGCACGGACTTGAGCGACCCCTTCACGGCCCGCCCGATGGGCGTGCGAACGGCGTCAACGATCACGGCTTCAGGCATGGAATGCGTTCTCCTTGGTCGGTGTGGGGAGGGCGCATCCTAAAGGACCTCAAGCCGATCTGACGTTCGTGGACCAAGCGATGCAAGAACGCAGGGAGCGAAGTGTGCTTCGCACATGAGCGACCGAGGACGCAGCAGCGCGCAGCGTCCACGGACGTCAGATCACAGATCAAGCCTGCTCACGCCCAGCTCGTCGAAGCCGACGTGGTGGGCGAGCTCGTGGCGCACCGTGCGCGTGACCTGTTCGCGCAGCAGGTCGGCATTGTGGCCGAAGTCGCGCCTGAGCGTGTCCCTGAAGATCACGATCCTCTCATGGACGTTCTCGCGCGCCACCGTGTCGCCCTGGTAGAGACCGTAGGCGCCCCGGGCGCGACCGCCGTCGGAGATCACCACCGCCACGTGCGCGAGCGCGTTGCGCAGCAGGTCGGGCAGATCGTCGAGCGCGTCGCGCACCAGCTCTTCGAAGTCGGCGTCGCTGAGCGGATCGAGCTCCATGAACTCCGCTTCTTCGGGATCCACCGCGAGACCTTCGCGGGCGAGCTCCTCGGAGTGGCGCACGAGCTCCTCGAACTCCACCTCCGACTCCGGGTCGCGCCAGTCGGCAAGGCGGACAGCCACGTATGCGACCCCGCCGGCGAGCGCCAGCACGACGATCGCCCCGAGCAGGATCTCCTCCACCGCTCTCACGATGCCGATCGTGCTGAGCCCCTGCCCCACGACGAGCACCACGAGGCCGAGCGACAGCGCCACGAGCGCCGCCACCGTGACACGGCGAGCGTGGCCGAAGGCGCCCGGCGACCTCGACGCACGCATCCCGACTCCTACTTCAGCGTGCGGGCGATCACGAGCCTCTGGATCTCGTTGGTGCCCTCGTAGATCTGGGTGATCTTCGCGTCTCGCATCATGCGCTCCACGGGGTACTCCTTGACATAACCGTAGCCCCCCAACACCTGCACCGCCTCGACGGTCACCGCCATCGCGGTATCCGAGCAGAACACCTTCGCCATCGAGGAGTACTTCGCGCGCTGCGGATGGCCCTGGTCGGCCATCGCGCACGCCTTGTAGAGCAGCTCGCGGGCGGCGGCCGTGCGGGTTTCCATGTCGGCGAGCTTGAACTGGATCCCCTGGAACTCGTTGATCGCCTTCCCGAACTGCCTGCGCTCGCGGGCGTACGCCACCGCGTAGTCGGTCGCCCCCTGGGCGATCCCCACCGCCTGCGCGGCGGCCCCCAGGCGCGTGCGCTCGAGCGTGGCGAGCGCCACTCTCAATCCCCTGCCGACCTCGCCGATGACGTTCTGGAGGGGCACCCTCACGTCCTCGAAGATCGGCTGGCCGGTGGGCGAGGCCCTGATGCCGAGCTTGTGCTCGAGCTTGCCCACGCTGAAGCCGGGCCTGTCCGCCTCCACGACGAACGCGGTGACGCGTTTGCTCTCGCGATCGGTCACCGCGAAGCAGATGTAGAAGTCGGCCACGCCGAGGTTCGTGATCCAGTTCTTCGTGCCGTTGATCACCCACTCATCGCCGTCCAGCACGGCGGTGGTCTGCATCCCGGCGGGGTCCGATCCCGCTTCGGGCTCTGACAGCGCGAACGCGGGCGACCACTCGCCGCTCGCGCACTTGGGCAGGAAGCGCGCCTTCATCTCCTCCGAGCCGAACAGCTGGATCGGCAGCGTCCCGAGCTCCTGCACCATCAGAATGAGCGCGCACGCGGCGTCCACCTTGGCGATCTCCTCGACCGCCATGTTGAGCATCAGTGTGCCGGTGCCCGTGCCGCCGTACTCGGTTGGAAACGGCAGGCCGAGGATGTCCTGCTCGGCGAGCACCTTGCGGATGTCCCACGGGTATTCGGCCTGCTCGTCGATCTCAGCCGAGCGCGGCGCGATCTTCTCCTGGGCGATCTGCTTGATGGTCGCGCAGAAGTCCAGGTGCTCCCGCGGGATCGTGTACACGTCGGCCATCGTCTCTTGCATGGTGTGCTGATCCTAGTGGCCCCGCTACCCTCATGCTCCTATGGGCACGCCGGTTGACACCACCCAGACTGACATCGACCCCAGCCGGCTCGCCGAGTGGATGATCCGGGATCCCGACCTGCAGGTGGTGGACGTTCGCGAGACCCACGAGCGCGAAGCGGGCCACATCGCGGGCTCGCGGCACATTCCGCTCGTGGAGCTCACCTCGCGAGCGCACGAGATCGAGCGCGAGCGCCCGGTCGTCTTCTATTGCCGCGTGGGCGTGCGCTCGGACATGGCGGCCCAGGCGTTTCGGGCCTCCGGCGCGACGGCCCTGTCGATGCGCGGCGGGCTCGTGCGCTGGGCAAGCGAGAACCGACCGCTCTCGCCCGAGGACGGCCGCGTCGCCGACCACTGACCAACCACCGAGAAGGAGGTTCATCAACGCGTCAGCGGCCCTCCGGGCGCGGCGTAGGGCTTGCCTCCGTTTTGGGGTGCCACGCGCGCGCGCGTGTGCGTGGCACCTCGCTCAGCTTGTTTAAAACGCCGCGCGCGCGTGGGCACCCCATTTTGGGAACGCCACCGGCGCTCAGCCCCGACCCTGACGCCGCGCCGCCCGCTCGACGATCGCCACGGCGTGCTCCGCGTCGTCCGCGACCTGCAGCAGCTCGAAGTCCCGCTCCGAGACCTTCCCCTCGGCGACCATCGTGGCGCGCAGCCAGTCGAGCAGCCCGTTCCAGTAGTGGTTGCCCAGCAGCACGACGGGAAAGTGGAGGATCTTGCCCGTCTGGATCAGGGTGAGCGCCTCGAACAGCTCGTCCATCGTCCCGTACCCGCCCGGCAGGACGACGAACGCGCACGAGTAGCGCACGAACATGACCTTGCGCGTGAAGAAGTAGTGGAAGCGCAGGGCGATGTCCACGTACGGGTTGAAGCGCTGCTCGAATGGCAGCTCGATGTTGAGCCCCACCGAGACTGCCCCGGCCTCGCGCGCCCCCTGGTTGGCGGCCTGCATCATCCCCGGCCCCCCACCGGTGACGATCGCGAAGCCGGCCTCGCCGAGCATCCGCGCCACCTCGCGCGCCTGCTCGTATCCGGGCTCGTCGGGAAGCGTGCGCGCCGAGCCGAACAGCGCCACGCCGCGGGCGATTCCCGACAGCGCGGCGAAGCCCTCGCCCATCTCCTTGCGCATCCGCTCCAGACGCTCGGAGTCGGAGTGGATGCTTTCGAGGACGCCGTGCTCCGCGCCCAGCAGATCCTCGTCCGATGTGAGCGGGGAGCGCAGGTCGGCCATCAGTAGAGCAGTTCCTTGACGTAGCGCTGGTGCAAACGCCCGAGCGACGTCTTGTCCGGATGGAAGTCGATCGCGTGGAGCACTCCGCCCGTGACGGGGGCCCAGGCCGCGATGAAGTAGACGCCGAGCAGCAGCGCCGTGGCGCGCAGCCGGCGTGAGCTCGACAGCGCCGCGAACGGCAGCACCCACAGCACGTACCAGGGCAGCACCCAGCTGAGCGTCACGAGCAGCGCGACCGTGGCCCAGCCGGCGGCGGTGAGCGACTCGCGCCGGCGCCACGCGAGCACCGCGCACGCCGCCACGGCCAACACGAGCACACCACTCAGCAGGACGCGCAGGGTGGTGGTCTCTCCGCCCTGGCCGAGCGCCAGGCCGAGCAGGTTGGGGATGCTCTCCATTGTCACCAGCCGGCCCTGGGTGGAGAGGTCGGGGAAGTGAGGGCCGAACGCGATCACGCTGCACACGCCCAGCAGCACGGCGGCGCCGAGCATCCCGAGCACGACCTGGATCAGATCGCGTCGAATCAGATCACGCCTGTTGCGCAACAGGCCGGCGAGCACCACGGGAATCAGGATGCCCGCCGAGGCCTTGATCGCCACGGCGGTCACGAGCGCGGCTCCCGCTCCCATCCTCAGCCCCGCCGCGCCGTTCACCGAGACCGCACCGGCCGGCATCGCCCCTGCGCCCGCGGCGGCGGCGGCGGCGGCCTCGACCGATGCACACGTCCCGCCCGCGGCCACCCCGCCGCCGACCGCCGGCTCGCCCGCGGGCACGGCGTCCTCGCCGTCCGGCAACGCCCCGGGCATGGAGCGCGCGCGCAGCAGCAGGTAGAAGCCGAGCACGACGAAGAACATCATCAAGAAGTCGTTGTGGTCGCCGCCGAGACCCCACACGAGCACGATCGGGTTCAACCCCACGAGCACGATCGCGGCGACCGGATCGCGGCCCAGCAGGCGGGCCGACTTCCACACGAGCAGGATCGTCGCCAGGCTCGTCAGCATCAACAGTCCCTTCAGCGCCCAGAACGAGGCGGCGACCCCGAGCGGCACAACCGCGAAGGTGATGAGCGTGAACAACGGCCCGTACGGGCTCAGGAGCGCATGCCAGTTGCTGAGCGCAAAGCTCGGGTCGTCATGGGGCTCGAAGATCGGAGTGGTGGTGTAGGGGTTGAGGTGGTGAAAGATCTCCATGCGTCCGTAGTTGACGTAGTTGAAGACGTCGGTCAACGCCATGGGAGGGGCCAGGAACAGGATCGCGTGGACGCCCACCACAGCCGCGATCGCCCAGCGCGCGCGCAGGCGCGGCGCGTACCTCAGCCCCACCACGTAGCTCGCGTACATGGCGACGAGCGAGGCGGTGAAGAGATACTTCAAGGTCGTCGCGTCGCGTGTCAGCGACGGCCACAGGCCGCCGAGCGGTCCCGCCATCCAGTGCGGGAAGAAGTGGTAGGTCGTGGTGGCCGAGAGGACGCTGGGACGGTCCGCGGCCGCCATCACGAGCAGCGCTCCACACAGCACGATCAGGATGAGGACCCCGGCCCCGATCCTCTGCTCGGCGCGACCCCCCCCGCGCGCGCGCGCCGCGCGCGTGTCGCCCTCCAGAACGTCGGCGGGGCCCCGCAGGGCCCCGATGACACGCTCGCTGCTGCTCTGGGCGTATCCCGTCATGGCCGAACGTCCCAGCCGGGATCCGCCCTTCGCGATGTCAGCGTCTCAGAGCGTTGTGACGTTGACGGCCTTCGGGCCCTTGTCGCCCTGCTCCGCGTCGTAGGACACCTTCGTGCCCTCCTGTAGCGAGCGATAGCCTTCGCCGTTGATACCGGTGTGGTGGACGAACAAGTCCTTGTCGCCATCATCGGGGGTGATGAAGCCGAACCCCTTGTCGTCGCTGAACCACTTCACTGTGCCGGTAGGCATGTGATCTTCCTCCACGATATGTGCGTGCTGCTACGCGGAGGATGCTTCTAGAGCTTCGACCTGCGAGCGCTTGCACTGCTTTTTCGCCGGGTTTTCTGGCCGGCCAGACCGCACGACGGTAGCAGGTCGATACGCATATGTGTTAGCAAGTGGTATATGCCGAGCAGCCCGCACGACGCCGCTCCGCAGCCCGCGCTCAGGTTGCGACGCCTGCTCCCGCCCGGCGCGCCTGTGAGCGTGGAGCGGCTCATGGGCGAGCTCGCCTGTCCCCGTGAGGGGGACCTCGTCGAGCGCGCCGCCGCCGCATCGCGTGCCCGCCCCTATCTGGTGCTCAACATGATCAGCAGCGCCGACGGCCGCGCGACGCTCGGCGGACGCTCGGGGCCGCTCGGGGCACGCGCCGACACGGAGCTGCTGCACGGCCTGCGCACCACCGTCGACGCGGTGATGGCAGGCGCCGGGACGGTTCGCGCCGAGCGCTACTCGCGGCTGGTTTGCGAGGAGCGCGACCTGGAGATCCGCCGCGTGCGCGGTCTCGCCGAGGAACCACTCGTGTGCGTCGTCTCGGGGCGCCTTGCGCTCACCGCGGAGATCCCGCTGCTCGCCGACCCCAGGGCTCGCGTGGCGATCCTCACCGCATCCGCGGCGAGCCTGCCGCAGGAGTGCCGCGCCCGCATCGAGTACGTCCGCGCCGTACGCGAGGGCGTGCTTGACCTGCCCGCGGCCATGGTCGAGCTGCGCGAGCGCTTGGGGGTGCGCACGCTGCTGTGCGAGGGAGGACCCCACTTGAACTCGCATCTGCTCGCCGGGGGGCTCGTGGACGAGCTGTTTCTCACCCTCTCCCCGAAGCTGGCGGGCGGCGAGGAGACGAGCGAGACGCTGAGGATACTGAGCGGTGTCGAGCCGCAACCCCCGGTCGTGCTCGAGCTCATCGCCGCGCTCGAGCACGACTCCTACCTGTTCTTGCGCTACCGCGTGGTCCCGTCGTAGCCGTCGTCGCCGAGACGGGCGTCCTTGGCGAGCACCGCCACGCTCAGCACGACGCTGTTGGGCACCATGATGGAGCCCTCCTCCGTGGCGAACGTCGTGTAGAGCAGCCCGAGCGAGCCGATCGTGCCCTCGATCTGACCGGCGATCTGGCCACCCTGCAGGCGCACGCTGTCGCCCACGCGAAACGGGCGCGCGCTCAGCAGCACCGTGCCGGCGATCACGTTTCCGAGCGTTTGCTGCGCCGCGAGACCCACGATCACGGCGGTGAACGCGCCCCCGAGCGCTAGCGTGCGCGGGTTCACGCCCGCGATGCTCAGCGCCACGACGAGCGCCACCGCCACCGTGGCGAGCCGGATGACGAAGCCCACGGTGCCCGCCACGGCCGGGTCCATGCGCCTGAACAGCGCGGGACCGAAGGCGCGACCGAAGTCGCGGGCGATCGCCCAGCCGAGCATCAGCAGCACGACGACGGTGAGGAGATCCACCGGCGTTCGGAGCCACGAGAGTTCCCCGCGGCCGTACTTGTCGAGCCCGAGCAGCGAGTAGCGGTTTTCGTAGAGCACCACCACGCCCACGAACAGCGGCACGAGCAGCAGCGCCTCCCAGCGCGCCTTGCGCACCGCGCCCGGGCTCACCTGGCGCAGCAGCCCGGCTTCGCGCCACGCCTGGCTGCGGGTTTCGAACATCCTTGGTGGGGTCCGCGGAGCGGGCATCGACCGTCAATGATGGTGCACATGGCGACGGCCCGCCTCGCGAGCAGGCCAATACCCACCGGCCGCCTCCATGAGCCCGCGCTCAGGTCTGCGTATAGATGACCATCGCCCCGCCGAACACGAGGCAGTAGACGGCGAACGGGATGAGCGTTCTGGTCTTGAACCAGCGCACGAGGAAGGCGACCGTGAAGACCGCGGTGACGGCCGCGGTGACGCACGCGACCAGAGCCTGCCCGCGGATGCCATTGCCAAGGTGGCCGAGCATGTCGGGGAGCTTGAAGAGGCCCGCGGCGAGGATGATCGGCGTGGCGAGCAGGAAGGCGTAGCGGGCGGAGTCGCTGTGGTCGAGCCCGCGCGCGAGGCCCGCTCCCATCGTGACGCCGTCGCGGCTGATGCCGGCGAGCAGAGCGCTCGACTGGGCGACGCCGACCACGAGCGCCTCACGGTACTCGAGCGTCGCGAGCTCGCGGCCTCCCTCGGGGTTGAGACCCTCCCGGACCGCCAGTTCGCGCACAGCGGCCCGCCGGCGGAAGCGCTCGGCCGCGAACAGCACGAGGCCGTTGACCATCAGCAGGACCGCGGCCACTTCCGGCTTGGCGGTGAGCGTGCGCAGCTGGTGCTCGAAGGCCAGGCCGAACAGCCCGGCGGGGATGCTCGCGACGACGATCAGCCACGCCAGGCGCTCGGTGCTCGTCTCGGCGCGGCGCTTGGCGAGCGTGCGGAAGAAGGCGCCGACGATCTCGACCCAGTCGTGGCGGTAGTAGATCAGCAGGCCGATGGCGCTGCCGACGTGCAGCATCACGACGAACGCGAGCCAGAAGGACTCCGACTGGGACTGAGCTTTGACGAGGTCGTTCCAACCGAACAGCGTGGGGAACAGCACGGTGTGGCCGAGGCTGGAGATCGGAAACAGCTCCGTCACGCCCTGGAGCACGCCGAGCACGATCGCCTGGAAGTAGGTGATCGCCGAGGCAAGCGGCGCTGTGAGGATGAGCGGCATCGCGGCGAGAGCATATGGGAGACGGGAGACGCGAAACGACACCACCACCGGCTCGGCGTTCCACAGCGCATACGCTCCCCGACATGTCGGGGAGCACACGTCAAGCGGCCCCCTCGCTCGGCGAGATCGTGCGCGAGTGGGGTCGCATCGGGTGCATCGGCTTCGGCGGGCCGCCCGCGCACGTGACGCTGCTGCGCGAGCTGTGCGTGACGCGGCGGGAATGGCTCTCAGACGACCAGTTCGAGCGGGCGCTCGCGGCCGTGAACCTGCTGCCGGGTCCCGCATCCACCCAGCTCGCGATCTACTGTGCGTGGCGATTGCGCGGCAACCGCGGCGCGCTGGTGGGCGGGCTGTGCTTCGTGCTCCCCGGGCTCGTGGCGATCCTCGCGCTCTCCACGCTGTTCCTCGCGGGCTCGCCGCCCAGGTGGGTGCGAGGCGCGGGGATGGGCGCGGGCGCGGCCGTTCCGGCGGTGGCCGTGGCGGCCGGGTTGGGTGTCGCCAGGCCGATCCTCGCGCGCGCGCGTGGCAGGCTGCTGGGGCGTATCGTCGCGTACGCGCTGGCGGGCGGAGCGGCCGCGGCGGCAGTCGGGCCATATCTCGTGCTCGTGCTGCTCGCGTGCGGCGCGGTGGAGCTGGCGTGGCGGGGCGCGACGCGCGCCCAGATCGGCGTGAGCGCATGGCTGCTGCTCGCGCTCGCCGGCACGGGCGGCACGACCGCGCTCGCCTGGACTGCCTTCAAGGTCGGCGCGCTGGCGTTTGGCGGGGGCTTCGTGATCGTGCCGCTGATGCAGGCCGATGCCGTCAACACCTACCACTGGATGAGCCATGCGCAGTTCCTCAACGCCGTGGCGCTCGGCCAGGTGACACCGGGACCGGTCACCCAGACGGTGGCGGCGGTGGGCTACTCGGCGGGGGGGCTCGCGGGCGGGCTGCTGGCGGCGGGGGTCGCGTTCGCGCCGTCGTTCTCGTTCGTGCTGATCGGCGCGGCGCGCTTCGAGCGGCTGCTCAGCAGCGAGCGCGTGCTCGCGTTCCTCGCGGGCGCGGCGCCCGCCGCGGCCGGGGCGATCGTCGGGTCGGCGATCCCACTCACGGCCGCGATCGGCGAGTGCTGGCAGTACGCGGTGCTGGGCGCCGCGGCGATCGCGCTGCTGGCGCTGCGCCGCGGCGTGGCGCCGACGCTGCTCGCCGCGGGCGCCGCGGGGGTGGTGGCGGTGCTGGCGGGCGCGCCGGTCACGGGGTAGGTGCGTGTGCCGGGGCGGTGAGAGCCTCGATACCGCACTGGTATCCTGCGTGTATGCGTGCGCTGGTTCTGGACCCTCCCACCGCCGGGCTCGACGCACTGCTCGAGCGCCGGCGCCGCTCGGGGCTTGATCGTCTCGACGAGGTCTGGGATGGTGTCCTGCACATGGTCCCCGCGCCCTCCGGGCCGCACAGCTTGGTCGAATGGCAGCTCGCCCGGCTGCTTGGCCCGCTCGCAGAGCAGGCCGGTCTGCACGCGGGAGGCCAGTTCAACCTGGGCGAGGGCGAAGATGACTTCCGCATACCCGACGGCGGATTGCACCGTGCTCCTCCGCTCGTCACGTGGTATCCGACGGCCGCGCTCGTGATCGAGATCGTCTCTCCGGGCGATGAGTCCTGGGAGAAGCTGCCGTTCTATGCCGCCCACTCCGTGGACGAGGTGCTGATCGTGGACCCGCAGGAACGCTCGGTCAGCTGGCTGGCGCTCACGGGCGGCAAGTACCGCTCGATCGAGCACAGTGGCCTGATCGAGCTGGGCCCCCGGGAGCTGACCGACCGGTTGGACTGGCCGGCGACTGACTGAGCGACGCTTCGGCCTGGTTGCGGGCGGCGACGCCGCTTACGGCGCGGGCGTGGGGGGCTCGGCGGCGCGGTCGCCCTCGGGCGCGACCACGTGGGTGACCGGGATGTCAAGCTCGCCGCGCAGGCGCTCCAGCTCGTCGCGCTCCTGCCAGGTTTCGCGCTCGCTGGGATGGGTGACGACGATCACCTCCTCGGCGCCGAAGTCGCGCAGCTGGTCGGCGATCGAGCTCGTCAGACTGGAGTCGCCGACGGTCCCACGCGCTACGAGGCCCTGCTCGCGCGCCCACGCCAGCGAGCGCTCCAGGCGCGCGCGGGCCTGCGCGAGCTCGTGGTCGATGTCGGTGACGGTGAGGTGCACGTGCGAGGTGAGCACCGGGGCGAGCACGTCGACCTCGACGGGTCGCCCGTCGGCGCCGACGATCAGCTCGCGCAGCCGCTCGCCCGCGAGGGCGTCGTTGGCGAGCACGAGCACGTGGCGCACGCCGGGCGCGGCGCCGTGGGGGTGCGGCGCGCGCGCCGCGTCGCGCAGCGGGGTGTGACGGTCGGGGTTGGGCGCGCGCAGGTAGGCGACGCCCGCGCCCAGCAGCCCGGCGACGAACACGACCACGCCGGCCAGCGGCGAGCCTAGCCAGCCGACCAGCACCGACACGACGATCAGCGCCGCGCCGCCGATCGTCAGCCGGAAGGCGTCCTGCTCGGATCTGGTGGGAATGCGCATCGCATCTGCCACGCTACCCCCCGCCGCCGGCAAGGTCATTGGGGAAAACTACGGGCCTCTGGCGCGCCGGGTCGCGTGGCGCGACGTCGCTCATCTGTCGCTCGTCGCGGCGCGCGCGGCGCGGCGCCTGGGCGTTCACAAGACCTTCACACGATAGTCCCCGGCTGGTCACAAAGTTGGCCATTTGCAGGGAGAACCTTTCGGCATACGCGAAAAGACCGAGAGGAAGAGAAATGAACGGTTCGACCACACGGGTCGACACATATGGCTCGCCCATTCGAGCCGGCGCGCAGGGTTCGACCACACGGGTCGACATGCACTGCCACTCCAGCGCCTCAGAGGTGTCCAAGCTCGGCGTGCAGCGCGCATTGGGGCTGCCGGAGTGCGCGACGCCTCCCGAGGAGGTGTACGAGCTGGCGAAGCGCAGGGGGATGGACTTCGTGACGATCACCGACCACGACACGATCGACGGCGTGCTTACGATCGCCGAGCGTGGCGACGTGTTCGTGTCCGAGGAGCTCACAGCCCGCTTCCGCGGCGAGCAGCAGGCGGTGCACGTGCTGTGCTACGGGATAACGGTTGAGGACCACGAATGGCTGCAGGCCAACAGCGGCGACGTGGAGCTGTGCGCGATGTACCTGTACGACCGGGAGATCGCGTGCGCGCTGGCGCACCCCTACTACGCGGTGGGGGCGCCGCTGACGGCGCGCCACCGCCGCAGGCTCGCCGATCTGTTCGAGATATGGGAGACCCGCAACGGCTCGCGCGCCCGCGAGCTGAACCGGCCGGCGGCGGTGTACGTCGCGACGCTCGACGGCATAGGCATCGGCGGCAGCGACGATCACGCGGGGATTGACATCGGGCGCACGTGGACCGAGGCGCCCGCGGCGGCCACGCCGGGAGAGTTCCTCGCGCACATGCGCGCGGGCAGGGTGAGCGCGAAGGGCAAGCAGGGCAGCGCCGCCAAGTGGGCTCACGCGGCGATCGCGCTCGCCGCGCGCTCGCTCGGCGGCGCCGGGCACGATGCGACTCGGCCCGGCGACGAAGCGCGCGACGGGACTCCGCTCGCCCCTGACCCGCGGCGCGTGATGACGATGGCGCAGCGCGTGCTGCGCGAGGGCGACGCGCGCCACGGCGTCACGGGCGTGGACCTGAACCCGGCCGATGCCCGCTGCCTGCTGCGCGCGTGGCTGTCGGCGGTCGAGCTCGACCATCTCGATACCCTGACGGGCACAGGCGAGCGCGGGCTGATCGCGTACATGCAGGAGGACGGCTTCAGCCACTCCGATCTGTACCGGCGCGCGTGCCGTCTGCACGAGCGCAAGCTGCGTGCGGCGGTGGACGACGCGGTGCGTGCCGTGGCGGGCGAGGCCGACGTGAGCACCGCGGCGGCGGGCCTGTTCGAGAGCTGCATCGCCGCCATCCCATACGCGCCGGCGGCGGCGTTCCTCGCCAAAGAGCAGACCAAGCTCGACGGAAGAGGCGACGACGGCGAGCCTCCGCGTGTCGCGATCGTGGCCGACGGGATCGGCTCGACCCACGGGGTGACGCGCACGATCGAGGAGATCCGAAAGCGCGGCGTGGAGGGCTTCGAGATCGAGGTGGTGGCGACCGACCCGGACGTCGACCGCCGCCTATCGGCGGTGGCGGAGCTCGACGTGCCCTTCTACCCCGGGCTGCGGATCGGGGTGCCGAGCCTCTCGGCGGCGGTGCAGACGCTGACCGACGGCGCCTTCGACGCCATCCACGTGTGCTCGCCCGGCCCCGCGGGGATCGCGGGCGCGCTGCTCGCGCGCGCGCTCGGGCTGCCGTTGATCGGCAGCTACCACACCGAGCTCACCGCCTACGCCGAGCTGCGCTCGGGCAGGCGAGGGGTGACCGACGCGATGGAGATGGCGGTGGGCGCCTTCTATGGCGCGTGCGACCTGGTGCTCTCCCCCAGCCCCGCCTCCGACGAGGCGCTGGCGCGTATCGGGATGGCGGGCGAGAAGGTGCTGCGCTGGGACCGCGGCGTGGACACCTCGCGCTTTCACCCCTCGCTGCGCAGCGAGCGGCTGCGCGAGTCTTGGATGGGAGGATTGGCGTGCCCGGGGGGTTCGACGGCGACGCGTCGCGGGCCCGACCCGGTGCGGCCACGGCGCGAATGCTCTCAGGTGAACGTGCTCTACGCGGGGAGGATCACACGCGAGAAGGGCGCCGAGCTGCTCGCCGACACGTTCCTGGCGGCGCGCGAGCGCGACCCGCGTCTGCACCTCGTGCTCGCGGGCGGCGGCCCCGAGCAGGAGCGTCTGCGCGAGCGGGTGGGCGAGCACGCCACCTTCCTCGGGTGGCTGGAGGGAGCGGAGCTGGCGGAGGTGTACGCGTCGGCCGACGTGTTCCTGTTTCCCAGCGCTACCGACACGTTCGGCCAGGTGATTCTCGAGGCGCAGGCTTCCGGGCTGCCGGTGGTGGCGGTCGCAGCGGGAGGTCCGCTCGCGCTCGTCGAGCACCGGGTGAGCGGGTTGCTGTGCGAGGCCGACCCCGAGCGGCTCGCGAGCGCGCTGGTGGAGCTCGCCGGCTCGCCGCTGCTGCGCGAGCGTCTCACACGGGCCGCCCTGAGCGCCGTGCGCGAGCGCACCTGGGAGCGTGCGATGGAGCGCCTCGGCGACGGCTACCGGCAGGCGCTGGACGCGGCCGCGCGATCCTCGCCGCGCACGGAACGGTTGGTCGCGTGAGCACCGCGCAGCGCACGATCGCCGTCGCTCTCCACGACATCGAGCCGGCGACGTTCGAGCGCTGCGCGCTGATACGCGACTGGTTGGACGACCACGGCGTGGGCCGGGTCACGCTGCTCGTGATCCCCGCGCGCGATTTGCACCCGCTCGCGGAGCGCTCGCCGGAGATGGTGAGCTGGCTGATCGAGCGCGCGCGCTCGGGCGACGCGATCGCCCAGCACGGCTTCCAGCACCTGCGCCCGAAGCGCATGCGCGGGCGCACGGGCGGGCCTTATCAATCGCTGCGCAGCCTCAGCGCGGACCGCGAGTCGGAGTTCGTCGGGCTCGACGCGCACGAGACGCGCCGCGCGGTCGACGCCGGTAGGCGCGTGCTGAAGCTCGCCGGGATCGAGCCGCGCGGCTTCGTGGCGCCCGGCTACGCCTATACGCCGGCCCTGCGGCGCACGCTCGGCGAGCGCTTCCAGTGGTGGGCGGCGCTGCTCGGCGTGCACCGCGCCCAGCCGAAGAGAAGCCGGCGCCACGAGCTGCTCGGGCCGCCGATCGCGCTGTCGAGCTCGGGCAGGCTGCGGCACGCGCTCTCCCCCGCCCTGCTGCGCGCCGGCGCGCTCGCGTCGGGGGCGACGCTGCGCCTGGACCTGCACCCTTCAGACCTCGACCACCCCAGCCACATGCTCGCGCTGGAGTACGTCCTCAAGCACTCGGCCTCCCGCCGCGAGGCGGTCACCTACGACGAGCTGGCGTCACGGCCCGATCCCGAGCGGATCGCTCGAATCGCGGTCGAGCGAGCCACAATGGGTGGCTCACACCTCCCACAGGGCTGAGATCGGAGCGGCTGGGAGGCGCTCGTCCCGGGGGTCCCCAATGAGCGTCGGGATCCGCGAGCGCCGGCGGCGACACCACGCCAGTGATCTGATCTGACCGACTTAGCCTGATAGACTCACCTTATGAGTCACGCGATCCGTCACGTCGGGGTGCACGAGGCCAAGACACACTTCTCGCGGGTACTGCGAGAAGTCGAGCAGGGAGACGAGATCGTGGTGATGCGCAGCGGCAGGCCCGTGGCGCGCATCGTCGGCGAGGAGCCCGGGAGGTCGGTCGCGGACTCTTTTGGCATGTTCAAGGGCCAATTCACGGTCGGAGACGATTTCGACGCGGACAGCGACCAGCTTGCTGATCTGTTCGGAGTCGCGCGAGAGAAGCCGCCCGCGATCACAAGAGATAGCCGCCGCGCCCGCCGTCGCTAGACTGAGATATGTCGCGTAAGCCGTGAAGCTGCTGATCGACACCCACGCTGCGATCTGGTGGCTCGCAGGCGACAAGCGGCTGAGCGAACCCGCGCGAGATGCGATTGTCCAGGCCGGGCCCGAGGCCGCCGTCAGCACCGCGAGCGTCTGGGAGGCGTCGATTAAGGCAGCTTCTGGGCGACTGCAAGGGCCGGATCTCGCGAGCGCCGTGGCGGCTGCCGGCATACCCTTTCTCCCCATCGACGAGCGTCATGCCAAGCTCGCCGGCGAACTGCCCCTCTTGCATCGCGACCCGTTCGATCGGATGCTGGTCGCCCAAGCGAGGATAGAGCAGTTGGCGATCGTGACCGCCGACAGTGACATACCGCGCTATGGAATTCCCGTAATTTGGTGAACGTCCTCTACGCGGGAAGGATCACACGTCGGTTCGCCGGCCTGAGGCCGCTACCGCAGTCGATCGTACGCGTGAGCGTCCCGAGGCCGCCGCGGCTCGCGACGTGCTGCCCCTGAGCTTCACGTAGCGCGCGGGCCTCGAGGCGAGCCTCATCGAGAGCATCGACGAGCCACCCCTCTGCGTCCAATCCTCCGCAATCGACTCAGACATGGCGGGTGGCTGCCGATAGAGCCCACATGTTCCCCTCCCGTGCCCTCATCTCCACCATCGCAATCGCCCTTCTTTGCCTGCTTCCCCTGCCGGTCAGCGCCCTCGCTCACAGCACCAGAAGGCCCCACCGCGGCCACGTCGCTGTGTGCAAACACACTCGCCACCACCGCAAGCACAAGCACCGCAGGGCGCGCTGTGCCCGCACGTCCAACAAGCGCGCCACGCCAAAGACCCCGACGACGATCTCGGTCCTGGCCGCCGCCTCACACGATGAACCATCCGCGTCGAGCACCCCCGCCAAGACCGTGAGCAAGCACCCGGAAGTCAACCTTCAGCAGCTGCTTGAAGCACCCTGCCAGAACACGCAGCTGACACCGGAAGCGTCGAACCTCGGGCTGGTCCGCGAATCGACGCTGTGCCTGATCAATCAAGAGCGCGCCCGCCACGGTGAGCAGCCGCTGCAGTCCAACTCAGACCTCGAAGGGGCCGCCGAAGCGCACAGCACGGAAATGGTGAGCGCCGACTACTTCGCCCACGAAGAGCCGAGCGGCGTCACGCCCGCCGAACGCATCAAGTCAAGCGGCTACATACCCAGCCCGGACGACGGCTGGTCGATCGGCGAGAACATCGCCTGGGCGACGGAATACCTGGCCACCCCGGCGAACATCGTCGAAGCGTGGATCGCGTCGCCTGAGCACCTCGCGAACATCCTCGAGAGCAACTACCAGGACACCGGCATAGGCGTTGACCCGCAGGCGCCGCCGTCGCACGCCGACGGCCAGCCCGGCGCGACCTACACCGAGGACTTCGGTGTCGTCGAAGAAAGCTGACGGCGCCTACCGCAGCCCGATCGTGCGCGTGACCGTCCCGAGGCCGTGGCCGCCCTGGGAGAGGTGCACCGTGACGGTGTAGCGCCCGCGCGGGAGCGAGCCCAGCAGTTCGGTGAGCGGCACGTTGACGGTCGCTCCCGGGACGATCGTCTTGGCGCGGGCGTTGGCGCTCAGCGAGTGCCCCGAGCCGCTGATGCGCACCGTGCCGCCGATCGGGACGATCGTGTTGCCGGTGTTGCGCACCGCGAGCAGCAGCGTGCCGTGCTTGGCGCTGCCCTGCTCGACCAGGCCGCCCGCGTGGGCGTGGAAGGACTGCGCGCCCCGTGGCGCGTCCAGGCGCAGGCTCGAGACCAGCCGGTAGGCGATCTTGATGCCGCTGCCGGCGCGGCCGCTCGGCGTGCCCGTGACTTCGACGGCGCCGTACTGTGAGCCGCCGGGAGGAGTGCGCGTCAGCGACAGGCCGACCGGATGCGAGGAGCCGGCGGCCAGCGTGAAGGAGCTCGCGCTGAGGCGCACCTCGGACAGCGTGGCGCGGCGGTTGGGCGACACTTCGCCGCTGCGCGACTGCAGCCACGGTCGCAGGGCGAGCTTGACGGCCATCGACTTGCCGGTCGTGTTCGAGATAGTGATCGAGCCGACGCTCCCGGAATTGGCGACGTGCTCGAAGATGCCGGGCGAAACCGACAGGCCCCCGCCCGCCGCGAGGCTTGCGCCGGCGGCGGTGAGCATCGCGACCGTCGTGGCGAGCATCGACCGCCTGATGTTGTGAAGTCTCATGATCGCTGCTTCCTCTCTCATGGTTGGGGGGATGGTTGGGGGTGTCTGTGTCGACGGGCCTTCACCGCGCCGCGCGTGTCACGGTCCCGCGGCGGTGACGGTCACCAGCAGGAGCTTGTGGTAGCCGCCGATGGGCGGCCGGTGGGCGCCGCGCACCGTCTGGCGCAGATGGATCGTGGTTGGAGCCAGCGAGACCGGTTCGCTCCATTCCTGCAGCACCGGGTCCACGCTCACGTCGAGCGAGCGGTACGGGCCGCGACCCGCCGCGGCCCGCAGCGGGATCTTCAGGGTCGAGGCCCCGCGCACCAGGCGCCCGCGGCGGGAGCCCGCGATCGCTTCGCCGTCGGCGAGGCTCAGCCGCGTCGGTTCTTCGGTGGCGGTCACTTCGACCGCTATCGTCGCGTCGTAGACGCTCCGCCTGTGGCCGGCGCGCACGCGCGTGAAGGGGCTCGGTTCGCCCAGCGAGAGGCCGAGCGTGCTTTCCACCGTGCCGCCGACGGTTGGGGGTTCTTCGGCGTGCGCGAGCACTGCGCTCGCGAGCGCCACACACAACACCGGCACGGCGACGAGCGACGCCCGGCGAGCTCGCACAGGCGCGATCATCGCCGCCTCCCGCCCTGCGGAGGCGCGCGCGGGGGAGATCATCGCCGCGTCTTCCTCTTCGGATGCGTGCGTGCGATCTCGATCGGGATCTTCACCTGCACGAGCTCACCGTTGATTGGACCGTAGCGGAAGACGATCGTGCGTGAGCTGGTATAGCCGTAGCCCAGGATCGCTCTGAGATTGCCTCTGTGCACGGTCATCGTGCCTCGGCCCGATTTGAAGGTGCGCCGCCCGATCTTGTAGAGCACGTGCACGACGGTCCCCGTCGGCGCGGACACGCGACGACCGTTCAGCAGGCACGTGAGCCGTCCCCTGTAGACGTAGAAGCGGCGGGCCAGCAGCACCGGCACGCGGCGCTTGTTGACCTTCGCGTAGCGCAGCGGCTTTGAGGTGAGCTTCATCGAGAGCTTCGGCGAGAGACACGCGGAGGCCGAGGTGGACGCTCCGGTCGAACTGGACCCGAGCACGCCGCCGGCCGGTTCGCTGGGGGGGCCCTGGCTGCCGATCCCGATCGTGACGGTGTTCGGTCCGGACTGCGGGGGGCTCTGCACTTCGATCGTCTGATCGACGAGCGTCGTGGTGTTGCCGGCGGCGTCGGTGACGCTCACGCGCAACTCGTGCGAGCCTTCGCCGCCGACGCCGATCGAGAGCGGCACGTTGGAGACGCTTTCCGGGCAGTCACCGCCGAGGGAAGCTTTCACCGCGCCGCTGCCGGAGGCGGGAGGCGGGCACAGCGAGACAGTCGCGTTGTTGCCGCCGATCGCGGCTTCGGCGCGCGCCAGTCCGGAGCTGGGGTCGGAAGCGTTGATCGTCAGGTCCAGCGTGGAGCCCACTTCCACGGGGTTGCGCACCCCGCCCACGGCGCCGGTCGCCGGCCCTCTGTCGCTCACGCCGAGCGTGGCCGATGCGAGCTTTACTGGCACCGTCGCCTGCGCCCGGGGCGCAACGAGCACCGCCGCCGCGATCACTGCGATCGCGGCGGCGGCGGTGTTTCGCAGGTGTGCCATCGCACACCCAGTTTACATCATTTTACGTCAACGCAATACAGCTACTACGGTTCTTTGTTTGCCAGGGTTATCGTGATTGTCTTGTGGTACAGGCCCGTGTTCAGCCTCTCATGTGCTCCGATGTGCTGGCTGAACGTCAGCGTCACCGCATCGTTGCTGATCGGTGTGAGGAATTCGCGCAGCGTCACGATGCTGGTCAGAGGCGCCAGCGCCGATTCGGGTCCAGCCACTTCTTCTGCGTCCGCCGCCTTTACCTCGAGCGGATTCGGTTCCGGATTTTCGTCCAACGCGAATTCCTTGCTCGTTCCCGTGTGGACGAGGTACCCTTTGTGTGTTGTTCCCGCGTCTTCCGCGGTCAGCGTGCTCTTCGCCTCCGTGCTCGTCGCCGTCACACCACACGTGCCTGTGTAGGTCCTTGCCTCAGCGGGTATGAAATGACCCAGGTTCACTTCCGTGCAGTACGACGTCAGGGTCTGCGTGTACGGCACTTCGCCGTGCACGTTCACCGGGAACGAGTGCACCATTACCACTGCTGCGGTCACCACCGAATATGCTGTCGTCATCGACCCGGACGTGTTGTGCGCCGTCACCGCGACGCGCACGTACTTTCCTTCGTCGAGGGCGGTCAGCGTGTATTCTGGTCCACCTTCGATCGACGAGCAATGTGCGTTCGGTCCGGGGGCCGCTGCTTCGGTGCAGTCTTCCCACTGGTAGCTCAACGACCCTTCGGCGGCTGTCCATTCGGATGCATTACCGCCTTTCGCAATGTTCAGCGTTTCGCCCACGTGAGGCGTACCGCCGCCGATTGTTATCCCACCTGCTGGAGGCGCCGGCGCCGGGTTGACGATGAATTCGGCCGTGACCGACTCGTTCGCGCTCATCGTGACCGAGCATGATCCGCTGCCCGAGCAGGCGCTGCCCCATTCCTTGAACAAGTGATTCGCTGCCGGCGTCGGCGTCAAACTGACGGCTTCGCCTTCGGCGAATGCGGCGCTGCATTTCGTGTGGCTCTGCCCGCATTCGATGCCCGCGGGCGTGGACGTCACGGTGCCTTCACCGCTGACCGTCACGGTGAGGGTGTGCTTTGGAACTTCGGGTTTGATCGTGACCGTGAACGACTTGCTCGCGGTGTTTTCGTGACCGTCCAGTGCGGTGCAGTTCACCGTCGTCGTGCCGACCGCGAAGGTCGAGCCCGATGCGGGCGCGCATTCCAATTTCTTGACCAGCGCGTCGGGATCGGCCGCTTCCACGGTGTACGTCACGAGCTTCCCGGAGGGGCTGGTCGCTTCTTCGGTGATGTTTGCCGGCACCGTGATGGTGGGCGGCGTCGGGCTGTACTCGTCGGCGCCGATGTCGCACGCCGCTTTTCCGACGGCAGGACGCGGATAGCCGCGCTGATCGGTCGCCGGACACTTGGCCGTGTCACCGGCGGCGATCGTCGGGCTGCCGGCCTTCTCCGAGTAGATCGTCGTGGAACCGCCATCGTTGAGCAGCGACGACTGCAGCAGCGGTGTCTTGTTTTCAAATGCCGCTCCGCCACCGCAAGTGGCATCGGAGGCAAGGCTGTGATCGTTCGTGATCGTGTTGTTACTGCACTGCGGGGTGGCCGTCGGGCCGTTGAGAGCGACGATCGTGTTCGTCAGGCCCAGCGTTCCCGCGTTGCCCCCGATGCCGCCGGCTGCATTGTGCACGACCGTCACGTTCAGGAAGCTCGCCGTGCCTTCGTTGCCAAGACCGAATGCGTGGCCGTCGGAGAGCGTCGAGTTGGTCAGATTGGCGGTCGCGCCACTCGCAACCTGGATCTGGGTACCGATGTTGCCGGAGATCGTCGCGTTTTCGACGTTCAGAGTCCCGGCGTCTTCGATCCCAGCATTCCCTCCTTCGCCGCCGCCCGTGACAACGACGTGCTTGAGCGTGACCGTCACGCCCGTCTTGACGGTGATCAGTTCCTTTTCTGAGCCCACCCCTTCATCTGGCTGGACGGCGGCGCCGCTGAGCGTGACGCCAGGCGTAGCGACGCCGATCGTGCCCGCCGGCCCCGCCACCGTCTGCGTGCCGTGCGTGTTGGTGAAGATCAACGTCTTGCTCGGCAGGTAGGTTTCGTGCGTGAGTTCGATCGTGTTCGCTTCGGTGTTGCCGTTGGCCGAGGTGACCGCTGCTTCGAGTTCCGTGGTGTTGTGAACGACAAAGGTTGCGGCATTCGCGCCGGCGGCCAGCATCAGGAGCGATGCCGTCGCGGCCAACGCGAGCGCCACCGAACACGTTCGGCGACGCTTCAAGACTCGGTGCATCAGGTGCATCATTATGTCCTCCAGTCCAGTGGGGCACAGTATTGATGGTGTGAGGTGGACGCGATGGTGCGCTCGCGCGCCCACCTCGACCACCCGGCACATCGCTTCCTATCAGGCCGGCTGAGCCCTGGGCAAGCCCATTCACCGCATCGTCACGATTGTTCACCGCGTCATCACGACTCTAGGCGTCACATTCTGTTCACTTCATTACACTGCCGTCACGAGCCGTTCACTTTGCGATCACATGCGCGTTCACAGATTGTTCACGTCTGACCTCGGTCGATGCCGGAGAATGCCGGACCTCGGCGTGAAGGTCGCTGCCAAGCGCACCGCCACACCCGTAGCCTTCCAGCGATCCAGTAGCGACCTATGACGAGTCCGCGTTCAAAGACCTCCACGACGAGTGCTGCAGCCACGGCCTCCGCCTTCAGGAGGTCGCGCTTTGCCGGGCTGCGCCGCGGCGCCGCGGTCGTGTGGGCGGTGCTCACGGAGAGCCCGCTGCTGACCGGCCTGGCGGCGACGGCGGTCCTGCTGCTGGTCCTCTTCTTCCTCGGCCTGTCGATCATCGCGCCGCACTCGACCGGGCAGCAGACGACGCTCACCAATGCCACCGAACTGATCTCCGGTGGACACGCGACGCAGGTGACGCTCCTCGACCAGGACGCGCGGCTGGAACTGCGCACGGACAATGGCCGGGCGCTATGGGCGAGCTACCCGCATTCGGACTCCTACACGGGCACGCTGATCGCGCTGCTTCAGCGCAAGCACGTGCCGACGTCCGTCAACGCGCAGTCGGGCAAGGCGACCCTGCACGCGACCGTCCAGTTCCTGCTGCCGATCCTGATCCTCGTCACGCTGTTCGCCTTCTTCATGACGCTCGTGCGAGAGCAGGGAGCGGCCTTCGCGGCGTTCTCGAAGTGGACCGGGAGCGGGCAGAAGGCCGGCGAGGGCCGCACGACGTTCGCCGACGTGGCCGGCGCTCCGGAGGCGCTGATCGAGCTGGGCGAGGTCTGCGACTACCTCGAGAACCCGGGACGCTACGCGCACCTCGGCGCCAAGGCGCCCAAGGGAGTGATACTCACCGGGCCCCCGGGCACGGGCAAGACGCTGCTCGCACGGGCCGTCGCCGGCGAGGCGCAGGCCGACTTCTTCTCCCTGTCGGGCTCGGAGTTCGTCGAGTCGCTCGTAGGCGTGGGCGCAGCGCGCGTGCGCGACCTCTTCCGTCAGGCGCGCGAAGCGGCGCCGGCCATCATCTTCATCGACGAGCTCGACGCCGTCGGCCGCCAGCGGGGCGCCGGCATGGGACAGGGCAACGACGAGCGCGAGCAGACGCTCAACCAGATTCTCGTCGAGATGGACGGCTTCGGGGCGGAGTCCGGCGTCGTGATCATAGCCGCGACCAACCGGCCGGACATCCTCGACAACGCGCTGCTGCGGCCGGGCCGCTTTGACCGGCAGGTCGTCGTCGACGTCCCGGACGTACACGGGCGCGCTGAGATCCTGGGACTGTACGCCGGCCGCAGTCCGATCTCCCCGCATGCCGACCTGATGCGCATCGCCCAGCAGACGCCGGGCTTCACGGGCGCCGACCTCGCGAACATCATCAACGAGGCCGCGCTGCTCACCGTGCGCGCCGACAAGCAGCTGATCGAGCAGGAAGAGCTCGAGGAGGCGATCGACCGGGTTCTGTCCGGGCCCGCACGCAAGAGCCACGTGCTCTCGCGGGACGAGGTCTGGCGGATAGCAGTGCACGAGTCCGGACACGCGATCGTCGCCCGCGCGATCGGCAACTCGGCGGCGCTGCAGAAGCTCTCGGTCGTGGCGCGCGCGCGCGGGCGCGGCGGCGCGACCGTCTACTCGAGCGAAGACAAGCTCATGCTGACGCACCTCGACCTGACGAAGAACCTGGTCACGACCATGGCCGGCGTGGCAGCCGAGGACTACGTCTTCGGCATGCTCTCCACCGGAGGGGAGAACGACCTCGACGAAGCGACGAAGACCGCCCATGCGATGGTCTCGGTCTGGGGCATGAGCGAGGCGATCGGACCCGTGACGGTCGGCGAGAAGCCCGGCGAGATCTTCATCGCCCGCGAACTCGCGAACACGGCGAACGTCGCCGCGGCGACACACGAACTGGTGGACTCAGAGACGCGACGGCTGGCCCACGAGGCAGAGGACACCGCCAGGCAGATCATCGAGATGAACAAGGAGATCCTGGAGGAGCTTGCCAATACTCTGATCGACGCCGAGACGTTGAGCGGACCGGCGCTGGATGCGTTCCTCGAGGCGGTGCTCCCGTGGCAACAGCCGCTGGTGAAGGGCGTCAACGGCCACGTGCCACCGGTGGTCCTGCGAGAAGCCGTCGGCGTCGGCGATGTCGAGGGTCCACCCAGCGGCGCCGACGGTCCAGACCGATCGTGAACCGCCCTGCCTGCCACACGACCGGCCGGACGGTCCTGGCCATCGCGGGAGCCGCGGTCGCCCTCGCCGGCGGGGGATGTGGCGGCGGAGCGTCCGGCGCGTCAACGCACGCGGCCACCTCGAAGACGGCAGAGGCTCCTGCCCCGGCCAACAAACTGCTCGCGACGGTCAGCGCCACGGGCGGCCAGGTGACCTTGACCGACTCAGGCGGTCGCGCCGTCACCCGCTTGCGCAGTGGCTGGTACTCCATATTCGTCACGGTCAACGCCACGGGAGCGGACTTCCACCTCACCGGTCCGAGCGTGGACTCAGCCACCAAGGCGAAGGTTCCGGGCGTGGCCCTATGGGGACTCCATCTCCTCAAGGGCACGTACCGCTACATGAACGATCGCGACGCGCGTGCCACGACGCGCGTGCTGTCCGTCTACTGATCGGGACGGCGCGACGCGATTCGCGCGGCGCTGCTGCTCATCTCCTCGCCATCTCAGGGCGTGGTGGCGAGGACCTGTTCGAAGTGGCCCGCGACGTCCTTTTCCACAGCCACAGGACCTATCGGGTTGTGATCCGTGCCCGGCTGATAGCGGCGTTCGGCGAGCGCGACCCCTTCCAGGGCGAGACCCCGGGAAAGCGCCTGCTCGATGGCGCTCGGCTCGGCCGAGCGCGCCTGGTGCACGGCGGCCTCGAGCACCCGGATCGTTTCGAACCCGAGGCCGGGAAAGCTGCCCACCGGTTCGTTGCCGAACCGCTTCTTATAGCTGACGAGGAAGTGGTGTCCCGCCGGGCTTTCACGCGGGAAGCCATATGAGGGAAAGACCGAATCTTCGAGCGCGCCACGGTTGCTTGTGACGGTAAGCTGCGTATCCATCGCCGAGGCGCCGACCACACTCTGAGGTATGCCCTGCGCCTTCAGGCCGGCTGCCATCTGGTTCACCAATGGCGGCGGAAGCGCGGTGAAGATGATCGACGGTCGCGGGCCGGCGGCTTCGATGGTGTGCGCCAAGCCCGAGAAATCGCTCGTTTTCATGGCAACCGAAGCGCTACCCACAATCCGTATGCCCTTGCGCTGCGCGGCAGCGCGGAAGTAGCCCGTCATCAGTTGGACATAATGGCTGCTCGGGGCGCTGACGATGAAGGCGCTTCCGTAACCGATCGTGCGCATGAAGCTCGTCAGCCCGGCCATTTCTTCGCTCGTGGACATCCCGATCGGCCAGTACGTCGGGTAGCGTCGCCCTGCCGCGGGGTCAGGGTTGCAAGGCGCGAGCATGAGCGTCCCGTACCGGGCCGCCCCCGCGGCGAGGCTCAGTTGCGAGTCCGTGTCGCACGGCAGGATCAGCGCAGCGGCGGCCTCGGAGCGCAGCCGGCCCTCCACCGCGGCGGGAGACAGGCCGTCCAAGCTCTGAGGCACCAGCTTGATCCGAATATGCCGGGCGAGCCCGCCCGCGGCGTTGAGCTCGTCGACCGCGACCGTGGCTCCCTGTGCGATTGAGGCGTTCTGCTCCGCGAACAAACCGGGTGACGGCTGGTCGATCGCCACAACCATCACTCCGTGCCGCAGCGATCGCGTCACGGCTGCATCGCCGGTTCGCGAAGGGACAACGCGGACAGGTGATTGGTTGCCCGATACCGGTGGCGCCGAGCCGTGCGACCCGTGCCCGCCCGCTGCCAGGATCACGATCAACACCACAGCGCCGGCGACCAGAGCCGCGACCAGCACTAAGCGCAAGGTCCCAGAGCGACCCAGCTTCCACATCTAGCGCAAACCCCGTGGTCGGCGGAGCCTCAGGCCTGTCCCGTTGCTGCTCACCGGCCGCCGGAACGACGTCCACGGCGCCCGTGCGCAGGCCGGCTGGCGTGGCCGGTGGACTTGTCGTGCGCGGTGCAGCCCAGCGAAGACTCGACGCCGTGGGCCGCCTTGCTCCATGCCTTCGCAAGCCCCGCCGGAATCTTCGGCTTGCGGCTGTCTTGGTCATGTCCGATCACATCGATGAACTGCTGAAGATCCTGACAGGCGCCGGGACGCCCGCTCTTGTGTCCCACCTTGGTTGCCTTTGACGACAGGAGCGCTGCGCCACACTTTGAAGGCCCGTAGCCGCTCAGCCCTGCCAGACTGCGCAACGCCTGGCTCAACAGGCAAGACAGCTGACGGCGAATGTGGTGCGGAATTTTTGACGACCCGACTTCCTGCAGAAGCTGGTGTATTGCGGCTTCTGGCGAGGTGGCGGGCGCGTTGACGGTGAGTGTCGCGACGGTGCTGGTCGTGGAGCCGTGAGTGTTTGTGAGGACGGCGCGCAGCTTATGACCGGTTTCGGTCGTGTGGGTCGGGTTGATCGTGTAGGTCGCGGAGGTGGCGCCCGTGACCGGGGTGAAGGTCGTGCCGCCGTCGGTGGAGAGTTCCCACTGGATCGTGGCTGCTGAGCAGTTCGCGGGGATCGTGCCCTCTTTGATGTTGAAGCTGGCCGCGGCGGGTTCTGTGACCGTCTGGTTTGACGGTTGGGTTTCGATCGTCGGGGAGACTGTGCACGCGGGCGCGTTGACGGTGAGTGTCGCGACGGTGCTGGTCGTGGAGCCGTGAGTGTTTGTGAGGACGGCGCGCAGCTTATGACCGGTTTCGGTCGTGTGGGTCGGGTTGATCGTGTAGGTCGCGGAGGTGGCGCCCGTGACCGGGGTGAAGGTCGTGCCGCCGTCGGTGGAGAGTTCCCACTGGATCGTCGCGGCCGTGCAGTTCGCGGGGATCGTGCCCTCTTTGATGTTGAAGCTGGCTGTGGCGGGTTCTGTGACCGTCTGGTTTGAGGGTTGGGTCCCGATCGCCGGGGACGCCGCGCACGCTGCCGTGTTGACGGTCAGCGTCGCGGCGGTCGAGTTGGTCGAGCCTGTGTGCGCGTTGGTCAGCACCGCGCGGAACTCGTGAGTGGATTCTGAGGTGCTGGTGGGTTTGATTTTCAGGGTCGCGCTGGTAGCGCCGGAGAAGTTGGTGCCGGAGACCGGTGTCCAGCTCCCGCCCCCATTGGTCGAGACTTCCCACTGGATCGAGGCCGCCGCGCAATTAGCCGGGATCGCGCCTTCGACGACCGTGAAGCTCGCTTCCGCCGGTTCTGTGACCGTCTGGTTCGACGGCTGGGTCCCGATCGCCGGGGACGCTGCGCACGCTGCCGCGTTGACTGTGAGTGTCGCGGCGGTCGAGGTGGTCGAGCCGTGCGTGTTTGTGAGCACGGCGCGCAACTCGTGACCGGTTTCGCTTGTGTGGGTCGGGTTGATCGTGTACGTCGCGCTGGTCGCACCGGTGACCGGTGTCCAGCTCGTGCCGCTGTTGGTGGAGAGTTCCCACTGGATCGTCGCGGCCGTGCAGTTCGCGGGGATCGTGCCCTCTTTGATGTTGAAGCTGGCTGTGGCGGGTTCTGTGACCGTCTGGTTTGAGGGTTGGGTCCCGATCGCCGGGGACGCCGCGCACGCTGCCGTGTTGACGGTCAGCGTCGCGGCGGTCGAGTTGGTCGAGCCTGTGTGCGCGTTGGTCAGCACCGCGCGGAACTCGTGAGTGGATTCTGAGGTGCTGGTGGGTTTGATTTTCAGGGTCGCGCTGGTAGCGCCGGAGAAGTTGGTGCCGGAGACCGGTGTCCAGCTCCCGCCCCCATTGGTCGAGACTTCCCACTGGATCGAGGCCGCCGCGCAATTAGCCGGGATCGCGCCTTCGACGACCGTGAAGCTCGCTTCCGCCGGTTCTGTGACCGTCTGGTTCGACGGCTGGGTCCCGATCGCCGGGGACGCTGCGCACGCTGCCGCGTTGACTGTGAGTGTCGCGGCGGTCGAGGTGGTCGAGCCGTGCGTGTTTGTGAGCACGGCGCGCAACTCGTGACCGGTTTCGCTTGTGTGGGTCGGGTTGATCGTGTACGTCGCGCTGGTCGCACCGGTGACCGGTGTCCAGCTCGTGCCGCTGTTGGTGGAGAGTTCCCACTGGATCGTCGCGGCCGTGCAGTTCGCGGGGATCGTGCCCTCTTTGATGTTGAAGCTGGCTGTGGCGGGTTCTGTGACCGTCTGGTTTGAGGGTTGGGTCCCGATCGCCGGGGACGCCGCGCACGCTGCCGTGTTGACGGTCAGCGTCGCGGCGGTCGAGTTGGTCGAGCCTGTGTGCGCGTTGGTCAGCACCGCGCGGAACTCGTGAGTGGATTCTGAGGTGCTGGTGGGTTTGATTTTCAGGGTCGCGCTGGTAGCGCCGGAGAAGTTGGTGCCGGAGACCGGTGTCCAGCTCCCGCCCCCATTGGTCGAGACTTCCCACTGGATCGAGGCCGCCGCGCAATTAGCCGGGATCGCGCCTTCGACGACCGTGAAGCTCGCTTCCGCCGGTTCTGTGACCGTCTGGTTCGACGGCTGGGTCCCGATCGCCGGGGACGCTGCGCACGCTGCCGCGTTGACTGTGAGTGTCGCGGCGGTCGAGGTGGTCGAGCCGTGCGTGTTTGTGAGCACGGCGCGCAACTCGTGACCGGTTTCGCTTGTGTGGGTCGGGTTGATCGTGTACGTCGCGCTGGTCGCACCGGTGACCGGTGTCCAGCTCGTGCCGCTGTTGGTGGAGAGTTCCCACTGGATCGTCGCGGCCGTGCAGTTCGCGGGGATCGTGCCCTCGACGACTTTGAAACTGGCTGTGGCGGGTTCTGTGACCGTCTGGTTTGACGGTTGGGTTTCGATCGTCGGGGACGCTTCGCAGGCAGCGGTGACGGTCACGTCGAACGCAGCGGTGGCTTTGTTTTCGTGGCCGTCGACTGCGGTGCAGTTCACCGTGGTCGTGCCGATCGGGAAGGTCGAGCCCGATGCGGGCGCGCATTCCAATTTCTTGACCAGCGCGTAGGGGTCGGTCGCTTCGACGCTGTATTCGACCACCGCTCCCGACGAGCTCGTGGCGGGCGTGACTATTGCCGCTGGCACAATGATCGTGGGCAGCGTCGGGCTGTACTCGTCGGCGCCGATGTCGCACGCCGTGCTGGTGACATCGGGACGCGAATAGCCGCGCTGGTCGGTCGCCGGACACTTTGCCGGGTCACCGGCGTCGAGCGACGGGCTGCCGGCCTTCTCCGAGTAGATCGTCGTGGAACCGCCGTCGTTGAGCAGCGATGTCTGCAGCAGCGGCGTCTTGTTCTTGAAGGCCGCTTCGCCTTCACAGCTTTCGTCGGAGGCGAGGCTGTGATCGTTCGTGATCGTGTTGCCACTGCACTGCAGGGTGGCCGTCGGGCCGTTGAGAGCGACGATCGTGTTCGTCAGGCTCAGCGTGCCCGCGTTGCCCCCGATGCCGCCGGCGGCGTTGTGCACGACCGTCACGTTCAGGAAGCTCGCCGTGCCTTCGTTGCCAAGACCGAATGCGTGGCCGTCGGAGAGCGTCGAGTTGGTGAGATTGGCGGTCGCGCCACTCGCAACCTGGATCTGGGTACCGAAGTTGCCGGAGATCGTCGCGTTTTCGACGTTCAGAGTCCCGGCGTCTTCGATCCCGGCATTCGCTGCTTCGCCGCCACTGGTGACAACGACGTGCTTAAGCGTGACCGTCACGCCCGTCTTGACGGTGATCAGTTCTTTTTCTGAGACCCCTTCGACCGGCAAGACTTTGCCGCCGTTGATCTGGACGCCAGGCGTGGCTTCACCGGTTTTGCCCGCCGGCCCCGCCACCGTCTGCGTGCCGTGCGTGTTGGTGAAGATCATCGTCTTGGTCGGCAGGTAGGTGCCGGCCTTGAGTTCGATCGTGTTCGCTTCGGTGTTCCCGTTGGCCGTGGCGACTGCTGTTTCCAGTTCCGTGGTGTTATGAACGACAAAGGGTGCGGCGTTCGCGGGGCTTGCCGCGAGCAGGCCGAGACACGCCGCCGCGACCGTCAGCCTCAGGGCGCGGCGGCAATGGCGCGACAGGTTGATGCTCATCCTCGTCTTCACCGGCCTCCTTCTACCAGAGCGTTCGTCAAAAGGGAAGCATCGTGGGAGGATGTTCACATTTTAGATACATGAGTATGCGCATAGAGGGACGTTCACATTTTAGATACATAAGGGACGGGGGGAGCCGGCTCAGCCGGCTCCCCCCGTTCAGCAGATCCATTTGGCGGCAGGTCCCCTGCCACGGATCGACTATATGCCTCCCCTAGACGTCCGTGTCTAGAAGTTTTCCTGGAACCCCTGCTCGAGCTTCGGCAGCCAGCTCGCCGGCAGTGGCGCGTAGTGGATCTTCCCAGGGACTTCCTGCCCGGCCGAGGAGAGGATGAACGTGAAGAACCCGTACATCGTCCGCCGCTGATCGGCCGTGAGCCTGCTGATAGCGCTCTTTCCTTCGCCGTTGTTGCTGTTCAGGCCCGTGTAGACCAGGTCGAACGTCAGTCCGCAGATCGGGTACTTGCTGCCCAGATCCGTGGCGTTCTCGTGGTTGGCGGGTGCGCTTGAGTACCCTTCGTTGTTGTTGCTCCAGTTGTCTTCCGCGTTCAGCCCGACAGCGTCGCTGTTGCTGCTGCCCGGAGGCGCCGGCAGCGCGCTGTAGAGGCAGTTGGCTGCTCCGCCGTTGATGCTGGGCGGTTCGTATTTGGTGCCTGTGGCGTTCTGGACGCTCGCGAGCACGACCCCCGCCTGGTTCACCGCTTCGGCGAGGTCGACGTAACCGGCGGCGCCCGCAGTGGCCTTCACAAGCGCAAGCTCTTCTGGATTGCCGCTATTCACCGGGTGGACGATGCTACTGCAAGTGCCTTCTTCACCGGATTTCTGGAGGCCCGGCCATTCCGTGTTTTTCGTGAAGTACGCTGTTTCCCACTTCTGGATCACGCTTGATATCACGCCGCAGGTCGCACCGGTGCGTTCGTTGTCCACGCGGATCAGGTACTGCTTCAGGATGTTCGTGGTCCCGGAGCTGTCCTGGCGCACAACGCGCGTGATCGCGCCCGTGCATTCTTTCAGCGTCGAGTTGGTCGCCACGAGTTCGGCGTCGTTCCAAGTCTGGGCATCACCGCCGTAGATACGCGACACCTCCTTCGGGGTGAACTTCAGGCTCGTCGGCACTGTGCCCGTTGGGCAGCTGCCTCCGGTTCCACCCGTGAGGTGCACCGCGACCGTCACAGAGGAGCCGCCGACCGGCAGCGCCATGACGTTGGCCTGGATGTCGTTGACGTTGGGGTACGGCGCCACGTTGGGCGTGAACGGCGGTTCGATGGTGCTGTTACATCCGATGCCCGCCGCACCCGGGGTTCCATTGAGTTCCGCCAGCTGCGCCCGGCTGTAGGGAGTATCCGTGCCCCCGAACGCGTCTGAGCGACAGTTCGTCGCCTTAATGCCGGCACCCGAGCCAGTGGCGCTCGCTGAAACGGCCTTCGGGTAGTTATAGGCAATCATAGTGTTGCCGGCCGGATCGGACGAGAACTGTTCCGCGACGCTGCCGCAGAAGTCTTCGCCGAAGACTTTGGCGTATTCTTTCAGCAGGACATTCTGATAGGTCGAGCCGCGCCCATTGATCTTGCCGTCGGAGGACTGGCAACCGACGCCTGCCGGCGCCGCCGCGGAGCTTGTGTCCGCAAGCACCATGCTGAAGACCGCGCTGAGCCCGATCAGCAGTGCGGCGAGCGGGGCCAAGATGAATCGTTTCCGAGCTGCGATGTCCATATGTTTCTTCCCCTTGCTGGAGTCGAGGATAACGATGATCACTGGCCTAGTCGCTCCGAACTGGTACATGGTCGTCCGCCTCTCAGTGGCACGACGCCAGTGACGAGCGAGAGACGCCCACCCTGGCTGCGAAGCTTCCCAGGCATGAGACGCAATCTATTCAGCTGGAGCGCAGGCCGTTGTTGCCCCCTGGTGAAGATCCCTGTGTCTTATTGGTGAACGTCGTTACGCCACGGTGAAGCGCGTGTCATCGCAGTGTGAACGTGAACTGGGAAGCCCGTTGTCCGTTGTGCGCAAATAGATGAATCTTGGCCCAGCCGATCGTGAACTTCCTGTGAACTCGCGCCGTCGGAATCGGCCATCCGGCTAACATCCTCCGCCATGCGCCGCCGCTTCGGGCTGCTCGCCCTGCCGCCCAGCGTCCTCGTCCTGTTCCTCGCCGGGGCCGCCCCCGCCTACGCCGCCGAAGGCGGCTCGACGGTCGCCTGCACGCAGAGCGCGACCACGACGACAACCACGGCGGCGGGCGTCGAAGGCCCACCCGCTTCGCCTCCCGCCGGCCCGACGCCCGGCAGCCCGTGCTGGGTGGACGTCGATCCGTACCCCTTCGGCAGCGAAGGCATACCCGTCGAGACCCCCGCCCAGCCGTGCTCGTTCGTCTTCAAAGGAGAAGCCCCACCGGGCAGCCAGTGCGCCCTCACGGTGACCTCGATCGCCTTCAGGGCCTGGAACCGCGGGCTCGCGGCCACCACCACCAGCGAAGCGCAGGCGAAGAATCCCTACGGAGTCTGGCTCTTCAACGGCGCCTCCTGGTTCCCGAGTCCCGGCTTCCCGGGCTACAGCGTCTGCCCGGGCCACACGGTCGTGTGGGCGGGCAAGCTCGACTACTGGCTGATCGGGGGGCCCTCCGACCTGAGCTGGAGCCGCCTCTGCCGCTTCGACGGCGCGACGCTCGAATGGGAGTCGCTCGAACTGCCGGCAACAACGTTGACAAGAGTGGTCCTCGAAAAAAACCGCAGGCCTGGCGGGATCACCTCGGCCTCCTGCTTGGCCTGGAACGACTGCTGGTTCTTCGGCACCTACGGCACCGTCGTGCACTGGGACGGGACACAGCTCGAAGATGTGTCTCCGTACCCAGCGCTGGGCTGGCTCCAGGGCGAATACACCGCCGCGGTCGCCCGCCAGGACCTCCAGGGCAACCCATTCGGCGTCGCGGTCGGCGCCACGGCCGAACGCTACGCGCCCGAATCGGAGAGCGAAGTCCTGCCCGAACACGAAGGGGTGGCCCCACCCGAGATGCGGGTCTCGAGCGGGGGGGCTTTCTCGCCGGTCCCGTTCACGCCGCCCACGAGCCCGCAGGATTACGACCCCTACCGGACCGACCTTGTCGCGGTCGACTTCGACGCCGCGGGCCAGGGCTGGGTGGCCGGCAACCCCGCCGGGCTGCGCATGACGTCCCCGCATGAATTCCGGCCCGCCTCGCCGTCACTCCCGCCGCCGCCCTCCCCGGTGGTGCCGGTGTCGAGGACCGGGGCAAGCACGACCTGCGCGGGCCCGGCGGAACGCCGTTTCACCTTCACGCCCCCCGCCTTCCTAGTCGTCGAACCTCCCAACTCGTTCCTGTGGTCCTCGATCGCGGTCGTCCCCGGCACGGACGAAGCGCTTGCGGGCGGCAGCTTGCTCCCTCATAAGGAAGGGACGACCGGAGACCCAAACGCAGAGCCCGTTAATGAACCCGTCATCGCCCAGGCGGCCTGCGACGGAGCCACTGCCGTGACGCGCTTTCGCGTCGAAGACCCAACCTACAAAGGCTCCCCACCGAAGCCGCTCGTGCCCGCCGACCGCGAAGGCTACGTGAGCGCGATCGCCGCGAACGCCACCAACGACGCCTGGGCAGCCACCAGCATGGGCAGCGTTTTCGATGAAGCCGGGAACTCTGTGCCGCAGCCGCCTCACATCTACCGGCTGACAGACGGGGCGAAGCCGGCCGCGCCGGAAGGCGACGACCTCGAAGAACGGCCGCTGGAACTCCAGCTCGATCCGCCGATCCTGGTGCTCGAACCGCCACCGCCGCCCGAACCGCCGCCACCGCCGGCGACCGTGACCCAGACGCACAGGGTCAAGCTGCCGCCCGCGATCTTTGGCGTCAAGGCCAAGCTGCATGGTCGGCATAACCTAAGTCTCTACCTGAGCTTCAGGATACGCCGACCGGTCACGATCGGCGCGCAGGCTCTCCGGCGCGGGCACATCGTCAGCGAAGCCCGTCCGCGGCGCTTCACGGGGCGCCGAGGGCTGCTGATCCTCAAGCTCGATCGCAGGCGCTGGCCGACCAAGGTGCGATTCGTCGCATGAGCAACGGCTGTCGGAGGCTCCTCCTTCTCGCGCTCGTCCTCGCAGGCACCATCGCCGCCGCTCCCCCCGACAGCGGCGCATCGACGATCGCCGAAACGCAGTCCGGGCAGGCCGCACCCACGTCCTCCACTTCGGCTTCGCCTTCCTCGCCGCCCTCGACGACGCCCAAAATCCCGGAAATAGAAACCCCGGAAACCGAAGCCCCGGAAACCGCATCCACAAGCTCCACAACCACGGCAACCCAACCCCCCAAGGTGGTCTCACGCGTCCCGCAGCCGGCCACGGCCACCCCGAAGCGCCGCTCGCCGCGGGCGCATGCCAAGAGGCAGCCGGCCGCGGTCGGAGAAACCGGGGGCGCGACATCGGAAACGCCCTCGCCGTCCCGCCCCGCTCGAGCGCCGACGCTGGCGCCCAACCCGAGCGCGTTCGAACCGCTCATACCCCCACCGGCTTCGATGCCCTCGGGCGCGAGCCCGCTACTGAACTTCTTCATCGACACCTACCGCACGCCGCCGTTCCTGCTGCCCATCTACCTCGCCGCCGCCGAGCGCTACGCGGTCCCGTGGCAGGTGCTGGCCGCGATCAACGAAGTCGAGAGCGACTACGGCTACGACCTCAGCGTCTCGAGCGTCGGCGCCGAGGGGTGGATGCAGTTCCTGCCGGAAGAGTGGTCCGCCTACGGCGTGGACGCTAACGGCGCCGGCGTGCGCGATCCCTACAACCCCGCCGACGCGATCTTCGCGGCCGCCCGCTATCTCGCCGCCGCGCGCGCGGCGCACGATCTGCGCGCGGCCATCTATGCGTACAACCATTCCTCGAGCTATGTCGAATCGGTGCTGCTGCGCGCCCGGCTGCTCGCGGGAGCGCCACGCTCGATGACAGGCGCGCTCACCGCAATCGTCGACGGGCGGTCCCCGGTGGCGGGCCGGAGCGCCCACGCGGCCACGCCGGCCGGCGGGGTTGTGGGGGCGAGCGTCGCCGCCTCGCCGGGAGCGGCGGTGGTCGCGGTCAAGGACGCCGAAGTGCTGCGCGTCGGGCGCACGCCGAAGCTGGGCCGCTTCGTCGAGCTGCGCGACGTGTTCGGCGACACCTACACCTACGCGCGGCTCGGCTCGCTCGCCAGACGCTACACGCTGCCGTGGCGGGTTGCCCGCGAGACTCCCTCGACCCACACCGGCGCCGGCGGCGGCGCGCCGGCGGCGAGAGTCGTGGCGGCGGCCTTGCGCAGGGGGGCATGGGTGCCCGCGGGGACGGTCCTGGGCAGTGTCCCGGGCGGCGCGGCCGGGACGTCGGCGCGCCTGCTGTTCGAGATCGAGCCGGCGGGCGCGGGGCCGATCGACCCGCGCCCGGTGCTGGAGGCCTGGAGGCTGCTCGGTGAGACGGAAGGGCGCGCGCGCCACGGCGCCATGCCGCTGTTCGGTCCCAGGACGCGCGACGCCCTGACCCGGGAGATGCTGCTGATGAGCCGCCCCCAGCTCGAGGCCCGCCTGCTGTCCGAGCCGCGCCTGCGCATCTCCACCTGCGGGCGGCGCGAGATCGCCGCCGGGCGGGCCGACCGGCGGGCGCTCATGAGACTCCAGCTCCTGCTCGCCTGGAACGCCGACCAGGCCGCCGCTTCGCCGAAGTGCGCCCGTCCTGGCGAGGCCACACCCGGGGGAGCCCTCGCGCGGCCCGCGCGAGCACGCGCCGGCGTCCAGGCGCGTGCGTCGCGGACCGAGCCGGTCGGCGCACAGCCGGCTCCCATGCTGGATACCGCGCAGTGGCGCAGGCTGGTGGCGCGTCTGGCGCGGCTTGCGCAGCCGCAGGTGCCGCGGCGACCGACCGGCGCCGCGCTGGCTGACACGCCGAGCTCGCCCGCGCCGGCCGCCTCCTGGTCGCCTGCCTCGCCGCCGCCGGCGCTCGGCGGCTCCGCGCCCGCGGGACAGGCTGGTCCGGCGGCGGCCCCGGGCACGCGGCCGGGCGGCGGCGGCGGCCCGCCGGGTCTCGATTCCCCCTTCGCCGGCCCGACCGGGCCGCTGGCGGCGCTGCTTGCCCCGGCATCCTCGCAATCGGAGCCGGCGGTCACCCTGGAAACCGAACCGGCGGGGCCCGACTTCATAAGCGAATCCCTCGTCACCCTCAAGCTCAACACGACGTTGGCCGCCGAATCGATCGAATCGATCGTGTTCGAGATTCGGCCGGAGGAGACCACGACCTGGCAGGAAGTCGAAAGCACGAAGAGCCCCACCCAGCCGTATGCGTTCCTGCGCCCGGAAGAAGAAATCGCGCAGGACGGCCCGTATGAACTGCGCGTCGTCGTCACCGAAAAGACAACGCACGCCCAGTATGAATCGCCGCCGATCGAACGGCTGATCGTCGTGGGCGAATCGCCCGTCGTCAAGCTCGCCGTCCCCGCATCGCCGCTGCGCGGCGTGATCAAGCTCCAGGCCGAAGTCCCTCACGGCGCCGAAATCCAGCCGATCCGCTTCGAATGGGCTCCCGCGGGCAGCGGCGCCTGGAAGCCGGTACCCACGGCGCCCAGCGGCGGCGAACCCACGAGCTGTGCCCCCACGGCGACCACGGCCTGCTTCGACACCGCGACGAGCGAAGCGCCGAACGGTCGCGACGACTTCCGCGTCGTGCCGGCCGGCGGGGAAGGCCTCAGCTTCGTCTCGCTCCCGGTGCGCGGCCGGCTGGTGGACAACACCCCGCCGGAAGTCGGAAAGGTCGAGCTGGAACCGTCCGGCTCGCCCTCCAGCGGCGACGTCACCCTCGAGGCGACAGCCATCGATCCCGCCCTCCCAAATGGAGAACCGGGCTCGGGCGTGGCAGCTGTGATCTTCGAACGGGCCCGTGCCGGCAGCGCGGCCTGGACGCGGCTCCCCGGAGGCGAAGTGACGGTTCCGTCGTCCTCGAGCGCCGGCACATACGCCCACCGGCTGCACACCGAAATCCTGGAAAATGGCCGCTACAGGCTCCGCGCGCGCGCGCTGGACGCCGCCGGCAACCAGGCAAGCTCCCAAGAGACCGAAGTCGAAGTCGCCAACACGGTATCGGCGCCCCCGGTCTCGGCATCGATCACCGGTGTGGTGGCGCCCGCCGAAGACATCACGATCCTCGGCGCCGTCTCCGCCGGCGCCAGCCCGCTGCACGAAGCGGAAACCTGGGCCTACGGCATCACGCGCGCGCCGCCCGCGGCGACGGGCGCGGGCCGGCTGCAATACACGGCCGAAGGCCACCAGCTCGTGCTGCTGCGCTATGCGGAAAGGGGCGGCTGGCAGATCGCAGATGTGCTTCGCGAAGAAGGGGGCGTCAAGCCGTTCGAACTGGTACCGGCTGACAAGCTCAACATCAACGCCGCCGGTGGGGTGAAGGCCACCGGCGCGATGACGCCCTCCGGCGAGGCGTGGCTTGGGCTGGTCGAGACCCCGCGCGAAGGCGCCAAGACGATCGGCTTCTTCCACAGAAGCCCCGGCGGTCGGTTCGAATACGACAAGAGCGCCACGGAAACCCTGAAGCCCCTGCTGGGATCCGCCGCCGGCGCGCAACTGCGCCTCGGCCAGGATCCCGAAGGGCACGTGTACGGCATGCTGACGGCGAGCACTTCGGAATACGCGCTCCTGAAGGAAGGCGGATGGACGCGCGAAACCGCGCTGCAGCGGCCCTCCGGCATCCCCGGCAGCGAACCGATGACCCTCCGAGTCGGCGACGTCCAGGGCCCGGGCGAAGCCTGGGGCGCGTTCTCGCCCGCCAATCCTCATGGGCGTGGACTCATCCTGGGCCATCTCCACAACCGCGAATGGCACTTCTCGCCGAGCGGGCTCGGCCTCGATGCGCTCGACCTCAGCGGCGCCCTAGCCGGTCAGAGCAACCACGTCGAACCGGAAGCGCTGAAGCTGGAGCCGGGCGGCGCCGCCGTCTGGATCGGAGCGAAGGTCTTCATCAACAACCACGAAGCTGGCCACGTGGTGGCGCGCTACGACGGCAATAGCGGCAACGTCACCAACTCGTGGTGCACGCTGCCGGTGGCCAACTCCTGCGAAGAAGCGCTCGGCTCGGCGGCGGTGCCCGATGCGTTCTTCGCAACCGAAAGCGGACCGGTCGCGCTCTCGCTTCGCAACGAAGCCGTCGAGGTCTACGCCCGTGGCCGCTGGACGAGCGTCCAGGCGCCCGGCCACGGACCGGAAGGCGCAGATGCGTTCACCGGACCCGATGCGGGCTGGCTCGGCGGTACGAAGGCGCTCGGGCAGTGGTCGCCAGGACAGAGCTCGAGCCTGCTCACGCCGTGGCCGCTGCCCGACCGCTCGCCGCTGACGAGCGTCGCGCTGGCGCCGGGCAGCCGGGCGGCGGCCGGCGAATCGGGCGCGCTGGCGGTCGGCCTGGGCGGCGCGACGCTGCGCTACGACGCGTCAACCGGCTGGCAGGTCGAGCCCGCTCCCCCCCGCGCTCACCACCTCAACCTGCTCGGCGTCGCCTTCGCCGGGCCCTCCAGCGCCTTCGCCGTCGGCCAGTTCGGCGTCATCCTGCGCTGGGACGGCGCGTCCTGGTCTGAAGATCCGCAGTCGATCTCGCTCACGCAGTCGCAGCTCAACGCCGTGGCCTTCACGAGCAGCGGCGAAGGCTGGGCTGTGGGCGCCAACGGGACGATCCTGCACTACGACGGCAGCCGCTGGAGCATCGAAGCTCCGCCGCCGGCCGACTCCGGGGAGAACATCAGCTCGGTGGCCGTGGCCGGCTCGGAAGCCTTCGCGGTCGCGGGCGGCAACCTGATCGAGCGCCGGCCCGGCGGGGGTTGGGAAGCGCTCGAAGAATCGCTGCTGCCGAGCGACCCGAAGCCCACGCCCCGCCAACTGCGCCTGGTCGCCAGCCTGCCCGACGGGGGCGTGATCGCGGCCGGACGCTCGATCATGCTCGTCCGCGAAGCGGCCGGCCGCGGCTTCGAATACGCCGAACAGCCCTTGTCGGGCATCGCCGTCGCGCTCGCGCCGTTCCGCGCAGCCGGCGGCAGGCTGCGGGCCTACGTGTCGGTCGCGCCACCGGTCAACCTGCTGAGCGGTGAAGTGGCCGGCTTTCCCCCCGGCGACGGCGAGCTGCTGCGCCAGAGCGAAAGCGGCTGGCAGGATCTGAGCCGCTCGCAGTACGCAGGCAACGCGATCGCTGGAGACGGGGCTGTCAAGAGCGACCCCGTGCTGGCCATCGCCACCGACCAGACCGGCGAACACGCCTGGGCGGCCGGCGGCTACGACGGCACCGAAGACGCCGCCCGTCAGGGGACCACCGAAGTCCTGTCCGCCCGCCCCGCCGGCTGGAGGACCGCGTCGATCTGGCGCTATGACACGACAGGCAACGCACAGCCCTCCGGCCTGGTCTCCGCGGCACCGAGCCTGCCGGCCAAGCCGGGCGTGGTCTCCTTCGCCTTCTTCACGAGCCCCGAGTGCAAGGTGCAGTGCTCGGCGGTCCCCGACGCTCAGCCCGACGTGAACCTGAGCGCGGCGGCCAAGCAGATCGCGGCCTACGCCGCGCAGCCGGGGGGGCCGGCGTTCGCCATGCTCGGCGGCAACGCCGTCGGGCCGCTGGAACACGAAACGGGCGCGGAACCGGCGGCCGACTTCGCCCGCCTGCCCGAACTGCTCGCGCCGCTCGGCGGCCTGCCGACCTTCGCGGCCATCGGCCGCTCCGACCAGCCGTATGAAACGCCATTCTCGGAAGCGTTCGCGGAAGCCCCCGAGCCGTTCGGCACCGGCACGGCGCCCGCCGGGATCACCCCGGTCTCCTCTGGGTCGCAGACGCCGAACGGAGACGTTCACCGCTACTACGCCTTCGACGCCAACCAGAATGGCGCGACGCTGCGGGTGATCGTGCTCGACGACGCCGAAGGCCAGCTCGAAGCCGGCGCGGCGACAGAAGGGCAGCGGCAGTGGCTCGAAGAACAGCTCGCCAGCGCACACGGGCAGGGCCTCCCGATCGTGGTGATCGCCGCGACGCCGCTGCAGGAAGCCACGGACGGTGAATCGGTCGCCTCGCTGCTCGCGAGCTCGGGCGTGCTGGCGGTGTTCACGACCAGCCAACGGCGACTCGACGAACGCCGACTCGTCCCCGAAAACGCCAGCCCGGGGACGCCCAAGGTCCCCGAGTACGAGGGCGCCTCGCTCGGCTACCAGAAGCCGAAGAACAACGGCGTGAAGTGGTACTTCGTGTCGGCCGACACGCAGGCGCGCGAAGTCCAGGTCGCCGCCGTGCCCGTGATCGGCTCGCTCGCGCTCAAGCCGCTGGACGGGCTGAGCGTCTCGAGGAGCCTGACGCTCCAGTTCGAAGCGGTTGGCCGCCGCCCGCCGGGCACGCTCGCCACGATCGCCGGGCACACCGAAGAGCCGAGCGAACCGGGCGAACCGTTCCCCGGCTACGACAACTACGTCGAGATCCCCTCGCCGAGCTGCGGCAAAACGCCTTGCGTACCGCCCAGCTACGAATTCACGAGCTCAGACCCGACGATCGGCGCGTTCGTGGAAGCCAGCGGCCCGGGCTCGCCGCTCCCCAAGCTGGACGCCAACGGACATCCGATCCCGTCGTCCGCCTCAGGCCTGTTCTGCGCGTACAACGCCGGCACGACCACGGTCTCGATCACGACCGGTCTGTTGAGCTACTCGCTGCCGGTCACGGTCAAGCCGGGCGGCTTCGGGTCGCCCTGCGGCACGGTCCACCGGGCCGGTGTCGGGGAAGTGATCAGAGTCCACACCGCCCAGACGCAGGGCCGAGTGGGTGGGGCCGCGGCGCCGCCGCCTCCGCCTTCGCCGGCGCCCGCAAGCACGTTCCCGGCGGCGCTGGCGGCGATTCCGCCCGCGCCGGCGCCTCCACCCGCGACGCCCACGCCGCCCAATCCGCCCGCGCCGGCGGCGGCCAGGCCCGCGCCGGTGGAACCGCCCCTGCCGGCGCCGATCGAAAGCGTGGGCGCGTCGCCGGCGATCCTGCCGGCGGCCACTCCTCCGGTCGAGCCGATACCACCGGGCGCCGGCGGCTACGCTCAGAGCCCGTCGGCGGCCGAGCGCAAGGAGAAGGCCCGCAAGCAGGCAAGCCAGTCGGCCTTCTCGATCCGCCCGGCCGGTACAAACGGCCAGGAATGGTTCTACGTGGCCGTCGGCTTCGCGACGCTGCTGGCCCTGCTGCTGAGCGCACGAGGGTTGCCGGCGGGCCCGCGGCCCCGCCCTGCCCTGCTCGATCGCACCGGCGCCGCGCGCGAGCGAAGGCACATCAAGCGAACGCTGCGGTAGGCGCTCGGCCCAGTCCCGAGCCCCTCACCGCCGCAGCCGCACCGCCTCCAGCCGATCGGTCTCGCCGAAGGCGGCTTGCCTCATTCGGCGGGCTCCGCCGCGAGCGGGCGGAACGCCTCGATGATCTCACGGTTGGCGAGATATCCGTCGCCTGACTTCCGTATGAGGCGCTCTTGCACCAGCACATTTACGTCGCGCGTCAGGGTCTTGTCCGTCTTGTCCGCATAGGACTCCGCCAGCTCGGGACTGAGGTACCTGAGCGTGTCCTTTGGAACAGGCTGGGTTCCCCGTTCGGAGAGGTCGAGCACGAGACGCCGTCGTCGTTGCTCCGCCGGCCCTTTCGCTTGACCGAACCTCTGGTACACATACTGCTCCCAGCGATCGCGAAACTGCTGAGCGCGAATCGCCGCCAGCTGCTCGCGCAGCCCATCCACGAAGCCCGCCACCGCGTAACCGACGAACGAGAGGACGCCATTGGGCGACCTGCTCGCGAGCGCGAGCTGACGGTGGTACTCGGTGCGTGTCTGGTTGTAGTGGTTGCTGAGCAGGTGGGTCGCCGGGGTCGGCACACCTGCCTCGAACAGGACGCGAAGCTCAATCAGCCTCGCTGTCCGGCCGTTGCCATCTCCGAACGGATGGATCCAGGCCAGATACAGGTGTGCCAGGATCGCCTTGAGGATCGCGTATGGCAGCACCCACTCCGGTGAGGGCGCGACGAAGTCCCCCGACGCAAGCCAAGCGCACAAGCGGTCCAGCAGATGCTTGCAATCATCCGCAGGCGCGCCGCGATAGTTGGCCACGACGACCGAGTTGCGGCGCAGCTGTCCGGGGATGACGCCCTCTTCCAAGCTCAGGCTCGCGAGGATCATGGCGTTGTAGCGCTCGATGACCGGGCGATCCAAAGGAGGAACCGACCCGTCGATCACTTCGCTGGTGATCGCGTTGAAGGCATCTACGATGTTGCGTATCTCCTGTGCCAGGTACTCGCGCGAGGGAGGCAGGCTCAACGTGCCGTCGATCAGCTGTCGAGCCTCCTGCTCTGAGAGCGTGTTCCCCTCGATTGCCGTCGTCGCGAGCACGCCCTTGGCCAGATACACACGATGCAGCTCCCGCGCGCTCTCGGGCCGCAGCAGCGAGCCGGCGATGTGCTCGACCTTCGAACGAGCCTCCCCCAACAGCATCCACAGGTCAGGATCGGCCCGCCGAAGATCGAGTCGAAAGTCGATCCAGGGATGCGTCCGCGTGTATGTCCGACTGTCGGGCATTTTTTCTACCTAAAAAAATCTACTCTTTGCAGGGACTCTTCGATTATAGGCCAAAAAATGTCCGAACAAATGTCCGCTCCGATGACCAGCCTTGGCTGCTCGACCACACCGCCGCAGAGGACCGGCGCCGCCGCGCCAGACGTAGGCTTCGGTAGGCGCCTGGTTGCTCAGACCGCGCAATCATGTAGAACAACACGCGGGAGCACTCGAAGCCATGGACCTTCGACCAAGAACATCACGAGCATGAGCGGCGCGGAGATCGCGCTCGCCCTGTCCGTATTCCTCGCCTGCGCGGTCGAGGCCGTCGAGGCGCTGACGATAGTGCTCGCGGTGGGAACCACGCGCAGCTGGTCCTCGGCGATGAGCGGCGTGGGCGCCGCGACGCTCGCGCTCGCCGCGATCGTGGCGGCGCTGGGACCAGCGCTCACCGCCCTGCCGATCGACGCGCTGAGGGTGCTCGTCGGCGGCCTGCTGCTGATCTTCGGCCTGCAGTGGCTGCGCAAGGCGATCCTGCGCTCAGCGGGGTTGAAGGCCAAGCACGACGAGCTCGAGACGTTCCGGGCGCAGACCGAAGCGGCGCGGGCAGCCGGCGCCAAGCATCCCGGCTTTGACGGCTACGCCTTCACTATCTCCTTCAAGGGAGTGCTCCTGGAGGGCCTGGAGGTCGCGTTCATCGTGCTCACCTTCGGCGCCAACCAGCACCGTATCCCCTTGGCCGCCGCTGCTGCGGGGCTCGCGGTGGTGCTCGTGATCGCCGCGGGCGCAGCGGCCAGAGCCCCGCTGGCGAAGGCGCCCGAGAACACGATGAAGTTCGCGGTCGGCGTGATGCTCAGCTCCTTCGGCATGTTCTGGGGCGCCATGGGCGCCGGCGCGAGCTGGCCGGGCGACGACGCCGCTCTGCTGGCCATCGTCCCAGGCGTGCTCATAGCCGCGAACGCGATGGCGTGGACGCTGCGCCGCTCGCCGCGGCTCGCCGGCATCGAGCAGGTCGTGCAGGGCGAGGTCGCCGAACAGGCGGCGGTGAGCGCATGACGCGCGTGAAGGGGCTCTTGCTCGGCGTATGGGAGTTCGTCGTGGGCGACGACTGGCGCACCGCCCTTGGGGTGGTGCTCGCTCTTGCGCTCACGGCGCTGCTCGCCGAAGCCGCCGTCTCCGACTGGTGGGTTATGCCGCCCGCGGCGCTCGCTCTGCTGGCGCTCTCGATCCGCCGCGCGGCGCGAGACGCCTCACGGCGAGGATGAGCTCAACTCCGGCTCGCGAGCTGCGCCTTCATCACAATGCCAACATCAGACCATACGGAATGCAGACGCTCAACCATACGGTCTGCCGATCAGCGCGCCGACATCGAGTGTCAGGCCGGCCACTCCGCAGCGACCTGAGCACAGGTCTCGGCCGGCACAGGGCCGAGCTGCCGGTTTGACCGACCCCAGGTCGGTAACGGACGGCACGCGCGACTCGGCACCCTATACTTGCTATGGTTTATGCCGTCAGACTGACAATATGACGGCGGTGCTTCTGTATGCCCACCAAGTCCCCAAAGTTCACGCTGCGGTTCCAACGCGAGGAGACCCACGACCTCTTGCGCACGGTGGCCGATCGCTTCGACATGTCGATGAACGCCCTCGCCGAGGAGATGATCTCGCGGGAGCTGCAGGCCATCGGACTCTCGATCGAGCAGGATCTCTATGGAACGCTGGAGCTGATCCAACGCTACCGAGCCGAGGACGCGCAGGCCGGTCTCGACGCATTCGCGCGCGCCGAGGCGGTCGAGGAGGACCCGATGCGCTCGCGCATGGCGACACAGGACCGGGCCGCGGACGCCTTCGGAGTGGCTGAGGCCTTCTCTCGGTAGATGGCGATCGCCTGGAACGACGATCCGCCCGGCAGCGAGCCTCAGATCCAAGCCAATATCCGCGCGGTCGGTGAGGAGATCCTTGCTCTGGCGCCCGACCGCGTGCAGCCGTCTGTCGCGATCGCCCAAGCTTGGCATCGGAGGATCTACGAGAACGTGGCTCTGCCGGTCCCCTACTACGCGGGAGAGGTGCGCGACAGCGACAAGCGCTACCCCGAGCTGATCGGCTATGAGGTCCGCGTAGGGCGCATCTTCGGTCTGGATTCCTCGCAGGTGCCTGACGGTCTGGCTCGCTTCGAAGCAAGCGCCGGAGCCGCCGTGCGCGGACTCGACGCGCGCATCCCCGTCGGTGGTAAGCCCACCACACCGGCCGAGCTGCGATCGACGCTTCTCCTGGCGGCGACCCTCCACGGCGAATGGGTGCGCATCCATCCGTTCGCCAACGGCAACGGGCGCACCGCGCGGCTGTGGGCCATCTGGGCGGCCGTACGCTACGGCCTGCCCCCGTTCATCAGGCTCAGGCCCCGCCCGTCGGGCAACAGCTACGCAGCCGCCGCCTTCGCCTCCATGGCGGGGCGACACGCGCTCATGGCGGCCGTCTTCGGCGAGATGCTGAACGACTATCTCGGGAACGAGCCGGACGGGCCGTGACGGCTTCAGAATGGGTGGTTCACACCTCCGGGACGGGGGCAAGCTGTTGTTCTGGGCTCATGCTCGCCCCTCGGCCTCTCCGAAGAGCGCTTCCAGGAAGAGCCTGGTCTTCAACGGTGGCTGATGTGCCGGGTACATGAGCTCGAGCAGCCGCAACGCCTCCTGGGCACTCGTGATCTGACACTCACGGACGAGCAGTTCGACATCCTGGTCGTCCTCGCCGATGCGCATCGCCATCAGCTTCATCGCCAGCAGATATCTGGGTGAAGCCGTCGTGATTTCGATGCCCTCGACGTCCGGGAGCGGGCGCGCGTCGTCGTCCTGTCCCGGCATGAATGCCTTTGCCGCGTCGTTCAGCCAGTCGTCGGGCAGGCCGAGGTCCTCGGCGACCTTCGCGGCGGCCTCGTAGATGACGGCCTTGGGCTCGAACACGGCATCGACGTCCTTCGTCACCCGCCTCGTGGCGTAGGCGAGGGCGATGGCCGCGCCACCGACGATGAAGATCTGTCCGTGCACCCCTTGGCGGCTCAGCTCCTCGCCAAGCGCTTGCAGCGCCTTGACGATCTTGGCTCGCGTGAAGTGGCCGGTGTGCTTCTCAGGCACGGTCGAAGACCTCGCGTGCGATGAACACCCCGTGGCGGGCGAACACCGCCGGAGTGTGCGCGAGGGCGTAAGCGTCAAGCGCGGGCCTGCTCGTCACGAACCACCAGGGCTCGATGAAGCGCTCGGGTCCCTCAACCCACTGCGGGGCCGGGATCTGTGCCTCGCGCGCGAACAGCTCCGCCGCCCCAGCGAGCGCCGCATCGAAACGCGGGTCGTCGGTCGGCGGCGGCTCCCCTCGCAACAGCGCGATCTGCCCCGGACGTGACGATCCCCTGAAGTCGTCGGCGAATCCGAACAGGAGCCGCAGCGCGTCCGTCTCGTTGCCCTGAGTCAGGTCCTCCCGCATCATTTGTGCGACCTCTTCGAGCGATGCCGCTCCACGACGCATACGCGGGCGCGCGCTCAATTCGAGATCGTGCTCGCAGGCGCCAAGCAGTCGCTGCAACGTCGCAACGCTCGGTGTCCGTACCCCCCTCTCGTACGCGGCGACCGCCGGCTGAGCGGTGCCGGCGCGCCGTGCCAGCTCAGCCTGGGTGATGCCCGCGTCACGACGAGCATCCCTCACAAGCCTGGCGATGTCCACCCTGCCTATTATACACAAAACGATATCACGACCATCTCGGGAACGGGCCGGCCGGGCCGTGAACGGCTTCAGAATGGGTGGTTCACACCTCCCACGGGGCTGAGATCGGAGCGGCCAGCAGGCGGTCGCCGAACGGGAGCACGTGCTGGCCGCCGTAGAGGACGACGCCGGCTACGAAGCGGGCGCCCAAGACGTCGCGCATGCGCCCCAACCAGCGAAACCAGTCTCGCTTGGGGGTCTGCCCGGCCTTGACCTCGACCGCGACCACACGACCGTCCACCTCCGGATAGCCGCCTACGCAGACTCGCTCCAACAGCTCGCTGCGACCAAGGCCGCTCGGCCGGTAGGCGGCGAACCATACGGAATACAGCGATCCAATCATACAGAATAGCCATACTCAACCATACGGTTTGTCCAGCGCACCCTCTCTGCCAAGGTGAGGTGAGACAGATCATCGGGCCGCGCAATCATGTAGACCGGCACGTAGGAGCATCGGAGCCAATGGACCTTCAATCGGATACATCACGAGCATGAGCGGCGCGGAGATCGCGCTCGCCCTGTCCGTATTCCTCGCCTGCGCGGTCGAGGCCGTCGAGGCGCTGACGATAGTGCTCGCGGTGGGAACCACGCGCAGCTGGTCCTCGGCGATGAGCGGCGTGGGCGCCGCGACGCTCGCGCTCGCCGCGATCGTGGCGGCGCTGGGACCAGCGCTCACCGCCCTGCCGATCGACGCGCTGAGGGTGCTCGTCGGCGGCCTGCTGCTGATCTTCGGCCTGCAGTGGCTGCGCAAGGCGATCCTGCGCTCAGCGGGGTTGAAGGCCAAGCACGACGAGCTCGAGACGTTCCGGGCGCAGACCGAAGCGGCGCGGGCAGCCGGCGCCAAGCATCCCGGCTTTGACGGCTACGCCTTCACTATCTCCTTCAAGGGAGTGCTCCTGGAGGGCCTGGAGGTCGCGTTCATCGTGCTCACCTTCGGCGCCAACCAGCACCGTATCCCCTTGGCCGCCGCTGCTGCGGGGCTCGCGGTGGTGCTCGTGATCGCCGCGGGCGCAGCGGCCAGAGCCCCGCTGGCGAAGGCGCCCGAGAACACGATGAAGTTCGCGGTCGGCGTGATGCTCAGCTCCTTCGGCATGTTCTGGGGCGCCATGGGCGCCGGCGCGAGCTGGCCGGGCGACGACTGGCGCACGGCCCTGGGGGTGGTGCTCGCCCTTGCGCTCACGGCGCTGCTCGCCCAAGCCGCCGTCTCCGACTGGTGGGTCATGCCGCCCGCAGCGCTCGGGCTGCTGGCGCTCTCGATCCGCCGCGCCGCGCGAGGCGCCTCACGACGAGGATGAGCTCAACTCCGATCACCAGGGTGGACAGAGGCCGTTGAACATCGGGAAGTGGCGAACGTTGAGCGTCCACAGCTCCAGGCCGTTCACAAGCGCTGACGCGGCCACGCAATAGTCGACCGCATCGATCCCAGAGTGGCTGCGGGCATAGCGCCGCGCGAGCGCATCGGCCTGCTCGGTGACCGCGGTGTCGACCGCCAGCCAGCGCAACGCCCCCACGAGCGCATCGGTGGCTCGTCGCTCCGCGGGGCGCATGCCGATTGAGAGCTCGATCCGGGTGAGCACCGACGCGGCCACGACCTCCTCGCGCTCGAGCGCCGACCGCAAGAGCTCGCGCGCCGGCTCGACTCCACGCAGGTAGTCCACGAGCACCGAAGTGTCGGCCAGTGCGCTCACCCGGTCGAGCGAAGCCTGCGGGCTGTGCCCGAACGAACCCTCTCCACGAACTCGGCGCCGCTCTCGCCGCGATGCTTCCACGCGCCGAAGGCACTGTCGAGCAACCGCAGCCGATCGGCCTTCGACACCACGTCATAGCGCTCATCGAGCGCGCGGCGGACGAGCTCGGCCAGCGAGCGACCGCTTCTGGCGGACTCGTCCCGCAGACGCGCATACTGGGAATCACTCAGGGTGATCTGGGTCCGGTGCATAGTGATGTAATATTACATCACCTCGGGCAACGGCTATACAGCCGCCGCCTTCGCCTCCATGGCCAGACCTCGCGTGGGCCCTACCCGCCCGAAAACAGCGAAGCGCTGAAGGGCTTTACTTCCGAGAGCCCGGCATACCCGAGCTTGGAGAGGCCGAACACCTTCTCCACCGTGGCCAGCAGCGAGAAGTGGTCGTAGGGGTCCTGCGCCAGTCCGCCGCCTTTCTTGATGAACGGCGAGAGCAGCAGCAGCCCGACCTGCCCGCCCCCAGGCGGTGACAGCGCGGCGGCGCCCGTCGGCGCGGGCAGGTTCGGGAACTTCGGCTGCCCGCAACAGGAGCTCGAATCGGCGTATTCACCGGTCGAGGGCGCCTGGTCGACGGTGATCGCCAGCATCCCGTCCTTCTTGTATGCCTTGGACGCGAGGATCTCCGGGACGACCTTCTTCAAGAACGAGTCCGCCGCGGCCATGCCGGCGGGCCTGCCGGGCGCGCACGGGGTGGGACTGCCGTCGTCGCACGGTCCGGGCGCGATGTAGGAGAAGCTCGCGGCGCGCCCTTTGCTCGCGAGATCGCCCCTCAATCCATTCATACCCACGTCGTGTGACACACACGCCGGGGATCCGACTATCGAGCCGAGGTACACGAACGGGTTGCGCCAGGTCTCGTAGCCGGCGCCGGCTGCCTGCGAGGCGGCGACCGTTTGCGCGCCACCCCCCGCTTGCGTGCCCGTTGCCGGCTGCACGGAGCTCGTGCCGGCCGTGGCCTGCACGGCGCTCGGGTCGGCCGCCCCGGCGGCCGGATGCGCGCAGGCGCTCGGCCCGCCCCCGCCTTCGTCCATCCCTTCGACGTACGCCTTCCAGGTGAGGTGCTTGGCCGTGAGCTGACCGGGGAGCGTCTTCGTCGAGGCGGGGTACACGCAGCCCTTGCCTAGCACCTGCCCGCCGGCGCCGGCGCTCGTTGAGGACATGGCGGCGTAGGTGGGGCAGTTCGCGGCGGTCGCTTCGGTCGGCCCCTGCCCGCTGAGCAGCGCGATCCCGTCGGCGAGCCCTTCGTGGGCGACGGCGTAGTAGCGCACCAGCAGCTCGCCCTGTTTCTCGAGCTTCCCCGCCAGGTAGTGGGCGGGCGACGCCGGGCCGAACGCGGTGGCGTAGGGCTCGTCGCTGAGCATCACCACGAACACGTGCTTGATCGCCGGGAGCTTCGCCTTCGAGCCTTCCGGGGAGGAGCCTTCGCCGCCCCCCGAGGATTCTTCGGAGCCGCGGGGCGATCCCGACGACGTGGAGGAGGCGCCATTCGCGGCCGGCTGTTTGGAGCCCGTGGACGGACTCCCGGACGGGGACGACGGTTCGGGGGTCGCTTCGGCTTGCACCGGCGGCGGTGTCGCGGCGGTGCTCGTGCCGGCGCCGGCGTCCGTCGCGCCCCGCGCGACCAGCAGCTTCAGCGGCGTCCGCTTGGACGCGAGCGCGCCGAGCGATTCGGGTCCGGTAGCGCGCCCCATCAACACCCCGAAGCCGAGGAACGCCGCGACGAGCGCCGCCCACACGATCGGCGAGGGCATCGGCAGCGCGCCGATGCGTCGCTCCCAGCGATACAGCGGGTCGAACTTCACGGGCTCGCTTGGAGAGGCCGGCCGAGCGTGCCGTTGCCATTGGCGAGCATCCGATCCACCTCCGCGAGCTCGATCTCGCACTCCTGCAGCATCGCGGCGCGGCGCAGGAGCACGTCCAGGCGGAAGTGGTCGCGAATCGCCATCTCGTAGGTGAGCCCACCGAGGTTCCACTGCAGCTCGGCGACCCGCTCGGCGAGCTCGTCGCGGCGGCGGCGCAGCTCCGGGCCGGGCGCGGATACCGGGTGCAAGGCGCTCATCCGGTCGAGACGACGTTTGGGAGCGCCTTTGAGCGCTGCTCGTAGCTCTGCCCGCTGCCGCCGGAGCGCAGGTTCTTGGCGGCGCTCGGCGGCGCCGGTTTGGTGATCGAGCTTCCGGTCCCCCGCGGCGCCTTGCCGGCGGCTTCTTCCTTCTTCTTCTTGGCCGCTTCGGCCGGCGTTTCGGGCGTGGTCGTCGTGGGCGTCGTCGTCGTGGGCGTGCTCGCGCCCCCACCGATCGTGATCACCTGCGCCGGGGGCGCCTTCGAGGAGCCCGCGCCGGCGCGACCGATCAGCACGCCGACGCCCATCGACAGCAGCAGCACGCCCACCCCCGCGATCAGCGCGAGGCTGTTGTTGGGAGTGGCGGACGACGCGCCCGGGATCGCGGGTGGCGCGGGCGAGCTCCCCGGCGGGGTCAGCGGGATCGCCGGGCCACCGGGTGAGCTCCCCGGCGGGGCAGACGGGGTCGCCGGGCCACCGGGTGAGCTCCCCGGCGGGACGGGCGGGATCGTCGATCCGCCGAGTGACTTCCCGAACGCCGTCTCGCTCGCGGACCTGGCCGGCAGCGGCCCGCCCACGTGCGGGCGCGGCTCGCCGCAGTGCAGGCAGTAGCGCTGGTCGCCGGCCAGCGGCGCCGCGCACTGCGCGCACGCCTCACTCACGACCGGCATCGACAGGGTCACGGCCGACGCCGGCCCACCTGCGGCAGCTGGCTCGGTCACGCTGAGATCGTCCACCCTTACCGCCCTCTACTCGTAACGATTCTGTGAACGACCGCTCGCTCCCCCACCCGCGCTACCCATTCGCGGCCGAGTTGGCGCCGGGCACCTTGTTGAAGGCGCAGCGGAAGTTCTCGGGCGTCGAGACGGGCTCACCGCCCGCGAAGCCGCCTTTGGTCCCGTTCGAGTAGACCGTCACGTACTGCAGCGTCGAGGGGGCCGGCACCGCCGGCAGCGGCACGGGGTTCGGTTCGCCGGTACGCGGATCGCCGGTCGCGCCGGTGCTCACCCCCTCGGAGCCCGCGGCGTCCGAGCCCGCCGCGGTGGTCATGAGCGAGGCGCTCATCTCGCGCAGGTCCTTCAGGCCCACGCTCGGGTCCAATGAGATGGTCGAGGTGAGCTGCGAGTCGTGGATCGTCCCGGCGAGCTTCACGCGGCTCGCGGCCCCGATCAGCTGGGCGGCTGTGGGCAGGTAGCCGCCCATCTGCACGCACGCCTGGCTCGCCCAGAAGTAGTTGTTCTGCCCCGCCTGGGCGTTTGTGAGCGGATAGAACGACGTCATCAAACACCACGTGCCGATGTCCACCGTCGTCGGCTGGCAGCTCGGTTCGACGTCGGCGAGCGCCTTGCCGCCGAGGTGTGTCGCGTTCTTGACGGTCGGGATCGCGGCGGCGGCGAACTGCTTGTTGCGGCCGAGCAGCAGCAGCCCGCCAGGGCGTGGCTTGGCGCTGATCGGATGCCCGCCGATCGCGCTCACGACGGCTTTGCGCGCGGCGCTTGCCAGCCCGGTGGTCGAGCCGGCGAGCGCGAGGATCAATATCGCCAGCGCGGCCGTGCCGCTGTGGCGGGAGATGCGCTCTCTCATGTTCGCCTCCTTGGGCGTGGGTTTGGTTGGTCGATGGAAAGCAGTGCCGGCGCGGCGCGGCGGCGGCGATCGGGGTCGAAGCGAATCGTCGCCCCGCCCGCCGCGGCGAGCAGGATCAGGGCGATCAGCGGAAGTCCGTAGCCGTCGGGCCGGTAGCGCGCGAACGCCTGCGACTGCTCGGGCGCGGCCTCCTCTTCGCGTTTTTCTTCGAACACGCGCACGGTCGCGCCGCCGGGCGGGATCGGTCGCGCGAAGGCGGCGGCCGGCGGCGGCGGGATCGCCGGGATCGGGCCGCTCGAGGGCAGCTTGACGATCGGCAGGAGCGCGAGCGGCAGCGCGACCTTCGGCGCGACCTTCGGCGCGGGCGCCTTCGCGGGCGCGGCCGCTGGCGGCGGAGGCGGCGGCGCGATCGGCGCGGGGGCGGGAGCGGGCGAGGGCGGCGGCGAGGCGGGCGGCGCCGCCGCTTCGGAGGCGACGTGCTTGAAGTGGCTGGGGCTGAGCGGCACGGTTCCGCACGGCTGCTCCACGCTGCCGTCGAGCACGGTCACCTGCGTGGAGTAGGAGAGACCCCCGGCGGAGATCGTGACAGTCGTGGTGCCGGCGTTGAACGCACACAGGATCGCCGAGTGCGCGTCGGGGATCACGTGGCCGGAGGAGTCCTGCAGCGGCTTGCGCAGATTGGTCGAGTTGGGGTCCTGCTCGACGAAGTTGGCGATTTCAGGTTCGGAGGAGGTGAACGTGTATTCCGGTTCGATCGCGCTCGAGCAGTCCGACTGCACGCACAGCTTCGGCGGGAATTCGCTGTAGGGGTCGGCGCCGGGCGGATTGGGATTGCCGTCGGATGCCGACACCGGCCCCCAGCGGTCGCCCGCGAGCGGGCGACGCCCGATGCCGGTGAACAGGGCGGGCGCGCTGCGCCGCAGCAGCGTGCCGTCGACCGGGTCCAGCGACACCGACTGCACGAGCGGGATCAGCCGCGCGCTCGCCGGCGCGACGTTGGTGGCGGGATCGCGTTTGGCGACGTCCACGCTGAAGAGCAGGTAGCCGGTGGTGCCGAACAGCGCGTCGGGCTGGCCCGCTTTGAACGAGCCGGATATCGACGAGCGGTAGCCGAGCGCGCCCGTGCCGTACTCGGGGATCGTGACCGCCGCACCGGAGGGGATGCGGCTCGAGCGGCTTTCCTCGGGGCGCTCGTACAGGTAGGCGGACGCCCCGCCGGCGACCATGATCGCGGCCTCTTCGGCGGCGTCGCTCGCGACGTTCAGGGCGGGCGGCAGGTTGGGGTTGAGCTCGCGGCTGCCCACGACGATCGCCGGGATGCCGCGCGCCTTCGCGTCGGCGAGCATCTGCGCGAGCCACGCTCCCTGAGCCTGCGCCGGGTTCTGGTAGGGGTCGCTCGCGGCGAGCGAGCCGCGCGAGTTGTCGATCACGATCACGCGCACCGTGCCGGTCGGGCCGGTGCTGTCGAAGGCGTAGTGCGTGCGCGCTCCCGGGCCGGGGGCGGGTCCGGCGGGGATGTTCGCCACGCTCACCCCCCCGGGCGTCGCGCCTTCGCCGAACGGCGCGGCGAACGAGGCGAACGCCGCGCCGAAGGCGCCCGCCGCGCCGCCTTCGCTGTCGCCCGCCGAGAGCGCCGGGTAGACGGGCAGGCTCCCGCCGGCGGAGAGCAGCTGCGCGTAGCGGTCGGCCTCGGCGAGCTGCTCCGGACCCTCGCCCGGCGTCTCGCGCCCGCCGGTGTAGAGCAGCATGCGCGGGCCGTTAGGCTGCGATGAGAGGCCATCGACCGCGCCGAGCGCGGCGCTCAGGTTGCGGTCGGGAGCGATCGCCTCGCCGGCGAGCGCTGCGCACTCCTCGATGCACTCGGCGTGGCCACCGACGGCGAACGTCGCGACGCCGCTCTGGAGCGCCACGGGCGCGGTGAGCTCGCCGGGTGGGCCGGGCGGGTTGCCGCCCGGCGCGTAGCTGTAGATCCCGCCGGTCTGCACTTCGGCTCGAACCGCCTGGCCGGAGCCGCTCGCGTCGCTGCCGCGTCCCGCGTCGTCGGCGTGGCCGCTCCATCCGCCGAGCGCCCAGCCCGCTCCGGAGGGACCCACGTCCAGCGCGGCGATCGGGTCGGCCTTCATCGGCTTGTCGCTCGTGTCCCCCGCGTAGGCGGCGCGCTCCTCGTCCTCCCAGCCGGCGGATGTTTCGCGCAGCAGGTAGCCGTCGCCGGGCAGTGGGTTGGGCGGGATCAGCGGGCCGGGCGTGTTGGGGTCCACGGGCGGCAGGATCAGCGGGGGCGGGTAGGTGAACTCGGGCACGACCGACAGCAGCGCGCGCACCTTTGAGCCTTCGAGGATCGGCGCCGCGGCGATGGCCGTCTCGTTGACGATCGGCTGCTCTGAGAAGCGCCATGGCGCCCCGGCGCTGTCGCGCTCGATGACGACGTCGCGTCCGGCCGCCACCGCTCCCCCGTTCGGCAGCCCCGCTACGACGTTCAGGGTGGGCGCGGCAGGCAGGCTCGACAGCAGCGCGTGCACTTCGGGGTCGACCCTCCAGCCCGAGCCGTCGTTGACGAGCAGGTCGTGTTCGGCGGCCACCATCGCCTCCGAGCCGGCGAACGCGACCGACGTGAAGTTCGCTTCGGAGAAGCCGCTCGGGAGCTGCTCCTGAGTCCAGCTCTTGCCGTAGCGCAGCAGCGTGCCGCCGAGGCCGACGGCATAGCCGACCGCCGGTTCGGTCGGGTCGAAGGCGATCCCGAGCAGGTTACCCTGAAAGCCGTTCAGGGGCGCGGCGGGATCCTTCTCCCACAGCCCGGTTTCCCCGCGCCACACCCACATGGCGCCGAGATCGCCCACGGCGAACGCCCTGTTGGCGTCCGGCCAGGCGACGCCGCGCAGGGTCGGCGAGCTGACCGCGCCGCTGCCCGTCAGCAGGAACTCCCGTTCCCAGCCGTGCCCGGGGATGTAGCGCGCCACGACCCCCTCGGCGCCGACGGCGAGCACCTGCGCGCCCGGGTCGCCAGGCGCGGAGCCGGGCGCAGTCGCGACCGCGGTGAACGGAGCGCGCGCGGAGACCGGCCAGCTCACCAGGCGCGCGGGCTGCTGGGACTGCGTGACCTGGACGGGCCCTTCGAGCCAGCCGTCGCGGGCGCTGTAGAAGGCGCCGCCGGGCGAGTTGTCGGCGCCCGCGCCCGGCATGCGCGTGAACGTCGTGCCTTCGAAGCTCAGGTAGCTGCCGAGGTTCGTTGTGTCGTCGCCGCCGGGGAGCAGCGGGTTCGTGACGATCCGCGTGCCGTAGCCGGGGCCGTCGAAGGCGAAGCTGCGGTAGCCGGCGAGCCGTCCGAAGCGCGCGCCGAAGGGGTGTTCGCACAGCGCTCCGCCGGCGCCCTTGCTCGCGTCGCACCAGTTGCCCGTGAGCTTGCCTTCGGAGACGTCGTAGTAGAGCGTGAAGTCGTACCCGTCGCTGCCGCCGCCGGGCGCCTGCAGGCTGCCGTCGATCCACACGCCTTTGGCTGTGACCGTGAGCGGTTGGGCGGCGCCTGTGAGCGGGCCGAGCTTCGTCACGCCGTCGGCGGGCGTTTCGCCGGCCGCGAACAGCGCCGAGCCGAGCGAGGCCGCTTCCCAGCGGTATTCGCCCGCTTTGGCTTCGGTGCGCTTGAACAGCACGATCCCGAGCCCGCTGCTCTGGCTCGGCTCGCCCAGCAGCCACAGGTTCTGAGGGGAGCTGCCGGCGATCGCGACGATCTGAAAGCCGCCGCTGTAGCCGGCCGGCAGTGCGACCGGCTCGCGCGTCCAGTGTGCGCCGTCCCAGCGAATCACGGCGGTGTCCCGCGTGCGCCCGAGCGCGCCGAAATACGCTTCGGTATGGCTGCCGTTCTCGACGGCCGCGTCGGCCACCGTGCCCGCGCCTTCCCGTTCGGCGAGCACTTCTGCCTTCGGTTCGCTTTCACCCGCTTCGCCGCCTTCGCCCGCGCCGAGCAGCACCCCGGCGGGCGGTTCCGACAGCACGCGGAAGCGCCCGCCCGGATCGCGGGCGAGCACGACGGTCTGCTTGCCGGTGGGCCGTGTGGAGTCCTGTCCGACGAGCAGCCCGCCCGCGTGCGGCGTGATGCGTGCCGAGAGCCGGTTGGGCTCCATGCCGCGGTACGGCTTGCCTTCTTCGTCCACGGGGGTTTCCTGGATCGTCCAGTCGGGGTCCGCGTCGGTGGCGCGCTCGAACACGAGCTGTCCGGGCGGCGCGGCTCCCCCGGCGGGCGGGGTTGCGAAAGCCGCGTTGCCAGAGCCGACCGATGGCGCGGGCACGTCGAGCGGGAGCACCCGGTAGGCCCACGCCTCGCCGGGCGCGCCTTCGCCGGCGGCGCCCATCGGCACGGTCGAGCGATCGGCCGTGCTGAGCGCGGGCTGCGGCGTGGGATCGGCGCCGCCCGGTCCGGCCGCGCGCGCGCCGTGACCCGCCGCGTGGACGGCGAGCGGCACGATCGCGGCCGCCGCCGCGAGCGCGAGCAGCAGGCGAACGCGATGCGCACGCACGCGCGCGAGCCCCGCGTGGGGCTGCCCGCGGAAGCGCTCAGCCATGGCGGCGCACGCTCGTGCTGACGGCCGACGGGCCCGTTTTCGCCGCGCCTTCGGAGCCGCTCGCCGGGACGGGCTTCGGCTTGGTGAGCTCCTTCGTCTTGAAGCTGAGCGCGTTCGGCCAGCGGCTGCGCTGGAAGGTGAGCACGAGCTTGCGCCGCCCGGGCTTCATACGCGCCTCGCGCGTGCGCGCGACGACCTTGCCGTGCAGCTTGGCGACGAGCTGCACGTCGGCGAGGCGCGTGAGCTGGAAGCTGATCGTGACCGTCAGGCCGTGACGCGAGACTTTGACGTTCTTGAGCAGCGCGGGAATCACAAGCTGCACCGGTTCGCTCGCTTTCGTTTCGACCTGCACGGGCGGTGGCGCGAACAGCGTCGAGTCGTCGGGCGGCGGAGTGTCGGATACGAACTGGGCGACCGACTCGTTGGGACGTTGGGTGATCGTGCTCGCCCAGCTGGGGTCCGCGTCTTCGGGGAGCAGCCCCCCGTTCGTGTAGTGGAACAGCCACCCCGCCGAGGTCGCCATCCACGCTTCTTCGGGGCCGGTGGCCGCCACCAGCTGAGCGCTTCCGCGCCCAGCGCCCGAGGCCGGGAGCGTGTCGAGCGTGGCGCCGCCGCCGGCGCCGATCAGCGCGACCTTCGCCCTGTCCGTCGCGCTGCCGCGTTCGGCGAGCGCCTGGTCGGCGACCCAGGCACTCGCCGTACCGGGCACGGGCGCGATGTCGACGAAGCGGTCTTCGCCGTTGAACAGCGAGGTTTCGATCGGCGCCTGCTGGAAGAACGGTTCGTTGTAGTGGACGGCGAGCGGCGGGCTCAGGACCGAGCCGTCGCGCGGCGCGGCCGGGCCCGACGCCGCACCCCCGCCCGAGAACCACAGGTCGGCGCCGTCGGATTTCGCGGACAGCAGCTCGACGCCTTCCGGGGGCACGCCGGAGTACGGGAACGGCAGGAAGTTCGCGTCGATGAACTTTTCGCCTGCCAGCCTGTGGATCAGGATCGGGCCGTACGGCTCGGGTGTGGCGAGCGTCACAGCGTCGGTGTTGTCTCCGGCCTGTGTGCCGACGAGCGCGCTCTCGTAGAACGTGCCGCCGAAGAACGCCAGTCCGCTCACGCCGCGGCCCTGCGGCTGGTAGGAGGTTGTGAGGTTCGTGCCGTCCCAGTGCAGGTGGAAGGCGCCGACGCGCTGGCCGGCGGGGTCCTCGCTGCCGATCCCGGCGAACCAGCAGTCGTTCGGCCCGTCGCAGGCGGCGGCGTCCATCGGGCGGAAGGGATCGGGCGACTGCAGCGGCGTCGAATAGGAGCCGACCACGACGCCGTTCTTGAAGTGGCACAGCGCCAGTCCCGATCCCACGCGCGGCTCGCTCGGTTCGGTGATCGTCCAGAACTCGTCCGGCCCGGCCCAGGCGATGCGCGAGGCTTCGCCCGAGCCGCCGCAGACGGTGGAGAGCTGATGCCAGGTGCGCCCGTTCCAGAAGAGCAGACCGGTGGGAACGACCGCGTTGCCCTCGACGCTCAAGAGGCCCTCGTTGGGCGCGAGGAACTGCATGTCGTCCGGGACGCCGAGGGGCGCCTTGAAGCGCGCCCCCGCGGGCGGCGCGGGCTGTTCCAGACGCCAGGTGGCTTCGCCCTGAGCGACGCCCGGGCCGGCCGAGGCGATCGCCGCGATGACGGCGACCACGGCCGGCAGAGCCACGGTCGCCCGCGCTCTCAAGGCCCGTGCCCCGGATCCTGCTCGGGCGCTCTGCGGCCCCGCACCTCGCTCAGCTCGCGCAGCTCGATCTCTCCCACCGTGGAGAGCACCGCGTCGAGCGCGACGCCGGAGAGCGTCTCCTGCTCGAGCAGCGCGTGCGCGGTCTCCTCGACGGCCTGCCAGTTGCGGTCGAGGATCGCGGCGGCCTTCGCCTCCGCGTCGCCGACCAGCCGCTCCACTTCGCGGTCGATCAAGTCGAGCGTCGAGGGCCCGACCGAGCCGAGGTCCTGCAGCGAGGCGCCGAGGAACACCTCTCCCCCCTTCTCGCCGATCGTGACCGGCCCGAGCGCGTCGGACATGCCGTATGAGGTGACCATCGTGCGGGCGAGGCTCGTGGCCGCGTGCAGGTCGTCGCTCACGCCCGTCGACAGCCGGCCGAACGCGATCCGCTCGCCGGCGGTGCCGGACACGATCACGATCAGCTGCTGCTGCAGCTCGGGCTCGGACTGGATCAGCTGGTCGCGGTCGGTGAGCATGTGCGCGGCGGTGCCGAGCGTGCGCCCGCGCGCGACGATCGACAGCTTGCGCGTCGAGGTGGCGTGGCCGAGCGCCTCGGCGACGACCGCGTGGGCGGCCTCGTGGACCGAGATCAGCCAGCGCTCCTCGCGTGTGAGGATGTGCTTCTTGGCGGGACCGGCGACGACGCGGTCGATCGCCTCCTCGAGCGTCGCCTGGTCGATCAGCTCGCGCCCGTCGCGCACGCTCAGCAGCGCGGCCTCGTTGATCACGTTGGCGAGCTCGGCGCCGCTGAAGCCAGGTGTCTGGTGGGCGATCTCCTCCAGCGACGCGTCCGGCGCCATCGGCCGCTTGTCCCCATGCAGATGCAGGATCTCCAGGCGCCCGTGCACGTCTGGCACGTCGATCGTCACCTGCCTGTCGAAGCGTCCGGGGCGCAGCAGCGCGGGGTCGAGGATGTCGGGGCGGTTGGTGGCGCCCATCACGACCAGGCCGCCGTCGCCCGAGAAGCCGTCCATCTCGACAAGCAGCGCGTTGAGCGTCTGCTCGCGCTCGTCGTTGCCCTGGCCGATGCCGGCGCCGCGCTTGCGCCCGGCGGCGTCGAACTCGTCGATGAAGATGATCGCGGGCGCGGTCTTGCGCGCCTTGCGGAAGAGGTCGCGCACGCGCGCGGCGCCGACGCCCACGAGCGACTCGACGAAGTCCGAGCCCGACAGCGAGAAGAAGGCGGCGTCAGCCTCGCCCGCGACGGCCTTGGCGAGCAGCGTCTTGCCGGTGCCGGGCGGGCCGACGAGCAGCACTCCCTTCGGCGCCGCCGCCCCCACCCTCAGATAGCGCGAGGGGTCGGCGAGGTAGTCGCGGATCTCGCGCAGCTCGGCCACCGCCTCGCCGGCGCCCGCCACGTCGGCGAACGTGACGCGGTCGAGCGTGCCCTTGCCCTTGCGCCTGCCCTTGCCGGTGAACTCGGAGAAGCCGGCGATCCCGCCGGCGCCGCCGTCGGCGCCGAAGCGCATGAAGAACGCGAACAGGCACACGAGCAGCACGATCGGGATCAGGAACTGCACGAGGATCGCGCGCGGCGCCTTGCCCGCCTGCTGGTCGACGGTGACGACCGCGCCGGAGTGGGCGAGGCTCTGCAGCAGTTGTTGTGTCTGGACGCCCGAGGCGGGATAGGCGGCCCAGTATTCGAGCGGCCCGGGGGTCGCCGTGCCCGCTGTGGTCGTCGTCGCGCCCGCCGGCGTCTTGAGCGCGATCTGGACGCGGCTGTCGTGGTCGAGCAGCGTAGCGGTCGCGATCTGGCGGTGGTCGGCGAGCGACAGCACGCGGCTGATCGGCAGCTGCGCGCCGTGGCTGGACGGGCCGATCGCCCCGAGCAGCGCGAAGAACGCGATCAGCAGCGCCGCCGAGGCGGCGAGCAGGAACAGCGCGATCTTGTCGCGGAAGACGATCCGCCGCGCGCCGACGGCGAGGGCGCCGAGCGCCACGAGCGCCGGGTTGCGCTTCCGCGCGAGGCCCGAGCGCACCTGCGCGCCCTTCACCGGTCGCGCGGGCGCCGCGGGACGGCCGTTGTCCTGCGGCGGCTCGGATTGGGTGTCGTCGTCGGTCATGTTCGGTGGGGATCGGAACCCGTCGCATATTGCGCCGACGGCGCCCGGGGCCCCAAACATGGCGCCGGACGCCGTCAACGGCTCATACGAGGGCTGTCAGCCCGATGCGTCCTATTTCTTCTTGCCTTTTTTCTTCGGTGTGACGGCTGCCTGCGTGAGCGTGAGCGTCTTGCTCTTGCTCGCCGCGCTGCCACCCGTCGGGGTGAACGTAATCGTGATCTTCACGCTGAACTTGTGGCCTTTGATCTTGGCCAGCTTCTTCAGCGCAGCTTTCGAGATCGTGAGCGTCACGCTTCCTTTGCCGCCGGAGACGTTGGCGGTCACGCTTGAGACCGTCAATTTGGCGCCCACGGCCTTGATCTGCACCCTGCCGGCGCCGGGAAGCACGAGCGAGAGCACGATGCTCTTGCCCTTGACCTTCGCGCCCGCGATCGAGAACGCGTTGGACGGGGGCGTCACCGTGCTGCCGCCGGATTTTTCTTCGGTTTTGGCTTCTACTTTTTTGCCTTCTTCTTTGGAGCCAGGAGCGCCGGCCGCCTTGTACCAGTCGATCGCCTTGACGCCGTTCTGGGCGATCTGCTGGATATTTTCCGGCAGCGTGCCGTAGTCGGCGCTGGCCAACCCGTCCTGACCCAGTGGGGACTCCACCGCTTCGAGGTAGTCCTTCACCGTCCGCGCCTTCAACTGCTCGGCCATGGTGTTGCCGTAGACCGGAGCATTGTCGTCGAAGGCGAACATGTAGGTCTGCGCGCAAGCGGGGTACGTGACGCTGTCTTCGCTCCCCGTGATGATCGCGTTCGACCAGTCACCCAGCGTCGGGTCGCTGGCCGGCGTCGTCGGGATCCCGCGGTAGTCGGCGTTCGTGCAGTTGGAGCCGTTCGGGCTCCCGCCGCCGTTTATGTTAGACAGCGGACTGGCCGTCGGCTCGACGTAGTTCGTGCCGACGCGTTCACCTTCGGGCTTCGAAGGGTTGACCGTCTGCAGCGGGATCCAGTAGGTGTAGTCTGGCGTCCCGGACGCTTTCGGCACGATGTCGAAGCCCTTCTGGCGCGCCGTGGCCAGATCCGGGTATCCGATCGAACCATCGGTGGCGGCGACTGCGTTGGACGCGGCGCCGTTGCCGTTTTCGAACCCGGTGCAGATCCGGCTCGTGCCGCTCACCGCCAGGTTGCACACGTTCACGAATTCTTTTTTCACGGCTTCTTCCGTTTTCGGCACTGCTTTCGGCACTCCGGTGCTGCTGGTGGTCAGCGGCCAAGTGGTGTTGTCGCCGACCACAGGAAACGTTGTCCAGACCCCACTGGGTGTGACCCCGGGGAGCAGGCTCAGGTAGGCCTTGAAGTTGTACGTAGTGCCCGATCCGTCGAAGCGAACGATGCGGCGAACGGGCACGTTCTTGCATTCGGTGATCCCTTCTTCTGTCTCGAGTGCCGCCGTCGGCGCGTCTTTACCGGCGTTGTGCATGTGGACTACGCCTCCAGCGGTGACGACTTCGCCCCATGTGGTCGGCGTGCCATCCCAGATCTTCTCGAGGATCGCCGCAGGAATATGCACCCTGAGGTCCTGATTCGCATACGTGTCGCCCGTGCCATCTTTGCCGCCCGGGTCGTTCGGACCGCCCGTGCTGGTGTCTCCGTTGCCGCCGCCAGCATTAGGATCTTCGAGCGAGCACCCTTCGGGGAAGTGCACGATCACGGCCACGGCGCCGTTGGCCACTGGAAACTCGTGGATCACCCCCGCGTTCGAGCCACCGGCAGCTTCGGCCGCCGTCCTCTGGGCGGGGGTGAGCGGAGCGTCGCTGGCCGCAAAGCGCGTGTTCGCATCGCGGTAGCCGTTGGTGACCAAATTGCTTTCGAAGTCGGAGCATTTGCCGGTTGAGGGTCCACCGCCGATCGAGGCGATGCCACAGCCGCTGCCGTCGGAGACGTAGGTGACGGGAGACGATGAGGCGGCGCCTTCGCACCCGAACGAGCTGTAGAAGACCGTGGGTATCCAGAACTGCTGCTGGGCGACCTTCTGGAACGAGGCGCCCTCGCCCTGTATGGCGGAGCCGCCGCACTTGGGTACGGTGAACGACGCATGTGCCGACGGCGGAGCCGCCGCGGCAACCGCCACCAGTACGGCCACCGCACAGAGCGCCGCCACAGCGGCACGGATACGACCGCTCTCAGCGGTCAGGGGAAGGCTTACGCGCATGAGCGTGGGATGTCCTTTCGAGAACGTAGATAGAGATCTTCGTGATCGGACGCGAGTCTCACAGCCCCGCCGTCGGAGCGCAATCCCTGTTTACAGAAGCGACACATCTTGGTCACAGCACTGAAACATGTCCGTCAGCGATCCGCGAGCATGTTTCACGACTTATTCTCCGCGTCGTAACAACTTGGTAACACGCCGAAAGCGTGTGCCGTCTATGGAGATGAGAAGTCGGGTGGAGCGCTCCACAGCTGATGGTCGATGTCGCGGACCTTCGAGTCGGCACGGAGGCGGTCGAAGAAGACGGCCAGCACGGTGCCTGCGCCCGTCGCGGATGGGGCAACGATGCCCTCGAAGCCGAGCTGGTTGGCCGCTTCGCCGATCGACCGGCATCTGGTGGCATCGGCAGATCTCAACTCGGCGTCGCCGAGATCGAGCTCGACGCGCGCGATTGGATCGCGAAGGTCGAGCACGGCGGCGAGCGTCACCTCGTAGCGGTACATGCGCCGCGGCAGGAAGTCGTCGGGAACGCGGCCTTGCCGAGACGCGAGACGGTACAGCTCCGCGATCGTCGTCTCGAGCTCCAGGGCAAGATAGAGAGTGGAGAAGCTCTCGGGCGGATTCCAGCGTCCGCCGTGCAGACGAGCGCCCGCGCCTGAGAGCGGATGACGACCCTCGGCCACATGCCTGAACGCCACCGCGCTCAGGGCGACCGAGCCGAGCGCGTCGACGCCGGCGAGGAGATGGCGATCGACCACGCCGGCTAGACGAAGACGCCCTCGGCCATCGCGTCGATCGCGCCGAGCACACGCCGGAACTCGCCCGTTCGCAGCAGGTCGACGGGCTTGTGGTGGTCGAGCGACGGATTCGGGGTCAGCAGCCAGTCGTGCGCCGCCTGTGGCCGCAGCACGCCGGACAGCTGTTCCAGCACGACGATCAACTCGAGCAGCCGCTCGCGAGCGTCGGGCCGTGGCGCCGTCTGCCGCGAAAGCCAGCGCGACACCGTGCGAGAGTTGGTATCCAGCATGCGCGCGAGGTCGGCCTGGTCGAGCTCTACCCGACCGCTCGCCCTATCCAGCCTCTCCGCCAAGTCAGCCAACGTTCTGCCCATCCTTTGTCGATGATCTGTCGCCTATTATGGCAGATCAATGACTCTAGCACCCCCACCGCCGCAAGCACCCAAACTCGCCGGGAGCGGACCGCCACCTCACCCCTTCTTCGCCTTGACCTTCCCCTTCGAGGGCCCTTTGGCGGCCTTCTTCGCGCTCGCCGCCACGAACGTCGAGTTCGCTTCGGCCGAGAGCGCTTCGGCGGGGGCCGGCGGCGCGAAGGCGACCGTGACGAGCGCCTTCAGCTTGCCCGCCTTCTTGAGGTCCTTGGCGTACTTGGACGCCAGGTGCAGGACAAGCGTCGTGGTTCCCTCCGAGCGCGCGGTGCCCGAGGTGTGCGCGAACACCACCCTCTTCTTGCGCGTCTTCTTCCCGACCTTCGTCGTGATCGTCCCCCGCGCCTGCGCCGTCAGCTTGCCCGCTCCGGGCGTCTCCACGAGCAGGGTCAACCCGCCGTCCTTCCCCCGCCTGACGTGGAGGCCGAGTTCGGGCGAGGCGGTCACCGTCAGCGAGAAGCCGCTTTGCGTGAAGTTGACTCCGGCCGGCGACGCGGCTGTGCCGGCGGGAGTCTGGAGCGTCGCGGTAAAGGCGTCGGAGGCCCCGTTGGCGTCGCCGAAGATCAGGTTGGAAGCCAGGGAGGTGAACGCGACTGTCGAGCCGTCCTGGGTGAGCGTGGGATTGACCGAGACCGATTCGTTGAGGTCGCCGCCTTCGTAGCCGACTACGGCGCGTTCGAGCGTGTTCGCCCTCAAGTTGATCACGTACAGGTCGCTCGCGGTGGGCAACGGACGGAAGCTGCCGATCGGTGTGGGCTCGGGCAGCACGAAGCTGTCGCGCAGCGAGGTGAAGGCGATCGTCGATCCGTCCGGAGAGAGCGCGAGCGATTCGATCGAAGGAGTCGAGCCCTGCGCGCCCGAGCTGACAGCCAGGGTGAGCTCGCGGGTGCCGGCCTTGCGCGTGACGCCTGGGCGCATGTTCGTCAGGAAGACGTCCAGCCCGTTGGACTTGGTCACGTTGGGGCGGAGCGCGGCGCCGGCGAGGAAGGCGACCGTGTAGCCGTCGGCGCTGAGGCCCAGGGTCGCTCCCGCGATGCTGCTGAGGCTCGACTCCTGCTCGCTGAGAGGCCCGTAGCAGGGGCCGGTCGCCGTGGGTTCGGTGGGGATCACTTCTCCACCGGGCGGGCAGGCCGGATCGTCGGGGTCCGCCAGGCCTGTGATGCGCCGGGTAACCGCGTCGGGTTCCTGCCAGCGGCGCCACAGGTAGTACGGCTGGTCGGAAACGGGCGACTCACCCGGCAGGAAGCGGGTCTGCGCGCTCGCGTTCGTCGCCACCCAGGCGACCGTCGTCCCATCAGCGCTGATCGTGGCAGGGCCGGTTACACCGCCGGCCGGATCGCCACTCGAGTATTTGACATTGGTCGGTTCGCGACTCAGCAGGATCGTCGTCTTGGCCTGCAGGTCGCGCACGAACAGTTGTCCGGGCGAAGTGTCCACCGCCGCGTGGTCGGGCAGGTTCGACTTGAGCTCGGTCGTGCGGAACACCACGTAGCGCCCATCGGCGCTGATCGACGTGTTCGGCCAGACTTCAGCCCCAGGGTTGGCGCCGGGCAGAGGTGGGCTGCGTGGCGCGTATGTCGCGGGTTCTTCGCCCCCGTCCTTCGCCGACACGAGCGTGTAGGCGCCCGAGCCCTTGCGGCCGGCGGTGAGCGGCACGTTCATGTCGCGCACGTACACGTCGACGTTTTCGTTCGTGTCCTGCGATACGAGCTGCTGGGCGGTCGAGAAGGCGACATAGCGCCCGTCGGCGCTGACGGAGGGGTTCTGAGCGCCGCGGAATATCAGCGCGCCCTTTTCGGGACCTTCGGTGTGGGTCTCGTTGCCATCGGCGACGAGCGCAATCGCTCCGGTGAGGCGGTCGTAGCGGAAGATCCCGCCTTCGCGCAGCGTGCCCGGTGGTTCGGCGTCGGGTTCGACGCCATGCGGGCCGGCCACCCCCCCGTCGTCTTCGAAGAAGTTGGTGGCGCGCGTCTGGAAGACGACGTAACGGCCATCGGCGGAGATCGCCGCGTCGACCGTGCCGGCGTTGCCCTGTTCGTCGGAGGCGTTGTCCACCGACACGATGTCCGCGCCGAAGCCACCCGTGGCCGGCCCGTAGATCGCGCGCGCGGATGGAGCGAGCACCAGGACGAGGAGGACGGCGAGCGGTACGAGCAGACGCCTCATGCGACCCGCACCCGCCTGCGCACGGTGCGCTTGTTGCCGGCGTTGTCGGACGCGGAGACGACGATCGTGTAGGAGCCAGCGTGCGCGTAGGAGTGCTTGAAGACGATCCGCCCGCGTCCGGAGGCGCCGTCGCCGAACTTCACCCGTACCGACCCCGAGCGCACCCCCGAGCACTGCCCGCGCGCCCCGTCGATCACCGTCACCCTCACCGCGCTGCCGAGCACGCGCACGCGCGCGTGCGGGGGCGTGCGGTCCACCTTCACCGTCGCCGGCACCGAGTCGACCACCTGCCCGAGCGAGTCGGTGGCCTCGACTTGGACCGTGTGGATGCCGTCGGCCAGCTGGCCGCGCGTGAGCGTGTATTCGTCGCCGGAGACTTCTTCGGCGACTTCCTGGTCGTCGACGAGGATCGAGTAGGCGATATGGCCGGCGCCCGCGAGCGGCACTTCCCACTGCAGCGGGAAGCGCGGGGCGGTGACCCAGCCGGAGGGCGCGCTCGTGACGAATTCGCCCGGCGGGGCGCGCACGACGACGGCCGCGATCTGGGCGTTCGACCCATCGCCCTGCAGGAAGCCGAAGATCGCGTCGCCGCGGTGCGAGCCGCCGGCCGCGAGCTGGTGTACCGCGCCGCCGTGGGGCGCGGCGACGAGCGCGCGGTTGGGGGTGCCGTCGGCGCGGCGCTCGAGCACCGCGACCGCGCCCGACCCGCCGACCTGGACCTTCCAGGCGGCCGCCAGGGCGCCGTCGTCGGCGCGGGTGAGCACCGGGTCGCCGGGGACTTCCGAGCCGCTGTCGAGCCGCACGGGCTTGGCGATCCCCGTCGCCGACCCGCCCGCGTCGAAGCTCTGATCGCCCGAGCCGTAGCCGGCGTCGAAGCCGCCCTTGCCGTCGACGGCCATGCTGAGGGGGCCAAGCGAGGCGCTGGGGCCGTCGGCGCCCGCGGGGCCGTCGAGCGTCTTGGCGGCGGCGAACACGGAGCCGTGGGGGTCGAACGAGCTGGGGATCTCGGCCTCGAATACGCGCGCGTGCGCGAAGCCCGACCCGGGAGCGGGCTGCTGGCGCCAGGCGACGGCGCCCTGACCGAAGCCCGCGACGTCGAGCGAGAGCTCGTCCGCCGGCCCGTTGAGGGGGTGACCGTTAAACGTTGATGGGCTGACCTGGAGCAGGTTGCCGGGAGTCATCCCGAAGATGCGCCGCGCGTAGACGCGGTTGACGAACGAGTCGTCGGGCTCCTGCCAGGCGATCAGGCCCTGGCCGGTGAGGTCGATCGCGACCTCCGGCGAGTTGGCCGCCGTGGGCTGGAGCACCGGCTGGGCGGGGTTGCGCTCGAGCGGTACGCCGAAGGAGGACCAGTACTGGCCGTCGAAGCGCGCCATGCGGATGTCGGCGAGCACGTAGCCGGGCGGGATGTTGGGCGTGGAGGGGCCGGAGACGGCGGTGACGACGCGGTAGACGACGAGCGCCTGGCCGGCGAGGTCCATCGCGACGGACGGGTAGGTTCCCGTTGCCTGGCCGATGTTGAGATCGACCGGCACGGGGGGCTGAAAGCCCGCGGAGCCGGGGTCGATGGTGGCGGAGAAGAGCCCGTCGGCGGTGGAGGAGTAGTGGTTGGCCCACACCACCACGAGGCGTCCCCCTTCGCCGGCGGCGATGGCGGGAAACGAGGAGTCGAACGTCTCGCCGGCGTCGACGCGCTGCGGCGCTCCCCATCTGCCGCCGGCGTACTGGGCGGCGAAGATGTGGATGCGCCCTTCGACGCGCTTGCGGTAGACGATCCCGCCGCTGCCGTCGGCGGCCATCGCGGCGCCGCCGAAGTCGACGATTTCAGCGCTCGGACCGTCGATGGGGGCGACGGAGGAGATCTCCGCGCGCGCAGGGGGAGCGCAGGCGAGCAGCGCGACGAGCACAGCCACGGAGCGCGACACCGCGCCCCCCGCGCGCGACGGGCCCGCGCGGAGGCGAAGGGCTGGGCGCGCAAAGGTCTTCCAGCCGGACGCGTGAGACACCCACACAGGCTGATCGCAAGCGAGGGCGATCGTGTTAACGAGTCGATAACACCCGGAGAGGAGTCGATAACACCCGGAGAGCGTTCACGGATTTTTCTCGACCTGAACACATCTTGTTCACGTTTGAGGTCGGGACCCCACCGAGACTGGCCGGGTACCCGTCGAAAAGGAGCATCCATCGTGCGCACGACTCGCACATTGACCGTCCCGCTGATAGCCGCGCTCGCGCTCGCGGCGCCCGCCGCCGCCGGCGCGCGCGCCCTGCTGATCGACGGCTCGACCTCGGTGTTCCCGCTGATGAATCAGCTGGCGGGCGCCTACCACAAAGCCACGCGCCAGCCGACGCCCAAAGTCAGCCAGGGCACCTCGGACGCGGGCGTCAACGACGTGAGCAAAGGCCGCGTGGACGTCGGCGACGTCTCGCGCGACCCGATCATCGGCTCGGACCCGAAAGGGCTCGTGTTCACGAAGATCGCGCGCGACGGGGTGTGCATGATCACCAACCCGAAGAACCCGGTCGGAAACCTCAACCAGCAGGAGGTGCAGGCGATCTTCACCGGGAACGTGCGCGAATGGGGGGAAGTGCCGGGAGCGAGGATGAGCGGCCCGATCGACTTGGTGGACCGCATCCAGTCCTCCGGCACCCAGGACGCCTTCCAGAACATCTTCCTCGGGCCGACGCTGAGGATCTCCCCGAGCGCCGAGGCGGAGGAAAGCAACGGGCTCGTGCAGAACAAGGTCAAAACGGACGAACACGCGATCGGCTTCGTGTCGTTCGCGTTCACGCCCGGCGTCCATACGGTGGGCTACCAGGGCATCCCCTGCACGCTGCGCAACGCCCGCTCGGGGCAGTACCAGGGCGTGCGTAACTTCTGGATGGTGACGAAAGGCCTGCCGAAGGGCGCGGCCAAGAAGTTCATCGAATGGGTGACGAGCTCGAAAAACGCGACCGCGCGCAAGATCATCTCCTCCCAGTGGATCGCGATCCACTAGCCACAGGGAGGACCCCCCTCGCGCGTGCGCACGCGCGCGAGGGGGGTCCGGATGCAAGCAACCCACGACCCGCGTCGACGGGCGGGAGGCGCGCGTGAGGGCCCGACTGCCGGCCATATGGCAGCCGGGCCCGGCCGCGCACGAGCGGCGCGTGGAGCTGGCGCACAGGGCGCTCGTGGTGGCGCTGCTGGGCACGATCGCGCTGATCGCGGTGACCGTGTTCTCGAAAGCGTGGCCGTCGTTCGCGCACAACGGCTTGAGCTGGTTCGGGTCGGGCGGGGACGTGGATACGCAGCTCGGGGCGATGATCAACGGGCCGAAGGACCCGGCCCACTACGTGTACCACTTCCGCGCGTGGCCGCTGATCTGGGGGACGCTGCTGACCTCGGGGTTGGCGGTGGCGCTCGGCATGGCGGTGTCAATTTTGGCGGCGGTGTTCGTCGTGGAGTTCGCCCCCGGAGCGGTGCGCGCGGTGATCGACCCGGCGATCAGGCTGCTGGCGGGGGTGCCGTCGGTGGTGTACGGGCTGATCGGGATCCTCGCGATCGCGCCGTGGGTGGAACACAACCTGATCTCCACGCAGCGCAAGCGTTCGGTGGAGTACGTGGTGCAGTTGACGGGCGCGAACCTGAGCGTGGCGACCTTGATTCTCACGCTGATGATCGTGCCGATCATGGTGGCGATCGTGGTGAGCGCGCTGGAGGCGGTGCCGAGCTCGTGGACGGAGGGCTCGGCGGCGCTCGGGGTGAACCGCTGGCGCACGATGTGGAGGGTGTCGCTGCGGACTGCGCGCCCGGCGATCGTGGCCGCCGCGGTGCTCGCCGCCGCGAGGGCGCTCGGCGAGGCGATCATGCTCTCGATGGTGAGCGGCTCGCGCGGCTTCGCGCCGAACCCGCTCGACGGGATCACGTTCCTGTACGAGCCGGTGAGGCCGCTGGCGGCCACCGTGATCGACTACATCGACAGCCTGTCGGTGGCGCCGCTGGGGCAGACGCTGTACGCGATGACGGCCGTGCTGCTCGTCTCCTGCGGGCTGCTGTCGCTGGCGGGGTGGGCGGCGAAGCAACCGATGAAGCGCTACGGGATCAGGCCATGAACATGCAGGGCTGCGCTGGATCGGCGTCCTCGTTCCCTTATGTGCGAAGCACACTGCGGTCACTGCGGTCTTGCCCAGCTTGCCCTGCATGTCCATGGAGGCCCGGTTCATGAGCACCCCCGAGGCATTGACTGGCCGGTCGGGCTTGACGCCGCCGGCGGGGACCGTGCGAATGAGCCACCGGCGCGATTCGGTGGGAAGCTGGCCGCTCGTGGACCGGCTGGCGTACGGGATGTGCTGGGCGGTGGGGATCGGGTTGTGCGCGGTGACGGCGGGGATCGTGGGGTTCATGCTCGTGAAGGGGCTGTCGTACGTGAGCCTGAAACTGCTGCTGGAAGCGCCGACCGCCTCACAGAGCCAGGCGACCTCGGGCGGCTTTGCCGACCCGATCGAGGGGACGCTGCTGGTGAGCGCGATAGGGATCGCGATCGCCGCTCCGGTGGGCGTGGCGGTGGCGGTGTGGATGTCCGAGTACCAGCGTCCGGCGGCGCTCGCGCGCGCGACGGAGTCGGCGGTGGAGATGATCTCCGGCGCGCCGAGCGTGCTGCTGGCGCTGTTCGGGCTGGTGGTGTTCGCGCGGCCGGTGCTCGCCTTCATGTCGCAGACCTCGGCGGGAGGGTCGGTGTCCGGCAAGTCGTTCTTGACGGCGGGGGCGATGATGTCGCTGATCGCGCTGCCGCTGGTGGTGACGGCGACGCGCGAGGCATTGATGGGAGTGCCTGCGCAGCTGCGCGAGGCGTCGCACGCGCTCGGCAAGACGAGGGCGACGACCATCAGGCGCGTGCTGCTGCCGTCGGTGCGGCCGAGCATCGCGAGCGGCGTGACGCTCGGGATCGGGCGGATCGTCGGGGACACGGCGATCATCGTGATATTGCTCGGCGCGGGGTTGCGCGTGGAAGGCGCGGGCGGGGCGCCGGTGCTGTCCACCCTGCGCGGATCGGGCGGGACGCTGACGAGCTACGTGCGCTACAACTCGCCCGCCGGCGAAGGGAACGCCCACGAGAAGGCGTATGCGGCGGCGTTCGTGCTGCTGGCGATGGTGCTGGTGTTGAACTTGATCGTGATGCGGCTGAGCAGGAGGACGGCGTGGACCCGCTGATGCCGCCGCCAGTGCGGCGGATAGCGCTGGAGGACCCGCCGACGGTGGTGGACCCGCCGCCGAACGGTGTCGTGGGGCAGGCCCAGCCGGACAGTCGCCGCGCGCGCGCGGAGCGCTCGCCCGCGGGCGCCGTGACGGAGCGTATGCGCGTGGAGTCGGTGTGGCTGGCGTACGGCGATCGCTGGGTTGTGCGCGACGTGAGCCTGCCCGTGCGCAGGGGCGAGGTGCTGGCGCTGATCGGGGCGTCGGGGTCGGGCAAGACGACGCTGCTGCGCTCCCTGAACCGCCTCACGGAGATCACGGCCGGGGCCGCGCGGGCCGGGCGGATCATGCTCGACGGGGAGGAGGTGAGCGAGATCGAGGTGAACGGCCTGAGGCGGCGCGTGTCGATGGTGTTCCAGCAGCCCAATCCCTTCCCGATGAGCATCTTCGAGAACGTGGCGTACGCGCTGCGCGAGGAGCACCCCCAAGGGGGCAGGCGGAAACGCGGGCGCGGAAGGCATTCGCGCAAAGAGCTCGAGCCGAAGGTGATCGAGGCGCTGCGGCGCGCGGGCCTGTATGAGGAGGTGGCGGCCGATCTTGACCATCCCGCGCTGCGGCTCTCGGGCGGGCAGCAGCAGCGGTTGTGCATCGCGCGGGCGCTCGCGGTGGAGCCGGAGGTGCTGCTGCTGGACGAGCCCTGCTCGGCGCTCGACCCGATCTCGACGGCGACGATCGAGGAGCTGATCGTGGGGTTGCGCGAGAGCGTGGCGATCGTGATCGTGACGCACAACCTGCAGCAGGCGATGCGCGTGGCGGATCACGTCGCGTTCATGCACCTCGGCGAGCTCGTGGAGTATGGGCCGAGCGCGCAGGTGTTCGACAGCCCGCGCGAAGAGCGCACGCGCGAGTACGTGAGCGGCGCGTTCGGATGAGCCGGTGGCGGCACGTGCGGCGATGATCCGAGCCTGGGGCCGCTGGACGCGATCGGGACGGTCCAGCCAAGCGTCTTTTTTTGGTGGGAGGGGGTCGTTCGGGTTGGTGCCCACGACTCTCGCCGCAATCTCCCTCGCGGTGGCGTGCTCAGGCTGCCAGAGCACGGCGGAAAAGAGCGCCGAGCTGGAGAGGCGCGCCAAACACGAGAAGCTGGCGCTGCGGGGGGTGTCCGTGAGCAGGGAGAGCCCGAGCGTGCGGGTGACGGCGAGCACGGTGGTGCACTCGAGCGCCGGCACCGCGGTAGTGGTGGAGCTGCGCAACACGTCGTCGTGGACGCTTGAGAACGCCCCGATCGAGATAACGGTGCGCGACGGCAAGGGGGGCGTGCTGTTTCAGAACAACCAGCCGGGCGAGGATGCGTCGCTGACGAGAGTGTCGCTGCTGGCGCCCGGCAGGGAGACGACATGGGTGGACGACCAGGTGCAGGTGACCGGGACGCCGGCCTCCGCGAGCGCGCTCGTGGGCGCAGGGGCGCGGGCGTCCGGGAGCGTGCCGCGGATGAGCGTGTCGGGAGCCCACCTGACAGAGGAAGGCGGGGAAGCGGGCGCGGCGGGAAGCGTGACGAACGGGTCGAAGCTGACCCAGGAGCACCTCGTGGTGTATGCCGTGGCGCGCAAGGGGGGCGAGGTCGTGGCGGCGGGAAGGGCGGCGCTCCCCGAAGTGGCGGCGGGCGCGACAGCGCCCTTCCAGGTCTACTTCGTGGGCGATCCCCGCGGCGCCCAGATCCAGACCAGCGCCCCGGCGACCACCTTCTAGCGGGTCGGGTGGCGTAACGAGACTGTCACACCAGGACAACCAAAGGGTTACCTGGCGCTCCCGGGCACAGCCGAGGATGACTGCCACGACGACCGGCCATCACGGTGGCTGCCCGTGTGAACACACAACCAAGGAGCATCCCTTGCGCAATCGAGCACTGGTGGTTGCCGCTCTGCTTGCCACGTGTGCCGTGGGCGCCATGCCCGCGCACGCGACCCCTACGCAGACGACCGCGACCCCGATAAAGCATCTCGTCGTGATCTTCCAGGAGAACGTCTCCTTCGATCACTACTTCGGCACCTACCCCAACGCGACCAACCCGGCAGGCGAGCCGTCGTTCGAAGCCTCGCCGCGCACCCCCGGCGTGAACGGGCTGAACGAAGACCTGCTCACGCTGAACCCCAACCTCGCGAACCCGTTCCGCCTGGACCGCTCGCAGGAGCTGATCTGCGACCAGGACCACGACTACACCCCTGAGCAGCAGGCGTTCGACGGCGGCCTCATGGACATGTTCGTGCAGTTCACGGGCGGTTGCGCCCAGAAAAACCTGACGATGGGCTACTACGACGGCAACACCGTCACCGGCCTGTGGAACTACGCCCAGCACTTCGCGATGAGCGACAACTCGTTCAACACGACGTTCGGGCCGTCCACTCCCGGAGCGCTCAACCTGGTCGCCGGGCAGACCCATGGAGCGATCCCCGCGTCGCTGACTGACGTCACCGAAAACGGGACGGACTTCGGCGACGCCGACCCGACGTACGACGACTGCTCGAAAGGCTCCACCATCGCGATGGCCTCGACCGACAAGAACGTCGGCGACCTGCTCAACGCGAGGGGCATCACGTGGGGCTGGTTCCAGGGCGGCTTCGCGCCGACGAGCACGAGCGGCGGCAAAGCGGTGTGCGGCTCGAGCCACAAGAACGTCGGCGGTGAAACGGTGGCCGACTACAGCGCCCACCACGAGCCCTTCAACTACTACCAGTCGACCAGCAACCCGCACCACCTGCCGCCGAGCTCGAGCAACATGATCGGCAAGCAGGATCAGGCCAACCACCAGTACGACCTGTCGGCCTTCTACACCGCGCTGCAGCACAAAGAGCTGCCGGCGGTGTCCTATCTGAAGGCCGCCAAGTACCAGGACGGCCATGCCGGCTACTCCGACCCGCAGGACGAGCAGGCGTTCATCACGCACGTGATCAACACGCTGCAGAGCTCACCCGACTGGTCGAGCACGGCGGTGGTGATCGCCTACGACGACTCGGACGGCTTCTACGACCACGTGATGCCTCCGATCGTCAACCCGTCCGCCTCCCCGGCCGACGCGCTGAACGGTCCCGGCAAGTGCGGCAACGGGACGCCGGCCGGCGGCTATCAGGATCGCTGCGGCTATGGTCCGCGGCTGCCGCTGCTGGTGGTGTCGCCGTGGGCGAAGCGCAACTTCGTCGACCACTCCATCACCGACCAGTCCTCGATCCTCCGCTTCGTCGAGGACAATTGGGGGCTCGGCCGCATCGGCGACGGCTCGTTCGACGCACGCGCCGGGTCGCTCTCGAACATGTTCAGCTTCAGCCCGCGCAGGCACGCAAGCTCGAAGCTGTTCCTCAACGAAAGCACGGGTGAGCCGCTGCATCCGTGACTTCGTCGGGCGGGGCGGGGCCATCGGCTCCGCCCCACTCGTCAGCGCCGTTTGCCGCGTTTGAGCATGATGCCCTCGATCACGTGGGCGACCGTCTCGCATGCGTCGACCGCGGCCTCCAGCGACTCGAAGACGTCCTTCCAGCGGATCACCACCATCGGGTCGGCGCCGCCCGCGAACAGCGAGGCGACCCCGTCGCGCAACAGCCGGTCGCCCTCGTTCTCCAGGCGATGGATCTCGACCAGGTGGGGCCCGGGCTCGGCGCCCGCGCAGAGCCGCTGCAGCGCCTTGACGATCTGCTCGTCGGCGCCTATGAGCACGTCGGCGAGCTCGACCGCCTGCTCCATCGGCGCTTCGACCCCGTAGAGGTAGAGCAGCGCGGCGGTCTGCTCGGTGTGGTCGAGCACGTCGTCGAGCGTCGTGGCGAGCGCGTAGCCGTCGCCCGCGTCGAACGGCAGGCGCAGGCGCCGGCCACCGCCGTTGAGGCGGTGGATGATGTCGTGGGTGATGCGGTCGCCCTCCTGCTCGAAGGCCTTCAGGTCTTCCACGAGCCCAGAGTGCTCGGGCAGCTCGGCGAGCAGCTCGCGCAAGAGCAGGCCGGAGCGAAGGATGTTGCTGCCGGCGTTCTCCACGAGCGTGACGAGGGTGGGGTCGGCCGAGCGCCGCAAAAAGCCCATCCGGCAAGGGTATGCATCCGCCCATGCTCACGTCGTCCGCTTCACGACTTCTTCACGACTCGATCACGAGTTCGCAACGCATCGACGTCTCGCGCGGAGGGACCCTACGCGGTGGTGGCCGTGCACCAAGACAACGCTGGCGCCCTGCAGCACGACGACGCCGGCATTCTCCATGCGGGCGAGCTCGAGATTAGGCTCGGCGAGGGTCTGGTGCTCGCGGTGGACCGCGCGCTGACCTTCTCGGTGCGCGAGTTCGAGCTGCTGGTCGCCCTTGCGCGCAGGGCCGGCGCGATCGTCACCCGCGAGGAGCTCTATGGAACGGTGTGGGGCGGCGAGCTGCGCGCCGGGGACCGCTCGGTGGACGTGTACGTGAGCAAGCTGCGGGGCAAGCTGGAGGAGGCGATGCCGGACCGGCGCTTCATCCACACGCACCCCGGATTCGGCTATCGCTTCCAGCCGCAGCCCTGGGGGTCGCCGCCGGAGCTTTCACGAGATGTTCACAACGGGCGGGTCGGCGATTGACGAGACTGGGTGAGCACTGAGCCGGCGCAGGGTCCTACACGCCCGCGGCGCCGTCCCAAAAATCCAGTCAGAGGAGAAGTCGTGCACAAGAACAAGATCGGCGTGCTAGCGAGTTGCACGCTGCTCGCGCTCAGCATCGGCGCGTGCGGCAAATCCAAATCCAGCTCCACGAGCTCGACCGGTGCGGGCAGCGGGGCGTCTGTGACCATCAACGGCGCCGGCTCGACGTTCGCGGCGCCGATCTACGAGCAGTTCAGCTCAAATCTGTCCTCACAGGGGCTGACCGTCAACTACAACGCGGTCGGCTCGGGCGCCGGCATCACCCAGCTGCAGGCCGGGACGATCGACTTCGCGGGCAGTGACCCGGCGATGAAGGACTCCGAGCTCAAGGCCGCGAAGGGCCCGGTGGTCCACTTCCCACTCGCGTTCGGGTCGATCACGGTCTCCTACAACCTGCCGGGGGTCAGCAGCGGCCTGAAGCTCGACGGCAAGACGGTCGCAGACATATACCTCGGCAAGGTCAAGACGTGGAACGACCCCGAGATCGCCGGCCTGAACCCGGGCACCAAGCTTCCGAGCACCCCGATCACGGTCGTGCATCGCTCGGATTCCTCGGGCACCACCGCCGAGTTCACCACGTTCCTGACCGACTACAGCCCGACGTGGGCGTCGCAGGTCGGCGCGGACAAGGCCGCGAAGTTCCCGACGGGAACCGGCGGCAAGGGCAACGCGGGCGTCGCAGCGGCGGTCAAGCAGACGACCGGCGCGATCGGCTACGTCGAGCAGGCCTACGCGCTGCAGAACGGCTTCACCTACGCGGACGTGAAGAACGCGGCGGGCAAGTTCGTTCCGCCCACGCTGCCGTCGACCTCCGCGGCCGGCACCGGCATCACGCTCCCGCCGGACCTGCGTTTCAGCGCGATCAACTCGAAGGACCCGGCGGCGTACCCGATCGCCGGCCAAACGTTCATCCTCGTCTACAAGGACATGTGCAAGGAGGGCATGAGCCAAGCGGTCGCCTCCGGCGTGAAGAAGTTCGTCACCTACGCCCTCGGCACTGAGGGGCAGGAAACCGTGCAGAAGCTCTACTACGCGCCCCTGCCGGCGTCGATCGACCAGGCGGCGGCGGCGAAGATCGCCACCCTGACCTGCAACGGCGCGCCGCTGTCGTAAGGGCGGTCGGTGCAGGCCAGCGCCACTACCGCGATTGGCGGCGACCGCTCGGCTCTCGAGCGGTCGCCGCTTGGCGGCCTTCCCGACCGGGCGCTGAAGTGGGGGCTGGCCGCCCTCGCGGCGGGCATCCTGATCCTGATCGGGTACTTCTTCGTTCGCCTGATCGGCCAGTCGACGGCCGCGTTCGACCGCATGGGGGTGTTCGGGTTCGCCTTTCGCAACGACTGGGACATCCCGCGCAACGTCTTCGGCGCCTGGCCGCTGGTCGTCGGGACGTTGATCACCTCGGCGATCGCGCTTGCGATCGGCGTCCCGGTGGCGGTTGCCGCGGCTGTGTACCTGACCGAGCTGTGCCCCCGGCGCGCGCGCCGGCCGGTGTCGCTCCTCGTCGATCTGCTCGCCGCCGTCCCGTCCGTAGTCTACGGGCTGTGGGGCGTGTTCGTCCTGATTCCCAAGCTGAGGCCCGCTGAGCAGTGGTTCGCCGACACCTTCCACTTCCTGCCGTTCGTCGCCGGCGCGGTCCCGGGGCCGAGCTACTTCATCGCCGGCCTGATCCTCGCGATCATGATCCTGCCGATCGTGTCGGGCATCTCCCGCGAGGTGATCGCGACCGTGCCACACGAGCACAAGGAGGCCGCGCTGGCGCTCGGGGCGACGCGCTGGGAGATGATCCGGCTGGCGATCCTGCCCTACTCGCGGGCCGGGATCACCGGCGCGGCGATGCTCGGCCTCGGACGCGCGATCGGCGAGACGATCGCGGTCGTGCTCGTGATCGGCGACTCGCCGACGCTCGAGCACTCGATCTTCCAGCAGGGATACACGCTCGCGGCCGCGCCCGCGAACGAGTTCGGCGAGGCGACGGGAATCCACACGTCCGCGCTGTTCGCCGCCGGACTGGTGCTGTTCCTGCTCACGCTTGTCGTGAACGTCGTCGCCCGGATCTTCATCGCCCGGGGCGGGCACGGCGAGCGCGGCGCGGGCGACGTTCTCCCCCCGCCGGTCCAGGCCGGAGCGGCGCCGGCGTGACCGCGCTCCCCGAAGTCAGCGCGCACAGGCGGCGCACCGACAGGGCGATGCGCGGCGTGCTCGCCGTCGCCACCGCCCTCGCCCTCGTCCCGCTTGCGCTCATCGTCTACTACCTGCTCAACAAGGGGCTGGGCGCCTGGAACGTGAAGTTCTTCACGACCGACCCCAACGGCAACTTCTTCGGCTTCCACGGCGGGATTCGCAGCGCTCTGCTCGGCACGCTCGAGATCGTCGCGCTGGCCACGCTGATGTCGGTGCCGATCGGGATCGGCGTCGCGCTCTACCTGATCGAGTACGGCCAGGGCTCGCGCTTCGCCGGCTTCGTGCGCTACTTCGTCGACGTGATGACCGGCGTGCCGTCGATCATGTTCGGCCTTTTCATCTACATCGCTCTCGTCGCGGCCCACGTGGGCGGCAACTTCACCGCGTGGAAGGGCGCAGTCGCGCTGTCGCTGCTGATGCTCCCGATCGTCACCCGCTCGGCCGAGGTGGTGCTCCAGTTGGTGCCGCAGGGCTTGCGCGAGGCCGCGCTGGCGCTCGGCGCTCCACGGTGGCGAGTGATCGTGCGCGTCGTGCTGCCGAGCTCCCTCTCCGGCCTCGTCACCGGCTCGCTCCTGGCGATCGCGCGGGGGTCGGGCGAGACCGCCCCGCTGCTGTTCACGGTCGCGACCGCGAACGCGCTCACGTTCAACCTCTCCCAGCAGATGAACTCGCTGCCACTGCAGATCTACAACGACGTCCAGTCGCCCAACAGCGCGATAGTGTCGCGAGCCTGGGGCGCGGCGCTCGTGATCGTCATGCTTATCCTGATCCTCAATATCCTTGCCCGTCTGGCGTCATCGCGCGGAAGCCGCTCGGCATGAGCGCCGAGCGAGCGCCAGGCGCCGACCCGCCCAAGCCCCTCCCTCACGAACACGACCCGTCCAAGCCCCTCCATCGCGAGAACGTCCTGCCCAAGCCCCTTCATCCGATGGCCGGTTATCCACCGACCACGACCGACGTCCAGCCACAGACCGCTCCCGCCAGCGCGGCCCGCCAGGGGCACAGCGTGGAGCTCCAGCAGCTGCGCGCCTTCTACGGCGCCCAGGAGCGGGTGAAGGGCATCGACTTGGACTTCGGAGCCAACCAGGTGACCGCGATCATCGGCCCGTCGGGCTGCGGCAAGTCGACGATGGTGCGCTGCATCAATCGCATGCACGAGGAGATCCCGGGGGCGCGCGCCGGCGGCCGCGTGCTGCTGGACGACCTGAACATCTATGACCCCTCAGTCGACGTGGTGGCCGTCAGGCGCGCGATCGGGATGGTCTTCCAGAAGCCCAACCCGTTCCCCACGATGTCGATCTACGGCAACGTCGCCGCCGGGCTGCGCCTGACCGGCCGGCGGCGCGATCTCGGCGAGAAGGTGGAGCGGGCGCTGCGGGAGGCCGGCCTGTGGGAGGAGGTCTCCGACCGCCTCGACGGGCCCGCGTCGGGCCTGTCGGGCGGCCAGCAGCAGCGGCTGTGCATCGCCCGCTCGCTGGCCGTGGAGCCCGAGGTGATCCTGATGGACGAGCCGTGCTCGGCGCTCGACCCGATCGCGACGCTGAAGATCGAGGAGCTGATCGACGAGCTCAAGCGGCAGATCACGATCGTGATCGTCACTCACAACATGCAGCAGGCGGCGCGCGTGGCCGACCGCACCGCGTTCATGCTCGACGGCGAACTGATCGAGGTGGGACCGACGCAGCAGATCTTCACCACCCCCAACGACCCCCGAACGGAAGAATATGTCACCGGAAAGTTCGGCTGACGTGTCTGGAAACGATCGGCGCGTCTGTCTCCAAACGCGTTCTGAGGGACAACGCCGGTGAGCCCCGACGCCTCCTCAGACCAGCCCCCGCGGCTCACGGCTCAGCACGGCAGGCTGCACTTCCAGCAGCAGCTGCAGGAGCTCGAGACGCGCGCGCTCGGCGGGCTCGACGTCGTCGTGGAGCAGCTCGACCGCACGCTCGAGGCGCTCGCCCACCAGGACGTGGAGCTCGCCCAGATGGTGATCGCCGACGACGATCGCGTGGACGGGCGCTACCTGGAAGTGCACCAGGGCATCCTCTCGCTGCTCGCCACCCAGGCGCCCGTGGCGGGCGACCTGCGCCTCGTGGCAGCGCTGTTGCACGTGCTCGTGCACGTCGAGCGAATGGGCGACCAGTGCGTGAACATCGCCAAGCTGATCCCCCTCTCGGGCTATGAGCCGCCCGTGCGCCAGGAGGTGCTCGAGGCGATCTTGAAGATGGGCGCCTACGCGCGCTCTGAGATCGTGCAGTGCAAGGCTTCGTTCTCCGGTCGCGACATCGGCCTCGCCGAAGACCTCGCGCGCCAGGACCGCGAGATCAACCGCCTCAACCGCGAGATCTTCCGCATAGCGCTTGAGATCGGCGACGACCCGGACACGCGCGAGTGGGCGATGCACATGGTGCTCGTGGCCAGAGCGCTCGAGCGCATCGGCGACAACGCGGTGGACGTGGGCGAGCAGGTCGCGTTCGTGGTGACGGGGCTGTTCCGCGAGTTCTCCGACCAGTCAGGCCCGCTCGGCAATTGAGCGGCGCTTCGGAGCACGGCAAGCGGGCCAGAGGGTGGTATGTCTTTTTGGACCCCCCCAACGCGCGCGTGGAGACCGCCCGCGGCCGGCGCAACCACGCTTGCAAAAGAGGCCGCCGCGTCGCGCAAACACGGCAAACGCATGTGAACATCCTGTGACCATCGTCTGCGCGATTTGCGTTTCGCGTCCGCACTGCCTATACACTGCGCGCAGATGACGACGGGCATCCTCTCCAAGGATGAAGGAGTCGCTTCGAGCGCGGGGGGCGCATCCGCTTTGCGCATCGCGGTGCTCGACCGCGACAGCGGGTTCATCCAGGTGCTGAGCAAGCGCATGGATCGCCTTGGCTGGGAGCATCGCGTGCTCGCCTCGCCGGTGCCCACCGACGCGATCGCCTCGATGCGTCTCAGCGCGCTCGTCGTGGACCTGGCGGTGCTCGGACCGCAGGCCTGGGAATGGCTCGAGCGCCTGTGCGGCACCCTGCCGGAGCTCGGGATCGTGGTTTGCACCGGCCCCTCCACCGTCGCCCAGCGCGTGCGCGGACTGCGCCTCGGCGCGGACGACTGGGTCACCAAGCCCTGCCACCCCGAGGAGGTCATCGCGCGCGTTCAGGGACTCGCGAGGCGCCGCCGCCGCGCGACCGCCCGCACGGAGTCAAAGCCCGTGTCGGCCGGCGAGGTCGAAATCCGCTCCGATCACTTCCAGGCGTTCGCAGGCGGTCGCAGCCTCGAGCTGACGCGGCGCGAGTTCGAGCTGATCGAGCTGCTCGCCGGCGGCGAAGGGCGTGTGCTCGAGCGCGAGGAGATCTACTCGCGCTTGTGGGGCTACGCGATGGTGCGCGGCGACCGCTCGGTTGACGTGTTCGTGCGCAAGCTGCGCCAGAAGCTCGAGAAGGCGTCGCCCGGCTGGCGCTACATCCACACCCACTTCGGGATCGGCTACCGCTTCGCGGCGGAGACAGCCGACGGCGCGACCCCGGATGCCTCCGGCGGACATGACGCCCAAGGCGCCGTCGTCGCGAAGCCCGACACCGGCGCGGGTGCGGGCGGCGCAAGCGAGGGAGCGGGCAAGGACGGCGCGCTAGACCTGGGCGACCGCGGCGCCCGCGATCAGGGCGAGCTCGGCGGGGCGCAGCAGGAGTACGAGCTCACCACCGCCGGCGCCTAGCTTCACCACGGCAAGACCACCCTTCTTCAGGTCCACGCGACCGCCCGTGAGCTCGCCCACAACGCCGGACAGGTCGGGCTCGTGACCGACGAGCAGCAACGGCCCCCCGGCGCCCGCGTTGGCGAACGCGTCGAGCGCCTGCTCGGCGCGAAAGCCGCCGGCGAGCGGGGGGTGCAGCTCGAGCAAGTCGCTCCGGGGCTCCCCCCGCGAATCTCCCTGGGACTCTCCCTGGGGCTCCATCATGTGTGCGAGCGCCAACTCAGCGGTTTCACGTGCTCGCGCCTTCGGGCTCGCGAGCACGGCGCCGAACGCGACCCCCATCCGCGCGAGCGCAATGCCCGCGACACGCGCCTGGCGCTCGCCGCGCTCGGTGAGCTGCCTTTCAGCGTCGGGACGGGTGCCGTGAGGCTCCGCGTCGCCGTGACGGAGCAGCCAGAGCTGACGGGCCAAAGCCATGGTGTTCTGCGAGCATAGATGAGTTGAGCGCCACGATGAGCAACGAGCACGAGCACGACCTCCGGCTGAGCGACCCCTCCCGGCTGAGCGACCCCTCCCGGCTGAGCGACCCCTCCCTCTACATCAACCGGGAGCTCTCGTGGCTCGACTTCAACGAGCGCGTGCTCGAGCTCGCCGAGGACGAAACCACGCCGCTGATGGAGCGCGTGAAGTTCTGCGCGATCTACACCACCAACCTCGACGAGTACTACATGGTGCGCGTCGCCGGCCTGCACGACCAGATCGACGCCGGCGTGGAGAACCCGAGCCAGGACGGGCGCACGCCGTCGGAAACCATCGACGGCATCCGCGAGCGAGTGCTCGAGCTCGGCGAGCGGCTGAGCGGCTGCTTCGAAGCGCATCTGCGGCCCGCGCTCTTCGAGCAGGGGGTGCGCGTCGTGAGCGTCGAGCAGCTCAACGACCCCCAGCGCGCCCAGCTCGCGCAGCATTTCCGCCGCGTGATCTTCCCGGCGCTCACCCCCCTCGCCGTAGCGCCCGGACGGCCCTTCCCCTACATCTCGAACCTGTCGCTGAGCCTGGCTGTGATCGTGCGCGACCCCGCGAGCGGCGAGACGGTGTTCGCGCGCGTGAAGGCGCCCACCGAGATATTGCCGCGCTTCGTGACGGTGCGCGCGTCCGGGAGCACCGGTGGCGCGGCGGGCGCGGGCAGCGCGTCCGCGGCGAGCGGGGCAGCGGGCGCCGGCGCGGCACCCCATAACAGCACGGTCACGACGCTCGTGCCCCTCGAGGACGTGATCGCCCACCATCTCGACGCCCTGTTCCCGGGCATGGAGATCGTTGACTATGACGTCTTCAGGGTCACCCGCGACGCCGATCTCGAGGTCTCCGACGACGCCGCCGACCTGCTTCAGGCCGTCGAGGACGAGCTGCGCCGCCGGCGCTTCGGGGAGATCGTGCGCGTTGAGATCGGCGCCGGCTGCTCGGAGCGCCTGCGCGAGGAGCTGGTGGGGCTGCTCGGCGTGCGCGAGGACGAGGTGTACCCGGTGGACGGGCTGCTCGACATGGGCGCCCTCTGGCAGATCGCGAAGCTGCCGGGGATGCCCGAGCTGCGCTTCCCGCCGTATGCGCCCGTCACCCACCCGCGCCTGCTGCGCCACGAGGGCGAGCGCCCCGACGTGTTCGCGGCGATGCGCGACGACGACGTGCTCGTGCACCACCCCTACGACTCGTTCTCCACGTCGGTGGAGCGCTTCGTGGAACAGGCGGTGGCCGACCCGAACGTGCTCGCCATCAAGCAGACCGTGTATCGCACGAGCGACGACTCGCCGCTCGTGCCCGACCTGATCGCGGCATCGGAGCGCGGCAAGCAGGCGGTCGCGCTGGTGGAGCTCACCGCGCGCTTCGACGAGCGCATGAACATCCACTGGGCAAAGGCGCTCGAGGAGGCGGGTGTGCACGTGGTGTACGGGCAGCCCGCCCTGAAGACCCACGCCAAGTGCGTGCTCGTGGTGCGCCGCGAGGGCGATGGGGTGCGCAACTACGTGCACGTGGGCACGGGCAACTACCACTCCGCCACGGCGCGCCTGTACACCGACTTCGGTTTGTTCACGATCGACGAGGAGATCGGGGCGGACGTCGCGGAAATGTTCAACAACCTCACCGGCTACGGCCGTCCGCTGCGCTACCGCAAGGCGTTGATCGCGCCCGCTCATCTACGCGAGGGCTTGATCGCGGAGATCGACGCCACGATCGCGGCGCATTCACAGGACTCGCCGGGACGGATCGCGATGAAGATGAACGCGCTGGTGGACGGCCACTGCATACGCGCGCTCTACCGTGCCTCGATGGCGGGGGTGCCGGTGGACCTCAACGTGCGCGGGATCTGCTGCCTGCGCCCGGGACTGCCGGGCGTCTCGGAGAACATCCGCGTGGTGTCGGTCGTGGGACGGCTGCTCGAGCATTCGCGCGTGTACACGTTCGAGCGCGACGGCGAGCGCAGCGTGTACATCGCTTCGGCGGACCTCATGCCGCGCAATCTCGACCATCGCGTGGAGCTCGCCTCGCCGATCTCCTCGCCGGACCTGCAGGCCGAGCTGATGGACACGCTGGAACGGGGCTTCGCCGACAACCAGAGCTCGTGGGAGCTTCACCCCGATGGAACCTGGCGGCGACGCTCGCCCGGCCCGGGGGAGCGCCCGCGCAACATGCAGGTGGAGCTCATGGAGCTCCACACGCGCCGCGCCGCCGAAGCGCGCCCCGCCGAGCGCGAGGCGGCGGCGACGCCTACGCCGGCGCCTCCAGCGCCGTCTTGAGCTCGTCCACGGTCTGGTAGTCGAGCCCGAGGCGGTGGTCGTGGCGGTGAATTCGCTCAGCTCCCCAGCAGCCAGGCGAGCATGCCGGCGGGGATCGCCCATATCGGCTCGTCCGCGCCGGTGAGCAGGGGCGAGCGGGTGACCATTACGCCGCGACCGTGACGAGCTCTCATCGTACGTGTCTCCTTACGCCAACTGCCGTCGGCGTACTTGCACTCGAAGGGGATCTCCAGATCCGCACCGACGAAGTCGATCTCCGCGCCGGTGTCGGTTCGCTCGTACATGACCCGGTCGGCTTGTACGAACCCCGCCGGCGCGTGAAGCGATACGGCTCGTGCCAGCGCGAGGCCGATCTGCTGCTGAGTGAGCTTGGCGGTGTCCGGGGCGGGGAAGCCGGGGTTGCGGCGGTGGGCGAGCTGGGCGACGAGCGGGTCCACGAAGTACAGCTTGCGCTGGGCCGCGGTGTTGGGCCTGCCGTCGCGGATGCGATGACAGCGCCACGCGAGGAACGCGCGGACCAGATCCTCGATGCGGTTCGTGGCTGTCTGGTGTCCGGGGAGGCCGACGTCTCGTGCGATACGCGAGGCGTTGATCGGACTGCACAGGTTCGCGGCGAGACGGTCGAGCAGCGCCGCCACGTCAGCGTCGGACATGGACGTCGCGCGAACGGCGTCGCCCAGCACGACATCCCACAGGCCCTGGACGAATCCGTCGCTCACCGCACCGCTCCCCACCAGCTCGCCGACGGCGCGCGGGAAGCCGCCAACGTCGAGGAACAGCTCCCATGCATCCGCGAGCGCGTTGCTCCACGGCTCAAGAGCCGATATCGCCCGCTCGGCCTGGAGGGTCAGGCAGTCCTTCGGGCGGATGACCGGCAGCGGCAGCTCGTCAAAACCTCCAAGCGCGCGGCAGAACGCGCGGAAGCCCATCGGCAAAAGCAGACGGTCGGAATCGGCTATGCCTCCGCGCCGGTCGGCCAGATCCTTGCGCGCCTGCTCCAGATCGCGCGCCGAGGAGCCAGTCAGAACGACGCAGGCCTCGCGGAACGCTGTGTCCTGATCGCGCAGCTCCTTGATCGTCTGCGACCAGCCCTGCACGGCTGTCACCTCATCGAGCAGCCAGTGGCGCGCACCAGGGAGGGTGCGGGTGACGCTGTGCCCCTGCGCGACCAGGCGGCGGAGATCCTGCCTGGAGAGCCCGTCGCATGAGCAGTAGAAGATGGTCTTCGGGTCGATGCCCCTCGCGAGCAGTCGCACGACCGCGCGCTTGAGCTCCAGGCTCTTGCCCACGCGACGCGGACCCCGTAGTACGTACAGCCCGGGTGCGTGGACGTCCGCGAGCGGCTCGGGCTCATAGCTCAGCGGAAGCCGCCCGGCCGCCCGCAGGTCGGGGTCATCGGCCTCCCATGCCTCCCGCGCCCGCCAGGGACTGCGCTCGGCCAGCAGGCGTCTGAGCTGAGAGTCGTTCATTGCGGAAATGATAGCGAAATACCATAGTTTTTCGCAAACTTTCTAGCGAAAAACTATAGATTTTCGCTAGGGCTCCAGGCGCGGCGGCGCGCGGCGCGGCGGCGCGTCATCTGTTTGTAGGTGGGGCCGCGGGCGACCTCGATGCTGCTCACCCCGGCCGGGACGCGCTCTGCGGGCGGTCTCGCGCTCACCCATACGACGCCATGTTTTCCGGCGCTGCCACCGCCGTTCCTCGTCAGTCCGGCCGGATGACTGTGGCGGAGGACCGCGAGAACCTCGCGCGGGGACCCGGGCACCCGCCAGATGCGGTGGACATCGACCAGATTGGGAGCGGCCAGTTCGCGTTGGCAGAGAGGGGCCGGCCTGCACTTACGAGCGAGACCACTGAGGCAGCGAGCTGGTCGGTTACAACGATGGGTCGAAGAGACTGGGGGGACCGTCCCCTGCTATCGCGGTGGTTGACGCCGCAGTGAGGAGATGCCCATGAACAGTGGCGTCCCACGGACATACGAGTCGCTTTTCAGCGACTCCCTCGCCGTAAGCCGGCGTCCTCTCTTTCGGGCCGGCGACAAGATGTTTCGAGTAGGGCTCCTCCTGCTCGGCTTGCTATCTACCATGCTCTTCGCCGGCAGCGCCTTGGGCGCCACCGCGACCGTGGGCTTGGGATCGGCTGCCCGCTTCTCGGTGTTGGGTGGCTCGACGATCACCAACACCGGTCCCACGAAGATGTTCGGCGACTTGGGCCTGAGCCCCGGCTCATCGGTGACCGGCGCTCCGCAGGTTCTCGGGCAGACGCACGTCGACGACGCGGTGGCGATCGCGGCCAAGAACTCCCTGACCACCGGCTACAACAATGCCGCCTCCCGTCCAAGCAATGGCTCTGCCGGGACCGACCTCGCCGGTCAGACCTTCTTGCCAGGCGTTCGCACCGCCAGCAGCTCGTTGCTGCTCTCCTCGGGAAGTGTCACGCTCGACGCCCAGGGTGATCCCAACGCGGTGTTCATCTTCCAGATCGGCTCCACGCTGATCACGGAATCGAACACGACCGTCCTGCTGGTCAACGGCGCGCAGGCGTGCAACGTCTTCTGGCAGGTCGGCTCCTCCGCGACGCTGGGGACGGGCACGCGCTTCGTCGGCACCATCATGGCCTTGGCGTCCATCACCGCGAATACGGGCGCCACGATCCATGGCAGGCTGCTGGCACGGGAAGGTGCGGTGACCATGGACACCAACACAATCACCACGTCCAACTGTCCCTCGAGCGCCAGCGGCAGCGGTGGTGGCACGGAAACGACCACGGGGGCAGTCGTGCCACCGACTGAATCGAAAACCACACCGAAGAAGACCACACCGAAACGTGTGCATCACCACGCCCCGAAGCGAGCACACAAGCGACACTCGCCCGCGCGGCCGGTCCGCCCGCACAAGCGGGCCCCGTTCACCGGCTGAGTGAGCCTCGGCAAGGCTGGGCGACGCAGATGTCGCCCAGCCGCCTGGCGCCATGGAGAGGACGCTCATCCCACAACGTCGCTCCCGTCTTCGCTCGCCGCGTGCGGTTTGAGTGTTCCCGCCGGCTCGGGCGCCGCCTGATCTGCGGGCTCGCCGTCGCGTGCCTGGCCGGTGTGATGGCCGGCTCGGCGGTCGGTGCCCCCATCCCAACTCGTGTGCAGGCGACTCAGCAGCTTGCGGTTCTGCTCACCGCGCACGGCGCACACCGTGCGCCCGACGCCAGATCCCCGCAGGTCGCGCTCGTGGCCGCTCGCAGGCCGATCACCGGCGAGCAGACCACCCTTGCCCGTGATCGGACGCTCAGCCGGTCCTGGCGGGGTACGGTGGCTTCACGTGATGCTTCCCGGTCGCCCCAACGGATCGACCGGCTGGATCGCCCAGCACGGCACCCGCAAGCTCGTGACGGGCTGGCACATCGTGGTCAACCTAGCCGCCCGCCGGGTGAGGGTCTACCGCGACGGCCGCATGGTGAGAACCATTCAGGCGGTGGTCGGCAAGCCCTCCACACCGACGCCCACCGGCCGGTTCTTCGTCGAGGAGACGGTGCAGATGCAGGCCGGCGAAGCCGGCGGCCCGTATGCGCTGGCTCTCAGTGCCCGCTCGAACGTGTTGCAGGAATTCGAAGGCGGTCCGGGCCAGGTCGCGCTGCACGGACGCAACAACCTCGGGGGAACGCTGGGCACCGCCGCCTCGCACGGCTGCATTCGCGTCGACACCGCGAGCATCGACTGGCTGGCCGCCCGTATCGGCCCAGGGACACCGGTGACGATCTACAGGTGATCGAGCTCCGAAACCACCACGATCGCGCGACTCGTGAGCTCGTCTAGCGGCGGGCGAGCCGGCGTCCGCTCTCGGTGTTCGGTGCGGTGTAGTTGAGCTCGTAGTGGTGGTAGAGAGCCGACTCGTCTGCCTGTGAGAGCTCCTCGCCGTGCTGCTCGATGTTGGGTGCGGCCTGCACCTGTTCGCTGGTTACCGTGACTTGCAGCTCGTCGGGGCCGACCTTGATCCCGCCGAGTGGCACGAAGGTCAGGTGGCGGCCGATGAAGCCCTCCTTGACGGTGGCGAACTGCGGCTCGTCGGTCTCGACGTCGACGTAGACATCCTCGAGCTTGCCGATCTTCTCGCCGTTGAGGTCGACCAGCAGCTTGCCGTGCCACTCGGCGACATTCCACTCCGCCTCTTCCTGATGCTCGGTCATCGTCTTACTCCTTCTCGTCTCCCGTCGTGGTCTAGCAAGTCATCGATCTCGCTGCCTACCTGCGTCGGGGACTCCAAGCGAGTATGTAGAAGAGGGATATCACCAATCCCACGACGCCAACGATCATCAGGATCAACCCGACGGTCGCAAGCGAGACGCCCGAGACGCTGGCGGTCACCGCATAGCGCAGGATGGCGCCGACCGCGATCAAGAACAGCGATGTTCCAACGGTCATAAGAGCTGACCACCCTAACCTTTCTCGCGCCGCGTCACGGAGCACCTGGGCCTGCGTCGAACGGCGGCCGGCCATCCATTGCCAACCAGGCTACACGCGGTAGCGCTCCGGCGAGAACAGCGGCAGGCCCGAACGGGCGCCAATCTCCGCGAGTGCGCACGGTCATTCAGCTCCGGGCGACCTTGCCCTTCAGGTCCTCAAGCGCGTGCTCCGCTTTGTCGACGACTGAGTCGAGCTTGCCCTTGAGCTTGCCCTTGTCCTCTTGGCGCTCCCCTTCGCGCTTGGTCTGCTCGTCGCCGGTGACGGCGCCGACGGCCTGCTTCGCGCGGCCACTGATCTTGTCGGTCTTCTCACTCATAACTGGGCCTCCTGGGGCTGTAGTGGGTTGTGGCCGAGACACGTCGCCCTAGCGGCGAGGAACCAAGCCAAAGACGGTCACGGCGACTGCCGGCGGACGTTGCGCAACCTGTCGCCGCGATCCACAGATGGTTCTAGGGCGAGCCATCACCCTCGCCGTCCGTAGTAGCGGCCTCGACCCCGAACCGCGAAGAGCACGAGGATAATGACGAGCACCCACAGCAGCGGACTTACGGCGATGCTCCCAACCAACGCCAAGACGATGAGAATGACCAGCAGAATGACGATCAAGTCCACGCCTGCGACGCTACGCCCGAAACGTGGCACGGTTATCCGTAGCGCCCACTGAGGAGGTGGCCGGGAAACCCGTGGACTGGACCCTCTTTCGCTGACTGCCGACGCCGTCGACACGCCCCCGGGGCGCAGGTCCAAGTGATCCCCACATCTGACGCGCGCCGCGCCCGCGCTTGGTGCGGCAGGGGTCAAGAGCTCCTCGGCGTGGCTGAGGCAAGAGCGGATGTCGGGTTCATTCGCCCACGATCCGCCGACTGTGCGCGCCGAGGCATGGACGCGCACACCGATACGTGGACTTTTCGCCGGCTCTCTACCGCATTGCCAGCGGAGCAGCGGCCTGCTCTGTGCCTGCGCTCGCTCTCTATGGACGAGGACCGGGTCGGAGGTGCGAGGGGGCGCTCATCTCCGGGCGTGTCGGTAGTAGGCGGCGTTCTTCTCGATGTAGTGCTGCCACTCGGGCGGGACCTGGTCCTCGGGGGTGATCGCGTCGACGGGACACGCCTCGACGCAGGCGTCGCAGTCGATGCACTCCTCCGGGTCGATGTAGAGCTGCTCGGCTTCCTCGAAGCCGGGCTCGTCGGGGGTCGGATGGATGCAGTCGACCGGGCAGACCTCTACGCACGAGGTGTCCTTGGTGGCGATGCACGGCTCGTTGATCACGTAGGTCATCGGGGCGTCCTTCCGTCGTTCTTTATTACAGCGCCAGTGGGATAAAGCCTACCACTCACCTATTGATTTTCCTAGCGCGACTGTGTAAAACTCTGGATCGTGATCGATCTTCCTCTCGCGACTTCTCGTGAGGACGCGCTCGGCCAGCCGACCAGGGCGCGCCTGTTCGAGCTGCTGGGCGAGCTGGGGCGCCCGGCCGGCACAGTCGAGCTCGCGGAGCGTCTCAGCCTCCATCCCAACGGCGTACGTGCGCACCTCGAGCGCCTTGCGAGCGCCGGTCTCGTCACACGCGCCCGCGCGAGCTTGCCGCGCGGCCGGCCGCGCGACGCGTGGAGCATCGCACCCGAGGCGCGACCGGGCGGGCATGCGCCGCATGCCTACGCCGAGCTCGCCCGCTGGCTCGCCCGTGCGATGCGCTCCCAAACCAGCGGCCTGCGACACGTCGAGGCCACGGGCCGGGAGATCGGAAGGGAGCTCGCACCGTCGGCCCGGCCGTTCGATCAGGACGCCCTGCAGAACACACTGAGTGCGCTCGGCTTCCAGCCCACGGTGCAGCTTCGCCAGGGCAGCCGGCTCACGCTCGGCTTGGGCAACTGCCCCTACCGCGACGCGGTGAGAGAGAACCAGCCGGTGGTGTGTGCCCTGCACCGCGGCATCACCCACGGCCTGCTCGACGTGCTCGATCCGTCCGCCAAGCTAGCCGGGTTCGTCCCACGCGACCCCGACAAAGCCGGCTGTCTGATCGAGCTCAGCGAGGTCCACGCCGCGCCCGACACGCAATGAGCGCCAGGCCGGGGCACCACGCGCCGACGGCAGCGAGGCGCTGCCGCCCGCTAGCATTCGCTCCCGACGCACCTCGCCCGAGTGAGCTGCTCGCGGCGTTCTTCCGCGCCGGTCACTTGTTCATGATCGCTGCTCTCGCCGCCGCGATCGCCCACACAGTCAGCGGCCGCGAATGGCTGCAGTGGCTGACGCTGCACCTCCTGTTCCTTGGCGGCATCTCCCAGCTGGTGCTCGGCGCAGGGCAGTTCTTCGTCTGCGCCTTCCTCGCCACCGACCCGCCCGCGCGCCGGCTGATCTGGGCGCAGCTGGCGGCCTGGAACGTGGGCACGCTGCTTGTAGCGGTCGGAGTGCCGACCGCTACAACCGGGCTCGTGGACGGCGGTGGCGCGCTGATCGCCGCCGGTCTGCTGCTGTTCGCCGCGGCGCTACGCGGCATGGAGCGACGCTCGCTGCAGCGCGCCCCGTGGGCGCTGCGCTGGTATCAGGCCTCTGCGGCGTGCCTGGGAGTTGGCGCGCTGGGCGGAGTGCTGATGGCTCGCGGCACAGCCTGGCCATACGGCAGCCTGCTCGGGGCGCACCTCGCGCTGAACCTCGGGGGCTGGCTGGGCACGGCGATCATCGGCACGCTGCACACCTTCTTCCCGTCGCTCACGCAGACGCAGCTCCGCTACCCGCGTCTGCAGCGTCCGACCTACACCCTGTGGCTGCTGGGCATCGTCGGGCTGGCGGGCGGCGCAGCCTTCGATCACGCAGCCGTGCTCGCCGCCGGCTGGACGTGTCTGCTTTTCGCCGCGACGCTGCTCGCCGTGAACCTGCTCGTCTCACTGCGCACCGCCGTGCGCCCGCTCGCCCTGCCGGCTCGCCTGCTGGCGCTCGCCCAAGCGTTCCTCCCCGCCGGGCTGCTGATCGCGCTCGCGGCCACGCTCGAAACAGGCATCGAAGGACCGTTCATCGGCTCGACGCGGGCCGAGCTCGCCGTGCTGCTGCTGGCCGGCTGGATCGGGCTCACGGTCGCTGGCTCACTCATACACCTCCTTGCGATCCTCGCCCGCATCAAGAACCTCGCCCTGCCCATGCCCCAGCCGCGTCCGCTCGGCGACCGGACGCTCACCGCCGCAGCGGGTGTGGGTGTCGCCGCACTCGCGCTCTCGCGCGCGCCTGGACTGGCCCCACTCGCCACTCCCGCAGCCGCGGTCACCATGGCCGCCGCGGGCCTGCTGACGATCCGCGTGCTGACGCTCGCGCTACGCGCCATGGGACCCACAGCGTCATGAAGCGCCACCCCGCCCTCGTCACCCTCTCGCGCGACCACCACCACGCGCTCGTGATCGCCCAGCGACTGCGCCGCGCGACCGCCGGGACCGCAACAGAGACGGCGCGGGCGTTCCTCGACCACTGGGACGCCGAGGAGAAACTGCACTTCCGCATCGAGGAGGAGCTGCTCCTCCCAGCCTATGCCGCTCACGCCGAACCAGACCACCCCGCAATCATCCGCATGCTGCTCGACCACGTGCGGATCCGCCGCGATGCAGCCCTGCTCGCTGGGACGCCGCCGCTCGAGCTGCTCCACGACCTCGGTGGGCGACTCGCGGACCATGTCCAGCTCGAGGAGCACGAGGTCTTTCCGCTGATCGAGGCGGCGATCCCCGAGTCCGAGCTGCGGGCGCTCGGCGAGCGCATACGCGAGGCCTCGCATTGACACCCGGGACGCACACCGGCGCGCCCGGCGTTCAGCGATTCAGGGGCCCGATTCTCTGCACGCCAACGACCCACGCCAGGTAGCCTGCCGAGAAGGGCCCGAAGGACTCCCAACGTGAGAAGGAGAGGACACCGACATGACCGCCGAGCAGTGGATCGAGGCATTCGCGGAGGCGCTCGGGCATTCCGCCCCCGACGAGGACGAGGTCAACGCGATCCTCGAGCTCGCGGCGACCGCCGCGCACTCCTCCGAGCGGATGGCAGCCCCGGTGGCCGCCTGGCTCGCAGGGACCAGCGGCAAGTCGCTGCACGAGGTGAACGAGATCGCCGCGCGAGTCTCGCGCGCCGAACGGGGCGAGTAGGACAGCGGGCGAGTCGCGCGGGCGTCGGCCCGCTGCGGGTCGATCTCGCGCCACGACGACGGGGCTCGACGCGTCGGGGCCAATCGTGGGCTGCATAAGCAATACTTATGCAGATGGCCAAGGACATGTCTCTCGGGGAGGCGGCCAAGGCGATCGGCGTCAGCGCCGACACACTGCGCCGCTGGGATCGCGCCGGCAAGCTGCGAACCCATCGCGACGAGCGCAATCGTCGCCGTGTCTCCGAGGCGGAGGTGCGCCGCCTGACGGCGAGGCCGCGGCGCCACCGGACCGGCACCGCCGGCTCAGCTCGCAACCGCTTCGCCGGGACGATTCGCTCTGTGGAGGTCGATGGGGTGATGGCGCTCGTGGAGATACAGGCGGGTCCGTTCCTGGTGACCGCCGCGATCACGCGCGACTCGGTCGAGGAGCTCGGCCTAGCCGCCGGTGTGGAGGCCACGGCGCTGGTAAAGGCAACGTCCGTGATGATCGAGCGGAGCGTGCGATGAGCCCACGTCCCGCGGTCGCGGCCGCTGCCATCGCAATCTCGGCTCTTGCCGCAGGCTGCGGCAGCAGCGGCTCCGGCGCAACGACCTCACAGCCCACGGTGCTCGCGGCCGCGTCGCTGACGAAGGTCTTCTCGCAGATCGCCGCGAGCGCGAAATACACCTTCGCGGGCTCAGGTGCGCTGGCGACGGAGATAGAACAGGGCGCCCCGGCCGATGTGTTCGCCGCGGCCAGCTCGAAGCAGCCAACCGCGCTCTATGCGAAGGGAATGGTCGAGAAGCCGGTCGAGTTCGCCACGAACACTCTCGTACTGGTGGCGCCGAGGGGCAACCCGGCTCACATCACCTCGGTCAACGACATAACCAAGCCGGGTGTCAAGCTGGTCATCTGCAATGCCACGGTTCCATGTGGCGACTATGCCCGGACGGCATTCACCAACCTCAACATCACTGATGCCGCGATGAAGAACGTCGTAAGCGAAGCGACCGACGTGACACAGGTATTGGCGGATGTCGCGCTCGGTCAGGCTGACGCCGGCTTCGTCTACATCACAGACGCCGATGCGGCGAACGGCAAGGTCTCAGTGATTCGTCTCCCGGCAAAGGCGAAGCCGCTTACCACCGACTACATCGCCGTGGTCAAGTCTGCAAAGAACCAGACGGCGGCCAATGCGTTTGTCCAGACAGTTCTGTCCGCCAAGGGTCAGGCAACCCTCCGGGCGGACGGCTTCGGCAAGCCGTGACATCAGTCGCTCCCAGCGGAACACCGATCGACGGCGACGACGCCCGGGCATGGCGGCTACCCGCGCCCGGGCGTTTGGCCGTCGCTGTATCGGCGACGATCGTGATCGCCGTGGTGATGACGTTCCTGATGCTGCCGATCATCGCTCTGATCACATACCAGCCGGTGCACCTGTTGATCGGCAACCTTGGGGCGAAGGTCGCCATCGACGCGATCATCGTTTCACTGAAGACGAACGCGATCGCGTTCGTGGTGATGATCGGGCTCGGAACGCCGTTCGCCTATGTCCTGGCCCGGCCCCGGTTCTTTGCGCGAAGCGTCGTGATCACCCTGGTCGAGTTGCCCTTGGTGATGCCGCCCGCGGTGGCCGGCCTCGGGCTGCTGGTCGCGTTCGGTCGCCTGGGGCTACTCGGGCACACTCTCAGCGTTCTCGGAATCGATCTCGCCTTCACCCAGGCGGCCGTCGTGATCGCGATCGTCTTCGTCGCCAGCCCGTTCTACCTTCGCGGGGCGATCACGGCATTCGAGGCCGTCGACCCGACGCTGGTCGACGTCGCACGCACGCTGGGTGCTGGGCCGGTTCGCCGGATGTTGAACCTCGCCGTCCCGCTCGCCGCCGGCGGGCTCGGAGCAGCCGCGGCAGTCGCATTCGCCAGGGGCATCGGAGAGTTCGGTGCGACGATCCTGTTCGCCGGCAGCTTCCAGGGCAACACCCAGACACTGCCGCTCGCGGTCTACTCGCTGTTCGACGTCAATCTCGACCAAGCGGTCGCGATTGGGGTCCTGATGATCGGCCTGAGCGCCGCCATTCTGCTCACCTCGAAGCTGCTGATTCGCTCATGGACCTCCTCGACATCGACATTGCCCTCACTCGGCGAGCGTTCAGTCTTCGCGCGGCGCTGAGCCTCGGCGCTGAGACGATCGCGCTCGTCGGGCGCTCCGGCGCCGGCAAGACCTCGCTGCTGCGAACCGTCGCCGGCCTGGAGCGCCCACAAGCCGGTCGCATCGCGCTCGGCAGCGAGCTCTGGTTCGACGCGGCACGGAGGATTCACCTCAATGCCGAACGACGCCGCGTCGGCTATCTCCCGCAGGACTACGGGCTTTTCCCACACCTGACCGTCGCAGCGAACGTGCGCTTCGCCGGCAAGCGCGACCGTCCAGACCTGCTCGAGCGCTTCGGGATCGAGCACCTCGCTCGCACGCGACCGCGCCAGCTCTCAGGTGGCGAGCGTCAACGGGTGGCGCTGGCACGCGCTCTCGCGCGCGAGCCCCGTGTGTTGCTGCTCGACGAGCCGTTCGGCGCGCTCGACGCGATCACGCGCCGGCAGGTGCGCGACGTGCTCGCCGACGTTCTCTCCAAGCTCGGGCTTCCCACTCTGCTGGTCACCCACGCCTTCGACGACGCGGCCGCCCTGGCTCAGCGTGTGGGGGTAATCGACGATGGCCGCCTGGTGCAGCTCGCCACGCCCGACGAGCTGCTGCGCAGTCCTGCCAGTGCGATGGTCGCGGCACTCACCAGCGCCAACGTCCTCCGGGGAAATGCGCCGCAAGCCGCGGATCAGCCGCCTATATAGGACATCTCGACCTTCGGCTGGTCAGCGCTCAATGCGGTGCGCGCCTCGGAGTAGCGGTCGGCCCGGTTGGTCCAGATCGAGCGCAGGCGTCGGGTGATCTCCTCGTCGGAGGCTCCGCCGCGCAGCAGGGCGCGCAGATCGTGCCCGGCCTTGGCGAACAGGCAGGTGTGGAGCTTGCCGTCGGCGGAGAGCCGGGCACGCGTGCAGCTTCCGCAGAATGGTTGGGTGACCGAGGCGATGAGTCCTATCTCCCCAGCGCCGTCGCGGTAGCGGTAGCGGGTGGCCACCTCGCCCGGGTAGTTTGGCTCTAGCGGCTCAAGCGGCCAGGAGGCGTCGATCGTGTGCAGGATCTCGGCGGCCGGAACGACGTCGTCCAGGCTCCAGTGGTTGGTCGTCCCCACATCCATGTACTCGATGAAGCGAAGGACGTGGCCGGCGCGGCGGAAGTGGTCGGCCATTTCGAGCACACAGCGATCGTTGACGCCGCGTCTGGCGACCATGTTGACCTTCAGGGGTGTGAGCCCGGCGTCCACCGCGGCAGCGATTCCGGCGAGCACGCGGGCGACGGGGAAACCGACGTCGTTCATAGCGCCGAACACCTCGTCGTCGAGCGCGTCGAGGCTGACCGTGACACGAGTCAGGCCGGCATCGGCCAGGGCCCGAGCCTTCGCGGCGAGCATGGCGCCGTTGGTGGTCAGGGCGATGTCGGTGATCCCATCGAGGCGAGCAAGCATCTCCACCAGCCGCTCCAGGTCGCGGCGCAGCAGAGGCTCGCCGCCGGTGAGGCGGACCTTCGTGACACCCTCCTCGGCGAAGAGCCGACCCAGGCGGAGGATCTCCTCGAAGGAGAGCAGCTCGCCGCGAGGCATAAAGGCGAAGTAGCCTCCAAAGATCTCCCTCGGCATGCAGTAGGGGCAGCGGAAGTTGCAGCGGTCGGTGACCGAGATGCGCAGGTCGCGTAGCGGGCGGGCCCGTTGATCGAGTGTCGTGGTCATGACTGTCCGCCGAGCGTAGTCATGGCGCGGGGGTTGCCTTCACTCATCTTGGCGCAGCAGTCGCTCGGCGGCCCGGAGGTCCGCCTGGTCGTTGACGTTGAAGAAGAGCCGGCCTGGATCGCCGAAGCGCTGGAACTGACGCTCGTCGAGGATGCGTGGTTGCAGTCCGACGACCGCGTCGCGCATCGAATGGCCCTTGCGCAGGGCGGTCTCGAGCGCGCAGGCGTGTGCGGGCTCGTAGCGGGCGAGCAGCGGCTGCAGCAGGCTGCCGACCTCGGGCACGACGAGACCATCCAGGCTGGCCAGCCAGGCAAGCAGCGGCCTGGTCGCGAATGGCATGTCACAGCCGACGACGACGACGGGTCGGCCGCCACCCGCGCGCAGGGCGGTTGTGACTCCGCACAGGGGATGTCTTGGCAGGTCGGGCTCGCGGAGCACCGGACAGGTCAGCTCTGGCAGCGGGGAGTCAGTCTTGGCGACGACAATCGGGTGGAGTCCGGCCGCGCGCAGGGCCGCCAGCGGGTAGAAGATCATCGGTCGTCCGCCGAGCTTTGTGAGTGGCTTCGCTCCTCCGATCCGCTCGCCGCGCCCGCCGGCCAGGACGACGCCGATCGCGGCGCCGGGTGCTGCGTCAGGCGCCGGTGCGCTCACGCAATGAAGTCTCCCATCCGCCCGGGTCACGGCATCGCCCGGAATCCCGTATGCCTGCCCACGTCAGGCAGCCGACCAATAGACTGGTGGCCAGAGGTGACCGGCACATGATCGAGATCGAGGAGGCTCGGCGCCTGGTTCTCGAGCACGTATCGCCGCTGCCGAGCCAACGTGTCGAGCTGCGCGGGTCGCTCGGACGTGTGCTCGCCGAGGATGTCGCCAGCCCCGAGGACGTGCCGGCCTTTGATGGCTCGGCGATGGACGGATTCGCGGTTCGCGCCGCCGATACCCGCGGCGCCCGGCTCGATTCGCCGGTGTGGCTGCGGATCGTCGATGAGTCGCGCGCCGGGCATCCGGCGAGGTGCAGCCTGAAGGTCGGGGAGGCGATCGCGATCTCGACCGGCGCCGTGATCCCGACGGGGGCCGACGCGGTGGTCCGGGTCGAGGAGACAGCGTCCGGAGATGGGATGGTTGAGGTCCGCTGCGAGGTGCAGCCCGGCTGTGACGTCAGATTCACGGGCGAAGACATGAGCCGCGGCGAGCCGGTGCTCCACAGCGGCATCCGGTTGGGGCCGGCCGAGCTCGGCGTGCTCGCCTCGGCTGCCCGCTCGGCGGTCAGTTGCCACCGACGGCCGACCGTCTCGGTCCTGACGACCGGCGATGAGCTGATCGCGCCCGAGGAGCCTCTGCGACCGGGCGCGGTTCGCAACTCGAACGCCTTTTCGATCCCTGCGCTGGCGGAGCGGGCGGGCGCCAAGATAGCCGGGGTCACAGCGGTCCCCGACGCCGCCGGCGCCACCCGAGCGGCGATAGCGCAAACGCTCGCTTCTGACCTCACCGTTATCTGCGGCGGCGTTTCGGTTGGCGCGCATGACCACGTCAAGCAGGCGCTGGCCGACCTGGGAGTCGAGGAGATCTTCTGGGGTGTGGCGCTGAAGCCGGGCAAGCCGACCTGGTTCGGCGCCCATCAGGCCGGCCTTGTCTTCGGGCTGCCGGGCAACCCTGTGTCGGCGATGGTCACCTTCGCACTGTTCGTCCGTCCGGCGTTGCAGGCGCTGACTGGCGGGCGGCCCGAACGCCTGCGAACGACCGCATGGCTCGACCGCGACTACGAGAAGAGCCCCGGCCGCGCGCATGCTGTGCGCTGCCGTCTGGAGCTGCGCGAGGACGGCTGGCATGCCCGGCCCGCCGAGCGGCACGGCTCGCATATCCTGACCTCGATGCTCGGCGCCGACGCGCTGGCGATCGTCCCGAGCGCGAGCGGTGACGTGCGAGCGGGCGAGCGCGTCGAGATCGAGCTGCTCGGCGACCGGTAGCATGGAGAGGTGACCGTGCGCGTGCGTCTGTTCGCCATCCTGCGCGAGCGTGCCGGCCGTGAGTCGATCGAGGTGGACCTGGCAGAGGGGGCGACGGTCGCGGATGCGTTGCGGGCACTCTCGGAGCTGCCCGCGCTGGCGGGAGTCCTCGACCGCCTGCCGGTCGCGATGGCTGTGAACCGCGAGTACGCTACGGCGGAGACCCGCCTCGACGCGCACGATGAGCTGGCTCTGATTCCTCCCGTCAGCGGCGGCGTCGACGTCCATGTCCGCGTCACCGAGGAGCCGCTCTCGCTCGACGCGCTGACCCGGGGCGTCGCGCGCCCCGGGGCGGGTGCGATCGTCGCCTTCCAGGGCATGCCCCGCGACGTCAGCCGGCTCGACTACGAGGCCTACCGTGAGATGGCGCAGGAGCAGATGGCGGCCATCCTCAGCGACTGCATGGAGCGTCATGGCCTTCATGCCGCCGCGGCCGAGCATCGTGTCGGGAAGGTCGAGCTCTCAGAGCCCAGCGTGATCGTCGCTGTGTCCGCGGCCCACCGCTCAGAGGCCTTCGCCGGCGCGAGGGAGGCGATCGACCGGATCAAGGCCGAGGCGCCGATCTGGAAGCAGGAAGTCGACCGGGATGGGACGGCGCGCTCGGTCGAGGGAGCGCCGCCACATTCTGGTGCTGGTGAGCTCTCCCAGCGGGAGTCAAAACGATGAGCGAGCGGCGATTGACCCACCTGGACCGGCACGGCGCGGCGCGGATGGTCGACGTCGGCGCCAAGGAGCCCAGCGAACGGCGCGCCCGGGCTCGCGCCCGGCTGCGGATGTCGCAGGCGACGGCACGCGCGATCGAAGCCGGCGACGCGCCCAAGGGTGAGGTGTTCGGGGTGGCTCGGATTGCCGGCATCCAGGCCGCCAAGCGAACCGGCGAGCTCATTCCGCTCGCGCACCCGCTCCCTCTGACCTTCATCGACGTGACCACGAGCGTAGACGCCGATCAGGGCCTCGTCGAGCTGACCTCCGAGGTTCACACGGTGGCGCGTACGGGCGTGGAGATGGAGGCGATGACCGCCTGCGCGGTCGCGGCGCTGACGGTCTACGACATGATCAAGGGCCTGGAGCGGGGGGTCGAGATAGAGAGGATCGTGTTGCTGGAGAAGAGCGGCGGGCGCAGTCACTGGCGGCGCGAAGACGACGAGCCGGCGGGCTGAGCCGGCGATGCGAGCGGCGATAGTAACGATCAGCACTTCGAAGTCCGCCGGCGAGGGAGAGGACACGAGCGGGGACAGGCTGGCGGAGCTCGCGGCGCGAGTCGGCGCCGAGATCGCCGGTCGAGACCTGATCCCCGACGACCGCGAGCTGATCGAGCAGCGGCTCCGGTATTGGGCGGACGTCGAGCGCTGCGAGCTGGTGCTGAGCACCGGGGGCACCGGCTTTGCCCCCACCGACGTCACCCCGGAGGCGACGCGAGCGGTCATAGAGCGCGAAGCCTCCGGGATTCCAGAGGCGATGCGCCAGGTCTCCCGCGAGCACACCCGCCACTGGATGCTCTCACGCGGCTTGGCGGGGATCCGCGGGTCGAGCCTGATAGTCAACTTCCCGGGCAGCCCCGACAGCATCGCGCAGGCTGGCGCAGGGATCGAGGCATCCCTGCGCCACGCCGTCGAGCTGGTCACCGGCAAGCGGTCGCCTCACTAGCCGGGACTGCTTGCGGCTCGACCGCTGCGGAGTCGCTCGTCCGGCGCCAGCGCTGTCGGTCGTGCCGTCCCGCTGATCGCTATGAGCACGATGAGAGCTATCGCTGCGACGGCTGCCATCAGGATAAAGCCGAGCGCGTAACTTCCGGTGTCTGACTTGACAATGGCCATCACGAGCGGCGGAAAGAAGCCACCGAGGCCACCCGCGGCGCCGACTACGCCCGTGACCGCGCCGACCTCCTCCGGGAACCACTCCGGCACGAGCTTGAACGTCGCACCGGTGCCCAGGCCCAGGCAGATCGCCATCGTCAGGCATGCGATCGTGAGCGGCACCATCTGCTTGTAGGCGGCGGCGAGGACGACAGCGAGTGCTCCCGTCCCGAGAAATGAGACGATCAGGACGTTCTTGGCCCCGATGCGATCTGACAGCCAGCCGCCGATCGGCCGCGCTGCGACGGCGAGCAGCGCGAAGCCCGCGGCACGCGTTCCCGCATCGGTCTTAGAAAGGTGGTGTACCCCGTGCAGCAGCTTCGGCAGATAGAGGAACATCGCGACGAACCCCCCAAACGACAGGAAGTAGAAGACCGTCAGCGCCCATGCGCGGGCGCTGTCCTTGAACACGGACAGCGGCGCCAAGAGAGACGTTTTCTGTCCTGCGAGCGCTCCGGGGGCGTCGCGTGCCGCGGTCCAGAAGATGAGCGCCATGACCGCGACTAGGCCCGCCGCGACCCAGAACGGGACGGCGAGACTCGTCGCCTTGGCAATACGTGGAGCGGTGAGAGCGGTGATGACCGAGCCGCCCATGCCGATGCCGTAGACGCCGAGCGCGAATCCCTGGCGCCTCGGGGCATACCACCTGTTGACGAACGGGATGCCGATCGCGAAGGAGGCGCCGGAAAACCCGAGCAGGAACCCGAAGACGAGGACTGGCGCCCATGAGTCGTGGAACAGTGCCAACCCTATGAGCGGCAGCGGCGTGAAGACCATCAGGGCGGTGAACACGCGCCTGCCGCCGTAGCGATCCGTGAGAATGCCGAGCGGGACCCGCATCAGTGAGCCGAGCACGACTGGGATCGCAACCGTGATCGCGAGCTGTGTTTCGCTCAGGTGGAGATGTTCCTGGAGTTCCGGGCCGAGCGGGCCGAGGAGCGCCCAAGCGTAGAAGCAGACGCCGAACGCCAGCATTGCCAGCGTCAGCGCTTGGGGGTTTCCCTCCTCGTGCAGCTCGGGGGATTCACTGGCGGACATGGACTGCTCCTTCCGGGGGGTTTACAAGATGCGCGGCAGTATCGGAGGACAGGCCACCGGCACCCACGCGAACCCCGCGAGGGGCGCGTGAGCGGTAGACGATCGGGTTACGACGCAGGTAGGCGAGGGGGACGCTCCACGCGTGGACGAGGCGGCTGAACGGCCACACCATGATCAACAGCCAGCCGCCGATCGCGTGCAGCTGGTAGCTGAGCGGGATAGCGCCGCGGGTCATCAGCGACGCGTTCGGGTCGAGCAGGAACAGCCCGCGGAACCACGGCGAGACCGTCTCGCGGTAGTTGTAGCCGCCGCTTACGAGGTTCTCGACGACCGTGTTCCACATGCCGGTTGCGACCATGAACGCGAGCAGCGCTATCACCGCGACGTCCATGCCGCGGGTCGTTGCGGCGACCCGCGGGTTGCGCAGCCGGCGAACGATCAGGATCGCCAGGCCCGCGAGCATCGCGGCGCCCGCGAGCGTGCCCATCGTCGCTGAGAAGATCCTGTAGGTGCTCTCTGGGATCCCGAGCCATTCGGTGACGCTCTGGGGGATGAGGATCCCGACCACGTGGCCGCCGATGACAGCCAGCAGGCCGAAGTGGAAGAGCGGGCTGCCGAGCTTCAGCCAGCGCGACTCCAACAGCTGCGTGGAGCGTGTCGTCCAGGTGAACTGATCGCGCCTGAAGCGCCAGGCGTGGCCGACGACGAACGTCGCGATCGCGAGGTACGGCAGGATCACCCACAAGAGCTGGGCGCCACGGCTGGTGGCGATGGTCATCGGCCCACCTCGGCGTAGGGCATGACCTCGGGCGGGGCGAACGGCTCGAGGCCGACCTCCTCCTCGGGTGGGCCCTCGGCGGCGATGCGTCGCGCCTCGGCGAGCTCGCCGGCGCTCATCGCGGGGAGCACGCGCGAGACGGCGTCGAGCACGCCGACATAGGGGCTGTCGATGTCGCGCAGGGACGCGCGCAGCAGCTCGATCGCCGCACGGAAGCGGCGCAGCACCGGCTCGGCCTCCCCCGGGACGAGCGCGGCGAACTCGAGCAGCGCGGGCAGGTAGTCCGGCAGCTCGCCGCCGCGCAGCTCCAGGCCGGCCTCACGGATGCGGCGCTTCAGGCCGAGGAGCGTCATGCCGCGCTGGCGGCGGTCGCCATCGCGGTAGTAGGAGAGGTGCAGCGACGCGCGCTTGTGGAAGTCGAACGTGGCGACGTACTCTTCCTGCGCGGCGAGCTCGCCTACGGCGGCGCGGTGTGCAAGAAACGCCTGCAGCTCGCCGCCGCCGGCGCGGCTGGCCAGGCGCGCTGCGGCTCGCGCGAACTCCGGAGTTGCCGCGTAGAGCTCGCGGTCAGGGTAGTCGAGCAGCAGCGCCGCCAGGCGCAGTGTGTCGTTGTTCACGGCGCCTCTCCGTGCCGCGTGATCGCGAGCTCGAGGAGGTCGGGGGCCGCTTCGCCTTCGACCTCGTCTGCGCCGGCGCCGCACGAGCCCGGGCCGCCGGCGAAATCCAGGCCGCAGCCGCCCTGACGGGCGCTGAGATTGTCAGCCACCTCGCGGTGTGCCTTTGGGATCACGTAGCGCTCGTCGTACTTGGCGATCGCGAGCAGCCGGTACATGTCCTCGATCTCCTCGGCGTTCATGCCGACCGCCTGCCCGATCGCGGTGTCCGGCGGAGCGCCGAGGTTTCTCGCGCGCATGTGGCTGCGCATCGCGGCCAGGCGCTTGAGCACGCCGCGTACGACGGTCTCATCGCCTGCGCTCAGCATGTTCGCGAGGTACTGGACGGGGATCCGCAGTTCGTCGATCGCTCCGAAGACGTCATCCGGGTCGGCCTGCGATCCCGGCCCCTCGACGAGCGACATCACCGGCGAAAGCGGCGGCACGTACCACACCATCGGCAGCGTGCGGTACTCGGGGTGCAGCGGCAGCGCGATCCGCCAGTCCATCGCGAGCTTCCACACCGGCGAGCGCACGGCGGCGTCGAGCCAGTCCTCGGGGATGCCGTCGCGGCGCGCCTGCGCACGAACCTGCGGGTCGTTGGGATCGAGGAAGACGTCGAGCTGGGCGTCGAGCAGGTCGTGCTCGTCCGGGGCGGAGGCGGCGGCGTGCACGCGGTCGGCGTCATAAAGGACGATGCCGAGGTAGCGGATGCGCCCGACGCACGTCTCCGAGCAGACGGTCGGCATCCCGGCCTCCACGCGCGGGTAGCAGAGGGTGCACTTCTCGGCCTTGCCGGTGTGCCAGTTGAAGTAGACCTTCTTGTATGGGCAGCCGCTGACGCACATCCGCCAGCCGCGGCACTTCTCCTGGTCGACGAGGACGATCCCGTCCTCCTCGCGCTTGTACATCGCGCCGGACGGACAGGAGGCGACACACGCCGGGTTCAGGCAGTGCTCGCAGATCCGCGGCAGGTACATCATGAACACCGACTCGTAGTCGGCCTTCACTTTCTCCTCGACGCCGTCCCGGACGTTTGGGTCCAGCCGCACCTGGGTGGGGCCGCCGGCGAGGTCATCCTCCCAGTTCGGGCCCCACCGCAGGTCGAGGTTCTCGCCCGTGACCTTTGACTTGGGGCGCGCGACCGGCTGGTGCTCGCGTCTGCCGGCGCTGATGAGCGACTCGTAGTCGTAGGTCCACGGCTCGTAGTAGTCGTCGAGCTCGGGCAGGTTCGGGTTGGCGAAGATCGAAGCGAGCTTGCGCAGCGGGCCGCCGGCCTTCAGCCGCAGGCGCCCGCGGCGGTCGAGCTCCCAGCCACCCTTCCACTGCTCCTGATCCTCCCAGCGCTTGGGGTAGCCGACGCCGGGCTTGGTCTCGACGTCGTTGAACCACATGTACTCCGCGCCCTGACGGTTCGTCCAAACGTTCTTACAGGTGACTGAGCAGGTGTGACAGCCGATGCACTTGTCGAGGTTCATCACCATCCCCACCTGAGCCATGACGCGCATCAGTAGCTCACCTCGCTGTCGGCCGTCCGCGCGCCTGACGGCGCACAGGCGGCGTCGGGGACGGGCACGCACATCAGTAGCTCACCTCGCTGCGGCGCTTGCGGACGATCGCCAGCGAGTCGCGCTGGGAGCCGATCGCGCCGTAGTAGTTGAAGCCATAGGACAGCTGTGCGTAGCCACCGATCAGGTGGGTCGGCTTGAGGATGATGCGGGTGACCGAGTTGTCGGTACCGCCGCGCGTCCCGCTCGTCTCGCTGATCGGGACGTTGATGTGGCGATCCTGGGAGTGGTACATGAAGGCGCTCCCCTCGGGGATGCGGTGGGAGACGACCGCACGGCAGGCGATGACGCCGTTGCGGTTGTAGACCTCCACCCAGTCGTTGTCCGCCACGCCGATCCGGCCGGCGTCAGGGGCGCTGAGCCACACCACCGGACCCCCGCGGAACAGCGTGAGCATGTGCAGGTTGTCCTGGAACTCTGAGTGGATCGACCACTTCGAGTGCGGCGAGATCCACTTGACGAGGACCTCGGCCTCGCCCGGGTCGAGCGCGCCCGCCGCATGGCGGGCGGTGGCGAGCGGCGGCCGATAGGCAGGCAGGCCCTCGCCGAACTCGAGCATCCAGTCGTGGTCGAGATAGAAGTGCTGGCGACCGGTGAGCGTGCGCCACGGCACGTCCCGGTCGACGTTCACCGTGAACGGCGAGTAGCGCCGGTCGCGGCTCTCGATCCCCGACCACTCGGGCGAGGTGATGACCTTGCGCGGCTGCACGCGCACGTCCTCGAGCGTGATGCGCTCATCCTCACGGTCCTCGGCGAGGTCGGCCAGGCGCGTGCCCGTGCGCCGCTCGAGCGCCTTGAAGCCCTCGACGGCGAGCCGCCCGTTGGTCGTACCGGAGAGCCTGAAGATCGTCTCGGCGACGTGAACGTCGCGTGTGAGCTGAGGGCGCCCGTCGGCCACGCCCCCCCTTACGAGGCCGTTCATGGCGCCCAGCTCCTGGACCTCTTGCTCGGGCTTCCACGAGATGCCCTTCCATGAGATCCCGGCGCTCTCGACGAGCGGGCCCAGCGCGGTCATCTTGTCGTGGACCACCCCGTAGTCGCGCTCGACAACCACGAGCTTTGGCATCGTCTCCCCCGGGATCGGCTCGCACTCGCCGGCCTTCCAGTCGCGCACGACGCCGCCCGGCTGGGCCATCTCCTCCGGCGTGTCGTGCAGAAGGGGCATGGCAACGAGGTCCCGGCGCACGCCCAGGTGCTTCTTGGCCAAGCGCTGGAACTGCTCGGCGACCTTGTCGAACACGTCCCAATCGGTGCGCGCCTCCCATGGGGGCGGTACGGCCTCGTTGAAGGAGTGAACAAACGGGTGCAGGTCCGTGCTGGAGATGTCGTTCTTCTCGTACCACGTCGCCGCCGGCAGGACGATGTCAGAGTAGAGCGCCGAGCCGTTCATGCGGAAGTCGATCGTGGTGAAGAGGTCGAGCTTGCCTTTCGGAGCCTCCTCGCGCCAGCGGACATCCCGCGGGCGGCCGTCCTCGCCGGTCTCCGTAGCGGTGACGGCGTTCTTCTCGACGCCGAGCAGGTGACGCAGGAAGTACTCGTGGCCCTTGCTCGAGGAGCCCAGGAGGTTCGCCCGCCAGAGCGTGAGGATCCGGGGGAAGTTCGCCGGGTCGTCCGGGTCCTCGGCGGCGAAGCGCACATTCCCGCTCCCCAGCTCCTCGACGACGTAGTCCTGCGGGGTCTTCCCGGCGGCCGCCGCTTCGTCGCAGACATCGAGCGGATTGCGATTCAGCGTCGGATAGGAGGGCAGCCACCCCATCCGCGCGGACTGCGCCACGCAGTCGGCGAAATGCTTCCCTTTCAGCTTGCCCTCGCCGAGCGGCGAGGTCAACTCGTCGGCAAGGAAGCGCTCGTAGCGGTACTGGTCGGTGGCGAGATACCAGAACGAAGTCGTCGCCTGCTGGCGTGGCGGGCGGGTCCAGTCGGTCGCAAACGCCATCACGCCGAAGCCAGTGATGGGACGGACCTTCTCTTGGCCGACGTAGTGCGCCCAGCCTCCGCCGTTGACGCCCTGGCAGCCGCAGAGCAGGACGAGGCTGAGCATCGCCCGGTAGATCTGATCGCTGTGGTACCAGTGGTTGGTCCCGGCGCCCATCATGATCATCGAGCGGCCCTCTGTGACCTCGGCGTTGCGCGCGAACTCGCGCGCAACCCTGACCACCAGGTTGGCGTCGACGCCGGTGTGCTCCTGCTGCCAGGCGGGGGTGCACGGCAGCGGGTCCTCGTAGCTCTCCGGCCAGTCGCCCGAGAGACCCTCGCGCCCTGCGCCCAGCTGCGCGCAGAGCAGGTCGAACACGGTCGTGACGAGCACGCCACCGATGCGCTTGGCCGGCACGCCGCGGCGCATGATTCCCCCGCCCTCGGTCTCGCCGATCTCAAAGCGCGGCAGGTCCAGGGGCACGAGCTCGTCGTGTGCGCCCATCATCGATAGGCGCGGGCTCACCTCGCCGAGCTCGAGGTTCCATCTCCCCTCCCCCTCCTCGCCCCAGCGGAAGCCGAGCGAGCCGTTCGGCACAACGGGCTCGCCCGTCGCCTCGTCGAGCACGACGGTCTTCCACTCGGCGTTCTGCGAGCGCTCACCCAGGTCGGCCGCGCGCAGGAAGCGGTCGGTAACGTATGCCCCGTCGCGCTCGCGCAGCGTGACGAGGAACGGCAGGTCGGTGCGCTTCTTCGCGTAGGAGTCGAAGTAGGGGGTCTGCTTGTCGAGGTAGTGCTCCTTGACGATGACGTGCGCCATCGCCAGGGCGAGCGCGGCGTCGGTGCCGGGCTCGGCGTTCATCCAGTGGTCGGCGAACTTCGTGTGGCCTGCGTAGTCGGGCGAGACAACGACGACCTTCTGGCCGCGGTAGCGGGCCTCGGTCATGAAGTGGGCGTCCGGGGTGCGGGTCTGCGGGATGTTCGACCCCCAGAGGATCACGTAGCTCGAGTTGAACCAGTCGGCGGACTCGGGCACGTCGGTCTGGTCGCCCCAGATCTGCGGAGAAGCCGGCGGCAGGTCGCAGTACCAGTCATAGAACGACAGGCAAACGCCGCCGATCAGCGACAGAAAGCGCGTGCCGGCCGAGTACGAAACCTGCGACATCGCCGGGATCGGCGAGAACCCCGCGATGCGGTCCGGCCCGTAGGCCTTGGTCGTGTGGACGTGGGCCGCCGCGATGATCTCTGAGACCTCATCCCAGGTGCAGCGCAGGAAGCCCCCCATGCCGCGCTGAGACTTGTAGGAGCGCGCCTTCTCGGGGTCCTCGACGATCGCGGCCCAGGCGTCGACCGGATCGCCGGAGCGTGCGAGCTCCTCGCGGTAGAGCTTCAGCAGCGCGCCACGCACATACGGGTGACGCACGCGAATCGGCGAATAGACATACCAGGAGAACGAGGCGCCGCGGGGACAGCCGCGCGGCTCGTACTCCGGAACGTCAGGGCCATTGGACGGGTAGTCGGTCTGCTGGGTCTCCCACGTTACGAGCCCATCCTTGACATAGACCTTCCACGAGCAGGAGCCCGTGCAGTTCACCCCGTGCGTGGTGCGCACGATCTTGTCGTGCTGCCAGCGGTCGCGGTAGAGCCGCTCCCACTCGCGCGAATGACGGGACTGCGTGCGCCACTGCGCGCCGTCGGCCCCGGCCGGGTCGGTGTTGGCCTGTCCGTCGAAGAAGCGAGGACGGTCCAGGGGGCCTGTCTTGGTCTTCTCAGCGGCCATGGCCGCCGAGCGTCGGAAGGGGAAACACAGGGCCGACTCTCATAGACCGTGACGGTATGCCGGGCTTCGTCGAATGACGAGCCGTGATCGGTCGCAAGTCATGCTGATTGCTTATGAGCGCCATGATCTTGGCTTATGCAACGGCGGCTGGTGTCAGGCGACGCGTCCGACACCAGAGGGCGGCGTGGCGGCGCAGCTTCTCCATCAGGACAAGGACGTTGCCTGTCGGCTCGCCATAGGCGGGGAGCACAAGGACGAACTCGCGCGGGAATGAGAGTCCTTCGACCTCCAGCTCGTGGAAGTCGTGGCCGGCGAGCACCTGACGCGAAAGCAGGAGCGGCGCGTTGCGAGCGCGCGCCTCACGCAGCGCAGCTTGGGGCGTGCCGGCCTCGACCAGGGGCGGGGCAGCGGTCAGCTCATGCTCGCGCAGGACCGCGGCGACGGTCCAGCGCGCATTGGAAGACGGGTCGCGCGTCACCATCGGCGTGCCCACGAACTCCTCCAGGCTGATGCTCTGCCGTCGCGCCCACGGGTGCGACACGGGTACGGCGCACACGACAGCGTCCTCGGCCAGCACCGCTTCTCTCACGCCCGGGTATGGGGTGTGGTCGGGGCGGCTGGCCGCCACACCGAGGTCCGCGCGCCCATCGGCAACAAGGTCGCGGACGACGCTGGAGTTAGCTATGACGAGCTCGACCGGCAGTGCGCGCGTCTCGTTCAGGTGGCCGAGCAGGTCGGCGACCAGCGCCTCGGTCGCAGAGTGGCTGGATGCGAGGCGCACCGGTCCACCGCAACGCTGTAGGCCGTCGATGACCTCCTGGACGCGGTCGGCCTGCTGCAGCAATCGGCGAGCCTCCTCGTAGAGTCGGCGTCCCGCGGGGGTGAGCTTGACCCCCCGCGATGAACGCTCGAGCAGTTGCGTTCCGGCAGCGGCCTCCAGCTGCGCCAGCCGTCTGGAGAGTGCGGGCTGGGTGACGTGAAGCGATAGCGCGGCGCGCCCCAGGCTGCCGAGTTCAGCAGCCATGCAGAACGTCCGTAGCTCATCGATAGCGGCAGCTCTGAGGCCGGGTTGGCTCATAACGTGGACTTATCTCGAGGTCTTCGGCGCTTGCATAACTCGCTCGCGTAGAGCAGAGCCATTCTTCTCGACACCGACCACCGGACCAACCCACATCGGGGCTACGTACTTATCCCCGGTCCCGTGGACCGGCCGGCGAGATCGCTGGGGCGAGCGCCTCTACTTGAAGACCATCAGCACGAGGATCACGAGCACGATCGCGAGCGAGCCGTAGTTCGCGGCGCGTGAGAGAGGATCGTCGAGCAGCGCCCGCAGCTCAGCGCTCAGCGGCGCCTGCTCGGCCGCGAGCCGAGTCGCGAGTCGCCGCGCCTGCTTCGGTCGCTGACCGCCGAGGCCGCCGAGCGCGAGCGCAAGGAGGTAGAGCGCGATCACCGCGTCCACCCAGCCTGAGCCGTAGCCGAAGCCGCCGAGATGGACAAGCCACAGCCCGAACACCGGCAGCAGCAGGCCACCGACGGCGACGAGCACCACACCGATCCGCGTCAAGCCAAGCAGGAGCGCGACTTCCGCGGGTCGCTCGCGGCGGCGCGCCGCCTCGAACGCAGTGCCGGCGAGCACGATGCCGGCGACGAACAGCAGCGCTCCCAGCAGGTGAAGGAACAGCGCAACGTTTTCCACGTGCCTAAGCTTGACGGATCTGAGGTGAGCCCTGCCTCCTCCGTCCCAAGGAAGCTGCGTTGCCCGCTCGCGAAGCCTCGAGCGCTGACCGCTGGGCAGCTCGACCGCCGCAAGCGCGCGTCCTCAGTCGCAGCGCTTTCGATCATCGCCCAGCTCAACAGTCTGTTGGAAGCTCGTGACGACGCCCGCTTTGCTCGAGGAGAGCAGGAGCCTCACGGAGGAGCACAACCCTCCGGCAGTGCGGGTGGCAGCACGCATGAGCGCTGGTCGACGCTCTGGAGGCATGACGAGTAACGTTGCGTCGCACAGGCTCTGTTGGGAAGGCAGGGGGCATGGCGACTCGCTCCGTTCGCGGGCTGGAATAGGGAGGCAGCCATGACGGCGAGATGCCAAAACGGGACGGCAACGACGATCTGGGACCGACGCGATATGACGCGGTGTGCGCTCTTGGGGACGCTCGTGGCAGTGGCCGCGAGCTTGGGAGCATCCGGAGCGTCAGCTTCGCAGGCGCCCGTTGCGTGGCCAGACGCGCTATCGCGTGATCCGTCCAGCGCGCTCGCGTTCGCGGCGGCGGTACCCGCCGGCTACTGGGTGGACGTCGACGAGTCTGGGACCACGACGTCGGCGCCGCTCGGCGGCGGTGGCTATCTCGCGGCGACAGGGACGGGCAACGTCAACTACGGCTGGGCACAAGAATGTGAACAGACCGCGAGCGGCGGACCGTTTTCCAGCGGCCACTACTTCACATAGACACGGCCCAACGGTACGGAAGATCAGGCGTAGCCGAACATACGGGCGAGCTGCTCGCTGAGCGTTGCCGGCATCACAGGTGGTCTCTCGGGATCGTCGCAGCACGGGGGCTTCGCGCGCTTGCGGCGTCCAACTGGGCTGAGACCGGGGAAGACGTCGGCGAGGACCTGGTGTGGGTTGTGACCCTTGTCGTGCCCGGCGAGCGAGATCACGATCACGCTGCGGTCTCAGACCGGCTGGAGCTTGCCTTCAGCCATCTCCTTCAGGCCCTGGCGTACGCTCGGACTCGAACGATCCGCCATGTCTTCGACATAGCGAACCACGCCCTCCAACCACTCTCGGTCCTCGCCCCTCGCACGCAATTCGCGTACCGCGCGCCCGACCACCCTCAGGCTTTCGTGCTCGATCAGCGCCGGCTTGGAGCCCGGCAGCGCAGCAAGCGCGCCACGCCTGACCCACAGCCGGACGGTCGGCTCGGAGACACCCAGATACTTCGCCGCCTCCGCCACCGGGACTCCCCGAGCAGCGTTCGGCGCGGCCCGCTTGAGCTGCTTGCCCATCGCCATCAGTTGCTCCGCGAGCTCTCCTGAACGCTGTGGATCACTGACCACACTGAGCTCCTCAACCACATCGTCCAGCCCGACGAGGAACGACGCGAGAGCACGATCATGCTTGGTAGCCATACCCTCAGACTACCCGCAGGCATTTGGTTTTTCAAGCTTTTCCCGAAAGCCGTCGGGGACGATGCGACCCTCAGGCGACCGGACCGGGCAGCGAGTCCAGCGCCGTCTTGAGCTCGTCCACGGTCTGGTAGTCGAGCCCGAGGCGGTGGTCGTGGCGGTGGCGCACGGTACCCTGCTCGTCGATCACGACCACCGCGCGCGCCGTCGAGCCGACGCCCGGCATGACGGCGCTGTAGGCCTTCGCCACAGCCTTGTCCACATCGGCGAGCAGCGGCACGTTGAGGCCGTGCTTGGCCGTGAACTCCTCATGCGAGGAGAGGCTCTGCGAGGAGATGCCCACCACTGTGGCGTTCAGCGAGGCGAAGTCCTCGGCGCGGTCGCGGTAGGAGCAGAACTGCTTCGTGCACACCATCGTGTTGTCGCCGGTACGCAGGGGTAGGACAAAGTGCTGGCCACGGAAATCCGAGAGCTCGAGCGAGAGACAGCTACGTCCTGATCAGTTGCTACCAATGCGATGGTTGCAATCGTTGCAGCCAGCTGCTACCGTGGAGATCATGGCAACCTCTCCGACGATTCCCCGCGCAGATCTGCAGCGAGTGCTCCCGACTTTCCGCAAGGTCGCCGCGCTCATCGACGTGCATCCTTCGTTCATCAGTCGTGCCGTGCGCGATCTGGGGATAACGCCAGTCGAGTGGGGCCGGCGCGAACGCTACCTGCAGATCCCGGACGTGCTGCTGATCGCAACTCACGCCCGGCGCAACGCTGTCGAGGAGGTCGCGGGGGGCCTGGTCGAACTGGCCGAGCTGCAAGCCTCTGAGCTTGCAGGATGGGTTACCACGGAAGCAGAGCAATTCCTCGCCGCGCTTCCCGCTCCCAAGCCTGAGGACAGCGATACCTTCATTGCAGAGCTGCGCAGCGAGTTGCCCGGAAAATGGGCCGATCGCGCAGAGGCGATCTACCGCCGCCATCTGAATGACTGATATGGAGTGTCGTTTGTCAAGGGGCTTCGTTGTCGGATGTTGTGGTGGTTGGCGTTGGCGGGGCGCTGTCGGGGCGGCACGAGCGGAAGGTCCAGTCTCATCGACTGCGTGGTCAGACTGATATTCGAGGGCTTTACCTCAAGACCCGGTATTCGTCGCGGCTCGCCGTCTAGAAACGGGCGCTGCCGGCAGTGTGCTGGCTGCTCATAGTCAGATCGCGAGCCTCGCGCGACGGTGCTGGGCCTTCCTGGTGCTCGTGCTCGCCCCGGCAGCGTCCCGGGCGCGATGGTCGGGGTGTGGTCAGTCAAGGGTGGCTGCCTCCCACAAGAAGGCGGCGAGCTCGCGGGCGCACGCGATCGCGACGACGCCCGCGGGCTTGCGTCGCTCATGGTGCAGGTGCTGCCAGCGTTGGTGCAGGCGTCGCTGGGCGCGCCAGGCGATCTCGATCACCCTGGGGTCCACTCCAGCCTGTCGGCGGGCGAGTGTCTGCCCGATGATCGGCTGGTGACGGTAGTGGTGGGCGGCCTCGACCAAGAGCCGGCGTGCGTGGGGAGGGCCGGCCTTCGTGATCGAACCCTGCCGGCGCTTGGTATCCGAGGTCCGCTCGGATGGCACGAGCCCCAGGAACCCGGACAGCAGAGTCGGCTTGGCGAAACGGGCGAAGTCGCCGACCTCAGCGCACATCCCGGCGGCGGTGAGCGTGTCGATCCCGCGGAAGCAGCGCAACCGTGCGATCACCGGCGCGTGGCTACAGTCGGGGATCTGCTGCTCCAGTGCGCTGATCAACGAGGAGCGGCGGCCCATCAGCAGCTCGACGGACGTGAGGTAGTCAAGGAAAGTGGCTTGCGAGCAGGCGTCATCGAAGCGCAACGCGCGCAGCCAGGCCAGATGCTTGGCCGTCCAGCTCCCGCCCGGCCCCTGGTAGCGTTCCCCTCGCCGCAAAAGGAACTTCCCGAGGCGGTGGCGGGCGCGCATCAGATCCCCGCGGACGTCCTCGATCGCGCGCACCAGGTCACGGAAGTGTTCATCCTCCACGCTCGGCACGAACGCGAAGCTCAACTCCCCGGCCGCGAGCAACCGTGCCAGACGGATCGCGTCACGACGGTCGGTCTTCACCCGGTCGCCCGAGCCCTTCGGGATCGACCCGGGCGCCACCACGTGCACGTCGACCCCGCGCTCCCGGGCCGTCCTGGCCAGCCCGAACCCGGTCGGACCGGCCTCATACACAGCGCGCACCCCAGACCCCAACCCCTCCAGGAACCCCACTACCTCCACCGGTTCCATTCGCAGCTTGCTGACGGTCAGCTCGCCGGTGTCCGGGACGAGCACCGCCGCGTGCGTCTGTCGCGCGTGCACATCCAGACCGACGAGGCTCATAGCCTTCGTCATGGTCGGTTCCTCCTATGCGATTGTGGGCGCCGCGCGAGGACTAGTCGCGCGGCTGTAACACCCCCGACCGTGTCGGGGGACCGACCATGCGTATCTGTTCAGGTGTCGTCCGGCCTGATGCCAGTGGTCTCGTGATCTCGTCCATGTGGGAGATGGCGCCGGTCTGAGCAGGATTCCGCCCGTGTGCAGGGAACTTTGCATCCGCCATGGGTGCAGGCATAGATGCAGAGCGATTGAGCTACGCGGAGCTCGTGGCGGGCCTTGTTGCGGCGAATGCGCGGATCGCCGAGCTTGAGGCGTTGCTCGCCGAGTTGCGCCAGAAGCTGGGGAAGAACTCGCGCAACTCCTCCAAGCCGCCCTCCTCGGACGGTTACTCCAAGCAGCCGGTCGAGAAGGACCGCAAGGATCGCAGCCTGCGCAGGCGCTCCGGGCGCAATCCCGGCGGCCAGGAAGGCCACGAGGGCGCGCATCTGCAGCGCGTCGAGGTTCCCGACGAGGAGATCGGACACGATCCCGAAGGACCCTGCGAGGGCTGTGGCCGGGATCTGGCGGACGCCGAGCCGCTTGAGGGCGGCGAGCGCCGCCAGGTCTTCGATTTGCCCGAGCAGATCGTCATGCGCGTGGTCGAGCACGTCGCGCGCGTGCGCCGCTGCGTGGGCTGCGGGCGTGTGCACGCGGGACGCTTCCCGGAGAGCGTCAAGGCACCGGTCAGCTACGGCGAGCGGATCAAGGCGCTCGGCGTTTACCTGCACGTCTTCCAGCACATCCCCTACGAGCGTGCCTGCCAGCTGCTGGGCGATCTGGCGGGTGTCGAGATCTCGACCGGCACGCTTGTGGCATGGGTCGATCAGGCCGCCGCGGGTCTGTGCGCCTTTGACGAGGAGCTGCGCAAGCTCTTAATCTCCGAGCCGGTTGTGTGCTTCGATGAGACGGGCGCCAGGATCGCCGGGCGCCTCGACTGGATCCACTCGGCCTCCACGCAGACGCTGACGCGCTACACGGCGCATGAGAAGCGCGGGGTGCAGGCGATGGATGATGCCGGCGTGCTGCCCGACTTTCAAGGGATCGCGGTCCACGATGGCTGGAAGCCCTACCGCTCCTACGAGCAGGCGATCCACGCTCTCTGCGGAGCGCACCACCTCAGGGAGCTGATCGCCGCCACCGAGGCCGGGCAGAGCTGGGCCTCGGGCATGAGCGCCCTGCTGCTCGACACCAACGACGCTGTGCAGCAGGCCAAGGCGGCCGGCCTGAAGGAGCTCACCGACCAGGCGCTCTGCGAGCTTCACCGCTCCTATCGTCTCGAGTTTCGGGTTTTTCGAGGTCTGAGCGTGGTGTAGTGATGACTGGTGTGGTCGGCGCGCGGCGGGTGCGTCTGGCTGGCTGAGCGGCGGGGTTGGTGTGGGTTGAGCGCGACCGCAGGAGGGCTGGCGGCGACCCCGAATCCGGTGGGCGACAAAGTCCATCGGCCGCGGGGCGTAGTGAGCGTTCCCGCGGCCTGCCCATCGGGGGGTCGCCGCCATGCCTCAGGTTCCCAGTTCGCTCGCCGGCTTGCTGTCCCTGCTTGCGCCGTGCTTCACGGCACCCACGTACCGGACGTTCTGCATGCTCACGGTCGGCTTCATCGCGCGCATCCGCGAGAACACGGTCACGGGGATGCTGCAGGCAGCGGGCCTGGCGGGCGTCTGGCATCACAGCCGCGCGCACGCGTTCTTCGCCTATCGCCGGTGGTGCCCGGATGAGCTCGGGCTGCGGCTGCTGGACCTCCTGGTCTCGCTGCTGATCGGAGCCGACGGCCCGATCTCTCTGGCCGTGGACGACACCCTCTTCGGGCGCACGGGAAAGCGCGTGTGGGGGGCGCACTACCTGCACGACGGCGCGCAACCGGAGGGCTCGGGCAGGCGCACCCGCTTCGGCAACTGCTTCGTTACGGTCGTGCTCGTCGTGGCGCTGCCATGCACCGGCGGGCGGACGATCGGCCTGCCGGTCCTCTTCCGGCTCTTCCGACCGAAGGACGATGAGCACCCCGACCGGCCCTCCCAACCCGAGCTCGGACGAACGCTCATCGACCTGGTCATCAAGCGCTTCCCCGGCCGCCAGGTCGAGCTGGTGATGGACGGCGCCTACGCCTCCAGGGCCTGGCGGAGCCTGCCCGATCACGTCAGCCTGACAACCAGGATGCGCGCAAACGCCGCGATCCACGAGCTCCCCCTGGCACGCCGGCCACACCAGCACGGCCGCACGCCGCTGAAGGGCAAGAGGATGGGGAGCCTCGCCGAGATCGCCAAAGCCGCGACCTTCACGCCCGTCACGCTCACCGGACGCGACGGGCGGAGCCGCACCGCCCTCATCCACGAGTTTGTGTGCCTGTGGTACAAGCCGTTTCACACGCGGCCGATCAAGGTGATCCTCGTCCGCAGCCCCAACAGCACAAAGACCGACAGCTTCGACATCGCGATCGCATCAACCGACACCACCGCCACCGCCGTACAGACCATCGAACGCTACGACGGGCGCTGGGTGATCGAGACCGTCCACCAAGAGGCCAAGGCCCATGGCGTCGGCGACGCCCGCAACAGAGTCAAGGGAGCCGTGGAGCGCACCGTGCCGTTCGGTTTCCTGACGATCACGATCACGATCCTCTGGTACCAGCTCTGCGGCGACCCGCAGGCCGACCTGATCGAGCGCCGCCGCCGGGCTCCGTGGTACCGCCAGAAGGCCACCGTCAGCTACGCCGACATGCTCGCAGCGCTACGCCGCGAGCTCATCCGGCAGGAGTTTCATGCACAAGCACACCCGATGACCACGCATCAACAAATCAGAGAACCCCAGCTCTCATCAGCACTCGCGGCTGCCTAAACCGCGAAAGTCGAGTATCGTGGCTTGATCTCTCTGGGCTACGAGCAGAACCCCGGGCTGGCCGAGAACGCGCACAAGCGGATCAAGCGCACCGACGCCCAGAACCTGCTGCTGCGCCTGGACTGCCGGCAGGCCGAGGCGCTCAGGTTCGCACACGACTTCCGGGCGCCCTTTTCAAACAACCTGGCCGAGCAGGACATTCGGATGGTCAAGCTGCAACAGAAGATCTCCGGCTGCTGGCGCACGAAGGAGGGCGCCGAGCGCTTCCTGGCCGTGCGCTCCTACGTCTCCACCGCTCGCAAGCAGGGCTATCGCCCCCTGGACGTGCTCGGGAAGCTCACAGCCGGCCGACCCTGGCTGCCGGCCGCCGCAGAGACGTGAGCGGGCCGTCCGTGACCGCGGCGATAATCGCAGGCCAAGCATGGGCAAGCGATCCCGACGCGACAGAACACAACGCCGGCTGTCGGCGGCCGCGGGCGGCGCCTCCCCGCCGCCGCGCGATGATCGCCAGCAGACGCCGGGCCGGCCCGAGCGGCTGCTGCTCGACCAGATCGCGGCCGGCGCGCTCGATGAGCACCTGATGTCGATCGCCGACGCGATCCACGCGCGGCTCCAGCTGCTGGAGACGGTCAACTCCGCCAAGGCGCTGGCGATGCTCAACGTCGGCGACCGCGTCCGCTTCAACCACCGCACCAAACCCCAATACCTGCGCGGCGTGCAGGGCGTCGTGATCGAGCTGGAACACGACACCGCGACCGTCTGCGTTCATGAGCCGATCGGCCGGTTCTCAAGCGGCGAGATCCGCCAATGCCCGCCGCTGCTGCTGGAACGCCTGCACCCGGCCGCCTGAGAGGAGCCCGATGAGCCCAGCCCGCCAGACCGACACCGAGCTTGACAGCCTGATCGAGGAGATCACCGTCGACGCCCACGACGAGGACGAGCAGCTGATGGGATTCGAGAACGCCTTCGACGAGGCGAAGTTCCCGTGCCCAGGCACCGTCGTCGGCCAGGACATCGAAGTGCTCTCGGTCACCATCGCCGACGATCGCCGCGATCTGCTCGCCATCTGCCAGCGCAACAGCAAGCGATACCAGATCGCCCTGCTCGACATCGACATCCACGCGGACGCAGAAACCTCACGCCTCATCGCCGCATACCGACACTGGAGCACATGCCGCTGATACCTAAATAGTTACGACCATGCTTACCAACCGCGCCGGACGTCACCCTCCATAGGGTCTAGACGGGGTGACGCCGTTCTCGGTATCCCCGGTCAGCCAGCCACCGTTAGGCTCACCAACACCGGGCGTGAACCCAAACGCGTCAAGCTCCTCGGGCGTGAGAGCGATCCCCGAGTCCTCGAGCACACCGACGCGGCCGTGTGCGACGGTCACGGTGTCGATAGCCGATACGACGAGCGTCAGCAAGAGAGCAGCGGTCATGTACTCGCCGCGGAGTCGGCCCTCGACATCCTGGCGGACACACACTGACGTGATCAGATGCGGGCGGCGACGTCCGGCCTTCGCTCGCGGCGGCTTGATTTCGGGGTCCTCGAAGTGCCAGGACAGGAACGCCGCCACGCGGTTCGAGTTGCGCACGTCGACCGCGACCAGCCGGCGCCCCTTCGCTGCGTCGGCACGGTGCCACGCCGACCGAGCCGGCTCAGGGCTCGGGACACCGATCAGCCTGTGCCGCGGGGTATAAAGACGCCAGCGCACAGCGCTCCCGTCAGGGGCACCAACGGACGGCAGGTAGTGGTCCAGGCGGACTCGGGTCTGCGGATCGCCAGACCGGCGGGCGTCCGAAACGACCAGCGCCGCCGCCAGTCGTCTGATGAGTTCGTCACGGTCAGGCACGACCATATATTCGAGAGGATGCTCCGGACGCTACAGCGCCAGACCGACTCCGCAATGCCCAGACACCCGCCTCGTAAGCGAGGCTCCCAGAGCACCCACATGGCAGCATCGACGCCGCCCGTCCCAAACCGGCGGCAACTACACTCCGATAGCGAACCTGTGCTTAGCTGGCCGCCGGGCTGGGCAGCGTATCCAGTGCCGCCTTGAGGTCGTCCACCGATTGGTAGTCGAGCCCCAGCAGATGGTCGTGGCGATGGCGGACGATCCCATCCTCGTCGATCACGATCACCGCACGCTTTGTACCCATGCGCCCCAAGACGCTGTACGCCTTCGCGACCTGCTTGTCGACGTCAGCCAGCAGCGGCACCGTGAGGCTGTTCTTGTCGATGAATCCCTGGTGGGAGTCCAAGTCCTGCGCCGATATCCCGACGATCGTCGCATCCAAAGCCGAGAAGTCGTCCGGCCGATCACGGTATGAGCACATTTGCTTTAAGCACACGGGCGTGTTGTCGCCCGGGTAAAACAGCAGCACAACCCGCTCGCCGCGGTGCTCTGAGAGCTTGAACGGCCCACTCGTGCCCTCGAGCTCGAAGTCCGGCGCCTGCTCGCCCACGCGTGGTGTGTTGGCCATGTCCCGCTCCTTGCCTCGGCTTGGTTGCGCGTCGCGGTCAGGATAGCGGCGAAGAGCGACCCTCCACTATGCAAATGGATCGCGAGCATCGATGCCGTCGTAGCGGCGAAAGTCCCGGTCGCGCGTGTAGATGACGGCGACCCCGTGCTGGCGCATGAGCGCGGCGAGGTGCGCGTCGGGGACGTGATTGCCGCGCGTGTCCTCCCCCGCGGTGGCGCGATACATGTCCCAGAACCCAGCCCCCTCCGCCGGGGTCCTCACATTGGAACGCTCCAATAGGGCGACGATCGCCGCGATCGCCTGCCTGGGCGGGATCGGGTCGGGGAAGATTCCAGCGTGTGTGGCAATGCGTAGGAACCCCATGATCGTGGGCCAAAAGAGGTAGAGCAGATCGGGTCCACGTGCCAGGCCCACGAGGAACTCACGGGCGTGCTCATGGAGGTCGTCGTCGGTGTTTGCCGCGTACAGCAGGATGTTGGTGTCGACCGTGACGCTCAAGTCGTCTGGGACTTGTTCGGCTCTCCATCCAGGATCCGCCAGAGCGCGTCCTTGTCCTGCAAGTCAACCGTCGGCTTGCCCATGTGTCGGGTGGGCCAGCGGAGAGGCGCCGGCTCAACCGGCATCTCCTCGCGCAACGCGACGGCCAGTCGCTCGGATGCGATCTGTCCCATGCTCTTGTGCTCCGCGCGAGCCCGCCGACGCAACTGCTCCAACACCGACGAGTCGAGATCCAATGTAGTGCGTGACATGATGGGTGATGCTAACAGATCACGCATCTGATGTAACCAAGTCTTGGCCCCACTCGGCCCAGCGCGAGAGCCTTGCCACCGCGTTGCCACCGCGCCGAGAACCGTCGGGGGTGATCGGCGCAATCTCTCCAATGCCCATCTGGCCACCCACCACAAGCCCACCCGCCCTGGTAGTACCATCGGTGCTACCATGTGCGACGTGGCGAAGATCAGCGTGAGCCTCGAAGACGACCTCTACGGACGCGTACGCGACGCCGCCGGTTCGGAGGGCGTGTCCGGCTGGCTCGCCGCGGCCGCGGCCGCGCGCCTGCGCGCCGACGCGCTGCTCGCGGTCGCCGAGGAGATAGCGCACGAGACCGGGGGCCCGTTCACCGAGCAGGAGCTCAGCGAGGCCCGCCGGTGGCTGCCCTCGTCTTCGACAGCGGCGCGCTGATCGCCCTCGAGCGAGGCGACCGCGCGATCGCGGCGCTGCTCGCGACGGCGGTGAGGAGCGGCGCAGAGGCCGTCACGTCAACAGCGTGCGTCGCGCAGGTGTGGCGCAACCCCGCCCGTCAAGCCAGGCTCGCGCGCGCGCTGGCCGGCTTCCTGGAGCGCGACCTGGACGCGGCACGGGCACGCGACTGCGGCACTCTGCTGGCACGCAGCGGAACCCGCGACATCGCGGACGCGGCGGTGTCGCTGCTCGTGGACTACGGCGACACGATCCTCACGAGCGACCCGCACGACGTCGAGCGCCTGCTCGACGCGGCGGGCACCCGCGCGCGCATCCGGGCGGTGTAGAGGCAATTCCGGAGGTGGCTGGACGTGATCTCCTCGCGCACGGATGGGTCCGCGATTACGCCGATGGGATTTCCAAGTGAGAGACGACGGCTGTCCCGCCGGCTGGGGTTGGCGCGCTGGGGTCGGTGCGCGACTCGATCAGCTTGAACTTCGCGCTGTGGCCCTGCTCGCGTGGCAGCTCGGCGACGATCTTGACGTCGAGCCGAGGGTCGGCGACGCCGGCGGCGAGCAGCTTCGAGCGCAGCGTCGCGTCGACGCGCCGAGAGACCTCGTCCGCCGGGATCGCGTCCCGGAGCATGAGGAGCACGTGCAGGCCGTCCTGGTCGTGGACGATCTTGTACTGGCGCAGCTCCGGGATTTCCGCCATCGGGCTGCGCAACGTGAGCGGGTGCACGGCGATGGCGCGTCCGTCGGGTCCGGTCATGTGCAGGATGTCGTCGCTGCGCCCCTGTACCGACACCATCCGTGCCAGCGGGCGCCCGCATTGGCAGGTGGCGGTCGTGAGCGCGACCATGTCCGAGATCTCGTAGCGGAGCAGCGGCTGGGTGCGCTTGATGAAGCTCGTGACGAGCAGCTTCGTCCCGGCGACGCCGTCGGGGGCTGGGTCGCCGCGTTCGTCGAGGACCTCGACCAGGCCGAGGTCCTCGAACACGTGCATCCCCCGATGATGCTCGCAGTCGCCGGCATAGATGCTCTCCGTCGTGCCATACGCGTCGAACGGCTCCACTCCCCACGCGGCGCGGATGCTGGTCGTCATCTCCTCGGTGCGAACCTCGCTCGTGGTGCACACAACCCGGGGAGCGACGCGCAGACGCCCCTCGAGCTGCTCGACCGCCAGCAGCGCCACGATCGACGGGTACCCCAAAAGATACTCGGGGCGGTGCTCGTTGAGCGCGACTACGAGCTCGCCAATCGGCGTGCGCGCGTCGAGCCGGCACACAGCGTACAGCCCCAGATCGGTGCTCAGGCCGAAGCGCGCCGTCATGTGCAGGGGGCTCGTCGCCGCGACGGTGGCGACCCGCACGCGGCGGGGAAGCCGTGGCCGCAGTCCTATCAGCTCGCTCCAGCGCAGGAAAGCGGTCAGGCACTGACGCCACTCGTCGCGGTCGTAGACGAAGACGCCCTTGCGTCCGGTCGTGCCGCCCGTCGGGATGCAGCGATAGGCGCCGAGATAAAGCTCGTCGCCGCGTACTCGCTCGAGATGCGCCTCCACCCCTGACAGCCGCAGCCGCGGATCGCTCACCCATTCCTCGAAGCGCTCCATCAGCATCGCCTTGCTCACGACCGGCAGCGCGCGCACATCGAGGTCGTCGGCAAGTTCGATGCCGGCATACAGCTCGCGATAGACCGGTGAGGCCGCCACCGCGTGACGGGCCGCCACAACCAAACGGCGCTGCTGAAGCGCCAGCAACTCCTCGCGCGGCGTGCCCACCGACGTCAGCTGCCGGTAGTGGCGCATCGCTCCCGCGGCATCCCCGAGACGGCGGAGCACCGATCCGCCGCTCACGGTATGCCCCCCGGCGCTGCCGCGCCGCGCAGAAACAGCGCGAAGGCAGCTCGAAATGCCTCAACGGTGTCGGCGCTCGCGCCCGTCAAGCCCTCGAGCATGATCCCGTTGCCGAGCGCCAGGGTCGCGACGGGCAGCTGCTCGGCCGGAACCGGCGGACGCTCCCCCGAGGCGGAGGCCACGGCCTCGATCGCCTCGCACATGGCAGACCGGAACAGGCCCAGGATGCCGGCCAGACGCTCACGCAGGATCGCATCACGCGCGGCGTAGAGCTCGAACTCCACCAGCAGCAGCAACCACTCGCGCTCGTCGCGCAGCGTCGCGATCCAGAGGCGTTCGCCTGCTTGCGCGAGCTCGGCCAGCGAGCTCACACCCGTGGCGATCCGCCTGAGCTCATCGGCACGGCGGCGGAGCGCATGCGATAGACCATCGTCTCGTGAAGCCGCCGCCCGCACAGGTACGCGCCCAGCTCCCGGGTCTGCTGGTTGTGGAACCGGTGCCGCTCGTCGTCGGGCGCCGACCAGTCGATCTCGCCGTTGGGCCCAGCGACGAAGCCGTCCAGCGACACTCCCATCGAATAGATCACCTTCCGCATCATGGTCCTCCTTGGTTGCGTCCATTCTTCCGCGACTGATGACCTCATGCCGCCGCTGGCGATGGCTCGTTACCGGCGAGCAGACGACGTGCGAGGAAGTCCGTCTGGTCACGCACCGCCCGCTCGAATGCCTCGCCCACGTACACGTCGAAATGGCCGATCGGGTAGCGCACGAGCTCTGCGTTCGGCGCTCGTTCCGCCGCGGCTATCGCGGGCGCGGGGAGTGTCGTGTTGTCCTTCTCGCAAACGCAGACGAGCACCGGGCAGCGCACCTGCCCGAGCCGGCGGTATGGGTTGTACATTCGCAAGCCGACGCGAGGGGTACAGCGATCGTCGCGCTCAAAGCCGGGCGGCGTCATCGCCTCAACTCCCTCCTGGGCGCCGGGCGCGGTCAGCGCCGCGAGCGAGCCGGGCGGCCCGACGGTTGGTATGTAGTACGGTGGCCGCCGGAGTAGCGCTCGCAGCTCGTCGCGCCACGCCGCCGCCGCGAGGCGCAGAAACTGCCTGAACCCGAGGGCGCGCGCGGCGCTGACCCCGTCGGTGAAGGGCACCTGTGAGACGACCGCGGCGATCCGCTCATCCGCGGCGGCCACCTGAACGACGTGCCCGCCGCTGAACGACGTGCCCCACAGAGCTATCCGCCGTGAGTCGATACCGTCGAGCTCGCGGGCATAGGCAATCGCCGCCCGCCAGTCCTTCAGCTGCCTGGCAACATTCGATGAGTTGGCGCGGCTCTCCGCCGCTCCCACCGAAGTGGCGGTAGTCGAAGACCAGCGCAGCCAGCCCCGCTGCGGCGAACCGCTCAGCGTAGGCGTCGAGGCGAAGCTCACGTACAGCGCCAAACCCGTGCGCGAGGACGACACAAGGAGCCTCGCCCTGGCCGTCTGGCCGGTACAGCCACGCAGCGCACTGCGTACCGTCAGACTCGAACACGACATCGCTGCGTTGCATGGCTCGCCTCCCCAGCGTGACCGCTCGACCACTTTGCAGATCCGATCGAATCGAGCTGTCGAGTCTACTCCCGAGTGGGCTCGGGCGCGGATCGCAACCCGTCTTCGAGGTGGGCGAGTGCCACTCCGATGCCGACCTCCTCGGCCATACGGCGGGCTACCTCGAAGGCACGCCGGCGATACCGGCATCAAGTACAGGCGGCAACGACCCATCGACCTCGCTGGGGATTGGGATGCAAGCGCTCTCGGGCGCCATCGGTTACGCGCCGGGGCGCCCCGAGAGCGCCGCAACCGCGCAAGAGCAACTTTCGCGCGGCACGAACGTTGAAGCGAGCATGCCCTGGGCGCATGCCTCCCGCGCGGCGGTCGCGCTGTTCACGACGCTGCTCGTCTTAGCGGCGCCCGCCGTCGCGACGACCGTCGGCGGGTTCAGCACTTGGGCCGATGGCGCATTCGTCCTCTCCGGGGGCCGGCTCGTGCTCCCCAACTTCTCCACCGACAACATGGGCGAAGCCGGCCCTTACCCGCCCGTCACGACGACGGACGTCGGCGTCCAGAGCTTCGGGCCGGGCGACCGCCACTGGCGCCACGTGACCCTCGATCAGTCGACGGCCGGCACGGGCGTGCCCGCGATCGCCGCCCGCGGCGCGACGAGCGCGGCCGCGTGGATCGGCGCGTTCGGTCTCCAGAGCGCCCTGCTCGGCGCGCACGGCGCGCGCGCTGGCGCGATGCACGCCGCGGCCGGCAAGGTGAGGGACTTCGACGTCGCGGTCGGTCCCGGCCGCACGAGGGCGGTCGTGTGGTCGGATGACAGCGGCACACACATCCAAGTCGTCTCCGGAGCCGGAGTCCCCTCCCCGTCGGCGCCGGTGAGCCTCGCGAGCGCTCAGACCGTCACGGTAACCGCGGACGACAGCGGCGGCTGGTGGGTCGTGACCGCGGCTGCGGGACGCCTCACCGCGATTGACGTCAGCGCAGCGGGAGGCGCCGGCCCACCCCGCGACCTGGCGTCGTCGTCGGCGAGCGCCGGCGCGCGGGGCCACCTGCTCGGCGAGCGCTCATGGCTCGCGCTCGCGGACGGGCACGGTGGTCTATGGGTCGGCCTGCCGCATGCCCTGCTGCACGTGACCGCGATCACGCGAGCGCGCTCGCTCGCGACGAGCGGCTTCCTCGCGCTCGCCGGCGGCGATCGCGCCTCCGCGCTGGCGCAGGACGCCGGGCGCGGCGACATCGTCGTGCGCACGCTCGGCGCGCGCCTCGGGCGAGCGATCCGCCTGCGTCACGCCGGCTTCGTGATCGACGTCGCCTTCGACGCGGCGCGCCGCGCGATCGAGTTGCTCGCCGGCGAGCCGCACGGCGTTGTGCGGCTGAGCGAGATCTCCACCGCCGGCCACGTGCGCGGCTCGCAGACGCTCGCGTATTGCCGCAACCGCCAGAGCGGCCAGGTCGAGGCCTCCGGCGGCCTCATCGCCATCTCCTGCGCGGGGCGCTACTTCAACGCCGAAAGCGTCCAGACGGGCGGCGACGAGCAGTACGGGCGCAACAACCTCTACCAGCTGCTGCGCGCCGGCCGAAAGCTGCGCGGCAGCAGCTACTTCGAGGGGTACTACGCCTACTGACGGGTGGCCTTGGCGTCGGGCGGCGGGATCTCCTCGATGTGCCCGCTGTGGAACCGCCCGTTCTCCTCACAGCTCGCCTGGCGTTAGTCGGTGGCTCGCTCGCGGCCCTCGATGCACACTAAGATCGTGTACAGTGCTCACATAATGTGGGTAGCCTGTACGCGTGCCCTCAGTATCGCTCGAGCGAACCGAGCCCGCTCCTCCACTGCGCGGTCCTCGCTCGGGACCAAATCTTAGTACACACTATACGTATACAATGCTCACATGACTCGTGTACAAGCCCAGCATCGTCAGGCAAGTGGCGATCTGTTCCCCACCGACGAACCGATCCCTGCCAGCCAGATGATCGGTCGTGACGAGGACGTCACACAGGTGGCGACGGCGCTGGAGAACGGCACCAATCTTGTGATGGCGGGGCCGCGGCGGACGGGCAAGACGAGCGTGTGCGACGCCGCGCTCACGCGCGTCAGGGGCCGCGGGCTGTACGTGGCGGCAGTGGACCTGTTCGCGATCGCCGACGACGCCGAGCTCGCCGAGGCGCTCGCCGGCGCCGTGCTGGGCAATCGGCCGGCCGTGCGCAAGCTCATACCGAAGGCGCGCAGGTTTGGCAGACGGGCGCTCACCACCGCGCAGGGAGCGCTCGTGATGAAGATGAAAAACCAGCTCGGCGACGCCGTCGAGCTGGCTTTCACGCCCGGCCTGGCCGCGCGAGATCCCCAGCGGGCGCTCGCCGACGCGCTCGAGCTCCCACAGCGCGTAGCGCTCGCCGACGGCAAGCGCTGCGTGATGTTCTTCGACGAGTTTCAGGAGATCGCGAGCAGCCGTCATCCCTACGGCAACCCGGACGCGCTCACCAAGCGGATGCGCGCGATCTTCCAGCGCTCCGCCCAGGCCAGCTATCTCTTCGCCGGGAGCATCGAGCATGTGATGCGCGATCTGTTCGCCCCGCACGACCGCGCGTTCAGCGGCTTCGGCAGCTTCTACCGTTTGCGTCCCATCGCCGAGGAGGACTGGCGAGACGGCCTACGCGAGCGCTTCGCCGCCGATGGATGCCGCATAGAGGACGACGCTCTGCGGCGCATGGTGGAGCTGGGCGAGCTGCACCCGAGAGTCACGATGCTGATCGCCCAGCAGACCCACTTTCTCAGCGTGCTGCTGGACCGGAGTACGATCGATCGGGCGCTCGTCGAGCAGGGGTATGACAACGCCTACCACGGCGACGGCGCGCTGCTCGACCAGCTCCTCGAGCAGATCCGCTCCAGCCACCGCCAGGCGCTCAAGATCATGCGACGGATCGCCACCGGAGCAACGCTCACCGCGGGCATGCACCGGGGCGAGGCCGACAGGGCGCTGAAGAAGCTGGCCGAAGCAGGAGTGATCGAGCGTGAGGGCAGGGGCGAATACAGCATCCTCAACCCGTTGCTGCGACGACGGCTGGTTGAACAGCAGGCGATATGACGCGACCGGCATTCATCGCCAAGACACCGACAAAGGAGAAAACCCATGGCGGACTACGACGTGAAGGAGATCGTGAAGGACAGGTACGGGCAGGCGGCCCGGCAAGTCTCCTCGGCGCCGGAGGGCTGCTGCGGGGCGCCCACCGACGCCGTCTCCGGCGACCTCTACGACGACACCGAGGCGGCCAGCGTCCCGGCGGCGGCCTTGCGGGCCTCCCTTGGATGTGGCAATCCCACCGCGCTGGCCGAGCTTGCGCCGGGAGAGGTCGTGCTCGACCTCGGCTCCGGCGGCGGCATCGACGTGCTGCTGTCCGCGCGCCGGGTGGGGCCGGCGGGCAAGGCGTTCGGTCTGGACATGACCGACGAGATGCTCGCGCTGGCCGAGCAGAACAAGCAGCGCTCCGGCCTTACCAACGTCGAGTTCCTGCGCGGCGAGATCGAGAGCATCCCACTCCCCGACGCGTCCGTCGACGTCGTGATCTCCAACTGCGTGATCAACCTCTCCGCGCAGAAGGACAGCGTCCTGAGCGAGGCGTTCCGGGTTCTGCGGCCCGGAGGCAGGTTCGCCGTCTCCGACATCGTCGTGCGCGGATCGATCCCCGCCGAGCTGCGCGAGGGCGCGCCGCTGTGGGCAAAGTGCTTGGCCGGAGCGATGGAGGAAAGCGAATACCGCGCCAAGCTCGCCGCCGCCGGGTTCACCGACGTCGACGTGCAGCCCACCCGCGTGTTCACCCAGGACGAGGCGCACGAGTTCCTCCTCGGCGAGGGCCTGCGGGAGCTCGCCGACCGGGTGGCGCCGCTCGTCGCCGAGAAGGTCATGAGCGCCTTCGTCCGCGCGAACAAGCCGGCCTGAAGACCGATGCCGTTGGCAAGACCCATCCGCCGTCGATGTACGCGGTCGGGCGCGAGAAGGTGCGCGAGTATGCGCTCGCGGTGGGCGAGACCAACCCTGTGCACCTCGACGTGCAGCCAGCGCGTCGCGCCGGGTACGCGGACGTCGTAGCTCCGCCGGTGTTCGCGGTTGTCTACTCGACGCCGGCGGTCGTGATGGCGGTGTTCGACCCGCCTGCGATGGAAACCTCCACGCCTCTGGCCCGAACCGTTGGAGGACTCGAGCCCTGCAAGGCGCACACGAACCATGGGGCGTGCACATCTCGTCTTCTGACCAGGGTTGAGGGGGAGGGAAGCAGACGTCATTCAGCGCCACGAGCGCTCCCGCTCGCCCAGCTGACCGTGTCCGTCAGGATCCCGGCGGCAGGGCCGCCACCGGCGGCAGCCCGCCCAAGACGGCACTCGCTTGTACAGCCGGACTAGCGCGCGTAGATCGCGGAGCGGTAGCGAGGCTCGGGGACGGGGCGGCCATCCTCGCGCGCGGCGCTCAGCCAGGCGCCCTTGGCGATCTCGACCTCGGCGAGCGCCAGCTCGGGGGTAGAGCCGAAGGCCGAGCAGGCGTCGAGGTCGGGGATGTCAGCTACGTAGCCGCCGTCCTCGTCGCCGTAGAAGAGGTTTATGTGACAGTCGCTCATGGCGTGCTTTTCAACCTCAGATCGTAGCGCTCGACAAGCCGCAACAGCTGGCGTACCTGGTAGGGCTTGGCCTGTCAGCCGGGGCCGACCCTGAACGAGACGGTCAGAGCGACGTACCGGCTTGCGTCGTTCGCCGCCGCGGCGCGTCTCGCAATCCGAGGGCATGGATGGCCAGGCGGGTGTTCTCCAGCGTGTCGGGAATGCTTCCAGACCGCCATCCATCGATCCACGTCTCGGGATCGTGTCCGGTGGCGTCGCGAAAGTCCTCTCGCTGGTCTTGTGAGTCGGACGAGTCGTGCTTCAGGGGCTCCGGGTGCCCTCCCTCCAGCCGCTTCAGGTAGCGCTCGTAGGCCAGGCGCGGAATGCGCACCGACTTGCCGAAGCGGACCGACGGAAGCTGGAGGGCCGCCAGCATCGCGCGCCCGGGAGTCGCCGGGCCGCACGGCCGGCGAATCACCGTCATGTTCGGCGGGTGCCGTCGGAGACGCTCGGCGAGGTGGGTGCCGTCGGAGACGTTCAAATCTCGCGCGAAGCAGTCGTGGCGAACGTGGATACCAGGCACCATTATGGATATCCTTACCTGAACACAGAGGTAAGGAGAGCATATGGACACCCAAGCGAAGATCACATCGAAGGGCCAGGTGACGATCCCCAAGAGCGTGCGCGAGGCGCTCGAGCTGCACGAGGGAGACGAGCTGCTGTTCCGAGTGCAGCGTTCGAGAGCGCTCATCGCGAAGACGCCTGACTTCCTCGAGATCGCGGGGTCGGTGAGCGTGCCGGCCGGCAAGCGGGGAACGTCGTGGGATGAGGTGCTCCGCCGCACCCGCGGCGAGCGTGCCGGACGGCGGCACTGACCGCGTTCCTGGACACCAACGTCCTGGTTCGCCACCTTACGGGCGATCCACCGGAGATGGCCGCCCGCGCGAGCGCTGCGTTGGCGCGAAACGACGAGGAGCTGTTGCTCACGGACCTGGTGCTCGCCGAGTGCGTCTACGTGCTCGAGTCCTTCTATGAAGTCGAGCGCCCGCGCGTTGCCGAACTGATGCGCTCGGCGATCGCGCTGCCACAGCTCAACACCATCGATCCGGCCTTGCTGCTGCGCTCGCTGGAGGTCTACGAGGTTGAGCGCCTCGACTTCGCGGAGGCATACCTCGTGGCACAAGCCGAGGCGACGGGGGTATGTCAAGTGCTTTCGTTTGACCGCTCGATCGACAGGGTTAACACGGTCGCCCGAGTCGAACCCTGAGCAACCCACCGCAAGCGGCTCTCAGGCGAGAGGATCCACATCGATCCGCACGGTCAGCAGCTCGGTGTCGAATCCGCGCACGGCAAGCGCGTTCGGCGCGCGCAGCGGACGTCCTCGGCTGAGAGCTCGTTGACGCTCGCCTGGATCATCCTCCGGCAGAAGCGTCGCGCCGCCCGATCCTGCGTGGACTTCTGAGACTTGCGTCTTCGCGTGAGAGGAGCACGCTCAACGGGCACCCCGCCCGCTCCCGCCTGGGACGACGTCCAAGCGCGTGGGCTCAAGGGAGCGAGACGACGGCCCCAGCTACAGCGTCTCGGAACGGCTCCTTCCACGAGGAAGCGCAAGCGCCGAGGGAGGGTGCGCTCATGCAAGGCCAGCATTCTGGCCCTGGCTTGCGCCGGCGCGGACGCGCTACCAGGCTCAAGTAAGGACGATCCGCCACCGATGCTTGGGTGTTATGTAGCGATTCGGCGTTTCTCTGGCTCCCGTGGTGTTCCCTCTACCTACTTGGGCTGGGCCTCTTGATGCACAGTAAGACACGATCCCGACGCGAACACTCACTTAAATACTGGGGCTTCGCAGTGATAACAGCTGCGGTTTCGCTCTGCTCCGCGAGCACAGCGGGCGCCACGCCAATCTGGACAGCGCCGCAAAACCTCTCCTCCCCAGCGGCAAGCGTACTAGAGCCACAGGTAGCGGTTAACGCTACTAACGGCGGTGAGGAGGTAGTCTGGATCAACAACGAGGTCGTCCAAGCAGTTCAAATCAACGCCAGCGGAACTCTCGGCATCGTGCGGGACTTGTCCGCCGGGGGCGGTGGCATCGTTGTTAACGATCCGCCCCAAGCAGCGATCAACCCGTCCACGGGCGTGGCGACGGTGGCCTGGGACCGCTACAACGGGACTAACTTTTTCGCTCAAACCGCTCAAATCGCGGCGAACGGAACCGTGGGAGCCGTGCACACGCTGTCCGCCGGCGGGAACGACGCGACCGTCTCATCACTGGCGCTCGACTCGTCCACGGGGGTCGCGACTATTGTTTGGGATTACACCAGCGGGGGGAGCGCGATCATCCAGGCCGACCAGGTCGCGGCGAACGGCACGCCGGGCAGCGTTAAGGACCTACCCGGGACCGCGGACACCAGCACCACGTTCAACGCGGAGGTCGCGGACAACGCCGCTGGTGCGGCCACCGTAGTTTGGGATAACGGTAGCGACGAGGTTGACACAGCCCAGATCGCGGCTAACGGGACCGTCCCCGGCCTCGCCGATGTGCTGTCGGCCGTCGGCGGCGGCGAACCGCAAGTCGCGGTGGACCAGACAACCGGGGTGGCCACGGTCGTCTGGCTCCTCCAAAGCGGGTCCGCCCGCATGATCCAAACTAGCCAGATCGCGGCGAACGGGTTCATAGGCGCGACGCAAAACGTCACCCCGCTGGGGGATGTCGGCTCGCCCGCGCTGGCCGTTAACCCGCAGAACGGGGTCGCGAGCGTTGCCTGGGCGAACGAAAGCGGGAGCAACAGTGTTATCCAAGCCAGTCTCGTCGGGGCGAGCGGAACGCCGGGTTCAGTGCAAACCCTCTCGTCGCCGAGCGGGTACGCCGACCCGCCCCAAACCATCGTCAACGCGAACAACGGCGTCACAACCGTGGTGTGGACACAACATAACGGGGGCGTGGCCGCGATCCAGGCCGCTAACGTCGACTCCTCGGGGACAGCGGGCGCCGTGCAAAGCGTCTCAGCGACCAGCGCCGGCCCTTCCGCGCCGCAAATCGCGTTGAACTCGTCCCGGGCATTAGCGACAGTGGTTTGGCAGACCACCGTTGGGGCCAACGAGATCATCCAAGCGGCCCAGTCCGCGTTCGGGCCACCGATCAACTCCGCCCCGCCGACCCTCGCGGGCACGGCCACGAGCGGGCAGTCCCTAACGGCAACGCCGGGGAACTGGTCGGCGTTCTACGACCCCGCTTACACCTACCAATGGCAGCGCTGCAACGCCACCGGGGGGAGCTGCGGCAGCATCGCTGGGGCGATAAACAGCACCTACGTGCTACAAAGCGCGGACGTTAACAACACGGTCAAGGTCGTCGTCACCGCTACCAATGTGGCCGGGAACGCCAGCGCCGTTAGCGCTGCCAGTGACGTCGTCGGTGCCCCGCCGGTTCCACCCAAAACCCTGTTACACCTGACGTTCAACGTCAGCCCCGTTCATTTCCGCTTGAAGAAGTACAAGAAAGTGAGGCTGACTTACAGCCTGGACTACGCGGCGACAGTGCAGCTTTCCCTGCAGCGGAAACTCGTCGGGTACAAGGTCAAGGGGAAGTGCCTCGCCGCCAAGCCCCGCCACGCCCGGAAGGCAGTGAAGCGCTGCACCCTCTACGCCAAAGCGAAAAGCTTCAAGTTCGTCGGCCCCTCCGGCAAACACAGCGAGGCCCTGGACAAGGTGGTCAAGGGCAGCTATTTCCGCAAAAAGGGAACGTACCGCCTCACCGCCGTGGCCGTCGCCCCCAGCAGCGCCTATGCGAACAGCGCCCCCCGGACCGTTGTCGTGCGCAGCCAGTAGGGCTTGGGAGGCTCAGCTCGGCGCGCGCGGGCGCTGCGCGGCGCGTGGTTAGTTCAGCTCGTCAAGGAGGACCTCGTAGGCGGGCCGGCCGGGGTGTGCCGTTGCTGTTCAGGAGGGCGGTGTCCCACCAGTTCGCACGGCGGATGACGATCTTCGGCAGTGCCTTCCAGATGCGCGCGAACTCGAACAAGTGCTCCGCGGCCGACGGGTTCTCTTCAGCGGTCTCCCAATAGAGCTCGTCTCGTAAAGCCGCCGTCCACAGAGGTGCGCGCCCAACTCCCGCGTCTGGCGGTTGTGGAACCGATGCAGCGCCTCGTCCGGCGCCGACCAGTCGATTTCTCCATCGCGCCCTGAGGTGATCGTCTACCTGGACTCCTCGGTGCTCGCCCGCGCGTATCTCGCCGATGAGGAGGGTCACGAGTCCGCGCTGGCGCTGCTGTCCGATCCGGAGCTTGTGGCCGTGACCGGCACGTGGACGAGGATCGAGGTCTCGGGAGCGCTCATGCGCGCCGCGCGCTCCGGACGTACCGACGCCGCCGGCCTGCTCAAGCTCCTCGATGACGACCTGTTTCCCGAGGGACCGGTGACCGTGATCGCGATGGACCAGCGCCGCGTCGAGAGCCGCGCGCTTGAGCTCGTGCGCGAGCACGCTCTACGCGCGATGGACGCCCGGCATCTCGCCGTCGCCGAGCTGGCTGTGCCGGCGCTCGCCGAGAAGGGGGAGGAGATCGGGTTCGCCTCCCGCGACGACGCCCAGGCGGCAGTGGCCGAGCAGCTGGGCTTCACGCGCATCTGAGGGGGCGCACACCGGTTTCGTTCTCACCCAGGGCGTTGCGCCTCCCGATCTCATGTTGCGAACCTGCCACTGATCGATTCTTGTAACCGCAAGGGCTCGAAGGGCTCACTCTCTATCCGTCTCCCCGGCTCGCCCACAATCGTGCTGTCCCGGTCAGGCGGCTGTGAGCAGGGCGGTGAGCTGTGGGGCGCCGACGGGCGGCTGTGGTTGCCAGCCGACTATGGCGGTGCGGCCTCCGCTGCGCTTGAGGACCTCGGTGATGTAGCGGTGCTCGGCGAGGGCGCGCTGGGCGAGGACGGGGTCGTGGGGGCGGGCGTGGCTGAGGCTCTGGTTGACGATCCAGGCGTACGGCGTGATTTCCGCACGCCGAAGGTCCTCGGCGAGCTGGGCGGCCTCGTGGACGGGTGTGGCCTCGGGGAGGGTGACGAGCAGCACCCGCGCGAACTCGGGGTCGCGCAGCCGGGGCAGCAGGTCTGTGATCTCCTGGGGGACGTCGCTGGTGCGGGCGATCTCGCGGTGGTAGGCCTGGGCGGCGTCGAGCAGCAGCAGGGTGTGGCCGGTCGGGGCGGTGTCTAGCACGACGAAACCGTCCTGGGCGTCGGCGACGGTTCGCGCGAAGGCGCGGAAGACCGCGATCTCCTCGGTGCACGGCGAGCGCAGGTCCTCTTCGAGCAGCGCGCGAGCGTTGGCGTCGAGATCGCCGCCGGCCTCGGCGAGCACCGCCTCGGTGTAGGCGCGGATCTCTACGGCCGGGTCGATGCGGCTGACCTTCACGCCGTCGAGCTGCCCGCCGATGGTCTGGGCGACGTGCGCGGCGGGGTCGGTGGTCGAGAGGTGGACGGGATGCCCGCGGCGGGCGAGCTCAACGGCGATCGCGGCGGCGATCGTGGTCTTGCCGACGCCGCCCTTGCCCATCGTCAGGATCAGCCCGCGGCCGGGGGCGGCGAGCTCGTCGACGAGCGCCTCCAGGCGTTGCGTGCCTCCGGGCGCGGGCGGGGCCAGCACAGCAGCCGCATCGGGGGCGTGCGCGCTGCTGTCGAAGACGCGGGCCAGCGCCTGCACGCCGAGCGGCGCGAAGGGGAGCAGCGGGATCGTCGTGCGGGTCAGCGCGCCGAGCGCGGAGGGAATGCTCTGGAGGGCCTGGCGCTGGCGGTCTTCGAGCGCAAGCGCGAGCGTGTCGCTGCGGTCGCTCGCGCCAAAGACGCCGTTGAGCGCGAGCCGCTGGTTGGAGATGCCGAGCTCCGCGAGCTCGCCACGGCTGCGGTCGGCCTCGGCCAGCGCGGAGGGCTCGGGCCGGCTGACGAGCACGATCGTCGTGCGGGCGGGGTCGGTGAGCGCGGCGAACGTCGCGTCATACAGCGAGCGCTGGGACTGAAGGCCCGCGAGCGGACCCAGGCAGGAGGTTCCCGTGGTGTTCGTGGCTATGAACTCGCTCCACGCGCTCGGCAGCCGCAGCAGCCGCAGCGTGTGCCCGGTCGGAGCGGTGTCGAAGATCACATGGTCATAGCCCGCGGTCGCCTCCGGCGAGCCGAGCAGCCGTGCAAACTCGTCGAAGGCCGCGATCTCGACCGTGCAGGCGCCGGAGAGCTGCTCCTCGATGCTGGCGACGGCCGTCGCCGGCAGAAGGCCGCGGTAGGGGCCGACGATCCGCTCGCGGTAGGCCGCCGCGGCCGCCTCGGGGTCGATGTCGATCGCGTCAAGCCCCGCACGGTCCGTGACCGGGCTCGGCGTGCGGGCGACCTCGCTCTGCAGCACCTCGCTGAGGTTCGACGCCGGGTCGGTGCTGACCAGCAGCACCCGGCGACCGGCGGCGGCGAGCGCGACCGCGCTCGCACAGGCAATCGAGGTCTTGCCCGTGCCGCCCTTGCCGGTGAAGAACAGCATCCGAGTCGGATGCTCGAGCAACCCGACGCTCGGCTGCGAGCTCATCAGCAGCAGCCGCCCGCCTTCACGACCGGTAGCGCCTCCGAGCAGGCCTCCGGCGGGACGCCGGGCTGCGGCGCCTGCACGCCGGCCATCCGCGCGAGCTCCTCCCGCGCGGGATAGGCGCCCTCACCGGCGAGCTGCCCGTCGACGAACACCAGCGGCAGGCACTCCTCGCCCTTCTCGCGCAGCGCGGTGCTCACCGCGTCGCGCTCGGCGAACGCGCCCGGCTGCTGGGCGAGGTTGTAGCGCTGCACCGCGACGCCCCGGCTCCGCAGCCACTCCAGGTCGCCGGCGAACCGCGCAAGCGCCGGGTCCACGCTCGGGCCGCAGACCCCGGTCGAGCAGCACATCGCCCGGTCGAACACCTCAACCGTCTTGACCTTCTCTTGCACAGTCATGCCATGACCTCCATCAATTCGTGGACCGCACGGTCCGTTGACAGGTCGCACAGCTCGCCGACCAGCGCGCCCAGCGCGCCGATCCGCGTCGCTGGTCATGTCCCCAGCCTCTCGTTCTCGGGATTGCTCATAGCCCCCCTGTGAGCTTGTGAGCTTGGTGTCATCGCGTCGAGTTCGCTGACGAGCGCCTCGACGCGCTGGGCGACGTCCTTGCGGGTCGCGCGGACCTCGTCAATGGGGCGGCCGTTGGGGTCTTCGAGTTGCCAGTCGAGGTAGCGCTTGCCGGGGATGTAGGGGCAGGCGTCGCCGCAGCCCATGGTCACGACGACGTCGGCCTGCTGGGCGATCTCGTGGGTCAGCTTCTGCGGGCGTCGGTCGGAGAGGTCGATGCCGATCTCGCGCATGACCTCGATGACCTCGGGATGCACGCGCCCGTCGGGATCTGCGAGCGTTCCCGCCGACAGCGCGCGATGCCGCCCGGCCGCGGCCCGCTCGAACAGCGCGGCGGACATCTGAGAGCGCCCGGCGTTATGCAGACAGACGAACAGCGCGGTCGCCATCACATGCCCCCGTGAAGTGGCGACTGCTGCCACGGCCGGGCCGCCGGCTCGTCGAGCGCTTCGGAGGCCGCGACCGGCTCCTGCGGCCACCAGCGCCGGCGCAGCCACAGCGCGACGTAGACGAGCGTGACGAGGACGGGCACCTCGACCAGCGGGCCGACCACGCCGGCGAGCGCCTGCCCGGAGGTGGCGCCCCACACGCCGACAGAGACGGCGATCGCCAGCTCGAAGTCGTTGGAGGCCACGGTGAAAGCCATCGTCGCCGTCCTGGCGTAGCCGAGGTTCATCGCGCGGCCGACGAGGAAGCCGAGGGTCCACATGCCGGCGAAGTACGCCAGCAGTGGCAGCGCGATGCGGGCGACGGTCAGGGGCTGGGCGGTGATGTGTTTGCCCTGGATCGCGAACAGCAGCACGATCGTGAACAGCAGCCCGTAGAGCGTGATCGGCGCGATGCGCGGGATCACCTGGGACTCGAACCAGTCGCGGCCGTGCGCGCGCAGCCCCCAGCGGCGGGTGAGGTAGCCGGCCGTCAGCGGGATGCCGAGGAAGATGAGGGTGGTCCGGCCGACCTCCCAGATGCCGACGTGGAAGCCCTGGTTGTTCAGGCCGAGCAGGTCAGGCAACGCGTTCAGGTAGAACCAGCCGAGCAGCGCGTATGCGACCACCTGGAAGATCGCGTTGAAGATGACTAGGACGGCGGCGCGGTCGGTGTCGCCGCCGGCGAGCTCGTTCCAGACGAGCACCATGGCGATGCAGCGCGCCAGTCCGACGACGATCACGCCTGTGCGGTAGGCGGGCTGGTCCGCCAAGAACAGCCACGCCAGCGCGAACATCAACGCCGGGCCGACCACCCACGATAGGAACAGCGAGACGCCGAACATGCGCCCGTCGCCCCGCATTTTGCCCATGTCCTCGTAGCGGACCTTGGTCAGGACCGGGTACATCATCAACAAGAGTCCAAGGGCGATCGGCAGGCTGACCGTGCCGACCTTCAGCTTGTCCAGGAAGTCGTTCAGGCCCGGCACCACCGACCCCAGCGCGAGGCCGCCCGCCATCCCGAGCGCGATCCACAACGGCAGGAACCGGTCGAGCGTCGAGAGCCGCCGGATCACCGCAGCCTCAGATGGACGGGTGGCGGCCTGGCTCATGAGGACAGGTCTCTGCTCGTGCTGTACACGACACAGATCGTATTACATTGACAGAGATGAGTGTTATCGATATAAGTAGATTGATGTCCGTCGATTTGGAGCTGGCCCCGAAGCAGAAGCGAGCAGCCGGTGAGCGCTGTTGCGAGCCGGTCGTCTATCCCGATGTGGCGCGCGAGGACGCGTTGCGGATGGCCGAGGTCTCAAAGGCCCTCGGCGACCCGATCCGCTTGCAGCTCGTGGACGTTCTGCGCAAGCACGCCGGCAAGGTCTGCGTCTGCGAGCTGGTGCCGCTGTTCGAGGTCTCCCAGCCCACGCTCTCCCACCACCTGAAGAAGCTCCGCGAGGCCGGAATCGTGGATTCAGAGCGCCAGGGACTATGGGCCTACTACTACGTCATGCCCGACTCACTGAAGGAGCTATCCGCATGGCTGAGCTGACCGAGCAGACCACCGCTGCGGCGGCTCGTCGGTGAGCACCCGAAGCTCCATATAAGCCGATCCTCGACGCCGCGGGGCAGCCGGCGGGATCTGCTTCGAACTGCTTGTCGGTGCACGCCTGCTGCAGCGTCGATCGCTGCCTGACTTCCCAGATTTGACGTGGGAGGACTTTGAGCGCGCCAGCCATCTCGCTCAGCGGGATCTCTCCTCGGCGTGAGGCTCCTCGCCGACTCCCACGCCATCGTCTGGCAGTCACAACGCTCTCCGGAACTGTCGGACGTCGCAGCGGACGCGCTGCTGCAAGCGGAAGAAACCGACGGCGTCGTCGTCTCCATTGCCAGCCTGATCGACCTGTGGTACGTCATTCAGACGACCAAGACCGTCACCGACGCCGACCTGGCGGAACTGCGGGAGAAGATCTCCGCTTCGCCCGAGCTGACTCTGCATCCGATCGACGAGGACGTCGCCGACGCCACCACCTCGATTCCCCGCGATGTGCTCGCCGACCCGTGGGACCGCTTCAGTTTCAGCGTGCTGAAAGAGGTGAGCGCGCGCCACGCGCACGTGTGTGACCAAGCCGGACCGTCCGTCCGGCGAGCCGCGCAGGCCTCAGGGAACGGAGATGTCGAAGCTGCCGACCGTGGGGAAGCTCATCGGGCTTCGCCCTGAGCCGGGGGGGCCGAACTGCGCGGCGATGACCTCATAGAGCGGTCCTCCGCCACCGCTTTCCCCTCCGATGCTCGATGACATGGCGAAGAACACCCGCCCTGAATAGCTCGTGGCGCAGCTGGTTTCAAGCGGCACCGTGATATTGACCCGGGCTCCGGCCCGCAGCGTCTCGCTTGTCGGCTGACTCACGATCACCGAGGGCGTCGCGCAGCCCGAGACCGGATAGGGCCTCAGTTCGACGACATAGGCGCTGGAGGCGTTTGCGGCGTCGACCGGCGCCTTGAAGGCGATCGCCAACGCGGGACCGGGTGCGTCGCCGCCGTTGGGCCCTCTCCTGCCGGGGAACGAGCCCTTACCTCCGCTGCGTTCCATCAACAATGGAGCTTCGGGGTGCTCATCGAGTGGCACGTAGCCGGCCTGCACGACGCTTCTGATCTGCCGAGCCGACGGGAGGCCGGGCCCGGCGGTGCTCTGTGCGTGACACTGCTGACTGGGGCCGGTGATCGGGATTTGGCACTGGAAGCCGTTGTCGTAGGTGACCTTCAGCGTGGCGCCTCCGGGTGCGCTGCTCACGGATCCGAACGGGCTCTGGTAGGAACCGGAGGACATGCTGGCGTTAGCGTTCGGCTGCGCCGGCAGGACGATGAGATACGCGCCTTCCGGCCCATATGGGTCGATCGTAAAGCCGCTTCCGTCGGCGTTGGTCACCCCGATGCTCCTGGCGTTCGGGCCGAGCAGGCCCACTGCTACCTGGCGCAATTCAGACTGCGGGCAGCGCACGCCCCAGTTCTCCTGGCCGGGTAGATCGCAATGGACCTGATCGCTCTGGGAGACGTTTTCGCCCGCGAGCGGCAGCCCGTTGGCAGGCACGATCACGGGCGGTCCGGGCAGGAACGCCGTGCCGCCGGCGCCCACGGCAGGGCATGCATCGGTGGAAATCGCGTCGTCGGCGAGGAACGGATGGAAGCGCTTATCGGCATGGAACGCGTACCCGCTGCCGAGAGCCCCCAGCTGGCCGTCCACCACGCGCCCGGCCTGCAGGCACAAGAGACCCCGGCTGGTGCGAATCACGCGCATCGCCCAAGGTGGGCCCCCTTCGGTGTCGGCCACGCGCATGGGCAGGAGAGCCAAACTCTGAGGCACGGGCTCGCCGAGTCCCGCCGCCGGGGTCGCGGGCAGCACGAACGCCGGCGCGACGGTTTCGCCCGAGCTGAACAGGAGGGCTGCACCCGCGCTGGCGGCCGCGAGCACCAGGATGCCGATCGCAACTGGCAGCGCCAATCCGCCGCGGCGTGACCGACGGCGAGGCTGCGGCTCGTGCGCAGCCCGCTCGATCCGCTTCACCAAGGTCGACACTGGAGGGCAAGGCACCTCCGTCACGGGGCGTGCAGCGCGAAGACGCTGCTCGATGTCGTTGAATGTGCTCATACCGGCTCCGTTCTCGTCACGCACGAGTGCTCGTGCTCCAGGTCTTCCTCAGGCTGATCGCCGACGGCTTTGAGCTCTCGGCGCAGCCGAGCCCGCGCACGATGCAGCCGGACGGCCATCGTTGCCCGCGAGCAGCCCATGGCCTGTGCTATCTGCGCAGGCTCAAGCTCCTCCCAGTAGCGCAACAGCAGCGCTTCGCGATCGCCCTGCGAGAGTCGCCGCAGCGCTCCGGACAGTCCCTCATCGCGCAGCACGGGGCTCGGCGTCTCCTGGATCGCTTCGCCGCGGAGCCGCGCGCCCAGGCGCTCGCGTCTAGCTGCTCCGCGGCGCTGCTCGGCGAGCGCACGCCTTGCGACTCCGTAGAGCCAGGGCAGCGCGTCATCTGGTAGAGCGGAGCGACGGCGCCACGCCACCAGGAACACCTGGGCGGTGACCTCTTCGGCCGTCTCGCGGTCGGACCGGCGAAGCGCATAGCGCATCACCGCCTCCGCATGGCACTCGTAGAGCCGACCGACGGCCTCCACCGAATCGCTCTCCATAACCACACTATGGCCGGCAGCGCCGCAGGGATTACACCTACCCGATCGCGCCGGGCACGAGCTTGCCGGTCGTCGCCGGGCGGGGCGGCGACCCCGAACCAGCCGGCCGACGGCGCCACCTCCGGCTATGCCTTCCACCTCCAGCCTTCGGGGTGGGACCTATCTCGGTAGGGCTATGCCCTTCGAGGCTGCGCTACAACCTCGGGATGCGGATGCGCATGGTCCATCTCTCGCGCCTGACCGCGACGCTCGCCGGCTGCGCGCTGCTCGGCGCCTGTGGGAGCAGCGCGCCGGCCGACATGTCGGCGCCGACGGCCGGCACGGCGGCGATTCCGAGCACGGCGCGGAGCTCGAGCGCGCGGCTGCTCGACTGGCCCGAGTTCGGGTTGGACCCGCAGCGCACGGACGTGAGCTCGCTGTCGACCGGCATCACGGCGGCCAACGTGGGCCGCCTGCGCCGCGTCACGGTCAACCTGCCGGGCACGGTCGACTCCTCGCCCGTGTACCTGCACGAAGCGAGGGTCGCGGGCGCCACGCACAGCGTGATGGTGGTCACGACGACATACGGCAAGACGCTCGCGCTGGACGCAAGCAGCGGTCGCGTTTTGTGGACGTTCACGCCGCCGGGCTATTCGCGCTGGGCGGGCGGCTCGCAGATAACGACGACCTCGCCGATCGCCGATGCGGGCGGACGCTTCGTGTATGCGGCGTCGCCGAACGGGCTGGTCCACAAGCTCTCGCTCGCCGACGGCGGCGAGGCCGGCGGGTGGCCGGTGTCGGTGACGCGCGACGCCACGCACGAGAAGCTCGCCGCCGCGCTCAACGTCGACGGCCGCTACGTGCTGGCTGCCACGGGCGGGTACTTCGGCGACGCTCCCCCCTACCAGGGCCATGTCGTGGCGATCGACCGCACGAGCGGGCGGATCGCGAGCGTGTTTAACACGCTCTGCGCAAACCGTCGCCAGATCATCGTGCCGAGCAGCTGCAGGGCGAGCGACTCGGCGATCCTCTCGCGCGGCGGGGCGGTCGTCGAGCCGGGCGGCGGGCGGCTGCTGATCTCGACGGGCAACGGCCCCTGGGACGGACGCGCCGACTTCGGCGACAGCGTGGTCGAGCTGACGCTCCCGAATTTGCGCTACCGCCAGGCGTTCACGCCGACCGACCAGGAAGAGCTGAACACGACAGACACCGACCTCGGCTCCAGCGCCCCCGTGCTGCTCGGGCAGAACCGCGTGCTGATCGCGGGCAAGGACGGGGTCATGCGCGTGCTGGCGCTCTCGCGTCTTGACGGCCACGCGCCCACCGTGCCCAGCAGGCTCGGCGGGGAAGTGCAGCGCATGGCGCTGCCGGGCGGAGGGCAACTGTTCACCCAGGCCGCCGTGTGGCATCAGGGCAAGAACACGACCGTGTTCGTCGGCGCCGAAAGCGCGACCGCCGCCTACGCCCTGATCGGCGGCCGGCTGCGCCGCGTCTGGCAGAACGGCAACCCGGGCACGAGCCCGGTGATGGCAGGGGGACTGCTGTACGTCTATGACCCGTCGGGAGGAGGGATAAACGTTTATAGGCCGTCCTCGCCGCATCCCATCGCGAAGCTGGGAGGCGCATCGGGCCACTGGAACAGCCCGATCGTCGTCGACGGCCATGTGATCGAGCCGGAGGGCGACGCCAACGAACACAAGCTCAGCGGTGTGCTGGAGCTGTTCTCGGTCGCATGACAGGACCCGTGCCGAGCTCGACCGTCGCGCTCGCGGCTCGACCTTTCTAAGCTCTCTGAATGCTCAAGCTCGCCCGCTGGTCCACGACCCACCGCCTGTACGTCGCGATCGGCTGGGTGGTGCTGCTGATCGTGGTCAACATGCTCGCCCAATCGGCGGGCACGACCTACTCCAACAACTTCACGCTGCCCAACTCCGACGCGCAGCGCGCCTCGGACCTGCTGTCGCACGGCTTCCCCGCGCAGGCGGGCGACCGCGACACGATCGTCTTGGAGGTGTCCCACGGCAGCGTGCGGGACGCGGCCGTGCGCAACCGCATGAGCGCCCTGTTCGCGAAGGTGGGCGGGCTCCCGCACGTGACGGGCGTCGTGAGTCCCTACACGCCGCAGGCGGCGGGCAGAGCCGTGTCGAGCAATGGGCGCATCGCGTTCGCGACGGTGGTGTTCGACCAGAAGGCCAACAACCTGCCCATAAGCGCCGCCAAGAACGTGGTCGCGGCGGCGAAGGCGGCGCGCGCGCCGGGCCTTCAGATCGAGCTCGGCGGGCAGGCGATCGAGCAGACCGAGCAGGAAGGCTTCGGGCTCACGACCGCGGTCGGCCTGATGGCGGCGATGGTGGTGCTGCTGATCACCTTCGGGTCGCTCGTGGCGATGGGCCTGCCGATCGTGACGGCGCTGTTCGGCCTCGGCACCGGCCTCGGGCTGATCGCGCTGTTCACGCACGTGGTGGACACGCCCAACTTCTCCTCCGAGCTCGCCGCCATGATCGGGCTCGGCGTGGGGATCGACTACTCGCTGTTCATCGTGACGCGCTTCCGCGAGGCCTATGCGACGCCCGGGCCGACGCTCGGCGACGTGCGCGAGTCGGTGGTGCAGGCGATGGACACGGCTGGGCGCGCCGTGCTGTTCGCCGGCTGCACGGTCGTGATCGCGCTGCTCGGGATGATGCTGCTGGGCGTGGATTTTTTGTATGGGGTGGCGATCTCCGCGTCGATAGGGGTGCTGCTCGTTATGTTGGGATCGCTCACGCTGTTGCCCGCGTTGCTCACGTTCGCGGGCGCCCGCCTCGTACGACCGGGCCGGCGCGCGCGGCGCCGTGGAGCGCAGGCCACCGATCTCCGCCATGGCCGCATGTGGCTGCGCTGGAGCGTGTTCGTGCAGGGCCACTCCTGGACGGTCGCGCTCGCCTCGACGCTGGCGCTGCTGCTGATCGCGGCGCCCGCGACCGCATTGCGACTGGGATCGAGCGACGCGAGCAACGACCCGCTGGGCTTCACCACGTACAGGGCCTACAGGCTGCTCGCCGAGGGCTTCGGCAAGGGCTTCAACGGGCCGCTGCAGGTCGTGGCGAAGGTCCCGAACCCGGTGAGGGAAGCAGCTGAACACGGAGTGCTCTTGACCCTCCCGAGCTCCGGCGGCGGCAAGGCGGCTGTCGAAAGGCTGCGCGCTGCCATCGCCCACGTGCCCGACGTGGCGGCGGTCGCTCCGGCGAAGTTCAACCCCGCCGGGAACGTGGCCACGATCTCGGTGTATCCGAGCTCCTCCCCCCAGGAGTACGCCACCACCCAGCTCGTGTCGCGGCTGCGCAGCCGGACGATCCCGCCGGTGGTCGCACGAACCGGCATGCACGTATACGTGGGGGGCGTCACGGCCGGAGCCGTCGACTTCGCGAGCGTGCTCGCCAAGAAGCTGCCGCTGTTCATCGGCGTCGTGGTGCTCGTGTCGGCGCTGCTCTTGATGGTCGTGTTCCGCTCGCTCGTGATCCCGTTGCAGGCGGCGGTTATGAACCTGCTCTCGATCGGCGCCTCGCTCGGCGTGATCGTGGTGGTCTTCCAGTGGGGCTGGATCGACGGGCTGCTGGGGATCAACGGCGGGCCGATCGAGTCGTTCGTGCCGGTGATGCTGTTCGCGATCGTGTTCGGCCTGTCGATGGACTACGAGGTGTTCCTCGTGTCGCGCATCCACGAGCAGTGGACGCGGGGCGGCGAGGCCCGCCGTGCGGTGGGCGAAGGGCTGGCGCTCACCGGGCGCGTCGTGACGGCCGCCGCGGCGATCATGATCTGCGTGTTCCTGTCGTTCATGCTCGGCGAAAGCAGGGTCATCAAGGAGTTCGGCCTGGCGCTCGCCTCGGCCGTGTTCCTCGACGCGGTGATCGTGCGCTGCCTGCTGCTGCCGGCGGTGCTCGACGTCCTTGGGCGCACGACCTGGTCGATCCCGGGTCGGCTCGACCGGCTGCTTCCGCGCCTGAACGTCGAGGGCGGCGCGGCGCGCCTCACGCCGGCCGACGAGGCGGAGTTCGCGGCGTTCGCGTCCGGCGGGCAGCCGATGCCGGCCGGCACGCGCGGGGGGACGGAGAGCTGAGCAAGGCGCGCGGCGGGCTCGCCGCGGCCCTCCTGTGCATCGCCGTCCTCGGGACCTCGGCGACGACCGCCAGCGCATCCGGATCGTCGGCGCTTGTCGTGTTCCTCGCTCCGGGCGCTCTTCCGCTGGGACACTCCGAAGACGACGCCGTCGAGCAGGAGCTCAGCTCGATTCCGACTCTCTCGACCGGAATCCTCAGCGCGACGCAGGGCACGTACAAGCCCGCCCAGCTGCTGCTCGACATCACGCAGGGCACGCGCGTCTCCTACTCGGCGTACACCCCCGCCTATCCCCCAGCGCTGTCGCTCGCCCCGCTCGCGACCCGCTCGGCGCAACTCCAGCCGTGGACGGCGGTGCGCAAGCGCGCCGAAGAAGCGCCTCAGCTGCTGATCCCCGGCCTGCTGGCGTCGAGCATCCCGGGCGGTGGCGCCTATGTCGGGGTGCTCGACCAGCCTGCCCTCGACGCGGTGGCAGCCGCCGATCGCTCCGGTCGGGTCGCGGCGATCTCGCTCGGATCCGTTTCGACGCTGCTCGCGCGCATCGCCGAGCTGCAGAGCAACCACCGGCTCGTGGTCGCCGATCTGCCGGCCGGCGCGCCCGGCTACGCCGACCTGCGCGCTCTCACCGCCACACGTCCGCCCGACGAGCTTCTCATGGTCATCCAGCGCGCACCGGACGCACCCGGCCACGAACTGCTGTGGGTGGCGTTCGCCGGCCTGGGCCCGGGCGGGCGGACGCTCACCTCGCAGACCACCAACCAGAGCGGGATGGTCGCGGCGATCGACGTCGCCCCCACGATCCTCGACCACCTGCGGCTGCCGATCCCCGCCGACATGCGCGGCCGGCCGATACGCGCCGACGGTCCGCTCCACAGCGCTTCGCTGCGGGCGCTGAAGGCGCGTCTGGGAGCGATCGGCTCGCGCAGGCTGCCCGCCGTGGCGTGGCTGGTGGCGGCATGGGCGCTGCTGCTCGCCGCCGCCCGTTTGCCGGTCGGCGGGGTGGACGGCCCGCGACGAGCCGCCGAGGCCCTGGCAGAGGGAACGCCACGCACCGGAACGACGCGGGTCCGAGCGCGGCGCGCGTGGGCGATGCGCGTGGGCGCGCTGGCGATGCTGTGGACGCCTGTGGCGGTCCTGCTGCCGGCGGCCCTGGAGCCGAGCCGCGCAGTCGAGCTCGTCGCGATCGTCGCGACCTGCTTCGTGCTCGGCGCGCTCACCGACGGCTTGGTGCGCTGGCCGCGCGCGCCGATGGCGCCCGCGATCGCGGCCGTGCTCGCGCTGAGCGTCGACGCGCTCGCCGGCACGCAGCTGCTGATGCGCTCCCTGCTCGGCCCCGATCCGATACTGGGGGCGCGCTTCTACGGGATCGGCAACGAGCTCAAGTCGGGGCTGGCGGTGCTCGTCTTCACGGCCGTCGCGGCGGCGCTCTACCCGGCCGTGCGATCGCGGCGCGCGGCGGCGGCAATGGCGTGCGCGGGCATCGTGCTCGCCGTCGTCGAGGGCTCCGCGCGCATCGGCGCGGGGGTGGGCGGCGTGATCCTCGTGAGCGCCGGCACGGCTGTGGCGAGCGTGATGCTGCTGCCGGGCGCCGTCAACCGCAGGCGAATCCTGATCGTGATGGCGGCGCCGGTCGTGGGGCTGGTGGCGCTCGCCGCGCTCGACCTCCTCACCGCCCACGGCGGCGGGCACTTCACCGGCAGCGTGCTCGACGCGCGCTCGGCGGGCGACGTCCGCGACGTCGTCGTGCGCCGCTACGGCGCCGCGTGGGACGAGCTGAAGAACCATCTGATGCCCGTGGCAACCGGGCTCGCGCTGCTCGCCTCGGCGCTTGCGGTGTGGCGCCGGGAGCGAGTGTGCGCCCCGATCGACTCCGACCCGGCCTGGCTCGCGGCGCTCGGAGGCGGCCTCACGGCGGGCGTGATCGGCGCGCTGACCGAGGACTCCGGCCCGGTGCTGCTCGTCGTCGCCGTGTTCGTGCTCGCCTGCGTGCTCAGCTACCTGTGGGGCCAACCCGACTCGCGAGACGCTTCTCAGACCACATCGCGGAAGGGATTCTCAATGCAGACCGAGCCAATCCGCTGACCGTGGTTCAGGTCCTCGGTGAGCAGACGCTCGCAGCCGGCGCGGGCGGCAGCGGCCACCACGAGGCCGTCCCAGTAGGAGATCTGTGAGGAGCGGCTGATCTGGATCGCACTCTTGACGAGCGCGGCGTCGATGGACACCACAAGAAGGAAGCCCAGCCAATCGATCGCCCGCATCACGACATCTGTGTCAACAGGTCGTTTGAGTTTGCGAGTAACGGTAACGTAGAACTCGCTCATGACCTGCGTGCTGAGAACAAGTTCGCCGGGCTCTGCGTTATCTAGGATTTCGCGCGCGCGCCCTTCCTTGGCCGGTTCGTCGTGATCGAAGAGGTAAACGAGGACGTTCGTGTCCAGGAACGTCCTAACGCTCATGGAGTTCGTCGCGCGTCCATTTGCGCCCACCCGGACCGCTGCCCGAGCGGCTTTTCGCGGCCAGCTCCAGAAACTCCCTGATGGCGTCTGACTGGGTCGCCGGACCAGCCAGTTCTTCAAGATAGTCGCGGACCATTGCGTTAACCGAGGTGTCGCGTTCAAGGGCGCGGATCCGCGCGCGCTTCAATAGCTCGTCATCGATAGACAGCGTCAAGTTGGTCATGTCAATCGACCTCGTGTAGCACGGGTTGAGTCTAACACCACACGGACCAGCCCTCAAGCAGCGCAGTCTCGGCACTCCCCGTGCAACACGACCTCGTGCTCGGAGACGCTCAGCGGCACTCTCCCGCTGAGGCTCGAGATCGCCCGCTCGAGGGCGTCGTCGGAGAACGGCATCACCAGCCCGCAGCCGTCCGCACCGATTCGATGCACGCCAGCGCTGGGGTCCGTGGGTTCTACGGTCCAGCTCTGCGGCCTAATACCCCAGGAGGGTATGTTAGGGTTTTCGTGTGGATGCAACCCCGACGCGCGGCTACACGGATGCAACCCCGACGCGCGGCTACACGGCCTCCAAGGGCCAGCTTCTCAATCGCCTGGCGCGGGTTGAGGGCCAGGTGCGCGGTGTTTCGCGGATGGTGGAGGAGGATCGCTACTGCATCGACGTGCTCACCCAGATCGCGGCGGTCCAGGCGGCCTTGGAGAAGATCGCGCTCGGTCTTGTGGATGGACACGTGCGCGTCTGCATGTGCGACGGCGGCGAGGCGCCTTCTGACCCGGATGCGCGGATCGACGAGCTGATGGGCGCGGTCGGCCGGCTGGTGAAGCGATGAGAGGAATCGCGAGCTGATGAGCGCAACCGAGACGGACGTCGTCGGGCGCGAGGCGGAGAAGAACGACCAGGCCGGGGCGAGGCAGACCGCGCGGATCGGGATCGAGGGGATGCATTGCGCCTCGTGCGTGGCGCGGATCGAGTCAGAGCTCGAGCGCACGCCGGGCGTCCTGGAGGCGGCGGTGAACCTGACCAGCGAGCAGGCGACCGTCGTGTACGAGCCGCGGGCGACGGGTCTGGCGGAGCTCGAGCGTGCGGTGCGGCGCGCTGGTTTCGAGCCGCGCCCGGCGCTCCAGAGCGGCGAGGATCCGCTGGAGCGCCAGGAGCGCGATCGCGCGCGCGAGTACCGCACGCTGATGGGAAAGTTCTGGTTCGCGATCGCGATCTCGGTGCCGGTGCTGGTGCTCTCCTACCCCGACCTCTTGGGTCTTGATCGCTGGTCGTTCTTCGTAAAGGGCTCGGATTCGCTGTGGTGGGTGTGGCGCGCGCTCGGTGTAGCGACGCTCCCGGTGCTGGTGTGGGCGGGCGGCCACTTCTACGCCGGCGCGTGGCAGGCGTTGCGCCATCGCTCGGCGAACATGCATGTGCTGATCGCGGTCGGGATCTCGGCGGCGTGGTTGTATTCGACGGTCGCGGTGATCGCGCCGTCGATCTTCCCGAAGGCGAGCCTTGCGGAGGTCTACTACGACGTCAGCGCCGTCGTGGTCGCGCTGGTAACGCTGGGGATGGCGCTCGAGGTCAAGGCCAAGGGCCGCTCCTCGGAGGCGATCGGAAAGCTGGTCGGACTGCAGGCAAAGACGGCGCGCGTGATCCGCGACGGGCGCGAGCTGGAGCTCCCGATCGAGCATGTCGTCGTGGGGGACGTGGTGGCTGTGCGACCAGGCGAGAAGGTGCCGGTGGACGGCGTGATCACCGAGGGCGAGTCGAGCCTGGATGAGTCCATGGTCACCGGCGAGTCGCTGCCCGTCGACAAGAGCGTTGGCGATGAGGTGATCGGCGCGACGATAAACAAGACCGGCGCGTTTCGCTTCGAGGCGAGGAAGGTTGGAGCGGACACGGCGCTGGCGAGCATTGTGCGGATGGTCGGCGATGCGCAGGCGACCAAGCTGCCGATCCAGCGCGTGGTCGACCGGGTCGCGGGGATCTTCGCGCCGGCGGTGATGATCGTCGCGATCGCCGCGTTCGTCGTGTGGTTTGACCTCGGGCCGGCGCCGGTGCTCGCCTACGCGGTGATCGTCGCGGTGACCGTGCTGATCATCGCCTGCCCGTGCGCGTTGGGGCTGGCTACACCCACGTCGCTGACGGTTGGGATGGGCAAGGGCGCCGAGCAGGGAGTGCTGTTCCGCGGCGGCGACGCGCTGCAGGCCGCGCGTCAGCTCGATGTGATCGTGCTCGACAAGACCGGCACGATCACCCACGGCCGGCCCGCGCTGACCGACGTGATCGGCGCAGGCGGCTTTGACGAGCAGGCGGTGCTGGCGCTGGCCGCCGCGGTCGAGCGCGACTCCGAGCACCCCCTCGCCCAGGCGATCGTTCAGGGCGCCGCCGAGCGCGGGATCGAACCGCCCAATCCGACGCGCTTCGTGGCGGTCCCGGGCCACGGCGTCGACGCCGAGGTGCAGGGCCGCGCGGTGCTGTTGGGCAGCAGCAGGCTGATGGCCAACCGCGAGATCGACGTCGGCGCGCTCGACGCGCACGCGCAGCGGCTCGCGGACGAGGGCAAGACGCCGATGTACCTCGCCGTCGATGGCCGCTCCGCCGGCGTGGTCGCGGTCGCGGACACGATCAAGCCGGACTCGGTCGCGGCGATCGAGCGGCTGCGGCGCTTCGGCCTTCAGGTGGCGATGATCACCGGCGACAACGAGCGCACGGCGCAGGCGATCGCGCGTCAGGTCGGCGTCGAGGAGGTGCTGGCAGAGGTGCTCCCCCAGGACAAGGCGCACGAGGTCAGAAAGCTGCAGCTCGAGGGCAACAGGGTGGCGATGGTCGGCGACGGCATCAACGACGCGCCGGCCCTCACCCAGGCGGATGTGGGGTTCGCGATCGGAACCGGCGCCGACGTCGCGATCGAGGCGTCCGATGTCACGCTGGTGGGTGGCAACCTGCAGAGCGTCGCCACGGCGATCGAGATCTCCCGCGCGACGATGCGCAACGTCGAGCAGAACCTGCTCGGCGCGTTCCTCTACAACAGCGCCGGGCTGCCGATCGCGGCGGGCGTGTTCTATCCGCTCACCGGGCTCTTGCTCTCGCCGTTGATCGCCGCGGCGGCAATGGCGTTCAGCTCGGTCACCGTCGTCTCAAACGCCAACCGCCTGCGCCACTGGCAACCGAAGGAGCTCCAGCCATGACCATCGCACAGATCGTCGTCACGGCTGCGGGCCTTGGGGCGATCGCCGGCGTCGCCTGGTTCTTCTGGGGGCCGCGCCGGCAAGGCGTGCGGGCCAGCCATCGCCCAAGAGCATCTCTGTTCGTAATCACAGGCAAGCAGGACGATGATGACTGACAACGGATATGCGCAGTTCACCTGCGGCAACTCACCCCGCGCAGGAGCGGCACTCCCCCCGCAGCACGATCTCGTGCTCTGAGACGGTCAGCGGCACCCTCCCGCTGAGGCTCGTTATCGCCCGCTCGAGCGCCTCGTCGGAGAACGGCATCACCAGCCCGCAGCCGTCGCACACGAGATGGTGGTGGTGCTCGTCGTGAGAGCACACGCGCTCGTAGCGAACCATCGCCTGGCCGGTGTCCACACGCTGCACGAGCCGCAGCTGCTCCAGCTCGTCGAGGATGCGGTAGACGCTCGCGCGGCTCACACGCCGCTCGGCGGTCCTCAGGGTGTCCTCGATCTCGACGGCTGTGAGCGCGCAGCGCTGAGCGTCGAGCAGCTCGAGCACGGCGCGCCGCGCGCCGCCGCGCTTGTGGCCGGCGGCGGACAGCGTCGCCTCGGCGCGCTCGATCCAGTCGTCGGCGCGGGCGCTCGAGCTCATGGCAGGCGCACCTCCCCCGCGGTCTGTCGATCGCGTGGTTTGCGCACGGGAGCCCACAACGCGATGGTAGACGCCGTCGACGCAAGCGCATAGGCGCCCACCGCCAGCGCGACGATCGCCGTGCTCGGCGGCAGCGAGGGGACGGCGTAGCTGAGCGCGATGCCTCCCCACATCGCCGCGAGCGCGATGATCGCGGACAGCGCCATGCCGAGATACGGCCGTGAGGTGAGCCGCAGCGCGGCGCCCGCCGGCGCCGCGATCAGCCCGAGCACCAGCAGCGCGCCGATCGCCTGCGTGCCCTCGGCGGTGACGGCGCCGATCAACAGCAGCAGCACGAGGCCAAGCACCCTCACCGGAACCCCGTGCAAACCGGCGAGCTCGGGATCGAGCGTCGCGAACAGCAGCGGACGGGCGATCGCCACCGCGGCGAGCACCACCCCGAGGCCGATCGCGGCCGCCGCGACGCTCTGTGCGGCGCTGAGCCCGAAGATCGAGCCGAACAGCGTGTTGGCGACGATCAGCCCGCTTGCGCCCGCGGCGCTCGTGCTGAGCGCCGCGATCAGGAGCACGCCGATCCCCAGGACCCACGAGAACACGACCCCGATCGTGACGTCGTTTGCCTGCGCGCGCCTGCCCAGGCCCGCCATCACGGCAGCCAGGCCGAGCGTGAGCGCGAACAGGCCGACGCGCTCGTCCACGCCGACGACGGCCGCCGCGATCGCTCCGACGAACGCCACGTGGCTGAGCGCGTCGCCGGCGAACACCTGGCCGCGCAGGACCGTGAACCAGCCGACGAGACCGCAGGCGAGCGCGACGCCCGTGCCGGCAAGGCAGGCGTTGCGGACGAATTCGTGGGCGAGCATCAGAGAGCCCCCACGGACCGCGCACGGCGGGCGAGCTGGGCGAGCACGTACACGCCGAAGCCGAGCGAGGTGACGAAGAAGCCGAGCGGGTAGATCGAGTAGTAGGCGATCGCGAGCCCGAGCCACATGACGAGCAACGCGAACGCCACGCTCAGCACGAGGCTGAGCCCGGGGCGCGGCGTGAGCGCCTGCGCGGCGGCGGGCGGCGCGACGAGCAGCGCGAACACGAGCAGCGCGCCCGTGATCTGGCTCGTAGCGGCCACCGCGAGGCCGAGGATCAGCAGGAAGCCGACGTCGAGCGCCCTCACCGGCACCCCGCGCGCGCGCGCCGCCTCGGGATCGAGCGATGCGAGCAGCAGCGGCCGCCCGACGACCGCGAGCGCCGCGAGCACGACGATGGCGACGAGCAGGAGGGTCAGCACCTGGTTGCGGTCGATCCCCAGGAAAGTGCCGAACAGCAGCGTCTCGAGCTGCTCGAGCAGGCCGCTGTAGAGGCTCAGGAAGAGAAAGCCGAGCGCCAGGCCGGCCACCTGCACGACCCCGATCGCGGCCGACTCGCCACTGCGCCCGCGGCGCCCCGCTGCGCCGGCGCGGCCAATCGCAAGCGCCGCGCTTGCGCACGCGACGTAGTAGCCGAGCGCGCTCGGAACGCCCGCCAGCGCGGCGCCCGCGGCGCCCGGGAAGGACATCACGGCGATCGTGTGCCCGGCGAAGCTCTGGCGGCGAAGCACCATGTACCAGCCCACCACGCCGGCCATTACGGAGACGACCGTGCCCGCCTCGAAGGCGTTCACCATGAATGGGTAGCTGAACATCAGGCGTGCCTGTGCCCGTGGACATGCGGCGCCTCGGGCTGGCCCACCACGACGAGCCGCCCGTCGCGCGTGCGCAGCACCTCGATCGGCGCCCCGTAGAGCTCGCTCAGCTTCGGAGCGCTGATGACCTGCTCGACCGGCCCCTGCAGCGCGCGACCGCCGGCAAGGTAGATCACCTGGTCGAGATAGGGCAGCAGCGGGTTGACGTCGTGCGCGACGAGCAGCACGGCGACGTTCTCCGTACGGCAGATGCGCTGCACGAGCGCGGTGACGGCCGCCTGGTTGGGCAGATCGAGGCTGTCGAGCGGCTCGTCGAGCATCAGGATTCGCGGACGGCGCACGAGCGCCTGGGCGATCAGGATGCGCTGCTGCTCGCCGCCGGACAGCTCGCCGAGCGTGCGCTCCGCGTAGGCGCCGGCTCCGACGAGCTCGATCGCCTCTTGTACGCGCGCCCGTGCCCGCCGCCCCGAGGCCCGCCGCGAGGCGAGCGGCGATGGCAACCCCCAGCGCGCGCCGTCGAGGCCGAGGCGCACGAGGTCCACGCCGCGGATCGGAAGCGTCGAGTCAAAGCCGTGACGCTGGGGCAGGTAGCCGATCTCGCGGTTCGCGCCACCGGGCGGGCCGCCGAGCACGCGCACAGTGCCCGGCTCTGTGTCCACGAGGCCGAGAATCGCCTTCAGGAGCGTCGACTTGCCGCTCCCGTTGGACCCGAGCACCGCCACGAATTCGCCGGGCTCGACCACGAGGTCGACGCCGCTCCACACCTCACGGGCAGGGCGGGCTCCCATACTCGCGCGCGCGCCGCGCAGCTCGATCGCGGGCGTATTCACCGTCCCGTCGCCGTGCGCAAGGCCCTCTGCAGCCCTTCCAGCTCGGCGACCTGCCACTGCTCGAAGCTGTCCGACGCCGGCGAGAGCGTCTCTGTGACCGTCGCGATCGGGATGTGAGCCGCGCGCGCCAGTTCGCCCACTCGCTGCACGTCGGGCGTGACGTTCTGGCTGTTGAAGACCCACACCTTCACCCGCCTGCCCGAGACCTGCGCGTCGACGGTCTGCTTGTCCCGCGCGCTCACTTCGCTTCCCTCGGCGATCGCCTTGGCGAAGCTGTAAGGCGTGAGCAGCTTCAATCCGAGCGCTTCGCCGAGCGGCTGGAAGATGGACTCGCTGTAGCCCACCCCCACACCCGCGTAGCGCGCGCGGATCTGCGCGATCAGGGCGTTGTAGCGGGCGAGGTCCACCGTTTCGAACGTGCTCTTCCGCTTGGCGAAGTAGCTCGCATCCGCCGGTCGCAGCCGCTCGTAGTCCGCGACGATCTTCTCGATCACGGCGTGCACGTGCGCCGGCGAGTACCACTGGTGGGGGTTCTCGCCGGCCTTCAGGCCGAGCAGGCTCCCCACGGCGAGCACGGCTCGCTCGCTCGACGGATTGGCGGCGAGCAGGCGCGAAGCCCATTCGTCATAGCCGATGCCGTTCACGATCGCCATCTGCGCGCCCGCCATCGTGCGCGCGTTCGCGGCGGTCGGCTCGTAGCTGTGCGGGTCGGTGTTCGGGTTGACGATGACGCTCCGCACTTCCACGTCTTCCCCTCCGAGCTGCGCGGCGATCGACCCCCAGAAGTTCTCGGCGGCCACCACCTGGAGCTTTCCGGAGGAGGACTCTTCGTTCGGTTCCGGCGAGCAGCCGGCGAGCAGGATCGCGACGGCGGCCAGAATCGCGGCCACGAGCGCCGTCAGAGAGGCGGCGCGCGGTCGCGGACGCGTGGTGGAACGTGCAAGCATCATTGAGCGGGAGCTCTCCCCCGGGTGTGGTCTACGGACAGCGCGCGGCAACATACCATAAAAAGACTGAGTCTCATTATTAGGAGGATGCGATGCACAACCTCAAGCTCGACTCCGAGGAGGTCCACACCCCCACCTACGCCGGACGCTCATTCTCACACGACGTCCCCAAGTACCGCGTGCCCAAGCAGGGCATGAGCGCCGACGCCGCCTACCAGCTCGTGCACGACGAGCTCAACCTCGACGGCAACCCCGCGCTCAACCTCGCATCGTTCGTTACGAGCTGGATGGAGCCCCAGGCCGACAAGCTCGCCACCGAGACGCTCAACAAGAACCTCATCGACCAGGACGAGTACCCGCAGACCCAGGTCGTGCACGAGCGCGTCGTCTCGATGATCGGCCGCCTCTTCCACGCCCCGGCCGGCGAGCAGCCGACGGGCACCGCCACGATCGGCTCCTCCGAGGCGATCATGCTCGCGATGCTCGCCCACAAGCGCTCCTGGCAGCGCCGCCGCGAGGCAGCCGGCCGGCAGGCCGACCGTCCCAACATGGTGATGGGCGCCGACGTCCACACCTGCTGGGAGAAGTTCGCCCGCTACTTCGAGGTCGAGGCTCGCGTGGCGCCGATGGAGGACAATCGCTACACGATCGCCGCCGCCCAGGTGGAGCCGCTGCTCGACGAGCGCACGATCGCCGTCGCCGGCCTGCTCGGCACCACCTTCACCGGCCAGATGGACGACCTCGCCTCGATCGACGCGCTGCTCGCGCGCGTGGAGTCCGAGCGCGGCTGGCGCATCCCGCTGCACATCGACGCAGCCTCCGGCGGCTTCGTCGTGCCCTTCTCCCAACCCGACCTCGCCTGGGACTTCCGCCTGCCGACCGTGCGCTCCATCAACGTCTCCAACCACAAGTTCGGGCTCGTCTACCCGGGCATGGGCACAGTCGTCTTCCGCAACCGCTCCGAGCTCCCCGAGGAGCTCGTCTTCCACATCAACTACCTGGGCGGCGACATGCCCAGCTACTCGCTCAACTTCTCCCGCCCCTCCAACTCGGTCGTGCTGCAGTACTTCAACTTCCTGCGCCTCGGACACGCGGGCTACAGCGAGATCGTGGCCAACACGCTCGCAAACGCACAGGCGCTCGCCGCCAAGCTCGCGACGATCGACGGCCTCGAGCTACTCAACGACGGCTCCACGTTCCCGATCGTGGCCCTACGGGCAACCGATCCCGACGGCCCCATCCACCTCGACGAGCTCTCCCACCGTCTGCGCGAGCACGGCTGGATCGTGCCCGCCTACACGCTCCCCCCGAACGCACAGCACGTCACTGTGCTGCGCATGGTGGTAAAGGAGAACTTCTCACGCGACATGGTGGACATGCTCGCCCACGACGTCCACACCGCGATGCACGCGCTCCACGCCGGCCCCACCCCGCGTGCGCGTCGCGCGCGCACGCGGCCCCACTGCTGATACACACGCTGGGTGTTCCCGCGGGGGGTTGGGTGTTCCCGCGGGGGGTTGGGTGTTCCCGCGGGGGGTTGGGTGTTCCCGCGGGGGGTTGGGTGTTCCCGCGGGGGGTTGGGTGTTCCCGCGGGGGGTGACTCGCGCGCGCGCGCGCACGCGTACGCGCGCGAGTCACCCCGGCGAGCCACTACGAGGCGGCGCTCTCCCCCTGATGCGTCGGGTGGTCGCCGTCGGCGAGCGCGCGCCGCCGACCGATCAGCAGCACCACGAGCACAACGACGATCACCACGATCAACATCCCGCCGACGATGTAGCGCAGTTTGTGTTTGACCGGCGCCTTCTTCGGTTTCGCGGTCGCGTTGGCGACCTTCACGGGAGTGTTGGCGGCCTGCGCCGCGGCGATCAGCTTGGCCTGCCGCGATGCGGGATATTCGACCGTCATGTGCCCGCCGTTGTTGAGCGATATGTGCATATGGCCCGTGCCGGTCCCCGGATGGAACGTCACCGCATGCACCTCGCCCTTGTGCAGCTGGCCTTCGTACGCGTGCAGCGTCTCCTTTTCGAAATGTATGGCCGCCGCGCCCGCGGGCGCCGCGAGAACGAGAGCGGCGAGCGCCAGGCATGTGGCCGCAAGCGCGGCGTTGGGACGTCTGCTCGATCTGTTCATCCACGGCACCTTATCGGCTGCCTCAACGCCGCAGCCGCGCCGCCTTCAACCGCTCGGTCTTGCCGAGCGCCACCTTGCGCAGGCGCACCGTGTCGGGCGTGACCTCGACGCACTCGTCGTCGCGCACGAACTCGAGCGCCTGGTCGAGCGTGAGCTTGCGGTGGGGCTGCAGGCGCACGTAGACATCCGAGGTGGAGGAGCGGATGTTCGTGAGGTGCTTCTCCTTGACGGGGTTGACGTCGAGGTCCTCAGCGCGCGCGTTCTCGCCGACGATCATGCCCTCGTAGACCTCCTCGCCGGGGCCGACGAACAGCGTGCCGCGCTCGCCGAGGCTCATCAGCGAGTACGTGGCGGTGGTTCCAGCCCGGTCGGCGACGAGCACGCCCGTCGTGCGCGTGCGCAGCTCTCCGGCCCAGCGCTCCCAGCGCTCGAACACGTGGTGCATGAGACCCGTCCCGCGTGTCTCGGTGAGGAACTCGGTACGGAAGCCGATCAGGCCGCGTGCCGGGACGATGTACTCCATCCGCACCCACCCGGTGCCGTGATTGGTCATGTGCTCCATGCGCCCCTTGCGCAGCGCGAGCATCTGCGTGACCACCCCGACGTAGTCTTCGGGCACGTCAATCGAGAGGCGCTCGAACGGCTCGTTGCGATGGCCGTCGATCTCGCGGATCACCACGTGCGGCTGGCCGACGGTGAGCTCGAAGCCTTCGCGGCGCATCATCTCGACGAGCACCGCCAGTTGCAGCTCGCCGCGACCCTGCACCTCCCATTGATCGGGACTCCCACCCACCCCGGTATCGAGCACGCGCAGCGACACGTTGCCCACCAGCTCGCGGTCGAGGCGCTCGCGCACCTGGCGCGCGGTCAGCTTCGAGCCCTCCTTGCCCGCCAGCGGCGAGGTGTTGATGCCGATCGTGATCGACAGCGAGGGCTCGTCCACGGTGATGACGGGCAGCGGGCGCGGGTCCTCAGGGTCGGCGAGCGTCTCGCCGATCGTGACCTCGGCGATCCCGGCGACGGCGATGATCTCGCCCGGTCCGGCTTCCGGCGCGTCGACGCGGTCGAGCGCGTCGGTGACGTACAGCTCCGCGACCTGCGCGCGCTCGATGCTCCCGTCGGCTCGGCACCAGGCCACCTGCTGGCCGCGCTTGATCTGCCCGTTGCGCACGCGGCAGATCGCAAGGCGCCCGACATACGGGGAGGCGTCGAGGTTCGTCACAAGCGCCTGCAGGGGATGGTCGGGATCGTGCATCGGCGCCGGGATGTACTCGACGAGCAGGTCGAGCAGGGGTGCGAGGGTGCCCTGCGCCTGCGCCCGCCCGCCGCCCTCGCCCGCGTCGCCTGCGCGTGCGCGTGCGCGTGCGCCCTCCCCGCCGCCCTCGCGCGTCGCGCCGGCGGTCGCCCACACGGCCGGGTCGTACTCGAGCGATGCGATGCCCGCGCGCGCGTTGCAGTAGACGATCGGGAACTCGATCTGCTCCTCGTCGGCGTCGAGGTCGAGGAACAGCTCATACACCTCGTCGATCACCTCGGCTACGCGCGCGTCTGGACGGTCCACCTTGTTGACGACCAGGATCACGGGCAGGCGCGACTCCAGCGCCTTGCGCAGCACGAAGCGCGTCTGCGGCAGCGGCCCCTCGGATGCGTCGACAAGCAGCAGCACGCCGTCGACCATTGTCAGGCCGCGCTCCACCTCTCCTCCGAAGTCGGCGTGGCCGGGGGTGTCCACGATGTTCAGCTTCACGCCCTTGTAGCGCAGCGATGTGTTCTTGGCGAGGATCGTGATGCCCTTCTCGCGCTCGAGATCCATCGAGTCGAGCACTCGCTCAGCCACGTCCTGGCCGGCGCGAAACGCGCCCGACTGCCACAGCATCGCGTCCACGAGCGTCGTCTTGCCATGGTCGACGTGCGCGACGATCGCCACGTTACGGATGTCCTCGCGGGGAACAAGCACGGCCGGGGAGGCTAGAGACTCGCCGCGTGTGAGGCCGATCCAAGGCGCGGATGTCTATATATACTTTTTGAAATTTTGCGATAGTATATACCTTTTGTAGTCACTATGGCAAAATTTTGAAATAGCGAACCACCCCCGCAACTCCCGCACCCTCACTTGACCTTCCTTCGCGCGGCGACCGCCCGGCGACTCATGCTCATGCTGAAGCGCAAGAAGGCGCCTGGGACGCGCTCGGCGCGTGCCACGACCTCCTCCAGGGCGGCGGCGAAGCGGCGGATCTCGTCCTCCTCGACGACGAGCGCCGGCAAGGCCTTCACCACGTTCATGCGGTGCCCCGCGACCTGGCAGAGGATGCGGTGCTCGTGGAAGAGGGGCCCGACGACGAGCTGGGAGAAGATGCCCGGCTGGGCGCGCTCGGCGGCGTTCCAGATCGAGCGGCGCGCCCCGGAGGCGGGGGCGCCGAACTCGATCGCCCACATGAGCCCGAGGCCGCGCACGTCGGAGACGACCTCGTAGCGCTCCACGAGCGGCGCGGTCAATTCGAGCAGCAGCGCGCCGAGGCGCTCGGCGCGCTCCACGAGCCCCTCGGCGTCGAGCACGCGCAGCGTGGCGAGCGCGGCGGCGGCGGCGAGGTCGTTGCCGCCGAACGTGGAGCCGTGGCGCACGGCGCGCTCCATGCCGTCGAACACGCCATCGAAGGCGGCGCGCGAGACGAGCAGCGCGCCGATCGGAACGAGCCCGCCGGAGAGCGCCTTGGAGAGGCAGATGAGGTCGGGTTCCAGTCCCCAGTGCTCGAGCGCCAGAAAGCGCCCCGTGCGCCCGAGCCCCGTCTGGACCTCGTCGCACACGAACAACGCCCCCGCCTCGCGGCACAGTCGCTGCGCCGCGGCGAGGTAGCCGTCCGGGGCGATGTTGACCCCCTTGCCCTGGATCGGCTCGACCACGAACGCCGCGACGTCGCCCGATGTCCCGCGTCCCCCGCCACGCGCCGTGCCGCCCGCGTCCCCCCCGAGCGCGCGCTCCAGAGCGTCGACGTCGCCGAAGGGCACCGCCTCACAGCGCGGCAGCAGCGGTCCGAAGCCCTCGCGGAACTCGTCGTTGCCGTTGAGCGAGAGCGAACCGAGCGTGAGGCCGTGAAAGGCGTGCTCGGCGAACAGGATGCGCGGGCGGCCGGTGGCGGCGCGGGCGATCTTGACGGCCGCCTCGACCGCCTCGGTGCCGCTGTTGGCGGGCACCATCGCGGCAACCGAGCCGGGGGCGCGCGCGAGCAGCCGCTCGGCGAGCACCCCGCTCAGCAGCGTGACGCCGAGCTGCGGAAGGTTCGCGGTGTGCGCGGCCATCGTGTCCCGCACGGCCGCGATCGCCTCGGGATGGTTGCGGCCGATCGCGAACACCCCGTAGCCGGAGAGCAGGTCGAGGTAGCGGTGGCCGTCGGAGTCGATCAGGTGGGCGCCCTCGCCGCGCACCCATGTCCTGTCAAAACCGAGCGTACGCACGATGCGCCCCACCTGCGGATTGAGGTGGGCGTCGTTGAGCGCCATCTCCTCGCCCGTCCTGCCGGCGAGGATCTCGTGCACCGGCGGGAGGACGCTGGGCATAGCCCTAAGAATGTATCCCGACGGGAACCCGCCGGCTCAATACATCAACCCGCACCCCTCCGCGCCTCCTCAACGGCGCACGGGTGACCGGCGCGAGTTGCGGTTGCGCGAGGAGCGCCCCGAGGGGCGGCCCGCGGGGCGGCCCGGGGGTTGCGGGTGGCGGGTGGCGTCGCTCGGGAAGCCGCCGAGCTCGAGCTCGCGGTGCAGGCCGAGCTCGCGCGCCATGCCGATGAGCTCGCGCGCCTGTTCGTGCATCACGAACGTGACGCCGACGCCCGAGGCGCCCGCGCGCGCGGTGCGCCCCACGCGGTGGACGTAGTCCTCGCGGGTGGCGGGCATGTCGTAGTTGATGACGTGGGTGATGCCGGCGACGTCGATGCCGCGCGCGGCGACGTCTGTGGCGACGAGCGTGCTGACGTGACCCGCCTCGAAGCGGGCGAGCGCCTTCTCGCGCTGGGACTGGGACTTGTCGCCGTGCATCGCCACGGCGTGCACGCTGTTGGCGGAGAGGCGCTTCACGAGCCGGTCGGCGCCGCGCTTGGTGCGCACGAACACGAGCGTGAGGCCGCGCTGGGGCTCGGAGAGCTCGGCTACCAGGCGGTCGACCTTGCCCTCGTGGGAGACGGACACGAAGCGGTGCTCGACCGTTCCCTTGCGCTCCGCGGGGTGCGCGTGAACGTGGCGGCGGGGGGTGGTGGTGTAGGCGGCGGCCACGCGTCCCACCTCGCCCTGCAGCGTGGCGGAGAAGAGCAGCGTCTGGCGCTCGGAGGCGGTCATCTTGACGATGCGGTCGACCACCGGGCGAAATCCCATGTCGAGCATGCGGTCGGCCTCGTCGAGAACGAGCAGGCGGACCTGCTTCAGGGACACGTCGCGGCGGTCGATCAGATCGAGCAGGCGACCGGGGGTGGCGACGAGGATGTGTGCGCGCGCGGCGATGCGCGCCTGCTTGACGATCCCGGCGCCGCCGTAGACGGCCGCGATCGACAGCGCGCGAACGTGGGCGAGCGGGCGCAGGTCATCGACGATCTGAAGCGCCAGCTCGCGCGTGGGCGCCAGCACCAGCGCGGAGGGCCGCGGGTCGCCGTCCGTCAGGCGTTCGACGAGCGGCACGCCGAAGGCGAGCGTCTTGCCCGAGCCGGTGGGCGACTGGGCGAGAACGTCGTGACCGGCGAGCACGTCGGGGATGACCATGCCCTGCACGGCGAACGGCGAGACGATGCCGCGCCGGGCAAGCTCGCGGGAGACGACCTCGGACACGCCGAGGCCGGCGAAAGAATCGGACTTCATGTTGTGGTGCTCCTTTATCGCGACCCTGTGGCCGCTACGGGAATGGAGATTCGACTGGCCCCATCCGCGCCCCTAGAGAGCACCAACAAAGACAAGAACCTCACGGACGACAAATGTCATCCGTACGCCGCACAGTAGCAGCCTCAGGAGGCGAAGCTCTTTGCGGCTCGGCGCTCGGGGGGTACCCGCACGACGTCCCACGCCAGTCCGACGGCCTCCATCGAGCGGATCACCAGCGCGGAGACGTCGATCTGACGCCGGCTGAGACCGTGGAAGGCGGAGGTGGGGAAGGCGTGGTGGTTGTTGTGCCACGCCTCGCCGAGCGAGAAGGGCGCGAGCCAGGCGAGGTTGCGCGAGTGATCGCCGGTGTCATATGCGTGCCGCCCGAAGAAGTGGCAGAGCGAGTTGATCGAATAGGTGACGTGGTGCAGCACGAGCATGCGCACCGCCCCGCCCCACAGCAGGCCGGTGAGGGCGGCGGTGAGGGTGCCCCCGATCAGATAGCCGAGGCCGAACGCGACGGCCAGCCCGCCGATGGCCCACGCGAAGAACGTCCTGTCCACGAACGAGACGACCGGGTCGGCGATCAGGTCGGGGGCGTAGCGTTCGCGGTGGCCGCGCGCGGTGTGGACGAAGAGCCAGCCGACGTGCGCGTGAAGCAGGCCGCGCAGGATGCCGCGCAGGCCGGCGCCGTGGTCGACGTGGGGGCTGTGCGGATCGCCCTCGCGGTCGGAGAAGGCGTGGTGCTTGCGGTGGTCGGCGACCCATGAGATGACGGGACCCTCGATCGCCGCGGAGCCGAGCACGGCGAAGACGAAGCGAACAATGGGGGACGTCTTGAACGATCAATGGGTAAAGAGGCGGTGAAAGCCGACCGTGACGCCGAGACCCGTGAGGAGATACATGACCGCGAACACGACGAGGTCGGAGCCGTGAAGCAGTCCGTCCCACAGCTGCCAGCCGGCGACGCCGAGGGCGACTATGGGCCCGACGGTGATCAGCCCCGTGAGCACACGGTTGAGCGTCTGGAAGGACACCGGCTGGACGTCGTCCGGGGTGGGGCCGTCGGTCGCGGGGCGCTGGATGTGAGCGTCGTCCGGACCGGGCCGGTCGCCTCGAGGGCTTTCGACGTGGGCGTCCCCATCGGGCGCGAGACGCTGGATAGAATGGGTGCTCATCGGTGTGCTCGCCGCTGGAAGGTAGCACGCCCGAGTGACGCGACGAGGCACTGCGCAATGTGGAATCACCAGATTAACACTTTGCGAAACATTGGCTGGAGAGCCAATGCCGTTCGCCAAGACTGAGCCGCTGCGGCGCGAGCTCGCGACCGTGTTGCCCGAGCGCGGCTTCACGGTGCGCTTCTGGGACGGCACGGAGCTGCCGGCGACGAGCCGGATAGGCCCCGGCGACGGCCGCAACGGAGGCGATGCGAGTAATGGCCATCGCGACGAGCGAAGCGGCGATGACGACGGGGTGGGCCCGACGTTCACCGTGCGCTCGCCCAAGGCGGTGGCGCACGTGGTGCGCGCTCCGGGCGAGCTGGGGCTGGGCAGGGCCTATGTGGCGGGCGATCTGGAGGTGGACGACCTGGACCGCGTGATCGACCTGATCGACGACTTCCAGGAGCCGCGGCTCGACCGGGCGACGCGGGCGCGGCTGGCGGTCGCAGCGGTCAGGGCGTGTGGACTGACGCTCCCGCCGAGGGCGCCGAAGGGCGAGCTGAGGTTGAAGGGGCGCAGCCACAGCAAGCAGCGCGACGCCAAGGCGGTGCGCCACCACTACGACGTGTCGAACGAGTTCTTCGAACTGTTTCTCGACGAGTCGATGACCTACAGCTGCGCGATCTTCTCGCGCGGGGCGAGCACGCTGGAGGAGGCGCAGCGGGCCAAGCTCGACCTGGTGTGCGAGAAGCTGGCGCTGAAGCGGGGCGAGCGCGTGCTCGACGTCGGCTGCGGGTGGGGCGCGCTGGCGATCCACGCGGCGCGCGACTACGGTGTGAGGGTCGTGGGGATCACGCTGTCCCCCCCGCAGGCGGCACTGGCACGGCGCAGAATCGCCGAGGCGGGCTTGAGCGACAGGGTCGAGGTGCGGGTGGCCGACTACCGCGACCTGCACGGCGAGCGCTACGACGCGATCGCGAGCATCGGCATGGTGGAGCATGTCGGCGACAGCCAGATCGACCTCTACGCGCAGAAGCTCGCGAGCCTGCTCGGCAAGGACGGCCGCCTGCTCAACCACGGCATCGCGCACCTCTACACGGATGTCGGCTACCACGGCGACTTCACGCAGCGCTACGTGTTCCCCGACGGGGACCCCCTGCACCTCTCCAGGGTGCAGCTCGCGCTGGAGCGCGCGGGCTTCGTGACAGAGCACGTGGAGGAGTTCGGGAAGGACTACCAGGACACGCTCAGCGAGTGGATCAAGCGCCTGGACGAGAACCTCGTGCGAGCGGAGCGGCTGGCGGGCAAGGAGCGGTTGCGCGTGTGGCGGCTGTACCTGCGCTCGGCGCGCAACATCTTCAAGACCGAGTTCGTGTCGATCTACCAGACGCTGGCAAGACCGCGGCGCGGGTGATCCTCAAAAAAACGGCTGCCTCGCGCGCGCGCACGCGCGAGGCAGCCCTTTTCGAGCAACACCATCGCGAAACCCCAGCAACACCATCGCGAGACCCACCTCGCGCGCACGCGTGGGGCAGTTCCGATTTGAGAAGCCATCACGCGAGCCGCTCCGACGTGGCCGATCGCGGTCCCTATCATGCACGATACTACCGTCTGTGATACTATCATCAGCGGAATGGACTTCGTTGGACGCGAGCAAGAGCTTGCACGCCTACGCCAAGAGCGCGAGCGTGTACGCGCGGACACAGGCCGTTTCGTCTGGATCACAGGTCGAAGGCGGGTGGGCAAGTCGCGTCTCGTGCAGGAGTTCATCGAGCGCGAACGCCTGCCCTACGTCTTCTTCGAGGCGCCCCGGCGGGCGCCGTCGGAGGCGTTGCGAAGGTTCGGCGAGAGCGTGAGGCAGTCCACGCTGCCGAGCGCGGAGCTCGCCGGCGGCGCCACGTTCAACGACTGGCCGACGGCCCTGCGCGTCGCCGCGCAGCACGCGAGCAGCGAGCGTCCCTCGGTGATCGTGATCGATGAGCTCCCCGACCTGCTCGAGCACGACGCCGACGCCGACGCCGACATCCGCGCCGGCTGGAGCGCGCTGGAGAGTATCCCCGTGATGCTGTTCTGCATCGGCTCCGACGTGTCGATGATGGAGCGTCTGATGGAGCACGGCCGAGCGCTGTTCGGCCGGCCCACGCTTCAGCTGCGCATCCCGCCTATGTCCCCCGCCGACATCGCGGATCTGCTCGACCTCGATGCCGCCGACGCCTTCGACGCCTATCTGACGATCGGCGGCTTCCCGATGCTCGCCGCCGACTGGGGCGCCGGCGTGACCCGCGAGCAGTTCCTGGCGCGCGAGCTGAGCGATCCGTCCTCGAATCTGATCGTCAACGGCGAGCGGATCCTGGCCGCCGAGTTTCGCGGCGAGATCCAGGCGCGCGAGGTGCTGGAGGCGATCGGCAAGGGTGAGCGCAGATTCGAGGAGGTTCGCAGGCGCACCTCACTTCAGCCCGCGTCGCTGAGCCGCTCGCTGGACACGCTCGTGAAGACCAAGGGCGTGGTGGAGAGGCTCACTCCCTACGCCGCCCCGCTGCCGCGCAGGGACCCGCGCTACCTGGTCGGTGATCCCTACCTGCGCTTCTGGCTGCGCTTCGTCGGCCCCTACACGGAGGAGATCGAGCGCGGACGTGGAGAGGAGACCGTGGCGCGCGTCGCACGAGACTGGTCCGTGTATCGCGGCGGCGCGATCGAGCCGATCGTGCGAAGCGCGATCGACCGGATGCTCCCCGCCGAACGCTTCGGCGATGCCTGTCGAGTGGGAAGCTGGTGGGACCGCGCCGGGGGGCAGATCGACCTCGTCGGGCTGCCCGACGGCGACAGACCCTCGCGAGTGAGCTTCCTTGGGTCGATCAAGTGGCGCGAGCGCTCGCGCTTTGACCGCGGCGACCTGCGCGCGCTCGTCGACGCAGGCGCCACGGTCCGGGGAACCGATGTCGACACCCTGCTCGTCGGCGTCTCCCGCTCCGGGTTCGACGCACGGGCCTCGCGACTGGACGTGCGGCTCGGACCGGTGGAGCTCATGCAGGCCTGGCGCCGATGAGCTTCATCGCAGGGCTGCCCCACGCGCGCGCACGCGTGGGGCAGCCCTTTTCGAGCAACACAACCACGACGCCCTCCCCACGGAGCGCCGCTACTCCAAAGAGGCCATCACGTGCTTGAGGACCGTGTAGTCCTCCAGCGAGTAGACGCTCAGGTCCTTGCCGTAGCCTGACTCCTTGAAGCCGCCGTGGGGCATCTCGGAGACGAGCGGGATGTGGTCGTTGATCCATACGCAGCCGAAGCGCAGGGCCTTCGAGACCCGCAAAGCCCTTCCCACGTCGCGGGTCCACACCGAGGAGGCGAGGCCGTAGCGGGTGGAGTTGGCCCAGGCGATGGCCTGGGCCTCGTCGGTGAAGCGCTGGACGGTGATGACGGGGCCGAATATCTCATCACGGATCAGCTCGTCGTCCTGCTGGAGGCCGGCGACCACGGTCGGCTCCAGGTAGAAGCCCTCGCGCTCGGGCTGGGCGCCGCCGGTGACCACCTCGGCACGTATGGGCCGTCGCTCCAGGAAGCCCTCGACGCGCTTACGCTGGCGCTCGGAGTTGACGGGGCCGAGCGTGGTCTCTGAGGAGAGCGTGTCGCCGATCACGAGCCCGCGCGCCTGCTCGGCCAAGCCGGCCACGACGTCGTCGTAGACGCCGGCCCCGGCCAGGACCCGGGTGGCGGCGGTGCAGTCCTGACCGGCGTTGTAGTAGCCGGTGCCGGCGATCGTGGCCATCGCGGTGTCCATGTCGACGTCGTCGAAGACGATCACCGGGGCCTTGCCGCCCAGCTCCAGGTGGACGCGCTTGAGCGTATCGGCGGCGGTGCGCGCGACGTGCTTGCCGGTGGCGATGGAGCCGGTGAGCGAGATCATGTCGACGTCGGGGTGCTCGATCAGCGCCTGGCCCGTGGGCTCGCCGGGTCCCATTACGACGTTGAGCACGCCCGGCGGCAGGATGTCGGCCGCGAGCTCGGCCATGCGCACGGTCGTCACGGGCGTGGTCTCGGCGGGCTTGAGTACCACGGTATTGCCGGCGGCGAGCGCGGGCGCGATCTTCCAGATGGCCATCATCAGGGGGTAGTTCCACGGTGTGATCTGACCGATCACGCCGACGGCCTCACGGCGCGCGAACGAGGTGTGGCCCCGCATGTACTCGCCGGCGGCGCGGCCCTCGAGGCAGCGCGCGGCGCCCGCGAAGAAGCGCAGGTTGTCGGCCATCACGGGCAGCTCGTCGCGCGAGACCGCCTCGATCGGCTTGCCGGCGTTGAGCGCCTCAAGGCGCGCGATCTCCTCAGCATTGCCCTCGATCGCATCGGCCAGCCCGAGCAGCGCCTGCGAGCGCTCAGCCGGCGTCGCGTGCGACCAGCCCTCGAATGCGCGGCGCGCGGCCCTCACGGCGCCGTCCACCTCCTGTGCGGTGGAGACGGGCGCGCGCCAGAGCTCCTGGGCGGTGGCCGGGTTGAGCACCGCCATCGTCTCCCCTGAGCCCTCGCTCGGCTCGCCGGCGATCAGGTTGCGCAGAGTGTCGGTCATACCAGCTCCTTCAGGGCTTGTGACACAGCCGGGTGGACGATCTCGCCGGCACGGACATTGACACCGGCTCGCAACTCGAGGCTGCGCGCCAGCGCCTCCTCGACGCCGCCGGCCAGCTCAAGCACATACGGCAAGGTCGCGTTCGTGAGCGCGTAGGTGGAGGTGATGGGGACGGCGCCCGGCATGTTGGTGACGCAGTAGTGCGTGATCCCGTCCAGCTCGAACGTGGGATCGGAATGGGTGGTGGGCCGCGAGGTCTCAAAGCAGCCGCCCTGGTCGATCGAGACGTCGACGAGCACCGCGTGGCGCTTCATGCGGGAGAGCTGGGCGCGCGCGATCACGTGGGGGGCGCGCCCGCCGTGGACGAGCACCGCGCCAATCACAAGATCCGCCTGGGGCAGCATCTCCTCGATCGCGAGCGCCGAGGAGTAGACGGTGGAGGCGCGTCCCCCGAACGCCACTTCCAGCTCGCGCAGGCGGTCGATCGAGCGGTCGAACACGAACACGTCGGCCTGCATCCCGATCGCGATGAAGGCGGCGTTCATGCCGACGACCCCGCCGCCGATCACGAGCACGGTGGCGGCCGCCACGCCGGGGACACCGCCGAGCAGGATGCCGCGCCCGCCCATCGGCTTCTCGAGCATGAACGCGCCGGCCTGCGTGGCGATCTTGCCGGCGACCTCGCTCATCGGCGCGAGCAAAGGCAGGCGGCCGTCGGAGTCCTCGACCGTCTCATAGGCGATGCAGGTGGCGCCGCGGCGGCGCAGCGCCTCGGCGAGGGTGGGCTCCGCGGCGAGGTGGAGGTAGGTGAAGAGCGTGTGGCGCTCGTCGAGCAGCGCCACCTCCGAGGGCTGGGGCTCCTTGACCTTGAGAATCAACTCGGCGCGTCCGAACAGCGCCTCGGGCCCCTCGACGATCGTGGCGCCCTGGGCGGCGAACTGGACGTCTGAGATCGCGCTGCCCTCGCCCGCGCCCGCCTGGACCAGCACCTCGTGGCCGCGCGAGCGCAGCTCGCGCACACCGGCGGGGGTGATCGCGACGCGGTACTCGTCTGGCTTGATCTCCGTGGGAATGCCAACTCTCATCGCGCCAGCTCCCTTCCGCGCAGCGCGAGCCAGAACTCGATGCGGTCGCGCGCGCGGGAGAAGTCGCGCCCGGTGAGCGCCTCGACGCGCTTGATGCGATAGCGCAGCGTGTGGCGGTGACAGTAGAGCGCCTGCGCCGCCTTCTCCCAGTGGCCGTTCTGTTCGATGAACACGTCCAGGGAGCGCAGCAGTTCGTCGCCGTAGCCGCCCTCGTCGGATTCGACCGGCCCGAGCACGCTGCGGCAGTAGGAGGCGAGCGCCTCCTCGTCCTGCAGGGAGAGCAGCAGCTGGAAGGCGCCAAGGTTCTCGTACGTCGCCACCTCCGGGGCGGCGCCGTTGGCGAGGCGCACCGCCTCCAGCGCGCAACGCGCCTCGTGGAAGCTGCGCCGCAGCATGTGCGTGGGAGCAGGTCTGCTCGCCGCGGCGCGCACATCGCCGAAGCGGGAGCGCAGCTCCGCGCGGACGCGCTTGGCGAGCTCGATCGGATCGGCGGTGGCGTCATGCTCGCCAGGTGGGGCCCCGTGCGCGCGCGCGTGCGCGAGGGCGTGCGCATGCGTGGGGGCGGGGGCACGCGTGGGGGCACGCGCGGGGGCACGCGTGGGGGCACGCGCGGGGGCGTGCGTGGGGCTCGGCTCCGGGCAGTCCACGACGGCGCAGAGCAGGCCGTTGCGCAGCGCCACGAGGCTGTGCGCTCCGGCGCGCTCGAGGATCGCTTCGAGCGCCGGGGCGGCGGCGCTCGGCTCGGGCGGCGCGAAGGCGAGCACGGCGGCGTGTTCGCCGATCCCGAACGGCCGCAATCGCGATTGCAGCTCGTCGGGGTAGAGCCTGCCGGTGAGCGCCTCGGCGAGCACGTCGCCCGCCATGTTGCGCTGAAGCAGTTCGTAGCGCTCGTTGAGCAGCTGCGCGAACACGCGCTCGGTGACGGCGATGAACGGCAGCTCGTAGGGCACCTCGAACAGCGGGAAGCCGAGCTTGCGCGCGGTGTTGAGGATCGCCGCGGGCAGCTTGCGGTGCGCGAAGCCGGCGCCGAAGCCGAGCCCCGCAATCTCGCGCTCGGCCAAGCGCTCGACGAACTCGCGCTGGAGCTGGGCGCTCGTGAGCTGCAGGCCCGTCGTGAGCAACAGCTCGCCCCCGCGCAGCCATGGCGTGGGGTCGAGCAGCTCGGTGCTGTGCACCCAGCGCACCGAGGCGTTCGCGTTCTCCTCGCCGGTGGCGAGCGTCAAGCCCAGCTCCGTCACAAGGCTCTCCACTGTCAGCATGACGTCCCGGTCCTCCTCTGCCGCCTCTGGCTCTTCTCCTCTGCCGTCCTACCTCTTCACGATCCGCTCCCACGCCTCGCTCAGCACGGGGCGCAGGATCGCCTCGATCTCCTCGAACTGCTCGCGGTCGGCGATCAGCGGCGGGGAGAGCTGCACCACGGGGTCGCCGCGGTCGTCGGTGCGGCAGATGAGGCCGCGCTCGAACAGCGCGCCGGAGAGGAAGCCGCGCAGCAGCTCCTCGGACTCGTGCGCATCGAAGGTCCGCTTGGTGTTGCGGTCCTTGACGAGCTCGATCGCGTGGAAGTAGCCGGCCCCGCGCACGTCGCCGACGATCGGCAGGTCGCGCAGGCCCTCGAGCATCGCGCGGAACTCGCCCTCGTGTGAGAGCACGTGCTCGTTGATGCGCTCGCGCTCCAGGACGTCGAGGTTGGCCATCGCCACCGCGCACGCCATCGGGTGCCCGCCGAAGGTGAAGCCGTGGACAAAGCTCGCGCGCGCGTGCAGGAACGGCTCGGCGACCCTGTCGGAGGCGATCACGGCGCCCATCGGCGCGTAGGCCGAGGTCATGCCCTTCGCGACGGTCATCATGTCCGGCTCGCACCCGTAGCGCTCGCATCCGAACCAGTGCCCGAGGCGCCCGAAGCCGCAGATCACCTCGTCTGAGATGAGCAGCACGCCGTGGCGGTCGCAGATCTCGCGCACGCGCTGGAAATAGCCCTCCTGCGGCACGAAGCAGCCGCCGCCGTTCTGGACCGGCTCGAGGATCACCGCGGCGACCGTGTGGGGCCCCTCGAACAGGATCGCCTCCTCGATCGCCTCCGCCGCCCACAGGGGATCGCGGTCTTCTCTCCAGCGGTAGGAGTTGGTGTTCGCCACGTGCCTGCCCCCGGGGGTGAGCGGCTCGAAGGGCTCGCGCAGGGGCGGCAGTCCGGTGGCGGTGAGCGCCCCCATCGAGGTGCCGTGGTAGGCGAGGTAGCGCGAGACGATCTTGTGCCTGCGCGGCTCCCCGCAGGCGGCGTGGTAGGCCTTCGCGAGCTTCCAAGCCGACTCGACCGCCTCCGAGCCGCCGGAGACGAAGAACACGCGGTTGAGGTCCCCGGGCGCGAGCGCCGCGATGCGCGCCGCCAGTTCGATCGAGGGCGGGTGGGCGTAGCTCCAGTTGGTGTAGAAGCCGAGCCGCTTGGCCTGCTCGGCGGCCGCCTCGCCCAGCTCCGCGCGCCCGTGGCCGACGTTGACGCAGTAGAGCGCCGACAGCCCGTCGAGGTAGCGCTTGCCGTGGGTGTCGTACACGTAGCAGCCCTCGCCGCGCTCGATCACGGGCACCTCGGCGTGGTCGTAGGCGCCCATGCGCGTGAAGTGCATCCACAGGTGGCGCTTTGCGAGCGCCTGCAGGTCGGCTCCGCCGGGACCCCCCGCGGTCGGGGTCGTGCCGGCTGCGATCGGCCGGTCTGTCGCCGGTGGATGGGTGGCCATCTCGCTCACTCCTCTGCTCGAAACCCGTGGGACTCCCTCACATAGACACCTGGGACAACGGTATCGCTCGCACTTGTGCCTCTCAATGCGCCACTCGTTCAACACATTGTCTACCCGTTGTGCGAGATGTACAAAACGAGTGCGACTTGTTGGCGGTTGCGCCCCTTGCGGATGCTTCGAACTCGTCCTACCCTTCGTGATTGTGACGATCGACACACGTGCCAGCGGTGTGGTGGTCGACAAGGGTCTGAAGAAAGACGCGATCGGCTACCTGTCGAACCTCGTGATCGGCGTGGCCTCCACGGCGCCGGCCTACTCGCTGGCGGCGACGCTGGGGTTCATCGTGGCCGTACAGGGAGTCGGCGTGCACGCTCCGGCGGTGCTGCTCGTGGCGTTCGTGCCGATGCTGTTGATCGCGGGCGCCTACAGGGGCCTGAACAGGGCCGACCCGGACGCCGGCACCACATTCGCGTGGACCACGAGAGCGCTCGGCCCCGGCCTGGGGTGGGTGAACGGCTGGGGGATCTTCCTCGCCGACGTGCTCGTGATGGCCTCGCTGGCGCAGATCGCGGGCATCTACACGTTCAAGCTGTTTGACTGGAACTCGGCCGCCGAATCGACCGGCGCGATCATCGCCGCCTCGATCGTGTGGATCGCGGTGATGACGTGGATCTGCTATCGCGGCATCGAGCTGTCGGCGCGCATCCAGCAGATCCTGCTGAGCGCCGAGATAGCGATCCTCGGCGTGTTCGCGGTGGTGACGTTCGTGAAGGTCTACGCCAACCACCCGGCCGGCTCGATCGAGCCGGCGCTCGCCTGGTTCAACCCGTTCGCGCTGAAATTCGGCGCGCTGATCGACGGCGTGCTGCTCGGCCTGTTCATCTACTGGGGGTGGGACTCCGGGGTGGCGGTCAACGAGGAGTCAGAAGACGCCAACGAGGGTCCCGGTCGCGCCGCGGTGATGTCGACGATCCTGCTCGTCCTGATCTACGTGATCGTGTCCGCCGCCGGCCAGGCCTACGGCGGGACCGCATTGCTCACGAACGAAGCCAACCAGAGCGACGTGCTGAGCGTGCTCGGGACGGGCGTGTTCGGCAAACCGTGGGACAAGCTCTTGATCATCGCGGTGCTCACCTCCGCCTCAGCGTCGACCCAGACGACGATCCTGCCGACGGCGCGCACGACGCTGTCGATGGCCTACTGGAAGTCGATCCCCAAAGCGTTCGGGCGCGTGCACTCGCGCTACCTCACCCCGAGCTTCTCGACCCTGCTGATGGGCGTCGTGTCGATCGCGTGGACGGTCGTGATCCTCAACCTCTCCAAAAACGCCCTGTCGGACTCGATCACCGCGATCGGCTTCCCGATCTGCTTCTACTACGGCTTCACCGGGATCGCCTGCGCCGTGTACTACCGCCACGAGCTGACCAACAGCCTGCGCGACTTCGTCCTGCTCGGCGCCGCCCCGCTGCTCGGCGGGCTGATGCTGTTCGGCGTCGGCAGCTACGCGGCCGTCTACTACGGCGAATCGGCCCACGTCGAATCCAAACCGATCCTCGGGATCACGCTGCCGCTCTGGATGGGCATCGGCGGGCTGCTCGTCGGGGTGGTGCTGATGCTCGTGTCGCGTGGCTTCTTCCGCGAGTACTTCGCGCGCAAGCTGGAAACGGTCAAGCCCGGGTTGTTCGAGCAACCCGTGGAGCACGCCCCGGCGCGGTTCTGAGCCTCAGCGCTCGCCCGCGCCGCGACGCCACAGCCACACGTACCAGACGACCACCGCGATCAGCACTCCCAGGGGGAGCACGAGCGTGAGAACTGAGCCCCCCGAGAAGGAGGCGAGGACCGGTAGCGCTGCTTGAGGCATGGCGGTTGCTCCTTCTACGGGTTGCTCACGAGGTCGCCCGCGAGCGCGCGGGCCGCCGGCTTCATGCCGGTGGGGGGGCAGGTCGAGGGCGCCACGGTCTCCGCCGCCGGGGTGAGCCAGCGGTGCAGGTACACGAACAGCACGATCACGAACGTGATCGAGCCGGGCACCCACATGACGCCGGCGGCGATCTGCTGGTCGGCGAAGGCCGAGATCCCGCCGGGTCGCACGGCCTCATGGGCGTAGGCGCCGTACAGCGGGTGCGGCGCGAGCGCGAGCACGACCGCGAGCACCCACATGACGACCATCGCGCCGATCAGGTATACGACGCGCCACAGCTCGCTCAGAGGGGCGTGCAGCGGGGGCGAGTCGATCGTCTGCTTCCAGAACATGAGCGCCGTGGCGAAGAACAGCGTGTGCTCGAGCGCGTGCAGCGCTTCCGAGTGAAGCGTCGCGTCGAACAGCACCGGCACGTGCCAGACGAGCACGACGCCGCAGAACGCCACGAAGCTCGGCAGCGGCCGGCCCAGCCATCCGCCTGCGCGCCGCAGCGGGACGAGGCGGCCACGGGCAAGACCACGCCCGAGCGACTGGCGCGCGCCGAGCGGGAGCACCCGCCACAGGCGCACCCACGGCCGCGATAGCACGATCAGCGGCGGGGCAACCACGAGCAGGAGCATGTGCTGGACCATGTGGGCCCAGAAGAGCCGCTCGCTGTAGGCGTCCAAGGGCGATGCGAGCGCGACGATCAGCGCCACGAGGCCCGCGTAGAAGCAGAGGTGGCGAAGGCGGCGCGAGCGGAGCGTGCGCCGCGGCGCGGCGGTGCGGCGATTGCTGAGCCAGTAGAGCAGCCCGAACACGAGCGCGAGCGCAAGCGGCGGATCCAGCGACCAGCTCCACGGGCCGACCGTCGCCGGCCGCGCGGCCGCCAGCGTCCATGCCACGCCGGACGCCGCCGGCGCGTGCGCGTGCGCGAGCACTAGAGCAGGTACAGGCACACCCACGTCACCACACCGATCCCCGCCAGGTAGGACCAGAAGAACACGACGGCGTCCAAACCGGGGGCGATCAGACGGTCGGCTTCGGCGATGTCCCCGTGGGCGGCGGCGGGCGCGCGGCGGGCGCGCAGCTCGGTGGCGGCCTGCGTCTCCAACCAGTACATCGTGGCGAGCACCGCGATCAGGTACAGAGCGCTCCAGCCGTAGAACACGCTCGCGTAGCCGCCGTCGGTGGGGCCGAAGTGCTGGACGGTGTACTGCACGCACTGCACGGCCACCGCCGCCAAGCCGAACAGGAGCGAGCCGGCGACAGCGCCGACCCAGGCGCGCGAGTGCCCCTTCATCCGCCGGCCGCCGAGGATCGCGAGCAGTGCGCTCACCACGACGCACGCCACGACCACCGCGCCGAGCGTCTGGTCGGCTTTCACGTTCGCCGGGTGCCACATGTGGTTCTCGTTCAGCGAGCGCAGGTAGAAGTAGGCGAACAGGAAGGCCAGGAAGAAGAACGTCGAGGCTCCCGCGAGCAGGCGCGCCGCCACGTACAGCGAGCGCGCGCCGATCTCGGGGGGCTCGGGCGGGATCGCGACGTCCCTGTGGACGCCGGGGACGCCTGGGCTCAACGGGGCTTGCGCGCCTGAGCTCTCCACCTCAGCTTCCCGCCTGTCTCGCGGTCTGCGCCACTGTGCGCTTCATCTCTCAGCCTCCCGCCGACACCGCCGGCGCCGCCCTGGGCGGCGGCAGCGGCGTGCCGTATTCGTAGGGGTCGGAGTCGATCGTGGGGATCTTCTCGAAGTTGTGCACCGGCACCGGCGTCGGCAGCTGCCACTCCAGCGACTTGGAGTGCCACGGGTTGGCCTCGGCGGGGCGGCGCACGATGATCAGCGAGTAGATCACGTTGACGATGAACACGAGCATCGACAGGCCGATCACGAACGCGGAGACCGACACCCAGTCGTTGAGCGTCTGCAGGTGCGGCGCGTAGGTGGACACGCGCCTGGGCATGCCCTCCATGCCGAGCACGAACAGCGGCATGAAGGTCGAGTTGAAGGCTATGAAGAGCGACCAGAAGTGGATCTTCGCGAGGCGCTCGTTGAGCTGCAGCCCGAACATCTTCGGCGCCCAGTAGTAGATGGCGGCGAAGAACGTGAAGATGAGCCCGCCCATGATGGTGTAGTGGAAGTGGGCCATCACGAAGAAGCTGCCGTGCGTGCTGGTGTCGCTCGGGGTGTCTGACAGGAACACCCCCGACAGGCCGCCGATCAGGAAGTTGAAGGTCCAGCCCAGGCAGAACAGCATCGGCACCGTGAAGCGCGTGCGCGCCCTCCACAGCGTGCCCATCACGCACAGGAAGATGAAGCCCGTGGGTATCGAGATGATCTCGGTGGAGAGCATGTAGAACGGGCGCAGCGCCGCGTTGATGCCGCTGACGAACAGGTGGTGCTGCCACACGAAGAAGCTCATCAGCGTCACGCCGAGCATGCCGGCGATCCCGAGGCGATAGCCCCACAGCGGCTTGCGCGTGAACACGGGCATCAGCTCGAGCACGATCCCGAAGCCGGGCAGCGCGAGGATGTAGACCTCGGGGTGGCCGAAGAACCAGAAGAGGTTCTCGAACAGGTACGGCGAGCCGCCCGCGGCGACGGTGAAGAACGACGTGTTGATCGTGCGGTCGAAGGCCGCCATCAAGAGCGCGCCGATCAGCATCGGCGCCGCCAAGACCATCAGGATCGCCGTGGCGAACACCGACCACACGAAGATCGGCAGCCGCGACCACGTCATCCCGGGCGCGCGGTGGGCGACGATCGTGGCGATCATGTTCAGCCCGAGCAGCGTCATCGAGAGGCCGACGAGCGCGAAGAAGCAGATGTAGGAGTCCATCCCCATCACGGCCTGTTCGTTGAGCGGCTCATAGCCGGTCCAGCCGGTGGGGAAGCCGCCGAAGAAGATCGTCGAGGTGAGGATGAAGCCGGCCGCCATCAACAGCCAGAAGGTGAGCGCCTCGATGCGCGGGAACGCCATCCGCCGGGCGCCGATCATGATCGGCACGAAGTAGTTGGCGAACGGGCCGAGGATGCCCGAGGTCATCATCCCCATCATCATCGTGCCGTGCATGCCGACGAGCGCGAGGTACTGGTTGGGGCCGAACGCGGTGGGGACCGGGTGCAGCAGCTCGGTGCGGATCAGCATCGCGTTGAGCCCCGCGACGAAGAAGAACACGCCGATGCCGACGAGGTACTGGACGCCGACGACCTTGTGGTCGGTGCACAGGCCGAAGTAGCGGCTGACGCCCTCCTGCTCCTTCTCCCGAAGGGACGCCGGGCGGCCGAGCAGGCGTGAGACCGGGTAGTTGGCGAAGCCGAGGCCGATCAAAAAGCCCACGACCCCGAACAGGTAGGCGAGCATCAGCGCGACGTCGTTCTCATCTGTCTTCGTCTGGAATTCGAAGCTCGCGCCTTTGATCTCATGTCCGATGAACCAGCCGAGGTAGTAGCCGCCAACGCCGAGGATCACGGCCGTGAGCAGGTTGAAGCCGATCAGCCGGCGCCACAGCGGGCTGCGGGCCGGCGTCGGGGTGTGCTCGGCTGCGGCCGTGGCGCTCATCGACGAGGCCTCCTGTTCTCCGCGCTGAGCGGGCGTGCCTGCGGGTCGGGTCGTCTCATCCGCCGCGCCTCGTGGGTTCGGGGATGTATTTGGTGCTGTAGGGCGGCAGGTACTTCTGGACCGGCGCGAATTTGGCCTGCTGTTCTTTGATCCACACCGCGAACGCCGCCGGCGTGAGGACCCGCCCGTGGTCGTACATGTAGCCGTGCCAGATGCCGCACAGCTCCGAGCAGCGCACTTCGAACGTCTGCGTCTTCGTGGGCTTGACGAACACGACGTTGTCGGTGTTCGGATTCGCGTCGGCCTTCACGCCGAGCTGGTAGGCCCAGAAGGAGTGGATCACGTCGAGCGAGGTGACGTGCAGTTCGACCATCTGGCCCGCGGGCAGCACGAGGTGCGGCGTCTCGACTCCGCCGTAGGTGGGGTAGCGGTAGGTGAACATCCACTCCTGGCCGATCACCTGCACCGGCAGCTTCGGCCCGGACGGCACCGCGACGGGCGAAGGCCCGCCGCCCGAGCCCGACCCGTCTTCGAGCAGGCGCACCGTGCCGTAGACGGCGAGCGACAGCACGAGCGCCGAGGTGACCACGATCCAGGTCGTCTGGATGCGCGCGTCGCCGTGGATCGCGGGGCCTTCCAGGGCGGCGCCCTTCGGCTGGCGGAAGTAGACGATCGCGTAGACGAGGTAGAGCAGCACGAGCAGCAGCACCGGCGTGGCCATGCCGATCAGCACGGTGTTGTCGGTGACCTGGCCCGAGGCCTGCTGCGTCGCGTTGCCGGGCGGCATGATCGGGCCGATCGCGAGCACCACGATCGGGGTGGCGATCAGCGAGGCGAGCACCCAGATCAGGCCGAAGCGGCGCGCGTGGTTGGGCGTGCCCATCGCATGGCTGGGCTCGGCTCTCACGCGGTTGGGTTCGCTCGCCATCGCTCTACGGGACGTCCGGGGGTGTGCGAGTCGGGCGGCCCATCGCTACACGACTTCCAGGAAGCCGTCCATGTAGCCGAGCGTCTGCATCGGCCCGCCGTTGCCGAAGATCCAGCCCGCCGCGCACGGCACGAAGCACTGCCAGCGATAGCGCCCCTTCCCGGCGGTGCGGAACGCGAACGTGATCGTGCGATGCGCCTCCGAGGTCGTGCACGGCGCGAACGCGCACTGGTTGGGGGCTTCTTCGGGCACGCCCGGCAGCGGCACGAACAGGCCGAGCTGCGGCACGGCGAACGTGTGGGACGCTTCTTCGGGGTTGATGGCGGTGGTCGTCTTGCCGTCGATCGTGACGGTGCCGCCGATGGTGCCCTGAACCTGCGAGAGGAACGGGTTGCGCAGCCCGCTGTCGCCGTCGTACTGGTAGACCGTCACGTGCACGAGCGAGTTGGCGGGCACCTTGAAGATGGTGCTGTGCACCCACCTGCCGTGGTCGAGCACAAGATAGGAGACCCAGTCGGGATGGCTCGGGCTGTACTTCGGCCCGATCGACGCCACCGTCTGCAGCGTGAGCCGCGTGCCGCTGACACCCGCCACCGTGCGCGTGCTCGCCGCCGCGACGGTCTTGGGGAAGCTCGTGGCCCAGCTCGCCACGTAGAAGCCGATCAGGACCGCGACGACGATCACACCGACCCCGATGCCCAGCAGCTTCTTGGCAAGGACGCTCAAGCAGAACCCCTTTAGGCTGGCTTTATCCAAAGACCCTGGGCATCTTGTACCCGTTCCGAGCGGAGTCCTATCGCGCTTTTGAACGCATCCTTGGCGACCTACGACAGCGGCAGCTCCACCCGCCCATGCGGCGAGCCGAGCTCGGCGAGGCGCTCCAGGAACGGCTCGGGCGGGAAGGACTCGGGGCCGAGCACGCCCGTGCCCTTCCAGACGCCCTCGTCCAGCAGCTCGAGCGCCACGACCGGGTTGATGGCGGTCTGCCAGACAACGGCCTGGGAGCCGTATTCGCGCATCGTGTGCTCGTTGTCGACGACGTGGTAGAGGTAGGTGGAGCGCGGCGCGCCGTCCGTGCCCGTGCCGGTCACCCACGTGCCCGCGCAGGTGCGCCCGGTCATGCGCTCGCCGAGCGTGGCCGGGTCCGGCAGAACGGCGGCCACCACGTCGCGCGGAGCGACCTCCACGCCGCCCGCCTGCCTGCCGTGTGCCCTTTGGGTATGCCCTTCAGGGTGCTGCCCTCCGCCATGGGGGGTCCCGGCGACGGGACGCACGGACACGGGCTCTGTGGAGTCGAGGCCGAGCTTGTGCAGCGTGCGCAGCACGTCGATGAACTCCTGCCCCAGCCCGTACTTGAACGTGACGCGCTCGCAGGAGACCCAGCGCGGGATCAGGACGACCTCCTCGTGCTCCACGTTGACGCACTCCACGCGGCCGATGCCCTCGGGGAAGTCGAACACCTCCGGCTCCGAGAAGGGGGCGGTCGTGAAGAAGCCGCGCTCGCGCTCCCAGATGAGCGGCGGGTTCAGGCACTCCTCGATGGTTGTCCAGATCGAGAAGGTGGGCGCGAAGTCATAGCCCTCGACGACCAGGTCGGCGCCGTCGCGCACCCCCACCTGATCGACCCTCGCGAACAGCTCGTCGGCGGCATAGCGGGCGAACACGTCCGACAGCCCCGGCTCCACGCCGATCCCCACGAGCGCGAGCAGGTTCGCCTGCTCCCACTGCTCGTGGCGGGCGAGCTGCAACTCCCCGAGCATCACCCCCGGCAGCTCGTATGGGCGCTGCGGATGGGGACTCGAGAGTGTCATCGCCATGTCGAGGTACGTGGTGCGCGTCTGGAAGGCGGCGTCGAAGATGGGCTCGTTGAAGCGCGGATCGCAGGCGTTCAGCACGGCGTCCGGGCGCACCCGTTCGATCAGCGCCACGAGCGCGGCGCGATCCGAGGCGTCGACCCGCTCGGCCGCGAAGCGGTCGGCCTCTCCCAGCTTCGCCACCACGTCGTGCGCGCGCGCCGGGGAGACGTCCGCGAGCGACACCCGCTCGAACGCCGGCCTGCGCTGGGCGATCGCGGCAAACGCAGCGCCAACACCGCCGGCTCCAACCACGAGCACGTGCATAACGTCAGTGTGACGCACAAGACGGCATTCTTGAACACGACGGTCGGATATCTACGCGCGCGGCGAAATCGGCGTCCCGACCCCATCACGGCGTGGTCGGCTCACGTATGCTCCGCCAACAGATGGCGAGCACGCTCATGGACAGGCCCTCGACACCCCGCGTCGAGCGGCCGACGGCGCGGTGGGCGCCCTCGCCCCGGATCGGCTGCTCCGAGCTGTTGTGGGTGATCCTCGGCGGCGTCGCGCTCGCGCTGCTCACCACCTGGCCGCTGGCGCTGCACATGAGCACCCGCATCGCGCCGGACCTCGGCGACCCGGTGCGCACCGCCTGGGAGGTGGCGTGGGTGGGGCATGCGCTGCTGCACAGCCCGACGGGAGTGTTCGACTCCAACGCCTTCTACCCCCACCCGCTCAGCCTCGCCTTCTCAGACTCGCTGCTCGGCTACGGCCCGGCGGCCTTCTTCGGCTCGGGCACGGTGGCGGCGCTCGTGCGCTACAACCTGCTCTTCCTGTTCGCGTGGTCGCTGTGCTTCGTGGGCGCGTGGCTGCTCGCGCGCGAGCTCGGCACGGGCCGGGTGGGCGCCGCCGTGGCGGGCGCGGCGTTCGCGTATGCCCCCTACCGCGTCACGGAGGCGGGCCACCTGCACGTGATCTCCGGCGGCGGCATCCCGCTGTCGCTGTTCCTGCTGCTACGCGGCTACCGCCGTGGCTCACGCGGACTGCTCGCGGCGGGCTGGCTCGTGGCCGCCTGGCAGATGAGCCTCGGGTTCACACTGGGACTCCAGTTCGCCTACCTGCTGGCGCTGCTCGCGCTGATCGCCGCGATCTGGTGGTGGCGCCGGGGGCGCGACCAGCGGCCGGCCGCGCCCGTCGCCGGCGTGGACGGCGTCGCCGGCGTGGACGGCGTCGCCGGCGTGGACGGCGTCGCCAGCGTGGACGGCGCCGCCGGCGTGGACGGCGTCGACGCTCGTGCGGACGGCCGGTCGCCTCGGCTTGCCTCCCGCCTGCGCGCGCTGCCGCGCGACCTCGTGGTCGTGACCTGCGTCGGCGTGGCCCTGTGCGGCGCGATTTCCGTCTACCAGGCCCGTCCGTACCTCAAGGTGGCAGCCGAGTACCCCACGGCCAAACGCACCCTCAAGGAAGTCAAGAACTACTCCTCGGGCCCGTGGGCATTGCTGGCCGCCTCCTCGGAGAACCGCGTGTGGGGCGGGGTGACCGCGGGCGCGAGGGCGCACGTGCACTCCAAGAACGAGGACGTGTTCTTTGTTGGAGGGGTTATTGGAGTGCTCGCGGCGATCGGGCTCTTCGCGTCGATCTACACGCGGCGGTTGCGCCTCGCTCTGGCGTGCGGGGTGGGTATCTGCGCGATCTTGGCAATGGGCATGGGGTTGACCGGCGCCGGCTATCCCTACCGCCTGCTGTACGACTACGCCCCCGGCTGGAATGGGGTGAGGGTGCCCGGGCGCGTGTTCACGCTGGCGACGCTGTTCGTGGCGCTGCTCGCCGCCGCGGGCGCCTGGCGGCTCGCTGAGACGGCGCGCGCGTGGGGCGCCGGGTTCGGAGCGCGCGGCGCCGGCCGGTTGGTGGCCGTCGTCGGAGCGCTGCTGGTGGTGGCGGTGGTCGGCGAAGGCGCCGGGCACCTCGGCCACCCGGTGGTGCCCCAGCCGGCCAGGGCCGAGATTGGGCTGCCGGGCCCGGTGATGGACCTGCCCACCGACGGCGCGGCGGACCGTCTGTGGCAGTACTTCTCGACCGACGGCTTCTACAAGATCCCCGCGGGCAACAGCACCTTCGACATACCGGCGGTGGACGACCTGCGAGGCGGCATGAGCGGCTTCCCGGATCGCGCCAGTGTGGAGAAGCTGCGCTGGTACGGCGTAAAGACGGTGGTGCTGCACACGGTCATGCCGGCGCTGCCCGGCATCAAGCTTCCGGCGATCCCCGAGCCGCCCGACGCGGTCGCCGCCGCAGCCAGGCCCGTCAAGGGGCTCGGTGTCACCCGCCGGCAGGTGGGCGACGTCGTGATCTACACGATCGGCCCCGGGCCGAAGGCGCTGCACGGGACGGGTTAGTGCGTAGCGAGCAGACGACACGCCGACCGGAGGGCCACGAGGGGGCGGTACGCCGACCGGGGCGCCACGAGGAGACGACACGCCGACCGGAGGGCCACGAGGGGGCGGTACGCCGACGGGGGCGCCACGAGGAGACGACACGCCGATGAGTGCTGTCAACGTCTCCACGGGCCACCTCGCGCGCGCGCGCGCGAAGAGGGCTTTCTTCGCGCGCGCGCGCGGGGGGCACCCGATAAAGCGCAACATGGCGCTCGCGGCGATCCTGCTCGTAGGGGTCGCCTACGCGACCATGATCCAGAGCTTCTCCTGGAACCAGACCTCCCACTACGACCTGATCCGCTCGCTCGAGAAGGACTCCACGACGATCGACTCCTACCAGGCAAACACGGGCGACAAGGCGTTCTACAAGGGCCACTGGTACTCGGCCCGGGCGCCGGGTCTCGCGCTGTTCGCGCTCCCCTTCTACGACGCGCTGAACCTCGTGAACGCCGAATCGTGGACAGACTCGCATGTGGCGCCACCGAATCACCCGGGCGACGAGATGATCTACCTGATCGGGCTGTGGGCCAACGTGCTGCCGGGCCTGCTGCTGCTGGCGCTCGTCGGACACCTCGCCGAGCGCCTGCAGCCGGGCTACGGCGCGGCCACGGCCGTGATCCTTGGCCTCGGGACGCTCACGCTGCCGCTGTCCACGCTGCTGTTCTCCCACGTGTTCACGGCGTTCCTCGGCTTCGCGGCGTTCGCGCTGATGTGGCACGAGCGCGACGGACCGCCGAACCCGTGGTATCTCGGCGTCGCCGGACTGCTCATGGGCTATGCGGGCGCCTCCGAGTACCCGCTGTTCTTCGTGGCGCTCGTGCTCGGCCTGTACCTGCTCTCCCGCCGCGACTGCCTCACCCCGCGCGGCGTGCTCGGTCGCGCAGGCGCCTACGTGCTGGGTGGTCTCATCGGGATCGTGCCCCTCCTCCTATACAACCATTACGCCTTCCACTCGTGGACGCACCTCGCCTACTCGAGCATCCCGCGCCAGCAGAAAGGCTTCTTCGGGATAGGGCTGCCGAGCCTGAAGGTGATGGCGACGCTGCTGTTGGACTCGCGCGGCCTGCTCACGCTCTCGCCCGTGCTGGCGATGGGCGCGGTCGGCACATGGCTGCTCTACCGCCGCGGCAGGCGCGCGGAGGCGCTCACGATCGCCGCTGTGTGCGTGTGTTACGTGGGCTACAACTCGGGCTACTACCTGCCGTTCGGCGGCGGCTTCATGGGGCCGCGCTTTTTGATGACGATGCTGCCGTTCCTGGCACTGCCGATCGGGATCGCGCTGAAGCGCTGTCCGGGCCCGACGATCGCGCTCGCCGGCGTCTCGCTGACGACGACGATCGTGGCGAGCATCACCCACCCGCTCACGGGATATGAGACGGAGGCGGTCGTGTGGGCGCGCTACCTTCGTCAGGGCTTCTTCCAGCCGACGATCGCGAGCGCCTTCGGCCTCGGTCGAGGATGGGGCGGGATCTGGCCGTTCCTGATCCCCGCGGCGGGCGCCGTCCTGCTCGCCACGCTCGCGACCGCCCGCACGCGCATATCCCGCGCGTCGCTCGCCGCCGGAGTGCTAGCGCTGGCCGGCTGGTGCCTGTTCGCGGCGCTCGGCCCCACCGTCCTCGGCATCGACCACCAGGGCCTTGAGAGCATCGTCAAAGCCGGCGACAACACGGCCCTCAACCTGACCCTCCACGACGGCAGCCGATATCCGCTGCGCACGCTCGCCCCGCTCGCCGCGGCGGTGGGCCTGATCAGCCTGCTCGTCAGCGCGTGCTTGTCTTCATATGGCACCTCGCGGCGTGCAACTGCTTACACACGGTGACGTAGCCGGGCCGCGGGTTGAAGTGGACGTCGGTGAGGCCGGCGTCGAAGCGCGTGGAGGCGGTGCCGCCCGACCACTGGAAGATGTAGAGGCGCGTGATGCGGTGGTTCGAGGCGGCGAGCTTGAACATGTAGGCGAGCGCCTTGGTGGCCCGCTTGAGACCCGAGCCTTTGACGTTGGGGAAGTCGACGCCGAATTTGACGATGCCGCCGGTCTCGGTGAGCCACACCTGGCCGGGCACCAGACTCAGGATGGCGCGCGTGCGCGTGCTCTGGAAGCGGTTGGTGTCGGAGTAGTTGTGCAGCCCCCACAGGCTCGGCATCGGCGTTTTCAAGCGCACGACGTCGCGCTTGAATTCGCCCACATAGCGCAGCGTGGGGCCGATGGTTGGCCCGTCGAGGATGTCAAGGCCCGTGATGGTGCAGCCTTTGCAGACGGACCGCAGCGCCTTGTAGTACTTGGCCGATTCGAGCGCCGTCGGCGATTTGAACACGTGCGCGAGCGTGCCGCGGTTGGTCTCGTTCCACGCCTGGTACTGGCGGACTCTCGGAAAAAGCTTTATGAACTTCTGGACGTCGCGCGTGTAGGTCGTGACACTCGGCATCTTCGTGGGGGTGTACTCCGAGTGGTAGAAGGCCACGAGGATCTGCTGGTGTCGCGCTTCCGCCGCCGCGATCCAGGCGGCGGCGTGTTGCAGCGAATACGGCCGCGCGGCGGCGTCATACGGCGCGATGTAGCGCGCGATCTTCGTGTGGAGCTGCTGCCACAGCGAATTGGAGAACATCTCGGTCTGCTGGTCGCCGATGCCGGTCAGGTAGGAGGCCGCGGCGTGGGCGCGCTTCGAGGAGGCGCGTGCGGTGTGTCCGGAGGCGCCGGCGAGAGCGCCCGCGGCGGTGGCGAGCAGCACAACGCATACGGGCAGGGCGGAGAGGGACGTGAGTCGGCGAAGGTATCTGAGCATGTTCACTGCAACAGCCTATGTGAGCGGAGGTTGCGCCGCGTCGCCTGACTTTTTGTCGCGCAGCGCGGGGTCGGCGACGACGCGCATGTCCACCCCCGGAAGCCCCTCCAGCAGGCGCGCGAGGAGCGACTCCCTGAAGCGGCCCAGGCCGCGGCGCGGGCCGGGCGAGCCCATCAGCACATAGGTGCTCCCAAGGCGGCGCGCCGTGTCGATCGCCACCGCCGCCAGGTCTTCGCCTTCTTCGACCAGCAGCCGCGCGCCGAGCATCGCCGTGAGGCGCCGCAGCGACTCGAGCTGCTCGCGGTCCTCGGCGCTGGGCGTCCTTCCGGCGCGGCGCACCACGAGCACGTCGAGCCGCGCGCCGAGCCGTTCAGCCGAGCGCGCGGCACGGCGCACGATCCGCTGTGAATGGGGAGCGAGCGCGACGAGCGCGAGCAGCCGCTCGGCGATTGCTTGAGTGCCCGCCCCCCCGGCGGTCCCCGGCGCGGCGATCCCTTCTTCGCGGCGCACCACGACCGGCGCGGGCGCCAGCCGCTTGATCTCGACGCCCTCCGCCACATGGCGCAGGGCCGTCTCGCGCAGCGCGGAGAGGTTCTCGATCTTGAAGAAGTTGTTCAGCGCGGCGGGCACCCGCTCGTGCGGGTACACCTTGCCGGCGCGCAGGCGCTCGATCAGCGCCTCGGGGGTGAGGTCGATGAGCACGACCTCGTCCGCCCCCGCGAGCGCTTCGTCGGGGATCGTCTCGCGCACGCGCGTGCCGGTGAGCTGGATGATCTGGTCGTTGAGGCTCTCCAGGTGCTGCACGTTCACGGTCGAGTACACGTCGATGCCGGCGTCGAGCACGTCCCGCACGTCTTCGTAGCGCTTCTCGTGCTCGATGCCCGGGGCGTTGGTGTGGGCGAGCTCGTCGATCAGGCACAGCTCGGGTTTGCGCGCGAGCACGGCCGGCAGGTCCATCTCGGCGAGCGGCGTGCCGCGATAGCTCACCATCCGCGGCGGGATCTCCTCCAAGCCCTCGGCCTGGGCGCTCGTCTCCTCGCGGCCGTGGGGCTCGAGATAGCCGATCGCCACGTCGCGCCCGGTGTCTGACTCGGCCCGGCCCTCCTGCAGCATGCGGTAGGTCTTGCCGACGCCCGCGGCCATGCCGATGAAAACCTTCAGGCGACCTCGTGGCGGCGAGGTTGGGCTGTCGGGCGACATGGGAGCATTCTCTCCCACCGCCCCCCGTACCGGGTGTCAGCCTCCAAGCAGATTGTGGACTATGAGGTCGATCAGCTTGATGCCGACGAACGGGGCGACGATTCCGCCGAGCCCGTAGATCCACAGGTTGCGTCGCAGCAGCGCGCTCGCGCCGATCGGGCGGTAGCGTACGCCCCGCAGCGAGAGCGGGATCAAGAGCGGGATGACGAGCGCGTTGAAGATGATCGCCGAGACGATCGCCGATTGGGGCGTGCCGAGGTTCATCACGTTGAGCACGTGCAGGGGGCCCTTGCCGCCGACGCTCGTCGCGTACGTCGTGATGAAGATGGCGGGCAGGATCGCGAAGTACTTGGCGACGTCGTTGGCGATCGAGAAGGTGGTGAGCGCCCCGCGCGTGATCAAGAGCTGCTTGCCTACCTCCACGATCTCGATCAGCTTCGTGGGGTTGGAGTCCAGGTCGACCATGTTGCCGGCCTCGCGCGCGGCCTGGGTGCCGGTGTTCATCGCCACGCCCACGTCGGCCTGCGCCAGGGCGGGCGCGTCGTTGGTGCCGTCGCCGGTCATCGCGACGAGCCGTCCGTCGGCCTGCTGCTCGCGGATCAGGGCGAGCTTGGCCTCGGGGGTGGCTTCGGCGAGGAAGTCGTCCACCCCCGACTCCTGCGCGATCTTGGCGGCTGTGAGGCGGTTGTCACCGGTAACCATCACCGTCTTGATGCCCATCGCGCGCAGCTGGTCGAAGCGCTCCTTCATGCCCTGCTTGATCGTGTCCTTGAGGTAGACGACGCCAAGGATCTGGTTGTCGCGGGCGACGGCCAGCGGCGTGCCGCCCTCGCGTGCGATGCGGTCGAGATGATCGCGCAGCTCGGGCGGGGCCTGGCCGCCCTCGTCCTGCACGAACTTGACGATCGAATCGCCGGCGCCCTTGCGCAGCCGCCGCCCGTCGATGTCGACTCCGCTCATCCTGGTCTGCGCGGTGAAGGGCACGAACTCGGCGTGCAGCGTGGCCATGTCGTGCTCGCGGATGCCGTACTGCTTTGCCAGCACCACGATCGAACGTCCCTCGGGGGTCTCGTCCGCCAGCGAGGCGAGCTGCGCGACCTCGGCGAGCTCGGACTCGGGCACGCCCGGCATCGGGATGAACTCGGAGGCTTGGCGGTTGCCGAGCGTGATCGTGCCGGTCTTGTCGAGCAGCAAGACGTCCACGTCGCCGGAGGCCTCGACCGCGCGGCCGGAGAGCGCGAGCACGTTGCGCCGCACGAGCCGGTCCATCCCCGCTATGCCGATCGCCGACAGCAGCGCCCCGATGGTGGTGGGGATCAGCGCGACGAGCAGCGCGATCAGAGTGGTCTCGGAGATCGACGTGCCGGCGAACAGCCCGAACGGGCGCAGCGTGGCGACGACGATCATGAAGATCAGCGTGAGCGCGGCGAGCAGGATGTTGAGCGCGATCTCGTTGGGCGTCTTGCGCCGCTCCGCCCCCTCGACCAGGGCGATCATGCGGTCGAGGAACGACTTGCCGGGCTCCTGCGTTATTTCAACGACGATCCGATCGGAGGTGACCCGCGTGCCGCCGGTGACCGCGCTGCGGTCGCCACCGGACTCGCGGATCACGGGAGCCGACTCGCCGGTGATGGCCGACTCGTCCACCGTGGCGATGCCCTCGATCACCGTGCCGTCGCCGGGGATCAACTCGCCCGCGACCACGACGACGATGTCACCCCGCGTCAGCTCCGAGGCCGCCCGCATCAATCCGTCGGACATCGTTGCGACCGTCTCCTTGCGCATCGTGCGCAGCGTGTCGGCCTGCGCGCGGCCGCGACCCTCGGCGAACGCCTCGGCCATGTTGGCGAAGATCACCGTCAGCCACAACCAGAAGGCGATCAGGAACGTGTACCAGGCGGGCTCGTGGCCGCCGCCGAGCGGTTTGCCGCCAAGCGCCTGGATCAACCACGTGACCGTCGTGATGACCGAGCCGATCTCCACGACGAACATGACGGGGTTGCGGATCTGCACGCGCGGGTCGAGCTTCTTGAGGCTGTCGATCAGCGCGCGGCGGACGATGTCGCGCTGGAACAGCGAGATCGCCTGCCTTTCGTGGGCGGCCGGAATCTGCGCGGACATCAGCCTTTTCCTCCTGTGAGACGGTCGAGCGCGAGGTTGAGTTCAAGCACGTTCACGCCTTCCTCGCCGGCGAAGCCGAGGCCGCGCCCGGACGTGTATTTGGCGATCAGCCCGTTCACCGTGCCGAGCGGGAGGTTGCGCACGGCCGCGATGCGATAGGCCTGGATCCAGGCGTTCGCCTGTGAGATTTCGGGATCGAGCCCCGAGGCCGAGCTGTTGACCGCGTCGACCGGGATCTTCGCCACGGTCAGCCCGGGGTCATACGGCTGCTTGTTGGGCGCCGTGTTCAGTTCGAGATAGGCCTTGACGTTTTCGGCGTCCGCTTCCTCGGTCTTCACGCTGTTGGGCCCGTGGTTGGAGAAGGTGCTCGCCGCGGCGTTGTCCGCCCCGCCTTCGGTGGCCGAGGGGCGCGCCTGGAAGTAGCGCGGGTCCGGTTCGGTGACGATCGCGCCTTTCACTTCCTTTGGCTTGCCGTTCTTTTCGAGCACAGGCGTGCCGAAGTTCTGGCCGATGATCTTCGAGCCGACGAGCTTGCCGTTCACGTAAACCTTCTGTCCGTTGGCGTTACCGGAGAACGCGACCTGGCTCACGCCCTCGATGAAGAACGGGTACACGAGTCCGAGCAGAATCGTAAACACGACAATGGCGATGATGGATGTGACGATGTCGCGCTTCATCTCAGTACAGGTGTCCGGTCAGGCCCTGCACAATCGGGCCGAGCAAGAGGGCGGGGAAGAAAGTCAGCGCGCCGACGAGCACGATCACGCCGATAAGCAGCACCACGAACGTGGGGTTGTCGGTGCGCATCGTGCCGAGGCCCGCGGGGGTCACGCGCTTGCCCGCCAGCGCGCCGGCGACCGCGAGCGCGAACAGGATCGGCGCGTAGCGCGCGAACAGCATGTCGAAGCCGCCGAGCAGGTCGGTGAACGTGATCCCGTGAGCGCCGAGGTTGCCGGCGTTGGGCTGGATGTAGCCGGTGTAGCCGGCGAAGGCGGAGCCGTTGTTGTTCGCCTGAGAGAGATAGGCGTAGAAGGTCTCGGAGAAGCCCTGCGGGGTGCTGCCGCCCGCTTTGGAGAGCGCCACTTCGGAGATCGACTTGCGCCCGGCATTACTCGCGGTAGCCATGGCAGTGCAGAACAGCGCCGCCAGCGGCGTGATCAGGATGCCGAGACCGGCGAGCTTGATCTCCCGCGCCTCGAGCTTCTTGCCGAGCCACTCCGGAGTGCGTCCCACCATCAGGCCACCGATGAACACGGCGAGCAGGACGTACAGCAGGATCGAGTACAGCCCCGTGCCCACGCCGCCGAAGATCACCTCGGAGGCCGACAGGTTGGCGAACGGCACGGCGCCGCCGATGCCGGTGAACGACTCGATCGCGCTGTTGACCGCGCCGCAGGAGGTGACGGTCGTCACGACGTCGAACAGCGCCGAGCCGGCGATCCCGAAGCGCTGCTCCTTGCCTTCCATGTTGCCGCCGGTCGAGCCGGCGATCACATGTGTGTGAAGTCCCGCGGCGTGCTGCGCGGGGGAGCCGTGCGCCTCGGCGATATACGCGACGCTCACGGCGCCGAGGAACATCACCATCATCGCCCCGTAGATCGCATAGCCCTGGCGGCGGTTGCCCGTCATGCGCCCGTACATGAACACGAGCGCGGCCGGGACGATCAGTACGAGCAGCATCTCAAAAAAATTGCTGAACGCCGTCGGGTTCTCAAACGGATGGGCCGAGTTGACGTTGAAGAAGCCGCCGCCGTTGGTGCCGAGCTCCTTGATCACCTCCTGCGAGGCGACCGGGCCCATCGCGATCGACTGCGTGAGGCCGGTGATCGTGTGAGCCGTCAGGTAGCTGGAGAAGTTGTCGATGACCCCCTGGGACATCAGCACGATCGCGCCGATCACGGTGATCGGCGTGAGCACGTACAGCACCGTGCGCACGATGTCCTGCCAGAAGTTGCCGATGCTCTTGCCGCCACGGCCGACGATCCCGCGCACGAGCGCCGCGGCGACCACGATCCCGACGCCGGCCGAGAGCCAGTTCTGCACCGTCAGCCCGAGCATCTGGCTGAAGTAGCTCATCGTGGTCTCGCCGCCGTAGTACTGCCAGTTGGTGTTGGTGAGGAACGACGAGGTCGTGTTGAACGTCACGTTCCACGAGCCCGAGTGGTAGCCGAGCGGGTTGAGCAGGTGGGGCACCCACGGCGCGTCCTGCGTGCGCAGGATCACGTACAGCAGGAGCCAGCCGGCGAGCGAGAAGACGATCAGGCTCTTCGCGTAGGCCTTCCAGTCCTGCTCACGCCTGAAGTCGACGCGCAGCAGTTTGTAGAGAAACGCCTCGGGACCGGCGAAGATCGGCGAGAGGAACACGCGCCGGCCGCTGTAGACGGCCGCCATATAGCCGCCGAGCGGGAACGCGAGCGCGGTCAGGATGACCGCGAACAGGACGATCGTGAGCCAGCCGGTGAACGTCATGCCCTAGAGCTTCTCTCCACGGATCAAGGCGTAAAAGAGGTAGCCGATGATGAGCACCGAGACGACCAGGCCGAAGAAGTCGGCGCCGCTCATGTGCGCGATGAACGCGCCGAGGGGAAGCGAGAGGCTCATATGCGCTCGATTCCCTCGATGATGAGCAGCAGGATCGCGAACATGGCGATCCCGATGGCTATGGCGACGACGTCCATGGGCACCACTATCGAGGGTCCGTCATCACACCGGCGTGACGATTTCTGTGCGGCGCATAACGATTGTGTGACGATCGCATCGCACGACCCTATGTCGAGCGAGCGCCTGCGTGAATCGGTAGCCCGCCCTGATTCAGCTGCGGAGAAGCCGAAGCCGCAATGACGGCCGGTCGCCACCGAGTTCAGCCGGCAAAGCGGTACCCAATCCCCGGGTCGGTGACGATGTGTCGCGGCACGGGACCCTCCGGCTCGACCTTCGCGCGCAGACGCGCGATGTGCGTCCTGAGCGTCTGCACGTCGTCGACGTACTGAGGCCCCCACACCTCGCTGAGCAGCGCGCGGTGGGTCATCAGGCGCCCGCGGTTGCGCACGAGCACCCGCAGCAGGTCGAACTCGATCGGGGTCAGGTGAACCGACTCTGCGCCTCGGTGCACGGCGCGCGCGGCCAGATCGATCTCGAGCTCGCCGACCGCTATCCGCGGCTCCTCCTCGGAGCGCCCACCGCGACGCAGCGCCGCCTGCAGGCGCGCCACGAGCTCGCGCGAGCCGAACGGCTTGGTGATGTAGTCGTCCGCGCCGGCCTGCAGCGCCCTGACCTTCTGTGCCTCCTCGCCGACGGCCGACAGCACGAGGATCGGCATCTCACTCCACTCGCGCAAGCGGCGCATCACCTCCACGCCGTCCATGTCGGGCAGCATCAGATCGACGATCGCCGCCTCCGGCGGGCGCACCGCCGCCCGGTCGAGCGCCTCGGCGGCGGTTTCCGCCGGCACCACCTCGAAGCCCGCGTCGCGCAGCACCACGCGCAGCGCACGCAGGATCTGCGGCTCGTCGTCGACCACGAGTATCCGCTGCGCCGGCGCAGCCTGCTCGGCGGCGGTCAAGGCACGCGCTCGGGGCTCGGCACCGGCTCGGTCTCGACGACCTGCGCCTGCTCGACCAGGGGAAGCTCGAACACGAACGTGGCGCCCTGACCCGGAAGCGACTCGACGTGCAGTCGTCCGCCGTTGGATTCGGTGAATCCTCGCGCGATCGCGAGCCCGAGGCCCGAGCCGCGATGCCCGCCCTGGGGCGTGCCGGCGCGGTAGAAGGGCTCGAACACGCGCTCCAGCTGCGCGGGCGGGATGCCCGGACCGCGGTCGACGACGCGCACGACCAGCCGGTCCCCCGCCGGACCGTCGTGCGCCTGCAGGAGGGGCGGGATCGGCGCGACCGTCGAGCCCGGGCGCTCTCCGGCGCCGGCCGAGTCGGCGGCGGCGGCGTGGGCGCCCGCGAGACTTCGCACCGCACGCGCCCTCACCGACACCGGATGGCCGCCGCAGTGGCGCCGTGCGTTCTCGAGCACGTTCACGAACGCCCGCTCCATCTGCACGGGGTCGACGCTGACCAGCGGCATGTCGCGGTCGATCGAGAGGCTGAACTCGTGCTCCCCCGGCGAGAGCTCGGCAAGCGCAGAGCGGAGCACCTCCTCGACGGACGTCCACGCGACACGCGGCTCCGCGGCGCCCGCTTGGAGGCGGGAAAGGTCCAGGAGGTTGTCCACCAGACGCGACAGCCGGCGTGTCTCCTGCTGGATGATCGCGGCCATCTCTCCCCGCTCCTGCTCGGACAGCGAGACCGACCCGATCGCGTCGGCGGCCGCCGAGATCGCCGTGAGCGGAGAGCGCAGATCGTGCGACACGGCTCGCAGCAGGGCCGTCTTGACGACGTCGGCGCGGCGCAGCGCAGCGGTCTCGACGACGTCGGTAAGCAGCGACTCGCGCTCGAGCGCCGCGCTGAGCAACGACTCCAGCGCCGGCACGATGCGCTCCTGCACGCGGCGAAGCGTCGCCTCGGAGGTGTCTGAGGGCACCAGCAGCGTCCCGAGCCGGCGCGGGCCCTCGCGCAACGGGAACGCCACCCGCCGCTCGTCGCCCTCGACCGCCTCGAGCTCGATCGCGGCCGAGGGCAGCTCGAGCACCTGGGAGAGACGCGCGACAGCCGTCGGCAGATCCTCCGACAGCCGCCTGCCGCTCAGCAGCAGGCGGGCCATCTCGGCGGCGAGGTCCGCCTCGCGACGGCGTTCGGCCGCCTCGCGCGAGCGCGCGCGCGTGACCTCGGCCACCGAGCTTGCGAGCATCGCGACCACGAGGAAGGCGACGAGCGCCACCCAGTTGTCGGCGTCGCGGATCTCCAGCCGCCCGACGGGCGGCAGGTGGAAGTAGTTGAACGCGAGCGCGCTCGCAAGCGAGGTGGCGACGCCCAGCCAGAAACCCCAGGTGACCGAAACGATCACCACCGCGAGCATGTACACGACGCCGAGCGAGACGACGGGCGCGGCCTGCTTGAGCGGATAGAGCACAAGCGTGCAGAGCGCCACGAGCGCGAGCGCCACGAGCACGCCGGCGCGCCGCGAGGGCGGCTCTGGCGTCAGCAGGAAACCGAACGAAGGGGCCACGATTTTTCCAGCGTAACG
>CAWCFD010000002.1:0-1037285 GCA_963794845.1 uncultured Solirubrobacterales bacterium
TACACAAATCATGTAACATCTGGGGCGAAATGGCTCTTGGTCGTCCAAACATCGCCGAGCGGGTCGTGCTCGATTATCTCACCGGCAAGCCCGATCGGACGCTTGACCGGCAACTCGACGAGCCGGCTATCCGCGCACTTGCTGAGCAGCGTGGCCTTCCTCGCTTCGACCTGCCGAGCGTCATGAAGCGCATGCACGCAAAGCTGCTGCTGCACCCGCTGCAGCACGGGCGCTGGGTCCTGAGCCCAGAGGCGTTGCCGACGAGAACAGCACGGCTGGACGAGCTGGATGTCGTCGCCGACGCGGTGCTCCGCCGGCTCGACATGGACTACTACGTCTCGTGGCACTCAGCGCTCTGGCACTACGGTCTGGTCGACCAGCAGTCGCGGCGCATCTACGTCGCGGTCACGAAGCGCAAGCGCCCGGTCACGCTCGGGCTCGCGAGCGTCCGCTTCGTGACTGTCGCGGAGCGCAAGTTCTTCGGTCGCACGCGCGTGGAGGACTTCGAGTGGCCGGTCTGGATGGCCACCGTCGAGAAGGCTCTGATCGACTGCTTCGACCAGCCTCGGCTCGCCGCCCCGTTGCCGGTCGTAGCGAACGCGCTGCGAGACGCCTATCGCGATGGCATCCTCGACCCCGAGCGGCTGGTCGCGGACGCGCTGCGATTCAATCGCCCCAATCTGAACCGCCGGCTGGGCTTCTTCATGGACCTCTACGACATCCCAGGGACTGAGCCGTTGGCGCTACGCGTCGGGCGCACGTACGCCGTGCAGCTGGCGCCCGGAGGCAAGCCCGACGGCGAGCGTCCCCCGGTCAACAGGCGCTGGCGCGTGTATGAGGACCCGGCGATCGTCGGCACCGCGCTGGAGCTCAAGTGACCACGGGTCCCGTCACGACCGACGAGATCCTTGACGCCGCCGAGGAGCGCACCGGGCTCACCCGTCCGCAGCTGCTGGTGATGGTCGCCAAGAGCGCCACGGTACGGCACCTCGCCACTCACGAGAAGTACAAGGACCTGTTCGTGCTCAAGGGCGGCACGCTGCTCTCCAACGTCTACCGCAGCCCGCGGCAGTCCATCGCCGACGCCGACTACACCTACCTGGACCCCGAGAACCTCAAGGTGCCCAACCTCGAGGAGGCCCTGGCCGCGAACGGCGAGTACGGCTTCTACCTCTACCCGGAGGAGGGGCGGTGGTCCTACGAGAACGAGATGTTCGACGGCAAGAGCCCCTTCCACATGGAGGGCATCCGCATGAGCCGCCGCCCCCGCGACCGCGAGCTGAAGGTCACCGTCTCCGTGCGCGCCGGCGAGTGGCTCGACCGCGACGGACCACCACTCATCTACCGCGACCCGCTGCTTGCCACCGACAGCAGCTTCCCCATCAACGGCTTGACCCGCAACGAGCTCGCCGCCGAGAAGCTGCTGGGCTGGTGCGGCAAGCCACTGCCGAAGCACTTGGTCGACCTCGCCTACCTCGCGCGCGAGCACCACGAGCACATCAGACACGAGACGGTCGCCGAGCTCGTTGTCAAGAAGTTCGCGAAGGAGAAGCGCGCCCGCCGCTACCGCGACGCCGGCATCCGCTCACCCGCGGACCTCGTGGCGGCCTTCATTAAGCCGAACAAGCTCAAGGATCTGCGCAACGACTGGGAGCGCTTCTCGACGACCGAGTTGCTCTTCCTGCCGGGTGAGCTGGCGGAGGACGCCGACGCCACGCTCATGAAGGTCGAGAACGTTGAGCGGCAGGCCATCGAGTTCTGGCAACCGACGCTCGACCTCCTCCGCTGAAGGAGGCGCGAGCCGCTGCCAGGACGAGCGCCGTCACGCCACTCGGTTATGCAGGCTGGATAGCGCCTGGAGCTGATAGCGGCAACCCTCAACCAACTCTCCTATTTTCGCGCCAATCTCGCGCCAGTCCCATCGCGAGACGAGCGGTTTCAGGCGGTTTCCAGCGGTTCCCGGGCATCGCCGCAGCCACTGAGCGTCAGGCAGAATCCCGCTCAACAGCGCCGAATCTGGCTCAACAGAGCCAAACTCACGAGTCGGGCTCCGAGGCGCGCTTCAGTCGAGGTCTAATTTTCGAGACCGCCGCATTCAACCGCTCTGCCACCCTTCCAAGGCGACCCGCTCAAGGCTAGACGATCAGCGCTCCGCAAGGCGATGCGCGCACAACGACGATCGGTGGCCCTCGGCGCCACGCCTGGCCCTCGATGTCGGGCTACAAAGCAACGACATCGCCGCACGACACGCGCGGCTCAGCGCCTCGATGCGAAGAACTCGCTCAGCAGCGCCCCGCACTCGCCGGCGAGCAACCCCGCCGCGACCTCCGGGCGGTGGTTCAGGCGTGGGTCGCCCAGCACGTCAAGCACGCTTCCGCACGCCCCCGCCTTGGGGTCGCTCGCCCCGAACACCACCCGCGGGACGCGCGCGAGCACGATCGCCCCGGCGCACATCGCACAGGGCTCGAGCGTCACGTAGAGCACCGTATCGAGCACGCGCCAGCTCCCAAGCACGCGCGATGCCTCGCGCAGCGCGATGATCTCCGCGTGTGCCGTGGGGTCCTGGCGCAGCTCGCGCTCGTTGTGGGCGGCAGCGATCACTTCACCCCCGTGCGCCACCACCGTGCCGATCGGCACGTCCTGATGCTCGGCGGCCCGCTGCGCCTCGCGCAGGGCGAGGCGCATGAAGTACTCGTCGCGCGGAAAGAAGCGTTCGCTCATTGGCTCATCGGTTATTCATCGCGCGGAAAGAAGTACTCGCTCACGGTCTGACGTGCTCACTCATGGTCTCTTTCGTGGCCAGGTTGCTTGGGAGCGCAACCTCGGAGGACCCCAACACATCATGATTACCAAGGAGCCCACTTGCCGCCGACCGCTCGACCCCGACATCCACGCTCGTTTGGCCGCCGGCTCGCGGTGCTCGCCGCGTGCGTTGCGGCGCTCGCCGCCATCGCCCTCGCAGCGATCGCGGCCGCACCGTCGCCCGGGCAGGCGGTCGGGTCGCAGTCCGCCGCGCCCGTGGGCGCGGGGGTTGAACCCCCGGGGACCGCAACCCCCACCGTCGATCCGCGGCAGATAGTGGTCGGGTATGCCTCCACGAGCATCCCGGCGGCCCGCGCATCGCGAGGCGCCGCTCTCGCCGACGAACCCTCGCGAGACTCTTCGGACGCCCGTGTCCTGCACATCCCCGCCGGCGCCAACCTCGACGCGACGCTCGCGAAGCTGCGCCGCGAGAAGCACGTCGTGTGGGCGGTGCCCGACTATGTCGCCCACGCCACCAACCTGTCGATCCCCAACGACCCCGGCGCCACGGGCAACAATCCGGGGGGGTGGCAGCAGGCGCAGTGGAACTTCGACGGTCAGTTCGGAGTCAACGCCCCCGAAGCATGGTCGAACGTCGCGGCCGACGGCGCGCCCGGCGGCTCGAAGGTGGTGGTGGCGGTGCTCGACACGGGCGTCGCGTACGCCAACCGCGGCGCCTACCGCCGCTCTCCGGACTTCACCAAGTACTCGTTCGTGCAGGGCCACGACTTCATCGCGCGCACCCCCCACCCCAACGACCACAACGGCCACGGCACGTTCGTGGCAGGGACGATCGCCGAGGCCACCAACAACCACTACGGCCTCACCGGCCTCGCCTACGGGGCGCGCATCATGCCGGTGCGAGTGCTCGACGCCTCCGGCGAAGGCGACGCCTCGGTGATCGCCGAAGGGGTGCGCTTCGCGGTGAGGCACCACGCGCGCGTCATCAACCTGAGCCTCGAGTTCTCGAGCGACGTGAGCGCCTCTGACATCCCGGAGCTGATCGAAGCGCTGCGCTTCGCCCACCGCCACCGCGTGCTGGTGGTGGCGGCGGCGGGCAACGAGGGGTCCACCACCATCCCCTACCCCGCGCGCGCGCCGCACGTGATCGCGGTGGGCGCCACCACCGAACACGGGTGCCTGGCGAGCTACTCCAACTACGGCCACGCCATCGCGCTCGTGGCGCCCGGCGGCGGCCCCGACGCCAGCCTCCCCGACGACCCGAACTGCAATACCGAACTCCCCACGGGCAGGGACATCTTCCAGATGACCTTCACGGGCTCCTCGCCGCGCGTGTTCGGCTTCCCAAGCGGCTATGAAGGCACCTCGATGGCCACCCCCCACGTGGCCGCCACCGCCGCGCTCGTCATCGCGGCGCGCATCCTCGGGCGCAACCCCACGCCTGAGCAGATAACCGCGCGGCTGAAGGCCACCGCGCGCAAGCTGGGAGGGCCCCAGGATCAATCGCTCTACGGCGCGGGCCTGCTCGACGCGGGGGCCGCCACGGCTCCGGGCGGGTAGGGATGCGCGAACGGAAACCGCGTGAAGTCTTGGGCCGGGATGGTGGAGATCAGCCGCCACCAGGATCGGTATGACCTGGTTATACTGTGTTGCGTGAAGACAGCGATCTCGCTTCCGGATGAGACCTTTCGTCGCGTGGACCGCGCTGCAAAGCGGCTGGGCCTCTCGCGCAGCGAGCTCTTCGCGCGCGCAGCGGAGAACTGGCTTGACGGCTTGGAGGACGATGGCGTCACCGAGGCGATCAACGGTGCGATCGCCGGACTGCCAGACGATCACCAGTTCACCGATGCGGCTGCGGCTGCGTTGGCTGCCGGCGATCAGAGCTGATGGTGCGGGGTCAGCTGTGGTGGGCCGATCTCGGTCTGCCCAGGGGGTCTGCCCCCGCGCTGCGGCGCCCGGTGTTGGTGGTCAGCGCCGACCAATACAACCGTTCCAGGCTGGCGACCGTCACAGTAGCTGTGCTCACGAGCAACGTTCAGCTCGCCGCGCTGCCAGGCAACGTATTGGTGCCAGCTGACGTCGTCGCCAACCTTGACGCCAATTCGGTGGTCAACGTCACACAGATCGCCACGATCGACAGGGACGCCGTCGAAGAGCGCATAGGTTCCTTGCCGGACTGGCTGATGACCGAGGTCGACGCCGGTCTCTCGCGCGCGCTTGCACTCGCTCACCTCTGAGCAGCTCACCTCTGAGCACACGCCATGTGCAAGGGGTGGGCGTGCGCTTGGCAACCAATCGCGGCCCGTCTACGCGGCGATCGAGGGGGTCACCACGACACGCTGCACGCCCGCGTCGAGACTTTTCGCGCTGCGCGACGACGAGTACCAGGTCCTTGGAGGTCTTAATCCAAAATATCATGGTTTTTTGGAAGATTTCCTCCAAAAAGCCTGGTTTATTGGAAGGGGGCGTATAGTGGGTGTCATGAAGGACTCCGAGATCAGCGATCGTCTGCGGCAACGGAACCGCTGGTGGCGTCTGGATCGCGGCTGGGAGCGCGACGACGAGAACCTGCGCGAGGCGGCACAGGCGCCGTTCGACTACCGGCCGAACGTGCTCGGCGACGTCGAGGCGGGCGGCCTCTACACGCTCAGCGGTCCACGCCGCGTCGGAAAGAGCTTGGAGCTTCGTCGTACGATCGCCCGCTTGATCGAGCGGGGAGTGCCGGCTCGGAACATCGTCTACTGCTCATGCGACGACTTCTCGCTGCAGGATCTCCGCCGCATGTTCCGCGTCGGTGAGAGCATCACCCGCCACGCCGAGGGGGTGAAGTGGTGGTTCATCGACGAGATCACCTCGGTCGGGTCGGGATGGTCGAGCGTCGTCAAGGATCTCCGCGACGACACGCCACTGCGTCGTGACTGCGTCGTTCTCACCGGATCCAGCTCGCGCGAGCTGCGCGACGCCACCAAGAACTTCGCCGGGCGGCGCGGTCCCGCCGCCGCCGGCTCGGATCGGCTGCTCATGCCTATCCCCTTCCACGACTTCTGCCGGCTCGTCGGCGGGTTGGACGATCTGCCCGACATCCCCCCCATAAGGCCAAGCGACATGATGGGGCGTCAGGCTCACGAGGCGATCGCCGAGCTGTCGTTCTGGTCCAGCGCCCTGGTCGACGCCTGGGAGCTGTACCTGCGGTCCGGGGGCTTCCCAAGAGCCGTTTCGGACTTCCTCCAGACCGGCGACGTGACTCCGGCCTTCCTTCAGGATCTCTGGGATGTCATCCGTGGTGAGGCGATCCGGAGCACCAGCCTCGGCGACGCCGAGCTGCTCAACTTCCTGGCGCGCATCGCAGAGGGCATGTGCAGCCCGCTCAATGCGACCCGCGTGGCCGAAGACGTCGGACTCGGCGGCCACCACTCGGTGAATGACCGCCTGAACGACCTCGGATTCGCCTTCCAGACTTGGAAGTGCCACCGGATCGACCGCGATGGACGGCCGAACACCAGCGCCCAGCGCAAGGTGTACTTCGTGGACCCGCTGATCGCCCGGATTCCAAACGAGCGCGCAGCTTCATACCACTCGCCGGACGTCACCAGGATCAGCGAGCAGCAGCTCGGCCTGTCCCTCGCACGTGCCGTTGCCCGCGGACGAGCCGACGCATTCGTGGCCGGAGGAGAGGTGATGTACGAACGCACCTCCACAGCCGAGATCGACTTCGTCGGCGGCGCGATCGAAATCCCGTTCGAGAGCAAGTACGTGGAGCGCGGATGGAAGCGCGAGACGCGCGCGCTCGCGAGCCGCCATGGCCGCGGGATCGTCGCGACCCGCAACGTCATCGACATCGACGGGGACATCTGGGCGGTACCGGTGAGCTTGCTCGTGTGGCTGCTCGGAACGTAAGGCGAGCAAGCGTCCGCTCGACGCGGCGGCAGCGCGGCAATCGCGCCCATGCTGCTGCATGTGTACCAGCCCGGCGGATCGGCCCAGGCCGTAGGCACGGTCAGGCTGCGAACACGTCAGCGATGCCGTAGGCGTCACCGGTGATGGGCGTGGCGGCCATGCTCGTGGCGATCGGATCGTTCTCATGGGCCTCCGCGCGCGCTATGTCAGCGATCGCCGTTGTCAGACTGGGGCCGGCGCGGTCGCGCCGCGGACTCCTCCGGTAGCGCCGGACTCCCGAGCAGCCCCTATGCTGGGAGGGAGGCGAGCGCACCGCCGCGCCGATGGGGGTGTTCCGTCGGATAGACCCATGACCGCGCCCGTCCCTGAGATCGTGCTCCTTCCTCCGCGCCTTCAATCGTCCCGTCGCGCCGGAGCAGGGCGGTCGCGCGGACGCGCCCTCGCAGCCACCCTGCTCGCGCTTGTGTTCGCGACGGTGGTGCTGCCCGTGGGTGCCGAGCGGGCGGGAGCATTCGGAGTCGTTCTGCAAACCGGCCTCAGCAGCTCCCCCGCCGGCGGCGAATTCGAGCAGGTCACCCTCAGTCACATCCGCGCCACCGGCGCCCACTTCGTGAAGCTCACGGTCAACTGGAACGAAATCGCGCCGGCGACCCCCCCACCGGGCTTCGACCCAGCCAACCCGAACGACCCCGCCTACAACTGGAGCGTGCTCGACGGGACGATCTCCAACATGCGCGCCTACGGGCTCGTCCCGATCCTCGGCGTCGTCGACGCGCCGACATGGGGGCAGGCGCCCCCGGGCGCGGGCGAAGAGAGCCCTGACCCCGCTCAGCTTGCCCTCTTCGCCCATGCGCTTGTCGCGCGCTACAGCGGCTCTGACCTCGGCCTGCCCTGGGTGCGCTACATCGAGGTCTGGAACGAGCCCAACCTCAGCTACTTCCTCAAGCCGCAGCTTGAAGGCAATCGCCAGGTGTCGGTCGACACCTACCGCGCGATGGTCAACGACGTCGCGGAAGCGGTGCACGGCGTGCGCGCCGACGACGTGGTGATCGCGGGCGCACTCTTCCCCAACGGCTTGCGCCGCGCCAGCGTCGCCGCAATCGCGCCGCTCGAATTCACGCGTGAGCTGCTGTGCATGTCGGCCGGCCCACACCCCCATCGGGTGTGCAACGCACAGGTCCACGCGGACGTGTGGAGCGCTCACCCCTACACCACCGGCGGCCCCTCCACGCCACCGGCCAACAGCGACAACCTCTGGATCTACAACCTAGGAGCATTGACCAACCTGGTGAAGGCGGCCCAGCGAGCCGGCACGCTCGTGTCCATACAACCAGTGCAGACGTGGGTGACGGAGTTCAGCTGGGACACCAACCCACCCGACCCCAAGGGAGTCCCGTCCGCGCTCGAGCAGCGCTGGGTGTCGGAAACGCTGTACAAGGCCTGGCGAGCCGGCTACAGCGTCTTCACCTGGTACGCCCTGCAGGACGAACCGATCGAACTGGCCCCCCGGCAGGCCGGGCTCTATTACTCGTGTGCCCAGGGCATCCAGTGCGACACACCCAAGCCCGTGCTGCGCTCGTTCCGCTTCCCGTTCGTGGCCTTCCCGCAGAAGGTTCGCAAGGCGCTCGTGTGGGGTCGCACCGCAGCCGGCAAGCGGACGACGGTGCGCGTTCAGTGGCTTGCCGGCAAACGCTGGAAGGCGTTGACATCGCTGAAGACCGACGGCAACGGCATCTTCACCGCGACCCGCAAGCTGCCGAATGGCGCCAACCCGAAGAGCGCGCTGCTAAGAGCGGTTGCCGACGGAGAAACCTCTGTCGCATTCTCGCTGCGCCACCCGCCCGACATCATCGTCCAGCCGTTCGGGTCCTGATCGTCGCTCGCCTTCCCTCGAGCGCCAACCGGCCGACAGACGCCGATCGCGCCGCCGCCTGGGAAAGAGCGAGCCCCGCCCGGCAGCGCACGTGCATCCGAGCTGTGGGGGAGGATGCGACCAATGCAACGCATCCCGAGCTTGAGAGCGCTCGGCCGCTCACAGTTGCTCCCGCTGCTGCCGGCCTCGGCGCTGCTTGCGGTCGTCATCTCGTGGGCCGCGACAGGAGGCGGCTACGAGGCTCAGCCCGCGCTCGACGCCGGCTACGAACCCGACCCGTGGTACTTCGGCGCGCTGGCGCTCGTTGGCCTGACGTGCGCGACCGCCTTCGGGGTGGGGCGCGTGCGGATGACGCGAGCCAGCAAGCTCGCTTGCGCGGCGCTCGGCGGGTACGTCGTGTGGTCGTTCGCGTCGGTGCTGTGGGCGCACGACCAGGGCGCCGCCTTCCTCGGCAGCGACCGCGCGCTCGTCTACTTCGCGGCCTTCCTAGCGTTCGCGATTCTGCCTTGGCGCGATGCGCCGGCGAGGCTCGCGCTGGCGGGCTTCGCCGGCGGCATCGGCGTGCTGGCGATCGTCACCGCGGTTCAGGTGGCGCGCTCGGGCCAGCCCGGCACGCTCTATCTGGGCGCGCGGCTGTCATACCCCTTGGGCTACTACAACGCCGACGCGGCGCTGTTCATGGGCGGGGCGGCTTGCGCCACGGCGCTCGCCGCGCGTCGCAGCGGCCCGGCCACGCTGCGCGTGGCGGGCCTGGCGATCGCCGCCCTCTGCCTGCAGCTCGCCGTCCTCAGCCAGAGCCGCGGCTGGCTGTTCAGCGCGCCGATCGTGCTCGCGCTGATGCTGCTGCTGATCCCCGGTCGCCTGCGCCCGCTGGCGTTCGCTCTCGGCCCAATCGCGGCAACGGCGGCGATCGCGCCGGCGCTGCTCGGCGTCTACGGCAAGGCGACGCCACACGGGGAAACGCTCGTGCAACCGCGGCTCGACGCGGTCCTACACGCCCAGGGCAGCCATGCGGCCAAGGCGATGCTGCTGGCGGACGTCCTGCTCGCGCTGGCGGCCGTCGTGGGCGTGACGCTGGACCGTCGCCTCCGGCTGGCCCCAACCGCGCAGCGACGTCTGGACCGGGGGGCACGCGCCGTCGCTCTCGCCGCGGCCGTCGTGGGCATGGCCGTCGTCTTGGTGGCCATCCACGGCGACGTCGTCGGCCGCGTGGAAAGCGCATGGAAATCGTTCGCCCACACGCCTTCGGGCACGAGCGGGGGCTCCAGCCACTTCACCACGCTCGCGAGCAACAGGCCCGACATCTGGCGGGTGGCGCTGCACGAATTCGCCCGCCACCCCCTGGGCGGTATCGGCCAGGACAACTTCGCCACCAGCTACGCCCGCCTGCGCCACACCTACGAACAGCCGCGCTGGACCCATTCGCTCGAGCTGCGCCTGCTCACACACACCGGGCTGGTGGGCGCGCTCCTGTTCGCGGTCTTCCTGGCGGCGGCTCTGCTGGCGGCGCTGCGCGGACGCCACGGCCGCGAACGCGTGACCGGCGGGATCCTGCTGGTGCCGCTCGTCGTGTGGCTCGTGCAGGGATCGATCGACTGGTTCTGGGAGTACCCGGCGCTGAGCGTGCCGGCGCTCGCCTTCACTGCGGCGGCAGGCGCGCTCGGGCGCGTCGAGTTCGCGTCTGCGCGTCTGCCCGGACCCCCGCCGGGTCGCCCGCGGCCACTCGCTCTTGTGGGCGGCCTGGCGGCGGCACTGCTCGGCGCCGGCGCGATCGCGGCTCTCGCGATCCCGTTCGTCGCGGCCCGCCGCATACAGGACGCCACGCTTGTCTGGTCGAGCAAGCCCGCGCGCGCCTACAGCGACGTGCGCTCGGCCGCCGACCTGATGCCCTTCGACGCCCAGCTCTATTTGGTGGGCGGCTCGATCGCGCTCAACCGCGGCGAATACGGCGCGGCGCGTGCCTGGCTGCGCGAAGCCGAGCGCCGCGACGATCGCAACTGGCTGGCCCCGTTCGCGCTGGGGCTGGTGGAAGGAGAAGAAGGTCACTCGCGCCAGGCGCGCGCCGAACTGCTGCGTGCCGAAAGGCTGAACCCGCTCGAGCCGGCGATCGGCACGGCGCTGTCGCGCGTGGCAAGACAGCGTCCGCTCACCTTCGCGGAAGCCCAGGCCCTGCTCGCGCCTCACATAGCGACACCGCGCACTTGACCCTCCAGGAGGGCAAGCCGGAGGCTATCGTTGAGAACATCCCTCAAAGCACACTGACACCACCGATGAGGCTCACCGCCAAGTCAGCTCGCTCGACGCTCGCGACGTCGCTGCTCGTGTTCGCCATGCCGGCCCCGGCCGCGCACGCTGAAGTCCCGTCGGTCGATGCCTACGGCGGGCAGGCGTTGGTGCTCGGCGCGCCGCACAAGCACAACGCCGGCGCAGGCGCAGGCGCAGGCGGCGGCAACTCCGGCACCGGCGGCGACGGTAGCCGGACCGCAGGCGGCCAATCGAGCTCCGGCGGCGCGAGCACGCCCGCCGGCGGCGCCTCGACCAATCGGGGCGCGGGCACGTCCGGCACAGGCCCGGCCTCGGGACAGGGCTCCGGCACGAGCTCTCGCGGCACGAGCGGCGCCGGCGGCAGTCAGAGCTCGGGGGGCGGCGCGACCGGAGCGAACGGTGGCGCCGCTCAGATCGGCTCTCCGTCCGGCATACCTTCCGCCACCCCCGCCGTTAGCGCCTTCAGCAGCTCGGACGTGGCGCTGCTCGTCGTCGGGCTGCTCAGCCTGGCTGTGATCGCCGCTGTCCTGCGCATCGCTCGCAAGCCGGCCTGAGCAGGTCGCGCTCAGTGCTCGCCGCCCCCCGTGCGCGCGTCTGCGGCGCGCTCGATCGCCGCAGCCATCTCGCGACGGAAGCGTTCGCGGCCGAAGCGGGCGGCGTTCTCGCGGACTGCGGCCGGATCGACTGAAAGGTCCTCGAAGCGCTCGATCGCCGCGGCCAACGAGGCGACGGACTGCTCGCCGAACAGGACGCCGGTGCGCCCGTCGATCACCGTCTCGGTGGCGCCGCCGACCCCGTAGGCGATCACCGGAACGCCGCCCGCCTGCGCCTCGATCGGCACGATCCCGAAGTCCTCCTCCCCGGGGAAGAGCAGCGCGCGCGCTCCGCTCAGCAGCAGGTCGCGCTCGGCGTCGCTGACGCGGCCGAGCAGCTCGATCCCGGCCTGACCGGCGGCCGCGGAGCGCACGGCGGGCAGCGCGCGCCCGTCGCCCGCCACCTTTAGTCGGCATCCGATGCGCGCACAAGCTTCGACCGCGAGCTCGACGTGCTTGTAGGGCACGATCCGGCCGAACACGAGGTAATAGTCCTGCGGGTCGCGCTCCAGCCCAAGCAGCCGGTCGACGTCGACGGGAGGGTTGACAACGTAGCTGTCTCGCCCCCAGTGCTCGCGGATGCGCGCGGCCACGTGCCGCGAGTTGGCGACCAGCGCGTCGGGTCCGGCGGCGCCCTCCACGTCCTGGCGGCGCAGACGGCGCAAGAGTAGCGGCAGCGCGAGGCGCGTGGCGCGTCCGATCTCCTCGCCCTCGAGCAGGCTCGCATCCCAGGCGTAGCGCATCGGTGTGTGGCAGTAGCAGACGTGCAGCGTGCCCGGCTGTGTGCGCACGTTCTTGGCGCACGCGTGGCTGCTGGACAGCACCAGGTCGAACCTGGAGAGGTCGAACGAGCGAAAGGCGCCGGTCATCAGGGGCAGGAGCTTCGGATAGTGGCGTGTAGCCCCGGGTATGCGGTTCAGCCAGGTTGTGTGCACCGGGCGAGCGCCGATAACCTGCGGCCACGGAGCAGGGTTGTAGACCGAGGTGAAGAGCTCCGCGTCCGGGAACAGTGCGAGCAGCTCGATCACAACGTCCTCGGAGCCGCCCGGGATCGTCAGCCAGTCGTGGACGACCGCCACCCTCCGAAAGCGCTCGCGCAGCCGCTCGATCGGCTCAGCCGCCACGTGGAAGACCCCTCATCGCCCCTGGCCGCGCTCAGTCGCCGCCGGCGTCGGTCGCTGCCCCACTCCCGGCCTGGGCGACCGTCCCGCCATGGCTGCGCCGCACGGCCTGCAGGAAATGATCCCAGGGCACCGCGTAGTTGGATAGCCGTGGCGCGAGACGTTCCAAGTCGCTCCAACCGCTCTCAGCCTCCCAGCCCCAATGCAAGACCAGCGGCGTCCACAGACCCGTGGCGCGCTCCACGGCCCGGTCCAGCGCGTGCGCGATCTCGGCGGCGCGACCGTAGAAGGGAGCATAGGAAGGAAGGTAGACGGTCTCGCCGCGCCACTGGGGCGTGCGCTGGAAGCCCACCGTCCCGATCGACTCGGGGCCGCCGCAGACGATCGCAAAGCGCCTGGCCAGGATGTTGAGCTGGCGGGCGTCGAAGCGGTTGTAGGGCGCGACGAACACCTCAGGCGCCGCCAGCCCGTGCCGGGCAAGCTCCTTTACGGCCCGCTCAACGAGCTCTTCGGTGGCCGTCGCGTCAAGACCGCACAGCTCCGAGTGCCGGCGCGGCGAGGAGTGGCGCGTGCGGTGGTCGAGACCGTGGAGGCCCAACGTCACCCCTTCGCCGCGAAGGCGCCTCAGTAGCTGGCCCTCGCCATCGTCCAGGGGACGGGACCCCGACGCGCCCGGCGCGAGCGGGTTGCGGCTGACACGTGGAAGGGCCGCGATCAGGTAGGCGACGCCCGCATCGGCCATGATCGCGTGGAAGCGCTCGAACTCTTGCTTGCCAAAGCGCCCGGGCTCGTCCCAGGCGCGGTAGTGGGGAAACTCGTCCACGCGCACGAGCAGACGCGGCGGCGCCGCTGCCCGCTCGCCGAGCACCGAAGCGCGCGCGGCGAGAAGCGGGGCGGCGACATCGCGCTCGTAGTCCAGCCGACCGAAACGCTGGCGGATCTGAGCGGCCACGCGTGCGGGAAGCGTCGGCACGCGCCCGACCTGGGTCGCCTTGCGCACCTCCGGCGCGCCGAGGGCAGGCTCGTCGAGCACCCCGGCGACAAGCTCTCGATCGAACAGCAGCCGCGCCGTCCGCGCCTGATCGTCGGCGCGAGCACTCGCTCTGGGGCTGGCTGGGCTCACCGCCGCGAGACTACAATCACCGGGACGATGTCCGATACCCCACGGCTGGCAGGCCGCGACATCGTGTGCGTCGGGTTCGCCGACTGGGACACCGACCTGTGGACCAACCAGCACCATCTGATGTCGCGCCTTGCGCGCGAGAACCGAGTGCTGTTCGTCGAGTCGCTGGGCCTGCGCCGCCCCCAGCTCGCCGGGCGCGACCTGAAGCGGATGGCGCGCCGGCTGCGCGCCGGACTGCGCGGGCCGCGCGAGGCCGACGGATTGCGCGTGCTCTCTCCGCTCGTGTTGCCGCTTCACTCCAACCGCATCGTGCGAGCCGTCAATGCTCGCCTGCTGCGGGCGCTCGTCGCACGCGCAACGCGGCGACTGTCCTTCGGCCGGCCGATCCTCTGGGCATACGTGCCGCAGGCGCAGGCTTTGATCGAGGCGCTCGATCCAGAGCTCGTCGTCTACCACTGCGTCGACGACATCGCCGCCCAGCCCGGCATCGACGCCGGCAGCTTCAGGGCGGCCGAGCGGCGCTTCGCAGCTCGCGCCGACCTGGTGCTGGCCAGCGCGCCCGCGCTGGCCGAGCGGCTGCGAACTATCTCCACCAAAGTCCTGTACGCCCCCAACGTCGCCGACACCGACCTGTTCTCCGGCGCATTGCAGCCGGGGGAGCCCGACGCGGCGATGGAGGCGCTGCCGCGTCCGCGCATCGTGTTCTGCGGCGCCATCGTCACCACCAAGCTCGACCTGCCGCTGATCGTGTCGCTCGCACGCGCGCGGCCGGGATGGTCGTTTGCCCTCGTCGGGCCGGTCGGGCCGGGGGACCCGCGCGCCGACGTGTCCTCGCTGAGCGCCGAGCCGAACGTCCACCTGCTCGGCGCCCGCTCCTACCGTGAGCTGCCGAGCGTGCTGCGCGCCGCCGACGCCGGCTTGATCCCCTACGCGCTCAACGAGCTCACCGAGGGGATCTTCCCAATGAAGGTGTACGAGTACCTCGCCGCCGGCCTCCCGGTGGTGGCGACTCCGCTGCCCGCGCTGGCCGGGCTCGCCGACGTGGAGGCCGCGGCGGACGCCGAGGGGTTCGCGCGGCTGCTCGACCAGGCGCTGGCCGCCGACAGCCGCGAGCGCCGCCTGGAGCGCTCCCGGCAGGCCGCCGCCCGCTCGTGGGAGCGGCGCATGGTCGAGATCGCGGATGCAATCGGAGCGCTGACGCCGCCGGCGGAAGCTTTGCGGGCAGCGGAGGGGGCGCGGGCATCGCCGCCGGCGTCGACCGCGCACTGCAGCGCGCAGTGGGACCTGCTCGTCACGGCCCACACCCCCGTGCTGGGCTCCGGCCGGGCGCTACGCACGTATGGGCTCGCGCGCGCTCTCGCCGCCGGCCGGCCACTCAAGCTCCTGTACGTGCGCTTCGGCGCGGAGCTGCCCGACGCGGCCTTCGCGGCGATCCCGGCCGTCGAGCTGGTAGAGGCGATCCCCTCGCGCGGCGCGAGGCGGCTGCTCGCGTACTCGAGCGCCAGGCTTCGCGGCGTCCCGCGCGACTTCGCGCGGGGGATCTCGCCCGAGCTGTCGGCCGCCGCCGCGCGGCTGGCCCGGGAGCCGGGATGCGGGCGGGTGATCGCCGACGGGCCCACCGTCGCCGCCGCGCTCGGCCGCCTCGCGCGCGAGCGGGCGGTCATCTACAACGCCCACAACCTTGAGTCGGCGTTCCGCTACGAGCTCAGCGAGCGCGCCGGGTTGCGCGGCCTGCGCGCCTTCGAGCGGCGCCTGCTGGCGGGGGCGAGCGAGGCGTGGATGGTGAGCGATTCCGACCTGCGTGCGGCTCGGGAGCTCTGCCCGCGGGCGAAGCTGCGGCTCGTGCCGAACGTCGTCGACGTGGCGGCGATCTCACCGGTCGCACCCGCTCCGCAGCCGCGCGCGATCTTCGTAGCGGACTTCTCCTACGAGCCCAACCGCAACGCGCTGCGCTTCCTGCTCGAAGAGGCGATGCCGCGAGTGTGGAAGCGGCTGCCCGACGCCCGGCTGATGCTCGTGGGAGGCGGGCTGGGGCGCGCCCCGCTGGAGCGCGCCCCCGAGGACAGTCGCGTGGAGGCGCTCGGGTTCGTGCAAAATCTCGCCGGCGCCTACGCGCGCGCGCGCTGCGCGGTCGTGCCACTGCTCGAGGGAGGGGGCACGCCGCTGAAGCTGGTGGAGGCCCTCGCATACGGACTGCCGGTGATCGCCACCGCTCGCGCGGCCGCCGGCCTCGGTCTGCGCGACGGCGAGCACTGCCTGATCGCCGACGACGGCGAGGCGTTCGCGGCGGCGCTCGCGAAGGCGCTGCGTGGCGAGGCATCGGAGCTGGGCGCGGCTGGCCGCAGGATCGCGCAGGAGCGCTATTCGGTCGAGGCGCTCGCCAAGCTCCTGCGCACCTGACCCACTGCTCCCAAGGGCTCGTTGCAATCGGCCGTTCACGCCGCGCTCGGTGCACCGGTGGGTCAGCGGCGCGCTAAAGCGCCCGCGGCGTACGGCCGACAGGAGTAGTGCGCACTTCCAAGGCGCCGCCCATGCCGGATCTACGGCGCGGGCGCGATTCCCGACAAAGGCACCCCCGCCGCGAGGCGGGCCCGCAAAGCCAGGGGTCTCACGCAGACAGCCCGGCCACCGAAGGAGACGCGAAGCATGGCAACGCACCGCCCCCGCCGGGCACGGATCCAGCAGACCACCGGCCTCGTGGCGACCGTCTGCCTGCTCGGCCTCGCGTTGACCTCCGTCCCCGCCGGCGCGGCGCAGCCCATCGCCGAGGCGAGCGGCGCCGAACCGGTAGCGAGGAGCAGCCGCTCCGCGCTCGGCAGCGCGCGCTCCGCGCAGAGCGCCGCCCGGCGCTCCGTGCGCCGCGACGCGAAACGTCTGAGCACCTGCCGGCGCCTGCGCCCCGGCCATTGCCGCTCGGCGCACCGTGCCCTCCGTCGCGCTCGCGCACGCCTTGCTCGCGACGAGCGGCGCGTGCGGCGCGTGCGCGCGCGCTTGGCCCGGGCGCACCGGGGCCAGGCGGTCTCGTCGGCGCCGAGCGCGACCGCGCCGGCTACGACCTTCGGCGAACCGTTCGTGAAGGGCGTTGACACCAACCTGCAGGGCTGGGGCAGCGAAGCCAGCCCGCGGATCGCCTCGGAGATGACCGCCTTAGGCGTCAGCTGGGCGCGCGAGGACCTCTCCTGGTCTGATGTCGAGCCGCAGCGAGGGGTGTTCGACTGGTCGAGCTTCGACCGTACAGTCAGCGCAGCGCAGGCAAACGGGATCACGGTGCTGCCGATCGTCGGCTATGCGCCCTCCTGGGCCAGCCCCGCCGACAGCGCCGACTACGCCGCCTTCGTGAAGGCGGCCGTCGAACGCTACGGCCCCGGCACGCAGGCCAACCTGCGCTGGTGGGAGCTGTGGAACGAGCCCTACTTCTCCTACGCGTGGGGCGAAAAAACGCCCGAACCGAAGGCCTACGCCCGCGACGTGGTCGCCGCCGCGCAAGCCGCCAAGGGCGCCGCGCCATCGGTGAAGCTGCTGGTCGCGGCCGACTATGAGGACGCTCCCGAGACAGGGGGCTCGAGCCGGTGGCAGACCGCCTGGATCGACGACATGTTCAGCGCGAAGCCCTCGCTCGGTCATTGGATCGACGCGGTCTCGATCCACCCCTACGGCGACGACCCGGCGCTGCCGCTCGTCCAGCCGGGCGACTTCAGGGACGCTGCCGGCAACTGGGCCTTCCAACGCATCGACACCGCTCGCGCCAAGTTCCTGGCTCATGGCGTCAACGTCCCCTTCTGGATCACCGAGGTCGGCTGGTCCACTGCTGAGGTGAGCGAAACGGCACAGGCCAACTACTACTCGGACCTGATCCCGCAGATCGCCGCCCGCCCCTGGGTCCGCGCCCTTTTCCCTTACTGCCTGCGCGAATTCAACGCCTCGGGGGAAAGGGAAGCACAGTACGGCCTCCTGCGCTACGAAAGCTGGCAGCCCAAGGCCGCCTTCTACGCGCTCCAGAGGGGTTTCGCCAGCCTGAGCTGAGGCCGTGCGGCGCCAGGTCCGCGCGTCCATCTCCAGGTTCTCGCCTAAAGGCAAGTTCCTGTACTGCCGAACCCCTGAACAGGAGTCGATCGCGCCTCCCGTTCAGGGGTCGATCGCAATCCCGACAAAGGCACCCCCGCCGCGAGGCGGGCCCGCAAAGCCAGGGGTCTCGCGCAGACAGCCCGGCTACCGAAGGAGTGAGAAGGATGTCCAGCAACAGATCCGGCCGAGTATGCAAGCTCGCGACCTCGATCTGCACCCTCGCGCTCCTGCTGTCGCTGGCCGGTCCGGCAGCTGCGAGCATCCAGCCGGCCGCATCGGCCAGCAGCGCGACGCTCAACCATGCCCTGGCGGCTCGTGCGAACGCGACGCGTGCCGTCGCCCGCAGCAGGCGCAGCTTGAACGCTTGCCTGCGTGCCCATCCATCAAACTGTCAGGCCCAGCGACGAGCGTTGCGACGCTCGCTGGCCCAGCGTGCGCTCGCAGACAAGCATCTGCGCAGCGTCTATGCCCACCTGTCGCGCTCCAGCGCCAAAGAAACCGAGTCGAAAGGCGGCGGCTCCAAGCATGGCACGGGGTCGGGAAGCGGTGGCTCCACCGAAGAGACGACCACTGGTGGCGGCGGATCGATCACCGAAGCCGGAAGCGGTGCCGGTGCAACCACGGAATCGACGGGAACTACCGAATCGGCGAAAACCGAAGCCACGGAACCAAACAAAACCGAACCTGAACCGGTCAAAACCGAACCCGTCAAGACCGAACCCGAACCGAGCAAGACCGAACCCGTCAAGACCGAACCCGAACCGGCCGGCGCGCAGTCGGGCTTCGAGATGGGCGTGGTGGCCGGCTCGGCGATCGCCTGGGAGCTGCCGTTCATTCAAAAGCTCGGCGCCCACACGGCCCGCATGGAGTTCGCGATCGGGACGCCCGTCTCGCGGATCGAGCCGATCGTCGAAGCCTATGCGAAGGCCGGCATCCGGCCACTGCTGCTCGCCGGCTTCGACGGCACGATGCCCTCAACGAGCGAAGCGCGCAACCTGGCAAGCTGGGCGGCCGACCTCGGTCCGGGCGGAAGCTTCTGGAAGGGCAAGACATTCCCGGCGGGCACCGCCCCCACCAACATCGAGTTCGGCAACGAGACGAGCTACTCCTACCAGTACTCGGACACGAGCGGCACCTCGGCCTGGTATTCGCTTGCCTCCTATGCCACGCGCGCTCAGACCTACGCGCAGCGCTTCAAGGAAGCCTACGAAGCTGTTCATGCGGTCAACCCGAGCGTCGGCCTGCTCGCGCAGGCGGATGACGGCGACAGCGGCTCCTCTGAATGGGTGCGCAACATGTTCCTGGCGGTTCCCAACCTCGGCCAGATGGTCGCCGGCTGGACTATTCACCCATACGGGCCGGAATGGCAGACCAGGATCGACCGGATGATCTCCCAGACGCAGGCCGCCGGCGCACCGAGCACGACTCCGATCTACGTCACCGAGTGGGGGCTCTCGACCGACAACGGGCGCTGCCTGGAAGACAACTACGGCTACAACCCGTGCATGACCTACCAGGAAGCGGCCACCACGCTGCAGTCGACGGTCTCGACTATGCGCGCTCGCTACGGCGCCCGCCTGACAGCGTTCTACCTCTTCCAGGCGCGTGACCAGCGAGCCACCGGCACCTCGACCGAACGCGAGGGCTACTTCGGTGCGTTGCAGAGCAACGAACAGCCGAAGGGCGCCTACACGGCGGCCGTGCAGTCGCTGCTGTCGGCCAATCCCTAAGGACCTGTCAGCCGCGGCGAGGTGCCGGTCGGCCGCGGCGAGGTGCCGGTCAGTTGCGGCGAGGTGCCGGTCGGCCGCGGCGAGGTGCCGGTCAGTTGCAGCGAGGTGCCGGTCAGTTGCAGCGAGGAGCCGGTCAGCCGCGGTGAGGAGCCGTGCGGTCAAGCAGCCCGAGCAGCCCGAGCTGAACTCCGAACAGCAGCGTGAAGCGCGTGTCCACGCCGGTGAAGCTGGCGGTCGTCTCGATCACCGCGAGCCCGACTATCCCGCACAGCGACGCGAGCCCGAACGCGCGCAGGTAGGGCTCGCGGCTGGAGCGCCAGACGCGCCACGACAGGACAAGGCTCGCGATCAGCAGGCCGACGTAGGCGAGTAGGCCGAGTATGCCGAGCTTCAACCAGTACCAGAGCGCGGCGAAGTGAACATATCCGCGACCGCCTTCGTGCTCGACCGGCAGCGAGCGGAAGCTCGCTGCCCACGGGATCGTCATCCCGAGGCCGGTGATCGGGTGTTCCCCTATCTCGCCCAGGACGTTGACGCGCTCGTCGAGGCGGTAGCGGTCTTCGGCGTTCGCTTCGATTCGTGAGGGCTGCAACGAGATGGCGCGCTTGGCCACCGGCAGCTGGGATTGGAAGTGAGTCGAGCCGAGCAGCAACACCGCCGCGAGGGCGAGCACCGCGGTTGGCAGCAGCAGCCTCCGTCCCAGCGGGGAGAGCCCCAAGAGCAGGACGAGCAGCAAGCCCAGGCCGAAGGCGATCCAGAACGATCGCCGGTAGGAGAGGATTAGGGAGACCAGCAGCAGAGGTGCGCCCGCCCAGGTCCACAGCGGCAGTCGCGCTTTGGCGAGCACCAGCGCGAGGATCGCGAGCAGCGAGAGCATGATGAGCCAGTTGGCGAGCGGTTCGTAATAGGTGATGGTGACACCGGGTTCCACGGTCTGACCCTTCCCGGTGGCGATCTCGGCCAGACCAAGCACGGCCTTGACGATCGCAAGCGCCACCACCGCGCCCAGCAGGCGCTGGACCTGCACGCGACTCAGGTCGAGATTGGCCACCGCCACCGGCAGCACGAGGATGTAGCCGAGCACGTTCTCGGACGCCAGCACGAAGCGAAGGCTGCCGCCACTGGCGTGACCGACGACGAAGCCGACCACCATCGCCAACGCCAGGAGCAGCAGCGGAATCCTCAGCGGCCCGGGCACGCGCAGCGGCCTGCCGGCGCGCAGGGCGTCCAGTCCCACCGACAGAGCCGTGAGCGCCACAAGCACGTCTACCACGGTGAGGTCGTGGTAGATGTTTTCGTAGAGCTTGGAGGTGAACGTCAGCAGCCCGAAAGTCGCGCCCTCGCAGAGGACCACGAGCGCGGTGACGAACGCCACCATCGCTGCCGGCCGGCGCAGCAGAAGGACCACCAGCACGACGAGCAGCGGCGCGAGCAGGCCCACGCTCCCGAGCTTGCGACTGGCAAGCAGCGCCACCAAGCCCACGGCGCAGCTGACGACGACGGCGAGGAACAGCTCCGAACGGGCGAGAACAGCAAGCCGCCGCGTGCCCTCCGGCGTGGCGCTCATGGGCCGCTCAGCTCACGGAGCCGCGCTCGCCGTGCCGGCTCTTGGGTCGCCCAAGCGCTCCGCGAGCCGCTCCGACCGAGAGCGCGTCGGACTCGTAGGACTCGTAGCCGTAGCGTCCGCTGTCACGCAGGCCGGTGACGACCAGCCCCACGGGGGCCACCGTGTGCCGGTCGAGGATCGCGCGCGCGCGGCGCACCTCCTCGCGGGTGGTCACGCCAAGGCGCGCCACTACCAGCACGCCGTCGACCGCCGGATTGTTAAGCAGCACCTGGGCGTCTGACACCGGGTTGAGCGGCGGCGCATCGATGATCACCATGCGCTCGCCGTTCATTTCGCTCAGCACCTCGGTCATTGCCGGCGAGCCGAGCAGCTCGGATGGATTGGGCGGCGTGCGGCCGGCCGGCAGGACCGACAGGTTGGGCAATCCCTGCAGTGGCGTCGTCAGGAAGTCCACTATGCCCTCGCCGCGAGCCAGGGCCCTGGTCAGGCCCCCGTCGCGAGGGACGTCGAAGTGGTTGGCGAACGTGGGCCGGCGCAGGTCGAGCTCGGCGAGCAGCACTTGGCGGCCTGTCAGCGCTAGCGCCTGCGCCAGGTCTACCGCCACGGTCGTCTTGCCCTCGCCGGAGACGGCGCTGGTGACGAGCAGGGTGTCGAGCTTGCGGGCCACAGCCGCGAAATCGAGCGCGCTGCGCAGTATGCGGTAGGGCTCGAGCTGATCGGCCCGATCGGTGGCACGACGGCGGACGAAAGCCGCCTGCGGCACCGCGCTGAGCGCAGGCATCCGATAGCGGTGCTCGAACTCCTCGATCGCCTTGACCCTGCGATCGAGCGACTCGAGCAGGAACACGAGCGAGGCGGCCAGCGCGATGCCGATCACGATGCCGATCACGGCGGTGGCGAGCAGCCCGATGCCGGACGGTTCGTCGGAAGGTGTGGCGAGGCTGATTATGTTCGCTCCGCCGCCCGCGACAGCCCGCAGGCCGGCGAGGCGCTGCTGCGACTGTTCGAGTGAGACCCGCGCCGGCGAGCCCGCGGGCAACGCCGCAATGCGTTCCTTGAGCTTCGTTTCGGCCGCTTCAATGCTGGCGACCTGAGCTGAGGCCTTGAAGGCGATGTACTGGTTGGCGAAGGAGTTCGCCAGCAGGGCCGAGTAAGCGGGGCTGCCGGTCGAGGCGGAGATGTTAAGGACGTCGGCGTTAGGCGCGGCTTCGACCTTCACTGATTTCAGCAGTTTGCTCGCGCTCGACGGACTGTTGAGCTGCTTGCGCACCCCTTCGGCGACCTGGGAGGAGTGCGCGATCAACACCTCGGTGTCGGCCGTGCGCTGCGGTTCGCTGCTGCCCGAGGAGGAAACCTGCAGGGCCGCGTCGGGAAGCGTCGCCGATTGGAAGGCAACACTCGCGGTGGCGACGTAGGACTTCGGACTGCGCTCGTGATTAACGACCGCGACGAGCAGACACACGACAACGACGCCGACGATCAGCGGCCAGCGTCGCCGAGCCGCTGCCAGCGCGTTGCTGAGGCTGTCGCCCTCGCGTAGCGCCTCCAGCCGATCGGGAGCGCTCAAGCCGACCGCCCCCACGTGCGCGGACAGACGGATCGCTGCTCGCGGATGGCTGAAGCTTGGCTTTCCATGGACACTGCGACCTTCACCCTAGCCACATCGTCGGTCGAGCTCGCGTGCTCGAGCGCGCGCTCGCCGTGACGATTGCTGAGAGCGGCCTTGCCCGCCATGTTACGACTCGCTCGCTCTCTGCTGGTGGCACTCGCTCGCGCGACCCGCGCGCCGATCGGCCTCACTCATCTTCGCCGGCGCCGGCGCCGGCGACATCGTCGTCGGGGGAGAGCGCGGCTAGCGCTCGCTGGGCATCCCGCACGAAGAGCTCCTGCTCGTCAAGGTAGGGCTGCAGGCGGAAGCTCTCGGCGCGGGCGCGGGCGCGGGCCACACGCGCGGCCGTGCTCTCCCCTTCGCGCAACGTCCGCGCCAGCGCCGCAGCGGCGGCGCTGCTGTCGCCGCGTGGGAACAGCAACGCGTGCTCGTCGGCGTGCATTCCCTCCGAAATGCCGCCGACATCGGAGGCGACCAGCGGGACGCGAGCCAAGGCGCCCTCGATTGTGACAAGCGGAAACGGCTCGTCCCAGACGGACGGCACGATTAAGACATGTGCCCGAGCCAAAACCTCCGCGACCTGCGCGGGAGCGCTCTGGCCATGCCAGCGCACCTGCTCGCCTACGCCCAAGCGCCGTGCCAAAGCTCGCATCTGCGCGCCGTGCTCGCGGTCCTCCGGCCCCACGACGACTAGGCGGGCGCCGATCCCGTGCTCGGAGCGCAAGCGAGCGAGCGCCTCGATCGCCACCGCGACGCCCTTGAAGGGCGTCACTCGCCCCACGAACGCGATCTCCGGCTCGGGGCCGGGGTCGCGCTCGACGCTGGCATACAGGCCGCCGTGGCGCGGCACGGAGTGGATCACGCGCTCGAAGGCCGTCTCGACGAACGCCGGCGGCTCGACCAGGCGCTTCATCGTCTCCGAGTTCCAAGCGATCGCCATCCGCACCGCGGCCCGCGGCGCAAGGCGCATCCCGGGCAGCGCGTTGAGCGCGCGACAGCCGGCGCTCCACAGCGATCTCGCCGGCCCACGCGAGCGCGGCAACAGCTCCCGCAGGAACTGGTCCTCGACGAACAGGTCCGCGAGCACGTGCGAGCACACCCGGAAGGCGAGCGGCACGCCGCTGTCGGCGAGCACTCGCAGGGCCGCCTGGGGAGTGGATGACACGTTCCAGGCGTATATGAGATCCGGTTTCCACTCGAGCGCTCGGCGCGCATGGCGAACCGCCGCCGGCGCGACCGCTGGCGCGCGCAGGGCGCCGCGCCAATCGTCGGACAGGAAGGCCAGCTCGCGCCGCACCTCGCGCTCGGGGCCCGCGCTGGCCCGTTCGAGCTTTGTCGTGAGAACCAGCACCTCGTGTGACTCGCGCAGCCGCTCCACGACGCCCGAGCACTCGACCTCAAAGCCGCCCCTGGCGACCGGCGGATAGAGGTTGGAGAGGACCAGGATTCGCATTGCGCTCAGATGGGAAGTTGCCAGTGGACTCAGATAGGGAGCGGTCCGTGGAAGTACCAGAACACGGTCGCCACCCGCAGCAGACCGACGAGATCGGCTGCTCGCTGCTGCGGCGTCCCGGCCATCAGCGCCTTGACACGCTCGCGCGAGATGAGCTCCCACAGCGGCGAGGAGTCGTGATCGAACAGATCCCCGAGCAGCTCGCGCTGGCCCTCCACCCAAGACAGCAGGAACGGCTCTTCGCCGGTCGCCGGCGTGTGCTTGTGTCGGCGGATGCCGACCTTTTCCGAGCTGATCTGCGCAAGCCTGCGTATGGCGCGTGGCGCGGCCAGCGCCGGCCACGGCCGCTTCAGAGGGTCCTTGAACGGGAATGCGGCTAGCTCGGGGGAGACGTGGCGCAGGAGCTGCTGATAGGGCAGTTCGACAAAGCGCTGCGCGGGGGTCATCGCCAGGCAGTACTCGACGTAGCGGCGCGTGCAGTACGGCGTGAACAGGTCGTCGGCCATCGAGGCGCGGCGGGCGGCGGTGGCCCCGTGGCAGCCGACACGCTCAAATGCAAAGAAGAGGTCGGCCACCTCGTTTGCCCGCCAACCCTCCGCCAAGCGCCGGTCAAAGAACTGATCAATGTTGTTGTCCATGACCTCCTGGGCCGTGCGCGTCATCAGGTGCCTGAAGGCATCGCCCTTCATACGCAGCACGCGCCGTTGCACGCCGGAGAAGCGGCCCAAGAGCGGCGTGTTGGCGACCGCCACGACGTTTTCGGTGGGACCGTTGCGTCCCATCTCGCCACCGAGGCCGGACATCCTCAAGCCGAGGCTGCCAGACCCGTCCGGGTGCAGACCGTCCATCAGCTGCCTGAGGTCGGAGAGCCCGTCGGCCTGGGCGATCAGGCGCGCGGCGACGGCCGCCCAGTCGCGCTCGGCGTCCTCCTGCGGGACGAGTACCTCGTGCGCCAGCCCGAAGCGGCGAGCCAAGGCCTGTGCGCATGTCACGTCCTTGCTCGAGTGCGCGCCGATCGTGTAGCAGCGCGGGTCTATCCCCCGCGCGCGCACCAACGCGAGCACCAGGCGACTGTCGCGCCCGGCTGTGATCGCGCAGCGAATCGGATCGAGCCCGCGCGCGGCGCTCTCGGTCAGATCCGCCATGTGGTCGGCGAGCTGCTCGACGCTTGTCGCCGCGCCCGCGCGCCGGTCGATCCGTCCCGGGCCGAAGTGGGCGCGCGTGGTGAGCCGGCCCCCTTCGATTTCGTGCACGGCCCCCCCGGCCAGGGCGAGAACGCCGCGCAGGAGCGTGTGGCGGCTCGCGGCCCAGCCGAGCCCGACCATCGAGCTGACACCAAGCGGATCCGGCTCGGCCGACCCCAGCAGCGAGCGGATCGCCGCGACGCTGTTGCTGACGAGCACTCCGTGACCGTGATGAGCCGCAAAGGCCGGGACGAGGCCGAAGGTGTCGAGCATCAGCTCGACGCGCTCACGCTCGAGGTCGATCCTCAGCGCGCAGAACTGGCCCTCCAGCTCGGCCACCCAGCTATCCCAGCCCTTCGCGATCTCGCCGGCGTCATGGGCCGTGTGCGCACCCGAGGGATCGACGGGCAGACCGTCGAAGGCGGTGATCGTGGCCCCCCCGCGCGCCAGGTAGCGGCGGGGTGACGCGCGCGCTCCATGGTGGACTCCCGCAGCCGTCAAGGCTCCGCGCGGGGACGATGCATCCCAGGCGGTGGTGGGGTCGAGCCCGAACTCGCGCCCGATCGCGTCAAGAGCCTTTGCAAGGCGGCCGGAGGGCAGGCTGGGGATGTCGGCGGCTATCGCAAAGAGGTGCAAGGGCGGCGGCGTCATACTATCGACGGGCTCCGGCTCCAACGGGCTCCCCAAAGGGCTTCCGCTCTGATGGGCTCCCGCTTCCGCGACGCGCTGCTCGCGGCGCACCTCCTTCCCATGCGAGTCCTGTTCTTCAACGAGGGCAATCTGGGGGCCCTGGCGGCGTGGTCGCGAGCTCGCCGGGGTCAGACCGCCGCGCGGCGACTGAGCACGATGCGCACGTCTTCGATCGAGATCGCGCGCAGACCGAACAGCAGCGCCGGGTAGGCGAGGCAGGCCGCCGGGACCAGGACGGCGAGCGAGCCGTCGGCCTTCTCCAGGACGGTGAGGATCCCCCACAGCAGTACGGCGGCGAGCACGGTCCGCCCGATGCGGCCCAGGTTGGGGATCTTCATTTTCAAGGCATTCAGGATCAGGTACGCGCTCGCGGCGAATACGACGACCTCGGTGATCAGGGTCATCCACGCGGCGCCCATGAACCCAACGGCGGGAACCAGCGCGAGGTTGCCGGCGACGTTCACCACCAGAGCCAGCAGGCTGACGATCAGCAGACGCTTCTGCAGGCCCAGCACGACGAGCACGTTGCCGTTGAGATAGCCGAAGCAGATGAACACGAAGGCCGCGCCTAGCACCGGCAGCGCGCTGGCCGCGGGCACGAATTCCGCGCCGAAGATCAACCGCACGATCTGCGTGGACGCGACGATCGCGAACGCCAGGGCGCCGACCGAGGCGATCGCCATCAGCTCCGCCGTCCTGCGTGTCGCGCGCAACATGCGCGAGCGGTCAGCCGGCCAGGAGGCAGCGATGATCGGCGCCAGGGTCGTGAGGATCGAGATTGGCACGAAGTGAGACTGGTCGAGGATCGTGTAGACGCTGCCGTACAGGCCCGCCGACTTGCTGCCGGCGAGCTCGAAGACGATCAGCTGGTCGATGCGGGCATAGGCGATGATGAGCACGCCCGACAGGCCGAGCGGCAGGCCGGCGCGAACGAGCGTGCCGAGCTGCTTGCGCGACGGTCGCGGCCAGCGCTCGACGAGCCGTAGGGCGAGGACCGCCTGGACGACCGACCCGATGGCGTTGGTGACGGCCAACGCGACCGCGAGTGAGACCATGGTGCCACCGGTGAGGTAGATGACACCGACGGCAGCGCCCCACAGGACGCTCCGTAGTGAGACGACGAGCATCGGCACGAGGTTGTTGACGCGTAGCTGGAACACGAGCTGCATCACGCCGATGCCGCTGAAGGGCATGGCGGCGATCAGGATCAGACCGGCAACGAGCATCTGTTGGCTGCTTGCGATCAGCGCAACCGCGCCGATCGAGACCGCGATCGCGGGCGCCAGCAGGATCAGCCGCAGCAGGAACATCGCCCCGAGCCACTCGTGCTCGCGCTCGGGCTCGCGGGCGGCTTCGCGCACGACCACCGTTTCCATGCCGAAGTTCGCGAAGTAGGCCGTGAGCGTGAGGACGATGAAGATCGTCGACCACTGGCCGTAGCCGGCCTGGCCGAGCAGGCGGGCCACGAGCGCGGTGACGAGCACCCCGAGCGCGAGGTTGAGCACCCGCACCACGATCTGCATGAGGATGTCGCGGGCGGCGCGCTGGGGCGTGGCGTGGCGGGCTACCGTCGAAATCGGACGGCGCTCCTGGCGCGGGTCAGCCGTGGCTGGGCCGGCGGGCGCCACGACTCGAGCGGTAACGATCGCCGGACGCCGCCGGACGCTGGATGGGAGCCGCTGGAAGCCCTCGTCGCGACGCCGGGTCGGGCGAGGCCGCCGCGGGCGCCAGCAGCTCGCGCCGCGAGGAGACGCCCAGCTTGCGGTAGATGTTGCGCGCGTGCGTGCGCACCGTCTCAATCGAGACGTGCAGAGAAGCGGCGATCTGAGCATTCGCGCTGCCTTCGCGCAGGAGCGTGAGCACCTCCGCCTCCCGGGGCGTGAGCAGCTCGGCGCGCGTGTGGACCCCATTCGATCTGCCGGCGTCCACGCGCGGAACCAGCTGCAGCCCGCGCGAGACGAGATGGATCGCGTTCAGGACATCCCTTGCCTCGGCCGACTTTCCCAGGCAGGCGTTGGCGCCGAACGCCAGCATCTGCGCGCACTCGGCGCCGGAGGGATGGTCGGTCAGCAGCACCAGGCTGGTCTGCGGATGGCGGCCGCGCAGCTCGCGCACCTCGGCCGGGCTTGCGAGCGTGGCGCAGTCGACGATCGCCACCTTCGGCCGGTGCGCCTGGATCGCTGCGCTGAGGCGCCGCCCTTCGACGTCCGAGCACACCAGTCGCACACTGGGGTCGGATTCGACGACGGCCCGCAGGCCATGGGCGAGCAGATCGTCGAAGCGCCCGACCAGGACGGTCGCGGACGCGGCCGACGATGGCGTGTGGGATTCGCGGCTGGGGGACCTCATGTGCTCACGCGCCTCATGGGGACGTATCGCCAAGATAGTCGAAATGGATTAGTCCTCCCTCACCCGGTCTCACCCTTTGGACTCACCCCAAGATCCCCCGGGCGCGGGACTAGAGATCGCGAAGAGTAGGGGATAATTCCTATAGGCGAAAGGAATCACTCCCACGCCCGCCCGCTGGATGGCTGGCCTTCGACAAGGAGCGTTGAACCATGCACAGACTCTTCGACAAGCGCGTCGCAGCCGCCTTCGGGGTCGCCCTCGCACTGGCGGCGGGCACAGCCGCCGTCGCCTACTTCACCGGCGGCGGATCGGGCACCGGCACGGCGACCGTCGGCACGAGCTCGGCGAGCGTGAGCATCACCGGCACGACCAGCGGCGAACTGTATCCGGGCGGCAGCGCGGCGACGGTGACGGTGCACGTCAAGAACACCAGCGCCACCCAGTCGGCCCATGTCGGCAGCGTGAGCGTGACGACGATCACCCCCGACGCGAGCCACACGAGCTGCAACACGAGCCTCACCGGCTCTCCGGCGGCCTTTGAAATGGCGTCGATCGCGGTCAATCAGACGCTGAAAGCCGGCGAAGAAGTGGAAAAGACCGGCTCGCTGAAGATGAACGACACCGGGGTCTCCCAGGACTCCTGCCAGGGCGCGAAACTGACGCTGAGCTTCACCAGCAGCTGATCGCCGTGAAGCCCGTCCGGGTTGCGACCGTGCTCGTGGCGCTGGCGATCGCCGGGGGGTCCATCGCGACCGCCCTGGCGATCGTGGGCCCGCACGGCACCTCCAAGGCGCCTGCCGGCAACGGCGTAAAAGGCGGGCCCCAGGGGCACCTGCGAGCGCCGACGTTGGTGATCGCCGGTCGCGCCGGCGCCGGCCTGTATCCAGGAGCGAAACCCGTGCCGATCGACCTCGTCCTGAAGAACCCCCGCCGCTACGCGATCACGCTTAGATCGGCGACAGTCACGGTCAAGGCCGTGAGGGCGCCGCGCGCTACGCGGGCCTTGCGCTGCACCGTCAAGGACTTCCTCGCCGGCCGCTACTCCGGGCGCGCGGTGACGGTGCCGCCCGGCTCGACCACGCTCAAGCGGGCAGGCATCCCCCCGAAGCGCTGGCCGACCGTCGCCATGATCGACCGCCCGGCCAATCAGAACGGCTGCATGGGGGCAACGGTCGAGCTTGCCTACCGCGGGCTCGCGCTCAAGAGCACAGGGAAGCGGCGATAAGCGGTGCTCGCCTGGCGCGGCTTGCGAGCGAGGGCGGCGGCGGTCGCGCTGCTCCCGCTCCCCGGCATGGCAGCGCTGATGGCGTTTGCCGCCGTGGCATCGGCCTACCTCACTGCGACGCCCGGCAACGGGTCAGCGAGCGCTACCGTGTCCAAGCTGACCGCTCCAGGCAACGCGACTGCCAGCGCGTCGGGCGGGAGCGTCAAGGTGACCTGGAATGCCTCCACCGTTGATTTGGGCACCGCGGCGGCCAGCGGCTACAGCGTCGAGCGCTACGACTCCGGTGGCGCCGACCTGGGCGCGGCGAGCTGTGGCCCGGTTTCCTCTAGCGCAGGGCAGCCGAACGCGTTTGGGAGCTTCTCCTGCACCGACTCGCCCTCGCCAGGGACTTACGAGTACAAGATCACAGCACGCTACGAATCGTGGTCGACCGCGAGCACCTTCACCGGCGCCGTCACGCTTGCGAGCGCGAACACATCGCTTGCCTCCTCGCCGAACCCGTCATCGACCGGGCAGCAGGTCACCTACACGGCCACCGTGACCGTGGCGCCGGCGGGCGCCCCGACGGGGAAGGTCGAGTTCTTCGACAACGGCAGTCCGATCGTCGGCTGCACCTCCCAGTCGCTGAGCGGCGCCGCGCCGTTCACGGCCACCTGTCAACTCGCCTACGGCAGCGCCGGGACGCACACAGTCACGGCGAGCTTCCTGGGAGACGCAACCTACCCCAGCTCGACCTCTTCCTCGCTGACGCAGACCGTCAGCGCTCCTTCCGGCGTCCTGACGGCGCTCTCGCCGGCCTCGGTGACAGCCGGAAGCGGCACCGCGCGCGTGGCCGTCAGCCCGGACGGAAAAGACGTGTACGTCACCAATCGCGGGACGAGCAGCCTGTCCGAGTACTCGCGTTCGAGCGAAACCGGCAAGCTGACCGCGCTGTCCCCCGCGACAGTGTCGGCCGGCAGCTCGCCCGAGGGAATCGTCGTCAGCCCCGACGGCAAGTACTTGTATGTCGCCAACGGGCACTCCGACTCGATCTCTCAGTATTCGCGCAACACCACCACCGGGGTGCTCACGGCGCTCTCGCCGGCGACGGTCGAAGCCGGAGAAGACCCGATCGGAGTCGCGATCAGCCCGGACGGTAAGAACGCCTATGTCGCCGACTCGGACTCGCAAGCGGTCTCCCAGTACTCGCGCAACGGCGAAACCGGCAAACTCACAGCCCTCTCGCCGGCAACGGTGACGGCCGGCGCAAACGTGCACAGCGTCGTCGTAAGCCCGGACGGCAAGAACGCCTACGCCGCCGACTACGGGTCGGGCGCCGTCTCCCAGTACTCGCGCAACACCATCACGGGAGCGCTCTCGACGATGAGCCCGGCGAGCGTGGAGGCCGGCGCCAACCCGCACGACCTCGCCGTCAGCCACGACGGCAAGGACGTGTACGTCGCCGACAACAGCTCCCCGGGGGCGGTGTGGGAGATGTCTCGCAACCAGGAAACCGGAGCGCTCGCCACACTCGGCACAGCGTCCGTGGCGGCTGGCGAATACACCGAATGCGTGGCGATCAGCCCCGACGGCGACAGCGTCTACGCCACCAACTTCGGCTCGAACACCGTCTCGGAGTACGCGCGTGACACGGCGAGCGGCGAGCTGGCCGCGATCAAATCGTCAGCCTCAATCGCCGCCGGGGTCGAGCCCGAAGGTGTGGCGGTCAGCCCCGAAGGCAACAGCGTCTACGCCACCAACTTCGGCTCGGGCACCCTCTCGCAGTACTCGCGCGCGTTCTAGCCAAGCGCCCGTTCGACCGCTCGCAGCGTGCGCTTGGGCTCGTGGCTGGAAAGCGTGGCCTGGCGCGCGGCGGCGCCCTCGCGCCTGCAGCGGTCGCGATCGTCTCGGTATTCGGCCAGCGTCGCGGCGAGAGCGCACGGATCGTGCGAGGGCGAGACGATGGTGCCGGCTCCGGACGCTATCAAGCCGCTGGCGCCCTCCGGATCGGTGGCAATGACGGGGACGCCGACCAGCTGTGCCATCACGATCACGCGCGGCTCGCCCTCAGTCGGGCTCGGGGCGAACACCAGCAGATCGCAGGCCGACAGGAACTCCTCGACATGGCCGCGCACGTTCGGCTCGAATCTGACGCGCTCGCCGTAAGCCTGCGCGCGCGCGCGCAGGGCAGCCTCCCGATCGCCCTCGCCGGCCATCACCAGCAACACGTCGCCGTCCAGGTGACCCATGGCGTCGATCACGACGTCGTTGCGCTTGCGCGCCTGAAAGCGCGAAATGCACCCCACCACCAGGGTCTGCTCGCGGGCGCCCCATGCGGACCGCAGACGCGCTCGGGCGTCGGCGTCGAAGTCGACCGCGTGTACGTCGACGAGGTTGGGGACGATCTCTACCTTGGCGGGCGCCACCCCAGTCGCGACGACCGTCTGGCGTGTGCCCTCCGATACGGCCATCACCTTGCGCGCGCGCCGCGCCGCCAAGACGTACAGCGCGCGCGCCGGGCCGCGCCGCATTGCCGGCGGGACCGGACCCCACTCCGCCCACACGATCGCCGGCGCCAGGCGACGGGGCAACAGCGAGCAGAGCAGCTGCTCCTTCTTGAAGTGTAGGAACACCACCCCGACGGGCTGCTCGGCACGCAGGGCACGGGCCAGCCTCAGCAGGATCAGCGGCGCCTTGACCAGGACCGCGAGCTGCGAGCGTCGCGCCAGCTTCGGGCCAAGGTGAACCTCGCGCACGCGCACGCGCGTGCCTGCAGCGATGTCGGGGACGTTCGTTAGCAGGACCACGTCGTGACCGCGCGCCGCCAGCGCGTCGAGCAGATCGACGTTCGCGTACTCGGCCCCACCGCGCTCGCTTGTGGTCTGAATGGAGACGATCCGGCCGAGCGGTCGCGTGTCCGGTGCAGGCGCCGCCTCCCCGGCTGGCCCCTGGGCGGCGGTCTCGCTCACGGGCCACCCGACGCGCCGCGCAGGGTGAAGCGTCGGCGGCGTATCCAGCGATAGCCGATCCTGCTCATCAGCCACACCTCCTCCGCGCGGCCGTGCAAGGGAAGCCGATCGGCAAGATCGGGGGGGGGCTCGTCCGCGTAGGCGACGGTCACGTGCGGGACGATCTCGTCGAAGCTGCCGCCGTAGGACTGGTGCTCCGGCCAGCGCATGGCCACCGCTTCAGTCAACGCGACGAACGGCTGGGTCGGGTCGGGCGCAAGGTAGATAACTTTGGGGAAGCTGCCCAGCTCGCTGAGCACGAAGTCGAAGGCGGGCAGGCGCTCGAGCAGCTGACCGAGCGCCCGCTCGGTGCGATAGTCAACCCGGCGCGAGCGCAGGAACGGGTGCAGCACGGTGATGTGCGCCGGCATGCCGGGCTCGCGCGCCGACTCCTCGCACAGGTCATCGGCAATGGGGACCGGCACGATCAGGGCCGTTGTGGAGCCTTCGAGTGCCTTGCGCAGCGTCGCCAGGTCGGCTCGGTCGCGCCAGCGCTTGCGGTAGTTGGAGTGGGTCTTGATCTGAGACTCGACCGACAGGCAAGGCACCATATGGTCGTCGATCGATCCGGTCGCGAACTCCACGTGGCCGCTCGAGACGTCGAGTGGGTGCAGGTCGACTGCGTGGCCGGCGATGTGGTGGTCGTGCAGCACGACGCGCGAGAACATCGGCACGTCGGAGTCGTTGCGATACCACTCAAAGAAGCCGACCGCTCCCAGTGCCTGCGCGGCCCGCTCCACCTCCACGTCATCGATCACCAAGTCGAGGTCGCGATGGACCCTAGTGTGGCGTCCTGCTATCGCGTCGACCCCCCAACCCCCGCTTATCCAGTAGCGGATGCCTGCCTGCTCCAGCGATCGAACGATGCTGACCACGACCTCGCTCGGCACCGGCGGGTTGCGGTACACGAGCATGCTCAGCCGCCCCAGCGCCCGATGAGGGAGAGGCAGGCGCCAGACGATCACATTCAGCCGGCCGGTGATCGAGTAGACGAGCGTGGGCTTGTAGCTCGCACGCTTCTCACCGGATGGCTGGTTCACGGTGACGCCAGTCTACGCACCCCGTCGTCCGAGATGATGGAACGCGCTAGCGTCTTACGAGTACCGGCGCGGCGCCACCCTTGAAAGCAGCGTCGAGCGATGGCGTGCAGCTGCAGGCGGCTCCGCGCAGCAGCGAAAGGCGGAAGGAGCTCTCGATTAAGGCCAACAGTGCGTAGTGGTCCGTCGCGCCTGTAAAGCGACGACCGGAGCGTATCCGGGGCCCTACAAGGATCAGTGGCGTGCGCCCCCCGGACGCCAGACGGCAACAGCCGGCTTCGCTTGAGCCCTCGTCCCAGACCACGGCGAGGAAGCCCCGCGGCCCAAGACTGGGGAGCAGGTAGGGGACGATCCGCGCCAGGAAGCCGCTGACGCTCGCATTGCCGCAATCGTGGCCATCGTCGCAAAGGTTGGGCGATATCCATGAGAACGGGGGCAGGGCACTGCGGCGAAGGTCGCCTGCAAGCTGGGTGAACGGGACCACCTTGTGGCAGCGCGCAGGGTTGGTGGCGATCTGGGGGAAGTACATGAAGGGATCGTGGCGCTTGACATAACCCCCTGAGGATTCCCCCCTGTAGCACGGTTCGGGCATTCCCTCCATGTATGCGCGCCAATCCACGTGGGCGCCTTCGAGTTGGTCGATCAGGTTGGAGCCGTGCGCTTCGCATTCAGTGCAGTCTGAGGAGATGCCGAGCGGATCGCCGGCAAGCAGCGCAATGTAGTTGGGCAGCGAGGGATGGGCCACCGCGTAGTAGGCGGTCGCCAACGCGCCCTTGCGCGCGAGCGCCTGAACATAGGGCGCGGAGCGGTCGCCGATCACTTCACCGAGCTCGCGGTTCTCGAGCGCGATCACCACGACGTGCGACTGCTTGGGTGGCGCGAGCTGCGCGGGCGAGCTGGGCAGCGCCAGCGGCGCGCCGGGACTGGCGGACGAGCCGCAGGCTGCGAGCGCCGCACAGGCGAGCAGAGCGGCCAAGGGCGCGGAGCGGCGCATCCCGCCAAGGATGCCATAGCGAGCTGCGCAGAACGCCGGCACAGGGTCGGTTTCAGCGACCGCTCGACCGCAGCGGCATCGAATTCGCGCTGTCCTCCAGGGATTGCGCCTCCGTGCGGCCGTCGAGGGTCGCCGTAGTATCCGGCAGATGCCCGCAGAGCGAATCACCGCCTGCCTGATCGTCCAGAACGAGCAGGAGCAACTGCCTGCCGCTCTCGAAAGTGTGGCCTTCTGCGATGAGATCGTTGTCGTGGACGGTGGCTCCACGGATCGCACCGTCGAGATCGCGCGGGCGGCCGGCGCGCGAGTGATCGAGAACCCGTGGCCGGGCTTCGCGGCACAACGCAACGTCGCGCTTGACGTTGCCACGAGCGAGTGGGTGTTCGAGCTCGATGCCGACGAGCGCGTCTCGCCGCGCCTGCGCGCGAGCATCGAGGGGATGCTCCGTGCGGTGAAGCCCGACGTCAACATCGCCGTGTGCGCCTTGCGCAATCGCTTCCTGGGGCGATTCCTCGGTCCTTCCGCGAAGTACCCGGCCTACCGCTCGCGGCTGTTCCGGCGCAGCGCATACCGGCACGACGAGTCGCGATCGGTGCACGAGGGCATCGAGCCGCGCGAGCGCCCCGCGGTGCTCGATGGCGACCTGGAGCATGAGCTCGCCGACACGCCGCGCGAAGCCCTGCTCGACGCGTGGCGCTACGCAATGCTTGAGAGCGCTCACATAACCCCGAGTCGCGACCCACGCGCCTACCTCTTCGGCATCGTGGCGCGGCCCGCGGCGAAGCTCGCGTATCGCCTGATCGTGGACGGCGGGTGGCGCGACGGGTGGCGTGGAGTGTTCAAGGTCCTGCTCGACGTCGGCTCCGACGCGCTCGTGTGGACCCTGGTTCTCGTCCGCGCACCGGCAGACAGACGAGCGCCAGACACGGCAACTGTCGAGCGCAACGGCCGCCACTTCGGACGGCGGCCGGCCGGCGCTCCTAAGGTCGTCGCGATCGCCGCCCGCGGCAAGTCGGCGCAGAGGGCGCGGCGGTGGCTCGGCGCGCTTGCGGCGCAGGACTTTGACGTGGCGCTCATCAGCGATGACCGCCACCACGAGGTTGGCATGCCGGCGCGAAAGGTGAGCCGGTTGAGGCCCCTGGCGACGATGCGCGCCCTCGACGTCGAGATGCAGCTCAGGACCGCACATGCGCTCGTCGCCTTCGGCCCTCGCGCCCGGCTGGTTCGCCGCCTGCTTCCCAGTGTCCTGCGACCCGAGATCGCTGGACTCGACGCCCGGACCGACCCGCTTCTCGCCGTCGAGGGGCTGCGCGCGGCGAGCGAATCACGGGAACCACACTGTCTGACGTAACCACGCCATGATCGACCTGCATTGCCACATCCTCCCGGGCATCGACGACGGGCCCGCGACGATCGAGGACTCCCTCGCGCTCGCCCGCGCCGCAGCGGCGGCCGGGACGCGCGTGATCGTTGCCACGCCGCATGTGAGCTGGCGCTATCCCAACGAGCCGGGCACGATCGCGCGCCTGGTCGATGAGCTGAACGCGCGCCTGAGCGGCGAGGCGATAGAGCTCCAGGTGCGCCCGGGCGCCGAGCTTGCGATGAGCCGTGTCGCCGACACCGACCGCGCGCAGCTCGAGCGCCTCACGCTCGGAGGCGGTGGCTGGCTGCTCGTGGAGCCGCCGTTCGTCCCAACGGCCCACGGCCTGGACGCGATCGTCCTCGATCTTCAACGCCGGGGGCGTCGCGTGATCCTCGCCCACCCGGAGCGGTGCGCGGCATTCCATCGAGATCCACAGATGCTGAGATCGCTGGTCCAGGCCGGCGTGCTCACCTCGCTCACGGCCGGCTCGCTCGTCGGTCGCTTCGGCGCGCCCGTGCGTCGCTTCGCGCTGAGGCTCGTCGAGGAGGAGCTGGTTCACAACGTCGCCTCCGACGCCCACGACGAGGTTCGCCGCCCTCCGGGAATCATCGAGGAGCTCGAGCAGGCAGGTCTCGGCCCGCTCGCGGAATGGCTCACGCAGTCGGTGCCCGCGGCGATCCTCGACGGCGGCGAGATCCCGCGGCGCCCGGCCGTCGAGCTCGCGGGCATTGGGCGCAGGCGCCTGCGGTGGCACCTGCGATGGCGCCGGCGTCGGGGATGAGTTCGGTGGGGCCCCGGCTCAGGTGGTGCGGATGATCAGCACCGAGCAGGGCGCGTGGTGGGACACCTTGTTGGGCACCGACCCCAGAAGGAAGCGCTTGGCGCCCGTCATGCCCTTGTTGCCCACCACGATCAGGTCGGCCTCGCGCTCTTCGGCCACGTCGAGGATCGCGTCCGCCGGGTCGCCCTGGCGCGGGTAGACGTTGACCGGAACGCTCGCCTCGCGGGCGATCTCGGCGGCGGCCTCCAGCGTGGCGTCGACGTCCTCGCGGGGGTTGATCGCCCACTGCAGGTCCTCGGGCATGTCGCGTCGCTCCTCGCGCAGGCGCTGCGCGGGCACGGGCTCATACGCGCTCACGAGCTCCAGCGACGCGCCCACGGACCTGGCCAGATCGACCGCCTGGCGCACGGCCTGACCGGCGGTGTCCGAGCCGTCGGTTCCAACCACGATCGATCTGAACATGACCCTCCCTTGGCTGTGATTCGAGCTGCGCGGTAACGAGGCCCCGATCATATCCGTCCAAACCCTGGGATCACACGCACGCTTCCGCTGGGCATACGGTCGAAGTCAAGTGCGCATATGGCAAGTGATGATGATGGAGCGGCCATGCGACCAATACCGGCCTCCTCCGGCGCGATGGTCAAGCGAGCTTCGTGATCGCGATGACCATGCCGATCAGCACGAACACCACGATCGCGGCCTGCAGCCAGATCCAGGTGGGGGACATCTGGGAGAACAGGCTACCGGCGCTCACGACCCGGCGGATCTCATTCCGCGTTGCGGAACAGCGCCGCCGCCGTGAGCAGCACGATCTTCAGGTCGAGGCCCAAAGACCAGTGGGCGATGTAGTAGTTGTCCAGCTCGATGCGCTCGGCCAGCGATGTTTGGCCACGCAATCCGTGCACCTGGGCCCAGCCGGTTATGCCCGACTTGACCCTGTGACGGTCGCCGTAGCGAGTGACGTCCTGGTCGAACAGCTCGACGTACTCGGGGCGCTCGGGGCGCGGGCCGATGAGGCTCATGTCGCCCCTGAAGACGTTGAACAGCTGGGGCAGCTCGTCCATTGAGGAGCGGCGCAGGATGCGCCCCACCAACGTGCGGCGGTCGGCGCCCTCCACCCCGCCGGGCGCGATGTCTCGCGCCAGCGTGGTGACGACCTCGCGGCCATCCGCGTAGTCGTCGCCGATCGAAGCTGCGCTGATGCGGAAGTGCCGGTCCATTGTGCGCATCGAGCGGAACTTGTAGAGATCGAACACCGTGCCGTCGCGCCCCACGCGGCGCTGGCGGAAGAGAACGGGTCCGGGCGAGTTCAGCCTCACGACCAGCGCAATGACGGCCAGCAGCGGCGAGAGCAGGATCAGCAGCGCTCCAGCGGCCAGACGGTCGATGGCGTACTTGATCGCGAACTGCCACCCCTTGGGATCGACCATCGAGAAGCTCAGCAGCGGCAGGCCGCCGACGGTTTCGTAGCCGGCGCGATGATTCATCGTGTCGAACATGCGCGGCACCACCGACACCTCGATGCCAAGCTCCTGGCAGTGCTGGACCAGGCGGCTGACGCGCGCGTCGGCAACCGAGGAGAACGCCACGATTAGATGGTCCACATGCGTGCGCTCCACGATGCGGTCGACCTCGTCGAGCGTCCCCAGAACCGGCACGTCGCGCCCGCCGACCTCGGCGGTGGAGCGCGGGTCATTGTCGATGAACCCGATCGGCACGAGCCCGTACTCCGGGTGGCTCTCGAGCCGCCGCGCGACCTGGGAGCCCACGACGCCGGCGCCCATGATCAGCACCGGCTTGCCGATGAGCCCGCGGCTGCGTGCCATACGCTGCGCGTTGGCGAGCACGACGCGTCCGAGGCCGACGGCGAGGAGCGCGAACAGCCATGCCCTGATCCAGTCCGATTGGCTGGGCACATCCCCGTTTACGAACAGGCCGATCATCGCCACGGTCATGGCGGCGACGGACACCGCGCTGAGAACCGGCAGGATTCCGTCGAGCACGAGCGTGCGCATGCGGGTGCGGTAGAGGCCGCGCAGGAAGAACATCGCCATCACCAGCGGCGGGAGCGCCAGCAGCGGGGCCTGCGCGGCTGTCACGGTGAGCCCATCGACGGCGACCACGACGGCCGCGCACAGCAGCACGAAGTCGACGGTCGGACGCAGGACGTTCCAGCCGGGCTCCTCGAGCAGCCGTTGCGGCAGTCCGTGGAATATGCCTCCGTCGGACGCGTGCGGGCGCGGCGCCGTCCTTCCGGCATGCCGTCCGGCGACCGGGGCAGTGCTCGTATGCTGGGTTATTCGCGCTCTGGGCATGGCTGGAACATCCTCTGAGTGCATCGGCATTCCGGCGGAGGTGCTGTAGTCGCAGCGGTCACGGTGGCGCCAAGGACCTTGGCGAAGCCGATCGTTGCGCCGGCGGCATTCGGGCCGCGTAGAAGGGCCGGGAGGTGCGGGGGCGCAACAGCGGCGAGGGATCTGCTTAAGCTATGTGGCGAGACTGTCATGCACCCCTACCTGGGTTGTCGGCGGCTTGAGCGACCCTGCCGCTCAATCTCCTTGCCTGAGGCGCCTCGACGAAGGCCCCATGTTCGATTGCTCGGAACGATGGGTCAGAACATAGAAGCGCAATGTCTCTCGCATAGGCTAGCGACGGCCAAGAAGGTCGGGCTGCGGATATCCGGCGACATTGCGAGGCCGAACCGTAGTCGAAATGCCGAAAAACACGTAAGTGCGAAAGGGTTTGTGCAGTTCCGCTAGATTCCATACGATTGGCTGTCCAGCCGGATCAACGGTTTGAGGAGGAGCAGGCACATGGCGAGCACAGCGACACCGAGCTCGACCGCAGGCGGCGCTGTCGAGAGCCTGCCGGTCGACGCGATCTCCTACGAGGACCTCTATGCGCGCTGGGAGCGCGGCAACTGGAGCGCGATGGACCTCGACTTCTCAGAGGACGCCAGGCAGTGGCGCGAGCGGTTCACCGACTTCGAGCGCAAGGCGGCGCTGTGGAACTACTCGCTGTTCTTCTGGGGCGAGGACGCGGTGGCGGACAACCTCTCCCCCTACATCGACGCGGCGCCCAGGGAGGAGCAGAAGTACTTCCTCACCACCCAGCAGGTGGACGAGGCGCGGCACGCGGTGTTCTTCAAGCGCTTCATGCAGGAGGTGTGCGGTGTCGGCGACGGCTCGATGGACAGCGGGTTGCGGGCGATCAAGTCGCAGCTCACCCCCGGGTTTCGCAAGATTTTCGAGCGTCTGGACACGATGGCCGACGAGCTGCGCGCCGACCATTCGCCCGCCAAGCTGGCGGCGGCGGTGACGCTCTACCACATCGTGATCGAGGCGTCGCTGGCACAGCCCGGCCAGCACTTCATCTGCAGCTACCTCGAAGAGCGCGACGTGCTGCCCGCGTTCAGGCAGGGCATGCAGAACATCGCCGCCGACGAGCAGCGCCACATCGGCTTCGGCGTGAAGCTCTTGAGCGACCTCAAGCGCGAAGACCCCGTGGGCGTGCCCAAGGCGGTCGCGGGACTGCTGCGCGAAGTGACGCGTTACACCGCCCAGGTGCTGATGCCGCCGGGCTGGGACGAAAGCTACATAACGGTGTTCGGCTCCACCTACGACGAGGTGGGCGTGGAAGGGCTCACGTCGATGACCACCAAGCTGCGCTCCGCCGGGCTGGCGGCCGAGACGCTGCCGGGACCGGCGCTCCTGCCGGCGGGGTTGGCGCCGATCGAGGTCTCCCAGCGCGGTCGGATGCTCGCCAAGGCGGGTGTGATCGGTGTGCGCGAAGGGCCCTCAAACCGCGATCCGGAGACGCTGGCGCTGCTGTTCGACACGATCCGCCGCCAGGTGAACCCCGAGCACGGGCTCAAGCGGGCGACGACGTTCCAGTGGGAGTTCACCGACCCGGACGTGGAGACGTGGCACCTGCGCGTGGACAACGGCTCGAGCGTGGTGGAGCAGGGCGCGGCGCCCAACCCGGACGTACGCCTGCGCGTGGCCTACCAGGACTTCGTGGACATCGTCGGCGAGCGCTTGAACCCGCTGAGGGCGCTCGCCACAGGGAGGCTGCGCCCGCGCGGCAACCCGCTCGCGCTGAGGCGCCTCACCCAGGTGTTCCCGCGCGGCTGAGGCCGCGCGGCGCGGAACCGAAGAACCGGCTACCGATCGACCTGGAGATCTTGGCTCACACCGGCCTGCAGAACATGCGCGAGACGGGCGCCCGGATCTGAGTGGCTTCTCGCCGCAACGAGTTCCGTCGCCGGGTTGACCGCGGCGTGGGAGAACCCGGCGCGCCGCAGCGCGGTTGCGGCATCGTTGGAGTCTGTGAAATGAAGGTGGACGCGGCCGCGCACGAACACCGACAGCAGGGCCCTGAAGGCGTGGACGTGCGCGCCCGCTTCGTCTCCGAGCTGGATGTCGGCGAAATAGCGGCCCACGCGGAAGACGGCGAGCTGACGCGCGAACCTGCTCCACATGCTCTCCACGACCTCCGGACCCAGGTAGCCGAGCAGACCCTCGGTGATGATCGCCAGGCCCGCATCGGGGTTCAGCGTCCCGGCAAGCTCCGCCAGGCTGCCGGGTCCGTGGTCGCGCAGCGCGTCGAGGACCTGCACCCGGTGGCGTTCGCCCAGCGAGCCCATGCGCTCGAGCGAGCGCCGCTTGCGCTCGGCCATCCCGGGCAGGTCGGCCTCGACGTAGGTGAGCTCTGAGCCGTAACGGCTCGTGAAGCGCCAGCCGCGCGGGGAGAGGCCGCACGCCAACTCGAGCACCTGCGTCACTCCATCCTGCTCGATCGCGCGCTCCAGCAGAGCGTCGATGGCCCGGTGGCGGGCGAGCAGATAGGACTCCAATGTCGGACCGCCCAGGATGGCGCTCAGCGTCATGACCGGGCGAAGCGCCTCGTACAGCACGCGCCCCTCGCGGGTGGCGAGCTCGGGGTGGGAGAGCCCGTTGCGCGCCCACACATATCCGGTGTAGTGGGCGGTGGAGCTGATCGCCTGCGGTCCGCGCATCCTCATGAGAGCCCATCATCCCGCAAGCGCGGTGCTCCAGCACGGCTGAGGCGATGCGAAGAGCTTTTCTTGGGCTGAGAGGGCCCGCGCGACGGGACGTGGGCCGGCTGGAGCTGAATGCCGGCCAGGCCCGGAAGGGCGCTATTCAAAGCCGAACTCGCTCGTCGCTTTGGGCCACCTAGATGGTTGCGGGCGCAACGGTAGCGGGGAAGGGCGCTATTCAAAGCCGAACTCGCTCGTCGCGGGTGAGGAGCCGCCAGGCGAGGACGCCGGCGCGGGGGCCACGGCGGATGGCTGAGCTCCGGACACCGCGGGGGCTTCGCCGTGGACGCGCTCCGGCGTGAACTCGCGCGGGGCCGCTTCGACGGTGGCATGTGCGCCGTGCGCCGACCCCGCGCGGGGAGGGCGCGCGCTGGGGGCGGTGGATCGCCGAGTGGCACCCCTCGCGCGGGCACGCGCGAGGGGTGCCGGGAAGAGAGCCTGCGCCAACGCGTCGCCGGCGATCGCGGGCGACGCGGGGACGACAGCGGGGACCGCATGGCGGGCGGGCGGGTTGCCGTGGGCGCGGCTGTTGAGCACCGCATAGCCGGCGCCAGTCGCCACCAGGCCGGTGACGGCGAGCTTCGCGGCGAGCGAGCCCGCGACGCCGCTCCAGCCCGCGCCCGCGCCGGTCCCCGCCGCTGTGCTCGTGCCGGCGCCCATCCCGCTCCCGGCGCCCGCGCCGGCCGCCGTTCCCGCGCCGCCCGCGAGCGCGAGCGAAAGCGGCAGCGGCGGCAGAACCGCGGCGAGGCCGCGCAGGGAGGCCACGTGGGCGCGGCAGGCGGGGCACTCGCGGCAGTGCGCCGCCGCCAAGCCGTGGCGCTCGCCGTCGGGGTCGAGGATGCCGAAGGCGTAGGCGCGCATCAGCGAGGACTGCTGCTCGCACCAGCCTCCCGCCTTGATCGTGGCGAGCAGCTCCGCGAACTTGCCCGCGACGCCGGGCCGGCCGGGAGCGCCCTCCATCAGCTTGCGCATGCGCGCCTCGGCGATGCCCATCCGCTCGGCGGCCTCGGCGCGCGAGAGCCCCTGCAGGTAGCAGAGCGAGGCCGCTTCGCACTCGCGCGCGGAGAGGCGGGCGCGCAGGCCCTCGAACACCTGCCGCAGGCGCGCGCGGTCGTCGAGCTCCGCCGCGAGGTCCGGGTGTGAGACACCCACGTGCCATTCCCGTCCGAAGCCGGCGCCGGCCCTGCGCTTCTTCGCGGCGCGGTCGGCTTCGAGCGCCGCGCTCGGGGCCGCCCGACCGACCTTCACGCGAGCGGCCGAGCGGCTCTCGTCGATCGCGCGGCGAAACGTGACGAGCACGAGCCACGCCGAGGGGTTCTCGACCTGCTCGCCGCCGAGCACCGTCGCGTAGAGCCCATGCCAGGCCTGCGCGTAACAGGACTCCAGGTCGGCCCGATCGAGCGCCACGCCCTTGGCTCGCAGCTGCGAACGGACGATCGCGAGCACCTTCGAGCGCAGCCCCGCGAACTCGCTGCGCAGCAGGCGCTCGGCACGGTAGCGATGCAGGCCGAGCGGGCTCACCGGCTGTGAAGGTTGCGAACCGTATGGATCATCCAACGACCCATCGGACAGCCGGGCCGTGGGCCACAGCCGCCGGGTAGGCTTTCGACCAATCTCCGGTCAAGCCTCATCCATCACCCCGGCTCCCCCGCCGCGCGCCGAGATCCTGGGCGTGCCGCTCGCGGTGTCCGACTACAACGAGGTGATCGCCTGGATGGACGCCATCATCGCATCAGGCGCGCGCGGATCGATGACAGCGGCGGCTGTCAACCTGGTTATGTCCGCCCGCGATGACCCGGCCACGATGCGCGCCGTGCTCTCCGCCACCCTGGCGGTGCCCGACGGCCAGCCGCTCGTCTGGGCCCTGCGCCTGCTCGGCCACAAGCGGGCCACGCGCGTGTACGGACCGGACCTGATGGCTCACTTCTGCGCGCACGCCGCCACCCTGGGCACGCCGATATACCTGTACGGAGGACGCTCCGAGGAGGCGCTTGCGTTGCTCGTTGAGCGGCTCAGCGAACGCTTTCCAGGGCTACGGATCGCGGGCGGCTTCTCGCCGCCGTTCCGTCCGCTCACCGCCGAGGAGCGTGAGCGCGTGATCGCCGAGATCGACGGGTCGGGCGCGCAGGTGGTGTGGGTGGGCACCGGCCAGCCCAAGCAGGAGCTGTGGATGAGCGAGATGCGCCCCCTCCTAGCCGCCCCCCTGCTGGTGGGGGTGGGCGCCGCGTTTGACTTCCATGCCGGCATCGTCTCGCAGGCGCCCGCTTGGATGCAACGGGGCGGCCTGGAGTGGATCTACCGCCTCTCGCGCGAGCCGCGAAGGCTATGGCGGCGCTACGCATCGCAGAACCCGCGCTTCGTGGAGGCCTTTGCGCGCCAGTACCTGCGCGAGCGCCGATAACCTCTGCGCTGCGATGAGCGATTCCCACAGTACCGCCGACGTCGCCGTCATCGGACTCGGACGCGTCGGACTTCCGCTCGCGCTGTCGTTCGCCGACCGCGGCCTCGAGGTCATCGGGATCGACAACGACCCGGCGCGGCTCGGATCGTTGCGCGCCGGCACGATGCCCTTCCAGGAGACCGGCGCCCAGGAGCTGCTCGAGCGCGTCGGTCCGAGCGGACCGGGCGCCGGGCTCGGCGAGCGCCCGTCGCTGTCCGAGCGCGTCGGTCCGAGCGGACGGTTGTCGCTGTCAGAGCGCGTCGTCGACGCGGCCCGCGCGAAGCACATCGTGATCACGCTCGGCACCCCCTCCTTCTCGCACATCGAGATCGACATGCGCGACATACGCTCGGCGCTCGACGACCTGCTCGGCGCGCTGGCGCCCGGGCACGCGCTCACGCTGCGCTCGACGGTGGCGCCCGGCACGACGGAGTTCGTGGCGGGCTACCTCGCCAAGCACCGCGGCTTTCGGATCGGCGAGGACGTCTACGTTGCGCACGCCCCCGAGCGCATCGCCGCGGGACGCTTCCTGGAGGAGATCGACTCGCTGCCGTGCATCGTGGGCGGCGTCGGCGCCCGCTCCGGCGAGGTGGTCGCCGAGCTGTTCGGCGTGTTCGCCGCGCCGATCGTGCAGACAACGCCGGTGCAGGCGGAGCTCGCGAAGATCTGGGCGAACATCCTGCGCTACACCCAATTCGCGCTCCCCAACCTCCTGATGATGGACTGCGAGCGCTACGGCGCCAACGTGTTCGAGGTGATCGAGCTCGTCAACCGCGACTACCCGCGCGGCGGTCTCGCCCAGCCGGGGCTGACCGCCGGCACCTGCCTGCGCAAGGACTTCGCCTTCTCCGAGGAGCGCTCCAACGCGCCCGGCATGCTGCTCGCGGTGTCGCGCGTGAACGAGTCGGTGCCGCTGTTCTTGGTCGAAGGGATCAAGCGCCGGCTTGGCCCGGCCCACGGGGCAGCGGGCCTCGGCTCGCGGTGGGCGCCCGACCTCGACGCGCCGGGCCAAGGGCTGGGCCCGCTGTCCGGGCGCAAGGTCGCGGTGCTCGGCTTGGCGTTCAAGGCCGACACCGACGACGAGCGCGACTCGCTCGCCCACAAGCTGATCCGATTGCTGGAGCGGGAGCTGGCCGACGTGGTGGCGCACGACCCGCATGTGCCCACGCCCACGGTAGCCTTCGAGGAGGCGGTCCGGGACGCCGATGTGGTGGTGGTGGCGGCCAACCACCATGAGTTCTGCGACCCCGCCGCGCTTGCCGCGATCGCGCGGCTCGCAGGAGCGGACTGCCTGGTCGTGGACCCCTGGAACTGCTGGGGCGCCGGCCAGGTGTTCGGCTACGCGAGCGAGCTCGCCGCGCTCGGGGCGCCCAACGCGTGAGCCGCGTGCTCGTCACGGGCGGCGCCGGCACGATCGGCGCCGCGGTCGTCAGGCGGCTGCTGGCCGACCCGGCCTATGAGGTGCGCGTCTCAGACCAGCGCCCCGCCCCGCAATGGATGCGCGAGGGCTGCGAGGTCCACACCGGCGACCTGCGCGACTTCGAGCAGGCGCGCGCTGCGATGGACGATTGCCCCTTGGTGATCCACCTCGCCGCGATCGTAGGCGGGATCGGCAACTTCCACAAGCTCCCCCACACGCTCACCGAGGTCAACAACGGCCTCTACAACGCGGTCTTCCGCGCCGCGCTGCGCCACGAGGTGGAGCGCTTCACATACGTGTCCTCCTCGATGGTGTTCGAGCGCGCCACCGAGTTCCCCACCACCGAGGCCCACCTGCCCGACTGCCCGACCCCGCGGTCGGCCTACGGCTTCTCCAAGCTCACCGGCGAGGTGTACTGCCGCGCCGCCCACGCCGAGCACGGCCTGCCGTTCACCATCTGCCGGCCCTTCAACGCCTACGGCCCCGGCGAGCTGCCGGACCCAGAGCCCGGCATCGCGCACATGGTGCCCGACCTCATCAAGAAGGTGCTCAGCGGACAGCGGCCGCTTCAGATCTTCGGCTCGGGAGAGCAGACGCGCACGCTCACCCACATCGACGACGTCGCAGACGGGATCGTTACCGCGATGGGCTCGCCGAAGGGCTTGAACGAGGACTTCAACATCTCCGCCTCCCGCGAGCTCACGGTCGCCGAGACGGCGCGCATCATCTGGGATGCGTGCGGCAACGACCCGGGAGAATTCGCGCTCGAGCACCTGCCGACGTTCGAGGTGGACGTCCCGCGGCGCTGGCCCTCTGTGGAGAAGGCCAAGCGGCTGCTCGGCTGGGAGTCGCGCATTGGCGTGGAGCAGGGCATCGGCTCGACCGTCGAGTGGCTGCGCTCGCGTACCGACGGGCTCGCCGTCTAGACCCAGCGCTCGAGCAGGTCCTGCTCGCCCACCTCGCGCACCACGCGCGCCGGAACGCCCATCACGACCGCGCGGGCCGGCACGTCGCGCGTGACCACCGCCCCGGCCGCCACGAACGCCTCCTCGCCGATCTCAACGCCGGGAGTCAGCACCGCGCCGCCGCCCACCCGGCACGCCCGCCGCAAAATCGCCCCGCGCAGCACCATCTCCGAGCCGTGGCGGCCCATCGTGTCGTCATTCGTCGTGGTGGCCCCCGGACCCACGAACACGTCGTCCTCGATCGTCGTGAACGCCGTCAGGTAGACATTCGTCTGGACCTTCACCCGCGCCCCCACCACCACATCGTTGTCGACCACGCTGCCGCGTCCTATCACCGACCGCTCACCGATCCGCGCACGCTCGCGCACGTAGGACTGGTCGCCGACTATCGACTCCGCCGCCACGCTCGCGCCGGCGAACACCACCGCGCCCGCGCACACCGTCACGCGCTCGCCGATATCCAGGGCGCCAACCTCTCCCCTTGCCGAGGAGCCGCGTGCCAGCCGCGGGCGCTTGCCGAGCACGGCATGGTCCTCGATCACGCATCCCGCGCCGATCGCCGTCCCCTCATGGACAACCACATGGGAGCCGATCGCAACCCCCTCGCCGATGCTGGCGCCATCGTGTACCACGACGTTCGCCCCGAAGCCGGCGTCCTCGCCGATCCGCACGTTCTCGCCGATGACGAGACCCGGCGCGCGGGCATCTTCGCTCAACGCGACATTCCCTGCCACGGGAACGACCCATCCCCCCAAAAAACAAGCCCTTCGCGACGACGCGAAGCAACCCGTCTCACAGCCGCACCACGTTCCCCACGCCACTGCCGCGGGTCACTCCGCGCAGATCGAGCACAATCCGCGCGCGCTGGGCGATCAGCTCGTGGTCGACGCCCGGGTGGGCGGTCACGATCAGCGCGAGATCGGCGTCCTTGAGCGCCTGCTCCACCCCCACGCTCTCGAGGCCGAGCTCATTCAGGGCGGGCACGTGCGGGTCGTGGTAGCAGAGCTCCGCGCCGAGATCGCCCAGCAGCTCGAGGATCTTGAGCGCCGGCGACTCGCGCACGTCGCCCACACCCGGCTTGTAACTCACGCCGAACACCGCCACCCTTGCGCCCTTCACGGAGCGCCCCGCCTCGTTGAGGGCGCGCTGGGCCTTGGCCACGCAGTGATAGGGCATCTGCTGGTTCACCTTGCCCGCCAGCTCGATGAACTCGGTGGTCATGTCGAACTCGCGCGCGCGCCAGCTCAGGTAGAAGGGGTCCACCGGCAGGCAGTGCCCGCCCATGCCCGGCCCCGGGTCGAAGCGCATGAACCCGTACGGCTTGCTCGCCGCCGCATCCACCACCTCCCAGATGTCGATCCCCATGCGGTCCGTGAGCATCGCCAGCTCGTTCACGAGCGCGATGTTCACCGAGCGGAAGATGTTCTCCAGCAGCTTGCACAACTCCGCCGCCTCGGGGCTCGACACGCGCACCAGCTCGTCGCACACGAGCCCATAGAGCGCCTGGGCACGGTCGGCGCAGGCGGCGGTCAGCCCGCCCAGCACCTTCGGGGTGGTGCGCAACGTGTAGTCGGTCCTGCCCGGGTCCACGCGCTCGGGGGAGAACGCCAGGTGGAAGTCGCGCCCCGCCGCCAGCCCCGACTCCTCGAGCAGCGGCGCCACGCGCTCGCGCGTCGTCCCCGGATAGGTGGTGGACTCGAGCACCACCAGCTGACCGGCCCTCAGCACCCGCGCGAGCCCGCGCGCGCTGTCCACGAGCGGGCCGAGCTCCGGCTCGCGATTGGCGGTCAGCGGCGTCGGCACGCACACCAGCACCGCGTCCGCCCGTCCCAGCTCGTCGTAGCGCGTCGACGCGGAAATCCGGTCGCCCACCGCCCGCAGTCGCTCCGAAGCGACGTCCTCGACGTAGGACTCACCCTCTCGGAGCGACTGGATCTTGCGCGCGTCGAGATCCACCCCCACCACGTCGCAGCCCTCCTCGGCGAAAGCCACGGCGAGCGGCAGCCCGACATAGCCGAGCCCGATGATGCCAACGGTCGTCATCCGGCCATGAGTCTAAGCGTCGCTCCCGATGGCTGCGTGCGGATCGGGCCGATTGAGAGTCGAGGCGGCGGGTCCTACACGGGTCCCGCGACGGCTCCCAGCGCGCGCAGGTCGGCCCGCACCATGCGCTCTACGAGCTGCTCGAAGCTCACCCGCGACTCCCACCCGAGCCGCTCGCGCGCCCGCGTCGGGTCACCCACGTTCGGAGTCCTCTCAGGCGTTCGCACCAGCTTCGGGTCGATCCGCACGTACGGCTCGGCCTCCAGTCCCACGCACGCGAACGCCGTCTCGGCGAGCTCCGCGACGGTGTGCCCCACGCCGCTCGCGAGCACATAGTCCTCGGGCTCCTCTTGCTGGAGCGTCAACCACGCCCCTTCCATCACGTCGCCGGCGAACGACCAGTCGCGCACGGCGTCGAGCGCGCCGAGCGTCACCTCGTCGGCGAGCCCCAGCTTGATCTGAGCCGCGGCGCGCGTGATCGCGCGCGTCACGAACTGGAGCGGGCGGCGCTCGGACTCGTGGTTGAACAGGATCCCCGAGCACGCCCACAGACCGTCGTGCGTGCGCATCGCGCCCACCAGCTGGTGCGAGGCGAGCTTCGCGATCGCATACGGCGTCGTCGGCCTGCACGGCGTGCTCTCGCTCTGCGGGCTCTCGGGCGCATCGCCGAACATCGCCCCGGAGGCCGCCACCCACACGCGCGCGTCCGGATCGCTCTCTCCTGCCTGCCCCCCGTCATGGGGGGTGCCCTTCAGGGTGCGCATGGCCTCCAGCAGCACCGCCGTCGACCCGGTGATCGCCCGCAGCGTCTCCTCCGGGCGTTCCCACGAGGCCGGGATGAACGAGGGCGAGGCGAGGTGGTAGAGCTCATCCGGGTGCGCCTGCCGCACCGCCCTCCTGAGACTGCCTGCGTCAAGCAGGTCTCCCGGGAGCAGCGTCAGCCGCTCGCGCAGGTGCTCGGAGCAGCCGAGCCCCCTGCCGGCGCCGCCGCGCACCAGCCCGCTCACCTCGTAGCCCTTCTCCAGCAACAGCTCCGCCAGGAACGACCCGTCCTGGCCGGTGATGCCCGTGATCAGAGCGCGTCTCCGTTGCGTGTCCATGCCGGGACCTTACGTTCTCGCGGGCCGCTGGATGCCATCCGCGTATATCTGCCCGAGCGCTCGCGCCACCACCTCCGGCGCACACAGCTCGCGCACTCGCGCGCGCGCGCGTTCCCCGGCGTCGGCGTCTCCCCACAGGCGCCCGATCGCCTCGGCGAGCGCGCTCGCGTCGCCCGGCTCGACGAGGCACCGCTCCTCCACCAGCTCAGGCAGCGCGCCGATGCGGCTTGCGACGACGGGCACACCGGCGGCCATTGCCTCGGCGGCTGCCATGCCGAACGTCTCGGCCGAGCGGGACGGGACGACCGCGAGCGCTGAGCCCGCGCGCAGGCGCTCGAGCTCCGCGTCGTCCACGCGCCAGACGAAGCGCACGTCGGCGTCCCCCCCCCGCGCGCGTGGAGCGTCAGTCTCGCCGTGCCCTTCCCGCGCGCGCCGCGCAGCGATTTCGCCGTGCCCCGGGCGTGTGTGTGGGGTTTCCATTTTGGGGTGCCCCACGCGCGTGCGCGCGTGTGCGCGCAGGGCGTCCCGCTCGGGACCATCGCCCGCCACGACCAGCGGCACTCCCGCGATGCGGCAGGCGTCGATCGCGACGTCGATCCCCTTCTCCGGGGCGAGCCGCGCTACGACCAGAGCGTAGGCGCCGCTCGCCACGCCGCCGCCGGCGCTTGCGGCCGGCGCGCCGGCAGTGCCCGCGCTCGGCGCCTCCACCTTCCCGTGCTCGGCATGCGATCCACTCGGCACCTTGCGTTCCCCGCCATCCGCCATCCTCACCGGCGGCGGCAGCACATGCACGCGCTCCCAGTCCAGCGGCGCGCCCAGCTCGCGCAGCCGCTCGCGCGCGAAGACGCTCGGCACGATCACAGCGTCGGCCTGATCGACCAGGCGCGTCTGCCACAGCGCAAGCGAGGCGCCATATGCCAGCGCCTCCGAGCGGTTGCCGCGGCAGTTGTGGATCACGCCGGGCAGCGTGTTGCGCCCGTGACAGCGTGTGCACTCCCGCCCGGCGGTGAAGCACACGCCGGTGGCGCACACGAGCCGGTACTGGTGCAGGTGCAGCACCACGCGCGCGCCCTCGCCGCGCGCGGCGGCGAGCGCGCGCCAGCCGAACAACGGGTTGAGGTTGTGGGCGTGCACCACCCGCGCTCCCGTCAAGCGCACGGCCTTGGCTACGTCGCGCGGGGCGAGTCCACCGCGCAACAGGCCGGCCGCCGCACGTGTCCTGCCAAGCTTGGCCGACTCGCGTGTCAGCAGTTCCGCCGGCTCTCCGAGACGCTCGCGCACGAGTGCCAGCAGCTCTTCGACCACGCGCTCCTCGCCGCCGGTGGTCCTGTAGCGGTTGTGCAGGAAGAGGACCATCGCCTCTCGGAGCCTATCCCCGCAGGGGGCGCCCGCCCTGATATGGGACGGTCGTTTGTCGAGGTGATAGCGGCGATCGGCGGCGAGCGACCCGGCGGCAAACCTAGACTGTTCCGGTCATGCCATCCGATTCAAGCGTCCCTTCCGCGGATTCAAGCGTCCCTTCCGCGGATTCAAGCGTCCCTTCCGCTGATTCAAGCGTCCCCTCCGCGTCGATCGTCGTTCCCACACACGCGCGCGCCGACTACCTGAAGGTCGCGCTCGCCTCAATCGCACCGCAGGCGGCGCGTGCCGGGGCCGAGCTGATCGTGGTCGACGACGGCGGCCCCTCGGAGGAAGGGCGCAGGCTCGCCGAGCGCTTCGGCGCCCGCTACGAGCCCCACCCGAAGCCCCTCGGCTTGAACGTGGCGCGCAACACGGGCGTTGAGCGCTCCACCGGCGATCTCGTGGTGTTCGTGGATGACGACGTCGAGGCACGCGACGGCTGGTTGAAGGCGCTGCTGGCCGCCGCGCGTGAGCACCCCGGCATCGAGGTGTTCACCGGCCCGATCCTCCCCCGTCTCGAAGGCTCCCCGCCGCGCGGCTGCGGGCGCGAGGGCCCCCCGATCACCTCGCTCGACCTCGGTCGGAAGGACACCCCCGCGCGCTACGCCTGGGGAGCCAACATGGCGATCCGCCGCCGCGCCCTGGCGCGCGTCGGACCGTTCGACGTCTCGCTCGAGCACGGCGGCGACGAGCAGGAGTGGCAGGAACGTTTGGGATCGGGCGCCATGTATGTGGCGGCGGCCGCTCTGGACCACCGCCGCAAGCCCGAGGACGCGCGCTTGCGCCCACTGTGCCGAGCCGCGTATGTGCGCGGTCGCGCGGCACGCCGCTTCGACGCCTGGCGCGGGCGAGCGCCTTCGCTTCACCGCGAGCTGCAAACGCTCGCCGGTTGTCTCGGTCACGTGCTGCGCCGAAGGTGTCCGGCCGGCCTGACGTTGGTGGCCCACAGCGCGGGGAGGGTGTGGGAGTGCATTCGATTCGGCGATGCCATGCGCGCGCGCGGGCTAGTTAAAAAGCTAAGCGCGGTCCTGCGCACACGCGCGCGCGGGGGGCACCCCAAAACCGAACACACACCCCCGCCAGCCACACGCCATGCGGCTGCCTCGCACGCGGCCGCGGATGGCGGCCCAGCGAACGGCCGGTCGGCAGACGTGCCCAACCAGCCGCACGCGCGCCTGCCGGGCGAGAGCGCCGCGGCGACCGACGACTTCCTCTCGGGCGAGAGCGGCACCGTAGGAGGGCTCGACTCGCTACGTCGTATTGCCGTAGACGCGACCGCCGACGCGCTCGACCTCGCGAGCGGCCGCCGCCTTCGCCTCGCCCGCGCCGCGCGCCACGCGCCGGCGAAGCGCCGCGTGCTGGCGCTGTGCATCGAGCGCCCTCAGCACAAAGCGCTCGTGCAAGCGATCCGTGCCGAGCTGGCCCGCTCGCGCCATGAGGTCGAGCTCTGCTGCGCGCCGCCGGCCGAGGCGGGGAAGTTCGAGAACCTCAACCTGCTGCTCGAATCCCACCCGCCGGACGATCACGACTGGCTGCTGGTCCTCGACGACGACATCGCGTTGCCCCGCGGCTTCCTGGATCGCTTCCTGTTCCTCGCCGAGCGCTTCGGACTCGACCTCGCCCAGCCGGCCCACCGGCTCGCCTCGCATGCCGCCTGGCAGGTTACGCGCCGCCGCTCCGGCGATGTCGTGCGCGAGACTCGCTTCGTCGAGATCGGGCCGCTAAGCGCCTTCGCGCGCTCGACTTTCTCGACACTACTGCCATTCCCAGATCTGCGCATGGGCTGGGGTCTTGACCTCCACTGGGCCGCACTCGCCCGCCAGCGGGGCTGGCGTTGTGGAGTGATCGACGCGGTTCCGATCGGCCATCGCGCGGCACCCGCCGCCAGCGCCTACTCGCGTGAGCAGGCGCTCGCCGAGGCGCGAGCGTTCCTCAGCGACCGGCCCTACCTGACCGCAAGCGAAGCCCAGCGAACCCTCGTCACCCACCGACGCTGGTGAAGGTCGCCGTCGTCGCCGAGTTTTATCCCCGCCTGGGCGATCCGGTGCTCGGCGTGTGGGCGCACCGCCAGGCGCTCGCCGCGCGCGACGCGGGCGCGGAGGTGCGGGTGCTCGTGCTGCACCGGCTGGTCCCGCCGCGAGCCTCGTTTTCTCAGGGCCCATCCAACCCACCCGGCGGTCCCGCGCGCGCGTTGCTGAGCCTTGCGGGCGAGCCGCACAGGCAAACCCGCGACGGGCTCGACGTGAGATACGTGCGCTACGTCTCTCCCCCGCGCTCGCGCTCCTACCACGCGTGGGGCGCCTGGGCCGCTCCGGCGCTCGGCCTCGCTCTGCGCCGCCTGCGCCGCTCCTTCGACTTCGACCTGATCCACGCCCACAACGCGGTGCCGGCGGGAGACGCGGCGCGGCGCGTCTTGGACAACCGCCCGCGAGCGCTCGGCGTGCCGCTCGTGGTGTCGGTGCACGGCGGCGACGTGCTCTACACGGCGCTTCGCACGCACGCCGGGCGCGAGGCGGTCGAGCGCAACCTCGGCGCCGCCGCCCTGGTGCTCGCGAACAGCCGCGGCATCGCCGAGCTGGCGCGCGCGCACGGCGCTCGCGACACGCGGGTGGTGCACCTTGGAGCCGACCTGCCCGCGCCGCGCGGTGCGAGCGGCCGGCGCGAGCAGCGCGCGCCCTCGCTCGTGACGGTGGGCCATCTGGTGGCGCGCAAGCGCCACGCCGACGTGCTGCGCGCGCTGGCGGTGCTCGCCAAGCGCCATCCCACGCTGCGCTACGTGATCGTCGGCGACGGCCCCGAGCGCGTCGCGCTGGAAGGGCTCGCGGCGCGGCTGGAGGTCGCACAGCGCGTGGACTTCCGCGGTCAGCTGCCGCCGGGCGAGGCGATCGAGCAGGCGCGGGCGTGCACGCTGTTCGCGATGCCCTCCACCGAGGAGGCGTTCGGGGTGGCCTACATCGAGGCGATGGCCGGCGGGGTTCCCGCGATCGGCTGTCGCGGCGAGCCCGGGCCGGAGGAGATCGCGGCCGCCGGCGATGGCTTCGTGCTCGTGCCGCCCGGCGACATCGAGCGCCTCACGCAGCGGATCGACGAGCTCCTGTCCGACCCGCAGCGGCTGCGCGAGGCTTCCATTCGCGCGCGCGAGACCGTCGCCGCCAACTTCACCTGGGAGCGCTGTGGCGTGCAGACCGTGGCCGCCTACGAGCACGCGCTGCGCAGAGCCGGCTCCCGCCCATGAGGTCGCGCAACGCCATGCTGAGGAAACCGCCAAACGGCGAGCCGCCGCGATGAGCCAGGCCGTCGGCAGACCCTCCCCCACCGAGTCGAGCAAGCCCGTCCTGTTCGTCACGGGCCACGCGCCGCCGTATCGCGTGGGCGCCCTCAAGCGCCTGGCCGAGCGCGAGCACGTCGAGCTCGCGCTCTTCGGCGGGCGCCTCCATCACGGCGGCGGGCCCACGGCGGCGGAGCTGCCCTTCCCGCACCGCCGTGTGCGCGAGCACGAGCTCTGCGCGCTGACGGCGAGCGGGCGCTACCGCGCTGTGGTGTGTCCCACGGGGGGGCGCGTCGCGCTGGGAGCGACCTGGGCGGGAGCCCGCCGCGCGCGCGTGCCGCTGATCCTGTGGGCGTCACTGTGGGCGCACCCGCGCAGCTTCGCGCACGCGTTCAGCTTCCTCGCCCTGCGCCGCCTCTATCGCTCCGCCGACGCGGTCGTCACCTACGGCCCACACGTCAGCGCCTACGTGCGCGCTCGCGGCGCGCGCAACGTGCACGTGGCTCCACAGTCGGTGGACAACGCCTTCTGGGGCTCGCCGGACGTAAGCGCCCCCACCGATCCTGCCTGGCCGAACGAGTCCGCTCTGAAGTTTTTGTTTGCGGGGCGTCCAACCCGGGAAAAGGGATTGGGGGTGCTCTTCGAGGCTTGGAGCACGTCGGGCCTACGGGCACCAACCGCCGCGCTCGTCCTCGTCGGCGCGGGATCCACCCCCCCTTGGGTCCCGGCCGGCGGCGCGGTGGCGGGCACGGCCGGGGCCGGGGTGGCGGGTGCGGCCGGGGCCGGGGCCGGGGTGGCGGGTGCGGCCGGGGCCTCAGTGGTGAGCATCGACCGAGTATCTCCGAGGGAGCTGCGCAACTTCTATGGCGCCGCTGATGTTCTCGTTGTGCCATCGATTCCCACACGCACCTTTCGCGAGCCCTGGGGGCTGGTCGTCAACGAGGCCATGAACCGTGGATTGCCTGTGATCGCAAGCGACGCCGTCGGAGCCGCCGCGGGGGGTCTGGTGCGCGACGGGCGCAACGGCGTGGTCGTTCCCGCCGGCGATCCGATCGCGCTCGCGGCCGCGCTGCGGCGGCTGGCCGGCGACCCGGCCCTGCGCGCACGCCTTGGCGAGGCCGGACGCGCGGATGTGAGCGCCTACACCCACGACGCCTGGGCCGAGGGCTTCTCGCGCGCGCTCGCCGACCTCGGCCTCTCCCGGGGGCGGTGAGGTAGCGTTGCGTGCCTTGCAAGGGGTTTGGAGAACTCTCTGGAGCGGCGTCACCGGCACCGGGACCGGGACCGTCGAGCGATGGCCTCGCGCGCGCGCGCGCGCACGCACGAGGTATGCCGCGACGGCAACGACGACACAGCGCTGGTCGGCCCCGACGGCAACGACTGCACGGCGCTCGATCGCCGCCGTGGCGGCGCTCCTGGCGATCGCTCTCTTCGCGGGAACTTCTCCCGCCGCGGCCGGCGTGGGGCAGACGATCGTCGAAAAGTGCGCGCACGGCGAACCGTTCAGCGGCTACAGCCAGAACGCCTACCGCGAAGCGCTCGAACAGATGTCCACCGAGGTGCGCGAGTACTTGGACTGCGAACGCCTGATCCGCAAGGCCGAGCTCGCGGCGGCCGGCGGCGGCACCGGCGCGGGCGCCGGGTCCGCGTCCTCGAACGTCGCGCTGGCGCTGACACCCGCCGAGCAGCGGGCGGTGCAAACGGCCCACAGCCACGGCTCCGCGCCCGTCCAGGTCGGAGGCGAACCGATCCGCCCGGGGGTGGTGCACGCCAACATCGCCTCGGCGGTCAACACGCTGCCCCATTCGCTGTTCGCCGTGCTCGCGCTCCTGCTCGCGAGCGCACTCGTGCTCGCAGCGGGGGAGGTGCGCAAGCGTGTCAACGCACGCCGCCGGCGCTGAGCGCTCGCTCGCGCCGGTCGTCCACGAGCCCGCCGCCGGCCCGCCGCGACCGCTGAGCCGGCCCCTGAGAGTGGGCGCGACGCCGGCCGCGACGCTCGCGCTCGCCGGAGCGTTGTGCATCGTGACGTTCCTCGCCGGCGGCGGACTCGACCTCGCGCCGATGACCACGCTCGAGCTGGCCCTCACGCTCGCCGCGGGCGCCGTCGTGGCGGGCGTCGTGGCGCTCGTGCCCGCCGGCGCCCGCACCTACGGACTCTGGACGGTCGGTCTGCTGCTCGCCTTCACGGCGCTCACCGGCCTGTCGGTCGTATGGTCGGTGGCTCCCGACGCGAGCTGGCAGGACGCGGGGCGGATGCTCGCCTACAGCGGCGTGTTCGCCGCGACCGTCGCGGTCGTGTGGATCGCGCCCGGCGGTTGGCGCGCTCTGCTCGGGGCGATCGTGCTCGCGGCGGTGGCGGTGTGCGGCTATGCGCTGCTCACGAAGGTGCTCCCCCACCGGCTCGACGCAACCGACATATACGCGCGCCTGCAGGAACCGTACGGCTACTGGAACGCGATCGGCCTGACGGCGGCGATGGGCGCCGTCGGGTGCCTGTGGCTGGGCGCGCGGCGCGCGGGGCATGCGCTCCTCAGCGCGCTCGCCTACCCGGCGATGGGCCTGATGATCGTCACCCTGATGCTCGCCTACTCGCGCGGCGCCCTGGCGGCGCTCGCGGTGGGCGTGACCGCCTGGATGTGCCTTGTGCCCCTGCGCCTGCGCGGCGCGCGCGTGCTGATCGTGGGCGCGCTCGGCGCCGGACCGGTCGTCGCCTGGGACTTCTCCAGGCACGCGCTGAGCAGCGACAAGGTCGCGCTGGCCGCGCGCACCACCGCCGGCCATCAGCTCGGCGTGCTGCTCGCCGCGATGCTCGTCGTGCTGACGCTCGCGGGCGTCGCGATCGGCTTCTTCGGCGACCGCCGCGCGCCGAGACCCGCCACGCGGCGCGCGGTCGGCGCAGCGCTGGGCGCGCTGATCGTGCTCGCGGTGCTCGCGCTCGGCGCGGGCCTGGCGGTTTCCAAGCGCGGGCTCACCGGCACGATCTCGCACGACCTCTCCTCGCTGACGGACCCCAACGCGGCGGTGCCGAAGAACACGCCGGGACGCCTCACGGCGATCGGGAGCGTGCGCGCGCGCTACTGGAAGGAGGCGCTGCAGATCTTCGAAGCCCACCCCGCGCTCGGGGCCGGCGCCGCCGGCTACGAAACGGCGCGCCTGCGCTACCGCACCGTGCCGCTCGACGTGCGCCAGGCCCACGGCTACGTGGTGCAGACGCTCGCCGACCTCGGCATCGCAGGCTTGGCGCTCACGCTCGCGCTGTTCGTCGCCTGGATGGCCGCCGCCGGGCGCTCCACGCACCCGTTCAACCGGCGCTGGAGCGCACGTTGGCCGAAACGGGGATTTTCGCCGGAGGCGAGTGTCCCCCGGCTTCGGTCGCCGCCCTCGATCGGCTGGGGGACGATTCCCGCCGCGTACACGCCCGAGCGGATCGGGCTGCTCACGATGGTGTGCGTCGTGGTGGTGTTCGGCGCGCACTCGTTCGCCGACTGGACCTGGTACGTGCCGGGCAACGCGTGCGTGGCGTTGCTGTGCGCCGGCTGGCTCGCCGGGCGCGGGCCGCTGCGCGCGGGCAATCGCGCGGCGCCCGCGGGCTCGCCGGGCGCGGCCGTCGCAGGCGCTCGCCCCGAGCGGGCGCCGACGGCAGGCGGCGAGCCCGGGCGCCCGCCGGCGGGCCCGCGCTCGAATGGACGCCCAGCCGCGCTGCGGCTGCCGGTGGCGAGCGAGCTCAGCCCCGTGCGCGTGGGCATCGCGGTCGCGGTGGTGGCGGGAGCGCTGCTCGCCACCTGGACCGAGTGGCAGCCGCAGCGCTCGGTGGACGCCTCCGAACAGGCGCTCGCCCTGGTCGAGCGCAACCCGGTGGCCGCGCTCTCCGCCGCGCAGGCGGGCGTCGAACGAGATCCGCTGTCGGCCTCCGCGCTGTTCAGGCTGTCGGCGATCCAGCACGCCACCGGCCAGGGCGCGCTCGCGCGCGCCACCCTGCAGAAGGCCGTGCGCCTGCAGCCCTCGAACCCCGAAACGTGGCTCACGCTGGGCGAATACGACATGCCGAGCGACCCGCGTGCCGCCGTGGAAGAGTTGCGCGCGGCCGTGTACCTCGACCCCGAGTCGATCCCGATCCAGAACGCCTACGTGGAAGCGCTGCGCGCAGCGGGACCAGGTGCGGCGGCGCGCGCGAGCGCCAGCGCGGGAACCAGCGGCGGCGGCACAGCCACCCGCAACCCGGCTCAGAAACGCGCGCGGCGGCCACTCGTCGGCAGCACCGCACGCGCGCGCGGCAGCGCTCAAAAGCGCGCACGCCGGCCGCTGGCGAGCAGCACGCGGCGCGCGCCCGGCACGCCGCCGGCGCCCAGCACCTCGACCTCCTCGAAGCGGAAGTCCGCCAGCAGGTCGTAGAGCGCGCGGCGCGTGTAGAAGCGCAGATGGTCGGAGCGCGGGTCGAAATGCGCCTCGAACGCGCTGCGGCTGAGCGCCAGCCGCAGCCTTGACAGCGGTCCGTGGTTGGGAGTGGAGAGCAGCATCGTGCCCCCGGAGCGCAACACCCGGCGCACCTCCGAGAGCCAGCCGGAGGTGTCGGCGACGTGCTCGATCGTCTCACCCGCCCACACCACGTCGAAGCTTGAGTCCTCGAAGGGGAGCGGCGCTTCCGGCTCGATGAGCCGCACGTCCAGATCGGGGCTATGGGCGAGCGCGCGGCGCAACGGCTCGGCGGCGACGTCGATCGCCACCACCTCGGCGCCGGCGCGAGCGAGCGCGGCCGCGAAGTGGCCCTCGCCGCAGCCGACGTCGAGCACCCGCGGCGGACGGCCGGCGCGCTCTGACGCCGCCGCCACCCGCTCGAGCAGGAACGCCTCGCGCAGGCGCGCATGAGAGGGCGCCAGTCCTTCGGGCACCCCCTCCCACAGGCTCTCGTAGTAAGCGTGGGAGGGCATCGCGGGCAAGGCTAGCGTGCAACGCCGGCGCGGCGCGAGGGGGCAATCTCGGCTGTAAACAGCGGGAACAATCCGCGGTTGCTCCGCGCACGGAGCGGGCAGAGCGACTATGGTGCCTGGCGTGCGCGTCCTCGGCTTGGGACAGACGTGAAGGCGTCTCGCGGTCTGGCGTCGAGGGCTGCGCGGCCGGACGGCATGAGGGTCGCCTTCGACAGCCGCCCGGCGGCCACCGTGCGCGGCGTCGGACGCTACTCGCGCTGCATCCTCGCGGCGCTGCGCGACACCGCGCCGGGCGGCGCGGAGATCATCGAGACGCACCGTCCCTCGGCCACGGTTCGCGCCCGGCGCGCCGACGTGTTCCATTCGCCCTGGATCGAGGGCGCGATCCTGCGCAGCCCCTGCCCGATGGTGGTGACCCTCCACGACCTCTCGGCGCTCAAGCGCGCGAGCGAGCACCTGCGCGCGGGCGTGCGCCTGCGCATGCGCCAGCTCGCCGTGCAGCGCGCGGTGCGCGCGATCGTGCCCACCGAGGCGGTCGCCGACGACGCGGTGAAGCGCCTCGGCTTGGAGCGCGAGCGGATCGCGGTGATCTCCGAGGCGCCCGACCCGGCGATGTACAGGCGCACCGAGGAGGAAGTGGCGCGCGTGCGCGTGCGCTTCGCGCTGCCCGAGCACTACCTGCTGTGGGTGGGCTCGCTGCGCCATCCCGACCCGCGCAAGCACGTCGCCAAGCTCGCCGCCACGCCACGCGAGCTGCCGCTCGTGCTGGTCGGCCCCACGCGCCCGTGGGCGCACGAGCTGGAGGACGTGATACTCACGGGCGAGGTCTCAGACGAACAGCTCGCGGCGATCTACAGCGGCGCGCACGCGCTCGTGCTCGCGTCCGAAGACGAGGGCTTCGGCCTGCCCGCCGTCGAGGCGCTCGCATGCGGCACGCCCGTTGCCGCATGCGAGGTGCCCGCGCTGCGCGAGGTGCTGGGCGAGCGCGCCGCGTTCGTCGAGTCCGGCGACCTGAAGGCGCTGATCGAGAGCGCCGAGCGCTCCCGCCGTCCGGCCCCCGCGCCGCCGCCGTGGACCTGGCAGGACGCGGCCCGCTCCACGTGGCGCGTCTACCGGCAGGCGATCGCATCGGCGGCCGGCGAGCCCGAGCCGACGGGCTGGGGGATCGCCGAGCCCCGGCCACGGGTGGGGTTGGAGTAGGCGCCGCGCCGGCGCCGCCTCGGATACGCGCACTCGGCGAGCGGCGCGTGCGCGCGGCGCCCGCTAATAGGCCCCGCGCTGCATGATCACCGCGGGAACCGTCTTCAGCAGGATCGCGAGGTCGAGCGCGAGCGACCAGCGCTCCAGGTAGATGAAGTCGAGGTGCACGAGGTCGTCGAAGTCGAGCTCCGAGCGGCCTGAGACCTGCCATAGGCCGGTGATTCCCGGGAGCACGAGGTAGCGCTTGCGGTGCCAGTCCTGCAGGCGCTCGAAGTCGCGCTCGGGGAGCGGGCGCGGGCCGACGAGCGACATGTCGCCGCGCACCACGTTCACGAGCTGCGGGAGCTCGTCGAGTGAGAAACGTCTCAGCAGGCGACCGACCGGTGTGAGGCGCGGATCGTCGCGGATCTTGAACAGCGCGCCGTCGGCCTCGTTGAGCTCCTCCAGCGCCTCCTGGCGCTGCTCGGCGTCGCAGTACATGGTCCTGAACTTCAGGCACGCGAACGGCAGCTGGCCGATGCCGGGGCGCATCGAGCGGTAGAACACGGGGCCGTGCGAGGAGAGGCGCACGGCGAGCGCGCACGCCAGCAGCAGCGGGCTGAGCAGCACCAGCAGCGCCGTGGCGCCGACCACGTCGAAGCTGCGCTTGAGCGCGAAGTCGATCCCCTCGAACACGGGCGGGCCGAGCTCGAAGAGGGGCACCGACTGTCCCGGCACGAACTCGGCGCGCTGGATCAGGATCTCCATCGTGGACGGCGCGATGCGCACGCGCACCCCGCGCCTGTGGCACTGGTCGACGAGCTCCACCGCGCGCTCCTGCGGGAAGTCGGGGTCGGCGATGATCACCTCGTCCACGCGCTCGGTGGCGATCACGTCCTGGAGAGAGTCGAGCGTGCCGAGGCAGCGCACGCCGTTGGGGGGCAGCGGATTGGGCGAGACGAAGCCCACGACTTCGATCGGCGTGTGCGGGGCGTCGGCGAGCGCGTGGGCGACGTCGCGGATGTGCTTGCCGGTGCCCACCAGCACCGCGCGGCGCTGATAGCCGGCCGCCCGCAGCACCGCCCCTGTGGCGCGCTCATAGAGGTAGCGCAGCGAGGAGATGTACAGCAGCGCGAAGGCCAGCGAGCCGTAGAATAGGTAGTAGCTCGTGAAGTGTTCGCCGCTCACCACCGCGAACAGCAGCGCCACGAACGCGACCTCGCAAAGCGACCCCACGATGCGCGAAAGGCCGGGTCGCTGCGAGCGCGCCGCATACAGACCGGAGCGCGCGAACAACAGGGCCGTGAGCAGGTAGGCGAACGCGAGGGTGCGCCTGGTCTCGGTGAACGCTCCGCTTGCGCTCACCTCGCCGCTGAGCACCGCCGCCTTGAGGATCAGGGCGGTGAAGATCGCGCAGGACAGCCCGAACAGGTCGAGCGCGAGCAGCGAGAGCACCCGCAGCGCGCGGCGCATCGTGTCCATGCGCAGCAGGAACGACAGCACCGGGGGGCGCTTGCTGCGCACGTCGCGGTCGGGCACTCGCGGCAGGACCTGCGTTGGGGCGCGCACTCCCATGTCGCTACTCACAACCCCTTAGGTTCCCAGATGTAGCGGTCGCTACGCTCTCAACCAACGAGCTGCTCGATGCCGGAGGCGTCGATCGTACGGCGCAGGCCGTCCAGCAGCGATACCTCGGGGGACCAGCCGAGCAGCTCGCGCGCGAGCGTGATGTCGGGCTTGCGCTGCTTGGGGTCGTCGACGGGCAGCGCCTCGAAGAGTATCTCAGAGCTGGCGCCGGTGACCTGCTTGACCGCTTCCGCCAGTTCGAGCAGCGTGTACTCGTCGGGGTTGCCGATGTTCACCGGGTTGTGGTACCCCGACTCGGAGAGCGCGATCAGCCCTCGGATGAGGTCGCTCACGAAGCAGAACGAGCGTGTCTGGGAGCCGTCGCCGAACACGGTGAGCGGCCGGTTGGCGAGCGCCTGGCGCAGGAACGTGGGGATCGCGCGTCCGTCGTGCGGGCGCATGCGAGAGCCGTAGGTGTTGAAGATCCTCACGATCGCCGTGTCGACGCCCTGCTGGCGGTGGTAGGCCATCGTGAGCGCCTCCGCATAGCGCTTGGCCTCGTCGTACACGCCGCGCGGGCCGATCGGGTTGACGTGGCCCCAGTAGGTCTCGGCCTGGGGGTGCTCCAAGGGATCGCCGTAGACCTCGCTGGTGGAGGCGATCAGGAAGCGCGCGCGATGGCGCTTGGCGAGGCCGAGCGTGTGATGGGTGCCGTATGAGCCGACCTTCAGCGTGTGCAGCGGCAGGCGCAGGTAGTCGATCGGCGAGGCGGGCGAGGCGAGGTGATAGACGAAGTCCACCGGCTCGTCGATCTCATACGGCTCGATGATGTCCACGTTTACGTGCCTGAAGCGCTCGGGGTCGCGGATGTGCTCGATGTTGACGAGCGATCCGGTCTCGAAGTTGTCGGCGCAGATGACCCTGTGCCCGCGCGCGAGCAACTCGTCACAGAGATGCGACCCGAGGAAGCCGGCGCCGCCGGTGACCAGACATGTAGCCACGCGTGGAGGATACCCTCTCGATCATGCCCGAGCCCGAGGAGCGCCTCACCGTGGCCCCGATCGTGGGGCCCGAGGACCCGCGTCGCTTCACCGACTCGGGGATCGAGATCGAGCCGCTCTACACCGAGGCCGACCTCCCGCCCGACCTCGACCTCGGCACGCCCGGCGAGTTCCCCTACACGCGCGGGGTGCACCGCGAGATGTACCGCAAACAGACGTGGACGATGCGCCAGTACGCGGGGTATGCCTCGGCGAAGGAGTCCAACGAGCGCTACCGCTACCTCCTCTCGAAGGGCTCGACGGGGCTGTCGATGGCGTTCGACCTGCCCACGCAGCTCGGCCTCGACTCCGACAACCAGCGCTGCCTCGGCGAGGTCGGCCGCACGGGCGTGGCGATCGACACGATCGACGACATGCGCACCGCGTTCGACGCCATCCCGCTCGATCAGGTGTCCACCTCGATGACGATCAACGCGCCGGCTGCCTGCCTGCTCCTGCTCTACGAGCTGGTCGGCGAGGAGCAGGGCGTGCCCTCCGAGCAGTTGCGCGGCACTACCCAGAACGACGTCCTCAAGGAGTACATCGCGCGCGGCAACTACATCTACCCGCCCGCCCCCACGATGCGCCTGACGACCGACCTGTTCCAGTACTGCCAGGAGCGGATCCCTCGCTGGAACACGATCTCGATCTCCGGCTACCACTTCCGCGAGAAGGGCTGCTCGGCGGTGCAGGAGGTCGCCTTCACGCTGTGCTCGGGGATCGCCTACGTGACCGCCGCGATCGAGAAGGGCCTGGACGTGGACGACTTCGCGCCGCGGCTGGCGTTCTTCTTCAACGGCCACAACAATGTTTTCCAGGAGGTCGCCAAGTTCCGGGCGGCGAGGCGCATGTGGGCGCACATCATGCGCGAGCGCTTCGGAACCGCCAACCCGAAGTCGACGATGCTGCGCTTCCACACCCAGACGGGCGGCGTGACCTTGACGGCGCAGCAGCCGGAGAACAACATCGTGCGAGTGGCCCTACAGGGGTTCGCGGCCGTGTGCGGAGGGACGCAGTCGCTGCACACCAACGGCTTCGACGAGGCGCTCGCGCTGCCCACCGAGCACGCGGCGAGGATCGCGCTGCGCACCCAGCAGATCCTCGCGCACGAGTCGGGCGCCGCGGACACGGTGGACCCGTTCGCGGGCTCCTACTTCGTGGAGTCGCTGACGGATGAGATCGAAGCGCGCGCCAACGAGCTGATCGTCAAGGTTGACGCGCTCGGCGGGTCGGTAAACGCGATCCAGTTCATCACCGGCGAGATCGACGAGTCGGCGTGGGGCTACCAGGAGCGCTACCGCATCGGGCAGGACGTCGTGGTAGGGGTCAACAAGTACGAGGAGGAAGACCTAGAGGTGCCAGACCTCCTGCGCGTCGACCCCGAGTCCGAGCGCGAACAGGTGGAGCGGCTGAAAACGTTCAAGGCCAACCGCGACCAAGCGCTCGTCGAGAAGCGCTTGGAGGAGCTGCGCGAGACGGCGCGCGGCGATGAGAACCTGCTGCCGACGATCCGCCAGGCGTTGAAGGACCGCTGCTCACTCGGCGAGGTGTGCGGCGCGATGCAGGACGTGTTCGGCTCCTACGCGCCGACGTTCTGACCAGCGCGCCGGGTAGGGTACCCGTCAGATGCTCGCCGCGAGCGCATACGAAATCGTCCTCGCTGTCCACATCATGGCGGTGATGATCGCGTTCGGCGCGACCTTCGCCTACCCGGTGCTGCTCGGCGTCGTGGGCAGGGCCGACTCGCGCGCCCTGCCGGCGCTGTACCGGGCGATCCACGCGATCAGCGTCCGGGTCATCGGTCCCGGGCTCGCCGTGGTTGTGATCGCCGGCGTCTACCTCGCGTCCGACCAGCACCTGTGGAGCGGATTCTTCGTCCAGTGGGGACTGGGCGTGGCGGTCGTCATCGGCGCCATCGAGGGGATGTTCCTGAGCCCCAACGAGAAGCGCCTGATCGCGGTGGCCGAGCGGGATGTGGTCGCCGCCGGGGAGGGAACCGTGGCGTTCAGCGCCGAGCACGACGCCCTGGTGCGCCGCATCGGCGCGGTCGGCGCCCTGATGGACCTGCTCGTGATCTTGACGATCCTGTTCATGGTCCTGAACACCTGATCGACCTCGCCCGGCGGTACCCTGGATGGCGCTATGAGCCAGGGCTATCGAGTCGCCGTCGTGGGCGCCACCGGGCAGGTCGGCACGCTGATGCTCGCGCTGCTGCGCGAGCGTGAGTTCCCGGCGCGGGAGATCGTGCCGTTCGCCTCGGAGCGCTCCGCCGGGCGAGAGATCGAGGGCGTCGGCGTCGTGCAACCGCTCACCGAGGAGACCGTCCAGGGCTTCGACCTCGCGCTGTTCTCCGCCGGCGGCTCGACCTCCGGGGAGTGGGCCCCGCGCTTCGCGCGCGCGGGCGCCGTCGTCGTCGACAACAGCTCGCGCTGGCGCATGAGCGACGAGGTGCCGCTCGTCGTGGCGGAGGTCAACCCGGAGGCGCTCGCCTCACACCACGGGATCGTGGCGAACCCGAACTGCTCGACTATGCAGATGGTGGTGGCGCTGAAGCCCATCTACGACGCCGCCGGGATCGAGCGCCTCGTGATCTCCACCTACCAGGCGGTCTCGGGCACCGGCAAGAGGGCCGTCGATGAGCTGCTCGACCAGTCCCACGCGCTGTTGCACGGCATCGAGATCGAGCCGCCGCGGGCCTACGCGCACCAGATCGCCTTCAACGCCCTGCCCCACGCCGGCAGCTTCGCGGCGGGCGACGACCACACCGACGAGGAGCGCAAGCTCATCGACGAGACCCGCAAGATCCTCGGCGACGACTCGATCCGCGTGAGCGCCACGTGCGTGCGCGTGCCCGTGGTGAACGGCCACTCCGAGGCCGTCAACGTGCAAACGCGCGACGACCTCTCCCCGGAGCGGGCGCGGGAGCTGCTGCGCGCCGCGCCCGGCGTCACCGTCGCCGACGACCCTTCCGCGGCCCTGTACCCGCTGGCGACGCTCGCCACCGGGCACGACGAGGTGTTCGTGGGGCGCATCCGCCGCGACCCCGGCCACGAGCGCGCCCTGGACATGTGGATCGTCGCCGACAACCTGCGCAAGGGAGCGGCCACGAACGCGGTGCAGATCGCGGAGCTGCTGCACGAGCAGGGGCTCATTTCGCCTCGCGGCACACCCGCGGCCGCGTAGTGCCTGCGCAAGAACCCGCGCGCAAAGAAAAGTACAGTCGATTAAACTTTGCTCGAATATAGTTTTCTTGAGCGTACTTTCTGGCGACACGCTGATCGCGGGCCGCGAGAAGGACTCTCACGCCCTCGCTCGAAACTGGGAGCGATGAGCGTCTCTTCCGAGGTGCAACGCACGCTTGTGAAGTCCCCGCCCGAGCTGTGGGCGGAGCTGAGCGACCCCGAGGCGCTCACCCGCCACCTCGGCGAGCTCGGCGAGATCCGGATCACGGGCGTCGAGCCCGAGACGAAGGTCGAGTGGGAGGCCCCCGGCGCCAGCGGCGTCGTGCAGCTGAAGCAGTCGGGCTGGGGCACGAAGGTGACGCTCTCGCTCACGCGCGAGGCGCCCTTGCCCGAAGAGCAGCCCGAGCCTGAACCGGTCGCGGTGGTCGAGCCTGAGCCGGTCGTGGAGCCCGAGCCGACACCTGAGCCTGAACCCGTAGCGACCGAGCCAGAGCCACGATTGGGATTCTTTGCGCGCCTATTCCGCCGACGCAAGCCGATGGTGGTCGAGCCCGAGCCCGAGGTCGTGGCGATGGCGGCGCCTGAGCCGATCTACCCTGCACCGCCGCCCGCGCCGGTCGCCGACCTCGCCGCGGAACTGGCGTCCGTGGAAGCGCAGATGGCGCAGGAGACGGCCGAGCTCTTGACCGGCGTGCTCGACCGGTTGGGCGCCGCGCACCATAGGCCGTTCTCGCGCGGATAACATCCGCCGCCGGATGACAACCGGCTCGCACAATCGATCGTCGAGCGCCGCCCGCGTGCAGACCGCGCGCGCCAAGGAGAGGCACGAGCCGCGTAAGGCCGCTCCGGAGACCTACGACGAGAAGCTGGCCCAGCTGCACGAGCTGCGCGAGGCGGCGCTGCACTCTGCCCCCGAGGCCGAGGAGAAGCAGCACGCGCGCGGCAAGTACACGGCGCGCGAGCGCGTGGAGAAGCTGCTCGACTCGGGCTCCTTCCAGGAGCTCGACACGTTCGTGCGCCACCGCACCTACGACTTCGACATGCAGAAGAACCGCCCGTGGGGCGACGCCGTCGTGACCGGCCACGGCACGATCGACGGCCGGCGGGTGTGCGTGTTCAGCCAGGACTTCACCGTGTTCGGCGGCTCCCTGGGCGAGGTGATGGGCGAGAAGATGTGCAAGATCATGGACCTCGCCGCCAAGATCGGCTGCCCCGTGATCGGCATCAACGACTCCGGCGGCGCGCGCATCCAGGAGGGCGTCGTGTCGCTCGGCTCCTACGGGGACGTGTTCCTGCGCAATGTGCGCTGCTCCGGCGTGATCCCGCAGATCAGCCTCGTCATGGGCCCGTGCGCGGGCGGCGCCGTCTACTCGCCGGCGATCACAGACTTCATCTTCATGGTGAAGGAGACCTCGCACATGTTCATCACCGGCCCCGACGTCATCAAGACCGTGACAGGAGAGGAAGTGGAGTTCGAGGAGCTGGGCGGGGCGATGTCGCACAACACGAAGTCGGGCGTCGCGCAGTTCGCCTCTGAGGACGAGGACGCGTGCCTCCAGGACTGCCGCTACCTGGTGAGCTTCCTTCCTCAGAACAACATGCAGACCACGCCGCGCGTGCAGCCCACCGACGACCCCATGCGCATGGACCCCGAGCTCGACCACGTCGTGCCGGACAATCCGAACAAGCCATATGACATGCGCGACGTGGTGCGCCTGATCGTCGACGAAAGAGATTTTTTCGAGGTGCACGAGCACCACGCCAAGAACATCGTCTGCGGCTTCTCGCGCCTGGACGGCCACGCTGTGGGGATCGTGGGCAACCAGCCCAGCCAGCTCGCCGGCGTGCTCGACATCGACGCCTCCGCCAAGGCCGCCCGCTTCGTGCGCACCTGCGACGCCTTCAACATCCCCCTGATCACCTTCTGCGACGTGCCCGGCTTCCTGCCCGGCACCGCCCAGGAGTGGGGCGGCATCATCAGGCACGGGGCGAAGCTCCTGTACGCGTTCGCCGAGGCGACGGTGCCGAAGATCACGATCATCACGCGCAAGGCGTACGGCGGCGCCTACGACGTGATGTCCTCCAAGCACCTGGGGGCGGACTTCAACTTCGCCTGGCCCACGTCCGAGGTGGCGGTGATGGGGCCGGAGGGCGCGGTGAACATCATCTACCGCCGCGACATCGCCGGCAGCCCCACGCCGCAGGAGCGCAGGCAGAAGCTGATGGACGACTACAAGGCGCGCTTCGCCAACCCCTACACCGCCGCCGAGCGTGGCTACATCGACGACGTGATCATTCCCCACGAGACGCGCCCGAAGCTGATCGCGGCGCTCGACACGCTTCACACCAAGCGCGAGCCGGGCCCCAAGCGCAAGCATGGAAACATCCCCCTCTGAGGCGGCCGCGATCGCGGCTGCGCTGGAGCGCTTCATGCGCGATACCGCGCCACCCCCCGCACGGCCGTCCAGCGGCCTGGACTCGTGGCTGCGCGAGGCTATGCTCGAAGGCGTAGGACGCGATATTCATGGGTCCCGCCCACCCGACGAGCCCGATCCTTGGATAAATACCTAAAAGCCGCTAGGCTTTACGCCCAATCTCTCTGCCGGTCGCAAATCATGACCCGGGCCAGGGCGCCCGGACCTGGAGGTTCGCTAGATGGAGCCAGTTTCGATACCCGCAGAGGCCCCGAAAAAGGGCTCGCTCGAGGATCCCGAGGTCCTGCAGAACGTCCCCGGCCACGTGATCCCGATCCTGCGGCGGGAGTACGACGACTTCAAGACCGAGGCCGGCAAGTTCCTGGCGGGCGACACCCCCGAAGACGAGTTCATCAAGTTCCGCCTCAAGCAGGGCGTCTACGGCCAGCGCCAGCCCGACGTGCAGATGATCCGCACGAAGCTCCCCTTCGGAGGCATCACGCCCGAGCAGATGGACATGTTCGCCGACGTGGTCGAGAAGTACGCCCCGCTGGGCAAGGGCCACATCACGACGCGTCAGAACATCCAGATGCACCACATCACGCTGCCAGACGCCGAGAAGGCGATCCGCGAGCTCGGCGAGGCCGGCCTCTCCAGCCGCGAGGGCTGCGGCAACACGGTGCGCAACGTCACCGGCGACCCGTGGGCGGGCGTGGCCAAGGACGAGCTGTTCGACCTCACGCCCTACGCGGGCGCGTATGTGCGCTACTTCGTGCGCCACCCCACCACCCAGGCGATGCCGCGCAAGATCAAGACCTCCTTCGACGGCTCCCCGCGCGACCGCGCGATCAGCGGCATCCACGACGTCGCCTTCCGCGCGCGCGTTGGAGAGATCGACGGAGAGCAGGTCCGCGGTGTGCAGATGCTCGTGGGCGGCGGCACCTCGATCATGCCGCGCGTGGCGCCGGTGCTGTACGAGTTCGTGCAGCTCGACAACGGCGACTACCTGAAGGTCTCCGAGGCCGTCTTCAGGATCTTCGACCGCCAGGAGTGGCTGCGGGTCAACCGCGCCCGCGCGCGTATCAAGGTGTTCGTCGACAAGTACGGGATCGAGGAGCTGCGCGCCCAGGTCGAGCGGGAGCTCGAAGGCGACTGGGTCGCAGAAAGGGACTTCTCGATCGAGGACCGGCTGTTCCTCGATGACGAGCGCGAGGCCGCGCCGGCGCCGCCGGCCGGCTACGGCTCGCCCAACGGCGACGTCTCCGAGTTCGAGCGCTTCAGGCAGGCCAACGTCGCCGAGCAGAAGCAGGAGGGCTTCGTCACCGTCGAGGTCAAGATCGTCCGTGGCGACCTCACGCCCGAGCAGTTCAGGGGCCTCGCGCGAGTCATGCGCGAGCACTGCGGCGGCTACGCCCGCACGACCGTCCAGCAGAACCTCGTCCTGCGCTGGGTGCGGCAGGAGAGCGTCTACGACATCTGGGGAGCGCTGAACGAGCTTGGGCTAGGCGGCGCCGGCTCGCGCGAGATCGGCGACGTGGTCTCCTGCCCCGGCACCGACAGCTGCAAGCTCGGCATCACCAGCTCGATGGGCCTGAACAGGGCGATCGAAGAGCGCATCGAGCAGATGAACGTTTCAGACCCGCTCACCCGCAAGATCCACATCAAGATGAGCGGTTGCCCGAACGGCTGCGGCCAGCACCACCTCGGCGCGATCGGCTTCTACGGCGCGTCGATCAAGGTGGGCGAGCACACGATCCCGGCCTACATCCCGCACGTCGGCGGGGTGTGGGAAGGCGGCGAGGTGAAGTTCGGCCAGCGCCTGAAGCTGCGCCTGCCCGCCAAGCGCGTGCCCGACGCCGTGGAGCGGTGGGTGCGCCACTACGAAGCCAACCACCATGACGGCGAGGAGTGGGGCGCGTTCGTGGAGCGCGTCGGCACGCCGGAGCTGGAAGGGCTCGTCAAGGAGCTCTCGCTGCCGGTGGACTTCGGATTGGAGACGATGAACACGTTCATCGACTGGAACCGCGACGTGCCGTTCCAGGTGATCCGCGGTGAGGGCGAGTGCGCGGTCTAGCCGACAGCCCAACGGAGACGGCCGATGCGACCGGGGCTGCTTCCAACCCGATTGTCCCCACCCCAGCGGACGGGGCTGCCGGGACACTCGCCGCGGGCGACCTTGGCCGCAGCCTGAGCGACACCCTGCGCACGGCCGTCGAGCGCCACGGCGAGAAGGTGGTGCTGCTGTGCTCCTTCCAGAAGGAGGAGTCCGTCCTGATCGACGAGCTGCTGCGAATCGGCGACGGCAATACAAAGGTGCGAATCGCAACGATCGACACGGGCGTGCTGTTCCCCGAGACGCTGCGGACGTGGAAGGCGTTCGAGGAGCGCTTCGGGATTGCCGTGGAGGTGCACGACGCGAGCAACCCGTCGGCGCCGTGGAGCGGGCCGGAGCACTGCTGCTCGACCGCCAAGGTCGCGGCCCTCGAGCACGCGCTTGGTGGCGCCGAGGGCTGGATAACGGGCATCAGGCGCGAGCAGGCCGCTACGCGCGCCAAAACCCAAAACATCGAGCGAGACGAGCAACGCGGGATCTTCAAGTACAACCCGCTCGCGCTGTGGACCGAGAAGGACCTGTGGCGGCGGATCCACGAGCGCGACCTCCCCTACAACCCGCTGCACGACCAGGGCTACGCCTCGATCGGATGCGCTCCCTGCACGAAGCCCGGCTCCGGCCGCGAAGGCCGCTGGGCGGGAACGCAGAAGACCGAGTGCGGGCTGCACGTGTGATGTTGGGCATCAACCCGGAGATCGTGCTGTTCGGACTGGGGGTGGGCATCCTGATCGGCCTGACCGGAATCGGCGGCGGCGCGCTGATGACTCCGCTGTTGATCATCGCGCTGGGCGTTCACCCGATCGTGGCGGTCGGGACGGACCTCACGTACGGCGCGATCACCAAGACGCTGGGCGGCTACAAGCACCTGCGCAAGGGGACCGTCGACCTCGGCGTGTCCAAGTGGCTGGCCTATGGCGGCGTGCCGGGGGCCTTGGTTGGGGTGATAGCCGTCGACCGCCTGCACAAGGCCTACGGCAAGAGCTTCGACCACGTGCTGATCGGGTGCATAGCGGGGGCGCTGATAATCGTGGCGAGCGTCGTGCTCGTGCGCACGCTCTTGCTCAAACATCTTGCCGAGCGCGAGCGCGAGAGCTTTCACTTCACGCGACGCGCCGGGATCGCGGCGATCGCGCTGGGGTTCGTGCTGGGCGTGATGCTGGGCATGACCTCGGTGGGCAGCGGCGCGCTGGTCGGGGTGGCGATGATCGTCATCTTCAAGCTCACCCCGCAGCGGGTGGCCGGCTCCAGCGTGTTTCTGGCGGCGATGCTGCTTTGGGTCGCCGGAGCGGCACAGATCGTGAGCGGAAACGTGGACTTCGGACTGGTGGGCAACATCCTGATCGGCTCGATGCCGGGGGTGTGGATCGGGGCGCACTTCGTCGATCGCGTCCCCGCCCAGGCGCTGCGTGTGACGCTCGCGGCGGTGCTGCTCGGCTCGGCGCTTGCGATGGTGAACAACGCGGGCGGCAAGGTGCCGGTGGGCGTGATCTTCGGCGCTCCGATCGCGGTGGGGATCATTGGGTTCGTACTGCATCTGCGCTCCCGCGACCGCAAGCCAGCGGGCAAGCTTCCGATTGTCAAGCCGACAGTCGCGGCTGGCAAGCCGGGCATGGCGACGACGAAGCCGGGCATGGCGGCGGGCAAGACGGGCATCGCGCCCGCAAAGCCGGGGCTGACGGCGTCGGAGGGGTCGTGAACGTCGCGCAGCGCCCCCAGCTCAGCCACCTGCGGGCACTCGAGTCGGAGGCGATCCACGTGATGCGCGAGGTCGCCGCTGAATTCGAGCGGCCCGTGCTGCTGTTCAGCGGCGGCAAGGACTCGATCGTGCTCTTGCGGCTCGCCGAGAAGGCGTTCCGTCCCGGCCCGTTCCCGTTCCCGCTGATGCACGTGGACACCGGACACAACTTCCCCGAGGTGATCGAGTTCAGAGACCGGCGCGTGGCAGAGCTGGGCGAGCGCTTGATCGTGGCGAGCGTGCAGGAGTCGATCGACGCGGGCAGGGTGGCCGAGGAGACGGGACCACGGGCTTCGCGCAACCAGCTCCAGACGGTGACGCTGCTCGACGCGATCGCCAAGCACAAGTTCGACGCGGCCTTCGGCGGGGCGCGACGCGACGAGGAGCGGGCGCGGGCGAAGGAGCGCGTCTTCTCGTTTCGCGACGACTTCGGCGGCTGGGATCCCAAGAGCCAGCGGCCGGAGCTGTGGAACCTCTACAACGGGCGCATCAAGAAGGGCGAGAACGTGCGGGTCTTTCCCATCTCCAACTGGACCGAGCTCGACGTGTGGGAGTACATCGACCAGGAGCGGCTCGAGGTGCCTTCGATCTACTTCGCGCACGAGCGCGAGGTGTTCAAGCGCGACGGAATGCTCTACGCATGGCGCGAAGGAACCGAGTTGATCGCCGGCGAGAGCGTGTTCTCAGAGACGGTGCGCTACCGCACGGTGGGCGACATGAGCTGCACCGGCGGCGTACGCTCGAACGCCGTGACGCTCCAGGAAGTCGTGACCGAGATCGCCGCGACCAGGATCACCGAGCGCGGCGAGACGCGCGCGGACGACCGCGTCTCGGAGGCGGCGATGGAGGATCGCAAGAAGGCCGGGTACTTCTAGTGAGGGTCTTTTTTTGGGGCTGCGGAAGCCCCCGCGACGGGTCGGGGGCGCCGTTGGAGCTGAATCCCTGCCGTGACCGCGTCCCCGCCCTCAACAAGGTCGGCCGGCGATGACCCTGGACCTGCTGCGCTTCACGACCGCCGGATCGGTGGACGACGGCAAGAGCACCCTGATCGGGAGGCTGTTGTACGACACCAAGCAGGTGTTCGAGGACCAGCTCGACCACGTTGCCCAAGCGTCCGAGCGCCGCGGCGGCGAGGGGGCGCTCGACCTGGCGCTGCTCACCGACGGGCTGCGGGCCGAGCGCGAGCAGGGCATCACGATCGACGTGGCCTACCGCTACTTCGCGACCCCGAAGCGGAGGTTCATCATCGCGGACTGCCCGGGCCATCAGCAGTACACGCGCAACATGGTGACGGGCGCCTCGACGGCGGACCTGTCGGTGATATTGCTCGACGCGCGCAAGGGGGTCCTGGAGCAATCGAAGCGCCACGCGTTCATCAGCGCGCTGCTGGGAATTCCACACCTGGTGGTGGCGGTCAACAAGATGGACCTGGTGGACTACTCGCAGGAGCGCTTCGAGGAGCTCGTGGCGGAGTTCGATGGGTTCGCCGAGAAGCTGAGCGGAATCGGGACGGGAACGGGTATGGGACGCGACATCAACTACATCCCGATGTCGGCGCTGAACGGGGACAACGTGGTGGACCGCTCGGAGCACATGGACTGGTATGAAGACCCCGCTCGCCACCCCCATCACCCGACGCTGCTGGAGCTGCTGGAGCAGGTGGAGGTCGCGTACGACCACCCGTACGACAGGCCGGCGCGCTTCCCCGTGCAGTGGGTGATCCGCCCCTCGACGAATCGGTCCCCACCCACCCACAGCGACTACCGCGGCTATGCGGGCCAGATGGCAAGCGGCGCGCTGCGCACCGGCGAGGAGGTCGTGGTGCTGCCGACAGGCCAGCGCACCACCATCGCCGCGATCGACACCTACGACGGCGAGCTGACCGAGGCGCTCGCGCCGATGTCGGTGACGTTGCGCCTGGCCGACGAGCTCGACATCTCCCGCGGCGAGACCATCTGCCGCCCCGAGCAGCCGCCCACCGTGGCGCGCGAGCTGGAAGCCGACATCTGCTGGATGACCGACCAGCCGCTGCGCCAAGGCGGACGTTACCTCGTCAAGCACACCACCCGCGAGGTCACGGCGATCGTGGACGAGCTCTGCGACCACGTCGACGTGCACACGCTCGAGCGCGCCGGCGCGCCACAGGAGCTCGCGCTCAACGACATCGGCCGCGTGCGGCTGCGAACCAGCGCCCCGCTCGTGTTCGACCCTTACGAGAGCAACCGCCGCACCGGCGCCTTCATCCTGATCGACGAGGCCACGAACAACACGGTCGGGGCGGGGCTGGTGGCGGGGACATGAGCAGGCCGGGTGGGTTAACCACCCCCACCCGGCCTTAGTGCTCAATTTATGTCGAGGAAGAACCCCGCAGCGGTGGATGCACCGCTGACGTTGTAGGTATGAACAGCGACAGTTGTGCCTTCTGCACAATCTTCAAAAATGATCTCAAGAAATGGGCCCATGTCTACACTATCTAGGCTGGGAGTTGTTCCGCCGCCAAGGATATCTGGAGACGCCACGCCGATATGGAGCGTGCCGGGAATCTCGAGACAGTAGACCCCAGTGACGGGTTTGGCGCCAGGACTCATCGACGTGACTCCCTTTGATTGAGTCAGCGTGCCGGTTGAGGAAACGTCAGCGTAGGCCAGCGCCGTCCCGTTGAGTCCATCAGCACCATTTTTCCCAGAAGCGCCATCTTTTCCAGAAGCGCCATCTTTTCCAGCCGCGCCATTAGTGCCATTCGGCCCGTTCTTACCTGGGACACCTTCACTGTTCCACTGCAGTTTCTTCTCGCTCTTCCTGCACTTGGTTTTCTTCGAGACGATGCGAACCGCCCCGCTTTTCTTGTTCTGGCACGCATAGATCGTCGCGGCGCTCGCCGACGGGGCGGCCGCAAACGCGGCCACGAGCAGCGATGCTGCGACCAGCAGCGCAGACGTGGCGCGGCGGTGGGTGACTGATGACTTCATGTGGATCGCTTCCTCCGGTGTCTTTGGATTGCCGCCGTTGGCGGCGGCTTTCGTGCGGGAGCGACTGCGTGCGCCGGGAATCGACGGATCAGGTCCCCCTATTGCCTCGATTCGTTGCGCGCATGGTCGCAGCTTCCGCTGGTTTGCGCCAGCCCTGTGGACACACGGACGACGCTCGTGTCCGGCGTCAACGTCGTTCGCGCACTTGTTCGAGCGTCGTACGAACCATCTCCTGGGTCAGAGGTGGGCCGTTCCCGTCGGTAACGACCACCAGTCGGCCGTTGCGACGCTCCAATCGCGCTGGGGTGTAGGAAGGCTCGATCTCCAAACGCCCATCGATCGCTGCCATCTCCACATCCTGACCGGGCGTGAGCGAAAGTTGGTCTCGGAATGCCTTGGGGACGGCGATCCGTCCGGACCTATCCATTTTGACGCGCGTTGTCTACAGAATGCCACATCAGGTCGTGAGTGACCCTCAGGCCGTGCCGCACAACGCCACGGGCAACGGGAAGGCCGTAAGCAAGGGATTCAAGATCAAGTGATGAGCGTGGCAAACTGTACGCATGATGAGCGAGGATCCGCCCGAGACATCGCCGACCGATGCCGACTTGGAGATCAAGGGGTTGCTCGCCTACGACTTCTCGCAGTTGAGCGACATCGTTGCCAGGCGCGAAGCCGACCTGCGTGAGAAGCTCGGGCTCCCGCCGCCGCCACAGCCGGCCGTCGCCACCGCTGCTCGCCCTCATTGACTAAGCTCCCGCCTCGATGTTCTCGAAGGTCCTTGTAGCCAATCGCGGTGAGATCGCCGTGCGTATCGCGCGAGCCCTGGAGGAGCTGGGGATCGCCTCCGTGGCCGTCTACTCCGAGCACGACCGCGACGCGTTGCACGTAAAGCGGGCGGAGGAGGCATACAACCTCGGCGACGGGCCGCCCGCCGAGAACTACCTGAACGTCGAGAAGATCCTCGACGCGGCGAGGCGAGCGGGCGCTGAGGCGATCCACCCGGGATATGGCTTCCTGGCGGAGAACGCCCCGTTCGCGCAGGCGTGCGAGGACTCAGGGATCGTTTTCATCGGGCCGCCGGCGAGCGCGATCGAAGCGATGGGCTCCAAGACGAGGGCGCGCGAGCTGATGCAGGGCGCGGGAGTGCCGATCGTGCCGGGGACGACTAAGCCGGTGGCGAGCGTCGCGGACGCGCGGAAGATCGCCAAGAATGAGATCGGCTTTCCCGTCGCGGTCAAGGCCGCCGGCGGCGGCGGCGGCAAGGGCTTCAGGGTGGCGCTCACAGAGGACGAGCTGGAGGGCGCGTTCGAGGGCGCGAGCAGGGAGGGCGAGAAGTTCTTCTCCGACCCCACCGTCTACCTGGAGCGCTACCTGCCGGACCCGCGCCACGTGGAGGTCCAGATCCTCGCCGACCGCCACGGCAACGTGATCCACCTCGGCGAGCGCGACTGCTCGATCCAGCGCCGCCACCAGAAGGTGATCGAGGAGTCGCCCGCGCCGGAATGGGTGGTGGACGAGGCGCTGCGAGCGCGCATCGGCGAGATCGGCGTGGAGGCCGCGCGCGCCGTGGGCTACGTGGGCGCCGGCACGATCGAGGGCCTTCTCCAGGACGGGGAGTACTTCTTCCTGGAGATGAACACGCGCGTGCAGGTGGAGCATTGCGTGACCGAGATGACCACCGGCATCGACATCGTCAAGGAGGGCATCCGCGCGGCGGCGGGTGAGCAGCTCGCCTGCCGCCAGGAGGACGTGGTGCTGCGCGGCCATGCGATCGAGTGCCGCATCAACGCGGAGGACGCCTCCAAGAGCTTCGCGCCCGCGCCCGGAAAGATCGGCGTCTACAGCGAGCCGAAAGGCCCGGGTGTGCGCGTGGACTCCGGCGTGGGGGCCGGCGGCGAGGTGTCGCCGATGTACGACCCTATGGTGGCCAAGCTGATCGTGTGGGACGCCGACCGCGCGCAGGCCACCAGGCGCATGCTGAGGGCGCTCGACGAATACGAGATCGAGGGGCTGAAGACCCTGATCCCCTTCCACAAGGCGCTCCTGCAGACCGACCAGTGGGCCAAAGGCGAGACCTGCCGCGACCTGCTCGAGGACCGCGCTTGGCTGAAGACGCTCGCGTTCGAGAAGCCGCCCGCCAACGTGGACGCGGAGGAGGAACAGGAGAAGGTCGAGCAGACTTACACGGTGGAGGTGTCGGGGCGGCGCTTCGACGTGAGGGTCGTAGGAGCGCCGTTCGGCGGCGGCGCGGGCGGCGGCGCGGTCAACGGCTCCACGGCGGCGGCACGGGCGCCCAAGCGCGCCTCCAGAGCCGGCAAGTCCTCCGGCGCGGGCGGTCCGGACACGCTCTCCTCGCCGCTTCAGGGAAACATGTGGAAGGTGCTGGTCAAACAGGGCGACACCGTGGCGGAGGGCCAGATCCTGTGCATCATCGAGGCGATGAAGATGGAGAACGAGATCACCGCGCACAAGGCGGGCACGGTCGCGGAGCTTCCGATCGCCGAGGGGGACCCGATCGCCGCGGGGGCTCCGATAGCGACCATCAAGAGCGAGAGCTCCGACTGACGTTCTCAATGTGGATGCGGCGCTGGGTCTTGGTGCGGCGTCCTTCCGGCAGCTCGGCGCCGGCTCCGCTGTCTCGTAGGGCGTTTAGATAAGCGACGTCCTCATCGTGCACCCGCGTTGCTCCCTCTGAGTCGAGCGCCGGCCCATGACCCGGCACCACATGCTCGGCCGCGGAGACGAGCGGTCGCAGGCGCTCGAGGGTGGCCAGATAGGCGTCGATCGTGCCGCCTTCGCCGAGCACCGGAATCTCGACCGCCGAGAGGTAGTCGCCGGCGACGAGCACGGCCGCCCAGGCGATCCAGATCGCCATCCCGTCGGAGGTGTGACCGTCGGCGGGGCGCAGCGCGAGCTCGTGCCGCCCGATCTCGCAGGCGCCTGGAACGTCGAGCGCCTGCACCGACCCGAGCGCGAGCGGTGTGGCGCGCCGCAGGTAGTGCTCCTCGTCGAACGCGCGCAACTCGCGCTGAGGGGCGCCGGGGCTCGAGCGCATGCGCTCGGCGGTGGTGGTTGCGCAGCCGAGCGCCGCGTCCGGAAAGGCGAGGCGCCCAAGCAGATGATCCCAGTCGGCGTGCGTCACCAGCAGACCACTCAGGGGCGGGAAGCGCGACTGTTCGAGCAGGGCCGGCAGGATCTCCAGCTCGTCGGGCAGGACCGGGGAGTCGATCACAAACGTCTCCGCCCCCGCGTCCCCCTCCCCGGCCATCCTCACCGTGATGGGACCCTCGCCGTCGCCGCCTGCCGCGGTGGCGGAGCCGCGCACGATCGTGCAGGTTGTCTGCCAGATGCGGCTGGTCGCGACCAGGACGTCGGGGTGAAGCGAGACGACGCGCACTTATCGGCGATCCCGACCCGAAGAGAGGCGTCCGGCTGGGCCGCTCAGGCAACCCCGAGCAGCTTGGCGGCCTCGCGCAGGTTCGGCACTTCCGCGGTGGGCTTGCGCTGCGAGGAGTCGAGCGTCTGCTTGTTGCGGTTGACCCAGATCACCGGGATGCGCTGCTTGACGCACGGCGACACGTCGGTGTGGTGGCCGGCCGCGACGTGCACCCAGCCCTTCTTCGAGCCCAGGCGCCGCGCGCACTCGACGAAATGGGCGGGTTCGGGCTTGTAGGAGCGGACCTGCTGGGCGGTGACCACGAGGTCGAAGTCCATCGGTATGCGGCGGCGGGTCTGGCCGAGCAGCTTGTCGTCGATGTTGGAGATGAGCCCGAGCTTGTGCTTCTTGGCGAGCTTGGTGAGCTGCGTGGGGGTTTCCTTGAACGGCTTCCAGCGCTGCACGGAATCGGGCAGGAAGCCCGAGCGGGACGGTTCCAGTTTCCACTCCAGCCGCTTGGCGATCTCGATCGCGGTGCGCCGCAACACCTCGGCGTAGAGCTCGTAGGAGCCGGACTCGATTTCCTGGGAGATCTCGTGGAAGAGCGGGATCAACACGTTGCGGTCGATCTCGAATTTGTCGCGCTCGGCCTCCTTGGCGAACGCCTCGTGGATGCCGGTCTCCCAGTCGATCAGGGTTCCGTAGACGTCGAAGGTGACAAAGGCGATGTTCTTCGGAATGGGCATCGGGCGGGCATTATGCCTTGCGCGCGCCTCGGCGCGCGTCGCGACTCCGTCGAGGCATGCCACGCGTGCGCGCGCGGCGTCAGAAGAAAGCTGGCTCTATCAGTAGACCGCACGCGCGCGTGGCGCCCCCAATCGCATACACCCCCCATGCATACACCCCCATGCGCACCTCCCACGCCCGCGCGCACGCGGCGTCAGAAGAGAGCAGGCTCTATTAGAAGACCGCGCGCGCACGCGGGGCACCCCAAACGCACACCCCCGACGCGGCCCGCTCGGCGCGAGGAGCGCGCTTTCGGTTAGAGTCTCGCGCCGCATGGATCTGCTCGAGTACCAAGGCAAGCAGCTGTTCGCCCGACACGGGCTCCAGGTGTCGGCGGGAAGGGCCGTGACGACCGTCGAGGACGCCGTCAACGCCGCGAACGAGGTCGGCTACCCGGTGGTCGTCAAGGCCCAAGTCCTGATCGGTGGGCGCGGCAAGGCAGGTGGCGTGAAGCTCGCCGCAGACGAAGCAGAGGCGCGCGAGCACGCGCAGAGCATTCTTGGGATGGACATACGCGGCCACACGGTGCGCACGCTGTGGATCGAGCACGCGAGCGACATCGCCACCGAGTACTACGCGTCGGTGCTGCTCGACCGGTCCGCCAAGCAGCCGCTCGTGATCTTCAGCGTCGAAGGGGGCGTTGAGATCGAGCAGGTGGCTGAGCAGAGCCCGGAGAAGCTCGTGCGCCATCACGTGGACGCCCTGAAGGGCCTCAGCCGGGAGGAGGCGATCGAGATAGCCACCGAGGGCGGAGCCGACGGCGACGTGATCGAGGGCGTGGCCGACACGCTCGTTGCGCTGTACGAGGTGTGGTTGCAGGAGGACGCCACGCTCGCGGAGATCAACCCGCTGATCGTGACCCCTCCCATCCCTGACGACGGGAGTACCCCCGGAGGGGGCAGTCAGGGTACTTCCCCCTCCAACCGTGGGAGTACCCCCGGAGGGGGTACTCATGGTGGGAGTGGCCGGAGGGTGAAGGCGCTCGACGCGAAGGTGTCGCTTGACGGCAACGCGCTCTATCGCCACCCCGAGAACCAGGGGCTCTCGGACGGCGAGAACGAAGACCCGATCGAGCGCAGGGCCAGAGAACAGGGCTTGCAGTATGTGGCCCTGGATGGGGACATCGGCATCCTCGGCAACGGCGCCGGGCTGGTGATGAGCACGCTCGACGTGGTGGCCCAGGCGGGCGGGGCGCCGGCGAACTTCCTCGACGCGGGCGGCGGCTCAGACGCCGCCAAGATCAAGCAGGCGGTCGAGCTGATCCTCGCCAACGACGCCGTGAAGGCGGTGCTCTTCAACATCTTCGGTGGGATCACGCGCTGCGACGAGGTCGCCAAGGGACTTATCGCGGCGTTCGAGGAGATCGAGGTGGGCGGGAATGCCATCCCGTTCGTGGTGCGCTTGGACGGCACCAACGACGTCGAGGGCCGCGGGCTGCTCGAGCAGGCCGCGCTGCCGAACGTGCACACCGCGAGGACGATGAACGAGGCGGCTGAGAAGGTCGTGGCGCTGGCGGCCGCCCAAAGCGCGGGAGCGCCATGAGCACGCATGGCTGGGAAATACGGGTGCGGAAGGAGTGGTGCTTTGAGCGTTCTCGTTGACGAGAGCACGCGGCTCGCGGTGGCCGGGATCACCGGGCGCGAGGGGTCGTTCCACACGCTCAACAACCGCCGCTACGGCACGAACGTGGTGGGCGGCGTGACGCCCGGCAAGGGCGGTCAGGACGTCGAGGGCATTCCGGTGTTCGACAGCTGGGAGCAGGCAGCGAGCGAGGTGCGGCCGAACACGGCGATGATATTCGTGCCGCCGCGGTTCGCCGCCGACTCGATCCTCGAGGCCGCCGCGGCGGGCGTGGAGCTGGTGGTGGCGATCACCGAGGGCATCCCCGCGCACGACGAGCTGCGCGTGTACAACATCCTCGAGCGGGACTTCCCAGGCACGCGCCTGGTGGGCCCGAACTGCCCGGGCATCCTCTCCCCCGGCAAGGCCAACGTCGGGATCATCCCCGCGTCGTTCTTCAAAGAGGGCAACGTGGGCGTGGTGTCGCGCTCGGGCACGCTCACCTACCAGATCGGCAACGAGATCGCCCAGGCGGGCTTCGGGTGCAGCTCGATCGTGGGGATCGGCGGCGACCCGGTGCCGGGCTCCTCGTTCGTGGACGTCATCGAGCTGTTCGAGGCGGACCCGCAGACCGAGCTGATCGTGCTCTCCGGCGAGATCGGAGGGTCGGCCGAGGAGGAGGCGGCCGAGTACATCTCAGAGTCGGTGAGCAAGCCGGTGGTGGCGTACATAGCAGGGTTCACCGCCCCGGCGGGCAAGCAGATGGGCCACGCCGGAGCGATCGTGTCGGGGTCGGCAGGCACCGCCGCCGCCAAGGCGCTCGCGCTCGAAGGAAAGGGCGTGCGCGTGGGGCGCACGCCCACCGAAGTCGCGGAGATCGCGATCGAGATCCTTGGCGGAGTGGCCACCGATCTACGATCGCTGGGATCGTAGATCGGTCAGCGGCTACGCTGGGTTCGTGGATCAGGAGGTCGCAAAGACGCTGGGCGAGCTGGAGCTCAAGCTCCAGGAGCTCGAGCGCGAGCTGACCTCGATCGGGCGCCGCGACAGTCGGGCGGAGTGGCCCAGGACCCCTGGCAAGCTGATCGACGAGGCGGTGGAGCGCGAGCTGGAGCCAAACGCCCCCCCGCCGGCCCCTCCACCGCACGAGCATCCCCCGCCGGCCCCTCCACCGCACGAGCATCCCCCGCACGAGCATCGGTCAATCGAAGTGGCCGACCTGGTGCGGTTCAAGGAGACGATGCAGCGCACGCTCCAGGGCCTGGTCGACGAGTACAGCAGGCTGCTGTCGCTGGAGCCCCCGCCTGACGCCTGAGCGCGTGGCTCGTCTACTCTTCGCGGTCCATGTCCTCCACGATCTCGTTCGCCCGCGGCGCGCCATCGCTCGACATCGTCGACGTGCAGGGGCTCAAGGACGCGGCGGTGCGCGCGTTCGACAGCGACCCGGCGGGGACCACCGCGTATGGAACCTCGATCGGGTATCCCCGTTTGCGCGCGTGGATCGCCGACAAGCACGGCGTGGAGCCTGAGCGGGTGCTGGTGACCAACGGCTCGATGCAGGCCGACGCGTTCCTCTTCGAGCAGGTCGTGAAGAGTGGGGACGACGTGATCGTGGAGCGCCCCACCTACGACCGCACGCTGCTGTCGCTGCGCGAGCGCGGAGCGAGGGTGCACGCGGTGGAGTTGCGGCCGGACGGGATCGACACCGACGCGCTCGGCGAGCTGCTGGCCGATCGGCGATCCAGTCGATCGTCGATCGGTGGAGAGGTGGGCGTGAAGGTGAAGCTCGCCCACATCATCCCGAACTTCCAGAACCCGGCAGGGTACACGCTGTGCCAGGCCAAGCGCGAGGCGCTGCTGAGCCTTGCGGCGGAGCACGGATTCCTCGTGTTCGAGGATGACCCCTACGTGGAGTTGAGGTTCAGCGGGGAGAGGTTGCCGACGATGGTGTCGATGGATCCGGAGCGCGTGGTGTACGCGTCTTCGTTCTCGAAGACGGTGTGTCCGGGGATCAGGGTGGGCTACCTCGTGGGGCCGAGCGAGCTGATCGCGGAGATCGCCAAACTGGCGACCAACACGTACATCTCGCCGAGCATGGTGTCGCAGTCGATCGTGTACGAGTTCTGCGTCTCAGGCGCGATCGACCGTTCGATCGAGACGGTGAGGACGGCGCTGGCAAAGCGGGCGCTGACGCTCGGAGAGGCGCTGCGGAGGGAGCTGCCGGAGGCCGAGTGGGTGGCGCCGGAGGGCGGCTACTTCATGTGGGTGACGCTGCCCGAGGGCGCCGACGTGAACGCCCTGTTCGGGCTCGCGAGCGAGATGGGCGTGGCGTTCGTGAAGGGGACCGACTTCGTGATGGAGGGCGGCGAGAACACGCTGCGATTGGCCTACTCGGGCGTGACTCCCGAGCAGATCGACGAGGGCGTGGGGCGCTTGGCGGAAGCGTATCGGTCTCTCTGAGGGCGCGAATGTCAACACCTACCGGACTTGGCATTCGCGAATGTCAAGATGGGGTCGGTTATTTTGGGAGACAAGATCTGCCGGCGACCGCAGATCGGTCCGCGTCGCCGGTCACTGCGCCGGCCGGCCGAGCCCGCGCTGGGAAGCTACCGCCCGTAGCGTTGCCCGAGCACCAGCTGCTCCGGTAGCGCGGTGCGGGGCGGTGGGGAGGGGTTGGCGATCACCGAGACCGTCTCGGCGACGCTCGGCGTGAGGACGCAGCGCAGACCGTCGGCGGTCTCGACGACGACCTCCTCGGCGTCGCGCGCGACGAGCGTGCCCCGCAGGCCCGGCTCGATGCCCGAGTGCTTCAGGTAGCGGAGCAGATCCTCGGCCTCGTTCTCGAAGCGCACGATGCGGACCGAGGCGCCCACCTGCACGTCGGCGAGCGGCACGCCCGGCAGGCGCGCGCCGGCGGCGATCGGGTGGCCGTGGGGACAGGTGGTGGCGTCGCCGATCGCGGCGAGCATGCGCTGCTCGAGCACGGGCGACATCGCGTGCTCGAGGCGCTCGGCCTCCTCGTGGACCTCGTCCCAGGGCACGCCGAGCACGTCGGTGAGGAAGCGCTCGATGAGGCGGTGGCGGCGCACGATGCCCTCGGCGTGCTCGGCGCCGGTGGGCGTGAAGGCGATCACGCGATCCTCGCCACGAGTGATGTAGCCGTCGCGCTCCAGCCGCCCGACCATCTCGTGCACGGCGGGGGGCGAGAGCTGCATGGCGCGCGCGACGTTGGCGCCGGTCATCGGCAGCCCCGCCTCGTACAGCCAGAAGAGACTCTGCAGGTACTCCTCCTCGGCCACCGTGGCAGTGATTGCGCCCTCGTCGCTCATCGTCCCAGCCTACCTATGTCGCGAGCTGGTCGAACGTGCACTCGCGCGCGGGCTTGTCGTCACGCCAGCGCCGCAGCTTGGCGCCGTGGCGGATGCGCCCGGCGGAGACGTGGTCGAAGTCGATCTCGACGACGAGCTCGGGACGCAGCGCCACCCACTCCAGGTCGCGCCCGGCGCTCCAGCGGCTCGGGTCGGAAGAGCCGCGCTCGCCCGTCTCGTACGGGGCGAGGAGGTCTATGAGCTCGCGCTTGACCTTCGCGGTGAGCCCGGAGCAGTGGCCGACGACGCGCAACTCCTCGCCGTCGTAGAGGGCCAGGATCAGCGCTCCCACGGTGCGCTCCTCCTTGCCGGGACGCCAGCCGGCCACAACCGCGTCGATTGTGCGGGTGCGCTTGACCTTCACCATCCCCCTGCGCTGTCCCGGCAGGTAGGGAGCGGAGAGCTCCTTGGCGATGACGCCCTCCGCCTCGTGCAGCCAGTGCTCGGCGGCTGCGGCGGTGTCCACCGACGGGATCAGCTCGATCGAGCCCGCCCCAAAGTGCCCTCCGGTCGCGACTGCGCCGCCGTGCCGTCCCGTCGCAACATCGCCCTGCGCCCCATCGGCGGCTACTGCCGCGAGCATGGATTCGAGCGCGGCGCGGCGCTCGGCGAAGGGACGATCGAGCAGCGACGAGTCATCGCGGGCGAGCAGGTCGAAGGCGACGTACACGGCGGGCGTCTCCACCGACAGGCGCTCGACACGCGAAGCCGCCGGGTGGACGCGCTGTCCGAGCGCGTCGAAGTCCTCGCTGCCGTGCTCGTCGCGCGCGACGATCTCCCCGTCGAGCACGTAGCGGCCGGGCGGGAAGCGCAGCTCGGGGAAGTAGCGGCCGAGCGGCCGGCCGTTGCGCGACTGCAGGAACACCTCCTCGCCGTCGACGAACGCGATGCAGCGGAAGCCGTCGAGCTTGACCTCGTAGACGTATTCCGGGCCGACGGGCAGGGTGTTGCGCGAGAGGGCAAGCTCGGGCGGCAGCGGCGGGGAGAGCGGGAAGCTCACCGCTGCTTTGCCCGACTGGGTTGGACGCGGCGCGGCTCGCCCGTCTGCTTGCGGAAGTGCGGCGGCCATGGGGCGTCGCCGAGTCCCCCGCGCTCGTCGCGCGCCGCCAGCTCGAGCAGCGACGCCAGCGAACCCGGGTGCTCGTCGATGCTCGCGGACGGGTCGCCGCGCTCGCGCAGGCGGGAGGGCACGGTGTCGAGTCGCAGTTCGTCGGGGTCAACATCGACGACCTCCTGCCACTCCAGCGGACAGGACACGCGCGCGTCGGGCACCGCCCGCACCGAGTACGCCGAGGCGACGGTGCGGTCGCGGGCGTTCTGGTTGTAGTCGATGAACACCCCCTCGCGCTCCTCCTTCCACCAGCGGCTCGTCGCTTCGCCGGGCATCCGCCGCTCGACCTCGCGCGCGAGCGCGAGCGCCGCTCGGCGCACCTCCGAGAAGCCGTGCTCGGGGAGCGTGCGTGCGAACACGTGCATTCCGCGCGAGCCGGATGTCTTCGGGAAGCCGCGGAGGCCGTGCTCCTCGAGCACATCGCCCACGGCGAGCGTGACGCGGCGGACCTGGGCGAAGTCGACGCCGGGATTCGGGTCGAGGTCGATGCGCAGCTCGTCGGGATGGTCGAGGTCAGAGCGGCGCACCGGCCACGGGTTCCAGTCGATCACGCCGAGGTTCACTCCCCACACGAGGTGGGCGGCGTCGTTGGGCACGAGCTCGCGGGCGTGGCGGCCGCTCGGGAAGGTGACGGTCGCCGTCTGCAGCCAGTCGGGCGCGCCGCTTGGCACGCGCTTCTGGAAGAACGGCTTGCCCTGCACCCCGTCCACCCAGCGCTTGAGCACCGTGGGACGCTCGCGCAGGTGGCGCACCACCGCCTGCTCGCACTCGATGTAGTAGTTGGCGAGATCGAGCTTGGTGAAGCCCGGCTCCGGGAAGTAGAGCTTCTCGGGTTTGGAGATGCGCAGCTCGTGCCCGCACACCTCAAGGACGACGGCATCCTCATCGGCCATGCCTGAAAGGATGACAGTCGTGATCTCGAACACGGTCCTCGTCGTCGCCGAGCCGTTCGGCGGCGAGCTCGACTCAGAGCGTGTCGCGGCCGCGATCGGGCGAAGCCTGGGGGCGGATGGACGATTCGAGTGCGATGTTTTCCCGATCGACGCGGACACCGCTGCCGGCCGGGGCGCACGCTCTGACACGCCGCGCGGCACGGGGTCGGCGCTGCTCGATGCGCTCGGCTTCGACGAGCGCATGCGCGCCGCCAGGGCGGTCGTGATCGCGCGCGGGCGCCTCGACGATCGGACGCTTGCAGGCACGCTCGCGTTCGAGGTCGCGACGCGCGCGCGGCAGGCCGGAGTCCCGGCCTATGCGGTCACAGGCGAGAACGCGCTCGACCCCTTCGAGGCGCGCATCGTCGATTTGCAGGTCATCCTCCAGGCGAGCACCCCGCGCGCGCTGAGCGCCGCGGGGCGCAAGCTTGCCAAGCTCGTGTAGTGCGCTGGAGGATCACGCCCCGGACGGCGCGCGCCGGGCCCGGGCGCCCTGATCGCGTGCGGGCGCCCGCACGCGATCAGAGAAAGCACTGCTCCTCGCCGCGGTAGGTGGGGTCGCCGGCCCAGTTGCGCCACTCCGCGGTGCCGGCATGCAGGTCGTTAGGCTCGCGCATGATGACCGCGCCCGAGCCTACTCCGAGCCCCGCGGCGGCGTCGACGCAGGAGAGCTCGAGCACCCCGGCCGTCGAGGCGCCGGCGGCCTCCGTGACGGTGCGCGCGCCGCGCGCGCGCGCGCTGCCGAGCCCGGTGGCCAGGCGCGCGACCGTGATCGGCGCCGGCTCCTTCGGCACTGCGCTGGCGGTGCTGTTGTGCAGAGCGGGCCTGCGCACCACATTGCAGACGCGCAGCCCCGAGCAGGCGACGCTGCTGAGCTCCGATCGCGAGAACAAGCTCTACCTGCCGGGAGTGGAGCTTCCGGCGCAACTGCGCGTCGAGCCTGTGTCGGAGGGCGTGGCGCGCGCGGACTACGTCTTCCTGGCGGTCCCCTCGCGTGGCCTCGAGCAGGCGATCGCCGCGCTTCGCTCGCGCGGGCTCGGACGGCGCGCCGCGGTGGTGTCGGTCGCCAAGGGGCTCGTCCCGCCCGACGGCCACCCGCCGACGACGGTGTTGAGCGCGATCTTCGGCCCGCGGCGGGTGGCGTGCGTGGGCGGTCCCGCCCACGCACAGGAGATGGTGCGCTCCGGCGCCGGCCTGGTGGTGGCCTGCGTCGACGAGGAGCTCGCTCGTTCGCTCGCTCAGATGTTCACGCGCGCGGGGGTGGTGTGCGAGCAGTCCAACGACCCGATCGGCGTGGAGCTCGCGGGCGCAGCCAAGAACGCGGCCGCGCTGGCGTCCGGCGCCACCGAGGCGCAGGGAGCGAACGCCGCCGGAGCGGCGGCCGGCCACATCTTCGCCGAGGTGTGGCGCTACGCCGAGGGGCTGGGCGCGCGACCCGAGTCGATGATCGGCCTGGCGGGCGTCGGCGACCTGGTCGCAACCGCCCTGGCACGCGAGAGCCGCAACCGCCGCGCGGGCGAGCTGCTCGCCGAGGGCGTCCCGGCACTCGAGATCCCGGCGCGCATAGGCCAGGCCGTCGAGGCGCTCGAGTGGGTGCCTCAACTCGCGCGCACACTCGAGCGCGCCGGCGTGGAGGCGCCGGTCACAAGCGCGCTCGGCCGGCTCATCTCTGGAGAGCTGCCACTCGAGGAGTGGGTCGCGCTCGTCCGCACCACGGTCCCTCCCCCAGCGCGCTGGCGCCGCCGACCCGAGCCGGGCTTCTGGCGGCGGCTGTGGCGAACGCTGTCTCGTGAGCGTTGAGCGCGCCGGCATCGCCTGATGGTTGTCGTCTCTATTTTGAAATTTTACTATCGTAGCTACGGTTTGCGCTATCGTAGTCACACCCGTAGTCACTATGGCAAAATTTTGAAAAAGGAACATATGCCCCCCGCCAAGAAGAAGGATCAAGAGAGCAAAGACGACCAGGGCAAGGGCGACTTCTTCTCGCCCGAGTCGAACAGGCGCGCCATCGAGAAGTTCGAGGCAGAACTCGCCGCCGCCCACGCGCAGGAGGAGCGGCGACGCAAGATCCCAAAGGAGGCGCTCGCCAAAGGCCGCACCACGCCGATCGCCGTGCGCTTCGACGAATTCACGCTCAAGCGGCTGCGAGTGCTCGCCGCCCGCCGCAACACCGGCTACCAGACGCTGCTGAAGGAGTTCGTTGTCGAACGCCTCTACGAGGAGGAGAAGCGCGAGGGGCTCGTCGATTGAATGGGGACAGGGTCGTCGTCGAGTGACCGGCGGCAAACGCCATCGGCGAGCCGGCTGACGGCGAGCCGGCTGGGCCGTCAGGCGGCGAGCCTGCGGGTGGGCCGTTAGGCGCCGAGCATTGTGCTGAGCACCGCCTCGTAGACCCCTGCGCCGTGGCCCGCCTCGGCGACGCGCACGTTGTCGTGGGCGGCGATCGCCTCGCGCATCGAGGGGTCGCGCTGCACCGCGTTGGCCACCAGCCAGAAGGCGCCCACGTGCTCCGCGCACGCGAGATCCTCACGCGAGTCGCCCACCGCGAACGTCTCCTCGCGCGCATACCCGCGCACGCGGCGGTGGAACGCGACGGCCGCCGCCTTGGAGGCGCCCGCGGGCACCAGGTGGTAGCCGCGCACGTGCGGCAGATCCGCGAGCGCCGCGGAACGGCGATTGACGACGCCGTTGTCCACCAGGCGCAGGCGCCCATGGCCGTGCTCGGCGAGCAGCATGTCCACCTCGGCGGCGTCCACCAGGCCGCGGAAGAGGTGTGAGACTTCGCGGTCGACGTGCCACGGCTCGTGGTACTCGAGCCGTCCCTCGTAGCGCTCCAGCAGCAGCGTGGGCGCGCCGCTGCGCTCGATCTGCTGGGCGATCGTGAGCTCGCCGGGAAGCATCCCGCCGGTGAGCCAGTGCTCCTCCCCGTCAAGGCGCGGGTCGCCGCCCAGCACCACGCACGCGCCTGCCTCGAAGATGTAGGCGCTCTGGCCGAGCAGGCGCGCGTCCTCGGCCACCTGGATGCGTCGGCGCCCGGACATCAGCACGATCTCCACGCCCGCGCGCAGGCAAGCCTGGAGCGCGCGCAGCCCCTCGAAGGAGACGTTTCCTTCGCCGTCGTGCACGAGCGAGGCGCCGCGCCCGAGCAGCGTGCCGTCGAGGTCGAGATAGAGGCAGCGGACCATCGGCACTACTATCGCAAGGCGTGGCCACAGAGCGCTTGATCGAGCCGTGGAGCGCCCTGTTGGACGAGGCGCGCGCGGACGGGCGGCTCGTGCGCGAGGCTCGCGAAGGGCCCGGCGAGGCCACGGTGGTGGACATCCCGGCGGAGCTGCACCCCGACGTGATCGCCGGACTCGGGCGCGTCGGGATCGAGCGGCTCTACTCCCACCAGGCGCAGGCGCTCGCCTCGGCGTGGGGCCAAACCACGATCGTCACCACCGGCACCGCCTCGGGCAAGTCGCTGTGCTTCAACCTCCCCACGCTCGACACGCTCTGCCGCGACGCGTTCGCGCGCGCCCTCTACCTGTACCCAACGAAGGCGCTCGCCCAGGATCAGGCGCGCGCGCTGAACGCGTTCGGCCTCTCAAAGCAGGTTCGCCCCGCGATCTACGACGGCGACACCCCGCGCGACGCGCGCGGCGACGTCCGCCGGCGCGCCAACGTGGTGCTCACCAACCCCGACATGCTGCACGTGGGCATCCTCCCCCACCACGGCTCGTGGGAGCGTCTATTCAGCCACCTGCGCATCGTGGTGGTGGACGAGGCGCACGTCTACCGGGGCGTGTTCGGCTCGCATGTCGCCAACGTCCTGCGCCGCCTGCTGCGCGTGGCGGCGGCCTACGGCAGCGACGTGCGCGTGCTGCTCGCCTCCGCCACGATCGCCAACCCGGTGCAGCTCGCGCAGCGCCTCACGGGCCTCGACGACGTCGCTCTGGTGGATCGCGACGGCTCACCGACCCCGCGCCGGCAGATCGCGATGTGGAACCCTCCGCTCACCGACGAGGCGATCGGCGCGCGGCGCTCCGCGCTCGGCGAGGCCGCGGAGCTGCTCGCCCGGCTCGTGCGCGACGGGGCGCGCGCCATCTGCTTCATGAAGTCGCGCAAGGGGGTCGAGCTACTCGCCCGTATGGTGAGCGAAGATCTCAAGCGCACCGATCCCGAGCTGGCCGAGCGCGTGGCGCCCTACCGCGCCGGCTACACGCCCCAGCAGCGGCGCGAGTTGGAGGCGCGGCTCATGAACGGCGAGCTGCGCGGAGTCATCACCACCGACGCCCTGGAACTCGGGATCGACATCGGCGAGCTCGACGCCGCCGTGGTGGTCACCTTCCCCGGCACGGTTGCCGCGCTGCGCCAGATGTGGGGGCGCGCCGGGCGCCGCGGCAAGGGGCTCGCCGTGTACGTGGCGGGCGAGGATGCGCTCGACCAGTTCTTCTGCCGCCACCCCGACGAGTTCCTGGAGCGGCCCGTCGAGGCGGCGATCCTCGATCACGAGAGCCCCCAGATCCACCAGGCCCACCTATTGTGCGCCGCCTATGAGGGACCGCTGGGGCGCGAGGATGCAGAGTTCTTCGGGCCTCGCTGGGAGGCCCACGCCGAGGCCCTCGTCTCCGCCGGGCTTCTGCGCAAGCGGACGATCCACCGCTCTCCGACCGACTCTGCTCTCGCGCGCGCGGGCGCGGGCGCGGCGGCAGGCGCTCAGAGGCCGGCTCCGCAAGGCGGGGCCGAGGTCTACGTGCTCCGCCGCCCCGCCGAATACCCGGCCGCGAAGGTCTCGCTGCGCTCCTCATCGCCCGACAGCTTCGCGATCGTGGACGTGTCCTCCGGCGAGCTGCTCGGCCAGACCGAGGCCGCGCGCGCCCACTCCACCGTGCACGACGGCGCCGTCTACCTGCACCAGGGCCGCTCCTATGAGGTGCGCGAACTGGATCTGGAGAACCGCCGCGCGCTCGTGACGCCGTTCAACGGCGACTGGTACACGCAGCCCAAGCGCGAGACCGACACCAGCATCGAGCGCCTGCTCGACCGCCGCGAGACGCTCGGCGTGACGCTCTCCTTCGGCGAGGTGTCGGTCAGCGAGACCGTGCTGGGCTATCAGCGCAAGCGGCTCTCCGACCACGCTCAGGTGGAGCTCGTGATGCTCGACCTCCCCCAAACCTCATTCTCCACGCAGGCGCTGTGGTTCGAGTTCGAGCCCCATCAGCTCACGGGCCTGCCGCACGCCGTAGCCGGTGGCGGGCACGACGCGAACGGCGGGTCGCCCGACGGCGCTCGGGCGGCGGACCACAGCGTGCGCAAGGCGACCGACGACGCCGGCCCGGGGGACCTCGCGATCCCGATGGACGCCCTGCTCGGCTCGCTGCACGCCACCGAGCACGCCCAGATCGCCGTGCTCCCCCTGATCGCGATGTGCGACCGCTGGGACATCGGTGGGCTCTCCACCAACATGCACCCCCAAACCGGCGGCCCCACGATCTTCATCTACGACGGCCACCCCGGTGGCATCGGCATCACGCGCCTCGCCCACCGGCGCTTCGAGGAGCTGTGCCGCGACGCGCACCGGCTGATAGCCGAGTGCCCGTGCAAATCCGGGTGCCCCTCCTGCGTGCAGTCGCCGAAGTGCGGAAACCTCAACGAACCGCTGTCGAAGGCCGGGGCGCTGGTGGTGTTGGACGGGATGCTGGCAGCGGGCGTTCCGGCGCGCGCCGGCGCCTGACAGCCCGAGAGCGAACCCGCCCGGCGTGCCGGTCTATGCCTGATTCCCGGCGGCGATCTTCTTCAGGTCGATTGTGGCGTCATACAGCTTCGGGTCGACCCCGGCCTCGAGCGCGACCTCGCGCAGCGGGCGTCCCGAGGCGGTGGCCTTCTTGACGATCGTGGTGGCCTTGTCGTAGCCGATCGCGCTGTTCAGCGCCGTGGCGACCGCGAGCGTCGCCCCGGCGGACGCGGCGCAGCCGGCCTTGTTGGCCTGAATCCCGTCGACGCACTTCTCGGCGAACGCGCGCGAGGCGCTCGTCAGCAGGCGCAGCGACTGGAGCAGGTTGCGCGCGATCAGCGGGATGCGCACGTTGAGCTCGAACTGGCCCTGCAGGCCGCCGACGGTGATCGCGGTGTCGTTGCCGATCACCTGCGCGGAGACCTGCAGCACGACCTCCGGGATCACCGGGTTGACCTTGCCGGGCATGATCGAGGAGCCCTTCTGCAGCTCGGGCAGGAGGAGCTCGCCGATGCCCGCGCGCGGGCCGGAGCCCATCAGGGCGAGGTCGCCGGCGATCTTCGTCAACGACACCGCAATCACCTTGAGCGCGCCGGAGAGCTCGACGAGCGCGTCGCGGTTGGCCTGCGCCTCGAAGCGGTCGAGCGGCGCCGCGATCTGCTTCAGGCCCGACTCCTTCCTCAGCCGAGCGCGCACCTTCTCGGCGAACCTCGGGTGCGTGTTGAGGCCGTTGCCGGTGGCGGTGCCCCCGAGCGGGATCTGTCCGACGTGCACGAGCGCGGTTTGCACGCGCTCCTGGCCGAGCGCCATCTGGGCGCCGTAGCCGGCGAACTCCTGGCCGAGCGTGACCGGGACGGCGTCCATCAGGTGGGTGCGACCGGACTTCACCACGCCGGAGAAGCTCCTGGCCTTCTTGGCGAAGGAGCGCTCGAGCTGCTTGAGGGCGGGGAGCAGCTCGTTCTGGGCGACGTCGAGCGCGGCGAGGTGCACGGCGGAGGGGAACACGTCGTTTGAGGACTGGCCCATGTTGACGTGGTCGTTGGCGTGCACGTTCTCGCCCGCGAGCGCCGCGATGACCTCGTTGGCGTTCATGTTCGTGGAGGTGCCCGAGCCGGTTTGGAACACGTCGATGGGGAACTGCGCGTCGTGCCCGCCGGCGGCGATCTCGGCGGCGGCCTTCTCGATGCGCCCGGCACGGCGCTTGTCGAGCAGGCCCAGCTCGCCGTTGACGGCCGCGGCGGCGCCCTTCACGCGGGCGAGCCAGCGCACGACGGACACGGGCACGGTTTCGCCGGAGATGGGGAAGTTGTCGACTGCCTTGGCGGTCTCCCCGCCCCAGAGCTGCTTGTCGGTCGTCATCGGGTCTCCTTGTGGACGCGTCGCTTGTCGGGGTCTCTTTTTGGAGGCGGCGCGCGCGTGCGCGCGTGCGCGCGCGGGGCACCGCATTTGGAGACTATCCGCAGAAGGCCACGAGCTCCCGCGCGACCCCCACCGGGTCGTCGTAGGTCATCAGGAAGCCCGTGCCCGCCAGGACGCGCAGCTGGCCGCGGGGGAGCAGGCGCAGGGTCTCTTCGGCGCCCGCCAGGGGGTGCAGGGGATCGCGGTCGGCCCACAGCAGCAGCACGGGCATCTCCAGGCGCGGATAGAGGTCGAGCAGGTGCGTCTGCGCCCCGCGTGGCCAGCGCCGCGCGCACTTCGCCCACGAGCGCGCGAGGTTGGGGTTGCCGGGGACGTCGGCGAACGCGTGGCGCATGAGGTCGCCGGCCTCTGGGGCGTGGCGCTCTGAGAGACGCATTCCGAGCGCGGGAGTGAACACGAGCTTGGTGGCGTGGCAGAGCAGGCGGTCGAGGCCGGGGAGCGAGCCGCCGAGCGTTGCGAGCCGCCACGCTTCGCGCTTGCGCGCGTGCTGCACCGGCAGGTGCAGGCGGTTGGGCATGAGCACCAGCCGGCTCGGCTCGAGCAGGCCCGTCATGACCGCGTGCAGCAGGATCTCGGCGCCCGCGTCGTGACCTGCCACGAGCGGGCGCGGCCCGAGCACGTCGGCGACGAAGCCGCTCATCACCTCCGCGAACCAGTCGATCGTGTAGGGGTGGCGCGGGCGATCCTCGGAGTCGCCGTGCAGCGGCAGGTCGGGGATCACGACACGGTGGCGCTCGGCCAGGCGGCCGACGACGGGCTCCCACTCCCTGTGAGAGAGCAGCCCGGCGTGCAGCAGCGCGAGCGGCGGGCCGGCGCCGACCTCACGATAGGCGACGCGCGCGCCGTCGGAGTGGTGGTAGAGGCGAAGCCTCATCGGGGGTGCCTCCGCGCGAGCACGGTCCCATCGTAAGGGCGTCGCGTCCGAACGCTGCGATCCTCTGAGTGCAAGCGATCTCCCAGGATGCACCCCGCGTTGCGGCACTTGCGGGAGCGCTCCCCAAAGCTCAACAATCCTTCCCATGAGCGTGATCCGCACGAACGCAGCCGCTGCGCTGCTCGGCGTGAGCCCCAATACGTTGCGAAGCTGGGAGAGCCGCTTCGGCTACCCCACGCCGAGGCGCACGGAGGGCGGCCACCGCCAGTTCGACCTCGCGGAGATCGAGGCGTTGAGACAGGCGTTCGTGGAGACCGGGGACGTCTCCTCGGCGATCTCGGTGGCGCGCGAGCGCGGCGAGGGGCCCTCGACCCCCGCGCGGCTGCGCTCCGCGTTCGCGATGTTCAGCGAGGAGAAGGCCGACCGTTTGATGGAGGAGAGCATGGCGGTGCGCTCGGTGGAGCGCACGGTCGAGACCGTGCTGTTGCCGGCGGTGCAGTCGTTGGCTCCCGGCGACCCAACGTCGTGCGGCGACCGAATGCCCCCCGACGAGCAGATGTCGCCCCGCGACCCAACATCCCCCGGCCACCCAACGTCCCGAGGCGATCGAGGAGAAGCGCACGGCGGCAGGCTCGCCGGATCGTGGGTGGGTGGGCCCGAGTATTGCTTCGCCTGGCGCTACGCCACGGGTTGGCTGGCGGCGGCCCAGCGTGTCGCCCCGCCCTCCACTCGCGAGCAGGGCGTGCTGATTCTCGACGCCAGCCGTGCGGGGGACGTGGACGCGCTGTATGTGCAGGCGCTCGAGCTGTTCGTGCGACGGGGGGGCTGGCGGGTGCTGACATTGCCCGTCGAGCTCGACGGAGCGCGCGTGGGCAACGCGTTGCGCGCGCTGAGCCCACGGGCGCTGGTGCTCGGGGGACGGGGCTCCACGTTGGACGCGATCGGGCGGGTGGTGTACGCCGCGAGGCAGAGCGTGGGCGAGCTCGAGGTGCTCGACTACCGCGGCGCGCTGCCCGAGACCGGGGCGAGCACGGTGCAGCGCATCGGTCCGGGACCGGCCGAGGCGGTGGCGATGCTGCGCGAGAGGTTGACGAGCGTCACCGGCGCGGCACGGAGGGCATCGCCGGCGACGGCGACCGTTGCTTCCTAGTTGGGCTGCCTGCGGGGACGGGCGGTCGCGGGCGCATAAAGAGACGCACTTTGCGGGAATCTGCGGCTATTTTCCTGCCAGTTCCGCTCGCCGGCGCAGCCGACGACCCGTGGCGGGCGAAAATGCGCAATTTGCGGGAATCTGGCGCTATTTTCCCCTCAGACCCTGATGTGAGTTTGGGCTGGACACTCAGAGTGGGGCGCTCATACTAAGCCGCGGTCAAGTTGAGGGACCTGATCCCGGGGCGGTTCAGGGATTGAATTGTGGAGTGGTCCTTATCCCCTGCCTTGACTGCCACGTGGTATCAGAGGAGTCTACGGGGGGAGATGGGACATGCTTTTTTGGAAATTTTTGCGATAGTCTATACAAAACGTATCCACAATAGCAAAATGTCAAAAAGTATATATCGCCCTCTCCCCTTTTATCTTCCGCCCGTCCACGACGAACATCGAACCCCATCGCGCATCTGACGGCGGCAGGCCCCACCTACAATGGGCCGCCCGATGGCAGCCCGCGACAGACACCCGTTGATACCGCCGCGCGAGGTGGACGCGCGCCAGGAGCTGCCCGAGCTCGAGCTGGAGGTGCTGGAGCGCTGGCGCGAGCGCGACGTGTTCGGCGAGTCGCTGCGCATGCGCGAGGGGGCGCAGTCGTGGGTGTTCTACGAGGGGCCCCCCACCGCGAACGGGCGACCCGGCTCCCATCACGTGCTCTCGCGCGTGTTCAAGGACGTCTACCCGCGCTACAAGACGATGCGCGGATACCGGGTGGAGCGCAAGGGCGGCTGGGACTGCCACGGATTGCCGGTGGAGATCGCCGTCGAACAGAAGCTCGGGATAACGAGCAAGACAGAGATCGAGGACCCCGAGCACGGCATCGGGATCGAGCGCTTCAACGAGGAGTGCCGCAAGTCGGTGTTCGAGTACCTGGAGGAGTGGAACCGCCTCACTGAGCGGATCGGGTTCTGGGTGGACCTCGAGCACGCCTACAGGACGCTGGATGAGAGCTACATCGAGTCGGTGTGGTGGGCGCTCGCGGAGATCGACCGCAAGGGGCTGCTGTACGAGGGCCACAAGGTGGTGCCCTACTGCCCGCGCTGCGGCACGGCGCTGTCCTCGCACGAGGTGGCGCTCGGGTACCAGGACGTGGTGGACCCGTCGGTGTATGTGCGACTGCCTGTGCGCTTCTCCACACCCAACGCCCCGGACGCGTTGGCGCAACAGCCCGGTGGGCCGGTGGGGGTCCCCGCCCACGCCCCCGACCCGGCATCGCCGTTGCGGGAGGGCGACGCGCTGCTGATCTGGACGACCACACCCTGGACGCTGCCGGGAAACGTGGCCGTTGCGGTAGGGCCGGAGGTGCCTTATGCGCGCGCACGCGTGCGCACGGGCCCCCCCTCAGCGGATCGCACACCCTCCGGGCAGGGCGAGCAGGCGACGAGCGTGTACGTGGTAGCGAAGGCGCTCGCGCAGCGAGTGCTCGGCGAGGACGTGGAGATCCTCGAGACCTTCCCCGGCAGTGAGCTGGTGGGAGCGCGCTACGAGGGGCCGATCTTCAACACCGGCGAGGAGGGCGGCTTTCCGATCATCGCCGGAGACTTCGTGACGACCGAGGACGGCACCGGACTTGTGCACATCGCTCCCGCCTTCGGTGAAGACGACTTCGACGCGGCGGTGAGGAGTGGGATGCTCGATCCGGCGCGCCCCGACAAGCTGCTCAATCCCGTCAAGCCGGACGGCACGTTCGACCAGCGGGTACGCAGCTACGACGGGAGGTCCTACGAGGGGAGGTTCGTCAAGGACAAGGCGCTCACCGAGGAGCTGATCGCAGACCTCGACGCGCGCGGGCTGCTGCACAAGCGCGAGGACTACGAGCACTCCTACCCGCACTGCTGGCGCTGCGGCACACCCCTGATCTACTACGCCAAGCCCTCCTGGTACATCGCCACGTCGAAGCTGCGCGAACAGATGATGGCGGCGAACGAGACGGTGAGCTGGCATCCGCCGCACATCAAGCACGGGCGCTTCGGCGACTGGCTGTCGAACAACGTCGACTGGGCGCTCTCGCGCGAGCGCTACTGGGGCACGCCGCTGCCGGTGTGGCGCTGCGACGCGGGGCACACGCGCACGATCGGGTCGTTCGCCGAATTGGAGAAGCTGTCGGGACAGACGCTGTCCGACCACCACCGCCCATACGTGGATGAGATCGAATTCGAGTGCCAGGACAGGAGTGGGCGGGGGTCGTTCAATAGGGTCGCCGTCTCGGTCGAGCCGGCCGGCGAGCGCTCCGGCTCTCTTCCGGGCGAAGAGCGGTGCGGCCGGCCGATGAGACGCGTGAGCGAGGTGATCGATGTGTGGTTCGACTCGGGCGCGATGCCCTTCGCCCAGTTCCATTCACCCCACGAGAACGAACAGCTATTCCAAAAAAACTTTCCCGCAGACTTCATCTGCGAGGCGCTCGACCAGACCAGGGGCTGGTTCTACTCGCTGCTGGCCGTGTCCACCCTGCTGTTCGACGAGGCGCCCTACAGGAACGTGGTGTGCCTCGGGCTGATCCTCGACGCCGACGGCCAGAAGATGAGCAAGTCCAAGGGCAACACCGTGGAGCCGTGGCAGGTGCTCGACTCCTACGGCGCCGACGCGTTCCGCTGGTACTTCTTCACCTCCAAGCAGCCGTGGGACGGCTACCGCTTCTCCGAGGAGGCGATCGGCGAGGGCGTGCGCCTCTTCCTCAAGCAGCTGTGGAGCACGTACTTCTTCTATGCCCTGTACGCAAAGGCGAACGCGCAAACCTTGGATGAGAGGGGCGATGTGGTCGGGGGAGGGGCCGAGTCGGCCCCTGCGACGAGACGCGAGCCTGGCAGGAGCGGCATGTCGCCCGGGTCCGTGACCGACTTGGATCGCTGGGCGCTGTCGAGGACGGCGGCGACCGCGGAGTTGGTGGCGGAGCGCCTGGACGCCTACGACGCGACGACCGCGGGTCGCGCGATCGCGGAGTTCGTGGACGAGCTGTCGAACTGGTATGTGCGCCGCTCGCGCAGGCGCTTCTGGGACGGCGAGCCGGCGGCATTCGCCACCCTGCGCGAGTGCCTGCTCATCGTCTCCAAGCTGCTCGCCCCCTTTTGCCCGTTCATCGCGGACGAGATCTACGACAACCTCGACGGGAGCAGTGCGAGCGTGCACCTGTGCGACTTCCCGGCGGGCGAAACGCTGCCGCAACGCGACAGGGAGCTCGAGGACGCGATGGCGGTCGCCCGCGAAACCGTGAGGCTCGGGTTGGGCGCCAGGGCGCGCGCGAAGATCAAGGTTCGCCAGCCCCTGGCGGAGGCGGTGGTCGTGGCGGACGGGCGCGAGCGAGCCGCGATCGAACGGCTGTCGGAGATCGTGCGCGAGGAGCTGAACGTGCGCCGCGTGCGCTTCGTGGAGGCGGCGGAGGAGCTGGGCGAATACGAGCTGAAGGCCAACTACCGCACGCTGGGGCCGCTGTTCGGCAAAGAGATGCCGCTGGCGGCCGGGGCGATCGCCGCGCTCGACCCCGCCGCGGTGGCGGCGACGGTGCTGGCCGGCGTCGAAGGCGGCGGTGGCGGCGAGGGCATCGGGATCTCGGTGGCGGGCCGCGAGCACACCCTCACCGCCCAGGACGTGCTGCTGAGCATGAAGGCGCCCGAGGGATACAGCGTCGAGCGCGAGGGCGCGCACGCCGTGGCGCTCGACCTCGCTATCGACGAGAGCCTGCTGCGCGAGGGCCGCGCGCGCGAGATCGTGCATGCGGTGCAGAACGCGCGCAAGACGGCGGGCCTGGAGGTGGAGGACCGCATCGCGCTGATCCTCGCGGGAGACTCCGCCCTCGTGGAGGCCGCGCGCGCACACGAGCGATACGTGAGCGGCGAGACACTCGCCGTGGACCTCGCCCTCGGCGACGGCGAGGAGGCCGCGATGGACTACCGCGAGCAGACCGACATCGAAGGCCTCGCCCTCGACATCGCCCTACGCCGCGCTATGCGCAGTTGATCAAAATGCCATGCCCCGTGCGCGCGCGTGCGCGCGCACGAGTCACCCGATTTGGAGACTCCCTACGCCGCCGTTAGAACCCCATTCAGCTCGGCCTCGATCTTCTTCTTAGGGTAGGCCCCGACGACCGTCTTGACGGCGGCGCCGCCCTTGAAGAGGATCATCGTGGGGATCGACAGCACCTGGAAGGCGGCGGCGGTCTGCTGGTTCTCGTCGACGTTGAGCTTGACGATGCGCAGATCCTCGCGCTCGGAGGCGATCTCCTCGAGCACCGGGCCCACCACGCGGCACGGTCCGCACCAGGGCGCCCAGAAGTCGACGAGCACGGGCTTCTCGGACTCGATCACCTCGGCCTGGAAGTTGGCGTCGGTTACTTCGTTGAGGGTGCCTGCCATGGGAGTCTCCTATCGGGTGGACCGTCTTTGCCGCGGGACCGCCCGGCGTCGCCGAGCTGCCTGCCACTCACTATACAAAGTGAAGCAGCATATTTCAGGACGCCGCGCGCCGAGCCACGACCGCCTGCCACGCGTCGCCCTCAACCCCCGAGCGGCGCTGACCTCAGCCGCCGACGCGCACGGTCCAGCCCTGCCAGTAGCCCACGATCGGCGGGTGAACGCCGGTGAGCGTGGTGAACAGGTGGGGCGAGACGTACACCTCGACGAACGCCGCCGCCACGAGCACCGGCAGGGCGACGGCGACCGTCACGAGGGTGGCGGCGAGCAGTTGATCCCACTCCCCCCTGCGGCTCGCGATGATCCAGGCGGCGAGCGGCAGGAACAGCGCGATCAGCTCGGGAATCGCGTGCGGGAGCACCGCCAGCAGGAGCAGCGCGGGCGATACGTTCAAGAAGTGGGCCACCCCCGCGAGCGTATGGCCCAGCAGGTATGCCTGAGCAGACAGGGAGAAGGCGGTGGCGCACACCACGAACGCGATCGCGATACGCCCGCCATGGGCGTGCACCCAGCGCGATACCCCGCTCTTGCTCTGCGCCTGCAGGGGCAGCGAGCTGCCGGCGATGAACCCCGCCACGCACGCCATCGCGTGCAGCGCGAGCACCAACATGTTGTGGCCGAGCACGTTCGCGACGTCACCCCCGTCCCCCACCGCGAACGGGGAATGCAGCTGGAGCACCTGCACAACGCCGCCCGACAGCTCCGCAACGACGAGCACAGTGGCGAGCAGCCCAACCGCCGCGAGCGTCGAGCCGGCGACCCACGCGCCGAGCACCGGCAGCGGGCGGCGCTGCCAGGCGCGCAACGTCGAGCGGGTGCGGCGAACGCCGTGGTAGAGCGCGTAGGAGGAAGCGTTCACGCCCCTTCTATCGGCCACCCACCATCTCCACCTGAGGGACGGTGTATGCGGAAGGCATGCCACGCGTGCGCGCGTGCGCGTGCGCGTGCGGCGCCGCGGGAGGACTACGGTTCAGTGGCCCTCAGGGCCGAGCCGTCGCGCGCGCCTGCGCCGCCGCGGCACCCTGCGGCGCGGGCGGTTGGCGGCCGAAGCGCAGGCGCGGCACCAGCCACATCGCCTCGGCGGCGATGCGCCACGACATCTTGCTCTGCCCGCGCTCGCGGTCTTTGAATACGATCGGCACCTCCACCACCTGAAAGCCCGCGCGCACCGCCCGGTAGGTGAGCTCGACCTGGAAGGCATACCCCTGCGAGCGCACGCTGTCGAAGTGGATCGCCTCGAGCACCTCGCGCTTGAAGCACTTGAAGCCGCCCGTGAGGTCGCGCACGCGCACGCCGAGCACCCGGCGCGCGTAGGTGGAGCCGCCTTGACTGATCGCACGCCGCAACAAGCCCCAGTCGGTCACGCCGCCGCCCGGCACGTAACGCGAGCCGAGCGCGAGATCGGCGCCCGAGCGCACCGCCCCCAGCAGGCGCGCCAGGTCGGCGGGATCGTGAGAGAAGTCGGAGTCCATCTCCATCACGTACCCCGCGCCGTGGTCGAGCGCGTAGCGGAAGCCCGCCAGGTAGGCGGGGCCGATGCCGTTCTTCTCGGCGCGGTGCAGCACCTCCACCTGATCGCGCTCGCGGGCGAGGCGGTCGGCGATCGCCCCGGTGCCGTCGGGCGAGCCGTCGTCGACGATCGCGATCTTGTAGGCGCCGTCAGTCGCCCCGGCGAGCGCATCGCCGGCGGCGGCCACTATCGCCTCGATGTTCTCGGCCTCGTTGTAGGTTGGGAGGATCAACCAGGGGGTTGCGGGCGTGTCGAGGAGATCGGCACCGTTCATCGACGCGTACCCTAGAGCGTGGCGGGGAGCGGCGCGCTTGCGGCCGGACGCCAGGCAACACACCAGTGGACATCCAGCGATACAGGCCCACCCGCCGACCGGCGCCGCTTCTTCGCGCGTTGCGCGTCGGGATCGGCCTGCTCTTGGCGCTCGTCGCGCTCGCGGGCGCGGCGGCGGCATGGGGCAGTGCTCCGCCAGCGCCGGTGAGCGCGGGCAGGCTCGACGAGTACACCGCCGGCATCGCCCGCGCCTGGGAGCCGTACACGACCGCCGACGGGCGCGTCGCCGACCCGCTGAACCCCGCCGACACGGGCGACAACTACGGCGTAATCATGCTCGCCGACGTGATGCTGAAGGCGGCCGCCCGCACCGGCGACACCGCGCTCGAAGCGACCGGCGCGCGCATCCTCGAATCGGCGCTCACCCTGCCGGTGCCGAACGACCCGTTCAACCTGCTCGCGATCGCCGCGACGATCCGCGACGGCGAGGACGGAAAGCTGCCCGTGGGCGTGTGGGAACGCATCTCGACACCGCTCACACGACGCGCCGGAGCGATCGGTCCGCCGACGGAGGCGACGTGTTTGATCGTGCCCGGCTGCTATGACAACTGGCGCCTCGTATGGTCGGCGGGCGCGGCGCTGCTGTTGAGCGACAGAGTGGTCGGCCCGCCCGGCTCGCTCGCGGGCGAGGGTGCCTCCGTCCAAGGCCGGATCAAGGCCGATCTCGCGCTGGCCGTGACCCACGCGGGGGCGCCCCTGCGGGCGCTCGGGGCCTCCGCGCCGGGGGGACCCGCGCGCGAGCTCTCCGACCCCGGCGCCGAGCCCCCCGCCTACGAGCTGTTTTCGACCTTCATGCTCGAGCTCCTCGGCGAAGTCGACCCCGGCGCGATCACCCCGAAGGTCGCGAGATTGCGCCGCCAGACCGCTCGCTACGCGCTCGACATGATGGCGCCCGACGGCCAGCTGTCGCTGTCGGGGCGCTCGCTCGACCAGTCATGGGTGCAGGCCGCGGCCGCCGCGCTCGGCGCCAGGCGAGCGGCGCTCGATCCCGCCCACGCGGGCGCCTGGCGCGCTTACGCCGACCGCGCCGTCTCCTATCTGCTCGCCTCATACCCGCTCGAACCGGACGGCCTGCTTCCGATCGTCCCCGGCCTGGGCCTTCAATGGGACCCGTCGATCATGGACGGCTACGCCGCGCTCAACCAGTACGAGGGCTTGACGCTGTGGCTGCTCTCCGACGCGCTCGCCCGCTGGCCGCCGACGGAGGCCTCGCGCGCGGCGCTGCCGGGTGACAACCGCGAGCTGCTCTCCGACGACCTGGCGTCGAGCGGCCTCGTTTGGGGTCGAAGCGGGCACGTGTGGTGGGAGCTGAGCGGGCGCAGCACCGGCACCGATCCGCGCTCGGCGCAGGGGCTGGTCGCGGTGAAGGTGAGCTACGCCGGGCGATGGCACGACCTGCTGGCGCTGCGTCCCCGAAGGGATGGATCCTCGAGCGCGTGGACGCTCCAGCTCGCTCACGGCGGCGGCGCCACTCCGATCTTCACGGAGGCGCGCGGATCGGGTGGCAGGGTGGTGCTCACGGGCATCTACCGGCGCGCTGACGGTCACCCGCCGGCGCGCGCTCGCGCGACGCTGCAAACCACCGCGACCGGGATCGCGCTGAGCATGGGCGTGCCGGCGAAAACCACGCTGCACACGACCGTCTGGCTCGCGGGAGCGGGCACGTGGCATCTGTACGCGCGCGGCGCGAGCACCACGCGCGGGGCCTGCGTGGTGACCGCGTCGGGGTCCGCCTGCCCGGTGGCGATCGACTGGCGCAACCGTCGTGCCGCGCTGCTGGAAGTCGGCCCCTAGTGTCCCGAGCGGTGGCGGTGGCGGCTGCCTGGAGCGTTTTTGCGGTCTGCGCCGCCTCGGCGGCCGGCAGCCTGCCGACCACCGGGTTTCTGGCGGCGCCCACCGACCAGATCGCGGTGCCCGGCATGCTCTCCGGCGCTGAGATCACCCCCGAGGGCGACCTGTATACCGGTTGGGCGGAGTACGAGCTGCGCTTCGGCCGGCGGCTGGCGCCGTGGGATCAGCCCACGCGCACGCTGCCCGACCCGGCGCTGGCACTGCTGTCGAGCGCGCTGTCCGACGGGCCGGTGCGCTACGTCCAGACCGTCTTCGCGGTCGCGGTCGCCGGCCGGCCGGTGGCCTACGACACGGTGACCGCCACCAACGGCTCCGACCGTCCGCGCAAGGCTCGGGTGGCGATGGCCCTCGCCTACACGCGCGGACAGCAGCTTCGAGGCGTCCACGGCGTGAGCACCGGCGCGTATCGCTACGAGCGTCCCGTGACCGGTGAGCCCGGGCTCTATGACCAGCCTGGGCAGCCGTTCTCGCAGGCCTTCCTATACAGCACGTCGGGGCGCGACCTGCGCCGCTCCGGACTGCTGCTGGCTCGCGGCCCCGCCACCCCCAGTCGCCCGCTTGGAGCCGCCGCTGTCAGTCGCGCGCCCGGCGCCTCGACGGTGGCCGGGCGCACAGCGCCCCACGACGGGAGACTGTTCGCCGTCCTCTTGAAGGCAGGCGGCCGGGTGAGCTTCACCTGGCAGATCCCGCTGAGCCCGCCGCCCGCCGGCGCCCCCGCGGACCGCGCTCTGGACGGCATGCCCCTGAGCCGTGCCCGGGCCAAGCTCAGGCGCATGTGGGACGCCGAAGAGGCGAGCATGATGAAGATCAGCGTGCCGGAGGCCAAGGTGAGCGCCACCTATCGCGCCGCCGTCACGGAGATCCTCGATTCGCGCTACCGGACCCCGGAGGGCTGGGTGCAGGGCGTCAACAGGCTCCAATACCAGGCGTTCTGGATACGCGACGGCGCGATCGAGACGCAGGCATTGGACCTCGCCGGGCTGCACACGCAGGCCGCGCAGAACCTGGCCTTCATGGACACCCTGCAGGAGCCCGACGGGCTCTTCATCGACCGTGCCGATCAATACGACGGGCTCGGTCAGGCGCTGTGGGCGATCGACCGGCACGCTCAGCTCACCCGCGACCCCGCCTATGCGCAGGCGCAGCTTGGGCGGATCGGAGCGGCGATCGACTGGCTCTCATGGGTCACGGCCACCGATCCGTTGGGGCTGCTGCCCGCCGGCGACCCGGGCGACGACGAGCTGGCCTACGGGCACATAACGGGCGACGACCTGTGGGCGGCGGCCGGGCTGCGCGCGGCGATCGCCGGTGCCACGCTGGCGGGGCGAGCAGACCTGGCCGCCGCTTGGCAGGCGGTCGCGACGCGTTTCGAGGCGTCGCTGGACCAGGCGATCGCGGTCGCGGTCGCCCGTGCAGGGCATGTCACGCCGGTGCTCGACGCGCCCGGCGGCCAGGACTGGGGCAACTACTACGCGGCCTACCCCGTGCAGGTTCTCCCCGCCGGCTCACCGGCGGTCAGGGCCATGACGGCCTGGGCGCGGGCGCACATGGTCCAGGGTCTGCCCACCTACGCCGACGGCCGCAGCCTGCACGACTACCTGGGGTTCCCCATCTTTCAGACCGAGCTGTCCCGCGGGGACGCCTCGGACGCGATCGCCGGCTTGTACGCGGAGCTCGCCCACACCACCTCCAGCGACGGCGGCTGGGAGTGGGGCATCGCCCCGTTCGGGTACCGCGGCTCGCCGGTCGATATGGCCCCTCACGGGACGTTCTCCGGGGACTATGTGGCGCTCCTGCGCAACATGCTCGTGGCCGAAAGCCCGGACGGCGGTGTGAGCCTGCTCGCCGGCGCCAGCCCGGCCTGGCTTGCGCCGGGAGGGCATATTGCGGTCACCGCGGCGCCCACCCGCTACGGGACGGTGTCCTTCGTCGAGCGCTCGACCGCCCACGGGGAGACGTTGACCTGGAGGAGCTCTTTGACCCCAGGCACCCCGCTGAGATGGACGCTGCCGACGTGGGCCCGCCATGCGCGCATCCCGAGCGGACCGGCAGGGTCGGCGGCCGCTCGGACGATCGCCTTGCATGCCCACTCCGGGTCGGTGACGGTCGTCTTCGGTGGTCATCGCCCCGCGCAGTCCTACGCGCTGGCGGCCACCTCGTTGAACGCCGCATACCGCGCCCGCGGTCGCCAGGCTCCACTGGCGCCCGCCGCCCGCTGATCGAACGCCACAAGAACAGCGAACCACCCACGTCGCTCCCACCCCTGCCCACTCGCCCGAGAAGCTCGCCGCCCCGCACCGGCCCTGTCGAATGCCCCCCGAGTTATCATAGGGACCGATGAGTCTGTGGCGCGCCGCTCTCCTGACGGGATTGATCGTCGGGGGCCTCCAGACAGCCGCGTCCCGGGTCGATCGCGCCTCCGCGGCTGCGGTGAGCCTACCCCCGTTCGGCCTCTCGATCGAGTACCCGCTGCTGGAGCGGGCAATGGGGAGCGGGCCGTGCCCGGGGCGCGCGCTGGTGGCTACGCTGCGGATGCTCGGATCGCCGTCGCTGCGGATCGGCGGCGACTCGCAGGATCTCGCGGGCCCCACGCCCACCTATCACTACTTCGTGCCGCCCTCCTTCTGGCCGACGCTCGGCTGCCTGGCGCGCGAAACCGGCGCCCAGATCACGGTCGGGCTGAACTTCGCCGAAGGCCCGGTTGCCGACGAGCAGACGACGATCGCCGCGGCCGAGCAGGCGATCCCAGCTTCGCAGCTGAGCTTCTCGCTCGGCAACGAGCCCGACCTGTACGGCATTAGCCACATCCTCCCCAACGAACCGCTCTTCATCGTTCCGGTCTACCGCCACGCGCCGTGGACGGCCGGCGCCTATGCGAGCGAATGGACGAAACGGCGCGCGCTGCTCGGAGCGATTCCGATCGAGGGCCCCGATCTGGCCGGGACCGGCTGGCGCGTGCGCGTCGCGCGCCTGCTCGGGAGCGATCCGCCCGACACGATGACCGTGCACGCCTATCCAACCGCCGCGTGCGGGTCGGCCGGCGCCACGACCACGCCGGAACGCCTGCTCTCCAAGGGCGCGAGCGTCGGGCTCGTCGAAAAGCTCGACTGGCTGCTGGCGGCCGCCCGCTCCGCGCATAGGCCGGCGGTGATCTCGGAGAGCAACAGCGCCTCGTGCGGCGGCAGGCCGGGCGTGTCGGACAGGCCGGTGGCGGGCGTCTGGGCGGCGCGCTACGTGGTGGCGGCCCTGCTGCACGGGTTCGCGCAGGTGCGCTTCCACTCCGCTGGCACGAGCTACGACCCGCTCGTGTTCAATGCGAACGGGACGGTCACTATGCGCCCGCTCGGACACGCGCTGCTGTTCCTGCACCGCTGGATACCAGTCGGCAGCCGGATCTCCGGGAGCTCGCACGACCCCAACGTGCTTGCCGCGACGGTGTCGAACGCAGCGCACACCACCACGATCTTGAGCTCGTTCTCGAGCACGCCGGTGTCCTTCACGGTGAAGGTTGCGGGACCGGCGCGGCGCATACGGACCGAGACGCTCACGAGCGCCTCCGCGATCGAAGCGCGGGGGCAGGTGGGGGTGCGTGCCCATCGGGCGCGACTCGTGCTCGCGCCGAACACGGTTGTCGCTGTCGTAACGCGCTGAGCGATGGCGGCTGAGCTGCCGAACTCGGCGATCGCCGACGCGCTGGAGGAGCTCGGCGACCTGTATGAGCTCGACGGGGCCATCGTGCACCGCGTGCTCGCCTACCGCGCCGCCGCCCGCTCGGTGCGCGAGGCGCCCGTGTCGGTGGCGGAGCTGGCGCGCGCGGGGCGCGCCACAGAGCTTGCGGGCGTGGGTGAGACCCTGCAGGAGAAGATCCTCGCGTTGCTCGAGGAGGGCACGATTCCGGCGATGGAGAAGCTGCGTGCGAAGGTGCCCTCCGGGCTGATCGCGATCACCCGATTGCCCGGTCTTGGACCCAAGCGCGCGCGATTGCTGCATTCCGAGCTCGGAGTCGACTCGCTCGACGCGCTGCGCGAGGCGGCGCTCGCGGGACGGCTGCGCACCGTGAAGGGCCTTGGCGCGAAGTTCGAGGCGAGCGTGCTCGACGCGATCGAGCGCGGTGTGGCGGAGCGCAAGGCGCCCCGTCTGCTGCTGCCAAGGGCCCTCGAGCTCGGGCAGGCGCTCGCCGGGGGGCTCACCGAGCGCGGCGGCGCGGGCACCGAGGTGCTAATCGCCGGCTCGGCGCGACGGATGGCGGACAGCGTGAAGGACATCGACCTGATCGCGGTCACGCGCAAGCCGGTGACGCTCGCCAAGAGCCTCGCGGCGCTGGGAGAGGTCGAGAGCGTCGCCTCGGCCGGCAGGGCGGGCGCGAGGGGTCGCAGCCATTCGGGGGTGAGCATCGATCTGCGCATCGCCAAGCCCACCCAGCTCGGCAACCTGCTCCAGCACTTCACCGGCTCGGGCAAGCACAACGCCGCGCTGCGCGAATCGGCGGTGCGCAGGGGGCTGCACGTGTCCGAGTACGGCGTCTACGACGACGCGACCGGCACCACCACGACATGCGCGAGCGAGCGGGAGGTGTATGGGCTGCTCGGCCTCGCCTACATCGAGCCAGAGCTGCGCGAGAACCGCGGCGAGCTCGCCGCGGCGGCGCTCGACTTCGAGCGCGCGAACGGCGCGGGCGCCGGGAGCGCGGGCGCGGGGAGCACGGGCGGCGCGGACGGCCTGCCGAAGCTGATCGAGCTCGGCGACGTCAAGGGCGATCTGCACTGCCACACGACGGCCTCTGACGGGCACAACACGATCGAGGAGATGGCGCTCGCCGCGCGCGAACGGGGGTACGAGTACGTGGCGATCACCGACCACTCCGCCTCGCACGGCTTCGGCGACGACGTCTCCCCCGAGCAGCTGCGCCACCAGATCGAGCTGGTGCGCGACGCCGACGCGAGCATCGACGGCATCCGCGTGCTGGCGGGCAGCGAGGTGAACATCCTGCCCGACGGGTCGCTCGACTACGAGGACGAGCTGCTGGGAGAGCTCGACTGGGTGATCGCGAGCGTGCACACCGCCTTCGGGATGAGCGAACAGGCGATGACCGAGCGCATGATCGCCGCCGTGGAGCATCCGCTGGTCGACGCGATCGGGCACCCCACGGGGCGGCTGATCGAGCAACGCGAGCCGTACGCGCTCGACGTGTCCGCCCTGATCGAGGCGGCTGCACGCACGGGCACGATGCTCGAGATCAACGCCAACCCCGACCGTCGCGACCTGAACGACCTGCACGCGCGTGCCGCCGCGCGGGCCGGAGCGACGATCTTGATCGACTCCGACGCGCACCGGGTGGAGCGCTTCGATGTGATGCGCTGGGGAGTGGCGACCGCGCGGCGCGCGTGGCTGGGGGCGCAGGACGTCGCGAACACGCGCGCGTGGGAGCAGTTCGCGAAGCTAAGAAAGCAGGCGCGGCAGTAGCTCGTCGGCGACGAGTCGATCGACCTCGGCGCGACTGAAGGTCATGAGCGCACGGGCGGCGCGTTCGGCGTATCCGGGCGATGGGTCGTCGAGCGCGACGCGCAGCGCCACCCCGACGTCCTCGTCCACCAGCCGCTCGTCGAGCTCGCGAGCGAGCGGGAGCGCGGCGTAGGGACCGGGCGAGGGCGTGGTGACCAGCATGCAGCCGTCGGCGAGGGCCTCGAGCTGCGCGATCCCATAGTCCTCGCGGCGCGCCACGCACACATACGTGTGGGAGCGGCACAGCAGCGCACGGTACTCGTCCGGGGGGAGCATGCCCGTGACGCGCACACCGTCCGCCGGCACGTCGAATCCGAGCGCCCGCAGCTCGCCCTCCGCGACCCCCGTCACATACAGCTCCTCCCCCGATCGGCGCACCTGACGCCAGGCGCCGAGCAGCGTGTCGAGCCCCTTCTTGACGGGATTGGCGGCGTAGGTGACGGCGGCGATGTCGCGTGGCGCGTGCGGCGCGAGCGACTCGCCCGGCGCATGTCGCGCGGATGACTCGACCCGCGCGTGCGGTCCTGACGGCTCCACCGGCACCGGCAGCACGAGCGCCCCGTCGGGGCCGAGCGAGCGGCGCACCGCGGCGGGCGTCTCGAGCAGCGCGCCCTCGCTCTGCGGGATAAGCAGCGGCGCCTGGCGCAGCCGGCGGCGCTCGAGCGGGCGCTGCCACAGCCCGTGGCGCCCGGGCCTGTTGCCGGCGGCGGGAGCGTCGAAGCGGATCGCGCCCGGTCGCGGCCAGAGAAGCGCCGCGGTCGTGGTGGAGTAGATCAGCGCGCGGGCATGCGTGCGTCTCAACCGGGCGCTCGCCGCGCGTCTCGCGGCAAGCGCCCAGCGCAGGTCGGTGAGCATCAGGGTGCGCACCTGCGGCTGCGGCGCGGCGCGCACGATCTCCGCGTTCGCGCCGGCGCGGCGCAGCGAGGCGAGCAGCTCCTCGTCGGCGGCGCGCAGCCCCCCGGTGGAGCCGAGCGAGACGATCAGGACGTCGAGCATCTCATGGTTCGCGTCGCGGCCCTCATGTGGTCGCGCCGTTGACGCGATCCCTCCCTCACATCCACCCGTGCCACCACGTTCACGTGGTGGCGCCGTTGACGCGTTCAGGGCGGAAGGTCTTGAAGCCGGGAGTGCGCGCCAGCGCGATCGAGCGCAGCGGGGAGGTGCGCAGCACGTGAAAGCGCACCCCATCGCGCTCCTCGATCGCGGCGACAGCCGCGTCCTGGCGACGCCACCAGAGGGCGAGCGCGATCGCGAAGCCCGCGCCGATGCCGGGGATCTGCGGAGCGAGGAAGGCGAATCCGCCGGCGAGCACGCAGAACAGCAGCAGCGGCCACAGCCGGTTCAGCAGCGTCGCGCCCGGCCGGTAGTCGGGCAGAGCGGTGCTCGCCTTGGCCTCGCCGAGCAGGCGGGCGATCGGCGGGTTGACCTCGGCGCGGCGCCCGAGCAGCAGCCCGATCGCGGCGGCGAGCACCCACCAGCCGACCGAGATCGGCACGATCGTCGCGTCGGTGGACGGCGCGGCGGCGAGCACCGTGACGATCGCGAGCGCGGTGGCGGCGGCCGCGCTGAGCAGGACCGTCGCCCTGAGGAAGTCGACGAAGTGCACGCCCCGTCAGGACCCGCCGCGAGCCCTCATAGAAGAGCCTCGAGCAGCCCGCGCACGCCGCTCTGTCCGTCGATGATCAGGTCGGCCTGCTCGGCCAGCTCGGGCGGCGTCTCCTCCGAGTCGACCGCCACGCACAGCGCGAGTGCCAGCGTGCCCGCCTCGACGAGTACCCGCAGGGCGCGGAACGCGTCGAGGTCGGTGCTGTCGTCGCCGACATACAGGACGACCGAGACCGGCTCGCCGTGGTCGCGATCGGCCGCGCTCTGCAGCAGCGCGGTGACGCCAAGCCCCTTGTCGAGCGCCACGGGCGGGCGCACCTCGAGCACCTTGCGACCCCAGTGCACGGCAAAGCCCTCCTCCTCGGCACGCCGCGCGACGTCCCGCACGAGCGCCGCGGCGTGCTGCTCGTCGGGGGCGCCGCGCCAGTGGAACGCGGCGATCGTCTCCTTGTCCTCGCTGCGCACGCGCGCCCGCTGAACCTCGGCCGTGTAGGCGCGCTCGGCGAACGCACGCACGCGCTCAGACCAGACCGCCACGTCGGGGTCGACCTCCGGACGCGTGGCCCCGGGGCGAAGCAGCTCGCCGCCGTGGTTGCCGACATAGGCGATGCTCCCGATCGAGACGATCTGGCGGGCGGTGGCGGCGCGCCGCCCGCTGACACAGCCGACGAGCCGGTAGCGCCTGGAGATCTCGATCAGCAGCGTGCGCGTCGCCTCGGGCACATGCGCGTCGGCGGCATGACGAACGATCGGGGCGAGCGTGCCGTCGATGTCGAACAGCACAGCCGCGTGAGCGGGATCGGAGCGGAGCGGCTCGAGCGCCTCCACAAGCGTGGCAGCCGGGGACACGATCTCTAGTATGGCGCTCCATGCCGCCTGATCGGTCACACCTTTCGCATGACCGTTAACGGGTCGCCCGAGCTGACGACCGACCGAGCGCTCAAGCTTGCGGCCATCGGGACCCTCGCGGGTGTCTTCAGCGGCCTGTTCGGCGTGGGCGGCGGGACCGTGATCGTTCCGCTGCTCATACTGTGGCTCGGCTACGGCCCGCGCGAGGCGACCGGCACCTCACTCGCCGCGATCGTGTTAATAGCGGGCTTCGCGGCCGCCACGCAGGGCGCTTACGGCAACGTGCACGTGCTCGACGCCGTGCTGATCGGGGTGCCGGCGGTCGGCGGGGTGCTGCTCGGGACATGGTTGCAGCAGCGCCTGCCCACGCGCTCGATCTCATTGCTGTTTGCGACGGTGCTCGTGGCGAGCGCGGCGGAGCTGGTCACGCGATGACGGGGATGAACCCGATCGAAATGCGCCCCGCGACACCGGCGAGTGGGGCCCGCCGGCCGCCGACACGATGATCGGCGCGGGGACAGCCGGCGTGCGCACGCGGGAGCGGCCGGCGCGATGATCGGCGCGATCTTGATCGGTGTGTGCGCGGGCGTGGTGGCCGGCCTGCTCGGGGTCGGCGGCGGCGTGCTGTTCGTGCCCGGTCTCGTGATCTTTCTCAACCTCGGTCAGCACCAGGCGGAGGCGACCTCGCTGCTGGCGATCATCCCGGTGGCGATCGTGGGCACGTTCAAGCAGGACGGCTATGGCAACGTGCGCCGCCGCGACGCGCTGCTGATGGGCCTCCTGTCGATCGCGGGCGCGGCGGCGGGCGTGGCGCTCGCCAACGCGCTGTCGGGAACGTTGTTGCGCGGCGGCTTCGCCCTGCTGATGGTGCTCGTGGCGATCCAACTGGTGCGCAAGGCGATGGGTGAGGAGTTGGACGCCAATCCCCCCGCAGGCCGAGCATCGCGCGGAAAGGGCCCCACCTCGGCCGATAGCGCCTAGACTGAACATAGATGGGCCTCGACAATCCCCTTCACATCGCGTTCATCGTGGTGATCGTGTTGCTGGTGTTCGGCGCCAGACGCCTGCCCGAGATCGGCCGCTCGCTCGGCAGTGGGATGCGCGAGTTCAAGCAGGCGATCACCGGCGAGAGTCACAGCCCGAACCCAAGCCAGAGCCAAGATCAAGAGCGGCCGACGTTGCCACCCGCAACACCGCCGGCGCCGGCCCAGACGCCGCCTCCGACGCAGGACGCCTTCGCGCAACGCGATCCCGCCGCGACCGACCGGCGCTGACGGGCTTCGGCGCCGGCCAGCGTGCCAAGGGCCTACCCGCGACGCAGGATCGGCCCGCTGCGGACCGCCTCGAACGCTGAGCCGGGTACGCGCTTGAGCTGGTTGAGGTCTTCGTCGTTCCAGCGCCGGTCGGGCGCGCCGGTTATGTACCAGGAGGTGCCGTTGTCGGCGACGATCAGGCCGTAGCGCTTCAGCGCACGCAGCACGACGAGCGCCTCGCCGTGGTAGCCGGCCAGGCTGAAGCTCGCCCTCAAGCGCAACCGCAACCCCATCGGCGGCAGGCTCGGATCGGAGCTGCTGGACGCGAAGTGGGTGGCCGGATGGATGTAGCCGCGCTGGGTGCGCTCCACTGTGACCCGCAGGGCGTGGTCGATCCGCCCCGCGCGCACCTCGGGGTAGCGCACGAGCAGCGGGAAGATCGGCAGGCCGGCGGCGTCGGCGGAGGTCCAACCTTCGGGGCGCAGGGCATTTCTGCGCAGGTTGAACACGGCGCCCGAGCCGGCGTCCCACCCCGACCCTTTGCGTTGCGCGGCATAGAGCTCGTACAGCCTGCACGTGCCCTGCTGCAGCACGAGCACATGGCGGTCGCCTTCTTCCCCTGCCCCCTCCACGGGCGCGTTCGGCGGTACGGGGTACGGCCCGGGATTCGATTCTTCCCCGTATTCGGTGAAGCGGATCGGGACCTTCGGCTGGTGCGAACCCACGACGGCATAGGGGATGCCGTAGCTCGGGGGGGTGCCGAAGTCGGCGTGCAGATGGACCTGCGCGCCGATGCTGTCGATGTACCTCGCGGAGTTGGGGTCCACGGGCGCGTGCGAGATGTCCCGGTTGAGCGGGTTGCCCGCCGGGAAGATCGGACAGGAGCCTTCGTGGGGGGCGGCCCCGGAGGGCGCCCTTGCCAGGGCTGGCATGCTGGCCGCCACGACGATGCCCGCAATGGCGAGGATCGAACTCCCCCGGCTCACCTGCACACCCCCGATCCTACAGCGCCGGGAGGGAAGAGACCGAGAATCGCGGGAGCAAATGGGCGGCGGACGGCGTCAAGCCGACTCGACGGGCGCGTCCATCGCCGACGGGCGCGCCTCCTGGAGCAGCCCCGCGCCGCAGTGCCAGCAGTAGGCGGCGCCGCGGCTGTGGACCGCACCGCAGGAGCGGCATTGGCCGTGGATGCCCGCCTCGGCGGCGCCGAGCAGCCGTTCGATCTCGCCGAGCTCGGCGTCGGCCTGCTGCAGTTCGGCCGCGCGCCGGGCGAGCACGTCGAGGCGGTAATGGTCGCGAACCGCCATCTCGTATGTGAGACCGCCGAGGTCCCAGGTAAGCGTGGCCACGCGTTCGGCGAGCCTCAGGCGGCGACTGCGCAGCTCGGCGAGCGATCCCGTGGGCACCGGCGCGGACGCCTCCATCATTTGCCCGTTTCGATCGGGTTGCCGCCTTCGGTGAGCTTTTCGATTTCCTTCTGGTGCGCCTTGCCGGTCGATTTTTCGAGTGTCTTGATCGTCGAAGAGCTCGTCTTGACCGGCGGCGGCAGCTTCGCCTTGGGCGATTCGGCTTCCTTCACTTCCTTGACTTCCTGCGCTTCGGTCGCCTTGGAGGTCGTGGCGGCGTTGGCGGCGGGCGTCGAGGTCGTCGGCGCTGTGGAGGCGCCTGCCGCCGCGACGCCGGCCACCGGGAATCCTTCGAACTTCACCACCTGCGGCCCCGAGGCTTTGGAGGGCGCCATCCAATGACCTACCACGAGTCCGATCAAACCGGTGATGAGCAGGACCGACACGAGCGCCAGCAGGCCCGAGTAGCGCCGCAGCCGGCCGATGGCGCCATCCTGCTGCAGTGGCGGGAGATAGCCGGCGGGCGCCGCCACGATCGACACCGGGGCCCGCGCCTCGCCCTCGGCTTGCAGCACGTCGAGGAACGCCAGCCGCACCGGCGAGCACGGCCGGCCGCAGGTCAGGCAGTAACGCTGGTCCTCGACCACCGAGGCGCCGCAATTGGGGCACGTGGACGCGGCGGGCTCCGCCGGACTCGGTATCGGGACGACGTTCACCCGAACGCACCCCGCACGTAGTCGCGCGTGCGCGCTGCACGGGGCTCTTCGAACACCTGCTCCGCGGTCCCATACTCGATGAGATCTCCGAGGTACATGAACGCCACCTTGTCGGCCACGCGCCGGGCCTGGGCGAGATTGTGGGTCACGATCACCACGGCCAAGTCGCGGCGCAGCTCGTGGATGAGATCCTCGATCACGCCTGTCGAGATCGGGTCAAGCGCGCTGCACGGCTCGTCCATCAGCAGCACCTCGGGCCGCATCGCGATCGCGCGGGCGATGCACAACCGCTGCTGCTGTCCACCCGACAGGCGCAGGGCGGGCCGGCCCAGGTCGTCGCGAACCTCCTCGTAGAGACCGGCGCGTCGCAGCGCGTCCACCACGAGCGGCTCGAGCTCACGACGGCGAGGTCGCTTGCGCGACTGCTCGCGCAAGGCGAACGCGACGTTGTCGAAGATCGACATGGGAAACGGGTTGGGCTGCTGGAAGACCATCGCCACGCGTGAGCGCAGGATCGTGTCCCGCAGGGCGTGCACGTCCTGCCCGTCGAGCAGCACCTCGCCCGAGCGGGCCGCGCTCGGGGTCAGCTCGGTGAGGCGGTTGAGCGTGCGCAAGAGGCTCGTCTTGCCGCAGCCGGACGGTCCGATCAGCGCGAGCACCTCGCCCTGGTGGATCGACAGCGACACCGAGCTCACGGCGCGCTTGGCGCCGTAGTGGATGCTCACGTCGCGTAGGCTCAGGCGCTCGGGCCCAGCCGCCTTGGAGGACACGCGGAGCGCCTCGCGCTCCCGCGGTGGGGCGACGGGCGCCGGTGGCCGATCGAGCACGATCGTGCGGACCGGCGGCACCGGGGGGTCGTCCTGCGCCGATCCCCCGCGAGCGATCGGCGCCGCGGTCCCGCCAAACGGGTGGCCGGCCTCGACCGGACGCTCGCGCTCGGGGTCACGGGCAGTCAGGGGCCAGGGGTCCAGGAAGGTCTCGTCGGAGCTCATAGTGGATTTCTCCATTGAACCGATGAGATTAGTTGGGAACAGCGTCTTTGTCAAAGCCGTTCACCTCCCGCCTCGAAACCGGTCGAGCGCGCGGTGGCGCGACTGACGAGCCCGACGACGGCGTTCAAGGCGAGGATGAACGCCAGCAGCACGAACGCCGCCGCATAGGCCTTGTTCGCGGCGTTGCCTTCACCCGCCGGCGAGTTGTCGTACACGTAGCTTGTGAGCGTCGACCCGGTGCCGCGCAGAAAGTCCAGCCCGGGGACCGAGCTTGCCGGTTCGTTGCGCAGCGTCTCTCCCAGTACGATGATCACGATCGCGGTGTCTCCCACGATGCGGCTGATGCCGAGCGTCACGCCGGTGGCGATGTTCGAGCGCACGCTCGGCAGCAGCACGCGGCGGATCGTGGCGATACGCGTCTTGCCGAGCGCGAACGCAGCCTCGCGCATGTGCCCGGGCACCGCCTGGAGTCCCTCGCGCGTGGCCGCGAACAACGGCGGCAGAGCGATCAAAGACATCGTGGCGCCGGCCGCGATAAACGAGTGGCCGCTCACCACACCGCTTTCCGAGGCCGTCGAGAGCGGGCCGAAGGCGCCGAGCTCGAACACCGCCAAGCCGAAGATCGCGATCACGACGTCGGGCGTGCCGGCGACGATCTCGATGCTCGATTCCACCACCCGCGCCAGCGCTCGACGAGCCCGCCCGCCCTGGCCGTACTCGACGATCCAGGCGGCGCTGCAAACGCCGAGCGGCAACGCCAGCGCGATCCCGATGAGGGTCAGCATGGCGGTGCCGATCAGGGGGTCGAGGAAGCCGCCCGACACCACCCCGCTTTCGCTGGTGAGCGGGCGCGTCACCAGCAGGTCGGGGCGCAGGTACTGAAAGCCGCGCACGCCCATGTACACGACGATGGCTCCCGTCACGGCGCACAGCCCCAGCCCGGTGGCCCAGGCGGCCACCAGCACGACCTGGTCGCGCACGCGCCACGTTCGCATCGCGCCCATCACCTCGCCTGGTACCTGCGCAGCGGCAGCTTGACGACGTAGGCCCCGAGCGACAGCGCGATCGCGGAGAACAGCAGCAGCAGGGCAAAGGCATACAGCGTCGAGTCGAGCGCCGGCGCGCCTCCGAACCCTTCGTGGTTGTCCACGATCGAGCTGGCGAGCGTACGCAGCGGCTCACCGAAGAACGTCAACACGCCGTGGTCGAGGTTCGGGGCGAAGGAGATCGAGCCCGACACCATCGACACCATCACCGCCTCGCCGATCGCTCGCGCGGCCGCCAGCGCGGCGGCGGCGACGATCGCCGGGCGGATCGCCTTCAGGCTCACCGCGAGCGTCGCGCGCAGCCTGTGCACCCCGAGCGCCATCGCCCCCTCACGCCACGATGCCGGCACCCCCGCCAGCGCCTCCGAGATGAGCGCCACCATGATCGGCGTGATCATCACGGCGAGGATCAACGACACCACGCCGAGGCCGGCGCCGGTCAGCTCGACGGTGCTCTGAAGCGCCCGCTTCTCGGGGATCGTGATGAGGTGGTTGCCCACGAATGGCACCAACACGAGGATCCCGATCAGGCCGTAGAGCACCGACGGGACGGAAGCCAGCAGGCGCACCACCGGCACGACTACGCGCCGCAACGTCCTCGGCGCGAATTCCACGATGAAGATCGAGGAGAGCAGCGAGATTGGCAGCGCCACCGCCAGCGCTATCGCGCTCGTGAGCAGCGTCCCGTACACGAGCGGCCACGCGTTCACGTGGTAGGAGGAGGGCGGCGGATGCGAGCTCGAGCTCACCATCCCTTCGATCTGCCTGTCCACGTTGCCGCCCGAACCGAGCCAGGAGAGGCGGTTGTGAGCGAACGTCGGCCACGCGCGGATCGCCACGAACACCACCATCGCCACCACGCTCGCGCACACCACCATCGCCGCCGCGCCAAGCGTGAGCTCGGCGCGGCGGTCCGACCAGGGCCGGCGCAAGCGCGCCAGCACGGACTTCGCACTGCTCCCCCGCGCGCCGCGCGGGGGAGAGGGTGGGATGGGTGGGGTTATTTGAGGGCTATCCACTGCGTCGAGACGATCTTTTTCGCGGCTTTGCTGCCCGTGATCCAGTTGATGAACGCCGCTGCGGCTCCCGTGGCCTTGCCCTTCGTCACCTCATAGAAGTGCGCCACGCCGACGTACTGTCCGGAGCTCGCGTTGGCGAGCGTGCAGGCGACTCCGTTGTAGCCGACGTCGTTGACGCCCTGACCGGCGAAGTAGCCGGAGAGGAAGCCGATCGCGCCCGGATCCTTTTCGATCGCCTGGCGCTGCAGACCCTCGGATGGCTTTTCGGCGACCGGCGCGCCTTGGGGACCCGACACTTTCTTGCCACCGATGAGCAGCGTCTGGAAGTTCGAGAGCGTGCCCGCCGAAGCGTTGCGACCGATGATGTCGATCGGCCCGCTCGCCCTCGCCCCGGAAACCTTGCCCCATTCGGTTGTCTTGCCGGTGAAGATCGATTCGGCCTGCGCCTGCGTGAGATTGGCGAGCGTGTTCGCCCTGTTGGTGACGATGCACAGGTAGTACTTCGCGATCGGGTAGAACACGAGTCCTTCGGGATCGCTTTTCAGCGGGTCGCGTGAGACGTCCGCGATCGACACTTTGCCGGCGGCCACCTCGTTGATCCCCACCTGCGTGCCGCCCTGGGAAAGTTTGAACTTGACTTTGTGGTTGAGCTTGGCGTACCTCTGAGTGAGCAGCGACACGAGCGGGAACGAGGCGGTGGCGCCGCTGATCGTGAGCTTGCTCGTCGCGAGGGCGATCGCGGGGACGGCGATCGAGAGCGTGAACGTCGCCGCGAGGAGGGCGGCGACACAGCGAGTTCGTGGCATTGGGTGAGGGCTCCGTTCGATTGGTTGACAACGGGAGCGGCGCAGCCTAGCATATTCCTCACAATCTAGATTGACTTCAGGTATTTTGTGAGGAAGACGCTCACCGAAGGAGGCCTATGAGCCGCGAAACAGCCCAAACACCCGCACGCCCAGACGACTCCGAGCCGGCGGCCGCCCACGGGCCGACCCTTCCGCGGGGGGTGATCGGGGTGCTGTTGGCGGTCATGCTCGCCGGGGGAATGGTCACGGGCGCCGTATTGGGCCCCGCGTCCGCCAGCCCGCTCCTCAGCAACACGGAAATCATCCAACGGGCGCTCGCGCTGATCGAGGCGGGCGCACCCTCAAGGGCACAGGCGAGCGGCACGGCACGGCCAAGCGCCGGCCCATCCCCGACGCCGCGGGCTTCAAGCGCGACGGAAGACGCCGCGCCCCGGGCGCCCGCGAGCGCGCAAGGATCGAGAGCGAGCGCCTCGCAATCGCTCACGCCGAGCCCGTCCTCGAGCGAATCGGGGGCGAGCGAGAAATCCACCTCGGAAGGCTCCGGCGAAGGAGAAAAAGCCGCGTCGGAACGGCCGCCGAGGCTTCCCCCGATCCAGCACGTATGGCTGGTGGTGCTCGACGGCTCAACCTTCGCGGACGCCACGGCCGCGGCGAGTGGCTACCCCTACCTCGTGGGGCAACTGATCAACCAGGGCACGCTGCTGACGAGCTACTCGGCGCTCGACGGCTACGAGCTGGCGGGCGACGCCGCGCTGCTCCCGGGCGGGATCGGCGCAAGCGTGCGTCCGATCTCAGAGCCCGGCTGCGACTCCTCGCCGGCGAGGAGCACGGGGGCGTCCTGCGCACCGGGGACGCAGCGGACTCCGGCGGAAGCCGACGCGTTTGCCCAGCGCCTCGTCGGGCCGATCCTCTCAAGCCCCGCCTATCGCGAAAACGGGCTGGTCGTGATCACGTTCGCCCCCGCATCCGAAGAAGCCGGCGTGCCCGTGAGGGCCCTTGCGCTCCAGCCCACCGCCGGCGCGCTCCTGCTCTCGCCCCTGCTTCACGGGGGCGCGCGGAGCGCAATCCCATTCAACCCAATTTCGCCGCGCACGAGCCTCGAGACGGTCTTCGGGCATTGAACGGCGGAGTCCACAAGAACCAACACCAAACGACGAACGGAGATCCGTTGCACACACATCGACCAGTTCACCTTCGAGCATGGCTGCCGCTGGCCGCGATCCTCGGTGCGTTCGCCCTCTCCTGGGCCTTCACCGCGGCTGCTCGCGCGGAAGTGGTGATCGAAGGCGACCCAAACGACTACCAATGCACCGGCCACATATCGGCGGGCACGCCCGAAGCGGGCAGCAGCGAACAGCAGGTGCGCTACACGTTCTCCTGCAACGGCCTCATCACGGGCTACCAGCTGGAGTCGCAAGTCCCGCTGAGCGGCTTTGAAGCCGCTCCCCTCGGGAGCAGCCTGTCGGTGCCGTCGATCGCCGACGCGTTCTCCTGCGGCGGTGACGTGCCCGGGTACGCGGTCAACTGCGTGGGCTCCGCCAAGGCGCCGTTCGAGACGATCGCGGGGCAGTTCGCGATCGGCAAGAAGCTGTGCGCCGAGCCGCGCGTGGACCCGCTGCTGACGGTCACCGACATATACCTCGAAAAGGGCGTCCCCACGCAGGCTATCTCAGGTCCGTTCGACCTCGGCCGCCCGCTGCACTGCCCCGCCGACGGCTACAAAGGCGGCTCGCGGCTCGATCCCGTGACGCCGAAGAAGGCCAACGCGAACAAGCACAAGAAGACCAAAGGCAAGACGAAACAGACCAAAGCGAAGAAATAGCTTGCTTGCCCGGCAGGCTCCGCCATCGTGTGCGCAGCCTGCCGGGCAAGCCATATATGGGAAGACATGGCCGCATGCGGCCATGTCCCGGCCGGTACATGTACCGGCCGGCCGACCCGTGCATGCGCGGGTCGGAACGGAGGCGCACATGTGCGCCTCCGCCGATCGGCACATGTGCCGATCGGATCCATATAGGGATGGGACCAGTCCTGAGAGCGCCTATCAAAACTCAGGCACGTCTGGATGCGGCCGATTGCCTTCGCGAGGCTTTGTCCTCGGGCTCGACTTGGGCCCACCAAGCCTTCGCCCTTGCGTCCGCGCCTCGCTCGACACTCGACCACCCCAGCCGCACCCGCGTTTTGATAGGCGCTCTAAATCATGCTCGTGGTCAACCGCTCGATCTCGGCGATCGAGGTCTGACCGGAGCGCACCTTCGCGATCCCGTCCTCGCGCATGCGACGCATCCCCTGGCGCACGGCGGCGGCGGTGATGTCGTCCACCGAGGCTCTGCTGAGCACCAGCGCGCGTAGCTCCTCGGTGAGGGACATCACCTCGTAGATGCCCATCCGCCCGCGATAGCCGGTGGTGGCGCAACGCGTGCAACCGACCGGCTCGAACGCCTCGGACTCGTACAGCCCGTACTCGGCGAGCAGCGACTCGGGCGCTTTGCTCGGCTGCTTGCAGTGCGCGCAGAGCACCCGCACGAGCCGCTGCGCGACGACGCAATCGATCGCCGAGGAGATCAGGAACGGCTCGATGCCCATGTCCATCAGGCGGCCGAGCGCGCTCGGAGCGTCGCGTGTGTGCAGCGTCGAGAGCACGAGATGGCCGGTGAGCGCCGCCTCCACCGCGATGTGTGCGGTTTCGCCGTCGCGGATCTCCCCCACCATGATCACGTCCGGGTCGGCGCGCAGCATCGCGCGCAACCCGCTCGCGAACGTCATGCCCGCCTTCGGGGCGATCTGCATCTGCTTGACGCCGGCGATACGCGACTCCACCGGGTCCTCGATCGTGAGGATCGAGCGGCTGCCGTCGTTGATCGCGCCGAGCGCCGCATAGAGCGTCGTGGACTTGCCGCTGCCGGTCGGTCCCGTGACGAGCACCGCGCCGTTGGGGCGGCCGATCGCGTAAGCGAAGCGATCCTGCTCGGTGCGCTGCATCCCGAGCGACTCCAACCCGCGCACGGTGGCGCCCTTGTCGAGGATGCGCAAATAGGCGCCCTCGCCGTACACGAGCGGGAGCGTCGTCACTCGCACGTCCACGCGCCGTCCCGCGACCGTAAGCGCGAAGCGGCCGTCCTGCGGCACGCGCCGCTCGGAGATGTCCATCTCGGACATGATCTTCACGCGCGAGATGACGTTTGCGGCCATTGTGCGCTTGAGCGTCGCGGTCTGCGCGAGCACGCCGTCGATGCGCAGCAGCACGCGCATGTCCCCCTCGGCCGGGTCGATATGGATGTCCGATGCGCCCTGGTCGATCGCTTCGGCGATTATCGAGTGCACGAGCTTGATCACGGGAGCGTCCCTGTCGGCCTCGTCCATCATGAGCTCCGGCTCCGGCTGGACCTCCTGCTCGTGCTCAGCGATCGCCTCGACCGACTGCTCCACGCGCGAGAGGCGCGTGATGAGGATGTTGACGTCCTCGATCGACGCCGACGCGGAGCGCACACGCCGGCCGGTGAGCATCGCTATGTCGTCGACGGTGAGCACGTTCGTGGGGTCCGCCATCGCAAGCAGTAGCGTGCCGTCCTCCAGGAACCCCACCGGCACGGCCTGATAGCGCCTGATGGCCTCCATGTCGATCAGGTTCACCGCGCCCATGTCGAGCTCGTATACGGACAGGTCGATGTAGTCGAGGCCATAGCGCTCGGCCACCACACGGGCGAGCTGGTCGTGGCGCAATATGCCCTGCTCGACGAGCACCTGGCCGGTGGGCTTGCGCTGCGCGCGCGCGAGCTCCACCGCCTCCTCGACCTTCTCGCGGGTGGCGAACCCGAGCTCCACCACCACGTCCCCGATCAGCCGCACGGGACGGCCGTCGCCGACCGCCTGCGTGAGCGCCTGCTGCTGGATCGGGTGACCCTGGGCAGGCGCCCGCGCGCCCTCGACGGGGCGCAGGAGCGAGAGCTCGCTTACGGATGCGTCGGTTGAGCTGGGTGAGTCGCCCACCCTGTGATGATCGGCATGCGCGAGCCTGAACTTGATGGGGCGAGGGGTCTTTGTCGGTCTTTTTTGGAAGGGGACCGTGCGCGTGCGTGCGCGTGCGTGCGTGCGCGTGCGTGCGTGCGTGCGTGCGTGCGCGTGCGTGCGTGCGCGTGCGCGTGCGCGAGAGGCGGGAGCTAACCCCCGAGGCCGCGCTCGAAGGCGCCCTTCACGCCCGCGTCGAGCGCGTTGAGCCGCTGCAGGGCAAGCGCCTCGGGCGAAGCCGGGCGAGGCCCGCCGACGATGTCGGCGCCATGATGGGCAAGCACGCAATGCTCCAGCGCGAGACGCCGTGCGCCCGTCAGGCCGGATGGGGCATGGGCGGCGATCAGCCGCAGGCCGAGCTCGACGTGGCCGAGCATGCGTCCCTCCTCGGTGCGGGTGATCTCGGCGCCGTAGGCGTACTCGCGTGTCTTGCCGAGGTCGTGTACGAGAGCGGCGCACAGCAACAGGTCGCGATCGAGGCGCACATGCACGACGCACAGCTCGACCGCCATCGTCGTCACGGCCACGGTGTGCTCGAGCAGCCCGCCGAGGAAGGCGTGGTGGAGGGAGGCTCTGGGCGCGCCGGAGGACGGCAGGGAGCACGGCGCGCGGCGCAGCCCGGCGCGCAGCTCGCGGTCGGCGAGCAGCCGGTGAAGCAATGCCTTGTAGGCGGGGTCATATACCTCGCGAACGAGGTGCTCGAAGAATCCTTCGAGCTCGTCGAGGTCGCGACGCGAGACCGGCAGGAAGCGCGCGGCCTCCGCGTCGGAGAGCTCCACCCGCGCGATCTCCTCCATGGCGATTTGAAGCTCCCCTCGGAAGGTCTCCGCGCGCCCGCGCACGCGCACGAGGTCGCCCCGTTCGAAGCGCCCCGCGAGCAGATCGGCGTCGCGGAACGCCCTCCCCTTCGCGCTCCCGGCCTGGTCGCGCAGCTCAACCGTGAGGTAGGGATCGCCGGCGCGTGTGACGAGCCGCTCCTTGCGGGTGCATGCGAAGATGGCCTGCACCGCGTCGCCGTCGCGCAGCGTGGCGAGTGTCTGGGCGTCGCCCGCGTCTCCAGCGACGGCAGTCGGACCTGGCGCCTCCGCGTGGGCTGCCCGGCCCGCACCGCTCACCCCGCCCGCACCGGGCGCCATGCGCCCGCGGGCGGGTGCGTCGCTGCTTGGGATCCTGGGGGACATGAACTGTCCATGATGTACGGTGAGTCGGATGCAGCCGCTCATCTGGGATCGCCGCCCCGACGGCCTGAGGGCCCCGGCGATGGTGTGCTCGTTCCAAGGCTGGAACGACGCGGGCGACGCCGCGTCCACCGCCACCGCCTTCCTCGGGCAGGCATTGGACGCCGAGCGCTTCGCCCAGGTGGACACGGAGGAGTTCTACGACTTCCAGGCCAACCGCCCGCACGTGCAGATCGACGAGACGCAGGCGCGCGTGATCTCGTGGCCGTCTGTCGAGATATTCGAGGCCCGCGCGCCGCGGGCGCCGCGGGACCTCGTGATCGTGCAGGGCGCCGAGCCGTCGATGCGCTGGCGCTCGTTCAGCGCGCTGATCGTGGACCTCGCCGAAGCGCTCGACGTGCAGCTCGTGGTGACGCTCGGGGGGCTGCTCGCGGACGTGCCCCACTCCCAGCCGGTGGCGATGACGGGCTTCGCCTCGGACCCAGCGATGATCGAACGGCTGGGGTTGAAAGCGAGCCGCTACGAGGGCCCCACGGGGATCGTGGGCGTGCTGCACGCTTCCTGCGCCGAAGCGGGGCTTCCGTCGGCGAGCGTTTGGGCGAGCGTGCCCCACTATGTGGCGGCCGCGGCGAGCCCGAAGGCGGCGCTCGCGTTGCTGCGCAAGCTGGAGCTGATCGTGGGCGTGTCGGTGGACGTGTCAGAGCTGGAGGAGGCGGCCGGCGAGTATGAGCACCAGGTGGGTCTGGCGGTGCAGTCCGACCCCGACATCCAGGCCTTCGTGGAGCGCTTGGAGCGGCGCGCGGCGGAGAGCGAGCAGGCGACGCCCAGCCCGCGGGATCTACCCTCCGGCGATCTCCTGGCGCGCGAATTCCAGCGCTTTTTGCGCCAGCGCGGGATCGAGAGCTAGGGACGCGAGGCGATGCCGTAGGTGACGGCCGCCGAGCCCATCAGGAGTTTGTGCGAGCCGTATTCGGCCTCCGCCTTGGTGGGCTGGAAGCCCGGCGAGAGCGGGATCTTCTTGGAGAGCGCGTACATCACGAACTCGATCGTGTCGCTCTTGCCCTTGGCTGGGCAGATCGGGGAGTAGGCGGCCTTCCCGGCGGTGTTGGTTCCGACGATCCCCCCGGACGGAACCTTGCCCGCCGCGACGCTCGTGGAGCTCGGGTCGATCCCGCCGACGATCCAGCGGATGCCGCCGGAGGAGTTGTCGTCGATCACGAACAGCACCAGCTCGGCGGCATGGGCGGGCGCTTTCTGCCAGGAGAGCGGCGGCGAGATGCCCTTGCCGGAACACGTGTATTCGGCGGGGATCGCGCCGTTGCGTTCGAAGGCCGAGCTCGTGAGCGAGAAGCCGCCGGGCGGGGTGTACACCTCGCCGCTCGAGCTGGAGGCGCTGTTGGTGGAGCGGGAGCCGCTCGACGCCGACCCATGCGAAGCTGAGGCGCTGCCGTTGCCGGCGGCTGTGAGGTTTTCGGGCTTGCCCTTGTACTGCTTGCAGTCTTCCATCACGTAGCCCGGGTCGCAGCTCGTGAGGCTCCTCCAGTGCTTCTGGAAGTTCTGCTCGAAGCCGGCGAGCATGGCGGTGCGCTGCGAGGAGCTCCTGCCGGCGGTGATCTTCGCGGCGATGCGCGAGGCGAGCAGTTCGACCTTGATGCGCGCGAGCAGGTCCGCTTCGGTCTCGCCCGACTTGGAGAGGTATGCCTGCAGGGAGCCGGCCTTCGGGAAGCTCTGGTGGACGAGCTGGGCGAAGCGCTGCTTGACTTCGGCTTCGGAGACCGCCAAGCGCCGGGCGGCGGCCTCGCCGAGCACCCACTCGGAGGTGATCAGGAAGCCGAGCGCCTGGTGGCTGGGCGAGCCGGCGGCGCCGAGCTTCCGCTCGACGGACAGCCAGTGGGCGTAGCCAGCCTTGGAGATCGGCACGCCCGCGATGACCGCGACGGCATCGGACGCCGACACGGTGGAGCCCTCCGCCGCCGCCGCCGGGGAGCTGGGAACCGCGGAGGGGGCCGGGGAGCCGCCGCCGCAGCCCGCGAGCAGGCCGGTGACAACCAGGGGGCCGATGAGCAGCAACAGCGCGGGCATGCACGTACGCGCAGGGCACGTACGCGCAGGCAAACACACGCCCGCGCGCGGGCACACACGCACACGCGCGCGGGCCCCTCCCTTCGAGATGCTTCCCATCATGCTTCAAGGCACCGTAGTCACGCAGCCTAAAGAGCAGCGAAAAAGACGGGCGCTACCGCTCCCAGGCGGGGCACGCGATGCGGTAGTCGCACAGCCCGCACGCCGCCGGCGAGGGCGTAGGCTCGAAGCGCTGCGCGAGGATCGCCTCGCCGACCTCGGCCACGACCGTGGCGATCCAGCCGGGGTCCATCTCGGCGGACGGGACCGGCACCTTGAGGTCGTCGAGCACGTAGTAGTAGGAGAGGCGCTCGGCGGCCACCTCCCACGACTCGCGCGCCCCGACCGCGTAGAGCGAGAGCTGCACGTCGTCCGCCAGCTGCTTGGCGGTTCTCGGGCGCCCGGTCTTGTAGTCGATCAGCTCGTACGCCCCGTCAGGGAGCCGGTCGACGCGGTCCACGCGCCCGCGCAGGTGGTGGGGGCCGAGCTTGAAGGAGAACGAGCGCTCGAACCACACCGGCTCGGCCTCGTGAGCTTCGAGATGCCGGTGGTAGAGCACGAGCGCCGCGCGCGCCTTGGCGTGCAGTTCGCGCTCCTTCTCGCTCTCGCCGAAGCCCCCACGCCGCCAGCATGCCTCGAACAGCTCCATCATCTGCCCCACCGTGGTGTGCCGGCCGGCCGATCGGAGATCTCGTCGATCTCCGATCGGTGGCGATCCCGCCGCGTGCCCCGAATGGGGTATCGATCGCCGATCGGCGGCGTGGTAGCGCTCGAGCACCTGATGCACGGCGATCCCGAAGCGCTGGTGGAGCGTCTGCTCGGAGGGGATCTTCAGAACACGCGCGAACTTGTAGCGCAGCGGACAGCTCCTGTAGGTGTCGATGTCCGAGGCCGACAGCACCACGCCGTCGCCGCGCCGGGGAAGGAACGCCTGCAGCGACGGTTCCTCGCGACGCGCGAACGGGGTCTGCGCCGGCGTCGCGGCGACCGGGCCGGCAACCTCCTCGCCGCCCCGGGTGGTTTCGCTCTTCCCGACCCCGCTTCGCTCGCGCCCACCCCGATCGCTCGCGCCCCGGTCGGCGGCGTCCCGCTCGGCGGCCAGCAGCGTTTCGTCGAGCGTGGAGGTCTGGAAGATCTCGCGCTGCAGGGGCGTACAGGCCGCGAGCAGACGCTGGTTGATGTCGTCGAGCGCCTCTGCGACACCTTGGCCGGGCGGACGCTGCTTCAGGGCGGCGAGCTTCACCAGCTCCAGGTAGCGCACCACGCCATGGGAGATGTCGAGGTCGGTGTCCAAACGCAGCTCACCCAGGCGGCCCGCGATGCGCGTGGCGCCGCCGAGCACCTCCTCGCGCATCAGCTCCACCGTCGCCTCCAGTGTCTGCGCGCGCGTCTCGGATATCGCCTCGCCGCCGAGCAGGCGCGCCTCCGAGGCGGCTGTCAGCTCGGATGTCAACTCCTGGGGACTGCAACCCAGGCGCGGGCGCAGCGCCTCCAGCGCGCTCGCCGCTTCGCGATGCAGCGCCTGGAAGCGCTCGATCCGCTCGCGCGCCTCGGGCGGCATCCGCGGCGACTCGACGGCCGGCCCGAGCGCGGCCACCATGTCGAGCTTCGCCTTGCGCGCCACCTGCACCACGCGCGCGATGTCAACCTGGCGCAGCTCGATCGGGGGGCGGCCCAGCGCGCGCACCACGGCAGCCGCGTCGCCCGGATCGCTCAGCAGACGCACCCACGCGAGCACGTCGCGCGCCGCGGCCCGCTCGAAGAGGCCGCCCGCCCCCCTCACCTCGCCCGCGCCGTCACCCGACGGCACGGGAGCGATCCTGGAGACAGCCACAAGCCAAGCATACGAGCGCGTGATGGCGCGAGCCGTGCGAGCACCGCCAAGAACGCCCCGCAAATCCAAAAAAGTCGATCGACCGGGAATCGACCGGCCCGAGATCTCGCGCGCGGCGTACGCTCTTCCTATGGACGGCATCGACTGGAACGTGGCTCAGCGCGTCGGCGAGATGCTCGCCGGCGGGAGCTCTTACGTCGGCACGAGCGCGAACGGGTTGCAGTCCGTTGCGGCTGACTTCGCCGCGCAGGTGAGCGCCTACACCGGGCTCGCGCTCGACGGTGGCGTGCCGGAGATCGAGCTCATCGACCGCCCCCAATGGATCGAGGCCAACATCGCGACGATGCGCCCCCTGCTCGAGCCGCTCACCCAGCGCCTCGGCAACGGCTCTGGCCCGCTGGCGCCCGCGATGCGCTCGATCGCGCAACTGCTGCTCGGCGCGCAGGTGGGCGCGGTCACCGGCATGCTCTCCCAGCGCGTGCTCGGCCAGTACGACATCGCGCTGCTCGACCCCGAGCGCGCGCCGCGCCTACTGCTGCTCGCGCCGAACATCGACCAGGCCGCGCGCGACCTGAGGCTCGACCGCGACGAGTTCACCGCCTGGGTGGCGATCCACGAGGTGACCCACGCCGTCCAGTTCGGTGGGGCGCCGTGGCTGCGCGGGCACCTGGGTGGCATGTTGCGCGAGTTGATCGACGGCATGCAGGTGGGGATGGGATTGGGGCGTGCTTTGCGCATTCCCGACGCCTCCGACTTGCGCGCGCTCGCGGCGCGCCTCCGCGGCGGAGAGCTGCTGCGCCTCGGGCTCGGCGAGGACCGCTGGGCCCTGGTGGAGCGCATGCAGGCAACGATGTCCTTGATCGAGGGGCACGCCGAGCACGTGATGGACGCGGTCGGCGCGGACGTATTGCCCACGCTCGAGAGCATGCGCTCCGCAATGAACAGCCGACGGCGCAATCGCGGCTGGCCCTGGCGCATCCTCGAGCGGCTGCTGGGCCTTGAGATGAAGCTGCGCCAGTACGAGCTCGGTCGCGAGTTCTGCGACGAGGTGGTCGCCCAGGCCGGACCGGGCGCCCTCACGGTGGCATGGGCTTCGGCGGAGATGCTGCCGAGCACGAGCGAGCTTGAGAGCCCAGGGCTGTGGCTTGCCCGAACGCACGTTCCATCTGTCACAAGCTGAGACGAATCCATAGCCCGTCTTTACAGCGTGTTCACCCGCGCTTGAGATTTGCGTGTAACGATCTCTGCAGAGCGGGTTAGGAACATGTGTTCGGTGCTAAGCTCGCATCGACCGGAACAAGTGTGCCCCCAGCAATAGGAGACCCCCTCCAGATGCCCACAGCGAAGACAGCCTCTCCCAAGCCCCGCGCGAGCGCCGCTTCCAAGCGTTCCACGACCGCTCCGAAGAGCGCTCCCAGCGCCTCCAAGCAGTCCAGCACGGCTGAGCGCGCGGTCCTGATCCCCGTCGGCGCCGCCCTGATCGCCCGTGAACGGGTGCTCGCGGGCGTGAACGACACGATCGCCAACTACAACAGCACCCCCAAAGCCTCCGCCCAGCTGCGCAAGTTCGAGCGTCGCGGCGCCACCGCCCGCAACAGGCTCCAGCGCGAGGTCCGCAAGACGCGCGTTCGCGTGGAGCGCGAACTGCGCCAGCGCCGTCGCGAGGGCGAAGAGCTCGCGGAGCGTGTCCAGGAGCGCATCCTGAGCCTCGTGTGAGATCAAGTCCCACCCGCCCATTCGCGCGCGCCCGCTCACGCGCGGATGGGCGGAGCAGAACTTCCCCCGCCCCCACGACCGGAGAGGCCGGGAGCGGGAAGGTCTGCCGGCCCATATATCCCGCCGGCAGTAGAAGCACCCTCTCCTCCCTCGTCGCCGGGGCGGCCCCCTCCGCCCCGGCGACACTTTTTCAGGCCACGACCCTCGCGGTCGGCGACCCCATTCCGGCCGGCCCGCGGCCCGCGAGCGGCGCCGGTCGGGGCCGACGGCGAGGTTTTGCGAGAATGAGCCCGTGACCCACCGCGACGAAGTCCTCAAAGCGCTCGAGGCCGTGATCGACCCCGAGCTGCGCCGCTCGATCGTGGAGCTCGAGATGGTGCGCTCCATCGATGTCTCCGAGAACGGCGTGGTCGACGTGACCGTGTCGCTGACCACCGCCGGCTGCCCGATCAGGGGCCACTTCCAGACCTCCGTCGCCCAGGCCGTCTCAGCACTCGACGGCGTGACGCACGTGAACGTCTACTTCGACGTGCTCAGCGACAGCGAGAAGGCCGCGCTGCAGCAGAAGCTTGGGCGCGCCAGCCTGCCCGAGGGGGCGCTCGCGGAGGTGTCCAACGTGATCTGCGTCGGCTCGGGCAAGGGCGGCGTGGGCAAGTCCACGCTCACCGCCAACCTGGCCGCCGCCCTGGCGGCCGACGGCAAGCGCGTGGGCATCCTCGACGCCGACGTGTGGGGATATTCGATCCCGCGCATGTTCGGCCTCGGCGCTGGCCAATCTGTGATCGGTCGCCCACCCGTATCGGCGCAGCGCAAGATCGTGCCACTCGAGTCGCACGGGGTGAAGGTGATGTCGATTGGCTTCTTCGTGGAGGAGGATGCGGCCGTGGTGTGGCGCGGGCCGATGCTCCACAAGGCGCTGTCCCAGTTTCTGCAGGACGTCGAATGGGGCGCGCTGGACTACCTCTTGATCGACCTGCCGCCCGGCACCGGCGACGTGTCGATGACGCTCGCGCAACTGCTCCCGCAGGCGCAGTTCGTGATCGTCACCACACCGCAGCCAACCGCCCAGAAGGTGGCGCGGCGCTCGGCCGAGATGGCCCACAAGGTGTCGCTGGAGATCTGCGGCGTGATCGAGAACATGTCCGGCTTCACGACCCCCTCCGGCGAGCGCTACGCGATCTTCGGCGAGGGCGGCGGTAAGGAGCTCGCCGACGAGCTCGACGTGCCGCTACTCGGCAGGGTGCCGCTCACGATGCCCCTGCGTGAGCACTCCGACAGCGGCGTGCCGCTCACGATCGAGAATCCCGACGATCCGGCCTCGCAGGCGATCCGTCAGGCAGCCCGCGGGTTGATCGCGATGGCGCCGATGGAGCTGCCCACGCTGCCGCTCACGGCGGCGGCGGCGAGCGCGCCATCGCCCCCGGCGAGCCCCAGGCCCGCCGGAATGTCGCTGCCTATGGCCTGAGCCGGCGACGATCGCTGGCGATGCGCAGCAGCACGGTGGATTCCGGGGAAACTTCGGCGGCGATCGGGCCGTTCGACGCGTAGCGGGTGTGCGCCCACGCGTCGCGCACGAGATAGCGGCTCGCCGCCGGCATGCCCACTGAGGAGGCGCTCGTTTCGATCCGCAACGGGGTGGAGCCGCGGTTGAGCAGCGCGACGGCGCGACCGCCGTCGCTCAGCGGCTTCGCCCACGCCTGCCCTTCGCCGCTCGAGCTCACCAGCGCGCCCTGCGCTCCCGCCGGGTCCTGGTCTATCGCGAGGACTTCGGGGTTCTCGAGCGCCGCACGGCTCGGGGGGGAGATGCTCTGCAAGTTGTCGCTCACCATCAGCGGGGCGGCGAGCATCGCCCACATGCTCAGCTGCGTGCGGAACTGCGCGTCGGTGAGGCCCTGGTCGGGTCCAAGGTAGTCGGGGTCGTTCCAGTGACCGGGCCCGGCCGCCTCCGGATGCGCGGCGTCGGCGTCGAGGTTGCGCAGCACCGCGGCGAACGTGACGAGGCCGGGAGAGCCGACGTCGCCGTCGGTGCGCCAGCTGTTGCCGGTGCTCGGGCCGAAGGTGTAGGAGGAGAACGCCGACTGGGCGAACGGCGGCCCGCCGCCGAGCTGGCCGGGTTCCAGGAAGTTGCAGATCGACAGCAGCATCGGGCGATGGCTCGAGTTGGCTTGCAGGGCGGCGTGGAAGGAGGAGTACGCCGCCGCGGGGTCCAGATGCAGGCGCGCCCCGCCGCAGAAGTCCACCTTGACGGCGTCGAAGCCCCATGCGGCGAACGTGTCGGCGTCCCGGCGGTAGTGCCCATAGCTGCCCTCGTGAGCACCGCCGCAGCCATCGGCGCCCGCATCGGTGTACAGGCCGGCCAGCAGGCCGGCGGCGTGCAGCGTGCGCGTCAGCCACGCCATCCCATGCGGCCACTGCGAGCGGTTCACCACGATCTGGTCGCTCGAGCCGCGCCGGCCCTGCCACCAGCCGGCGTCCAACCACACGTAGCGATAGCCCTCGCGTGCCAGGCCGTCGGAGAGCAGCGCGCTCGCCTGCGCGAGCACGGTGGACTCGCTGTAGCGGGGACCGAACGCGAAATACGTGTCCCAGCCCATGTAGGGGGTTGGCGTCAAGAAGGTCGGTGTGTATGAAGCCCGTCCGTGCGAACCGGAGGCGCTCGCGCCGCCGCGAGCGCGCGGCGTCGAGATGAGCGTCAGCCGCTGGCGGGAGAGCACGGCCCTCAGGACGCCGATCACCGTGCCGCTGACAGAGAGCTGCGCCGGCAGGCGCCCGGCGTGCGCCAGCAGGCGCCTGCCGAGCGTGCTCAGCGACACCGACACGGTGCGGCGCCGACCCGGCGCCAGGCGCGCGCCGCTTGCCCCAACCGTGACCGTGACACGGCGCGCGTGCGGTTCCCGCACGACGGTGAGGCGCAGCGCGATCGCGCACACGCCCGCGGCGCGGGGCGAGCACCTCACCTCCACCTCCACCCGCCCGCCCCCGGCATGAGCCGTGCCGACGGTCGTCTCACCCACCGCGGCGAGCGCGCCCTGTGCGGGGACGGCCACGAACGCGCTGTGTCCAGTTGAGCTGCCGGCCGCGTTGCTTGCGGTCACGAGGCACTGAAGATGGTGGGTGGCGTCGGCTCGGGCGAGATGGTAGGCCGAGTCACCGGCCCCGGGTATGGGAGAGCCGTCGCGCCACCACGCGTAGGCGAGCGTCGCCGAGGCGCCGTGCGGGACTCCCGGGTTGCACACGAGCCAGTCGCCGACGGCGGGGACGCCGGAGATGGAGGGGCGCGGGGTTACGAGGCTCACGCTGGGAGGCGGAGGTGGAGGCGGCGGTTCGCTGGAAGGGGGCGCCGGCACGGTGGTGGAGATGACGAGCCCGCCGCCGTCGATCGCGGCGCAGAAGCCGTCCTGGGCACACGAGACGCTCAAGAGCGGCGCACCGGGATCGGGCTGCGAAGAGGTCCAGGTGGGAACGGCGGCGGGCGCGTCTTCGCTCACGAAGGCGTGTCCCGCGTGATCGACCGCGATGCAAACCTCAAAGGCCGCGCAGGAGATGCTCGTGAGCGCAACGATCGGATCGATCGCCGTAGAGCTCCATGTGGGAGCGGTTCCCACCGGATTGGAGCTTGCGAGCGCATCGCCGGACTTGTCGACCGCGACGCACGCGCCGGCCGCGTCGCAGGACACCGCCACCAGCGGCGGCGTGGGGTCGATCGCGCGCGGGCGCCAGGCTTCCGCCACGCCCGCCGGTTCGCTGCTCGCGAGCGCGGCGCCGGATTCGTCGACCGCGACGCACAGCTGGGCGGAGGCGCACGACACCGATGTGAGCGCGTGGCCGCTGTCGATTTCGGCGCGTGCCCAGGGCGAGCCGCTCAGCGCCGGTTTCGTGCTCGTGAACGCCTCACCGGCTTCATCGACGGCGACGCACAGCGATTCGGTGGGACAGGAGATCGCGGTGATGGACGTCGTACCGTCGATTGGTCGCGCCAACCAGCTTCCCGCCGCCGCCGGATCGGTGCTCGTGAGCACCTGGCCCGCGTCATCCACCGCGATGCATAGCCGGGCGGAGGCGCACGAGACCGAGGTGAGCGCGTGAGGATCGCTCGCCACCTGCTCCCAGGGGGAGTTCGCCGTGGGAGCGGTGCTGGCGAGCACATGCCCGGCGCCATCGACCGCGACGCACAACGCCCGTGAGACGCAGGCAATCGAGCTCGGCGTACCGCCCTGATCGGCAGGCGAGGGCGCCGACCAGGCCGGCAGCGCGGCGGCAAGAGCGGCGCCGGGCGAGAGGACGGCCGCGCCAAGCGGGAGCGCGAGCGCGACCCGCGACAGCAGGCCGGATCGCCTCACCGCTGAAGGTCCCTACCTGGCGTTGGCGAAGTACTCGGCGTTGATCTGCGTGTACTTCTGCCACTCGTCGGGGAGCTGGTCCTCGGCGAAGCAGGCGTCCACCGGGCACGCCTCGACGCAGGCGTCGCAGTCGATGCACTCCTCGGGATCGATGTAGAGCAGCTCGGCCGCGTCGTAGCCGGGCTCGTCGGGCGTCGGGTGGATGCAATCCACGGGGCACACCTCGACGCAGGAGTTGTCCTTCGTGCCGATGCACGGCTCAGCTATTACGTAGGCCATTCGCTTCCTTCTCGATCGTTGGGGGCTACTTGTTGCGGGACGACGAATAGTAGCGAGACCGCATCGGCTAGCTTTGGGTCATGCTCTTGCTCACCGGAGCGACCGGGCTCGTCGGCTCGACGCTGCTACGCAGGCTGGTCGCCGAAGGACAGCCGGTGCGCTGCCTCGTGCGCGACCCCAGGCGCCTCGGGCCGCAGCGCGTGCGCGTGCAGATCGCGCTCGGCGACCTCACCGACCCACCGTCGTTTCGCAACGCCATGCGGGGCGTGAGCACGGTGGTGCACCTTGCCGCCTCCACCCGCGACCAGCCGCGCGGGTCGATCGAGGAGCTCGCCGCGATAGCCACGTGGAGGATGGTGGAGGCTGCCCAGCGCGCGGGGGTGGAGCGCTTCGTGTTCTTCTCGGCGCTCGGCGCCTCCGATCACCACCGCTCGCGCCTGTTTCGCGCCAAGGCGATCGCCGAGCAGGCGGTGCGCGAGTCGGACATGCGCTCAACGGTAATCGCCCCATCGCTCGTCTACGCCCCCGGCGACCGCTGGCTCACCTTGATCGAGCGTCTCGCGCTGCTTCCCGTGGTGCCGATCTCAGGGCGCGGTCGCGCGGTCTGCCAGCCGATCTGGGCGGAGGACGTGGCTGGCTGCGTGATGGCGGTCTTGCGCGATCGAGACGCCACGGACAGCGGGCTGACCCTCGCGCCTGACGAGGACACGAGGGCTCATGAGCGCTACGAGCTGGCCGGCCCGGAAACGCTCAGCTACGCGGAGGTGATCCGCACCGTCCTTCGCTCGCTCGATCGCGAGCGCCCACTCCTGCCCGTCCCAACGCCGATCGCTTCGCGCACGCTGCGCCTGCTCGAGCGAGCGATGCGCACGAACACGCCGATCACGTGGGACGAGGCCGAGCTGCTGGAGACGAACATGGTGGCCAAGCACGGGATTGCCGATGCGCAGGCGCTCGGCGTGACCCCCGAGCCGGTGCATGCGGTGCTCCAGGGATGAATTGCTTTGTCTACATTATCTGATAGGCTGACCTCGGGTGTCAGCCGTTTTGGTCCCATACCTCGACCCGCCGTTACGGCGGGTCGAGTTGTTTAAGAGACAGGCGCTCGGCGACCCACCCACGGCGAGGCCGCTTCCACCTGCGATGCGAGCGCCAAGAGCGCGCCCTCGCCCGCGGGCCGGCCCACGAGCTGCACCCCGAGCGGCAGGCCGTCGGGGCCCTGATAGAGCGGCAGCGAGATGCCCGGCTGTCCGCTCGCGTTGAACACGGGCGTGAACGGCGTGAACAGACCCGAGCGGGTGAACGTGCTCATCGGGTCGGGGGCGGCGGTGTCGAGCGTGCCGATCGGCAGGGGGCGCTCGGCCAGCGCGGGCGTGAGCAGGACGTCGTAGGGCGCCAGGAACTCGACGAGCCGTCGCGTGAGCGATTGCAGCTGGATTTCGAGCCCCAGGCCCTGGACGGAGTTGAAGCTCTGGGTCATCTGGTGGATCGCCCAGCTCATCGGCTCCATGTCCTCGGCGGTGGGCTCCCGCCCGGCGACCATCCCGGAGTAGACGATTTGAAGCGCTATGTGGATCGAGAAGACGGCGCCGAACAGCTCGGAGAGGCCCTCGATGCGCCATGGGATGTCGACCTCTTCCACCTCGTGCCCGAGCGAGCGCAGCAGCTCGGCGGCATCCGAGACCGCTTGTGCGCAGACGGGATCGACAACGGCGTCGGTGACCGGCGGAAACGTTGTGGCCGCGATCCGCAGCCTGCCAGGGTCACGCAGCGCCGAGGAGGCGAATGGCTCGGATGGAGGCGGCGCCCAGGTGGCGTCGCCAAGCTCATAGCCCGCGAGCACGTCGAGGATCGCCGCCGTGTCGGCGACCGTGCGCGTCAACACACCATCGACGTCGAGCGGGGCCTCGCCGCGTTCGGGCGCTGCCGAGATACGACCGCGCGCCGGCTTGAGCCCCACGAGCCCGCAGCATGCCGCCGGGATGCGGATCGAGCCGCCGCCGTCGTTGCCGTGAGCGACCGGCACCATGCCCGAGGCGACCGCCGCGGCCGCGCCGCCGGAGGAGCCGCCCGGTGTGCGATCGAGATCCCAGGGATTGCGCGTGGGGCCGAACAGGCGCGCCTCGCTGACGGGCAGTATCCCGAACTCGGGCAAGGTGGTGGTGCCGACGACCACGAACCCGGCGTCCTTGAGACGGCGCGCGATGTTGCTGTCGTGCTCAGCCACATGATCGGCCATCAGGGAGCACCCGATCGTCACCCTGAGTCCCGCCACGGGACGGTTGTTCTTGATCGCGATCGGCACCCCCGCGAACGGGCGGGGGTCGCCGGGTTCGATCGCATCCGCCGCGGCGAGCGCGCGCTCGCCGTCGATCTCGACGAACGCGTTCAGCCGTGGATTAAGCTCCTCGATGCGCGACAGCGAGGTCTGCACGAGCTCGCGCGAGGAGATCTCCCCCGAGCGCACCATCTCCGCGAGCTCTGTCGCTCCACGGAACATCAGGTCACTGTCGGTCACGGCGCTCCTCCTCGTGGGTGACGCGGGGCGTCGTCTCGTGAGGGACGGCGTGGCGTCGTCGTCGAATGGGCACAGTCGTCCTCGCCGGATCGCCGGGGGGCGACCACGCGCTTGGCCGCAGCCTACCTGGGTGATTTTTGCGACGATATGCGCCTGCCCACAAGGCAGCCGGGTCGATTCCGGTGCAATCCAGCGGGATCGACTCTCAACCGGTCATCTCAAGCCTGAAAGCGAGTGCCCATGAGCGAGGTCACGACCACTCAGTCGCCTCCCGCAACACCACCTTCCGATCAAGTCCAATCCGGCCTGGAGGGCGTCGTCGCCTTCGCCACCGAGATCGCCGAGCCCGACAGGGCCGGCGGAGCGCTGCGCTATCGCGGCGTAGACGTCGAGGACCTGGTCGGCGCGGTCCCCTACGAGCAGGTGTGGGGCCTGCTGGTGGACGACCGCTTCAAGCCGGGTCTGCCGCCCGCCGAACCGCACATGCTCACCGTGCGCTCCGGCGACCACCGCGTCGACGTACAGTCGGCGCTTGCGATGCTCGCCCCGGAGTGGGGCTTCAACGCGCTGATCGACATCTCCGACGAGCAGGCCCGCGACAATCTCGCGCGCGCCTCGGTGATGGCGCTGTCGTTCGTGGCGCAGTCGGCGCGCGAAGCGGGACAGCCTCCGGTGCCCCAGTCGGAGGTGGACAGGGGCAAGTCGATCCCCGAGCGCTTTTTGATCCGCTGGCGCGGCGAGGTCAACCCCGACCACGCCAAGGCGATCGACGCCTACTGGATATCGGCCGCCGAGCACGGCATGAACGCCTCGACGTTCACCGCGCGCATCGTCGCGTCCACCGGCGCCGACTGCGCCGCCGCGCTGTCCTCGGCCGTAGGCGCCCTGTCCGGACCGCTGCACGGCGGCGCGCCGTCGCGCGTGCTGAAGATGCTCGACGAAGTCGAACGAGCCGGCGACGCCGAGGCGTGGGTGAAGGACGCGCTCGATCGCGGAGAGCGGCTGATGGGCTTCGGCCACAGGGTGTACCGCGCTGAAGATCCCCGCGCGCGCGTGCTGAGACGCACCTGCCGCGAACTTGGCTCGCCGCGCTTCGCGGCGGCCGAGGCGCTCGAGAAGGCCGCGCTCGCGGAGCTCACGGCGCGCAAGCCCGATCGGGTGCTCGCCACCAACGTGGAGTACTGGTCGGCGGTGATCCTCGATCTGGCCGAGGTGCCGCCGGATCTCTTCACGCCGATGTTCACGTGCGCGCGCGTGGCGGGCTGGTCGGCGCATATCCTCGAGCAGAAGCGCGAGGCCAAGCTGATCCGCCCGACGGCGAAGTACGTCGGCCATGGCCCACGGCCGGTTTCGGCGGTCGAATAGTCCCACCGGAGGAATAGTCCCACCGGAGGGGCGCGCGCGCGTACGCGCGCGCGTGAGGTGCCCCCATGCAAGCAATCGCACCCCCGGCCAGGCTCAGCATCCCGCCGGGCCCTCCGGAGGAGACGAGGGCCCGGCATCCTGCCGGGCCCTCGAGACTCCTATCGACCGGATGTGCGCGCCGCTGAAGGGCGGCGCGCACAGCGGACCATCCGGCTACATCATGCCGCTCATGTCGGGCATGCCGCCGCCGCCCATGGCGCCTTCCTTCTCCGGGACCTCGGCGACGATCGCCTCGGTGGTGAGGATGTTCTTTGCGATCGACGCGGCGTTCTGGAGCGCCGAGCGGGTGACCATCGCCGGGTCGATGACGCCGGCGGCCACGAGATCGACGATCTCGTTGGTGGCGGCATTGAGGCCTTCTCCGGCCTTGGCCTTGCGCACGTCGTTGACCACCACCGAGCCCTCCAGGCCCGCGTTCTCGGCGATCTGACGTAGCGGCTCCTCCAGCGCGCGCAGCACGATGCGAGCGCCGGTCTTCTCGTCGTCGTCCTCGACGTCGTCGATGGAGACCGCATCGACGGCCTGCAGCAGGGCGACGCCGCCGCCGGGCACGATGCCCTCCTCGAGCGCGGCGCGAGTGGCCTGCAGCGCGTCCTCGACGCGGTGCTTCTTCTCCTTCATCTCCGTCTCGGTGGCCGCGCCGACCTTCACGACCGCCACGCCGCCGGAGAGCTTGGCGAGGCGCTCCTGGAGCTTCTCGCGGTCGAAGTCCGAGTCGGTGTTCTCGATCTCGGCCTTGATCTGGTTGATGCGGCCCTTGATGGCATCGGCATCGCCGGCGCCGTCGACGATCGTGGTGTTGTCCTTCCCCACGACCACCCGCCGCGCGTGCCCGAGCTGAGACACCTGGGTGTTCTCGAGCTTCAGGCCCATCTCCTCGGTGATGACCTCTGCTTTGGTGAGGATCGCGATGTCCTCGAGCATGCGCTTGCGGCGGTCGCCGAAGCCGGGGGCCTTGACGGCCACACCGGTGAAGGTGCCGCGCAGCTTGTTCACCACGAGCGTGGCGAGCGACTCGCCCTCCACGTCCTCGGCGATGATGAGCAGCGGCTTGCCGCTCTGGATGACCTGCTCCAGCACGGGCAGCACGTCGCGGACGGAACCGATCTTCTGGTTGGCGATCAGGATGTAGGGGTCCTCGAGGGTGGCCTCCATACGGTCCTGGTCGGTGACCATGTAGGGCGAGATGTAGCCCTTGTCGAACTGCATGCCCTCGGTGAACTCGAGGTCCATGCCGAAGGTCTGGCCCTCCTCGACGTTCACGACGCCGTCCTTGCCGACCTTCTCGATGGCGTCGGCGATCACGTCGCCGATGTCATCGTCGCCGGCGGAGATGGTCGCGACGCGCGCGATCTGGTCCTTGCCGGAGACCTCCTTGGACTGCGAGGCGATGTTCTCCACCACCTGGTCCACAGCCCTCTCGATGCCGCGCTTGAGCGCGAGCGGGTTGGCGCCCGCCGCCACGTTCTTCAGGCCCTGGCGAACGATCGCCTGGGCGAGGACGGTGGCTGTGGTGGTGCCGTCACCGGCAACGTCGTTGGTGGCGGTGGCCACCTCGCGCACCAGCTGGGCGCCCTGGTTCTCGAAGACGTCCTCGACCTCGATCTCGCGGGCGATGGTGACACCGTCGTTGGTGATCGTGGGGGCGCCGAACTTCTTGTCGAGCACCACGTAGCGGCCCTTGGGGCCGAGCGTGACCTTGACGGCGTTGGCGACAGCGTCGACGCCGGCCTCCAGAGACTTACGCGCCTCGGAGCTGTACTTCAGTTCCTTGTGAGCCATGTTGTTCAGATCTCCTTATGCGACCTTGGCGAGGACGTCGGACTCGCGCAGCACGAGCAGATCCTCCCCATCGACCTTGATCTCGGTTCCGCCGTACTTGCTGTAGAGGACCTCGTCGCCCTCCGCCACGTCGAGCGGGACGCGCTTGCCGTTGTCGTCCAGCTTGCCGTCGCCGACAGCCAGGACCTTACCCTTCTGCGGCTTCTCCTTCGCGGTGTCGGGTAGGACGAGGCCGCTTGCGGTGGTCTCCTCCTCCTCGAGGGCCCGCACGATCAGACGATCGCCCAGGGGCTTGAGTTTCATGCGTGAAAACCTCCGTTTAGAGATGTGCTTCCGACGGACGGCGACGCCTGCAAATCGGCGGCCGTCCCGTTGGCAGTCTCATGGGGAGAGTGCCAACGACAGGATCAATATATAGAAGAAACGGCGCAGCGGCGCGCGTGCCTCAGTTCTGCGCGCCGCCGAACCCCTTCATCGCTTCGGTCATGGCTGTCGGCTTGTCGAGGATCTGCGAGAAACGCACCACGGTGACCGTGTCCTGCATCGAGACCGGCCGGCCGTAGATCTGCTCCAGGAAGTTGATGAGCTCCTCGTGGCGGCGGAACTCGGGGTTGTCGTGCTTGATGTCGCGGGGCGAGAGCTCTGCGACCTTCATGACCTCGACCTGGTCTATCACAGCCTCGAAGATGCGCTCGCGGGGGGAGTGCTGGTAGCCGATCGTCACCAGCACGGCCTGGTTCTTGCGGTACTTGGCGGACTTGTCGCCGAGCCTGATGGTGGCGGTCTTGCGACCTTTCTTCAGCTCGTCGGCGAAGATCGTGGAGTAGAAATTGAGGACCTGCACGAGTGAGCAGGCTATCGGTCTTGCTCGCCGATGGCCAGCGCGCGGGCCACCATGTCGCGCTCCCCCGGATAGCTGAGCGCCCGCTTGGCCTCGGCGAGCCCCATCCAGCGGGCCTCGTAGACCTCGTCGTCGTGGTCGGCCAGATCGCCGCTCAGGTAGCGGAATAGGAAGAAATGGACGCTCTTGGCGACCTTGCGCCGGTTGCGCACATACCAGTAGCGCACCTCCCCAAGCTCGCCGAGCAGCTCGGCGGTGACGCCGGTCTCCTCGCGCACCTCGCGAGTGGCGGCCTGCGCGGCGGTCTCCCCCTCGTCGAGGTGGCCCTTCGGCAGAGCGAGCACGAGCGACCCGTCGGCGGCGCGCCGGGAGGGAACGATCACGAGCACCTGCCCGCCTTGGATCACCACGCCGCCGGCGGACACCTCGCGCGCGCGCGATTCCCCCTTCCTAGAAGACATACCCGTCGAGAGCGGTGGGATCGTGAACCACCAGGCGTCCGCGCCCCTGGGAGATCACTCCGGCGCGCTCGAGCACCGCCAGAAAGCGCGAGGCCGACTCGCGCGAGGAGCCCGCGAGCTTGGCGAGATCGGCTTGGGTGGCGCACACCAGCACCTCCCGGCCGGGCTCGCCGTCGGCGACGGCCTGGGCGACGAGGTCGCGAAGCACGACCGCGACGCGGGACTGGACGGTTTGGAAGGATTGTTTGGCGAGGCGGTCGTTGGTTTCGCGCAGCCGCCGTCCGAGCGCCACGACGAGACGTATCGAGATCTCCGGGTGCTCGACCAGCAGCCGGCGCATGTCTGGACCGAGCAGCGCAACCACAGCGGTGGGCTGGACCGCCTCGACGGTGGCCGAGCGCAGCTCGTCCTCGAACATGGCGAGCTCGCCGAAGATGTCCCCGGGCCCGAACGTGGCGAGCGTGATGGTGCGTCCGTCGGGGTGGTTGCGCACCGCGCGGGCATGGCCCGAGCGCACGATGTAGCAGGTGTCGCTCGCATCGCCCTCGCGGAACACGATCTGGCCCGGCTCGAACGCGCGCGGCACAGCGAGCCGGCCGATGCGCTCCAGATCGTTGTGTTCGAGCGTCGAGAAGACGGGCACTCGCCCGAGCAGCTCGACTATCTCAGCCTCCCTCACCGCCGCCATGCCCTGGAGATATCACAGCGACAGCCATGCGCCCGAACGGCTTGGGCGTGGATACCGAAACTTGCGGCGTGGCGGCGTTATCTTCAGGACATGGGTCCCTTGAGGTCGATCGCGCCGGTGGTGCTCGTCGCGGCGATCGCGCCGGCGTCGGCGCACTCGCTGCTGCATTCGCGCGTGCTGTGGGCGACGGTGGACGTGTGCAACCCCAAGGATCAGCCCAACACGATCGGCATTCGCGGCTCGATGCCCGGCGACGGACACTCCAAGGACACCATGTATATGCGCTTCCGCGTGCAATACGAAGACCCGGCCACCAAGAAGTGGGTGTACCTCAGCAAGGGCGGCGACTCCGGCCTGCTGAAGCTCGGCTCCGGCGCGGTTGCGCGCCAGGGAGGGTTCAGCGTCGAACTGGCGCCGGTCGCGGGCAGGCCCGCGTTCACCCTGCGGGGCTACGTGATGTTCCAGTGGCGCCGGGGCGCGACGGTGCTCGAGAGCGCCACGAGACTCACGACGTCCGGGCACAAGAGCCTCGCGGGCGCCGATCCGCGAGGGTTCAGCGCCGCCACCTGCGAGCTCACGTAGAGAGGCCGGTTGCGGCGGCGGCGAGCGCACGTAGAGAGGTCGGTTGCGGCGGAGTCGTCGTCGTCGAGCTCGTCAGTTCGACGCGGCGTCGAACAGGCGGGGGTCGTTCGTGATGATGCCGCTCACCCCAAGCTGCGTGAGCCTGGAGATGCGCGCGGCGTCGTCGACCGTCCACACGTAGAGCTCTCCGCCCGCCCGCGTCACAGCCCGCACGAGCGCGGGCGTCACGACCCGCCAGTGGGCCATTATCGCGTCCACGGCGCCCGCCGCGAGCGCCCCGCGCGCGCGGCGGGGGAGCATCGCGCGGTAGCCGGTGAGCATCGCAAGCGCGGGGATCGCGGTGAGCATGTCGTTCGTGTAGTCGCGTTGCACGCGCGGCACCGACCAGCCGAGTCGCAGGGAGGGCTCGGCGGCGCGCACGCGCGCGAGCGAGGAGGGGTACATGCTGCTCAGGAGCGTCCTGTCCGTGAGCCCCGCCTCGCGCAGGGCGTCCACCACCTGCGGCTCGTACCCGGGCAGCTTCACGTCGAGGTCGATGTTCACGTGCGCGAATGCTTCGCCCGCGAGGTGGTCGAGCGCCTGCTCGAGCGTGAGCGGGGTGCGGGAGCGCATGTCCTCGTAGTCGTGGGCCACCAGCAGGCGACCGCTCCCGTCGGGCTTCTCGGAGAGGGCGTCGAACTCGATCATGTCCACGCCGTGGGCGAGCGCCGCGTCGAAGCTGTCGAGCGTGTTGCCCTGGGCGAGGTGCGCGGCGCCCTTGTGTCCCACCCGCCGAGGGCGCGTGCCGGCGCGGATGGCTTCGTCCGTAGCCACTGCAAGCCAGGATAGGCGCTCGAACGCGTCGCTCTCGCGACGGGCGGGCGGGTTTGCGAAGGGGCGGGTTTTTTGGATGGACGGCGGAGCCGTCGTGGCGTGCGAGCCGGTGTGAGAGCGCTCGGGTCAAACGGGTGGATGCGAAACGGATGGATGAGGGGATGAAGGTCAGGCGCGCAGGGTGAGCCGCCGCGGGCCTTGGCGAAAGCCGAGGTCGACCAGCATGGGCTCGAGCTCCGAGCCGATCGCGGGCTCGGAGTCCACCCGCTCGAGCGCCACCGCGTCCACGCTCCCCGCGCGCACGGCGTCCGCCAGCGCACGCAGCGCGACGCGCAGCGGCCCGGACTCCGAGGAGAGCGTCACTATTCCGCGCCCACCGCGCTCCAGGTAGAGCACCGGGGAGGAGTTCACCAACACCACGTACGCCCCCGCCACGCGCGCGGGGCGACGCGTTTGACCCTCGCGTCGCGGCCACGGGAGCGTGGCGCCATACGGTTGCGCGGGATCGACCGCCGCGAGCACGGTCGCCGCGTTCTCCGGATCGGCGCGTGAAGCGCGCAGCCGCTCGACCGCGCCGGGCAGGGCGAACTGGGCGCCTCCCAGGCCCTCCACGAAGTAGCCGCGCCGGCACACGCCAAGCGTCTCGAGCTCTGTGAGCGCGCCGTAGAGGGTGGAGAAGCCGCCGGCGATGCCCTCCGCCAGTACCTGCTCTCTGATGAGCACTCCGTAGCGCTCGAGCAGCAGCTCGGCGAGCGCGCGGCGGCGCAGGCGCGGGTCGTCGACGGCCCGCCCGCCGAAGATCGGCTCGGCGAGCGACCAGCGGCCCTGGACCTGCGCGCTCGTTCCCAGGCGCCCGCCGCGAAGCGACGGCCCGCCGAAGCGAGGGCCCCCGCGCATGCCTCGCGCGTGCGCGCGCGATGGTCCTGCCGCACGGTGCGCGGTGAGCGTGAGGCGCGGCGCACGCAACGGCGCGAAGGCGTCGTTGGTGACCTCGCCCGCCCACACCAGATCCCAGAGCGCGTGTGTGAGCGCAGGCGCGGGCAGGTCCAGCTCCGCGAGCAGATCGGTGAAGAAGCACGGTCCCGCCGCCAGGCGCTCGCGCAGCAGCGCGTGCTCGCGCGCCCCCGGCGGCTCCGCGCGCGCGCCGGATGGAGGCCCGAGCAGGGGGGCGTCCTCGCGGAAGTAGAGCGCGACGCGCCCGGAGTCTCGACCGAGCGAGCCGGCGCCCACCCATACGATCTCGCCGCTCGCGCACAGGCTGTCGAGCCAGGCCGGCGAGTAGGAGCCGGTGCGGCAGGGCAACACGTCGCGCTCCCAGGTTGTCACCGGTAGCGCAAGGCCTTGGAGGGGCACAAGCACCTCGCGCAATCGCTCCACCCCGTCGCGCCGTCCCGAGCCGGGCCGCCAACGGCCGACGTTCTGCCACGATGGCATGAACGCCGTGAGGGCGCGCTCGCCCACCGGCTCGATCTCCCTGCGCAGCGCGGCCAGCGAGGCGCGGCGCAGACGACGCAACACCTCGACGTCGCACCACTCTCGCCCATCCCCCTCGCGCGGGCGCGGGGGGGATGCCCCCAGAGGGGGCATATGGTTGGAAGGAGTGCGCGGGCGCGAGGGGGATGCCCCCAGAGGGGGCATGTCGGATGGGCTCTTGGGGTTGGGGCGAAGCTCACCGCGGGCGAGGGTGCCCGTGCGCTCGAGCTCGCGCAACACCGAGGAGGCGTCCACGCCATAGCGCTCGCGCAGCTCCGCCGTGGTGAACGGCCCGTGAGCGCTCGCCCAGCGCGCCACGAGCTTTGAGAGCGCGTCGGGCACGTCGGCGAGGAACGCGTCCGGCAGGCCCGGCGGCGGCGGAACGCCGAGCGCGTCCCGGTAGAGGCCGGCGTGGTCGACCGCGATCAGGCGCTCCTCGCCCGCGATGCGCACGCGCGCCACCCTCCGCTCGCGCGACAGCGTGTCGAGCATCGCGCCCGCGTCGAGCCCTTCGAGCACGCGCTCGGCGAGCTCCTCGGGGGACAGGTCGCCCACCCCGCGCAGCACGTCGCAGAGCGCGTCCGCGCTCGTCGCGCGCGTGCGCGGGGAGCGACGCTGGAGATCGTCCTGCACCTGCGCGAGGGCCGCCGGGTCGATCAGCTCGCGCAGCTCCTCCTGGCCGAGCAGCTCGCGCAACAGCTCCCGGTCGAGCGACAGCGCCGCCGCGCGCCGCTCCGCGCTCGGGGTGTCGCCCTCGTACATGTAGGTCGCCACGTAGTCGAACAGCAATGAGCCCGCGAACGGGGAGGCGCTCCGCGTCTCCACCTCCACCAGCGAGAGCTCACGCGTGGAGAGCCCCCGCAGCAGCTCCTGAAGGCCCGGCAGGTCGAGCACGTCCTGCAGGCACTCGCGATAGGTCTCCAGCACGATCGGGAAGTCGGGATAGCGTCGCGCGACCTCGAGCAGACCCTGGGCCTTCAGCCGCTGCTGCCACAGCGGCGTGCGCCGGCCCGGATATGCGCGGGGGATCAGCAGCGCGCGGGCCGCGTTCTCGCGAAAGCGCGCCCCGAACAGAGCCGAGCCGCCCAGCTCGGCGACGATCGCCGCCTCGACCTCCTCGGCGTCGAGCGCCACCAAGTCGGCGTGAGAAGCAGCGAGTGGATCGTCGTGCTCGTCGAGATCGACGTCGGGCAGGCGCACCACGATGCCGTCGTCCGACCAGATCGCCTCGCCGTCGATTCCGTATCGCTCGCGGATGCGCGCCGAGATGGCAAGGCCCCACGCGGCATGCACGCGGCCGCCGTAAGGGGACAGCACGCACAGCCTCCAGTCGCCGATCTCGTCGCGGAAGCGCTCCAGCACGATCGTGCGGTCGCTGGGAAGCACCCGGGTGGCCGCCAGCTGCTCGCGCAGGTACTCGAGCAGGTTGCGAGCCGAGCGCTCGTCGAGGTCGTAGTCGCGCACGAGCAGCTGCTCCTCTTGGTCGACCGCCCAGCGCGCGAACGCGCCGATCGCCGCGCCGAGCTCCTTCGGGCGACCGACGCCGTCGCCCTTCCAGAACGGCACCGCGCCCGGCACGCCTGGAGCGGGGGTCACGATCACGCGGTCGCGGCCGATCTCCTCGATCCGCCATGAGGACGCGCCGAGCAGGAACACCTGGCCCGGCCGAGCCTCGTACACCATCTCCTCGTCGAGCTCCCCCACGCGCCTGCCGTCCGGCAGAGTCACCGCGTACAGGCCGCGGTCGGGGATCGTGCCGGCGTTCGCGATCGCGAGCTGCCGGGCTCCCTTGCGAGCGCGGATGCGACCCGCCACCCGGTCCCACACGATGCGCGCCCTCAGCTCGCCGAACTCAGATGAGCGCCCACCCGCCCAGCGCCCGTCGAGCATGTCGAGCACGTTCTCCAGCAGCGACCTCGGAAGGTCCGCGTAGGAGTGGGTGCGCGTCACGAGCGCATATAGCTCCTCGACAGAGACGTCCTCCTCGACGGACGCTGCGATCGCGACTATCTGCTGGGCGAGCACGTCGAGCGCGTTGCGCGGCACCACTGTCGGCTCGATCTTCCCTTCACGCATGCGCCGGCACACCACCGCGCACTCGAGCAGGTCGCCGCGGAACTTGGGGAAGATGCGCCCCTTGCTGACGTCCCCCACGCCGTGACCGGCGCGCCCGATGCGCTGCAACCCGCGCGCCACCGACTTCGGCGACTCGATCTGCAACACCAGGTCCACGGCGCCCATGTCGATCCCCAGCTCGAGCGACGAGGTCGCCACGAGGCAGGGCAGCTCGCCGGCCTTCAGCTGCTCCTCCACCACAGTGCGCTCCTCTCTGGAGAGCGATCCGTGGTGGGCCCTGGCGAGCTCGCCCTCGGCCAGCTCGTTCAGCCGCAGCGCCACCCGCTCGGCCGAGCGTCTGTTGTTGACGAACACGATCGTCGAGCGGTGCTCCCGCACGAGCCGCAACAGCTCCGGGTAGATCGCCGGCCAGATCCCCCGTTCGGGGACACCCTCCGGAGCGCGGACAGGCGAATTGCGCGTGGGCCCGCCGCCTGCGACCGCCTCCAGCGGGTCGCCGGGCGGGCGGGCCGGCGGGCCTGCCAAATCGCTCATCGACTCCACCGGCACGTGGATGCGCAGGTCGAGCGGCTTCTTCACGCCCGCGTCCACGATCCTCACCGCCCGCCTCGGCCCCACCAGGAAGCGGCCCACCTCCTCGAGCGGGGTCTGCGTCGCCGACAACCCCACCCGCTGCACCCCCCGGGTGGATGGGCCTTTCATATCGCGCGCCTGCTCGTCGAGGCGCTCGAGCGTCAACGCCAAATGAGCGCCCCGCTTGACCGACGCCAGCGCGTGGATCTCATCCACGATCACCGTGTCCACCGTGCTCAGCATCGCTCGCGCGCGCGAGCCAAGGATCAGGTACAGCGACTCGGGCGTCGTGATGAGGATGTCCGGCGGCCTGCGCGCCATCGCCGCCCGCTGCGCCTGCGAGGTGTCGCCCGTCCTGATCCCCACGCTCACGTCCGCCCCGATCCCCCTCAGGGGCGCCCGCAGGTTGCGCTCGATGTCATACGACAGCGCCTTCAGCGGCGACACGTACACGACGCGCACACCGCCCCCTTCGCGCGCGCGAGGCCTGTCGTGTGCGTTCGCATCACCACCACCCCCCGTGCGCGCGCGTGGCCTGTCGTGTGCGTTTACGTCACCACCACCCCCCGTGCGCGCGCGTGGCTCCGCGCTCAGCCGGTCGAGCGCCCACAGGAATGCCGCAAGCGTCTTGCCGGAGCCGGTCGGCGCTGAGAGAAGCACGTGCTCACCGCTTGCAATCGCCGGCCACGCCTGCGCCTGCGCGGGCGTCGGCGCCGCGAACGAAGCCGCGAACCAGTCGCGCGCCCTGGGGCTGAACGCCGACAGCGGATCGTCAGTCGAAGGGGGCACCTCGCCCGAGGCTAGCGCGCCGCGTGCTCGCGTTCAGTGTGCGGGCCGACGGGCACGACGCGGAGGGGAGCACCTCGGCCGAGGCTGGCGCGCCGCGCGGGGTCCGGCCGGCAGCGAGGAAACCACCGCTCGCCTCCACGTCGCGCAGCCTGAGGGCGTGCGTCGACGGGCTCGAATACCTCCAAGGAGCGCACAAGCTTGCTTCTCGGGATTGTTCGATTAGACTGCCACAGGTGCACTGGGGAGACGAAGCGCCAGAGCCTGCTCGCGACGGCGCATCCGGCACACCCGCGCGGCCGCGGGGGTGGATGCGTTGGATCGCAAACGCCACACGCCGCACACACCCCGAGCGGACGATCGACCGATCGGCGCCCGAGCGGCTCGACGTCCACGCCACCCTCCGGGTGCTCCCAACGCTGCTCGACGGCTCGATCCTTCCCAACGGGGTGGTCGAGCTCTTGATCGAGGACTTCGAAGCCCCCACGCGTCAGCTGTTCGACGTCCACGACGGCCGCATCAAGCTCGTGGAGCCCGGCTCCGCCGTCCCGTGGGCCAGCATCGCCGGCCCCCCAACCGCCTGGGCGATGGCGCTCGGCCCCGAGCGCAACGTCGCCGGCCTGCGCCTCACCGGCGACGAGCGGCTCGCTCGGCGCGTGCTCGCGGCGCTCCCGCGCCGGGTCTAGCGGCTCGATGCGAGTTCCCTGAAGGCCCAGAGTGGTGTTCGGAGGGACATAAAGGGGGAGATGGCGAATGTTCTTTTCTGAAATTTTGCGATCGTATATACACGCTGTATCTACAATGATAAGAATCTTGGGCGTATCGCGGTGGGCCGCTTATGCGGGCGCGAGCGCGAGCGCGCCGGCGAGCGCGCGCGGCTCGCCATGCAGCACCCAGTCGGCGGCGAGCTCGCCGAGCACGGGGGCGAGCTGGATGCCCGAGCCGCCCGCGCCTCCCGCCACCACCACGCGAGCGTCGCCCGCAAGCGGGCCCACGAGCGGCCGGCCGCCGGCGCTCACCGGATAGAGCCCCACCCAGCCTCCCGCGAGCGCCGAGTCCGCGAGCCCCGGCAAGCGGCTCGTGAGCTTGCGTGCCAGCGCCTCGAGGAACTCCTCATCGGGGAGGCTCGCATAGGAGTCCGGGTCGGCCGTCGGCTCGGACACCTCCTCGCCATGGAGCCCCGCGATCAGCCTTCCGGGGCCCTCGTGGCGGAAGTACAGGCCACGTTCGCCGCTGCCGGGGATGTAGTCCATCACCGACGGCATCGTGTAGGCGAGCTCACGCGGGAGGTGCACCACGCTTGCCTGGTGGCGTTGCGGCTTCAGCCCCAGCTCGCAGCCGAGCAGCCGCGCCACGCGTGCAGCCCACGCGCCCGCCGCGTTCACCGCCACGTCGCACTTCAGCTCGCCCACACTCGTGCTCAAGCGCAACCTCCCGCCGTCAAGGGAATCGGCGCCGAGCAGCTCGGCGGCCACCAGCAGCTTCGCGCCCGCCGCCTGCGCCAGCTCCGCCAGCAGCCCACAGTAGAGGTGGCCGTCGATGAAACCGTCGCTGGGTCCGAACAGGCCCGCCTGCACATCGTCGACGCGCATGTCCGGCACGCGCCGAGCCACCTGCTCGCGATCGAGCACACTCGCGTCGCTCACCCCGAGCTCGCGCTGGATCTCGACGCTGCGCTCGAACGCCTCGCGCGCGCGCGCGTCGTGGCCGAGCCGCAGATAGCCGTTGCGCACTACCCGCAACCCGTACTCGCGCTCCAGCCGCGAGAACGATCGCATCGAACGTACCCGCAGCTCGATGTCGAGCGGGTCCAGGTACTGCGTCTCAACGATCCCCACCGACAGTCCCGAGGAGCCGGCGGCGACATGCCTCGCCTCGACCACCGTCACCTCGCCCGCTCCGCGACGCGCGAGCTCGAGCGCGCAGCACAGGCCAATCGCCCCGGCGCCGATCACGCACACGGTGGGGCCGTCGCGTGCCATCCGATCAGATGTCCGTGCCCATAGCCGACCCCAGGCGACATGCCCAGAGACCTTGCGCGCCGGCGCTCATCGCGTTGCCACCCCGACCTCCTCGTGCGGGCCGTCCCACGCGCGCGTGCGCGCTCGCGCGCCGGCCCTCACTGCGCCGCAGCCCCCACCCGCTCGAAGGCAGCCAGCACCCGCTCGATCACCTCTTCGTCCATCGGCGTTGACACGCACACGAGGCCGTTCCCGGCGATCAGCACGCCCGCCTCGTACATCCGCCACCACAGCGCCGTCGGGTCGCGCGAGCCGATCTGCAGCAGCGAGCCGCGCCCGGCAACCGACCAGCCGCGCTCGCGCAACCCCTCGCGCAGGCGATCGCCGAGCGCGTCGATGCGCCGGACGTCGGCGAGCCCGAACGCCTGCAGCGCCGCCAGTCCGGCGCGCATCGTCACGGGATTGGCCGAGAACGTCCCGCCGTGCGCCACCGCGTCGGGCCGGCGCGGATCGAAAACGTCCATGAAGGCCGCTCGTCCCCCGACCGCCCCCACCGGGAAGCCCCCGCCGATCATCTTGCCGAGCACGATCAAATCGCCCTCGATCTCGTACAGCGAGTGCAGCCCCCCCGGCGCGAGCCTGAACGTGATCACCTCGTCGATCACGAGCGCGATCCCGCGGCGCGCGGTCTGCTCGCGCACGAGCCTCACGAACGAGGCGTCCAGCGGCCGCAGGCCGGCGCGATTGGGCATCGCGTCGAGCAGCACCGCCGCAATGCGCCCCTCGTGCTCGTCCAGAGCGGCCACCAACGCCTCGCCGTCGCCGAGCGCGAGCGTCAGCACGTCCCGCTGGGCGGCCGCGGGCACGCCACGCGAGCCGCGCCCCACCACCGCGTCCCAGCTGCCGTGGTAGCAGTCGGCGAAGCGCACCAACCCGTCACGTCCGGTTGCGGCGCGCGCGGCGCGCGCCGCCATCATCACCGCCTCGGTCCCCGAGCCCGCAAAGCGCCAGCGCTCCGCCCACCCCACGCGCCCCGCCAGGCACTCGGCCAGCTCGATCTCCGAGCTCGTCGGCAGCCCGAAGGCCGACCCCTGCTCGATCGCCGCCACGGCGGCGTGCACCACGGGCGCAAACGCATGGCCGTGGATGAGCGCGGTGTAGTTGTTCTGCAGGTCGATCACCCTGCGGCCGTCCACGTCCACGACTTCGCAGCCCTCGCCCCGCGCCGCGTAGGGGGGGTGGGGCGCCACGAACACCGTCGAGCGCGAATTGCCGCCCGGCAGGCTCCGCAGCGCGCGGTCGTAGAGGGCGTCGCTGGCGTTCGAGGCTCGCTCCATCGAACTGCAATGTTGGCAGCGATCCATGCGCGCTCCGGCGCCGCTCACACCCGGGGCACGAGCACCGGCTCGCCGGCAGGCGCATACAGCTCGACCTCCATCCCCAGCGCGAGCCCTGCGCAATCGCGCGAGTCGAGCATCGCCACCACCCGCCCAAGCGCCGGGGAGCGCAGGGAGATCTCCTGCTCGTCGCCGAACAGCAGCATCTCCTCCACCACGCCCGCGATTCGCAGGGCTCCCGGAGAGGCCGCGCGGCGCAGGCTGCGGCGGCGCACGGCGAGCACCACGCGATCGCCCGCGCCGGCCGTCGTCGGACAGCGGATCTCGCTCCCACCGCAGCGCACCCGCGTGACCTCGCCCGAAAGCAGCTCGTGCTCCCGCACCTCCAGCAGGTTCGCGCTCGCGAAGAAGCTCGCCACGAAGCTGTCGGCCGGGCGCCTGTAGAGCTGCTCGGGAGCCCCCACGCTCGCCACCCTCCCGGCGCGCATGATGGCGATGCGATCCGACAGCGCGAGCGCCTCCCGCTGGTCGTGGGTGACATACACGATCGTCGCCCCCAGCTCGCGGTGAAGGCCGCGGATCTGCTCCTCCATCTCGATCCGCAGCGCGCGGTCGAGCGCACCGAGCGGCTCGTCCATCAGGATCACCTCCGGGTCATACGCGAGCGCCCGCCCGAGCGCCACGCGCTGCTGCTGGCCACCGGAGAGCTGGCGCGGGTAGCGGTCCTGCAGGCCCCCCAGCCGCAGCAGCTCGAGCATCTCGCCGACACGCCGCTCGCGCTCGGTGCGCGGAACGCGGCGCAGCTTCAAGCCGTAGCCGACGTTCTGCGCGACGGTCATGTGGGGAAAGAGGGCGTAGTGCTGGAACACCATCCCCACTCCCCGCCGCGCCGGTGAGAGCCGCGAGATGTCGCGCCCGCGCAGCAGCACCCGCCCGGACGTGGGCGCCTCGAAGCCCGCGATCACCTTCAGCAGCGTCGTCTTGCCCGAGCCGCTCGGACCCAGCAGCGTGAGCAGCTCCCCCTGGCGCACGTCCAGGCTGACATCCTCGAGCGCCGGCGTCTCGCCATAGGACTTGCTCAGCGCCTGAATGTCGAGCACCAACTCCGGAGCGCCCGCCGGCTCGGCGCTCATCGCCGGCTCGTTACCCGCCGCCGGCTCGTTACCCGCCGCCGGCTCGCGACCCACCGCCGGCTCGCGACCCGCGGATGCGCCCAGCGCCCCGGCTGTGCGCGGATCGTTCATCGCGCCCCCCGCCGAGCCAGCCGCGCCGCGAGTCCCATCGCCAGGCTCGTGCCCACCATCAAGAGCGTGGCGATCGCCGCGATCACGGGTTCAAGGCCGTAGCGCACCGAGTCGAGGATCGCCTTGGGAAGCGTCTGGAGCCCCGGGCCGCCGAGGAAGTTGATGAGCACCGCCTCGTCGAGACTCGTCACGAACGCGAGCACCCCGCCCGCCAGGATCGCGGGGGCGAGCAGCCGCAGCGTGATCGCAAGCCACGCCTGCACCCTACTCGCGCCCGCCACCATCGCCGCCAGCTCGAGCTCTACGGGGATGCGGCTCATCGCCGCGCTCGTCACGAGCAGCATCACCGGCACACCGAGCGTCAGGTTGGCGAGCACCAGTCCCCAGTAGCTCCCGAGCAGGCCGATCTGGGCATACAGGCCGTACATCGCCACCGCGTAAGCCGAGATCGGGAGGATGATCCCGGCGATGCCGCCCACCTGCAGAGCGTTGCGAAGCGGAAGCCGGCTGCGATGGACCGTAAACAGCGTCGGCACCACCACGAGCGCCGCGAGCAGCGCCACCGGGACGGCGATCCTCACCGACAGCCACAGCGCCGATCCCCAGCGCGGGTCTTCGAGCAGCGTGCGGTACTGGCGCAGCCCCCACGCGTGCGGGGGGAAGTCGAAGTAGCGGTCCTGGGAGAACGACAGCAACGCCACCAGCACGGCCGGCACGAGCAGCGCAACCGTCGTGACCGCGACCACTGCGGCGCTCGCGGCGCCGGTGAGACGGTCGCCGAGGAGCGCCCGTCTCACGCCACCGCCCTCCGCAGGCGTCCGCGACCGACGAGCGCCAGCGCAAGGCCGAGCGTCAGCAGCGCGACGGCCAGCAGGATCACCGAGGCCGCGCTCGCGATCGGGTAGTCGTAGAACGTGAAGATGTAGTCCTGGATGAAGCTCGCCATGAACGGCGCCTGCGCTCCTCCGAGCAGCACCGGCGTGACATAGAAGCCGAGCGAGATCGCGAACACGAGCGCTCCGCTGGCGACGATCCCGGGCATCGCCAGCGGCAGCATCACCGAGGTGATCGCGCGCGCGCGCGAAGCCCCCAGGCCGCGGGCCGCGTCGAGCAGCGACTCGTCGATGGTCAGGAACACTCCATAGAGCGAGAAGGCCGCATAGGGAACCATCGTGTAGACCATCCCGAGTCCCACGGCCGTCGAGGTGTAGAGCAGCGAGACCGGCGCCAGGCCCACCAGTTCGAGGCCCTCCTCGAGCGGCCCTTCCGCCGAGAGGAGAATCACGATCGCGTAGTTCTTCACGACCGTCCCCATCCAGAAGGGCGCGAGCACCGCCAGCCACAGCACGGCCTTCACGGCCGTGCTCTTGGCGATCCGGATGTGCCAGGCGAGCAGTCCGCCGAGCAGCACCGCGACGGCGCCCACGAGCACGCTCGAGAGCACGGTCGTGACCAGCGCGCGCCTGCCGGCGGGGCTCTGGAAGACCGCTTCGTAGTTGCCGATCCCTTCGCCGGTCGTGAGCGAGTCGATCGTGAGCTTCACGAGCGGGTAGACGACGAAGCCGAGCAGCACGGCCAGCAGCGGCACCACCAAGAGCAGCGCCCAGCGGTTGGCAAGGATCGCGCTCCAGTGCTTCCCCGCCCCGCGGCCTCCCGAGTCGCGGCCTCCCGAGTCGTGGCCCTCCGCCTCGCGCCGAGGCGAGGCGGGGAGGCTCGCCTTCACGCTCCTCCCCGCCGGCCCCATGTCCTGAGATCCTCCGCGGGCGCTACCCGCGCAGGAAGTTCTCGTAGGCGGTGTTCAGTTCGTTGCTGTGCTGGGCGTACCACAGGAAGTTGGGCGTCGCCAACTGCTTGAGGTTCACCGGATTGTCTGCCAGCTGCGAGCCGATCGAGCTCGGCAGGTAGTTCAGCGCCAGCGGGTTGGGCACCGAGTCGTGCACGATTTCAGCCCACCTCGCCTCCCCCTTCGGGTGGCTCGCGATGAAGGCGAGCAGCTTGGACGCCGTCGCGGAGTTGTGGGCCCCTTTCACGACAGCCCAGTAGCTCGGCTCGTACGCGCCTTCCGTCCACACCACCTTCAGTTTCACCCCTTGCGAGATGAGCTGGTAGGCGCGATCGCTCCACATGATCCCCAGCGGCACCTCGCCGCTGCGCATGATCTGCTGCTGCTGTTCGCCCGACTGCCAGAACACCTTGATCTTCGGCTTGAGACCTGCGAGCGTCTTGATCACGGCTTTCACGTCCACCGGCGTCGTGGCGGTGTGGGAGATCGGCATGCCCGCCGCCACCTCCGCGGTCGTGACCGCCTCGATCGGCTCGATCCCCCCGAACATGCGCGGCTGGGGGAATTCCCTGGTGTTGTAGAACTGAGCCATCGTCGACGGACAACTCTTCATCTTGTCCGTGTTGCACACGATCACGTCGCCCAGGCTTCCATGCGAGAAGCCGAACGGCGTGACCTTCTGGGCGCCCAGTTCCTTTTCGAAGGCCGCCTTGGTGGATGGCGAAAGCGGATCCAGCTGACCCTTGGCATAGAGCGTATAAGCGGAGCCCCCATCGAGCGAGTCCACCGCGTCCCACTGGATCTGGTGGGCCGCGTTCTGCGCTTCCACGCGCGCGAGCTGCACCCCCGGAGCGTCGGAGAACTGCGATTTCACTTTGTTTTCCGAATCGAACTGGTTCAGATAAGCCTTCTGCGTGGCTTCGTCGATCACGCCACCCCAGCCACCGATGGTGAGCGTCGTGGCGCCTTTGCCGCCGCCGCCGCACGCGACGACCCCCAGACAGACCCCAAGCGCCACAAGCGCCCCAAAGACCTGACGCCTCCTACCCCGACTGATCGACTTCATCTATTCCTCCCCTTCCTCTGTTTGGACTCGACGGCTCGGCGCACCGGCTTCCCGGCGCATCCCGGTGGGGATCCGCCCCGAGCGGAGACCCGAGGCCCGCGCCAGACATTCTGGCGCAGCCTCAACGAGAGGGCGATCCGCCCTCTGCGCTCAGCGGAACACGGCATCCAATATGTCCCGCGGAATTGATGGCTGAGAGTCGAGCACTCGATGACCGATGACTGTGAGGATCGCGTGCGCCGCATACCGCGCGGTGCGCCCTCCCCCCACATCGTATTGGGGAATCATCTCGCACACGTCAAATGCTCCAACACTCTCGAACTCGGGGATGACCCCCAGAGCGGCCAGCACCTCTCCCGAGCTGAGCCCGTCCACGACGATCGAATGGGTGCCGGGCGCATAGGCGCCGTCGGTGGCGTCGATGTCGAACGTCACATACACCCGGTCGACTCCCTCGGAGGCGATCTCGAGCGCCTCGCGCATCGTCTCGAGCACCCCGCGCCGCCGTATCGAGGAGGCGGTGTAGGCGACGAAGCCGCGCTCCCCGCAGATGCGCAGCTGCTTGGGCTCGGCGATGTTCGTCCCGTTGAGGCCCCACCACACCATGTTTCCGACCGCCTCGTGCTCGCTGATGCGCCGCGCGAACGTGCCGTGGTTGAGGCGCCCCATGTCGCGGAACTCGTCCCAGAAGTCGAAGTGGCCGTCGATGTTCAGGAAGCCGACCTTGGCATCGGGCTTGCGCGAACGCACTCCGCGCGCGTAGCCGATGAACGAAGGGTACGGAACGAAGTGATCGCCACCGATCACAACCGGCATCGCGCCGCGCTCGACGATCGCTGCGACGGGCCCCGCGATCGCCTCGATCTGCGCGTGCACGTCGCCCTGGTGGATGCGCACGTCGCCCGCATCGAACAGGCGCGGCTGCTCGGGCACCGTCCACACGCGCCCGTCGGAGACGTTCACATAGCCGACCGGCTCGGTCTGCAGACCGTGGTAGCCGGCCAGGTACAGCGACGCCTCGCGAATCGCCCGCGGCGCGTAGCGCTGACCGTTGCGCCCCAGCGTCCAGGAGTCGAGCGGCGCGCCGAGCACCGCCACCGCCCCCGCGGGGATCTCCTCCACGGCCAGCGCCGGGGCGCGGTAGAAGGTGGTCGGGCCGGCGTACCAGTGGACCGTGTCGCGCTGGGGCATGTCAGAGTGGAGCACGTCGCGTTTGGGCGTCTCGGAGTCGGCCGTGTCGCGTTGGGGCATGTCAGCGTTCCCTCACTTGCAAAACAGCTCCACTGGCACCTCGTTGAGCACCTCCGGCCCGTCCTCCGTGACGAGCACGTTGTTGCCGAGCATCATCGTGGCGCCGTCGCTGTAGGAGAGGCCGGGCTCCATGGTGATCACCATGCCCGCTTCGATCACGTGAGGGTCGCCCCGCATCAGGCTGAGCGCCCCGATCCAGATCGGCGGGTAGGCGATCTCCATGCTGAAGCCGAAGCGTCCCCACGTGTTCTGCTCATAGCCGCGATGGCACTCGGCCACGAGCTCCACGATCTCGGCGACGCTCGTGCCCGGCCGCAGCGCCTCGGTGGCGCGCTCGAGCGCGTCCCTGACGACCCCGTAGAGCTCCCGCACGCGCGGCGAGGGCTCTCCCACGACGACCGTTCGGGAGATGTTGCAGTGGTAGCGGCGCACCACGCCGCTCACCTCCAGATAGACGACGTCGCCGTCGCCGAGCAGCTTGCCCACGGGCGTCCCGTGCAGCGTGCCGCGCGCATCCACGAGCGTCGGATAGGCCGGGAACTCCCCGCCGTCCCGAGCCACCGCCCCCTGGATCGCCGCCATCACCTCGCAGTCGGTGACCCCGGGGCGGATCGCATCGATGCCCGCCGTCACGCCCACGTCGGCGACATGGGCCGCTCTACGCAGCAGCGCGATCTCAGCCGGGCTCTTGACCAGGCGCAGGTCGTCGAGTCCCTCGCACACGTCGATCATCTCGGCGTTCGGCAGCGCTTTCATCAGCTCCAGCGCGTAGCGCGGCTTGAGGTGGTGGCTGGAGAGGTTCACGCCGACGCGCCCCGCGCCGTCGAGACCCCGCTCGCACAACACCTCCATCAGACGGCCCACCTGGTCCTCGTGGGTCCAGACCGGGCGCACGTCGCTCACCCAGCAGGTCTCCTCGCACAGCAGCAGCTCCGCCTTGTTGCACAGCAGCGTGAGCGGCGCGTCCCCGGCGACCGGCACGACCAGCCCCTGGAAGTAGAACGCGCTCGTGGGCTCATAGCCCGACAGCCAGTTGTAGTGCTCGGGCTGCGTGAGCAGCAGCAGCTCGATGCCCCGCGAGCGCATCCACTCGCGCGTGCGGGACAGCCTCTCCCGATACTCCTTCAGCGCGACCGCCATGCGAGGCGCGAGCCGGCAGCCCACCGGCGGGAGCGGCGGCGCCTCGCCGGCCACGGAAGGCTCCGCCATCTCGCTCACCCTGGAGCACCCATCGAAATGCGGGTGCGGGTGGGGTGGTCGAGGATGGGCGCGGCGGTCATCCCACTATCGTGCGGCTCTGCTCGCGCATGAATTGCGGCAGATAATACGGCCCGAGTCCGCCCTTGCCCGTGAGGCCGCTCGCCTTCCACCCGCAGAACGACTGCGACCCGGGCCATGCCCCCGTGGTGGCGCCCGCCCTGCGATTCACGTAGAGCACGCCGGCCTCGATGCGGTCGAGGAACTCATCCACCTCGGCCTGCTCCTCGCTGAAGATCCCCGCGGCGAGCCCGTAGTCGACGGCGTTGGCCTCGGCGATCGCGCCGTCCAGGCTGCCGGCGCGGATGACGGTCACGAACGGCAGGAACAGCTCGCGGCGGGTGAGGGGGTGCCCGGCGGGCAGATCGCACACCACGGTCGGCTCGACGAAGTGCCCGCCGAGCTCGAGCCTGCGCCCGCCCACGACGATCCTCCCGTCGCGGCGGCCGATCGCGGCGCTCTGCTCGAAGCGCGCCACCGCCCGCTCGTCCACGACCGGCCCCAGCGCCGAGTCGCGGCCCATCGGGTCTCCGACGGCAAGCGTGCTCGTGAACGCGCACAGGCGCTCGACGAACTCATCGTGGACGTCGTCAAGCACGATCGCGCGCGAGCAGGAGCTGCACTTCTGGCCTGAGAGCCCGAACGCGGCCCTGGCGACGCCCTCGGCCGCCTTCCCCAGGTCTGCGCGGGCCGTGACTATCGCCGGATTCTTGCCGCCCATCTCGGCCAGCACGGGGCGCGTCCATGGACCCTCCGACAGCGCTCTGGCGATCTCGCGCCCGACGGGCACCGAGCCGGTGAACGCTATCCCGTCGACATCTCCGCCGGCGAGCGCCCGGCCGGTCTCGGGGCCGCCGTGCACCAGGTTGAACGCCCCCGGCGGCAGATCGGCGGCAGAGATGACCTCCCCTAGCAGCGCCCCCGTCCATGGCGTCGACTCCGAGGGCTTGACCACCACCGTGTTGCCGGCGATCAGGGCCGCCGAGAGCATGTTCACGGCCAGCGCGAGCGGGAAGTTGAAAGGCACGATCACGCCGAACACGCCGTACGGCCTGAGCGTCTCGACGTTGCGCTCGGACGCGGTCAGGCTCGCAAGCGCCGAGACGAACCCGCCGGCCACCTCGATCGCGGCGCAGTAGGTCTCGATCAGGTCGATCGCCTCCTGCACCTCGGCGATCGACTCCACCCGCGTCTTGCCGGTCTCGAGGCTCACCACGGCGGCCAACTCGATGTGACGATCGCCGATCGCTCGTGCCACGGCGCGCATGTGAGCACAGCGCTCGCCGTAGGGCAGGCGGCTCCACCACACCCGTGCGCCGTGCGCCGCCCGCAGCGCGCGGGCGACGGTTGCGACGCCGGCCGCGTGAGCGCGCCCGACGTGTCCGTCCGCGTGGGACGGATCGCGGCGCTCGAACATCTCGCCCTCCGTCAAGGACTCCCCTGCGATGATGTGGGCGAAGGGCGCGGGCGCGGCCATTCGCATAGCCGCGAGCCGGCGCTCGAACTCCTCGTCCAGCGCGCTGTCGAGCGCGCCGCTGGTATAGGTCAGGCGCTCGCTCATGCCACCCTCGCCCTCACGTAGTTCGGGTCAGGCGCTCGCTCATGCCACCCTCGCCCTCACGTAGTTCGGACCTTGAACATTCAGTTCTGAACGATCGCGTATCGTCGGCATTCCCAGGTATGATGACTGTTCAATAGAGGTGCACCCAAGTAGAGGCACCTCCGGCACTACGGATAGGGGCCACAGCACAGATGCCTAGAGTAAGTTCCAATTATTCCAAATCTGGCCAGGAAGGCGAGTGGTCGATACCCAGCCTCCGCGAGCCACGTTACTCCCAGTCGCTCGAGCGCGGGCTTGCGATTCTCGGCTGCTTCACGCCCGAGCGCCCGGTGCTCGGCATCGCCGACATCGCCGATGATCTCGGAATGAGTCGCTCGACGACGCACCGCTATGTGATCACGCTGGTCGCCCTCGGCTTTCTCGAGCAGGGAGCATCGCGCAAGTATCGCCTCGGCCTGCGCGTCACCGACCTCGGCATGTCGGCGCTGAACTCGACCGGCCTGCGCGAGCATTCGCGTTCATACCTCGAGGAGCTGCGCCAGCGCACCTCCTACACGGTGAACCTGTCCGTGCTGGACGGCCCTGAGATCCTCTACGTCGATCGCGCGCGCAGCTTCCGTCGCGGTCAGAGCCAGATCGACCTGAACCTGCGCCCCGGCTCGCGCCTGCCCGCCTACTGCACGTCGATGGGCAAGGTGCTGCTCGCCAACCTCCCCGAGGTCGAGCAGCGCGAGTTGATCGGGGAGATGACACTGACCCGTCGCGGCCCCAACTCGATCACGAGCAAGAAGGCGCTGCGCACCGAGCTCGAGCACGTGCTCGATGAGGGCATGGCCGTCAACGACGAAGAGCTCGCTCAGGGCCTGCACTCGATCTCCGCGCCCGTTCGCACCGAGTCGCGCGAGGTGGTCGCGGCCGTCAACATAGCGGCTCACAGCTCGATGATCCCGCTCGAGGAGCTCGTGGACGCGCTCGGCCCGCACCTGGTGGCCACCGCCGACAACATCTCGGCGCGACTCGGCTACCGCCGCGACGACGAGCAGAGCTAAGCAGCTGAGGCCGACAGGCTCCGCCGGTCGGCCCGGTCGCATAGGCTACGACGCCGATGGTCACCGGGGCAAGGCAACTCGTCGTGGCACTCTGCGCGCTTGCGTTCGCCGTGGGCCTGGGGGCCTGCGGCGAAACGACGTCCACGAGCAAATTCACAGGCGAAAGCCGCAACGTCGCGCAGACCATCTCGAACTTCCAGAGCGACGCCGCCACGCGCGAACAGAAGAAGCTTTGCCAGAACGACCTCGCCGCTGCGGTCACCACCCGTCTGCGGAGCGCCGGCGGATGTCAGGCGGTGCTGAAGAACCAGCTCCTCCAGCTCGACGCGCTCAACCTCACGATCGAATCGATCGCCGTCAGCGGCGCAAGCGCGAGCGCGCGCGTGAAGAGCACCTACTCCGGCAAGAACCGCATCACGACGCTCACGCTCGTTAGGGAAGGCTCACGCTGGAAGATATCAGGCACCGTCGGCTTCCTTGTCGTGCCGAGCAAAGGGTAGAGCTAGGCCAGACTCCGGCCGTACTGGCGCTCGTAGTAGCTGCGGTAGTCCCCGGAGCGGATCGGCTCCCACCACCAGGCGTTGTCGCGATACCACGCGACGGTCTGCTCCAAGCCCTCGGCGAAGCGCACGCGCGGCTCCCACCCTAGCGCGCGCACCTTCTCCGAGGAGAGCGAGTAGCGGCGATCGTGGCCGGGGCGGTCGGTGACGTGCTCTATCAGCGACTCCTCGGCGCGCGTGAGCTCGATGATGCGCCGTACCACCTCGATGTTGGGGCACTCGTCGGGGCCTCCCGCGTTGTAGACCTCCCCGGGCTCCCCGTGCTCGAGCACGTGCCCGATGGCACGGCCGAAGTCGGTCGCGTGGATCCAATTGCGCACCTGCATCCCGTCGCCGTACACGGGCAGCGGATCGCCGTGGAGCGCGTTGAGGATCATCAACGGGATCAGCTTCTCCGGATACTGGTAGGGCCCGTAGTTGTTGGAGCCGCGACAGATCGTCGCGGGCAGCGCGTAGGTGTGGAAGTAGCTCGCCACCAGGAGGTCGGCGCCGGTCTTCGTGGCCGAGTAGGGCGAGGACGGGCACAGCGGGGAGTCCTCGGTGAACGAGCCGTCCTCGATCGAGCCGTACACCTCGTCGGTGGACACCTGCACGTAGCGCAACCCGCGCTCGCCTGCCCGCCCCCCGCCATGGGGGGTGCCCTTCAGGGTGCGCGCCGCCTCGAGCAGCACATAGGTGCCCAGCGCATGCGTCCTCACGAACGCGTCCGGCTCGGCGATCGAGCGGTCCACATGGGTCTCGGCGGCGAAGTTCACGATCGCCTCGACCGGCCCCAGCCCGCCCCGCCCGCCTCCGTCGAGCGCGAGTGCCACCGCCTCGGGATCCTCGATCGCGCCATGCACGAAGCGGAAGCCCGCATCGCCTGAGAGGTCGTGGAAGTTCTCCTCGCGGCCCGCATAGGTGAGCTTGTCGAGCACCACCACCTCGTCGCCGTGCTCGCGCAGGCGCAGGCGCACGAAGTTGGAGCCTATGAATCCGGCGCCGCCGCAGACCAGGAGCTTCATCGACCTCTCCGCGCGCGCCCGGCGCATCGCTGCTGTAGCGGCAAGGCGACGATCATGCCCTCATCATTCCAGCCCTGGCCGCCAAGTATCCGGCCAGGCCGTCCTGCCATGGCCCCATCGGCAGGACGTCGTCGCGTTCAGTGTCAAGCACCGAGAACGCCGGCCTGGGCGCCGGACGCGCCATCTGCTCGCTCGTAATCGCCTCCACGCGGCAGCTCACATCGGCTTGACGGAAGATCTCCCTGGCAAAGCCGTTCCAGGAGACCGAGCCCGCGCCGGTGAGATGCACAAGGCCGTTGACCCCACGCTCGAGCAGTCCCACCACCGCGGGAGCGAGATGCCCCGACCACGTGGGCGAGCCGATCTGATCGTCGACGACCTGTACCGCCTCGCGCTCACCGGCCAGGCGCAGCATCGTGGCAACGAAGTTGGGGCCGTCTATGCCGTAGAGCCAGGCGGTGCGAACGACCGTGTGAGCCGGGGATGCCGCCAGCACCTGCCTCTCGCCGGCGAGCTTCGTCTCGCCATAGACCGATCGGGGACCCGTGGGGTCGGACTCGACGTAAGGCCTCGGCCGGCCGTCCGCGTCAAGCGGGGCGGCGCCGTCGAAAACGTAGTCGGTCGAGATGTGCAGTAGTGGCGTGCCGATCTGTGCGGCGGCGCGGGCCAGATTCCCGGCGCCGTCGGCGTTGACCGCGTGAGCGAGCTCCCTGTGGGTCTCCGCGCCGTCCACGTCGGTCCAGGCCGCGCAGTTGACGGTCGCCTCGGGCCGCTCGCTTGCAAAGAACGAAGTCACCGCCTGCTCGTCGGTTATGTCGAGCTCGGGCAGATCGACGAGGATCAGTTCGTGCCCCGCGCGCTCGCCCACACGACGCACGTCGTTGCCGAGCATTCCCGCGGCTCCCGTCACCAGTATTCGCATTGGCATACTGACGCGATCGTAGGGCAAGCCGGTCAAGGACGCAGGGAGCGTGGCGTACCGATAGGCGATCGACGGGATCGCCTATCGGCCAGCACGCTGGCCGATCTCCGATCGGTCCGAGGACGCCGATCCGGCGCCGCCATACGGTCGTGTCAGAGGATCGAGATGTCGGAGTTGTCCCCCACCATGAAGCGGTAGGCGCGCGGCTGGCGGTCGCCGCGGCGGACCGTCACATTGCGGCCGAGCAGCGAGGACTCCATGCGCCCATCCAGGTCGCACACCGACGAGCCCTCCAGCAGGATCGAGTGCTCGACCTCGGCATTGGATATCCGGCAGTTCTCGCCGATGGCCGTGTAAGGGCCGATGTAGCAGTCGCGCAGCCGCGCGCCCGCGCCGACGATCGCGGGGCCGCGCACGGTCGTGCGCTCCAGGCGTGCCCCGGCCTCGATCACAACGCGGCCGTCGACCTGCGAGTCGATCAGCTCCCCCTCGACCCTCTCGGCCAGGTTGTCCAGGATCAGGCGGTTGGCCTCCAGCATGTCGTCGAGGCGGCCCGTGTCCTTCCACCAGCCGCGCACGATGTGCGGCTCGACGCGGCGGCCCGCGTCCACGAGGTGCTGGATCGCATCGGTGATCTCGAGCTCCCCGCGCGCCGAGGGCTCGATCGCGCGCGCCGCGTCATGGATGTGGGCGGTGAACATGTATACGCCCACGAGCGCAAGGTCGGTCGCCGGCTCGGGCGGCTTCTCGACCAGCCGCACCACCCGGCCCACCTCGCCGGGGGCCGCATCCGAGAGCTCGGCCACGCCGAAGTTCTGCGGATCGGGCACCGGCGTGAGCAGGATCAGCGCATCTGGCCCGTGCTCGCGGAAGGCGGCCACCAGGTCGGAGATTCCACCCTGGAGCAGGTTGTCGCCGAGATACATCACGAACGGACTGCCCCCCAGGAACGGCTCGGCGGTCAGCACGGCGTGGGCGAGCCCCAGTGGCTCGTCCTGCACGATGTACTCGATGCTCACGCCGAAGCGCGACCCGTCGCCGACCGCCTCCCTGATCTCCTCGCCGGTCTGCGGGGCGATGATGATGCCGACATCCCGCACCCCCGCGGCCGCCATCGCTTCGATCCCGTAGAACAGCACGGGCTTGTTGGCGACCGGCACGAGCTGCTTGGCGCTCGTGTGGGTTATCGGGCGCAACCGCGTGCCCTTGCCCCCCGAGAGAATCAGTCCCTTCAGCGACTCCATCCGCGGCACAGCCTAGCCACCATCTGCTCGCGGCGCCGGGGTCGGCGCCCGAGCGGGGTCCCTTCAGCGACTCCATCCGCGGCACAGCCTAGCGGCAGGCAGCACCTCCGAACCAGTCGTCAGAGTGCGGGTCGTTGAGGGAGAGTCCGCCGTTGGCATGTTCTTTTTTTGAAATTTTGCAATAGTCTATACGGCCGTAGTCACCATGGCAAAATTTCAAAATAGAGCAAACACATCTCCGCCTTCACAACACCATCTCCGCCCCTGCCCATAGCGTCGCGACCGGACCGCAAACGCGCTCCACCACTGGAATTCCGGATGAGGTTTCGGTGAAGCGTTTATGGATGACCCATCAGTAGACGCCTCCCAGCTTGCGATGATCCCAGCTCGTGCGGCGCAGCTCCACGAACTCGAGCGCCACGCGCTTGGCGGCCTGCTTGTCGACCATCGCGGCCACCTCCTGCGGCAGGGTCTCCGCGGGGGGCTCGCCGCGGGGCGAGGCATAGCGCCTGAAGATCTCCTGTCCGAGCGCCTGCACGACGGCGACGTCGCGGTGCACGATCGTTTCGCACTCGAGCATCACTCCACGCAGCTCCTGATAGAGCTCACCCGCCTCGACCTGCAACGTGGCGCGCGAATCCCGTTCGAGGTTGCGCACCTTCTGCGAAGCCGCATACGTCCACGCCCAGATCCGGAAACCCGATTCCCCATCGGCGCGCGCAACCTCGTCCGCCTTTGCCGCCAAGGCAGGTGCGAGCCAGATCCGGGAACCCGATTCCCCATCGGCGCGCGCGTCTCGCAGCACATACCAGAGCGGCATCAGGTGCGGCCACCCGCGCGGCCCGATCGTGGCGCACGTCACTGTGCGCTCCTCCGAGAGCAGCGAAGCCGCCTCGGCCTCGCTCATCTTGATCTTCTCGCGGCGGCTCACGTCGACGAAGCGCAGCGGCGGCTCATGGGCCTCTTTGGCGATCGAAGCCCGCGGTCCCGCTCGCGACGCTGCGGGCGGCCGTGGCCGCGGCTCACGAGACGCCGGCAGGCGTCGGGCGGTCGGCCTGCAGGCGCCTCGCCGCCGCGAGCACCGCCTCGCGAGCGTCCTTGGGCTCGAGCACAACCGCGTCGCCCGCCTCCTTGAGCACCTCCCGCACGAGCCAGTCGGTGCCGGCAAAGCTCAGCTCCACGACGATCGAGCCGTCGGCGAGCTCGTCGCTCACGCGCCGCTGCTCGCGTGCCCAGCGCGCCCGGTCGGGCGAGATCCAGACGCGCGCGGTGCGCGAAGCCTCCACCTCGCCTGTGCGCATCCAGCCGTCCACCTCGGCGGCCGGATCGACCTCGGCGCGCGGCTCGAAGGTCTCGTCGGTGACGTGCGCGCGCCTGATGCGATCGAGGCGGAAATGGCGCATCTCGTGCTTGGCGGGGTCGAACGAGGCCACATACCAGCCCTCCTGCCCGTTGGTGAGCGCGTAGGGCTCGACGCGCCGCAGCGAGAACTCGTCCTCGTTCTCCTTGTAGTAGTCGAGCTCCACCAGCCTGTGCTCGACGATCGCGCGCGATACGGTGCGCGCCACCTCGGAGTCGTCGCTCGTGGCGTGGGCGACCTGCAGCCCCTGCTCCATCGGGTCCTCGCCGAGCGCCGCGACGATCTTCTCGCGCGCGCTGGCAAGCGAGCCCTCGGGGATGTGCTCGCCGACCAGATCAATCGCGGCGATCAGCGCCTTCGCCTCGACGGGAAGCAGCCTCGCCGGACGGTCGAAATTGTCGCTGTAGGGCTCCGGGTCGACGTCGATCTCGCCCTCGTCCTCGAGGATTTCGGCATACAGCACATAGGAGCCCCCACCGAAGTTCACGACGTTCAAAACGTTCACGTCCTCGCGTAGCTCCTCGTCTGAGAGCTGCAGCCGCTCGCACAGCTCGGCGATGTTCAAGCGCTCGCCGCGCCTGCCGGCGTGGATCAGGATGCTCGCGAGCGTCACGAGCCGCGCGAAGCGCTCGGGGCGGATCGCGGCGTCGCCAGGGGCATCGCGCTCGGCGGCGGCGGCCCTGCGGCCCGCGCGCGCGGCGGACGCCCCGCTCGCTTGTCCCCCGCCATGGGGGGCCTGCCTGCCGTGTGCCCTTTGGGTATGCCCTTCAGGGTGCCGTGTGCCCTCCGCGCGCCCCCCGCCTTGGGGGGCTCCGGTCGGCGACTCTTCGACGGGCGGAACGACCTCCGCAAGCTCGAGCGCCTCGGAGTGGAGCTCCTCGAGCGACGCCAGGCGCCGCCCGAGTTCCTCCACGAGCTCGGGCGGGCCGAGCAGCCGCGCGTGCTCGCCGAGCCCCAGCACCCACGAGACGATCATGCGGGCGCTCGAGTAGCTCGTGCGCAGCAGCCTGTCGCCCTCGCTCCAGCCCTGACCTTCGGCGGGCACGATCTCCCCATAGCGGCCGAAGTGACGTTCGATCTGCCACGCGATGCGCTCAGATATCAGCACCTCCGCAACGCCCACGTCCTCACCGAGCTGCCACTCGGAGCGATTGGCGTAGGCGCGGGGGTCGAAGTCGGCGGGTCGCCTGAAGTCGTGCTCGGCCTTCGTGGCATAGGACACCTTGCCGCGGATGCGCGAGAGGCGGAACACGCGGATCTGCTTGCGCTCGTGGGCGTAGCCGAGCAGGTAGAACTCGCCGCCCTGGAAGAGCAGGTGGTAGGGGTCCACGCGGCGCGAGCCGACCTCGTCGCGCGCCATCGTGTAGTAGTCGAACGTGATCGTCTTGTTGCGGAAGATGGCCGTCTCGACCTTGGCGAGGCGCACCGACAGATCGTGTCCGCCCGCGGAGGCGGTTATCCCGAGCGCGACCGACCGCTGCTCGGGCGCCCGCAACGGGCTGGGACGACCCCAGGTGATCTGCTGCAGCGCGAGGCGCAGCGGCTCGGCATAGGCGAACTCCCCGTCGAGCAGGTGCAGCGCGGTTTGCAGCGCCGCCAGCTCTTCGTCTGAGAACTCGATCGCGGGCAGGTGGAAGTTCTCGGGCCGCAGCGAATAGTTCTCCTGCTCGGCCGCCCCGTCCGCGGGACGGTCGACGGTGAGCTGGATGCGCAGCGACTCGAGCTCTGAGCGATCCGCGTAGAAGCGCCGCGCGAAGGCGTCCTCGTTCATGCCGCTGTAGCCCTCCACGTCGCGCCTTATCTCAAGCGCCGTCACCGGCCGGCGCTCGGCCATCAGGTAGGAGATCAGCGACAGCTGGCGGATCAGCTTCTCTGTGTCCTTGGCCATCTCCCACCAAAGATAGAACCCGATGGCGAGACGTATTCGCGCGGGGGTTCGCACGCTCGCTATTTGCGGCTTTTACGGGGTGCTCTCAGGCGGCTTCGCGCGCCGGCTCTTCCGGCGTCCGCGGCGTCTCGCCGGCGCCAAACCAAACGCCCGATCCGATCGCGCGGTCGAAGCCCGACCAGCGCGCGCCGGGAGCGAGCTCCTTCTCGATCCGGTCGAAGCTGCCCAGACGCCCGCCGAGGTTGTCGATCATGTGCACGAGCGTCGCCTCGCGCGTGCATGGGGTCACGGGGCTGCCGTGCTCGAGCGAGCCGTGGTGGGAGAGGATGATGTGGAGCACCGCCCAGGCCAGCTCCTGCGGGAAGCCGTCGATGTCCTCGATCGTGCGTCGGATGCGATAGTAGCCGAGTGCGATCTCGCCGTGCAGGCGGCCGAGGTCGGTGAGGTCGATCATCCGGTCCCGCCCGCCCTCGTCATTCGTGTAGGCGTCGAGCTTGCCGACGTCGTGCAGCAGGGCGCCGGTCACCGCCACGTCGCGATCGATGCCCGGGAAGGTGGCCGAGATGGCGCTGACGCCCTGGGCAACGCCGAGGCAGTGCTCGAGCAGCCCGTGACGGTAGGCCTGGTGGTAGTGCTTGGCGGCGGGAGCCACCCTGTAGCCGGCCCACAGCGGCGAGTCCTCGCCGAACACGCGCTCGAGCAGCGCCGCGAGGTGCGGGTCGCGAACGGTGGCGAGCAGCTCGCGCAGGTCGGCCTCCATCTGCTCGGGCGCACGTGTGGGCCCGTCGAGCAGATCCGCGAGCGAAAAGCTCTCCGGATCGGCGGGAGCGAGCGAGCGAAGGTTTATCTGTGGGCCGAACCGCGGGTGCACGGTGTAGCGGCCGCTCACCTGCACCGGGGTGCCGGGGGGCGCGAGTCGCTCCGTCTCCAGGAGGTCCTCCCACACCATCGCGACAACCGCGCCGGTGCGATCGCCGAGCTGCAAGCGCAGATAGTCGCCGCCATCGCGGCGCGAGCGGCGCTCGCTTGCACGCACCAGCAGGACCTGGTCGATCTCTGTGCCGTCTGTGAGCTCGTTAACGAGCATGCTTTGGAAGGTAGACCCGGGGGCGGACGGTATGCGGCAGATCCCGGACACCGGTGCGCCCAAAGGTCTAATTGAGACCCTCCGGTTTGGCCACCCAACCCATAGACGTATCCATGTTCCTCGCCTAATCTGTCAAGTTGTGTAGGACGTAGTTTCCGCTCTTGTGTAGCAGGCAGTCTCCACTCTTGTGTAGCGACTGTTTTCCACGAGGGGTCTCCACAACAGGAGGATCGGGACGTGAGGATCGGGACACAAACACCACCACACGGCATCGCGACAGAGGGATCGGGGCGATGACGACGCGCGAGGAGCGAAGGCTCAGGGTTATCAGCTGGAACGTGAACGGGATTCGTGCGCGCATGCCGCGCATCGCGGAGATGCTGCGCAGGGAGCGCCCGGACATGGTGTGCCTGCAGGAGACACGCTGCTCCTTCCGCCACTTCCCGCACCAGCGCCTCGCGGAGCTGGGCTACCGCGCTCAGCACAGCCCCAGCCGCCACCACGGCGGAGTCGCGATTCTGGTGCGCTCGGAGCACCGCGTCACCCACCGTTGCATGTCGCTCGACCATCATCACGACCTGGCGGCGGGGCGCTGGCTCCAGACGTCCTGCGCGGGGTTGACGCTCGGCTCGGTGTACGTGCCGGCTGGCCCCACGCGCCAGGAACTGGACGACTCCGGCAAGCTCGCGTTCCTGGAGGCGGTCGCCAACCAGGCCTGCCGCGACCACTACCACCCGCTGCTGATCGCCGGCGACTTCAACGTGGCGCCCTCGGACCGCGACGTATACGAGCCCACATGGCTGGAGGGCTCCTACCACACCGCCGCCGCCGAGCGCGAGGATCTGCGCCACATCCTGCGCGAGGGCGAGCTCGTGGACGTCTACCGCCACCTGCACCCCGACGAGCACGGCTACACCTGCTGGGACCAGCGCGACGGCCACTACGCGCGCGACTACGGTTTGCGCATCGACCTGGCCCTGGCGAGCAGCCGCCTCGCCGAACACATCACCCGCTGCGAGGTCAAGCACGCCTACCGGCAGGGACGCCGGCCCTCCAACCACGCGCCGCTTGAAATCGAACTCGAGGGCCTCGGCGAGTGCGACGAGTGCATGGAGAGCTCAATTGCGGCCTGACGCCACGGAATGGTCGGGTCCGGAAACCGGCCGCCCGAGCCGACCATTTGCGAGCGCACGACTTCTGAGCGCCCGCGAAAGAGCCATCGCCGCGTCCCGCAAGCTGCGTGACCGGCGACGGGGGAGACAGCACGGACGCGACGCGGATCTTGTCTCCCAAAAAAACTCCCACCGCCCCCACCCCTCCGGGGCGGTGGGAGTTGCCCCTACATCTACGGCTCCAAGCGGTTGGGCCCTCGATACAGGAACGTGACCTCGCGCACGTTGTCCTGGCCGAGCATCTGCATCAGCAGGCGCGTCAAGCCGAAGCCGAAGCCGCCATGCGGGGGAGCGCCGTAGCGGAAGAAGTCGAGGTAGTAGCCGATCGGCGCCACCTCGACGTCCTTTTCGCGGGCTTGTGCGAGCAGCCGCTCGTAGCGGTGCTCGCGCTGGGCGCCGGTCGTGAGCTCGATGCCTCGCCAGAGCAGGTCGAAGCTCTTGGTCAAGTCCGGACGGTTCTCGTAGCGCATGTGATAAAAGGGCCTCACCGTGGTGGGGTAGTCGCACACGAACACGAACTCACTCCCCGTGGTCTGCTTGACGATCGCCGACAGTGCCCGCTCGCTCGCGGGGTCGAGATCGTCGCCCGGACCCGGCGGCTCGTGGTCGTGGGCGCGCAGCAGGTCCTTCGCCGCTTCCAGCGTCATCCTCGGGAAGGGCGTCTCCGGCACGTCCACCTCGGTGCCGAACGCCCCTTTGATCTGCTCGCCGTGCTCGCGCGCGACGACGCCGAGCACGTACGCGAGCCAGCGCTCCTCGAAGGCCATCACGTCCTCGTGCGACTCGATCCACGAGATCTCCACGTCAACGCTCGTGAACTCCGTGTCGTGGCGGGACGTGAACGACGGGTTGGCCCTGAACACGGGGCCGATCTCGAACACCCGACCGAAGCCGGCGGCCATCGCCATCTGCTTGTAGAACTGGGGCGACTGGGCGAGATAGGCGGTGCGATCGAAGTAGTCCACCTTGAACAGCTCGGCACCCGACTCGGAGGCGGAACCCATCATCTTCGGCGTGTGGATCTCGATGAACCCCTGATCGCGCCAATGCTCGCGCATGGCGTGCTCCACCGTGGACTGCACCCCGAAGATCAACCGTCTGTCGGGCCTGCGCAGGTCCAGGTAGCGCCAATCGATGCGCTTGTCCAAGGCCGACTCGGCGGTCACCGGCAGTTCGGGCTCGGCCGGCGAGTCGACCGCAAGCGATGCGAGCTGGATCTCGATGCCCCCGAGCTTCACGCGCTCGTCGGCAACGACCTTGCCGGTCACCGTCACGGCAGACTCGGGGGTCAGCGCCGATACGGCCTCGTTGAGCTCGCTCGGCGGCTCCTCCTTGCCGAGCACTACTTGGGCGAGGCCCGTTTCGTCGCGCAACACCACGAACTGCATGCGCTTCTGGTCGCGCACCGCGTGCACCCACCCGCGCAGCTGCACCGTCTCTTCGAGATGGGATTTGAGATCGGCTACAGCGGTGCGCGCCACGGGACGGGCAATGCTATTGCAGCGCGATCCCCACCGGTCGGTCGTCCTCCTCCTGGGTTTCGCGCGAGTCGCGCTCGGAGCAGTGGGTGGGGCAGTACACCCCCCGCACCCCGCCGTCCCGCGAGCCATAGGCGAGCCACACGCCGAAGCGCCACGAGAAGCAGAAGAACCCCTCGGTGGCGCCTTTGAGCTGTTTCTCGCGCTGCCACGCCCTCACGACCACGCTCGCGGGTATGCGCGAGCGGCAGGAACGGTCGTAGCTCGGGAAGCCGCTCCACACGCACTTGAGCGGCTCGTCCACCGGCTCGAGCCGCTCCAGCTCGGTACGGCCGGTGGACTCGGGCCGCGGCGCTTGCAAATCGTGGTGGTTGTCTTGCCGTGGATTCATTGCCCGCTTCGGACGACCTGGCGTCGTGCGTTTGTGCCTACGAGGTTCTACGCAGCTATACGACGAATCGTAAAATGGGGACGCGTCAACATCGCGACATTCGACGATCGTTCTAGACGCATTGTCGAACCCGCAGCGAGCGTCCAGGGTACGGTCCGGACGCATTGTCGAACCGGCGGCGAGCGTCCAGGGTACGGTCCGGACGCATTGTCGAGCCCGGCGAGCGTCCAGACGGCGCCGTCCGGCGTTGGCTAGGCTTCGGAAGCCCAACCGGGGCAGAGCGACCGAGGGAATCTGCATGACCGACACAGCGAACGAGTCAGAGCCCGCCTACCACCTCTTCCTCGATCCGGATGAGGTGCCGGCGACGACGGGCGCGCTGCGTCTGCTGATCTCCGACGAGGCCCATGAACCTCAGATCCGACGGCTGGCCCGAGAGGTTCTTGACAGCCTTCAGGCAACGCCGGACGAGCAGGGAAAGCTCACGGTGCCGCTCAGCCCCGAGCAGATGAAGATCACGCACAGCGCCGTGAAGCTGCTGCTCGACGACCTCGGGCGCGCACAGGCATCCGAGCGCGAGACCCTGCGGCGCATCGTGAACAAGCTCCCCGACGAGCACACCATGCGCGCGATCAGGCTGGGGTGAGCAACCCTTCCCGCGGTTGCCCCGTGCGCGCACGCGCACGCGTGAGGTAAGGCCGAGGCACAACACCAATCCGGGGGGCCCGTGCGCGTGTGCGAAGGCCGAGGCACAACACGCGTGTGCGAAGGCCGAGGCACAACACGCGTGTGCGAAGGCCGAGGCACAACACCAATCCGGGGGGCCCGTGCGCGCACACGCGCACGCGCGAGTCCCCCCCGACTGGTTCACCCAACCCGCTCAACCGGCGGTTCGTGACCAGTGTTCGGATTCTGTCGCCACAGGCTGCTATCGTGCTTGCATCCAGTCGGGGCCGATCGGCCCCGAATCACGTAGTGCCAGCGCTCGTAGCCGTTGCTCATAGCAATCTCCGCGTTCGCAGCACATACTCACGCAGGAGGCAACACAATGGCTACAGGAACCGTCAAGTGGTTCAGCGACGACAAGGGATTCGGGTTCATCACGCCCGACGACCAGTCCAAGGACCTGTTCGTCCACCACAGCGGCATCGCCGGCGACGGCTATCGCTCGCTGGCGGAGGGAGCCAAGGTCACCTATGACGCCGAAGCCGGCGACAAGGGGCCGAAGGCCGTCAACGTCCAGGTCGCGTAGGCGTCTCGGCGCAAGCGGCCGATCGCGCGCCGCTGCACACGACCCCAGACAACCCCAGAGCTCGCGGCGCGGACCATACGGGCCACACGGGCGATCCGCGCGCGAAGCTGCGCCCAAGTTCGAGCTGAAGTCCGCAGCCGGGACACCGTGTATCCCGGCTGCGCCTATGCTGCGCGGGTGCGCAGGAGATCGCCGCACGCAGGCCGCCACTCGCGGCACGGCAGGTGGACGCTGTCCGCGCTGACCGTGGCGGTCGCGCTCTGCTCGCCAGGTGTGAGCCGCGCGGCGGCGACCACGCAACCGCCGCAGCCGCTTCCACCGCCGCAGGCCAAGCCGCGCCCGGAATCCCGACAGCGTCCGATAACGCTCGAGTGGGTGGGGGACATCGCGTTGAGCACCCAGCGCGGGCTGCCGCCGGGCGGCCTGAATCGGGCGCTCGCGCCGGTGCGGAAACTGCTTCGCAACGCGGATGTGATGCTCGGCAACCTCGAGGGCACGCTCTCGACGAGCGGACAGTCGAAGTGCGGCGGGATCGGAGGCGGCACGTGCTTCGCCTTCCAGGCCCCACCCTCCACGGCGAGCGCGCTGGGGGCGCTGGGATTCGACCTCGTCAACCAGGCCAACAACCACTCCATGGACTACGGCGCCTCCGGACGCCGTCAGACGATCTCGGCTCTGAAGCGTGCCGGGGTCGCGCACACCGGCATGCCGGGCGAGGTGACGGTGCTGCGGGTGGCGGGCACGCGCGTGGCGTTCGTCGGCTTCGCGCCGTACCCCTATGACGCCGAGCTGCTCGACATCCCGGCGGCGAAGGCGCTCGTCAGACGGGCGAAGGCACGCGCTTCGCTCGTGGTGGCGATCATCCACGCGGGCGCCGAGGGCGCCGACCGGCTGCACACGCCGCGCGGCAGCGAGCACTACCTCGGCGAGGACCGGGGAGACGCGCGCGCGTTCGCCCATGCGGCGATCGACGCGGGCGCCTCGATTGTGCTCGGCTCCGGCCCACACGTAATCCGCGGAGTGGAGCGCTACCGCGGACGGCTGATCGCCTACTCGCTCGGCAACTTCGTCGGCTACCACACGCTCGGAGGGGGAGACGTGCTCTCCGAGAGCGCAATCCTGCGCGTCACGCTCGGCGACGGCGGACGCGTGCTCGCCGGACGCTGGATCCCGATCACGCTCGTGGAAGGGCTCCCGCGCCCCGACCCCACCGACGCGAGCGCCAAGCTCGTCGCCGCGCTCTCACGCGCGGACTTCCCCGGCCACCACTTCACGATCGGGCCGAGCGGACTCTTTCATGTGCCGCGCGAACGCTCGTCAATCTCGGCCCAAGCGGCTTCGCCGGCGACATAGACGGTCACGCCGGCGAGGGGCGCCCGGCGATCTGGTATGAAGCGCGGGTGACGACGATCTGCGAGCAGGTCGGCGACTGGGCGACGAGCCTGACCGCGGCCGACCTGCCGGACAGCGTGCGCGAGCGCTGCGAGCTGCAGAGGGCTTCGATCGTGGCTGGGGCGCAAGCCGGAAGGCGCGCGGCGGCGCCGTTTGCCGACGTGGCCGGCAGCGGACCGCTCGGCGAGGTGTTCGCGAACGCGGCCGCGTCGATCGCGCACGACTGGGACGACTACCTGTACATGGGCCACACGGGCCACTCGGCCGTCGCGGTGTCGCGCGCCTTCGCCCCGGATGACCCCGCGCGCGCGCTCGTCGCTCAGGTGGCGGCGAACGAGGTGGCGGGGCGTCTCGGGCTCGCTCTCTTCATTGGCCCCCACAACGGCCAGTTCTGGGCCTCGATTCACTGCGCGTCCGCCGCGGTGGCCGCCGCTGTCGGGCTCGGCCTCGACGCCGAGCAAATGGCGCACGCGCTCGCGATCGCGCTCTACCAGCCGCCTTACGGCCTATGGCCCGGGTTCATGGGTCCCGCGACGAAGCTGCTCACGGCCGCCGAGCCGGCGGTGCAGGGAGCGCGCGCGGCGCTGCTCGCCGCGAAGGGCGTGGAGGGAGCGCTCGACATCGTGGAGAACGACCGCGGCCTGCTCACCCACCTGTCGTTCGTGCCGCGCCCAAGCGCGTTCGGGGGTCTCGGCGAGGTGTGGTTGAGCGACACGCTCGCGTTCAAGCCGTACCCGGGCTGCGCCTACCTGCAGGCGGCGGTGCACGGGGCGCTCGCCGCGGAGGTGAGCCCCGCGGAGGTGAGCGGCGTGGAGATAGCCGGCGGGTACCTGACGGCCGGGATGGAGGCGCTTGGGGGGCGCGGGGGGCTGCGCCCGGTGGGTGTGACGTTCTCGGCGAAGCTGGCCGTGGCCGTGGCGATGCTCGCTGGAAGACTCACGCATGAGGAGCTGAGTGAGGCGTGGCTCGCGGACAACGGCGCCGCGATACGCGAGCTGGCGGGGCGCACGACGGTGCGCCACGACTGGGAGCTCACGCTCGCCACGCTGCGGGGCGCCGCCGCGGGAGGAGCAACGTTGCGCGAGGTGCCCCTGCGGGCGTGGCCGGTGGTGGGAAGGAGACTGCGAGAGCTGCACATGACCGACCTGTCGCTCGGCATGGGGGACCTGAAGGCGCTCGCACGCGACCCATCCCTGCTCGGACGTGTGCGCCGAGCGGCGTTCGGCCCGGGGGCCGGCGGCACCGCATCGCTCGACACGGGCGCGCTGCGCATGACTTTCCCATGCCGCGTCACGTTTCGACTGCGCAGCGGGCGCACGGTCGAGATCGAGGGTAGCGAGCCGGGCGCGTGCGGCCATTCGCTGCCCGAGCAGCGAGACGTGGTCGAGCGCAAGCGGATGGCGGTCATTCCTCGCTGACCCGCTGGTCGAGCAGCGCCATCAGGTCGGCCAGTTGCGCCTCCACGGGGCGGTCGCCGCGCAACACGACATGCGCCTCGGGCGGCACCTCCTGCAGCGGCTCCCACGTGGAGCTCTCCCGCACCACGACCTGGAGCGACGCATCGGAGACACGCCCGGGACGGCGCTCGCGTGCCGCGGCGCGCCTGGCGAGCGTGTCGGGCGGCGCCTGGCACTCGACGAACAGCAGCGGCGCGGCGCCGGCGAACGCCTGGGCGAAGGCGTCGCGGTCGGCGCGGTGGCGAAACGTCGCGTCCACCACCGCTCCGCCGTGAGCGGTCACCTCTCCGGCGGCGCGGCGTCCCAGCTCGGCGTAAGTGAGCCTGTTGAAATCGGCGGTGTACACGCCGCTTGGAGCTCGCCGCGTGGGGACGAGGCCCGCGATGCGCTTACGGGTGACATCCGAGCTCAGATGCGCAAGGTGGGACATGGAGGCAAGCGCTCGCGCCATGTGCGACTTGCCGGTGGCCGGCAGACCGCAGATCACGATCACCAGCGGAAGGCGGGCCTGCCATGCGAAGCGCTCGGCCAGGGCGAGCAGATCTCGTGCGATCGCGCCGTGGTGGCCGTGCGCGGCGCTCGTTGCCGGCTGCTGAGCGGCTCTCAGAAGCTCGACCTTGGCGCGCACGAGCGCGCGGTAGGCGGCGTAGAACGCCACCAGCCGGTCCCCTCCCGGGTCCCCGCCGGCCTCGCGGTAGGCATGAACAAGCGTCTGCGCGAAGCGCTCGCCATTGCATGCGGTGAGATCCATCACCAGGAACGCCAGGTCGTCAGCCACGTCGAGGCTGCGCAGGTCCGGGTCGAACTCGATGCAGTCGACGATCTGAGGCGCGCCGTCGAGCAGCACGTGCTCGGCGCGCAGGTCGCCGTGAACCTCCCGCACGAAGCCCCGAAGCGCACGCGTGTCGAACATGCCCGCGCAGGCCACCACGAACGCGTGCGCAAAGCGCTCCAGGGAAAGCACGCGCTCGACCTCGGCGCGTTGCTCAACCGCCGCCAGCAGCTCATGGAAGTTCTCGGTCAGCCGCCGCTCGAGCGCCGCCGCCGGCGCCCCCACGGTCGCCATGGGGCGCGCTCGCGCGTGAAAGCGCGCCAGCAGCTGCGCCACAGCCGCGATCTCGCCGCGCCCCAGCTCGCCGCGAGCGAGCTTCGCCGCCAGCGTGCAGTCCTCGTCGTAGCGGCGCATCTCCACCAGATAGTCGATGGCGCGCGGATCGTCCTCGGCCGCCAGCTCGAAGCCGCCCTCGCGCGCCACGACCGCGCGCACGCCGAGATAGACATCGGCCGCCAAACGGCGATTGAGGCGCACCTCCTCGCGGCACATCTCACGACGCCGCGCCGGCGTCCCGTAGTCGAGGAACGGGAGCACGACCGCCTTCTTGAGCTTGTACGCGCGGTCGCCCGCGAGGAACACCCACGAGATGTGGGTCTCGCGCACCACAACACGCTCAGGACGGCCGCCTGGATAGAAGTCGGGGCTGGACATGGCCGCGCGCAGGTCCTCCGCCGCGCGCAGCTCCTCCGCGGTCGCGGCTTGGCTAGGGGATTTGGCGGTTGTGGAACGCATCTCGATCGCCATGGAGCCGCCTGCGCGGGTGAGCCCCTATGCGTTCCAGTCGGGGCTGTGGGCGTGACGGGCGAGCACCCGCAGCTGGCTGCCGCCGTAGGGAACCGTGACAACGTTGCTGTCGTTCGGGTCTGGCCCTCCGGTGGTAGCCAGGATCAATCGTCCCTCGTGCGAGAGCGCATAGCCGACCAGGCCCTGGGCAGCGGTGCCAACCCGGCGCACTTGCCCGGTCGACGGGTTGACTATCTCCGCATAGCTGGTGTCCTGGCCCACGAACTCGGCGAGCAGCCTCTGCCCGCCCCCCGACCACGCCACCGGCGTCAGGCCGGCCAGCAGGAAGCCGGGACTGGTGAAGGTGAGTCTGTGAAAGTCTGTTCTGGCGGGCTTCATCAGGTAGAGATCCTGCTTGGGCGCATCGCCTGAGCGAGCCGGCTTGCGAGATCGCGCGAACACGATCCACCCACGGCCCCACAGCGCCGCGAAGCTGCGCTGATCTTCGGTTAACCGCCTGACGCGACCGGTGGCCACCACCACGATGAAAAGGTCGGTGCTCATCTTCACGGTGGGCGCCCGCGTGTAGACGACGCGCGATCCATCCGGTGAGAAGTCGGCGCCGAAGAACTCGTAGCCGCCGGCGAGCGTCCGAAGTATCTTGCGCGACGCCACGCCGATCCACACCAGGTGCTTGGTGGCGAGTTCGCTGCGGCCTGTCACAGCCACTAGGGTCTTGGAGTCGGGCGACCAGGCGAGCGTCGGCGCGTCCTGCCAACCGGAGGCGATCAGGATGCGCGGATGTCCGCCCGTGGTGGGTATGACCGCGAGCCGGGTGACCCCGTGGGAGAAGGAGTCATACGCCACCAGCTTGCCGTTGGGGGAGATGTGCGGAACGCTGCCCCGTGCCAGCCGGTGTGCCGCGCTGCCGTCATTATGCGCCGCCCACACCCACTCGGGCTGAGGCAGCTTGGGAGGGGTAGTGGGGAAGCCACCGGTCGTATACACCAGCGTTGCGCCGGCGACCGGTGCCAGCGCCAAGCTCGCCAGCACGGTGAGACCACAAGCGATTGCTGTCCGCCGGCGTGTGGATATGAGCGGCATCGTCTGCAGCACGTGTTCTCTATGCTGGACCCTCTGAACAGCTATGTCATGAGGGCCTAGCACGGGACTCGGTACCGGAGAACTACTCGCGGCGGCTTGACAGTCGCGGTCGAGACTACCGCCGCCAGGCGAGGATCATCGCGGGCCTGCGACCCGGCCGCTGAGTCGCGCCTGCCGGATAGCCGATCACCAATGGCAGCGCGACCAGCCACCCGGGCGCGACGCCCAACGCGTCCTTGACCTCGGCTCGCATCCTGCCGGCGAGCCGGCAGCCGCGCATCGTGAACAACTACTCGAAAGCGACGCTGCCAGAGGGCTCGTCGCGCGCATCAGCCCGCCGGCTCGATCAAGCCGTAGTGTCCGTCGTAGCGCATGTAGATCACATTGCCACGGCCGGTCTGCGCATTGATGAAGAACATGAAGCGGTGGCTGAGCATGCTCATCTCTGAGATCGCTGTCTCCAGCAGGATGGGCTCGCTCATGCGACTGGTCTCGCGCACCAGCCCGTCGCGGGCTTGCGAACCCGAGCTCACTCCCGCAGGATGGATCAGGCCGATCCGGCCGTCGTCGCGGCGATAGACCACCGCATCGGCCCCGGTTTCCGAGTCTCCGAACAGGTAGAAGTCGTGATCGAGGTCCAGCATCTCGGCGGCCGCCCGTCGTGGCGCAAGCGCGCCAACAGCGAACGTCTTGCGGCGCACGATGGAGCGCTCCTCCACAGGCCGTGGGAAATAGCCCGGCCGCGGCGGTGACCATGCGCCGCGATGCCACTCTCCCGGAATCGACTCGGGCGCACGCTGCGCAAGCCGCAGGCGGCGGTCGGCGAAGCCGTGAAGCTGGTGCTCGATGTGAGTGGACAGCTCATCGACCGCCTCCGACATCGTCGCGGCCGCTACGTGTCCGCGAACTATGTGACCGTTGACGTTCAGCTCGGCCTCGGCCCGTGCCGGGCGCTCGAGCCTGGGGTTGCTCTCTCCCTTCAGCACGACTCGTGCGCCCAGCACCGGCTCGCCGATGTAGCGATCCAACCGGGCCATGCGCTCGCGCGCATGATCCTTTTGCTGATCGTCGACGACACCCATGGCCGTCACGGCAACATCGATCAACGCAATCACTCCTTACCGCACCGGTACGAGCGAGGCCTCGCTGGCCCCTGTGTCTATGCGCAGCCGACCCTAGCCCCGTCCCCTCCATGCGAGCATCGGGGGTCTGCCGTCAAGCGCACACGGAGAACTACGTGGCAGAGCACCGGATGCGAGCCATAGCATCGCCCTGTGACGCGACCACGACGCAGCGACAGCGAGCTTGCGCGGCGGGCCGTTGGGGTGCTCGGCGGACGCTTCTCGGCCGAGCTCGGCCACGCCGAGGATCTGTCGGCGCTGCGCCGCCAAGCTGAGGATGCCGGCGTGGACCTCCGCGACCTCGAGGCAGCGCTGGTCCGTCTGGCGCTTGCCCATCGCCGCACGATGACCGCCTGCCCCGGAGGTCCATCGTGCAGCATCCTCGCTGGCCGGCGAGAGCAGGACGCTCCGCCGCCGACATTTACGTAGTTCACCTCCGCCAGCCGCGTTGCCTGCGCGGATGCGGCCGACGCGCCGAGCGGCGACCCTCGGTAGCCATGCCCTACATCAGCTGCAAAACATGTGGAGTTGCTTGCTACAGCAACGCGATGAGCTGTCCTGGCTGTGGAGCACCAGTTCGGCACAATCCCACGCACCTGGTTGGCTACCGTGCGCGCAGACGCGCACAACACTTGCTACCTGTACGCGAGGACGTAGAGGCCGAGGTGCGAACGGCCCTCTACGGCTGGCGTTCCGGCTGCGTCGATCCGCATGCCGAGCCCGATCCGTAGTCGCCACGGTTTCCGTTCGCTCTACGCGTAGCCAGGATTGGCGCGATGGCGCCTTGATCGTCTTCTCTCTCCCTCAGCACCGCGCTCTGCTTCCCGAAGCGCTCCAGGGCACTTCTGGCCTGGCGCTTGGCCGTTGTCGCTTCGAGCGCTTTCCCGACGGCGAGCTGTGGCTCCAGCTCGAAGACCCTGTCGCGGGCCGGGATTGCGGGCTGCTCGGATCGCTTGCCCCACCGGACGCGCAGACGCTCTCCACGCTGCTGCTGGCGGACACGCTGAGGCGTGCGGGCGCGCGGCGGATTCTCGCGGTGCTCCCCTATCTGGGCTATGCGCGTCAGGATCGCCCCGCCTCGACGAGCAGCCTGGGCGCGGCATGGGTCGGATCCCAGCTGGCCGGCGCAGGCGTGGATGAGGTGGTGACCGTCGACATCCACAGCGAGGCCGCGCGAGCGTGCTTTCCGATACCGGTCACATCCCTTTCGCCGGCTCGCCTGTTCGCTTCCGAGTTGCCGCAGGACTCGCTGAAGGAGCTCACGATCGTCGCGCCCGACAAGGGCGCCCGCGAGCGCTGTGCGGCGGTGGCGGAGAGCGCCGGGATCGCCGCACCCGTCGCTCACCTGCGCAAGCATCGCACCGCAAAGGGCGTCGTGCATCGAGAGTTGGTGGGGAACGTCGGGTCGCGCGCGGTGCTCGTCGACGACATCCTCGACACGGGCGCCACACTGCTGTCGGCCTGCGCGGAGCTTCGACGTGCCGGAGTACGGGAGCTGACGGTCATGGCCACGCACGGAACGCTCAGCGGCGAGCGGTGGCGTGAGCTCGCGCAGCATGGTGTACAGCGCATCGTGCTCACCGACACGATCCCCGGCGTCAGAGAGCGGGGTCAGGGCGCGATCGAGGTATTGCCGATCGCGCCACTGTTGATCGAGGCGCTGGAGACTGCCCTGAAGGTCGGTCAGCTCTAAAGCCGGACCGTGACGTGGGCGGTGATGGTGTGGGTTCCGGCGGAGCTGTGCACAACGATGGTGAGGGTGGCCTTGAAGTGTCCGTGGCTGGAGCCCAGCAGCTTGACGCCCGCGGCCTTCAGGGGCACCCCGAGCGTCTTGGTGGCGCCGGCCGCGAGCGTGAACTTGCCGGCGGCCAGTGTGAGGAGGGTTTTCCCTTTCCCCAGCGTGAGCTTCGGCTCGACTTTGCACGTTCCCTTCGGAGCCGGGCAGGTGACCGGCACATACACGAGCTTGCCGTTGGTCTTCAGCGTCGTGTATTGGGCGGCGATGGGGCTCAGGTTCGCGACCTCCAGGCCGCGTGCGTCACGGAAGGTGAGGAACCCCGAGCCGCCGTCGGCGATCGCCACGCGCGCGTTGTCCATGCTGCGATAGGAGTCTGCGACCGTGGCGACGTACTGGGCGGGAGAGAAGCGCGCCCCGCCGTCGGTCGAGAGGTACAGGCGCATCAGCGAGGCGCCGCTCCCGCTGAACCGGGGCCACACGGCGGCGAGCTCACCGGTGTGGAAGTTCTCGCCCAGGCCGCCGCCGGTGAACAGATAAGCCGTGCTGGCCGGGTCGTGCGCGAGCGCGTGCGGCGCGCCGAAGGCGTGGGTGCTCAGGTTGTACTTACGGATGTCCACGGCGGTGGGTTCGGCGCCCGTGTGGACCGAGTCCGAGGAGAGCATGAACAGCCCGGCGGCGCCGTCGGCCAGACGCGGCACGTCGCCTTGGCCCACCACCGTCGGGCCGCTCCACCCGGCCTGGGGGGAGATCGGATTCGGATTGGATGCGCGGAAGTAGTAGTAGGCGAGCGTGGGCGGGCTGGTCTCCAACCAGTAGGCCTCGACCACCTCGCCGGTGGAGGTGAGGCCGAGGGCCGACCCCGCGACCCCGCCGGCGCCCGTGTTGTTGAACGTGAACTCGGTCACGCCCGCCGCGCCGGCCAGGATCTCGTTGGTGTTGTCGAGATTGAACCCCAGACCTGGGTTGTTCGACGCCTCGAGCCAGTAGACCGACGGCGCGCCCGCGGTGGTCTTGTAGAGCTGCCCGTCGTAGGCGGCGTAGGAGAGGGTGACGGGAAGCATGTCGTCGACGTTCGTCAGGCCGGTGAAGCTGAAGGACAGCTCGCACGGACCCGCGGGCGGGCAATTGGGGATGTAGGGGATGTCATACGGCGCGCTGAACGTCTGCCCGCCGTTGGTGGAGGTCCAGATGACGGTGTCGTTGGCGATGTAGCGGGAAGCCACGACCCACACCACGCCGGGTGGACCGAGGATCGGGAAAGGCTGATCGTCGCTGGCGAATTCGGGGCCTCCGGGCAGCGCGAGGCTGATCGCATGCGCGCACTTGCTCGCCCCCGGGGCAAGCTTGCAGAACATCGGCACGTCGGTGCTGACGTTCGCTTCGTGGTTCCAGGCGAGGTAGCCGTTGCCGGCGGTGTCGGTGACGATCGCGCCGTAGGAATCCGGCGCTCGCTCCACCGTGAACTGATTGGCGCCCTGCGCCGATCCGCCCGGCAGGCCGCCGAGCAGCGCCGCGCTCCCTGCCACGGCGATCAGGCATCGTGCCGCGCGGCCACGGAGGACGCGAGGAGGGCGCCCATTCGAGGATCCGAGTGCAAACGGACGGCGGAGTGCCATCGCGCACAGCATACCCCTGGCCCGATGGGCGCGTTCTTTCCCGTCTCACAGCTGCCGGTCGTGCTGCGCACGATCGCGAAGTTCAATCCGCTTTATCACTGCGTGCGGCTGGTGCGGGATGCGTCGTTGGGCCATCTCGGGCCGGCCGATCTGGGGCACGCTGCGGTGTTGATCGCGTTCGCGCTGCTGATGTGGAGGCTGGCGATCTGGCGACTGGGGTCGCGGTTGATCGACTGAGGGCGCGGGCGACAGGCTTGCGAGCGACTATTTGAGCCAACGCGCGACACCGCCGTGGTGGGAGCACGTCCCGCTCCTGGATTCGCTGAAGCTGTACGTGCCGTCCACGCATTCCGCGGTCGCGCCGGCCGGGGCGGTGGGGCTGTTCTCGGGCCGGCAGACCGTGTTGCCGGCCGAATTGACATACGTGCCGTTGGTGCATTCTTCGGCAGGCGGTGAGGTAGTGGTCGTGGGCTGAGACGCGCTGCGTTCCGTTGCTTCGCGTTCCCGCGTTTCGGCTTCTACTTCGGCCGAACTCTTTTCCCGGGTGATCGTGATCCGCTTCCGTGCGGAGCGACGACCGCTATGAGTGGCCGTGACCGTGACGCTGTTTTCGCCGAGATGCAGCTGGAGCGTCTTGCTCCAACGGTGACCGTGAACGGAAGCGCGACGATGGTTGACCGTGATCTTGGAGCCGGGCGTCACGGTCCCGGTGATCGTTGCGCTGGCGCTTTCCATCGAGAAGTTGCCGACATCGAGGTGAAGAGACACGGGCGCTACCGATGTCGACGCTGCCGCCGCAGGCGTCGATCCACGTTTCGAGCCGGCGTCGGCCGTTTCGCCACAGCCCCCGACCGCGATCGCACAGGCGGCAAGCGCGGCAAACGAGAACCGCAGGAGTCGGCGCCCCGCACGCTGCCTGGTGAGTGAGCCGCTATGAGCCAGACGCGTGTGCTTGCGTGTGGCTTTCACGACGCTGGATCATAGACACGTTTCCGATCATTGGGACGCCCGGTGGGCATGCGCCCTCGATCACGCGGCACGCGCTAGGGCGAGTCTCCCGGGGGCGAGATTCTGCTTGCCGGGGAGTTCTGAAATGTTCGCCATACGTTCTGTCCGATGTGGTAGCATCATAACTCAAGAGGTCAACCTGAGCATCCGATACTGAAGGAGCCTCTTGCATGATCCAAGTCAACTTCAGCACCTTCGAGCGCGACCGAGACACCAGGGAGTGGATCGAGCTGCCCGTCGCGCAGCTCATCGCCGACGGCGAGGACGTGGCGATCAGCGGGCCGCGCGCCGACTGGATCAACCCCGATCTGGCGATCATCGACCCCAAGACCGCGGAGCGGATCACGCGGGCCGACGGAGCCGAGCGCTGGGCACACCTGCTGCCCTTCGCCTACCGCAGCGGGGACCTCAAGGTCGAGGTAGCCGAAATCGCCGCAGCCGAGCCGGCCGGCGTCGCCTTCCACTACTCCACCGCCGCCTGAGACGATGCCGCGAACCGCGGCGTCCGAGATCCACGCGAAGGTTCTCGGACGCAAGCTCAAAGACACCCGCCAGGCGCTCGGACTCACCCAGGCCGCGCTCGCCGAGCGCCTCGGCGTCTCAGCCTCCTACATCTCCGCCGTCGAAGCAGGCCGTCACAACCTCACGCTCGGCCAGCTCGCCAACATCGCGAGCGCGATGCGACTCGGCGTCGACATCTCCTTCGTACGTCCTGACGGAGAGCTCGCCGCGGCTACCGTCCCGAACGGAACTCGCGATCGGCAACCGCCCGCGACATAAGCCTCCTTCGCCCCACGCGGGTGCGAGCTTTCACGCTTTCACCGGTGTTTTGCTCGCACTCGCCTGTCATGGGCGATACTGGGCTCGAACGAGTGACCTCCGCCTTGTCGAATCGACCTTGGGCCAGAACGACATCGTGCTATTCGGCCAAAACCTAGTGTTTATGCGGATTTGGCCCGGACCGCTCCCGCCTCGGTGACGTGTAGTTCGTCATTGTTTGTGGGAAACCTGTGGGAAGAGTGTGGGCAGGCACCCGGGTCCTGATGTAGAAGCGCCCGTTGCGCTCCCGGATACTCCCTACCGCCATCACTTGCTCCTTCGATCGTCGTTTCCGCAATCTACGCCATGCACCGGAGGGCCAAGCATCCAGCCGACGGCGGCGTTCTTTACGCGGTCGATCGGCGGGTCGAGCAGGCTGCATGGACGCCGTCCGCCTCGCCCAACAGATGCGCAACAGCCGCGCGCAGACCCCATCGCTCGCGCACCCCGAGCGCGCCGACCCCGGCTGGGCGCCGAGCCGCAATCCTCTACGGCATCGCTCCGCCATCTCGCCAACACGCTGGCTCACTCGCACACCCCACCGCAATACGCCCAACCGCGGCATCGGTCGCGGACGCTGAGACCATCGACGTAGGCTCCGTCTTGCTCTCAGGGTGATAGACGTTCGCGCTCCCGCCGGCGCAGCACCTTGATGCGCTCGCGCATCTGCGGAAGGCGGACAGTCCTGAACTTCTCAGGTAGACGCTCATCGTCGAGTACCGCGTCGAACACCTGAATGTCCCTCTCGAGCGCCAGACGGGTGCTGCGGTCTTCTTGGGCGAAACGAAAGATCCGCTCATTGAGCTTCAGGACATCACGGACGGCCGCCTCGCCGCGCTCATCGAGGAGCAGTTGGCTGAAGGCCCGGGCACAAAGAATCAATGCGCGCAGCTGCCGCCAGGCGAGGTCGGTCTGCTTGTTCTCAAGCACGCTGTTGTGGACGCGGCTCTCCATGCAACGCTCGGGATGCATCACCCATACCGGCGCTTGCCGGCCGTCGGCGAGGATCAAATCGAGGTAGACCGCCGTGTTCCTGACATCCTCGGCGTTCATTCCATATGGACTCTGCAGGAAGTCGAGGCGGCGCTCATGACTATCGCTGTCGAGGAAGATCGCGACGCCCGCGAGCGTGGTGCGGTCCTCCCACTTCGCCACCTGGATATGCCCTCCGAGCAGCTTGCCGGCCAGCCGGACATCCCCAGCGTCGCCGAGAAAGTCGATGTCACGGCTGACGATCGGCTCGGCAATGAGCGGGTCCGTCAGGCGGTTATGAAGCTGCCCGATCCAGATGGAGACCGCTTGCCCCCCGATCAGGACGACACGTTGCTTCCGGACGACTTCCTCCAAGCGCGCGATGATTCGCTGCGCCTCATCGAGGCTCAGCGGCGGGGGCACTCCGAGCGGGTCTTGCGGCTCTGGCACGTCCGCGGGCCCCTACCGCCGCTCAGGACAGCGAGCGGGATGCGTCCAGATTGATCCGTGCGCGGCTGGGCGGGAACGCAAACGCCTCGGTTTCGCGCTTGAGCTGCGTCTTCGTCTTGCGCCCAGACCGCAACGCTTGCTCGTCGGCGCGGCGAGCCCGCTCCTTTTCCGCAAAGCGCTGCCGGGGGTCGAGATCTTCTGTATGCATGTCCGTCATCTATCAGAAGGGTAGCGCGTAGCGCAGCAGGTATTGATCATCTCGCGGTACGCGGCAGACAAACCGACCGTACGCGAGCCGACTTCGGGACACACCCCCAACGAGTTCGCTGGCTCTCGTACCGTCAAGGAGTTTCGCAAGTATCCGGCGCTGAGCGGCTACCTCGCGCGTATCGAGGAATTGCAGCCATTGAATGAGCACAACCCGTCAATTTGGGGCAGGAGTGATCCGCTCACTCGAAGCGGTCGCCACGCACCTGTCCCTTTGGCACCTGCGCCTCGTGGTGCGCGAGCGCGTCGGCGTCCTGCAACCCGGCCAGATTGCGCAAGACCTCCGTGCCCGGATAGACGTACGGGTCAGCCACGCGACGCGGAGGCGGCGCTCAGCGCCGTAGTGTGGACGCGAGCTCCTGCTGACCGAGGAGATACGCTACGGACTCTCCGGCGGCGAGGTGTTGTGCGGCCTCGCCGAGCTGCTCCGTCTCGATTGCGCCATCGATCCAGCGGTCGAGGATCTCGATCACGGTCGTGCCCGGCTCCAAGCCCTCGGCACGCACCGATCCAATGGCGTCGGCGACGATATGTGCGCGGGTATCCATCACGACTCTCACAAGGATACCGCCACGGCAGCGGGCGGGCTGCACTCGATCCCGCAATCGCTGCCACTCACGATCCCGGCCGGCGCCGGGTCAGCCACGCGACGCGGAGGCGGCGGGCAGCCGATCGCTCGCATCACCGACTCACCGCGCGATGTGAGCGTCCACGCGTTGGGGGTTCCCTTGGCCGGTGTGTCGCCGGCGATCTCGATCAGGCCGAGGGCCTCCAGACGCCGCAGGAGCTTTGAGATCTGCCCTGGTCTGTGATGCCGGCCTCGTCGGCGACCATGCGGTTGGACGGATAGGAGCCCCGCCCACCCAGGGCCGCCACGGCCATCAGCACCCTGACCGTCCTGTAGGTGAGACGCATCGGAAGCTCGCGCAACGGGTCAGCGATGCCATACGGCTTGGGCACGACGCCGTCGGGCTTGGGGACCGGGCGCGCCAGCTCCCTGCGCGAAGCGGCCCGGCCGAGATACGGCAAGACGATCATGCTCATCAGCGGATTGGTCAGCTCCACAAGCCGTCCGGGGCTCTTCTCTGAGAGTCGCGTGTGGAGCACCGACAGCACCGCGCCGACGACCCCCTCCGCCATCAGCGGGGTCGGCACAGAGCCGCCCTTGGCCTTCGCTTGCGCACGACCCTCGTCCACAGCGGCGATAAGAATGGCGAGCACCTGCGAGCGGCGCTCCAGCGCCCTGGGACCCGCAGCGAACGATTCGACTATCAACAGGCGCGCCATGAAGGGCTCATCGTCAAGGAAACTGAGCAGCGCAATCAACGACATCCTGATCCTGGCCGCCCAGCTCGCCCGAGGATCGACGACCTCCCGCACATAGCGCGACGCTCGCTCTACCCCCTGCTCGAACGCGGCGACGAAACAGTCCTCGCGATCTTTGAAGAGTTCGTAGAACGTGCGCCGTGAGATACGCGAACCGGCGACGATACGCGCGACCGTCGTCCCCGACACTCCACGCTGTGCGACCAGTTCGACCGTCGCCGCGAGAATCCGCGCACGCTGGATCTCAACGACCTGCTCATGACCCAAACCGTTACGGCCAGGACGGAGCCTCTGGAGCCTGGGATCCTCGCTGGGCGCTTGTCGTATGAAACTCGAGTTTCGGGTTTTTCGAGGTCTGAGCGTGGTGTAGTGATGACTGGTGTGGTCGGCGCGCGGCGGGTGCGTCTGGCTGGCTGAGCGGCGGGGTTGGTGTGGGTTGAGCGCGACCGCAGGAGGGCTGGCGGCGACCCCGAATCCGGTGGGCGACAAAGTCCATCGGCCGCGGGGCGTAGTGAGCGTTCCCGCGGCCTGCCCATCGGGGGGTCGCCGCCATGCCTCAGGTTCCCAGTTCGCTCGCCGGCTTGCTGTCCCTGCTTGCGCCGTGCTTCACGGCACCCACGTACCGGACGTTCTGCATGCTCACGGTCGGCTTCATCGCGCGCATCCGCGAGAACACGGTCACGGGGATGCTGCAGGCAGCGGGCCTGGCGGGCGTCTGGCATCACAGCCGCGCGCACGCGTTCTTCGCCTATCGCCGGTGGTGCCCGGATGAGCTCGGGCTGCGGCTGCTGGACCTCCTGGTCTCGCTGCTGATCGGAGCCGACGGCCCGATCTCTCTGGCCGTGGACGACACCCTCTTCGGGCGCACGGGAAAGCGCGTGTGGGGGGCGCACTACCTGCACGACGGCGCGCAACCGGAGGGCTCGGGCAGGCGCACCCGCTTCGGCAACTGCTTCGTTACGGTCGTGCTCGTCGTGGCGCTGCCATGCACCGGCGGGCGGACGATCGGCCTGCCGGTCCTCTTCCGGCTCTTCCGACCGAAGGACGATGAGCACCCCGACCGGCCCTCCCAACCCGAGCTCGGACGAACGCTCATCGACCTGGTCATCAAGCGCTTCCCCGGCCGCCAGGTCGAGCTGGTGATGGACGGCGCCTACGCCTCCAGGGCCTGGCGGAGCCTGCCCGATCACGTCAGCCTGACAACCAGGATGCGCGCAAACGCCGCGATCCACGAGCTCCCCCTGGCACGCCGGCCACACCAGCACGGCCGCACGCCGCTGAAGGGCAAGAGGATGGGGAGCCTCGCCGAGATCGCCAAAGCCGCGACCTTCACGCCCGTCACGCTCACCGGACGCGACGGGCGGAGCCGCACCGCCCTCATCCACGAGTTTGTGTGCCTGTGGTACAAGCCGTTTCACACGCGGCCGATCAAGGTGATCCTCGTCCGCAGCCCCAACAGCACAAAGACCGACAGCTTCGACATCGCGATCGCATCAACCGACACCACCGCCACCGCCGTACAGACCATCGAACGCTACGACGGGCGCTGGGTGATCGAGACCGTCCACCAAGAGGCCAAGGCCCATGGCGTCGGCGACGCCCGCAACAGAGTCAAGGGAGCCGTGGAGCGCACCGTGCCGTTCGGTTTCCTGACGATCACGATCACGATCCTCTGGTACCAGCTCTGCGGCGACCCGCAGGCCGACCTGATCGAGCGCCGCCGCCGGGCTCCGTGGTACCGCCAGAAGGCCACCGTCAGCTACGCCGACATGCTCGCAGCGCTACGCCGCGAGCTCATCCGGCAGGAGTTTCATGCACAAGCACACCCGATGACCACGCATCAACAAATCAGAGAACCCCAGCTCTCATCAGCACTCGCGGCTGCCTAAACCGCGAAAGTCGAGTATGAAAGCCATCTGCTCTATACACCTCGATCGGATGGGGGCTCCCGGGCGCCGGGAGGGGTCAAAGCGCCCGGGGAGCCCCCGGCCTTTATTTCTTCTTCTTCGTCTTGCTTTTCGGCTTCTTTGACTTGGGACAGCCCGTGACGCTGATCGGGGTGTTCTGTTTGATCGTGGCCCCGTTCTGCGCGGTGAACGCGGTCGGCATGAGCATCGGCGCTGGGACCGTGGTCTTGACGCTGCGCGTGACGGTCTTCGAGCGGCCCTTGCTCTTGACGGTCACCTTGCGCTTGACGAGGACGGTCTTGGTCAGCGAACAGAAGTTGCCGTTGGCCGCCAGTGCCGAGTTGGGGCCCTCGGGCAGGTTCAATTCGAAGCTCGTGACAGGCTCATCCGGGACGCTCCTGAACGTCGAGCTCGTGATCCCCGCTTTGCTGATGAACGTTTCCCCGTGCAGGTCGATCGTCACGCCGTAGCCCTGGAGCACGACGATCAGTTCGGGGAACTTCGCGCCGCCGTGGCTGACGAAGTAGGCGGGGCCGGTCAGGGGTTCGGGCAGGATCGGCGTGAGCGCCCTGGCCTGTCCAACTCTCGACGCCGCGGGACACGCCGCCGGGTTAGCGTTGAACACGCTGTCCGTGCACGCCTTCTGCAACGTCGTGAGGCGTGACGGCAACTGCTTGGGCAGGTTCACCTTCACCGAGCGGATGTTCGCCTGGGAGCCGAGCGGGGCTTTCCCCCTACCGGGGACAGGCGGATAGGTGAGCTTCACGCTCAGGCTCGCGCCGTTCTGCCTGGATGTCTTCCCGGACGTTGAAACCTTGAACGACGGTTTGAACGCGAGGTTCGCGCAGTTGGCGTCCTGGAACGGCGAGGACACGGTCGCTGAGTGTCCGAGGTCGCTGTTCAATGTGCTCGATATCGCCAGCGGATTGCAGCTGGTGGGGTTGAGGATGAAGCCGGGCCGGTCGATGTAGACGCGGATGTCACGGACGTGCGTGACGATGCCCTTGAGGATCGTGGGTATCGGTTCGCTGCTGGTGGGTGTGACGCTGACCTGTGCCGTGTTGGGGTCGATCGTCAGGCCGAAGCGCAGTACGACCGTGCCGAGGTCGAACGGGCCGACGACAGCCGAGGTGACGCTCACGATCGAGAATGGCGCGCCGTGGAACGGGCCGGCGAGATACACCTTCCCCGGTACGTAGGCGAGCACCGCGCCGACACCTGTCCCGACGAGCGTATGCCCGATCCGGCTTGCGGCGGGACAGGATGGTTCGGCTTCCTCTTGGGCGCCGGTCTTGTGCCGGGCGGTTTCGATGTCCGTCTCGGGACAGAACGGTATGCCGGTCAGATCGCCCGTCAATCCCGCCGGCATGTTCGTGGAGAACCCGGAGATCTCCTGCTCGCCATCGGTCCTTGTCAGGTGCAGGTAGAACGGGCTGAAAGCGCCCGCGTTGTTGTTCAGCGTTCCCGACTGGATTGCAGGGTGGAATGGGATCCCGCCCGCCCCGCCGCCCGACGGGCAGGCGCCCCCGTCATAGCCCTTCGTGATCGTAAACGACGACGTGTCGGTCAGCGACGTCGCCGGCTCAGACCACGGCGTGAGCTTTGCCTGCGTCGTGTAGGTGCCACACGCGGGCGGGCTGATCAACGGCGCCTGCTGGCCTTCGCGGAAATGGAAGTTGAAATGGTCGAACGGCAACTGCGGATTGTTGTCGAAGCTCGTCGTCAACTGTCCCGTGACGGGGTTCGGGGTGACCTTGCCCGCGAGCTTGATGAGAATGCCCGTCGTGGGGTCCTTCGCGACGACGTAGAGCGCCACCAGCGTACCGTTCGGGTGGCCGGCTGCGGGTTCAGGGAACGGGTTTTCATACGGCTGAGCGATATACAGCGAACCATGGATCGCCCTTGACAAGAGCGGCGTCGTCACTTCGACCGTGCCGAGCGTCGAGTCGTTGGGACAGCCCGCCCCGGGAGCGGAGTTCAACGTCTCTCTCGCATAGTCGGCGGGCGTGCATCCGCCCAACCCGACACCCGCCGAGGGGTTGATCGTGAAGCCTTCCGGCAGCGTCACGACGGCGTCCTTGAGATCGGACTGAGCGGTCCCTTCGGAGTTCAAGAGGCCTTCGTCATGGAAGTTGATGTTGACGTCCAGGCCGCTCGGGGCGGAAGCGCGGTCGGTGCTCGGTTCGCTTGAGATCGTCGGCGCGAAGAGCAGCTGGTTGCAACCGTCAAGCGCCTGCAGCGAGGTGCTGGGCAACGGCGCGAGCAGTTCGCCCTCCCGCGCCCACGAGTCGATTTCCGTACCCGACTGCAGCGGGCCGCTACAGGAGGTGGGCAGCGTGAGCAGCGCCGGGGGATGGGGATTTGCGAGCGGGGCGCTACAGGGTTCCGCCGGGTGTTCTTCTTCACGGGCGGCTTCCAGGCAGCCCCAGCCGCGAGCATTGTCGTGGCGGGGGTCGCCGGGGACACCCCAGAGGGTGACCTGACTGGCGATCAGGGCGGCGAGCTGGGTGATGTTGTAGCTGGACGCCGTGACGCCGTAGTCTTCGCCGGGACCGCTGCGCACCGCGGTGTCGATCAGCACCGGGGTGGCGGGCAGGAGGAAACCGAAACGGGCGGGCTCGCCGAAGGCGGGCTCGAGGTTGAAGACGGGCACGGCCCTGGTGAACAGGTGAGTGTTGTTCGGTTCGTCGAAAGTGATCGCCGCGACCCCGACCGCGGTCTGGGGCTTGCATTCGTTGTCGGTCGGGTTGGTCGGCGGCGCATGCAGGAAGTCCGCGAGGGAGCAGGTGGGGAAGGGGACGGGGTTGCCGACCAGGCCCTGGGGCAGAGCGACCTTGACGTCCTTGGGCAGCGCGACGGGGTGGGCGTAATAAACCCCTGCAGGCGTGGTAGACGCCGCCTGGTTGATGTCAAGAGTGACGGTCTGCTGGAAGGGGTGCGAACCGGCCTGGAAATCAGGTCCCCCACCCGGTCGCGGAGGCCGCCGGCGCTCCTTTCGCCCGCTTGCGCTCGAAGGCCGTGGAGATCAAGCCCAGCCGCGCGCTCTGGGCAAAGCAGGCGAGATCGGCCGTGACCTGCGATATTGGAGTCTGTGCCGTCGCTTCGCCCCGTGAACACGCTCGCCTCGTATCTGCGCCGGCACCACGTGGCGCTCGCCGCGCTGTTCTTCGCCCTCGGCGGGACCGCTTACGCGGCGCTTGGGGGGATCCCGGACTCCCGTGGCGTGATCCACGCCTGCTTCAAGACGACCAATGGTGCGCTGCGGGTCGTGCGGGCGGGATCCAAATGCAGGAAAGGAGAGCGGGGAGTCGGCTGGAACCAGCAGGGCCACACTGGAAAAGCCGGTCAGCCAGGCACATCCGGTCAGCCGGGCGCACCGGGACAGCCGGGGCCGCCGGGTCCCTTCCCGGGGGTGCTCCCACGCGGGATCACGGTGCGTGGCAACTGGGCGGGCGGGTCCAGCGCGGCCGGGACGGCCTACGAGTCGATCTCGTTCGGCTTCGCGTTCGCCTCCGCCCCCACGTTCAACTACGTGCCCGGCCCCGTATCGGTACCCGCCGGCTGCGCGGGCGGCACGAACGTCAACCCGACGGCCCAGCCGGGCAACCTCTGCCTGTATTCGAACGGTTGGGTGAACACGACTGTCGTCGGGGTCAATTCCAACGCGTGGGGCGCCCTCTATACGGTGAGCGCCGGCAGCGCCTTCGCCGACAGCGGGACCTGGGCGGCGACGTCGCCCTAGATGACCGCGTGACCGGCGCTGCCTTCGTCGAGGCCGTGGAGAAGGCTCAGGCCAGCGCGCCGGCCGGCAGCACGAAGCGAAGCGGTGTCCGGGATTCCGCTCCGCCGCCGCCGCCCAGCCGCGAGCCGTGCAGGCCGCTCCTGGGACCAGCGGAAACCGTCGTCTCGGGCTGCCCGGCATGGGCGACGATCCACGCCATCACCGCCGCGAAGTCGGCGCCCTCGGCGAGGATCGCGGCACGCTCGATCACCTCGCCACCGGAGAGGTGAGGACGCGCCAAGCGCGTCACCAGAGCACGAATCGCATCATCGTCCACTGCGCCCACACTAGTCGCTCCGCGAGCGCAGCACTACGTGCCCGATGGAGCCTTGCCGCTGGGGCACCGCTTGTCCGGACAGGATGGCTCGGAATGTCCTTTAGAGCTGGCGGATGTGAACATCGACCTCCTCCTATCGCGTCGAAGAGCCCTGGGATCTGGATGACCGCCGATCGGCGAACCCGCTGGAGTTACGCCGGTTGAGTAGGGTTGGACAGTATGACGCATAATGCGTTAGACTGTCCCTTGATGCCTGGCCGTAACTTCAAGACGCTGTACGAGATCGCCGAGGACAACTACGGCTTCCTCACCGTCAATGCCGCCCGCCAGGCAGGCATCCGTCCGCAGCGGCTTGCGGAGATGGCGCGCAGGGGGTCGCTGCGACGCGAGGGACTGGGGCTCTACCGCCTGGACCCGTTCCCCGCTCACGAGCTCGACAGCTACCGCAAGGCGACGCTGTGGCCGTACGGCATCGAGGGTGTCCTGAGCCACGAGACGGCGCTCGACCTCTATGAGCTCAGCGACGTCAACCCGGCGAAGATCCACATCACCGTCCCCAAGCGCTACCGCCTGCGCCGCCGCGAGGCGCCGCCGTCCTATCGCTTCCACCACGAAGACCTCGATGAGCGCGACGTCACACGCCACGAGGGCCTGCCGATCGTCACGCCGGCGAAGGCCATCCGCCAGTGCCACGAGACGCACCTGCGCCGCGACCTGCTGCGCCAGGCCTTGGAGGACGCCAAGCAGCATGGGCTTCTCACCCACAGCGCCTACAACGACCTGATGAACAAGCTCAAGTTCGACACCGCGAAGGCCCCAACGCGATGAGCACCCACCTGCCGAGGCCGATCCAGGGCGCCTCGGTCCACGCGCGAGCGTACTCGCGCATCATCGTCCACCGCGCCCACACTAGCCCCTCCGCGAGCGCAGCACGACGTGCCCGATGGAGCACGGGAGCTCGACGTCGGCGTCGATGCGTCCGGGGTGGAGGTCGAGCAGCGTGCTCAGCAGCAGCAGCGGAGTTCCCGCGGCCCAAGCCTGGGGACGCGAGGCCGTCGGGAACGCGACGGGGACCGAGGTCATCGACGCGGGATAGCCGGCAAAGACCTCGGGCAGGCGATGCTCGAAGTACGGCGCCGCGCGGAGGATCGCGGAGGCGATCGTGATCGCCGCCTCGCGGTGGCCGTAGCGCGCCAGGCCGGCGGCGATCAGCGAGTTCTCGTGGGGCCAGACGGTCCCGGTGTGGTAGCCGAGCGGGTTGTAGCCGGCCTCGCGGGCGCCGAGGGTCCGCACTCCCCAGCCCGAATAGAGCTGCTCGTCGAGCAGCCGCTCAGCGGTCGTGGTTGCCTCGCTCTCGTCCAGGATGCCCGACCACAGCAGATGGCCGATGTTGGAGCTCAGACTGTCGACCTGGCGCTTCTCGCCGTCCAGCGCGAGGGCGTGGCAGCCGCGCTCGGGCATCCAGAAGTCGCGGCGGAAGCGCTCGCGCAACTCGGCGGCTTGGCGCTCGAGGCGCTCGGCGAGCGCCTCGTCGCCCCACACCTCGCGGGCCAGCCGGGCTGAGCGGCGCCGGGCGTCATACACGTAGCCCTGAATCTCGCAGGTCGCGATCGGCCCCCGCGCCAGCGTGCCGTCGGCGAACTGGATCGCGTCCCAGCTGTCCTTCCAGCACTGGTTGACCAGCCCGGTGGCCGGGTTGCGGCAGGCGTACTCGACATACCCGTCGCCGTCGGCGTCGCCGCTGTCCTCGATCCAGGCCAAAGCGGCGCGGGCGTTGGGCTCCAGCGTGCGGACGAGCTCCTCATCGCCCGACCAGCGGTGGTACTCGTCCAGCAGGACGAGGAACAGGGGCGTGGCGTCGGCGGTCCCGAAGTACGGGGAGTGCGGCCGCTCCCCGCGCGCGGTGAGCTCGCCGAAGCGCAGCTCGTGCAGGATCTTGCCGGGCTCGCGCTCGTGGAAGTCCTCGCGCCCCCGCGCCTGGCGGGCCGCGAGCACGCGCAGGGTGGTGGCGGCCAATCCGGGCAGGTAGGGCAGCGCCTGGAAGCTGGTGATCAGACTGTCGCGGCCGAACAGCGCCATGAACCACGGCAGCCCCGCCGCGGGAAGGGTGGCGCCCTCGGCGAGATCGGGGTGCAGCCGCAGCGCGCCGAGATCGCTGAGGCTGGCTCGGTAGGTGCGCATCAGCGCCGCGTCCTGCGCTTGCAACACCGGCGCGCGGGCCAGCCATGCGTCGAGCTCGGCCGACTTGGAAACGTTCAGCTGCGCCAGGCCGCCTCGCGTCTCGCGCCGCGCGAAGCTGGTCCCCGGCTGTGCGGCGTGGGGCGTGACGGTGAAGCCCACCGACCACTGCTCGCCGGGCGCGAGCCGTAGCGAGTAGGCGAAGCCCTGACGGGTGACCGCCGCCGCGCGGTCGGCGGCGATCGTGACCGAGCGCTGAAAGTCCACTCGCTCGTAGGCCAGCGTGAGGGCTCGATCGTCGTGGCGGCAACTCAGCACCCGCTCGGCCACCGCGCCGTCCTTGACTTCGAACAGGTCGGCGAAGTCGGCGTCGATCTCCAGCGCCACCCGCACCTCGCTGGTCTCGTGGCGGTGATTGGTGACCGTGACCTCCTCCATCCACACGTGGTCGATGAGCCGCCGGCGCATGATCGAGCACGGCGCCTGCTCATCCGGCCCCACGCGGGGGGTCAGGAAGAGCTGAGCGGCGAAGTGCGAGCTCTGGTCGAGGCCGAGCAGCTCCAGCGGCGTCTCGCCGACGCGCAGCACCCAGCGCGAGAGAAAGCGTGTGTCCTCGCAGAAGAAGCCGTGCTCGCGACCCTCGTCGGCGCGCACGTCGCCGAGGCGGTCCCCCACGACGAAGGTGCTGCCGTCCAGGACGCTCAGGGTGCGCTCAGACATGCGCGACGGTCACGGCGGCGCTCTGACGCGCCACCGACCGGTAGGTACGCTCGTAGGCGGCGGCGACCACGTCTACGTCGCAATGCTCGGCGACCCACGCGCGGCAGTCGCGCGCGAGAATGCGGGGCAGCCGGCCGACCGCCGCGCCCATCGCCTGCTCGTCCTCGACGAGGAAGCCGGTGTGCCCGTCGAGCACGAGCTCGCGGGCGGCGCCCTCGGGGAAGGCGATCACCGGGGTACCACACGCCAGCGCCTCGACCATGACCATCCCGAAGGGCTCCTCCCAACGGATCGGCATGAGCAGCGCGCGGGCGCCCGCGAAGAGCGAGCGCTTGACCGACCCATCGACCTCGCCGACGAAGCGCACGCGCTCGCCGTCGATGTGGGGAGCTACCTCGCCGTCGAAGAACGCCTGCTGACCGGGCTGGATGACCCCGGCCAAGACCAGCGGCACGTTCGCGGCACGGGCGGCGGCGATTGCGCGGTGGGGCCCCTTCTCGGCAGTCATCCTCCCGATCCACAGCAGGTAGTCGTCCTTGTGCTCGCGCAGCGGCCAGGCCCCTACGTCGATGGGGTTCGGGATCGCGCCCACCGGGTCCAGTCCCGCCGGCGCCGACGCGAGCTGCGCATGGCTGATGCCCACGAGCGCCGCCTTGTGGCCGTGGCGGGCGTAGAAGGCCGCGGTGTCGGCGGTGAACTGCCCGTGAAGGGTGTGCACGAACGGCGTGTCGAGGCGGTCGGCCATGGCGAGCGCGGTGAAGCCGCAGTGGTCGTGAACGACGTCAAAGCAACGTTCGTCGGCCGCGAGCTCGATCGCCTCGAATGCCCGCGCGACGTGGTCGACCTCATACAGCGAACGCTCGATCTCATCGGGGTGGTGCTCGTCGAGCAGGGTCACCACCCGCGCGCTCGACAGCGAGCCCGGGGCGCAGAAGAGCGTCACCGCGTGTCCCCGCCGGACGAGCGCCTCCGTGAGCACGCTGACCACCGACTCCACGCCTCCGTAGCCCGGCGGGGGGACGGAGATCCAGGGCGGAGCGAGCATCGCGACGTGCAACGGCGCCCCTGCCGGCCGTGAGGGCCTTGCGACCACGGAGCGCTCCGGCGGGCGCCCCAAGGGCCGGCGAGGAGACCTACGGTCAGACCCTGCGGTAACGACATTCACGGGCGCTCCTCACGAGCCTCTCAAGGGCCGCGGTCGCGAGGCAGAGAGGTCAGGAAGGACCCGGCGAGCGCACGATCGCAGCCTGTGCGGGCGCGCGATGGACCTCTCTACCCTACCAGTGGGCGTGCCCGGGTCGGTGGACGCGCACCGTCGAGGAGGGCTTCATCGCCGCCACCTGACCTTCGTGCCGCTCGGCGGGACCAAGGTCGGTCCGACGAGCTGCGAGTCGCGGTAACCAAGGATCAGGTCCTGGTCGCACCCAACATCGAGCAGCACGGCGAGGTGCGATGAGGGCGGTCAGACGACGAGGCAGTATGGGTCATATGTTGGAACTTTGCACCCCCGTCATCCCTGTGCGTCCGTGAAATACCGGAACGACATCAGTTATTACTACGTGCGACGCGTGCGGACGGAGAGGGGGGGATTCGAACCCCCGAACGAGGTCAACCCCCGTTACGCGATTTCCAGTCGCGCCCATTCAACCGCTCTGGCACCTCTCCATGGCTTGCGATGCGCAAGCGGTAGCTGAAGGCTACGACACGGACGCGCTCGCCGCTGGTAGGCTCCCACGCGATGCTTCTCGCCACCAGCGCAGCCGTCAGCAAGGACATCGGCTTGCTCGCCACGTTCCTCGGGATCGGGTTGATCGTGAACGTGATCGTGGTGTTCATCGCCGTCCTGGTTCGCGGCGAGCGCCAGCAGAACCAGCAGCGCCGCTAGATCACGTACACGGGGGTCCCCACGGGGGTGCGCGCGTAGAGCGAGATGACGTCGGGGATGCGCATCCTCACGCATCCGTGCGAGGCGTCGTGGCCGATCGTCCCATACTCGGAGGGGTCGATCCCGTGGATGCCGGCGCCGCCGTTAAACGCCATGAAGCGCGCCTTCAGGGGGTCTTCGGGGCCGGGCGGGATGGTCTTGCCCGCGAGCGCCCCCGCCCACGCCGAGTTCGGCACGTACCACGGCGGGTCGGTTTGCTTCCATTGGATGTGGTAGAGCCCGGCGGTGGTTTCCAGCCCCTGCATGCCCACCGCGATCGGGTAGCTGCTCGCGAGCTTGAGGTGCTGGTAGAAGAGCAGCTCGAAGCTCGCGCGGTTGATGACGATGTAGGCCGGATACCTGGCGGCCAGCTCGCCGGTGGTGACCGCCGGCTTGCGCGTGAGCGTGGGGACGGCGACGGCGCGCTTGGCGAGGGGTCCCGTCAGGGCGGCCGCCACGCGGGCCGTGAGCCGCTTCTGCTCGACCGCCACCCCGACCCGGTCGGGCACCTCTGTGAGCCCGCTTTCGCCGGGTTGCACGGTGGCGTCGCGCGGGGAGACGTTCACCGCCGCGCGCACTTCGTCGACGAAGCCGCGCAGCGCCTGCCGGGAGTAGCTAACCCGCAGGGGCACGTCCCTGTTGACGCTCCCGCCGAAGAGCCCGCGCCATGTGCGCGAGAAGATCGACCCGCGGCGGCTCGCGTCGAGCGCCTCTGAGACGGTCCCGGCGACGTCCACGACGACGCCCGCCCGGCGCGGCGCGATGCGCCAGGCTCTGCCGTGCGAGCTCACGAGCACCGGCCGTTCCATCGACAGCGCCACGCTTTCGCGCAGCCGTGAGGTGGCGGCCGAGGCGCTCAGGCCGCCGACGTCGATGCCGTCGATGCGCACGCCCTTGGCGATCTGATCGCGCCGCCCATGGTCGTAGGCGTACATCCCGACCGCGAGCACCACCACCAGGCCGAGGAGGCCGGCGACGGGGGTCAGCGGAGTGCGGAATACGGCTCTGCTCATGCTTGCGTCTTTCACCATAAGACGCTCGGGACCTTCACTGAAGGCTGACGGTCAAAATTGCGTCCTGGACGCGTCCGCCGGAGTCGCGGCCGCCGGCGAGCACGATGCGCCCGCCAAGGGCGACGGCGGCGAGGTCCGACAGCGGCCGCGGCAGCAGACCCGCCGTGCGGACGCTCCCGTCGGGGGCGATCGCGAGGATCCGGCGCGTTTGGGTGCCGGCGGAGGCTTCACGCCCGCCGAACACGAACACGGTCCCCCCCACGCTCGCGGCGGCGGCGTGCGTGAGCGGGCTCGGCAGCAGCCCGAGCGTGGTGAGCGCGGAGCTGCGCGGGTCGAAGCGGTAGACGTCCCTGCTCGCCGCTTCGCCGCTCGTGCCGCCGGCGATCACGATCTCACCGGAAGCGCTCGCGACGGCCGCGTAGCGCAGGGGCTTGGGCAGCGTGCCGACGACGCGCGGCGCTTCGCCGGGACGCCAGGCGAGGATCGTGCGCAGAGGGGTTTGGCCGGTGTAGCCGCCGACGACGTACACCGTGCCGTTCAAGGCGGTCGTGGCCACGTCCGACGCGGGGGTGGGCAGCCGCCCCGCGGGCCGGCTCCCACCGGAGGGGTCGACGCGCGTGATGGAGGGAAGCGAAGCGACGTCGCCGCCGCCGAACAGGTAGGCCGCTCCGCCGAGGAAGCTCGCCGAGGCGTCGTGGAGGGCCGTCGGCAGCGTCCCGATGCGGCTCGCGCGCGTGGGGGTGGCGCTCACGACGTCCGCCACCGAGCCTTCCGCCTGGTCGAGGCCGCCGAGCAGGAGGAGGCTTTCCGGCCCCACCGCAACCGCCGCCGCGTCTTGGACCGGCGCGGGGAGCGTGCCCGTGCGTGCGTACCTCGCGCGCGCGCGCGAGGTACCCCGTGCGGCCGAACCACCGCCCGCCGCCGGCGAGCGGGCCGCGGTGGCGCCGGAGCGGCTCTTGCCGCCGCCGGCGAGCAGCGCGATCGCGACGACGACCACAACCACCAACCCGACCCCCGCCGCGGCGCGGCGGCGTCTGAGCCGCCGTTCGCGCGCCGCGCGCCGACGCGCGCTCTGCTCAACTCGCGGCGAGCTCATCGTGTGCGGCCTCGGCGCATCGGCCTCTCTCCCGGGTCGCAGACCATCGGGTCTTCATTCCTTCCAGGCCGGCGGCGAGGGCATCTCAGGGGTGTACCACCGCCGCGTAGTCGGGACCCCCGTTGGGCCCCGCCGGGACGAAGTCCATGCCGTCCGGGGTGTTCAGGTAGCCGGGGGCTGTGCCGGGCCGGCCGGTGTGGCCGTACTGCCACACGATCCTGTTCGTGCGCGGGTCGATCACGAGCACGCGGTCGTTGTAGTCGTCGTTGACCGCGACGTCGCCGTTCGGCAGCGTGCTCGCCAGCGACGGGTGGTTCAGCTCGCCGGGCCCCTGCGCGGGACCGTAGCGCCACAGCACGCGCCCGCGCCGATCGACGATGAGCACGTGGCCCGGAGTCGCATAGTCGGCGAGCAGGATGCGCCCGCCCGGCAGCGGCTGCGGGTCGGACGGGAAGCTGACCGGCGCTTTGACGGCGGAGATGAGCCTGCCTTCCCGTCCGATGACGTCGATCCAGCTGCCTTCGATCTCGCTCACCATCATGCCCCCGCCCGGCATCGGCGTGTCGCCGTTGATCGCTCCCAGGTAGCGCGGCGGGTCGTGGCGGCACACACCGGTGGCGCCGTACTGCCGGACGATCGCATGCGCCTTGATGAACAGAATCCTGCAGTTGTAGGCATCGGCCACGGTGAGCGTCGCGTCGGGCAGCATGTAGGCGTCGTCGGGGGTGTGCAGGTGCGTGCGGTCGGAGCCCGGTTCGCCGGGATGGCCGAACAGCACCCGCAGGCTGCGGTCGGCCAGCGTCACCTGCACGATCGCGTGGTTGTCCTCCTCGTTCGAGATGAGCGCCTGCCCGCCCGGCTGCACGAACGTGTCGTCGTCGTAGATGAGCCTGCGACCCAGCGCCAGATCCGCGGCGGTGGGATAGCGGAACACGACTTCTCGCCGCGCGTTCACCACGAGAATGCGGTTGTTGCCGCGGTCGGCGATCATCAGATAGCCCGGCATCCCGGGCAGAGTCGATGCCGCCTGGTAGGCAGCCGCGGTGCCCGGCTGAGCGCCGACCACGTTCTGGGGCGCCCACAGCGCGGCAAGGCCGCCGTATCTCGCCGGGGCGAGCGGACCGCCGGGGACGACGGCCGCCGGCTTGCCACCGCCCGGGAGCGACGCGGCTCCCTTCGCATGGCCATGTGACCTCGGTGATCCGCCGCCTGTGCTCGCGATCGCGACCACCGCGACGAGCACGGCCGCGGCGGCGGGGATCGCCCAGCGACGCCTGCGGCGCAGCCGCGCACGCTGCGCCTCGCGGCGACGGCGGCGCGCGCTTGCGTCGAGGCGCGGACGGGGGATGTCGTGTCGATCGTCGGTCATCCTGAGGCCGCGCTGCCGGCGGCGATCACACTCACAACGGGGGATAAACAGAGCCCTAAGACCCAGTGAGACTTCCCTTAGGGCGGCTCGCGTAATCTGTGCGCCCGTGCGCGCCGTGCAGATCAGCGAGCTCTCGGGTCCGGACGCCGTAAGCGTGGTGGACGCGCCGAGCCCCCAGCCCACCCACATGCTCACCCCCGGCGAGGGGATACTGATCGACGTGAAGGCCGCCGGGGTGGCGTTCCCCGACGTGTTGCAGACAAGGGGGCTCTACCAGCTCAAGCCCGAGCTTCCCTTCATACCCGGCGCGGAGGTCGCCGGCACGGTCGCGCAGGCGCCTGCGGGCAGCGGCTTTCAGGCGGGCGATCGCGTGATGGCGTTCACCGTGCTCGGAGGCATGGCGGAGCGGGCCGTGGCGCCCGCGTACCTCACGTTCGCGCTGCCCGAGCAGCTCGACTTCGCGCAGGGCGCGTCGCTGATCCTCAACTACCACACGGCGTACTTCGCGCTGAAGCTGCGCGGGCGCCTCGCCGAGGGCGAGCGCGTGCTCGTGCACGGCGCCGCGGGCGGCGTGGGGACCGCCGCGCTGCAGGTGGCGAAGGCGCTCGGGGCGTCCACCATCGCGGTGGTGTCGAGCGATGAGAAGGAGCGCGTGGCGCGCGAGGCGGGCGCCGAGCAGGTGGTGCGCTCGGACGGCGAGTGGCGCGAGCAGGCGCTCGAGCTGAGCGGGGGCGGCGTGGACGTGGTGCTCGACCCGGTGGGCGGGGAGCGCTTCACCGACAGCCTGCGCTGTTTGCGCGAGGACGGGCGCGTGCTCGTGGTGGGGTTCGCCGAGGGGTCGATTCCCGAGGTGAAGGTGAACCGTTTGCTGCTGCGCAACATCTCGGTGGTGGGCGCCGGGTGGGGCACCTACGTGATGGGCAGCCCGGAGCGCAATCGCACCATCGGCGAGGCCGTCGGGGGGATGGTGGAGGAAGGGTTTGTACGTCCGATCGTTGGGGCGTGCTTTGCGCTGGAGGAGGCCGTGGGGGCGTTCGGAATGATCGACCGGCGGCATGCCCTGGGCAAGGTGGTGTTGAACGTAGGTTGAGCCCGCGCGCACGCGTGGGGCACGCCGACATCAGGCTCGGCCGCGGGTGGCAGCGCAAGTTCGCGCTGCCCTGCTACGGCCCGGCTCCGCGCCCCCATTCGACGTAGTCCCAGTGCATGGCGTTGTTCGACTGGACGGTCTGGGCGGTCATCACGAAGGACTCAGAGGTGCGCCCGGGGCGCAGGCTGTAGTAGTCGCCCGTGAGCTGTGGCAGCCCCTCGGGCTCGGCCGTGAGGAACGGGTTGCTCGAGCCCGGCGCGAGGAAGCCGACTACGGGCTGCGGGTTCTGGCCTTCGGGCGCGGCGCGCACCACGATCCCGACGTCGCCCGCCCCGTCGACCTGCAGGGCCGGCCACGTGAGCGCGGACTTGTTGTTGTACAGCCACCGTTCTCCGGTGACGGTCCACGAGGAGACGCTGTACTGCGAGATGAAGACGGCCGGCTCTTTGAACACGGGCGGCCCGATGACGGGCGATTTAGACGTGCATGCCGCCACGCAGTAGGAGCGCCCGGTCCCCTGCGCGACGTAGATCGTGCTCCCGCTGAGCGCGGCGCTGTCGACGGAGCCGGGGAAGATCCCCCAGCGGCTGTACCAGTTGCCGCCCGTGGTGCCGTTGACGACGCCGTTGTATTTCGGCACGGAGGTGTGGGCGATGACGTGCACCGTCGCCGTGGACGCCGAGTTCGGCCACGACCAGATCCGCTCGGTGCTGATGTCTTCGTTGCCGACGAAGTAGCCGGCGCTCGCGTTCACGTCCTGGGCGACGTTGACCTTCTCGTGGCTTTCGGTGATGAATCCGAAGCGGAAGGCTTTGCGCGCCGCGAGCGCGGCGAGCGAGATCCGCATCAGCACCGAGGAGACGGTCGACTTGCCCCTGAGCACGTCCACGCTCCACAGGACATAGCGCCTGTTGAGCGCCATCTTGCTCTGATCGAACCACGTCCCCGGTCCGCCGAGGCGTCCACCAAACGACCCCTTGGGCGTGATGTTCCAGTAGTGCCACGCCTTGCCGGGAGCTTTCGCGTTGGCGCGCAACCCGGCGGGGCTGGCGACGGCGATGCGCAGGCGGTTGGAGGTCGTGCCCGATTCGGTGCATTCGACGGTGGGCGGCGCGCTTTTGCCCTTGCCGCACCAGTACTGCAGGATCCAGACGAACAGCTTCTTCTGCGGCGAGTAGGAGACGATCTGGTCGCAGCAGAAGTTCAGACCCTTTTCGGGGAACATCGTGGCGGGGTTGAAGTATTTGAAACTTTTACCCCCGTCGAGCGACAGGGCGACGGAGTCGTTGCCGGTGTACCACACGACCTTTTCGCCCACCGCGGCGGTCGGCTCCTGTGGTTCCCCCTGCCCCGGCGGTTCGCCGAGGTCGGTGCTGACGAACCCTCTCGGTGTGAGGCTCGCGCTGAGCGCCACGGCGCCGCCCGCCCCGAACGGCAGCCCGCCGGCGAGCTCGGTTTCGGGGCCGAGCGCGGTCGGCGACCGCACCGGCCCCTGCGGTTCGAGCATTTCCTCGTCGTGCTCGACGAGCGGCTCGACGCCGGGGAGCGCCGCGAACACGCCGCCGAGGTGGGGCGGCACCGGCGCGGAGATCATCGCGTGCCGCGTTTCTTCGCACACCCGACCCGCCGGGCACTGTTGGGCCGCGTGGGCAGCGGGTGCGCCCGCGCCGGCCGCGGCGTGCGCGAGCAGCAAGCTCGCGAGCAGGGTCGTGGCGGCGATCGGCAGGACGCGCCGCGAGCCCGATCGGTTCGCGTTGGCTGCGACCCTCCGCAAGCGCGCCCGCCCCATCGGCGAACACCATACACCACCCGGCCGGCCCAAACGCCAACGATGCCACCGGCACGATCGTGCCGGTGGCATCGTTAGTCGGGGCGTCACGCCCGCGCCCACGGGCGCTCCCGCGGTCAACCGCCGCGGGCGACCTCAGCTACTTGCAGGTCGTCGGACCCCCTGGGCATTTTTCGACGAGAGGCTGCCCGCCATGGAGGTAGAAGGCGATCGCATAGGGCGACTCACCCGCGGGCACGATCACATTGGCGCCCTTTATCTTGACTTTGCTTCCCCCGAACACAAACCATGACCTGAACCCCGTGAAGGAAAACTTGGTGTGAGTACCGATGAATTCCGAAGCGGTGATCTTCACGGCCGTGGCCGTCGACACCGAGCTGCTCGGGGATGTCCACGCCGTGGCCGGGACAACCGATTCGATCGGCGATTCCGGGAGCACCTTATACGTGTCGAGCGAGAACGCCCAGGTCGTGACGGCGGTGGACCCACCTTCACCACCACCAAGAGCGAGGTACCAGGCGGTCGCCTGGAAGGTCGTCCCCGACGGCGCGATGAACGCCGCCTTCTCCTTGCGCTTGAGCGTGGCGTTCACGTCCCAGAACATGAACTCGTAGACCGTCCCGGCCGCTGTGGGCGAGCTCGCGGGCGGGGGTTGGTAGATGAATTCAGGGGCGGTCAGCGCTGCCAATTTGCCACCCGAGACCAGCACGCCACCCGACATCCCGCCGGGCACCGCAGTGCCGCTTGGGAAAAGGCGAGAGGCGATCTTCATGAGCGAGGGCGCCGCCTGTGCCACCCCTGGTGTGAACATCACCGCGCCAAGCATTACAGCGAACGCGCACGACCAGGTGACCGGCTTGAATGCTCTCATTGGATCCTCCGTTGGCTCTGGCGGCCGCTGTCCTCAGAGTCGAGGACCGTGCCGCGATGGTGTTGTTGGCTAATGGGCGCATCAGAGTGGAATCAAGAACGACCCCGGCTTGAACACCCACGCCGCCCCGACGCCGCCGTTGTCGGCGTCGCCGCCGATCAGCGCGGTCTTGGCGTCGTAGGACAGCGCCACGCTCCAGCCGAAGTTGGCGGCGCCGATCTCTGCGCCGGCGCCGATCGATGGGAGGCTCAGCGTCTGCTGTTCGGTCCAGACCGTGCCCGCGCGCGTGAACACTCGCGCCGCCCCCGCATAGCTGTTGAAGAACGGTCCCCCAACCAGCGCCGTGTTGCCGTCGGAGGAGAGCGCCACGCTGTAGCCGAACTCGGGGTTGACGGGTTTGCTTGGTTCACCGGGTTTGACGATGATGAGGGATGGGCGAGGCGTAAGCACCTGCTGCTCGGTCCAGACGCCGCCTTCGCGGACGAACACCCACGCCACCGCGTTGCCGGGACCGCCAATCAGCGCTGTGCTGCCGTCGAGCGAGAGCGCCACGCCGGCGCCGAACTGGGCGGGGGGTATTCCGTGCACGGTCCCGATGGTGGGGCGGGTCAGCTTGCCCTGCAAGGTCCAAGTGGTGAGCGCGCGGATGAACACCCACGCCGCCCCGGCACCGCCGTTGTCGCGCTCGGCGCCGATCAGCGCCGTGTTGCCGTCGGAGGACAGCGCCACGCTCGAGCCGAACAGGCCGTCGCCGATCTCGTTCCCTTCGGCGCCGGTGGTGGGGGCGGCCAGCTTCTGCCGCTCGGTCCAGGCGCTGCCCGAGCGCGTGAACACCCACGCCGCCCCAACACCTGTCGGCAGGATGTGACATGAACCGCAGACAAGGGGGTTGTCGGTGTCGGCGCCGATCAGCGCCGTGTTCCCGTCGCCGGACAGCGCGACGCTGTAGCCGAACAGGCCGTCGCCCTTCTCCTTCCTCTTGGGGCCGGTGGTCGGGGCGAGGAGCTTGCGCTGCAACTTCCAAGTGGTGGCGCCCGTGCGGACGAACACCCACGCCGCCCCGACACCGCCATGGTCGCCGTAGCCGCCGACCAGCGCCGTGTTACCGTCGGCCGACAGCGCCACGCTCGAGCCGAAGAAGGCGTGGCCGATCTCCTTCCTCTTGGGACCGGTCGTGGGGGCTGCGAGCTTGCGCTGCGAGGTCCAGCTGCCGCCTGTGCGGACGAACACCCACGCCGCCCCGACACCTCGATGGTCCTCAAAGCCGCCGATCAGCGCTGTGTTACCGTCGGACGACACCGCCACGCTCACGCCGAACCGGGCGTGGCCCTTCTCCCTCTTGAGGGGTCCGGTCGTCGGGGCGAGGAGCTTCGCTTGGCCGATCAGCGACAGGCGCGCCACGCCCGCAGCGCTCCCAAGGCTCACACCGGCGCCGGTGAACGAGCTCGACACACCGCCGCCTGAGGCTAGCGGCGAAGCCGCAGACCCAGCCGGCCCTGTCCCGGGCGCGGCGAGCCAAAGTCCCGCGAGCAGCGACAACGCCGCGCCGAACGCGCCGAGCTCCAGCCGCCGCGAACCACGCACCGCCTTCAGCCCACGATCGGATCGAACGGCTGCTGCCCGGCTGGCACTCGCGGCGGCCGCCAGAGTTGCGCCCACCACACCAACCCCCACCAACCGAACCGGGTTCACCCGACAACCATACCCGCCACACAGGGCGACAAGCGATGACGCCGCGCGACCCTCCGCTGCGTTTTCGAAAAGCGTCCACGCACTCGATCAAGATGGTACGCGCTGTTGCTCACTGGCCTTCTTCGAGCGTCCTGCGCAGACCCGCGAGGGCGCGAGCCCCGACGCGTCTGAAGGCAATCCGGAGCAGCGGGTCGGCGAGCTTCAGCGCGCCCTTGAGCGCGAGGTCGGCGTCGTAGACGATTCGTGTGCCCCCACCGGCGGGCTCGCAGGTGATGCGGTCGAGCGAGACCACCGTCGAGCTCTCGCCGCGGAACGTGACGGCGCTTGGCGGGTGGTACTCGACGATGCGGTAAGTGAGGGGTGTCTTTCGGCCGAGGAAGAGGGCTACGAGCCGGAACTCGGTTCCCGCGCGAACCGGTGCGTCGCCGAGGCGCTCGGCTTCGATGACGCCCGGGTCCCACTCTTCTGTGGTCGAGAAGTCGCTCAGGTAGGCGAACATCTCCTCGGGCGGACGCGGCGTGTCGAGGGTTGCCTTGTAGTGGGCCATTGGGCTCTCCTTATCGATTTGGATCGGCGTCGGACGGCGTTTGGGACGACCCGACGGACTGCCTGCCGTGTGCCCTTTGGGTATGCCCTTCAGGGTGCGACTCGTGCCAGCCGCTGAGGCGTTCGCACTCGGCCCACAGCCGCTCGCGCTCGGAGGGCGTCTGCTTGGTCCACGGCGCCAGGTGGGTCGGGCGGCGGCGGCGGTCGTGCCAGAAGCCGCCGGAGCTGCCCGCCGGCTCGGCGGCGGCGCCGAGCCAGACGATCGTGTCGGCGCCCTCGGCCGGCGTGCGCAGCAGCGGCTTCATCGCGCGGTAGAAGCGCGGCAGCGAGGACTTCAACCCGGGTGTGTCCACCCAGCCGGGATGCATCGCGTGCGCGACGACAGCGCTGCGCGCCAACCGCTGCGCCCACTCCTCGGTCAGCATCACCTCCGCGCGCTTGCTGCGCGCATAGGCGGTGGCGCCGTCGAAGCGCTCGTTGGCCATCTGCAGATCGTCGAGGTGGACTCGCTGCGCGTACATGCCGCCCGAGGACACGTTGACGATGCGACCGGGGTCGCTTGCGGCGAGCAACGGGACCAGCAGGTTCGTCAGCAGGAACGGCCCAACCACATTGGTCGCGAACGTCAGCTCGATGCCGTCCGCCGAGAGCGTCCGCTCGACCGGCAGCGCGCCGGCGTTGTTGACGAGGACGTCCAGGCGCGGCGTCCGATCGCGCAGCCGCCGCGCATACCGCCGCACCGAATCGAGATCGCTGAGGTCGCATAGGTCGAGGTGGACGTCGCCGTTGCCGGTCCCCGCCGCGATCTGTGCGCGCGCGTGCTCGCCGCGCCGCTCGTCGCGAGCGAGCAGACGCACGGTGGCGCCAAGGCGCGCGAAGCCCTCCGCGGCGGCGAGGCCCAGTCCTGAGCTGGCGCCGGTGACGAGCACGACCTTCCCGTCCATCGGCTGCAGGTCGGCTGGGCTCCACGCGCCCCTGCGCAGGCGATAGCCGACTCGCGAATAGCCCGCAACGACGGTGCGGTCGAGGATGGTGTCGAGCAGTGAGCTGATCATGATGCCGGTCCTTGGAGCGTCGGCGCGAATGCCTCACACGGGAGGCATGACTGTCGGGCTTGCCGCCGCAGGCGCCCTTCCGGGTGCGAAACGGTGCTATGTAGAGATCTTAGAAACGTTCGATGGTATAGAACATTCTCGATGAGGATCGCAATCGTCGGCGCCGGGGTATCCGGGCTCGTGTGCGCACACATGCTGCAGCACGATCACGAGCTGGTCGTGTTCGAGGCCGGCGAGCGGGCCGGCGGGCACGCCAACACGGTGCATGTCGAAACCGACACAGGCGCCTACGCCCTCGACACGGGCTTCATCGTCTTCAACGACCGCAACTACCCCAAGTTCGAGCGCTTGCTCGCCGAGCTTGGCGTGGCGACGCAGCCGTCGCAGATGAGCTTCGGGGTGAGCGACGGCCGGGACTTCGAGTACAACGGGGCCTCGCTGAGGGGCCTGTTCGCGTGCCACCGTCACGCGCTTTCGCCGTCGTTTCACCGGATGATCGCCGACCTGGCGCGCTTCAACCGGGACGCCCGCCGGCTGCTCGCCTCCGACGAGGATCCATCGCTTCGGGACTGGCTCCAGCAGCGGCGCTATTCGGATGCCTTCGTCGAGCGGCTGATCGTCCCGCAGGCATCGGCGGTGTGGTCCGCGGATCCAGCGCAGATGTGGTCTTTCCCGGCCCGCTTCCTGATCGAGTTCTTCGACAATCACGGCATGCTCGGATTCCGCGACCGGCCACGCTGGCGAACGATCGCCGGCGGATCGCGCAGCTACGTCGAAGCTCTCACGCGCCCTCTGCGCGGGCGCCTCAGGCTCTCGGCACCGATAATAAACGTTTATCGCCATTCCAACCATGTCACGGTCACCTCGCGCGGAGGCGAACGGGAGCGCTTCGACGCTGTCGTGATCGCGACGCACTCCGACCAGGCGCTGGCGCTGCTCGGCGACCCCAGCGAGCGAGAGCGCGAGCTGCTCGGGGCGATCCCCTACCAGCCCAACGAGGCGGTGCTCCACACCGACCGCTCGCTGCTGCCGCGGCGCCGGCGCGCGTGGGCGAGCTGGAACTACCACCTCGGCGCCGGGGCGCCGGAGCGCTGCACGGTGACCTACCACATGAACCGTCTGCAATCGTTGCTGGCCGACCGCGAGTTTTGCGTCACGCTCAACCGCACGGCGGCAATCGACCCGGAGCAGATCATCCGGACGATGCAATATGCGCACCCTGTCTACACTCCCGCGGGCGTCGCCGCGCAAGCGAGACACAACGAGATCAGCGGGCGCAATCGCACACACTATTGCGGCGCCTACTGGGGATGGGGCTTCCACGAGGACGGCGTCAGCAGCGCGCACCGGGTGGTGCGCGAGCTCAGCGCGCGGCGGACCGAGCCGGTGTGGGCATGACGAGCAGCGCGATCTACGAGGGCACGATCCGTCACCGTCGCTTCGCGGTGCGCGCCCACGAGTTCCACCATCGCTTGGCACTCCTCTATCTCGACCTGCAGGAGCTGGATGGCCTGCTGGACGGCCGCCTGCTCGACCACCGTCCAGGCATAGTGCGGTTCCGCCGGGCCGACTACCTCGGCGATCCCCACACCCGGCTCGCTGATGCCGTGCGCATGCAGGTCGAGCGCCAGACGGGCAGCGCGCCCATCGGGCCGGTTCGCGTACTCACACAACCGCGCACCCTCGGCCATTGCTTCAACCCCGTCAGCTTCTATTACTGTTTCACCCCCCAGGAGCGGCTCGACGCGGTCGTGGCGGAGGTGACGAATACGCCGTGGGGAGAGCGGCACGCCTATGTGCTGACGCGCACAGGCGATGCCCCGGAGCTTTCCGCAAGCTTCGCCAAGGCGCTGCATGTATCGCCGTTCATGGGGATGGAGCAGCGCTACACCATGCGCGTGGCCGAGCCCGGCCCGACACTGGCCGTTCACATCGAGAGCCACGAGCTTGGCCGGATCGCGTTCGACGCGACGCTCTCCCTGCGGCGCGCGCCGCTAACCCGCGGCGGCCTGGCTCGCGTCACCGCGCGCTACCCGGCGGCGACGTTGCGCGTGCTCGCGCTCATCTATGCCCATGCGCTCGCGCTGAAGCTCAAGGGCCTGCCGGTTCACCCCCGTCCCGAGGAGCCGGCGTGACGCCGATGCAGCGCGTCGCGAGGCGCATCGTGCTCAGCCTGCTGAGACGTCTGAGCTCAGGTCAGCTCACCGTCCTCGAGGGCGAGCGAGCACTGGTGCTGGGGCACGGCAGCCCGCGAGCGACGGTCCAGGTCAACTCGCCGCGGCTCTGGCCGAGGTTGCTGCACGGCAGTCGCGGAATGGCCGGGGCCTACATGCAGGGGCTGTGGGAGTCGCCGGATCTGACAGCCGTGGTGCGCGTGGCCGCGCGCAACGCGAGCACACTCGACGAGTGGCGTCGTCGCGTCGCCCCGGCGCGGGTCCCGCTGCAGGCGATGCAGGGCATCCGCGCGCGCAACACGCGCACGCGCAGCCGCCATGACATCGCGGCCCACTACGACCTCGGGAACGAGTTCTTCGCATTGATGCTTGACGACACGATGATGTACTCGTCCGCGTACTTCCCGAGCCGGGGGATGACGCTCGCGCAGGCCTCGAGGGCCAAGCTCGAGCTGGTGTGTGACAAGCTCGATCTGCGCGCCGGCGACCACGTGCTTGAGATCGGCGCGGGATGGGGCGGTTTCGCCGTCCACGCCGCGAGAACGAGGGGTTGCCGGGTTACGACCACCACAATCTCGCGCCAGCAGTACGAGCATGCCCGCGAGTGGGTGCGAGCGGCCGGCGTCGCCGATCGCGTCACGGTGCTGTGCGAGGACTATCGCGACCTGCGCGGACGCTACGAGAAGCTCGTCTCGATCGAGATGATCGAGGCCGTCGGCTATCGAGATTTCGACACGTTCTTTGCGCGCTGCTCGAACCTTCTCGCCGATGACGGGAAGATGCTGCTTCAGGCGATAGTCATCGACGATCGAGCCTACGAGGTCGAGAAGGCCTCACGGAGCTTCATTCGCACCCACATCTTCCCCAACGGCTGTCTGCCGTCGCTCGTGGTGATCGCGGGCTGCCTCGCTCGGCACACCGACATGCGAACCGTCGGACTAAAGGACCTGACACCGCATTACGCCGAGACGCTGCGGCGTTGGCGCGCCAACTTCGAGGCCGCGACCGCGCGCCTGGAGCGGCTCGGCTATGACGAGCGCTTTCGGCGGCTGTGGCGGATGTACCTCGCCTACTGCGAGGCGGGTTTTGCCGAGCGGCGAATCCGCAGTGTGCAGATGCTGCTGGCCAAGCCACGGTGGCGCGGGTCCGCCGGTCTAACGAGCGCCTACGAGGCGCCCCAGGTGCTGGCATCCTAGACATGAGCCGCGCGCTGGTCACCGGGGCGTCGGGGTACGTGGGCGGGCGGCTGGTGCGCGAGCTGCACGCACGAGGCGAGCCGGTCGGATGCGTCGTGCGCAACCCGAGCCGGGTCGACTTCCCCGGGGAGGTCACGGTGCATCGCGCCGACATGCTCGACCCGAGCGCCCTGAGCGCCATCGGCGATGACTACACGACGGCCTACTACCTCGTTCACTCGATGGGTCGCGGAGGCGACTCCGACTACGAGCGGCGCGACGCCGTCGCGGCGGCCAACTTCGCCCGCTTTGCGACCGCCGCCGGCATCGAGCGGGTCGTCTACCTTGGCGGCCTCGGCGACCGTCCCGCGTCCAAGCACCTGCGCTCGCGCCTGCGCGTCGGGGAGATCCTGCGCGAGCAGGGGCCGCCGCTGACCTGGTTTCGCGCCGGCATGGTGGTGGGGTCCGGCTCGGAGAGCTACCGGACGCTTCGCTCGCTTGTCGAGCGCTTGCCGGTGATGCTCGCGCCGTCGTGGCTGTCCACGCCGACACAGGCGATCGCCATCGCCGACGTGCTGCGCTATCTCGTCGAGGCTCCCGGAATACAGCAGACGCGCTCGCGCGAAATCCAGATCGGCTCAGCGGAGGTGCTCACGTACGGGGAGATGCTCGATCGGATGGCCGACGCGCTGGCACTGCGCCGCCGCCCACGCATCCCGGTCCCATTGCTGACACCGTGGCTCTCCTCTCATTGGATCGGACTCGTCACACCGGTCGACGCGGGTGTCGCGAGGCCGTTGATCGAGGGACTCTCCACCGACACGACCGTCACCGACCCATCGGGGATGGATCTGTTCGACTTCCAACCCAGATCCTTCGAGCAGGCGTTGCGCGAAGCGATCGCCGAGGAGGCAGACCGTCCGCTCACGCCCTCGCCGTAATCTCTGCTGCGCGGGGGTAACGACGGGAGCGACGGGGGTCGAGTCCGGTCTTTACACATCGGGGGATCGAGATCCGGTGAGGTCTGGGCCAGCTCCCGTGGCAGCGACCTAACGCTGACGTTGCTCTGTCGACGATTGCGACGTGGACGTGTGCGGTGAAGCGTCAGGTGAGGGCGACATCGTCAACGTGCAACGGAGCGATGATGACGAGAGCTCCTACAAACTCGACCGCCTGACGCCGCGATCATCGGGAAGCTGAGACGCGGCTGGTCGTCCCGGAGAAGCTCTCGTAGCGCGCGAGCAGTTCCGAGGGTCGTACGTCGAGAGCGTTGGCGAGCTTGAGCAGGTTGCGGAAGCTCACGTTGCGCTCACCGCGCTCGATCCCGCCGACGTACGTGCGGTGCATCCCGCAGCGGTCCGCCAGACCCTCTTGCGAGATTCCGGCGGCGAGCCGCAGCTGTCGGATCGCCTGTCCGAGCGCTGCGTGTTCCGGCGAAGCTGGCCCCACTGGCGCGCCAGCCTGCCAGTCCACAGCCTTTGAGTCTACAGACTATTAGTAGCGTCGGTGAACGCGACCGCTTCGCCGGCCCAGCTTGCAGCGATACTTATAGTGTGCAATACTGTTGGCCATGATCGTTGGGGAAGCACTCAATCGAAGGTCGGACCTGCAGAAGCGCATCGCACAGCTCCATGACCGGCTGAGCACGAGCGTGCTCGTGCAGGAGGGCGACGAGCCTCCCGAGAAGCCCGAGGAGTTGCTGGCGGAGCTGAGCTCGCTTTGCGACGAGCTTCAGCGTCTGATCGCCAGCATCAACCACACCAACGCGAGCACTACGCTCGCAAGCGGGGAGACCGTGACCGAGGGGATCGCTCGGCGCGATGTACTTGCGTTGCGCCGGGGGGCCTTGCGGTCCGCGGTCCGCGCGGCGACGGGCGGCAGCCTGTCGCGCTACTCCCGCTCAGAGATCCGCATGGTGCGTCAGATCCGTGTAAGCGACGTCCAGACCCTGCTTGACAAGCTGGCCAAGGAGCGACGCGAGCTCGACAACCAGCTGCAGGAGCACAACTGGACAACTCCGCTGGTGGAGTAACGAACGAGCAGTCGGTAGTCGCGAAGGGCGAGCGTCAAGGCCAGCGATCCGGCCAAAGGGTCGTACCACGGGACTGGAAATCCTCGGTGGCGGCGTCGGGGCACGCGCAGGACTGCACCATAAGCCCAGCATGGCGCAACGCGCACCGAGCATCGGGGACCGAGCACGACCTGACGCTGACTTCGAGACGAGGGCGGGTAAGGGGACTGCATAACGACGATATGGACGTGACTGGAGAAGAAGCATTGACAGTAGGAGCAACAAACCAGGACGGTCGGCCAACGACCCGATCGGCGTCGAGGCGATCGCTGACGGTGACGGATAGCGTCTGTTTGTCAAATCTCCCACAGACGCATTTTGCGACGCTCGTCTTTGAGCGGGAGATACCGCATACGACGCAGCCGCAATGGGACACGTCGTCACGCTCGCTGGACAGCGTGTTGGAGTACGTGCTGAGAACCTCGCGCTCAGCGCGGGCACAGTCCGCGCTGCTCGACCTGGAGCCGCTGTTCGGCGAACGCTCGCTGGCGCTCATCACCCTGAAGGGCGAGACCGTTTATTGCCGAGTGGCGGCAGCCGAGCGAGCGATCGTTGTCGATATCGAACGTTGGCTGCACGAACGCTTTCCGGCGACACGAACGACCGAGAGCCGCGAGATACCCGTTCGCTTCTGGTCGTGCGGCACTCATGGGGCAAACTCCGTCTCGCGCACGATCGCCGTCCCCGCGCTGGAGGAGATTGGCGGAAACTATCCACAGGCGGTAAGAGAGCGCCTCGGACAATTGCTCGGTCTCGATTTTCGCCCGGCGGAGGGAGGTCAACTCATCCTGTGGCACGGGCCGCCCGGCACTGGTAAGACCTACGCGCTGCGCTCTCTCGGCTGGGAGTGGCGAAGCTGGTGCGAGCTGCACTACGTGATCGATCCCGAGGTCTTCTTCGGTCAGCGCGCCGACTACATGCTCGATGTCGTGCTGGACGAGGACACGTTCGACTTCGACGACGAGCACAAATGCAAGCAGGAGCGCAAGTGGCGTCTGCTCGTGCTCGAGGACACGGGCGAGCTGCTCGCCGCCGACGCGAAGGAGCGAACAGGACAGGGACTCTCGCGCCTGCTCAACCTGGTCGATGGCATCGTCGGACAGGGCCTGCGGGTACTTGTGCTGGTGACGACCAATGAGCCGGTGCGGCGCCTGCACCCGGCGGTGGCGCGACCCGGGCGGTGTGCGGCGCGACTGCAGTTCACCCCTTTCTCAGACGCAGAGGCCACGAGCTGGCTTGCCGAGCGCGGCATAGCGCCCGCCGGCGGGGCCGGCGCGACCCTCGCCGAGCTCTTCGCACGCACCCAGGGTCACGAGGTGGAGCGGGAGAAGCCGCTCGGATTCGGCGGTTGAGAGGGCACGCCGCGCCCTGTCGAACATTCAGCCGCCGTACCTCCGAGCGAGCAGCAGGTGACCATAACGCCCCGTCGTTCATGGGCTCGATAAGCCATTCAGCGATCGGATAGGTCGAGAACCTCCTCGATCAGATCTCTCGTCGGGAGGTTGGCGCCCCCGAATGCGGCGGTTCGAGCGACAGCAGCGGCGTGAGCCGCCCGAAGCAGATCCGTGCCCGCGCCGCCGCCCTGCAATTCGTCCCGCTGCGCCCCCGGCCCAAGTTCTGGCGCGGACGCTGGGCGGTCAAGCGAAACTTCTAGGCCAGCTCACCGAGCATCCGCTGAAACTCGGCGGCCTGCGGCGTGTCCGCGTGGGCGGCCATCGCCTCCGAAGCGGCGCTCTCCTTCACCGGCTCTATCTCCCCCGCTGGCAGCCGCGGCATCCAGTCCACCAGACCGTAGCTCAGCTCACGCAGTCCACGCCGGCCACGAGCCGTAAGCCACTGCGCGGGCGTCACGCCGCGCAGGTTCGGCAGCCCGGTGCTCACCCAGTCTGCGACCTGACGGTCCTCTCGTAGATACGGCCGGGCCTCCTCGCACAGCTCAAGCAACAGCTCGACCTGCGCCGCCTTCTTGGCCTGGGGGCGCACAACCTCACGCGTCCGCCAGGCGGCGACGGTCGCCTCATCCCAGCCAAGCGCGGCCGCCAGCAGCACGTCGCGCCTGAAGAACGCGTACAGACGCGCAAACGAATCCAGGGTTTGCATGGCCTGGACGGACGGCGCCCGCCGGCGGCGCCCAGGAGCACGATCATCGCGCTTGCGGGATGCAGAGCGAGGCGCATCCAGGCGCTCGGTTGAGCGGGCAGTCCTACGCCGAGGGCGAACGCGATCCGATGTCGAGGAAGAAGCAGCCATATCTACATTAGGGTTGCTGAGTAGGAGTGTAGCACCTGCGGCTCCGCATGGTTACGTCTCCCCGTGCAGTCTCCCCGTGCAGTCACCGGTAGATCACGAAGGTCTCGCGTACGGGCTGAAGGCCGAGCGGCTGATCGAGGGAGGCGCGTCGTCGCCCAACCCAAGCCCCCATTCCCACCCTTCTTCGAGGACCAGCGCGAAAAGTCAGCACCCACGGCGGGGGTAAAGTACTAGGTCTTCACGTTTGGTTGTTTGCAGGGCTTTTTCGGGTGTCTTGGCGCGTTGACCACACCTTTAGGGGTCACTCCTTTTCTACTGACGGGATGATTGTGTAGTTCCACTCGGGGTGGAAATTGTCCCGTTCGATTTGCACGGCGGCGAGTTGCTCGTCGGTCACTTTGGGTTTGGTTGGGTACTCGTTCTCGTCTAGGCGGGCGTAGACCTTCAGGCCGGTGCTCGTGGTAGTCGAGGAGATCAGGTCGATCACGACCTGTCTGCTGACCAGGGGCTTCGCGCGCCAGTTGATCGAGATGTAGCTGAACAGGCGGTGCTCGATCTTGTTCCACTTCGAGGTGCCGGGCGGGAAGTGGCAAACGGCGATCTGGAGGCCGGTCTCATCAGCGAGGGTCTGCAGCTCGGTCTTCCACATGCGGATGCGGTAGCTGTTGGAGCCGCCAGCGTCGGCGGTGATGGTCAGCGTGTTGGCGTTCGGGTAGCGGCCCTGGCCGAGGTGCTCCCACCACGCCCGGATGCTCGCGACCGAGAACTGCGCCGTGTCGCCGGAGACACCGACGCTGACGTATCCCTCGTCCTTGGCGATGTCATAGACGCCGTAGGGGACGGCCTTGCCCTGCTCCTCGTCGGGGAAGTCGTGCGTGTTGACGAGGATCGGACGGCCACTTGAGCGCAGCTCCCTGCCGGCGTTCTTGTAGTTGCCGATCAGCTCCTTCTTCTTCGTGTCCACGCTGATCACCGGCTGCTTGGCCGCAAGCGCCGCGCCAGCGACCGCGGCGATGTGCTCGAACTGCGCGTTGCGATCCGGATGATCAGAGCCCTCACGGCTCTTGCGGTTGGCCTGGAGCGTGAACCCCATCGCCTTCAGCATCCTACGAACCGTGCTCTGATGAACCGTGAACCCCTGCTCGGCAAGCCTCTCGGCCAGATGCTGGGGGGTCAGGGTCGTCCACAACAGCGGGGACATTGGATCCCCCGCAGTCACCCCGTCCAGCAACCAGAGCAGCGCCTGCTCGACGCCGGGCTCGCGCTCGGCGATCCGCTTTCGTCCACCGCCCGCGCGACGAACCCGACCCGCGGGAACTTGATCTCCCTCCCGAACCTCCGCAAGGCCCCGGCGGACTGTGGACTCCGAGATCCCCGTCGCGCGCACGACAGCCGCCATACCACCACGCCCGTGAGAGCTAGCCTCCGCCGCCGCCCATCGCCGCCGACCACGCTCATCCAACGCATCCTCGACGATCAACCACCGCTCACGGATCCCAGACTCATCGACCATCACTGCCGACATGATGGTCATAGCTACGCCCCGCCCCGCCAGAACCCTCCCCGATACCGGCAGTTATTTAGAAGTTACGCCTTAGCGGCGTTTGACCACACTGGCGTGCCTCAGGCGCTGCGGCGGGCGGATGGGCGCTTGTCTTTTGCCAGCGCCGAGTGGTCGGCTTCCAGGTGGGCGATGCCGATTGCCTCCAGGGCTGAGAGCAGCTCGCGGATGCGCCGGTCGTTGGCGATCCAGTGCTCATAGTCGGCGGCGTGGCTGGCGTTCAGCCATCTACTGACGGTCTTGCCTGAGAGCTTGCGCGTCCACTGCCAGTAAGGGCCGTGCGGGCGTGGTGGGTCGGCCTGGCAGGCACAGCCTGGCCGTCCGCAGCGCGTGAGGCGCTGCTGGATCGAGCCGGGCAGCACCTTGCCGGTGCGGGCGATCTTGGCGAGCTCGCCCGCGATCTGTCTGGCCTGCTCGCGTGCCGGCTGATCGCGGCTCACGGGCACAGTCTGGCAGAGAGAGCAGTCATCACGTCTTGACCGTACAGTATATCTCTCGTACGATGAGCGGGAGAGACCCCGCCTCGGGGGTATCAGCCGCGATCTGCGCCTACCGCTCGCACGGCGTGAGCGATGCCGCGGGCGCCTTCGCGCGGGAGGTGGTGGGCGCTGCTGATCCCGAGAGCCCGGCGCGGGCGAAGGCGCTTCTGTTCGCCGCAAGTCGCCTGGCGGGCTTCGGGGAGTCGGTCGGCTTGGAACTCGAGCCCTCGACGCTGCTGGATGGCGCGGTCATCGAGCGCTTCATCCTCTGCGGCACGCAGGGCTTCTCGCCGGCAACCCGCCGCACGCTGCGCAGCAACCTGCGCGCGCTCGCCCGGACGCTTCAGACCCACCCGCCGCCGGGGCCGACCCCGCTGCCAAGAGAGCGCGCCAAGCCCCCATACAGCGACCATGAGATCGGCCTGTTCCTGGCGGCCGCCTCTGCGCTGTCCACGCAATCGAGGCGGGTGCGCGCAACGGCGCTGATCTGCCTGGGCGCGGGCGCGGGGGTGATCGGCTCAGAGCTTCGCCACGTCCGCGGCATCAATGTGGCCGAGCGCTCCGGCGGGCTTCTGGTGGCGATCGGCGGCGGCAGGGCGCGCAGCGTGCCGGTGCTCTGCCGCTACCAGGAGCCGCTGCGGCAGGCCGCCGCGTTCGCGGGAGGAAGGTACCTGCTCGGCGGCAGAGCTCCTGACCGCAAGAACCTCAGCGGCGAGATCACCGCCCTCTTCTGCGATCCCGGCCTGCCACGGCTTGATACCGGGCGGCTGAGATCGACCTGGCTCTCTGAGGCCGCGAAGGCGATCGGCCTGCAGGCGTTCATGGCCGCCGCCGGGGTCTGTTGCTCACAGCGGCTGGGGGATATCGCCTTCTCCCTGCCCGCCCTGCCCGAGCGGGAGATAGTCGCGCTCTTGGGGGGCTCATCGTGAGCGCCGCCGCCGACCTGCCGCGCCTTGAGGCGATCCTCGACGCCTCCGGCGAGCCGCGGCGCATAGAGGCGATGCTGCCGGTCGGCGTCAGACCCCGCCAGCTCTCCGTCAGGACGCTGCTGCTCGGGACCCTGATCACGCTCGACGATGACCGCCCCGCGCATCTTGTGCGGGTGCACCGGGCGCTGATCGGCCTGAGCGAGCCCGATCAGCGCCGCCTGGGCGTGATCGCCGACTGGAAGGAGGGCCCTCATGAGCTCACCTACCGCCAGGTGGAGCGCACCTACCGCCTCGTGAAGGAGGCGCTCTCAAGGCAGAAGCCCGACGGGCGGCCCTCACAGGCGCTCTCTGAAGTGATGGACGCGCTGATCGAGGCCAGCGTGAAGGTGCTCGGCGGGGGGAGGGTCCCCCAGTCAAGCGCGCTGGCCGTGGACTGGACCGACTATGAGACATTCGCGCGGCCGCCGCGCAGAGGGCGCAAGACGCTTCAAGAGAAAGAGGGCGAGGACACAGGCGATGCCAGCCCGGGCCCGCCCCAGCAGGCAGAGCCCCGGCAGGCAGACGGCGAGCAGGAGCAGGAGGAGGAGCAGGCGGGGGAGCAGAAGCAGCAGGAGCGCTGCGCCGACCCGGAGGCCGCCTTCGGGCACCGCAAAGCCAACTCCTTCGGCAAGAAGGAGATCTTCTTCGGCTACCACCTGCAGGCCGCCACGATCGTCAAGGAAGAGGGCGGCCCCGAGGTGCCGGAGCTCGTGCGCAGGATCACGCTCGCCTCCGCCAAGCACGACCCGCCCGCGATGATCGTGCCCGTGATCGAGCGCATGGCAGCCGAAGGCATAAAGCTCGGCGACCTGCTCGGCGACTGCGGCTACTCCTACCGCGCCCCAGAGACCTTCGCGGCGCCGATGCGCACGGCCGGCGCAGCACTCGTCATCGACCTGCACCCGGGCGACCGCGGCATCAACGGCAGCCATGAGGGCGCTATCGCCTGCAACGGCAACCTCTACTGTCCGGCCACGCCCAGGGCGCTCTTCCAGCTCGGCCCGCCAGCTCCCGGAGCCACAGAGACCGAGCTCACCGCCCACGACCAAAAGAGCGAAGAGCTCTCCCGCCACAAGCTCTCCCCGCTCACCGCCGCCGATCAAGACGGCTACCGCCGCGTGATCTGCCCCGCCGCGGCCGGCAAGATCCGCTGCCCGCACAGGCCGGCATCCATGCAGCTCTCCCATGAGCGCCCGACGATCGCAAACCCGCCAGAGCACCCGCCCCTCTGCTGCACCCAACAGACGATCACCGTGCCGGCAAGCGTTAACGCGAAGACCGCCCAGAAGCACGACTACCCCTCCAAAGCGCACCGCGTCTCCTACGCCCGGCGCACCGCCTCCGAGCGCAGCTTCTCGCAGACGAGCGACCCGGCCGGCATCGACACCAGCCGCGGATGGAGCCGCCTGATGGGCCTGACCCCCAACGCGCTCATGCTCACCTGCGCCTTCATCATCACCAACATCCGCACAGCGGAGGCCTTCGCCGCCCGCCAGGCCGAGAGCCAGCGCCGCGCCGCCTGCGGGCTGCCGCCGCGCAAACGCCGCCGGCGCCGGCGCAGCCCCCACGACCTCACCAGCCAGGCCAACGCGCCGCCGCACCTCGCGGCCTGAACCTCACACACACCCAAGCAGACCCTCCCAGCGACGCCGACCAGACCTCAGCGTCCCGCGGCGCCTCAAAAACCCGTCCGGGCGGCCTGTGATCCTCCCACAAGATTCCAGGCGGCCCGCCGGTACCCCCCATCAGCGCCCCCGACGCACGAAGGCCCACCACAACACACGCCGGCAAGCCCAAACGTGAACTGGAGAGGCCTTCAAACGTGAAGACCTTCGAGCGGGAGCGACGGGACTCGAACCCGCGACCTCTGCCGTGACAGGGCAGCGCTCTAACCAACTGAGCTACGCCCCCGCGCTGGCGCACGGGATGGGGCAACGTGCGTAGCGCAGAGTATCGCAGGGTGGGGGCGCGGGCGTGTGCGGGGGCTCGCGCGTGGGCGCGCGGGGCGTGTTAACAAGCAAAGCGTGTGCCCGCGCACGCGCGCGCACGGGGCAGGCCGATACGACAAACATCCCGCCCGCGCCCCACCTCCGAGCCGGCCGGCCGGCGCCTGCGCCTCCCACCAAGCTGGCCGGCCGGCCAAAACCTCTGGGGAGTGCTCTAGGCTTGCGCCATGCCCGTCCTCGAGCCCCCTCGCCTGCGCCACGAAAACCCGTTTCGGATCCTCGCGCAGGATCTCGCGGACGAGCGCGCCGCCACCGTGCCCTACCCGCCCGGGGACACCGGCTTCTCGCTTGCGCGCACGAAGCGGTTCATCGATGAGCCGCTGCTGCTGCTGCTGGAGGCGTATGCACGGTATGGGTCGATCTTCACGCTGCGGATCCTCCACAGCAACGTGGTGTTCATGCTGGGGCCGGCCGCCAACCACTACATCACCGTCTCCCACGCCAACAACTTCCTGTGGCGCGAATCCCACTTCAGGGACCTGATCGCGCTGCTGGGGGCGGGCTTGCTCACGACCGACGACCCCTATCACCGCCGCTCGCGGCGGATCATGTTGCCGGCGTTCCACCGCGAGCGGATCGCCGCCTCGATTGGCGTGATGGTGGCAGAGACCGAGCGGGCGCTCGAGCAGTGGACCCCGGGCGCCCACATCGATCTGTACACGTGGACGCGCCGGCTCGCCACGCGCATCGCGATGCGCGCGCTGTTCGGGATCGAACCCGATGGGACCGCGGCCCGCACGATCAATGCCGCGGCGATGTTCGAGCAGGCGCTCGCCTTCTACGCCTCCGGCTACCAGTACCGCTTCATCCGCGGTCCGCGCTCGCCGTGGGCAAAGCTCCAGGAAGCGTCGAGCAAGCTCAACCGCCTGCTGTACGGCGAGATCGCGGAGCGCCGCGCCACCGGAAGGCGCGGCGAGGACGTGCTGAGCCTGCTGCTGGACGCGCAGGACGAGGACGGCAGCCGGCTCTCAGACGAACAGGTGCGCGACGAGATGATGACGCTGCTGTTCGCCGGGCACGACACGACGACCTCCACGATCGCGTTCATGTTCTACGAGCTGGCGCGCCACCCGTGGATCGCGGATCGCATCGTCGCCGAGCAAGAGGAGCTGCTGCGCGACGGCGTCCCAAATGCCCAGCAGAGCGCCCTGCCGCGCGGCGTCGTACCCAATGCCGAGCAAGGGGCCCTGTTGCGCGACGTGGCCCCAAACGCCGAGCAGCTGATGAGCGGCGAGCTGAAAGAGCTTGAGATGACGCTCGAGGAGACCCTGCGCAAGTACCCGCCCGCGTGGATCGGACCGCGCAAGGCGGTGGAGTCGTTCGAGTTCGAAGGGCACACGGTGCCGGGCAACGCGTATGTGGACTACTGCTCGTGGGCGTCCCACCACCTCCCCGACGTGTTCGCGGAACCGGACGCGTTCCGCCCCGAGCGCTTCGCCTCCGAGGCGAAGGCGGCGATCCCGAAGGGCGCCTACATCCCCTTCGGCGGGGGCTCGCGCATATGCATCGGGATGCGCTTCGGCCAGCTGGAGGTGCGCACGATCGCCACGATGATCCTCTCGCGCTTCACGCTGGAGCTGCCGGACTCCTTTGAGCTCACGATCCGCCAGATGCCCACGATCAGCCCGAAGCGGGGGCTGCCGATGATCGTGCGGGAGCGCTCAGCGCAGGCTTCTCCGCAGGGACAGCCGGCGGGGACGCGCTCAGCGCAGGGACGCGCTCAGGGACAGCCCGTAGGCGAGCGGCGTGCCGCGGAGCACGCGCACGCCGATTGACCGCACGTTCAGATGGGGGTCGGAGAAGAGCGTGACCGTCGCGATGCCCGCCAGCGGGAAGCCGCTCGGTTCGGCGACAATCCGTCCTTCGAAAGGCCGCACGAGCGCGTCGATGGACGTTTGCACGCCGAACAGGCCGCCGCTCGCGCGCACCCGCACCTGCCCTTCGCCGGATGCCGTGGGCTGCACGTGAAAGCCGCCCGGGAGCGCTTCGTCGAGTGCTCGCTGGGTGAGCGTGGCGCTCGCGTGGACGGCGGAGCCGTGCCTTTCCATGCGCACGCCGCTCACGGTGAGCCCGCTCGGGAGCCCCGCGACGCGCAGGTGCACGGCGCCGACACTCACCGTCGTGTCGCTCGCGCCGCGCGCTTCCCACAGCAGCGAGCCGATCTGGGCGGGCGTGACGGTGAGCGTGGCGGCGTGAACGGCGATCGAGTCGGCTTTCCCCCACAGCAGCTCCAGCGCCGGAAAGGCGGACACGCTCGTGCTCTCCACGGCGCCGTAGCGCGCCACCCGATCGCTCACGCGTTTGGCGGCGAGCGACGGGAGAAATGCCTGCGCGAGCACCAGGACGAGCGCCAGAGGCGTTCCCACAGCGAGCACGACGCGGCGGGTCGTCCGATGCCTGCTGACGTCGAGAGCCATGCCCACAGCTTCGCACGCCGGAACCCCCTACGCTTAAAGACCCCTTTGGGGCGCGTAGCTCAGTTGGTTAGAGCACCTCGTTTACACCGAGGGGGTCGCCCGTTCGAGTCGGGCCGTGCCCATGACCGCAGACCGGAGCGCGATCTGACTGACGTCAGATCGCGTCCCAACCCATGAAAGAGACTTCGACCCCAATCCGCATAGCCATCGTGGGCTCCGGCCCCGCGGGCTTCTACGCCGCCGGGCACCTGCTCAAGGAGTCCGAGGTGGGGGGGCGCGAGATCGAGGTGGACATGTTCGAGCGGCTGCCCACGCCGTGGGGGCTGGTGCGCTCGGGCGTGGCGCCCGACCACCCGAAGATCAAGTCGGTGACGCGCATCTACGAGAAGACCGCCGCGCACCCGCGCTTTCGCTTCTTCGGCAACGTGGAGCTGGGACGCGACGTCTCGCGCGACGAGCTCGCCGAGCGCTACCACGCGATCGTGTACGCCACCGGCTCGCCCCGCGACCGCCCGCTCGGCATCCCCGGCGAGGAGCTGCCGGGCAGCCACGCGGCCACCGACTTCGTGGGCTGGTACAACGGCCACCCCGACTTCTGCGACCACGACTTCGACCTCTCCCGCGAGCGGGCGGTGGTGATCGGCAACGGCAACGTGGCGCTCGACGTGGCGCGCATGCTCACGCTCACCCACGACGAGCTCGCGGTCACCGACGTCGCCGACCACGCGCTGGAGGCGCTCGACGCGAGCGAGGTGCGCGAGATCGTGGTGGTGGGCCGCCGCGGCCCCGCCCAGGCGGCGTTCACCAACCCGGAGCTGCTCGAGCTGGGCGAGCTCGCGGACGCGGACGTGATCGTTTACCCCGAGGAGCTGGAACGCGCCCTGGCGGTGAACGACCCCGACATGGACCCCACCTCGGAGCGCAATGTGGCCGTGCTGCGCGACTACGCCCAACGTGCCCCCGCGGGGAAGGGCAGGCGAATCGTCCTGCGCTTCCTGCTCTCCCCGGTCGAGTTGATTGGGGATGGGGATGGCGTGCGTAGCGTGGTGCTCGCGCGAAATGCGCTCCAGGCCGCCGGCGGCGCTCTTCGCGCTGTGCCCACGGGTGAGAAGGAGACGATCGAGGCGGGAATCGTGCTGCGCGCGATCGGCTACCGCGGGGTGGCGCTCCCCGGCGTGCCGTTCGACGAGCGCTCCGCCACCATCCCCAACGAGGCGGGGCGCGTGCGCGGACCCGACGGGCCCCGGCCCGGCGAGTACGCGGTGGGCTGGATCAAGCGGGGGCCCTCGGGCGTGATAGGCACGAACAAGAAGGACGCCCAGGAGACGGTGGACGCGCTGCTCGAAGACCTCGCCGCGGACACTCACCTGCAGCCGCAAGACCCCGACCCGCAGGCGATCGAAGACCTCCTGCGAGAGCGCGTGGACGCGCTCGTGACCTACGAGGGCTGGTCGTCCATCGACCGCCACGAGCAGGCCCTCGGCGAGCCCCACGGGCGCCCACGCGTGAAGCTCACGCGCCTCGACGAGCTGCTGCGGGTGGCCGCCGGGGAGACCCCCACCGAGCAGCCGCTCGACACGCTCGGGCTGCGCTGACGCTCCGGCCGGGCATCTGCCACACTGACCCCTTCGCGCGCCGTTAGCTCATCGGGTAGAGCTCCGGACTTTTAATCCGGCGGGGCGGGTTCGAGTCCCGCACGGCGCACTGCGAGCGAACCCACGCAACCGGCGATGGCGATGGCGTGCTCGAGCGTACCTTTGACTCTCGCACTCGCCCAGGAGGCCAACCTATGAGCCGCAAGCCCTCGCCCCCCTACGACGTCAACGGCCGCACCGTGCTCATCACCGGCGCGGCGCGCGGGATCGGCGCGGAGACCGCCCGCCGGTTGCACTCCAAGGGCGCGAACGTCGCGCTGGTGGGCCTCGAGCCCGAGCGCCTGGAAGCGCTCGCCGCGGAGCTCGGGGACCGCGCCGTGGCGATCGAGGCCGACGTCACCGACTACGAGGCCCTGCAGCGTGCGGCGAGCGCCACCGTCGAGCGCTTCGGGGCGATCGACGTGGGCATCGCCAACGCCGGCATCGCCTACACCGGCCCGCTCGCCACCGCCCCCGTCGAGCAGGTGGAGCGCACGCTCGCGGTGAACTTCCTCGGCGTGTGGCGCACCGACCGCGCGCTCATCGGCCGGATCGTCGAGCGCAGGGGCTACCTGCTCAACGTCGCCTCGCTCGCCGCCATCTCGCACGCGCCGATGATGGGTCCCTACACAGCCGCCAAGTCGGGGGTGGAGGCGCTCACCGACGCGCTGCGCATGGAGACCGCGCCGAGCGGCGCCCGCGTGGGATGCGCCTACTTCGGCTTCATCGACACCGACCTCGTGCGCGCCGGCTTCGCCCAGCCCTCGGCGCAGGCGATGACCGGCCAGATGCCGTCCTTCATGCGCAACCCCGCGCCGCTCTCGAAGGCGATCGACGCGATCGAGCGCGGCATCGAACGACGCGCCGACCGCCTGTGGGCGCCGCGCTGGGTCGGCGCGATGCTGCCGCTGCGCGGTCTGCTCCAACCGCTCACCGAACGCCGGATGCTCTCCGAACCAGAGCACCTGCGCGCGGGCCTGCGCGCCGCCGAGGCGGCACACGAGGCCGACGCGCAGGACCCGCTGCTGGGAGTGGCCATGCAGGCGGTGTCCGACTGACGGGCGCGGGCGCTTGGCTCGCGGCGGCTACGTCCGGCTACCTCTTCGTCTCCCCTTCCTCCTTCTTGCCTGCCTCCTGACCGTCGCCGATCGCGGCGGTCTGTCCCGTTTCGCGTCACCCGTCGGATGAGGGCATATGGGACTCACGATCGTCTCCGTCACCGCCGCTGAACGGCTGTTGCGTCATGTCGAAGCGCTGAGCGAGTCGGAGGCCGAGGAGGCGCTGCGCATCCTCGTCCGTTTGCGCGCCCGCCGAGTGCTCGCCGGCTCACCATCGCTCCGTCCCGGAGCGCCCACGACGCCGGTAGCATGAGCATATGGCCGCAAGCGCCGCAACCGCACTGCCGATCCACCGGCTCGACGTGGACACCTACAACCGGCTGGTCGAAGCCGGGGCGCTTGAGGGGATGGACGTGGAGCTGCTGGACGGGCTGCTCATCGACAGGGACGGCGATCGGGAAGACCCGATCCACCGAATCGACGTCGAAACCTACAACCGCATGGTGCTCACCGGCGCCCTGGAGGGCCTGCACATCGAGCTGCTGGACGGGCTGCTCGTAGAGATGAGCCCGATCTCACCAGCGCACACCGCGGTCGTGACCAGGCTGATGCGCCACTTCGCGGCGGCGCCGAGGTGGTGGACGCAGGTGCAATCCCCGGTGGAAGTCCCGCCGCGGGCAGAGCCCGAGCCCGACCTGCTGATCGCAGCACACGAGCCGCCGCCCGAACGGCACCTGCGCGTTGCGCTGATCGTCGTCGAGGTAGCGGTCAGCTCGCACCGGGCGGACCGCGGCCGGAAGGCCGTGCTGTACGCGAACGCGGGCATACCCACCTACTGGCTCGTCGACGTCCCCGGGAGGGCCATCGAGATTCGCACCGAGCCCGGCTCCGACGGCTACGCGCATTGCGAGATCCACCGGGAGGGAAGCGTCGTGCCCTCGCCGCTCGAGGGCGTTGACGACCTCGACGTCGCCGCGCTGCTTGCGGACGTCGAAGCCTGACCGGGCCGCTCGCTTCGGCCGTCGGGTCAATGACGGAAGTGGCGGACGCCCGTTGCCACCATGGCCACATGCGCCGCATCGGCCGCGGCGAGCACTTCCTCGTCGCGCACCGAGCCGCCGGGCTGGATGATGGCCGTGACGCCCGCGTCGATCGCCAGCTGCGGCCCGTCGGGGAAGGGGAAGAACGCGTCCGATGCGAGCGAGGCGCCCGCGAGTCGATCCGATCCCCCCCACCCTGCGCGGCGCGGGCCTTCTCGATCGCGATGCTCACGGCGTCCACGCGGCTCATCTGGCCGGCCCCGATCCCGATGGTGGCGCCCTCGCGCGCGATCACGATCGCGTTGGAGCGTACGTGGCGGGCACACCTGCCAGGCGAAGCGCAGATCCTCCCACTCGCGCTCGGTGGGGCTCTTCGCCGTCATCACGCGCATCTGGTCGGGGGTCTCCGCGACTGCGTCGCGGTCCTGCACGAGCAGGCCGCCGATCACCGGCTTCGCCTCGAGGCCCCCGGCCGGCTCGGGCCACTCGGGCAGCTCCAGCAGGCGCACGTTCCTCTTCTGCGTCAGCACCTCCAGCGCCTGCGCATCGAAGCTCGGGGCGAGCAGGACCTCGACGAACTGCCCCGACAAGCGCCTGCGCGCAGGCGGCGTCGACGGGGCGGTTGAGCGCGATCACCCCGCCGTAGGCGCTCATCTCATCGCACGCGAAGGCGCGCTCGTAGGCGTCCTGCGCGGTGCGCCCGAGCGCGCAGCCGCACGGGTTGTTGTGCTTGACGATTGCGCACGCCGGCTCGGAGAAGTCCTCGACCAGCTCGCGCGCGGCGGACAGGTCGAGCAGGTTGTTGAACGACAGCTCCTTGCCGTGCAATTGGGCGACTCCCGCGAGCAGATGGGTGGGGGCGCCCACCTCGGCGTAGTAGGCGGCGCGCTGGTGGGGGTTCTCGCCGTAGCGCAGCTCGGCCGCCTTCTCGTAGGCGATGGCCCTCTGCACGGGGAAGTCCTCCTCGGCGCGCCTTGCGAACCACGAGGAGATCGAGGCGTCGTAGCGCGCGGTGCACGCGAACGCCTTGCCCGCCAGCCGCTCGCGCGTGGCCATCGACAGGCGAGCGCCCGACTCGCGTAGCTCGGCGAGCACGATCGCGTAGTCGGCCGGGTCCACCAGCACGGCCGCGAACGCGTGGTTCTTGGCGGCCGCGCGGATCATCGTGGGGCCGCCGACGTCGATGTTCTCGACGATCTCCGCGTCGGAGGCGTCGCCGCGCGCGACCGTCTGCTCGAAGGGGTAGAGGTTCACGCACACGAGGTCCACCGGCTCGATCCCGTGCTCGGCCGCCGCCTTCAGGTGGGCCTCGTCGTCGCGCACCGCCAGCAGGCCCGCGTAGAGGCGCGGGTGGAGCGTCTTGAGGCGCCCGTCCATCATCTCCGGGAAGCCGGTGAAGTCCTCGATCGCGCGCACCGCCACGCCCGCCTGCGCGAGCGTGCGCGCGGTGCCACCGGTGGACACCATCTCCACGCCGAGCTCCACGAGGTCTTCGGCGAGCTCCACGATGCCGGTCTTCTCAGACACCGACAGCAGCGCCCTGCGCACGCGCACCCCACCGGGCTCGGCGCGCTCGATCCCGCAATTCACGCTCATACGATCGGCAGCCTATCCAGGAATGTCTCAGGGGCTTGTCCTGACGCGGCGCGGATTCTCGGGGTCAGCGTGCAGCGCGCCGCGCGCGAACAGGCGCACCGCCTCCGGCAAGAGCGAGTGCTCGATCGGGCGCAATGCCGAGAGCACCTCGTCGGGCTCGCGCGCGTCGGGCAGCTCGACCGCCTGCTGCAGGATCACCGGGCCGCTGTCGCAGCCCTCGTCGACGAAGTGCACGGTCACGCCGAATACCTTCACGCCGTAGGCGAGCGCCTGCTCGATCGCGTGCAACCCCGGGAAGGCCGGCAGCAGCGAGGGGTGGACGTTGATGACCGCTCCCGGGAAGCGGGTCAGGAAGGCGGGGCTCAAGCAGCTCCATGTAGCCCGCGAGCACCACCAGGCGCGCGCCGCGCTCGGCCACCCAGTCCGCTATCGCCAGGTCGCGCGCTTCGCGGTCGGCGTGGGCGGAGCGCTCGAACACGCCCGTGGCCACCCCGTGCGCGCGGCGCGCGCGAGCGCGGGCGCGCGAGGTGTGCCCGATGCGACACCCACCACCTCGGCCTCGTGCCCGTGCACGGTGTCGAGCAAGGCCTGCAGGTTCGTGCCCGTGCCCGACACGAGCACGGCGATCGGTAGCGGCTCAGACACCCGGCCTCCTGACGGCCGAAGGGCAAGCCTGGCAAGGACGCAAGGAGCGTGGTGTGCTTATAGCACATGAGCGACTGAGGACACAGCCAGGCGCAGCCATTCGGCCGTCAGGCGATCTCTAGGGCGTACTTGCCCTGTGCCCCATCGCTGCCCTTCACGGGATACTCGCCCGTGAAGCAAGCGTCGCAGTGCGTGTCGCGCGTGGCGCCGACCGCCTCGTAGACCCCGTCGAGCGACAGGTACGCCAGCGAGTCGCAGCCGAGCTCCTGCGCGATCTCCTCGCACCGTGCGCTCGTGGGCGATCATCTCCTCGCGCGTGGACATGTCGATGCCGTAGTGGCAGGGGTGCTTGATGGGCGGGGCGGAGATGCGCATGTGCACCTCGGAGGCGCCCGCGTCGCGGAGCATCTGCACGATCTGGCGCGTGGTGTTGCCGCGCACGATCGAGTCGTCCACCACCACCAGCCGCTTGCCGCGCACCACCTCCGGCAACGGGTTGAACTTCAGGCGCAGGCCGTGCTTGCGCAGCTCCTGGCCGGGCTGGATGAATGTGCGCGCCACGTAGCGGTTCTTCACGAAGCCGTCGTCCTGCGGGAGCCCGCTCGCGCGCGCGTAGCCGCGCGCGGCGGCGTTGCCGGAGTCGGGCACGGGGATCACGAGGTCGGCGTCGGCGGGGGACTCGCGCGCGAGGATCTCGCCCATGCGCCCGCGCGCCACCTGCAGCGCCTTCCCGTTCATGCGCGAGTCGGGGCGGGCGAAGTAGATGTACTCGAACACGCAGAACGCCTTGCGCGCGTCGGGCAGCACGCGGGTGCTCTCAAGCCCCTGCTCTCCGAGCGTGACGATCTCGCCGGGCTCAACGTCGCGCAGCAGCGTGGCGCCGATGATGTCGAACGCGCACGACTCGCTCGCCACGCAGTAGCGGGCCGGCTCGCCGTCCGGGCGGGTGGGCATTCCATCCTCAATTGGCCGCCCCCCGCTTCGGGGTGTTGGGGTCCCCATAGTCGCCTCCTCGGTTGGCCGCCCCACGTCATGGGGGGCGGGGGGTCCCCCTTGGGGAAGGGCGCCAAGCGCAAGTGGGCGCAGTCCATGTGGGTCGCGGAAGGCGACGACGCGATCCTTGGTCATCACGACGATCGAGAAGGCGCCGTGCAGGCGCGGCAGGACATCGGCGATCGCGTCCTCGATGCGCTCGGCGGGGTGCGTCGCGAGCAGGGCCGCGATGATCTCCGAGTCGGAGGTCGAGCTGAACGTGACGCCGCGCTCCGAGAGCTCGTCGTGGAGCTCGACCGCGTTTATGAGGTTGCCGTTGTGGGCGAGCGCCAGCTCGCGGCTCGATCCGTTCGTGCCCTCCGAGCGCTGCACCGGCTGCGAGTTCTCCCATGCGTTCGAGCCGGTGGTGGAGTAGCGCACGTGCCCGATCGCGAGCTCGCCCTGGAGCGTGCGCAGGTCGTTCTCGCTGAACACCTGGGAGACGAGCCCAAGCTCGCGGCGGGTCATGATGTTGCCGCCCCGGTCGGCCGCGGCGATCCCGGCAGACTCCTGCCCGCGGTGCTGCAGGGCGTACAGCGCGAAGTAGGACAGCCGCGAAACCTCGTGGCCCGGCGCGTATATGCCAAACACGCCGCACTCATCGCGCGGCCCGTCACGGTCCTCCGCGCGAGCGCTAGCCGGGTGGGCGGGCCCCCCCTATAAGGCATTGCTTGCCTCACGGTAGCAGCGCCGGGCGTGTGCGGGGAGTTGTCTCTCTTTTGAAATTTTGCGATGGTATACATCGACGTAGTTACCATCGCAAAATTTTGAAACCTATATACATACCCCCGTGCCTCACGCGAACAACTCCGCAAGGGCGCCGTGCGCGCGGGCCATCTCGGTGAGCGTCAGCTCGATGTGCCCTCGCGCGCGCGCACGGGCCCCTCGATTTGCAACACATCGCCACCCACGCTTCCCACGATTCGCACCGACGTCAGATCGCCAAGCGCGCGCAGCTCCACCTCGTCGCCGCTCACCACGAACACGCCCGAACCCTCGCCAAAGAGCGCTGCCGCGGTCGTTTGAGGGATTCCGCTCCAGATCCCCTCGCGTCCCGTCGCGCCGGCCTCCTCAGCCCCAAAAAAATCCCTCCCGAGCCGCACCCGCGCCCCGAGCCGGCCGGCCAGGCAGCACTCCGCCAGGGCGACCGCCAGCCCACCCTCCGCGACGTCGTGGGCGCTCGAGAGCGCGCCGGCGCGCACCGCGTCGCGGATTGCCGCCTGCGCCGCGAGGACCGCGGCCGCATGTCGATGGGGGGCAGCCCGTCGGGAAGCTCCCACCCCCACAGCTTCGCCAGCTCGCTTGCGGCGAGCGACGGCTCGAAGGGCCCGAGCGATCGCGACCGCGTCGCCCGCGCGCGCAAAGCCGAGGCGCCCCGCCGCGCGCGCGTCGGGCAGCCTGCCCACCATGCCGATCACGGGCGTGGGGTAGATCGGGCCGCCGCTCGTGCGGGTGGGTGGGCTCTCGTTATAAAGCGACACATTGCCGCCCACGATCGGGGCGGCAAGCTCGCGGCAGGCGTCGCCGAGGCCGCGTACCGCCTCGGTGAGCTGCCACGCGATGTGTCCCTTCTCCGGGTTGCCGAAGTTGAGGTTGTTCGTCGTGCCCAGCGGCTGCGCCCCCACGCATGCGAGGTTCGAGGCGCACTCGAGCACCGCCGCCACCGTGCCCGTGTAGGGGTCGGCGGCCACCCTCCTGCCGTTGCAGTCGATGGAGACGGCAATCGCGGGCACCGGCCCCTGCGGGTCGCGCGGGCCGTTCAGCTCGCTCGGCGAGGTCGCGTACGCATCGGCCCCGCCCAGCGGTCGGATGGCGAGCACCGCCGCGTCGGCCTGCTCGGGCCGGCGCACCGTGCGCGACTGCACGATCGCGTCGTACTGCTCGAACAGCGGCCTGCGCGAGGCGATGTTCGCCGATGACAGCAGCGCGCGCAAAAGCTCGTCGCCCGTCCAACCGCGCGGGGCGCTCGCGTCGCGCGCGCGCGGGGCGTCCCCTCTTGGGGGTTTTTTGGGGAGGAGCGCCTCCGGCGCCGGGTATGGCGTGCTGGTCGGCTTCACCGGCTCAAGGTCATAGAGGGGACACTCGTCGACGAGCGCCCGCACCGGCATGTCCCCGACCAGCTCGCCCCCGTCGAACACGCGCATGCGGCCTGTGTCGGTCACCGTGCCGATCGCCGCGCCGCCCACCTCCCACTTCTCGCACAGCTCCATCACCGCGTCCACGTCGCAAGGCTCCACCACGCACAGCATGCGCTCCTGGGACTCGCTCACCATGATCTCGAACGGCTCCATGCCGGCCTCGCGGAGCGGCACCTTCGCGACGTCCACGTCGATGCCCACCTCACCCTTCGACGCCATCTCCGCCGCCGAGGACGTCAATCCCGCCGCGCCGAGGTCCTGCAGCGACACGAGCAGCCCCCGCTCGAGCAGCTCGAGCGAGCACTCCATCAGCTTCTTCTCCTCGAACGGATCCCCCACCTGGACGGTCGGCCTCTTGTCGTCGTCCTCGCCCAACTCGGCGGAGGCCAAGACCGAGGCGCCGCCGATGCCGTCCCTGCCGGTCGAGGCGCCGAACAGCACCACCGTGTTGCCCACGCCCGCCGCCGCGCTGCGCACCAGCTTCTCGCGGGACGCCAGCCCGAGCGCCATCGCGTTCACGAGGCAGTTCTGCTCGTAGGGGCCCTCGAAGTACACCTCGCCGCCCACGGTCGGCACACCGATCGAGTTGCCGTAGTGGCCGATGCCGGCGACGGCGCGATCGAGCAGGTAGCGGGCTCGCTGGCCGATCGGCGATCCCGTCGATCGCCGATCGGTCTCTCCCCCTGGAATCGGCGGCGACCCATCCGCCGGCCGCGGCTCCCCGAAGCGCAGCGAGTCGAGCACCGCGATCGGCCGCGCCCCGATCGCGAAGATGTCGCGCAGGATGCCCCCCACGCCGGTAGCCGCGCCCTGGAAGGGCTCCACGGCGCTCGGATGGTTGTGCGACTCCACCTTGAACGCGCACACCAACCCCCCGCCCACGTCCACCGCGCCCGCGTTCTCGCCCGGGCCCATCACCACGTGCTCGCCCTCCGTCGGCAGCGTGCGCAGCAGCTTCTTCGAGTGCTTGTACGCGCAGTGCTCGCTCCACAGCAGCGAGTACATCGCGAGCTCCACCTGGTTCGGAGCTCCTCCCTGCTTATCGCAGATCAGCTCGTACTCGGCCCGCGTCAGCCCGAGCGCGAGCGCGTCCCCGACGGTGGGCAGCGTCGCGGCCTCAGACATGGGTGGATGTGTATGCGTTTTGGGGGGACCCGTGCGCGCGTACGCGCGCACGCGCGTGGCATGCCATTTTGGAGACCTCAGACACGCGCGCCCTCCACCGCCATGCGCATCGAGGCGAAGATGCACAGCCCGTCGGTTGACCCGGTGAGCTCGTCCACCGCGTGCTCGGGGTGGGGCATCAGCCCGAACACGTTCCCCCGCTCGTTGCGCACGCCCGCGACGTCGTGCAGCGAGCCGTTGAAGTTCTGCTCGGGCGCGTAGCGCAGCACGACCTGGCCGCTCTCCTCCATCGTCGCAAGCGTCGGCTCGTCCGCGTAGTAGCGGCCCCACGAGTGCTTCGCCGGGATGCTCAGGATTCGGCGCCCACCCACCCTTGAGCGGGGCGGGTGGGCACTCGATCCTCCATCCAATCCACAGGCGCACGTGAAGGCCGTCTCGCCCTCCACCACCTCCAGCTCCACCTGCCTGAAAGTGAAGCGCAGGTTGGCGTTTCCCAGCAGCGCGCCCGGCAGCAGTTTCGCCTCGCACAGCACCTGGAAGCCGTTGCAGATCCCGAGCACCAGCCCGCCGTCGTTCGCGAACGCGATCACCGACTCCATCACGGGCGAGAAGCGCGCGATCGCGCCCGCGCGCAGGTAGTCGCCGTAGGAGAACCCGCCCGGCACCACGATCGCATCCGCGCCCTTCAGGTCGCGCTGGCCGTGCCACAGCAGCTCCGCGTCGCCCACGCGCCGCGCCGCATTCAGGGCGTCCACCTCGTCGCAGCTGCCGGGGAACTGGAGGACTCCGAACCTCACGTCAACTCGGAGCCGAGGGCGTCGAGGAGCTGTATCTCGTAGTCCTCGACGAGCGGGTTCGCGAGCAGCTTCTCGCACATCGGCTCGAGCTGGTTGGGGTCTTCCACGTCGAGCTCCACCAGCCTGCCGACGCGCACGTTCGCCCCGCCCTCGAACCCGAGCGCGGGGAGCGCGCGCTGCACAGCCTCGCCCTGCGGGTCGAGGATGCCCGCCTTCGGACGGATCAGCACACGCGCCCTCATGCGGTCCGATTCAGCCACGCCTGAAACGGCTCGCCCGTGATCAGCTCGTACGCCTCGACGTAGCGCGCCCTCGTGCCCGCCACGACGTCGTCGGGGATCGCCGGAGCGGGCGGCCTCTTGTCCCAGCCGCTGCCGGCCGCCCAGTCGCGCACGTACTGCTTGTCGAAGCTCGGCTGCCCCTTCCCGACCTCGTATCCCTCGGCCGGCCAGTAGCGCGAGGAGTCGGGCGTGAGGACCTCGTCGCCCACCACAAGCTCGCCGTCCTCGTCGAGCCCCAGCTCGAACTTCGTATCGGCCAGGATCACGCCCCGTTCGCGCGCGTGCGCGGCCGCGTGGGAGTACAGGGCGATCGAGATGTCCCGCACGCGTTCCATCAGCCCACGGTCGCCCACGAGTTCGGCGGCCCGCTCGAAGTCGATCGCCTCGTCGTGGCCCACCTCCGCCTTCGTGCTCGGCGTGAAGATCGGCTCGGGCAGCTGCTCTGACTCGCGCAAGCCCGCGGGCAGGTCGATCCCCGACACCGTGCCGGTCGCCTGGTAGTCCTTCCAGCCCGACCCCGTGATGTACCCGCGCACCACGCACTCCACCGGCAGCATCTTCAGCTTGCGCACCACCAGCGCCCTGCCGCGCGCCTCTTGCGGGACGCCCTCTGTGGCCGAGATCATGTGGTTGGCGACAATCCCCCTCGTCTTCTGAAACCAGAAGGCCGACAGCCCGGTCAGCACCTTGCCCTTGTCGGGGATCGGCGTCGGGTGAACCGCGTCGTAGGTGGAGATACGGTCGCTCGCCACCATCAGCAGGCGGTCGGGGTGGGCGGGGTGGGCGGGACCCAATCCATACAGCTCGCGCACCTTCCCGCTCGCGATCAGGGGCAGGTCGGCGAGGGCGGGGGTCACTTTCGGCGATGCTACCAACGAGCGAAGCGGGCTACACGTCCTGACGTTCGGAGGGCAAGCGCTGCAAGAACGCAGGGAGCGCGGTGTGCTTACGCACATAAGCGACCGAGGACGCCGCAGCGCGCCGCCATCCGAGCGTCAGGTCAGGCCGCGAGGATCTGCGCGGCCAGGATGGCCGCGTTGCGGGCGTTGTTCAACCCGACGCACGCGACGGGCACACCCGGGGGCATCTGCACGATCGAGAGGATCGAGTCGAGCCCGCCGGCTGCGCTGAGACGCCCCGACAGTGGCACCCCTATGACCGGCAGATCGGTGTGCGCCGCGATGGCGCCGGGGAGCGCCGCGGAGATGCCGGCGCCGGCGATGATCACGCGCAGGCCGCGCGACTTGGCGCTCTTGGCGTACTCGGCCACCAGGTCCGCTTCGCGGTGTGCCGACATCACCTTCATCTCGTGCGGGATGGCGCGCTCGCGCAGCTCGTTGGCGGCCTTCTCCATCGCGTCCATGTCGCTGGAGGAGCCCATCACGATCCCGATCAGAGGTCCCGCGACGTCGAACTCCTCGAGCTGTGCCTGCAGCTCGGCCTCGGCGAGTCCGGCTCGTATCGGGGTGGGGGCATCGCTCATCGTGTAGCGGCGGTCTGTGTCGTTGCGCTCTGGACGTCCGCGTGCGCGGCGATGTCGCGCCGCATCTGCATTCCGTCGAATGAGATCTTCTGAGCCGCAGCATACGCGGCCTCGCGGGCAGACTCCGCGCTCGCGCCGAGGGCGGTGACGTTGAGCACGCGACCGCCCGCCGTGACGATCGCGTCGCTGTGTGCCCCGAGCTCGGCGGCGCCTGGGGCCGGCCGGCCGGCGCGCAGGGCGGTGCCGGCGTGGGTCAGCTCGATGCCGGCGGGCACGTCGCTCAGCCCATTGATCTCATCGCCGCTGGAGGACGAGGCGGGATAGCCGCGGCTCGCCAGCACGAGCGTCACAGCCCACTCGTCGGTCCACTCGAGCACGGCGCCCTCGAGGCCGCCCGGGCGCGTGGCGGCGAGCAGCAGCTCGAGCAGATCGCTGCGCAGCCGAGGCAGCACCGCCTGCGTCTCGGGGTCGCCGAAGCGCACGTTGAACTCGAGCACGCGCGGCCCGTCCGCCGTGAGCATCAACCCGGCGTAGAGCACGCCGTGGAAGGGCGCCCCGCGCGCGCGCATGAGGTCCACCACCGGCTGGTGCACAACCGCCGCCAGCTCGCGCACGGTCGCGGCATCAATCCCCGCCACCGGCGAGTAGGAGCCCATCCCGCCGGTGTTCGGACCCTCGTCGTCGTCGTATATGCGCTTGAAGTCGCGCGCCGGGGCCATCGGCAGCGCGCGTACGCCGTCGCACAGCGCGAGCAGCGAGAGCTCCTCGCCAACCAAGTGCTCCTCGACCAGGACCATACGGGTGCCGAAGCGATGAGCAACCAGGAACTCCTCCAGGGCGCGGCGGGCGGTCAGCTCGTCCTCAGCGATCACGACCCCCTTGCCCCCGGCCAGGCCGTCCACCTTGAGCACAACCGGGTAGCGCTTGATCGCGGCCATTCCCTCATCGACGTTTCCCACAAGGTCGAACTGCGCCGTGGGGACCTTCGCATCGAGCATGGCTTCCTTGGCGAAGGCCTTCGAGCCCTCAAGCTTGGCGGCGGCGGCGGTCGGTCCGAACGCAGGTATCCCACCGGCCTCGCATGCGTCGATGAGACCGCCCACCAACGGCGCCTCAGGCCCAACGACAACCAGATCCGCGTGCTCGCGCTCGGCCGCCCTTGCCAGTCCCATGACGTCATCTACCGAAACGTCCAACACGCGTGCGTCTTGTGCGATCCCCGCATTGCCGGGCGTGCACAGCAGCTCCGGCTTTTGGGGGGACCGTGCGAGCGCGCGCACGAGCGCGTGCTCGCGCCCGCCGGCGCCTACGACCAGCACCTTCACAGAGAGGCGATGAACTCGTCCACCGGTATGGCGGCGAGCGTCTCGTAGCGGCCGGTGCCGCGCGAGCCGAGCTCGAGCGACACGCGCGCCATCGTCTTCTCGTCGGGGGCCTCCACCACCGAGATGAAGTCGACGTTGCCGAGCGTGGCCCACTGCGCCTTCACGGTGGCGCCGAGCTGCTCGACCTCCTTGTTGACCTCGCGGATGCGCTCGGGGTTGTTCTTGACCGTCTGCACGCCCTCCGGCGTCAACGTCGAGAGCATGATGTACGTGGGCATGTCTCCTCCGTCTGTAGCGGCGTTCGCGCCGAGCGGCGCGCTCCCTTCGTTGTACAGGATCGGCGGGCGGCGGGCCTGCCGGTGTGGGAGCGCGAGTGGTTTGTTCGTTTTCGGGGTGCCCGTGCGCGCGCGCGAAGTTGGCTTTCTTGCGCGCGCGCGCACGGGCACCCCTCAGCCGCTCACCACGACCCCGGCGGGCGCCGCGCCGCGTACCGTCCCACGCGGCGGCGATAATCCCCGGAGTGATCGAGCGCTACACACGACCGGAGCTGGGCGCCCTGTGGACCGACGCTGCGCGCATGGAGACATGGCGGCGGGTCGAGGTGGCGGCCTGCGAGGAGCTGCACGACCTGCTCACCCTTACGGGTACCCCCCATGACGGGGGATACCACGAAAGGCACAGGCAGACAGGCGGCGACGGCGATGGCCCGACGCCGGCCGAGCTGGAGGCGATCCGCGCGGCCACGTTCACCGTGGAGGCGGTGAACGAGCGCGAGCGCGTGACCGACCACGACGTGGCGGCGTTCGTGGACGTGCTGTCGGCCTCGGCGGGCGACGCGGGCCGCTGGATCCACTTCGGGCTGACCTCATCGGACGTGCTCGACACGGCGCTCGCGCTGCAACTGCGCGAAGCGGGCGAGCTGATCGTGCCAGGCGCGCAGACGCTCGTGCAGGCGCTCGCCAACCGGGCGCGCGAACACGTTGACACCCTCTGTGTGGGGCGCACCCACGGGGTGCATGCCGAGCCGACCACCTTCGGCGTGAAGCTCGCGGGCTTCGCGTTCGAGGCACACCGCAACGCACTGCGCTTGGAGCGCGCCTTCGGGCAGGCCGCGGTCGGCGCGATTTCGGGAGCCGTCGGGACGTATGCGGCGACGAGCCCCGAGTTCGAGCGGCGCGCGCTCGACCGGCTCGGCCTAGCGCGCGAGGACGTCTCGACGCAGGTGGTGGCACGCGACCGTCACGCCGAGCTCTTGCAGGCGATCGCGCTGGCGGGCGCCGGCCTGGAGCGGCTCGCGACCGAGATCCGCCATCTGCAGCGCACGGAGGCGCGCGAGGTTCAGGAGCCGTTCAGGGCCGGGCAGAAGGGCAGCTCGGCGATGCCGCACAAGCGCAACCCGATCAAGAGCGAGCAGATCTCAGGACTCGCGCGGGTGCTGCGTGGCAACGCGCAGGCGGCGGTGGAGAACGTGGCGCTGTGGCACGAGCGCGACATCTCCCACTCCTCCGTCGAGCGCATCGTCCTTCCCGACTCGACGATCCTGATCGACCACATGCAGCGCTCCGCCACCGCGCTCGTGCAGGGGCTTGTGGTGGACGAGCGGCGGATGCGCGCCAACCTCGAGCTCACCAATGGCGCGCTCTTCTCCCAACGGGTGCTGCTGGCGCTCGTGGAGGGCGACGCCGAGCACCACCGAGCCTCCATGTCGCGCGACGACGCCTACCGGATCGTGCAGGAGCTGGCGCAGCGCGCCTGGGACGAGGGCACCCCCCTACGCGACCTGCTCGCCGCCGACGAGCGCGCCGCGACCCTCGACCTCGACACGATCTTCGACTACGGCCACTACACGCGCTACGCGCAGGAGATCGTGGGGCGGCTGGACGACATCGCGTGACCCTGGCGCGGGATGCCTCGACGGGATTGCGTAAGGCAGGAATGCTCGTCCGAGTCGCTGTGCCCGGCTCGGGCTGACAGTCGGCGGCCCGTTCAGGGAACTGACGGTATCCAGTGCTCGGCGTTGGGGATCCCGTCAGGATGCGCACGCATCAGCGCCTCGATCGCGTCGGCCAGCGCACCCGTCGCGTCTCGATCGCGGTGGCTACGAGCCGTAATCAGAACAAGCCCCGCGTGCTCGCCACCGTCGGTGAGGCGCGCCGCTGCCATTGGGCGGAAGTCCTTGATGTCGTTTGTCACGACCGCTCGTTGCTCGCGTGTAGCCGCGTCGAGAACCTCTCCGTCGGAAACTTCTTTCAGATCCGAACGCTCACACACCGCTTCAACGTCAAACCCGCGCTCACGCAAGAGGCGGGCGATCTCATGCGATAGCTGCTCATCGAGCAGCGCCTTCACGAAGCAAGCGCCTGCTGGCCCGCCTTCCACGCGGCGTAACCGCGCTCCGACTCGGCCTCGTTGAGCGCAATCTCGGCGTCGATCTCGTCGCGATACTCGCCGTAATAGGCGATCGCGGCCTGAACCAGGCCGACCGGGATCGCCAGGTACGCGGCCGTCTCCTCGGGATCGTTGTTGTTGTCGCGGACGACCTCGATCACCTGCCAGACGTCGAGTCCGCGGCCGACCAGTGCGGCCCGCCGTCCGCTCGGCCCGTCCGCGAAGCGGATCAGCGGATGATCCTCGCGACGCAGACTCTCGTCCACGTAGCGCTGAGCCAGGGTTCTTGGGGCGAGGCCGGCTCGTTGCGCCTGCGCAGCCAGCCGCTCGCTGACGCCGGTACGAAGTCGCAGCGTGAAATGCTCGCTCATGCTCAGGAGGGTACCACTTGGTGTCACGGAGTGGCACATCTTCTAAGCGTACTCGGACACAACGTACAAGTCGCGCCCCAACGGCTGGTTTGGTTGGGGCTCAGTCCGCAGATGCGGTAGCCGCGGGCGCGCTCTCCAGCGCCACCTGACCATCGACCGCGTCCGCCACGACCGTATCCCCGGCATGGAAGCGCCCCTCCAGCAGCGCGAGCGCGAGCTTGTCGATGAGCTGCTTCTGGATCACGCGCCGCAGGGGCCGCGCGCCATAGGTGGGGTCATAGCCCATGTTGCCGAGCAGCTCGCGAGCGGCGGGTGTGATCTCAAGCTCCACGCCGCGCTCGGAGACGCGCTCGATCACTCGCGCCAACTGGAGATCGACGATCTCGGATATCTGCTCGCGCGAGAGCGGGTCGAAGCGCACGATGTCGTCGAGGCGGTTGATGAACTCGGGCTTGAAGTGGGTGACCAGCTCGGCGCGCAGGTCGTCCCCGGCTGCCGACACCGGAATGTTGGAGGTCATGATGAGCACCGTGTTCTTGAAGTCCACGGTGCGGCCCTGGCCGTCGGTGAGGCGCCCGTCGTCCATCACCTGCAGCAGCGTGTTGAACACGTCGGGGTGGGCCTTCTCGATCTCGTCGAGCAGCACGACGGAGTAGGGGCGGCGGCGGACCGCCTCGGTGAGCTGGCCGCCCTCTTCGTAGCCGACGTAGCCGGGCGGCGCGCCGACGAGGCGCGAGACGGTGTGCTTCTCCATGTACTCGCTCATGTCGACCCTCACCATCGCGTCCTGGGAGTCGAACATGAACTCGGCGAGGGCGCGCGCCAGCTCGGTCTTCCCGACGCCGGTGGGACCGAGAAACAGGAACGTCCCGATCGGGCGGTTGGGGTCCTGCAGCCCGGCGCGCGAACGGCGCAGCGCGGTCGCGACCGCCTCGACCGCCTCGTCCTGGCCGACGACGCGTTCGTGCAGGCGCTCCTCCATGTGGATCAGCTTTTCGACCTCGCCCTCCAGGAGGCGCGAGACGGGGATGCCGGTCCAGCGCGCGACGATCTCGGCGACGTCGTCGGCGTCGACCTCCTCCTTGAGGAATTGCGGCCCGGCGGCCCCATCCCCCGCGCGCTCGCGCTCGGCGGCTTCGTGTTCGGCGAGCTCCACTTCGAGCTTGGGAATATCTGAGTGGATCAGTTTGGAGGCAAGCATCAGATCGGCTTCGCCGGGGCGTTGGGCGCGCTCGGCCTCAGCGCGCAACTGCTCCAAGCGCTCCTTTATCTCGCTCACGCCCTGCAGCGCCTGCTTCTCCCGCTCCCACTGCTCCCTCATCTCGGCCGAGCGCTTCTCCAACTCCTCAAGCTCCGTCTCGATCGTGGTGCGGCGGTCCTTGGAGGCCTCGTCCTTCTCCTTGCGCAGCGACTCCAGCTCGATCCGCAGTTGCATCACGCGCCGGTCGACCTCGTCGATCTCGGTGGGCACAGAGTCGATCTCGATGCGGATCTTCGAGGCCCCCTCGTCGATCAGGTCGATCGCCTTGTCCGGCAGGAACCGGTCGGCGATATACCGCTGCGACAGCGTCGCCGCCGCGATCAGCGCGCTGTCCTGGATCGTGACTTTGTGGTGGACCTCGTAGCGCTCCTTCAGCCCGCGCAGGATCGCGATCGTGTCCTGCACGCTCGGCTCGCCGACCATCACCGGCTGGAAGCGGCGCTCCAGGGCCGCGTCCTTCTCGATGTACTTGCGGTACTCGTCGAGCGTCGTCGCGCCCACCGCGCGCAGTTCACCGCGCGCGAGCATCGGCTTGAGCAGGTTCGAGGCGTCGACCGAGCCCTGGGCCGCGCCGGCGCCGACGATCGTGTGGAGCTCGTCCAGGAACAAGATTATTGTCCCCTGCGCGTCTGAGACCTCCTTGAGCACACCCTTCAGCCGCTCCTCGAACTCGCCCCGGTAGGCGGCCCCCGCGATCAGCGCCCCCATGTCGAGCGCGATCACGCGCCGCTCGCGCAGCGACTCGGGCACATCGCCGTCGACGATCCGCCGCGCGAGCCCCTCGACGATCGCGGTCTTGCCGACGCCGGGCTCGCCGATCAGCACGGGATTGTTCTTCGTGCGGCGCGAGAGCACCTGGATCACGCGGCGGATCTCCTCGTCGCGCCCGATCACCGGGTCGAGCTTGCCCTGCTCGGCCAGCTCGGTCAGGTCGCGCCCGAAGCGCTCCAGCGGCTTCTGCTCCTCCTCCCCGGGCGGTTGCGTGGGCGGTTGCGCGCTCATCGAGCCGGAGACCTGCGGACGAGTTGTGTGCCGCTGGTGCGATATGGGACCAGCTCGGCGCGAAACGAGCGCCTGACCTCCTCCAGCTCTTCGGCGAGCTGAACCTGGGCGTGCAGCGCCTTCACTTCGAGCTCCTCGATGCGGGCATGCATGTCCTGCACCTCGGACTCGAGGTCGAGCACCCGCTGCACCCCCGCGAGGTTGAGGCCGAGCTCGGCGGTCATCTCGTGGATGCGACGCAGCTTCTCAACGTCCTGTTGGGAGTACAGGCGCGTGCCCTTCGGCGAGCGCTTCGGCTCCACAAGGCCGCGCGCCTCGTACATGCGCAGCGTCTGCGGGTGCATGCGGGCGAGCTCCGCGGCGACCGAGATCATGAACACGCCGCGCTCGCCGTCTACCTCGACGCGGGTCACGCGCTTGGCGCTCACTGGGACGCCTCCGAGAACAGCTTGGCGCGCGGGTTGCCGTTCATGACCTGCGCGAGCGCCTCGACGGCCTGCTGCTGCTCGTCGGTGAGCGTCTCGGGGACGTCGATCGTGAAGCGGTAGTGGATGTCGCCGCGCGCCTTGCCGCCGAGCTTGGGCGGGCCCTCGCCGCGCAGGCGCTGGACGGTGCCGTGCCGGGTGCCAGGCTTCACGCGCAGCGTCTTGGACCCTTCGAGCGTCGGCACGCGCACCTCACCGCCGCGCAGCGCCTCGGGAATCGTGAGCGGCACCTCCACCTCGAGATGCTCGCCCTTGCGCTTGAACACGGGCGAGGGCGTTACATGCGTGATGACGTAGAGGTCGCCCGCGGGACCGCCGCGCATCCCCGCCTCGCCCTTGCCGGGGACGCGGATGCGCGAGCCCTCCTTCACGCCCGCGGGGATGTTGACGCGGAATTTCTTGACGGTGCGCACGGCGCCCAAGCCGCCACAGGTGGAGCAGGGATCCTCTATCACGGTGCCGCTGCCGCCGCAGCGCGAGCAGGGCTGGGAGATCGAGAACAGGCCCTGTCCCTGCGTCTCGATTCCGCGCCCCTCGCAGCGGGGGCACACCTTCGGCGTGGTGCCGGGCTTGGCGCCGGTGCCGTGGCAGGTGGGGCACATCCCGCTCGTGGGCACCGACAGCGGGACCTGGGCGCCCGAGATCGCCTGGTCGAAGGAGATGCGCACCTCGGTCTCCAGATCGGATCCGCGCTGCGGGCGCGAGCGGGCGCGCCGGCCGCCGGCGCCTCCGCCTCCGCCTCCGCCGAACAGGTTGGAGAGGATGTCGCCCATCGAGGAGGCGTCGAAGTCGAAGTTGCCGAAGCCCCCAAACCCGGGCCCGCCCGCGCCGCCCGCGGCGAAGGGGCCGGTGCCGCTGTCGTACTGCTTGCGCTTGGCGGGGTCGCCGAGCACGTCGTTGGCTTGGGAGATCTCCTTGAAGCGCTCCTCGGCCTGCTTGTCGTCGGGATTGCGATCCGGGTGGTAGCGGCGCGCGAGCTTGCGGTAGGCCTTCTTGATCTCCTCGGCGCTCGCCTTCTTGTCGACCCCGAGCGTCTTGTAGTAGTCGGGACGCGTCGCCATCTCGGCTCCCGGGCTACGCGGCCACCAGCACGCGCGCCGGGCGGATGATCGTGTCGCCCATGCGATAGCCGTTCTGGTAGACCTCGGCCACCGTGCCGGCGGCGGCGCCCTCGACCGGCTGCTGGGCCATCGCCTCGTGCCGGTTGGGGTCGAACGGCTCGCCGAGCGGCGCGAACGCCTCGATGCCAACGCGCGCGAGCGCGGCGGCTATCTCCGAGCGCACCAGCTTCACGCCCGTCAGCAGCGGGTCCTCCTCGGCGGCCGCCTCCAGGGCGCGGTCGAGGTTGTCGAGCGCCGGCAAGAGCTCCTTGGCGAGCTTGGCCATGCCGCGGTCCTGCGCCTGCGCCGCGTCGCGCGCGACGCGCTTGCGGTAGTTCTCGAAGTCGGCCTGCGTGCGCTGCGCGAGCGCCAGGTACTCGTCGCGCTGGGCGGCGGTCCTGACGAGCTCGTCTAGCTCCTCTTCGATCGCCCCTCCGGGGTCCATCCCCTGACCGGGGATGGACTGTTGGGAGGAGGTGGAGGCGGCCTCACCGTCATCGTGGTGCTCGACATCCGGCTCGGCCTCCTCTACCTCCTCTACGTCGGGCGTGACCTCCTCCATCAGCTCTTGCCCTCGTCGACCACCTCAGCATCGACGACGTCCTCCTCGGCCGCGGCGCCCTCTCCGGCAGGCTCGCCCGGGTGGGTGGGACCCGATCCGTCGCCGGACGCGGCGGCCTCGGCCTGGGCCTTCTGGTACATCGCCTCGGAGACGGCGTGGAAGGCGCTCTGGAGAGCCTCGGTGCGGGCGTTGATAGCGGCAGGATCCTCTGACTCCAGCGACTCGCGCACCTCCTTGATGGCCTCCTCGATGCGGGTCTTGGAGTCGGCGTCCACCTGGTCGGCGAGCTCTGTGAGCTGGCGCTCGGCCTGATAGGCGGCGTTCTCGCCGTTGTTGCGCGCCTCGGCCAGCTCGCGCGCCTTGCGGTCCTCCTCGGCGTGGGACTCGGCGTCGGTGACCATCCGCTTGACTTCCTCCTCGGAGAGCCCGGAGCCGGCCTTGATCTCGATCTTCTGCTCCTTGCCGGTGCCGAGATCCTTGGCGGACACGTTGAGGATGCCGTTCGCGTCGATGTCGAACGCGACTTCGATCTGGGGGATGCCGCGCGGCGCCGGCGGGATGCCGGTGAGCTGGAACTTGCCCAGCGACTTGTTGTATTGGGCCATCTCGCGCTCGCCCTGGAGCACGTGGATCTCGACGGAGGGCTGGTTGTCCTCGGCGGTGGAGAAGACCTCGCCCTTGCGCGTGGGGATCGTGGTGTTGCGCTCGATCAGCTTGGTCATCACGCCGCCCTTCGTCTCAATCCCGAGGGTGAGTGGGGTGACGTCGAGCAGCAGCACGTCCTTGACGTCGCCGGCGAGCACGCCCGCCTGGATGGCGGCGCCGACGGCGACCACCTCGTCGGGGTTGACCCCGCGGTGGGGATCCTTGCCGGTGAGCTCCTTGACCTTCTCCTGGACGGCGGGCATGCGCGTCATGCCGCCGACGAGCACGATGTGGTCGATCTCCTTGACGCCCTTGTCCTTGGCGTCGTCGATCGCCTGGCGCACGGGCGCCACGACGCGGTCGAGCAGCGCGGAGGTGAGCTCGGCGAGCTTTGCCCGCGTGAGGCGCGTGTCGAGGTGCTTGGGACCGGAGGCGTCGGCCGTGATGAACGGCAGGTTGATCTGCGTCTCCTGGGTGGTGGAGAGCTCGATCTTGGCCTTCTCGGCGGCCTCGTAGAGGCGCTGGAGGGCCATCGGGTCGGCCGACAGGTCGATCGCCTGGTCGCGCTTGAAGTCGGCCACGAGCCAGTCGACGATCGCCTTGTCGAAGTTGTCGCCGCCGAGGTGGTTGTCGCCGGAGGTGGACTTGACCTCGAAGACGCCGTCGCCGATCTCCAGCACGGACACGTCGAAGGTGCCGCCGCCGAGGTCGAATACGAGGATCGTGTGGTCGTGCTCCTTGTCGAGGCCGTACGCGAGCGAGGCGGCGGTGGGCTCGTTGATGATGCGCTTGACCTCGAGGTTGGCGATCTTGCCCGCGTCCTTGGTGGCCTGGCGCTGGTCGTCGTTGAAGTAGGCGGGGACCGTGATGACGGCCGAATCGACCGCTTCGCCGAGATAGGCTTCGGCGTCGGTCTTGAGCTTCTGCAGAATCATCGCGCTGATCTCCGGCGGCGAGTACTGATTGCCCGCGGCCTCGACGCGAGCATCGCCGTTGGGGCCGGAGACGACCTTGTAGGGGACGATCGACTCCTCCTCGCGCACCTCGGCCTCCTTGCGGCCCATGAAGCGCTTGATCGAGAAGACCGTGTTCTGCGGGTTGGTGACCGCTTGGCGCTTGGCCACCGTGCCGACGAGGCGCTCACCGGAGGCGGTGAAGGCGACTACGGAGGGGGTGGTGCGACCGCCCTCGGCATTCTCGATGACGGTGGGCTCGCCACCCTCGAGCACGGCCATGCACGAGTTCGTGGTGCCGAGGTCGATGCCTATGGTCTTGCCCATGAGGTGATGCTCCTTGAGTCGCGGATCAAATCTGAGTCGGAGAGTAGCAGATTATTTGAGGAGTGTAACCATGACCGCCCTGTGGGTATGTTCGAGCGAGTGACCCGCCTGGAGCGCAACGTAAACATCGCCGCGGTGGTGCTCCCGTTCCTCGGCGTGCTGGCTGGCGGGGCGCTGCTGTGGGACAACTTCCTGAGCCCCCTGGATCTGGCGATCATGGCCGTCATGTACGCGGGCACGGCGATCGGGATCACCGTGGGCTTCCACAGGCTGCTTACCCATAGGGCTTTCCAGACACACGCATGGGTGCGGTATACACTCGCGGTGCTCGGCTCGATGGCCGTGCAAGGGCCCGTGATCGACTGGGTGGCGGACCACCGCAAGCACCACACGTTCACCGACGAGGAGGGCGACCCGCACAGCCCCCACGCCGGACGGGGCGCCGGGCTCGGGGGGATGCTGAGGGGCCTCTGGCACGCGCACACGGGATGGCTGTTCTCCACGCACGGACAGGCATCCAGCAAACGCTTCGCGCCGGACCTGCTCGAAGACTCCGGGATGCGCAGGATCAACAAGGCATTTCCTTTGATCGCTCTCTACAGCCTCGCGATTCCGTTCCTGCTCGGGCTCGGCTTGAGCGGCGGGTCGCTCGCCGCCGGCCTCAGCGCGCTGCTCTGGGGCGGGCTGGTGCGGATCTTCTTCGTGCACCACGTCACCTGGAGCATCAACTCGATCTGCCACTTCTTCGGCTCGCGGCGCTTCGCGCTGGAGGACCACTCGACGAACGTGTTCTGGCTGGCATTGCCGTCGCTTGGCGAGGCATGGCACCACAACCACCACGCCTTCCCACGCTCCGCGTTCCACGGGTTGCGCTGGTGGGAGCTCGACCCCTCGGGATGGCTGATCCTGGGGATGGCGCGGGTGAGGCTCGCCTGGGACGTCGTGCGGGTGAGCCATGAGAACGAACGGGGTAAGCTCGCCGCATGAGCACGACTGCCACGAAGCCGAAGCTGCGCGGGGTGTCGCACCAGTACGCGTTCTTCGTGTCGCTCGCGTGCGGCGTGGGGTTGATCCTGGCGGCCTCGGACGGGCGAGCGCGGGTGGCGGCCACGATCTACGCCGCGGCGGTGTCGGGACTGCTGGGGACGAGCGCGCTGTACCACCGCGTCACCTGGCGTCCCACAGCGCGGCGCTGGATGCGGCGGTTGGATCACTCGATGATCTTCGTGCTGATCGCCGGCACATATACGCCGGTGGCGTTGCTTGCCCTCAAAGGGTTGCTGGCGACCACGATCCTGATCGTGCTGTGGGCGGGGGCGATCGGCGGCGTCGTCTTCAAGCTGTTGTGGATCGACGCGCCCAAGTGGCTGTTCGCGGGGGTGTACGTGGCGCTCGGGTTGGTGTCGGCGGCGGTCTTCGGCGAGCTGCCCGCGGCGATCGGGTGGCTCGGCGTGGCGGGACTGGCCACCGGCGGCCTGCTGTACGTGGTCGGAGCGATCGTGTACGCGAGCGGCCGGCCGAACCCGTGGCCGAAGGTGTTCGGCTACCACGAGGTCTTCCACGCGCTCGTAATCGCCGCGGCGGCTCTGCAATACGCGGTGATCGCCTTCGCGGTCATCCCTCACCGCTGATCCTGCCTCCCCCTTGGGGGATCCTGTACGGCCCGTCAGGGCCGTACAGAGGGGGTTCGAGGCTGACGGCTCGGACACATGCGCGCCAGCGCGCACTCCTGGCAGGCCGGCTTGCGGGCGTGGCAGGTGCGACGCCCGTGACGCAGCAGGTTCACATGAAACTCGAGCTCGTGGCCTGCGGGCGTGAGCGCCAGCATCTGGTCGTGTAGCTCCTCGAAGGGAGCGCCGGGACGGAACAGCCCAAGGCGTGTGCCGACGCGCGAGACGTGCGTGTCGACCGGGACGTCGGGCAGCCCGTAGGAGAACAGCAGCACACACGCTGCGGTCTTGCGCCCCACGCCGGGCAGGGCGCACAGATAGGCCCGGCTCTCCCCAAGCGGCGCGTCGCGCATCCACTCCAGCGACAGCGGGTTCTCCGGGTCGCGCGCGCTGTGAGAGATCGCCGCGAGGATCGCCTGGATGCGCGCCGACTTGACCTTCGAGATGCCGCCCGGCCTGATCGCCTCCTCCACCTCTGAGACGGGCGCGGCGAGCACCGCCGCGTAGTCGATCGGCTGGGCGGGCGGGTCCGAATCCGCGAAGCGCTCGCGCAGGCGCAGGAACGCCACGTCGCGGTTGCGGTCGTTCGTGCTCTGCGAGAGCACGGTCAGGATCAGCTCGTCGAGCGGCCGCCCGTGCGGCGCCATGCGCGGGATGCCGTAGACCTCGCGCAGCCGGTCGCGGATGCGCAGCACGCGCGCACGGGTGGGTCTCTTCCAGACGTCGGGCACGGGTCCACGCTATATCCTCGCCGCGTGCCGTCGGTCGCCGACAACACCGCCGATGTCGACGGTCTCCCCGTGTTCTGGCGCAGCGCATCGCCGGGCAACGCGGACGCGGCGCCGGCGCTGTACCTGCACGGGGTGCCGGCCAACTCCGACGAGTGGCTCGGGTTCCTCGAGCGCACGGGTGGCCTCGCGCCCGACCTGCCCGGCTTCGGGCGCAGCGGCAAGCCCGGCTACTTGAAGTTCACGATCGATGAGTACGCAGCCTTCATAGAGCGCTTCCTCGATGCGATCGAGGTGGAGCGCGTGAGGCTCGTCGTACACGACTGGGGCGCGGTGGGGCTGGCGTTCGCGCAGGCGCACCCCGAGCGGGTGGAGCGGCTCGTGGTCACGAACGCAGTGCCGTTCCTGCCGGGCTACCGCTGGCACAGGACCGCGCGCATCTGGCGCACGCCGGTGCTGGGCGAGCTTGCGATGGGCGCGACGACGCGCTGGACGCTGAAGCAGAGCACGCGCGAGTCGAACGCGACGCCGGGACCGATGCCCGGAGCGTGGCTCGACTCGGTGATGGCCCACTTCGACCAGGGCACCCAGCGCGCGATATTGCGCCTCTATAGAAGCTCGCCGAGCGATGTGCTGGCGAAAGCGGGGGAGCGGCTCTCAACGCTGGACATGCCCGCGCTGGTGGTGTGGGGCGCGAAGGACCCATACATCCCGACCCGCTTCGCCGAGCAGTACGCACGCGCTCTGCCCAACAGCGAGCTGCTCGTGCTGCCCGACGCCGGCCACTGGTGGTGGCTGGACCGTCCGGACGCGATCGAGCGCGTCGTAGAGTTCCTGACCGGGTCCTGCGGTCTGTGATGGGTGTGTATGCGCAGCACGATGATGTATACTGATCGTCTACATGGCTGCGACGACCACCATCCGCGTGTCGACCGACACGCGCAATCTGCTCAAGGCGCTCAGCGCACGGCGCAAGCGCTCAGCCGGGGAGATCGTCTCTGAGCTTGTGCATAGCGCCGACGACGATCTGCTGCTCGCCGACGCCGAGACGGGCTTTGCGCAGATGGCGAGCGACCCGCGCGCGCTCGCCGCCTACCACGCCGAGACCTCTCAGATTGGCGACGCGTTCGACGCTCCCGCTCCGGACTGGTGAGCAGCCGGCCCGAGCAGGGCGACGTCTACTGGGCCGACCCCGATCCAACGCGAGGCTCGGAGCAGTCGAAGGCGCGCCCGTTCGCGATCGTCTCCGTCGATCAGCTCAACCGCTCACCGGTAGGTCTGTCGCTTGCCGTGCCGCTGACCCGCACCGACTTCAAAAACGCCCTTCACCTGGCGATCTCCCCGCCGGAGGGCGGTCTGCGCGAGCCGAGCTTCGCCATGCCCGAGCAGCTGCGCGCCGTTTCTCACGAGCGACTCTCCCGAAGGCTCGGCCGGTTGAGACCCACTACACGAGAAGAGCTCCTGCGCCGCTGCCGGCTGCTGTTGCGCTGACACAGAGGCCGCGCGCTATACAATTGTCTACTCCTGAGCAGCCCCGAGCAGCGCGCGGACGGCCTGACCCTGCTCTGTGAGCGTCCACGAGTTGGGGGCGCCGCGACCGGGACCGAGGCCCGTGTTGGCGACGAGGCCGAGCTTTTCGAGGCGTGTGAGCAGCTTTGAGATCTGGCCCTGGTCGGTGACGCCGGCGTCGGCGCCGACGGTGCGGTTCGACGCGCCCGGGTGCTCGGCGATCGCCAAGAGCACGCGGACGGTCCTGTAGGTGAGGCGCATGTCGAGCTCCCTGAGCGGATTGACGGCGCCGTTCTCAACCATGTGACGCTCGATATGGGGCAAGAGTCGCGAGAGCTCGCGCCGCGCCGCCGCGGAGCCGAAATACGGGAGGGCGACCATGCTCATCAACGGATTCAGAAGGTCGAGGTAGGAACCGCGACTTCCCTCGATAAGGCGTCCGTGCAGGACCGAGAGCACGCCCCCGACGACGCCCTCCGCCGTCAGCCGCGTGGGCTCAGAGCCCGTTTTTGCTTCAAGACGCCCCTCGTCGACGGCGTCTATGACTTGGGCGAGCACGTTCCCGCGGCGCTGCAGTGCCTCGCGCCCCGCTCCGAGCGTCTCCACGATCAAGAGCCGGCCCGTAACAGGGTCACTATCAAGGAACGAGAGAAGCTCGATCAAAGAGGCCCTGATGCGCTCCCGCCACCCCCCAGGCTGCTCATACGCGGGAAGCACACGGCCCGCGACCCGCCCAAGGCCCTCCTCCAACCCGGCGAGAAAGCAATCCTCACGATCGCTGAACAGCTCGTAGAACGTGCGACGCGAGACGCCGGCACGCTCGACGATATGCGCGACCGTCACGTTCGCCGCGCCGTGCTCGGCGCACACCTGCGCGAGCGCGGTGAGCAGGCGGGTCCGTTGGATCCCAGACACCTGCCTGTACCCGTCAGGGTGCTCATGGCCCAGTCCGTCGCGCCCTTGCTCGACCCGCTCGCGAGCAGCCCCGCCGACCTCTGCGCCTCTTCGTCTGGTCATCCGCTCTCACCTCAGTGGGCAGCGGGCTCCGAGCGTCGGGGGGAAGTGACGCCCGGAGACCGGTACGCCCTACTTCTTCTTCCCTTTCGTCTTACGCTTGGCGCCGTAGCGCGTGCGGGCGGCCTTCTCGCACGTCGCGCGCTTGGCCTTGGAGCGGTCCTTCCCGCACGCCTTCAGGGCCCGCGCGAGCTTCTGTGCGCGCGTCAACGCTGTCTTGGGGCAGCCGGTCGCGGTGATCGGCGTGTTCTGATGGATCACCATCCCGTTCTGCGCCGTGAACGCCGTCGGCATCTTCAGCGTGCTCGTGCAGAGGTTCCCGTTCGCCGCGAGCGCGGAGTCCGGACCCTGCGGGAGGGTCAATTCGAACGTGCCTACAGGCACGTCGGGGATCGTGCGGAACGTCGAGCTCGTGATCCCCGTTTTGCTGATGAACGTTTCCGAGTGCAGGTCCACGGTCACGCCGTAGCCCGATAGGACGATGATCAGTTCGGGGAACTTCGCGCCACCGTGCGACACGAAATACACCGGGCCTTCAAGCGGTACCGGGATGAGCGGTGTCGTGGCCTTCGCCGTCCCGATCCGCGACGCCGCTGAACAAGCCGCGGGGTTCGCGTTGAACGTCGAGTCAGGACATGCCTTCTGCAACGTCGTCAATCTGGACGGCAATTGCTTGGGGAGATCCACCTTGACCTTCCCAATGTTCGCCTGAGACCCGAACGCCGCTTTCGGATACGTCAGCAGGACGTGCAGGCTCGCACCATTCGCGCGACTCGTCTTCCCCGACGTTGAGACCTTGAACCCGGGTTTGAAGCCGAGGACAGCGCAGTTGGTCACCTGGAACGGGACCTGTACGGCGCTGGATGCTCCTTCGACGCTACCGATGCTCCCCGTGACGCCCATCGGGTCGCAGTTGGTCGGGTTGAACGTGAACCCGGACCGAGTGGTCGTGAAGTTCACGTGCTTGATCTGCAGGGGGATCCCGTCGAGGATGTGCGGGATCGCGTACCCCTGAGAGGGGCTGTTCGTCGTGACCGTCAAAGCACTCGTGATCGGGTCCACTTCGATCCTCCCCCGCACCACGACCGTCCCGAGGTCATACGGGCCGGCCTTCGCAGGCACCACGACGGACAAGCCAAACGGAGCACCCTCGTACGGGCCGGTGATGTACACCTTCCCGCCCGTGACGCTGTACGGATCGCCGCCCAAGCCGACCGATACGGTCGTTTCGCCGATCAGGCTGTTCTGACCGCACGTCCCAGCGTCGGCCTGCGCTTCCCCGCACAGTTCCACACCCGTCAACAGGCCCGACAGGCCCGCCGGCATGTGCAGTTGGAGCTGCTGGATGTTCTGCTGGCCGTCTTCGCGCGACACGGTCATCGTGAACGGCGTGAACCCTCCCGCCTGCACGCTGGTCGTCCCGGCCGTGAGCGACGGGCTGAACGGCGCCGGGTTAGAGCACGGCGAGCCGTTCGGACCGGTCGTGATGTCGAACGTCGAGGACGGTGTCGCCGCAGCATTCCCCGACCACGGTTCGATGCTCGCGCTCGTCGTGTACGCACCGCACGCGGCGGGCGTACCCAGCGGTGCTCGATCGCCGCCGAAGAATTCCAGCTTGAAGTCTTCGAACGGCAGTTGCGGCGTGTTCTGGAACGTCGAGACCAGCTGGCCGGTCACGGGATCGGGTTTGACTTCGCCGGCCAGCTTGATCAGCGTGCCGGACACCGGGTCCTGCGCGACGACGTACAGGGCGACGAGGCTCCCGAACGGGTTCTGATCCTGCGCGGCCAGATACGCCTCGCCCGTCAGTTCGTTGGGCAACAACGGCGTCTTGATCCTCACGAGACCGACCTTGGATGCTTCAGGACAGTTCGCCGGCTGCACCGTTTCAAGGTTGATGCCACCGATCGCGCCCTTTTCTTCCCGTTCTTCCTGTGCCCTTTCTTTGCCGATGAGCAGCGGACACGCCTGCAGGCCGTCGGCCGCCGCCGGGTTCAACGCTACGCCCGCCGGCAACGTCACAGTCGTGTTCTTCACATCAGCCTCACCCAGGCCTTCGGGATCAAGGCTCACCGCCTGCGGGACATGGATCCCCACCGTCAGTCCCGATGGCGAACTGCCGGCCTTGCCGTCCGGTGCGACGCTGATCGACGGGCTGAACGGCAAGCGGTTGCAGCCGTCCATGCTCGGCTCGAACGTGGGAGCGAGCGGCGCGGTGAAGCTGCCAGGCTGCGCCCACGAGTCCGCAAGCATAGATGTCTGCAACGGCCCTGTGCACGACGTCGGCATCGACAGCAGCGGCGGCGGCGTGGCCTGGCCCAGAGGTGCACAGGCCGGTATTGCTCCTCCGCCCAAAAGCCCATAGAAGCCGCTGGAAAGGCATTCCCATCCGCGCGCGCGATCGTGGCTCGGATCACCCGGCACGCCCCAGAACGTCACTTCGCTGCTCAAGAACGCGGCGCTCTGGTTGATGTTGTCGACACTGACGGTCACGCCGTAGCCTTCGCCGGTGCGCACCGACGTGTCGAGGGTCACCGGCACCCCCAGAATCACGAAACCGAACCGTGCGGGCTCACCGACCTCCGGCTTGAGGTTGAAGACGGGGACCGGCAGCGTGTCAACGTGCTGCCCTTCGCCGGAGAAGCGGATCGATATGACGGCAACGCCGACCGCCGTGTTTCCCGGACACGCGTTTACAACGCCGTTGATCCCCAGTCCGAAGTCGGCACCCGAGCATTGCGGGAACGGCGTCGGATTGCCGATCAGGCCGGGCGGGAGCCTGAACCGCAGATCCTTCGGCATCGCGGGCTGGTACGGCGTCGTCCCCGTGCGGCGGAAATCGAACGTCGTGGTCAACCCGAACGGGTGCGAGCCCGCCTGTTTGTCGAGTGAGCCGTCTTCGTCGGTCGCGGTCAGTTCATAGCCCTCCGCGCCGAAGCTTGTCGATGAACCGCTGACGGCGAGAGGCTGTGTCGCGATCGCCCCCGCAAGCGCCTTACCGGAAAACTGCTCTTCGAAGTTGCCGCTGCCTTCGGTCGTGCACACGTCGCTCGTATATTTGCCGGTTCCGCCTGCTACTTCATCGCACGAATACGATTCTCCACCCGTCACCGTCATTTCGTTTTCAGCCAAGCCGGGACTGGTTGGGACTTTTACAGCGATTTCGACTTCGAATCGTTCATATTCGGGCAGTACGCCTTCGAAAACGCATTCGACAACGCTCGGCGATGGAATCGCGCACGGCGTCTTGATTTCAAACAGCTGGTCGATGAATCCAGCCGCGAACGACGCTGACGTCGCTTCGAAATTGCTCGGCAGCTTGTCGATCAACTTGACGGGCACCCTCGACGCGTTGACTTCGGCGTCACCGAGATTGCTCGCCGAGACGATGATCGTGCCGTTGCCGCTCGGCGGCAGGTTCGCCGGCACCGAAAGCGCGTGCAGATGCCACGCCGCGACCTTCGCTGACGCACTACCCGCGAAGGCAAGACACACCGCCAGCACGACCAGACCGACGATCGGCAGCGCTACTGCTTTCCTGCCTGAGTCCATCGCGATCATCGGTATGCCCCCCTCTTGCTCGACTTAGCCTTACGAGACACAACTGCCCGATAGCGTTTCCTTGCCTGTCGCTTGCACGCACCGCGCTTCTTCTTCGGCTTCTTCTTGCACGCGCGCAACGCGCGCCCAAGCTGCTGAGCGCGCGTCAATGACTTGGGCGCGACGCTCGGTCCCGATGGCGCCGCGAGATCACCCACGCCTTTGAACGTCGCGCTGGCGGGCGCCCCAAAGACCGTCGGCTGCGGCGAGGGCGCCGCCTTGCACGCATCACCGTTCGAGCACGGCGGCGGCGAGACAGTCCTCACCACGCACGGCACGCCGCTTGAGCACACGTGCGCGTCATAGACGTCAAAGCTCGTGTCCCTGTCCTGCGGCGCCAACTGGCCCGCCGTCAGGAAGAAGACGTCATCCCCATTTTCACTCGCGTCCATGAATGCCGACTGTTCCGACGATTCACCCGAAGAGATCAGATCGACACACCCATCTGAGCGTGAGCTGAACGCGCTGGACGTTTCGTTGCAGCTACCGACACCTACCGGCTCATACTCGTACACATCCCACGTACCGTTGACATCCTGGGGAACCAGGGCGTCACCACTGTTGAAGAACAGGCGGCCGCCGTTTGACAGGTAGCGCGCCTGGTACACCGTAAGCCCTTCGTCGCCTGCCGGATCCCATCCCGGAATGTTCGCCGCAAGCCACGTCGTCGTTTCCCACACGCGATCGCCTCCCGAAAGGAGACCTTTGGCGAAATACTCTCCGTTGACGCCGTACTGCATCCCCACAGGCCTTGCGCCTGTCGGGTTGCACGAGGCACAGACGAGGCGCTTGCCCGCAGCGCTATAGAGATAGACCTCCTCGTCGGGTTCGCCGCTGTTTGCGTCTCTGTTGTCATAGCCGGTCAGGCTCTTACGCGACATGAACGCAAGCCACTTGCCGTCAGGCGATACTCGTGCCGTCAGGCTCTTAAGTGCCCCAGACCAGTCTCTATTGTCTTCTTCCGGCAACGTCGCGAGTACTTCCGGTTCCCACATCCCGGCGTTGTCGTGATCGACATAGAGATTGTCTTCGCCCGCGACAGCTTTCGGAGCCAGCGCAGCGGTTGAGACGAAGTACACATACGAGCCGTCTTGGCTTGCGCCAACGACCTGTCGCTGCACATTGGAAGCCAAAGCTGTCGTTTCACAGGCCAGCCTGCCCGCAGTTTCGACGACATCACAGACTTCCAACTCCCCATTTTGTTCGGTGGTTTCATTAGCGCCGAGGAAGAACACCCTCGACCCGTTACTGTTCGCGATCTGGAATTGGGTCGCCCTCCAAGCGCCTCCGACACGCAAAGTTTCGCCCGCCGCGCCCTTGGCCATATCAGTTAGATACAGATTCTCGGCGTAAATGCCACCGCCGCCCGTATCCCAAACGACCCGCGACCCGTCGTCGGAAATCGCGCCCCTGAAATCTTGCTGACGAAGACCAAAGAAGGCTTCGGAAGCTGGTTTGCCACCTTCATTTTCGGGCAAGACGCTCACAAGCCTCAACTGTCCGGCCGACCACTCGTACAGACCGCCGTCGTCGCCCGGCGTCGAGGTCAACCCACCTTCGCCTTCGTTGCCAGACCTGAGGACGACATGGCTGAGATCCGGGGTTGCGCCCACGAACCCCACCGCAGGGTGCGGTATTTCGAGATCGCTGCCCCCGAATTTCACGCCCGCGCGCACGTCGGCGGCTGTCAGGATCGGCTCGTAGCACGTCGCGGGCGCCGCCTCGCAGCTCGAATCGTGACGAACGTAGCTCGTCCGTTCCGTCGCTTCCGCTGACAACGGCGTGAACCCTTCCTGGATCGGTTCGACGAGCGCGAGCGACAGGTCCGACGAGAAGAACCGATACTCGAGCCCAAAGCCCGGAGCGAAGTTCGTAGGGGCGTCGTTGGGCGTGGCGATCGTCTGCGAGGACCAGCCTTCACCGGCGCGCTTGGATAGCACCTGCACGTGCGTCTGCGGGAAGCCCTTCGGTTCGAGTTCGGTAGACGCGTTCGCCACGTAGCTGAGTCCGCTCCCATCATCGGCGGCTTGGATGACTCCCCATTCCCCGAGTGGGTAGATCGTCGCGCCGTGCTTGTTGGGCGGCGAGACCAGTTCCCACTGACGGTCGTCGGGCAGCGCGAACTCAGCGAGAGGCTGCGTTACGAAGGTCTTATCTGGGCCGTCGACCGTTTCGCTTCTCGCCGGGACCGTGGCGAGAACTCTGTAGTGGTAGGTCGTGCCCGGCAACAGGCCTTCCGGTTCAGCGGTGACCGTGACTCCGACAGAACCCGAGCCCACCAGCCCCTCCGGGATTGGGATGCTAGATTCGTACGCTTCGCTCGTGCCGTATTCGATGTGATACGTCGTTTCGCTTTCGTTGGGGTTGATCTGCGCCTGCACCTTTGCGCTGGTGCTCGCGACGTTCAGCACCGACTCTTCTTCGATCGTCGGCGGCCCGGCGGCCGACGCCACGGAGGCGAACAGCAACGCGCCCCCGACCGGCAGACACGACACAAGCGTCGCGAGCATCAGACGACGAAAAGTCATTACACCCATCCCCTCCTAGAGCGATCCACACGAGAACGACCCGCGGGACCGCACCCTGAAGGGCACGAGCACCCCGAAGGGCACAGGCGGGCATGAGAAAGCCACCCCGGGCGCGAAGCCCGCGGCGGCGAAGGCTCTGACCTGGCGTTGGCGCCTAGAGCGCCAGGACCGGCTTGGCCAGAGAGAGAGAGAGAGAGAGAGAGACGTGTCAGCGACGCTGACACGTCCCGTTATGGGACTGTCAGGCGCACACGGACTCCCAGTCACGTATTTCGACAACCAAACCACGCGAAGCACAACTCCCTCTCGTTGCGACCCGGTCCCTCTCCCAAGGTCCCCGTATGAAACGTTTGTCGTCGACCGCGGGGCCGACCCAAACCCGACCTTATGTCCGTCCGGCACCCCACTTGAGATGCATGGACAATGCCCAACATATACGACCCTGGGCATGTTGTCAAGGGGGTGTTCATAAAGATCTTCGCCTGGATGGGCAACGGCCCGCGCGTGGCTCCGCGCGTGCCTGGCTCCGCGCGTGCCTGGCTCCGCGCGTGCCTCTCCGCGCGTGCCTATATCCTGGCGCGGGTGGCCGACTTTTCTCAGACGCCCTGATCGGGCAGGCTGACCGATGGCAACGCCGGGAGCACTCGCCCTACAGCCCGAACTTGCGCCGCGCTACGGGCGCACGGCGCCTCGCTTTGCCCGCCCCTGGACGCTCGCGCTCGCCGTCGCGGTTCCGCTCGCGGCGCTCTACCTGATCGTGTCCCCGCCCGCCGGCGACCTCGCGGCGGCGACATACCGCAGCGACCTGTTCGCGCGCGCGGGCTTCACGACCTGGGACACCGGCTGGTATGCGGCGCACGGCCACTTCCTGCCGGGGTACTCGCTGCTCTCGCCGGCGTTGGGAGCGCTGCTGGGTGTGCGCACGCTGCTCGTGCTTTCGGGCATCGCCGCGAGCGTGCTGTTCGCCTTGATCGCGCGGCGCGCGTTCGATCCGGTGGCCGCGCGCTTCGCCGCCGTCGTGTTCGCGCTCGGCTTCTCCGTGGAGCTGCTCTCAGGACGCGTGCCCTACGACCTGGGCTTCGCGCTCGGGTTGGGCGCGGTCCTCGCGCTGATGCAGGGACGCTTCGCGTGGGCGCTCGGGCTCGCCGTCCTCACGAGCATCGCGAGCCCCGTCGCGGGAGCGTTCCTTGCACTGGCGGGAATGGGTGGAGCGATGGGGGGAACAAACCGGGATGCCCGCCGCTGCCTCACGTTGACAGCCGTCGCGCTGACGCCGATCCTTGTGCTCACCCTCGTCTACCCGGAAGGCGGCTACGAGCCGTTCGCCCCCTCGGACTTCTGGCTGACGCTCGGCGGGGTGCTGGCGATCGCCCTGCTCCTGCCACAGGGGCCGCTCAGCGCGCGAGGACGACGGATCGTGCGGATGGGGGCCGTCCTGTACGCGCTCGCCCTGATCGGCTCGTTCGCGATCGTCACGCCCGTCGGCGGCAACGCCGCGCGGCTCGGGCCGCCGCTCGCCGCGCCGCTGCTCGCGGGCGTGCTGTGGGAGCGCCGGCGCGCGGCCCTCCTGGCGCTCGCGCCGCTGGTGCTCTACTGGCAGCTCGTCACGCCGATCCACGACATGGGCGCGCTCGCCGGCGACCCGTCGGTGAGCGCCTCCTACTACGCCCCGGTGCTGTCGGAGCTGCGACTGCTGCTGGCCGATCGTCCGATCGGCGGCGCCCCGACGATCGTGGAGGTGCCGCTCACGAAAGCCCACTGGGAGGCGGTGTACCTCGCGGGCCACGATGGGATCTCGCTGGCGCGCGGCTGGGAGCGCCAGCTCGACACGCGCTACGGCGCGATCTTCTACCGCCCGTCGCTGAGCTCGCCGGCGTACCGCGCGTGGCTGGCCGAAAACAGAGTTGCATACGTGGCGCTGCCCGACGTTCCGCTGGACAAAGCAGGCCGCCTGGAGGGGGCGTTGGTGGCCCGCGGAGCGCCCTATTTGCGCGAGCTGTGGCACTCGCGGCACTGGCGCGTGTACCGCTTCATGGGCTAGGCTTCCGAGATGGTCGCCCGGCTTCGGCTCCTGCAGAACCGTGTGCTGCCGCACGGATGGGTGGACGTGCTGCGCCAGGTGGCGCTCTTCGGGGCGGTGTATCTCGGCTACAACCTCGTGCGCGGCCTGGTCGAGGGCAAAGCGTCCGCGGCCTTCCAGCACGCGCGCGACCTGATCCAGATCGAGCGCACGCTGCACGTGTTCGTCGAGCCGAGCATCCAGGCGTGGGCGTCGGGCAGCCACGCGCTGATGGACGTCTCCAGCTGGCTGTACGTGAACGCGCAGACCTCGGTCACGCTCGCGGCGCTCGTCTACCTGTACGTGCGCCACAACCGCTCGTTCTACTTCGTGCGCAACATGCTGGTGATCGCGATGGCCATCGCGCTGGTCGGCTACGCCGTGTTCCCGACCGCGCCGCCGCGCTTTTTGCCGGAGTGGGGCTTCATCGACTCGGTGTCGGACTTCACCGGGGTGCACATCGAAACCGCTCACGGCGGGGGCGGCGCGACCACCGTGCTCACCAACATCTACGCCGCCGTTCCCTCGATGCACGTTGCGTTCGCGCTGATGATCGGCTGGCCGCTGGCCGCGCTGTCGCGCACGCGCACGGCGCGCATCCTGTGGCGCCTGTACCCGCTGTTGATCGCGTTCGTGATTGTCGCCACCGCCAACCACTTCATCCTGGACGCGCTGCTGGGCGCGCTCACCGCGGGCGCCTCGGCCGTCGGCGCACGCCACCTCGCGCGAATCAGGCCGAGTGCCTGGCGCTTCTCTCACGCGCCGGCCGGGGCCGGGTAGGGTCCAAGTGTTCGCAGTCGAGAAGCGCAGTCGCTCAGCAGACCCTCACCGAACTTTCGACCACGGACAGTAACCGCACTCGATGGGACCCTCTCCACCATCACACCGCCAGGCGGGCGCCCGCAGGCGTGCGCGCGCGGGCGCGGGGCGCGGCCGGCGCAACGGGCGCGTGGCGCTCACCGGGGCTCAGCGTCGCACCCTGAAGGGCACAAGCGAGATCGTGCGCAACAGGCTGATCGAGTCGCGCTTGACCCCCAACGCGATCTCGATGACCGGGCTTGCGCTGAACGTGGCGGCGGCGGCGCTCGTGTGGGAACGGCTGTACTTCCTCGGCGGGCTGGCGTTCGTGGTGGGCTCGGTGATGGACACGCTCGACGGGCGCTACTCGCGCATGTCGGGCAAGGGCACCCCATTCGGGGCGTTCCTGGACTCGACGCTCGACCGCATCGAGGAGGGCATCGTGCTGACGGCGGTGGCGGCGGACTTCGCGCGCGAAGGACGCTCCGGCGCGGCGGCCGCGGTGGTGGTGGCGGTGCTGGCCTCGCTGATGGTGTCCTACACGCGCGCGCGGGCGGAGGCGCTCGGCGTGGAGTGCAAGGTGGGGATCGCCACGCGCGCGGTGCGCGTCGTGATCCTCTCGATCGGCTTGCTCTTCGCGCGCGGCGCCTCGCTCGGGGACTTCAGCCTGCTGGCGCCCGCGGTGTACGTGCTCGCCGGACTCTCCGTGGTGACGGTGGCGCAGCGCATCTGGCACGTCAAGCGCGAACTGTCGAGATAGGCTGCCGAGATGACAAACATTCAAAAGAGCAACGGCGCGGCCTCCCCCAACGGCACGGCGCGCTACCAGCAGGACAAGGTCCGAGTGGCCATCATCGGCGTCGGCAACTGCGCCTCGGCGTTCGTGCAGGGCGTGCACTACTACCGGGACGCCGATCCCAAAGAGCTCGTGCCCGGGCTGATGCACGTCGACCTCGGCGGCTACCACGTGAGCGACATCGAGTTCACGGCGGCCTTCGACATCGACTCGACCAAGGTCGGCAGGGACCTCGGCCAGGCCATTTGGGCGGGGCAGAACAACACGATCAAGTTCGCGAAGGGGGCGGGTGCGGTCCCCAATAAATTGGGGGTGCCGGTGTATCGCGGCATGACCCACGACGGCCTCGGCAAGTACCTCAAGCAGAAGATCAAGAAGGCCCCGGGCGAGACCGCCGACATCGTGCGCATCCTCAAGGAGACCCACACCGACGTGGTCATCTCCTACCTGCCGGTGGGCAGCGAGGACGCCACCAAGTGGTACGTCGAGCAGATCCTCGACGCGGGCTGCGGCTTCGTGAACTGCATTCCCGTGTTCATCGCGCGCGAGGACTACTGGGATAAACGTTTCAAGAAGGCGGGCCTGCCGATCGTCGGCGACGACATCAAGTCGCAGGTGGGCGCCACGATCGTGCACCGCACGCTCGCGCGCCTGTTCGCCGACCGCGGCGTGAAGATGCTGCGCACGTCCCAGCTGAACGTCGGCGGCAACATGGACTTCTACAACATGCTCGAGCGCGAGCGTCTGGAGTCCAAGAAGATCTCCAAGACCAACGCGGTCACCTCGATCATGGACGAGCAGCTGCCCCCCGACGACGTCTACATCGGCCCATCCGACTACGTCCCGTGGCTCACCGACCGCAAGTGGGCGCACATCCGCGTCGAGGGCCAGGCGTTCGGCGACGTGCCGCTCAACGTGGAGATGAAGCTCGAGGTGTGGGACTCGCCGAACTCGGCCGGCATCGTGATCGACGCGGTGCGCTGCTGCAAGCTCGCGCTCAACAACGGCATCGGCGGCCAGCTCGACGGCCCGTCGAGCTACCTGATGAAGTCGCCCCACAATCAGCGCCCAGACAACCTCGCGCGCGAGGAGACCGAGAAGTTCATCGCCAAGCACGCCCGCAAGCAAGTCCCACCCGCCCCGACGCCCCCGAAGGGGCGCACCGCCGCCAAGGTCAAGCAGTAGAGGGATAATGGTGGGGCCGATGGCCTCGCCGTTCTCGATCGCCCACGTCACTCCGTATCCCTGGGAGGCGCGGCACAACGAGGTCAACGCGCACGTGGCGCGCCTCGCCGCTGAGCTTTCCTCACGCGGCCACAACGTCCTCATTCTGGCCCCCTCGCGCTCGCCGGAGCACGTGCGCGAGTCGCGTCGCGAGCTGCGCGCGGCGAAGTCCGGGGCCGAGAGCCTGCTGGAGGGCGCTCACGGCGGGGAGCCGCGCGTGATCGCCATCGGCGAGGTGCTCGACGTGCCGAGCTCCACCGGCCGGCCCTCGCGCGCGCTGCCGGTGGACGTGGCGCGCACGCTGGAGGAGCTGCTCGCCCGCCTGCCGCTCGACTTCGTGCACGTGCACGAGCCGTTCGCGCCGAGCGCGTCGAGCACGGCGCTGCGCTACTCGCGCGCGCTCAACGTGGGGTCGTTCCACGCCCCCACAGAGCGCGTGCTCTCGACGCTCTTGGCGCGCCGCTTCGTGGAGAGCTTCTTCGGGCGGTTGGACGCGCGCATCGCCAGCCGCCCCGACACGGCCGAGCTGATGGCGCGCCACTACCCGGCCGACTACCGAATCGTTGCGGCGCCCGCTGTTGCCCCGGACGGCGGTGAAGCGACGGAACCCGTCGAGAATGGGGATGGGGGGGCGTTCCCGGGGAAGGACTGGGATCGCACCGTCACCGAGGTGGAGTCGATCTATCGCGAGCTGGCCGCGCGCAGGCACGACACTCGCGGGGACGCGGTTATCCGTCGGCGCCTGCTGCGGCGCCGACTGATCGACGTGGATCTGCACATGCACACCGACCATTCGCACGACTGCGAAACGCCGGTGGAGGTGCTGCTGGCGGCCGCCCGCGAGGCGGGGTTGGGGGCGATCGCGGTGACCGACCACAACGAGATCTCCGGGGCGCTGGAGGCGCGCGAGAAGGCGGCGCAGTCCGGCGCCCAGGGCGGGCGGGGCCGAATCAAGGTGATCGTGGGCGAGGAGGTCAAGACGGCGGAGCAGGGCGAGGTGATCGGGTTGTTCATCGAGGAGAAGATCCCGCGCGGCATGACCATGGCGGACACCGTCGCCGAGATCAAGCGCCAGGGCGGGCTCGTGTACGTGCCGCACCCGTTCGACCGCATGCACGCGGTGCCCGACTACGAGCACCTGCTCCCGATCCTCGACGACGTGGACGCGATCGAGGTGTTCAACCCGCGCGTGGCGATCGGCTCGTTCAACGAGGAGGCGGTGCGGTTCGCCGCCAAGTACCGCCTCGTGGCGGGCGCCGGCTCGGACTCCCACGTCGCGCAGGGTCTCGGGTCGGTGCGCATCCGCATGAGGGACTTCGACGGGCCGCGGGAGTTCCTACAGTCGTTGATGGATGCGGAAATCATGACCAAGCCCACGAGCCTCGTCTACGTGCAGGCGCTGAAGTTCCTGCAGACGAAGGCGACCCCCGCGGCCGCCCGCCGCGCCTCGCGCGAGCGGCGCGTGCGCCGGGCGACGCGCGGAGGCGGGGGTACGACATGAAGGGCGCCGCGACGTGAGGGCGCACGGGGTCGCACATGCTGAGGGAGCATCGGCGGAGGACCTGGGAGGCAGGACATGAGCCATCGGTGGCGGCGCAAGTAGCGATGCAGCCGCAAGGACAACCGGAGGCGTCGTCAAATCCCTCCGCGTCCATGCCCGCCACAGACGACGAGATCCGCGAGAAGTACCTCGAGCGGGCGATAAGGGAGCTGAACTCGCTCACTCGCGAGCTGCAGAGCTGCCCGCACTGCCCGCGCGGGCACCTGATGCCGGTGCTCGGATCGGGCCACCCGCAGGCGGACATCATGCTGCTCAAGCACTCGCCGGTGCCGTCGGAGGTGGAGGAGGGCGTGGCCTTCTATGGACGGGCGGGCGGGGCGCTGATGAAGTCGTTCAAGCGCCTCTCGATCGACCCGCTCGCGGTGTATGGGACGCTGTGCGTGAAGTGCCCGCTCGCAGACGCCTCGCTCGCGGATGGGTGGGAAGGGAGCGATATCTGCGTGGCGAGGGTGGTGGAGGAGATCGCGATCGTGCAGCCGCGAATCGTGGTGATCATGGGCCCCGATGCGCTCGCAACGCTCAACGACCTCGACATTCCGCTCGCCCGAACGCTCGAGCCGCGCCTGGGCGAGATCCAGCAGTTCACCCCCACGATCGACGCCCTCTACGTGCCGAACATCGACAACTCGCTCGACGAGCAGGACACAAAGCGATCGTTCTGGGCGGCGTTCCGCACGCTGGGCGAGTGGTACGCCGCGCAGCCGCCGTATTAGAGCGTGAGCACGATCTTGCCGAGCTTGCCGCCTTCCGCGAAGCGGCCGTAGGCAGCCACAGAGTCGTCCAGCGCGAAAGTCTCGGCGATCGGGACGACCAGCGCCGGGGTCGCCGAGCCGCCGGCCGACCCGGCTTCGAAAAGCGGCAGCACTTCGCGCTCCAAGAGGCGCGCCGCGAGCGCCTTCTCCTCCAAGGGCCTGGCGCGCAGCGTGGAGCCATGGATGCGCGCGCGCTTGCCCATCAGCGCGAGCAGGTTCAGCTCGGCCTTGACGCCGGCGGATACGCCGATCACGCAGATGCGCCCGCCGGTCGCCACCGCCGTCATGTTCTCCGCGAAGTTGGGCGCGCCCACAAGCTCCAGGATCACGTCGAACGGGCCGTGCTCGCCGAAGCCCTCCGGCGCGATCGGCTCGGCCCCAAGCTCCGCCACCTCAGCGCGCGCCTGCTCGCGGCGCACGGTCGCCGTCACGCGCGCGCCGGTCGCCTTCCCGAGCTGTATCGCCGCCGTGCCCACCCCCCCTGCGCCGCCGTGGACGAGCAGGCGCTCGCCCGGGCGCAGCTCAGCTTGCGTGAAGAGAGCGTCGTGGGCCGTGGTGAAGACCTCGGGCACACCACCCGCGTGCTCCCAGTCGAGCGCCGCGGGCACGGGCATGAGCTGGCGCTCGTGCACGACCGCAAGCTCCGCCTGCCCGCCGCCACCGACGATCGCCATCACGCGGTCGCCGGGGGCGAACCGTTCGGCGCCGGGACCGAGCGCCTGGACCTCGCCCGCCAGCTCCAACCCCGGGATGTCCGCCGGCGAGCCGGGCGGCGCCGGATAGAGGCCGCGCCGCTGCATCATGTCGGCGCCGTTGAGCCCCGCCGCGCGCACGCGCACCAGAACCTCGCCCACCCCGGGCTCGGGGTCCGGGTGCTCCTCGACGAGGATCTCCTGCTCGCGGATCGTGACGGCGCGCATCGGGCGCGAAGCCTATCTCCTGCCGGAAGGCCGAGCCGCACCCGATACCTGGCGTATGGGCGGCGCTGACACAGACAATCGTCTACACTATGCTCCTGAGATGCCGCCAGCAACGTACAATCCGACCATGGCAACGAGACCCAAGCCCGCCAAGGCCAGACCGAAAGGACCCTGGACGCAGGAGGAGAAGGCGCGCAATGAGCGGGCGCGGCGGGTGCAGGTGAAGCACGATCGGGCGCGAGGCATCGCGGTCAATCTCGAAGAGGCAGCGGCCCTCGCCCGTTTCGCCAACCGTTTCCACGACGCTTTCCGCCGTGCCAGAGGCGCTTGACCCGTTCCCGCTGTTGCGGTTTCTGCAGGAGCGCAACATCGAACACATCGTGGTCGGTGGCTTCGCGGTCAATGCCCACGGGTTCATCCGAGTCACGAAGGATCTCGACATCGTCCCCAGCCCACATGAGGGCAACCTTGCGAAGCTTGCCGAGGCATTGCGCGACATCGAGGCCACGATGCTTGACACCGATGACTTCGCGCGCGAGGAGCTGCCGATGGATCCCACGCGTGCAGAGGATCTCGCTCAGGGCGGGAATTTCTGCGTCGTCACGAAGCTGGGCCGGCTCGACGTCATGCAATGGCTCGACGGCCTCGATACGGACAATCTCTATGCCAAGCTCGACGTAGACGCCGTTGAAAGCAACGTTGACGGCCTCATTGTTCGCGTCTGCAGCCTGCATAACCTCCTGGCGATGAAGCGTGTCGCAGGCCGAGTTCAGGACCTGGAGGACATCAAACACCTCGAAGTAGACGTCTCGCAATCGTGAATCGCAGCTAAACCCGCTCGAGCAGCGCCACTGTCTCTATATGTGGCGTCTGCGGGAACATGTCCACCGGGCGCACCTTGACCAGGCGCCAGCCGGCCTCGACGAGCTGGGCGGCGTTGGGGGCGAGCGTGGTGGGATTGCAGGAGACGTACACGATGCGCTTGGGGGAGGCGTCGATTATGCGGCGCACCACCTTCTGGGATAGGCCGGCCCTCGGCGGATCCACCACGACCACGTCCGGCCTGCCGGCGCGCTCGATCAGCTCCGGCAGCGCGAGGCGCGCGTCGCCGGCGAAGAAGTGGGCGTTTGTCACCTCGTTGCGCTTGGCGGCGGCGATCGCGTCGGCGACGGCCTGCTCGACGATCTCGATCCCCCACAGCTCGCCCGCGCGCGGGGCGAGCGTGAGCGCGATCGTGCCGATGCCGCTGTAGAGGTCGTACACCCGCTCCCACCCCTCCAGCGCGGCGTAGTCCGCGACGATGCCGTACAGCATCTCCGCCATCTCGGTGTTGGTTTGGAAGAACGCCTCCGAGGAGATGCGCAGGTCGAGCCCGCCCCCGAGCCCGGGGCAGGCAAGGCGCTCGGGCAGCTCCGCCTCGCCCCACACGAGCTCGGTCTCGCCGCCCATGGTGGTCTCCGCGAGCGCGGAGGAGCGCGTCCACAGCACGCCGCTCACCGTCTCCTCGCCCAGCTCCGCCACGAGCGCGGCCGCGAGCGAGGGCACGTCCAGCTCGCCGTCGGTCGTGACCAGGCGGATCTGGAGCATCCCGCTGTGGCGCCCTTCGCGCACCACGAGGTTGCGCAGGAACGGGCGCCCGTCGGGCGCCGGGCCGGTTCGGTCCTCACGCGATCGCCGGGGGGCATCGCCGTGATCGCTTGCGCCGGCCCCCTGCTCCTCATGCTCGCGCCATGGGGCTCGCCCACCGCCCGGCCTGCCACAGCGGCTCCATGCGAGCAGTCCTTGCTCGCGACACCAGCGCTGGGCGGCCTCACGCGCGCGGTTGCCGCGCTCGGATGCCAGCAGGCAGTCCTCGATCGGCTCGACCGCGTTCCAGCCGGAGGGGCCATGGAAGCCGCACACGAGCGTCCCCTGTAGAGCGTCCTTCTCGCCGGTATGCGCCGGTGAGCCGGGGGGGTTGGAGGACATGCCAAACGAGTACTCGAGCTTGTTGCGGTAGCGCCACTGTTCCAGCGCCGGCACGATCTCCTCCAGCTCGAAGCCGTCGAGCTTGCCGATCCGCCGCAGCGCGTCCTCCACCTGCTCGCGCTTGATCTGGAGCTGGCGCTCGTAGGGGAGCACCTGCCAGGCGACCCCGGGGTGCTTCGCCGTCGGCGGGATCCGCTCCGGGCTCTCCTCCAGGATCTCCACCAGACGCGCATGCGCATAGCTGCGCTTGCGCTTCACTACTACAGCCTTCACGTAGTCGCCGGGGAGCGCGCCGGAGACGAACACCACGTAACCGCCGTCGCCGAGCCGCCCGACGCCCTCGCCGCCGTGGGCGAGCGAGTCGACGCGCAGCTCGATCTCCTCGCCGCGCTCGGGTCGCTTGCGGAGCGCCTGCGCCCCGCCCGCGGCGGGAGCGTCGGGGGCGAGGCCGTTGGCGGCGAGCTTCGCGCCCGCTTGGGCGGGCGCGCTCATGCGGGCGCCGGCTCCACCAGCAGCTCCAGCAGCGCCTTCTGCGCGTGGCGGCGGTTCTCGGCCTGCTCCCAGATGCGCTGACGGGGGCCGTAGAGCACCTCGGCGGCGATCTCCTCGCCGGGGTGGGCGGGCAGGCAGTGCAGCGCGATCGCGCCGGGCGCGGCGGCGTCGAGCAGGGCGTCGTCGATGCGGTAGGGGACGAGCGCGGCGCGGCGCCGGTCGATCGGCGATCCCGCCGTGTGCCCCGAATGGGGTATTGATCGCCGATCGGTGGCGCCGGCCTCGTCGCCCATGCTCACCCACACGTCGGTGTAGAGCACCTGCGCGCCCGACACCGCCTCACGGGGATCGCGGTAGAGCGTCAACGAGCCCTCGGCGCCCGGCGGGAGCGAGAGGTCCTCCTCCAGCGAATAGCCGGGCGGGGAGGCGATCGCGACGTCCATGCCCGCGAGCGCGCCGAGGATCGCGAGCGAGCGGGCGACGTTGGTGCCGTCGCCCACATACGCGAGGCGCAGCCCGGCGAGCGCGCCGAACTCCTCGCGCGCGGTCATCAGGTCGGCGAGCGCCTGGCAGGGGTGGTGCAGGGCGGTGAGCATGTTGAAGACCGGGATCTCCGCGTGGGCGGCGAGCTCCTCGAGCACGGCGTCGGGGCCGGTGCGCATCCCCACCGCCGCCACCTGGCGCGAGAGCACCAGCGCGGTGTCGCGCGGGGACTCTCCGCGCGAGAGCTGCATCTCGCCGGAGCGCAGCACCAGCGGGTGGCCGCCCAGCTCGTACACCCCCATCTCGAACGACAGGCGCGTGCGCGTGGAGGGCTTCTCGAAGATCAGCGCCACGCCGCGCCCCGCGAGCGCGCGCGAGGAGAGCGGGGCGGCCTTCAGCTCGATCGCGCGGTCGAGCAGCGCGTCGAGCTCCGCCGCGCCCAGCTCGGCCCCTGTGAGAAAGTGGCGTGGGTGCATGGGACGGACCAGTCTAGGTGTAGTTCCCGCGCACGGCCGCCCCATCCTCGGTTACGCTGAGCCTTGAGGCCATTTGAGAAAGGACCGTCGATGAAGAGAGCCGTACCAGTCCTGATCGCCTGCGCCGCGCTCATGCTTGCCGCCGGTTGCGGGTCGAGCAAGTCGAGCGCAACCACAAGCGCCGCCGGCACGACCACCACGACCGGCGCCGCCGGCACGGGCGGGACGCCGAAGGGGGGCATCGTGCCCAACGGGAAGATCAACTACGCGAGCCCCCCCGCCGGCGCTCCGGTGCAGAGCGGCCTCGTGAAGATCAGCTATCACGAAATCTCGATCGAACCGGACACGCTGAAGGTGAAAGTGGGGAGCACCATCGAATGGACCAACCACGATCCCGTCGAACACAACGTCACCTCCGCCTCCGGCCCCACCAAATTCGCGTCGAAGAACTTCGGCGAAGGTGGCACGTTCAAGATCACGGTGACCATGCCGGGTGTGATCCACTACCGCTGCACCCTGCACCCCGCCACGATGAACGGCACCATCGAAGTCGTCAGCTGAACCACCGGCCCGTGGAAACCCTCCTCCGTCGGAGGGGGGAGGAGCTGGGATGTGAGCCCCGTCGTGTCAGGCGGGGGAGCGGAAGTCCGCCAGACCGAGGCCCTCATCCACTGCCTCATCCCCTCTCAAGGGGAAGAAAAGTCCGCGAGACCCTCGTCGGACGTAGAAGGGGTGGCGTAGGTGCGCCGGGGGATTCGCCCGGCGCCGTACGCCAGCCGTCCCGCCTGAACCGCGGCGCGCATCGCCGCGGCCATCGCCACCGGGTCCTGGGCGCGGGAGACGGCGCTCGCCACCATCACCGCGTCGCAGCCGAGCTCCATCGCGAGGGTGGCGTCGGAGGCTGTGCCCACGCCCGCGTCGAGCACCACCGGCACCCGCACCGCTTCGCGGATGAGCGCGATGTTGTAGGGGTTGCGGATGCCCATGCCGCTGCCGATGGGCGCGCCGAGCGGCATCACGGCGGCGCAGCCCACGTCCACGAGCCGCCGCGCGAGCACCGGATCGTCGCTGGTATAGGGGAGCACCACGAAGCCTTCGTCCACGAGCTGCTCGGCCGCCTTCAGCAGCTCGGGGGCGTCGGGCAGCAATGTGTCCTCGTCGCCGATCACCTCGAGCTTCACCCAATCTGTCCCGAACGCCTCGCGGGCGAGCTTGGCGGTGAGCACCGCGTCGCGCGCGGTGAAGCAGCCGGCGGTGTTCGGCAGCAGCTCCACCCGCTCCCGCTCCAGCACGTCGATCAGCGAGCCCCTGGCCGCCGGATCCACTCGCCGCAATGCGACAGTCACGAGCTCCGATCCGCTCGCCCGAATCGCCTCGGCGAGCAGCGCCAGCGACGGGAAGCCGCCCGTGCCGAGCAGCAGGCGCGAGTGAAGCGTGCGGCCGGCGATCGTCAGCGGGTCGGCGGACATGAGCGGGTCGGCGAGCGCCGTCGAATCTGAGGACGCGGGCGAAGCTTGCCCATTCTCGGCCCGGCCGGTGTGAGCCTGTGATCCAGCGAACGGTCGCGTCGAGGAATCGCTCATGTCCCGATCATCCTCCCTGCATCGCCGTCAGCACCTCGACATGCGCGCCCTCGGGGATCGCGAATGTCTCCCAGCCCACCTTCGGCACCACGTCGCCGTTCACCGCCACCGCCACGCCGCGTGCATCGAGCGGCAGGTCGAGCAGCGCCAGCGCGTCCGCCACGGTCCGTCCCGCGCCGTCGTCGTGCGGATGGCCGTTGAGGTAGATCATGAAGAGGGAATGGGGTCGTTCTCGACGTCCTGAAGGGGGGATGGGGTCGTTCTGAACGTCATGAGGAGGGAATGGGGTCGTTCTCGACGTCCTGAAGGGGGGATGGGGTCGTTCTGAACGTCATGAGGAGGGAATGGGGTCGTTCTCGACGGTCACAGAGGGCGACGCGAACCGTCCGGGATCGCAGATGGCAAACAACTCGTCGTGCCCATCGTGGTCCCCGGCGAGCGATGCCACCACGAGCTCGGCGGTGAGCGGGGCGAGCAGGATGCCGTTGCGGTGGTGACCGGTCGCCCACGTCAAGCCGTCGAGCGCGCCGGGGCCCACCACCGGGACGTTGTCGGGGGTGCTCGGGCGATAGCCCACCCCCAGCTCCTCGACGTGAAGCTCGCTCACGCCCGGCACGAGCTCGTGGGCGTGGCGCAGCAGCTCGTACACACCGCCGGCGGTCGCGTATGGCTCGAAGCCGCGCTCCTCCATCGTGGCCCCGAGCACGTAGCGCCCGTCGCCGCGCGGCACGAGATAACCGCCGTGGAAGCGCACCACCCCCTCCAGCAGGCCCGGACCGGCGGGGTCGCGCAGGCGCATGATCTGGCCCTTCACCGGCCTCACGGGCACCTTCGCGCGCTCGGGCAACCCCCCCACCCCGCCGCTCCACGCGCCCGTCGCCACGACCACGTCGCGGGCGTACACCACGTCGAACGCCCCACCCTCCCCAAAAAATCCGACATCCGAGGCGCCACGGCCATCCACATCCACGACCTGCTCCCCGTCCCTCGCCACCCGCACCCCCACGACGCGCGCCTCGCCCGCGTCGAGCTCGACGCCGAGCGTCCCCCTGTGCTCGTGAAGCTCCACTCCGCTCTGCACGCACGCGCGCCGCAGGGCCTCCACGACGTTACGCGGGTCGACGCTGTGGTCGTCGGGCGCGTGCAACGCGAGGCGCACGGTCGGGGCGAGCGCCGGCTCGCGCTCGCGCGCCTCGCTCGCGCGCATACGCGTCGCGCGCACCCCCAGCGACTCCCGGAAGGCGAACTGGCGCTCCAGCTCGCGCGCCTCGTCGTCGTCGCGCGCCACCACCAGCGTGCCCGTCCTGCGCAAGCCCACCTCGATCCCGCCGACGCTCTCCAGCTCGGCGGCGAATTCGGGCCACATGCGTGCCGAGCGCAGCCCCAGCTCGAGCACCCCACGCCCAGCCCCGCCGAACTCCACCTCCGCGACGGGGGCGAGCATCCCGGCCGCCGCGTACGTCGCGCCCTCCCCGAACCGCCCGCGCTCGAACACCGCAACCGACATGCCCCGTGTGCGCGCGCGCCACGCCACGCACAACCCCATGATCCCGCCGCCGAGGATCGCGAGGTCGACCGTGGAGCTGTTGGTGGGGGTCACGACTTTGATGCTAGTCCCCGTGCCCGCGCCGCGGGTCCGCGCCGGCTGATGACAACAGGCGCCATGCCGCACTTCTATTCGACCGCCCCGGTCCAAGCTCCAGGCGTCCGGATGCGGCGTGTCCCGGGTTCGGCTCGCCGCAGGTGTCAGACTTGCGTCCGATGGCCCACCTGCGGCCCGTGCCCGATCCCACCGGCGAGCAGCGTCGCGCGCGCCTCGCCGCCGCGCGCCTCTACCTCGTATGCGACTGCATGCCCGGCGAACGCGACCTGGGCGACTTTCTCGCCGAAGCCATCGCCGGGGGGGTGGACGTGGTGCAGTTGCGCGAGAAGAACCTCGAGGACGAGTTCCTCGCCGAAGCCGCCTCTGTGGCGGCCGACGCGTGCGACGCCCACGGAGCCCTCTTCATCCTCAACGACCGTCCCGACGTCGCCGCGGCGGTGCGCGCGGATGGGGTGCACGTCGGTCAGGACGACATGCCCGTGGCCGATGCCCGTGCGATCGTCGGTCCCGACATGCTCCTCGGACTCTCCACGCATGCACCCAGCGAGATCGACGCGGCCGTGCCCACCGCTGCCGACGGCTCGCCGTACGTCGACTACATCGGCGTCGGCCCCGTCCACGCCACCCCCACGAAGCTCGGACGCCCCCCGGTGGGCGCCGAGCTCGTCAGCTACGCCTCCGCCCACGCCCACGTCCCCTTCTTCGCGATCGGCGGCATCGACAGCGAGAACGTTCTCGCCGTGCTCGACGCGGGCGCCTCGCGCGTCTGCGTGCTGCGCGCCATCTGCCACGCCCGCGACCCCGAGCGCGCCGCGCTCACGCTGCGCGCGGCGCTGGAGCTGCGACCTTTGCTGGATGGCGACGGCCGACACTAGGGACACACACACGATGACCGAGCCGGGGATGGTCGAACAGAGCGAGTCCGAGCCAGGGGAGTCACCGGCAGGCGAGCACCTCGCGCGCGCGCGCGATGTGCTCGAGATCGAAGCACGCGCCGCGCTGCGTCCGCTCGGCCCGCACGAGCGACCCCCGGCGCTGCTCGTGGCCTCGACGGTCGCGCTCGCGTGCGCCATCGCAGTGCTCGTGGGCGTGGCCACCGTTCGCGACCTCTCGCGCCGCGGCGGCTCGCTCCCGGCCGGGATCTTCATCGCATGCGTCCTCCTCGCGCTCGCCTTGGGCATGTATCGGCGCCGCCACTGGGCGGTGCTCGGCTTCGAGGCGCTGCTCGCCTTCCAGATCATCGTCACCTCGCTCGCGCTCATCGTCGCCGCCACGCTGCTCGCCGCCGGGCTGTGCGCGCTCTCCATCGGGCTCGCGGGGTGGCTGTTCTGGAAGCTCGTTCGCGTGATGGGACGCATCCAAGCGGGCGGGCAGGACACAGACGAAGCGCTGCGATAGTCTCAGGGCCGCATGGCTGAGACAACGTACGACTGCATCGTGATCGGCTCCGGTCCCGGCGGCTACGTAGCCGCGATCCGCGCCGCCCAGCTCGGCAAGAAGACCGCCGTGATCGAGAGGGACAAGGTCGGCGGGCGCTGCCTCAACTACGCCTGCATCCCCGCCAAGGCGGTGCTCCGCTCGGCGGACCTGCTCGACGAGATACGCGAGGCGGGCGACTACGGCCTGAGCGTCGGCGGCGTGGAGGTCGACTACGGCGGCGTGCAGAGCCGTCGCGAGAAGGTCGTCTCGACGCTTGTCGGCGGGGTGGGCGGACTGTTCAAGAAGAACTCCATCGACCTGATCGAGGGCGAGGCGTCGCTCGTGGGCGCCTCCGCCGGGGATGGCGCCGTCTCCACAGCCGGGAATGGAGGGGCGGCGAGCGCGGGGGGGAGTGTCGGAGCGGGGGGGAGTGTCGAAAAAGGGGATGACTCGCGCGCACGAGTACGCGTGCGCGTGGCGGGCCGTGAGCTGGCAGCCACAACCGTCATCCTCGCCACCGGCTCTGTGAAGCGCTCGATCCCGGGCGTCGAGTTCGGCGGGCGCGTGATCGGCACCGAGGAGGCGTGGGCCCTGCCCGAGCTGCCCGCCCGCCTGGCGATCGTCGGCGCGGGCGCCTCAGGCGCCGAGATCGCCTCCGGCTTCGCGCGGCTCGGCAGCGAGGTGAAGCTGTTCGAGATGCTCGACCGCGTGCTCCCCACCGAGGACGCCGACATCTCGCGCCTGGTGGAACGCGGCCTCAAGCGCCAGAACATCGACATCCACACCGGCACGCCCATCGAAAACGTCGCCTCCGGCGGGAGCTCCGTCAGCTTCGCCTACGGCTCGGAGTCGGCCGCGGCCGACTACCTCGTGATCGCCGCCGGCCGCGGCCCGGACGTGGACGCGCTCGGCCTGAAGGACGCGGGAATCGAGCTCAACGAGCGAGGCCTCGTGCGCGTGGACGGCGCCCAGCGCACCACCGCGGCGGGCATCTACGCGATCGGCGACCTCGTGCACGGTCCCGCGCTCGCCCACAAGGCCTCTGACGAGGGCATCATCGCCGCGGAGGACTGCGCCGGGCTGCCCACGCACCCGCTCTCCTACGTGGACATCCCGCGCGCCACCTTCTGCACCCCCAACGTCGGCTCGTTCGGGCTCACCGAGGCCCAGGCCCGCGAGCAGGGCTACGACGTCGTGGTCGGGAAGGTCCCCTACGGGGCGGTCGGCGGCGGCACCGTCTACGGCGACCGCACCGGCCTCGTGAAGGTGGTGGGCGAGTCCAAGTACGGGGAGCTGCTCGGCGGCCACATCGTCGGCTCGCGCGCCACCGAGCTGATCCAGGAGCTCGTCAACATCCGCGCGCTGGAGGGCGGCTTCGCGGAGCTAGGACGGATCGTCCACGGCCACCCCACGCTCTCAGAGGCCGTCATGGAAGCTGCCCGCGCAGCCGACGGCTGGCTGATCCACGGTTAACCTCGAAGGGATGTCCACGCCGGACGCCGCCTTCTACTTCGACCTCGCCTCGCCGCTCGCCTACCTGGCGGCGGAGCGCGTGCTGCACACGATGCCCGTCGCCACCGAGTGGCAGCCGGTGCTGGTCAAGGAGCTGCCGGCCGATCAGCGATCCCATCGATCGCTAATCGGTGCGGAGTCGTTCGAGGCGTTTCGCTGCCGCGACGAGGAGGAGATCTTCCGCTTGGAGGTACAGCGGCGCGCGATCGAGCTCGGCCTGCAAGAGCTTCGCTGGCCCGAACCGTTCCCGTTCGACAGCGCGCTCGCTATGCGCACGGCCACCTACGCCAAGTCGATCGGTCGCGTGGTGGCGTTTGCGCAGGCCGCCTTCCGCCAAACCTTCGCCGGCGGGCACTCCCTCGACGAGACCGACCGCGTGCTGATCGCGGCCGCCGCGTGCGAGATGCACCCCACCGCCGTGCTGAAGGGGACCGAGCTGCGTTCGACCGCCGAGCAGCTCTCGGCCGCCACCGCCGCGGCCGCCGCGCTGGGCGTGAGCGACGTGCCCGCGGTGCGCGTCGGCGGGCGCGTGTTCCACGGCGAGCGCTCCTTGGAGGATGCCGCCGCGTGTGCGCGCGCGCATCCCGCGGCCGCGCGCGCACACACGCACGGCGCAGCCGGAGCAGCGGATGTGGCGCATGTCGCCGCCGGGATCACAGGCGACGCCGCAGTGAGGCACACGCCGTGAGGGCCGGCCGCTGCTTCCGCCTGATCGTGCGTCGCGGCGGGCTCACGCCCGCGTTCCTCGCCAGCCCCCAGCGCATCGACCACATCGAGGTGGTCGAGATCGACGGCGGCGAGGTCGTGTTCTTCTGGGACTGCCCGCCCCAGATCGCCTCCCGCCGCGCGCGCGAGCTGCGCGAGGACCTCGGCCGGATGGATCGCGAGGACTTCCTCGCGCGCTGGAGTACCGTGGAAGACCGATGATGTCCCCCTGCGCGGAACGCTGATGGCGTCCCCCCTGCCCGCCCGCCCCCCGCAGCCCGACGTGGCGCGCGAGTGGCTCGCCGCGATGGTGCTCATCCGCCGCTTCGAGGAGCGGGCGGGCGAGATGTACGCGCGCGCGAAGATCGGGGGCTTCCTGCACCTGTCGATCGGCGAGGAGGCCACGATCGTGGGCAGCGCACGCGCGTTGCGCGAGACGGACTACCTCGTCTCCACCTACCGCTCCCACGGCGACGCGCTCGCGCGCGGCACGCCCCCCGGGAAGGTGATGGCCGAGCTGTTCGGGCGCGTCGACGGCTGCTGCAAAGGGCACGGCGGCTCGATGCACATGTTCGACGCCTCGCGCCGCTTCATGGGCGGCTACGGGATCGTCGGCGGCAATCTCCCGATCGCCGCGGGCATCGCGCTCGCGTGCGATCAGCGCTCCAGCGAGGAGGTCACGCTGTGCACGTTCGGAGACGGCGCGACCAACCAGGGCACGTTCGGCGAGACCCTGAACCTCGCGGCGCTATGGCGCCTGCCGGTCGTGTTCATGGTCGTCAACAACCAGTTCGGGATGGGCACCTCGCTCGCGCGCCACTCCGCCGTGACGGACCTGCAGCGCAAGGGCGAGTCGCTCGGCGTGCCCGGCATTCGCTGCGATGGGATGGACGTGCTCGACACGCACGCCGTCGTCTGCGAGGCGCTGCGCCGTGTTCGCGAGGAGCGCCGGCCGTTGCTCGTCGAGGCCGTCACCTACCGCTTCCGCGGCCACTCGATGGCCGATCCCGAGGAGTACCGCTCCAAGGAGGAGGTGGCCGCCTGGCGCGAGCGCGATCCGATCCCCGCGTTCGGCGAGCTCCTGGAGCGCGAGGGCGTCCTCACGGCCGAGCAGCGCGAGCAGATCGACGGTGAGGCCATACGGCAGGTGGACGAGGCGGTGGAGTTCGCCGAGGGCTCCCCGTTCCCCGAGCCGAGCTCGCTCTACGACGACGTGTACGTGCTCGACGAGCAGGTCCACGGCCACTACCACGGCTCACCGTCGCGGGCGGGATGAGCAGGCGATGACCGAGATGCGCTACCGCGACGCTCTGAAACTCGCGCTGCGCGAGGAGATGCTGCGCGACGAGAACGTGGTGCTGCTCGGCGAGGACATCGGCGTGTTTGGCGGCGCCTTCAAGGTCACCGCCGGACTGCTGGAGGAGTTCGGGGAGCGGCGCGTGCGCGACACCCCCATCTCCGAGAACACGATCGTCGGGACGGGCATCGGCGCGGCGATGGTGGGCCTGCGCCCGGTGGTGGAGCTGATGACCGTCAACTTCGCGCTGCTGGCCTTCGACCAGATCGTCAACCACGCGGCCCACATCCACTACATGTTCGGTGGCCAGGCGCGCGTGCCGCTCGTCGTGCGGATGCCCCAGGGAGCGGGCCACCAGCTCGGCCCCACCCACTCGCACAGCCTCGAGGCGATGTTCCTGCACGTGCCGGGCCTGCTCGTCGCCGTGCCCTCCACCCCCGCCGACGCGCGCGGGCTGCTGAAGGCCGCGATCCGCGACGAGAACCCGGTGATCTTCATCGAGCACGAGTCGCTCTACGGCGTGCGCGGCGAGGTGGACGAGGACGACGACCAGCCGCTCCCATTCGGGAGCGCGCGCGTTGTGCGCGAGGGGAGCGACGTCACGATCGTGGGCGTCTCGCGGATGGCGCTCACGGCCGAGCGCGCCGCCGAGCGGCTTGCTGCCGAGCACGCCATCGAGGCGGAGGTGATCGACCCGCGCACGCTGCGCCCGCTCGACCTCGACACGATCCTCGAGTCGGTCGCGAAGACCAACCGCTGCGTCGTCGTGGAGGAGGGCTGGCCCCACGGCGGCGTCGGCGCCAACCTCGCCGCGCTCGTCTGCGAACAGGCCTTCGACGACCTCGACGCGCCGGTGGCGCGCGTCAGCGGGGCGGATGTCCCGATGCCCTACTCCAAGCCCCTGGAGGACGCCGCCTATCCGCACGAGCCGCAGATCATGCGGGCCGCGCTGGCGACGCTCGGACGCGATCCGGCGGGCGTGGCCGCGACGCCGCCGGCGAGGCCCCACAACGCCCACGAGGGCGAGCGCGACGGCGAGCAGGTCGCGCCGGGCGCCGTCCAGGAAGCCGTGCGACAGGTCGGCGTCGAGACCGAGATCCGGGAGAAGCTGCGATGACGGACGTCGTGATGCCGCGCCTGTCCGACACTATGGAGGAGGGCACCGTCCTGCGCTGGCTCAAGCGCAGCGGGGAGCACGTGCGTCGCGGCGAGGAGCTCGTCGAGATCGAGACCGACAAGGCGACGATGGCCTACGAGTCCGACCTGGACGGGGTGCTCGAGACCGTCGCGCGCGAGGGCGACACGCTCGCCGTCGGCGAGCCGATCGCGCGGATCACCCTTGCGGGTACCCCCCATGACACCCCAGCGGGCGCAGGCGCAGGGCAGGCAGGCGGCGATGTGGACGCGGACGCCGGCGGCACGCGCGCGCGCGTCCGGACGACCGCCTGGGCAGACCGGCCCGCTGCCGAGCAGGCGGCCGGGCTCGACGCCGCTCCACCGCCAGCCCCTCACGGCGGCTCGCCGGGCGGGCGGACAGCGCCGGCATCCGAAGGGCGGGTCAAGGCATCCCCGCTCGCCAGGCGAATCGCGCGCGAGACGGGCGTCGACCTGCGGGCGCTCGCCGGCAGCGGTCCCGATGGGCGCATCGTCAAGGCCGACGTGGAGGCCGCGGGCGCACCGCCGATCTCTGCCACCGACGAAATCGCGTCGGCGAAGGGCGAGGCGACGACCGTCGAGCTCTCGCGCACGCAGCGCACGATCGCTCGACGCATGGCCGAGTCCAAGGCGACAATCCCCGATTTCACGCTGCGGGTGGATGTCGACATGGAGCGCTGTGTGGATCTGCGAGCCGAGCTGAAGCGGCTCTCGCCCGATGAGGCCCCGACGTACAACGACATGGTCGTCAAGGCCTGCGCGCTCGCGCTGCGCGAGCACCCGCGAGCGAACGGCAGCTATCGCGACGGGCGCTTCGAGCTGCACTCGCGCGTCAACGTCGGCGTCGCGGTGGCCGTCGACTCCGAGGACCCGCTCCGCGGCGCGCTGGTCGTGCCGACCGTGCTCGACGCCGACGCCAAGGCGCTCGGTGAGATCGCCCGTGAGACGCGAATGCTCGCCCAGCGGGTGCGCGACGCCACGATCACGCCGCCCGAGCTGAGCGGCGCGACGTTCACGGTGTCCAACCTCGGGATGTACGGCATCCGCGAGTTCACCGCGATCGTCAACCCGCCCCAGGCCGCGATCCTCGCCGTCGGCGCCGTCGAGCCGCGCGCCGTGATCCGCAAGAAGAAGGCCGCATCGCGCCACACGATGACCGTCGCGCTCTCCTGCGACCACCGCATCCTCTATGGCGCTGACGCGGCGCTGTTCCTAAAGCGCATCCGCGAGCTGCTCGAAGAGCCGGCGGCGTTGACGCTGTGAAACGAACGAGGCCCGCAAACCGGGCCTCGAAGGTGATGCAGATGACTCAAACAACTGAGTTCATGTTGGCGTGCCGCATATGCTACCACCAAAAGGGACACATGGACCAAGACCATCATCACGCCTCCCCTCTGCAGGTCTGCAATCTCGGCACAGTCCCCTACCGCGAAGCCCTCGCCATCCAGGCCGACGTCCAGGCGCTGCGGCAGGCCGACGAGCTGCCGGACACGCTGCTCCTGCTGGAGCACCCACCCGTCTACACGCGCGGGCGCCGCGCCGCGGACGGCGAGCTGGGGGCACACGGCCCGGACGGCTGGGTCGGCGAGGACTTCCACCGCGCGCGCGGCATCGAGATCGTCCCGACCGACCGCGGCGGCAGGGTCACCTACCACGGCCCCGGACAGCTCGTGGGCTATCCGATCATGCGCGTGAGCGATGTCGGCGCGCACCTGCGCACGATGGAGGCGGCGATCGTCGCCGCGCTGGCAGGCGTTGGGATCGAAGCTCGTTCGCGTTGCGACGAGGGCATCGACTACACCGGCGTGTGGGTGGCGGACCGCAAGATCGCCTCGATCGGAGTGCATGTCTCGCGCGGCGTGTCCACGCACGGGTTCGCCGTCAACGTCACCAACGACCTGGAGCCGTTCACCTGGATCGTGCCGTGCGGTCTGGCAGGCGTGACGATGACCTCGGTTGCGCGGGAGCTCGATCGCGAGCCCGCGGGCGGCATGGACGCCTTTGCCGAGCGCGTGGCGCGGTGCTTCTGCGACGCGCACGGTCGAACGCCCACGGTTGTGCCGCCCGAGCGACTGGCGTCGCCGGGCGTCGCCGCACGCCGGCTCGGAGCGGCAGCATGAGCGAAGCGCCAAGCCGCGAGCATGTGACCCGCTCGCGAGCCAACCCCGGCGGCATGGACGTGCTGAAGGCGCTCGGCTCGGACGTGCGCCCGCTGCGCGAGCGCAAGCCGCCGTGGTTCAAGGTGCCGGCCGCGGGTGGGACGCGCTACCGCGAGCTGTCGGCGCTGATCGGAGAGGAGAACCTCCACACCGTCTGCCAGGAGGCGGCCTGCCCGAACATGGGCGAGTGTTGGGAGAGGGGCACCGCCACGTTCATGATCCTCGGCGACACCTGCACGCGGCGCTGCGGGTTCTGCAATGTGAGGACCGGCAAGCCCACCTGGAACGACCCCCTGGAGCCGGCGCGCGTGGCGCGCTCGATCGCGCGCATGGGCCTGCGCCACGCGGTCGTCACCTCCGTGGACCGCGACGACCTCCCCGACAAGGGCGCCTCCGCGTTCGTGGGGGTGATCCGCCAGGTGCGCCGCCAGGCGCCCGGTTGCCAGATCGAGGTGCTCACGCCCGACTTCCAGGGCCAGGAGATGCCGCTCGCGAAGGTGATCGCAGAGCGCCCCGACGTGTTCAACCACAACGTGGAGGTCGTCCCGCGCCTGTATCCGATCGCGCGCAGGGGCTCGGAGTTCCTGCGCTCCTGCCGCGTGCTGCGCACCGCCGCGGAGATGGGCGAAGGCGAGGTGGTCACCAAGTCAGGGCTGATGGTGGGCCTCGGCGAGAGCCACGAGGAGATGGTTGAAACGTTTATGACCCTTCGCGAGCACGGCGTGCGGGTGCTCACCGTCGGCCAGTACCTGCGGCCCTCGGAGCGCCACCTGCCGATCGTGCGCTACTGGCGCCCGGAGGAGTTCGCGGCGCTCGAAGAGGCGGCCTACGCACTCGGCTTCTCCCACGTCGCGGCCGGCCCGCTCGTGCGCTCCTCCTACCACGCCGACCAGCACGTGGGGTGGGTGGGACGCCAAAAAAATCCGGGCGTCGGGCCGCTCGCGGCGAGCGTATAGCCTCCGCGACCCGCGCGCGAGGGCGCTGGAGCCGCGGATAGTGTGCGCAAATGCACTGCCCCGTGCGCGCGCGCGGCGAGTTAACGAGCAAAGCGCGGACCTGCGCACGCGCGCGCGCGCGTGGCACCCGCAAATCGCATGTTCCCCGTCAAGGACAACATCCCCAACGAGCGCGGCGAGACGATCGGCGCGGGCGGACCGTCGCGATGACCCGCGTCGCCGTGCTCGCCGTCGCCCTGGCGTTCATCCTCGGGTTCGCGTTCCTCACGATCGCCGGGATCGAGCAGTACGGGCTGACCTCCGAGGCTGTGGTGTCGGTGTTCGTGCTCGTGCTGCTCACGGTTGGCATCGTCGGGGCGTTGCGCAATCCTCCACGGTGATGAGAGACCGCCTCTCATGAGCGACTCGCCCTTCCTGCCGCGGGGCGCCGCGTCACGACGCGCAGGCGACGCCGCCAAGCGCAGGCGCCGCCGCCTGCGGGCGCTGGCGGCCGCCGCGATCGCGCTCGCGGTACCCGGGCCCGTGCTGCTCGTGCTGGCCCGATCCGGCGCCACGCACGGGTCGGCCTCGGCACGCGCGCACGCGCGCGGGGCGGCTCATGCGGCCCCCACGCGCTCTCCCCTCGGCCTGCCGCTCGGGCGTGCGCCGCTCCGGCTCACCCTCACGGGTACAGGCGATTTGAGCGGGAGCGATGACCCTGTGCGGGTCGCGTTCCATCATCCGCCGCGCGCGGGTCTGCTCTTCAACCTCGACGACGGTCGCGTGTTGTGGCAGCGCGATCCGCTCGCCCGCCTGCGCATCGCGAGCCTCGCGAAGATGATGACCGCGCTGCTCGTCGTACGTTCGCGCCCGCCCGACACGGACGTGCCGATCACGCGCCGCGCCGTGAATGCCTCGGGCTCGAAGATCGGCCTGCTTCCGCTGCACGGGCACGTGCGCTTGGAGACGCTGCTCTACGGGCTGCTGCTCCCCTCGGGCAACGACGCTGCCGTCGCGCTCGCCGAAGACGTCGCCGGGAGCGTGGGGCGCTTCGTGTCGCGCATGAACGTCGAGGCCGCGCGGCTCGGGCTGGGCTGCACGCGCTACACCTCCCCCGATGGGCTGGACGACGGCAACAGCTCGTGCGCCGCCGACCTCGCCGAGCTGGCTCACGTCGACCTCGAGCAGCCCCGGCTCGCCGCGATCACGCGCTCCGCGTCGGCGATCCTGCCGTTCCCGATCAAGGGCGGCAGGCTCTACCTCTACAACAACAATCCCCTGCTGCGCTACGGCTACCCCGGGGCGACGGGCCTGAAGACGGGCGAGACAGAAGCGGCCGGGCTGTGCCTCGTGGGGACGGCCGAGCGGCACGGCGTGAGACTCGGCGTGGTGCTGCTGCACTCGCCCGAACTGGGACGCCAGGCCGCCTACCTGCTCAACCGCGGATTCGAGGACGTCTACCACCAGGCGCCCGTTCCCGAGCCCGCCATCCCGGCCGGGCGGTAGTATTGACTGGCTAGACCCTATGGAGGGTGACGTCCGGCGCGGTTGGTAAGCATGGTCGGTCCCCCGACACGGTCGGGGGTGTTACAGCCGCGCGACTAGTCCTCGCGCGGCGCCCACAATCGCATAGGAGGAACCGACCATGACGAAGGCTATGAGCCTCGTCGGTCTGGATGTGCACGCGCGACAGACGCACGCGGCGGTGCTCGTCCCGGACACCGGCGAGCTGACCGTCAGCAAGCTGCGAATGGAACCGGTGGAGGTAGTGGGGTTCCTGGAGGGGTTGGGGTCTGGGGTGCGCGCTGTGTATGAGGCCGGTCCGACCGGGTTCGGGCTGGCCAGGACGGCCCGGGAGCGCGGGGTCGACGTGCACGTGGTGGCGCCCGGGTCGATCCCGAAGGGCTCGGGCGACCGGGTGAAGACCGACCGTCGTGACGCGATCCGTCTGGCACGGTTGCTCGCGGCCGGGGAGTTGAGCTTCGCGTTCGTGCCGAGCGTGGAGGATGAACACTTCCGTGACCTGGTGCGCGCGATCGAGGACGTCCGCGGGGATCTGATGCGCGCCCGCCACCGCCTCGGGAAGTTCCTTTTGCGGCGAGGGGAACGCTACCAGGGGCCGGGCGGGAGCTGGACGGCCAAGCATCTGGCCTGGCTGCGCGCGTTGCGCTTCGATGACGCCTGCTCGCAAGCCACTTTCCTTGACTACCTCACGTCCGTCGAGCTGCTGATGGGCCGCCGCTCCTCGTTGATCAGCGCACTGGAGCAGCAGATCCCCGACTGTAGCCACGCGCCGGTGATCGCACGGTTGCGCTGCTTCCGCGGGATCGACACGCTCACCGCCGCCGGGATGTGCGCTGAGGTCGGCGACTTCGCCCGTTTCGCCAAGCCGACTCTGCTGTCCGGGTTCCTGGGGCTCGTGCCATCCGAGCGGACCTCGGATACCAAGCGCCGGCAGGGTTCGATCACGAAGGCCGGCCCTCCCCACGCACGCCGGCTCTTGGTCGAGGCCGCCCACCACTACCGTCACCAGCCGATCATCGGGCAGACACTCGCCCGCCGACAGGCTGGAGTGGACCCCAGGGTGATCGAGATCGCCTGGCGCGCCCAGCGACGCCTGCACCAACGCTGGCAGCACCTGCACCATGAGCGACGCAAGCCCGCGGGCGTCGTCGCGATCGCGTGCGCCCGCGAGCTCGCCGCCTTCTTGTGGGAGGCAGCCACCCTTGACTGACCACACCCCGACCATCGCGCCCGGGACGCTGCCGGGGCGAGCACGAGCACCAGGAAGGCCCAGCACCGTCGCGCGAGGCTCGCGATCTGACTATGAGCAGCCAGCACACTGCCGGCAGCGCCCGTTTCTAGACGGCGAGCCGCGACGAATACCGGGTCTTGAGGTAAAGCCCTCGAATATCAGTCTGACCACGCAGTCGATGAGACTGGACCTTCCGCTCGTGCCGCCCCGACAGCGCCCCGCCAACGCCAACCACCACAACATCCGACAACGAAGCCCCTTGACAAACGACACTCCATATCAGTCAACCAAGGGGAGAACCGTGGATCTTGACGACACGCCCGAGCAGGCGGCGCATCGCGCCAAGGTGCGCGCCTGGCTCGACGAGCATAAGGGAGAGGCGCCGGTCCTGACGGGACCCGGCGCGCTGACGGACGAGGCGGAGATCGTCTCCGCACGACGCGCATGGCAGGGCAGGCTCGCCGAGGCGGGGCTCGCCGGGGTGACGTGGCCGATGCAGTACGGCGGCCAGGGGCTCGGCCCGATCGAGCAGGTGATCTGCAACCAGGAGATCGCGCGTGCGCGCGTCCCCGGGATCCTCGACGCGATCGGCGTGGGAATGCTCGGCCCGACGATCATCGCCCACGGCGCCGAGGAGCAGAAGGCGCGCTACCTCGGCCCGATGCTGCACGGCGACGAGGTGTGGTGCCAGCTCTTCTCCGAGCCCGCGGCCGGCTCGGACCTGGCCGCGGTGCAGGCGCGCGCGCGTCAAACCGAGGACGGCAGCTGGCGGCTGAGCGGCCAGAAGGTGTGGACGACCAACGCCCAGTTCTCCTCCTACGGGCTGCTGCTCGCGCGCACCGACCCCGAGCAGCACAAGCACAAGGGGTTGACGATGTTCATCGTGCCGATGGACGCCCCCGGCGTGACCGTGCGCGGCCTGCGCCAGATCTCCGGCGAGGCGGAGTTCAACGAGGTGTTCTTCGACGAGGTCCCGCTCGACGCGGACGCGGCGGTGGGCGGCGTCGGCAACGGCTGGGGCACGGCGCTCACCACGCTGATGTTCGAGCGCGTCACGATCGGCCTCGGCGGCGAGGGTCTCGGCTACAACTCGACGCGCTTCGCGGGCGCGATCGCGGGCGACGAGCATGCCAGGCGCGACCCCGAGGTGCGCAGGGAGCTCGGCGAGATCTCGAGCGAGCTGCTCTCCGTGCGCTTCACCGGCTACCGCACGCTCACCGCTCTGCAGAAAGGCCAGATCCCCGGCCCGGAGGCGGGGCTGGCGAAGGTGACGATCGTCAACGGCGCGATCAAAGCCGGCGATCTGATCGCCGACGTGCTCGGGCCCGACGCGCTGGAGGAGAGCAGCGAGTGGGCGTACATGATCTCGTTCCTGCCCGGCTTGAAGTCGGCGGGCGGCACCGAAGAGATCCTGCGCAACACGATCGGCGAGCGCGTGCTCGGGCTGCCCCCCGAGCCGCGCCTGGACAAGGGAATCCCGTTCTCGGAGCTGCGCTCCAAGGAAGGGGCCGGAGTATGAATCTCGCGCTCTCAGACGAGCAGGTGTTCCTGCGCGAGGCGGCCCGCGGGACGCTCTCGCGCACAAAGACGCTGGAGGCCGCCAGGGAGGCGCTCGACGGCGAGGAGGGCGCGCTGCCCGACCTGTGGCCGACCGCGTGTGAGGCGGGCTGGCCGGGCCTGCTGATCGACGAGGCCCACGGCGGCGCCGGGCTGGACGCCTTCGACGCGATGCTCGTGATGGGCGAGTGCGGGCGCGTGCTGGCAAGCGTGCCGCTGCTCGGGCACCTGCCCGCCACCGCGATCCTCTCAGGCGCGCCCAAGGTGGCCGAGTATCTGCCGGCGCTGGCCAGCGGCGAGCGGCGAGCGGCGTATCTGCCGGCGCAGCCGCCCACTGACATCGACGCACGCTGGAGCGCCGACCCTACTCACGGGATGGAGCGCCCGTCGCCGGCGACGGGCTCCGCGCCGGACGACAAAGGCGAGGTGAAGCTGAGCGGCGGCTACGGGTTCGTGCCCGACGCTCCCGGAGCGGATGCCCTCGTCGGCGTGGCGATCGTCGATGGCGAGCCCGCCGGCGTGGTGATCATGGCCGACGGCGACGGCGTGACGATCGAGCCCGTACGGCGCTACGACGCGACGCGCTCGCTCGCGCACGTCACGCTGGAAAACGCAACCGCGACCGTGCTCGACGCGACCGTGGAGTCGCTTGCCGGCGCCTGGTATCTGGCGCAGGCGCTGATCGCGGCCGAGTCGCTCGGCAGTGTGGAGACGGCGCTCGACAGCTCCGTCGCCTACGCCAAGGAGCGCTTCACGTTCGGGCGGGCGATCGGCTCCTACCAGGCGGTGAAGCACTCCCTGACGGAGGTGCTGCGCCAGCTGGAGAACGGGCGTTCGCTGCTCTACTACGCCGGCTGGTCGCGCAACGGCGCGCCCGCGGAGTTCCCGCTCGCCGCAAGCGCCGCGCGCTCGGTGGCGGGCAGGGCGCTCGACCACGGGGCGCGCACGATGATCTCCGTGCACGGCGGCATCGGCGCCACCTGGGAGCACGACGCGCCGCTGTACTTCCGCCGCGCCCAGCTCTCGCGCCGCCTGCTCGGCGGGACCGCCGGCGCTACCGACCGCGTCGCGGGGGAGCTGATCGCGCAGGCGGACGCCGCGTAACCCGCTTGCGTGCAACGGTGGCGGTTTCGAGAGAGGCCGCCACCGGCGCGCCGTAGGCGGCGTGGACGGCTTCGACGAGCGAGGTTTCAATCCCGCAGTTGACGCAGAAGCCGTGCTGGGACCAGCCGATCGCTCGCGCCAAGACCTGATCGGCGTAGGTGACGCCGGTGGCGTCGTGGCCGTAGTAGTCGTAGGCGGCGTTCCAGGCGGCGCCGTCGAGCGCGTAGCCGGCGCCGTCGGCTGAAAGCAGGTGGGAGGCGGCCATGATCGAGTCGAAGTCGTCGTAGATCGAGGGGTGGGGGGCGGTCATGTGGTTGTAGGAGGCGGGCCGCGGGCCGTAGCGATAGGAGTCGCTCACGAGCGCCCAGGTGGATGGGATGCCCGCCCCCCCGTTGGTGACGTTGAACTGCATCGGCCCGCCGCAGCAGCCGGCGAAGTTGAGGCCGCGGTAGATGCCGGGTGAGGTCGAGAAGGCGGACTCCTGCCTGTGGATCGAGGCGATCAGCAGCCAGCTGACCCCGAACGTGCGCTGGGCGGTGGCGTAGATCGGATAGAAGGACTGCATCCAGCGGTCGGCGATGTGGGTGCTGGTCAGGGCCTCGTAGGAGGCGAGGTCGCGACGGGCCTGCGAGGATTGGTTCCCGCCCACCCCGTTGACGATCGCGCGAGCGCCGGCGCCCGAGTCGCTGACCGGCGCCGCGGCGCCCGCGCCCGCGCCCGGGGTGGGAGTGACAGCGAGCACGGCAGGCGGCGCGGCGGTGGTCGTGCGCGAGACGCTCCCGACGACGCCTGTGAGCGCGAGCACGAGCACGGCGACCCCGAGGACGCCGAGCGCGATCGCCGTCGCCCAGGCGCCTTGTTCGGAGTCCGGCGCGGGAACGTTGGCGTCGAGCTGCTCCACCGGGTCGTCGAGCCGGTGGGCGAGGTCGTGGGCCGGTCCCCAAGGATGACTCATGCCATCAAGGTTTACACGAACGACGCGAACCCGCCACCAATGGGCGACGCTCACGCCGGCGTCAGCGTGCCCAGCTTGGATGCGAGCGAGTCGAGCAGCTCGCGGAAGGAGGCTTCGAACTTCTCGACCCCCTCGCGCTCGACTGTGTCGGTGAGGTCGTCGTAGTCGATCCCCGCGGCGGCGAGCTCGTCGAAGACCGCCTGCGCCTCGGCGAGGCCCTCGTGCAGCGAAGGCCGCGGGCTGCCGTGATCCTGGAAGGCCTTGATGGTTTCCTCGGGCATCGTGTTGATGGTGTCGGGCCCGATCAGCTCGTCCACGTACAGCGTGTCGGGGTAGGAGGGGTTCTTGGTGGAGGTGGAGGCCCATAGCACGCGCTGCGGCGTGGCGCCCTTGCCCGCCAGGTAGTCCCAGCGGGGGCCCTGGAAGATGTGCTGGTAGTGGCGGTAGGCGAGCTTGGCGTTGGCTACGGCCAGGCGCCCCTTGAGCTCGTCGACTGAAGGCTCGCCCGCCCGGGCGGGATCCAATTCGTCGAGGCGCCGGTCGGCCTCGGTGTCGATGCGCGAGACGAAGAAGCTCGCCACGGAGTGGACCTTGCGCGGGTCGCCGCCCTCGGCGACGAGGCGCTCGAGACCGCGGATGTAGGACTCGGCGACCTCCGCGTGGCGCCTCAGCGAGAAGATCAGCGTGATGTTGATGGAGCGGCCCTTTGCGATCGCGTCCTCGATCGCGGCAAGGCCGGGCTTGGTGGCGGGGATCTTGACGAGCAGGTTCGGACGGTCGATCGCCTCGTGCAGGCGCATCGCCTCGCGGAAGGTGGCGAGCGAGTCGTACGCGAGGCGCGGATCGACCTCGATCGAAACGTAGCCGTCGCGCCCGAGGCCGCCGTCCCAGATGGGGCGGAAGAGGTCGCACGCCTCTCTGATGTCCTGCTCGGCGAGCGCCCAGAACGCCTGCTCGACGTCGCTTGCGCCGAGCTCGCTTGCCTGCCCTCCGTCATGGGGGGTGCCCTTCAGGGTGCGCAGCTGCTCGTCGTAGGCGCCGTTGCCCGCGCTCATCGCCTTCTGGAAGATCGTGGGGTTCGAGGTGGCGCCGACCACAGTGTCCTCGTCGATCAGCCGCCGCAGATGCCCGCCCCTGATCGCTTCGCGCGAGAGGGAGTCGATCCACACGCTCTGGCCGAGGGCTGAAAGCCTGTGCAAGGGAGAGAGGTTGGGAGAGGGCATCAGTCTCCTGGCGAGCGCGTGGTGTTCATTCCTCGAAGCTGCACACGATAAATGTTTATCTTGGAAATGGAGGCGTGCCGGGCGTAAAGGAGGAGCGCCCCCGCCATCACCCTCCGTGCTCCAGCAGGGAGCGGGCGCGGGCGCCTATGAGGTCGGGCGTGAAGCCGAGCTTCTCCAAGACGGTGCTGCCCGGGGCGGAGGCGCCGAAACGATCGATGCCGATCACGTCGCCGCGGTCGCCGACCCACTTCCACCAGCTCATGCTCACCCCGGCCTCCACGGCCAGGCGGGCGGCGACCGTGGCGGGGATGACGCTCTCGCGGTAGTCGGGCGGCTGCGCTTCGAAGAGCTCCATGCAAGGCATCGAGACGACCCGCACGCGCGTGCCCTGCGCCGCCAGGTCGCGACCCGCCTGCAGCGTCGGCGCGACCTCGGAGCCGGTGGCGATCAAGACCAGCTCGGGCTCGCCGTCGGCTGAGTCCCACAGCACATACCCCCCGCGCTCCAGGCCCTCGGCGGCGCCCACCTCTGTGCGGTCGAGCACGGGCAGGTTCTGGCGCGAGAGCAGCAGCGCCACCGGGCCGTCCTCGCGTTCCAAGCCGACGCGCCAGGCGACCGCGGTCTCGTTCGCGTCGGCCGGGCGGATCACCCACAGGCGCGGGATGGCGCGCAGCGCCGCGCAGTGCTCCACCGGCTGGTGGGTGGGGCCGTCCTCGCCGAGGCCGACGGAGTCGTGCGTCCATACCCACATCACCGGGAGCGACATGAGCGCGGAGAGGCGCACGGACGGGCGCATGTAGTCGGAGAAGATCAGGAACGTGGAGCCGTACGGCTTGACCATCCCACCGTGGGCGGCGAGCCCGTTGACGATCGCGCCCATCGCGTGCTCGCGGATGCCGAACGGGATGTTGCGGCCGGTGTGCGCGCGCGAGTACTCGCCCGCGCCGTCGAACACGGTCTTGGTGGACTCGACCAGGTCGGCGGCGCCGCCGGCCATCGTGGGGGCGAAGGAGCTGAGCGCCGCCATCGCCTTCTGGCCGGCCGCGCGGGTGGCGATTTTTTCGCCCGCCGCAAAGACGGGCAGCGCCTCGCGCCAGCCCTCGCGCAACGCGCCCGCCCAGGCGCGCTCCCACTCCTCGGCCAGCTCCGGGTAGCGCTCGCGCCACTCCCGCTCGCGCTCGGCCCACTCGCCCTGCGCGGCCGCGCCGGACTCGCGCAGTGACATGTGCTCGTACACGCGCTCGTCCACGTGGAAGTGGACATCGGGATCAAAGCCCATGGCGAGCTTGGTGGCGCGAACCTCCTCGTCGCCCAAGGGAGCGCCGTGGGCTTTGGCGGTGTCGACGGCGTTGGGGGCTGGGTAGGCGATGTGCGAGCGCACCGAGATGAACGAGGGACGCTCGGTTTCCTCGCGCGCGGCGAGCAGCGCGCGGTGGAGCGCCTGCACGTCCTCGGAGTCCTCGACGCGCTGCACGTGCCAGCCGTCGGCGTGCATGCGCGCGATGTGGTTCTCGGTGTCGAAGGAGATCGAGGTGGTGCCGTCGATCGTGATGCGGTTGTCGTCGTAGCAGACGATCAGCTTGCCCAGGCCGAAGTGGCCGGCGATCGAGGCGGACTCCTGGGAGACGCCCTCCATCATGTCTCCGTCGGAGCAGATCGCGTAGGTGTGGTGGTCGACGAGCTCGTATCCGGGCCGGTTGAAGCGCTCGGCGAGGAAGCGCTCGGCCATGGCCATGCCGACGGCGTTGGAGACGCCCTGGCCGAGCGGCCCGGTGGTGACCTCGACACCGGGAGTGTGGCCGCGCTCGGGGTGGCCGGGAGTGCGCGAGTCCCACTGGCGGAAGCTACGCAGGTCCTCGAGCGAGAGCTCGAAGCCGCAGAGGTGGGTGAGCGCGTACTGCAGCACGCATGCGTGCCCGGCGCTCAGCACGAAGCGGTCGCGGTCGCGCCACGCGGTGTCGGCGGGGTTCAGGCGCAGCACATGCCTGTAGAGCGTGTAGGCGAGCGGCGCGAGCGCCATCGCCGTGCCTGGATGGCCGGAGTTGGCCTTCTGCACGGCGTCCATCGCCAGGCCGCGGATCGTGTCGATCGAGAGCCCGCGGATCTCGCTTGCCTGCTTGCCTGTGCCCGTCAGGGTATGCCCTTTAGGGTGCGCCCCAGAGGGTGTGCCCGTCAGGGTGCGCTCGCCGGCCGCGAGCGCGGATGCGCGCGGAATGCTCGACTCTGGGATCGCCGCCATCGGTTGCGATCCTACCGGCGAGAGGCGCGGTACGGGTCAGCCCACGTAGGGGCGCCGCTGTCGTGGGGGAAAGCCGGCCACCGAGTGGCGCCGGCCGCGCGAGCACCAGCGCCTGCGCGGGCGCACCCGGACGAGCCAGTGCAGGTCGTGACGGCAGTGCGAGCGGCGATAGGGCCAGCGGGGGTGGAGCGCGCGGACCATCAGCTTCCGCTCGCAGACGAGTCCTCTCATGTCAGTTCAACCTCCGTGTCGATGCAACCTTCCCAAGACGATGCGACAAGTCGTCCAACCCGGGCGGCCGTCGGGACATCAAATAGATCATCTCCTACTTAGAAAGCAAATAAATCACTTCCTACTTAGGATGTCAAGGTCTATGATCTGAGCATGGCCGAGGCCCGGACACGCAAGTCACGCGAGCGGGGTCTGCCACGCGGGCCGCAGGCGCTCCCGCCGGAGGAGGTCGCGGCGGACCAGCGCGAGCGCCTGTACGAGGCGACGATCAGGGCGGTGAACGAGCGCGGGTTCGTCGCCACCACGATCTCCGATCTGGTGGCGGGCGCGGGAGTGTCGCGGCGCAGCTTCTACGAGCACTTCGAGAACAAGGAGGAGTGCCTGCTCGCCACCTACGACGTGCTGATCGAGCGCCTGGTGGCGCGCATAGCCGAGACCTACAACCCCGAGGACGAGTGGACCCGCCAGATCGAGGGGATCGTGCGAGCCCTGTTCGAAGCCTCCAGCGACCGCCCCGACGCCGCAAGGCTCGTGTCGGTGGAGATGGGCGCGGCGGGGCCGGTGGGGATCGAACGATGGGCGCGCAACGCCGAGCAGCTGTCGCACTTCATAAGCGGTGTCTTCCAGCGGGCGCCCGGAGAGGGGACGATCCCCGAGCCGGTCGCGAGGGCGATCGTGGGCGCGCTGCGGACGATCCTCTATTCGCGCGTGCGACGCGGTCGCTCGAGCAGGGCGCTCAAGACCGAACTTCAGAAGCTGACCCCCGACCTCGTGGCATGGATCGCGTCCTACTACCCCTCTCCCGCGGGGATACCGATGCGTCCGCGTGCGCGGCGCCACGGACACTTGCAGGGAGGGCGGGCGCCGGGGACTTTCTCACCCTCGCCGCGCTGGGCCCCAAGGGGACTGCCGCGCGGGGAGCACAACCTGCCGAAGGGCTTCGTGGCGCACAACCAGCGCGAGCGGATCTTCGACGCGGTTGCCAACCTTACGGCGGAGAAGGGCTATCCAGCGCTCAGCCTCGAGGAGGTAGTGGCGGAAGCGGCGATTTCGCTGCAGACCTTCTACGAGCACTTCGCGAGCAAGGAGGAGGCGTTCCTCGCCACGTTCGAGATGGCCCATTCCAAGGCGATGGCGGCCGTCAACCGATCGCTGAATCTGAGGCTCAGCTGGGCGCGGAACGTGAGGCTGGGCCTGTACGCGCTGCTCGAGTTCATCGCCTCTGAGCCGTCGGCCGCGAAGCTGGCGTGCGTGGACATATTGATCGCCTATCCGCACATCACGGGCCGCGTGGACGAGGCCAACTTCTCCTATATCGAGCTGCTCGACATCGGTCAGGACGGCAACTACCCGAACATGCCCGCACCCGTCGTGCGCGAGGCGATCGTGGGCGGCTTGTTCGAGCTGATGCACGACTACATCCTGCGCGGTCGCACCGAGCGCCTGCCGGACCTGGTGGACCACATGATGTACATCCTGATCACACCGTTCGCGGGCAGCGAGATCGCCGCGCGGGCGGTGGCGGAAACCTGATCGGCGGCGCGGGCGGCGGAGAGCCTGAACATCCACGATCTCCCGAGACATCAGTCCGGATGTCCCGAGACACAGCAGAGTGCGCCCGGCGGGGTAGCGACGCAGCAAGCCGACCGGGAACGGTGCCTTGGTGGCGTCGATGAACTGTTGGCCCTCGGCGATGCCGTGAGCCAGCACGGCCGCCTGGAGCGCCAGGTCGGCCGCCTCGTAGTGCGCGTAGGTCTCCGGCCGGGCAAGCGCGCTCTCAGGCCGTCGCGGTTGCAGAGCTGGTCGGCTGCCTCTGCGACGGTGGCACCGATGATCAGCCCATGGAGGCCGAGGACGTCCGTCAGCGTGAGATAGACCGGCTCGATCTCGCCGGGCCGATCTTCCTCCATGCCTCTACCGCTGCGAAGCGTCGGGGTCGTGATCGGCGAGGATTTGCAGCGCCTCGCCATGTTCGGCGAGGACACGCTCGCCGATGTCGCGTATCCGCTCGCGGACCCTGTCGGTGGACATGATCCGCAACGCGCCACCCGGAAGCTCCTCCACCAAGACCGAGGAGCCCGGAGCATAGCCCTGACCCTCGAACTCCCTCGGGATCGAGATCACATTGCTGTTGCCGACACGGCGAACCTTCACGACCTTCATACACCTAGTGTATACATGGATAGCCGGAGAAGCAAGATTCCCGTTGTCGATGCCTGCGCGCTACAGACCCGCCGGCCCCTGGCGGCGGTCCCCCGGCCCCCCTCGTGAGCGCCGCCGGGGAGAGGGATCGGCGGCGGCGCTCACGACGAGGCCCGTCAGGAGCGCGAAGTCTGCTCGCTGATCGCGCCGTGCAGCTCCCTTCCGCGCGCGGCCAGCCTCCACGCGTTGGCGGCGCCCTTCCCGGCTCCTACGCCCGTGTTCTCCATCAGCCCGAGCTTGGATAGGCGCGTGAGCAGCTTGGACACCTGCCCCTGGTCTGTGATGCCGGCGGCGTCTGCCACCTGGCGGTTGGTTGGATAGGGTCTCCGCCCATCGTTCTCGGCGATCGCCATAAGCACGCGGACGGTGCGGTAGGTGAGCCGCATCTCAAGCTGAGCGAGCGGGTTGGGATCGACGCGACGGGCGCGGGCCGGAGCCTTGGGTACGGGCCGCGCGAGCTCCTTGCGCGCGGCGGCGGGCCCGAGATAGGGCAGGACGATCATGCTCATCAGCGGGCCCGTCAACTTGAGCAGCCGCCCGGGATCCTCCTGAAGCAGCCGCGAGTAGAGCACCGACAGGACTCCCCCGACGACGCCCTCGGCGGTGAGCGGTGGCGGCTCTGAGCCAGTCTTGCATTCCGTACGCCCTTCCTCGACGAGGCCGATCATTTGGGCGAGCACGCGCTCCCGACGCTCGAGCGCCTTGACGCCCGCCCCGAGCGACTCGACGATCAAGAGCCGGCCCATACCACGCTCCACGTCTCCGAACGAGAGCAATCCGGTGAGAGCGATCCTGATCCGTTCAGCCCACCGCGCGGAGGGGTCATAGTCGGCGAGCACGTACCGCGAGGCGCGCGCGAGCGAGTCCTCGAGCGCGGCGACGAAGCACTCCTCGCTGCATGAGAAGAGCTCGTAGAACGTGCGCCGCGAGACACCGGAGCGTTCGACGACGTGCACGACGCTCACATTGCGGGCGCCGCGCTCGGCGGAGACCTCGACCATCGCGGCGAGCATCCGCGCGCGCTGGATCTCGGCGACCTGCCTGCGCTTGTCACCGTCCTGCGCCCCGATCTCCATCGTCTGCGCCCGCCTGCCTGCCGTGCGCCCTTTGGGTATGCCCGTCAGGGTGCGCCCTTCAGGGTGGTCCGCGCCGGGATCGAGCTGTCGGCCGGCCGCGCTCACCCCAGCAGCAGCCTGACGTACGCTGTGAGCGGTGCGCCGTGCTCCGGTGTGAAGCGCAGCTTCACGTTCGCGTTGATGCGCTGGTGGGGATTCCTTGCGAGCACGCGCAGACCGTGGCTGGTGAGCATCACGCCTATCGTTACGGTCCCAGCCTTCGCGACACGCTTGACGGAGCGCTTGATCTCCGCGCCACTCGCCACGAGCTTCCCGGCGGAGGGCACGCTCGCCACGATCGTGGCTGTGTTGCCCTTGACGCTTTGGCTCATGACCGCGATCGACGGCTTGCAGCCCGTAACGTTTATCGGCGTGGACTGGTGGATCACCGCGCCGTTCTGGGCTGTGAACGCCGTGGGCATCGCGAGCTTGCTCTTGCAGAGGTTCCCGTTGGCCGCGAGCGCGGAGAACTTGCCCTCGGGCAATGTCAGTTCGAACGTGCCGACGGGCACGTCGGGGATCGTTCTGAACGTGCTTGATGTGATCCCCGCTTTGCTGATGAACGTTTCCGAGTGCAGATCGACCGTCACGCCGTAACCGGATAGCACGACGATCAGTTCGGGGAACTTCGCGCCACCGTGGCTGACGAAGTAGACCGGACCGGTCAACGGGACCGGGATAAGCGGTGTCGTGGCCTTCGCCGTGCCGATCCGCGAAGCCGCCGGACATGCCGCCGGGTTCGCGTTGAACGTCGAGTCTCGGCACGCCTTCTGCAATGTCGTCAACCTCGACGGGAGCTGCTTGGGCAGGTTCACCTTCACCGACCTTATGTTTGCCTGGCTCCCGAACGCGGCTTTGGGATAGACGAGCTTGACGTACAGGCTCGCACCGTTCGCCCTTGATGTTTTGCCCGAGGTCGAGACCGCGAATTTGGGGGCGAACTTCAGGACCGCGCAGTTGGTCACCTGGAAGGGCACCGACACGGGCGAGCTTGCGCCTTCGGCGCTTGAGATCGCGCCCGTGACCGCTGTGGGGGTGCAGTTCGTCGGGTTGAACGTGAAGCCGGGGCGGTTGATCGTGACGTTGACGTGCTTGATCTGAAGGGGGATGCCCTCGATGATCGTCGGGATCGCGTGAGCGCCTGAGCTGTCGGTCGCGATCGTCAGCGCGGCGGTGATCGGGTTCACTTCGACCGTCGCGCGCACCACGACCGGCCTGCCTTCCTGCAGGTCGAACGGACCGGCCTTCGCGGGGTTGACGATCGACAGCCCGAACGGGGCGCCCGCATATTTTTCGGTCAGGTAGACCTTGCCGCCGGTGACGGTGAACGGGTCGCCGCCGAGGCCGACGCTGACGATCGTTTCGCCGATCTCGCTTTCCGGCCCGCACGTGCCCGCGTTTGCCTGCGCTTCCGGACACAGCTTCACGCCGGAGAGCAGGCCAGACAGCCCCGGCGGGTAGTGCAGCGTGACGGATTGGATGCTCTGCTGGCCGTCTTCACGGCTCATCGTCGTCGCCAGCGGGGTGAAGGACCCGGCGTTGATGTTCGTCGTCTCCGAGGCGAGCGACGGGGCGAACGCCAGCGCCGGGCCGGGGCACGCGGCGCCACCGAGACCGGAGGTGATGTTGAAAACGCTGGAGGAGTGCAGCACTTCTTCGTGTTCTGTGGTGTTCGACCACGGTTCGAAGGACGCGTTCGTCGTGTAGGAGCCGCAGCGCGCGGGCGTCGCCAGCGGGGCGCGCTCGCCACCGAAGAATTCCAGTTCGGCGTCTTCGAAGGGCAACTGGGGGTTGTTCTGAAACGTCGCGGTGATCTGACCCGTCGAGCTGAGGGAGACTCTGCCGGCGAGCTTGACGAGCGTGCCCGAGATCGGGTCCCTCGCCACGAGATACATCGCCACCAGGGACCCGAACTGGTTTTCCAGAGGACCCGCAAAGTTCTGCGGGGAGGCGAGGTAGACGAAGCCCTTCAACGAGTTCGGCAGCAACGGCGTGGTGATCGTCGCGGTCGCGATCTTCGACGCGTTCGGGCACGACGCTTCATTGTCGTTGTGCAGGCCGACCTGTTCTTCAGAGCACGCCTGCAGCCCGTCTCCGGCGGCGGGGTTCAGCGCCACGCCCGCGGGCAGCGCGACCGTGATGTTCCTCACATCCGCGGGTGCGAGACCCTTCGGGTTCAGCGCCTCTTCCTGGGGAACGTGCACATCGACTCTCAGCCCGCTCGGGGTGCTCGCCGTTTCCTCGTCGGAGGAGACCTTGATTTCCGAGCCGAACGCCAACAGGCCGCAACCATCCATCGCCGGCATCGACCCTTCCTGGGGGGCCTGCCTCGGTTCGCTGGAGAACGGCAGCTTCGTGTGCGGTGGTTCCCAGGAATCCACTTCCCCGGTGTCCAGCAGCGGGCCCGTGCAGGACGTCGGCAGCGCCAGAAACGGGGGGGGATTCGCCTCTTCAAGCGGCCGGCACGGAGCGATTTCCAGGTGGCGGAATTCTTCTGCGGACATTCCAAACGCTTCAAGAAGGCAGCTGCCACCGCGCGTGGTGTCGTGGCGCCGGTCGCCCGGGACGCCCCAGAATGTCACCGTGTTGGCGACAAACCCGATCGTCTCGGGGACATTCTCCGCATGCACCGTGACGCCGTAGTCTTCGCCGGTGCGCACCAGCGTGTCGAGGAACACCGGAACGCCCGCCGGCTGGAAGCCGAAGCGCGCCGGTTCGCCGGGCGAGGGTTCCAGGTTGAAGATCGGGTTCGGCGACGTGTACAGTCTCCCTTCTCTCAGGTAGCTGACGACCGCGACCCCCAGCACGCTGTTCGCCGGACACTCGTTGACGCCGCCCAGGATCGTGGAGAACTGCGCCAGCGTGCAGCGCGGGTAGGCCGTCGGGTTGCCGACGAGGCCCGCCGGCAGCCTGAAGCTCAGATCCTTCGCCAGCGCCGCGGGCTGCGCCGCCCCGGTCTCGTTCAAGTCGAGCGTCGTCGTGAACTGGAACGGATGCGAGCCCGCCTGCGCGTCGGGGGCGCCGCCCACTCCTTCAAAGGTCTGTTCGTAGGCTTCGACACCGAACGGCGTCGGTTCAGCAGGCGCCTTGGCGACCGTGAGCGGGTGCCTCAGCAGAGCAACGGGCGCGCCGCCGCCGGAGGCGCTGACTTCGTTGACTTCGCCGGAAGCCGCGCCCGCTTCCGGCGCAACACCGATCACCGCTTCGATCTGCTCATACGGCGGCAAGGTGCCTGTTTCATCGTGCTGGGCGCCCTTCGCGAGCGTGCACTGCACTTCGTGCGCGGAGAGGACCGCGCACGCCACCGGACCGCGGCTTTCGCTGCCGTTGTTCGTGCTGTTGCCTTCGGCGATCACGGCGCGCAGCCCGTGAGGCAGCCTGTCGACGAGCTTGACCGGGGCCGTCCCGCCCTGCGCCGTCGCGTCGCCCAGGTTGATCGCGGTCACCGCGATCCTGGAGCCTTCAAAGGCGCCTTGCGTCACCTGGGTCATCGTCGCTGTGCCTTGAAGGCCGAAGGCGGCGCTGAATTCCGTGTTGTAGAGGGCGACCGGCCTGTCGCCCAGGCCCCCCGTGAACGTCAGCTTATACGGCTCACCTGCCACCGTCGCCGGTTTGCCTTCCGGGCCGCCCGTGACCTTGAGGTTGCCTTTGCCGTAGAGACCTTCGAGCCTGCTCTGTACTTCTTCGTGGTCGGCGTTATAGGCGAAGGTCGCATACAGCAGTTCGACGGGTTCTCCTTTGAGAACCTCTTCCAAGCTCACCGGTTCGACCAGGGCAACTTCGCCGCCGGTCGCGGTGACCGCAAGTTCCTGAACCTCGTCCACTTCCACCTTTGCGGGCTGCAGGTTACCGGGACGCGAGACCGAGGCCAGATGGAACCACGGGGACGGTGTTTCCGCGGAGGCAGAGGAAGCACTGAAAGACAGAACAGCCAAGAAAGCTATGAGCGCAGCGGCGATTTTAGCTACGCAACGACCGATGAGCATCCCCATGGCTATGCCCTCCCCTTGCCGTTGCTGGTCTTTTTGGCCTTTGACTTCTTCTTGTGCTTACTCTTTACGCACTTGCCCTTCTTATTCTTCACGAAGCCGCGCTTGCACTTGACTGTCTTCTTCGTAGCCTTCTTTGGCGGGGGTGGCGGGACGAGGTTGCCCGCGCCGGAGAACGTCGCGCTGCCGGACAGGCCGAAGATCTCAGGCTGGGGCGAGGGCGCGGGCTTGCAGGAGGCTTCGGTGTTGCACGCCTCGGGCACGCTCGCGGCCGGCGGCGGACACGGCGCCCGCGTCGTGCATTCCTGCGCGTCGTAGATGTCCAGGGCGTTGTCGGTGTCCTTGAGGGCGAGCTTCGCGGTCGTGAGGAAGAACACGTCCGAGCCTTCTTCGCTGGCATCCAGGAACCCGGATTCCTGCGCCGAGCTGCCGGAGGAGATCAGGCCAACACAGCCCGCGCCTTCCTGCACCACCCTACCTTCAACTTTGAAGCTACCCCCGGGCTTGAAGACCTCGCTCCCGGAGGAGGCCTGACTCGTGCAGGCGTGTTCACCCGCGGGCACCCCTTCCGGCTCATACTCATACACATCGCCGACGCCGTTCACATCCTTCGGCACGAGCCCATCGCTGGAGTCGAAGAACAGCCGGCCATTGTTCGAGAGGTAACGCGACTGGTAGACAGCGGTTTCCGCCGTATAGGATTGCTGCCACGCCGGGACGTCGGCCGCCAGCCAGGCCGACGGTTCCCACCCCTTGTCGTCACCGGCGAGCGGCATGTTGCCGCCACCGAGGCCGTGTTCGACGCCGTGCGGGCGCGCCCCCGTCGGATCGCACGACGCGCACGAAAGCCCACCGGTCGCCTCGTCGTAGAGGTACACCTCCTCGTCGGGCTTGCCGGAGACAGCATCGCGATTGTCATACCCGGTCAGCGAGCGCTGCGACATGAACGCCAACCACTGGCCATCGGGCGAGACCCGCGCCGTCTTTTCCGGAAGAACTTCATCCCAGTCGGGAGTATCTTCGCCTGAGAGGACAGCGACCAGCCTTGTCTGGCCACCGTGGCGAACATAGAGATCGCAGGCGGTGTGCGCGACGAAATGCAAGTTGCGCGCGCAACCCCCGTGGACGGCACCCGGCACGGGTTGACCATCGGGTTCGGCGCTGTTGGAGACGAAATAGAGGAACGAGCCGTCTTCGCTCGTGCCCAGCACCGAGCCCAGCACCACAGATGCCGGCACGAGGTCGGTGTGACAGCGGAGCTTGCCGCCTTCTTCGGCGTCTTGGAAGAGCGCGCATTCATACAGGTCGCCGCCTTCGATGTAGAACACGCTCGAGCCTTCGCTGTTGGCAGTCTGGAAGATCGCGTCGGGGGCAATCTGAAGCGTTTCACCCTTGACTGTGTCACGCACATAGAGCTGGCCTCCTGTTTCCAGGCTCGCTCCGGCGGTCCAGAACACGCGCGTGCCGTCGTCGGAGACCGCGTGCCTGACGTCGTTAGCTTGGGATCCCTTTCCCAGGGCCGCGCCGCCCACCGCTCCGCCGCCTTCGCCTTCGCCTTCGCTGATGAACTGAAGCTGCTGGGCTGCGGGCCTGCCCGTGCTCCACTCATACAGGCCGGGCCCACCGCCTTTCGTCAGCGCGACATTGGACTGCAGCACGACATGGCCCAGGTCCGGTGAGGCGCCCACGAACTTGGGGCCGCACAGGAGCGAGGGGCACTCGCCTTCTGTCTGTTCGCCGAAGACGGTGCCTTCGGGCACGTTCGCATAGCCTTCCTTGCCGGTCACGAGCGACCGATAGCACGAGCTCGTACACGGTTCACCGACGCTTCCGTTCAGATAGTCGCTGCGCAGGAACGCCGTCTGTTCGGAGGCTTCCCCGGAGAGCGAGGGTTCGAACGCGCCGAACGGCTGCACGACGGCATGCGAGAGGTCTTCGCTGAAGAGGCGGTATTCCTGGCCGGTGCCGAAGGGAATGCCGGTCGAGGACCGGTGGGGGATCGCGACATCCGTCGAGGACCAGCCGCCCGAAGATGAGGTTCCGCGGGTGGAGAGGACCTGCACGCCGTTGGAGTACCCCTGCGGTTCGGATTCGCTCGGCGCGTCGAGTTGATAGGTGATCGCGGCGCCGTCGGCCGCCGCCTGGATCTGCCCGCCCTGGTTGAATGGACTGCTGAGGGGTTCGATCAACGCGCCGTTCTTCTGCGGCGGGGAGACCATCTCCCACTGACGCCCGTCGGGCAGCACGAACGCGCCCGTTCCCCGCGTGGCGAACGTTTCTTCGCTGCCCTGCACCGGCTTGCCTTCCCCTTCTTTTTCGCTGATGCTGTTTTCGGCGAGCAGGCGGTAGTGGTAGGTCCTGCCCGCGAGCAGACCCTGCGCCTGCGCGCTGACGCTTTCGACTTCGAAGCTCGGGCTCAGCGAAACCAGCGGCGTTTCCAGTTCGTAAGCGCTCGTCGCGCAGGATTCGGTGCCACCCGCCCCCGCGCACAGCCCGTACTGGAAGCGATAGCGCGTGTCCGCTTCGCCGGGCAGGCTGCGAGGGTTCAATTCGCCGTCGAACGTCGCGCTGTCGTCGGTGACTTCAGAGACCGACTCGCCCACCACGCTCGGAGCGGCCTGCGGTTCCAGCGCATACACCTGCACAGCATCGGTGGACGGGTCGCCGACAAGCACCTCGCCGGTCACGGAATCCACCGCGACACCACCCTCGCATTCTTCCGCACAGGGAGCGAGATGGCCAGCACCGAAGCGTTCAAGCGAGCCGCCGCCCGCAGCGAAACGCCCCACGCTGGCATTGTTGTCGATATAGACATCGTCGCTCGGCGTTTCGGTCGCGACTCCGTTGAGCGCAACCTGCGAGGATTCGCTGTCGAGTTCTTTGTTCAACGGTTTGCATTTGGCATCGAACTCCTCAACGGCGCCTCCAGAATGATTGACTCCGCTGTAACGGGCGTAAAGATCATCTTTGGAGTCGACCGCCAGGCCCTCTCTAAACGCCTCTCCAGATATATTTGCTTCGCAGGGTGGTTGCTCAAGCACGTTCGCCTGGGCGTTGCTGAAGCCGGCGATCACCTGCGCTCCGGCTGATCCCCTGGGTTCCCCAGCGACCCACACCTTGCCTTCGGTGTCGACCGCCACGCCTGCGATTCCTTCGAAGACAGCGTTTTGGACTTCGGCGGTCTTGCCCGTGATCTGGCCGACGTACTCTCCCGTCGAGGTGAACTTGTCGACCACTGAGACGCCGGAAACAATATGATAATCGGTCACGTACACGTCGCCGAACGACGGGCTGGCCGGGTCGTTGTCGACCGCGATGGCCTGCGGGAAGTTGAACCGGCCGGTTGCTTCTTCGTCGGGCAGCCCGCCGCTGCCGGCCGCTATGCCTTCAACGAGCACATCTTCGCCGCTGCCGTTGAATTCGCCCGTGTATTCATACGCTTGTTTCGTTTCGTTGAAGGCGAAATACTCGACGCGGTTGTTGCCCTTGTCGACGACGTAGACGTCGTCCGTCGCTTCGTTGACGGCGATGCCGGCGGGTTCGTTGAACTTCCCCGCACAAGGTTCCAGGATCGTCGCCGTGCACGGGCCGCTGCCGAAGGTCGTGGAGAAGACGTGGCCGCGGGCGCCGAGGGCGGAGGCGGCCGAGAGGGCGAGGGCCGCGGTCAGGGCGAGCAGGAACGCAAGGGCGAGGCGGGGGCGCGAAGGCGCACCGGTCCCTTGGGTGTGGAGACGGGCACGGAGCGGGGCGAAGATGCCGGTCCGGGGGGACGGGATCTTGGCGGTGTGCTCGGTGGGAGTCACGCTGTCTCCTTCGCTGTGGTGAGGCGGTCGTGGAAGTTGGGCGGTGGGATGCACGCGCTGAGTGCGGAGGGGCGGGGTTCGATGCAGGGGTGAGAACATCTAGATCCCTCCCATTTCTCTGTGTGGTCTTTCGAGGCGGAGGCGCATCACGCGACCTCTCCGTTGTTGCCTGCTTCCCGTCCCGCGCCGAATACCGTCCCAAGCGCGGGGTACGGTGGATCGCATGAACCTGAACCGACCCACTTCACGACCAAAGGAGGACCTGGCATCATGAGCGCTGTGGCAGCGCAACCGCATGTGACGCTCAGCGGCGATCGAGCCGGTGAGTACCTGGTCGCCGAGGAGGACCCGGACGGCCGTATGGTGATCGTTCCGGACAACTCCGCACAGGCGATACTCAACCGGCTCGGCCACACACGGGCGACGCTGGCCGAGTTCGAGGCGCAGTACGGACCTGTTCGCCCGCCCGACGGCGAGGGGTAGGCCATGCCCGCCAAGCCGGGCCACGCGCCCGTCGCCTTCGATGAGGCGGCGTGGAGCGAAGACCTGCGCGACAGCACCGATGCCGGTCGCACGGCAGCCACAAGGAAGCGAGCCGACCTCGAGCGAGACGGCCAACCCGTCGACGAGCTGCTCGCGTGCGACGAGGAGGCACCCGACGGGACGAGCCTGCCGGGTTGCGTGAAGACCCGCGTCCCATGGCCTGACGGACCGCGGGGCATCGTGTACCTGATCGCCCGCGCGCAGACCGGAGCACTGTCCCTCGATGTCCTGTCCTTCGGTATGCGCCACCACCCCAAGGACTCGCACGCGCTCAGCGTCTATCAAATCGCCGACCAGCGACTGAACGCTTAAGGCAGAAGAACAACAAACCCCGCGCCGAATACCGTCCCAAGCGCGGGGTACGGTGGATCGCATGAACCTGAACCGACCCACTTCACGACCAAAGGAGGACCTGGCATCATGAGCGCTGTGGCAGCGCAACCGCACGTGACGCTCAGCGGCGACATCAACGGCGAGTACGTCGTTGAGGACCGCCGGCCCGACGGGCGCTTGGTCCTGGTTCCGGACGAGTATCCGGCAACCGTGCCGAAGTACGGCGGCCGGCGAGCCACGCCCGAGGAGTTCGAGGCGTTCGTGGCCGAACATAACATTTTGCCGCCCGATGGCGAGGGGTAGGCCATGCCCCACAAGCGCGGACACGGCGCGAGCTTTCGCGTAGAGCTCGACGACACCGCGTTCGCCGAAGACCAGGCCCACAGCACTCCCGCGGGACGAGACGCCGCGCTCCGAAAGCGGGTAGCCGTCGAACGAGATGGCCAACCTGCCGACGACCTCATTACCTGTGACGACGAGGCACGGGATGGCACAAGGCTGCCCGGATGCTTTAAGACCTATGTCCCCTGGCCCACCGGACGCTGGGGCATGGTCTTTGAGCTCCGGTTCGACGAGAACCGTCGACCCTACCTGGCATTTCTGGCCTTCGGCGTGCGCCACCACCCCAAGGACTCGCACGCGCTCAGCGTCTATCAAATCGCCGACCAGCGACTGACAGGCCGGCCCCTGGGCGCCGAGGGAGAGGGGAATAGCGCCCAGGGGCGAGCCCGCACCGCCTGAGACCACGGGCGTGTTCGCGACTTGCTCTGTGGTGTTCACCTTGTCTCCCCTGTTGTGGTGGTGCGACCGATCGAAGATCGGCCGGCAGCTGGTCGGGTTGAAGCTCACGACACCATGCCCGGCGTTCAAGTACACGTCCATCCCCTGACTCTCATCCCTTGCTCTCCCAACCATCCAGGTCCTCCAACCCTCTCAGCCAACCCTCTCGCTCTCCGTCCCCACTGGCGCCGGCGCCCCCAATCGAACCCATGGGGCTGGCGCGGCAGTTGCCATCATGCGGTCCGCATGTGTACGTGTCTAGTCCAGCACCCGACCGTTCTTCACCGCGACTAGCGCCGACAGGGAACAGCCATCAGTCAGGTTTGGGCGTCAAACGGAGATCCGCGCTACGCTTCCTCCATGCCCACGCTGGTTATGGATCCGCCTCCCGCCGACTTCGAGACGCTGCTGGAGCGCCGGCGGCGGCTCGGGCAGGACCGCCACGACGAGATGTGGGAGGGTGTGCTGCACATGGCTCCCGCCCCTCTACGCCGACACGCGCGGCTGCAGATGCAGATAGGCGCATTGCTCGAACCGCTCGCCCGCGCCGCGGGGCTGGAGGCCGTCGGGGAGTTCAACGTCGGCGAGTCCAACGACTACCGCATACCCGACTGTGGCCTGCTCGCGCCGGGGCCCGACGCGCTGTACGTGCCGAGCGCGGCGCTGGCGGTCGAGATCCTCTCCCCCGGCGACGAAACCCGGGCCAAGCTCCCGTTCTACGCCGCCCACGGCGTCGACGAGCTCTTGATCGTCGACGCCGAGGAGCGGTCGGTCGACTGGCTCGGACTGACCGGCGGCAAATACGAGCCGATCGAGCGCAGCTCCCTGATCGACCTCTCCGTCGCCGAGCTCGCGCAGCGGATCGACTGGCCGTAGCGCGCCCGCGCGCGCTGCGCGCATGTCTGCGACCGCTCCGCGCCGATGAGCGCCGATGCCCCCTCCTGGCCGCCCCGCGTCGGCGTGCTGCTGCCGCGCGCCGGCCTGGCGATCATGGTTCGACCATCCAGGCGAGCAGACCGGCGGGCACGGCCCATATCTCCTCGCCGACATCGAGGATGTCGCGTGTGGCGAGGATGCCACGGCCGTAATGCTCGTCGAGCGCCTTGCGCTCCTTGCGCCACTTCTGGCTGACGTACTTGGACTCGATGGGTGTGTGCAGGAGCGGACCGACGAAGTCGATCTCCGCGCCCGTCCTGGGGTTGCGCTGCACCAGCACGGCTGCCTCGTCGAGGATCGGGAGATGGTCGGTTTGGGCGATGCTGCGGAGCAGGCAGACCCCGAGCTGCTGCTCGGACAGATAGGTGACATCCGGTGCAGCGATCGAACGGTCGCGCAGCGACGGCAGCCTGGCGATCAACGGATCGATGAAATAGAGCTTGCTCTGCGCTGCGTGTGCGACGGCCACCCCGTCGTGAGTCGTCGCGGCTCGCCACGCGTAGAACGAGGCACACAGCCGATCGATGCGGCTGTCCACCGTGTTGCGGGCGCCGATGTTCAGCGACTTCGCGATGCCCGCGACGTTCAACGGCGAACCCATACAGGCGACCAGGCACTGCAGAAACGCCTTGACATCTCGATCGCTCATCGAGCCGACGTGCAGGACGTCGCCGGCAAGGACATTCCAGAGACCGTTGGCGGTGCCGGGCTGAACGTCGACTTGCCCGAGTGCGTCCGCAACCGCTCGGGGGAAGCCACCGATGCTCAGGTAGCGCTCCCAAGCGAGCGCCACGTCGTCGACATAGACCGCGAGCGGCTCGAGCCGACGTCGCATCGCCTCCGATTGAAGGTCGCTGAGCGCGAATACCTGCACCGGAAGATTCGCGGCGAGCGTCGGATAGAGCTCCCGTGCAAAGGCACGGAATCCCATTGGGAGCAGCAGGCGAACCCCACCGGCCTCTCCCTCGCGACCCCCGAGCTCACCCTGCGCATCCCGCAACTTCGCCCCAGAGGAGCCCGTGGCCACGACGCAGCCGCTGCGCAACGAGGTCTGGTCCCGCAACTCCTTCAGCGCGGTAGCCCAGCCGCTGACATAGGTGATCTCGTCGAAGAACCAGTAGCGACTCTCTGGCTCGAGCCCCGGTGCCAGATCGTCCGCGAGCTTGACGATGCGCCTGAGATCCTGAATATTCAAGCTCTCGCATGGGCAGAACACGATGCGGCGTGGATCAAAGCTCCGTTCCACGAGCAGCCCCTCGATCGCGCGCTTCATCGCGACGCTCTTGCCGGCTCTGCGAGGGCCCATGAGGAGATACAGAGACCCCGGCTGAATGCCGTCCAGCGGACGGGGATCGTAAGACCTCAGCGCGTTCAGCCTGGCCTCGCGCAGATCGGGGTCGTGCAGCTGCCAGCCATCGGCTTCGCGCCACCACGGGTTGGAGTCGAGTAGGCGCTGGCGACGCTCGAAGTCCCTCATCGACCGTCCACTGTAGCCGATCGCTCAGAATGCTGAACAGAACACAGGCAAAATCAGGGGTAATCCTGCACAGAACCTGGGCAAAATCGGAGTCCTTACTGAACAAAACCAGGCCAAATCCAGATCTAGTCCTGAACAGAACCTTGCGTAGACGACTGCCGGGGCGCTCCGGGTGCTCTGCGTCCTACGTGACATCGAGCGCATCATCTTCCCCCCGGTCTCCAAGCTGCGCCGCATCGGCACGGCCCGCACCGGCGTGGAGCACATCGCCGCCTGAGCGGCGAGTGCGGGCCCGCGGGCAGCACCAGGTCGAAGCGGGGGATCGGCACGTCGGGCACGCTCTTGAACGTCGATGTTGTGATCGACTTTTTGTTGATGAACGTGTCGACCACAAGATGCTCAAGATCTCCGCGGCCGCTTGGTCTTTAACAAGAACGTTCGCCCTCGTGACTATCCGCACAGAGAGCCGGCGCGGGTGTAGGCTTGACACGTCGGACTCGAGGGAGGAGCGATGGGGTCAGCACGGCTGAATGACAGAAGCACCGCGGCGATGCGCTCGCCGATCAACTGGGCGCTGCTGGGGCTCTTGATCCAGCGACCGAGCTACGGCTATGGGCTCGTGCAGCGTTTCGAGCGCACCTACGGCGACACGCTCGAACTCTCAAGCCGCTCACAGATCTACACGGCGCTCGACAGCCTTGCGCGTCGCGGCCTGATCGAGCACGCCCAGGACGCGCGCGTCGAGGATCCCGTGCGCCAGCCGAAGCTCCACTACAGGGCCACGCAGGACGGAATCTGCGCTTACGAGCGCTGGCTGATCGAGCAGGTGAGCGACGACGAGCGCCGCTCGCGGTTGATCGCGCAGCACTTCGCGGCGCTGGCGCCCGAGCACGCGCTGCGAGTGCTCGAGCGCTGCGCGGAAGTGTGTTTGGAAGCGGCGGGCAGGCTGCCGACGGACGACGAGGAGGAGCTCGCAGGTCACCCGGCGCTCGCGGAGAGGCTCGCCGGCGAAGAGGAGCGGCTGCACGCCGGGGCGACACTGAGCTGGATCGAGTACGCGCGCAGCGAGCTGCGCGCCGCAGCGAGCAGGACGCGTCGGTGAGCCTGCTCAGCATCGAGCACGTGCGGCTGCTCGATCGCGATAGCCCGGGGCGGCTGCTGCTCGACGACGTCTGCCTCCAGCTCGAGGTCGGCGAGCTCGTCGCGATCTGGGGCAAACGCCGCTCGGGACGCTCGAGCCTGCTGCATCTCGCCTGCGGCCTGGCCCAGCCCGACGGCGGCGTCGTGCGCTTCGACGGTCGCAAGTTGCGCGGCCCGGCGGCGATCGGTGACGGGATCGCCTACTGCGCCGGCGGCTTTTATGTGGGCGAAGCCTGGCCGGTCGAGCGCGAGCTCGTGGAGGTGCAGCTGGCGCGCGGCGTCTCCCGGCGGCACGCGCGGCGCGGCGCGCACGACGCGCTTGAGCGGACCGGCGCGCACGAGCTTGCCGGGCGTATGCTGCGAACGCTCCGCGGCGCCGAGCAGGTGCGCGCGATGCTCGCGCTGGCGCTGACGAGCGCGCCTCGGCTGCTGCTCGTCGACGATGTCGTGGCGGGCGTGGAGCTCGTCGAGCGCAGCGCGATCCTACGGCTGCTGCGCTCGCTTGCCGACGATGGCCTCGCCGTGCTGACCAGCACGGACGAGACTCCGGCGCTCGCCGGAGCCCACCGCGCGCTGACGCTCTCCGACGGCCGCCTGCACGGCCGCTTGGCGCCCCAGCTCGCCGAGGTCGTGCCGCTGCGAGCCTCCGCAAGCGCCTGATGTCAAAGGACGTCGCCGCGGAGCTCCCGAGGAGCTCGCGCGGGAGCGCCGGGCAGGAGCGCGAGCCGCGGCCACCACGCCCGCGGGCGCTGGTGGGACCCTATGCCCTCTTCTGGTTCTACGTTCGCTGGCTGCGGCGACACCTCGTGCAGGAGCTGCTCGCCGGGATCGGCGTCGCGATCGCGGTCGCGCTTGTGTTCGCGACGATCGTCGCCGCCGGCAGCGTCTCCGGCTCCTCCTCGCAGGCGGTGCGCACGGTGATCGGTCCGGCAACGCTGCAGCTGCACGCACGCTCAAGCGAGGGCATCAGCGCCACGCTGCTGCGAGCGGCACAGCGTCTGCCGGGTGTGCTGGCGGCTGGGTCCCTACTCGAAGCGACAGCGACGCTGCGCGCCCCGAGCGGACGCACGGCGACCGTCGACCTCGCCGGGGCCGGCACGAGCCTCGTCTTCTTGGACGGCCTCGCGCGCACGATCCCGACCGCCACCCTCTCGGCGCAAGGGATCGGGCTGAGCTCCCGCACCGCAGGCGAGCTCGCGATCGGCGGCGGGGCGGGCGGGTCCTCCATCACACCGCGCGGCAGCGTCGAGGTCTACGCGCGCGGCAGGGCGGTGTCGGTGGGAATCTCGGCGGTGCTCGGGCAGGAAGCCTTCGGCGCGCTCTCGCACACGAGCGTCGCGGTGATGCAACTGGCAGAGCTCCAGAGATTGACGGGCCTTCACGGGCGCGTCTCGCGCATACTCGTCCAGCCGCGGCCGGGACAGGGCGCGAAGGTCCGCTCCGAGCTTGCCGGGCTCGCGCACGGCCGCATCGACGTCGCGGCGGCGGACCAGGATGTCGGCCTGCTGAGCCAGGCGCTGCGGCCAAGCGATGAGGCGAGCGCGCTGTTTGCGACCGTGAGCGCGTTGCTCGGCGTGCTGCTGGCCACGGCGGCGCTGCTGCTGAGCGCCCCAGACCGGCGCCGAGCGATAGCCGACCTGCGCCTGATGGGCATGCGGCGCTCAGCGATTGTGCAGATGTTCGCCGTCCAGGCTTTGATGCTGGGGTCCGCCGCCTCGCTGCTCGGCATCCTGTGCGGCTACGGGCTCTCGGTGACGCTGCTCGCGCAGTCGCCGCGCTACCTGGCGGAGGCGTTCACGCTCGGCACGCAGACAGCGCTCAGTAGCGCATCGCTGCTCGCCGCGCTGGCGACCGGGATCGTGAGCTGTGGCATCGCCTCGACGCTGCCGCTGCTCGACCTTCGCGACCATGACCCGCTGCGCAATGTCTACCAGCAGCAGGGTTTTCCGGGGAACACCCTGCATGCCTCCACGCGCCGCGCCCTGAACGGCAGCGCGCTCGTCCTGCCCATCGCGGCGACGGTGCTGCTCGCCACGGGGCCCTCGCACGCGCTCATCGCGTGCATGCTGCTGGCGCTCGGGACGGTGTGCGCGGTGCCGCTGGCGCTGAACGCCGTGATGGCGCTCTGCGCAAAGCTCGCGCGGTGGCGGCAGAAGCTGACGGCGATGCCGGTCGCGCTGAGCTCGCTGCAGGCGACGACGCTGCGCAGCTTCGCGCTCGCGGCGACAGGGGCCCTCGCGCTGTTCGGAAGCATCGCGCTCGGCGGCGCGCGCGGCGACCTGGAAGGAGGCATCGCGCGCTTCGCGCACAGCTACGCCGCCGACGCGGCGCTGTGGGTGGGCAATCGCGGCGACGACCAGGCGGTCGTCGACTTCGCCGCCGGAGATCTGCCAAAGCGCATCTCTCGGCTGCCGGGCGTCGCGGGCGTAACCAACCCCTCATCCCACCCTCTGCACTCCAGCTCCGCTGGAGTGCAGATCTTCCGAGGAGGATTCGTGGTGATCGACGGCCGCCGAGTGTGGATGATCGCGCGACCGCCAGGCGGGGCCCGGCGCGTGCTCTCCTCGCAGATCGTGAGCGGCTCGGCGACGCCGGCCGAACAACGGCTCGCCCGTGGCGGTTGGGTCGTCGTCTCACGCCAGATCGCGCAGCAGCAGCACGTCGGGCTGGGCGGCCGCCTGACGCTTCCCACGCCCAGCGGCGAGGTGTCACTGCGGATCGCCGCGCTTACGAGCAACCTGGCGTGGAGTCCGGGAGCGCTCTTTTTGGGCAGCGCGCAGTACGCGCGCCTGTGGGGGGGCGGGGCCGCAAACAACGCAACCGCGCTCGCTGTGTCACTGAAGCCGGGGGCGAGCGCGCCGGTGCTCGCACAGCGCATACAACAGATGCTCGGCAGCTCGAGCGGGCTGATCGTCCGCACACGCTCGTCCCTGCAAACGAGCATCGAAGCCCTCGCGAGGGAAGGGCTCGGCCAGCTGCGGGAGATCTCGAATCTGCTGCTGGCTGCCGCGATCCTTGCGATGGCGGCCGCCCTGACCTCGGCTGTGTGGCAGCGACGCCGCGCACTGGCGGGACTGCGCCTCTGCGGCGTCTCTCCCGCGCGTCTGCGCCGCATCCTGCTCCTCGAAGCGGGACTGCTCTTGAGCGCCGGCTGCGTTACGGGTGCGCTCGCGGGTGTGTACGGCCAGGCGATCATCGACGGCTATCTTGGGCGGGTGACGGGCTTTCCGATCGCTGCGATCACCCCAGACGCGCGGCCGCTTCAGATCTTCGCGCTCGTCGTGACCATCGTGTTCGCGGCGGCGCTCACACCGATCGTCCTGGCGTCGAGGGTCTCGCCGAACTACGCCCTGGCGGAGTGAGCGGGCTTATATGAGAGAAATGATTATAAACGTTTATAAAGAGATGGTCATTGTGAGCAAGCTCCGCAGATCGGGCAATGCGCCAGGACGCCGAGCGGCATACGCCTCGCTGATCGCGCTCGCGCTCGCGCTCGGCGCGGGGGCGAGCGGCGCCACCGGCGCAGAGCTGCACGCCACCGACGCGGCGAAGCTGCACTACGTCGGCGCGGTCGGCGAAGAGGTGTATGAGACGGGCAGCGCAAGCGGCACCCTGCCGGGCAGCATGCGCGTCCACATGATCTTCGCCTCTACCTTCAGCGGCAGCTTCGCGATCTACACGCGCGGCGGCAGGATCGACGGGCACGGCAAGGCCAGGCCGCACGGCGAAGGCGTGTATGAGAGCTTCGCCGGAACGCTCGTCGTCACCGGCGGGACGGGACGCTATCGCCGCGCCCACGGCACGGCGCGTCTCTACGGCACCTTCAACCGCGAAAACTACGCGCTGACGATCCAGACAGCGGGAACGCTGCGCTTCTAGTGGTCCGTCCTGCAAACCCCACAGGACGAACCGTTGGGCGGTCGCGATGAGACTCAAACCGCCATCACTGCGCTCGGCGCTCGGCGCCTGCGGATGCGCGCTCGCGCTCGGCGGCGCGACGGGCGGCGCCTGCCCCCAGCTCGCCGGCGCCCAAGCGCAGAGCACCGCGCGGCTGCACGCCGCCTTCGAGCCCTACCGGCTCGGCCGCCGCACGACGCTGCAGTTCGAATTCGCGTTCTCCGCGCCGGTGGGCACGGTTCCCCCGCCGCTGACCGAAATGCAGCTGAGCTACCCGCGCGGCATCAACTTCTTCCTCAACGACCTGGGCATCAGAAGATGCGCGGAGTCGGTGCTCCAAGCGTCCGGGCCGGCCGGGTGCCCGCCTAACTCGGCGATGGGCTACGGGGTCGTTGAGACCGGCATCGTGCTCGGCGGCACGCCGGTGCAAGAGAGCTCGCCGGTCACGATCCTGCGCGCCCCCGAACGCAACGGCCACCTCGCGCTGCTGTTCTTCGCGGAAGGCAGAGAACCCGTCGTAACGAACGTGATCTTCTCCGGGCAGCTGCTCCCCGCCAGAGACCCGTTCGGCGGCAACGTCAAGATCGGCGTGCCCCTCGTCGAAACCCTGCCGGGCGCGCCGTACGTGTCGGTGCTGCACCTGCACGCGACCATCGGGCCGGAGCATCTCACCTACTACCACAACGTTGACGGCGTGTCGCTCGCGTTTGCGCCGCAGGGCCTCCTGCTGCCGCCGACGTGCCCTCGCGCCAGCTTTCCCTTCGCCGCGATCTTCGTCTTCTCCGACGGCACGCGCGCTCTGGCAAGCACGACGGTGCCGTGTCCGCCGGGCGCAGCGGCGCCCCGCGCGAGGGCGAGGAAGCGTCGCTGATCCAGGATGGGGGCTGGACTTCGCGACCGGACCTTGCTACCATGAAGTTCGCGGGTGAGGGCCTCTGGCCTTTAGCCCGTTTCTTATTGAGGAGGAGGCGTGGCCACAGGGACTGGTCGGCGTCGAAGTGTATCTGGGTCTGCTGGGACGCTCCCGCGGAGCGCCGAAACATCAATCGCGTTCCTCGACGAGAGCGGTGCTATCTCGCAGGACCGCTTCTTCGCAGTGGGCTGCCTGAAGCTCGCGGAGCCGCACATCTTGCTCCGGGCGGTCCAGAAGCTGCGCGACAAACACCACTGGTATGAGGAGATCCACTGGGTGGACGCGACGCAGGGCTCACTCCCCTTCTACTCCAAGGTGATCAATGCGATCGCGGCATCCGACGCAGAGTTCTCATGCTTCGTGGCCGACCGCGATCATGCCGACGCCGTTCAGCGCTTTGGTAGCCCCTGGCGCGCATACGAGAAGCTTGCAACGCAGTTGCTCATCGGCACGATAAGCCCGAATGAGCTGGTCACGGTCCTGGCGGACAACTACTCAACCCCGGATCACGTGATCTTCGAGCAGGAAGTCAAGCGAGAGGTCAACCGCCGGCTGAAACGGCTGGCCATCACGACCGTCTGTCGGCTGGACTCGAAAGCAGCCGATCCGCTTCAGCTTGTCGATCTCATGACAGCGGCAGTCACGTTCGAGTTTCGCCAAGCAGCCGGCCTTGCCGGCAGGCGCTCACCGAAGGCGCTGCTCGCGAAGCATCTGAGAGACGCATTCGGCGTGGAGACGTTCCTCACGGGCTGTCGACGCAAGCGGGTCAACGTAAAGATCTACCGGCGCTCCTCCGCTTCGAGCTGAGTAGCGGCCAGGTCAGCTGCGAGACGGGATTCGGCTGATGCGCCCGGCGGGAATCGAACCCGCGGCCTGCGGTTTGAAAGACCGCTGCTCTTTGGCTCCCCGAAGAGAACCGTTGACCACTGAGCTACGGGCGCCTTGGGCCAAGGATGCTACTAGGTTGGATGGGGCACGGAGAGCGCCGGGCGGGCTCCTCTCATCGCGTCCTCAGCGCGACTGCCAAGCATCCGCCATGGCGATCCTCTGCATGATCGTCGGATGGTCGGCGCCGAGCACGTAGGACCATGTCGGCGGGCTGGGATCGGTGAGGCTCTTGACGGCGAGCCGGCGCATGAGCGCCCTCTGCGCCGCGGGGTCGTGGGTCGCGTTCAGCGCCGCCCAGTCCGCCGCGGCCTCGACGCGCCGCGAGATGACGTTGCGTGCGGGAGCGATGAACACGCCGAGCGCTACGAACACGAGCAGCGCCACGGGCACCGCCTCCGGCCGCGCCATGCCACCGCGCCGGCGCGTGGCGAGCGCGATCAGCGCCGCGGTGGGAACCAGCAACAGCGCGAGCCATCCGACGCCCTTCAGGACGTCCTCATGCGACACGTGGCCGAGCTCGTGCGCGATCACCGCGCGGATCTCCGCGCGGGAGAAGCCGCTGTTGAGCAATGTGCTCCACAAGACGACCCTTCTCGTCGATCCGAAGCCGACCGCCTCGGCGTTCGGGGCGCTCGTGAGGCGGGAAACGTCCTGCACTTCGACCTTCGTCCCGGGCACCCCCTCCACGCGCTCGAGCGATCTGACTTCTGCCAGCAGCGAACGGTCGCTCAGGGGATGGACGGAGGGGATCAGGTAGATGCTGAGAAACGCCGCCAGCAGCGCGAGCGCTCCGAATGCGGGAGCGCCCGCAAGCCACCACCAGCGGCGCAATGCGCGCGCGAGGCTCATCGCGATCAGCAGCGCGAGCGAGACGAACAGGAACCTGCCGCCGAGCGCGGTGAAGCTTTCGGCGATCCAGCTCACATAGCCCTGGTGGGATACGTGATGGCGGCGTTCCCACCAGAGGGCTGCCAATCCGAACGGCAGCTCGGCGATCCACACGACGGCGAAGCCGAGCATCCCGAGCATCATGCCCGTGCCGATCGGCCCGGCCGCCGACTCGCGCATCAGCCGGTGGCCGCGCATTGCGTACACGCACAGGACGGCGAGCAGCACGACCTCGGCGAGCAGCGTGTCGATGCTCAGGAACCGCTCGTATGAGGCGCTGCGCGCGAGGTAGGAGCGGCCGAAGAAGCGCGCCGGATCGAGGTGCGCGAGGCGCAGGCCCGAGGGCACCGTGGTTGGCCACAGCCAGCGTTCGGCCGCGAACCACAGACCGGCGCCGATCGCGACGACCGCGACGCCCGGCGGCAACGTGCGCGGCCCCAGTGCGCGCGGCGCGCGGGCGCGCGGGGTGCTCGCCGCCTCAGTCACCCGGACAGGCTCTCACACGGAGCTTCAGAGCAGGCTCGGTGAGACCTGTGGCGCCGCCTGAGCGGGCGTCGTGGCGATCGGGCCGCTGTAGGGGTAGGCGTCGGTCAGCAGGTAGACGTAACCGCTCGTCTGAGCCGAGTAGCGCAGCGCCAGCGCGCCCGCATTGCGCAGTCCGAGCGGCATCCTGGCGGTGAACAGCCCGGTGAACCAGCCGAGCAGCGCGACGACGTACAGCACACCTCCATACGCGCCGGCGATGAGGCCGGCGGGGATCACGAGGAAGATACGGAAGAACACCGTCCAACGATTCTGGGTGGTGGGGCCTTCGACCGACAGTTCCACCGGGTAGCTGTCCGCCTTGCCGGTGAAGCCTGGGAACGGATTGGCGATGAGGTACAGATAGGCGTAGACGTGTGTCTGATAGCGCACGTAGGACGCCAGGAAACGGTGCAGCGCATCCGGCGAGCGGCCGGCGATGAGCGTCGCAAACCAGTTGACGATCGCGGCGAGCAACGCGACGATTCCCCAGAGTGTGAGCCAAACGATGTGCGGCAGCGCGAGCAGCAGGCGGAAGAACACGGTAAGACGCGAGCGCTGCAGAGAGGCTCCGCCCGCATCCAGCCCGATCGGGTCCGTGCGGCTGGGCAGCTCGCCGATCGCGAGGAGCGGATCGCTGTTGGGGTAGTGGTCGGTGAGCAGGAACAGGTATGCGTCGAGCTGCGCGGCGTAGGAGAGCGCATAGGCCATCGCGTCGCGCAGACCGCGGGGCATTCGACCGCGCGCGAGCGCGGCGAACCAGCCGAGGAACGACACCACCCCCAGCAGCCCGAATCCGTAGTTGACGCCGTAGTTGCGGGCCCCCGAGGTCGTGAGCGCCCCCGCCAGGAGCAGCGCCGGGATCGCGAGGATCATGCGAAAGGCGACCTTCCAGCGGTTCTGGCGAGCCGGCGGGACGATCTCCACGTCGACCGGATAGCCGGGCTTGCCCAGGAAGTCAGGAAACGGGTTGGCTGCGAGGAAGAGGTACGCGCTCACATGGATCGCATAGCGGATGTAGGCGGCGAGGAAGTCATGCAGCCCCCGCGGCGACTGCGCCGTGAAGAGAGTGGCGAACCAGTTGACGACGACTGCCACGAACGCGGCAATCCCCCATAGGCTGAGCCAGATCAGGTGCGGCAGGGCGAGCAGCAGGCGGAAGAACACGGTCAGGCGATTGCGCTGCTGGTCGTCGGAGACGACCAGCTTGACGGGACGCTCGTTCACGGCTGTCACCTCTCTATGTGGGGCCGGTATAACTGTCGAAGACCGTGCCGCATGCGGCACGGTCCGGGGCCGCGCATGCGCGGCCCCGCCGGTCGGCACATGTGCCGACCGGGAAATGAATGAGGACCATCGATTCTCGAAGCATCGCTCTATTGGTACCCGCAAGGCCGGACGGGTTCGCGACGAACGTCACAAACGGGCGGGTAGTTCGCGCAGGCCGATCCGCTCGAGGTACGCGTCGAGGTCGAACACGACGCCGACTCTATCCGGCTGCGGGAACCGCCCGCACCTCGCGCAGCGCTCCGGTCTCCGGGTCGAACACGAAGCCGCGAATCTGCTCGCGCGAGGGCAGCTCGGGGCTCGATCGCAACCGCTCGAGACCGCGCCGCAGGGTGACCTCGACGTCATCGAAAGCGCCCAGCCTCCACGTCGGTTGGACGCCGTCGGCGGCGAGCGCCTGCGCGAACTCGTGCTCCGAGGCTCCGTGGAGGCCGCAACCGTCGTGCATCACCACCACGATCTCCTCGGTTCCGAGCTGACGCTGCGACACGCTCAGCGAGCGGATCGCGTCGTCCGTCACCAGCCCCCCGGCGTTGCGGATGATGTGCGCATCGCCGCGCTCCAACCCGAGCATCGGGAAGAGATCGATGCGGGTGTCCATGCACGCGAGCACCGCCACCCTGCGGCGCGGCATGGCACTCAGCCCGGGCGCCGCGAGCCGGTCGGCCCGCGACATCGCCACAGCGAGCATCTCGTCTGCGTTGGTCATTGACTGCGTTCTTTTAGCAGCCTCCCGCCGCGCGACGCGGGCGCTTCAGCGGGTCCGGCCGCCCTGCGGGCGCGTCAGCAGGGTCCCGCCGCGCGCAGGCGACCTCGGTAGAGCTGCATGTCGGCATGGTTGAAGTCGCTATGGGTCTGACTGCGAAGCGCCGGCACGTTCTCGTGGTGGTAGGGGCTCGAGAGGCTCTCGTTGTGTCCGATCACGTCCGCCACGGGGATCCTGTAGCGACAGCGCAACCACCGCACCAACCGCAGGCTCGCGCGCATCTGCCTGGCACGGCCGAGCACTTCGGCGTCGCTGTAGCCCACGTGCTCGATGCCGATCGCCGTCCAGTTCAACCCCACGGTATGACGGCACATGATGCCCAGCGGCACGAGCTGGTGGATCGTGCCGTCGGTGTCCACCACGAAGTGCGCGCAGGTGTTGGGAAGCTCGTGCAGCTCGCTGTCGGGCACGTCGGGAGCGAAGGTGTTGAAGGTCGACTGGAAGTCGGGCGTCTCGGTGTAATGGATCACGATCACATGGGGTTCGATCAGCCGGTAGGTGTTCAAACCGTAGTGGCGCACCGCATAGCGCGCCATCTCCGCCTTGCGCTTCGCTCCGAACGGGATCGGGCTCTGCACGATCGGCGGACGCGCCGGCAGGGCCGCGCCCGCGGTCGTCGCCGTGGCGGCTGCCGCGGTGGCTGCCGTCGTCGAGGAAACCGCTGGGGGTGGGGTCCCGTGGAGGTGCTGTGGTCCACCCTGCGGGGCACCTCGCGCGCCTGCGTGCGCGCGCGCGTGCGCGAGTGCGAGTGCGCTCGCAGCACCGCTCGCAGCACCGGCGGCGGCACCGGCGGCGGCGGTCGTGTTCGCTCCCGCCGGCTGCGACGTCGCCCTTTCGACCGTGCCCATTCCCACCGACTTGCCGCACCCTCCGCCCGCCACGAGCAGGCAGAGGACCGCCGCTGGGAGCATCCCGCGCAGGTGTGTGCGACCCGAGTGCACCCTGCGAGCGTAGTGGGGTTCGCTCGGCGCCGCCGCCGATACGGCTCGGCTCGGCGGATCGGTGCCTGGCGGGGTTCGCTCGGCGGATCTGCGTGCCTGGGCGGCTCGACGCCCGTCGGTGGCGCCAGGCAGCGTGGGGTCATAATCGGATCAATGTCACCATCCTCGCTCCGCGCTCGGCTGTTCGCCGCCGCGTACGACCTCGCGCTCGGTCAAACCGAGCGAGCGGGACTGGCAACCCGGCGGCGCAAGCTGCTGGCGGAGGCTCGAGGCGCGACCCTGGAGATCGGAGCGGGCACCGGGTTGAATCTTCCGCACTATTGGCCGGCCCCCGCTTTTCGGTCCACCACGAGTGAGAGGGTGGTGGATGTAGTGCCGGGAACATAGCGGCCTGCTCGGACAGACCAAGCCCTGGTGCCGTGACCATCGCCGAGGAGCCGGAGCCCGTAGGGCGAAGGCGATACGGCGATGGTCACGGCGCGCGCCGCCGGACCGACCCCCCCTCGTCGCTGGCTCGGCGTCACAGCTGCGGGCGAGGCGGTGCGCTCACGCGGCGATCGGCGTCGGCTCGCGGGCCGTCCAGTCCGCGGCGAACACGGCCGGGGCGCGCATCCCGAGCGATGAGTGTGGACGCCGCCAGTTGTAGTCCTCCTGCCAGTCGCCGATCACCACGCGCGCCTCGGCCAGGCAGGAGAACTCCTCGACGTCGAGCAGCTCGTCACGGACACGCGAGTGGAACGACTCGACGAATGGGTTCTGCCACGGCGAGCCCGGCTCGATGAACACGGTCCCTGTCTTCGACAGCACGCACCAGTCCCGCAGCGCGTGCGCGGTCATCTCCGGACCGTTGTCCATCCTCAAAAGCTCCGGGGCGCCGCGCTCGGCGCACAGCCGCTCGAGCGTCGTGACGACCTCCTCGGCGTCGATGCTGCGCTCGACCATCATCACCAGCGACTCGCGCGTGAACTCGTCCACGATGTTCAGCAGCTTCAGCGCCCGCCCGCAGGCGGTCTGATCGAACTGGAAGTCGAACGCCCACACGTGGTTGGGCCGCTCGGCGCGCAGACGCTCGGCCGGCACCGTCGACTCCCCGAGCCGCCGGCGCTTGCGCTTTCGAGCCGGCACCCGCAGCCCCTCCTCGCGCCACAGGCGCTGCACACGCTTGCGGTTCACCTCCCAGCCCAACTCCCGCAGATGATGATGCGCACGGCGGTACCCCCACCGCGGACGGTCCTTCGAGAACTGCCGCAGCTCTGCGCGCAACACCGCGTCGTCCTCAGCCCGCTTGGGTTCGTGACGCTGCGTGGAGCGATGCTGCCCGACAACCCTGCATGCCCAGCGCTCGCTGACGCCGAGACGGTCGCGGAGCATCGCGACCGCCTGGCGCCGACGGACCGGGCCTACCAATTTCCCCGGGCGACCTCCTTCAACGCCCGGACCTCGAGCGCTTGATCGGCGACGATCGCCTTCAGGCTCGAATTCTCACGCTCGAGCTCCTTCAGCCGCTTGACGTCATCGGCCTTCATCCCGCCGTACTGGTTGCGCCAGCGGTGAAACGTCTGCTCGGAGATCCCCAGATCCTTCGCCGCCTCCGGGATCGTCTTGCCCTCCCCGAGCATCCGCTCGGCCTCCCGCAGCTTGCGGATGATCTGCTCCGGCGTGTGCCTGCGTCGCTTCATCAGAGTTCCTTCCTCGCCCATCATCATGGACGCGAGAAACTCTCACAAGGGCCGGACCGAACCTACGGGGTCAGGCCACTATCCCCAAGCCGTGGCCGGGCTCACGCTCACCGAGCCCGACGGGCACATGGCGCGCAAGCTGCGCAACCGCTGCTCGACGGCCGCCAACGTAGAGGCGATCGTGGTGGCGAGCGGCGAAGACCTGCCGTTTCCAGATAACTCCTTCGACACCGCCGTCGTGACGCTCGTGCTGTGCACGGTTGCAGACCCGGAGAGGGTGCTCACCGAGATCGCGCGCGTGCTGAAGCCCGACGGGCGTTTGCTGTTCATGGAGCACATACGGTCCACCGCGCCGCGCAGGGCGGCGTGGCAGGATCGCCTCAACCCGCTGTGGCGGGCGACGCTGGGGAACGGCTGCAACTGCAACCGCCCCACGCTCGCCCTCATCGAGGCTTCGCCGTTGACGGTGGAGCATGTCGAGCACGGTGAGATCCCGAAGGCGATGCCCATCCTGCGACCCCTGGTGAGTGGGCGCGCGCGCGGGGCGCACGTTTAGAGGGGCGGGCGGCTATCGCCGGGCAATTTACGCTGACGTTCATAGCGCCTGCTCGCCGCGTAACCGAACAGCGCACATCGGGTGCCGGTCCGGTTCTATGCGATCCGCCTGTGGTGGCGGGATGTTAGGGTCGGCGCGTGACTGCTCGGGTTGACTATGAGCGGCACGGGCGCACCTATGCGCGGCATCGGCGCCCGGACCCTCGGATTGCCGCGCGCATTCATGCCGCGCTCGGCGATGCGCGTACGGTGCTCAACGTCGGCGCGGGCGCCGGGTCATACGAGCCGTGCGATCGCTGGGTGCTCGCGGTCGATCCGAGCGCAACCATGCGCGCTCAGCGCCCCGCCGGCGCCGCGCCGGTGATCGATGCTCGCGCAGAGGCGCTCCCTTTCGATGATGGCGCTCTCGATGCGGCGATGGCCTGCGTGACGATCCATCACTGGGAGCCCCCCAAGGCCGGCCTGGCCGAGCTTCGCCGTGTGTCCCGCGGTCCGGTTGTGATCTTCACGTTCGAGCTCGACGCTCTGCCCGCCTGGCAGCGGGAGTTCCTGCACGAGGGACTCGTGAGGGAGCGACCACGATTCCCCGCTATCGACGACATCGCGGCTGCCCTGGGTGGACACACGCGCGTAGAGCAAATCCCGACACCCGGCGACTGCGTCGACGGATTCTTCGAGGCGTTCTGGCGCCGCCCCGAGGGACTGCTGGACCCGGCCGTACGCGGCGCCCAGTCGATGTGGGCGCTACTCGATCCCGGAGTGGAGCAGCGCATCGTCGACCGGCTCGCCGTCGCGCTGGACTCCGGCGCCTGGGACGCCGAGCACGGCCACCTGCGCGAGCAGGACAGCTTCCACGGCGCCCTACGCCTCGTGGTCTCGGAGGTGGCCTGACGCGGCAAACGCCAGTGGAGCCAGCCGGGATCGAACCGGCGACCTCCTGCTTGCAAAGCACGTTACTCAAGACGATAAGCCCTTAGTTTAGGGCTTTTTGGTGCTGTGAGGTGACCTCAAATTCGGCTAAGTCACCCGCGTGGGGAACACGCTGGGGAACACGCTCCGGAATGCTTTGATACACTGACTACGTGAACATGAAGCAGGAGGTCACGCCAAACGGCCACCTTCAGGTGATCGGCAGCCCGGATAATCGACGCTGGCGCGCGTTCTGGTGGGACGCCGACGGCAAGCACACGCGTGTGCTCGGGAAGGCGTGGGCGCAGAGCTCCGGCAAGCGCACAGCACGGGGCGCGGTGATCTGGCATTCCGCCGACGGGTCCAAGCCCGACTCCTCCTACCTGACGCCCAGGGAGGCCGAGGCCGCGCTGCGACGGCTGCTCGAGCACGAGGCGGTGAAGTCGCCGACCCCCCGCTCGCCGCGGGGTGAGGTGCTCACGTTCGTCGATGCGGCGGAGGCGTGGCTGCGCCACGGCGAGCAGAAGCGCAACCTCAAGCGCTCCACGCTGCGCGACTACCGCCAGGTGCTGGACGCGTATCTGCTGCCGGCGCCCGCCGGCAAGGAGCCGGCCGACACCCGGTATGGCCGCGCGCCGTTTGCGACCAAGCCGCTGCGCGATCTGCGCGCGACGGACATCAAGTCTTGGTACGACGGGCTGCCGTACGGGCGCACGGCGGAGAAGCTGCTGATGATCGTGCGCGCGGTCCTCGCGCACGCGCGCCCACGCGACTGGATCGAGCATGACCCCTCCGCGACAGTTGAACGCCAGCCGGTGCGCTACAGCGGGGACTATGACTTCTACAGCCGTGAGGAGGTCGACGCGCTCGTGCGCGCGGCCGGCAGCGAGCAGGACGGGGCGCTCTTCCTGACGGCGGCGATGACCGGCTTGCGCCGCGGCGAGCTGGTCGCGTTGCGCTGGCGCGACATCGACTTCCCGGGGCAGGCGATGCGCGTGCGCGCCAACTACTCGCACGGTGAGCTCGTCACGCCCAAGAGCGGCAAGGTGCGCAGCGTGCCTATGGTGCCTGAGGTCGCGCAGGCGCTTGCCCGTCTCGGACAGCGTGAGTATTTCACCGGTGACGAACATCCCGTGTTCGTTGGGCAGGCCGGCAAGCACATGGACGCGAGCGCGCTGCGGCGCCGCTACACGCAGGCAGCCAGGCGTGCTGGGCTGCGCCCGCTGCCGTTCCACTCGCTGCGCCACTACTTCGGCTCGATGGCCGTCAACCGTGCCTCGCTCGTGCAGGTGCAGGCGTGGATGGGTCATGCCCACATCCAGACCACCGCTCGCTACCTGCACGCCAAGAGCCAGGCCGACGACGCGGCGCTGCTTGCCAGCGCATTCGCGCCGAAGGCACCGGATGTGCTGCCAGTGGGATAGCGCCTCTTCCGATGGGTGCTAACTGATGCTCGCATCGCCCGAGACGGCTTATCAGTTCAACATCAGTTGACCCGCTGGGAGCCGATTTCGATCGTTTCCCAACGCAGCCGGTCGTGATTCCACCGGCCTTCAGCTGATCCGTCGAGCACCGGGTCGATGAACAGCCTGACGGTCGCGATAGCGGCCTCCAGGTTGCGCTCTTGCAGGCGAGGCGCGTCTCGCGCCACACGCGCATACCCTCGTGACCATCTGCTGTCCGTGGGCACGGTGAGACGACTGGGAAGAGCCATCTTGCGCCTTACGGTCTCCGAGGCGAGTGCCACCTTCAGATCGCGCGCGTCGACCTTGGCCGTATGCGCGAATACGGCGAGGTCGGCCAAATCGCGGTAGCGGCTGCTGGGCTCCCGCAGGCCGCTGGCCCGCTCGTGTGTTTCGTGGAGCGCGCATACCTTGTCGGCGATGTGGTCAACGAGCGGGTAGGCGATGTAGGCAGTGCGCTTGAGTCCCGGGATCTCTGCCGGCACGAGCGCCGATACGGACTCCGTGTTGCCGGTCATCGTCAGTTCGGCAACAAGATCGACGTGGAACTCGGCGAACCGCTTCAGGCCGAGGTGTGCGTCCACCGGAACGCGCAGCGCATGAACGCCTTCTGTGAGGCGCCGTCTGGGGCCAAGCGTGAAGGTGAAGAAGTCCTCAAGGTCCGTGCGAGCCGCGACGTGCAGCGCCCGCTCGGCCTCCTCGAGGCCCCCGTCGCGGTTGAGAAGGTCGACATCGCGGGTATGCCTCGCCTCCGGCCCGATCCTCGCGAGCATCGCGGTCCCGCCCTTGAGCACCCATCGATCGGGCTCGACGGTGAATACCCGAGACAGCAGCCTGTCGTATGCGAACTGCCGCTGGAGATTGCTCAGCTCGATGCCTCGCTCCTTTGCGAGTGGCCGCAGGCGGTCGGCGATCGCCGAGCGCAGGGCCTGCGGGTCGGCGTACCGATCAGGACTCATCGCCACGCGCCAAGGATCGAATCATGTCGCGGTTCCTGCTGTAGCCGACAAGGGTGAGGAGATAGTCAAGTAGCCCGACGCCGTCGCCGCGCCGGAAGCCGAACCGTCCCGCGTAGGGCGAAAGGCACTCGGCGACGTTGTCCGGGTAGTCGAATACCCGGTCGATCACTCGGGCGGTGATCTGCGCGACGCTCGACGGCTCAACATTGTCGCCGAGCAGGTCGCCGATCATGCGGGCGGCGCGTGTTGCGGGAAGTCCCGCGAGCAGGATTCGCTGATTGTCCGGAACGTGTCCGCGGTGGATTCGCACGTCAGGTCGGCGGGTCTGATGGCGTACGGGCAGCGTGAACTCGTGGATGTCCGCGCGTAGGTCCCCAACTCCGTACAGCGAGGCGGCCGACGCGTGCGAGACCAGCGCCACGTCAGGCGAACCCACTCGCTCCCAGGCGGGGACGGCCGGGTCGAGCTGCAGCCATGCGGCGCGCAGCTGGAGATGGTCCGGCTCGCCGGCGCCCCGGACCCGGTAGACACCGTGGGCAACGCGTTCAAGCCGACCGTCGTGCAGCAGCCGCGCGAGCGAGCTTGTCACCACACCGGCATCGAGCGCCTGCCTGCGCGTGCACAATCCCCACTGCTCCTCGGCGACTCCCAGAATGCGTTGCATTGGTCTTGACATACTGCGAAATATACCATATCTAGGATGCTTTGCAGATTAGGCTACAGGCTACTACTGCACTATTATCCTCGAACGGGATATTTCGCAGCGCCGCATGCGCCAACCTCCAAGTCCCTGAGCAGTATCTACCGTACGCGCCGCCCGATGCCATGCGGCTCGATCCGTGTGTCGTGTAGCCATGCGTTCAGGTCGTCGGGGTTGAACCTGACGTAGTGCCCCAACCGATGATGCGGGATCGTTCCGGCGCGGGCTTGGGCGAGCAGCCAGGTGTAGGGGACTCCGAGTAGCGTGCTCGCCGCCTTCGCGTCGATCAGCGGCGTGAAGGCGCGTCTGACGTTCTGCAGGACGCGTCCCTTGATCGTGCGGTGGGTGTGGGGTCGGGGATGGCGCCCCCGCGCAATCGTCGTCGGGCCGGCCGGCGCGGTCGTGGCGTTGACCCTCGGTCTGCCGGCACCCGACGGGCCGAGCTTGGCGAAGCGTTCGCGCTGCCGTCCGCGCTCAGGGATCACGGTCAGGGTTCGCATCGGGTCCATCCTTTCGTTGTGGTCGTCCTTGCAGGTCGGCAAGGATGTCCTTGCCGACCTGGGTGATCCTTCAGCAGGCCGCTCATGGTTCTGTCAAGGGAGGGCGAAGCCCCGCCGTAGGCGGCCCGTAGGGGCTCGCTTGACAGGTTCTGGGCGGGCTGCTACCGGTCTGCCATTCGCCTCCTTTCGTGGTCGCGTCGTCGTCCGTTTCATGCGGGGTAGTGCGCGAGCCTGTCGATCCTGTGCTCTGTCGGTGGGTGGGACTCCTCGGTTAGCCAGACGAACGGGACGGGGAGGTCGTATAGGACGCGGTCCTCGAGGAACGCGCTGAGCGCCGGTGCCTGATCGAGCTTCGCGGCGTAGTTGTCTGCCTCGTGCTCGCGGTGGCGCCAGTAGGCGCCCCATGCGGCTCTCACGGGCCACATACCGGCGGCGCCGGTCGCGAAGAAGCAGATCGTTTTCAGGCCGCGTCTGACGTGCCCTCGGGGCGGCGTGGTGAGCCTGTGTAGGGCTGCTGTCAGGCGCGCGTCGCTTGAGTTCAGGTGGCCCATCTCGTGTGCGATCACGCCGGTCAGCAAGGGGCTCTCCAGCAGGCCGCGGGTGACCATCAGCGTGTCCGCGTAGGCGGCGGCGTTCTCTTCGTCTCGGTCGAGCACGCACCAGCGTCTCGGCTCGCGTAGCGCCGGGTCTGCGTGTTTGAGCTGCTCGATCGCATCGTCAAAGATGAGCTGCTCTCGTTCCGAGGGGCTTCTCGCGCCTTCTGATTGCTCCCACCACCAGCCGTCGATCGGCAGGATCAGGGTCAGCAGGGATAGGACGAGCGGGCCATATCCGATGATCGCGGCTGCCAGGTGGATGTACGGGACGTGTATGCCCCCGGTGAACATCGCGAACAGCCACGCGAACACCGTCAGGATCGGGTAGGCGATGAACGCCCGGAACGACGCGCAGAACAACTGCAATCCGAGCGTCGTCGCGTACAGCAACACCCATCCTGGTGAGATCTCCTTGGGTCTGATGAGGTATTCGCCTGTCCTTGGCGTGCTCATGGTGCTTCCTCCTTGGGGGTTGGAATTGATGCCTCACCCCGTAGGTCGGTGCGAACGCCATCCAGACCCCCCCCTCAAAAATCGCGTGCCCTTACCTCGCGAGAGATGCGCGCTGACATTCGTGACGGGAACCCCCAGCGCAGCTGCGATCTGCGCCGGCCAGGAATCGGGGTGCTCGTCGAGATACGCCGCGACCTCCTCCTGGGTGATGCGGCGCCTGCCAGACCCCGTCTTCTCATTCCCCTGCACCCCCATCAACGCCGCTCGTGCGGCCAGCAAACGCTTTCGTTGAACCAAAAGCTCGTCATAGCCGGTGAGCTGGCGGTTGACGCGCGCAAGCTCGCGCTCGATCCCGCCGAGCACGCCGCGCACACCCGGACCGTTATTGCCGTGGGTGCTCATGCACGCTGCCTCCATCGTCGTGATGTTGCAAACATACGGGGAGGGTAGTATGTTGCAAGAGCGATGTCAACATCAGAGACTTGTAAGGATAAGAGAGCTGATCGCGGGTCGCGCTCCGAGCGTGCTCGACGCCTCTTCAGGCGCCGGACGCCTGCCGTGCCACCGCGAGCGCTGGTTCAGCCTGCGCGTGTGCCGGACCTCGCGACGGCCGTGCGGGCGCGCTCGCTGCGGCTCGGTGGCGGGGCCTATCTCGGTATCGCCCGTGGACGGTGGGTCACGGCCGATCCCGAGCACGCGGTGATGGTGCTCGGCCCGCCCCGGTCGGGGAAGACGAGCACGATCGTGATCCCCTCGATCCTTGCCGCGCCCGGGGCGGTCGTATCCACGGCGACGAAGCGCGACGTGATGGACGCCACGTGGCGCTCACGCTGCGAAGTCGGACAGGTCTGGTTGTTCGACCCCTCCGGGGAGCGCGAGGACTGGCCCGATGCAGTCAGGCGGCTGTGCTGGTCACCCGTCCCCGCCGCATCGACGTGGGACGGGGCGCTGCTCATGGCGCGGGCGATGGCGTCCAGCGGGTCGGCCTCCAAGGGCACGACGAACGAGCACCACTGGCGGGAGCGCTCAACCGCGCTCTTGGCGCCGCTGCTTCACGCAGCGAACATCACGAGCAAGCCGGTCACGCAGGTGCTCACGTGGGTGCTGCGCGGCGAGCTTGAGCCGGCGCGAGCCGCGCTTGAAAATCGTGGGGAGCAGGTCGCGGCGGACGTGCTCACGGGGATCATCAAAACCGATGAGCGCGAGCGCTCCTCGATCCTCTCCGCCACCGCCGGGGTCCTCGCCGCTTACAACGCCGACGCGACACGGCGCAACGCTTCGCATCCGAACTTCGACCCGGACGCGTTCGTGCAGGGCGCCGACACGATCTACATCACCGCGCCCGCGCACAAGCAGGCGCTGTGCGCGCCGCTCGTCGTCGGGCTCCTGGAGCAGATCCGCCACGCGACCTACCGGCACGCGCCGGCGATGATCCGCGAGGGTCGTCCCCCGGTCTACATGTGTCTGGATGAGGTCGCGAACATCGCGCCGATCCACGACCTGCCCGCGCTCGTCTCGGAAGCCGGAGGGCAACGCCTGCACGTCATGGTGTGCCTGCAGGACCTCTCCCAGGCGCGGAAACGATGGGGGGACAGCACGGCCGACGGATTCCTCTCGCTGTTCCAGAGCAAGGTGATCCTCGACGGGCTCGCCGATCCGCGCACCCTGGAAGCGATCTCGCTGTGCTTGGGCGAATACGACCGGCCCGTCGTCTCGGAATCATTCGGGTGCTCGCACACCAGCGAGCCGTGGTGGACATTCGACTTCAAAGAGAGCACCACCGACACGCACAGCACGACGTACAGCACGCAGCGCCAGCGCGTGCTCACGCCCGGGGAGATCGCGCGGTTGCCGCCCAGGCACGCGCTTCACCTGCGCGGGACGCGCTGGCAATGGCTCAGAACAACTCCATACCATCGCTCGCGGCCGTGGGCGCAGATCGCTCGTGTTCCATCTCCTGCTCGTCTCGATCGCGCTCCGGCTGAGACTCCGGTGCTTGCTCGTCGCGCAGTCAGTACCCCCAGCTAATCCCGCGCAGGGCGCTGGGTGGATCGTCGCTGTACGTGTGGCGCCACCGGTCCTCTGCCACAGCCATGGCCTCGCGAGGGTCCGCCGCTTCGACTGTGATGTCGAGACGACGCGGTGGCTTGTGCTGCACGTCGGAGATTCCAACGTCGTACCTGAGCAAGCTCGTCGCCTCCTTGTATCGGGTGTTGGCTCGACGTAAGTTTCGCCGCCGTTCGGCGGAGTCCACGGCATCATCGAGACGATGTCCAACGGGCAGGTCGGAGAGTGCCGCTCCCGCGTGCTCGCGAGCGCCGACGGACGATCCGCTCGTGCCCGCTCGCACCGGTGGTTGCGGAAGCCTCAACCCCGCCGCTCGTCAGGGCCGGTCCTCGTCCCTTGCGACAGTCTGCGAAGGCTTGGGTCGAGATGCCTGCTCCCGCCCGAAAGCAGGAGCGGGCCGAGCGCCAACGCGAACGGCTCCTCGTCCGCCGATAGGCCGTCTGCGGGCGGGCTCGTTTGGCTCATAAGCAGGAGTTTGGGGAGCCCGTGTCTTCCGAACATGTGGACGCGGGCTTTGGTGCTTTCGGATGCGCTCAGGAATCGGTATTGCGGCGAGCCATAGGCAGAGCCGCCAGACGATATCTTCCGTCGAAATGCGACGGTTCCTGCACCTCTCCGACATTCACTTCAACCCCTCTCCGGGGGAGCCCGAGCGCGACATCGACCTGATCGTGCGCGACGACCTCCTGCAGGACCTCCGAAACCAGGTGGAGCGCATTCGCCCCGTCGACGCGGTGCTTGTCGTCGGAGACCTCGCCGCAAGCGGGACCGCAGAGCAGTACGGGCTCGCCGGCAGGTTCCTAGAGGAGGCCTGCGCGATCGTCGACTGCGACCCAAAACGCATCGCGTGCGTCCCCGGGAACCACGACATCGACCGCACCGCACATGGGCCGCTCCACGACGGCCTCCGCCTGCTCCTGCGCACCATCCCCGCCCATGAGATCTCAGCCCGTATCGAGCAGATCCTCACTGACCCCGACGCCGCCAAGATCATCCACCAGCCACTGGAGCACTACAATCGCTTCGCGCTCCCGCTCGGTTGGGCCCTGACCGCGAGCCACCCGATCCCCGAAGGCTGGGACATGCCGCTCGGCGACCACACCCTCCGCATCCGCGGCGTCAACTCCGCGCTCATCTGCGACAAGACCGACAACCACGAGCACGACGGCACACGCGTCGCCCTCGGCACCAGCCAGCTCGCCCAGCTCGGCGCCGACCAGAACACCATCACGCTGCTCATGTGCCACCACCCGCCACGCTGGCTACGCGACCAGCAACATGCCGAACCGTGGCTCGCACGCCCCCACATACTCCTCACCGGCCACGAGCACGAGGCTGGCATCGAACCCCACAACGACGGACGCTCCCTCACCATTGCCTCCGGCGCCGTGAACCCCGAGCGCAACAACCACAACTGGCAGCCCGCATACAACATCCTTGAGCTCGACGCCGACGACATGAACCTCACGATCAATATCCTCGCCCGTGCCTACCCGAAGCACCGCACGGGGTTCGACGCCGACGAACGCTGGCCCAACGGAAAGAGGATCCTGATCCCACTCGCACGACACACCCCCCCCGACACGCAGCCGCCCGGCCCGCCGATCCCCACCGCGCCGCCGGTCACCTCCGACGAGCGCGCGATGATCTACACCATCCTCACCGCGCCCACGGACACCCGCGAACAGGCCGCCCATAGCCTCGGGCTCCTGCAGGACGGCGAAAGCCTGCGCACCTCAAACGACGAGGCCCGGCTCCTCGCGCGCGCCCGCGACACCAACAAGCTGAAAACGCTCGCCGAGGCGCTCGGACATGTCTGACGCCGAGCCGCAGCTCGTCGCCTGGCTCGCCGACGCCTCCACCGGCGACCCCTCAAGACTCGCGGCGATCGCCACCGGCACCGCCGCGCTCGCGAACGCGACCCCGACCACTGTCGAGACCCTCGACCTGGTGGCCCTCGCGCACGGTGTACCCCAGCCCGACGCCGCAGCCCGTCTCGCCGCCGCGATCACCGAGCACGACCCATCCTTCGACGGGCAGCCAGGCAACCTTCAAACACAGGTATGCGCCGCATGGACGCTCGCGCAGACCCTGACACTCAACACGCTGCCAGCGATCGTCGCCGCACTCGCAATCCCGTCCGCACACTTCTGCGGCCTTTCGAGTCCCGCGAGCGAGCTGCCCGTCCTCGCCGGTGCGGCACTTGAGCGCCTCCAGCAGCTCGCACGCCGCCGCCACCCCCTGCCGAAGGGTCGCGCTCAGAAGAATGTCGTCACCGACGAGGTAGCCGCCGAAGGAGCCATCGGCGGAGCACAGCTGCGTGCCACGGCGGACGCGCTCGTCGCTGCCATCAACAACGTTCAACGCTCCCATAGCGCGATGGTCGACGCTGTCCAGACACGACTCGCGGCGGCAGACGAGGAGAGCGATCTGCTCTGGTGGTTGATCAGCGAACGCCACCAGGGCGACGGTCAACGCTGGCCCGAGCTCGCCGCAGCCGCGCCGCTGCTCGCGGGCCGCGACATCGCCAAACTCACGGTGTTCCCGACACCACCACCATCGGCCCGCAAACTGCTCGGACGCGTCCTCGCCGACATCGAGCCCCACACCATCACCGACGCGCTCGCCGCCCTCCCCGCCGACGACAACCAGGCGGGCGAGCACACCCACCGTCTGCTTCCGATTGCCAGTGCTGCGCACGGCCTGGTCTCGGCAGCCGGGCAGGCCTACCCGGCTGCCGAACTCGCCGAGCAGGCCCTCATCGAGGCACTCATCGAACGGCAGCTATGAGCACACCCGAGGATACACCCGCGCCCACCGAGGCCGAGCTCCCCGGCGAGCAGCTGCTCGAGGAAGCCGCCCCCGAGCCCGACAGCGCCGCAGCCAGCGAGCCGCTGATCACAACCGACCAGTTCCTCACGCTCGCCGACACCGAGGACCTCGCCGAACGCCACGGTCTCACGATCGTGCTGCTCGCCGGCGAAGCCGATTGCGGCAAGACGACCCTCCTCGTCGCACTGTGGAACACGCTCCTAAACCACGGCGCGATCGGCCAGGCCCGCTTCGCCGGATCTCGTACTGCACTCGGCTTCGAGCGCCGTGCGTGGCTCGCCCGCCTTGCATGCCAAGGCGAGAAGCCCGACACCGACCGCACTCACGAGAGCCAAAACGGTTTCCTGCACCTCCGTCTCGCTGCGCAGAACCGTGAGCACGAGGTGTTGCTGGGCGACGTCGCCGGCGAGACCTTCAAGCAGGTGCGCCAGGGCACACCGTTCAAGGAGAAGGTCGAGTGGCTCGACAGCATCAAGCACGCGCTGTTCCTCGTCGACGGTGACGCGTTCGCCGATGATGGACGCCGCTCAAGCGCGCTGGAGAACACCCGCCGGCTGATCGGTCAGCTGCGCGAATCTGGTGCGACACCAACGGTCGCGGTCGTCCTCGCAAAGGCCGACCGGATCACCCCCGAGGTCCGCGAGCGGTGGGACCGCGAGGCGCAGGTTCTGCTCGCGCTCGCCATACAGATCGACACTCAAGCGGTGCTGTTCGAGACCACGGCACGCCCCCCGGACGGCAACCCGACGGGCCTGGAGCATGTCCTGGACGTGATCCTGGGTCCGGCGAGCACTGCGCCCTCCGCGTTCGAGACGGCGCGTGCGGAGCGGATGATCGGACGGGTTTCGTGAGCGAGCGGCGCGTGATGCTGCTCGGTCTACCGGAAACCGGCAAGTCGACGTTCATCGGCGCGCTATGGCATTTCGTGGAGGAGCCCTCGATCGAGTACGTCCGCGAGGCGAGCCTCCCCGGTGAGCGCAAGCACGTCCAAGAGCTCGCCGAGCACGTCCGGGAGCTCACCGAGATTACCCGTACCCACCAAGACGCCGACGAGCGCTTCGAGGTGCCTGTCGAGTTCCCCGGCTCCGGCACGGTGACACTCGTGATCCCCGACCATTCCGGCGAGCAGCTTGAGACGCTCGTACAGCGACGTGTCTGGCCTGCCCTTCTGGTCGAAGAGCTTGCCCGAGCATCAGCGGTGATCCTGTTCGTGCACCCCCTCAAGGTCAAAGCGCCGCTCGAACTGCACCTTCTACCCGGCGGCCAGAAACCACCGGACTATAAGAACGACCAAGCGTGCACCGCTGCGCAACTGATCGATGGCCTCGAGGAGGTCCTCGAGGCGATGAGCCACCGTGCGCCCGTCCGCGTCGCCGTCGTCATATCCGCGTACGACCTCGCCGGCGATCACACACCCGAGCAATGGCTCGACCTACGGCTGCCCGCTATCGCGAGCATGCTGCGCAGCGACCCGGCACGCGTCCAAAGCGCCGTGTTCGGCGTGTGCGCGCAAGGCGGCGCCCGCGAGCACGCCGATGAGGTCAAGCGGCGCGGGGACCTGCACGAGCGCGCCTGGGCTAAAGCCGCCGACGGCAGCGACGTGGCCTTCTCCGAGCCGGTGCGGTGGGCGCTGGGGTGGGAGTGATCGACCAGGCACTACTCGGCTATGACCGAGGCCACCGGCTGCTTGCCTCCTCCCTCAGGCTGCCCCGCGACGCCGAAGCCGCCCTCGTCGCGCTCAGCGACACAGACGTCCGTCACGGACGCCGCCTGACAGGGATGCCGATGGCCTCGTTTGACCGCTATGCACTGATCGCCACCTGGCCCGCCCCGGACGCCGGACGCCCCGGTGCCGTCTGGGCCCACGCACTGTTGATCGACACGAACGCGTTCCACGAGTTCCGCGTGAGCGATCTGGTTGCGCTGCTCCAGCCGCCGCGCCACGGAGCCTCGGCTTCTAGCTACTCAGAGCCGCTGTCGGTGAGACGCGCCCAGCGATGCCCGCCGCGCCCGCCGGAGCACGATATCTACCTGTGTGCACGCGCGCTCTACGCATCGAAGGTGCCCCACGCGCATGTGAAGGATCCACAGGCCGGGGAGGACGCCGTGGTCGCGCTCTGGTCGGCACAGTGGCCGGCGCTCCAGGCCCGGTTCTCCTTCGCTTTGCGCCCCGCCAGCTACCGATCGCGCCAACCGCACGACCTGCTCGTCCTGACGGGCGAGGGCTCGCCGCCACCACGCCCGCACGGCGATGACCGCTGGCTGATGACACTCGCGGGCGAGATCGCTGACCGCCGCGGCGACCTGACGGCCTGGCTGGCGCGCTTCGGGCCCCAGGAGCCGCCCCGCACCGCGTCGGTGCGCGCTCTCGCCCGCATCTGGTCAACCGTGCACGAGGAACGCGTGCCGCAGCTGCTCGATGCGCTCGCGGAGCGCTATCCATCGCCGGAGGATCATGCGGAGATGAAGCTCGCCGTCCTCGGTCGCAGCCGCGACTGGTGGGCCGTCTCCCAGAGCGCGCGTCTGACGGGGCTGCTCGGCTCGGCCGCGCACGCCTGGGACCTGACACAGTTGGAGTTCGAGCGACGCCTGACCGAGGAGTGCCGCGCGGGACGCTGGCCGGCACTGATCGACGCGCTCTCACCAGACGCACCGGGTGAGACGCGCGATGCGCTGTTGAGCGCCCTCGCCACGTCTGCGGACCCTGCGATGCTTGGTGTGCTCGCGACGCGCGACGCGCACCTCGCAGGTGATCTGCTCGCCCAGGCGCGGGTAGGGGACGATCCGGAAGCGTGGCGTGACCTCGACGACGAGACGGTGACGACCCTGTTGCATTCAAGTCGCGTGGGCTTGCGCCCCCGGGAGCTCGCGGCGGCGCTCAGCGCTGGCCACCTGTCGGCGGTGCTGGCTGCGGCGGGGGTCCGCGCGACGTTGAAGGCGTGCGCCCGTGTGGATGCGAAGACGCTCGCGGCGATCGCTAGGAGCACGTTGGCACCGGATCTGCTGCGCGGCGCGGACCCGAAGGAGATACTGACCCTCGCCACCGCGGGCGCCGATGTGTCGGCAGCGCAGCGCGCGACGGCGCTTGAGGCGCTGCGAGCGCACCCAGACGCGCGCTGGCTGAAGTTGGCGGTGGTGACGCTCATCGAGGATCCGGCGTCACTGGATGTGGTGTTCGGCCCAGTACACGCCGCGGCGGTTGAGGGCCGTCTCACACAAGCGAGCACGAAGCGCCTGGAGAAGATGCTCCCGCCTGGCGCGGGGGTGCCACAGCGTCTGCGTGCGCTCCTGCTCAAGCGTGCCCGCAAGGAGCGCTGGAGCCGCGCGCATCTTGCGAGAGCGGTCCGCAACGCGGGCCCCGACGCCAGCCTCCTGCTGAAGGAGCTAGAACCGAAAGACCCGCTCCAAAAGGGCATCAAATGGATCCTCTTAAAGGCTCACATACATCTCTGACGTGGAGCGAGAACGTCAGTCTGAGGCAGACCTGTCCTGGCGAAGTCTTGGCTTCCTGCGCTGTCTCGCACTCGACTGGCAGTAACTCCCACACGCCCGCATACGAGTCGGGGGAAGCGCGCCAGCGGGATGTCCCCGAAGGGTCGCCGATTCACAGACTTCCGCTTCCGGGCGCAAGCAGGAGCGCGGAGGGTATCCGGTGACACTACCGCTCCGGACGATCTCCGGTCGCCAGCGAGACCGGCGGTCGTGCTTCCGCAACCGCCTGCCAGAGCGAGCGTGATCCAGCCAACGGCGCCAGCAACCCTGCTCGTCCGCAGCGATAGCAGGCGCGAGCAAGATCGGTATGCCCGCTTGCTCCCAAGAGCAAAACTGCGACCGCCGCCCGACGCGGTACAGACGGCAGCGTTCCTCATCGCGACCATAGTGAGCCGTACATCCCGGCCTGACGCACCGCATGAACCCACGCGGCGTCTAGCAGTATCGTCTAGCTGGCTGATGAGGAAGGACCATGTTCGGTCGTATGTCCTAGCGCGCGGACAGCGGTTGCTGGGCGCTGCGCTGAAGGTTCTGAGCGAAGACTGCGCGGCATCCGCTCGGCTCAACCGTCGTCGGCGGTTGGTGAGCTTTGCGCTCGTCGTCCTGAAAATTGCCTGCTGGTTGTGTCTCGGTACCGCTGGGATTGCCTTGATAATCGTGTCAGCTGACGGATCGGAGGAGGGACACTTTGGTGAAATGATGCTGCTCGTCTGCGTGGTCGCGGTAGTCATCTTCATTCCCCTGTTTTTGATCCTAGCCCTCATGCTGCGAGCAACCGCTGATTGGCGGCAACAAGGCCCGCAAGGAGAATCAAACGCACCGATGAAGTCCGAACGCGACGGTCATCGAACGTAAGGTGACCCGGCGGCCCGCTCCTCGGTCAAGCACTCCTCCCACTTACGGGCGCCGTCCGTTCCTTATCAGCAGAGGTGCCGCCCGAGAGTGCTCCTTTCCAGCCGGAGCGGGAGTGACTGCCACTGGGTGCAACGCTAGCGGAGCTCCACTCGGGGCTGCGCAGGACAGCCGCCGCGTGCTCGTAGGAGAGCACGAGATGGGCACCGAGCTGCTCGTTCCACTGGACGGGCGCCCCCCCGCGCGCCGCGTGGTAGGCAGGATATGGGTCCTCGTCGGGAAGGGCCAGGCCGCCCAGTCAGGCATGGCTTGCCGCCTGGCGTTCCTCGAAGAACGCATGCTCGCGCTTGCCCATCTCGGTGAGCGGCGCGGCGTTCTCCAAGCGCTCTGCTGATATCGAGCCCCAGTGATTGACGGGATGCAGCTGTCCGATCACCGACGCCACCCCCATCTCGATCCTGAGCATGAACGTGAACTCGGGCGGCATCGTGCTGTGCCGCAGAGCATTGCCCGATGGGCCGTTCGGCGAGAACCTGCGTTCGATCCCCTTCGCGACATCGGCGGAGGTTACGACGAACGGCTCCTCTGCCCAGATCATCGCGTTGTCCGCCCGCCAGTAGGCGAACACCTCCTCGGGTGTGACGGGATCCGAGGATCGCCATACCCCAGCCTCCACGCTCGCCCGCCATGTCCCAAGCACGTCATTACGACGGCATTCGCGGAAGATCGCGTCGATCATCTGGACCTGATCGCGGCGGAAGCGCTTGACGCTGCCGAAGTCCAGGAAACTCACGCTCCCATCCTCGTGGAACACATAGTTACCGGGATGCGGGTCGGCGTTGAACAGGTTCAGGCGGTGATAGGAGCCCCACACGAAGCGATGAATCGCCTCAGCCCACTGGTCCCGGAGCCCTTGTCTCGCAGCGAGCGCATCGCTCCAGGACCGGCCCCGCACGAGCTCCTGGGTCAACATGCGATCGGTGCACAGCTCACCGACCACCTGCGGGACATGGATAAACGGGTGTCCGCGGTAGTACTCGGCAAACTTGGCCTGGTTGGCTGCCTCGAGTCGATAGTCGAGCTCCTCGGCAATGCGAACGCTTATCTCACGAGCTGTGCCGCGAAGGTCAAGGCTCAGCTTCCGCGGGGACAGGCCACCAATTGTCAGACTCAGAAATACGGCCAGCAGCTCGGCGTTCTTCAGGTCTGCGCAAATCGCGTCCGCAACCCCTGGATACTGGATCTTGACTGCCACCGCACGACCGTCGTGCAGCCGGGCCGCGTGGACCTGGCCAACTGAAGCCGCCGCGCGCGGCTCCCAGTCGAACTCGGCAAAAGCACTCTCGGCTCGGCGGCCAAGCTCGCGCTCGAGCACCGCGCGCGAGAGCTCGGGCGCCATCGGCGGTGCATCATCGCGCAGCCGTGTCAGCGCCGCCTGGTAGATCGACTGCAGCTCCGCCGGCACCGCAGGGCTGGCTGAGACGAACGACAGCATCTGCCCGGCCTTCATCAGGGCGCCCTTGGAGCGACCGAGCAGTTCGGCGTAGCGCTCCGCCGTGCGGACGTGGAACTCGGTGCTGTCCGCTCCCGTCAGCTTGCTGCGCAGCCCAACCACGACCGCCTCACCCGCAGTGCGAGCGCTCAGAGCCGCCAACGGGGCGGTACGCCGCAACCGCCCACGGCTGATGCCATCACCCTTCGTCGGCGCGTCACCTGCATCTGGGGGAAGCCCGGCATCGGACACCAAACACATCTCTTTCTCGATCTACTGACTTCAGCTAAGTGTATACTGAGTAAACGTCTGAACAAGAATGTCGTCTGGGCATTGGCTCGCGAGGAGGGCCAGAGCATGGCGGGAAGGTCAACGGAGAGTAGCGCTGCGCGGCAGACGGTCGAACGGGCGCTGCTGCCAACCAGGAACCTGCTCGAGGAGGTCGGGGACATGATGATCCTGACGGGCAAGACGATCTCCTCCGCTGTGCGCCCGCCATATCCCTATGGCGAGGAGTTCGTGTGGCAGTTCTTGTTCGTGCTGCGCCTGGTGTGGTTTCCGCTGCTGGTCACGACCTTCGCGATCAACTACGGCGCGCCGGGATTGCAGGCGGCGAACTTTCTGCGCATCTTCGGCGCGACCGATCGGTTGGGCGGGTTCTTCGTGCTCGCGGCGATCCGCGAAATCGGTCCGTTGATCACCTCGATCGTGCTTGCGGGGATCGCCGGCACCGCGATTACTGCCGACCTGGGGGCCCGCAAGATCCGCGAGGAGTTGGACGCGTTGCAGGTGCTGGGCGTGGACCCGGTCAAGAACCTGGTCGTGCCGCGGTTTCTGGCGCTGATGCTCATCACCGGCCTGTTCGACCTGTACGCGCTGCTGTTCGGCATCTTCGGCGGCATTCTCGCCGCGATCGTCACAGGACAGCCGCTCGGTCCGTTCTGGTCGTCGCTGTTCGAGAACGCCACGTCCACCGACCTGTGGGGATCGGTTCTGAAGACCACGCTGTTTGGGGCGATCATCGCGATCGTGTGCTGCTACAAGGGCATGACCGCGTCCGGTGGCGCCGAGGGCGTGGGCCGGGCGGTCAATCAGGCGGTCGTGATCTCGTTCCTGGGGGTCGGCGCGTTCAACTACGTGTTCACGCAGACACTGCTGGCCACCCACCCCAACATTCTGGTGATCAAGTGACGGTGGTCGCGCCCTTGCGCCGTCCATCGCCCCCTGTGCGGCCCGGGCGAGCGCGATGAACGAACTGCTGACGTTGCCGCGCGAGTGGGTCGCCGCGGCGGGCGAGATCGCGAGCTTCATGAGCGCCGTGGTGCGCGATGTGTGGGGGTTGCGTGTGCTGCATTTCTTCGGCGAGGCGCTGCGTCAGGCGGGCATCCTGATCGTGGGTTCGACGCTGGTCATCTGGGGACTGGTGTTCATCACCGGTCTCGGCACGTGCGGCATCGAGGGCGCCTACTTCCTCGAGTCTCAGGGCGCTCCGGCCTACGCGGGCGTGTTCACCGCCCTGTGCGACCTGCGCGAGGCCGTGCCCTACGCGTTCGGGTACATGATGTCCGCGAAGGTGGGCACCGGGATCGTGGCCGAGCTCGGGGCGATGCGGATCAGCGAGGAGATAGACGCCCTGGAGGTGATGGGGTTCAACTCGATGACGTTCCTGTGCGGAACGCGACTCTTGGCCTCCTGGATCGTGTTGCCGTTCATGTACATCTCCGCGATCGGCGTCGCGTACCTGGCCTCCTACATCGCCGTGGTGTTGCAGATCGGATACACGTCACCCGGGGGATATCTATTGCCCTTCTGGGCGTTCCAAAATCCACCGGACCTGCTGTTCAGTTTGATCAAGGGGATGACGATGGCCACCGCGATCGTGCTGGTGGGCTGCTACTACGGCTACAACGCCAGCGGCGGTCCCGTCGGCGTGGGGACCGCCACCGCGAAGTCGATGGTGCTCAACCTGGTCCTGGTCACGCTGATCGGAATGCTCGGGACGCAGGTCTTCTGGGGCACCAACCCGCGCGCCCCGGTCGGAGGATAGGTGCGCCGCGGCTTCATCTTGCCCCGCCTTGCCCGTCGCGCCGTCCGCCGGGTGCTCGTCGCAATTTTGCTCGGGTGCGTGTGTGCAGCGCTTGTAGGGATAGCCTGGGCGGGGGACACGCTGATCGTCAAAGAGGCGTTCACGCCGGACAGGCTGGGCGCCGCTACCAACCTGTCGATCGCGGCGAGCTTCGCGTCGAGCGCGAACGTGGTGCCCGCGCCGGTCAGCAGGCTCACGCTGTACGGGCCGGCCGGGCTGCGAGTACAGGCCCAGGGAGCGGGGACGTGCACGGAAGCGGTGCTCATACAGCGCGGCCCGGCCGGCTGCCCGGCCAACTCGCGCGTGGGCTTCGGCGGCGGCGTCGGCGTGCTCGCGCTTCCCAGCGGGATCGTGCACGAGCCGTTCACGCTCGACTTCTTCTTCGCCTCCTCACGGCACGGCCGCCTGCGCCTGCTGGTCTACGCCAGCGGCCGCTCGCCCGCGAACGTGGAACTGGTCGTGACGGCCAAGGAGATCCGCGCCCCCAAGCCCTACGGGCTCGGCTTCAGCGTGGAGGTCCCCAGCATCTCGACGATCCCCGGCGCCGCCTACGCCTCCATCGAAAGCGCGTTTGCGACGATCGGCTCGGCCAACATCGCCTACTACAAGACCGTCCACGGCCGGCGCACGCTCGTTCACGTCAAGGGCCTGGTCGTCCCCGGCACGTGCCCCCCCGGAGGCTTCCCCACGCAAGGCACCGCCGTGTTCGCCGACGGCGTCACGTTCACCGTCAACCCGACGATCCCGTGCCCGCGCGGCTGACCCGCCGCGAGCGGTCGAGAGAGCGCGCGCGAGTGCGCGTCGCGCTGCTCGCCTGCTCGGGCGCGGCGCTCGTGTGCTGCTCGCCCGCTCGGGCGGCGCCCGCAGGCGGCTCGCAAGTCCCGGCGAGGATCGCGGCGTCCTTTCACCCCGACCGGCTCGGCGCGCTGGGCGCGCTCACCGTCACGATCGAGCTCGCCGAAGGAGCGCTGGGCGAAGCGCCGCCGCTGCGCCGCTTTGTGCTACGGCTTCCCGCCGGGCTGGGCGTCGAAATCCCGCACCTGCGCAGCTGCTCGCCCGGCCGCCTGCGGCGCCTGGGCGCGCGCGGCTGTCCGGCGCAGTCGCGGCTCGGGGTGGGACGGGCGCTCGTGCAGGCGCCACTCGGGTCGCAGTTGCTCGGGGAGAGCATTTCGCTGTGGCTGTTCCTCGGCCCGCTTCGCAACCTGCAGCCCACGTTCGTGATCCTCGCGCAGGGCTACACGCCGTTTGACGAGCGCCTGGCCTTCAGCGGCACGGTGCTCTCCGACGCCCTCCCCTACGGGGAAGACCTCCTGCTGTCGGTCCCAGCGATCGGAACGCTGCCACTCGAGCCGGGCGCGTCGATCGTCTCGATGTCGCTGACGATCGGGTCGAGCCGGCGCTCCGCGGGCGAGCCGAACGCGACCGTCGAGCCGGCGCGCTGTCCGCCCGGCGGCTTTCCGTTCGCCGCCGCGTTCACCTACGCGGACGGATCGACGCAGAACGCCTCCACAACCACCCCGTGTCCACGATGAACGACCAGAAAGTAGGCACCACAAATGCGACATGACAGTCACCGAGCTCGCGGCCTCATGGGCCTGTTCGCTGCCGCGCGCGGGCGCGCCGTCCCGCTCGCCGCGGTGGCCGCCGTCTCGCTCGCGGCGAGTTGGACGTCCGCAGCCCTCACCGCGGGCGCGTCGGGGGCGCGGGCGCGCGGCGCGCGGGTCATCTCCCTAAACGAGAACGGCAGCCTTCACCTGACCAGCAAGCAGGGTTTTACGCTCAACGAGAAGGGTGTCGCGTCGGGGACGGTGAGGGGCACGATCTACGTTCATCTGAGCATCGTCTCGAGCAGCCGCGTCACCGCTGAGCTGAACATCTACCCGCACGGCGGGTCGCTCACCGCGCACGGCAGCGCCGCCTACCACAAGGAATCGAGGCTTGCGCGCTTCTCGGGCACCATGTCGATCGAGCGCGGCACCGGCAGCTACGCGCACGCGCGGGGTTCGGGCCTGAGCTTCAGCGGCACCATCCAACGCTCGAACGACGCCGTCACCGTGCACGTGGCAGGCCAGGCCTTTGACTGAGGTGAACAACAACGAGCCGCGGCGGGGCGCGGAGGCGATGCTCGAGCTGCGCGACCTGGTCAAGCACTATCCCAGCGTCGGCGGCGAGCCGGTGCGCGCCGTCGACGGCGTGTCGCTCACCGTGCGGGGCGGCGAGATGGTCGCGCTGTACGGGCCGAGCGGCTCGGGCAAGACGACGCTGCTGTTGATGATCGCCACGCTGCTCGCGCCCACGTCGGGGACCGTGCTGATCGGTGGGCGCGACACGTCCTCGCTGTCAGAGCGCGAAGCGTCCCGGTTCAGGCTCACACAGCTCGGCTTCATCCGCCAGAGCTTCGATCTGCTGCCGGGCGTCAGCACGATCGACAACGCGATCCTCAAGCTGCTCGGCGCGATGCGCCGGCGCCAGGCGCAGCGCGAGATCGAGCCGCTGCTCGTCCGGCTCGGGCTCGGCGAGCGCCTGCGCCACCGCTCGGAGACGCTCTCGATGGGCGAGCGCCAGCGCGTGATGATCGCGCGCGCCCTCTCGACCAACCCGCGCCTGCTGCTCGCCGACGAGCCAACCGGGAGCCTGGACACTCAGCGCGGGCGCGAAGTGCTCGAACTGCTGCGCGAGCTGTGCCGCGAGCGCGGCGTGGCGGTCGTGCTGGTCAGCCACGATCCGATGGCGGCCCGCTACGCCGACCGCGTGCTCGCGCTGCGCGACGGACGGCTCGGCGACTACGACGCGGAGCGCGACGCCGGCGGGGAGGCGGATGGACTCGTCGAAGGCTCGGAGGTCGGGCGTGCCGGCGCGAGCGCCACGGCGTTCACGGCGGCGGGCGCCGCGACGGGCACAGGGAGCGCGCCCACGAGCGTCACGCGGCCGTGAAGCCTTCGAACGTCCTCGCGCTCTACCGGCTGCGGCTGCGCGCGCGGGCGGCGCAAGAGTGTCTAGCGATCGTGGGCATCGCGGCGGGCGTGGCGCTGCTGTTCGCCTCGCAGGTCTCGAGCTCGAGCCTGCAGGGGTCTGTCAGCGAGCTCGAGCGCGGCGTCGTCGGCAACGCCACGCTGCAGCTCGCCGCGCGCGACCCGCACGGCCTGGCGCAGAGCATGGTGGGGCGCATACGGCGGCTAGCGGGCGTGCGCTTCGCCGCTGCGCTGCTGGAAGCCGGCGCGCAGGCGAGCGGGCCGGGCGCCAGCAGGTCGGTCGAGCTCATCGGCGCCGACGAGAGGCTGTCGGCGCTTGGAGGCACGCTCGTGCCGCACGGCGAACTCACCCCGTTCGGCGGGATCGGCGCGGTCGTCATCGCGGCGCCGCTCGCGCACTCGCTGGGAGTCGTCCGCTTCGGCCAGGAAGTCACGCTGCGGCTCGCCGGCCACACTGTCCAGGCACCGCTCTACGCGCAGCTGGGCGAACGCCAGATCGGCCAGCTCGCGCGGAGCCCCGTCGTGATTGCGCCCCTCTCATACGCCCAGGAAATGGCTGGGCTTCAGGGACGTGTGAGTCGCGTCCTGGTCCAGCCCGAGCCGGGCGCGCAGGCGCGGGTGCGCGCGGAACTCGGGGCGCTCGCCGCCGATCGCGCGAACGTCGAGCCGATCGACCACGAAGCGACTCTGTTCGCCAACGCCGTGAGCGCAAGCAGCCAGTCGAGCGCGCTGTTCTCTGCGGTCAGCGCGCTCGTCGGATTTCTGTTCGCTTTCAACGCGACGCTGCTCACGATCCCCGCGCGGCGCCGGCTGATCGTCGATCTGCGTCGTGACGGCTACGCCCCGCGGACCGTGATAGCGGTGCTTTGCCTTGACGCGCTCGTGCTCGGCGTGGTCGCCTCCGCGCTCGGGCTGGCGCTCGGCGAGCTGCTCTTCACACGCGTGCTGCGCTCGGACTCTGCCTCCTTCTCGCTCGCATTCACCGTCGGCTCGGAGCAATCGGTCAGCTTCAAAGACGTGGCTATCGCCGCGGCGGGCGGCATGCTCGCCGCGCTCGCGGCGGTGCTCAGCCCGCTGCGAGCGGTTCTCTCGCGCGACCCGCTCGCCGCGACCGGCGAGCGCGGGCGCGAGCGCGCGGGCGCAGGCTGGGCCGGCGCGGGCGTGGCGCTGGCCGGGCTTGCCTGCCTGATCGCGGCCGCCGCGCTCCTGAGGATCGAACCCGACGCGGCGATCCCCGGCATGGCGCTCGTGATCGCAGCGCTGCTCTGCACATTGCCGCTCGCGCTGCGCGTGACGCTCGCGCTCGCGGGGCGGCTCGCCGAGCTCTTCGTCAGTCCCGTGGGGCACGTCGCCCGGATGGAGCTGAGCGCCGGGCGCGCGCGAGCGGTGGCGATCGCCGCGACCGGCGCCGTGGCCGTCTTCGGCAGCGTCGCGATCCAAGGGGCTCACCGCGATCTGCTCGCGGGACTGCGAACGGCCGCGCGCGAAACGACCGCGACCGCGCAGGTGTGGGTGGCGCCGGCCGGCTCCTACAACCTGCTGATGACGACGCCGTTCGCTCCGCTTGCGCAGGTCCGCCTGCGGCGCGTTGCGGGGGTGCGGGCGGTCGGGCTCTATCGCGGCGGGCTGCTCGACTACGGCCGGCGGCGCGTGCTCGTGATCGCCCCGCCGCTCGCGGCGCGGTCGCTGCTGCCCGCGGGACAGCTACTGGGCGGCGACGCGCGCAGGGCCGAAGCGCTCGTGCGCGGCGGCGGCTGGATAGTCGTGTCGCGGACGATCGCCCAAGAACACGACCTGCACGTCGGGCAGAGCGTCACGCTGCCGACTCCCGAGCCGACCAGGATGCGCGTCGCGGCGCTGTCCACCAACATCGGCTGGGAGCCGGGCGCGATCGTGATGAGCGCGCCCAGCTACGCGCGCGCGTGGGGCAGCACGGACGCGAGCGCGTACGCGATCCAACTCGCCCCCGGCGTTCCGCCCAGCCGCGGCGCGCGTGAGATACAGAGCGCATTGGGACCGACCGTGGGGAGCGCGCTGGCCGTGCAGAGCGCCCGGCAGCGCGCCGGCGCGCTCCAAGCGCTGGACACGCGCGCGCTTGCGCGCCTCACGCAGATCGCGACGCTGATACCGACGTTCGCCGTGCTCGCGATGGCCGCCGCGATCGGCGCGATGGTGTGGCAGCGGCGAGCGCGTCTGGCCAAGCTCAAGCTCGAGGGCTTCGCGCGAGCGCAGCTATGGCGCACGATCCTGCTCGAGAGCCTGCTCCTGCTCGGCGCCGGCTGCATCACCGGCGCCCTGTTCGGCCTCTACGGCCAGCACCTCGCCGACCGCGCGCTCGCGCAGACGATCGACTTCCCCGTCGCCCACTCGCTCAGCCCGCTGCCCGCGCTGGCGAGCCTCGGCCTGGTGATCGCCACCGCGCTCGCGGTGCTCGCGCTCCCCGGGTATCTGGCGACGGGTGTGCCGGCAGGCGTCGCGCTGCAGGAGTGAGGGTATGCCCTGCGCGCATCCTCGCCAAGTCAGGCATGGCTGACCACTTTGTGTTCCTCGCGTTCCTCGAAATACGCGCGGTCGAGCTTCCCCATCGAGGTGATCGGGGCGTCTCCGTGGTACTCGGCGTGGATGGCCGCCCAGTCGTTTGTGGCATGCAGCTGGGCCATCACCGACGCCAGCGCCACCTCGATTCGGGTCCACGCTACACAGTCGTTCAGCATGGTGAGGTGTCGAAGCGCGTTCGCCGAGGGTCCGGTTGGCGAGAACCTGTGCTCGATCCAGCTCGCCGCATACTCGGGAGTGAACGTAAACGGCTGCTCGTCCCACAGATACCGAAAAGGCTCGTGCCACCAGGTGAACACTTCCTCGGGACTGACGGGGTCCGAAGATCTCCAGTACCCGGCCTCCACGCACGCCCTCCACGTTCCGAGCACATCACCGCGCACGCACGCCTGCACGATCGCAATGGCCATTTTGGTCCGGTCGCGAGGGAAGCGCTGTATGCAGCCAAAGTCCAGGAAGCTCACGCTCCCGTCGTCGTGGAACAGGTAGTTGCCGGGGTGCGGATCGGCGTTGATCATGCCGAGGCGGTTGTGCGAGCCGTACACGAAGCGCCAGAGCGCCTCTGCCCACTGATTGCGCAGCTCCTGCTCCGCACCAAAGGCCTCACTCCAGGATCGGCCCAAGCAGAGCTCCTGGGTGAGCACGCGACCGGCGCACATCTCGCCGATCACCTCTGGCACGTGAATGAACGGGTGTCCGCGGTATCGCTCGGCGAACTCGGCCTGGTTGGCCGCCTCGAGCCTGTAATCGAGCTCCTCGACGATGCGCGCAGTCATGTCGCGTGCTGCGACTCGGACGTCAACGTTTAGCCGGCGTGTGTACAGACCTGTAAGCAGAGTGAGAAACGTCACCAGCAGTTGCGTGTTCTTCAGGTCGGCACGGATCGCGTCCGCGACTCCGGGATACTGGATCTTGACCGCGACCGCGCGACCGTCGTGCAGTCGCGCCGCGTGCACCTGGCCGATCGACGCGGCTGCCAGGGGCTCCCAGTCGAACTCGGCGAACGCGCTCTCGGCCCGGCGACCGAGCTCGTGCTCGAGCACTACGCGCGCAAGCTCGGGTGCCATCGGCGGCGCGTTATCGCGCAGTCGCGTCAGCGCCGCCTGGTAGATTGGCTGGAACTCCTCCGGCACCGCGGGCGCGGCTGAGACGAACGAGAGCATCTGCCCGGCCTTCATCAGCGCGCCCTTTGAGCGACCGAGCAGCTCGGCGTAGCGCTCGGCCGTGCGGACGTGAAACTCGGTGCTGTCCGCGCCCGTCAGCTTGCCACGCAACCCAACCACGACAGCCTCACTCGCCGTACGAGCGCTCAGCGCAGCCAGCGGGGCGGTGCGCCGCAAGCGCCCACGGTCGATGCCATCGCCGTTCGACAGCGCGTCGCTTGGATTTGGGGGAAGCCCGGCATCAGACACCAAACACACCTCTCTCTTCGGTCTACTGACTTCAACTAAGTGTATTCTTAGACAGGCTCATGTCAACCACGACCCGCGAGCGCATCGTCGACGAAGCGATGCACCTGTTCAGCCAGCACGGATATGCCGCCACCAGCATCGCCAAGATCGAGGCCGCGGCCGGACTCACCCCTGGAGCCGGCGGCATCTACCACCACTTCCCAAGCAAGGAAGCGGTGCTGGCCGCCGGCATCGAGCGCCAGCTCTCGAGGCTCGGCGCGCTGCGCGAGATCCGGAACATACTCGGCTCGCTGGGCGACCTCAAAGCCGAACTAACGTTGACCGCACGCTACGTCCTCGCGGAGCTCGACAGCGAGTCCGAGCTGCTGCGCATCCTCGCCTCCGACGTGCGCAATCGGCCGCAGCTGTTGACCGCTGCCGTCGAGCAGCTCGTGAGCTCCACGTTCACGGGCTTTGCCACGTGGATCGGCGAACGCGCCGAACATCCGATAGCAGACGAGCAGGCCCGCGCGATCACCGCCTTCGGACTCGGCTCGCTGCTCTCCTCTCGCCTGCTACGCGACATACTCGGCATCCCAGCCCAAGTCGACGACCAGACGCTGGTCGATACCTGGGTGCAAATCATGGCCAGCACCTTGACCGATCCCACACCCAAATGACAAGCCGCGCTGCCAGTCGTACCGACGCGACAAGACACGGCTCGCTCATGTTCGGCCCGAACGCCACGCTATGCAGACAGCGCGCCGCGGTGCGTACAGCTTCTACTCGATCCCGAGGCCGAAGCCTCGGTCCTGGTCGGGATCACGCTCGTTGGCCTGATCGTGCGTAAGCGCGTCGGGTTCGCGGTCGCGGCTGTCGCTTTCTGCCGCGCTTGAACGCTCTTCGGCCTGCTCGGGGTTCGGCTCGGGCGAGGGGTCGGGGCCGTGGGGGGAGAAGGCCCCGACCCCGGGTTCGATGCTCTGGCCGGGTTTCGCCTCGATGGCGGTGTCGGGTTTGGGCTCGGTGCTTTGGGCGAAGCCGCGGTCTGCGACGGGCGTCGTGATGCTGGCTTGTTGGGCGTGGCTCTCCGCGATGCGTTCGGCGAGCCTGTCTATCGCCTCGACGTTCATGCCTTGCCGGCCGAGGTCCTCGCGGGCTGTGTAGATGTTCGTCTGCTCGCGGGCTCGGGTGAGGGCTACGTAGGCGCGCTCTCGGTCGGTTTGCCAGCCGCCGATTAAGACCAGGGCGCGGTCGGTGGTCAGGCCCTGGGCCTTGTATACGTGCTGGGCGTAGGCGAGGCGGATGTCTTGGTGCTCGCGGGTGTCCACTTTCACGTCGCGCTCGTTCGCGCCGCTGGTTCTCACGGTCAGCTCGTGCTCGCTGTGGACGTCCTTCACGGAGCCGAGGGTGCCGTTCTCCACGCGATCCTGGCCGGGGACCCACATCGGCTTGGTGAAGATCACGTTGTCCCCGGCCGCGAGGTTGTAGGGGCCGTCGGGGATGCTCGCGCGGGCCGCCCCAAGCTCGCCAGCTTCGGTACGCAATGCCTGGGCCTTGGCGTTGATGCGATCGAGCTCCTTGTTGGAGGCGTCGGTCAGCATCACGGTCTTGCCCTCCGCCGTCTGCAGGCGCTGCTCGCTCCAGGCGGCGAGCATCTTCTCCGCGGCCTGCTCTCGCGTGTCTGAGACGTGCAGGCGGTCGTGGGCCTGGTAGGCAGCGAGCGCCTTCGTCGCTTCGCCGTCGCGGACGTGCTTCCACGCTTGCCGCTCCCACTGGTTCTGGGCGCGGTGGACCTGCTTCAGCTCGGCCGATCGCGTCGTGTCCTTGATCTCGCTGAACAGGCCGCCCGCGCCGATCGGAGAGAGCTGGGCGCTGTCGCCGGCGAGGACGAGCTTTGACTCCCGCTCGCTCGTCAGCTCCGTGAGCTTCGACAGACGGCTCGTGTCGGCCATGCCGGCCTCGTCCATCATCACGACCGTGTCCTTGCCGAGAGTCAGGGTGCCTTTCTCGGCTCGCAGCAGCAAGGCGTCGGTCGTCATCGAGCGGTTCGTGTTCGCATCGGCGGCCAATCGCTCCGCGGTCGCGCCGGCCACGGCCGTGCCGATCACCTGGTAGCCGTCCTTCTGCCAGGCGTTCGATGCGGTTCGCAACACGACTCCCTTGCCGGTCCCGGCCTGGCCGACGAGGACGCTCACGCCGCCCTCGCCCGTGATCGTCTGGACGGCCTGCTTCTGCTCCCTGGTCAGCGGTGCGCCGATCTCTCGCATCGTCTCGCGCTGCGCTTCGCGGATCGCGTTCTCGCTCACGGGGGCGGGGTGCTCGCCGGCGCGGTCCTGGACCGTCGCGATCGTCTGCTGCTCGCGCTCGCGCAGCTCCCTTGTCGTCCACATGCCGCCCTGCAAGCGGATCAGCTCACCGGAGCGCTCGAGGTTGTGCACGAGCATCCTCGCCTGCTCGGGCATCGCCACGCCGGTGGAGCGCTCATAGGCGATCGCCATCAGGTCGCGCTCGCTCACCATCGACGCGTTCGCGGTCATGCGGTCGGCGATCTCTTTCGCGAGGTCCGGCGCCGGTGCGGGTATGCGCTCCTGGGTCTGCTCGCGCGCGCTGAAGAGGGCGTGCGTCTCTTCGCGCGTCAAGCCGTGCTCGGCGGCGAGCGCCTTCCATGCCTGATCGACGTTCGTCTGGGCCATGCTCGTCTTCGTACCGCGCGTGGCGGTCGTCAATGCGCTGATCTCTCTGCCCTTCGGGTCGCGTCCGTAGCGGTCTTTGAACGCCCTCGCGGCCTTCTCGATCTGCGCGGTCCTGCTCGACCAGCGCTCCACCAGCTCCTTCGGGATGCCCTTCAGCTCGAAGTAGCGGCCGTCCTTGCCGGTGGCGCGCTCGATCTCGAGGCCCGCGTTCTGCAGGTTGTGGGCGAGCTGGCTTCGGTACCACGCGCCGTTGACGCGCGCGCTTCTGAACAGCTCGCGCGAATCGACCGCGGCGAACGTTCCGTCAGTCCGCTCGGCCGCTAACACGACGGCGTGGGTGTGCAGGTGCGGGTCGGGGACGCCGCCCTTCTCCTGGTCGCGCGTCAAACGGCTTGAGGTGTGCATGAACTGGGCAGCCACCAGGCTGTTCGCGGTGCTCCATTTCAGCTCGCCCGCCTCCCGTGTCCTGACGAGCTCGACGTCGCGCTCGATGTGCTTCAGCGTGCTCTCCACAGCGTCGCGATGAGCCTGCTCGATCGCTTCGCGATGCTCACCTGAGGATGCGGCCCACAACGCGGAGACTGACTTCGGGGCGTTGTATGTCAGGTCGATCCCGGCGACTCTCGTGCCGTTCCCACCGACGGCTCGGATCTCGCGGCCGTCGTTCGGGGCCTGACCGTTCATCAATGCGACGAGCTGGTCGCGCTGCACGGGACGGTCGGCTGAGAGGCCGAGCTTTGCGAGCGAGCCAGGCGAGCCGTGCCAGACACCGCTGGCGCGATCCTCGGCGCCGGGGTCGTCCTCGCTGGGGACGTAGTAGTCGCCGCGACCCGAGTCGCTGGTCAGGTAGTCCGCGAAACCCTGCGCGTCGGCGCCCGCGATCTTGTGGGTGCTCTGCATGCGATCGAACGTCGCACCGTTCGCAGAGGGCCGCAAGAGGGGCGGAAACCCGCGTAAACTCAGGGGATCTCAGCGCAGTTGACGCGAGGCGTCTTAACAATCGCCGGAACGCTTGGGGGCGACTGCATCGGGGGCAAGGCACCCCGGTGCGTGTGGTCTGCTCAGATCGAGCGGGCTCGGGGAGGCAACTGCACTTATCGCATCGCGCGAGAGCGTGAGTGCCCGCAACGCCGTTAAGCGGGCGATCGTGCAAATGCAACACCGGGGACTGCCGGCGCGACGGCTCGAAGTCGTCTTAGACCTTCTAGAGTTCCAAGCGGGAGCGCCACGCCGCAGGACGGGGTGTGGCGCTCATCGCGTCCATTCTCCGGCCCTGACCTTGGGAAGAATGTGGTTCTGGATACGCGCGAGTTGCGCTTCGAGACGCGCCTTCGGAGCGAGACCGTGTCCGACGGACAGGAACACCTCCTCTTCGCCTTCGGGTCCTCTGGCGCGAATGGTGATCCCGATTTTCCCAGCCCAGTCGTCCACCTGATCCTGCGTCGGGTCGGCTTGGAGCAGTTCCCCCGCCGTGCGCACAAAGCCGTTCAGTTCCTTCTCGATCGACTCGGGCGTGACGACTTCGGTGGCGATGCCAGTGTTAGCAGCGGTCGTGCTCCCGCCGTGAAGCTTATTCAGCGTTTCCCTGAGACACGCAAGCTGCCGCTCGTAGTACGCCTCCTCCTGCCCCGGCTCGTAGCCCGGGATGCCGTTGCCGCGGTAGTACTTGTCAACCAGCTCCGGAGCGACCCTCGTCAGCAGCTCGTGCGTGTTGCGCACGTCCCACTCTCCGAGGGCCTCAAAGAACCACCTATCGCCACGCGCCGGACGCTGGTGCACGAGCGCAGCGTGCGCGGCGATTCGGTCCTCCAGCCACGGCTCCAGCCGAATCGGCTCCTCGCCAGGACGCGGGCGCTCGTTGATCTGGTCCCATCGGATTGGCTCGTGCTCAATAGAGACGGCCTGCGCGCCTTCATCCGCTGCAGGAATTTTGGACCGACACTCAGCCCCGAGTGCTCGCAGGTCAGCCTCCGTGCGCCATATGCGGCGACCTCGACCCTTCAACTCCAGGCGCATGGTCATCGGCCCGTTCGGTCCGTCGAGGGCTCCAACGACGAGTACCTGGCGTGTCTTCGGCACAGCGAACTGGAGTAGACCGGATGTCTGTCCCTCCGGCAGCGGGCCCATCCGGTCCAGGAAAGGGAGATCAAGGGAACCACGTAGTCGTTGTTGGCCGAGAACGTGTCGGAGAGAATGCACATGCCCGGAGAGTGCCAAGGTCGCATGCCAGCCGTGAATGGGCACCGGAGCGCTACAAGCGTTACTTACGATGACCGTCGGCTGAAGTAGCGCCTCCCCATCGGTCTCGCCAATGACGACCCCGCCGATCTCGACATCGAGACCAGTCTTGCTGCTAGCAGGCTCATGGCCTCTTGCAACGGCGAGCCAGCGTTTGACGCGAACCGGTCCAAGAGCAACCAAACCAATGACCGTCAAGACGAGCGCGGCCAGGAACACGCCGAGAGTGCCGGATTCCGTCACGCCAGCATCTGCGAGCCAATCAGCTGCACTCGGAGCGCCCTGCACCGTCTCCACGAAGCCAACGATGAAGATCACGCTCAATAGCCCCCTGAAAGAGAGCCACGCAAGACGAAGGATCTGTGCCATGTGAGCGCAGCCTACATACGCGATCGGGTGCTCACACCGCCTTCGCCCAAGCGAGGATCGATGCCCGTCCCGGAGCAGTCGGCATCCAGCCCGCCGCGAGCTTGTGACGCAGTACTTCAAGCCCTGCGTGTATCTCGTCAGGATGATCGCGAGCCAGGCGCTCGAAGTAGCTGGTCTGCGCACGCCACTGCTCTTCGAGCACCTTCTCGGGGTGCGACGCGAGCGCGGCGAGCGAGGCGTCGTGGAGGTCTGTGAAGACGATCAGGTGGTGTTCTGCGCCTAGCAGCTGGGCGAGCATGTCCGCCAAGCATGGATGGGTGCTGTTCATCCACGCGCGCGTTGAGGGGAAGAGATCGAGAAACCACAGGTCTTCGATGTCCTCTCGTGTGTAGAGCATCACCGCGAGACGCCCGCCTGCCCGCAGGACGCGCTTTGCCTCGCCTAGCGCGACGGGCGGGTCATCGACGTGGTGGAGCATCGAGATCAACATCGCCGCGTCGAAACTCTTATCGTCGAGCGGCAAGTCCCTCGCGTCGGCTTGCAGTGTCGCGAGACCCTTCTCGCGTGCGCGGGTGAGCATCGCGCTCGATCGGTCGATGACCAGGGAATCCCACCCCTCCTGCCTGAGAGCCAGCGCGTAGTTGCCGGTGCCACCGCCGATGTCAGCGAGACGGGGACCGGGTGCTCCGGTGAGCGCTGCGCGCAACGGCGCCAGCACTGAGGGGCTTGCCGAGCGCGTGCTGTCGTAGCCGGTCGCCTGGTTTGAATAGTCGTCCAGGATGCCCACGCACGATTGAGTCTATATGGCTCTTGATGTGACCGATCCGATCAACATGCCGTACGAGCGCTGCTGTACGGTACCGTTGTGGCTTGGTGGCTGAAGCGCGTCTACTGGACCAACGAGCGTGACGACGCGGACCACTGGCGAACCTGGGAATGGCTGACTGACCCGCCCGGGCGAAAGTCTGATTGGTGGGAACGCGAGGACCCACCCAAGCCAGACGAAACCTATCCAAGTCACGGTCCGCACTACGAGGTGGGAGACCTCATAGTCGTGTGCATCGCGGGATCGCGTCGCTGCCCAGCCGATCTGATTCGCAGGTGTCCCGCGATCTACAGTGTTGTGGCGGAGCCTCGATGGGATCCAGATGGCGTCGATGACGGCGTGCCAGACGATCAAGGGTGGGGCAGGGAGGGCGACCGTTGGGGTGTGATGACCCAGGTGTCCTGCGTTCACGCAGTCGATTCTCAGCATGGACTTTACCCCGAAGCCTTTGGTGCCGAGTTGCGGCCTGGGAGCCGTGCGCCCCATATCCGGCTCGATGACACAGTCGGACATGAAGCCAAGCGACTGCTCGAACGACTCGAACGCGGAGTCAACCAACCGCGCCCGCCCACTCCGGGCGACCACCAAGTCCATGTGACACGGGTTCCGATCGAGGAGGGTGACGTTGAAGGATACGATGTCACCAGTAAGGCTGAAACCAAGAGAGCACACCGAAAGGAGCGCCGGCTCGTAGCCGACTATGTGAAGTATCTAGGCGAGCCAGCCGAGATCGTTCACCGTCACAAGATCGACACTCCTGGCGCCATCGGGCCCTTGTATAGCGACCTCTTCAACGAGACGCGCCGGCAGCTTATCGAGGCCAAGGCCGGTACGTCCAGGGGCGATATCCGCATGGCCATTGGACAGCTCGCGGATTATGCACGATTCATCGACCCACCTCCGGACCGGGCCGTCCTCTTGCCTGCCAAGCCCGCACAGGATCTAATTGACTTGTTGGACAGGCAGGGCATCAGCGTTGTGTGGCGCGAGGGGACTTATTTTCAAGACAATGCCGATGGCCGCTTCACGCGCGACACGGTATAGGCAATCACGCAGCCAGATCACCAGCGCAGCCGTCGCTGGTGGTTGCTGTGGCAGTGACCCGGTGGTCAGTCGCTCTGACCGGCAATCGTGTACGCCCGCGGCCACTTCAAGAAGGAACGCCGGGGATACTCACTCCATCTGGTTAGCCAAGCGGGCAAGGGAGATCGAGACCGGCGATGCTCGCCGAGCCGGACCCGCAAACGCCATGTGAGCAGATCTGTCACTAGCGCGGGCTCCCGTGAGCACGGGGGCGCAAAGCTCCCTCCGTTCCCGGCGAGCGTGAACAGCAACGCAACGTTTTCAGTCGCGTCGAACGCTGCGGCGGCGAGGGCGAAGAACGGGAGGATGATCCCGGCGGTGGCGAGGCGTCGCCAGCCGTGTTCCCGTGCGGAGTCGCGGATCGCGAAGCCCGCCAGGCAGAAGAACAGGCCGTAGGAGAGCATGTAGCCGTAGTCGAGGACGAGCGAGAGGTGCGCGGCGCTGCGGCCTTTCGGTCCCCATTCGGCGATGATCCGGGCCGCGTGCGACTTGCTCCAGGCGAACTCGAACGCGAGGATCAATGGTCCGTGCGAGACGTGCGATGGGTCGATCAGTTCCAGCAGCACCGTGAACGCGACGGTCGAGATGCCGAGCACGATCAGAGCGTGCTTGCGACGCAGCGAAGCGATCGTCACCGTCTCGATTCCTGTTCAGCTCTCGCCGTCGAGGTACACGACGGCGGGCGATCCTGCTCCTCATCCCACTGCGGCTCGAACACGTTTGCCATTGTCTACTCCGGTGCGATGAGGGCGATCCCGGCCGTCGCCACGCCCGTCGCGGAGAACACGAGGCCACCGGTCAGATCGGCGTCAGTCTGTCCTCGGTCGCCAGCCTCCACTACCGCTGAGATCATGTCGGCGACGTCGATCGCAACGGCAGCCAATGCGGCTGGCTTTTCAAGCCGCCGCCACCGTCGACTGGCGAGGCCGAGCAGCGCGACAGCTACTTGATGAGCACCGAAGCCCCGCACGAACAGGCGAGCCTGCGGCTGCCCTTCGGTGTCCGCCGCCAGCCTTGCGCTGGCCATCTTCGCGGGAGCCAGCAGCGCTCCCACGCCATATGTCAGACGGAACAGGCTGTTGACGAGCGTCAGGCTGCGTTTTGACACGTCTGCGGAAGCCTACCGCGAGGTGGCGCATGCCCTGCCTCCAGCTTCACTGCTCGTCGGGTGGTTGCTCGCCCTCGTAATAGTCGACGTTGTCGTCTGTACGGAACAAGGCGAATAGGCCGCCGCCTTGCGGGAGTCGCTCAAATGCGCCGATCTTGCCCGAGTCCGGATAGATGACGATGTCCGGCTCACCGCTCGGGCTGAAGGCTAGAAAGCGCACCGTCTCATCGGTTCGATTGACCAGCTGGTGGGCGCCGTGCTTGCCGCGCGGGAAGGCCACGACCTCGCCCTCGGTCAGCTCGCGGCAGCCCTCCGGCGTGCGCAGGCTCGGCCTGCCCTTGAGCACGACCACGAGCTCCTCCTCGCCCAGATGGTGGTGGTAGGGGTAGGCGGCCTGGCCGGGCGGTACCTCCCACATACTCAATCCGAGTCGCTCGCTGCCGGCCTGGCGGCTCAGGCGAGCGCGCCGGCAACGAAATCCTGGATGCTCGCGTGGCTCATCGAAGAGAGGGTCGTTGATGTTTGGCATCGGTGAAGCGTATGTGCCTGGACGAAGTCGGCGCTTCGACATCCCTCTTCGACGAGCCGCCGCTCGCGGAGGCTCCTACATAACCGCGTGGATGCTCGCCGCGAGCGCGGCTACGGCCGGCTTGACGGCCGCGTGGGTGAGGTTGGCGTAGCCGATCACGAGCACCGGGGTGTGGCCACCGAAGCCCTCCAGGGCGATGCCGCGCGAGCGAGCGGCGGCGAGCACGGCGTCCTCGTCGAGATGGCCGGGAAGGTGCAGTACGACATACAGGCCGGCGGCGGCGCCGTGGATGGTCACGTCGGGCAGCTCTGTGGCGAGCGCGCTAAGCAGTTCCTCGCGCTGGCGCATGTAACGGCGGCGCTGGCGGCGCAGGTGGCGATCGAGCTCGCCGCGCTCGATCAGGTCGGCCAGCGCCAGCTGCTGCAATGAGGCGGGCATGCCTCCCCGCCTGCGCTGAATGGCGGCGATCGGACGCACCAATCGCTCGGGGAGCACCAGCCAGCCGAGGCGGACCGCCGGCGCAAGGGTCTTGCTGGTGGAGCCCCCGTAGACGACGTGCTCGGGTGCGAGACCCTGCAGCGAGCCGATCGGCTGACGGTCGTAGCGGTACTCGGCGTCATAGTCGTCCTCGACGATCAGCCCATCCCGGTCCCGTGCCCAGGCCAGCAGCGCAGCGCGGCGCGCCGGAGAGAGAACGGCGCCTGTGGGGTACTGGTGCGCGGGCGCCAGCGCCACCGCGTCGACGTCCCCCTCCATCAGCCGCTCGACCGTGAGCCCGTCTTGGTCCACCGCCAGCGGCAGGAGCTCCAGCCCGGCGGCGCTCGCGGTTTCGCGTATCCCTCTCCAGCCCGGGTCCTCGACGGCCACCCGGCGCGCACCTTGCGCGGCAAGCGCGGACCACAGCAGGTCGATTCCCTGGCGCAGACCGCTGGTCACCATGATCTGCTCAGGGTCTGCGCGCACGCCGCGCACCCGCCCCAGGTAGGCGGCGAGTGTGACGCGCAGCTCCGGCACGCCGGCGGGGTCGGGATAGCCCAGGCGCTCGTCGGGCACGCTGCGCAGCACCCGCGTCAGAGCTGCCGACCAAGCCGTTCTGGGAAAGCCCGCGAGCGCCGGGTGGAAGGGGCTCATGTCGTGGCGAACCACTGACGTCGGCGTAGCGCCGGTGAGCAGCGGGCGATCCCGTGCGACGGTCGCTGCGACGGTCGTCCCCCCGCCGCGGCGGGTGCGCAGGTAGCCCTCGGCCGCCAGCTGCGCGTAGGCGTCCACGACCACGCCCCGCGAGACGCCAAGCTCGGCGCAGAGCGAGCGCGTAGAGGGCAGGCGCGTGCCCGGCGGGAGGCGCCCGCTGCGAACGGCATCGCGCAGCGCGTGCTCCAGACGGGCTCGCAGCGAGCGCCCAGGGACGCCGGCAAGATCGAGGTGCAGGTCCATTGGCCCTAGATTTTCACATCTGCTTGGCCCTGTTTGACAGGCCAAGGCCAACGTAACGTAACGGGTATGTCCAGTGCTCCCTCCGCCCGGACGAAAGTCCGTCGCATGCCCGCGCGTGGCGCTTATGACCGTGAGACGATCGACGCGATCCTCGACGAGGCGCTCGTGGCGCATCTCGGTATCGCGATCGACGGTCAGCCGTATGTAATCCCCACGCTTTATGCGCGCATCGGCGACACCCTCTACCTCCACGGCTCCGCGGGCTCTCGCACCCTGCGCGCGCTCGCCGCAGGCACGCCCGCGTGCCTGACGGTGACACTGCTCGACGGGCTCGTGCTCGCACGCTCCGCCCGCCACCACTCAGTCAACTATCGCTCCGTCGTCGTCCTCGGCCAGGCCGTAGCGGTCACGGACTCTCAAGAGCGCCTCGCCGCGCTGCGCGCGTTCATGGAGCGGATCGTGCCCGGCCGCTTCGGGGAAGTGCGAGCCCCGACCGAGGCGGACGCGCGCGTGACAGGCGTGCTGTCGATGTCTCTCACGGAGGCCTCCGCCAAGGTTCGGACCGGCCCGCCGCTGGATGACGAGCAGGACTACGCGATGCGTGTCTGGGCCGGCGTGATCCCGCTGCGCACGCGGGCCGGGCCACCGATATCCGATCCACGCCTCGCCCCGGACATCAAGCCGTCGGCCACGATCGAGAGCTGGCTGCACGAGCACGCGTGAGTGGATCGCATCAAGCCGCAGGCAGTGAGCGACTGCGCTGACGCGACGGATATCGTCCGACCATGCCGGGCGAGTGGTCTGATCCTGGGCGCGTTGCCGAGTACCTCTCTCGGGAGATCCCGTACCGCGACATCGCCGAGGCGATGCTGCTGGAGGCGCTGCCCGGACGCGTCGAGCGTTTCATCGACCTCGGAACCGGCGACGGGCGGTTGATAGCGCTCGTCCGCGAGCGTCACCCCGGTGCTCACGCCATCGGCGTTGATCTCTCCCGGCCGATGCTCGATCGGGCCGCTGAACGTTGCATCGACGATCCGCTGGTTGAGCTGCGCGAGCACGATCTTGCCAGTCCGCTCGCCGAGCAGATCCCGGTCGACGCGGTGGTCTCGGCGCTTGCGATCCATCACCTACACGACGAGCGCAAGCGCGCGCTGTTCTGCGAGGTCCATTCACTGCTCGTGCCCGGCGGAGTGTTCATCAACCTCGATCTCGTCGCCCCGGCCACGCCCGAGCTGCATGCACGCTTCCGTCACGCCATCGGGCGAGTGCAGGATGACCCGTCCGATCGTCTCGCCGGCCTGTCCGAGCAGCTCGATTGGCTGCGCGACGCGGGCTTTCGCGAGGTGGACTGCCACTTCAAGTGGCTGGAGCTGGCGGTCATCGTCGCCAGGCGGGGCGCGTAGGCGCTGCGCGGCAGGGCGAAGCATTACGTGCGGGGTCCGCTGGCGCGGCGACAAGAGAGATCTGCGCGCCCCACGGGATCGGGATTCAGGCCGACGCGAAGCTGACGCGGCGCGCCAGGTCTCGCGACAGCTTCGCGACAGGCTCTGATCCCGCAATGGCCTCTGCTCAGAAGGCGAGTTCGTCCATGCGCCGCGCCGCGCGCGAGGGGATGACGAGCTCGCCGTGGAGGTTGACCAGGCCGCCGGCGTGCAGCGCGACGAGGGCGTCCTGAACTGCAAGTGAGCCGTCGATCTCGCGCTCGACCTCGGCGCACATCCAGATCCCCGCGTGCTCGCCGCTGAGCAGCAGCGCCATGATCGCCTGTTCGACGACCAGTTGCGGGCTCGTCGCCTCGGGTGTGGGCTCGCGCGTTGAGGCCGAGCCCGTAGGCTGTCCTTGCATGGGAAGGTCCTTCCTTTCCTTGCCACGGCCCCCGGCAGTGTCAGCTGCGCGGGGGCCAACTTTTCGATGTCGCACCGACACTCGCAGGCGGAGGCGTGGGCGTCAAGGGCAAGCGGCTAAGTTGGCCGGGAAACGCTCACTGTGGAGCGAATCCCTGCCGGCTGCGCCCCGATCGCCGCGCTTGGAGTCGGTCGCGTCGGCCCACCGCTCATCGGCCAGAGGCGCGCTGTTGAGCTCATCTCGGCGACTGCGCCAGTCCGCAAGGAATCCGTCCATGAGCTTCGTAAAGCGCTCGCCGTGACTCCGCTCGAGCAGGTGCGTCATCTCGTGCACGACGATGTACTCGAGGCAGCGCGGGTGCTTCTTGGCGAGCTCCAGGTTAAACCGGATGTGGCCGGTCTCGCGGTTGCATGAGCCCCACTTGGTCTTCATGCGCTGGATGCTGAAGCGTGGCACGGTCCTGCCGATGGCCGGCTCCCAGGTCTCGATGAGCGCGGGGATCGCGACGCGCAGCTGCCGGCGCTGCCAGTCCTGCAGCAGCTTCAGCCGCGAAGGCGTGTCTGTGTTCTGCGGGACATAGAGAAGCAGCCGCTCGCCATCGAGCTCGACGTGCGACCGTCCGGGCCGCTCCACAACCTTGAGCCGGTGGCGCACGCCCCAGACGTAGTGGGACTCGCCGGTCACCATCTCACGGGCCGACTGTCGCGCCGCGTCCTGCAGCTGCCTGCGCTGGCGTTTGATCCACGCCAGCCGCTGGATGACCGCGAGCCTGACGTGCTCCTCATCGAGCCGCCGAGGAGCCGCGACGCGAACCCTGCCGACCGGCGGGTAGACGCCGATATGCAGGTTCTTGATGTCCTTGTAGACGACGTCGACGTTGATGCCCCCGACCGTTAGGTAGTCGCTAGCGGTACTCATCGCGTGCCTTTACCAGCTCCATCAACTCGTCGAGGCGGTTGTAGTCGGGCGGCAGCACGTTGATGAGCGCCCGGCGGACCCTCTTTTCCTTGATGAGATTCCCGATCCATCTGTCGGGCTTGGTGTATCGAACCGCCCGGTCGACATCGACAGCCAGCTCATCGCCGGGAAGGCCGAAGTCGAAGAGCGCGCGCTTGGCGCCGTTGTCGGCCCAGTCCGGGTAGGCCGTGTCGGATTCCTTGTTGCCGAGCTGCTGTGCCTGCGCGATCAGCTGCTGCAGGTACTCCTCGTATTCGATCGCGCCCCTGCGCCGCTCCTCGATCAGCGCGTTGAGCAGCTGCGACATCCTGTCGTAGTACTTCGGATTCATCGCGCGCTCGTCGATGATGAGCTTGCGCATGTTGTTGACGATCGTCTCGGCCACAGCCTCGGGATCGGCCCTGATGCCCCGCGGCAGCTTGTCGATCGCGCCGTCGCCCAGCTTCACGATCAGCTCGATCAGGCCCGTGTCCTTGAACTCGGCGACCGTCTCGGTAGCATCGGCCTGGATGTAGGTGTCGAGCAGGAAGCGCATCCCGGCCTCGTACTGCTTGAAATCGACATCCTCGCCGGCGCCGAGCTTGACCTCGTCGCGGACGGCCGCGTAGTGGGCGATCTCAGCTCTGACCGCGTCCGCCCCTTCGTCGCTGTAGCCGGCCTGTCCCAGCTCGTTGGCCAGGTTGCCGTAGGCACGAGTAACGGCAGCGACCGCCTTGTACAGGTCGACTCGCTTGCGCTCGTTGGACTTCAGCTGCTCGGCGTCACCTTGCTCGCCGGCGCAGAAGTACTGCTGGTATTGGAGCGTGTTCTTCGGTGGAGCGATAGGCTCACAGATCGCTCGTACTCGCTCCAGGGCGTCGTCGAGTTCTTTGCGACTCTTCTCGATCCGGTCGACGACTAGGCCCTTTATGTCCTCCGCGTCATACCCGTCGAGCGCGCCGGAGGTGTAGTCGCTGATCGCGCTCTGGAGCGAGTTGAAGAGGTCGCGGTAGTCGACGATGTAACCGTAGTCCTTGTCCTCGCCGTCGAGGCGGTTGACGCGGCAGATCGCCTGAAAGAGGCCGTGGTCGCGCATCTTCTTGTCGATGTACAGATAGGTCGCAGGCGGCGCGTCGAAGCCGGTGAGCAGCTTGTCGACCACAATCAAGAGGCGCATCTGCCCCGGCTCCTCGACGAAGCGTGTCTTGACATCCCTCTCGAATTGCTCGACCTTGCCCATCGCGATGTCGGCCGGCTCGTTGAAGTGGTCGGCCAGCATCTGCCGGTAGATGTCGTACTGGCGCAGCCGCTCGGTCGCGCCCTCGCCCGAGTCCTCCTTTGAGATGCCACCCGCCTGCGGCTCGTAGCTCGTGACGATCGCGCACTTGCCCTTCAGCTCGGTCTGTGAGAACAGCTCGTAGAACTTGCACGCCTGGTAGATGCTCGATCCGACTAGCATCGCGTTGCCTCGCCCGTCCTTCAGGCGCGGCCTGGTCTCCATGTCGAGCAGGATGTCGTTGACTATCTGTCTGGCCCGCGGCTCCGCGCTCTCGACCTTGCGCATGGTCCCCCAGCGCTTCTTCAGCTCGGCGCGGGAGAGGTCGGTCATGCCCTTCGTCTTGGCGTCGAACCATTCGTCGACCCGCTGCGGCGAGATCAGGTGCTGGTCGATGTCGCGCGCCTCATAGAGCAGGTCGACCACGACGCCGTCCTTGACGGCTTCGTCGAGCTTGTAGGTGTGGATGAAGCTGCCGAACGTCTCCATGCTCGTTTCCTTGTCGGCCCTCAGCAGCGGCGTGCCGGTGAAACCTATGAACATCGCCCCCGGCAGGAGTTGCTTCATCGCTTCGTGCATCTTGCCCGACTGTGTACGGTGCGCCTCGTCGATGAAGACGAACAGGTTTCCCTTGGCCGAGAAGTCCTTCGGAATCTTGGCGCGCAGCTCCTTGATGAAGTCGGCGTCGGCGTCGTCACGGGCGCGCTCGTCCTCCGACCCGCGAAACTTGTGGATCAGCGAGCAGATCAGTTCCTCGGTTGAGCTGTTGAGGACCGCGAGCATGTCGGCGCCGCTGCGCGTGCGGTAGATCGCCTCGTTGACCCCGGCGAAGACCTTCTCTATCTGTTCGTCGAGCTCAGTGCGATCGGTGATGAGCAGCACGCGCGCATCCTTCTTGTGTTCGCGTATCCACTTGGCGAGCCACACCATCGTCAGCGACTTGCCCGAGCCCTGTGTGTGCCAGATGATGCCGCCCTCACGCTTGGCGATTCGTGCCTGAGCCTTCTTGACTCCGAAATACTGGTTGTGCCGGCACACCTTCTTGACGCCCGAATCGAAGACGATGAAGTCGTGGATCAGCTCGAGCAGCCGCTCCTTGGAGCACAGCTGGGTCAGGGCGCGGTCGAGCGGCTCATCTATCTCCGACGGCTCGCGCCACGTCAGCCAGTACTTCTCCTGAGTGCCGATCGTCGCGTAGCGCAGTCCCTCGACGTCATTGCCCGCCATCACCAGTTGGACGGTCGTGAAGAACGGACGGATGAACTCCGGGCTTTGATTGCCGATTGACTGGCGGATGCCCTCTGACACCGCCACCTTCGAGCGCTTCAGCTCAATCGTCCCCACCGCGATGCCGTTGACGTAGAGGACAAGATCGGGGCGCTTGTCGTGCCGGCCCAAGACCGTAACCTCTTCCACGATCGCGAAGTGGTTCGCGTCCGGTTCCTTCCAATCGATCAGCCAGACGGTCTCGTTCGGCTCGCCGACATCGGGCTTAACCTTCGCGCCGTAACGCAGCAATTCATAGACGTCGCGGTTGGCCTCGTACAGCTCGCGGCCGCCGCCGAGCGAGGCGTCGCTGCGGAGCGTTTCGACTGCCTTGCGAATCTGGATGGCGCCGTAGCGGCGTTCTTCGAGGTTCATCTCGAGCAGTTGGACCTCGACGTTGGAGTTGCCCTCGCGGCGCTCCCAGCTGCCGAGATCCTGATAGCCAAGCCGGTCGCGGAACAGCTTGACGATGCGCTCCTGCGTCTTGCGCTCAATCTGGCCGACGTTGCTCATGCTTACTCCTCCTTGATGGGGAGTCTGGTCCGGCCCGTGAGGAGCTCTTGCATCATGCCCTGCTTGATGGCATTGGCCTTGCGCAGCCGTGCCGTGAGCACCTCGAGCTCGTCGTCCAGGTCGGCGATCGCCGCGGCGATTGCACGTTGCTCGGCCGGTCCGGGCAGCGCGAGGGCGAAGTCACGGACCATTCCCGCATTGAGGTTGGCCTGCGTGCCCTGCTGACCCATCTCCTTCACCTGATGCTTACGCGAGCAAAGGTAGTAGTAGAGATACTCGCGGTCGAGTTCGCTACCGGGCAGGATGCCGAGGATCGCCTGGCTCGAAGACATCTGGCCGACCGGCAGCGCACACTCGCCGAGCGATGCGTACATGGCATAGAGGACTACCTCAGGAGTGTAGAGCCTCGCGGCGCTATGTGACAGGCCATCGCGGCTGAGCGTCTTCTCGGTAACACGCACGTACTTGGCAGCGCTGGTCATGTCGGAGATAGAGACCCAGGGAATGCCGCCACCGTAGTAGCGAGAAACTGCCGACGGCGGCGTGCCGCCGCTACCCATCGTGGCCACATCTCCGAGGCGGACCTCGCGCCAGGGCACGCTGAAGCCGGACAGGCGGGTTTCGTTGGTGAGAATGTTGGCGAGATGTTCAGCAACGCGGCTGCTGAACTCGTCAAGCTCCGCTTCGATGTTGCCCAGTGTCTTGCCGTATCGTGCTCCAAGCTCCTGGATACGAGCCACGAGATCCAGCACGAGCGAGGTCAACACACTTTTGATTCGATGTGAAACTGCGGTCTTCCACTTGTCGGCGAGCACCAGTGCCTTCACGTCTGCTTCGCTCAGATCACCGTACTTGTTCAGCGTCGCGACGCCGAGAGCGGCCCGGGCCTCCTTCGCCGCCTTCTTGGCAGCGGCTTCGGTGTTGAACAGCGCGACAGCTTCCTTCAAGGCCGCGATTTCGTCGTCGTCGAAGGACTCGCGCTTCGCCTCCCTGAGCCGCGTGGCTGCGATGGCCTTGGTGACCTTGCCGTCATCCACCGCCTCCCAGAGTAGGCCTTCCTCGACGGCGTGCTCCTCGGTGTACTCCTCGACCATTCTGGCGGCGTTCTCGACCTCGGCATCGAGCTCTTCGAGCTTGGCCTGCTCATCGGCGAAGTAGCGGGTGACGATCAACTCTGGCGGGATCAGGTCGGCCTTGAGCTTGCTCGCCTTCCTGCCGCTGCCGATGACGAGGTCCGGCGTCTCCGAGAGCTTGCGGTCCTTGTCCTCGATCGCGGGGCGCGGCTTGGCGGCACCAACCCACCCCTCGTGCATGATGAGGAAGACGTCGTCGTGCATCGTCTCGTGCCAGTAGCTGAGGAACTGCTCGTAGACGTCGTACTCGTCGAGCAGCGGCGTCTTGTTGAAGCGCGCCAAGAGGTCGTCCCCGAGCGTTGCGATGAGCTGCCCCGGCTTGGTGTCCTTGGTGATCGTTGCGAGCGCGCTGCGGTGAGCCGCAAACCACTTGCCGACCCGACTTGCAACATCGGTCGAGAACTGCTGGAACTCCGGCGAGTCAAGAACGGCCTGCTGCACAGTGGACACATCGACGGCGAGATTGCTGTAGCCGGGGCGGTTGGGCTCGAACAGGGCAGCGTGAAGCGAGGGGAACGCTTCCCAGTACTCGCCCAGCGCGTCGATATCGTGGTCCGGAATGCCGCCATGCAGGTGCGCATGGAGGTCCTGGATGTCCTCCGGCTCGGACGAGTCGATGTACCGAGGGATGTTGAGGTTGTAGGCGTTGGCCTCACTCGCGATCTCGCTGAGCGGCACCATCCGCGAATAGCGCTCGACCTCGGTTTGCTTGTTGAAGACGTCGACGATCTTGTGGATGTCCTGGCTACGCAGGCGGTTCTTTGGACCGTCCCTTATGAAGCCCTTGGAGGCGTCGATCATGAACACGCCGGTCCGGGCTTGGGCGTTCTCCTTGTCGAGCACGACGATGCATGCCGGGATGGGGGTTCCGTAGAAGAGGTTGGGGGGCAAACCGATGATGCCCTTGATGAAGCCTCGATCGAGAAGCTGGCGGCGAATCGCCGCCTCGGCATTGCCGCGGAACAGGACGCCGTGGGGGAGGATGACGGCCGCCTTGCCGCGGCTGTTGAGCGACGTCAGGATGTGCAGCAGGAAGGCGTAGTCACCGTTCTTCTGCGGCGGTCGTCCGTACTCGAAGCGCCCGTACTCGTTCTCCAGGCCGTTGCTCCACGCCTTGTCCGAGAACGGTGGATTGGCCACGACGAAATCGAACGTACGCAACCGCACTCCGTTGGTCAGCAGCTGCGGATCGCTGATTGTGTTTCCCTTACGGATGTCAGCGTCCTCATGTCCGTGGAGGATCATGTTCATGCGCGACAGCCCCCACGTGGCGTTGTCCTTCTCCTGACCGTAGATGGTGATGCCGCGCGGCGCCTCGGTCGCGACCTTGAGCAGCAGCGACCCGGAGCCGCAGGTGGGGTCGTAGACAGTCTTGTCCTGCCTTGTGTCCGGCCCGATGCCGACGATCTTGGCGATCACGCGCGAAACCTCCGCCGGGGTATAGAACTGGCCCTTGGACTTGCCGGACTCCGTGGCGAAGTGGCGCATCAGGTACTCGTAGGCGTCGCCGAGCAGGTCGTCGCCCTCGGCGTGGCTGCCGCGGAAGTCGAGGTCGGCGAAGATCGCGACCAGCTTGCTGAGCCGGTCCTGCATCTCCTTGCCCTTGCCGAGCTTCTCCTCGTCGTTGAAGTCGGCGAGGTCGATCACCTTCTGGAGGTCGTTGGCCTCGGCGAGCCTGCCGATGATCTTGTTGATCCGGTCGCCGATCTCCTTGTCGCCCTTGAGCGCGACCATGTCGTCAAACGAGCCGCCGGGTGGCACGTCGATCAGGCTGTTCGGATCGGACTTCGCCTTGTCCGTGACGTACTTCACGAATAGCAGGGTGAGGATGTAGTCCTTGTACTGCGAGGCGTCCATGCCGCCCCGCAGCTCGTCGCAGCTCTGCCACAGCGAGCGATAGAGGTCGGACTTCTTCAGCGCCATATGGGCGGCTTCCAGCGGATCATGCCGTGCCGGATAGGCTTGGGCGTGCTCATGTCGCTTCTCTCTCACGCACTTGGTCGAAGACCCAGCGCATGGTGTCGAGGAATGCTTGGAGGGCGGCCGGGCCCTCAAGCGCGGTGAGGGGCAGGCTCGGGCGGCTGTCCAAGCGTTCGTCGGGAATGGACACGCCACCGATCGCGTTCAGCTTCTCCTGCAAGAGCTTGCGCATGTCAAGCTGGTCGAAGGGAGGGCGTCGCGACAGGCTCTTGAACTGGATCTCGATGCGGCCGTACGTGTAAAGAACGAACGGATAGCAGCCGATCCCGTCTGTCGTGCCCGGGGTCAGGGAGCCGTCGTGCTGTCCGCGGCCGTACCAATCGTGCAGGCCCAGTCGAGCAGACCAGGCGATGATCTGCTGGGCGATCTCGACGGCCGGCTTGCCGTGGCGCTCCTCCAGGGCGCCCAGCAACATGTCCTTGTCCCACCGCCGGGTGGGTGCCCTTCCCTTGGCCTGGTTGGCCCTCTCGGTCTGGCCGACAAGGCGAGGCACGAGCGTCTGGTGCTCGTTGTCGCTGTCGACGTACTGCTTCACCTCTACCGCGAGCACCTCGGCGCTTTGCATCTGCTCATTCAGGAACTCGACCAGGCGCCGCAGTTCGGGCGGAATCTCGTCGGCGACAAATACCAACCGCAGCTTCGATGCCGCGAGGTTCGTCTTGAGCCGCTCCCAGAATTGGTCGGGTTCTTCCTTGCCGTCGAGAAGCGAACCGAGCAGTTCCTCGGGCTCCATCCCCTTCTGCTGACAGCTTGCCTCGAACCTGGCTCGCAGCTCATCAAGCCGCCAGTAGGCGACCGCATTGGCCGCGTACTCGAGCATCTGGCCAACGACCTCACGTCTGATGCGCGTATCGTCGCTGCGCTTGACCTCGACGATCGTCGGGATCGCGTCTTGGTCGACGAACAGGTGATCCACCGACCAGCGAGCATCCCTGTCGGCGTCTCCGAGCGGCGCCTCGCGCGCCAACAGGAGCCAGCGCCGTGGCTCCCCGTCCGCTTGGTCGCCCGCGAGCAGGTCCGGATAGTCCGCCAGGAGAGCCTGCAGCGCGTCCTCGCTCTCGTAGGGCTGCTCCACCATCCTCACCAGGGCGTTCCCACGGCGCAGATAGATCCCTCCCGAGCTCACGCCGCCATAGCGTAGTGCTTGGCGCGTCTCGTGACGGCGACCGAATGCAAGATGGCATGCCAACGTTCGGTCGGCTCGATGTTGTAGCGGCGCGTGCCCTCCTTGAAGCGAATCGGCACGCCGAAATGCTCTCGATCTCCGCAGGGCCCTTCGTGTTCGTGTAGCGGCCGTACGCGGTGTTCTCAGCGTTGGCGGTGGGGCTGACGGCGAGCGTGCCTTCACGGTCGCGATGTTCCCCAGCATGTGTTCCCCAGTGGCCGCGGCCGCTCACCAAAGGTTGCTGCCTACAGGACGCTCATCCGGACCTGGGGAACACGGCTGGGGAACACGGAAGAGTTTGGCTGGCGGTTATCGCTATCAAAAGGTATTGATTTGCAGGGTATTCTCCAGTGGAGCCAGCCGGGATCGAACCGGCGACCTCCTGCTTGCAAAGCAGGGGCGGACATGCTGGAGCCAATGATTACGGGGGTGTTGGGTTGGGCTAAGTGGTGTTATTGCTGGCGAAAACGACCAGTGTGGTACCAAAAGCGGTACTCGATACGATGTGGTACCCGTGTGGTACCTTTAGTGAATGATGGAGAAAGTTGGTAACCCCAAAGGCAGCGAGCCGACCGGTGCGCTGGTCGTCGCAGAGCGCAGCGACGGGCCGGTGTACCTGGCGAAGTGGAGGCGGTCGGGCCGGCAGGTGAAGCGTCGTGTCGGCCGCGCATGGCTTGAGCGCGCGGCCGACGGGAGCGGATGGGTTACGCGGCGTGAGCGAGTACCGGAGGGCTATTTCGACGAGCAGCGCGCGACCGTGCGGATGGCCGAGCTGATCGCCGAGCACGACGAGCAGGAGCGCGCGATCGAAGCCGGAGAGCGTGAGCGCCGCGAGCGTGGCGTCACATTCCGCGAGCTGGCGGCGGTGTGGCTCGAGCACCTGCGGCACGAGCGCGGGGCGAAGCCGTCCACGCTCAGCGACTACGGCTACATGCTCGCCGAGCCGGGAGCGCCGCACCGCCGCGGCAAGGGCAAGAGCCAAGGAGTGCTCATGGCCGCGTTCGGCGACCGGCCCGCAGCGAAGATCACCACACGGGAGGTATCGGCGTTCCTGCGCAGGCTGGACAGCGAGGGCGTCTCCCCCCGCTCGGTCAACAAGAACCGTCAGGTGCTCTCGGCGATCTTCGGCTTCGCCTGCCGCGTGGACACCCACGGCCTGCCGTCGAACCCTGTGGCCGGCACAACCAAGCGCCGTGAACCGCCGGCGGCGGTGCTCGACTTCTACGAGCCCGAGGAGGTCGAGACGATCGCCGCGGCAGCCGCCGACGGATCGCACCGCGGGGCGCAGCCGGCCAACCTGAGCGCCGAGGAGATCACGTGGCGCGCACGCGAGGATGTGCAGGACGGCGAGTTGTTCCGTCTCGCCGCCTACACCGGCCTGCGCCTCGGCGAGCTGATCGCGCTGCGCTGGGAGGACGTCGACTTCGACACGCGCCGCATGGTCGTCCACCGTGCCGTGTCCGCCGGCGTGGAGGGGCCGACCAAGAGCTGGCAGGCGCGCTTCCTCCCGCTCGCCGATCCCGCCGCCGAAGCCTTGGAACGCCTGCAGGCCCGCGGCGACTACACCTCGCGCGAGGACTACGTGTTCTGCTCCCGCCTCGGCCGGCGCCTTGATCCCTCTGCCGTGCGCCGCCGCTTCAAGGCGGCACGCGACGCTGCTGGCCTACGCCCACTGCGCTTCCACGCCCTGCGCCACGCCGCCGGCAGCCTCATCGCCCGGCACGCCGACGCGCGCTTCGTCCAGGAGTTCCTCGGGCACTCTCGGATCACGACCACGGAGCGCTACATGCATGCCAAGGCACGGCCCGAGGACCTTGAGCGGGTCAACCTGGCGTTTGCGACGCGGGCGTCGAGCGAGCAGGCGAAGACCGAGGCCGGTCGCTGATCGCGGGAACGCTCACCGCCGCAATCACCCACTTCGTACAGGGTGGCGGTGATTGGCAGGGTGTGGCAGCGCATGGCAGAGTGTGGCGGTGATTGGCAGAGTATGGCGGCGTATGGCGCTATGTGGCGCTGAATGGCGCTACGTGGCGCTATGTGGCGCGACTTCCTGCTTGGGGCGGTAGAAGCCGGTCTGCCTGGACCCCACGAACTCCACCAGGCCAACATCCCGTAGATGTCCAAGATCACGGTCCAGAGTGCGCGCGGGAATACCCGTATACGCCTGGATATCGGTGGTGTTCGGGCGCTCAAGCTCCTGCACCGCCCGCAGAACCAGTCGCCTTCGCTCCTCGACGCTCTGTCGCGGCCTTCCTCGCAAGCTCTCCGGGCCCGGAGGCACACCGGCGCCTTGCGGGGTAATGCCCGCGGCCGGATGCGGCCGCAGGACGACCTTGATCTGCGGGCCGTTCTCGATCCATTCGGGCTCGGGGTAGCCGTCGCCGCGGCAGGCGGCGATCACGCGGTCGTACCCGCTCCCGTAGCCCTCGATCACGCCCAGCCGCATCAGCACGCGTGAGATGGCCTTGTTGCGGCGCAGGCTCACGCCGGATTCGAAGTCCTCGCGGGAGAAGCCGGGCGGCCACGTCCCGGGACTCGATATCTCAAGGCGATCGGAATACAGAGCAACGAAGATCGAGGCGCCCTCCACGGCGTAGTCCGTATGGGCGACCGCGTTGTTGAGGACCTCGCGGACAGCAGGACGCGGATAGAGATCCAGCTCTTCTCGCTGCGTGCGCCCGGTGATCCGGACAATCCGGTCGGTGTTGCGCTCGATGAATCGGATCGCCGCCTCGATCCCGTCGAGCACCGTGTCGTCGCGGTCCTCGCTCTTGACCACCGGCTCGCTCTTGTCGGCGCCTCGAAACTGAACGCATCGGATCTGCGCGTCGGGAAAATGGATGGCCTGCTCTCGCCCGAACACGATGACTCCAGCTCGGGTGGGAACCAGCTGCCCGGCGTACTCGGCCAGCACACCGAGCCCCCGCAACTTCGCGTCCGTCGGTTTCTCTCCTACCACTTCCAGCCACCGCTTGATCGCCTGCCGGTCGAGATCGTCGCGCGTCAGTCCCGGCATCGGCTCCTGGTCCCATGCGCCCATTCGTCGCGCCCGTTCAAGCTCGGCGACCTTCTCTGGGCTCGCGGGTAGCGAGTTGCTGCCGATGCGGACGAACGTGCCTCTGTCCTTGCCCTTGTCCTTGATGAAGAAGGGCCCGGCGGCGTAGGCGGCACGCAGGAGGAGCAGATTGCGCCCTTCGTGGGTCACGATCTCGAGCTGGACCGTGGGCTGCGGATCAATCGCGCTCGCCACGGCGTTTGCCAGCTTCTCCTCCTGCTTCTCCACGTCATCGAGCCCGAGGACGACTCTCGTCTGATCCTCGACGCCCACGACGAGTGTGCCGCCAGCCGTGTTCAGAAACGAGCAGACGGTCTCCAAGACCCGCTTTATGCTCGACAGATCCTGCTTGAAGTCGAGACGAGTTCCCTCGCGCTCGGATAGGAGTTCCGCAACGGACTTGGCCATAACAAGAGCCTAAGACCACGAACGGTCTGATGCCCACCGTCAGCAAGAACGCCGGCGGCGATGGCATCAAGACCGCGACTGGCGGGGGCACGCGCAAGATGGGCTCACGCCGCCGACCTGTCCCCCGGCCGGCTCCGCACCGCCGCCTCGATCTCATCGCGCAGAAAGATCCAGCGCCGCCCGAGCTTGTACCCGGGAAGCAGCCCGCGGCGGGCGTATTCGAGAACGGTCGAGAGCGGCAGGTGCAGCAGCTCGGCGACCTCGCGGCCATCGAGGACGTCTTCGCGCGTGAGCCGGGGATGGGTTGGGATGGATGCGGGGATGGCGCTCATTGACCTTGGGCGGAGGAATGGCCTCTGGGTAGATGACCCGGAGCTGCCCGGAACGGCCAGCGAGCCTTCCGGCCGCGACCCCGCTCGGCTTCCAGGACGCGACTGCGCGCCTCCTCGATAGGCCGGTCCAGAGCTCGCCCGCGGTCGCAGCCAACCGCCGCACGACCGCCTGACGATGGTCGCCGGACGCACGCCGGCGCACCAGCGCAACGGCGCCCTCGCTTCGCTCACCCTCGAGCACAGACAACATGCACGGCCCTCCGGGCGCGGTGCGAGAACTGTGCAACTCGGTGGCCGCCTCAGCGCGCTCGTGGTCATCACTTCATGTGATGACGGCGGCGAGCATAGGTGCGTCCCGGGGCGGCGGGTACGCGCGCTACCTGGAGAGCAAGACCGTGGAGCCCGAGCGCGGGGATTCTTACTTGGCGCCGGATGGGGAACTGACGCAGGCCCCCGGCCGCTGGCTCTCCGACGCGGAGACCCTGGAGCGGCTGGGGATTTCTGCGGGCAAGCCGGTGGAGGGCGCGGACTTCATCGCGCTGATGGAGGGCCGCCACCCGGGTACAGGCCGCTGGCTGCGACCCGAGGGCGCCGGCGGCGGTCGGGGCGGCGGGATCGATGTGACGCTGAGCGCCCCGAAGTCGGCCTCGACGGTGTGGGCGCTCGGCGACCCTTGGCAGCGCGAGCAGATCGAGAACGCGCACGCCCAGGCGGTCGAGCAGACAATCCACCACCTGCGCGAGCAGGTCCCCGTCGTGCGCCGCCGCTACAGCGGCCAGGTCGTGGAAGAGCGCGCCAAGGACGTGATCGCCGCCGAGTACCGCCACACCACCGCCCGCGGTGTCTCCGGCGCCCAGGCCCCGGACCCCCAGCTACACAGCCACGTGGTCCTCACCGGCGCCGTGCGCAAGGATGAGCGGATCGTGGCGGTAGCCTCGCGGCCGGTCTTCCGCTGCGCGCGGGAGCTGGGCGCCTTCTACCGCTGCGCGCTTGCTGAGGAGCTCGTGCGCGAGGGATACCCGGTCGAGCAGGCCACCGGCAAGGACGGCCGCTACTTCGAGGTCGCCGGCGTCCCCCGCGAGCTGCGCGAGGCGTTCTCCGGGCGCTCCCGCGAGGTCGCCCGTGCGGCGGAGCGCTTCCGTGCCCGCTACGGCCGCGCCCCTGAGCGCGGCGAGCTGCGCAACCTCGCGCTGGAGAACCGCCGCTCCAAGGAGCTGACCACGCGCTCTGACCTGCAGCGGGTGTGGACCCAGACAGGGCGCGCTCACGGATTCGGGGCGGATGAGGCGGTGCGGCTGATCGGCGCATCCGAGCGCCCCACGGCCACCCGTGCGATCGAGGGCCGCATCGAGGCGAAGCTGACCGAGCAGCACGCCGTGTTCGAGGCGCGCGACCTGCGCGCGGTTGCGCTGGAGCAGGCCGCAGGGGAGATGGTGCCCGATGAGGCGCTCGCCGTAGCCAAGGCGATGGTCGGCGACCGGCGCATACTGACGCTGGAGGGCGGGCGGATGACGACGCTGGCGGTGCGTGCCCAGGAGCAGGCGATCGAACGGCGCGCGGCGACACTCGCTCAGCCCGCCGGGCGAGATGTCGGCGAGATCGCCCGCGGTCACGCCGCCCGCGAGGTGGCCGAGCGCATCGGCGGGCCACTGACCCCCGAGCAGCACAAGGCGCTGGAAGCCCTCACAGGCCCTGAGCGCGCCGCCGTGCTCGTCGGGCCGGCCGGGGCCGGGAAGGGAGTGGTGATCGACGCCGCCGCACGCGCGGAGCAGCACGCCGGGCGGGAGACGATTGGCGTCGCCGTGTCCGGTTCCACAGCGGAGCGGCTCGGCTCGGACAGCCCCGCGCTGGCCGGGCAGACACTCACCCTGGACTCGCTGGTCGCCCGCGCGAACACGGGCGCCATCCACGTGGGCAGGGATACGACAGTGATCCTGGACGAGGCTGGCATGGTCGATCACAAGCGCCTCGACGCGCTGACCGAGCTTGTGGAGCGCTCCGGGTCCAAGCTGATCGCTGTCGGTGACGGCAAGCAGCTCCCCTCGATCGGCCCCGGCGGCATGTTCGACCGGCTCACCGGCCACACCCCCACCGCCGAGCTCGCGGACATCCACCGCACCAAGGACCCCGCCGACCAGCGCGCGTGGCAAGCGCTACGCGCGGGAGAACCGGAGCGCGCGATGGCGCACTACGCCTCACGCGGCCAGCTACACCTCTCCGACACCCGCGACCAAGCCGCAGAGCAAGCCGTACAAACATGGGCTTCGCTCACGGAGGGGCGTGATATCCGCGAGGTCGCGTTGATCGCCGACGCGGCGAACACGGAGATCGACCGGCTCAACGCCCGCGCACAACACCTACGCGCCCAGCGCGGTGAACTCGGCCACCACGAGATCCAGCTGCCCGCTGTCCACTACGGCCTGCGCGAAGGCGACCTCATCGCGTTCACCGCCCAGCACCGCCCGGCGGGGCAGCCGCGGGTCGAGAACGGCACCCGCGGCCAGGTGAGCACCATCCACGAGCGAGGCGTGACCGTCACGCTCGACGGATCACAACGTCGAGTGCAGCTCGTCGGCGAGGATCTGGAGTCGCTGAGGCTGGCGTACGCGCAGCATGTCTACCGCCAGCAGGGCGCGACCGTCGAGCGCTCCGTCGTGCTCACCGGCGGCTGGCAGACCAGCAAGGAGACGGCCTACGTCGAGGCCACACGCGCCCGCCGCGGCACCGACTGGTTCATCGCCCGCGACGAGCTCGGCGCCGAAGGACAGGACGCCGCACGCATCACACGCCTGGCGCAGCAGATGTGCCACAGCCGCGCGCATACCCCATCGCTCGCCCACCCCGAGCTGTCCGATCCACGCTGGGGACCGCGATTCGACCTCGGACGCATGCGGCCGTCAAGTCTGACGCGCTGGCTGGCGCCTCCCGCACGGAACCCTGATCGCACAGCAGACCGCGGCGCTCATCGCGGACGATGACCCAGTAGTGGCAGCGGACACCCGCGTAGGGAGCATGAATCTGAGACGCGTTGTCGACGCCGCCTCCACTGTCGCATTGCCCCTGGCAAAGCAGGCGTCCACTGGGCGCCGCGCGAGACGCTCGCGCTTCGTCCCTTGCGCTCGTCTCGTCTGACCAGCCGCACTCCTGCTTCCCACGCGAGCGGGAGGACGCTGGCTGCTTGCCTCGCGACCACGCTCGGTGCGAGCGCCCGACAACGAGGACGCCGCCGAGTCAGGCTCGGGCTCGGCTCGGCTCGCCCACAATCGGCGGCGGCTCCTCACCTGCTGCCAACCGAACAAGAGGTGCTCGGGGGCCCTGGCCACTTCTAGCGGCAGCCCTCCTCGCCGCAGCTCTCGGCCGACTCGAACCCGATCGGCGCGCAGTCGGCGCAGACCTCCCCGGCCCACGCCTGGCGTCCCTCGCGCACCGCGAGCCCCGCGATCCCGAGTCCGGTGATCGGGTCAAGCCACCACCAGCCGAGCGCGGCGCCGGTAAGGATGCTGAGGAGCACCGCGGTTGCGCTGAGCGCGCACAACCACGACTGCGCCGCGTCCCCAGCGGTCGCCGTCGAGCCAAGCTGCGCGGCGACGCGGCCCTTCGCGATGGCGAGCAACGGCATGAAGACGATCGCCCCGGCCGCCACAGCGACCCCGGGCCAGCTCGTGTCCGGGTGTGTCCCGGCCGCGAGCGTGTCGATCGCGTCGAAGGCGACGTACAGCGCCAGCGCCGCGAAACAGATGGCGATGAGCTGCTGCGCGCGGCGCTCAGCCGCGTCAGAGCCGCGGCGGCTGCCCGTGTAGAGCCACAGGATTGTGCCCGCCGAGGCAAGCTCGATCAGCGAGTCCAGGCCGAAACCGAGCAACGCGACCGACCCCGCGACCAGGGCAGCGACGATCGCCACCCCGGCCTCAACCGTCATCCAGGCGATGCTCAGCAGAGAGAGCGTTCTTGCGCGGCGGATCAGGCGCGAGCGAGTCCTGCTGGCCGGCTGGAAGACGAGCAGCGGAGAGGTCTCGGAGCTCACGCCCACACGCTACTGGGGCAGCGTCTTGATCTTCCGGGCGAACCGCTCGACGTCATGAGTGTCCGAAGCGCACGTCGGGGAGTACCCGTCGCGCCCATCGGGGTAGATACCAGGCGCGGCGGCCCATCAGGCGCAGCAGGACCGGGAGCGCCAGCAGGCGGATGATGGCCGCGTCGAGCAGCACGGCGACGCCGAGGATGATGCCCATCTCCTTGGGTGGCAGCGGGCCGGAGAGCGCGAAGGTGAAGAACACGGCGACCATCACGGCGCCCGCCGCGAAGATCACCCGCCCGGAGTGCGCGACGGCGCCGACCATCGCCTCCCTGGCGTCGTGGCTGCGATCCCAGTGCTCCTTGGCCGAGGAGAGCAGGAACATGGTGTAGTCCATCGAGATCGCGAAGATCATCGCGAAGAAGAACACGGGTCCCCAGGCGTCGAGGAAGCCCTGGGGCTGGAAGCCGAGCAGCGAGTGCAGCGCGCCGTCCTGGAAGATCCACTTGGCCACGCCGAAGGCGGCGCCGGTGGCCAGCAGGTTCGTGAGGACTCCGGCGGCGGCGAGCAGCGGTGCCTGCAGGGCGAACAGCAAGAGCAGGAAGCCGAGGCCGAGCACGACGCCGATCACCAACGGGGTCTTGGCGGAGAGCAGGGTCTGCAGGTCGTGGTTTTCGGCGGCCGCGCCGCCGAGGACGGTCCCGGCGGGCAGGTGGGCGCGCAGCCGCTCGATCGTGGCGCCGACAGCCGGGCTGGACGGGTCCTGCCGCGGGATGGCCGTGACCAGCGCCAGCCCACCGCTCCCGGGCTGGGCGGGCAGCACCTGGGCGATGCCCGGGTCGCTCCCTGCGATCCGCGCGACCCTCGCCGCCTCACCGGCGGTCGTGAGGAGTTGCAGCGGGCCGGTGGCGCCCGGTCCCATCGCGGCCTTAACCCGGTTGTAGCCGATCCGCGAGGAGTCACTGGTGGGAACCACCTTGATCGAGGGCATCGACGTCTTCAACTGCGTCACCGGGAAGGCGAGCACCAGCAGGGCGGCCAGCGCCGGGATGCCGTAGCGCCAGGGGTGGCTCCACAGCCGCTCGCCCCAGGCGGCGAAGCGCGGTGAGCGATGCTCACCGGAGTGCGCCCACGGCAGCGCGAGGTTGTCCACCTTCGGGCCGAGCCTTGCCAGCACCGCCGGCAGCAGCGTCAGCGTGGCGGCGAGCACGAAGATCACGGCGAGCATGATCCCGAGGCTCATGCTGCGAAACGCCGGGCTGGGAACGAGCATCACCGCCGTCAGGGAGATCAGCACGGTCACACCGCTGAACAGCACGGCCTTGCCGGCCGTGTCCATCGTGACCGCCGTCGCCTCCACCGCGTCGAGCTTCGATCCGAAGAATGCGCCGCGGAAGCGCATCACGAGAAACAGCGCGTAGTCGATGCCCAAAGCCAGGGCGAACATCAACGCGAAGTTCATCGCCCAGATCGAGATCGGCGCGAGCAGCGTGCCGAGGTAGAGCGAGCCGGCGGCGGCGAGCAGACCGAGCATGGTGAGCATCAGCGGCAATCCGGCGGCCACGAGCGAGCCGAACGCCACCAGCATGATGCCCAGCGTCACCGGCCAGGAGATCACCTCGGAGCGCAGCATCGCCGAGCGGTTGGCGGCGTTGAAGTCCGACCACATCCCGGCCGCGCCCGTGAGGTTCACCTGAACCGCCGCGGTGGAGATCTTGTGCAGGGTCCCCTTGAGGCTGTCGGCGGCGGCCACCATCCGGTTGGGGTCGCGCGCGGCGCCCGCCTGCACGATTGCGGTGTGGCCGTCGGCGGAGATCGACGATCCGGGCGCGGGAGCCACAACGGTCCTCACCGCGCCATTCGCACGCAGCGTCTGCTCGACGCGTGCGATGGCCGACCTGAAGGCCGAGGCGCTGACCGTCTGCGTCGGGGCATACACGACGGTCTCAAGCCCGTAGCTGCCGAGCCCTGCGAAGTCGCGTTCCACCAGCTTGCGCGCCTGCACCGACTGCGACCCACTCGCTTCCCAACCGGCGCCGGATAGCGCTTTCTCGACTCGTGGCGCGAAGAAGCCGAGCGCCAGCGCGACCAGTATCCAGCCGACCAGCACCGTGCGGAAATGCATCGCCGTGTAGCGGCCGAGGCGGCCGATCGGACCCACCCGCAGGATGTGCTGGGTCGACGGCTCGAAGGGCTTTGCTGGGTGAGGCGCGGTCGTGCTCATCGGAACCACCGCCAGAGCCAAGACTTCTCGAACGCGATCTTGGCGAGGTGCCATCGGCGCCCTGGCCGGCGGAGTCGCACCTGAGGTTCCCCCTCGGCGTAGAAGTCGCCCGTCGCGTACGCCGCGACGCCGTCGCCCATCTCGACGAAACAGGCGCCTTTGCCCTCGAACGTCCCGGAGGGCGCGTGGCCGGTGAGCTCGCCGGCGATCCGCCTCGCCACGATCTCGGCCTCGGCGTGCGCGAACACGGCCGCCTTGGGTAGGAACTTGCCGCCGGCGAGCGGGATGCTCGTCACGTCACCGATGGCGTAGACACCCTCGGCGCTGGTCGCGAGTGTCGAGCGGTCGACGGGGATAAAGCCGCTCTTCCCCGCCAGTGGGCTCTCACGTACCGCAGCGGGAGCGCGGTGCGGCGGGACACCGAGCAGCAGGTCGTAGCCGACGCGCTGGCCACCCGCGAGCACGAGCTCGCGCGCCTGCGGCTCGATCCGCTCGACGGTCTGCTCGGGGTGAAAGGCAATCCGGCGCTGCTCGAGGATCGAGCGCAAAGCCTCGCCGAGCACCGGGCCGGCGGTCGGCATCGGAAACGGCTCCGGCGTGTAGATGTCGATGCTCGCGCGGACGCCGCGCTTGCGCAACAGCGCCTCGGCCAGCAGCGCCGTCTCATATGGGGCCGCCGGACACTTGTAGGGAAGGCGCGAGACGAGCACGACGACGCGGCCACCATCGAAGCGTCCGAGCGCGGCCCCGGCGGCGACGGCGCCCTGGAGCGTGTAAGGAGTGTGCGCGGCCTCGGCGAACCCGGGCAGGAGATCGGGGGCGAGCTCGGCTCCGAGCGCGACCACGAGCCGGTCAAAGGGGATCGAACCAGTCGATGTCTCGACGCGCCCGCCGGCCGCGTCGATCCCCTGCGCCTCGGCCTGCACCAGCTGCACGCGGCGGCGCGTCAGACGGCGAAGATCGGCGCTCACCTGCTCCGGACGGCGAGTACCGCTCATCACCCACAAAAACGACGGCGCGAAGCGATAGACGAGGTCGCGCTCTACCAGCATGACCCTGCTTCCGTCCCCCAGCTCGCGGGCGAGCCGGTGCGCGGCAACGAGCCCGCCCGTCCCTCCACCGAGCACGACAACAGTCTTTGAAGCCATCAGCTCTCCCCACTCTCCCCAGCTAGAAGGTCATGACCTTGTCCGCCCACAGCGTCCAGTCGGTCAGCTCCTCGAGCGTGGAGCGGCGCGTACCCTCGACGAGTCTGCTCTCGTCGATCGCGCGCGCATCCATGCACGTCCCGCACAGCCCGACCTCGGCGCCGCGACGCAGAACCGCTGTGAGCATGCGGTCGAGGTGGTAGTAGCCGTCGGGCAGCACCTGACCGGCGAGCGCGCAACCGACCGCATCTGCCATCAAGAAGACGCGCACCTCGGTGTCCTTGCGCTTGGTGAGCGAGCCGGCGAGCCGCAGCGCGTTGTAGCAGCGCTCGGTGCCGTAGGGCGGGTCGTTGACCAGGACGAGTACCTTCATCGTTGCTCCTCTCCAACCGCGATGGGAAGACCGGCCAGGCGCCACTCGGGGAAGCCGTCCTGCAGCTGGCGGGCGCGAAAGCCGCGCTCGCGCAGCAGCTCGACCGCCTGGGGGGCCAGCAGGCAGTAGGGACCGCGGCAGTAGGCGACGATCTCCGCCTCGCGCGGCAGCGAGGCAAGCCGCTGCTGCAGCTGCTCGAGCGGGACCGAGACGGCGCCGGGGAGGTGCCCGGCGGCGAACTCATCTGTCGGGCGCACGTCGAGAACGACCACATCGTCTCGCTTTGCCCGCGTGAGGAGCTCGGTCCTGCTCACCGGCTCCAGGCCGCCGCCGCCCTCGTTGTAGCGGCGCATAATCTGCTCCACCTCAGCCAGACGATCCCCCGCGAGCTCGCGCAGAGCGAAGAAGAAGCGATAGACGCCCTCGTCCGCGACCCGGTAGAAGACCTTCGTGCCCTCCCTGCGCACGTCCACGAGCCGTGCCGCGCGCAGGACGTGCAGGTGTTGCGAGGTGTTCGTCACCGTCAGCGAAGCCGCACGCGCGAGCGCATCGACGCTGCGCTCGCCCTGGCAGAGAAGATCGAGCAACTGCACGCGACGCCCAGAGCCAAGCGCCTTCCCGATCCGCGCGAACTGCTCATACAGGTCAACGTCGCCGGCCATGTCTTTCAGTATTACAGAGATCACTGGAAGATGCGATCCTCGATCTTGTCATCGGCCTGGGCATGACCGCCGTGATCCCGCGCATGCCCCGCGAGAGCTGGCGCACGATACGCGGACACCCACACCACCACCAAGGCGCGAGAACGACGAGCCATCCCACGACCCAGCCGCAGGCTCCATTGCTCATCCTGGAGCCACCACTCCCGCTCGGTGGGACCGCGACAGCAGCGCGCGCTGCTGCTCTGGCCCGAGATCCGAGCGTCTTCGCGAGCACCAGGGTCACGCTCGCAAGGGGCGAGCACTCGTCAGAGCACCGGCTCGGCGGACTACTGCTTTGCTATGGCGAAAGGAGAAGTCTGCGGCGCGCCCCACCGAGACGCCTGCAGCTCGCCGTGCGGGCGCGAGTGCCGCCCGAGGGCCGCAAGATCGCAGCCATGACCCCTGGAAAGGTATGGCCCATGGGCGATACTGGGTTCGAACCTCAACCTCCTGCTTGCCAACCGCCGCCGCGCCAATCCCCCGCAAAATCGGGCCCGATGTGGTACTCGCCTGCGGTACTCTCCGCCAAAGCCGAGTACCAATCGAGTACCATCAGCGCCCCTAAACCCATCAGTTTTCCAGGCAATTCCTCCAATGGAGCCAGCCGGGATCGAACCGGCGACCTCCTGCTTGCAAAGCAGGCGCTCTCCCAGCTGAGCTATGGCCCCGCGCTTTCCGAGTGTAGGGCAAGCATCGCCCTCGGCATCGTCCCTCGGTCCCGCTCCGCGCCGCACGTCGGCGCCGTGCGAATCGTCTACTCGTTGAAGTCGAAGTCGCGCGGCGGACGCTGCTCGAACCAGAGTCGCTCCTGCTCGGGCGTATCGCGCAGAAAGTCGGGGGTCTCCTCGAGCACGTCCTCGACGTGCTCGCCGCCTGCGATCTCATCCGCTACGCACGCATCCCCCTCCCCCTCCCCCTCGACAGGCTCCTCAGAGCGATCTCCCGGCAGCTCCCATTCGAGGGAGTCCTCCTCGTTCGGTTGCCTATGCGACGGGTGCCCCACCGGCGCGGCGCGCTCGTCCGCGCCCGCCTCCATCTCACGCACGGCGCCCCCCGCATGGAGCTCAGCCTCCATGTTGATCTCGACCGTCTCCTGCCCGACCGCCTCGGAGTCGGCCGCCGGAGTCGGCCCAGAAGCCGGCGAGAACGAACCACCGGGCTCCAACAACGCCTCCCCCTCACCCCCGTCCGGCCCGCCGTCCTGCGCTTCGCCTCCGCCACGCACCCCCCCAAGGGCGTCCCGCTCCTCCCGAGCCACACCGCCCGGGTCGGCTCCCCTGAGACGCTTGAGCTCCAAGTGCTCCCTAATGGCGTCATCGAGCAATCCCATTGCGCCCCCACCATACCTCGCCCCGGCCCCAACTTGTGCGGATGCCCGGCCGTTCGATCGCCATGCCTCCATGCAAACACCGTGCCCACGAAACCTCGTTTCGCACCCCCACACCGCTCCGGTCCCCAACCGGCTCTCCCACTACACTTCTCAAACCGTCGCTTACGCGTCCACGCGTTGTGCGGGGCTATAGCTCAGTTGGGAGAGCGCCTGGATCGCACCCAGGAGGTCGCGAGTTCGAGTCTCGCTAGCTCCATCGGCAACCCGCTGCGTGTCGGCGGGTTTCTTCTTCGGTGCCACCCGACGCGTCGGCGCGTTCCGGTGGACTCGGGGTAGATAGGCAACTACGGCGCCTCATCCAGGCCGAAAGCCAAGGCCTTGGCAAGTCTCATGTATGTCGCGGTCACGCGCTCTACCGGTATGGGGGCGCCACGCCGCTTGAGGTGAGCTGCGAGCACCCGGACGGGGAGCACCGTGACACCGTCGCGGCTACACACCGCCGGCGTGAGGTAGGCGTCGCTGAACACCAGCAGCGGCTCGACCTTCAGGCCGGTGATTCGCTCGACGTGCTTACTCTCAGCGTAAGCCTGCTTGAGCATGCGTGGCTCGATGCTGGAGGTCCTTACGCGGCCGCGATGACTCTTCGTCTCGATCGTGAACAGCCCGGCTGGACCGAGCAAGATGTGATCTACGTTTCCCCGTCCCAGATGGACGTCATGCAGGGCGCGCCACCCGTTCTGCTCGAGAGAGGCGATGATTCGAGCAACCTTCTCCTCGCCGCGCGCGCCCTGAAGCCAGCGATCGATCAGCGGCTCGGCATATCGAGCGAGCGCCAGCATGGCTACGATCGCCAGCACCTGCACAAGCACGAAGATGCCGCTGCGCAATCCAAACGCCGCCGCCGTTGACAGCGCAAACAGCTCGACGCAAACTACGATTGCGATGGTCCGGGCGCTATAGCGACGAGCGACAGCGCGGGCATGACGACCGGCGACCTGAAACGGCCCGGCTTGCTCAAGCGACGATGCCGGCTCCGCGCTCACGCCCGAGCATCGACTCGATACCGTCTGAGCTTGAGGATCTGGTAGAGGTCATCGGGCGATCTTCGGGCGTGCTGCCTCGCTTTCGGGCCGCTGGGAGCGGCGCGTGCGCGCCGATGATGCGTGCAGAATGCGCCGGTGTCCGTAGACGCGGAGTTCGACGCCGCAATCGTGGCTGTGGAGGCGAGGCTTCGCGAGCTCGACAGTGCGCGCGAGGCGGCGACTCGCGAGCTGGCCGAGCTGCTCGCCCGGCGGGAGCGGGCTATCTCGGCCGGCGCGGAGAAGGACGGGGAGGCTCGGGCGGTTTCGTGGACGCCGCAGCGCAAGCTCGCACTGTTCGCCGGCCTCTTTCGCGGCCGCGAGGAGGTCTTCCCGCATCGCTGGGAGAAACCGGCGAAGGGCAAGGGCGGGTGGGCGCCGCGCTCAGAGCTTCCCGGCACGGTGAGCGCGACGCTCGCCCAGCGCTTGTATGTACGCCGCGAAAGTTTGCCGCCGGTGCTTTTGGATGCTCTGCGGCGGCTCGCGGCGTTCTCCAACCCGAAGTTCCTCGAACTTCAGGCGATGCGCAAGTCCACCGCGCGCATCCCACGCGTGATCGCGTGCTTCGAGCAGACGGGCCGCTTCCTGGCGCTTCCGCGCGGCTGCCGCGTGCCACTGGAGGAACTGCTTGCCGGTTTGAACATAGCGTTGGAGCTGACCGACGAGTCCGGGGCGGTGGATCGCTCCTGTGGTCCATTCTTTGTTCCAGTCGGCGCATGCTGGCCGATCTTCGATCGGTCTGGCGGGGCCGCACATGTGCGGCCCCGTTCGCCACACGATCGCGCCCGACGCGACCCGCTCGTCACATCCGCTCGCTCTGCGCGTCGTGCGCCGTGACACCCCATTTGACCCCAAGGTGCTTCCGACCGACGCGGGCATCCAAGAGATATACGCCGCGCTCGTCGCCGACAAGCAGCGCACCGAGCTGATCGCAAAAGACACGCTGGAGCTGACCGCGCAGGGCCATTGCCCGATAGTGCTGACAGAACGGCGCGAGCACCTGGAGCGGCTGACCGAGCTGCGCCGCATGTTCGCCAAGCGCCTGCGGGCCTACCGCTCGCTCGGATACGAACTCGCAGAGATCGCCTGACCGGGCTCCGGTGCCGGGTTCGTCGTTCAACGCGGCGAACAGCCGACTCGTCGTCCGTCGTGGGAGCCATCATCTGCACGTGCCTCAACTCGCAGACGGTTTGCTCGCGAAGCTCAAGGTTCCCGACGGGCTGCGCCCGCGGGTTTCGGAGATCCTCGCGATCACCGACGAAGTCTGCGCCGCACATCTCGACGTTGAGTACGGTCAGCTCTGTCGTGTGCTCGTCGCGCGGCTGGCGCGCAAGCGCCCCTCGCCGCTTGTGCGTGGCGATACGCGCATCTGGGCAGCCGGTGCGATCTACTCGATCGGACGGGTGAACCCGCGCCGGAAGCGCTCGATCACGTCTGGAGGCCCTGTCAAAGTCGAGGCGCGATGAAGCGAAACGGTGCCGCGCACAGGTCGTCCGGGTCGCGACGCGACGGGGGCCGCTCCAGGCGCCGTCGCGGCTCGCGGGACCCCGGCCGGCGCCGGCTCGCCAAGGGGGTCGATGAACGGACCGACGCGGAGCGTCTTGCGGACATGGGCTGGATCGAATGGGGCGGTGAGCTGATCTGGGCTGTGGGCTTCACGTCAGGGGGCGCGCCCTTCGGGCTGCGGCCGTGTGACTTCGATCCGTCGGACCTGCGGGCGATGGGGCTGGACATCCCGGAGGTGGACGACGCGGGGCCGGCGGGCGCGGAGTCGTGGGTCGAGGAGTCCGACGCCTGGCCGCGGGACACCGGCGTTGGGTAGCCCCCGCGCGATCGGTCGAGGTTCGCTCGGGCTCGGGCCGTTCCTGAATGAGCTGGAGTCGCGGCTGCGGGTGCTGAGCGCGCAGGAGATGAGCGCTGCGCTTTTGGCTCACGCCGAGTGCCTGCCGGCGCGCGAGCGCGCGTCGTTTCTGGAGATCTTCACCTCAGTCGAGCCGCCAAGCGGGGCCGAGGAGGCCGGCGAGGGGGCGACGGTCGCAGTCGTGTCCGCCGCCGCCGACGCCGCCGACGACGAGATGCTGCTCGCGGACATCAAGGCGTTTGAGGGGCGACTGGAGTCGGGGGCGTACGTCGAGGGATGGGGCTGGGATGATGATCTTCACGACGAGCGGTCCTTCGGCGACGAGTCGTGGGCCGATGAGATGGACGACCTTCTCGGCGGCGCCGAGACCGCGTTCCTGGACGGAGACCTCGATCTCGCGCGGATCGCCTATGAGCCTCTGCTGAAGGCGTTCGAGCGTCACGCCGAGGGGTTCTGCGGCCCCGAGGAACCGGAGCGGATGCTCTCCACCGACGTGGGTGAGGCCAAGGCGCGCTACCTGCGCGCGGTCTACGAGACGACCCCGCTGTCTGAGCGCGCTGACGCGCTGTTTGAGGAGATGGGAGCGCTTCGCTATATCGGCGGCCCGCCAAGCCTGCAGCCGGTCGTCGATGCTCGGCGCGCAGCGCTGCCGGACCTGGAGGCTTTCCTGCCCGCGTGGATCGCGCGGCTGGGCTCCGGGATCAGGGGTGACTCGCCCGTCGAGGTGTATGCGCGCGACGTCACTCGGCTGCGCTCGGAGGCGGCGCAGCTGAGCGGCGGCGCCGACGCGCTGGCGGAGCTGGCGCGCGAGCCGGGAGCGTGCGATGCCGAGATCCACCGCGACTGGGTGGACGCGCTCATCCGCGAGCGCCGCGGCGAGGAGGCCGCGACGGCGGCCCGCGAGGCGCGCGAGCGGATCGAGGCGCGTGGTTCGCTGCGGCGCAGGGCGACGGCGACGCTGTGCTCCAGGCCAGACGCGAGAGCTGGCGGTCGGCTCCCTCGACGCACCGGCTGCTCGAGTTGATCGACACCGCAACGGCGCTCGACATGGCCGAGCGCGTCGTGGCCGAGGAGGCCGACTGGGCGACACACGCGCCGATCGGCGCACAGCGACGCTACGCGCCGATCGACAACGACCGGCTCGCGTGCGAGCTGTTGCTGCTCGCCGGCCGGACCGAGCCCGCGGTCGAGCGTCTCGCGGCGGCAGCGCCGCTCGGTTGGCAGACACGCGAGCACCCCGGGCCGATCGTGATCCCATACCTGCTCGTAGCCGCCACCGGCACGGGCGGCCCGCCGCAGCCACAGGAGTCGCTGCTGGCGCAGGCGTTCGATCAGATCGACGCTCACGGCTGGGTCGATGCAGCAGACCGTTACTACGCGGCGTCCGACGAGGAGATCGAGCAGTCGCTGATCGATTCGCGCTTCCGCGCGATCGACCGCGACGAGCTGCCGCCCTCGGGCCTGCTCGCCGCTCGCCTCGCGCGGGACACCTCCTCTGCGGCCGAACGCGCCCGCCTGCTCGCGGCGGCTCGCGAGGCGGTCGAGCAACGGGTCGCCGCGGTGGTCGCCGGCAAGCACCGAGGCGCCTATCAGCGCGTCGCCCAGGTGGCGGTAGCGTGCGCCGAGGCGCTCGCGCTCGCCGAGGAGCAGAGCGCCGGGGCCGCCTGCCTCGATGAGATCCGCGCCCGCTACCCACGCCATTACGCCCTACGCGCCGAGATCGACGCGGCCGCGCGCCGGTCGCCCTACCTGCCGTCACCCATCGCGAAGCGGCGGCGGTAGCCGCGCCTCCCCCGGTGCACCGACAGACCTCGTGGCGCGGGCAATCGAAGCTCATGCGAATGAAAAGCTACACACCTAGCAGCTAGGTGTGTAGACTGTCATCCCAATGGGTTCGAGCGAGATCCTGGACATGGCCCGCCGTGCGGGTGGGATCGCCTCGGCCTCCGAGCTGACCAAGGGCGGTGCTCGCTGGGAGGATTTGTATCGCCTGCGGGACGAAGGAGCGCTCATCGAGCTTTCGCGCGGCATCTATCGTCTCGCCGACGTCCCGGCGACGGCGCATCTGGATCTCGTCGCGGTTTGTCGGCGGGTGCCCGACGGCATGATCTGCCTGAACTCGGCAGCCAGCTTCTGGGATCTGACCGACGAGATGCCCGGCTCGGTTCATGTTGCGGTTGCGCGCGGCAGGCATCGCCCGAGAATCGTCTATCCCCCGACGCGGGTGCACGTCTTTGCGGCGGACACCTTTACGTTCGGGCGTGTTCATCAAACTGTTGGGTCGGCCGACTCAATCGAGATCAGCTCCAAGGAGCGAACGGTCGTCGATCTCCTGCGCCTTCGCGCGCGCGTCGGACGGGACGTGGCCTTGTCCGCGCTGCGAACCTACCTCCGACAGGGAGACGCCAAGCCGGGAGAGCTGCTTGCGCTCGCGCGCCAGCTGCGGATTGGCACGGTGATGTCCGAGGTCTTGGAGCCTCTGCTGACGTGAGCGAGCGCACACCCCAGCAGGCTTACCTCGGCCTGCAGAAGCTCGCGCGCTCCCAAGGGCGCAACACGCAGCAGCTCTTCGAGCTCTACATTCACGAGCGCTTCCTGGCCCGGCTCGCCGCATCGCGGTTCGCCGAGCGGTTCGTACTCAAGGGCGGGATGCTACTCGCGGTGCTGGACGTTCGTCGCGCGACGCGGGACGCGGACATGCTCGCGCTGGGTCTGGCGAGCGACGCAGACAATCTCCGCACGGTGGTCAGTGAGATTCTGGCGATCCCTATGGAGGATGGCGTCAGCTTCGATCATTCGGGGATCTCGATCACGTCGATTCGCGAAGACGCCGACTACGAAGGGATCCGCCTCACGCTGCCCGTCGATCTCAGTGGCGCCGCCCTCAAGCTCAAGCTCGACCTGTCGTTCGGCGACCCGGTCGAGCCGCAGCGCATCGACTACCCGACACTCCTGGACGACCGAACCTTCCAGCTCTTGGGCTATCCGCTGGAGAACGTCATCGCCGAGAAGGCCGAGACGATGATGTTCCTGGGTGATGCGAATACTCGCGATCGCGACTATGGCGACGTTTACCTGCTCTCACGGGTCCACCCAATCAACGCTGAGTCGCTGCGCCAAGCACTGAGCGCAGTAACTGAGCACCGCCACCACGAGGTGCGACTATTGGGGCCCCAGCTCGAGACACTGCGCGAGGTTCGCCAGCAGCCGTGGGCGGCGTTCCGTGCCCGCGTTGGGCTTACCGGCTTGCCCGAGCACTTCTCCGATGTCATCGACGGCGTCGTGGAGCTCATCGATGGCATACAGAACGAGAACGTGTCGCACTGGCATCCGGCAGCGCATCGTTGGGAGTAACCACACGGTGCGAGCGAGGCTTTTTGCGGCCGGCTGCGTCCCCCTCGTTTGGGCCCACCAGCTCCCCCCGGTGGGCCGAATCGCCGGGAAACACCCCCAAACACGGGTAATTCAGCGTCGCCCCGATAGCCAAGATCCCGCATGGTTGAGCGGGATTCACCGCCGGACCACCTGGGATCGCACCCAGGAGGTCGCGAGTTCGAGTCTCGCTAGCTCCACTTCTAAAGGTCCCTGCATATAGGCGGTTTCTAGGCGGCATGGACGGGGCGTGTTGCCGGCGCATTTTTTCGGCTGATGGGCTGTCCGGCGGGCCGAACGGGCATTATCGGGGGTCAGAGTCGCCCCTGTCCGCTCTTCAAGCGCTGTATTTGCGGGCTTTTGACAGTCAGCGATTGGTGTGTGTGCGCCGGCAACCAAACGGTCTTGAGCGTGGGCTGACCCACCTTGAGTGGTCCGGTCAGCCGATCGAGTTCACGCTCGGTCCATAGCCGGCGATGCGCGGAGCAGCCGTCAGCAGTCGCTGAAGGGGTTCTCGACTCGTATCCCTGCGTAGTCCTGGCCGTCGTTCAGGTCCTCGGAGAGGACAACCGCGCAGCCCAACGCGCGGGCTGCCTCGAGGATTGCCGCATCCCAGTAGGAGATCCCGAATCGCTGTCCGGTCGACATCGCGGCGAGCATCACGCCGATCGTCGTCTCCTGGACGGGGAAGCGTCGGAAGGAGTCGATGAGTGCCGCGGTCTGCTCGTGGGTCAGACGGTCTGCTCGGCTCTCGCGGGTCGCCTGGACGTAGAACTCCTGGAGCACCTGGACCGAGAGCCCCGGGTCCCTGGAGGAGAGGAGTTCGTTTGCTCGCGACGCCTTCGTTCGCTCGTCGGGGTCGCGGGAGATCGCGTAGAGCAGGACGTTGGTGTCAACGAACCGCACGCCCGTGCAGCTCCTCGCGGTCGAGGCGGTCGCGGGCGCTGAAACGATTGATCTGCTCCTGGGTGCGTCTCTGCTGAGCTTCGAGTCGCGCGAACTCGGCCTCCCGCTCGGAGAGCGAGCGCAGGTACTCGGCGACGAGCGCGCTGACGGAGCTGCCCCGCTCAGCCGCGCGGATTCGTGCGGCACGGTAGACGTCGTCGGGAACGGAGACGGTGATGTTCGTCACTGTGGAGCACAGTATCACAGACACACAGCTGACAGGACCGCGTAGATGACGACGCTGGAAGGTGCCAAAGCCGTCAGATCCAGAGCAGTCTCAGTCGGAACAGATGCCGCGCCTCTCACCCCCGCGGCGGGTGCGGCTACTCGCGGTCTTCCGTCACGCAGCGAGCGCGTCGGAGCGCGGAGTGATAAGGCCACGGAGACTCTCCTCAAGGAGAGCGGCGAGATCGATCACTGCCTTGTGGTCGGCACTGACGAGCGTCATCTCGCGCTCACAAACGATGAGCCTGGCGAGCTCGATCTCACCGTTGCCGTCCCGCCAACCGCCGAGATCGAGAGCCTCGGATGCCGCGTCATCGGGCCACGAGAAGGCCCATCCGCTGGGAATCGCCTGGCCCAGGCACTCCCATGTGTTCTCGGCCTCAAGCGTTTCGCAAACAGCGTCGTCGTCATCTACCCACCATGCCATCGTGTGGAGCTTGAGCCCGTCCGGGAGGGGCTCGGCGGCATCGTCGGGATGAAAGCCGAGCACGGCCAGCGCAGCTTGCGCGGGATCCGCCGGCAATGCCGCCAGCCGTGCCCGCCAGCGCCGCTCGCTGTCAGCCGCAAAGCGGGCGCCAAGCCCCCACGGTGTGGGCATGGCTGTCGCGGTGACCAGCCGCGCGAGGAGAATCTCGCCCTCGTGAAGGCGCTCGAGCCCGTCCTGAAAGGGAAGCCGCAGCGGCGCGCCGCGGGTGAGCGGCTCGACCTCGACCCACACACCGGAAACCGTCGCACTTACGCGGTACACCTCGAGTCTCGCCTCGGCCAGCCCACGGACGATCTCTCGCGCCGAAGAATCGAGATCGGGGCGCTGCGCATAACGCACCATCAGCGGAGGCCCGCCGTCAGCCGGCTTGTAGTCGTTGAGCGCCCACACGAGGCTCATGCTCCGACCCGTCGGACCCCCGAGCAGGCGAATCAGCTTGGTATTGGCGCTCGCGTCCTCCAACTCCTGTTCATGCTCGTCCTTCAACCACTCGATCACATCGCCGAGCACGTGGTTGCGATCCCTGAGCTCTCGCGCGACCGTGTCCAGCCGCTCAAGACAGCAGCGCTTGTACTTCCTGCCGCTGCCGCACGGACATGGCTCATTACGGGAAGGCACGATCGCCAGCGTACGAACGCTACCGGACATCAACCGCACGCAGGCTGCGAGCGCGACCGCGTCACATCAGCCGAACGCGGGCACTCTCTTGCAACTCAAGAGGTACGGCCAAGCCAGCGGCCTTGTCAACGAGCCTGCGTATATGCGCCTCGCCTGGCGCTATGGTCTCGCACGAGAGCGCTCTCGAGCTGTATGAGCTCTCCGACGTGATCCCCAGCGCCGTCGAACTTTCCGTGCCCCGCTCCGAGCGCGGACAGCGACCCCGGCCGGGAGTTCGCCTCCACACACTTGAGCACCCGCCCAAAGACGCCGAGATCCGCCGGCTCGCCGGTGTCCCGGTGACGGCACCGGAGCGCACGATCCTCGATGCGCTTCAGGCTGGGACCCAGCTCGAGCAGGTCGAGCTCGCCATCGCTCAGGCCGTTGACCGTGGACTCACTACACCGCGCCGCCTGCGATCTGCTGCTGCCTCACGGCCACCGCGGGTGCACGCATTCATTGATCAAGCCCTCCAAGGGGCGTCCTCATGAGATGCGGGGCGCGACGGCATTTTGCCGGGTCGTCGAGGAGCAACTGAAGGACCGGGGTGCAGGGCGACGGCGCACGCCTCGCACGCGACCGCAAGCGTGTCGCTTTCGACCCGCTACTTCCCTCTGACCATTTCAATCGACTGCGTTACACTGTCTTACATGTCCTCCGCACGTCAGTTCTCAGCCCGCCTCAACGCCTCGATCGTGAACCGCTTGGAGAGGCGTGGGGCGCGTGCGGGCCTGAACAAGTCGCGCCTCGCCGAACGCTACATCGACGAGGGACTCCGTATGGAGGATCACCCGGGTATCGTGTTCCGTGATGGGCCGACCGGCCGCCGCGCCGCGCTCGCTGGCGGCCCCGACATCTGGGAGGTGATCGCCGCTGTCCGCGCGAGTGGCCTTGCCGGCGAGGATGCGCTGGCCGCGGCGGCCGAGTGGGGCAGCCTCTCGCTCTTCCAGGTAAGAGCGGCGGTGCGCTACTACGCGGAGTACCCGCAGGAGATCGATGAGCGCATCGCACGCAACGTCGAGGAGGCCGACGCAGCTGAACTGCAGTGGCGCCGTGAGCAAGCCGCGCTCGCGTGAAGCTGCTGCTCGACGAGATGCTCTCGGCAGGAATCGCCGAGCAAATCCGAGAGCGCGGTCACGACGCCCTCGCAGTCGATGAGACCCCTGAGCTGCGAGGCGTCGCCGACCGGGACCTCTTCGCTCAAGCGCAGAAGCAGGAGCGCGCGATCGTCACGTACAACCGTGAAGACTTCCTCGCATTGGACCGCGAATATCGAAGCCGCCACCAAGAGCACCACGGCATCGTGATCCTGCACCCGCGACGCTTCCCTCAGGGCGCCGCATCTATCGGGGCGCTCGTCACCGCTCTAGCGAGCTTCGTCGAAGTGGGGCCGCCATACCCGAGCTTCATCCACTGGCTCCAGTAGCGCAACGACCTCTCAGAGGTCGCCTTCGACCGGCTTCTCGCCTTCGCCGTACCCGCTCAGCTTGCCGCGACGATCGCACACGTGATCGAGATTCCAGCCAAACGCCGGTAGCAGACGCTCGTCTGCTGCGGAGCGGTCGGAAAACCCGTTCAATCGTGAACCGGGGCGACCCGACCTCTATGCGGGAGACACGCTCCCCGCATGACGCGGACCGCTGCACATCACGCGCAGCCACACGACCCGCCCGCCGTTCTCGCGCACATACGCCTGCTGCTCGTAGACGAACGGGCCGTCGGCGTCGCTGCCATGAACACGCCAGCCAACGCGCAAGGTGTCCTCGACGGATGCGGGCTCGGTGGGATCGACACGCTCGACGTCCCTCTCGGGATGCTCGAACCAGGCGCGCAGAACCTCCTCGACACCGGCGGGACCGTCCGCCTCCCAAACTCGATTCGGCGTCATCGCCCGGAAGTCGATGTCGGGGTGCAGAAGGCCGCGGGCACGGGAGAAGTCTCTGGCGAGGATCGCGTCAACGAACCCACCGGTGACGCTCGCGGGCACAACGGTCATGGCCGCAGTGTCGCACCTGGTGCGAGCAGGGTCAACAAGCACAGACCAAGGCTGCGCCGAGCATCAGCTTTGCTCTTCGGGGTCGCGATACGTCCGCTTGGGCGCGAGCATCGCATCCGCTCGTTCGTAGATCCTCGCCAATGCAACCAAGGTCAACCTCACCTCCAAGCGCTGGGCGATCCTCAGCCCCCCGCAGCGACACCCGAACGGACTGCGGGTGGAAGCACATGTCGTTCGGCTCGCGGGTGCAAGTAGGCGAACTCCGCAGGCGGGCATGACCGCTGAGACGGCGCCCAGCGCGACGGCTCGCAATTGATGTCATTATAAGCCGCGTGCCATTCAGACGCAGGATCGAGAGCCGGCTCCCCGTCGCGGGAGCGACTTGACCGCTCGCCGCCGCGAGCCTCGCGGCCACAGCGCGCCCGGCAGGGCCCTCCGCGCGGCGCTCCGCACCGCGCCGGCGGCGGCCTGCCTGCTCGCCCTCTTTGCGAGCGCCCCGGCGGCAGGGGGCGCGGGCGGGACGGCGGGCGGCGCGAACGCGCGCGCGGCGGGCGGCGCGGCGCACCTGGCGGGCGCCGTCCCGTTCGGCATGGGCGACAACAACCCGACCATGTTCGCCGACCCCCGCTTCGCCTGGCTGGGGATCCGCTACGCGCGGCTGATCGTGCCCTGGGACGCCACCCGCCACCACGCCGACCTCATACGGGCGGAAGCCTGGCTGAATGCCGCCCGCGCCGCCGGCGTTGAGCCGCTGGTCGCCTTCAACCAGAGCACCAACCACCAGAACCTGCTGCCCACGCTGCCGTCCTACTCGACCGCGGTGCGGGCGTTCATGCGCCGCTTCCCGTGGATCAAGCTCTATCAGACGTGGAACGAGGAGAACCAGGGCAGCCAGCCCACCAGCCATGACCCCGTTCGCGCGGCTCGCTACTTCAACTGGCTGAACGGCGCCTGCCACAGGTGCTCGGTGACCGCCGCGGACCTGCTCGACGGGCCCTCCATGACAGGCTGGTTGCGGCGCTTCCTCGCGGCCGCCCACCGTCCCCTGCTGTGGGGCCTGCACCCCTACTACGAGCTCGACTACGGGGGGCACGAAGCTTTCTCCACGATGGCCCATATGGTCCATGGCCAGATCTGGCTCACCGAGTCCGGGCTGCCGTTGTGGCGCTTCTTGAGGTCGTCGAACAGGTTCGAGCTCACGACCGCCGCCCAGCAGGAACGGGCGGTACGGCGCCTGCTCGCGCTGGCGCGCCTGACCGGGCGCGTCTCGCGCATCTACTACTACCAGTGGCGCGCCTCCGTCACGCTCGCCGCCGTCGAGAAGCAGTTTCGCCGCCACGGGCACGTCACCACCACGTGGGACAGCGGCCTGCTCAATCCGAACTGCAGCGTGCGCCCGGCGTTCACGATCGTCTCGCGCGCCCTGGGACGCGGCTCCGCCCATATGCCCCGCGTGCGCTCGGCCGATCATGGAACGGCCTGCCTGATCGCCGGCAAGACCCGCTGAGCCGCGGTCCCGCCGGCCGGCGGCCTACCGGGCGCGGCTGAGCCGGGCGCCTAGCCTTTCCTCTTCCCCGCGCGCTTCTTCGACTTCGGGCGCTTCACCTTCACGGCCGCGAGCCTGGCGGTAGCGGGCCGGCCCGAGAGCATGTTCGGGCCCGTCACGGCCGTCACCGACGCGGTGAAGCTCTCGAACGGGAGCACGTTGGAGAGCGACACGCTGCGGCGGTTGGGCTTGCGGAAGAACGTCTGCAGGCGCCCGTCGCTGCCGCGAACCTTGATGTGGAAGGTACGCGCGCCCGCGACCGCGCTCCACGTGACCAGGGCGCTCGCGCCGTGGCGCACGATCCGGACCTTGCGGGGTCGGCCGGGCCGCAGCGCGGCGGGCGCCGTGTAGTGGCCGACCGTGAGTTCGCGCGCAGTCGCGCCTTCGGCGTTCAGCAGGTAGGCGAGCACCTTGCGCGCGCGCCCGAGCGCCTGCTGCGGGCTGAAGGAGAGCGTCCCGCTCGCCCTGCTCACCGTGCCGAGCACGTGCGTGCTGTCGCGGCCGCGTTCCACGAAGCGCACCTTCGTGCCGGCCACGTAGTGGCTGATCTTGTAGGAGAGCGAGAACTTGCGGCCGTGCCTGCGACCGAAATGCACGCGCACGGTTGCCGGGGGCACGTCTTCGGAGGCTTCCAGCGTGGCGATCGCGGGGGATCCCGGAAGAGCCTGGACGCGCCATTCCCCGCCCTTCGGGTGGCGCAGCAATATGAGCACCTGATGCGGATCGGGAGCCACCGCGCTCATGAACTGTCCCGCAACCGTGACGAGCCGCCCGGCCGCGGACGGCGTCGTGTACGTCTGTCCGCCGGGGCCGAGCAGGGCCACAACCGGCGTGCCCGAGGCGGAGCCGATGCGCAGCTCCTCGCCCATCGTTGCACCCGGGAGGCTGAAGCTCTCGCTTTCCCCGCCGGCGGCCGCCGATGCGAGCGCGCCGCCCGGCGAGCGCAGCGGACCAGCGAGCAGATCGGCGGGCTTGGGCAGGAACAGCGCCGATTCTTCTTTGACGAAGCCTCCGTTGTGTTTCTTCAACGGTTTCTGGCTGTACTGCTTGAGCTGGTCGGAGCAGTTGTCGTTGCCGAACAGCCCGCCTGAGATGTTGCCGTCGGAGAAGCGGTAGCGCCCCTGCACCCCTCCCCCGAAGATCCCTTCGGCGCCGACGTGCAGGCATCCGGCGGCGTACTGGTTGTTGATGAGGCCCGCCACTTCGGCGCTGATGATCCACAGTTTCAGGTAGACGTTGCCTTTGGCCTGCCACAGCCCGCTGGCGGGTTCGTCCCAGAAGCCGGCCCCGCCGGACACTTCGATCACCGGTTCTTTGGATTCGAAGGGGAAGTGCAGGTTGAAGGTGACCTGGGCGTCCACGTAGCCGTCGGAGTAGACGTCGGCGGCGAGCGTGGCGATTTTGTCATCTTTGTAGGAGAGCGTGCCCTGGCCGCCGAAGAAGCCAAGTTCGGTGGAGGTGGCTTCGCGGAACTTGAATTCCAGTTCGAGCTCGAGCAGCGCCGCGATCTTCGCGCCGAGACTGCCGCCGAAGGCGAGCGGGTTCACGCCGACCGAGGCGCCAATCTCATTCAGGTTGATGCCCGGGTATATGGGGACGCCGGGTTCGGCCTTGAACTTCATCGACGCGGACTGGAAATTGCCTTTCTTGAAGGCAAGTTCAGCTTCGAGTTCGACTATTTCTTCGCCGAAGGTGATCGTCCCCTTGGCCTGCCAGCTGTCGCGCTTGGATTCTTCGACGTATTCGGGGAAGTAGTAGACGAACGAGGCTTTTTTCACCTTGAAGATCGGAGCGAGGCTGGCTTCGCCGATTTCGAACTGGAGCGAGCTCAGTTCGATGCCCGTTTCGAGATTCGCATGGAGCTCGAGCGCACCCGTGGCTTCGAAGTTGACCGATTTCAGGTCGAGCCCCACCTGGGCGTCGAACAGGGCTTGCCCCTTGTTCGTGAGGTACACGTCCACCTGGCCGGTGAGTGGGAAGCCGCCGGGCAGCGTCGCGCACGCGGTGAGCGCGTTTTTGGGCGGGCAGCAGCCCGCCTTTTTGCTCCCGCCGCTGCATTCTTCGCCCACACCGATCGCCATCAGCAGCGTCTTGGACGGTTTGTCCGACGCATGGGCGAAGGGATGCGCCGAGCCCACGACCGCTTTCAAGAGCGTTTTGGCGCTAAAAGCTTGGAAGGAGAGCGCGATCGGTTCGCTTTCCAGGTCGCGCCCGCCGAGCACGACGTCGCCGATGGGCGTGTTCAAGAGCTCCACGTTCACCGGCGAGCCGGAGAGCTGCACTTCGGTCGACACGCCGAGGTGCCTGACTTCGTGGATCTTGAACACGCCGTAGCCGCCCCCGATCGGCGAGAGCTCCATGCCGTTGAGGCCGACCTGCTTGGAGGCGATCACGTAGCCGCCTTTGCCCGGCAGCGTCTGGATGCATTCGGCGACTAGCTCGGCACTGGCGACTTCGTAGGTTTTCTTGCATTCCCCTTCCCCGCCGTCTTTGGGCGGGATCATCACCGTGGTGGAGGGAATGGTCAGCCCGAAGCGACTAGTGGAGCTTTCTTTGTTCGAGTTGGTGACGGTCAGCCCGATCGTGTGCGCCCCCGGCGCGAGGATCAGGTGCACGATCGGGTTGGTGCCCGTGCTCGTGTCGATCCTGCCGTCGCCGTTGAGGTCCCAGGCGTAGGAGATGATGCGGCCGCTGCCGGGCTGCGACCCGGCGCCGCTGAGCGCGATCGACTGCCCGGAGAAGGGGTTGGGGGTCTGCAGGGATACCGCGGCGCTTGGAGGCGTTGGCGGCGGAGGAGGAGGCGGCGGAGGAGGGGGCGGTGGTTTGGAGGGCGGTTCGGCTTCGAAGCTGAGGTCGTCGATGGCCACCTTGCCGCTCGTTATCGCGCCTTCGGTGCGGATCTGGAAGTAGCTGATGCGGGCTTCGCCGGTGAGCGTTGCTGTGAGCAGGTGCCAGACGCCTTCGCTCGCTTCACCGTGACCGCTGGCCACTTCTTTGCCGCTGGCGTCGTAGGCGATCAGCTTCACGCTCACCGGACCCGTGCCCGCCTCGACGTCGCTCACCTGTACCGACAGCGACCCGCGCGAGGGCCCGAGCAGCGCACCGTAGGTCCCCTCGTAGAAGGGCCCGGCGGTCACGCAAGTTGGAAGTTCGGCGTAGTTCGGTGCCGACAGCGCCGGCGCAGTAGCCGTTCCAGCGCGAACCGTCGGCGGGCCGCAATCGCCGTGTTCGGGCTTGGGCTGCTTGAACGTTTCGGCCGTGCCCAGTGCGAGCCCCTGCGCTTCGTACTGGCTCGTGACGGGTTCGCCCGCTTTGAGGCCGTCGAAGTTGACGACCGTTTCCGACGCCCGGGCGGGGGTGGCGGCAAGCAGGACCGCGAACATCGCCAGCACCGCACAGGCACACACCGCCGACCCGGCGCGCCACAGGAAGCCGGCGAGCTCCGACCCCGCTGCGGGTCGCTCGTACATGGCCGCCGACGATCTCACGGCGCCGCGTCTTTGTCAAGCCACATGGACGATCGTTGTGGAGCGCCCCCGCCTTGTCACCTCCGGCGGGGTTTTCCCCGTTGTGTCCCACCCATGACGCGCACCCCGCTCGAGCGCTGCCCTCGGAGGACTACCTGCCATCCCCGGGAGGTTGACGAGCGTTGTCCGCCTGCATGTGCCTCACCCGCTCGCGCACGTCCGCGAAGCGCAGCACCTCGTAGACGATCAGCAGCGTGAGCGACGCGGCGAGGATCGCGAGCGTCGCAAGCGATGAGATCTCGAGCGCAACCGTGACGGGCACGAGCGCGAGCAGCGCGGTCGCGCACACGAGCCGCCTGCCGCTGAGCGTGTGGACGTTGCGCAGGCGGAACGCCACGTGCGCGAGCAGGTAGAGCGCCGCCCCGCCCAGCAGAGCGGTGGCGGGCACGAGCTTCAGCGGCGCGCTCACATCCGCGAGCGTGTGCTTCATGCCGACGGCGAGCAGCGCGATGCCGGCGACCATCGGGAAGTGCAGGTAGGAGTAGGAGTCGCGTGCCAGTTCGTTGCGCTCGCGGCCCTCCGCGGCCTGCGAGAGGCGCCGCTCGGCGACAATCGCCGTGACGTCGAAGTACACCCACCAGAGCGCCGCGGCCACCACCATGCCGAGCACCGCCGCGGCCACGATCCCCGCGTCGAGCACCACCTTCGCGCCCACGCCGAGCGCCACGATCGACTCGCCGAGCGCGATTATCACGATCAGCCCGTGACGCTCGGCGAAGTGGCCCGGCACGAGCTTCCAGCCCTCGGCCCCGAACAGGTACGGACCGCCCATGTCGAGCGCCAGCGCGAGTCCCCACAGGCCGAGCTGCAGCGCCCCGCCCGCGAAGGCCGCCGTCGCGAGCAGTCCCACCCCGATGGCGGTGCTCATCGCGAGCCCCACCACCGAGCGCCTGAGCCGCTCGTCGTCGCGGCTGGCGAGCGTGAACAGCACGATGTGCGCCGCCCGAACCACTCCGTAGACGCAGGCGAACAGGAGCGCCTCGCTCCCGAACGCGCCGGGCACGCACAGCGCGGCCACGAGCAGCGCGGCCATCGCGGCGAACATCGCCAGGCGCACGCTTCCCTCCTCGGGGTCCACCACGCTCGTGAGCCATGCGTAGCCCACCCAAGACCACCACAGCACCCCGAGCACGAGCAGTCCCTTCAGGAGCCCTTCCCATGTGGGGGTGCGGGCCATCAGCGCCGTGCATTGCGTGAGCGCGAGCACGAACACGAGGTCGAAGAACAGCTCGAGCGGGGTGACCCGCTCGCCTTCGCGCATAACCGCCGTCAGCCGCGGCGCGCGCCTCTCGGAAACAGTGCTCACACGGTCATCTTCGCAAGCCGCGATGGGCTCGCGTCAGAGCAGCCGGTGGATCGAGCCTCGCGGCCGAGCGCCACGGAAGCCGAAGGGACGCGGGACCCGCCGAGACGCGCTCAAACTACTGACGCCGACACGGAGCCGACCCCGATGGCGGAGCGGCGTGCGGGGCGTACGCTCTGCTCATGCTCCACCTGGCTCGCCTGTCGATGAGCAGGCCCAGGGCGGCGCTTGCAGCGTGGGTCGCCCTGGCGGTGGCGCTTGCCCTGATCGGCCTCGGCGTGAGCAAATCGCTGTCCCCGACGATCGTGGTGGTGCCGGGCACCGAGTCCTCGCGCGCGCAACACCTCACAGACGCCCAGTTCGGGCCGACCCAGCTCGTGCCGATCCTGCTGCGGGGACCAGCCGCCGAACTGAACCGCCAGGGCCCGAAGCTCGTGAGCGACCTGGTCAAGCGCCCCCACACGCGCGCGCTGTCGGCGTGGGACGCGGGCGCCGCCTCGGAAGGGCTGCGGCCCTCGCCGACCGCGGGGATGATCGTTGTGTCGGTGGATAGGGCTGAAAAGACAGTTGTCAACTACGACCAGCCGCAGATCGAAGCGCTCGTGGCACGCGACATCTCATCGCCTGTGCGCGCGAGCGTCACCGGCCAGCCGTCGATCGACCGTGCGCTGAAGGATGAGGCGATCTCGACGACGCGCCGCTCGGAGCTGATAGGGATCGGGATCCTGTTCGTGCTGCTGCTGGCGGGCCTGCGCGCGCCGCTGGCCGCGGCCGCGGTTACGGTGATCGCCGGCGCGACTGTGCTTGCGGCCTTCGGGCTGATGACGCTGATCGGCAAGCTGATCGACGTCGACGCGATCGCGATCGCGCTGGCCTCGATGACGGGGTTGGCGCTGGGGGTGGGCTACTCGCTGTTGATCCTCGATCGCTTCCACCAGGAGGAGCTCGCGCCCGGGCACGATCCGCGCGAGGCGGTGAGCGCCGCGATGGCCGCCGTGTCGAGCACGGGCCGCGCCGTGCTGTTTGCCGGCACGGGGCTGATCCTCGCGCTGCTGCTCGCGACGGCGATCGCGCCGACGAAGATCCTGACCTCGCTCGGCGTCGGCGTGCTGCTGTGCTCGGCGCTGGCGGTGGGCAGCGCCGTGGTCGTGATGCCCGCCGCGCTCGTGCTGCTCGGGGAGCGCATCGCCGGGGCGAGCGTGGCGGCGCCGGGCGCGATGACGCGCGACTGGGACCGCCTGGTCGGCGCGGGCGCCTGGGTACGCCGGCGGGCGGTGCTCGCGGGCGCGCTCGCGACGGCCGCGATGCTGGGGCTGGCGGCGCCGGCGATGTCGCTGAAAACTGGGCCGCCGGGTGTGAGCGAGCTGCCGAAGAGCAACGGGGCGCGGGTGGCGTTCGAAGAAGTGGCGCGCGTGATGGGCCCGGGGTGGCCGACGCCCTACAACATGATCGTCGTCAACCCGAGGGGTCCGATCACGACTGCCAAGACGCTCGCGGCGCTCGACCGCTTCCAGGAACAGGTCGCCAAGGACCCGGCGGTCGCGTCGGTGGCCGGCCCGGGCGCGCTCAGCTCCGCGACCAAGCCGCTCGGCAAGCTGCCCACCGCGCTCGCCGAATCGAGCAAGCTGTTGACGGGCGGCAAGCGGGATCTCGGCCGTCTCTCCGGCGGCCTCGGCGAAGCGGGCAGCGGAGCGAAGCAGCTGCAGAGCGGCCTGGTGGAAGCGAGCTCGGGCGCGGGGAAGCTGCACGGCGGCGCGGGCGAAGTGCAGACCGGCTCGGCCAAGCTGCACGCGGGCCTGGCGACGGCGCGCAGCGGCTCGGCGAAGCTGTCGGGCGGACTGTCGGAAGCGCTGGCGGGCGCCAATGCGCTGAAGGCGGGCTCGACGCAGGCGCTGGCGGGGTCGGTGGATCTCGCGAACGGCCTGAGCTCCGCGCATGCGGGAGCCTCGGGCGCGCAATCGCTCAAGCGGCTCGAATCGCTGACGGCAACTACGAGCGGGTCGGTTACGGGCCTGCAGAGCCCGGCCCAGAGCACCCAGAACGAAGTGTCGAGCGCGATCGCTGCGCTCGACGCTATGACGACCGGCAAGAACGATCCGCACTACAACGAAGCGCTGGCGGCGCTCAACCGGGCGCACGGCTCCGCGAACGGCGTCTCGAGCGGCTTGGGCGGCACAGCTCCCACCGCGGACGAAGCGGCAAAGCTCGCGGCGACAGTCTCGGCGCAGGGAACGTTCCTGGCGAACGTGCTCGGCGAACTTGCGACCGGCGCCGGCAAGCTGCAGGCGGGCATCGCCAAGCTGCGCGCCGGCAACGCCCAACTCGCGGGAGGCATCGGCCGGCTGTCCTCCGGCGGCGGTCAGCTCACGAGCGGTCTCACCCAGCTGCGCGACGGCGCGGGCGCGCTCGAAGCCGGGCTCGGAGCGCTGACGAGTGGCGCGGGCCAGCTGCGGGCGGGGCTTGCGGGCGGCGTATCGCCGACCGGCCAGCTCGTCAACGGCCTCGGACAGCTGCAGGCGGGCGTGGCGAAGTTCTCGACGACGCTTCCCTCCCCGAAGGACATCGAAACGCTGAACGAGCAGGCGCCGGGGCTGTTCAACTCGGGCTACTTCCTGCTCGCGGCCGTCGAAGGGGCGCAGCCTTCCGCCGCCAACGCCGCCACGTTCGCCGTGAACGTGTCACGCGGCGGGAGCGCCGGCCAGGTGGTGGTGATTTCGCGCTACACCTCCAGCGACCCGCGCACGGCGGCGCTCGGCGATCGGCTGAATCTGGCGGCCAAGCGCTTCGCCATACAGAACCACCTGGCGACCGCGGTGGGCGGCCCGGCCGGCAATCTCGCGGACTTCACGAGCGCGACGAACGAACGCCTGCCACTCGTGATCGTGGCGCTGGCGATCGCTGTGGCGCTGGTGCTGGGCGTCGCCCTCAGAGCGGTAGCGCTGCCGATCGTGGCGGTGCTCGCGCTGCTGCTGACCGCCGCTTCGACGTTCGGCGTGATGCAGTTGCTGTTCGGCGGCAGCCATCCGCCACTGGGCGGCCCGGGGTATCTGGACCCGATGTCGATCATCGGGATCTTCTCGGTCGTGTTTGGCATCTCGCTGGTGTATCTGGTCGTGCTGTTGGCGCGCGCACGCGAGGAGATCGTCCGCGACGACCGGGGCGTGGCGGGGACGACCGTGGACGGGGCGCTCGACACCGCGCTGCGGCGCACGGCCGCGGCGAGCACGGGCTCGGGCCTCTTGATGATCGCCGCGCTGATCCCGTTCGCGACGACGGAACTGCTCACGGTGAGGCAGTTCGGCGTGGGAGTCGCGGTGGCGGTGGCGCTCGACGCCTTCCTCGTGCGCCCGGTGCTGCTGCCCGCCGCGGTCGAGGTTTTGGGCCGCTGGAGCTGGTGGCCGACGCGCGTCTACGGTGCGGTCGTGCCGGCAACTACTGACGGCGAAGCCGCAGGGCGCCCCGATGGGGGGGCCAAGGCCCCGGCGTAGCCTCGCTGTAGTGCAGTTTGACGCAGCAAAGGAGAGAGAGTGATGAGACGCCTCAAGCTTACGGCCGCGGTCCTCGCCGCGACGATGCTCGCGACGGCGGGCCTGGCGGTGTTCGCGCTGGCAAGCCCCCAGTTCAAACAGAGCGCGAAAGTGACGCTGACCACCAAAAAGCAGGGCGCATCGACGGGCTTCAAAGCGAACCTGCAGTCCAAGGACCCGGGGGCGCCGCTCGAAAAGCCTCAAGCCCTGAAGACGCTGACGATCGCGTTCCCGTCGAAGACGTCGTTCAACTTCAAAAGCAAAGCCCTGACGAAGTGCGCCGCCAACGACACTGAAATCAAGGCGACCGGCGGCAGCGCGTGCCCGTCGAAAAGCAAGATCGGCTCGGGCGCATCGACGGCGAACGGGGCACCGGTGTTCCCCAAGATCTCTGAGAGCGTGACCGTGTTCGCGGGCGGCAATCAGATCGTCTTCCTGCTCGCCCCCAAGGTGCTCGGCGGTCCCGGAGCGACGCTCGTGCTGCACGGCAAAGTTTCGGGCAACAAGATCACAACCGAAGTGCCGCCGATCACAGCGGGCGGGTTGACGATCGTGATCACCGGCTTCGAAGTGAGCGTGAAATCGGTCGGCTCGGGCAAAACCACCTGGGCGAAGGCCGGCAGGTGCGTGAAAGGCAAGTTCACGGTCAAGTCGGGCTTCCTGTACTCAACCGGCGAAAAACGGACGATCGCGAGCACGTCGAGCTGCAAAACGTGATCTGAGCGCGCTCGCGGACAGCGTGATGGGCGTTCGCGCCCGGGTGTCCGCCCGGGCGCGGTGTTGGGAAGGTTCCGTAGCAGACATACAGCTTCATCGCATAGCCTCCTACCGGACGGTCAGCTTTCCTTCCATGCCGGCGACGCGATGACCGGGGACGGAGCAGTAGAACGTGTAGGTCCCCGGCGCCAGTTTCAGCGTGAGCGTCTTGGTAGCGCCTTGGAACGTGGGCGTGGCGCCAACCACGCTCGTGCCCTGGGCGATCGTCATGTTGTGCGCCAGCGGCGAGGCGTTGGCGAAGCCGATCGTCACCGTGCCGGCCTTCGCCGACAGGTCTTTGGTGGTGAACCGCAGCCGGCCTTCGGGGTTGGCTTCCTCCTTCAAGGACGAAGTCCCCGATCCCGAGGCCCCTTCGCGGCCAGCCTGGGTGATGGGCGCGGCCGTCGCCTTGGTGGTGGAGCCGCCGGAGGTGACCACCGCCATCGACACCGTCGCCATCACGAGCACCGCCGAGACGGCCATCACGGCGCGCTGAGCGCCGGCGGTGCGCGGGAAGCTCGCGTTGCGCAGGCCGATGCCGAGCGACAGCATCAGCGCCCAGGCGACGAGCACGCCGCCCGCGACGTAGAACGGCGTCCTGCTCTTCTCGGCTGCGAGAACCGGCGCGAAATGGACGATCGCGGCATGCATGCTGCGCGCGAGGGTAGCGCATCCTTGGGCGCACGCCAATCCTTTCTTCTTCCCCAACCGTGCATGCACGGTTGGGCCGGCCGGTACATGTACCGGCCGGGACCGGGCCGCATGCGGCCCGGTCTTCCCCAATATGAATATGCTTCGCTACGCGATGACCGACGCGGTGCGTATCCCGGAGGAGCTGCTCGAAGGTCTGCCCGACTTCGCGTTCGGAGCGCACTACCGCGAGCACGACGGTCTGCGGCTCGCCCACATCGACGAGGGTGAGGGCGCTCCGGTGGTGTTCATGCACGGCGAGCCCACCTGGTCGTTTTTGTGGCGCAAGGTGATCGCGCCCGTGCGCGACGCGGGCTTTCGCTGCATCGCGCCGGACCTTCCCGGCTTCGGGCGTTCGGACAAGCCGATCGACATCGACTGGTACTCCTATGACCGCCACGTCGCCGCGATCGCCCCGCTGATCGAGCAGCTCGACCTGCGCGGCGCAACGATGGTGGTACACGACTGGGGCGGCCCCATCGGCTTGCGCCTCGCGGTCGAGCACGCCGATCGCTTCGAGCGGCTCGTGATCCTCGACACGGGCCTGTTCACAGGACACCAGCGCATGACCGACGCGTGGACCGCGTTTCGCGACTTCGTGGAGCGCACCGAGGACCTGCCCGTGGGGTTCCTCGTGCGCGGCGCCTGCAAGAGCGACCCGGGCGATGACGTTATCGCCGCCTACGAAGCGCCCTACCCGAGCGCCGCCTCCAAGGCCGGCGCGCGCGCCTTCCCGCTGATGATCCCGCGCACCCCCGACGCGCCCGGCGCGGCGGCCGGCCGGCACGTGCTCGACGCGCTCAAAGGCGACGAGCGCCCCACGCTGATGCTGTGGGCCGACTCGGACCCGGTGCTGCCGCTGTCCACCGGCGAGCGCTTCGCCGCGGCAATCGGCCGCGAGGCGCCGCGCGTGATCGAGAACGCCTCGCACTTCCTCCAGGAGGACGCGGGCCCGGACATCGGGCGCCTCATCGCCGAGTGGCTAACCGTCGGTTGATCTTTGTGCGCCTCGCGCGCGCAAGTACACCGCTTTCGAATGGGTCCCGCCCCGCGAAAGCGCTCAGCCGGCCCCGTCGGTGAGCTGCGCCTTCTCCGGCGCCGGCGCGAGCGCAGGCTCGGACTTCGAGGCGCGCAGTTCGTAGCCGCGGCGGACGTTGGCGTCCGCGCCCGCCAGCACCCGATCGGCCTTCATCGCGCGCGCCATCCCCTCCGCGAGCGCCCTCGGCAGCAGCGACCCGAGCACGTGGGTGCGCTTGGCGGACTTCGGCACCCACACTTCCACGCGTCCCGTCTGCAGCGCCTCCACGATCGCGTCCGCCACGTCGGAGGGCTGCAGCACCTTCATGCCGCGCGCCTCGGCGAGGCCCGAGCCCAGTTCGGTGTTCACGACGAACGGCATCACGTAGCTGAGCTCGACGTTCGCGCCCATCAGCCGCAGCTCGCCGCGCACCGCCTCGCTGAGGCCGACGACGGCGTGCTTGGTGGCCGAGTAGGTGGCGCCGCCCGGGGCGCCGAACTTGCCGGCCTGCGAGGAGATGTTCACGATGTGGCCGCGGTCGCGCGGCACCATCCGCTCGAGCGCGAGCTTCATGCCGAGGATGACGCCGTGGACGTTGATGTCCACCATGCGCCGTGCCGTGAGGTCGTCCTCGTCGACGAAGCGCCCCACCGGCATGATGCCGGCGTTGTTGACGAGCACGTCCACCGGCCCGAGCTGCTCTTCGGCGCGGTCGAGGAACGCGGTGAACGAGGCGCGATCGGTGACGTCGAGCGGAAGCGCGATCGTGCTCGCGCCAAGCTCGGCGGCGGTCTGCCGCGCGGCCGCGAGATCCACGTCGCCGATCGCCACCTTCATGCCCTGACGCAGGAGCGCCTGCGCCGTCGCCTTGCCGATTCCGCGCGCGGCGCCGGTGATCGCCGCGGTCTGCCCGGCGAGGATACGGGGCTGCTTGGCCATGCTCTCTCCTCCTGAAGTTTGGTCGTTGAGTCTTGAAGCTTGTTCGTCCAGCCAAAGCTAGCGCGCGGGCGCGCATCGCGCGGGCGGGCGGACGCGCGCGGGCGCGCCGCACACGCGCACACGGCGCCTTCCCGAGGTCTCAGCACCGCATCTTCCGAGCTGTCGAGGGGTTCATATATAGGCCATCCCATAAGGCCTATGGATGGCCCCGGAGAGGGGGCCGGACCCGGGCGATCCACGGCTTCGTCCGGGTCCGCGTTACCGCGCGGCTCGCACGCTCAGCGGGTCGCGACAGCCGCTCCTCGCGCCGGCGGGCGCCCTGCGCTCCCTACGGGCGCGCTCCGCCCGGCCGACCGATAGGCTGAGTGGATGCCGTCGTTCCTCTTCCACGACCAGCGCATCGCCTACACCGAGTTCGGGGCCGGACTGGCGGCGGTGACGAGCAAGGGCACGCCCGGCAGAACTTCGCGGCGGACAACCGCCGCGAAGCGTCCGGTGATCCTCGTGCACGGGCTGCTGCTCTCCCAGAAGATGGACCGCCCGCTCGCGAAAGACCTGGCGGCGCGAGGCAACCGCGTGATCACGGTGGATCTGCTCGGGCACGGCGAATCGGACCGTCCGCGCGACATGTGGCGCTATTCGATGCACTCCTTCGGCGAGCAGCTGATCGCCCTGATGGACCACCTCGAGATCCCCGAGGCGGTCGTGATGGGCACCTCGCTCGGCGCGAACGCCGCGCTGGAGGCCGCCGCGCGCGCGCCGGAGCGCTTGCGCGGGATGATCGTGGAGATGCCGGTGCTCGACAACGCGCTGCTGGCGTCCGCGCTCACGTTCACGCCGATCCTCGTGGCGTTGACCTTCGGGGAGCCGCTGATGAAGCTCGTGGCGCGTGGCGCGCGCGCGGTGCCGCGGCGGCTGTTGCCCTACTACGGCAATGTGGTGCTCGACCTGGTACGCCAGGACCCGGGCCCCGGGGGAGCGCTGATACAGGGTCTGTACTTCGGGCGGATCGCGCCCCATCGCACCGAACGGCGCACGTTCAAGATGCCCGCGCTCGTGCTCGGCCACCGGCGCGACCCGGTGCACCCCTTCTCCGACGCGGGGATGCTCGCCGAAGAGCTCCCCAACGCGCGCCTGATCGAAGCCGACTCGCTCGTGGAGCTGCGCCTCAAACCGGAGCGCCTCACCAACGAGATAGCCGCCTTCCTCGACGAGGCATGGGCGGCGCGCACCCGCCGCGCCAAGTCGCGCACGGCATAAGGGCGTAGCTCGGTAGGCCCTAAGTTTTCGGCGGGAAGAGTTCGAATTCGTTTATCGAGACCGTGCCGGGGGCGGCGGCGGTTGACGAGGCTGGGGCCTTGGCAAACCACAGCACGATGTAGCGGTAGGCCTTGCCCTTCGTCTTGAGCGTGAAGACGGTGGTTTTCTTCTTCAGCACTTTGCGGCCCACCAGGCGCTTCCAGGCGGGTTCGGTGATGGACGCCGGCAGGGTGTTGCCGTTGGCGCCGTAGATTTCCGCGGTGACTCCGGTGGTGGTGGTCTTGACGGTCGCGCTCCCGAGCTTCTGGGGGCTCTTCAGGTCGAGCACCAGCCCCTCGGCCATCTTGGGCGCCTTTTCCGCCTGCACCTGAGCCGTCCAGGCGGTCTTTGCTTCGACGTCGATCGCGAGGCTGGGGTCGCCGAACAGGGAGGCGGGGTAGGAGTAGGGGTTGTAGGTGCTCGCCGCGTTCGTGTCGAGCAGGATCGGGCTCGGCGGTTCCGCACCTGATCCGGACTTCGTTTCAGAGCCTTCGGAGCCGCTTTCTTCCGAGCTTTTCGTCGATTTGCTTGTCTTCGTGGTGCTCGTCGTTTCGGTCGTCTTGGCGGTTTCGGGCGGGGGGGTCGGTTCGGCAGGGATGCTCGGCGTGGGCGTCTGCGTGGGGATCTTCGGCGGAGTGGGGCTCACCGTGGTGGGGATGCCCGGGGTCGTCGCGGCGGGGGGCGGAATCGTGCCCGGTGTGGTCGTGGGAGGCACCACGGTCGTGGACGTCCTCAATGCGACCGCCACGCGTGCGGGCCTGTGCTTGGTCTTGTTCAAGGCCGCATACGCCGCCACCGACGCGCCGACGACGAGCAGGGCGGTGGCGCCGAGGATCGCCGCGCCCGTGCGCCAGCCGGGGCCGCCGCCGGTGCTCAGGCTCTCGGGCCCGCCCGCGCCGCACTGAAGGCACCAGTCCTGGCCCTCCCGCATCGCCGCTCCGCACTTAGAGCACTCGTTCATGAGTCACCATTCTGACACCTTGGAGCCGGATGACCCCCCGGCAAGACGTCTTTCCCTGTCGGGAGCATGCGCTCGTCGAGCTCCAGCTGCCAGTAGTAGCGCGTGAAGGTGACGTCCCTGCGGTACTCGCCGACGTGCGGGGCGACGCGCTCGCCGGCCGCCATCCTCACGATCAGCTCGGGGTAGGAGCGGCTGGGGAGCGCCGCGAGCGCGGGCGCCGGGAAGGCGCCGCCGAAGCGGGCGTTGACGTCGGTGATGCGCACCCCGAGCTCGGGGTCGCGGAACACCTGGATGGTGGCGGGGCCGCGCACGCGCAGGAGCTCCATCGCCCGGCGCCCGAGCTCCACCAGCTCGGGGTCGTCGATGACGGTCCCCTTGATGGACTCCCCCCCGCGCGACTCGAGCATCGTGCGCGGGATCGCGTTCAGGCAGCGCCCCTCCAGGTCGCCGAGGCAGTCGATCGACAGCTCCGGGCCGCCCATCGCCCGCTGCACCATCGTGGGCTCGTGAACGTAGTCGACGAAGAAGCGCGCCTGAGAGGGGTCGTGGGCGAGGTGGATGGAGCGCGCGCCGGAGCCGCGGCGCGGCTTGACCATCAGCGGGTAGCGCAGCGCGTCGAGGTCGGCATGATGGGGGAGCGCCGTCGGAGGCGATGGCAGGCCGAGGCGCTCGAGCAGCAGGTGGGCCTCGTACTTGTCGTAGGTGGCGCGCGCCACCTCCGCGGAGGGCACGAGCGCGGGTAGCGCGCCCGCCTCATGGCCGCGCGCGAGCTTCTCGATGTCGAGGTCGGTGAGCGGGAGCACCGCGCCCACGCCGTGCCGCTCGCATAGGCGCGTCAGCTCCGGGACGTACTCCGGATCGTCGATCGGCGGCGCGCTCGCGCGCACGTGCGCCGCGTAGCGCGCGGGGGCCAGCGGATTCGGATCGACCGCCACGACGGTGGTGAGCGCGGCGAAGCACGACACGATGTCGTAGCGCTTGCCGACGCCTGTGAGCATGATGCTCGGGGTCATCCCCATCCCCCCGTTTGACCCTTGTAGAGGCCCGAGCCGCCGAGCACGATCGCCACGGTGCGCCACAGGATACGCAGGTCCAGCGCGAGCGAGCGGTGCTCGATGTAGTGGAGGTCGAGCTCGATGCGCTCGCTCCATGGGAGCGAAGCTCGACCGTTGACCTGCGCCCAGCCGGTGATGCCCGGCCTGATCGCGAGCCGCCCGCGCTGACGGTCTGTGTACTGCGCGACCTGCACCGGGATGGTGGGGCGCGGGCCGATGAACGACATGTCGCCGCGCACCACGTTCAGCAGGTTCGGCAGCTCGTCGAGCGAGCTGCGGCGCAGGAAGGCGCCCACGCGCGTGACGCGTGGGTCGTCCTCGTTGATGGCGAGCCCCGCGCCGATGTGCTCGGCGCCGTCCACCATCGTGCGCAGCTTGAGCAGGTCGAACGACCGCCCATTCCTGCCCACCCTGCGCTGCCTGTAGATCGGGTGCCCGCGCGACTCGATACGGATGGCGAGCATCGCCGCCGCAACGAAGGGCGCTGCGACGATCAGCGCCAGCGTTCCCCCCACGACGTCGATCGCGCGACGGATCACCCTGTGCTCCCCCGTGGGGCATGCCCTGCGCGCGCGCGTACGTGCGCGCACCCGCGCGTGCGCATGGCACCCCTCAACGCAATCACCGTGTCCCCTTCGCCACTCAACGCAATCACCATGTCCCCTCCGCCACTCAACGCAATCACCATGTCCCCTCCGCCACTCAACGCAATCACCGTGTCCCCTCCGCCGCCTGCCACGACGCGGACGTCCCGTGGCGCAGCCAGTCCCACAGCCCGGCGGCGGGGGAGGCGGCGGTGAGCACGTAGTAGCGCGCGATCAGCAGCGGCCGCAGGGGCAGCGCGGCGGCGAGCGCGGCTGCCGCGAGCAGCGCGAGCTGCAGGACGAGCGTCACCGCGTAGAGCGTGTCCGCGCCGAGCGCCACGAGCGCGATGTTGGCGGCGAGCGCGAGCAGGTGCAGGAACGGCGTGAGGTAGCGCAGCAGGCGGTGGGAGAAGATCATGAGCGCATAACCGGGCGTGTAGCCGCGCGGGGAGAGCATCCCGCCACGCAGCACGATCGGCCAGGTGTGGCTCATCATGCGCCGCTTGCGCCGCCACTCGCCCTCGATCGAGGGCGCCATCTTCTCGGTCGCACGCGCGCTCGGCACTTCGATGGCGCGCCGGCCGCGCTTGACCATGTTGAAGGGAAACGACAGGTCGTGGCCCATGATGGGGTCCACCACGATGTAGGCGTCGCGGCGGGTGGCGTAGATGGCGCCGTTGCCGGCGGTGATCGAGCGCAGGCGCGACTCGCGCGCGCGCAGCGCCATCTCGTAGCGCCAGTAGACGCCCTCCTGGTTGGTGGCGCGCGCATCGCCGGCCTGCCCGCCGTGTGCCCTCTGGGTATGCCCTTCAGGGTGCGCCGCGGAGAGTGGGGACCGCACGAAGCGCACCCTCCCGCACGCGTAGCCCACACGCGGGTCGACGAAGGCGGCGACGAGCTCGCGCAGGGCGCCCGCCTCCCACAGCGCGTTGGCGTCCGAGAACGCGACGATCTCGCCGCGCGCGCGCTCCACGGCGGCGTCCTGCGCCGCGATCTTGCCGCCGCGCGGGAGCTCCAGCACGACGTCGGCGCCGGCTTCGCGCGAGCGCTCGGCGGTGGCGTCCGCGCAGCCGTCGCACGCCACTATCACCTCGAGCAGCTCGCGCGGGTAGTCGAGCGCCAGTGCGTTGCGCGCCTTCGCGCCGATGACCGCCTCCTCGTCGTGCGCCGCCACGATGAGCGACACAAACGGCAACGCGACGGCCGCCGCCTCGACCTTCGCGGCGACGTCGAAGTCCGCATGTGGATTGGGAGGATTGTTTGGGCGTTCTCGCGGCGTCGAGGACGCTCGTGGCGCCGGCGCGAGTAGGCGGGCAAGCGCGGCGAGGAGGAGGGCGTAGCCGAGCTGCGTCCACACGATCAGGGCGACCGACGCCCAGAACACGATCTCGATAGCTGTGCGCACTGCGCGCATTGTGTCCGAGCGGACGCGCTACCGCCGTGACGCTTCCCCCAGGAGCCGCGTATAGAGGTCCACGTGCGCACGCGCGGACGCCTCCCAGGAGTAACGTCCATGGGCGGCTGCCCTGGCCTTCACGCACATTTCGGTCAGGGCGGCCCTATCGCGCAGGAGCTCGCGCAGCGCGAGCCCGAGCGCCCGGGCGTCGCCCGTCGGCACGATCCGCGCGGCGCCGGTGCCGGCGATCTCAGGGAAGCCCCCCACGTCGCTGAGCAGCAGCGGCTTGCCGAACGCGAGCGCCGTGAACAGCACGCCCGACTGGTCGGCCTGCCGGTAGGGGAGCACCACGAGGTCGGCCCGTTCGAACCAGCCGGGCAGCTCCTCATCGCCGATGAAGCGCGGGGCGAAGCGCACGTTCGCGGGCGCCCCTGTCCGCAATGCGGAGATGTCCATCTTCGGCAGCCCGGCGATCCACAGCTCGGCGTCCTCGATCTGCCCCTGGCCGCCCACCCCGCGCCACGCCTCCAGCAGCACGTCGATGCCCTTGTAGGGGCGCATCAGGCCGAACATGAGCACCACGGGGTTGTTGCTCTCGAATGAAGACCCCACCCACCCCTCGCGCGCGCGCGCGGAGTCAGCCTTTCTTCGCGCGCGCGCGCGCGAGTCCATCGTTTTCGCAGATACCACCTCCACCCCCTGCGCCTCGGTGGCGCCACCCGACCGTCCCCGGGCGAGGTGCGTGAACACGCCGTGCGGGATCACGTGCACGCGGTCGCCGTCGACGCCGAGCTCGTTCACGAGGCGCGAGCGGCCGTGCTCGGAGTGCACCACGATCGCATCGAAGCGGTCATACAGGCGCCGCTGCACCGCGAGCTGGCCGGGGCGGGGCTCGCGCGGGAGCACGTCGTGGGCGGTCAGCACGAGTGGTCGGCGGCGCCCATCCCTGGTGCGTCTCGCCGGCAATAGGTGTCCATCGAGATGCTGGACCGCCAGCCACTGGAAGTGCACCACGTCGGCCTCGCGCGCGTGGCGGCGGTAGCGCAGCATGTCGGGCACGTGCTCGGCGAGCTTCGAGGCAGTCCGCAGGCGCCCGCCCGGGGCGCCGAGCGCGTGGCGGTAGAACAGCTCGCGACGCGCATATCCGACCGGCGCGGGCGTGTCCCCGTAGGCGAAGCGGCTGGTCACCAGCTCGACGTCCACGCCGGCTGCCCCCAACGCACCGCACAGCGCATGGTCGTAGGGTGGCGTGTAGGCGGAGGGATCGACGACGTGAACGCGCACCAGGGCGAGACAATACGGCCGGCGGCCGGTGACCGGTACCCCCCGGGTCACAAGCACCCCCTGGGCCACCGGAGCCCTCCAGGGCACAGGCGCCCTCCAGGGCACAGGGTGGCGCTCGCCGCCACGTTCGCGCGCGCGGCGCTCGTCTACTGGACGGAGGTGTTCCCGCGCGTATGCCTGCACATCGCGCGCTGGGGGCGGCTGGCGCGGCGCATACCCGACCCCGTGCTGCGCCGCTTAGCATTCGAAGCGCTCGCCAAGCGCGGCAACATCGAGGGAGCGGCGGCGTTCGCGGCGTTCGCCCCCCGCGCGCATCGGGGCGAGGTGGCGAGGGCGACGAGCGCTTTCCAGGCGGCCTACAACCTGCTGGACATGCTGGGCGAGCAGCCGAGCGCGGACCCGGTCCGCGACGGCCGCCGTTTGCACGAAGCGCTGCTGTTCGCGCTCACACCTCCCGGCCCGGATGAAAACGGCGCCGAGCACGCGGAGTCAAGCGCGCGAGCAGCGGCAGGCGCCGAGCCACACCGCGGCGAGGGCGCCACGGCAGTGCCGCTCGACTGGTACGAGCACCACCCCCAGCGCGAGGACGGCGGCTACCTCGACGTTCTGCTTCACGATTGCCGCAGCTCGTTCGTGGCGCTGCCGTCATATGCGACGGTGGCATCGTCGGCGAGAGCCGCCGCCGCACGGATCGTGGCCTTCCAGAGCCTCAACCTGAGCGAGGCGCAGGGCGACCACGAGGCGCTGGAGCAGTGGGCGCTGCAGGCAACGCCGGCGGGCAGCGGTCTGCAGTGGTGGGAGACCGCCGCCGCCGCCGGCTCCTCGCTCGGTGTGCACGCGCTGATCGCGGCGGCCGCCGAGGAGCGGCTGGACGCGAGCGAGGCGAGCGCGCTCTCGGACGCCTACTTCCCGTGGATCGGGGGCCTGCATTCGCTGCTGGACAACCTGATCGACAAACGCGAGGACGAGGCGGCGGGCCATCGCAGCCTCGTCGAGTACTACGGCGCGCGGCGCGCGGCGAAGCGGATGAGGTGGCTCGCCACGGAGGCGGCGCGGGCGGCGCATGAGCTGCCCCACAGCCGACGCCACGTGGTGATGCTCGCGGCGATGATCGGCAACTACCTCTCCACCGTCGAAGCCCACAGCCCCGAGCTCGCTCCGGTGAGCGAGGCCGTGCTCGAAACCGTCGGCGAGCTCCGGAGGCCGACGCTGTTCGTGTTCAAGCTGCGCCGGCTCCCCGCCCGTCTGCGCAGCGCTCTCGCGCGGCCGCGCGCCGGCGCTCCCGGTGGCCGGCACTCGGGAGTGGACAATTTTGGGTAGGGTTTCTGCACAGGTCAAGTGGAGGGGCGTCGGTAGCATTGGACAACTACCGGCGGGTAACGACGAAGAGGGACAGGCATGCTGGAGTTGCGGGATCTCGTCAAGCACTACCAGACGACGGGTGAGGAGACCGTGCGCGCGGTCGACGGCGTGTCGATGTCGGTGGCGCCCGGTGAGATGGTTGCCCTGTACGGGCCCAGCGGCTCGGGCAAGACCACGCTGCTGTTGATGGTGGCCGCGCTGCTCGCCCCCACGAGCGGCAAAGTGCTCGTCAACGGCCGCGACATCTCCTCCCTCTCGGAGACCGAGGCCTCGCACTTCCGTTTGCGCGAAATGGGCTTCGTGCGCCAGAACTTCGACCTGCTCCCGGGGGTGACGGCGATCGACAACACGGTGCTCAAGCTGCTCAAGCACACGCCGTGGAAGCAGGCGCACGCGCAGGTGCAGCCGCTGCTCGAGCGTCTGGGGCTGCGCGAGCGTTTGAACCACCGCTCGGAGACCCTCTCGATGGGCGAGCGCCAGCGCGTGATGATCGCCAGAGCGCTGTCCACCGAGCCGAAGCTGCTGCTCGCCGACGAGCCCACCGGCAGCCTCGACACGCAGCGCGGACGCGAGGTGCTGGAGCTGCTCACCGAACTCTGCCGCGAGCGCGGCGTGGCGATCGTGCTCGTCAGCCACGACCCGCAGGCCGCAGGCTACGCCGACAGGGTGCTGGCGCTGCGCGACGGCAGACTGATGAGCGACTACGACCCCACCCAGGGGCTCGCCCCGGTCGAGGCGAAGTAGGGCGCGTGCGCATCGGGGAAGGGGTCGGCGCCCGCCGCCGGTCAGGCGCGCGAAGCGCGCGAGCGCAAGGCGGCGCGAGGGTCTGGCGCGCTGCGCCATGAGATTCTCAAGCGTGCTTCACCTCTACCGCGTGCGCCTGCGCTCGCGGCTGCTGCAGGAGTGCTTCGCGGTGGTGGGCATCGCCGCGGGGGTGGGTCTGCTGTTCGCCTCGCAGATCGCGAGCTCGAGCCTATCGAGCTCGGTGGGGCAGCTCAACAGCGGGATCGTGGGCGGCGCGAAGCTGCAACTCACCGCGCGTGACACTCACGGCTTTCCAGAAAAGCTGGTGGGCGAGGTGCGCAGGCTGGGAGGCGTGCGCGTGGCGGCGGCGCTGGTCGAAGTGAACGCGAACGCGAAGGGGCCGAAGGGCAGCCAGTCGGTGGAGCTCGTGGGAGCCGACGACAGCCTCGCCAAGCTCGGCGGGGCGCTCGTGCGCAAAGTGAAACTCACCCCGTTCGGGAGCGTGGGCTTGATCGTGCTGCCCGCTCCCGTCGCCAAGACCGTGGGCGCGCGCAAGTTCGGCGACCCGGTGTTCCTGCAGGCGAGCGGCAACGTCAGCGAAGCGGCGCTCTACGCGCAGCTCACCGAAAAGCAGATCGGCCCGCTGATCGACAGCCCGATCGCGGTGGCGCCGCTCGAATACGCGCAGGAAATGAGCGGCCTGCAGGGGCGTGTGACGCGCGTGCTCGTGGAGCCCGGGCCGGGGCGGACCGCGATGGTGCGGGCGGGCCTGGAGAAGCTTGCTGCGGGCCGGCTGGGTGTCGAGTCGTCGAACTACGACGAAGTGCTGTTCGCCAAGGCGGCGGCCGCCACCAACCAGTCGACGCAGCTGTTCGCGGTGATCAGCGCGCTCGTGGGCTTCCTGTTCGCCTTCAACGCGATGCTGCTCACGGTGCCCCAGCGCAGGCGCCTGATCGCCGACCTGCGCCGCGACGGATACACGCCGAGGGCGGTGATCGCGGTGCTGATGTTCGACGCGGTGGTGCTCGGCGTGATCGCCTGCGCGATCGGGCTGCTGCTGGGCGACGAGCTGTCGATCCATCTGTTCCACTCCAATCCCGGCTACCTGTCCTCCGCGTTCGCCGTGGGCTCGCAGCGCGTCGTGAACTGGCAGAGCGTCGCAATCGCAATCGCGGGCGGCATGGGGGCCGCGAGCGTGGCGGTGCTGAGCCCCTTCAAGGACATCGTCTCGCGCGATCCGCTCGCCGCGATCGCCACCAGGGAGGTCGCCGGGGGAGGCGTCTCGCGGGTGCTCACGGCGGTTGGGCTCGTGTGCCTGGCGGCGACGCTCGCGATCCTGCTCGCGGCGCCCCAGGCGGCGATCGTGGGGATGGTGACGTTGATCGCCGCGCTGCTCACGCTGCTGGCGCTGCCGCTCACGGCGACGCTCGCGTTCGTGCGCAGGCTCGCGCCGAGCATCGTGAGCGCGGTGCCCCACATCGCCGTGATGGAGCTGCGCGCGGGCCGCGCGCGCGCGATCGCGATCTCCGCGACGGGAGCGATCGCGGTGTTCGGGAGCGTGGCGATCCAGGGCGCCCACAGCGACCTCTTGAAGGGCCTGGACAACGCGAGCGCCGACATGAACGCGGCGACGGACGTGTGGGTGTCGCCGGCGGGCTCCTTCAACCTGCTGATGACAGCTCCGTTCAAGCCCACCGCGCTCGCGAAGCTGCGGGCTCTGCCGGGGGTGCGCGAGGTGAGGTTGTATCGCGGCGGGTTGCTCGACTACAACGACAGACGCATCTGGGTGATAGCGCCGCCGCGGCAAGCCTCGCCGCTGGTTCCGCCCAGCCAGCTCGTCGAAGGCGATGTGAGCGTCGCCGACGCGCGCCTGCGGGCCGGCGGCTGGGCGGTCGTGTCGCTGGCGCTCGCCGAAGAACACCACCTGAAGATCGGCGAGCCCTTCGCGCTGCCCTCGCCGAACCCGACGACGTTCAGGGTGGCGGCCGTGAGCACGAACATCGGCTGGGCGCCCGGCGCGATCGTGATGAACGCGAACGACTACGCAAATGCCTGGGGAAGCACTGACGCGAGCGCCTACAACGTGCTGATGAAGCCGGGCGTGACGCCCGCGCAGGGCAGGCGCGAAGTGGAAGGAGCGCTGGGCGCGAGCACCGGGCTTGCAGCGCAGACGGCGCAGCAGCACGCTGATGAGCTGCGCGCGATCACGCGCCAGGGCCTGGCGAGGCTGTCGCAGATCGCGACGTTGATCCTCGTGGCGGCCGTGATGGCGATGGCGGCGGCGATGGGCGCGATGATCTGGCAGCGCCGTCCCCGTCTCGCGAAGCTCAAGCTCGAGGGCTTCCCCCCGAACGAACTGTGGCACACGATCCTGCTCGAGAGCCTGATGCTGCTCGGCGTGGGCTGCTTCAGCGGCGCCGTGTTCGGCCTCTTCGGCCAGCAGCTGCTCGACCGCGCGCTCAACATCGTCATCAACTACCCGGTGGTGAGCTCGGTCGGAGTGGTTGTCGCGCTGTCGAGCCTCGCGCTCGTCACCGCCGCGGCGGTGCTGATGGTGGCGATCCCCGGCTACTTCGCCGCACGCGTCCCGGCGAGCCTGGCGCTACAGGACTGAAGCGCCCCGAGGCCGAGCGCGCCGTTCAGGACGACCGGCGCGCCCCGAGCCGTGCCCGGGGCGCCCGATCGAAGCACGGTTTCAGCCTATTTGTGGCGCGGGCAGGGCACTTTGCTCGTCGCCGTGACCGTGCTGCCGTCCAGGAACGCGAAGTCCGCCGAGAACAGGAAGCCGCCGTGCGGACATTTTTCGGGCACCGATACGCCCTTGGGGCGATAGCGCACCAGGCGCCCGTGGACGCGCTTGGTGTAGAGGAGGTGGTTGGGGCCGATCGTCGAGTTGACGCTGATGATCGACACCGGTGGACCGTTCGTGACGCTGGGAATCAGCGGAATCGCCGCGGCCAGGTCTTCCCCAAAGGCGCCGCCGCCGGACACGAGTTCGCCCTGGAAGACGATCTGAGCGTAGACGGGCGCGAGCCCGTTGGCGTAGAACAGCACCACCACGTTGCCGTTGCGTGGCGGGCCCATGAGCGCCGCGATTTCGGGTATCTCATGGCCCGCGTTCTGCCCGAACGGCACTTCGACGAAGGCGCTTCCGTAGCCGAGCCGCGAGTTCGCCGGACAGCCGGCGAGGCCCTTTTCGACCAGCCGTTCCGGCTGACATTCCGCCACTCCGAGCGAGCTCGTGAGGTAGTTCATGTTCGGCGGCATACGCAGATCGACGTGCGTCAACGGCGAAGGCAGGCCCCCGGTGGTGCTCGCGATGTGAAAGCCGAACCCGATCGTCGTCGAGGCGCCCGGCCTGTCGGGCGAGAACGAGGCTTTCAGCGCCACGGTCTGGGATGCCCGCGCCGCGACGGGCAGGCATCCGCAGACGAGCAGGACAAGCGTTATGAGGGTGCTCCGGCGGACCCCTGATGTCAGCGCGATGGACAAGATGCCTCCGAGCGCGCTAGTAGGACATCGTGCCGGTCACGCGCACCGACACCGAATTGCTCGGGCGGTGGACGGAGCCGCTGAAGCTGAGTTTGGAGCCTTTCGCTTTGGAGTAGCGGCCGCTTCCCCCAGTGACGTTCAGCGTGCCCGAGAACGAAGCGTACGTTGAAGTGTTCACGTGGTAGGTCGCGCTCGCGCTCGCGCTGATGGAGTCGTGGCTGTTCGGGTAGACCTGGATCCTCGCCGTCACAACCTTGCCCTGACCTATTCTCAGCTGAATGTAGATCTTGCCCGGGAGCGTACCTTTTGCGGTCCCCGAGTCTTTGAGTTCGACGCCTTTTTTGTTGTTCTGAACGAGGTTGGCGCTGTCGTTCAGGTTGAGAGTGCGCGCCGCTTTCGCGCGCGGCGGCGCGGCGCTGGCGGCGCCCTGCCCGAGCACGGCGGCCGTGGCGAGCGCGCCGGCCGCGAGCGCGGCGGACGAGACCCGCAACCGCGCGGACGCGCGCAGACTTGATGACCTGTTCCTCATTGATCCCTCCATATGTAAGCGGCCCAAAGTCGATCCTAGTGCATAAAGTCCGTGAATGGCCGAAATCGAGTTGACCTACTGTGTCGTGAACACATCGCAGCGGGCGTTGTTGCTGCGCGGGCTGGACGCGATCGCGCGCGAGCGGGCGACGCTCCCGTTCGCCACCGAGGTGCTGGTGCTCGACAACGGCTCCCGCGACGGGTCGGCGGACGCGGCGCGCGAGCACCCGGCCGTCGACGACGTGATCGCGCTCGGGGAGCGCCGCGGAAAGGCGACGGCCGACTCGGAGCTGTTGCGCCGCGCGCGGGGACGCTACGCGCTGCTGCTCAACGAGGACTCCGAGCTCACACCGGGCGCCACGCTCGCGCTGCACGAGGCGCTCGAGCGCCACCCGGAAGCGGCATGCGCGGGCGCAAAGCTGCTGCGGCCCGTCGAGGTGATCGTTCCCGCCCGAAGCGCGGGCACACAGCCCGCGGGACCGGATCGGCGCCCGGGCCTCGCCGAGCACCCTAAAGGGCATACTCCAAGGGCACACGGCGAGCAGGCGTGCGCGTGGCGCTTCCCCACTCCCCTCACGGCGCTCGCGGGCGCGCTCTTCCTGCACCGGCTCTACACAGTGCAGAGCAAGGGCGCTCGCACGCGCGAGGTGGATTGGTGCCAGTCCTCGGCGCTGCTCGTGCGGCGCGACGCCGCGGCACAGATCGACTACCTCGACCCGGACTTCTTCGTGTACTCCGACGAGGTGGACTTCGCGCGGCGCCTGCGCGACGCGGGATGGCGCAGCCTGTACGTGCCGGGCGCGGTGGCGATCCACCACGAGCAGCTCTCCACCGACGCCGTGCCCGAGCCGCGGATCGTGGAGATGGCGCGCAACCGCGACCTCTACATGCGCAAGCACCACTCCCCGACCGCCGCGCGCGCGGTGCGCTGGCTCACGGCCGTCTTGTACGCCGAGCGCGCGCTCGCCGCGCTAGTCCTGCCCGGCCACTCCCCGCGCCGCTACTGGCGCCACGTCACCGCGACGCTAAGGCCTTCGCGCGGCGAGGGCCTGCGAGAGGCCGCGGAGCGCTACAACCGCTCCTGACGGACGGATGACGGCGCAGGGCGGCGTCCTCGGTCGCTCATGTGCGGAGCACACTTCGCTCCCTGCGTCCTACCCCTGCTTGTCATCCGTTCGTCAGAGGTCTCTTAGGGGGTCCTCGGCATACGCCTCCACATCGCCGCCGCGCGCGCGGAAGGCGGCAATGCGGCGGCGCGCGTCGACTACGAGCGCGCGCGCCTGCTCGCGCTCGTGGGGGGCGAAGAAGCGCGTGGCGATCAGCAGCGCGGGGACGAGCGCGAGCCACAGCACGCGCGCCAGCAGGCCCGCGGCGCCCGACGTCGGCAGCAGCAGCTCGCCCGACACGCCCACCGCGGCGAAGATCGCCGCGAGCTGCGCCAGCCGGCGCCACTGGAAGCGCACCGCGAACACGTTGCGGGTGAGCAGGTGCATGACCGCCACCATCGTCACATACGCCCCGCACAGCGCGATCCCGGCGCCCGCGATGCCCAGGCCCAGCCCGCCGCGCGGGACGAGCACGAGCAGCAGCGCCACGTTCACCACGAGCCCGGCGAGCGCCGCCGGGATGTTGCGCCGCGTGACCCGCGCGCGCCCGGTGATCACGATCATCACCTGATAGAGCCCATACAGCATCCACCCGAGCGCGAGCCACGGCAGCGCCGTATGCGCCCCGAAGAATTCGGGCGCCGCGAGCAACCTCACCAGCCAGCGTCCGAGCAGCGCCACGCCCGCCACCACCACGCCCGTGGCCAGCACGAAGTAGGTGGTCACGAGCGAGTACAGCCGCGAGGCCTCCGCGTCGCTGTCGATCGAGTAGGCGAGCGGCGGCCACGCGTACTGGAAGCCGCGCACGAACACGAACACCACCGTGGCGAGCTGCACCGCGATCGAATACTCGCCCGCGACGCCGTGCCCCACGCCGCGAAACAGGTAGAAGCGGTCGGCCACCTGCAGCGCGTACACGCTCGCGTCGGCCGGCACCGTGGGCAGCCCGAAGCCGAGCATCGCGCGCAAATCCCCCACGCGCACGCGCAGCGAGAAGCGCCCGCGCAGCACCCACCACAGCGCAAGCACCGTGATCGTCGTGGCGCCGAAGTTGCCGAGCAGCAGCCCGCGCGCGCCCTGATCGGCGAACACCACCAGCGCGATCGTGAACGTCACCGTCATCGCCACGTTCGCCCCCGACGCCCACATATAGGCGCGCGCGCGCTCGTCCACGCGCAGCTGCGCGTAGGCCATCTCGATGTTCGTGAACGCCCACAGCCCGAGGATCGCGCAGTCCATCAGCAGCGGATCGTCGAAGCCGAGGATCAGCTTGGAGAGCGTCGCCGAGAAGGCCGCCGCCGCCAGCGCCGCCACCGTCGTCGTCCAGGCCACCGTCGCCGTCGCCGTGCGCGCGATGCGCGTGCGCCGCTGCACGTCGGAGTCGGTGAAGTAGAAGCGCACGAACGCCTCCCCCACGCCCAACCGCAGCACGATGCTGAACAGGATCACGGCCGTCAGCAGCGCGTTGTACGTGCCATACCCCGCGGGGCTCACGTGCCGCGTGTACAGCGGCAGCGTGATCACGGCGAAGCCCTTCGCCACGATTTCCGCGGCCTGGTAGGCCGCTCCCGTCGTCACAAGCCGCTTCAGGTAGCCGCGCACCAGCGGGAACCTAACGGGCGCGTCGCGCCCAGCGCCACGCCGACGCCCAGCAGCGTCCACGTCACGGGGTCCTCCAGGAAGTCGGCGTACGCCCACGTGTGCAGCACGAGCGCCGCGAAGCATGCCGCCACCGCGATCTGCGGCGGCGAGCGCCCCGCGCCCGAGAAGAGCGTGAGCAGCGCCACCGCGATCAGCGCCGCGTACAGCGCCAGCCCCACGACCCCCTGCTCGGCGGCGACCGTGATGGGAATCGTGTGCGACGCCGACGTCGCGTTGGCCGCGCCCGCGCCGCTCACCTCGTGGCGCTTGTACTCGGTCTCGAACGACCCCGAGCCATAGCCCCCAAGCGGGCGCCTGGCGAACAGGCGCAGCCCCCCGGAGATCAGCTTGGTGCGTCCGCTCGTGGCGTTGCTCAGCGACCCCACCGAGCCCTTCAGGCCGAAGTGCAGGGAGGCGGGCGCGGCGAGCACCACGATCCCGGCGATCGCCACCAGCGCCGCCGACAAGTACACCGTGCCGCGCACGTCCCACCGCCACGCCGCGAGCACCGCCAGCCCCAGCAGCAGCGCCGCGATGCTCGACTGCGAGAAGCTCGTCACGAGGCCCCCGAGCAGCCACGCCAAGACCCCCGCGCCGATCAGCTGCTCGCGCCGTGTACGCGCCCACAGCACCACCGTCGTCACCGCGATCATCACGAGCGCGAGGAAACGCCCGTAGATGCTCGGATCGAAGAACAGCGAGTTCACGCGGAAGTAGTTGCCGATCTCATTCGACGCCACCACCTTCGGGTTCAGGAACAGCGTCTTGCGGTAGTACTCCACGAAGCCCACCCCCGTGAACACCACCGCCAGTCCCACCGCCACGCCGAAGCACCGCAGCACGAGCCGCGGGGTCCACGGCGCCTCGCGCATGAGCACATACAGCAACGCCCACGGCACGTAGAAGAACGCGATGTTCTGCGCCGCCTTGGACACGTCCGCCGAGTAGCCCGCCTGCAGCGCATACAGCGCCACCGACGCGCCCAGCAGCCAGTCGAGCGCCGTCAACGGCCGGCCCGAGCGATAGACGCCGCTGCGCCCGCCTGCCTGCCCCCCGCCAGGGGGGGTCGGGTTGGGGGGGCCTTCATGAGAGAGCACGCGCGGCACGAGATGGGCGAGCACACCCGCGGCCACCACCGCATACAGCGGCAGCAGCAGGTTCACCGTGCGCCCATCCGCGGAGATGGGCAACCGGAACGGCAATGCGAGCACGGCGAGCAGCGGGAACGCCTGCGGCTCGCGGCGCATCAGGAGCGTCAACGCGGCAACCACCACGATCGCGCCGAGCGCCGCCGCCGCGAGCACCCCGGGGCCGGGCAGCGTCGCGATCATCGCCGCCCCTCAAGGAAAGGCCCGCAAGCGTGCGCGCATGCAGCCCCGGGAGAGAGCTCTCCACCGTGAAGCGACGGGCGATTCAAGGCCGCACCAGCATGAACTCGCGCGGCGAGGGAACCGTGCGCTTTGCGACGCGCAAGCGCACGCGCGCCTGGTATTCGCCCGCCGCGGCCGGGCCCCCGGTGTTGGCCGGCAACAGGGCCTCATACGCGTGAGAGCTCGTGAGCACGCTGTAGCCGCGCGCGATCCCTTCACGTCCGTTCCAGCGCAGCGAGAGCCTGCCTTCGCGGGCCACCGGCAGATCGCTCACCAGTGTGGCGACGTACCTGCCGGTCGAGCCCACGATCGTGACCGTCACGACGTCGGCCTGGGACAGCTTGAACGAGAGCGCCTCCAGCTTGCGGGAGCCGGACTGCGGCGAGAAGCTGTCCGTCAACTTGAATTCCTCAACCGGTGTGGGCGCGTGCTTGAGCCGCTGCGTCACCACGAAGGCCGCGATGCAGCCAAGCACGAGCAGCGCGAACACAACCCGCGCCAAGCGCTCGCTCGCCTCGCTGCATCGCGACCCACCTTCCGTGCCGTCCCACGCCCGACCGCCCACCTCCACATGGCTGCCCACAGGATCGGGCGGGATCCTATTCAAGCGCCGCCGTCCCGGGCGAAGCGCTCGACCGTGTCCGAGCGCAGTCCGAGCCGCAGCGTCTCCAGCGAGAGCACGTCCTCAGGCGCGATGTTGCCGAGGTTGCACTCGCTGCCGAAGCGCTTGAGCAGCCACACCTGCTGCTCGCGCAGCGGCGCCTCGAAAATCATCCGATCGGCGTCGACCGCGTGAACGATCTCGTCGATCAAACCGGTCCTCACCTCGCCGTCGGCCCTGTAGATGCCGGCCGTGCCCGACTCGCGCGCCTCGGCGATCACCTTCCACGCGCCCGCTTCCAGGTCGCGTTCGATCTGCTCCACCCACACGTACGGGGCCATGATGACCTCAGCGTCCTTGCTGCCCACCTCCGAGAGCACCGTGAAATGGCTCGCGAGCTGGCGAATCAGGTGGGCCTTCACCTCCGGCTCAATCGCGATCGTGCCATCCGATATCTCGACGTGACGCAACCCCAGCTCACGCAGCCACGCCACGAGGCCCTCCACGCGCCCCTGCTTGATGGCGAGCTCGGTGAGCGTCCCGCCGAGCACCACCGGGATGCCGTGCGCCTCGTAGCGCTCAAGCTTCGGCTTGAGGTTGGCGGTCACTAGCGCCGTGCCCCAGCCGAGCTTGACGATGTCCACGCTGTCGCCCGCCGTCTCGATCAGCCCCTCCACCGCCGCCACCGACAGCCCGCGGTCGATCACGTGCGTGATGCCCCGCTCGCGCGGCTTGGCGCAGCGCGCCGGGATGTCCAGGAAGCCGCCCAAACCGCCTTCAGGGACAAGCGGTGCGCCGGGGGCGTTCAAGACGCTCTCATGGCGCTGCCGCTGGTTCGCCTTGGCTCTGGGCGCCTCCGCCGCCGAGCAGCGCCGCCTGGTCGGCGCCCGCCAGCACCACAACCGTGGCCGATCCCGCGACCGTGGCGGTGGCGCCGTCGATCGCCTGCACCTGTGTCACGTCGAGCGCCTTCGCCACCGCCTGCGCGTCGGCGCGGTGACCGTGGGTGTACTCCACCACCGTCGTGGGGTGGCTGCCCTGCGGCACCGCCGCCGACGCGGCGGCCTGCGAGTACCCGCTCTGCTGCAGGTCGGAGGCGAGATGGTGCGCCAGACCGGCGGTGCCCGTGCCGTTGAGCACAGCCACGGTGACTTCAGCCGGGCTCGACGCCGCCGCGGCATGAGTGCCGGTGTGGGTTTCGGAGGAGCCCGGCGCTTCGCTCGAAGCCGAGCTCCGCGTGGCCGTCGCGCCCGCGCCGCCGCCGCCGCCTTTCAATGCCGACACGGCGAACACGAGCGCCAACACCACGACGATCACGCCCCCAACGATCAACGCCGTCGCGCGGGCGGGCGAGCGCTCCTGCTTGAAGTACTTCGGACCGCCCGCGTCGGCCTGCGGCCGCGCCGCGCGCGCGGAGGACGCCGGCCCGCCGGCGACGGCGCTCGCCGAGCGGGCGGGCGACGGCGGGCTTACCCTCTCGGGCACAGGTGGCGGGGCGCTCGAGCCCGCGGCGGCCACCGTGCGCGAGGAGGTATGCCGTGCCGCCGCCACCACGGGCGCGGGCGGGCGTGGCGCGGGCTTCTGCGCCGCGGGAGCCGCGCCGCCAGCCGCCCGCTCGACCGAAGAGGCGCCCGGGGGCGCGGGCGCGGAGGGAGACGGCGGCAGGGGAGCCCTCGCCGCCGCGGCTGCCGTGACGGGGGCCGGGACGACGCTCTCGGGCTCGTCTGGCGCCTCGGGGGAAACCGGCGAGACAGGCGCCTCGGCGGCGGCGTCCGCGCTGGATGGCGTCTCCGAGCGCGGCGCGGCCTCGACCGAATCAGGCTTGCCCTCCGGCTCGGCGGACGGCCCGGGCGCTGGAACGGGCGTCCCCGGCGCGAGGTGAGGCGTCGCCCCAACAGCCGGCGCCTGCGCAGCCGCGACGCCCGGCACCGCAGCCGAGGCTGTGGCGTTCACGGCGGTCGACACCGGCGCGCTCACCAGCGGGGTCTTGCGGGGCGCCACCCGTGCCCCGGACGGTACGCGCGCGCCGCCGGCCGGAGGGGCGGGCCCGCGCTGGATGCGCGCGGCGGCGTCGGCGCTCACGCGCTGCTCCATCTCGGCGGCCCGCTCAGGCGCGCGACCGGCCCATTCGCGCAGGCGCTTGATCTCGCGCGCCTGAGAGAACACGAGCAGCGAGAGAATCGCTATTCCGAGCAGCGCCGCGAAGGCGGCTATCGCGCCGACCTTCGTGAACGAGTTCGAGAGCGACAGCGCGAGCGGCAGTGCGTTCATCGATCCGGGGAGTCTATGACGGTCGCAGGCGCATCGCGGCGGGTGGCGGGAGCCTCCCGAGCGTCATCGCCAAGGGAACCGCCCGCCGGTGGCGAGGAAACGGCCGCGGGAGGCGCCGCGGAGCGCCCGGACACCGACTCCGACAGCTCCGCGCGCACCGCCGAGAGCTCCGACACCTTCGCCGCCAGGCCGGCCGCGTCGCCCTCCAGCACAAGCAGGCCGATCTCGTCGAACATCGCCTCGACCGTCTCCGGCGCGAGCGGCTCGCGCTCGGCGAGCATGATCTTCTCCGCCGCGGTCGGTCGCGGCGCCTCGTAGCGGTTGAACAGCTCCTCCGCCAGCTTCTCCCCCGCGCGCCTGCCCACGATCTCGATCGCCACGTCGCCGCCGGGCCGCAGGCCCGAGAGCTCGATCATCGCGCGAGCCAAGTCCACGATCCTCACCGGCTCGCCCATGTCGAGCACGTACACGTCCGCCGCCCGGTCGCCCCCCGATGCCAACGAGCCGGAGCGGATGATCAGCTGGACCGCCTCCGGGATCGTCATGAAGTAGCGCGTCATGCGCTCGTCGGTGACCGTCACCGGCCCGCCGCGCTCGATCTGACGGCGGAAGATCGGCACCACGCTGCCCGAAGAGCCGAGCACGTTGCCGAAGCGCACCGCCGCGTAGCGCGTGCCCGTGAAGCGCGCGGTGGCCGCCTCCAGCGCGAACTCCGCCAGCGCCTTGGACGCGCCCATCACCGTGGCCGGCGCCACCGCCTTGTCGGTGGACACGAGCACGAAGCGCCCCGCGCCCAGCTCGCCCGCCACGTGCGCCATCACGCGCGTGGCGATCGCGTTGTTGCGGACCGCCTCCACCGGGTTTGACTCCATCAGGCCCACATGCTTGTAGGCGGCCGCGTGGAACACCACCGTCGGACGGTACTCGGCGAACACCTCGCGCATGCGCTCCTCCTCCTTGCAGTCCGCGAGCACCGACGCCAGCACCGAGGGCTGCACATGCCGCTCGTCGTGCAGCTCGCGCTCGATCTGGAAGAGGTTGTCCTCGGCGTGGTCGAGCAGCACGATCCGCCGCGGCCCCACGCGCGCGATCTGGCGACACAGCTCCGAGCCGATCGAACCGCCCGCGCCCGTCACCAGCACCGTCTCCCCCGCGAGGTACGCGCCCACGCGGTCCAGCTCCATCGCCACCGGCTCGCGCCCGAGCACGTCCTCGACGCGCACCTCGCGCACCTGGCGCGATATCGCGCCGTGGTCCTGGAGCAGCTCGAACACGGTGGGCAGCGTGCGCACCGGCACCGAGCGCTTGCGGCACTCGCGCACCACGCGCGCGCGCGTGGAGCCCGGAGCCGAGGGGATCGCGATGATCACTTCGTCCGGCTCGGCCTCGTCCAGGATGCGCGGCAGATCGCCCTCGGTGTTCCCGCGCACCTTCACCCCATCCATCCGCAATCCTCGCTTGCGCACGTCGTCGTCGACGAACCCCACCGGCTGCAACCCGAGCTCGCGATTGCGCAGGATCTCGCGCAGCACGAGCCGTCCGCCGTCGCCCGCTCCCACGATCAGCACGCGTCGCTCGCGGCGCCCGCCCGCGCGGAACGCGCCGAGCGGGCGGCGCTCGTAGAGGCTGCGCGCGATCACGCGCACCCCCACCAGCAGCAGCAGGGAGAGCAGGAAGAACAGCGCGATCACCCCGTTGGGCAGACCCACGGTGGTGGTGCCGTCGACCACCGCCGCCGCCGCGCCGCGGTGGAGCACGTGATGGGGGATCTGCACCGGACGCACCACCTCGATCGCCGCGACCGTGAGCAGCACGATCGCCGTCACCGCGCGCGCCACCGCCTCGTAGTCGCGCTGGCCCGAGTAGCGCCAGCGGCGCTGGTACACGCGGGCGAACAGCAGCACCAGCAGGCTGCCGCCGAGCACCCACCAGATCGTGCGTTCGCGCAGGATCTCGTAGCGACCCTTTGGGCCGTTGTCGAAGCGCAACTCGAACGCGAGGTAGTAGGCGAACGCCACGAGCGCGCCATCCATCGCCAGCCTCGGAAGCGAGTGCCGGTGGAAGGACAGAGCCGGCGAGCTGATCCGTCGGCGCATCCTCGTGATTCTACGGCCTGACAGGCCGAGAGTGGGACTTCGGCCTGTCAGGCCGCAGATGAACCGGAGGGGTAGGGGGAGGCCGAGAGCGGGGAGAGCAGCAATTCCACCAGCCGCCCTGGATCGCGGCGCGTGCGAGGCGCAGCGATCGACGGGTCGCGCTTGACCAGCTCGAGCTGCTCTACGCCGCCCAGCTTGCGCAGGCGCCCTTCGGCGATCAGGCGCTCGTCGACCGCGCCCAGGCGGCCCTCGAAGGTGCTGTACACGGGCGTGCCGAGCGCCACCGCCTCGCGGTTCATCGTGCCCCCGGCGGAGATCACGAGGTCGGCGCAGGCGATCAGCGACTGAGCGTCGATCGCCCGCTCGGGCACCGTGAACCCGGGCACGCCGCTCAGTTGGTCTCGCTGGGTCGAGGTGCGGGGCAACACAACGGACTGCACCCCGTCCCTCAGGGCCGCCTCGCGCAGGCGCGCGAGCACGTCGGCGAAGAGATCGTTCTCGAAGCGGTGATAGAGCGACACCTCCGGCGGCGTCCTCACAACGACGATCGACCGCCCGCGATCCAGCCCGAGCTCCGCGAGCACGGCGGGATCGGGCTCGAAGTCGGCGAGGTAGTACTCCTCCTTCAGCCCCTCATACGCGCGCACCTTGCCCCTCGCGCCGTAGCGGTCCAAGCGCTCCGGCGGGATCGCGTCGGGCACCACCACCGCCTGCGCCAGGCGGCAGTTGAGATGGTGCTGAACAGCCGCCCACTCGTAGTCGAAGGTCGTCGAGCAGGGAATCCGCAGCAGCCGCGCCGCCACGCTCACGTCGTTGGAGCCGTGGCCGAGCGCTATGTCGAAGGGCGCTTCCGCCCGCCGGCGGCCGCCTCCGCGTCGCGGCCCGGGGGCTCCTCCATTCGTGAACGGGCCACCCCGTGTGCGTGCGCGCGTGCGCGCGGGCGCCCTCGCCCAGCGCACGAGCGCCGCCGAGCGGGATGCCAACCCCACCGCCTTGTCCACCAGGCGTTCGCCGCGGTGGCGGCCGATCGCCGTGTGCTCGATCCCGAAGCGATCGAGCAGCTGCAGCGTTTGGGCGAAGTCGCGCGCCGTCACCTTCACGTCGTGGCCATCCTCGCGCAGCAGCTCGATCACGGGTCGCATCACGAGCACGTGCGGGCTGTTGGTGAGGTCGATCCACACGCGCATGGGCCCGCGCCAGCATAGATGGGATCGAGGTGGCGGGGCCGTGGGTCCGATCGAGGCGGTCGTTCTCGCCACTCCATGTGGCGGGCCTGTGCGCGCGGAAGGTATCGTTGCCCTCTCATGCCCCATCTGCTCGTGCTCGCGTCGATCTCTGAGACGCTCGTCAACGAAACCGAGCGCTTCGTCCGCGACGCCGGCCTGCCCGGGATCTTCGCGCTGATGGCGCTCTCCAGCGCCTGCATCCCGATCCCCTCGGAGGCGGTGATGCTGTTCGCGGGGTTCGCCGTCGCCGACCCCACCCAGAGCGGCGCGAGCCACCACATGACGATGACCGGAATCGTGCTCGCCGGACTGCTCGGCACGATGGTGGGCTCGTGGCTCGCCTACGCGGTCGGGCGCGGCGGGCGCCTGGAGCTGTTCGAACGCCATGGGGGCAAGCTCCACATGGGACCTGCTCAGATCGAACGCGCCGACCGCTTCTTCCAGCGCTACGGCGAGCCGACGGTGCTGTTCGGGCGGATGGTGCCGCTCGTGCGCGCCTTCGTGTCGCTGCCCGCCGGGATCGCGCGGATGCCGGTGGGGCGCTTCACGGTGTTCTCGCTGATCGGCACGATCCCGTGGGTGCTGGCGCTCGCGCTCGCCGGAGAAGCCCTCGGCGGCGACTGGAAGAGCGTGCGCAAGGGCTTCGAGTACGTCGACTACGCGATCGTGGCGCTCGTCGTCGTGGGGATCCTCTACGCGGTCCTGCGCCGCCGCTCGCGGGGATTGGGGGTCCCACCCACCCCCGGCCCGACGCCCGAGGACAGCGAGCCCGCAGCCGACGTGAGTTGAAGCGCGCGGGCGCCCGCGGGGCGGATCGCGGTGGGAACGTGCGGACCGCCCCAGGGCTCTCGCTCCGCCACGCCGTGGCGCTCGGACTGCTGCACGGTCCCACCGAGCTGCTTCCGGTCTCCTCCTCGGCCCACACCACGCTCGTGCCGTGGCTGCTCGGCTGGCCCTACACCGAGCTCGACCCGCGGCCGCGCAAGTCCTTCGAGGTGGCGCTCCACGCGGGCACCGCCGCTGCGCTGCTCGCGCGACCGCCGTGGGGGAGCGATTCGTACGGCGCCGGCGCAAGCGACGCGACGGCGACGGAATCCGCAAGCCAGTCCCGCACGCGAGCCGGAGCGGGGCTCGACTTCCTCGCCGCGGCGCTGATCCCACCCGTACTCACCGGCTATGCCCTGGGAGCACAGATCGAGCGCCGGCTGGGAACGCCGGGCACGATCGCCGCCGGGCTGCTCGCCGGCTCGGTCGCGATGGTCGCCGGGGAGATGTATGCCTCCGGGGGCATGACTCGCGCGCGCGGGCGAGTCACCCGCTTGCGCTCAACCACCACGCAGCCCACAGACGAGAGCGACGCGCGCGCGGCGGCGGACGCCGGTCCGTGCGACGGGCTCGCGCTCGGGCTCGCCCAGTCGCTCGCGCTGATCCCCGGCGTCTCCCGCAGCGGGGCCACGCTCGCCGCCGCGCGCGCACGGGGCTTCTCACGCGAGGACTCCGACCGGCTCTCCTGGAGGGTGGGCCTGCCGGTGATCGCGGGCGCCGCGCTGCTGAAGGGCACGAGGCTCGCCCGAGCGGGCGTTCCCCGCGAGCCGCGACTCCCGCTCGCGGCGGGCGCGGCGGGCGCATTCGTCTCGACACTGCTGAGCGCACGGGTGCTCGATCCCGAGCGGCGCGCATCCCTGCTGCCAGCATCGGTGGCCTACCGTGGGGCGCTCGCCACGCTTGTGGTCCGACGGATGCGCGATAACACCACCCAGCACGCCCCCATTCCCAAAAAAATAAAACGCTCACACTCACCACCGACCCGCAAGGGCATACTCAGGCGTTCGAGGCCCAAATCGTGAACCACGCCATCCTCGGCACCACACTCGGCGGGCGCTACCGCCTCGACGCGCGCATCGGACAGGGCGGCATGAGCACCGTCTACCGCGCCTTCGACACCGTGCTCGAACGGGAGGTCGCGATCAAGCTGATGCACCGCGAGATCGCCTCAGACTCCGATCAGCTCGAGCGCTTTCGCCGCGAGGCGCGCGCGGTGGCGCAACTCAACCACGCCCACATCGTCACCGTGATCGACGCCGGCGAGTGGGATGCGGGCGAGCACGCCGCCGGGATCGAGGGAGGGGCGGGCGGGACTCCATACATGGTGCTGGAGCACGTCGCGGGGGAGACGCTCAAGGACCTCATCCGCCGCGACGCGCCCCTGGACGTGCCCACCGCGCTCGCCTACGCGATCGAGATCGCGCGCGCGCTCGGCGCGGCCCACAGCCAGGAGATCGTCCACCGCGACGTCAAGCCCCAGAACGTGCTGCTCAGCGGGGAGGGCGGCGCGAAGATCACCGACTTCGGGATCGCGCGCACGCTCTCTGAGGTTGGGCTCACGATGGACGGCCGCGTGCTCGGCACCACCGACTACGTCTCCCCCGAGCAGGCCCTCGGCCAAGCCGTGACCGGCCAGTCGGACGTCTACTCGCTCGGGGTGGTGCTGTACGAGATGCTCACCGGCAGCGTCCCCTTCAAGGGCGACTCGCCTGTGGCGGTCGCGATGATGCACGTGCGCGAGGAGATCCCCGACGTGCAGCTCGCGCGTCCGGAGGTCTCGGCGGCCGCGGCCGCGATCGTCGAACGCGCCACCGCCAAGGACCTTCACCGGCGCTATCCCGACATGGCGAGCATGGCCGGCGACATGGAGGCCGCGCTGGCGATCGAGACGGCCCGCTCCGGGCAGGTCACGGGCGAGGTCACGGCCGTGCTGCGCACCCTCCCCCCGCCGGCGCGCCGCGTGCTCCCGTGGCGCATACGCCATCCGGCCCGCTGGGCCATCTTCTCGGCGCTGCTCGCGCTCGTCGTCGCGATCGCGCTCGTGGCGGCCCTGCGCCACACGCACAGCGGCACCGGGGTCGCGCCTGACGTGCGCTCGGGAGCAGGCGCCACCCCCGTGGTGCTCGCCCAGAAAGCCGCCTCCTCCTACAACCCTTTCGGCACCGGTCCCGAACACGCCGAAGGCGTCTCGAACGTCATCGACGGCGACCTCAACACGTCCTGGAGCACCGAGCACTACATCGAAGGCAACCTCGGAAAGCCCGGTCTCGGGGTCTCCCTCGACGCGGCTCCGGGCGTGGCGGCGCGCGCGGTCGAGATCCAGACGCCCACGCCCGGGTTCTCGGCGGCCGTATACGCCTCCGCGAGCCTCGCCCCCCCGAGTGAATCCGGCGCCACCAAGAGCCTCGCCGCGCTCGGATGGATGCAGCTGGCGCCCGCGCGCGCGGTGGGCACGCGCACGACGATCCCCATCAACGCCCCGACTCGCAGCTACCGCTACTACCTGATCTGGATCACCCACCTCCCGCCCGGGAGCGTGACCGCGGAGATCTCCGAGCTCACGCTGTTCCGGTAGCGCTACCCGCCCGCGGCGGGCGCTCCGGCCGCGGGCGCGGGCGCGGGTGGCGCGGGCGTGGGGGTTGTGGAGGTCGAGGTGGTCTGCTGGGAGAGCTTGCCCACCGCGATCGTCACGAGCGCGCCTTTGGCGAGCTTGTGGCCGGCTTGGGGGCTCTGCTGCACCACGATCCCCACCTTGGAGGCGTCGGTGACGGTGCGCGTGACGGTGTTCGACGCGAAGCCCGCGCCGGTGAGCGTCGCCACCGCCTGCACTTCGCTCTGACCCACCACGGAGGGCACCGCCGTCTGCGCCTGCGCCTGGGCCACCACGATCGTCACCTGACCTCCCACCTTCAGCCGCGAGCCCGCGGCAGGCGACTGGGAGATGACGGTACCCGCGGACGGTTGCGCCACTTCGCGCTTCACCACCGTCACCTTCAGACCGGCGGCGGCGAGCGTCGCGGTGGCGTTTGCCTGCGATTCGCTCGTCACTTCGGGCACGGTCGCTTCCCGCGGCCCCGAGGACACGAACACCGTCACCGGGCCGCCGACCTGCACCTCTGTGAGAGCGGCCGGGTCGGTGGAGATCACGAGGCCCTTACCCACGGTGTCGCTCGACTGGCTCTGCGGGGCCGGCAGGAAGCCCTTTTCGCGCAAAATCTTCAGCGCCTCGGCGCCCGTCTTGTTGTAGACGTTCGGCAGCGTCACGATTCCGGGACCGGAGGACACGAACACGCTCACACGCGAGTCCTTCTTGACGATCGTGCCACGCGGCGGGGTGGTGCCGATCACCAGGCCGCTCGCCACATGCGCGTTGGCGGCGGACGACACGACCGGCCGCAGGCCCGCGCGTCTCAGCGACGCCACGGCCGCGGACTGGGTCTCGCCGGTGACGTCGGGCACGGTCGCCTGGCCCGCCTTCGATGGGAGCAGCAGCAGCAACAGGACCGCGGCGAGGATCGCGAGCGCCGCCACGGCGGCGGCGGCCCACATCGCCCGCCTGCGCCCGCGGCCGGCGTTCTCGCCCTCGGGAGAGCCATCCCGGCCGGGGGGCAGCGGCGGCACCACGAGCGCGGCCGCGGTGGGCGGCGGGCCGTTGGGCGCCGGCGCGGGCGCCGGCGCGATCCCGACACGCGCCTGCTGGAGCGCCGCGATGAACTCGTCGGCGCTCGCAAAGCGAGCAGAGGGCTGCTTGGCGAGCGCGCGCATCACCACAGCGTCGAGCGCGGGCCCCACTTCCGGGTTGCGCTCGCTCGGCGGCACCGGCTCGACCGACACCTGCTTGAGCGCGATGCTCACCGCTGAGTCGCCCTCGAAAGGCACGCTGCCGGTGAGCAGCTCATACAGCACCACTCCCACCGCGTACAGGTCGGAGGTCTCGCTCACCGCGTAACCCTGGGCCTGCTCGGGCGAGAGGTACTGCGCGGTGCCCATGATCGACCCCGTCATGGTCATGTCCGACGGGCCTGCTCGGGCGATCCCGAAGTCGGTGACCTTCGCCCTGCCCTCCTCGTCGAGGATCACGTTGTGGGGCTTGATGTCGCGGTGGATGATGCCGCGCTTGTGAGCGAACCTCGTGGCGAGCAGTATCTGCACGACGATGTCGATGGCGTCCGTCGGGGAGAGCGCGCCGTGTTCGCGCACCACCGCCTTCAGCGAGCGTCCGGGCAGGTACTCCATCGCGATGTAATAGGTGCCGTCCCACTCGCCCCTGTCGAACACACCCACGACGTTGGGGTGCGAGAGGCCCGCGGCGCTCGACGCCTCGCGCCGGAAGCGCTCGACGAACTCCTGGTCCTCGGCGAAGCGATGGTGGAGCAGCTTGAGCGCCACCCTCCGCCCGAGCAGGTTGTCCTCCGCGAGGTACACGTCCGCCATCCCGCCCGAGCCGAGGCGCGCCACGACGCGGTAGCGCCCGTCGACGATGGTGCCCGCCTCAACCATGCTCATGGCGTCCGGCGCTCCAGCCGTTGCCCATGCTCATGGCGCTTCACGTCCATGCTCGCGCATCGTCCGAAGCCGCTGTTGGAATCAACCATGCAGCAGCGCTTCCATCACTTGCCTGGCCACGGGCGCGGCGAACGCGGCGCCGAAGCCGGGAACTCCCTTGAGCGTCACCGCGACCGCCACGGTGGGGTTCTGGGCGGGCGCGAACGCGATGAACCAGACGTTGTTGATGGCGGTCCCGATCTGGGTTTCGGCGGTGCCGGTCTTGCCCGCCACCTGGACCCCCGAGATCTGAGCGGTGGTGCCGGTGCCTTCGTTGACGACCGCTTCCATCATCTTGGTGACGGCAGCCGCGGAGGACGGCCTCATCACCACCGACCGCGTTTCCGGCAAGACGCGCCGCACGACGCGCCCATCCGGTTCGACGATGGCGGAGGTGAGGTGGGGCGTCATAAGCGTGCCGCGGTTGGCCACGGTCGCCGCGACCTCGGCCATCTGCAGAGGCGTCACCCGGAGCTTGTCCTGGCCGATACCCATGCGACCGACGTCGACGTAGTCGCTGGTGGGCGAGAGCAGCCTTTCGCCCAGGTACTCGCCGCTCGAGGACATTTCTTCGGCGGGGTAGTCGAGCTGCGGCTTGCGGTCGAAGCCGAAGCGCGCCATATAGCGCGCCATCGTCCGCTTGCCGAGCCCCTCGGCGACCTGCGCGTACACGGTGTTGACCGACTTCGCGAGCGCCTGCGTGAGCGTGATCTGGCCAAGGCTTTCGTTATTGTCGTTTTTCAGGGGCACTCCCGAGATCGGCACGTCGTTGCGGCCATCGACGGTCGATTCCGGCGTGAACCGCCCCGAGTCGATCGCGGCCGTGGCGGTCACCACCTTGAACGTGGAGCCGGGCGCATAGCCGTATTGGAGGGCGCGGTTCACCAGCGGAGAGCCGGGCTGATGGGTGATTCGTTCGAAGGCGCTCTGCGAGGCGGCCACGTTCGCGTCGTAGCTCGGCGTGGAGGCCATCACCTCGACCGCCCCGGTTCTCGGCTGCAGCGCCACCACCGCGCCTTCGTGTTCGCCGAGCGCCGCTATCGCGGTGCGCTGGGCGGATGACACGAGCGTCGTGATCACCGTGTTGCCCTGGGGCTTGCGACCCTGCAGCTGATCGAGGATGCTCTGCACGCTCGCTCCGCTCTGGCCGTCGAGCGCGGAGGAGCGGTAGCGCTCCAGGCCCACCTGGCCACGTTCGATCAAGGAGTAGCCGATCGCGGCCGTGAACAGCGCGTCCGTAGGGTAGGTCCTCGTGTACGTCCCTTCCGCCCCGCGCACGCTACGCGCGAGCACGCTCCCGTTGGACGCGAGTATCTCGCCGCGAGCGATTCGCTCCTGCTGCAGCAGGCCACGCTTGTTCAGTCCGTTCGCGCGCAACGACGACGCTTCGAAGATCGTCCAGCGCGAGGTGAAGGCGATCAGCAGCGCGAACAGGAGCACCACGAGGCCGTAGAGACGCACGATCGGGCGGTTCACGGGCTGCTCCCTGCGCTCAACCGCCCCAGTTCCAGTTGACGCATCAGGTCGGCCGCGTCGCCTTCGGAGCGCAGCGAATGGTCGAGCAACGCCTGGCGGCGCGGCGCGGGCAGCGTGGACGCGCTCACGCCGGACACGTAGTCGCTGCTGTACAGCTTGATGGCGCCCGGGAGCTCGTAGGGGACGCCGCGGAACATAGTCACGAGCCCGCGCTGGTTGGTGCCGATGAAGTACACCGACTGCAACGCGAGGTAGGCGCCCGCCGCGAGCACCCCCACGACGACGAGCGCCGCCAGCGGAGCGCGCATCCGGCGCATGCGCCTGCGCAGCCGCGCGCTTCTCGACGGTTGTGGCGCGGCACGGCGCGGCACGCGCGGCGTGACGGGCGGGCCGCCGGAGGGCTCGGGCGCGATCGTCGAGACCCCGGGCGAGTCGTCCGGAGGCTCGGGCGCCTCGTCGTGCGCGGCCGTATCCAGATGGGCGTGTGTGTTTGGGGAATCGGCACGTTCTCGTGGCGCCGAGACGGCCGGTGGCGCAGGGGCGAGCGTGCCGGTCGTGTGACCATCCTCGCCCCGCTCCGATTCGGCGCGGATCTCCTCGACGCGAAAGAGCACGACGGTGATGTTGTCCTTGCCGCCCGCCGCGTTGGCGGCCGCGATCAATTCCTCGCCGGCGTCGCGCAGGCGCTCGTGGGACACCAGCACGTCGAGCAGCGCGGCCTCTCCGATCATCGTGGTGAGCCCGTCGCTGCACAGCAGGTACACGTCGCCGGGGCGACCCCTGATCGAGCGCACGTCCACCTCGACGGTCGACTCGGGGCCGAGCGCGCGCGTGATCACCGAGCGCTGCGGATGCTCCTCGGCCTCCTCCGGCGTGAGCCGGCCCTGGCGGATGAGCTCGTCCACGAGCGAGTGATCGTCGGTGAGGCGCAGCAGCTCGCCGTCGCGCAGGCAGTAGGCGCGCGAGTCGCCGACGTGCGCAACCGCCACCTCCTGCTCGCCCACGTACACGGCGGTGATCGTGGTGCCCATGCCCGCGTGCTCGGCGCGCTGGTGGGAGAGCCGGTTGATGCGCGAGTTGGCCTCCCTCACCTGCGTGGCGAGGCTCCCCTCGGGATCGGAGCTGTCGTGGAGGCCGCCGTTGAACGTGTCCACCGCGACGCGCGAGGCGACCTCGCCGGCCTGCGCGCCACCCATCCCGTCGGCGACGACGAACAGCGGCGAGCGCACGAGCAGCGAGTCCTCGTTCGCGCGTCGTTGCAGACCCGTGTCCGTGCCGTGCCAGTGCTCGGCCACGCTCAGCATCGTCAGTCGACCTCGAAGCTGAACTCGGAGTCGCCGATGCGCACGCGATCGCCGGGGTGCAGCGGGCGCGGACCGTCGAGCAGCTCCTCGTTCAGGTACGTGCCGTTGGTGGATCGGAGATCCTCGATCACGAGGATCTTGCCCTGTTCGTACACGCGCGCGTGACGCGAGGAGGCGAACGGGTCGCTGAGGCGTATCTCGGCAGCGTCGCCGCGGCCGAGCACGACGTCTCCGCCGAGGTCGTAAATCATCCCCGGATCGTGCCCGGGAGCGCGCTCGACCACCAGGCGCGGAGCACGGCTGAGAAGATCGGCGGGTCCGAACGTCGAGGCCGAGTGCAGACCGGTGGCGTCCGCCGGCGCCGCCTGCGGGTGGGCAAGGCTCCCACCGTCCGGCTGGGCGCCGTTGCCGCGCAGATCGCGCAGGGCGCTGCGCGACACCCACAGCAGGAACAGGTAGAGCACGGCCAGGAAGCCGAACTTCAACATCACCGACACGGGCTCGAGGCTGTTCATGGAGCGATCTCGAAAAGCATCTCAGTCGAGCCCATCTCGATGCGGTCCCCCGAACGCAGCCCGTGCGCGCCCTCGACGGTGAGGCCGTTCACGCGCACTCCGTTCGTCGATCCGAGATCCTCGATCGTCCAGCTCGACGCGGCCTCGGGGCGCAGCTCGGCGTGGCGGCGCGACACCCCCGCGTCCTCGAGTACGACGTCGCAGTCGCGGCTGCGACCGATCACGGCGCCCCGCGGTGGCACGAGCAGGCGCCGCCCCGACACCACCAGCAGCGCCTTGGAGCGCCTGCGCGCGCCCGTGCGCTCGACGGCCTCGCGAACGCGCTCGGAGTTGCTGAAGATCATCGTGTTGCCGTCCTCCCCGGGCTCGTCCGGCCTGGCGAGTCGCGCTTCGATTCCGAATTCGCCGAGCTGCAGGGCTTCGTCGGTGTGGAAGGCGATGCGCGGGCGCGAGGCGAGCACGAGATCCTCGCCGCGGGCGTGCTCGAGCAAGTAGGCGCACAGCTCGTCGATCACCTCTTGCTCGACGCCCTCGTAGCGCGCACGGTCCCTCGAGGAGAGCCATACCGAGTACTCGTTCGGCGCGTACACGCGCGACACCGATGCCGTCGTGTTCTCGTCCATCTCGCGCGCGAGCTTGTGCGCCAGCTCCATCGGACGGACCTCCGCCTTGAACACGCGCCCGAAAGTGCCCTCGACGAGGCCGGCGATCATGTTCTCCAGTGTCCTCAGCGGATTCATCTCAGGGGCCCCGGCATTGCCATGGCGATCACACCCACCGTCTGCCGCGACGGTGATGCCCACCGTTGGCAGTGACGGTGACATCCACTTTACGGGGACCACGCGATGGGGACGCGCGGACAGCGTGTATTGGAGTGTCAGACCGGCCCGCGCAGGGCGCGGGCGCCGATCGCCAGCGCACACCCCAGCACCGCCCCCACGAGCGCGCCGCGCGGGCTCGGCTGGCTCGCGTGCGCGAGCAGCGCCCGCTCGAGCAGCGGAGTGGCGGCCACGAGCGCGACCGTCCAAGCCAGCGCGGCGGCCACGTCGAGCGCCGCGCTGCGCCCGCGCACGATCCACGGCAGGATCGTGGCGGCGAGCGCCCATACCGCCGCCCCGAGCAGGAGCTCGAAGGTGAGCGTCGCGCCGACCACGTGCGCGGCGGCCTTGCCGAACGACGCCTCCCACACCGCCCGCTGTGGAACCCCGGCGGGCGGGCCGAGCCACAGGCGCCTTGCGAGCAGCGGCTCGGCCAGCGCCAGCCACCAGAAGCCGAGCGCCGCCAGCGCTCCGCGCGCGCGCCAGCCGGCGCGCTGACCGGCGAGCGCCGGGAAGGCGCCCGCGAGGCCCACGAGGCCGAGCGCCGGCGCGAGGGCCGCGGCCAGCCAGCCGGGGCCCGAGCGGCGCGGCAGCGCCAGCAGCGGAGCGCCGCCTGCCAGCAGCAGCAACGAGACGCCCGCGCGCCCCTCCGCCGCCTGCCAGGCCACGGCGGCGAGCAGGCAGCCGATCCACACCAGGCGCGGCAATGCGACGCGGCGAGCAGGTTGAGCTTCGGGCGGGTCGAGTGGCTCTTGAAGACGAGGGCGGCGGGTGAAGGGGGGCCGCCTGAATCCGCGCTCGAGCGTCTGGGCGAGCGCGTCGTGAAGGTCGGCGAGCGTGCCGCGAAGGTCTGGATCGGGGTCGAGCGCCACGTCCAGGGCGCGGGTCAGCTCGCGCGGAAGATCGCGGCGGCGGCGATCGAGCGGCTCGATCGGATCGCCGATGCGCTTCGCCGTGGCGGCGGGCGTGCGACCCCTCACCGGGTTCACACCGCTGAACGCCTCATACAGGACGAGCGCGAGCGAATAGAGGTCGGCGGGCGGGCCCGCCTCGTGGCCCTCGCTCTGCTCGGGCGCCATGTAGGCGAGCGTGCCGTACACGTCTCCCGTGCGCGTCAACGCGTCGTCGCCGGCCAGTCGCGCGCCGCCGAAGTCGGCGAGCTTCGCGACGGCCGGCGAGCCGCCGCCGCGCGAGGGCGTGGGCTCGGCCGCGTCGCTTGGCACGAGCACGTTCTGGGGCTTGACGTCGCGGTGGATCACCCCGCGCCCGTGGGCGTGCTCGAGCGCCTCGGCGAGCACCATGCCGATCTCGGCGACGTCCTCGTCGCAGAGCTCGTCACCGGCGATCAGGCGCGCGAGCGTGTCGCCCTCGACCAGCTCTGAGATCAGGTAGAAGGCGTCCTCGTCGGTGCTCGCCTCATAGAGCGCCACGATCGCGGGGTGGGACAGGCGCGCGGTGGCGAGCGCCTCGCGCGTGGCTCGTTCGCGCTCCTGCGCGGAGGGCAACGGGATGCGCTTGACGGCGACCGTGCGATCGAGCTGCTCGTCGTGGGCGCGCCACACGGTGCCGAATCCGCCCGCGCCGAGACGCTCGAGCAGGCGGTAGCGCCCGAGCAGGAGCTCGCCGCGGCGTTGCGAGCGCTCGTCGGAGGCGCTTATGCGCGGACCGTCGGGCGGCGTTGCGAGCCGTGAGCCGGCGCGCGGCGGGTGAGCGGGGGCGCCGGCGTTGAAGGCGGCATCGGCCTTGGCGTGTGCGGCGGGTGCGGCCTGGACGGCCGGTTGGGCTTCGGCGGCGGCACGAGCTTCGGCGGCGGCGCGTGGGTGGCGGCGGCGCGATTGGACGAGAGTCTTGGCGGAGTCCACGCCCCCGCGTTCGCCGCGCCGGCGGCCTTTCCCTGCCGCGAGATCGCGCGATCCCGCGGTGACCGAGAAGTTGCAGGGGCCCCCGCGCAACACTCCAACTGCCGGTGGAGTCATACTGGTGAGCTTCACAAGCCCTGCAAGGAGCACTTTTTTGTCGTTCTTCGATGACGAGGACGAGGAGCCGCCGACCACGGTCAGGCCGGCGCACACCCAGCAGCCGCCGCGACCGCAGCCGCGCCGTCCGCAGCGCGCGAGCGCACCGGGGGACATCGACCATCACGCGATGATGATGCGCAGGCGGGTCGCCGCGGCCGTCGGCGTGGTGCTGCTGATCGTGATCGTGCTGCTCGTGAACGGCTGCCTGAAGCGAGGCAAACAGCAGGCGCTCGAAAGCTACAACACGAACGTCGGCAAGATCGCGCAGGAATCCCAGGCGCAGGTGGCGCGGCCGCTGTTCGCCGCGCTCGCCGGCGCCGCGGGCAAATCGTCGGGCGAAGTCGGCCAGCAGGTCGACCAGCTGCGAATGGAAGCCCAACGGCAGGCCGAACAAGGCAAGAAGCTGAGCGTGCCCGGCGAGATGAGCACCCCCCAGCGCGACTTCTTGATGGCGCTCGACATGCGCACCGAAGGACTGGAAAAGGTCGCCAACCTCGTGCGCACCGCGCTCGGCGGGCGGGCGCAGCAGACCTCTGCGTCGATCGCGGGCGCGATGGAGATCTTCCTCGCCTCCGACGTCATCTACTCCCAGCGGGTGGCGCCGCTGATACAGCAGGCGCTCGCGGCCAACGGGATCACCGGTCAGACGACCGCCGCGAGCCGCTTCGTGCCGAACCTCGCCTGGCTGCAGAGCTCCACAGTGCAGGCGAAGCTCACGGGCAAAGCGACGACCGGCACGGGCGCCGTCGCGCCGGGCAACCATGGGCACTCGCTGAAGGGCGTGAGCGTCGGCGCGAACACGCTCGCCTCCTTCCCGACGCTCAACCATGTCAGCGGCGGCGCCAACCCCACGTTCACGGTGATGGTCGAAAACGCGGGCTCCGACCCCGAGACGAACGTAAAGGTCGACGTGTCGGTGACCAGCGAAGGCAAGACGCTCAGCGCGTCGCACCTGATCGACAAGACCGAACCGGGGAGCACGTCGAACGTGGACATCCCGGTGAGCGGCGTCGCGCTCGGGGCGGCGTCGCGCGTGAGCGTCAACATCGAGCCTGTGCCCGGCGAGACGGAAACCGAAAACAACAAGGGCACCTACCTGGTGATCTTCGCGAAGTAGGCCGCGGAGCGGGGCTTCCCCTCGGTCAACCGGCAGGTCGGGCTGCGCCGCGGGCGCAAACACCGAGGAAACCGCTCGGCTTGGCTCGCCGCCGTGGGCGCGAGAGCGGCTAACTTGTTCTCGATGACTGCCGCCTCGCTGACCGACACGCAGGGGATCGTCGCGCTCGCGGCGCTCGCCATGGCGGTTCTCGCCCTGATCGCGTGCGTCGCGCTCATGCGCTCGATGCGCCGCATGCGCAGCGCGCAGAAGATGGTGCTCGGCAATGGATCTCAGCGCGACGTGATCGCGCACAGCGCATCGCTCCAGGAGGCATTCGAAGCGCTGCGGGACTATGTCGGAGACGTGGCCCTGCGCCTCGACGGCCGTTTGGACGGCGTGGAGACCGCGCTCGCCGGCGCCATCTCGCACCGGGCGCTCGTCCGCTACGACGCCTACAACGAGCTCTCCGGACAGCAGTCGATGTCAATCGCGCTGCTCGACGAGCGGCGCTCGGGAGTGGTGCTCACGTGCATCCACCATCGCGACCAGGCGCGCGTGTACGCCAAGCAGGTGTGGGACGGGCAGAGCGAGCTCGAGCTCTCGCCCGAGGAGGCCGAGGCTGTGAGCGCCGCGCTCGCATCCGAGCCGTCGACGCCTGCGGCGCGCGGCGCGCGCGCCCTGAAGGGCACACCCCCCGGGACGCACCCTGAAGGGCACACCCAAAGGGCACACGGCAGGCAGGCAAGCGAGCGGACTCCGGCGCCGACGGACACCGTGGATGGCGCCGGCGCCTGACACCCTCCCCCGCGTGCCGCCAACGCCTGACACCCTCCCCCGCGCCGGCTACCTCGGCCCGGAGGGGACCTTCAGCGAGGAGGCGCTGCTCGGCAGCGTCGACGCCACGGCCGTGGAACCTGTCGCCATCGAGACGATTCGCGACGCCGTGATGGCGGTGCAGGACGGGAGGGTCGAGTGGGCGCTCGTGCCGATCGAGAACTCGATCGAGGGATCGGTGACGGTCACGCTCGACACGCTCGCGGGGGACGCGAGCGACGTGACGATCGTGGGCGAGGTGGTGCTGCCGGTGCGCCACTACCTGATCGCTCGCGCGCCGATCGAGCCGGGCGCTGTGGAGACGATCGTCTCCCACCCCCACGTGCCGGGGCAGTGCACGCGCTTCCTGCACGAGCGACTCTCCCACGCGCGCATCGTGGCGGCCACCTCGACGGCCGAGGCGGTGCGGCTCGTGGCCGAGGGCGAGCGGGGAGGGGCGGGAGGGGCGAGCGGCAGTGGGGGCGAGCGGAGCGGCGGGGCCGCCGGCGGGGCGGGGCGGGGCGGCACGGCCGAGACCGGCCAAAGGCGATGGGCGGCGATCGGCACGCGGCTGGCCGCCGATCTCTACGGGTGCACGGTGATCGCGGAGGGGATTCAGGATCGCGAGGACAACGAGACCCGCTTCGTGTGGCTTGCGCGTGAGGACTCCCCGTTGGGTGGACCGCCGCTGCGCGCCTCGGCCGCTTTGCGGAGCAAGACGTCGCTCGTGTTCTGGGGCGCCGGCGCAGGGCGGTCCGGCTGGCTGGTGCGCTGCCTGGACGAGTTCGCCCAGCGGGAGATCAACCTCACGAAGATCGAGTCGCGCCCTATGCGCGAGCGGCTGGGCCAGTACATGTTCTTCCTCGACCTCCAGGGCTCGTTGAGCGACGCGGGTGTCTGCGAAGCGCTCGCGGGCTTGCGCGGAATGTGCGAGCGCGTGCGCGTGCTCGGGTCCTATCCGGCGACTTGAACGCCGAAGCTACGGGGCCGTACGCATGCCGAGGCGGCGCGAGAGGCGGGGTGTTGGGCGTTCTCGCGAGGCCGGACGGGCAGCCTGGCGAGCGGGGGGATCGCTAAACTGCGGCGCTGAAGATGGAAAGCGCGGCGCCCACAGAGCCAGTGGGGTCCGTGCCGCCCTCAGAGCACCAGCGGCACGGACCGAGCTCATCGTCGAATACGACGATGGGTGGCCGGGTGCTCGTCCTCAACGCGACCTACGAGCCCATCAACGTGTGCTCGGTGCGGCGCGCGGTGGTGCTCCTGCTGAAGGAGAAGGCCGAGCTGATAGAGCGCGGACTGTGGGAGCTGCACTCCGAGAGCTCCACGCTCGCGCGCCCCGTGGTGATCAGGCTCGTCGCCTACGTGCACGTGCCGCGCGACACCCACCGCCGCAAGATCACCCGCCGCGCGGTGTTCGCGAGAGACGGCTGGACCTGCCAGTACTGCGGGTCGCGCTCCAGTCTCACGGTCGACCATGTGATCCCTCGCTCGAAGGGCGGCACGTCGAGCTGGGAGAACATCGTGGCCTCCTGCGCCCCGTGCAACAGGCGCAAGGGCGACATGCTGCCGCGTCAGGCGGGAATGCACCCGCGCCATCAACCGCGCACGCCCCGCGCAGAGATCTTCATCCACGTCGCCAGCCCCGCCATTCCGGCGGCGTGGCGGCAGTATCTGCCCGCCGCCGCTTAACGGCGGGGGGCGCCCTCGACCGGGCGCCCCCCGCTTTCGACCGTGCTGGACACGACCGCGTCGGCTCCGCATCGCCAAGCGCGCCCGTGTGGCGCGGCGAGGACGCTGCGAGTCGGAGGGACAAGTCCGACGGCCTTCGCGGTGGTGGCCCGGGTTGGATTCCGCTAGGCGGGTCCAGCCGAGTGCTTCGGCCTAACGGCCGGCCACCTCCAGAGTCCCGCAAGTACTGTCAGTCAACGTAGGACCACCTCCTTTCTCTGGTCCTTGCAATGTAGCGGACGGGGACGACGCTGTGGGCAGGTTGTCCCGGGGCCGGCAGATCCGGGGGTCGCGGTCCCGCGGGGCCGGCTACATCTCAAACGCGGTGCGCCCGCCGCTGTCCACGAGCTCCCGCAGCTGGGCGCGGCCGTCGCCGATCAGCGGGCCGCCGTGGGCGAGCAGCAGATGGTCGAAGTCGAGCTCCGCGAGCAGTCGCGCGCACGCTTCGAGCAGGCCCCGCTTGGTGGCGGGGGGATCGTCCATGAGCGAGTCGGGCACGAAGCCGAGCGGGCCCGGTTGGCCGTGCGGGGCGCCACGCACCACGCCGTCGGCGAGCGCGAGCGCTCGCTTGGCGGGCAGGTGCAGGGCGGTGTCGTCGGGACAGATCGCGCCGAGCTCGCACGCCAGCAGACCGCCGGGGAGCTCGTCGCCGACGTCGAAGCCCGTTACCCGCTCTCCATGCGTGAACTCGTGCAGCCCGGCGCGGTTGCAGTAGGCGGGACAGCCGAACCTGTCTGCGAACTCGCCGCTGTGGCGATAGTGGTGGCGGTTGGAGAGGACGATCGCGCCCGGAGGTGTAGGGCGAGCGGCGAACCAGTCGAGGCCGGCGTCCGGCGGGATCAGGGGATCGATCAGGACGCCGTCGTCGTCGAGCCAGTAGGAGGACACCTCGATGTGTATCTTCGGGTGGACCGCCGTCCAGTGGTAGAGGCCGGGGAGGATCTCCTGCATGGGGTTACGTTAGGGGATGAGGCGGCCGCGTCAGGCGCTCGCGGGCGGTCATGCGCCAGGCCTGGCGCATGATGCGCCGGATCCGGCGCATCGCGCTTGGTCGGAGGCGACCCGACCCGACCCAGGCGTATGCCCCCCGCGCTCGTCGGCGCGGAGGGCACAGCCTCTGGGCGGGTAGCCTCAGGTTGCGGTGATGTAGCCGCTCATGAAGCCGGGGTTCTGCATCGCCCACCCGTTGGCGTCGGTGTCGCACGGGAGCATGCAGTTCCACTCGAACTTGCCGGCTTTGTTGACAAGCAGCGTGTAGGTGTGGACGCCGGGCTGCGCGATGATGTTCACGCCCGCAACCGGTGCGTTGATGCTGTGCGGGACGTCGTCGGTGTTGTCGATCTGCAGCTTCAACGGCTGACCCACTTTCACCGCGAATTCGGTCTGGGTGAAGGCATCGTGCATTTTGCCGTCGGGGCCCTTCTTGTACGAGCCGATGATCTTCAATGCCACGGCCTTCGCGGAGGCCGCCGGCGCGGTCGGTTGCGCGGCGCCGGCCGCTGTCGTCGCGGCCGCCGGCGTCACCCGCGCGCTCGCGGTCGCTTCGTGTTGTTCGCCGCTCTGCACGAGTGCGACCATCGACATGAGGAGCGCGGCAAGGACCCCCGCGCCCGCAAGCACCTGCAGCACAACCTTGCCCTTGCGGTTGACCGCTTCGTCGAACCGCTCTTGATCTGCTTTCTGAGGCTCCATGCTCTACCCGCCTTTCGTTTTGCTGTCCTGTCCAAGACCTTTACGCCGGCCGGCATTCTTGGTGAGAAAACGCCGAGAAAGTCATGCGCCCCGTGCTGGAAGCCATAACCTTTGTGCATGTCCCCCAACTCCCGACCCACGCGCAACCCCCAGCTCGACGAGCTGCAGGCGTTCTGCGCCGCCGCCGACCTGGGCGGGATCGGACGGGCGGCGGTACGCTTGCGACTCAGCCAGCCCGCCGTGTCAAAGCGCCTGAAGTCGCTCGAGCAGCTCGTGGGGACGCCTCTGCTCCAGCGCACGGCACAGGGCGTCACGATGACCGAAACGGGCGAGCGGCTCTACGCGCATGCGCGGCGCCTCTTGTCGGACATGGAGGATCTCGCCGAGCGGCTCGATCAGATCCGGGGCACCAATGAGACGGTGCAGCTCGCCATCAGCCATACCGCGGCGGAGTTCCTGATGTCGAGAGCGCTCGTCTCGATGCGCCGTCATACGAGCGCGCCCGTGGAGGTGGTGATAGCCAACTCGCGCGTGGTCAAGCAGATGGTGCGCGCGGACCAGGCCCACATAGGGGTGGCGGCCTGCATGTTCGAGGAGTCGCTGAAGGGCGCGATCGAGATCCCGCTGCTCGACGACGAGATCGTGATCGCCGTCCCGCTCGCGCACCCGTGGTCGCGGCGGGGCTCGATAACGCCGCAAGAGCTCCTCGGCACGCCGATCGTACTGCGCGATCCCGGCGCCCACACGCGTCAGGTGCTCGACGCGGTGCTGGCCGAGCATGGGCTCGGGACGCTCCACGCGGCCTCGGAAGTCGGATCGACGCAAGCCGCCAAGGAGGAGGCTCACGAGTTGTGCCTGCCGACCACCCTCTCGCGTCTGGCGCTCTCCCCGGCCGACCGTCTGGAGGCGGTGCCGGTCGATGGCCTGCGCTTCCTGCGGCGCTTCGCCGTGCTGCACCCGGTCGACGGCATCTCCGCAGCCGCTGCGCATCTCGTCGAGGCGTTCAGGCAGAGCCTGGCCGACTCACACGGCGCCTGACTCGTCCTCGGCGGCTGGGACGTCCACAACCTCGCCGCTGTCGACCACGAGTGCCACCGCGCTCACCACGTCGTCGTCCTTGAGGTTCATCACCCGCACGCCCGTCGCCGAGCGGCCCTGCTGGGAGATCCCGCCGGCTGAGGTGCGCTGGACCATGCCCCCGACGCTGATGAACACCAGCTCGTGGTGCTCTCGCACAACCAGGGCGCCGGCGAGCGCGCCCTTCTGCTGGGTGAGGCCGATCGTCTTGACGCCCTTCGCGCCGCGGTTGGTCTTGCGGTATTGGCTGATCAGGGTGCGCTTGCCGTAGCCGTTCTCGGTGACCACGAGCAGATCCATGTCGTCGCGGGCGACGTCCATCGCGATGACCTCGTTGGGGCGGGCGGGATCTCCAGACGAAACGTCCATCCCGCGCACGCCCGTCGTGTCGCGTCCCATCGAGCGAGCGTCGGACTCGGCGAAGCGCACCGTGAGACCGGCACGCGAGACCATGATGACCTCATCCTCGGATTCCACCCCACGAACAGCCAGCAGCTCGTCGTCGTCGCGGATGTTGATCGCGATGATCCCGTCGGCCTTGATAGGCGTGTTGTAGGCGAGCAGCTCGGTCTTCTTGATGGTGCCTTTGCGAGTGGCGAACACGAGGTACTTCGTCTCGGTGAAATCGCGCGTGGAGAGAACCGCTTGCACGCGCTCGCCCTCGCGCAGGGGGAGCACGTTCACGAGCGCACGGCCCTTGGCGGTGCGCGAAGCCTCGGGCAGCTCGTACACCTTCGAGCGGTACACCTTGCCGCGGTTGGTAAAGAACAGGAGGTAGTCGTGGGTGGAGCAGATGAACAGGTGCTCGATGAAGTCCCCGTCCTTCATGTCCATGCCGGTGATCCCACGCCCACCGCGGTGCTGCTGACGGTAGGTGGCGAGCGGCAGCGACTTGATGTAGCCGGTGTTGGTGATCGTGATCACCATCTGCTGGTCGGCGATGAGGTCCTCGATGTCGATCTCGTCCTCGGAGTGGCTGAGCTCGGTGCGCCGCTCGTCGCCGAAGCGCTCTGAAATCTCACCCAGCTCCTCCTTGATGACGGCGAGCACCCTGCCCTCGTCGCCGAGAATCGCGCGCAGCTCGGCTATCCGCTCGGTGACGTCGGCGTGCTCCTGCTTGATTGCGTCGGCCTCGAGCGCCGTCAGCTGGGAGAGCCGCAGGTCGAGGATCGCGGTCGCCTGGATCGGGCTGAGCTCGAAACGCTCGACGAGCTGTTCGCGGGCGGCCTCGCGGTCGCGCGAGCCGCGGATCAGCTCGATGATGGCGTCGAGGTTCTCCAAGGCCACGAGCAGCCCCTCGAGGATGTGTGCGCGCGCCTCCTTCTCGCTCAGCTCGTGCTTGGTGCGCCTTACGATCACCTCGCGCTGGTGGGCCACGTAGTTGTGGATCACCGCTCTCAGGTTCAGGGTGCGTGGCACGTTGTCCACGAGCGCCACCATGTTCACGCCGAAGGTGCTCTGCATGGAGGTGTGCTTGTAGAGCTTGTTGAGCACCACCTTCGGGATCGCGTCGCGCTTGAGCTCGATCACCAGCCGCATGCCGCGCTTGTCGGACTCGTCGCGCAGGTCTGAGATCTCGGGGATCTTCTTCTCGTGCACGAGGTCGGCGATCTTTCCGATCAGCCCGCCGTCGCCGCCCTTCTTCACCATGAACGGCAGCTCGGTGACGACGATCGCCTCCTTGCCCTGCCTGAGTGGCTCGACATGCGCTCTGGCCTGCACCCGCACGCGCCCGCGCCCCGTCTCGTAGGCGTCGCGGATGCCGGCGCGCCCAAGGATCACTCCGCCGGTCGGGAAGTCCGGGCCCTTCACGTGCGCCATCAAGCCCTCGACGTCGATCTCGGGATCGTCGATGTAGGCGACCGTCGCGTCGATCACCTCACGCAGGTTGTGCGGGGGGATGTTCGTCGCCATGCCCACCGCGATCCCGGAGGAGCCGTTGACGAGCAGGTTCGGGAAGCGCGCCGGCAGCACCAGCGGTTCCTGGCGAGAACCGTCGTAGTTGGGCACAAAGTCCACCGTGTCCATGTCGAGGTCGCGCAGCATCTCGGTGGCGATGCGCGCCAGGCGAGCCTCGGTGTAGCGCATGGCGGCCGCCGGGTCGTCGTCCACCGAGCCGAAGTTGCCCTGGCCGTCGACGAGCTCGTAGCGCATCGAGAAGTCCTGGGCCATGCGCACGAGCGTGTCGTAGATCGCGGAGTCGCCGTGCGGGTGATAGTTGCCCATCACCTCGCCCACGATCTTGGCGCACTTCGCGTAGGAGCGGGTGGGCCCGAGGCCGAGCTCGTTCATCGCGTAGAGCACGCGCCTGTGGACCGGCTTGAGGCCGTCGCGAACGTCGGGCAGCGCGCGTCCGACGATGACGGACATCGCGTAGTCGAGATACGCGGTGCGCATCTCGTCCTCGAGCGCCCGCGGCTCGATGTTGCCTCCGCCTATGACATCGGCGCTAGCCATCGTGGGTCACCCCCTCACACGTCCAGATTGACTACGGCGCGGGCGTTATCTTCGATGAACGCGCGGCGTGGCTCGACCTGGTCGCCCATCAACATCGAGAAGGTGCGGTCGGCGGCGGCGGCGTCCTCGAGCGTGACCTGCGCGAGCGTGCGGCTCGCCGGGTCCATGGTCGTTTCGGCGAGCTGCTCGGCGTTCATCTCGCCGAGGCCCTTGAAGCGCTGCAGCTTGACGCCCTTCTGCGCGACGGTCATGACGGCGGCGCGCAAGGCCTCGAACGAGGGCGCGCTCTCGCGTGCGTCGCCGAGCCGCACCTCGAACGCGGGCGTGCCGGCGAGCTCGATCAGCTGGCGGTGCACGGAGGCGAGCTGACGGTACTCCTGCGAGTCGAAGAGGGTGCGCTTGATGCGGTGGGTGCGCGCGAAGCCGGTGCGCGTCTCGATCGCCTTCACGCAAAGTTCGAGCGCGTCCTGTTCGACGAGCTCGGTGGCGTGCGTCTCGCCCTCCAGTCCCTTGCGTGAGAGCAGCTCGATCGCGTCCGCGGCGCTCGTCACCTGGTCGCCGAGCAGCGAGGACTCCTCGAGAAACTGAACCATCTCGTGCCCGTGGACGGCGCGCAGCGAGGACGACCAGCCCTCGTACTGCTTGAGCAGGCGCACGAACCTCTGCCAGCGCGCCTCGGTGAGCTTGAACTGGGTGCCATAACGGTCGAAGACGGCGAGCTTCTCCCACTTGTCGGCGAGCAAGGTGTCCTCCAGCTCGTGCTCCTTCTCGATGTAGCGCTCGCGGCTGCCCTGCTTGATCTTGTAGAGCGGGGGCTTGGCGATGTACACGTAGCCGGCTTCGATCAGGTCCTGCATCTCGCGGAACAGGAGAGTCAGCACGAGTGTCCTGATGTGAGCGCCGTCAACGTCGGCGTCTGTCATCAATATGATCTTATGGTACCTGGCGTTCTCCAAAACGAACTCGTCGCGCACGCCTGTGCCGATGGCGGTGATGAGCGCCTGCACCTCGGTGTTCTGGAGCACCTTGTCGATGCGGCTCTTCTCCACATTGAGGATCTTCCCCCTCAAGGGCAGCACCGCCTGCGTGTTGCGGTCGCGGCCCTGCTTGGCCGAGCCGCCGGCGGAGTCGCCCTCGACCACGAACAGCTCGGCGAGCGACGGGTCCTTGACCGAGCAGTCGGCGAGCTTGCCGGGGAGCGTCGAGTTCTCCAGCGCCGACTTGCGCCGCGTCAGGTCGCGCGCCTTGCGGGCGGCGTCGCGGGCGCGCTGGGCCTGGACGGCCTTCATGATCACGGCGCGCGCCTCGCTCGGGTTCTCCTCGAGGAACTCACCCAGCCCCGAGTTGACGATCGACTCGACGAAGCCCGCCATGCCGGGGTTGCCGAGCTTGGTCTTCGTCTGCCCCTCGAACTGGGGGTCGCGCAGCTTGACCGAGATCACCGCGGTCAAGCCCTCGCGGACGTCCTCGCCGGAGAGGTTGTCCTCCTTGTCCTTGAGCAGGCCGTGGTCGCGCGCGTACTTGTTCAGCGTGCGGGTGAGCGCCGAGCGGAAGCCCGACATATGCGAGCCCCCCTCGCGCGTGGCGATGTTGTTGGCGAACGAGTGGATCGACTCCTGGTAGGAGGAGTTCCACTGCATCGCCACCTCCACGGCCCCTTCGTCGCCCTCGGCCGAGAAGAACACGACCTTGCGGTGAACGGTGTCCTTGTTCTCGTTGAGGTAGGCCACGAAGTCCTCGATGCCCCCCTGGTATTGGAACTCGGCGGAGTGGCCCTCGGCGCGCTCGTCGACGATCGAGATCTTCAGTCCGCGTGTGAGGAAGGCGGTCTCGCGCAGGCGCTCCTCGAGCGTGTGGAAGTCGAAGTCGAGCGCCTCGAAGACGTCGGCGTCCGGAAGGAACGTGACGGTCGTGCCGGTGGGGGCGCCGGCGGGGAGCTTCTCGCCGCGCTGGAGCTCCTGTTGGGGGGCGCCACGCGAGTACTCCTGCGAGAAGGCGTGCCCGTCACGGTTGATCTGCACGAGCAGGCGCTCGGACAGCGCATTGACGACCGACACGCCGACGCCGTGCAGCCCGCCGGACACCTTGTAGCCGCCTCCATCTCCGAACTTCCCGCCCGAGTGAAGCACCGTGAGCACCACCTCGACGGCGGGGCGGCCCTCCTTCTCGTGCATCGCCACCGGAATCCCGCGCCCGTTGTCGACGACGGTGATCGAGTTGTCGGGGTGGATCGTCACGGACACCTCGGTGCAGAACCCGGCGAGAGCCTCGTCGACGGAGTTGTCCACAACCTCGTACACAAGGTGGTGCAGGCCCATGATCCCGGTGGAGCCGATGTACATGCCGGGGCGCTTGCGGACGGCCTCCAGTCCCTCCAGAACCGTGATGTCCTGGGCGTCGTAGCTCGCGTTGGCGAGCATCGAAGGGTCGTTGGCGCCGCCCTTGGCGGCAGCCTTGGTTTGCGAACTTGAGATGTCGGTCGCCAATGATCCTCCGATGACGCGAAAACGCCCCGGAGCCCGGGTGTTCTAGACCTCGGTCCGGGGCGGGGGACTTGTTTGCCCAACGATAGCACAGCGACCCCCCGAACCCGCCCCCGGCAGTGGGTGGAAATGCCTGCAAATAAGCCAAAACAGAGCCGGTGGGCGGGGTCGGGGGCAGCTCCGCCCGACGGGCCCCGGGGGATCTTCTCCGGCGAGCCCGAGGTGGGGTCCTCCGGCGGGCTTCAGGCGGGCTTCAACCGGTGCGGCAGCGGAGCCTGTGGACGAGCGCCTCGCCGAGCTCCACGTTCAGGCGATCCACGAGCTCGGGGCCCATCAGGTCGAGCTCGGCCGACCACACCGCGTCGGTGCATGTGACCGTGAGAACCCCACTCCGCTCGGCCGTGGGGAGTCCCGCGGCGGCGATCGCCGGGCCGACCGCCCGCTCCCATGCCTGCTGCGCGCGAGCGAGCGTCGTGGCGGGCGCGAGCGCGGTGGTGAGGCCCTCGAGCGCGACCGACAGCGGGCGGGGGGAGCGGCGGCTCACGCCGCCACCGCCTCCTGCAGGATCGCCCCGGGCGAGATGCGCAGGCGGGTGACGCCGGCGCCACCCGCTCCCGGCACATGCGCCAGGTCTGTGCTCGCCACCACGCTCTGCCCGCCGCTGCACAGCTCTCGCGAGAGCAGCTCTCGCCGCGTCAGATCCAGCTCGCTCATGACGTCGTCGAGCAGCATCAGCGGGATGTGGTCGCGCTCGCGCGCGAGAACCGCGCGCTCGGCGAGCAACAGGGCGAGCAGCGCCAAGCGCTGCTCGCCCTGGGAGCCGTAGGAGCGCAGCTCGCGGCCGTCGCGCAGGAGCGCGAGCTCGTCGCGGTGGGGGCCGTGGGTGGAGAAGCCGCGCTCCAGGTCGCTCGGTAGGCGCGCGGCGAGCTCCGCGGCGAGCTCCTCGACGCTCGCAGCCTTCGAGCGCGGGCGGTATTCGAGGCGCGGCTCGCCGCTCAAGCCGAGCTGCGCGGCCCGTTCGGCGAACGGCTGCGCGAGCATCGAGGCGGCCTGCGCTCGATCTTCGCGCAGCGCGAGCGCGTGGCGCGCGAGCTCGAGATCCCAGCTGGGAAGGGACGCGCGGGACGCGCGGGACGCGCGTATGCCCGCGATTAGGGCGTTACGCTGGGCAAGCGCGCGCGAGTAGTCGCGCCTGCTCGCCACGCGCGGGGGCCACAGGGCGGCCACGAGTTGATCGAGGTGCGAGCGGCGCAGCGCCGGCGGGCCCTTGAGCAACTCGAGGCGGTCGGGGGAGAACACGCTCACCAGCGGACGCTCCTCCACGTCGGTGAGGCGATCGACCGGGGCGCCGTCGACGGTCATGCGCTTCGGCGAGCCGGGCTGGAATCCAACCGTGAGCTCGTGGCGACGGCCTTCGCTGGAGAGTCCCACAACCACCCGGGAGGCCGGCGCTCCGAAGCGCACCAGCTCGCGCTCGGTGCGCGTGCGCTGGGAGTGGCCTGTGCAGCCGAAGTAGAGCGCCTCCAACAGGTTGGACTTGCCGGCGCCGTTGGCGCCGTGGACGACGGTCAGGCCGTCGCCGAGACGGGCTTCGGCGCGCGTGTAGCTGCGGAAGTCGCGCAGTTGCACGCTGACGACTTGCACTTCACGCCCACGCAACCCTCAGGCGTTAAGCCTGATGGGCATGATGAGGTAGACGAATCCACCGCCGTCGGGAGACTCGATCAGGCCGGGTCGCAGGGGGCTTATAAGCTTGAGCACGAGCTCCTCGGACTCGACGCTTTCCAGGCCGTCTCGCAGGAACTCCGGGTTGAAGCCGATGTCAAACGACTCGCCCGAGAAGGGCACGGGCAGCGTCTCGCTCGCCTCGCCCACGTCGGGGGTGACGGCGGACACGGTGAGCTCCCCCTCGCTGAAGCTCAGGCGCAGCGGAGCGTTCTTCTGCGCGAGCAGGCTCACACGGCGCACGACGTCGGCGATCTCCGTGCTCGCGAGCCGCAGCTCGTGCTCGACCGACTCGGGGAGTAGTTGGCGGTAGTTGGGAAACTGACCGTCGATCAACCTCGAGGAGAGCACGATGTCGCCGATCTCGAACACCACCTGGTTCTGCCCAAGGCTGATGGTCAGCTCGGGCTCCTCGACGGATTGCGCGATGCGGGCCAGCTCCTGGAGGGCCCGCGCCGGCACGTTCGCCTCGATCGTCCCCTCGAGCGCCGACTCGAGCGCCGCGTGCTTGACACTTAAGCGGTAGGAGTCGGTCGCGACCATCGTTATCTCCTGGCCGCCGGCAGAGATGAGAACCCCGGTGAGCACCGGTCGCGTCTCGTCCCTGGAGGCCGAGCGCGCCACCTGCAGGGCGGTGTCGACGAAGGCCTGGGTGGGCAGCGTTATGCGCGTGTCGGCGGCGGGGCCGGGGAGTGTGGGGAAGTCCTCGGAGCGCAGTGTGCGGAGGTGGAACTTGGCTGAGCCAGAGATCACCTCCACGTCCTGCTCTTGGGAGCGCAGCTCGAGCGTCACGGTGTCACCCGGCAGCGAGCGCGCCACTTCGAGCACGAGCCGAGCCGGGAGCACGGCGGCGCCCGGTTGGAGCACCTCTGCGGGGAGCGGCACGCGCAGCCCAACTTCCATGTCGGTCGCGAGCAGCACGGCGTGGTTGTCCTCGGCCGAGATCATGACGCCGGAGAGAGCCTGCACCGATGCGCGTGAGGAGGCCACGCGGGTGGTGGTTTGCAGTTGAGCCAGCAGCTCGGCGGTGGAGAGGGAGAGCTTCACTTGTGCACCTGAGGATCTATAGCTTTAGTAGGGGCTGTGTGTATGTGGAGTTCGTGCTGGACTCTGAAGATACGCCGGTCGAGCCTGTGGGGAGCCTGTGGGGAGGGCGGTGGAAGTGTTTCAAGTCGACCGGTCAGCAGGAGGGTGGGAGGGGGTGGTGGATAGGCGGGCACGGAGCTCTTCCACGGCGGTACGGCGGTCGGTGTCGGTGGAGATGTGCTCTTCGGTGCGCCGCCAGGCGTGCAGCACGGTGGTGTGGTCGCGCCCGCCGAACTCACGCCCTATGGCGGGCAGCGACTCATGGGTGAGCTCGCGGGCGAGGTACATGGCTACCTGCCGGGGCCAGGCAACGCGGGCGGCACGAGCGTGTGAGATGAGCTCTTCGCTTGAGATCCCAAACTGCTCGCAGGCTGCTGCCTTGATGTCGTCGATCGAATGTTTGGGGGCGCCGGTCTTGGGATACAGGCTGTCGAGCACTTCGCCGGCCAGTTCGGTGTCGAGCGGGCGGCCGGTGAGCGAGCTGTAGGCCACCACGCGGATGAGGGCTCCCTCGAGGGCGCGCACGTTGACGGCGATGCGCTCGGCGATTGTCTCGAGTGCCCGTGGATCTACGGGCTCGATGCCGTCGTGCTGCGCCCGCTTGCGCAGGATGGCGAGCCGCGTGGGGAAGTCGGGCGGGCGGATGTCGGCCACCAGCCCCGACTGGAAGCGCTCGCGCAGTCTGTCTTCGAGCGCCCGCAGGTCGCTGGGCGGCCGGTCTGAGGTGAGCACGATCTGGCTGCCGGCGTCGTAGAGCACGTTGAAGGTGTGGAAGAACTCCTCCTCGGTCTTCGTCTTGCGCTCGAGGAACTGCACGTCGTCGATCAGGAGCACGTCGACGTGGCGGAAGCTTCCCTTGAACGCGTCGAGTCGCCCCGCCGCGAGCGCCCTGAGGAAGTCGTTGGTGAAGGACTCCCCCGTGGTGCCGCGCACGCGCAGGGTCGGGTTGTAGGCGGCGATGAATGCGGCTATGGACCGCAGCAGGTGCGTCTTGCCGACGCCGGGCGGGCCGCAGATGAAGAGGGGGTTGTAGGCCTGAGCCGGCAGCTCGCTCACGGCGAGAGCGGCGGCGTGGGCGAGCCTGTTGGAGTCTCCGATCACGAACTGGTCGAACGTGAGCTTCGGATTGCCGTAGACGGGTAGGTCTGGCTGTGCGGGAGCTGTGGATGGGGCTGTGCGGGAGGCCGGCGCGGCGGCGCGCGGCGGAAGCCTCGCCGAGCGAGACGCGACGACGTCGACGGTGAGGTCTGGGCCCAGCACGGCCGCGGCGCAGGTCTGAAGTACGCGTCCGAAGCGCTCCCTGACCCACCCGCAGGTCTGAGCCGGAGCCTCGACCGTGAGGTTGCCGGCTGTGAGGTCCACCGCCCTGAGCGGCTCGAGCCAGATGCGGTAGACCGGCTCGTCGACCGTCGCCGAGAGCTCCGTCTTGACTTGGGAGAAGATGTGCTCGAGCTCGGCGCTCACGGCAGCGGAAACCTGCTCCTTGTGGGAGAAAGCGGGCAAAATCATTCGTTTGGGGCCGCGGAGGACCCGGTGGACCGAATATATCCGAGCCCGCCGGCTCGCGCCCGCACCGTCTTGCCCGTCGCCGCAAATGGCGAGAAATTCCGTGGCGGGGATGGTGGGGAGTGCCGGCGAGAGTGCCACCGCGTGCGCGCTGCGGTGGCACAAACGTGCCCGCGGCCCGGCCCGGCCCCCACAGACAGGCGCAGTCGAGAGGCGAGCTACTTCCCCGCGGGCGCGGCGGGCGCGGCGGTATACTTCGTCGCCCGGCGCAAGCCGGGTCTGCCTCGGCTGGCGCGAGCCCTCACGGTTCGGGCAGGAATACGAGCGCGGCCGGAGAACATCGATCATGAAGCGCACCTATCAGCCCAAGAAACGTAAGCGCGCCCGCACACACGGGTTTCGCGCTCGCATGCGCACGCGTGCGGGAAGGCTCACGCTCAAGCGTAGGCGCGGCAAGGGACGCAAGCGCCTGTCGGTATAGCGCCGGGCGCAGGGCGAGACGATGCCGCGAACCAGCCGCCGCGGCCGCCGTCTTTCGCGCAGCGCGGAGTTCGAGCGGGTATACCGGCAGGGCCGTTCTGTGTCCAATCGCCATCTCGTGCTCTATTCGTTCCCGAACGAGGCCGTGGAGCGCCCGCGGCTCGGCCTGTCGGTGTCACGCAAGGTGGGCGGCGCCGTCGAGCGCAACCACGTCAAGCGACTGCTGCGCGAGGCATTCGAGGGCGTCGAGGGGAGCTTGAGCGCCGGCCACGACGTCGTCGTCGTGGCGCGCCCCGAGGCCCGCGAGCTCGCCGAGCGCGAGGGGTTGGCCGGGATCGACGACGCGCTCCGCGATCTGCTGGGCCGCGCGGGGCTTCGCGCGGCGGGAAGCGAGACCGCATGAGGATCGAGCGCGGCGCCCGCGCGGCTCTCGGGCGTGCGGCGCGCGCGGTGGCGGTGGCTCCGATCGTGGCCTACCGGCGCCTGATCTCACCCGCGTTGCCGCGGCGTTGCAAGTACGAGCCGACGTGCTCGCGCTACGCGGTACAGGCGGTGGGCGAGTACGGCATACTGAGGGGCCTCGTGCTTGCGGTGTGGCGCTTGCTCAGGTGCAATCCGTGGAGCCACGGCGGGTACGACCCGGTGGAGGCTCAGGGATTGTTCAAGGCCGACCGCCACGCCCGCTCCTAGCGATGCGCGCGGTCGTCCCAGACGGCATGTGCGCCGCGTGAGCGGTAGGTCGTAAGTTAGGCCCCATAAATGTTCATCGCCGCCAACGTCATCCAGGAAGCGTTCTCGCCGCTCATCACGGTGTTCGAATCGATCCTGGTGTTCATTCACGACAACGTCGTGCGCGGCAGCTGGGGACTTGCGATCGTGGGGCTCACGGTGCTGATCCGGGCGGTGCTGGTGCCGCTGACGCTGAAGCAGTTCCGCTCGATGCAGGAACTCCAGCGGCTCGCGCCCGAGCTGAAGGCGCTCCAGGAGAAGTACAAGGACGACAAGCAGCGCCAGCAGCAGGAGATCATGAGCTTCTACCGGGAGCACAAAGTCAACCCGTTCGCCTCCTGCCTGCCGCTGCTGCTGCAGCTGCCCGTGTTCATCTCGCTGTTCTACATGCTGAGGACGGACCTCAAGAAGCACATCTGCGGGTCGCAGCTCGTGCAGGCGTACAACGGGCTCTCACTGCACGTGCGATCCGGATACCACATCCCGCACGCGGCCGCCGTCGCGCAGCTGCCCGGCAAGTACATCGAAAAGACCAGTTGCCAGCAGGTGGCTCCGGGCTCTGGCAAATTTCTGTTCCTGCCCGACATCACCAATAAGGCGACCGGTGTGGCGCTCGTGGTGCTGCTGGTGCTCTATGTCGGCTCTCAGCTCGCCTCCACGATGGTCATGTCGGCTTCGGCTGACCCCAACCAGCGGCGCCTGATGATGATCCTGCCGCTGTTCTTCGTGATCGTCCTCTATCGCTACCCTGCGGGCCTGCTCCTGTACTGGGTCACCACGAATCTGTGGACGATCGGCCAGGGATACTTCGTGCGGCGCTCCATCGGTCCGCCCCCGACCGTGACACCGGCAATGGGGAGCGCCGCCGGCGAGGGATCGGCCGGTGGCAAGAGATCGCCGAACGGCAAGCCTGCGAGAGGGGGAGGAAAGGGAGCGCCGGCGCCGGCGTTGGCCGGCGGCGGGAGCACGCCGCCTCCACCTCCGCGCAAGAAGAAGAAGCGCTCGGGTCGGCGACGATGAGCCAAGCCGGGAAGGGTCAAGACGGATGAGCCAAGCCGAGGAGCTTCAGCGGGAGCGCGAGGACCCGGCGGCGGTGCTGCGCGAGTTGCTCGAGGAGATCGTTGACGGTCTTGGCCTCGATGTGGTGGTGCGGATCGAGGAGTCCGAGGGGCTGCTGAGGGGCAGTGTCGAAGGTGAGGATGTGGGCCTGTTCATCGGACGGCGGGGACAGACGATTGACGCGGTACAGCATCTGGCGCAGCGGATCGTCTTCAGGGGCGGCTCGCCGGACGCGCGCGTCGTCATCGACGCCGACGGCTACCGCGCTCGACGCGCTGAGACCTTGCGCACGATCGCGCTCGACGCGGCGGAGCAGGCGCTTCGCTCGGGGGAGGCCGTCGAGCTCGACCCGATGCCCGCGTCGGAGCGGCGTATCGTCCACGAATACCTGCGCGAGCACGGCGACGTCGAAACCCACAGCGAGGGCGAGGAGCCCGAGCGGTATCTGGTGGTGGAGCCCGCCGCGGCTTGACGATGTCGTCCCAAGGTCGCGGCTGTGAGCGTGGCTTGTATTTTGGGACGGCGGAGCCGCAAACCAAGGCTGCGCCGCCCTCGCGCGGAGCGGTGTAGGTCTGGATCTCGCGGTTTCACGTGAAACGGTCGCCCCGAGGACCGGCAGGCGTCGTCGCCAGAGTCGCCGTCGACATTTCACGTGAAACACTTGGGGCGCCCGACGCGAGCCGCTATGGATGCGAACACCGACACGAGATCGTCGCTGGACCGGCTGGGCGTGCGCTATGCGTTGTCGGAAGGTCAGCTTGACCAACTCACGAAGATCCTGAGCGCCCTGGCGCTGGACGAGTTCGCGCCGACGACCGTGCGCCGCCCCGAGGAGGCTGTCGACATCCATCTCGCCGACTCGCTCGTTGCACTCGACGTCGATCGCCTCCGATCGGCCAGGCGCATCGCCGACATAGGGACGGGCGCCGGCTTCCCGGGGTTGGCGCTGGCGGTGGCGTTGTCCCGGAGCGAGGTCTGGCTCCTTGAGAGTCAATCCAAGAAGTGCCAGTTCTTGCGGCGAATGATCGCGGCGGCGGGGGTCGACAACGCGCGCGTGGTCGAGCGCAGGGCGGAGGAGTGGCCGGAGGGCCTCGGCGCCCACGACGCGGTGCTGGCCCGCGCGCTCGCCCCTCCCGCCGTCGTGCTGGAGTACGCGGCGCCGCTGCTCGCGCACGACGGGATCCTCGTCGACTGGCGCGGGCGCAGGGACGCCGCCGAGGAGGAGGCCGCGCTTGCGGCGGCCGCCCAACTGGGGCTGAAGCTCGTGGAGATCCGCAGCGTGCAGCCGTTCGAGAGCGCGCGCGACCATCACCTGCACGTCTACTTGAAGGTTGGGGAAACACCAGACAGATTCCCGCGCCGAGCCGGAACTGCCCGCAAGAGGCCGCTCGCTGGGTAAGGCTGAAGTTGAGAGATGCGATCTTCAGGCGTGATCGGCGATCCTCCGACCGCGATCGTCGCTAGCGTGGCGGCGAGCATGGGAAAGGTTTACGCGATAGCCAACCAGAAGGGCGGCGTGGGCAAGACCACGACGGCCGTGAACGTGGCCGCGTGTATAGCCGAGGCGGGCTACGACACGCTGCTGATCGACGTCGACCCGCAGGCGAACGCGACCGTGGGGCTCGGTCTGGCACGGTCTCAGACGCCCGGCCTCTACGAGGTGCTCGCGGGCGAGAGCACGCCCGCGGAGGCGATCGTGGACAGCTCTGTGGAGAATCTCAGCCTTCTCCCCGCGAGTCCGGATCTGGCGGGCGCGAACATCGAGCTGCCGCGCATCGATGCGTTCGAGCGGCGGCTTCGCGAGGCGATCGAGCCGATCCGGGACAGCTTTGAGTACGTCGTGCTCGACTGCCCGCCGTCGCTCGGGCCGCTCACGGTGAGCGCGCTGGTGGCGGCCGACAGGGTGATCGTGCCTGTCCAGACGGAGTACTTCGCGCTTGAGGGGTTGGCGGGGCTGCTCGAGACGCTCGCGCTTGTGCAGCGCGAGCTGAACCCGCGGTTGACGGTGGCGGGGATGCTGCTCACGATGCACGACAACAGGACGAGGCTGGGTCGTGACGTGGAGCGCGAGGTGCGCGAGCACTTCACCGATCTCGTGTTCGACACGGTGATCCCCCGCAACGTGCGCGTGGGGGAGGCGCCGAGCTACGGGCTGCCGGTCACCCACCACGACCCCCACAGCGCCGGGGCCGCGGCGTATTTCGAGCTGGCGAAGGAGGTGGCGGCGCGTGGCTAAGCCGAAGCCGGGCATGGGACGCGGTTTGGAGGCGATTTTGAGCGTGTCGGGCGAGGCGCACACCGCGGACGAGTTGCGCGAGCTGCCCGTGGAGCTGATCGTGCCCAATCCCAACCAGCCGCGCAGGCGCTTCGACGAGGAGGCTTTGAACGCGCTCGCCGGGTCGCTCGGGGAGCGCGGCGTGTTGCAGCCCGTGCTCGTGAGGCCGAAGCCGGGCGGCACCTACGAGCTCGTCGCGGGTGAGCGCCGCTGGCGAGCGGCGCGGATCGCCGGGCTGACGGAGGTCCCGGCGCTCGTGCGCGCTCGCGACGATCCCGCCTCGCTCGAACTGGCGCTGATCGAGAACATGGCGCGCGAGGACCTCAACCCGATCGAGGAGGCGCGCGCGTGCGCGGCGCTCGTGGAGGAGCTCGGGTTGACGCGCGAGGAGGTGGGACGTCGCGTGGGGCGCAGCCGCGTCGCCGTGTCGAATCTCTTGCGACTGCTCGACCTGCCCGACGAGACGATGGAGTTGCTCGAGCAGGAGCAGCTGAGCGAGGGGCATGGGCGAGCGCTGTTGCTGGCGGAGGATCACGCCGCAAGGCGCCGCCTCGGACGCGACGCCGCGCGCGAGGGCTGGTCGGTGCGCACGGTGGAAGCGAGAGCCAGGGTCGCGAACAAGGCGAGGGGAGCCGAGAAGGGGGAGCGTCCCGCGCGGAGGAAGCCCGGTGTGCACCCCGACCAGGAAGAGGCCGCGGCGACGATCGCCACGACGCTCGAAGCGGCACTTGGCACTGAGGTACGCGTACGTGCAGAGAAGACTGGTTACCGTGCGGAGCTGTCGTTTGCGAGCCCCGAGGAAGCGCAGGAACTGGCGCGGAGGCTGCAGGCGGGCACCGCCGCGTGATCGTCTGCGCCGGTTGTTGCCGGCCGCCTTCATAGAGCAGTTTCATCCCAGTAGAATCGGCGACCCCGGGCGATTAGCTCAGTTGGTTAGAGCGCTTCTCTGATAAGGAAGAGGTCCCTGGTTCGAATCCAGGATCGCCCATTGAAGATTCCGCCCACAAGCCGCATGGATACTGGGGTCTGAAGCTGTGGGCGGTAGATCGCCCGGAGCGTCGCATCAGCCCAGATATGCCCGCACCTGCCACCGCTGGTAGCAAATCGGTAGCAAGATCGAGGGAGTGTGCTACCCGCCTGGAGGGCCGAGGAACGCTTCGATGGCCGTCCACGCTGCGCTGTGGGTCAAGGGTCCGAGGCGGAGAGTCCAATCGTCGCCAAGCTCCTGGCGGACGGATGCGCGGAGATTTGCGGCCTGGAGACGCAGGCGCTGGGACTCCGCTCGTTCGAAGCCTGTCCTGCCGAGGTAGGTGGCGTCCAGGCCGTAGCTTCCGCCCTCGACGGGCCAGATGGAGAGGCGATCAGGGGCGAGGACAGGGCCGGTCTCTGCGGGTAGCGTCATGAGCGGGTCGTCATCGAGTGGTCCGCAAAGTTGGGGGAGCGTAGAGCCCGCTGACGCATTCCGCGACGGCGTTCAGCATGGTGTAGGCGTTGCCGGGCGTGAAGAGGGACTGCATCTCGGGATGGGAGGTGTCGTTGCGAAGCTCCCTGAAGCCATCCCATTGCTGCGCGCGTTCGTCTGCGATCACGCCATGCTGACGCAGCCACCGGATGCGAGCCGCGAATGTCGGATCGGCTCCGCGCTTCGTCTTCGGGCCGCCCATGTCGCGGTAGCGATGGAGTGCCGCTGCATCGGCCACGCGATAGAGCTGCTCGGCTCCGAGCGTGTAGAGGGGATAGAAGAAGTGCCCATACGGGAGTGTGTTTTGTGCCACCTGGAAGAGATGCTGCACGGGCTCGGGCACGCGGGTGGCAAGCTCAACGCCGAGGAAGAGTCCGGCCCAGTCATCGCCGGTCATCCTGTGCCAGCCGAGCTTGCCGGGCATGACGAAGTTCTCGTTGATCGGGTCGCGCTCGGCCCAGTTGCGTGGGGTCACCTTCTTGAACATCGCGTTGATGATGCCGCCCGGCTCCGACGCGAAGAAGGTACGTCCACGGCATGTTTCGAGCTTGCCGGACCTACCAGTGCTGTAAACGGCCCACCCGTCGTTTACGGCGTCCGGCGTCCTGGCGGCTGCTTTGAGCGGGTGGCAGGCGAGCCTCCGGCTTCGATCTTCTCGGCCAGCCGTGCCACCTCCGAGACCTCTACGCCGAGGGCGGAGGCGATTCGCTTGAGCGTTCCGAACGCCGGGTTGCTACCGCCCTCGATATGGCTGAGCCAAGTCGGATGCAGGTCAGCACCGTGGGCGACCTCCTCCTGCGACAGGCCGCGAGCGGTCCTGATCTGACGGATGGCTTGTCCGAGAGCGACTTGGGGAGCTGGGCGTGGAGCCATGACCGCCACCCTCGCGGCCAGAGCCGTCCACAGTCCATAGAGTCCAACTCAAGTAGAGTCTCAGACGGGCCGATAAGGTCCCTCACGAAACGACTACTGAACAAGCTGTCGCTCATGAAACGTTTTATTCCCATCGTCACGTTCTTCGCGATCCTTTCCCTTGCGACTGGCGTTGCGGCGGCATCGAGTCAATACCTCCTGAGGCACCCCACGCGCGAACACTGTAGGCGCAACTATGTTCGAGACACGAAGACTGTGAGAACCAGGGGTCGCCGCGTACGGCAGGTCTGGTGTATCCATCGTGCCCCGAAACCTGCCGCCTCCAAAGAGGCACCGGCTGGGAGCCTTGAATGGCTGCTTGCGCACACATCGGTCGCGCATGTGAGCGAAGTACTCTCAAGGGAAGCAGCGCCGGTCTTTGCTCAATGGAGCATCAAACGCCGCGAAGAACATGGGAACTGGGTCGAAACGGCCCCCGAATGCACGACAGGAACCGGATACGACGGAGGCTACATCGACTGCGAAAAGAAAGGCGAACTCACGTATATCACCGAACACAGGCGTGAATCCCCCTGTCCTGAAAGGGGGCGGGAAGGGGAAGAATGTCCGGAACCACCAGAAATCCATCAGGAGGCAGAAAAATACCGCGCGATCTTGGAAGTGACTGCGAACGAAGGCTCGGGCCTTTGCGGGGACCTGACGTTTCAGTACTTTCTTGGCTCGCAGTGGGAATACGCCGAAGCATCTAGGGCGAGATGCAACGTGAGCATGTAGTGGAGCGAGATTCGCCCTTGGAGTGGCCATGAGGCGGCTCACAACACTCGTGATAGTGCTTGCTCTGCTCGGAGGCGTGGTCGGTTGCGGTGGCGGAGGCAGCGAGTCCTACCAAGCCGCGATGACCGCCTGGGAATCGTGCATGGTCCAGGCTCCGGTTGGCACGAAGGAGCCCACCGCTTGTAAGCACCTCGCCGCGAACGCGTGTCAGGCGGCAAAGCGCGAACACCTAAAGGGGACGGGGACGGGGCTGGCGTGCGAGGCCGTGGAAGGAACCTTCGTCGTCACGACGAGTCAGCTACGATCAGCGCTCTCGCGGTGTCTAACAGCGTGGAACGAAAGTGCTGGCGCTGCGAACCTCACGGCTGTCGCTGAAGGTGCGTACCGCTCTCATGAGGCGGCAGTTGCAGCCTACGCTGGAACGGAAACAACCTACGTCACGCAGTTCGGTACCGGCCTCACCGACAAGACCGCCGACATCGCGGTGCCGCCGGGTGCGTGCATCGTCGGCGTCTTTGGCCCGCGCCGTGGCTTCGTATTGACAGCGTTGGATTCCGATTACGTGCAGCAAAGCGATGGCTCCTGGTTGCAGGCGGACAGCATCCATCCTGAAGGAGCAACCGAACTCGAACCATGGGCCGCGACTAACGCCAACGTAAGCGTGGTTTCGATCGAGACAGCAAATGGACTCAGCGGTGGGACATTGGCCGCAAGAGAAGGCGCACAAGCGATCGACTTGACCGCCGACAGCTTGCACGGCAAAGACTACGCGGAAGCCCTGCAAGACGAAAAGGAACACCACGGCGAAGCCAAACCGAGCACTGCCGAATGCGCGGAATGCCAGCCGTCATCGAGCCAAGCCCAGAGCTTGCCCCGGCCGGTCGGCTATACCCCGGCGAAATTCGCACAAGAAATGCAACGACTCTCGCAGTCGCATGAAGAAGAAAAGGCGACCGCCGAAGCACATGAGAAGCAACTGGAATCCGAATGCGAAAAGGCAAGCGCAGAACGCACTTACTCGGAATCATGCGTAACGGTGGCCGCACACCAGGTCGAAGAACGAGAACGGAAAAAAGGGCGACCGAGGGCACGACTTCCTGCGCACTGGTAGCGATGAAGCCGTCACGCCAAGCTGTTCATCGATCTTGATGCGCTCCTTGGCCTCGCGGGACGACCCATGTCCGGTCCATAGAGTCCAACTCAAGTCGGCTCTCGAACGAGCCGATAAGCTGGGGGAGGAAACAGGCGATGAAGACGCTCACGACGATATGCGCGGCGCTCGTCCTGCTCGGAGGCGTAGCGGGCTGTGGCACCAGTTCGCCACAGAAGTGTGACAACCTCGGCCTTTACACACGTCAGTGCGAAAAGGAAGACCTACACGAAGAAGAACACACAGGCCAGTACCACGAAGACATGGAAGCACTCAAAGCGGCGAAATGAGATGGGCACGCACCGCAAGGCAGCGATAACCGCCATGAGCAAAAGGGCGAAGATACTCATCGTCGGCGCAACGGTAGCTGTGGCGGTCCTGGCGGGAGCGATAGCCGTCATCGCAAGTGGCAGCCGGTCAACGTCACGGGCAGCACGCACGCCCGCGCAGGAACGAGCCGCCTCCAGAGGCATCGCCCAGGCAAAGGAAATGGAGGGCGAGGTGAGGGCCATGGAAGATGCTAACGCCGAAGGGCTAAGCTACACGCCATTGCCTCGCAGCGATGCTGAGGGATATATCGAGGGTCCCGTTGAATACACGGATCATGGATTGCGCATCCACCTCAACGCCGAACAAGCAAGTAACCCAGTCGAGGAAACTGAAGGCGATCTCTATCTCCAGGTGCGGCCCAAAGCGTATACGCGGCAACCGGCGGTGCAGTCCCCTCAAGAAACACAGGAAATGTCGGACTCAGAATTGAGGGAAGAATTGGTTTCGATCCTCACAGTACACCTCAAGACCAGTAACTTTCAAAACTCAAGCGACTCCAGTTGCACGTCGCAAGCAATACCTGAAGCGACGGGAGTCACAGCACAAATCTGTACGCTGGGTTCGGTATCTGGGGCAGAAGTGCTCGATGAAAATGCGAACCTGCTGGCCACCCAGATTGAAGGGAACCCGACCACGATGTATCGAGAGATGGTCGAAGTCTTGCCTGCGCTTGTTGCCGAACAGAGCGAATCGACGCCTACGACCCAGACGGAATCCACCGAAACAACGCCCACCACATCGACGCCCGAAAAGATCACAGAATCCCCCGCCTCCCCGTCGTCATCCAACGAAACAGCCTGCGGGGACGTGTCTCGCGACGTTACCCGTGTCAGAGCGGAAGGCGTGTCGTGCGCCACGGCAAGGTCCCTGGCTCATGAGGTCAGCCAAAGTGGGGCAGCAAACAAGCCGCCCGCAGTCCCCGAAGGCTGCCTACCGAACAATCAGACCACGAGTACGGGCTCCTGCGTGGTCGAAGGCTATCACTGTCGTTCTGAATCGGTCCACGCCGAAGCAAGTGAAGCCGTTTGCCAGCTTGGCAACGCCTCCGTCAAGTTTCGGAACGGCCCTCCGGGTGAGTAGATAGGTTTGCCAGGGCACTACCGACCGTTCGAGTCGAGGTGGTTGCCCGCCGTCAGCAAGGATGGTGGGACCCCTTTATGCTAATCCGCTTTTCGAGTTTCGTTTTCCGCGACCAGGCAGAGCAGGAAAAGCTCCCGATAGGGGAGCCCTCATTGCGAGGACGGACGACTTTTGGGGGAGAGGTCTGGCGGCCACATGACTTTTGCTACACGTCGCGCGAGGAGTCGGGTTCCTTTGGGGCATCCTCCTGGAGATTCTGGCGCGAACGGAACGCAGTGCGTCGGCTCGCACAATATGATAAACCAAACCTGACTGTCACTTTGCGGCAGGTTGCGCCTCGCGGTTACTATGTGCAGCGGGACTTATGCTAAAGGGCTGTCAAGTTGAAGACGCTCTGACAGGTATCAACCTGACGGTCAAGTTGACACCTGTTCGGTGAGATGCGGAGCGCAGTCAGTTGTACGCAGATAGTTTACAGGACGGGCATTTCCAAAGCTAGCCAGATCCGAGCGAGGCTACGATACGTTTTGCGACATCTGCTGGTTCTGTTGGTCCGTCGAACTCGATTACCGCCCATGCGTCAGGGTCCTTGTCGCTATCAGGATCGCTGCACAGAACGTAGACGCGATCGGCGATGCTGCGAAAGCCGATTACCAAGCCGTGGTAGTCCCTACGCAGAAACCGCGCCGTGATGCGTAGCAAGGGATAAGCGCCTCCGGGGTGCGTGAGGCTCCAGCGCCATAGGTAGCCGACGCGCTCGACGTAGATTTGCCTCTCGTCTTTGGTCGCGACGGAGACAGCCTCGGCGACCTCATCCAACGATGACGGCTCAAAGATGCTGCATAGTAGACGCCGCCGCTTCGGATCGGGCTGGTTCTCACTTTCGGTCATTTGCTTCTCCGGCTAACCGGGTTCATTGGGCATCTTGATGCTGATTCCGCTCTGGGTTACTTCCACATCGAAGTTGCCATCGCCCCGAGGGCTGACGAGCGTACAGGTCAGCACAGCGCCAGCCGCGTACCTGCCTTCTGGACACGTAATCGACTCCTGCGCTGCGTTGAAGACACCTTCCTGAGTGACCTTCTGCTCGACCATCGCGACGACCTCGGCGCTTGTGTAGCCCTCGACAGAAGGACGACTGAACCCTGATGATGGTTCTCTCGGGGCGGATGGTGAATGGTTACCACTCAAGACCACCGACAGCCCCGCGAAGCCACCGATACACGCGGTGACAATGATGATGACTCGCACGTTGGAGTTGCGATGCAAACCGGGGTGTCCCGTCACCTTTCCCAGAACGAGCGCGATTAGCCACAGCAGTCCAGCCAGTACTGCCACCGGGAATAGAATGACGCAGACGAAGAACGCGATTGCGAATAGCGGATTGCCGCCCGCACCGCCCTCAGCCTGAGAACGCGAGTCGAACCTGGCGGGACCGTAGACCCTGGTCCGACCTTCTCCGCCGCGACCTTCGCGGTCGAGCGCGTATTCCGAGCCGTCGGGACGACGATAAACGGTCGTGTTGCCCCCGTCTCCAACGATGATGTCATTTGGGCTTGGTGGTCTCATATAGCGATCAAGTCGAGTGTGTCGAGGTGGCGAGTGCGCCCCACCCGCCAGCGTCAGTCGGGGAGACGCTTGGCTTCGATAGCCGCCTTGGTTGGTCGCCAGCGGCCGTCCTCGTCGCACACGGCAAGATCGCCGTCGAGCAGTATGCCCAGCGCCAGCGCCACTTCCTGCCGGTCGAGCGTGTATTCGTCGTGGCGCTCGCCCTTGACCGCCACTTCCTCGGCGATCATGCCCTCTCCGCCTTGGTCAATCAGGATCGTCAGCAAAACCGAGGCCAGGCTGTCGAGCTTCCCTTCGCCCGGCATCAGAACGACAATTCCGCAGCCCTCACGGCTGCCCTCGTCGGCGTCCACTGCTCGCCCTCGTGGATCGCGAGGTCATCGGCCACGAGCACAGCCAACGCCCGCTCCGCTTCGGAGCGTTCGTCGGGCTTGCTCGGGTCACGCTCGACTGCGCGCGCCATCTGTTCGATGTCCATGCCGTGGCGGCCTTCGGTGACGAGCACATGGAGCACCACGGCCACGAGTGGATCGAGCTGGTGGGTCTGGCCGTCCTCGTCGTGGGGAACATGATTGGATTGGTCCTGCATGGGAGCTTGTACCTCCTGTGTAAGGCCCCGGCGAGGATTGCGGTCCGCGTCGGGGTCGTTTGGCGTGATGGCTAGGCTCGCAACTCCTCGAAGCGCCTCGCGGCGCGAGTCGGGAAGGCGAAGTCGCCGCAGCGGTGGATGAGACCGGCACGATGCAGGCGCTTGAGGCTGTCGATCACGGCTGGGTGATCGCCGATCTCGCGTGCAAGCTCGTCGGTGGACCAGGGCAGACGGTCATCGGGATCGAGCAGGAGGGCGAGAACAGCCCAATCGGTTGCCCGCTCATCAATCATCGGAGCACCCGGTCCGGCTCTGCCGTGGACCTGCCCGTGAGCGGCGTTGTGTGCGCCTCTGAGCCCTTTACCGACATTCCGAGGGGGAACGTCAGGGGTCGAGAAGATTTTCGCTTAGAAAGCCTCTCAGCGAGTGAGCGATACGGGCCTGTGTTGGTCCCGTTGACGATCGCCTTGACCCTGGAAAGCTCTGCCCTGCACGAGGCCGAGCAGCAGCGAGCATCCTTGCGATGCCCTTTGAGGCTGCCGCCGCAGATCAAGCATGAACGCTCGTGAAGCCCGGTTTGGGAAGCCAGATCGAGGTCCACAGCGCTCACTCGAAGTCCCACGTGAACGGCTCCTGTGGCTGGCTCGCCCGCTCCGCGAGCGCCCGCTTGAGAGCCTGTATTGCAGCAGCAGGCTCCCGCCATGCGTCGCCCTCCATCGTATGCAGGACACTTTCGCCGTCGATCCAAAATCGCGTTGTCGTTGAACCGCAGTTCAGGCAACAAATGATTTCACTCGGATCGCCACGCCTATCGGATCGAGGCTGAAGATGGAGCATGACCGTCAACTCGTGGGAGCAATAGCGACAGCCCTCGAAGTGAGCTGTCCACTTGTAGCCCCAGGTCACTGCTTTGAAGAAAAAGCGGTTCCAGGGATTCAGCTCGCGTACGACCGGCGTGTCACCGAGCAGGCACGCCTGCAAACCGTTCTCGGGGCTCCCATCGGTGGTGATGATTCCGCAAGCCACGTTTGAGCACGTAGCCAACGACGCCGTTCCTCGGATTCGCTGTCGCGCCTCAAATCGAAGCTCGGCTCCGCAAGAGCACCGCTGCTTCGACAGCTCAGCATCCTTGGGGGTCACGCCGCAACCTCCGTGTCTATACGCCCCACCTTCGGACTCGTAAGACATGTGCTCCTTACCGACATCGCATGCCATGTACCCCCGCGCTTTGCGGGCACGCCGGACCCGTTCAATGATCGAGCGATGCGGTCGTATGAAAGACCGCGCCCACGAAGTCGCCGAATACGAGTGAGTACGCGCTGCTCAGTGTCGTCAAGAACCAGACGATCACCTTCTCGATCCCATCCGAACGGCACGGCTCCGTACACCTTTCCCCGAGAGCGAAGCTCTGCAATGGCGTCCGCAGTCCTTTGTGCGATCAGCGCTCGCTCAAGCTCCGAAAAGACCGCTGAAACTCCAGCCATCGCCCTCCCCTGCGGAGTTGAGAGGTCCAGTCTGTCGGCAATCGAGACCAAGCCGACAGAGCCCTTCGCAAACGCCTTGAAATAGCTCAGCGTCTCGGCGGCATCCCTCCCCAGCCGATCCAAACGGGAAACCACGACGGCATCGACAGATGGGTTTCTCGGAGCAAGCAGGGAGGCGATGCGAGCGCCACCCGATCTGTCTGCGAGCGGTCGTGTTCCGCTCACCCCGGCGTCCTCAATGACCTCGACAAGCTCCGCACCCGTCGCCTCACACCAAGAGGCGATACGGCTCCGCTGCGCTTGGAGACTCAAACCCTCGATTGCCTGCTCAACCGTCGAGCAACGGACGTATCCAAGAGCCCTCACGTGTACGCTCCACGACGGCGATGCTTTGGAGCTTCAGCGAGATGACCGACAAGCCGAAGCAGAGCAGTAAGGCTGATCGTTGATCGTAGCCTTACCGTAAGCATCTAAATAGAATATCACGGCATCGCGAAGCGCGCAACTGTTGTGGTGAGCGAACCCGCTGCTTCACCCCCGAGCGGTGCGTTGTATTTGACTTTCCATGATGATCTTGGTACCCTTTTGCGTCATGGTGCAGGCTAGGGTCTCAAATAGATCGAAGGTACGGTCCGGTGTAGACTCAACGCACGGTATCCGAGGGCAAGTTAGAACTCTGTCTGCCACTCCCGAAGGTTCACTCGACCTCGTTTTGTGGGCTTTGGCTAGAGGTCGCCCACTGAAGCGCAAGATGACCGAGATGGAGCGTATCGCGCTCGCGGTCACATCAGCGCGACCAACCCACACCGCCACGCTTACGACCTCGGGTGCAAGTCAGAGCGATCTAGCCTCTGACTGGCGGTTGTTCGTGCGCCGCGTCGAACGACGCAAGGCGAGCCCAAATCTGCCGCTGATTTACCTGGGCAGCCTTGCTCAAGGGCAAGGAGACGGCGGCTACCATCTACACGTCGTTCTGTGGGAGCGACCCTACGCGCCGACGTATCAGGGACAGACTAGGGCATTGGGCCTCGGCACTCCTCATGTCAGCCAGATCGCACCATCCACTCCGCACAACACGTTGAACGCGGTGAGCTACACGCTCAGTCAGCAAGAGTCGATCTTTGGCTCTACACACCATCTTCGTCACTGGCCACGGGAGCAGAACAAGCGACGCTTTATCTCCCCCCAAAGGAAGACATTGAAGGCCCATTGCCCCGATCTTTTTGTCGCCCTCAGTCTGGCGAAATCCCAGTCTGTGAGCGACGAAAGGCTGTTTGCGGAACTACCTAAGTTTATTAGAGAAATACCACGCTGCTAAAATGATGCGTTCCAGTGAAGAGTAGTGGACAAAGATAATGCAGGTCAAGGACCGCACTCAGTCAGGTATGCCAGCCTTCTACACGGTCTCGGCCGTCGCGGAGATGCTTGGTATGAGCGCCGACACGATCAGGCGTGAGATAGCCTCTGAATCGCTGCCCGCATACAAAATCGGCCGTAGTGTGCGAGTGCGGTACGAAGACCTGAAGCAGTGGTTGGACGGTAAGCGCTATCGAGCTTCGGAGTCGGTGACTCAGAACGTCACGATCCCCGTCACAGCCGACTACCGCTGGTGACGGCCACGGGTTGACCTATGTCTATCACGAAGGTGAAAGCTCGCGGCAAGGACCGCTATAGGGTGCGTTACCGTGAGCCAGGGAATCGTAGCCCTCTCAGCAAGACCTTTGATCGCAAGGTGGAAGCCGATACGTTCGAAGACGCAGTTAGGAACGCGAAGCGCGGAGGTGTGCAGGTCCGCAAGGCGTCCAACCAGACGCTGGCCTCATTCGGCGTGGAGTACGTCAAGAAGTATGCGAGTGTCGAGTTGGCCGCAGCGACACGAGCGACGAACCGCGTGCTCTGGAACCGATACGTTCTCCCCAGGCTCGGCGGCCACCAGATGATCGTGCTCGCGCATCAGCCCGAGATCGTGCAGGAGTTCAAGGCGGAGTTGGTCGCAGACGGTGTAGGCGACCCGACGATCAAGCGCACCCTGACGGTGCTCTCCGCCGTGCTCGGCAAGGCGGTCGAGTGGAACCGCATACCGAGCAACCCAGTTGCAACCGTCCGCAAGCCATCGGGGAGACGAAGCAAGCCAGTCTGCACACTCGTCCCCGAAGTGGTCGAGCGCCTGCGTGTTGCGATGTCCTCAGAGCGCGACAGGCGACTCGTGTCGGTGCTCGCCTATAGCGGGCTCAGACCAGGCGAGGCGTTGGCGCTGGAATCGACCGACGTTGGCAAGAAGACGATCTCCGTCGCGCGGGCGATCAAGCTCGACGGACCCGGCGACACCAAGACCCACAAAGTACGCTCGATCTCGCTGCTCGGGGCACTCGCAGAAGACCTCGCTGGCATTGACGCTGGCCTGATCTTTCCCGGCCACGATGGCAAGCACTGGACCCACACGGCGTATGGCAATTGGCGAGAGCGCGTATGGCAACCAGCGTGCAGGACGGTCGGAATCGGAGCGATCACGACGACCAAGGCCAACGGCAAGACGAAGCGCTCGTACTCGGGGGCGACTCCGTACGACCTGCGCCACAGCTTCGCGTCGCTGATGTTTCACGAGCAGCGCAATCCACTGGAGATCGCCGACATGATGGGCCATAGCCCACAAATCCTCTTCTCCACCTACGCCCACGTCATTGCCGAGCTTCGAGGCGCAGCCCCGATCTCAGCCGAGGAGCAGATCCAGGCCGCTCGTTCCCGCATCCATGACGGGGACGCCTGATGGGCTCGCTTACTGCTCGCCGTCGAACTCGGCGAGCAAGCTCTCAAGCGGCACCGGCTCGATGCCCCGCTCACGGTCAGCGTGGGCCTCGGCAACCGCGCGACGCTCCTCCTCGGTCTCGGGCTCGTCGTCAAAGGGTGCCGCCTGAAGAGCCGCCAGCACCGGGTCCTTGGCACGAGTCAGCAGGACTACGGCGGCGTCCACGCTCTCGTCGGGCAACTCGTCAACAAGGCGGTGCAGATCGGCTCGCGTCATGGCCTCAGGTTACGGTAGCGTCATGGCTATGAACGTGGCGGAGATCGTTGATCGTGCTGGGCGTCTGCTGGCGGATGCGGTACCGCCTGAGTCGAAGGTGATCCTCTTCGGTTCGCGTGGTCGTGGCGACGCTGGCGTGGATAGCGACTTCGACTTTCTCGTGATCGAGCCGTCAGTCGTTAGCAAGGCGGCTGAGATGGTGCGGCTCCTCGCCGTGCTCGATCCGTTGAGGGTCGCTGCGGATGTCGTGGTCATGCCGCAGGAGCAGGCTGAGGCGTGGGGTAACGTTCCCGGCACATTGGTCCACGACGCGCTGGCAGAGGGACGTGTCCTCGCAGAAACCTGACCTGGGTGATCTCGCTGCCCGGTTCGCGCGCAAGGCCGAGAGTGATGAGATCGCCCTCCAGAAGCTCGGCGACGATCCCGACGTGCCAGACGATCTCATCGGCTTCCACGCACAGCAGGCGCTGGAGAAGCTGCTGAAGGCCGCCTTGGCTCACGCCGGTGTCGCGCCGCCTCGTATACATCACCTCGGCAAGCTGCTCTCCTTGCTCGTAGACGCGGGCATGGCTCCGCCTGTCTCGGCGGACGAGGCCCGCGTCATGATCCCGTGGGCGGTCGAGTTCCGCTACGACGACGTGCTCGATGAGCGACTTGATCGCGCGGCATCCCGTGGAGCGGTCGAGAAGATGCGCGCGTGGGTTGACGATCTGCTTGCCGAACCCAAGCCGTGAGTTGAAACGGCAGCCCTGTTGAAGCTCCGGTAGCAAATTGGTAGCAAGCTGAGGCCACTCCGAGCCGAGAAATGGCTCCAACAAGCCAGATTCGCTACTCAGAAGTCAATCCCTGATAAGGAAGAGGTCCCTGGTTCGAATCCAGGATCGCCCACTTGACGTCGAAGTTGTTGGCCAGCAGCGTGATCGAGATGTAGGTGCGGCGCAGCGTGTGGGGTGTGGTGCGCGGCGGCGGCGGCAGTCCTCTCCTGGTCAGCTGCTCGGAGGCGTGCCTGGCCGCGTCGGCGTAGGGGCTTTCGAGCAGCCCACGGTCGACGCGCAGCGAGGCGGCGTACGCCGCGGCTTTGCAACCCGGCTCTTCGGCGACGAACCAGTGGCGCGGCGCTCGCAACTTGGGATCGGCTTGTTGCAACTGGCCGAAGGCGCGCTCGAACGCTTCGCGCTCGTCTTGCTCGGGTGGCCGTCCGCCCGTGCTCATCTCCCACCAGCGCCCGTCGATCGGCGCGATCAGCGGCGGGCAGGGCAGACTCAACAGCGATACGGCGAGCGGCGCGAACGCGACCAGGAGCGCGATCGTGTTGGCCGGTACCGGCCAGCCCGTGAGCAGCCCCGCGAGGGCCAGCACGACGTAGGTGATCAGCGCGCGGACGATCGCGGAGAGCGCGTGCGCAGCGAGCGTGACCGCATACAGCGCAAGCCCCGCTGACTGTGAGAGGAGGTTGTGTGTGGTGGTTGGGCTCATCGTCAGCTCCTTTCTTTGTCAGGGCCCCTGACTCCTGAATCCGACGAGCCGCGTCTCGCGTGACACCTGTCCAGGTTGCGCGCGACCGTCGGATAAGAGGACATGCGGGAAATGACGAATGGACGGTTGTGGGGACCGTCCCACCAGGACATGGAGCCCCCGTTCCCATTCCGCAAGACGCATCCGGTCGCGTCGTGCTTTGGGGGACTGCTCGCCCTTAATGCCGACCTTGCGCTCATGCCGACGCACAGCGACACGGTCAGCTATCAGACCCAGCGCCAGCGGGTCCTCATCCCGGGAGACGTCGCACGCCTCCCGGGCGGGCACGGACTACTGTTGCGGGGCGCCGATTGGGAGCTTTTGGGGCTCACCAGGTGGTATGAGCGCGAGCCTTGGCGGCGGGTGAGCGGAGGCGAGGGGTGAGCGGACGTTCAGGCTGTTGCGGGCATGTCACCGCGCCCTGGCTCGGCCTTTCGTGCCACCAACGCTCCCCCCTGCATAGGGCTGGGGGTGGGGAGCGTTCACAGAGCGCCCCGGGGGAGTCGCGAAGCGACTGGGGCGCGATTCCGCGGCGCAGCCGCCGTAACTTGGCTGTTCGTTGCACTCGGACGCGGGCTGAGTGCCCGGATGGGCAGGGGTGTGGTGGGGCAGAGTGTCGCCGGTTTGGTGACTTTCGGGAAAGACTTGAAAAACCGAAGACCTCGCGGTAGTGTGTGGGCATGGCTACCAAGCATGATCGTGCTCTCGCGTCGTTCCTGGTCGGCCTGGACGATGTGGTCGAGGAACTCAGTGTGGTTAGGGATCCACAGCGTTCAGGAGAGCTGGTGGAGCAGCTGATGGCGATGGGCATGCAGCTCAAGCGGGCTGCCCCGAATGCCGCCCGGGGAGTCCCGGTCGCCCAGGCGGCCGAGTATCTCGGCGTCTCCGAGCCGACTGTCCGGCTTTGGGTGAGACGTGGTGCTCTAGTGGCCCTGCCGGGCTCCAAGCCGGCGCTGATCGAGCACGACGGTCTGAGGCGTGTCGGGCGCGCGGTACGCGAACTGCGTGCCAGGGGCAAGGATCGTGAGTGGCTTGAGGACGTGGTTCGCTACGTGGAAGACATGACGGATCGTTCGAGCCCGAGCGTACGCCAAGGCCTGGAGGACCTGGCCGAAGGCAAGCTCCAACCGGCCTAAAGAGCAGACCCGGTGGCCCACCTCGTTTTCGTGGTCGACACGGTTGCCCGTGTCGCCGCGTCTTTGAACAGGGCTTACCGGCGGGCATACGACGCGGCTATCTCGGGCCTCAAGGGCGAGGGCTGTAAAGCCGCCGGCTACCGGTTGGCCGCCTCAGACGGCGGGGACTTCCCGATGTGCTGCCGGCATCTGGCTAACGATTGGCGCATGCACACACTTTTCGCGAGAGACGGCAGGGTGATAGTTATCTCGTTGGCCAGGCACAACAGGAGCCAGAACCCGCACCAGATCCTCGCGGAGATCTTCCCCGGGCTCAGCCCCGCTGGACGCCGGAAGCGCACGAAGCCTCCGTGCTGTGATGACCCAGAGAGTCCTCCCGTGATGGCAGAGACGGTCAGTGAGCAGCTCGCTCGCATGGTCGGCTACGCCTGAGCCGACCCCTACTCGATCACGAGCCCGTGGTCGTTGTCGCGGTCTTGGGCGTTGTCGCGCTCGTAGGCTTGCTGGCGGTCTTGCGCTTCCTGGATCGCCTGGTCGATGTAGGGGTCGCGGTTCGGATCGTTGGGTTGGCCGGTGTCGCGCTCGGCGGTTCGAGCTGGGCTGGGTTGTCGGGCTCTCGCCCGCGATCGGTCTGCCATAAACAGGCGCCGGTGAGGATGCCCGAGGTCTCGGCCGTGAGGCCCTGGCCCTTGTGGACGTGCACGGCGTAGGCGAGGCTGATGTCCGCGAACTCGCTGGTGTCCACGTCCACCTCGCGCGGCTCGCGCTCCTTGGTCTTGATCGTCACCCTGCTCTCGCCGCGATGAACGTTGAGGATCGTGCCGGTGATCCCGTTCTCGACTCGCTGCTCACCGGGTATGCGGTACTGGCCGGTGAAGACGATCTCGTCGCCGCTCGCGAGCCCGTAGGGCTTCTCGGGCAGCGTGACCCGGTGTGCTCCCAGCTCTCCTGCTTTAGCGCGGCGTTCCTGGGCCATCGCGTTGATCTGATCGCGCTCGGAGTTGGAGGCGTCGGTGATCATCACCGCCTGCCCGCCGGGCACGCTCCGTCGTGTCTGCGCTGTTGTCGAGGTGACTGCATCTGCAGTCACCGTTTACTGCCCGAAGGGCCGCACCTTTCTTTTAGCCCCGTAGGGGCGTTATCTGTTGGCTTTGGTGTGGCGCGGGTGACTGCACGGTCGCTCCCGGCGGCCGCGAGAGGATGGCAGTATCAGCGCGGCTCGGTCAGTCCAAGCAGCTCGCACGCCTGGCGCGCATTGATCGCGGGGGGTTGCAATCCGGGATGGTCAAGGAGATCCTTGTCGCCGGTGACGATCGCGTCGGCATTCGCGGCTCGAGCGAGCGCTACGAGATAGTCATCGCCTGGGTCGCGCAATAGCGGTGGTGGATCCGGCGGGTCTTTGAAGACGTCCGCGACCTTTTCGATGCTGTCCAAGATACTCGCGGACGTGTCTGCGTCCAGACGGCGAAAGTAGGGCTTGCTCAGCCCGCGGCCAACCTCGTCGATCAGCTCTGGGCATACGACGACCTCGAAGGTCATCTCCAGCAGCGCGTCGACGATCAGTGCCGGCGGCCGGCTGCCCGTTCGGTCCGCGATGCCTGAAAGCAGAGTGCTGGCGTCGCAGACCAGTCGAGTCAAGCGCCAGCCCGCTCAGCCGCCATCTCCTGACGCACTTCGCGCACAGCCTTGACGGCCTCCGCTTCGACCTCCGCTGGATCGACGTCCGCAAACGCTTCCCTGGCGCGACGTACCGCCTTGCGTCCCAGGTCGATCGTCGCCAGGGACTCGAGCAACTGCCGATCGTCCTTGCCGGGGTTCTGCTTGCGTAGGCGCGCCAACAGGTCGCTGTCGATCTCAACCGTGGTGGTAGCCATGGGACAAGGCTACCAACGCGCCCGGTGAACGCCAAGTCGCGGCTCAGCTCTTCGGGTCGGGGTGCCGCGCTCAGCGCTCGATGGCCGCCACGGCCTCCTCGTCGAGGGGGATGTTCGCGTCGGCGCCTGTTCGCTGGATGAGGTCTTGTAGGTGTTGCAGGTGGTCGTACAGGCAACGTCGGCGGGCGTGCGTCACGGGGATCGACTCGTGCTCGTGCTCGACGGCGCGTCCGGCGGTGCACTGCGCGCCGGCGGATGGCCGTCTTGCCTGTCCCGTTCTCATGGACCCGCCGGAATAGAGGACAGGCCCATGCGCGAGCACGATCCCTTTCCGATCCACACTGCCGATGTCAACCGGGTCGTTCTTGTCGGGGTGCTCAGCGAGTCGCCAGAAGTGCATTGGCTGGGCGCTGGGGCCTCCGTTTGCTTTGTGGCACTCGATTGCCTGTTGCGGCGGTCCGCCGAGGTCCCGGGTGACGGTGAGCCGTTCCGTGTCAACGTGCTCTTGCTCGGCGCCTCGGCGGCCCGCATCGCCCTGTTCCTGTACGCGGGGCGGCGGGTCGTCGTCGACGGGTCGCTCCAGTCCGCCCACCGGGAGGGACCGGCGGCTCACGAGTCCGAGGCGGTCTGCGTGCTGGCCCAGCGCGTCGAGTTCCTCGGGCGCGCGCCCGAGTGGCTGCGCCTGCCGGCAGACCGTCGCTACCGCAGCGCGAGCCTGCTCGTGCCGGAGAGCTCCTCTGTCGTCGGCTTCAGCGAGCACATGTGGTTCTAGGCCGCCGTCCGGCGCTTCACGCCGAGCAGGTCGAGCACTTCCTTGGTCTCGAGTATCGGATGCGCCCCATCCCGAATCAGCAGGTTCGGTCCTGCGGCGCTTTCGTCTGTGATCCTCCCCGGCATCGCGGCGACCTCGCGTCCGAGCGCGAGCGCGGCCTCGGCGGTGAGCATCGCGCCGGCGGTGATGGTGGCCTCGACGATCACGGTGACCTGGGCGAGCGCGGCGATCAGGCGGTTGCGGGCGAGCAGGGGGTCGCGTCGTGGCGGGGGCCCCTTCAAGGCGTTCGAGCATGGCGGCGGCGCGCTCTGCGGCGATTCCGCCCTTGATGAGCATGAGGTGCAGGTTTGCGCGAGTCTCAGACCACATGAGGGGTGGACCGGCCAGCTCCTCGTTTTGCCCACCGATCGCTTGGAAGCCGTCTGGTTGTGCGCACGCGCCTATGGCGACGTTCGCGTCGATGACGAGCATGGTCAGTGTCCGCGGCGGACTTCGTCGAGACCGGCGACCCAGTCGGGGACGGGGGTGCCGTCCTCAAAGGTCTTCCAGCTCTCGGGCAGCCCCACCATCTCGGGCTCGCCCCCCTGCTCGTCAATGCTGGAGGCGGCCCCTCCGGGGCGCCTGTCCTCGACGACGATCGGACCGGCACAGTGCCGCGCTCGGCTCGCGCCACACGCTCACGCGGACCCGCGCTCGTCCGCCCGGCGCCCACCCGCCCGGCGCCCACCCGCCCGGCGCCCACCCGCCCGGCGCGCTCCCGCGCCGGCGCCTCAAGCGCGCCCGCGCCGAGCATCGCCGCCGCCCGGAACGGCCTGCCGGCCGCCCACCCTGACACCCTGAAGGGCGCAGGCGGGCATACCCAAAGGGCACACCCCCCATCGCGGGGGGCAGGCGGCAGGCACCCTGAAGGGCACAAGCAGGCGGACGTCCACGGCGACCCGCTCCAGGGCATCCCGATGCGCCTGACCTATCGCACCGTGCGCGTATTGGAAGCGGTCGCCGAGCTGGGTGGGCGGGGATCGGATCCCTCGAACCGCATGGTGGGCGACCTGGCCGGCATCCCCGACCAGGGCCAGATCTCAAAGCTCTTGGCGCGTATTGAGCGTCTTGGAGAACACCGGCAAGCATCGCCCCAAGGGCGAGGCCAACGAGTGGCGCCTCACACCCGCGGGCCAGTCGGTCACGCAAATGGTCGGAACAAGCACACGTCATCGAGGAGGGGGTGGTTTCAAATGAACGCTCGTAGGCTGACCGCCGCCTGCCTGGCATCGTTGTGCGCGCTAACGACGCTCGCTCTGTCGTGCGTCCCCGCCCAGGCCCTGGACAAGCACGAAGATCGAAGTCGACCCGATCACCGCGGCGCTCACGATCACGAGCGACAACAGCGGGCCGTACGCGATCCCGCCGATCCTCGACGGCGTGCCGTTGCAGATCAAGCACGTCAACGTGACGATCAACCGTCCCGGGTTCACGTTCAACCCGACGAACTGCAACCCGATGAGCATCACCGGGAGCCTGTCGAGCACCGAAGGCGCCACGGCGGCGCTGTCGGTGCCGTTGCAGGTCACGAACTGCGCGGTGCTCGGGTTCAAACCCGCGTTCAGCGTCTCCACCAGCGGGAAAACGTCGCGGCAGAAGGGCGCGAGCCTGCACGTCAAGCTCGTGTACCCGGAAGCATGCCCTCCCGTGAAGAGGATGCCGGGGCGCCCCGGGTGCGCCCCGGCCGCAACCCCCTTTCGGGGACAGGCGACATAGGAGCAGAACACGTCGCGGAGATCCAGCGAGCACGGATGCTCGCCGCAATGGTCGAGGTGGTGGCGGAGCGTGGCGTGGCGGGTGTGACCGTCGCGGACGTGGTCGCCCGCTCGGGTGTCTCGCGCCGCACGTTCTACGAGCTCTTCAGCGACCGGGAGGACTGCTTCCTGGCCGCGTTCGACGACGCGATCGCACGCATCGCGAGCGAGGTCGTTCCCACGTATCAGGACGGCGGTTGCACCCAAAGGGCACACGGCACCCAAAGGGCACGCGGCTGGCGGGAGCGGATCAGGGCTTCGCTCACCGCGCTGCTTCAGATCCTCGACGATGAGCCCGGTGTGGGCCGGCTCGTGGTCGTGGAGACGCTGGGAGCGGGAGCCAAGGCGCTTGAGCGCCGCCGGCGCGTGCTCGCCCAAATCATCACCGCGGTGGACGAAGGCCGGCGTGAAGGGAAGGGGAGCGACGGTCCACCACCATTGACGGCGGAGGGCGTTGTGGGCGGCGTGTTCTCCGTCCTTCACGGACGGCTGCTGGAGAAGAACCCGGGACGGTTGACCCAGCTGACAGGCCCGTTCATGGGAATGATCGTGCTGCCCTACCTCGGCCCGGCGGCGGCTCGCAAGGAGCTTGCGCGGCCAGTCCCGAAGGCCCCCGCCCGCCCGCGCCCGGCGAACAGCGATCCGTTGCGCGATCTGCCGATGCGCCTCACCTACCGCACGGTGCGCGTCCTGATGGCTGTCGCGGCCAACCCCGGCTCATCCAACCGCATGGTCGCGGACGGAGCCGGGATCAAGGACCAGGGGCAGATCTCGAAGCTGCTCGTGCGGCTGCAACGCCTTGGGTTGATCGAGAACACGGACGCCGGCGCGGATGTCGGCCACGCCGTTACGGGCGCCGCCGCGGCCGATCTGCTCGCCCCGTTCCCGAGCGCCGTCCCGGTCGTCTCGCTGTGGGTCGGCGCACGACATCAGCTGGGCGAGGTCGCCCGCCTGCTCGACGCCGAGCCCGTGCAGCGCGGCGCGAACCTCGTGCTCGCCCAGGCCCGCGATGACTCCCCGCTGGCGTTCGCCGAGCGCCATCGCGGGGTGTGGCTCGCCAACCGCTCCCGCGTGTATGTGGACCTGCGCTCAGACCCGCTTCGCGGCGCCGAGCAGGCGGATCATCTGCGCAGGGAGGCGATCGGATTTTGAGCAGGGCAAGCGTGCAGGCTCGAGATTCTCGCTCGCTACGCTTTAAGCCATGGCCACCACGATTGATCCCAAGAACAAGGCGCAGGCCCCCAGGGCTGGGTTTTTGACCGTCGTGGTCGACGCTGACGAGTACGAGCAGGCTCTGCTGGACCCCCGTGTGCACCGGGGTAACCGGGAAGCTACGGAGTTCCTCGAGCGTCTGGAGCGCGAAGGCCGCAGTCTTTAGCTGCTGGCGCTCGCGAGCGGGATCCAGAGGCGGTGCTCGTGTCCGCCGGGTCCCGGCCCAGCGGAGTCGTGAAAGCCCCAGCGGTTGATCCACATCTGCGCTGTCTCGCTGTGGTAAGGGTCAAGCGCCAGGACCGTGGCGGCGATCTCGCCGGCGCTGCGCCGCGCGAGCGCCCAGGCGTGTTGCAGGAGTTGTGCTCCGGTGCCATCGGGCGCCCGCACATCGCGAGCGATCTGGGTCAGGAGCGTCGCGGGCTGGGTTCGACGATCGCTCGCTCCCAACGCGCGGCGTTGGGAGCGGGTAAGTTCGGTGCTGGCGCTCGCGGGCGTCCAGCGCAGGAAGACCGGTCCGGGACCGAGGACGACATCGCGTGGCGCCTGCCCGCTGCGCGCGGTGGTCGGCATCGGGTTCTGCTCTGGCATCGCTTGCACGATACGCAGCCCGAGCTACGACTCCTTTCCCGCGGCTTTGACGATGCTTGGTGAATGCTCTCCCGGCCCGATATCGGCCCTCCCCATCGGCGCTTGATTGGGACGGAAGGCCGATTCGCGTCCCAATCAGCCCAGAATCGCCCTGAAATTGCGGGAATTTTCGCGGAGGCTGCGGCTCTCCGGCTACCAGAAAAGGTCCTCCAAATCGGTGCCTTTCAGTCGATAAACGCCACCAGCGCTCGTACGTCGGCTGGTTTGCTCTTCCGCCACGAAGAGTGAACCGGAGGCGTCCAGCTGACTCAAATTGGACACAACGGAAAGCGAGCACGATGCGCTCCAGGCGCCTGCGGGGCCGCACTCGCCACTCCGTAGTCCGCCGCCGGCGCATGCGGGCTGCAGACGGATGACGCGCGGCGGGTGGACACCTAACCTCGAAGCCATGTCTCTCGGCAGGCGGCATTTCAAGCTCTCGCGGGGCCTCATCGCCGCTCTCGTCCTCGCGTCGCTGCTCGCCACGACGTCTGTTGCCGCGGCTCCCCGCGCCAAGGGCATCTATGGCGGGGTTATCGTCGTCGGCCGGGGTGTCGCCGGGGCCAGGCTGGGAATGACGCGGGCCCAGGTGATCGCGCGCCTCGGACCGCCCGTGAGCGAGATGCCCAATCGGGGCATGAGCTACGAGGCCCTCCCGCCGAAGAACCCGCACGGGCAGTTCGACATCGCCCTCCAAGGGGGGCGTGTGCGGATGTTCATCATCTCGCCCCGCAGCACGTGGCGCCTGGCAAACGGGATCCACATCTTCGCGAGCGGCGCGATCGCCCGTCTCATGCACCATTACGGCCAGCGTCTGAAGCCGACCCGGATCGAAGACGGCGAGCGCGTGTATCGCATCACCGAACGCTACCTCGGCCGCACCGTCTGGACCGAGTTCTACGTCGAGCATTTCGGGCCCAAGGCGAGCGTGTACGGCTTCGACCTGCTCTTTCCGCTCACGCGCTGACGCGGCCCCGGAGTGAGGAGCGGGCTTTGCTCCACGGCTGCGCCGAAAGGAGACGCGCGCAGCGTCGGCAGGCCAGCTTGCCTCGAATCACCCTGGTCGCGTGTCTCACGAAGAAACAAGCAAGAGCGCTCCTTCGCCGGAAAGCGATCGTCTCGACGACGGGTTCCGCGCTACAGCTCGGGGCGATTCTCGATCGCGCCTGCGGAGGGTAGGTCCACGCCTGCTTACGCGGCGCAACGATACGCGGAAGTGTGCGCGTCGTTTGTGCGTCAGTGCTCGTGTGCGTCGTGTGTGCCGCACGAATTGAGCCCGGCCTCGCTGGTTCGAGTCCAGCCAAGCCCATTCGTTCTGACGGCCCCCAAGAGCCATGAACTTCCCAAGCCTGCAAGGCGACCCGTGACAGTGCTAGTGATCCTCGGAGCCTTGATCCTCGTGCTCGGGGTCATCCGGTGCTGGACGGACGCTGGGTGCTGGTCGGTCCTCGACCCGTCGTTCAGCTTGACGCTTCTGGCGGCCGCGCGTTGATGCGGCCACGACGAACACAATGAGAACCACGGCAATTGCAACCACGATCACCACGACTCCAGTTCCCACTGCCAGAGGCACGAGCATGGCCGTGAACACTACAGGAGCGGGCGGTGAGGCTCGTCATGCGCGCCCGGCACCTGGTCAGGCAGCCCAGCTGTCTTCTCCTACCAGTGGCAACGCGACGGCTCCCCGATCGCCGGCGCTACGGCGACGACGTACGGCGTCGGGGCGGGCGACGCCGGACACGTACTGAGCTGCGAGGCGATCGCCACCAACTTCGCCACCAGCGCCAGCGCCACCAGCGGCGCGACCGTGACATGCACCGACAGCCGGGCCACGACATATCAGTCAGCGGGCGCGACGAGCAACTCCGGCCCCTCGACTCCTCCCGCCTTGTTCACGGCGGGGTTGGCGGGCTGGGCGGTCATGCGGTCTGCCGGTAGCGCCCCGCACAGCTCGAGCGCTTCCGCGGCGCCGAGGCTCGGATCGAGCCAGGCTTGCATGAGCTCGCGGTCGGCGAGGATCACGGGCATGCGGTCGTGGATCGCCGCGACCACGTGGTTGGAGGAGGAGTCGCAGGTGAGCGTGGTGATGCTCTCGATCCGTTCGCCCTCGATGTGCGCGGCGGTCCACAGCGCGGCGAACGCGAACGGGACGCCGCCGTCGACCTGAAAGTAGAACGGCTGACGCAGCTCTCCTGGCCGCTCGGGCTTCTGCCACTCGAAATACCCATCGGCGATCTGCAGCGCGCGGTGTGAGGCGTTGGGGATCAACGCTCGATAGGAGGGCTTGCTCGTGACGCTCTCCATGCGCGCGTTGATCATCTTGTAGCCGACCTTCAGGTCCTTCGCCCACGGCGGGATGAGCCCCCAGCGCAACAGACGCGCCTGCGTGTGACCGTCGGGCGCGACGATCGCGAGCACCTCCTGTGTGGGAGCGATGTTGTAGCGGCGGGTACCGGCGCTCTCACGAACCTTTACGTCGAGCGGCTCGCCCAGCCGTTTGCCGATCTCTTCAGGGCCGAGCGTGTTGGTATAGCGGCCGCACACTCATTTGAAGGATACGGCGGGGTTGGAGGGGCGCCCTTGACGGGGGTGCGAACATGTGTTCGTATGAAGGTTTCTGCTCCGCATATCCCTTACTCGCGTATCGACGCCGCCATCAAAGCCGGGCAGCTCTCGTTCCTGCTCGCACATCTGGACTCGTTAAGCCTGCCCGACGAAGCCGAAGTGTGCCGGCTCAGCACCGAACAGAACCCCGGCCAACTGGGCGAGTTGCCGGTGCGCTGGGTACGCCGGTTTGCTCGCGAGGCCCCGCGGCAGGAGCTGGACGACTACCTGCGGATCTGGGAGGCGTTCCATCGTTTCCCGGTCGCGCCCGAGCGCTCTGCGAGTCAGCTTGTGAGCCTGTGTGCCGCCAGGGGCATCGACCCGTGATCGTCTGCCTGCATCTCCCGCGGTTTCAGCTCGTCGTCGCGGCCGCAGGACCCGAGCAGCTTGCGGGACGAGCGCTCGCGATCGCACCCACCAGTGGCGCGCAGCGGGTCGGGGAGGTCTCCGGCACGGCGCAGGCGAGGGGCGTGGCGGCGGGCATGGGGTTGGGTGAGGCGCTGGCGCGCTGCCCGCAGCTGGTGTTGGTGCCCGAGGATCCTGTGGGGGTCTCACAAGCGTGGGAGGCGATCGCGTGTGCGCTTGAAGGGATCGGCGCGGCGGTCGAGACACCGAGGCCCGGCCTTGCGTACTTCGACGCCGACGGTCTGCGCTCGATCCACCGCGACCGCGAGGGCGTGATCGCCGCGGCCCGCCGGGCGGTCGCACGGCCGTCGCGGATCGGGGTCGCGGCGACGCGCTTCTGCGCGCTCGCCGCGTCGTTGGAAGCGAGGTCGCGTCGCGCGCGCATAGTCGACGACCGCGATGTCCGCCGGTACCTTGCGGCACAGCCGATCAGCCTGTTGGGCTATCGCGATCGGACCGCGCCGCTCGTGCCCGCGCTGGGACGGCTCGGGGTCTCGACGCTCGGGGAGCTGGCCGCCCTCGGCGCCGGCGCTGTCGCGGACCGTTTCGGTGATGCGGGGACGCTCGCCCGGCGTCTCGCCTTGGGGTACGACGAGCCGTTGCGGACCCGCCGGGTCGAGGACCGGCTGGAGGAGTCGATGGGCGTTGGGGACTCGGGCTCGGGGGAGGCGCTTTCCCGGACGCTCGGCGTGCTCGTCGATCGGCTGCTCGCGCGGCCAGAACGGCGGGGCCGCACGATCCGGGCGGTGTGGATCTCGGCCCGGCTGGTCGAGCACGGGGGGACGTGGCGCGAGCGTGTGGTGTTTCGCGAGGCGCTCGCGAGCCCGCTGCGGATACGCCTCGCGCTCACCCCGAAGCTCGCGGGGCTGCCCGCGCCGGCGCGGGCGCTGACCCTCGCGGTCAGCGCGATGGGCCCGGCCGGCGGCGATCAGACGACGTTGCTCGAGGGTGAGCGCAGCGCCCGGCTGGAGCGTCTGCGTGAGGCCGTCAGGCAGGTCCGCACGATCGCGGGCCCGCACGCCGCGCTGCGGGTCCTGGCGGTCAGCCCAGCGGCGCGGGTGCCCGAGCGGCGCTACACCTACACCCCGTTCCTGCCGTGAGCGTCGCACGTCCAGCGGCGCCGGGCGAGCCAAGGCGCGTGGAGGTGCTCGAGCGCGATAACCGGCCGGTGATAGTGGCGGGCGAGCGCGTCGAGGAGGTGTTGGAGCTCTGGGTGGTGCAGAGCGGCTGGTGGACCGAGCGGCCGGTCAACCGCCGCTACTGGGAGCTCGTGACGATCCGCGGGCGTCGCGTGGTCGTGTTCTGCGACGTCGAGACCGGCGAGTGGTACACGCAGGCGGCATAGGCAATGGGCGCCACCCCACCGTACGTTGAGCTTCACTGCCACTCCGCCTACTCGTTCGGTGACGGATCCTCGCTGCCCGAGGAGCTGATCCAGCGAGCCGCCGAGCTCGGCTACACGGCGCTCGCGCTGACCGACCACGACTCGGTGAGCGGCGCGATGGAGCTCGCGATGTGCGCGCTGGACTCCCCCGTCCGGGGGATCTTCGGCGCGGAGCTCACCGTCCAGACCAGTCCCACCGGCCCCGGCACGCGGCACCTCACGCTGCTCGTGCGCGATCGCGGCGGGTGGCGCAACCTGTGCCGGCTGCTGACGCTCGCGCACGCCCACACCCGTGAGCGGACCGACCGCCGGGCGAGCGATCCGATCGTCTGCTTGAAGGACGTGCTCCAGCACGCTCAGGGTCTCGTGTGCCTGACCGGGTGTGCCGAGCACGGCGTGCATGACGAGCCCACCTGCCGGCGGCTGCTCGACGCGTTCGGACCCGACCGCTTGCGGGTCGAGTTGCAGCGCCCCTATATGCAGGGGGATCGGGCGCGCAACCGGATGCTCGACCGGCTCGCCAGGCGGCTCGGGGTGCGGACCGTGGCGAGCGGCGGCGTGCACGCGCACACCCCGATGCGGGCTCGGCTGCAGGACGCGCTCGTCGTCGCCAGGCACGGGCAGAGCCTCGACGCGAGCGAACTGGAGCTGCGCCCCAACCACGCGCACGTCCTCGCCAGGCCGGAGATAATGGCCGCTCGCTTCTCCGAGTACCCAGAGGCGGTCGCCGAGACCGTCAGGCTCGCGGACACCCTGCGGTTCACGCTCACCCGCGACCTCGGGTACCGCTACCCCGGCTCTGACTGCACCGCGGCGACACGCAACCTCGCGGAGATCTGCCACAGCGAGCTCCACGCGCGCTACCCGCCGGGCCACGCCCGCGTCAACGACGCGGCGTCAAGGCTCCAGCAGGAGCTACAGATCATCGACCGGCTCGGCCTGTCGGGGTTCTTCCTGTTGCACCACGAGATCCTGCGGCTCGCACGCGAGGTCGCGCTGGCGGTCCGTGGAGCGGACACCGTCCGCGCGCTGCTGCCGCCGGGGCGTGGCCGCGGCTCTTCGGTCTCCTCGATCGTCTGCTACCTGACCGGCCTGTCGCACATCGACCCGATCGCCGCGGACCTCGCGATCGGGCGCTTCCTGCACGAGGACATCACCGGCCTGCCCGACATCGACATCGACTTCCCCAGGGACATCCGCGAGCGGTTGATCCCCGCGATCCACGAGCGCTACGGCCAGGACCGCACCGCGCTGGTCGCCGCCTTCCCGACCTACCGTTCCAGGGGCGCGATCCGCGAACTCGGCAAGGCGCTGGGACTGCCGGCCGGCGAGATCGAGCGGGTCGCCCGCGGCTCGGAGGGCTGGGGCGGCCCCGGCACGGTCGCCAAGGACATCCAGACGGCGCTCGGTCCCGGACGGCTGACGGGGCGTTGGCAGTGGCTCGCGAAGCTCGCCGACGAGGCGCACGGGCTGCCCCGGCATCTCTCCCAGCACCCCGGCGGGATGGTGCTCTCCACCCAGCCGCTGATCGACTGCTGCCCGATCGTGCCCGCCCAGATGCAGGGGCGGCAGATGGTGCAATGGGACAAGGACTCCTGCAGCGACGCTGGGTTCCTGAAGATCGACCTGCTCGGCTTGGGGATGCTCTCCGCGGTCGAGCGCTGCGTCGAGCTGATCGCCCGCCACCACGATGAGCCGGTCGACCTCTCGCGCATCCCGTTCGACGACCCCAAGGTCTACGACGCGATCCAGCTCGCGGACACCACCGGCGTCTTCCAGATCGAGAGCCGCGCGCAGATGGGGTCGCTGCGGCGCACCCGGCCCGCGAGCCTCGCCGAGCTGGCGATCCAGGTCGCGCTCGTGCGGCCCGGCCCGATCGTCGGCGGGTCCGTCAGCCCATACATCGAACGCCGCCAGGCGCTGCTGCGCGACCCCGAGTTCGAGGTGCCCTACCTGCACCCGTCGCTGCAAGAGCCGCTGAAAGAGACGCTCGGGACGATCATCTTCCAGGACCAGGTGATCGAAGTCGCCCGCGCGTTCGCCGGATACACCCCGGGGGAGGCCGAGAGCCTGCGCAGGGCGATGAGCCGCAAGCGCTCCCAGCAGGCGATCGACGCGCACCGCGACCAGTTCGTGCAGGGCGCCCGGCGCGCACACCCCGACGCCGGCGAGCAGGTGATCGAGCAGGTGTGGAACATGGTCCGCGGGTTCGCCGGGTTCGGGTTCCCCAAGGGCCACGGCGCCGCGTTCGGCCTCTTGGCCTACCAGTCGACGTGGCTGCGCGTCCACTACCCCGCGGAGTTCCTGTGCGCGCTGCTGAACGAGCAGCCGATGGGGTTCTACCCACCCGACAGCCTGATCCACGAGGCGCAGCGCCGGCGCCTTGAGATCCTCCCACCCGACGTCAACCACAGCGAGCTGCAGTGCACCGTCACCGGCACCGGGGCGATCCGCGTCGGCCTCTCCTACGTCAAGGGGACACACGCCCGCGACATCGAACGGCTCCTCGACGCGCGCACCACAACCGCCGCCTTCACGAGCCTGGCGCACTTCGCCGCGAACGCCGCCGTGAGCACCGCCACCCTGGAACGCCTCGCATGGTCCGGCGCCTGCGACGAGCTCGCCGGCGGCGGACCGCACGCACGCCGCACCGCGCTCTGGCAGCTCGGGGTCGCCACACCCGCACACACCACCCACACGGGAGGGCAGCTCGCGCTCGAGCTACCGCTCACCGACGCGCCCGATCTCCCGGCGCTGGAGGAGTGGGAAGCGATGATCGCCGACTACGCCACCACCGGCGTCTCGATCGACCGCCACCCCGTCGCGCTGCTGCGCCCCTCACTCGACGAGCAGGGCGCGACACCGATCGCGGCGCTCGCCGGTACCGGCCACGGCACCCACGTCAGCGTCGGCGGGCTCGTGATCGCCCGCCAAAGACCGCAGACCGCGAACGGCATCGTCTTCCTGCTGCTCGAGGACGAGACAGGCACGCTCAACGTGATCGTGCCCGACAGGCTGTATGAACCCAACCGGCTCACCATCAGAACCGAGCCCCTGATCGCCGTCCACGGCCGCCTGGAGAGACACGCCACCGGCGGCGGCGCGATCAACCTGCTCGCCACCAGCCTCACACCACTCAGCCACACCACCGGCGAACCCGCGGCGGTACGCAACCTCCATCAGCCCTCCGAGCCGCCCACAACCGACGAGGACTTCAAAGCCGTCGCGCCGCCCGCGATGAACTTCGCGCAGGGACGGGGACGCTGAGTCCCTCCCCGTCCCCGGTGGCCCGAGTGTTGGTCCATGCCGTGACGCACAAACCACCACCGCGAGCGAGGTTGCCTGCTACTTTGCGGCTGTGTTACACCGGTCGCACGCTAAGTGTAAGAGCACGTACAAGGCGTGGACGAAGAAGCACCTCCACGCGACTCGCGCGCAGAAGAAAGCCGAGGCGAACAAGCTCCATAAGGCGCAAGGCTGTCCTCTGTCCATCCTGAAATGAGACGGGACGGCGTGCCGGCGACAATCAAGGCACGCAAGAAACGCTGACTCCAGGCCGTCGTCTCCAGCAGCGCCCACACGGCTGGCGGGCCTCGGGAGGCGTTCAACACCGAGCTCCGGAGCACTGGGGCGTGGGTGTTCGCCGGTGGGTTTCATCCCTCGAGCACGGCCACCGTGGTGCGGCTCGAGGGCGATGAGGTGCTCACCAGCGACGGTCCATTCCTCGAGGGCAAGGAGCACATCGGTGGGTTCTGGGTGATCAAGGCGGTGGACATCGCGCAGAGACGGTGGCTGGATGGATGAGCGAGCTGCGACTTGCGACCTGCCTCCCGTTTCTGCTCGAAGCCGGCCACTCCGCGCGATCGGGAGGCGAGCGTGCCGCGATGATGTCCGATCTTGCGCAGCTCCCACATGTGGACATCGACCGAGACGTCGAACGGATGGCGATGCGGGCGCAGCGCGAGCTTGCCGAGATCGGGCGCCACCGGCTCGCACCGGCGGATGTTGTCATCGCTGCCTGTGCGCACACGGCGGGCATGGGCGTCTTGCACTACGACGGCGACCACGACGTGCTCGAGGAACGGACGACCCTCGTGTTCGAAAGCGTGTGGCTCGCACAGCCGGACACCTTGTGATCGGCCGCCCGGCTACACCTCGCGCGAGATAATCGGCCCTGGGCTACAACGGGCTCGGGCCTCCGTCGCCCTCGTCTCAGCGTCGGCTCAGCGGATCAGACGGTCCTCCCGTGCGGCGGCGATGGTTTCGCGCAGCGTTTCCAGCGCGTCCCGCTTCGGACGCCAACGAAGCTCGCGTCGCGCCTTGCTCGTGTCCATGATCACCGGCTCGCGAAACGCGCTCACCCACTGCGCCTGAGCGGGCAGGAAGCCCATGCGCGCGACCAGGTCCGCCACCGCGCCGACGGTGAGCTCCGGCACCGGGATCGAGTACCACCCGAGCTCGCGGGCGAGATCGGAGACGGTGAGCCGGCCTGCTCCGGCGAGGTTGTACGCGCCGGGCGTCCCGCGCCCGAGCACGGCGGCGCGCATCGCGCTCGCCACGTCGTCGTGGTGCACCAGCTGGAAGGGCACCCCCGGATCGGGCAGCACGGGCTTGAGTATCGGCACGCCGTCGAGCAGCCGCCTCACCGCCTCGGGGAGCCGCTCCGAGATCTGCGTGTAGGGGAGGCTGTCGATCAGCAGCGGCGCGTCGGGTCCACCCACGATGCACGGCCGGAACACGTACGCGTCGGTCGCGCTGCCGTCGAGCACCTCCCCCAGGAGCGCCTCCACCTCCGCCTTCTGGGCCGAGTAGTAGTGCTCAGAGCTGCCCCGCGCCTCCACCTCCTCGGTGAGCGGCTGGGGGTTCTCGCGGTGAAAGCCGTACGCCGCCACCGAGGAGGCGTACACGATGCGCTTGACGCCGGCCGAAACCGCGCCCTCGAACACATTGCGCGAGCCGTCGAGGTTCACCGCCCGGGTTTCCCGCGGCCCTCCCATGATGATGAACGCGAGGTGCACCACCACGTCCGCGCCCTCCACCAGCTTCGCCACCGCCTCGCGGTCGAGCACGTCCCCTTGCCTGTAGGACGCCTTCTTCCAGCCGCGCTTCGCGGGGTTCAGCGGCCGGCGTGCCATCCCCACGACACGCCCCACCTCGCGTGAGCGCTCGAGCGCCGAGACGACCGCTTGGCCGATCTCCCCCGTGGGGCCGGTCACCGCGACGGTGAGGCCCTTCGACCGGGCTTGGCGTGACGCCATCGCTCTGTTGTATCGCACCGCCACCCGCCCTCGACCCGCCCGCTACAGCCGCGCCGCCACAAGCCCGGCGGCGAGCAGCACCATGCCCAGCGCGCATGCCATCAGCGCGCCCTCCATCGGCGCCGCGATGCTTCCCGCGTCGATCTCCACCGTGTGCCCGTCCTTCAGCCGCTGCTCGCCCACCACCGACACGGTACGGCGTCGCAGCTCGCGCACCGGCGTGCTCAGCCGTCGCTGCGCCGCGCTCAACATGAAGCACGCGCCCGCCACCAGCCCGCCGTCCACACGCAGCTCGCCGGCCTGCGCCCAGAACGCCGTCAGCGCGGGAAACGCTCCCCAAGCGAACGCGAACCACAGGTCCGAGTGCATGCGCCCGCCGAACAACTCGAGGTTGTAGGCGACGGTCAGCGCCACGCCCGCGCCCACGAACGCAAACAGCCAGATCGAGATGGTGACGGCGCCCACCACGCCGATCGCCGTCGCTCCCGCCAGCGACAGCGCCGCAAGAACCATCAGCGTGCGATCGGACATGCGCGTTCCCAGCGGCCTGCCGTGGAGCTCGTCGAGCGCGTGCGCCGCCACGCCCACGCCGAGCAGGAACGCCACCAGCGTCCACACCAGCCTGTACCCGTAGAAGTGGGGCGCCACCGCCGCCCCGATCGCCACGTAGCTCAAATGCCAGGCGGTATATGGCGGGTGCAGCAGCGTCAGCGCATCGCGCCACCCTCCCGGGCGCAGCGCGTAGAACGCGGGACGCTCAAGCGGGGCTTGCGCCGCCATCCGCGCCCGTATCCCCGGTCGTTGGGGCCGGCCGGTCCTCTCCGCTTCCACGCCCCGTGGCGGTGGACTCGCCGATCGCGCCCGCCCTGCCCGTCGCGGCAGTCGCGAGGCTCATCGCCGCCGACTCGCGGGATCCCTTCGTGCCCCACATCACCACGCCGCCTCCCAGGCTCATCGGGCGAACCCGCACGTCCGCGATGCCCGCTCGCTCCCACAGCTCCACCACCCGCGCTACCGGGTAGCGCTTGTAGAAGTCCGGGATGCTCTCCGCGAGGAAACGCCCGGTGTGCGCCCACTCGCGTGACACCAGCCTTCCGAGCGTGGGGAGCCCCACGTGGGTGTAGAAGCTCCACGCCCATCTCCACCCCAAGCGATGTGGCACCGCGAACTCGAGCGACGCGATCCGCCCGCCGGGCTTCACCACCCGCGCGAGCTCCCTCATCGTGGCGCCCGGATCCTCCACGTAGCGCAACAGATAGGTGAACGTCAGGTGGTCGAACTCCTCATCTGCGAACGGCAGACGCTCGGCTTCCCCCTGCACAAGCGACACGTGCGCGGCCAGCGCCGGATCGCGCGCCACGCGCGCCCGCGCCGCTGACAGCATCTGGGAGCTCTGGTCGAGGCCCACAACCTCGCACCCGTAGCGTCGCACGAGCGCCTGCGCCACGAGCCCCGTGCCGGTCGCCACGTCGAGCACCCGCTCGCCGGCGCTCGCTCCCACCGCCGCCACCATCGCCCGCCGCCAGCGCGGGTCCTGACCGAAGCTCAGCACCGCCGCCACCCGATCGTAATGGCGCGGAAGCGCCGCGAACAGCTCGAGCGCCTCGCGCTTGAGCGCCCCGGGCACAGGTGCTTGCCCCGCCGGCCCGCTCACCATGGGCACGCCCACTCAACCATCCCCATCAGCATGCCCGCTCACCGCCCAATGCGCAAGGTCCGCGAGCTCGGGCGCAGCGAAGCGCTACAGCCCCACCGGATGGCGCACCGCGTAGCCTTCGAGCGGCGGCGTCGACACGAGCCAGCGCGACGCATACGGTCCGCTGCGCCCGGCGGTGTCGAACCATATGCCGTCCACGTCCATGAACGTGTGACCGGCGTTCGCGTAGATCGTGATCCATTGCCCCGGACCCGCCGCCCCCCACGAGGCCAGTTCGCCGGACACGAGCGGCGCGCTCAGCAGGCCGCCCGCCGCCAGCGCGTAGCTCACCGAGCCCGAGCAGTCGTAGCCCTTGTCGATGAACGACCCATGCCCGCCCCCCCAGATGTAGGGGAAGTCGGCGATCGCGTTGCCGCCGGCGATCACCCGCTGCACCGCTTCGGGGATGTTCTGAGGGATCGGTATCGTGCCGTTTCCGCCCACCGAGAAGCCACCCGCCACCGGCGTGAGCACCCTCTGCTGGGCCGCACGTTCCTGCGCCTTGGCCTTTTCCTCTTCGCCGAGCTCCTTGCGAACTTCCGCGTCGGACGCCGCGCCGGGAGCCACCGCGGCTTCGGCCGCGACGCTCGGCGTGCTCGCCGCCCTGTGGCGCACCGACGCCGGCACCGGGAAGCTCTTGGCTTCTTCGGGATCGCGCACCTCGGCGACCGCCGCGGCTTTGCCCGCCGCCGCGCCCGTCGCCCCTGTGGCGTGCGCATTGGGGCGCGCGCCGCTCGTCCCGCCCTTGGCGATGTGTCCGCCCCCGCTCGCCCCCGCATGTGCGCCGCCCGCGCCCGTCTGCGCCGTGGTGTGGACGGCGCTCGACGAGCCCGGCGATCCGCCTGCCGCGCTCGCCTTCGTGGCTCGCACAGCCGCGGAATGCCCTCCGCCGATCAGGAGCACCGCGGCGACGCCCACGACCGCCGCCGCCAGCAGCGCGCCCGCGAGCGCGTTGCGCGAGAGCGCCAGCCCCTTCGGGGTGCGCCCCTCGATAGTGCTGTTCGGCCCGATGCTCACCTCTCGACAGGCTAGCGCCGCGCGCCCGACGGGCATGTCGGTGGCGCCGCAAAGGGGTACCTCGCGCGCGCGAGGGGGTGCGAGGGGGGCACAAGCAGGGCCGGTATGACGTCGCCTGAGGTACCCTGGTTGCATGCCCGCACAGGACACCGCCGTGGACGTGCGCCCCGGAAACGTCGCCGTGGTCGGCGAGCCGCGTGCCCACATGCGCCTGCTGCACGGCATGCGCAGGCCCGCCAACTGGCTGCAATTGATTCGCTTCGGGCTCGTCGGGGGCACGGGATTCGTGGTGAATCTGGGCGTGTATGCGCTGTTCGTGCACGCGCTGGGCACCCCCTACCAGCTCGCGGCGGTGCTGGCGTGGTTGGTGGCGGTGCTCAACAACTTCGTGCTCAACCGCCACTGGACGTTCGACGCCTCGGCCGGCCAGATCCACTTCCAGGCGATTCGCTTCTTCGTGGTGAGCCTCGTCGCGTTCGCCTTCGGGCTCGTGCTGCTCACGCTTCTTGTGGAGCTCGGCGGCGTCGCGAAGGTGCCGGCGCAGGCGCTCGCCGTGCTCGCGTCCACCCCGCTGAACTTCCTCGGCAACAAGCTCTGGAGCTTCCGGATGCGCGCCTGAGGCGACCCGTTGCCCGGGCTCCCCGGCCGAGGGAGGGTGGTCGGGGACACCTATACTCTGGATCTCCCCCTTTGGAGGAATGTCGTGCAGGAGATGGTCATCTACGGCGTGAGCTTCGACATGGTCGGCAAGCAGCCGATAGTGCTGCTGAAGACGGTCGACGGCAACAAGTTCCTGCCCATCTGGATCGGCCACCCCGAGGCGGCGTCGATCCTGATGAAGCTGCAGGGGGCGAGCACTCCCCGGCCGATGACCCACGATCTGCTGTGCGAGATGCTCGGCGAGCTCGACGTCAAGTGCACGCAGGTGGCGGTCACCGAGCTGCGCGACAACACCTTTTTTGCGTCGATCACGCTCAGCGTCGCCGGGCGCGAGATGGAGATCGACTCGCGCCCGAGCGACGCGATCGCGCTCGCCGTACGCGCGGGCGCGCCGATCTTCGCCGCCGAGGAGGTCATCGCCGAGTCGGCCATCGAGTTCGAGCACAACGTCGAGGAATCCGAGGACGTGGTGGAGCGCTTCAAGGAGTTCCTCGACGAGGTCACTCCCGAGGACTTCGCGGCGGGGGACTCTTGATCGGTTGATGCTGTTCCAGGTGGCGCATGCGCCACCTGGCCGGGACGTGCATGCACGTCCCGGACCGACCGGTACATGTACCGGTCGGCGCCCCCGCACATGTGCGGGGGCGAACTACATCACCGACTGCGCTGCTGCTTCCCGCGCTGCTCTCGTCGAGGCAGCTCGACGACCTCCGCCATCCCCTGATCGGGCTCGCGGGCGGGCGGGGCCGCCGCCGGCTCTGCGCCCGTGAGCGTGCCGAACAGGCCCACCTGCTCGCGTACCACCTTGCCGATGCGCCTGATGCCCTCGCGGATGTCCTCCTCGGGGACGCCCGCGAAGTTGAGGCGCATCGAGGACGCGCCGCGCCCGTCGAGGTAGGCGGCGCGGCCGGGCACGAACGCCACCGCCTCGCTCTCCAGCGCGCGCGCGAGCAGGTCGGTGGTGTCGATGTAGTCGGGCAGCGTCGCCCAGATGAACAGCCCGCCCTGCGGCTTGGTCCATGAGGCGGCCGGGCCAAAGTGCTCAGCGAGCGCCTCCAACATGACGTCGCGGCGGCCGCGATAGAGATCCTTGAGCGACTCCAGGTGCGTAAGCCACAGCGGCTCGCCGTCGCCCCTGTGGGCCGGGCCGGGCCTGGCGTCGCGCGCCGCGCCGTCGCCGCGTGCTGAGCCGCGCTTGCCGCCGCCCGCAGCGCCACGCCCGGCGCGCGCGCCCGTGCCGGCGCGCTCCTCGAAGTAGGCGGCCACGAACAGCTGCGTGACGGGCGAGGAGCACAGGTCGGCGCCCTGCTTGCACAGGTTGAGCTTCTCCATGATCGGCCGCGGCGCCACCGCCCACCCGAGGCGCACGCCCGGGGAGAGGATCTTCGAGAACGTCCCCAGGTAGACGACGAAGTCGGAGGCGCCCCCGCGTTTCGCGGCGAGCGCGTCCAGCGAATGGAGCGTCGGGAGCGGATCGCCCTCGTAGCGCAGCAGCCCGTAGGGGTTGTCCTCCAACACCAATATCTCGCGCTGCCGCGCGACCTCCACGAGCCGGTGGCGGCGCGGCAACGACATCGTCACGCCCCCCGGGTTCTGGAAGTTGGGGATCGTGTAGATGAACTTCGGGCTGCGTCCTTCTGCTTCGAGCCGGTCGAGCGTGGCCTCGAGCTCGTCGATCGGCATGCCGTCGGAGTCCACCTCGATCTGGACCACGTTCGCCTGGTAGGCGTCGAACGTGGGCACCGCCCCGGGATACGTCGGAGCCTCCGCCACGATCGTGTCGCCGGGGTCGATGAACGCCTTGCACATCAGGTCGATCACCTGCTGGCCGCCGGTCGTGACGATCACCTCGTCGGGGTCCACGGAGGTTCCTTCGGCGGCCATCACCTCCACGATGCACTCCACGGTGCACGCCATCCCCTCCGTCGGGCCGTACTGGAGCGCCCTCGCGGTCGACTCCGCGGCCACCTTCGCCATCAGCTTCGCGTACAGCTCGGGGGGAAACGTCCTCGTCTCGGGCAGCCCGCCGGCGAGCGAGATCACCTCGGGGCGTTCGGTGAGCGACATCATGTCCCTCATCGCCGAGCTTCGCATGCCGCGCGTGCGCTCGGCGAACAGCGACTCGTAGCGCTTGAGTTCGTGGGCCGTCGGGCGTTGCGCGCGCCTATCCCCGCGAGGGGGCTCCCCGCCGCCGGAGGGGTCGTCTATCGTCATGGCCGTCCCATCATGGCCGTCCCAAGGTAGCGCACGCTCCAAACGACTTCATCTCCTGCAACGATCACAGCTGTCGCGACGATCGCATCTCCGTCGAACGCACTTGCCCTGTAACGGCCACCCTTCCGCAAGGCTCGCACTTCCCCATGAACGGTCTCTTCTTCTACATCGGCCTCGGCGCCGGTCTCGCCGCCGCCTGCGGGCTGCGCCCGTTTCTCCCGCTCCTGCTCGCCGGGGCGCTTGCCTCCAGCGGAGCCCTGGGCGTCAGCTTCAACAACGGCACCTTCAACTTTCTGGAATCGGATTGGTGGCTGCTCGCCGTTGCGGTGGCGCTCGCGCTCGCGTACGCGCTCCAGATGCTGTTCGGCCTGGCGCCCACAATCGACCCGAGCACGCGCTCCGGCCGCGGGGATCCGCTCGCGGCATCGATCGCGGGCCTGAGTATGGGGGCCGGAGCGGCACTCTTCGCGGGTACCCTCGCCGCACACGGGGATTCGCCGTGGCCGGGCATTCTCGGTGGCTTCCTCGTGGTTGGCCTCGCACAACGCGCGTCCGGGCCGGTGATCGCCCGCGCCCGCACGCGCCTGCCCGACCGCGGGGCGCGCGAAGCGCTTACCGTCTACCTGGACGCGGCCTCGCTACTGGTGGCGGCGCTCGTGGCCGTGTTGCACCCGCTGGGCTATGTCGTGATCGCGCTGCTCGCGTGGTTTCTCTGGCGGATGCGCTCGCGCTCGGAGGAGAAGTACGCGGGCCTGCGAATCCTGCGCCGTTAGGCGGCTGGGTGGACGACTGGCTTGGAGGGCTGGGTGGATGACCTTCTCGGAGGGGCTGGGTGGATGACCTCCTCGGAGGGTGACCTCGCGCGCGTGCGCGAAGAAAGGCCAGGTACGCGCGCACGCGCGCGAGTCACCCCGATGGAGCACACAACACCCTCTCTGCCGGCGGAACACACAACACCCTCTCCGCCGGTGGAGCACACAACACCCTCTCCCCGCAAGCTTGTCCTCTGCGTGATCGACGCGCTGGCGCCCGCGATGCTCGAGCGCGCCGTCGCGGCGGGGGAGGCGCCGACGCTCGCGGCGCTGATGGAGCGCGGGCTCTACGTTCCCGACTGCGTGGCCGCGTTCCCGTCGGTGACCCCCGTGTGCGCCGCCTCGATCGTGACGGGGGTGTGGCAGGACCGCCACGAGATCCCCGGCATGTGCTGGTACCACCGCGGGGAAGAACGCTACGTCGAGTACGGGTCGAGCTTTCGCGCCTCCCAGCGCGTGGGCTTGGCGAGGCAGTTGACCGACACCGTTTACAACATGAACGGCGCCCACCTCTCGCGGGAGACCCCCACCGTGTTCGAGCGCCTCGACGACGCGGGCGTGCGCACGGCGGGCACCACCTACCTGATGTATCGCGGCCGCCACCGTCACGAGCCCCAGCGCGACACCACCCTGACGCGCATCGCCTCGACCTTGATGCGCCACGCGGTGCTGGGTCCGCGCGAGCTGTTCTACGCGGACGTCTTCGCCAGCCGCCAAACGGGCTGCCGCTCGAATCTCGGGATGCCGGGCGTGCGCGACCGCCATTCGGGCTGCGTGGGCGCCTACCTCGTGGAGCACGACCTGTTCGACTTCCTGCTGCTGTCGCTGCCCGACAACGACTGGCGCTCCCATCGCTCCGGCCCCGACGGCCAGCTGCGCTCGATAGCGCTCGCCGACATACAGCTCGCGCGCGTGATGAACGCGGCGGGGGGCCTCGAGCGCTTCCTGGAGGAGCACGCGGTGATCGTGATGGCCGACCACTCTCAGGCGCCCGTCACCGACGTGATGGCGCTCGCCGACCACCTTGCCGAGATGGGCGTCCTGGCGCCGGGGGCTCGCGCGAACGGCCGCTCCAGGCGCGCGGGCTCCGGCGTGGGCGGTGGAGCCCGCGGCGAGCGTCCGCAAGTCGCCGTGTGCCCCTCCCAGCGCGCGGCGATGGCGTACGTGCTCGACGAGGAACACCTCGACGGACTGCGCCCCGAGCTGGCGCGGCGCGCGCTTGACGTGGAGGGTGTGGAGCTCGTGATGTGGCTGGAGCGCGACGTGCACGGGGTGGCCGGCGAGGGTGTGCTCGCGCGCCCCGGTCATCCTGAGCTGCGCTTCCGTCCCGGCGGGGATGTCGAGGATTTGCGGGGTCGTGCTTGGAGCGTGGAAGGCGATCTCGCGGTCCTCGACGCGCACGTGCGGGACGGGCGCTTCGATGCGCCTGCCCATCCCGACGCGCTGGATCGGGTGTGGTCGGCGCTGACGTGCCCGAGCTCGGGCGACGTGCTGCTCTCGGCGGCTCCCGGCCGGGAGTTCGTCGACCTGGGCGGCCAGGCGCACGTGGGCGGCGGCTCGCATGGCTCGCTGCGCTCCGAAGACTCGCTGGGCGCGCTGATCGTGTGCGGATGCGAGCCTTCGCGCGAGCCGCTCCAGTGGGCGATCCGCGACGTCGCCGCGCTCGTGTCGCGACATTTCGGCCTCGTGCCGAGCTGAGCGCCGCCGGTCCGCCTGTACCCTCGGCGAATGGCTCGTCGTCTCGTGCTGCTCGTGTCGGTGCTGTTGCTGAGCGCCCCACAGCCGGCGATGGCGGTTGCCCAGGCGCATGCCGGCTCGTCTGCGACGGCGGGCGCCACCACCGTCAGCCCGGAAGCTCCGGTTCCCGTGGCAGCGTCGGATACTCCTCCGATCGGGCGCCGGCTCTCCCCCAACCAGGTGCTGCGAATCGCCGAGGCGCTGGGAAAGATGCGCGCCGTGCGCGCCCGCTACCCGGGCTCCTACGGCGGCGCCTATTTGAAGGGCCCCGGGCGCTGGCAGGTGAGCTTCTTCTCGAAGCGCAGCCAGGAGATCGGCCAGGTGATCATCGCCGACTCGAGCGGCCGTGTGCTGGAACAGTGGACGGGCTTTCAGATCGCCTGGTCGATGGCGCGCGGCTACCCGGGCGCGTTCGGCAGGCACGTGAACGCGCTCTACGTCTGGATCCCCCTGTGCGTGCTGTTCTTCCTGCCGTTCTTCGACTGGCGAGCGCCGCTGCGACTGCTGCACCTCGACCTGCTCGTGCTGCTGTCCTTCTCCGTGTCGCTCGCGTTCTTCAACCACGCTCGCATCTACGCCTCCACGCCGCTGGTGTACCCGCCGCTCGTCTACCTGCTCGTGCGGATGCTCGCGCTCGCGCGCCGCGGGCGGCCTGCCCGGAGCATGCGCCTGCTCGTGCCGGCGCCCTGGCTCGCCGTCGGCGTGGTTTTCCTGATCGGCTTCCGCGTCGGGCTGAACGTCACCGACTCGAACGTCATCGACGTGGGCTATGCGGGCGTGATCGGCGCCCAGCGGATCGTCCACGGCCAGCCCCTCTACGGCGGCTATCCCTCGGACAACGAACACGGCGACACCTATGGCCCCGTCAACTACGAGGCCTACGTGCCCTTCCAGCAGATCTTCGGATGGAGCGGCCGCTGGGACGATCTGCCCGCCGCGCACGCCGCCGCGATCGTGTTCGACCTGCTCGCGATCGCCCTGCTGTTCCTGCTCGGCCGCCGCGTGCGCGGCCCGGGCCTCGGGATCGCGCTGGCCTACGCCTGGGCGTCCTACCCCTTCACGCTGTTCGCCCTGGAGAGCAACTCCAACGACACGCTCGTCGCCGTGCTCGTGCTGGCGGCGCTGCTCGCCGCCTCCTCAGCGCCCGCGCGAGGCATGTTCGCGGCGCTCGCGGGGCTCACGAAGTTCGCGCCGCTGGCGCTCGCGCCGCTGATGTGTACTCATGGATTTGAGAGCCCCACCGACGAGAGCCCCACCGACGAGAGCCCCACACACCCCCCTCGCGGGCGCGCGCACGCGCGCGAGGCACGCTCGGTGGCGCTGTTCGCAGGCGCCTTCCTCTTGACCGCGGCCGCGGTCTCTATCCCGGCGCTCACGCACGACTCGCTTCACACGATCTTCGAGCGCACCTTCGCCTATCAGGCCGACCGCCAATCGCCCTTCTCGATCTGGGGGTTATATGGGAGCCCGCCCGCCTCGCCCGCCCGGCCCCTCTTCGGATACGCGCAGACGGCGGTGCAGGTGGCCGCGCTCGCGCTGGCCGTGGCGGTCGCGGTCCTGCCCCGCCGCCCCGATCTCGTCGGCCTGGGCGCGACTGCCGCCGCCGTTCTGATCGCCGTGCAGCTCGGCGTCGACCATTGGTTCTACCTCTACATCCCGTGGTTCTTCGGGCTTACGATGCTCGCCCTGCTCGGGCAGCTCAGCTGGCCGGATGCGGAGCCGGCCGCGCCATCAGGATCTGCTCGATCGAGTCAGCTCGCAGCGGCTTAGAGCAGCGCACGAGCACGGCCATCAGCCAGGGGTCCTCCCTGGAGGTTTCGAAGCGCACCGGCATCTGCGTCACGAGCGCCTGCACCGCCTGCTCGCGCTTGACCCCGATCACGCCGCCGCGCGGCCCGGTCATGCCCACGTCGGTGATGTAGGCGGTGCCGCCCGGCAGCACGCGCGCGTCGGCGGTGGGGACGTGCGTGTGGGTGCCCACGACGGCGCTCACGCGCCCGTCGAGCAGCCATCCGAGCGCGATCTTCTCGCTGGTGGCCTCGGCGTGCATGTCCACGAGGATGTGGTCGACGTCGTCGAGCCGCTCCAGCGCCGTCTCGATCGCGCTGAACGCCGAAGACCCCGCCTTCAGGAAGAGGTTGCCGCTGAGGTTCACCACGCCGAGTCTCACCCCGCCTTTCTCAACGACGCACAGGCCGTGCCCCGGCTGTCTCGGGAGGTAGTTGAAGGGCCGCACGATCCGCTCCTGGGTGTCGAGATAGGAGTAGATCTCGCGGCGGTGGTAGGCGTGGTTGCCAAGCGTGATCGCGTCCACGTCGTTGCGCAACAGCTCGTTGGCGACCTTCGGCGTGATCCCGAGGCCGCCCGCCACGTTCTCGCCGTTGACCACCACGAACGTCGGGGAGTAACGCTCGCGCAGGATGGGCAGGCACTCGAGCAGCGTGTGGCGCCCGATGCTGCCCACGAGATCGCCCACGAACAGGATGCTCGCCTGAGCCTCAGCCATACTCTGCCGATGATCGCGGGAGGGAGCTGAGCTTGCAGCGCGTGGTGGTGCCGCGCTGGGTGCAGCTCGTGCTGCTGCCGCTCTCGCTGCTCGCGCTGTGGGCGCTCGCGAGGGCCGCGGGCAAGGTGTTGGTGATCTTTGTCGTCGCCGCGGTCATAGCGCTCATCCTGAACCCGCTCGTGGCCTTCCTCCAGCGACGCACGCGACTGCCGCGCGGACTGGCGGTGATGGCCGTATACCTAGCATTCTTCCTGATGCTCGCCGGTGTGAGCTTCCTGCTCGCCAACCCGATCGCCAGTCAGGTTCGCACGTTCACGCACAACCTCCCGCATATCGTGAACGAAGCGAACAGCCAGATCGAAAGCTTTCAGAGCTATCTGAGCAAACACGGCGTCCACGCCAAACTGGTGGGTCAGGGCAAGACCGCGCTGCAAACGCTGCAGGAACAGGTCTCCAAAAGCGCCACCGAACTCGCCTCGTTCGGCGGCGCCCTGCTCACCGAAGTCGCCAAAGCGCTCGTCGACCTCGTGCTCGTGTTCGTCCTGTCCGTCTACATGCTGATCTACGGCCAGTCGATCGGCCGGCTCGTGCGCAAGGCGATGCCCCCCGGCGACGGCACCCCCGCCGACGACTTCCCGGCGCTCGCCCAGCACGCCGTGTCGCGCTATGTCGGCGGGCAGCTCCTGTTCAGCGTGATCATGGGCGCCTCGGCCGGCGGCGCGCTGTACCTGTTCGGCGTTCTCGGGATCTTCCCGGACGGTCGCAGCTACGCGCTCGCGTTCGCCGTGTTCTACGGCGTGATGGAGCTCGTCCCCTACATCGGGCCCATCCTGGGAGCGATTCCGCCGGTCCTGCTGGCGCTGTTCACCGATCCGATCAGCGCCCTGTGGGTGGCGCTGCTGTTCGGCGGCCTGCAGCAGCTCGAGGGGCACGTGGTGGCGCCGCAGATCTTCAGCCACACACTGCGCATCAACCCGCTGCTCGTGATCTTCGCGCTGCTGCTCGGGTTGCAGCTCTACGGGGTCATCGGCGCGCTTGTGGCGCTCCCGATCCTCTCCGTGCTGCGCGAGACCGCCATCTACCTGCATCGCCATCTCGAGCTCGAGCCGTGGGAGCGCCTGTCCCCGCCCCCTGGCGGGGACAGGCCGGGGGGCTCCTCCGGCGGGCTGCTGTGAGCGCCCCGAGCGGTCCCCCGTGCGCGCGCGTGGGGCCATCGTGAGCGCGCCGAGCCGCGTCCTCCACGAGCCCGTCCTGCGCGTGGAGGGGCTCGGCAAGCGCTTCGGCTCGCGCGAGGCGCTGCGCGACGTCGGCTTCGTCGCGCGCGCCGGCGAGACGGTGGCCGTGATCGGGCCCAACGGAGCCGGCAAGACGACGCTGCTGTCGATCCTCGGCGGTGTCCAGGCGCCGAGCGCGGGCACGATCAGCCACGGCGCCGGGGCGATCGGCTGGGGGGTCGGGTGGGTACCTCAAACTCCCGCGCTCTACTCCAAGCTCTCCGTGGCCGAGAACCTGCGGCTGTTCGCGCGCCTGGAGAGGGTCGTCGATCCGGAGGCGGTGGTGGCGCGGATGCTCGACCAAACCGGTCTCGCGGACCGTGCGGACGAGCGCGTGGACCGCCTCTCGGGCGGCAACCGCCAGCGCGTGAACGTGGCCCTCGGCCTGCTCGCCGACCCGCCCGTGATCGTGCTCGACGAGCCCTCCTCGTCGCTTGACCCGGGCCAGCGCGAGCGCCTGTGGCAGTTCATCGGGGAGCTGGCGGCGCGCGGCACGAGCGTCGTGTTCTCCACCCACATCGTCGCCGAGGCCGACCGCTACGCGCAGCGCGTGATGGTGCTCGACGAGGGCAAGCTGCTCTTCGACGGCCCACCCCCGGAGCTGGCGCGCGCCGTCGACGCGGACGCTCCTCGTGACTTCGAACGGGCGTTCGTCTCCTTCCTGCGCAAGCGGGAACGCGCATGAGGTGGCTGCTCGGCAAGGACCTCTTGATCCTGCGGCGCTCGCGCCTGCTGGTGTCGCTGCTGATCGTCTACCCGGTCGCGATCGCGCTGCTGATCGGGTTCGCCATCTCGGCGAGCCCGTCCAAGCCGCGCGTGGCGATCGTCGACGAAACACCGCCGGGCGAGACCATCACGCTCGGCGGCACCCGTATCGGCTTGGCTGAATACACGGACCGGCTCTTCAGCCAGGTCCATGTCGTGCGCGTGCCCACGCGCGCCGCCGCCGCCGGCAAGGTGGCCTCGGGCGACGTGCTCGCGGCGATCGTGATTCCGCCCGACATCGTCTCGAAGATCTCCTCGGGGGTGAACCAGGCGCGCGTCGAAGTCATCTACAACGGGGACGCCTTGAAGCAGTCGTTCGTGCGCTCGACCGTCGACGCGACGCTCGCGCAGGCGAACCTCGCGCTGTCCGAGCAGATCAAGAGCGTCGCCGTGCGCGACATCGACCTGCTGCTCGCGGGAGGCCAGCTCGGAGTGCTCGGGTCCAGCCAGAACATCATCGGCCTGAGCCACATCGCCCCCGCGCTGAACGGCGTCGCGCGACGCCAGCAGCCTGGAGCGGACCGCGCGACGCTCGTGCGTGTCGCCGGCTTCGCCGCGTTCGCGGCGCGCAACCTCGGCATCGCCAAGAACGTGCTCACGACCGTGAGCCAGCCGATCACGGTCCACAGCAGCCTGCTGCGCGGCAAACGCACGCCGCTCGACACCTACGCCGTGGTGGTGGCGGTGAGCATCTCGCTGATGTTCATCTGCGTGCTGCTCGCCGCCGGCGGGATCGCGCTCGAGCGCGAAGAGCACGCGATCGCCCGCCTGATCAGACGCGCGCCGGGGGCGGGGCGGTCGTTGATCTCCTGCGAGAACCTGCTCGCCGAGAAGGCGCTGCTCGCGGCGGGGTGCGCCTTCGTGGTGGCCTTCGCGATGCTGCTCGGCGTGAGCGCGTTCGTGTCGCTGGACCTCTCGCGCATCGGGGAGTGGGCGGCGGCGCTCGCCTTTGGCGCGCTCGCGTTTGGCGCGCTCGGGGTCGCGATCGGGGCGCTCGCGCGCGAGGTGCGCGCCGCGTCGCTGCTCGCGTTCCTGCTCTCGCTGCCGCTCGCCTTCCTGGCGCTCGTCCCGAGCGGGTCGGTCGCGAGCGGGCTGTACTCCCTGATCGGGGCGGTCTCGTTCGTGTTCCCCTACAAGGCCGCTCTGCAGGCGCTCGACGCCGCCGTGAACGGCGCCGCTCCCGCCATCGGCGCCTCGATTGCCCACCTGGTTGGCCTCACGCTGCTGTTCGGAGTGCTCGCCCGGCTGGGCCTTCGCCGCGCGGAATAGCCCACGCTCGTGGCCGTCTACTCGACGGTGGTGTGCTCCGTAATGCACTGCCCCGTGCGCGCGCGCGAGGCAGTGCCTGCCCCGTGCGCGGCACTGCCCCGTGCGCGGCACTGCCCGCTGCGGCGAGGCGGCGGTGGACGAGTATCCTCGAAGGCGATGGCTTTCCCCAGCACGCGCATGCGCAGGCTGCGCGCGTCCCCGGCTCTGCGCGGGTTGGTGCGCGAGACCGAGCTGCGCGCCGACAAGCTCGTGCTGCCGCTGTTCGTCTCCGAGGCGGCGTCCGCTCGCGAGCCGATCGAGGGCATGCCGGGCGTCGAGCGGCTGCCGATCTCCGCGGCGGTGCAAGAGGCGCGCGAGGCAGCCGCTCTGGGCCTGGCCGCCGTCCTGCTGTTCGGGGTGCCGGCGCGCAAGGATGCGCAAGGGTCGGCCGCCTGGGACGACGACGGCGTCGTGCAGCTCGCCACGGCCGCGATCAAGCAGGCGCTGCCGCAGCTGCTCGTGATCACCGACGTGTGTCTGTGCGAGTACACCGACCACGGTCACTGCGGGGTGGTTGATTGGGGATCCCACCCACCCGGATCCAACCCACCCGGATCCAACCCACCCGGATCCCACCCACCCCGCGTCGACAACGACGCGACGATCGAACTGCTGGCGCGCACCGCGGTCAGCCATGCTCGGGCGGGCGCCGACGTCGTCGCCCCCTCGGACATGATGGACGGGCGGGTCGGCGCGATCCGCGCCGAGCTCGACTCTGAGGGCTTCTCCGACACCCCGATCCTCGCCTACTCCGCGAAGTTCGCCTCTGCGTTCTACGGCCCGTTCCGCGAGGCCGCCGGCTCGATGCCCTCCTTCGGCGACCGCCGCTCCTACCAGATGGATCCCGCCAACGGGCGCGAAGCGGTGCGCGAGGCGCTGCTCGACGCGAGCGAGGGCGCCGACATGGTGATGGTCAAGCCCGCTCTCGCTTACGGGGACCTGATCAGGGCCGTCAAGCGCGCCACGCGCCTGCCCGTCGCCGCGTATAACGTGAGCGGCGAGTACGCGATGGTCAAGGCCGCCGCCGCCGCTGGACACATTGACGAGCGCGCCGCCGTCTGCGAGATCCTGACCTCTCTGCACCGCGCCGGCGCTGACATCGTGATCTCCTACCACTCCAAGGACGCAGCCCGCTGGCTGTCTGAAGCCGGCTGACCAATGCGAATCACGTCACAGCGGCCCAAGATATGGGGCTTTGGCGAACCTAAGGGAGGGAGGGAGTTGGATGTTCCATTTAAAAACTTTGCAGTAGTATCTATGTTTGTATCTACTATCGCAAAATCGCAAAAAAATAGACACTCTCCTCTCCCTGCACCTTTCCGCCTGCCCATGACGTGATGCCGGCGTCTCTGACAGACACGCGCTCGAGCGAGCTCTATCAGCGCGCCCTCGGGCTGCTCCCGGGCGGCGTGAACTCGCCCGTGCGCGCCATGCGCGCGATCGGCCGCGCCCCGATCTTCGTCGAGCGCGGCTCGGGCGCGGAACTCGTCGACGTGGACGGCAATCGTTACGTCGACTATGTGTGCTCGTGGGGTCCGCTCATCCACGGCCACGCCCACCCCCAGGTGCTCGCGGCGGTGATCGCCGCGGCCGAAGCCGGCACGAGCTTCGGCGCGCCCACCGCGGGCGAGGTCGATCTCGCGGCTGAGATCGCCCGCCGCATGGACTCGGTTGAGATGGTGCGCATGACCTCCTCGGGCACCGAGGCCACGATGACCGCGCTCCGGCTCGCCCGCGCCGCCACTTCTCGGGAGCGGATCGTGAAGTGCGCGGGGGCCTACCACGGGCATGTCGACGGCCTGCTCGCGCAGGCCGGCTCGGGACTGGCCACCCAGGCGCTGCCCTCGAGCCCCGGAGTGCCCGCCGCGGCCGCGGCGTCCACCACGATCGTGCCGTGGAACGACCCCGACGCGCTGCTCGCCGTCACAGGCGCAGGGCCGATCGGCGTGGGCCCCGCGTACGGCTTCGAGGTGGCGGGCGTGCCGGCGTCCGGCGCAGAGGAGATCGCCGCGATCATCGTGGAGCCGCTGCCCGCGAACATGGGGCTCGTGCCCGCGCGCGAGGGCTTCCTGGAGCTTCTGCGCGAGCGCGCCGACGCCGTCGGGGCACTGCTGATCTTCGACGAGGTCATCAGCGGCTTCCGCGTGGCGTGTGGCGGCATGCAGGAACTGGCGGGCGTCGAGCCGGATCTGACGATCATGGGCAAGATCATCGGCGGCGGGCTGCCCGCCGGCGCCGTGGGCGGCCGCGCCGATCTGATGCGCATGCTCGCGCCCGCCGGCGAGGTCTACCAGGCGGGCACGCTCTCCGGCAATCCGCTCGCGGTGGCGGCCGGTATGGCGACGCTCGGCATGCTCGACGACGCGGCCTACGGGCGACTCGCGTCGTTCACCGACGAGCTCGCCGCGGGCTTGCGCGCGGCCGCGGCCGCGGCGGGTGGCAGTCCGGGTGGGTATCCCATCCAGGTGGCGAGCGCCCCGGGACTCTTGACGGTGTTCTTCAGCGAAACCCCCGTACATGATCTGGCGGGCGCCCAAGCGTGTGACCTGGACGCATATGCGAGCTGGTGTCGCGAGCTGCTCTCGCGCGGCGTATACGCGCCGCCCTCACAGTTCGAGGCGTGGTTCCCCTCGCTTGCACACACCCCCGAGCAGCTCGAGCAGACGCTGTCGGCGGCCGCCGCGGCCTTTGCGGAGCTCACGTGAGCGAGGATCCCGCCCAGGGCTCCGCGGTGAACGGACGCCCCCCCGGAGGTCGCCCCGCCGGAGGTGGCCCCCCCGGGGACGGATGCTCCCCCGGAGGTCGCCCACCCGGGGACGGATGCCCCCCCGGCTCGTCGCTGGAGCGCCTGAGAACGCTGCTGTTCGAAGAGGGCGGCTTGATGAGGAGCTTGCTCCTCGACTGCCCGCCCGATGCGAGCGAAGAGCCAAGCAGTCCCGCGCAGATCGCCGCGTCCGGGCCACGCGTGGACGGACGGGCCGCCGACTACGAGCTGCTGATCGAGACGATCTTCGAGGGCTACCTGCTGCACTACCACGCCCCCCGGGTGATGCGGCCGTCCGAGGACGACCTCGGCCTGCTCGCCGGCGACCGCCTCTATGCGCTGGGCCTCGCACGGCTCGTGAAGCTCGGCGACATCGAGGCGGTGGTGGAGCTGGCGGACGTGATAACGCTCAGCGCGCTCGCCCACGGAAGCGGCAGGCCCGAGCTGGCCGCCGCCGCGTGGGCGGCCGGAGCGCGCGCCGTCGGCTGGGGGGCGAGTCCGCTCCACGAGCGCGCCAAGGCGCTCACCCGCGCCGGCTCGCCCGAGGCCCTCGAGGCGATGCTCGCCGTCGCCCGGCGCTGAGCGCGGGCGCCGCGCTCACGGGCCGTTCGAGGCGGGCGCGCGGCGGAGTGCGACGCCCGCTCCGCGCTTGACGCACCGGCGGCGTTCGCTGAGCAGCCGGGGGGCGGCTCACTCGATATTGTTCCCGCCGTGTCCGACAAGCACAGCCAGCACTCCTCCCGCTATACCGCCGATCGGCAGATCCCCGGAGCGTTCGAGGGCGAGACGGTTACGCGCCGCCGGTTCATGACCGGCACCACCCACGCGGCGGGCGCGATCGCCGCCGCGTCGTTCGCCCTCCCCGCGCTCGGCTTCGCGATCGGGCCGATCTTCAAAGAGGCGCCGCACACGTGGGAGAGCGTCGGTCCGACGGACATGTTCTCCGAGGACAACTACGTGCCGACGGTGATCACGCTCACCTCCGGCATCGGCGAGGCCGGCAAGACGACCGTGTACGTGCGCAAGCGCAACGCGACCATCGACACCGACAAGGCCGATCGCGACAGTCTGTATATCGCTATCAGCTCGCGCTGCGCCCATCTGGGCTGCCCGGTGCGCTGGGTGGATGCCGCCGAGCGCTTCATCTGCCCCTGCCACGGCGGCGTCTACGACCTGCTCGGCGTTCGCGTCGGCGGGCCACCGGTCAGGCCGCTGGATCGCTTCTACACACGCGTGGTGCAAGGGGAAGTCCAGATCGGCCCGCGCTACAGCGTCAACAGCGAGCTCGAACGCTTCTCGCCGCGCGACCCCGGCGAGCCGATCGACGGGCTCGGCCAGTACCTGTACCCCTCGCGACCGTCGGCCAGGAAGTAGTTGGGCGCCGGCATGGCGAGAACCCCCAAGCTCCCCGCTCCCCCGATGCCGGCGGCCCTGAAGGCCCCGCCGCCTCGGCCGGGGGAGGGCAACGGCGGGGTCACGCCCGCCGACCACGCCAAGGAGGCCGGCGCGAGCGTCGTCGACTGGGTCGACGAGCGCACCTCCCTCAGCGGCGCGGCCCGCTGGTTGATGTTCCGCAAGGTGCCCAAGGGCACCAACTGGTTCTACACGCTCGGGTCGGCCACGATGTTCGCGTTCCTCTCCCAGGCCGTCACCGGCGTGTTCCTGGCGATGTTCTACAAGCCCGACCCCAGCGGCGGCGCCTACGAATCGATCCGCCACGTCACCAACGAAGTCTTTCTCGGCCAGTTCGTCAGAGGGATGCACAAGTGGGGGTCGAGCGTGATGGTGATCCTCGTGTTCCTGCACATGGGCCGCACGTTCTTCTTCGGCGCCTACAAGTATCCGCGCGAGCTCAACTGGGTGATCGGCGTGGTGCTGCTGATCCTCACGATGACGATGTCCTTCACCGGCTACCTGCTGCCGTTCGACCAGCGCGCCTACTGGGCTACGATCGTGGGCGTCAACATCAACGGCACCGGCCCCCTGATCGGCCCCTACCTGAGCGACTTCCTGCGCGGCGGCGGAGAATTCGGGGCGACGACCCTGTCGCGCTTCTACGCGATCCACATGCTGCTCGTGCCGGGCCTGCTCGCCGCGCTGATCGGAGCCCATCTGTATCTCGTCGCCAAGCTCGGCACGACGGCCCCGCCGTGGACGCGAGCCGAGAAGAGCCCCGAGTTGCGCAAGGCCAGCGCATGAATAGGCGCGAGAAGGAGCAGTACCTGCGCGAGTACTCGATCCTCAAGGCGCAGGGCAAGCCGTTCTTCCCCTACGCCGTCGCCAAGGACTCGCTGATGGCGGTAGTCGTGATGGCGTGCATCATCGCGATGTCGCTCGTGCTCGGCGCGGAGCTCGGCTCCAAGGCGAACCCCACCACCACCACCTACGTGCCGCGTCCGGAGTGGTACTTCTTCTTCCTGTTCGAGCTCCTGCGCGTCATCAAGCCGGCGAGCCTGGTCGGGCTGGCGACGATCGGCATACCGACGATCTGCATGATCCTGCTGTTCCTGCTGCCGTTCTACGATCGCGGACCGGAGCGCAGGCCCGAGCGCAGGCCGATCGCGACGCTCACCGGCATCTTCGTGATCGGCGCGATGGCGCTGCTCACCTACGAGGGCGCCAACGCCGGCTCGCCCACGGCGATCGAAATGGCCACGCCGGCAGCGGTCGTGCAGGCCGGCGGGAAGACGCTCGCCGAATATGAAGCGGGCAAGCTTGCCGTGGCGCAGTCCGGTTGTCTTTCCTGCCACAAGATCGGCGACAACGGAAATGACGGACCGGGACCGAACTTGACGCACATCGGCTCGCGCCTGCCCAGCCAGGGGATTGCGCGCACGCTCGTGAACCCGACGGCGCCGATGCCCCCGTTCAAGACCCTGCCGCCGCAGAAGTTCAACTCAATCGTCGCTTTCCTGTCCCAGCTGAAGTAGTCGGCGTTCTGTCATGGCCGCCATGAAGCGCGCTGACGCGACCGCGGGACGCCTGGAGGCGGGCCAGGTGCGGGACATGTTCGACCGCGTCGCGGGCTTCTATGACCTGCTCAATACGGTGATGAGCGCCGGTCTGCATCACCGCTGGCGAGAGCGGGCGGCCGATCTGGCGGGTGCCTCCCCCGGCGATCGCGTGCTCGACGTCGCGACGGGCACCGGCGATCTGGCGATCGAGCTGGCGCGCAGGGTGGCGCCGGGCGGAGAGGTCGTGGGCAGCGATTTCTCGGAGAACATGCTTGGGCGGGCACGCATCAAGGGTGCTAAGGCGGCTGGAGGGGTGAGTGCGAATTTGGAGGGCGGCGCGCGCGCGCGCGCGAAGAAAGCCCTCTTCGCGCGCGCGCGCGAAGAGCTGTCGGGAGACGGAGATCGCGCGAGACTGTCCTTCGAGTGGGGCGACGCCCTCGACCTCTCCTACCCGGACGGCAGCTTCGACGTGGCGACGGTGGGCTTCGCGGCACGCAATTTCTCGGATCTTGCCGCTGGACTGCGAGAGATGCGGCGGGTGGTGCGTCCCGGTGGACGGGTGGTCGTGCTCGAGTTCACGACCCCCACACGAATGCCGCTGTCGGCTTTCTACAAAGTGTGGTTTGACCGTATGGTGCCCCTGTTGGGCAGGATTTCCAACGATCCTGCCGCCTATACCTACCTTCCCAACTCGGTCAAGCGCTTCCCGGGGCCACAGGGGCTGGCGGCGGAGATGGAGCGTGCGGGTCTGTGCGAGATCCGCTACCTGCTCACGGCTGGAGGTATCGTCGCCATCCACGCCGCTACCGTCCCAGGATGACCCTCTCGCATCCCGCCGCCAACACGGCCGCTGACGTGGAGGCGGTCGAGGAGATCATGCGCCGCGGCGGGCCGGCGCTGCGCGAGCGCATGGCCCGCGGCGAGGTTCACCTGGAACGCGTCACAGCCGAGGCCGGCGTCCCGCTCGCCTCGCATGCCACCGCCACGGTCGCGGCCGGGGGCAAGCGGCTGCGTCCGCTGCTCGTGGTGCTGGCCGCGGAGTCGGCGGGCGGCGTCGGCGAGCGGCCCGAGCGCGAGCAGAGCCTCATGCGCGCCGCCGTGGCGGTGGAGCTCGTGCACTCCGCGACGCTCGTCCACGACGACCTGATCGACGGCGCCAGGCTGCGAAGAGGGCGGCCGACGGTGGCAGCCGTTGCGGGGCGCGAGGCGGCGATCGCCACGGGCGATCTGCTCTTCTCGCGCGCGTTCGCCGAGCTGGCGCGCAACGGCGACCCCCAGCAGCTGCGCGCCCTCTCCGACGCGAGCTCGGCGCTCGCCGCGGGCGAGCTGCTGCAACGCGAGGACGCCTACGCGCCGAACATCGCCGTGGAGCGTTATCTGGAGCGCTGCCGTCTGAAGACGGCGGCGCTGTTCGAGGCGGCCTGCCGCCTCGGAGCGCTGGTGGCGGCGCCGGGCGCCATCCCGCTCGCCACGGCGCTCGGCGGGTTCGCCAGCCGGATCGGGTTGGCCTTCCAGCTGCTCGACGACGTGCTCGACGTGTCCGGCCCCGCGCAGCGCACGGGCAAGGCGCGCGGCACGGACCTGCTCGACGGCACCGTCACGCTGCCGCTGATCCTCGCGCGCGAACGCGACGAGCAGATCGCCGCGTTTGACCTGGCGAGCCTTGCAAGCCCTGAGCACCCTGACGGACATGCCCAGAGGGCACGCGGCAGGCAGGCGGAGGAGCTGTGCGAGCGGATTGCCGCGACCGGAGCCCTCGACGAGGCGCGCGCGCGCGCGCTTTCGATCGTGTCCGAGGCGAAGGCCGCGTTGTCCGCCCTGCTCCCCGACGGCCGCCGCGAGCTGCTCGACCTCCTCGCCGACGCGGTCGTCGAGCGCTACTGCTGAGGGCGCGAGCGCCCCGCGTCGATGCGAGACGCTTGTGTGGTGAGTCAGAAGCTAGAAGTCGCTCGGACAGATGAGGTCCAGCTCGAGCGCGCGCGAGAAGCGCTCGATCTCCTCGACCATGTTGGCGTGCGTTATCTGCCTGAGGTCGCTGAGCAGAGCCCCGGTGGCCCGGTCGAGCTCTTCGTCAAGACGTTCCACGAGCGCCTGTCCGAACACGCCGTCGCGCAGCTCTCCGCAGTCGGGGCAGCGCAGCAGGATGCGCCACCGGCCGGGAGATTTCTCGACCCAGTCGAGCGGGTGCACAAGCCCGCCGGCGCAGCTCGGGCAAACGTGAAGGGCCTCGCCCGGCGTAGCGGCCGGCGAGTCTCCGGTCCAAGGCGTCGGAGCCACAGGCGTGTCGCTTTGGACGCGCCCCGGCGCGCCCCCACGAAGGTCCTCGCGGCCGTCGAGATAGACGACCTCGATCTGCCTGCCCCCCGGCAGTTGAACGTGATGACGTATGCGATGGCCCCGGTTCTCTTGCATTGTCTCTCTCTCGCCCTCATCGACCCGGCCGTGGCCGGCCTTTAGCGTCTGCGGCGAAATCCCCGAAGGTTCGCGGCGCCCCCCGGACCGCCTGTCCGCACGCCGTGCGGTGATAGCTTCATCTGGCTATGGCAACAGCGATTCGCACGATCGGCCACGATGAGCGACTGAGCGTCGTCGACCACCTCGACGAGCTCCGCGTGAGGCTGATCGTGAGCGCCGTGGCGCTCGCGCTGGTGTTCGGGGTGTGCCTGTGGCAGAACCATGCGCTGCTGAAGTTCATCGATCGGCCGCTGACGAGACAGACCGAGCGGCAGGTCGCGCGCGGCGAAGGGCCGCTGGGGCAGACCTGGCTCGCCCAGAAGGGGGTGCGCGAAGTCGCCGGGGACACCCGGTCGATCACGCAGGCGCTGAGCGCTCCCTCCAGCGGCCTGCCGGCCGCCACCAGATCGCAGCTCGCCGCGGCAAGCGCCCGGCTGGGCGCCGATGTCGCGAAGATCCCGCGCAGCCCGAACGGGAACCTGCCCGTGACTTTGGGGCCGGGCGAGCCCTTCACAACGACGCTCACGGTGACGCTCTACTTCGCGCTCGTGCTCGCGCTGCCGCTGATCTTGTTCGAGCTGTACGGGTTCGTGCTGCCTGCGCTGCACCCGAGCGAGCGCCGCGCGGTGGCGCCGCTGCTCGTCTCGATCCCGTTCCTGTTCGCCGCCGGCGTCGCGTTTGGCTACCTGGTGGTGCTTCCCGCCGCCGTGCGCTTCCTGCAGAACTTCAACAGCAGCCAGTTCAACGTGATGGTGCAGGCCAGCCAGTACTACAAGTTCGCGGCGACCGTTCTGCTTGCCATGGGGGTGGCCTTCCAGGCGCCGGTCGCGATCGTCGGCGCGGTGCGCGCCGGCATCGTCACTCCTCGCCAGCTGCGCCGCAACCGCCGCTACGCGATCTTGGCGTGCGCGGCGATCGCCGCGTTCCTGCCCGGGGACGCTTTCACGCTCGTGCTCGAGACGGTCCCGCTGTACTTGCTCTACGAGGTGAGTATCCTGGTTGCATCGGTTGTTGTGCGACGCGACGCGACGCGGCGGGCAGAGCAGGCGAAGGCAGCAGGGGCAGGGCGCCCTCCGGAGGACCCACCGTCCTCGCCGGGCGCATCGGGAAGGCCCGGCCCTCTGACGCCACCGCCGGGCGACGGCTCCGAGGGAGCCCGAGCGCTCGCGAGGACACCGACCGAGAGCCAGAAGAGCACCGTCCAAGAAATGATCGACCACACCGACCCCGAACTGAGCTGATGCTCTTCGACCTCAGAGCACGCGGCAGGCGCCGCACCGTGCAAGTCGTCTACGTCGGCCTCGCGCTTCTGTTCCTGGTGGGCTTCGTCGGGTTCGGCGTCGGCGTCGGCGGCGGCGGGGGGAGCAGCCCCATCGAAGCCATATTCGGCAACAAAGAAGGGACGAAGGGCGCGGGCTTCGCGGCCCAGGTGTCCGCCGCTGAAAAGCGTACGCACAAGAACCCGAACGAAGCGGCTGCCTGGGCGGCGCTGACGGAAGCCCAGTTCCACGAATCCGGCGCGGGCGAATTCTTCAACGAAAGCACACAGAAGTTCACCAGCCAAGGCAAGGCGCTGCTCGCCAAGGTGGCTAACTCGTGGAGCCGCTATGTCGCGCTCAACCCGAGCAAGCTCAATCAGACGGCCGCGCAGGAGATGCTCACGGTGTACAGCCAGGAAGGACTCAACGAGCCTGCCTCGGCGGTGGAAGTGCTGCAGCTCCTGATCCCCACCAAGCCGCCCAGCGCGGCGTTGTACGGGGAGCTGGCGTCGTTCGCCTACCAGGCCAAGAACACGCGCGAGGGCGATCTCGCCTCGCAGAAGACGATCGCGCTCTCACCTGCCGCGCAGCGTGCGAAGGTGAAGGCCGAACTGGAACGGCTCAAGAACAACCCGACGGGCAGTTCCTCGGGCGAAACGTCCGCGACGATACCCGCGTCAACCACGAAGAAATAGCTCGGCGGAGTGAGAGCGTGGCTGCCCCGCCAGATACTCTGACATGGACCCGTACACCGCGCGCCTGCTGATCGACTGTGCCGATCGGCCCGGGATCGTGGCGGCCGTCTCAGGCTTTCTGTTCGAGCAGGACGCCAACATCGTCTCCTCTCACCAGTACTCCTCCGACCCGATCGGCGGGCGCTTCTACCTGCGCACCGAGTTCTTCCTGGAGGGCCTCGGCGAGCACCGCGAGAGCTTCCAGCGCGATTTCGACGCGGCGGTGGCGCGGCGCTTCGCGATGGAGTGGGAGATTCGCTACTGGGGCGAGCTCAGGCGAATCGCGATTCTCGTTTCGCGTTATGACCACTGCCTCATGGATCTGCTCTGGCGCCGGCGGCGCGGAGAGCTCGACGCGGAGGTGGTGGGGGTCATCTCCAATCACCCCGACCTCGGCGAGGAGGTCGTAGCGGCGGGCGTGCCGTTTCATCACGTGCCGGTTCTCGAGGGCGCGAAGGCGCCGGCGGAGGAGCGGATGCTCGAGCTCCTCTCCGGCAACGTCGACGTGGTGGTGCTTGCGCGCTACATGCAGATCCTCAGCGGCGGCTTCCTCGACCGGCTCGGAGTGCCCGTCATCAACATCCATCACTCGTTCCTGCCGGCGTTCGCGGGCGCCGAGCCCTACAGGCGGGCGCGTGAGCACGGGGTGAAGCTGATCGGCGCCACCGCCCACTACGTCACGGCCGAGCTCGACGGTGGGCCGATCATCGAGCAGGACGTGGCGCGCGTCGACCATCGCCAGACCGTCGCCGAGCTCGAACGCATCGGTCGCGACATCGAGCGCACCGTGCTCGCGCGCGCGGTGTCGTTGCACCTCGAAGATCGCGTGATCGCCGACGGCGGGCGCACGATCGTGCTCTGACGCGCCCCGCCACCCAGCGCCCTTCAGGCCCGGCGGACCTCGGCTAGAATCCTCTCCTCACCGGCCCCCCGCGGGTCGGCGCCCTCGCGGGCCGTTAGCTCAATTGGCAGAGCAGGGGCCTCTTAAGCCCAAGGTTGTTGGTTCGATTCCAACACGGCCCACTTCTGGAATCTTCTGCAAATAGGCGGGTTTTGCGCGAAAAGAACGGTGGAGTCCAGGGCTGCTATTCCTCGTGGGTACCACTTGTGGGTACCAAACAGCGCCGCAGGACGGACGTTTTGCTCGCCCGACGGCAGCTCGAAGGCAAGCAGCTCGGCAGGCGGGACGCTTCGCTGGGGATGGTCCAGCAGCACGCCCCAATCCACGCCTCACCGCTGGAATCACCGTGTTCCCTACGCCTCGGTCAGCTCGTATCCGAGTGACCGGTAGGCGCTTGGTGAACATGCGCCGCAGGACGGGCAGCTCGGCGTCGACGTAGTCATAGATAAGCGCTTCGCGCTTGCCGGGATGGGCGCGGTGCAGGCGCCCGGCGTACTGGACGACGGTGCCCTTCCACGCGATCGGCATGGCGAGCAGCAGCGTATCGAGGCACGGGTCATCGAAGCCCTCGCCGATGTAGCGGCCGGTGGCAAGCACCACTCGCCCGCCGACGCTGTCCGTGCTGGCGAGCTGCTCCAGCGCGGCACGGTGCTCGGCGGGTCGCATGTCGCCGTGTAGGACGATGAGCGTGTGGGTATCCGCAAGGCGCTCGGCCAGTTGCTGCAGGTGCTCGCGCCGTTCTGTCAGCACTATCGGGCAGCGGCCCTGCGCTGCCAGCTCCAGCGTGTCCTTCGCGATCATCTCGCTGCGCCGCACATCAGTGGCGAGCGCGGCATAGACCTCCTGGATGTTCGCGTCGGTGGGTAGCATCTCAGGGTCGAAGGGCGTGTCGCGGCGCACGACGCGCAGCGTGAGCGGCTGTGCTGAGCGGGTCGCGCCGGGCTCTATCGTGTGGCGGACCGGCCCGCACTGCATCGTAATGATCGGATGGTGTCCGTCGCGGCGCTTCGGTGTGGCGGTCAGCCCTGTCACATAGCGCGCGGGCGAGGCTTGAAGGACGCGCTCGGTCATCACGGCCGGGACGTGGTGACACTCATCCACGACGATGTGGCCGTAACCGGCCAGCAGCTGATCGAGCGTCTTGTGGCGAGTCAGGCTCTGGACCATCGCGACGTCCACCTTGCCCGTGGGCTCGCCGCGACCGCCGCCGATCGTCCCGATCTCATCTGGCTTGAGATCGAGGAACTCGTTCAGGCGCTTGACCCACTGTTCGAGCAGCGGCTTGCGGTGGACGAGCACGAGCGTCGAGCGTGCCCTGGCCGCGATCAAGCGGGTGGCGATGACGGTCTTGCCGATACCCGGCGGTGCACACAGGACACCGAGCTCGTGGGCGAGCAGCGCCGGCATCGCCTTCTCTTGACGGGCGGTGAGCTCTCCTGTGAACCGCGCCTTGAGCGCCTTGCCATCCGTACGCTCGTCGGAGAGCTCCAACGCGATGTTCAGGCCGGCCAGCAGTTCCTCCAATGATTCGCGGCAGCCGCGTGGCAGTGCCAGGAAGTCGCCTGTCTGCTCGAAGCAGGCGATCACGCGCGGGATAAGCGCGGTGGATTTGCGCATCGCCTGAAGTTCGAGGAACTTCGGGTTTGAGAACGCCGCGAGCCGCCGCAACGCATCCAGCAGCACCGGCGGCAGCCCCTCGCGGCGCACATACAAGCGCTGGGCGAGCGTCGCGCTCACGGTGCCGGGCAGCTCCGCGGCGGCGAGTCGCTCAGTCAGCGGTCGCACCGGGCGCCACGGCGCATCGCTGTTCTCCGTCTCCTCGGGCACGCCCAGGGCATGGCCGTCGTGGAGCCCACGGGCCACCAGCTCCCGCAGACGAGCCGGGGCGATCCGCGGCAGCGACTCCAGATAGGACCACTGGTCCTCGAACGGCTCCAGGCGCTCGTCCACGAACAGCGTGTTGCCGCGCTGGCGCGCCTGTAGCTGGAGCGGCAGTGCGATGAGGTTTCCGAACCCTCCCTTCGGCAGCGTGTCCTGGCTTGGGAACAGGCGATCGTAGGATGCCATCCCCAGCGTGGGGCTGCGCGCCATCGCGTCCGTCAGGAGCATCAACCCAAACCGCCGCGCGAGCGCTGCCTGCACCGGCTCGCTGAAGAGGAACCAGACATGGGCGCCCTCTCCCGAGCGCGACCGCTCGACCGCCGGGACGAGACCGAGCTCGCGGCATGCCTCGCGCAACGCCATCACATCCGCACGCCACGAGCCTTCATCGAGGTCGATCGCCAACAGCCGGCACATATCGCCGGTCAGCAGCGGATAGACGCCCATCACATGGCGGCCCCGCAGATGCCTGAGCAGCTGACCCTCGGCCGGGACGGGGAACGCTTGGTTGGGACACTCACCGCACTTCACGCGAGGCTTGTTGCATCCAGCCTTCCACTCGTTGTCGCAGCGGGGCGCCCACCCGCTCTTGCCCTTCGCCGGTTTCTCCCAGCGATGCGGGAAGACATCCTCGCGACCACGGAAGAGACTGGCGAACAGCGCGACCTTGCGCTGCGGCGTCCACGATGTCGCCCGATCCGGCTCATCCTCGCCCGCGCCGTCTGAGATCGCCCGCTCGCTCTGGGCGCGGAGCTCGGCCAGCTCTCGAGCCACCGCCTCGCGCGCACCGTCGAGATCACGAAGCCTCGCCTCCACGGCCAAAATCGCGGTATCCCGCTCCCTATCTACGGACACCGGCGCATTCTGCCCACACAACCGGCGCATACGTGCCAAAGTCACTCAGGACGCGTTTTCCCCGGCGCCGGCTCGTTCCTGGCGGACGAATGTCGCTTGACGGCGCGGAGTAGTGTCGGCGCTACGCCGCGGCGGCAATGCCGACGGGTACGTAATGCTCGAAGAGGAGATCGGTGGGCGCCGGGTTGCCCTGCTCTTCGGCGGCGCACACCAGCGCGAACCTGGCGGCGTCCTCGGCGTGCGCCTGGTCGTAGGCGTCGCCGCCGCCGGTCAGGCCGGGAATGTCGGGCGACTCGAAGCTCCAGCCAAAGCCGGGCTCGTGGTGGTGGAGGATACGAATGGTGTCCATGACGCTCCTTCAGAGTAGCCGCCGCGCCTCGTCTTCCGCAAGTCCGACGTGATTGACCAGTACGCGCCGGACCTCGCCGGGCGCCAGTGTCCGTCGATCGTGGAAAGCCCAGGTCAACGGCGGTCGGCCATCTGCCTGTAGCCGCTGGTGCGATCCGGTCTGGCGAGTGGTCCGGTAGTTGAGCGGATCGGCTTGAAGAACCTTCAGAAGCTGCTTCGCCTTCAAGGATGGGAAGTCGGCCACGGCGCAACCCTAAACGAGCGAGCGGTCCTGCCGACCTATCAGGGGCTGAGTTCGGTGTCATCATCGAGCAGCAGGGCCTCGATTCTCGACCGGACGTAGAGCCGTCTTCGGCCCACCTTCTTGGACGGGACGATGCCCCGTCGCGCCCAGTCCTCGACAGTCGATCGCGGTACGCGCAGCAGGGCGGCGACCTCGGCTGCGGTCATCACGTCGGCGGCGGTGAGTGGGTGGTGGACGGTCGAGCTCATTGGCTGGGGGCCTTGCAGTTGCGAGGTTGGGGCCATTGCGCTTACAGACCGCGACCTGCTCGGACGGGCCAACGACTTCGGGGCCACGTCCGTGTGGGGTGGTTGTCCTCGCTCCGAGATCAACGGACCCACCCATCTGGCGGGGCGCCGGGTTTCCAGGCGCGGGTGACGCCGCCGCCTTCCTGGCGGAGGGTGTGGCCGTAGTCGGAGAGGTTGACCTGGAAGGCCAGCTCTTCGCGCGGGTCTTGTCCGGCGTCGTCGATCCACTGGCGCCATATGACCAGGGCGCAGAGGGTCTCGACGTGCGCCTCGCTCTCCCACCAGCCGTCTTTCAACCCGGCGAGAGCCCTGGGATAGCGGCCGTAGAGCGAGACGATCCCGCCCCACATCAACGCGCGCCATTGCGGGTCGCCGCCGTACGGCTCAAGCCATGGTGCCCGCTGCTCGGGCTCCTCGTCCTCGTCCTCGGGCGCGTCGGGTAGGACAGGAGCCGGCTTGGTGCGCGGCGCGCGAACCTGTCCGCTGGCTGCGGCTTCGGCGATGCCCTCGCGGACCATTTGGCCCGCGAGCCGCGCGGCCGGCTCGCCGGTGTTCGCCACCAGCTCGTCCAGCTGTGCCGCTACGGCCTCGGGCAATGTGATCTTCAGGCGGCGGCTCATGGGGTGTACCCGTGGGTGTGTCGACGGCCGTGTTTGTGTTGGTGGGTCTCGTGGTTGTCATGTAGTTAATGACCGCGAGCACGCGGAACCGGCCAACGAGTTTGGGCCCACTTAAGGGTCACGCTCGACCCGTGCATCTACGGAGTTTGTCCGTGCTTTTTGCGCTGCTGGGAGTGTTCGCGTTGTGGGTGAGAAGGCGCGCCGGATCGCGCGGGCGTGGATGTCGCGTGGGCCGACGGCTGCGTTCGACGGCTGAGCGTTCGGCTACGTGTCAGCGGTCGGTCAGCGTCGGCAGGAGGATCTACTCGGGGAGGGGTCGGGGCCGCTGGGTATGGTCTCCGGCTCGATGCCGAGCGAGTCTGCACGACGAACGCGAGTGACGCTCCGCTGTCTGCGCGAGGATCTCGAGGTGGAGGTGCCACCCATCGAGGTGGACCTCGGCAGCCTTGAGCACCCACTCATCGGTGAGGCGCGGCGCCTCATGCCGACGGCGCCGCGTGGGCAGAAGCGCATCCTCTCGATCGAGCGTCCGCTCGTGTATCGGCTGCGCCACGGACGGTGGCGTGGCGCAACGTGGCTGGAGGCCGAGGCCGCGCGGTTCTGGCTCTGTGCCGGCGCACAGCGCGAGGAGGGCTCGGGCGAGGACGCCTATGAGATCTTCGCTGCACTGCACCGAGCCGGGCGACTCCTGCCCGATGACGATGACCGGCTTCGTGACGAGCTTGAGCGCAACGCGCGCATCATTGATGACGCCGCCGACTCGATCCCCTCCATCCTCGCCGACGCCCTCAACCATCGAGATCGCGATGTCACGGCCTGCTTCGGCGGGCTGGTCGACGCTCGCCTGCATGTCACCGCGCCCGGCGAGGAGGTTTGGGTCGCGATCGCGACTCAGGCGACCGACGGGCGCTTCGTCGAGGAGCGACTTCGAGACGTGCTCTTCGGCTTGGTCTTGGACGCCGCGGAAGCGGAGCTTTGGGAGCCCCGTGCGGACTGGCCATCGGGTGAGCTCGCGTGGTTCGAGGTCGCACGCCTCGGCCTACGTGAGCCGCCAAGCTGATCGGACGCAACACCACCGACCCGCTCGACAGCGGCCCCATCGACATCCAGTGAGTAGGCGAGCGTGGAGGTCTTGCCGCCGAGCAGCGCCTCGTGCGCGCGCTCCATGCGCCGCGCAAACAGCTCGCGGTGATGCTCGACGTACTCATCAACCGCGCGCTCGACGAGCTCGGCCTGCTTGAGGCCAGCCATCAACGCGGCATAGCGGACCTTCTCCTTGGTGGCCTCATGGACCTTGATCGGGGATTGCGCACGCATAATGGGCCACTCGGTACTTCGGTACTGCTGAGTATACCATGCTGCGCTGGCGGCGAGTTCGCCACGCAGCCGGCCGACCTCGTTGTCGGACGGCCCTACAGGCCGGCGGTGAGCTCAGCGAGGGTCACTTCCAGCGCGTCGGCGATGCGCTTCGCGGTCGTGATGCTCGGCGCGTGCCATCCGCGCTCGATCTCACCGAGGTACTTCGCGTCCATGCGGGCGATCCGGTGTGAGACCTGCTCCAGCGTCTCGCCGCGCTGTCTGCGAGCCTCTCGGACCGCCGCGCCGAACTGCCGCGCGACCGGATCAGCGACGGTGCGGCGAGGCACCGACTGGTGTGCTCTGGGGGAACATGACCCCGGCAGTCTCGGGACGCAACGCCGGACTGAACACTCGACATGTTCCCCTTCTGATACGTTGCCGACCCATGATGCGCCAGTTCTCGGGCAGCGCGACGCCTGTCGCACCCATCGCTTCGGTGCTCGCCGTACTCGCCACGCTGTTGGTGCCTGTGGGCCGAATCACGACCAAGCAGTACGTCCTTCCGCACCCTAAGCGCGAACATTGTCGAGCGCACTACGCCAAGAAGGCCGAGACCGTCAAGAAGCGCGAGCACGGCCGGACCGTGAAGGCCAAGAAGACGTTCTGCGTCTACGTCGCAACCAAGAAAGCGCCGGTCAAGGCCACGACGCCGGCCACCGCTACGCCCGCTCCGACGACGGTCACGCCGAGCACTCCGGCCCCGGTCGCCGTCGTGACGCTTGACGCCCATCTCGACCCGAGCTTCACGCAGGACCCATCGAACCCGCTGGCGGTCACGTACAGCTATAGCGCAAGCGCGACAGAAACGATCAATGGCGTGACGAGCCCCGCGTCGAACCTGCCCAGCGGCGTTCTCAACCTCTACAGCGAAGGGCTGCTCAAGTGCTCGATGAACGTTGGAGGCTCAATCACGAGTGGCGAATGCCTGATTGTCTACACCCAGACGGGTGCGCACACTGTCGTGGTCCAGTACCTGTCGGGGACTAACAGCGCCACAACCGGCAACGAGATGGAGATGATCGAGCCTTTTTCGACGACCACCAAAGCCGAAGTGGTCCGTCAGTCATGTGAAACGCTTTCGTTGGGCCAAGGGGAAGCCTGCACCTACCTTATCTCCGTCAGCGTCGTGGGTCAGACGGGATCATCACTTACGCAGGCGGACGGTCCCGTGGCGATCAACCTCGAAGCTCTCGCGTCGTACGAAATATCCGGCGTCAGGCACGATGAACCCGCGAGATGGGAGGCTACACCCCCCGCCACGGAGATGGCCTGCACTGTGAGTGTCGTGCAGGACGTCGGGCTCCTTCATCCATACTCGCCGGACTGTTGGATTTCCGGCTCAGGTCCAACCGTCGAGCAGGACATGGCAACGCCTTGGACCATCACCGCGACGTTTGCCGGCTCTGCCGGCTGGACTGCATCTACGAGCGCACCCCAGGAAGTCACGCCTTAAAGCCAGCCAAGTGCAGCAATCCAGTCAACGTCGTCTGCACTCAGGAGCTGCCGTCTGTTTCGACGGCCGTAGCCACCTCGGCCAGCGCGCGGAGCGGGGCGAATTGGCGGGCAGCTTCGCTGGAGGGCGAGTACCATCGCGAGAGTGCCGCTGTTCCGCCGCAAGAGGCCGCAGCCTCAGGCTCCGCCCGGGCCGCCCATTACGAGGCCGCAGCCTCAGGTTCCGCCCGGGCCGCCCATCAAGCTCACCGTCATCGCGGACACACACTCGTATGAGGGGGACGACGGCAAGACGTACTGGTCGATCGGCCTCGCGCCCGTCATCGAGGACGCGGACGGCGGACACCACTTCCTCCGGCCGGGCGACCCACTCCCGGATTCCCGCGCCATCTACTGCAAAGTGGCAGGGGTCAAACACTACGGCGACGCGCTCCGGGACCGACGGTTCAAGCCGCCGTGTGCAGTCAAGCTCATCCCGGAGCCTGACAATCCATACGGCCACGGTCACGCCGTCGGTGTGTGGGATAGCAGCGGTGCCGTCCAGGCAGGGCATATACCGAGCGAGCTGAGCGCCGGGATAACCGAGTGGATTCGTGCGGGCAAGCTCGGCGGCGCGATGGTGCTGCGCGAGATTCGTCAGGGCTCAAAGTCGGGGCCGCGTTCGGCTCTCCACATCCTTATGATGCCTCCCGGCAAGCTGGAGATGAAGATTCTCGACGAGGACTAGCCGACGCGGGTTTATGGGTGTAGAGCATACGCCGTCCAGCCGCATGGATCGCGATACCGTTTCGGACATGGCACAAGCGAGTTGGCAGCAGGTACCGACCACGGCGAATTGGATGCTTCTCGATGCGAGCGGCAAGATCCTGCGGCAGATAGTGGTTCGAGATCCGTGGTTCGGTGAGCCCGACGGCACCAAGTACCACGTCAGCGGCGACGGCCATGAGGAGAGCATCCATTCGTCGCTCGGCGTAGCGAAGACCGCTGCGGAAGCGTCTCTGACCTCCGACTAGCTGCTATTCCGCACGGTGGCTCGGCGGCGGGGTGGTTAAGGCAGCGGCCGTGACCACCGCCATCGTGGTCGCGGGCGAGTTGCGATCCCTATGTGCTGCGGCCGGCGCGAGCAACATCGAGCGCGAGTACGTCCCTCGGCGACGTCGCCAGCAGTGAAGGCGGCGGTGAACTCTGCGGCCTGCTCGGCGGCGGGCCGAGCGTGTAGGTAGCGCCCGGTGGTGGCGAGTGCGCTGTGGCCCATCGCGCTCTTGATCGTCACGAGGTCCACGCCCGCCGCGGCGAGCAGCGAGCCGTAGGTGTGGTGCAAGTCATGCCAGCGCAGCGGACATAGCCCGTCAGCGGCCTGTATGCGCCTGTAACGGCGGCGTTGCGCGAAGCCGTCGAGGGTTCGTCCGAGCGAGCTGCAGAACATCCTCCCGTCGGCCGCGGGCCTTACACTCACTCGGAGAGCGTGTAAGCTCGCCGCGATGATTGCGACCGGGGTTGCCTCTGTGGCGGTGGGATCGGAGCCCGACGGGTGGCGGCACGCGCGTCTGATCCCGACATTTGGCACGCGCACGCAGCAGGAGCAGGAGAAGCGCGCGACGTCCTGTTTGCTGGCGGTGATGCATGGTGTCCCGGAGTTCGGACACGCGCTGCTGAAGGAGATGGGCGCACCAAAGTCCCCGGTGATCGAGACGTTCGCCGAGGTGCGGTTCAAGGACGCTACCGGCAAGACGGTGATACCGGACGGCGCGATCGTCTGTCGGCGGGGTGGCAAGACCTGGACGTGTTTGGTGGAGGTCAAGACTGGCTCGGCGCATCTGAAGGATGAGCAGGTGGCCAGCTACCTTGACGTGGCTCGCGAACATGGCTTCGATGGAGTCCTGACAATCTCGACTCAGATCACAGCGACATCCGCCGAGTCGCCGGTCAACGTCGACGGACGCAAGCTGCGCACGACGGGCCTATGGCATTTCTCGTGGTGGAGGGTGCTCACCGAGGCAGTCGTGCAGCAGCGCTACCACCACATCACCGATTCGGACCAGGAGTGGGTGCTGCGGGAGCTGATCCACTACTTGAGCAGTGAGGCTTCGGGTGCGGTGGGGTTTGAGGACATGGGTGAGAGCTGGGTTACGGTCCGCAAGTCCGCTCACGACGGCACATTGCGCCCAGGAGACGCTGGCGCGCGTGACGTTGCAGAACGGTGGGAGCAATTCACGAACTACCTCGCGCTCAGCCTTTCTCAGGAGCTTGGGGCATCTGTCACGGCGCAACGCCCGCGGACCCACTCAACCGCCGCACGCATTGAGGAGACAGTCAAGTCGCTTGTCGACTCGGGCGTGATGCACTCGATGCTGCGCATTCCTGACGCGGTTGGACCCTTGGAGATCCACACGGACCTGCGGTCCCGGCAGACCATCACGAGCGTCGCACTCGATGCTCCCCGCGAGGGCAGGCTGAGGGCTCGCTTTGGCTGGCTGATTCGCCAGCTCGGCGATGCGTCGGATGACCTTCGCGTCGAAGCAGCGTTTCCAAACGCTCGGGTGACCACCACCACGACGCTCGATGCCCTCCGGGACGACCCTACGGTGCTCTGCTACCCGTCGGACCCCAAGCGCGAGCCGCGCTCCTTCGTGCTCGCCCGGTCCCGTCCGATGGGCCAGAAGCGCGGGCGGGCCGAAGGCTCGTTCGTGCGTGAGACGAGCGCCCAGGCCGTCGAGTTCTACCGCGACCTCGTGCAAAATCTGAAGCCTTGGCGGGCACCGGCGCCAAAGTTGCGCACCGAAACGGATGGACACGATGGAACAGGGACCGAGGTTGTGATCGTCCCCGCGTGGGTTGGTGAGGACTCCCCGTCTCCCCGCGCCGCCGAGGTCGGGGATCAGAGCGGGTGGTCACCTCGCCCTAACCCCCCGCAAGGCGCTGACGGCTAGGCAAGCTGGCTCGTAGAGGGCCTGGATACCTCGGCCGTCAGAGGCGCCGAGGGTCGGAATGCCCGCGTGAACACCTCCGCCTGCTCGGCGGCGGGGCGCGCGTGCAGGTAGCGCCCGGTGGTGGCGAGTGCGCTGTGGCCCATCGCGCTCTTGATTGTCACGAGGTCCACGCCGGCAGCGGCGAGCAGTGAGCCGTAGGCGTGGCGCAGGTCATGGAAGCGCAGCGGCCGCAGGCCGGCGGCGTCGCGCGCCCGCTTGAAACGGCGCCGCAACGCGGAGCCGTCGAGGGTTCGCCCGAGCGCGTTGCAGAACACCCTCTCGTCGGCTCCCGTGAAGTCCTCGCGCCTGCTCAGGCGATCGAGGGCGGCCGCGGCTTGGTCAGGCAGCGGCACCCGCCGGACCCTGCCCGACTTCGTGGAGGACTCCACGCCCGCGCTCAGGGCGCGTCCCACGGTCAGGGCATGGCCCGCGAAGTCAACGTCTCGCCAGCGGAGCGCGAGCAGCTCGCCGAGCCGCAGGCCGGCGTATGCGGCGACCCTCACCAGCTCCGCGTCCTGCTGATCCTCGGCACGCCGCGCCTCGCGCTCCTGGTCGCCGAGAGTTTGCCGCGAAGGCTCGCGGTGTCGGCCGTCGGCGAGCGCCCGCGCGAGCGCCTCGACCTCCTCGGGCGAGTAGTAGACCAATGCGCCCGGCAGCGGCTCCCGGCGCTTGTCGGCCTCGGAGGCGGGGTTCGTTGCCAGCCCGTAGGTAGAGGCACGGCAGCCGTAGTTGAAGGCCGCGCAGATCACCGCGCGGTGCTTGTTCACGGTGCGCGGCGAGACACCGGTTGCGCTGACCATCGCCAGCAGCTCCTCCACGTCGCGCGTGCTGATCTTCGATGCGGGTCGGTCGCCGAGGGCGGCCATCACGTGACCGGTGATCGTGCCCTTCCCGCGCTTGTACGGGACGCCGGGCTCGGCGAGCACGCTTCGGTGGTTGCGCAACGTCGCGGGCTTCGCGCCCTTCACGTCCTCGAGCCAGCACAGGTACTCGTGGGCGACCTCGCGGAAGGTCACGCCGCAGGCCTTGCGCTCGTGCTCGGCGCGTTCGCGGTCGTCTGCTTCGGCCACGTAGACGGCTACGAGGGAAGCTGCTGCGACGTGGGCCGCGCGCTCATCGTAGGAGCCGTCGGGTACGCGTCCACGCCGTGGGCGCCAGCCGCCCGTGTCTGCGTCAGGGGTGAGCCAGGCCGGCCCGACACGGCGCTTCACCTGCCGGCTACGGTAGCGGAACTTCGCCTCGAAGAAGGGCTGCCCGTTGTGCTCGCGGACGACCACCGCGGCGCTGGGGTTCTTGGTCGACATGCCGGGCCTCCGGTGGGTCCACGGCCCCGGCGATGACACTCGCGCGGGGCCTTTCGTCAGGTGCCTGCCGGGAGTCTACACGGCGTGGGTACCACGTGGGTACCACCACCCGCGTGGGTACCGCTTTGGGTACCAAATCAGCCGAAGCCGTTGTGTTCTAGGGGCATAGAGGCCGCCAAAATCGGCCGTATTTGGGCGCGTCGGCCACCCTCTATCGGCCTCTTAAGCCCAAGGTTGCAGGTTCGATTCCTGCACGGCCCATAACGAAAAACCCAGTAATAGCAGGCAATTCATGGAGATCTGTGCGGAGATGTGTGGGGACAATCGCGGACAAGTTCGGGCAAGAAGGATAGCATTTTGCTGTGCCCCTGCTGTGACGGATCGACGGCTTCCGCGCGCGCTCAAGTTCGCATGCAAGCAAAGGGCTGCGTAAATCGCGGCCGAGAATCGTCAAGGATGGCTGAATCTGCGGGGGTAGGCTGGGCGCACTGGGCCCCATTGTGTGCTCGTAAGCCACACTGAGCGCGGCTTTCGAGGTCATAATGGGAGGCGCATGTAATGTCGGGCTGACCGCAAGCATTGCACAAGCCTTCCCATAATATGCTCTAAAGCCACATTTGATGGGGCTTTAGAGTATGCTTTGGGTATGCCACAGAGCCTTACAACCCGGGACGCCGAGGTCATCGTGGGCGCCCAGCGGCGCCGGCGCAGTGTCCTGGTGCTGAGCGAGGACTCCGACTGGCTTAGCGAGCTGCATCCTCGCCCGAAGGATCTGCTGCTGCGGATGGCCGGCCGGGGTGCGCTGATCAAGTTGGGCGCGGGCCGCTACGCGATCCCGGCGTTCGGACATGCAGAGGCCGCCTACAAGGCTTGGCAGCCGATGCTGCACGGCCGTCTTGCTCCACTTGGCGACTACTACATCGGCTTCTTCAGCGCTCTGGCTGAGCATCGCCTGACCGACCTTGAAGAGGCCTTCGCGACGGTGCTCGTGGGCTTCGGGAGCCGGCAGCTCCAGAGCGGAAAGCTCGAAGTCGCTGGCAGACGGGTACGGTCCGTTCGGACGCGACGGCCGGTATTCAGCTCCGAGCTTGGCGTTGAAGTCGTGCGGCTCTCGCGCAGCGAGATGTATATGCGCAGCAACCCGACCCGCACGCTTGTCGATGCCTTGTGGCATCCCGAGCTCAGCGGCGCCACGGAGACGTGGGTGACGGCGTGGGGGCGCGGCATGCGCTACGAGCAGCTTGACCCGGTCGCGGCCTGCGGGTATGCGCTCGCGCTCGGCCCGGCCGGCGCCCGCCGCACCGGATTGATGCTCGACCTCCTCGGCGCTGGCGAGGTCGCCCGCGAACGGTTGCCAAGCCGACTTCGTCGCAGCGACCGCGTTACTCTCATGATCGCCGACGGCCCGACGGCTGCCGAGGAGATGGAGCTCGACCCTTTCTGGCGGGTGCGCTTGAATGTCCCGCGCGATCGGATCGAAGGGTGGCTCCTCTATGGCAAGTGATCCTATCCTCGCAGTCGAGGCGAACATCGACGATCAGATTATCCGGTTCTGCAAGACGCGCCCAGGGCTGAGCGAAGAGCAGGTCGTGCGAGACATCGCGCGGATCGTCTGCATCGTCAACCTCGTTCGCAACGGGACGCTCGACGGCAAGAACACGGTGCTCTGCGGCGGCATGGCGATGAGATGTCTGGACAGTCCAAGGATGTCCGTGTTCGACGGTGACACCTCCAGCCGCTCAGAGCCCGATCCCGAAGTGCTCCGCGACGCGATCTCCTACGAAGAGGAAGAGATCGCAATCAAGGCTGGGCCACTACAGCACGGAGACGAGCTGATCACGTTCCGCCCGATCGAGTACGACGCGCGCTTCTCAGAACTACCCGGCGCCAGAGACGAATTCAGCCTCTCCGTGTCCCACCGCGGGGTTGAGTGCCCGGAGCTGTGGCGGCCCCTGAACCACCGATACCCTTTTCCACTGCTCGCCGAGGATCTCGAGGTCCCGATCATGGACCCCGACGAGATCATCGCCGAGAAGATCGTCGCCTGGTGGCTGTTCGGACACGCCAAGCACTACAACGACATCGCATTCCTGGCCGGTCGCATGGTCCAAGAAGGTCGCCGCGACTGCGAACCGGAGGTGAGGACGCTGGTGAGGCGCTTGATCGAGAAGAAGCTCGGGCGCAACCGCGAAGTCAGCGCGAACCTCGCGAGCCGCGTCGAGGCCCTCAGCGCCGCAGAGCGCCGCCGTCGCTTGGAGCAGCCGGAAGACCACGTCGACCCAGACGAGCGCAAGGGGTTCAACAGCCTGGCGTACCTGCACGGGTCCCAGCCCGATCGCACGGACGTCGACCGGCTCGTGCAGAGAGTCGTGCTGCCGCTGCTTTTCGACTGAGTATCTGCAGGCCGCTGGTGCCGCTACTCGCAGAAAGTGCCATCAGCTGATGACACACACCCTGAGGGGGAGAAAGTGCAGCCACTGTCTGCACAAATTGGCTGACGCATCACCAGCTGATTGACGCTTTTGGGGCGATGATCGGGAGCTATACGAGGGGGAGATCAAGGGCCAGGTTAACCTAGGCGAGCGGTTGATCGCGGTCAGTGATTAGCTTTCTCAGCTCGGCACACTTGACGGCGAATTGATCGATCAACTGCTCCAACTCCGAGCGTACTCGTTCAATTTCTGGGGATGTCGCGCTGATTTTGCGCGGATGTCTCCGGAATCACGACTCGATACGCGCTTGTCTCGTCGATAGCAGACCCGGATCGAGTGTCTTGTACTGCAAGAACTCGCGCCACGACACGTCTCGCTTCTCGTCGTCGTTACAGCCTCCGCACGCCAAGACCAGATTGCCGAGATGGTTGCCACCGCCAGCGACGGCATGATCCACGTGACCCTCCCGATCGATGCGGCTCAGGTGCTTCCCGCAGTATGCGCACTGGGCTTCGAAGTGCTCCCATAGCAGATCGATGTCGCGCGGCCCAGGATCCACAATCTCCTCGACCGTTCTGCGCATCCGGTTCTTTGCCTGCGAGACGGTCGGACGGACCACCAGAGATGAGCCTATCGGGTTCGTTGGCCGTACTTATCCGCGCGTGCGATCACCACCGCCGTGGTATCGCAGCTCGCGCAATGCGGTAGCGCGCCGAGAATCTAAAGACTGCGAGCTGATATCACCCGTACGTCGGCAACAGTTCGCTCCCGCCTTCGGTAGGTCGCCTCTACCGTCAGCCCGAGAGTCTGTGTCTCAGTGCCCGCGAGGCTACGCGGTAGGCGCTGCTGATCGTCATCCCAGAGCGCTTTCTCCTCGCTGGGCCACCACGCGCGACGCCGCGAGAGTTGCCGGTAGAGATAAAAATCAATGTCTGCATCCGCCTCCGCGTAAAGCTCCAGGAGCGCTTCGCTGTCGTTGATCACCCGGGCGCTCACGAGTTCGACGTGCGAGACCCCTGGGGCCACTACCTGGAGGACGGCCTCATCAATCTCATATGCGTCGTCGTAATCATCGATGATCGACTTAACCTTAAGATCAGAGAGGTCCGGCTGCGCATCGTCGATTGCAGCTTCGAGAGTCGCGTCGAACGCTTGGCGGAGCTTCTCGTTCTCACCCAGAAGAGCAGTTATCTCAGTCTCGACGTCTATAGCTGGCTGGACATGCTCGTTAACGAACGCACTGACGCTGCCGTATAGGGTGACTGAGCCAGCGACATCGATCTCGTCAAGCTCTCGTCGAAGCACCCGAGCCAAGCCGGACCCCGCACCGCTCTCCGCAAAGTCGCGGTGATTCGCTGAGATGAGCGCTATTTCGCGGTCTCCGCCCGACGCCTGGCGCTTGATTGTCTCCCAGATGAGCACGTCGCGGTAGCCCTTTTGGCCCTTGTCGTCGAATGGCTTACGGCGTCCGAGCGCACGCGCGATGACTGCGTCATGGCCAATGTCTGGAAGATCGAGCACTCGGACGCCGGCATTTTGGAAGGTGTCGCGAAGGTGCTGCTCATAAACGGCGACCGCGGTCGGGACGGCATTGGTGGACGGGACCGTGCTCGGGTGATCGACTCGAAGCCGTGCGAGCTTCGCCCTCGTTGTCTCTATCGCGCCGAACGCTTCCTCAATCTCATCGCGGTACTTGGCAATCGCCTCCTGCCACGTGACCTCGGTCACGGCGACGCATAGGCGCCGCGATCTCGACTCCTGCAGGAGCAAGCGCATCGCATTACTCTCAAGAAACCGGTCGGCGATGAGCACCGTCGTGTCGAAGACCACAAGCACCGACCAGGCATTATGGCGCACCGCACTGGCCGTCGGCCTCATACAAGCTGAATCCAGCAGTGGCTTGGTTGAGGCGGGATCTTGAGGTCCGATATGTCCGGGAATCGCCTCAAACCACCAACACGACAAGCACTGCTCAACGTGTGCTGAGCACCAGACTAGCCGTTGCCTGACGGAAACGGAAACCGGTGCCATGCGGCGTCGAGCAGCGGGTTCTGCGGCGTCTCGATGTCCGGTAGCGCGTTCTCCAGGTTCCACATGTGACGGTCCTGATCACCGAAGACCTCGATGAGCGGGTTCGGATCCCCGACCGCGGCGAGGACATCCACCAGCCGCTCGAGGGCTCGCACCGATGCGACGGTCGTCGGGATTTCGGGCTCGGTAAGGAACTCGGCCATGAATGGGCTATTCGCGGCCCAGTACGGCTCGAGGGTGACGATGATCCCGATCCGGGAGCGGTCGGCGGGAATCGACGCAAAGGCAGGATGTCCCGCTGCCAGAAGCCGGTGTGTCCGCTCTACCTGCCCATAGGCCTTGCCGATGCAACGCTCGATGTCGTCCTTGAGCTTGCTGCCTCCCATGCGTGCGAGGTGGCTCATTCGGGTTGACTTCACCTCGACAAGCACGACGAGATCATCGAAGATCACGAACCAGTCGACCGAGCGCTGGTCTCCGTCGTAGACGATCTCCGGAAGGACTGTTGCCTTTGGAACCAGTCGCAGCTGTCGTCCGACGTACTCCTGACACACCAAGCCGATATCCCGTGTGAATGCGTTGGCCCGCTCGCCGTCAAGGGCGTCCACGGCGGCGTAGTAGAGGGCCGCTGGAGAGAGACGTTGAAAGACGAAGTGTGGCTGCGGTGCGATGTGGCGACCGTCGGGCAGGGTCACGAACGGACGATTGATAAGCGGATTGAACTCGTGGTGGCGCAGTCGCTGGTCCGGCTGCTCAGTCTTCTTGGCAGCGGCCCGAATCTCCTCGAAGGTCGCGAGAAAATGTTCGTGAAAGACGCGTCGCACCGTGTCGATCGGGAACTGCCGGTTGATCGCGTGTGGTCCCTCCCGGAGCGCGGCCCACTCTGGGTTAAAGAAGCCCGTGTTAGATTGGGCGCTCGTGGCGAGAACGAATCCTGCAACCACGAAGTCGCCAAGCGGACAGCCGAGCACCCGCTCTATCAGAGCCTGGTCGAGGATCTCGGTATCCAGCGCGTCGATCCCGTCAAACAGCGCTCCCAAGCGGCTGATCTCCTCAAAACGCGACTGCTGGTAGGGAAACTGCTCATAGGACGTCCGCACGAGGAATGCGCCGACCGTCTCGGTTGTGTCGCCCGGTTCGTGCGCAAGGGGCGTGTCCAAAGCGTTATATGCCGCGCAAATCTCCATTACGTCCCGGTCGGTGACCCCAGGTCTGCGGTGCTCGTTTCCGGCGACGACGCTCGCCTTCGCGGCCGCCGCGATTGCCCAGGGCAGGCGCACTCGATCAGCGATCCACGCCTCTTGCTCGAACAGACGAATCGAGGTTGACGCCAGTGCGAGGAGCAGGTCGCTCGGCCGGTGGCGCCGGACTCGCTGGAGAAAAGCGGAGTAGGTGTTGGGCATCATGCTGATCAGGTTCTCAGAATCGTTCTCTGGGCCTCGCGCACCTCTACGCCGAGCAGGACGCCCTTGCCAGAAGCAGGCGCGCTCGTTGGCGACTACGACACGCCCCCAACGGACGGCCTGGAGGCGCCGACGCTGACGACGTGATCACGACGCCGTCCTAAAGCTCTGGTCACGCGAGGCGTCCCACGATTTCGCGCACCCTGTCCGCATTGATCCACTGGACTCGGGAGGCCAGTACCGCGAGCGTCATGCCAAGCAGCGGAACTGCGAGGACGGCTAGTCCCGTCTTCGATGCGGCTGGACGCTGCACCACGACAGGTCGCGCCCCGTCGTCAACGTATTCGGCGACCGCCCCATACGAGGCATGGGTCGGCCGGCTCGCGGTGCGATATAGCGCCGCATACAGGCCACGGAAGCTGAAGAGATGCGTGCCGGCGTGCAGGCCCGCCACCTTTCCATGCCAGTGCTGATCAGCTTCTTCTGCCCGTTGCTCCATCGACGGTAGCCCGGCGGCCGACTTGTCTGGTTCGGGGATTGGGTCGAGCGTGGCGCCAAACCGCTCGACATCGACGTGGAGCTTCGAGTCAGATGCCAGCGAGTGTGCGCGCCACCGTCCGTGATGGGCCTCTGGGTCGATCGCGATCCAGCACAGAGTGACCCCTTGCTCGTAGACGGCGCGCACGAGGGTGAGCGAGTCGCCGTTGCTCATCGTTCCTAGCTCGGTAGTGATGTGCTCAACGGTGTCGGTCATTCTCAGCACAGATGCGGCGGCAAAGGTTGACCACCAGCTCTCGCCTGAATAGAAACGCATCGGGAAGTTGCTTCGCACGTAGGCCACGAGCTCGCCGGCGTGCTTTCGGATCCTGTCGGCGCTGGGATGTTGCGTCCGGTCGGTCACCTGTCCAACGCTACCGCGGTTCGGCTGTGTCGCTCAAGGGGCCAGCTGGGATGGATCACCACCCCGACAACGGCCGGAGCGGAGGCTACCGTCAGCGTATGGAGTACGACTACGACGACAACTTCCGGAAGGCGATGGAGGATGGCTTGGAGCGTGTTCTGGAGGGTCTGACACCGGAGCAGTTGGCCAAGTTGGAGGACAACGTAGACGACCTCATCTCTACGGCCGTTTCGCAGGCGATAGAGGACTCGGCGAAGGGGCTGGTGGAGCGCCTCAAGCAGGACGCGCCCGGGATGCTAGAGCACCGCCGTGGCTGGCAGGCGGAGTTCGAGAAGCGGCTGGCCGAGCACTGGGGGCCGGCCTTCGATCTCGCGGAGATGGTGATGAAGGTCGCCTTTGAAACCGGGGAGTTCTTCTACGAGAAGCACGTGCCGCCGGACGGCCAGCACGACTTTGTATTTGAGGCGCTGTCGCGGCTGCTGGCTCGGGCCTGCCGAATAGCCGAGGAGGTGCTGGTGCTGCTGAAGGCGGGCTATGGACAGGCCGGCCTCGCGCGCTGGCGAGCGCTGCACGAGGTCGCGATCATTGCGGACTTCATCGCGGAGAACGGCGACGACTGCGCTGAGCGCTACTTCGCCCATGAGACGGTCGAAGCCTGGCGGGCGATGCAGGAGTTCCAAAAGCACGCCGAGAGCTTGGGCGAGACGCCCTACTCGGAGGGGGAAGTGGAAGCTACGAAGCAGCGGTTCGATGCACTGATCCAGCGCTATGGATCGCGGTTCGGCGGCCCCTATGGATGGGCGCAGGCCGCCCTCGCAGCCAAGGATCCACGTTACTCCAAGCAGAACGCGACCTTGGCTGCAATCGAGCTGAGCGTGGGGACGCAGCACATGCGCCCGTACTACCGGATGGCAAGCCACGGCATCCACGCGAACCCCAAGGGCATCACATGGACCCCGGACCTGCTCCCGACCGACGGTCGCGGCGCACTCCTCACCGGCCCAAGTCCTGCGGGGCTTGCTGACCCCGGCCATTCCGCGCTGATCTCGCTCACGCGCGTGACGGCCACGACCCTTGCGTCCAAGAAAGGCGAGGCGGCCGGACTCATCATCCTGGCGTTGCTTCAACTCACCGACGAGGCGGGCGAGGCATACCTGCGAGCCCATCGCGACCTCGAAGCGAAAGGGCGAAAGCGCCCGGTGCCTGCGGCGGGGAGCAACACCGGCGGCGTAGGCTCAGCCCGGTTCCACTGGCCGTAGCTCGCCGAGCTCCGAGCATCTCTGAAAATTGTGGGTGCCCTCGGTTTGCAAAGCGCACTATCGGCGGATCTCGAAGCGATGTCTATAGAGGGCTCAACCCCGTCGCGCCCACCTTCTGCCGCAAGCAGGCGTAGCCAGCCTCGCTATCGAGACTCTTGAGGTGGACGATGACCAGCACGCTATGTATCTGGCCACCCCCGAGCAGCCGCAAACTCACGCTCGACGGCCTGCAGGTAGGTGCTCAGCGCGTCGCGGTTTGGGTGCTCGACGTCCGCCTCTACCGCAAGGCGGGTCGCCGCTTCAGCAGCGAACGATCCGCAGACGAGCAGGAACAACCGCGTGTCTTCGGTGTGGTCCGGCCCCCACGTGATCGACGCGCGGAGGTCGTCGTCCACCGTCGCCCGGCGCATGATCCCGCCGACGTCGGCGTGCGCGTACCGCGACAAACCCCGGTAGAGATCTGCCACGGCGGACGGGTCGACCTCGGGTGTGGCGGCGCGCATCGCGGCGCCGATGCTGGTCTTCGGTCTGCCGTGGAGGTAGAGTCGCCCCGTCTCCGGCGTCTGGTCCGCCGCGACCTCGCAGAGACGCGCGTTGATCTCGACCACCTGGCGAGTTACCCCCATTCCCTCCGTCTCCCAACCGGCTGCGAGCACCCCCATCGCGGCGCGGCAGGCGCGCAGTATCCGGACGGAGAGAAACGCATCGCATGCTCGCGGTGCTGACCGGCCTGTGACGCCCAGCCGCTGCCTCCTGCGAGCTGGATGACACTCGCGAGGTTCGAGGTCGCCCAGTCTGCGGCGATGTACTCGCGGGTCTCGGACGCTACCTGCCGCAGGCGCGCTTCGGCGTAACTTCTAAATAACTGCCGGTATCGGGGAGGGTTCTGGCGGGGCGGGGCGTAGCTATGACCATCATGTCGGCAGTGATGGTCGATGAGTCTGGGATCCGTGAGCGGTGGTTGATCGTCGAGGATGCGTTGGATGAGCGTGGTCGGCGGCGATGGGCGGCGGCGGAGGCTAGCTCTCACGGGCGTGGTGGTATGGCGGCTGTCGTGCGCGCGACGGGGATCTCGGAGTCCACAGTCCGCCGGGGCCTTGCGGAGGTTCGGGAGGGAGATCAAGTTCCCGCGGGTCGGGTTCGTCGCGCGGGCGGTGGACGAAAGCGGATCGCCGAGCGCGAGCCCGGCGTCGAGCAGGCGCTGCTCTGGTTGCTGGACGGGGTGACTGCGGGGGATCCAATGTCCCCGCTGTTGTGGACGACCCTGACCCCCCAGCATCTGGCCGAGAGGCTTGCCGAGCAGGGGTTCACGGTTCATCAGAGCACGGTTCGTAGGATGCTGAAGGCGATGGGGTTCACGCTCCAGGCCAACCGCAAGAGCCGTGAGGGCTCTGATCATCCGGATCGCAACGCGCAGTTCGAGCACATCGCCGCGGTCGCTGGCGCGGCGCTTGCGGCCAAGCAGCCGGTGATCAGCGTGGACACGAAGAAGAAGGAGCTGATCGGCAACTACAAGAACGCCGGCAGGGAGCTGCGCTCAAGTGGCCGTCCGATCCTCGTCAACACGCACGACTTCCCCGACGAGGAGCAGGGCAAGGCCGTCCCCTACGGCGTCTATGACATCGCCAAGGACGAGGGATACGTCAGCGTCGGTGTCTCCGGCGACACGGCGCAGTTCTCGGTCGCGAGCATCCGGGCGTGGTGGGAGCACCTCGGCCAGGGCCGCTACCCGAACGCCAAGACGCTGACCATCACCGCCGACGCTGGCGGCTCCAACAGCTACCGCATCCGCATGTGGAAGACCGAGCTGCAGACCCTCGCTGATGAGACCGGCCTCCAGATCGCCGTTTGCCACTTCCCGCCCGGCACCTCGAAGTGGAACAAGATCGAGCACCGCCTGTTCAGCTACATCTCGATCAACTGGCGCGCGAAGCCCCTGGTCAGCAGACAGGTCGTGATCGACCTGATCTCCTCGACTACCACGAGCACCGGCCTGAAGGTCTACGCCCGCCTAGACGAGAACGAGTACCCAACCAAACCCAAAGTGACCGACGAGCAACTCGCCGCCGTGCAAATCGAACGGGACAATTTCCACCCCGAGTGGAACTACACAATCATCCCGTCAGTAGAAAAGGAGTGACCCCTTCGTGTTCGCTGAGGCTGACCGTCTCCCGCCCGGACCCGTCGCTCATCGTCTCAGCCTCTCGGGCGCGGCTGGCGGGCGAGCACGATCCCGGCGACGCCCAGTCACTCTGGCAATAGCGGGCCGCGTGGGGTGACGTTCCCGTCGGCGTCGATGTCCCACGCGAATAGCTCCCGGTCCACGACGATCCGGCCGTTATCGACGCCTCCGTCCTCGTTCAGCTGCTGCACGACCAGGACGGGCTCGCCTTCAGCTTCAGTGACAGTCGTCGTCGGGCTGCTAACGACCGTCTCGGTCCATGTGATCGCTTGGAGCGGGATCGGGTCGCCATCCTCGACGGAGAGAAGGCGCCCGTCCTCGAAGGTCACGCGCTGCGGGTAGGTCCCCTCTTGCAGAGGCGGTCCGTGGTGCGCCTGCATTATCTCGGCAAACGACTCTGCGGGCGAACCGTCGGCGCGAAGCAGGCGCGTCTCGGAGTGCATGCGGATCCGTGGATTCGGCGGCGCGTCCTGTGAGATCTCGACGTTGAAGTCGGAGTACACGCTGCCGAACGCGTTGATCGTCAGCTCGATCCGCTTGACGTACGGCGTCGGATCCTCGGTGTCGAACGGCCGGATCACGACGAGCGCGATGTCGTTGTCGGCGGCGACGGCCCTCGCGCCCTTGGTGAAGTCCTTAGTCGTAACGACGACGCCGTCTTTCACGTTCAGCTGACTGAGAACGCCGACCAGGGCGTCGAGGGTGCCCTTCCCGACCTTCTTGTCCCAGTCCTTGCACTCCACAATCAGGCGCTTGATCAGCCCCGTCGGGTGGCGGGCCGTCACGTCGAGCTGGTGCTTTGCGCGCTTGCCCTCTATCCCCTCCCGCGTGTCGTGCTGGACGTCAGTCCAGCCGAAGACCGCAAGCACAACGGCCGTCAGGCGCTCGTAGGCCGCGCCCTGCTTCGTCGGCCGGAAGCCGAACAGCGCCTCGTGTAGACCCTCGATCTCGGACAAGGCCAAGAGGATGTCACGAGACGCGTACGGCTACCCTCCCAAGCCAGCGATTGAGCCGAGCATCGTCAGCGCCCTGTTACTCCTCCTGGTGGGCTTACTCCGCGGGCGCGCCCATCGCGTCGAGGTCACGTGACCATTGCGCGGCGAGCTGATCGCTCCGCTCGCGGTCCTCTTCGAAGGCGAGCACGGATGACAGTGGGATCTTCCAGTCGCTTGAGCCGGTGAGCTTCTCGGCGGGAAGGTCGCCGTATTCGATCAGCCGCACGACGTGCTGGCGTGAGAACCCCAGCCGCTGGGCGGCTTGCCGGGGGGACAGCAGCTCGAGCTCCTCGGCGATGGTCACCGCCAGATGCTTGCCCTGCGCGAGCAGGCGGTCGATCTCGGCGGTCACGAGCGCGCTCTGACCATCAGCGGTGGGGTCCAGGTGCAGGGTCTTCATCGCACCCACCGATAGCACAAGCTTGACGTACCTGCACACCGACAGTCCAGCATGCAAGCGACCCCGCCATGACCGCCCGGTCCTTGGAGCCGTCGAACGCTGCGCTACCTTGTGCTCGAGATGGTTCGAGACGCCGCCACGCTCAAGACGCAGACCGTCAGCCTCGCTGCGCCCGTCACGTTCGAGGGCGCCGACGCGGAGGAGTTCCTGCGCGAGATCCAGGACGGCCCCTCCGCGGAGCGTCAAGCGCAGCTGCGTGCCGCTGTCGCCGACGCGCGCGCCGTAAAGAGCCCCCGCAACGCGAACGAGCTGTTCCGCTAGCAGGAGCCGGCTCCGGCGGCGGTGAGGGTAGGTCGGTTGGAGTCGCCGCTAGTCGACGAGCCGGCCTGTTCGCCGCTGCAAATCGGATAGTACCTTGGAGTAACAGGCTCATTACCCAGCGGTAATACCCGGAGATCATCGAGCTCGCGACCGATGCCTACACCTAGCCGCGTCGGCGGGCTCACTCGGCTGACGCGGTAACACCACAGCTCACGCGAAGGCTTCGGGATCGGTGCGTGCACTTATGCAGCACCCTGTTATGCATAACCATGTGTGATAGTCTGTGCAATATGAGACAGGTTGATCCACGGTGCATCACGAAGGAGACCTACGAAGCGAGGATTCGTCAGCTCGTTAAGGAGCGCGGTGACCTCGCGCGTCGGGACGAGGCGCTCGCCCGTGAGCAAGGATGGCTCGAACAGGGGTTGGCCATCTTCCATGGGGGTGAGCCGAGCTCAGTTGTCCGCAAGCCTACGCTGCGCGAGGCCATCGTTATGGCGTTCAAAGCCAGCAGCCGCGAGAAGGCATGGGCACCGTCCGAGGTTGTCGAGGCACTTCAACGACGTGGCCGGCTTCCATCGGCGAGGTCTGCGCCTCAGATGGTGCGTAATCGGATGCGCTCGATGGTCGAGAAAGGCGAGCTGCTGAGGGACGACGATGGGACTTACCGCTTGGCACCAGATATCCGGAACACGGGGCTTCTGCGAGTCGAGACAGAGTGAGCATGGCAATGGCGGGTTGGCAGCAGGAGCAGGACGGGAGCGCTGGCGAAAGTGAAGTCACAGCGGCGTTCGAGCGACTTGGCTGGGGGCCGATGCGGAACAGTCGGCATGACCGTGGCTCGGACCTGTTCGTGCTCGCGCGCGACGAGCGTGGCGACGAAGCAAGCACGATGATCGGAGTGCAGGTCAAGACCGGCCCCACTGCCTTTAGGAAACCAACTAAGGACGGCGATCCGCCTGGTTGGTGGTACTACGACCTGAAGCGCTCGCGCGTTGAAGGTTGGGCAGCACACGCAGTGCCGCACGTCATCGTGCTGCATGACCAGGGCAAGTCAGGCTCGGACTCCAAGCCGGTGTCGTACTGGGCACACGTGACGCCGGACGCCATCGTTCCGGTGCGCCGGGGCAAAAAGATAGGCAAGGGAGTGAAGGTGCTTGTGCCAGCTGCCAACACGCTGGACGATGCGCACCGAGAGGCATTGCTCGAGGTCGCGGCAACTATTCGGTCTCGCGTAGCTTGGGAGGGCAGCGCTTGGGCGGGAGCCGCGTCGTTGGTCCCCCGCGATCTACTACGCCACGCACTCATCGTTCCGAGAGTCATCGCGCCCCATCCGAACGCAGGCATCGCTACGCCCGTGACGGCGGAGCAAGCGGTCGCGTTGCTCGTCAACGGCCGTGCCGACGACATCCGCAGGTATGCCGAGGCACACGCCGAGGTCCCGTCACTTTCGGAGGCGAAAGAATCGCCCGAGTGGCGATGGCGGTTCGTCGGCGCGCTCGGACACCGAATAGCGACCGGAGAGGTAGGCGAGCTGCTGAGTGCGGCCGCCGATGCGCCCGACCCTGCTACACGTGCCGCCGCGACAGTGACCGCAGCGAGCGGGCTCCTTGAGGAGGGCAGAGCCGACGAAGCCCTTGCCCTACTTGAGACGGCGTTGGGTCACGACGACGCCGATCCAGTAGATCGTACGTGGCTCAAAACGCAGCACGCACGCGCTTGCGTTGAGGTCGGGCGTATCAGGGAGGGACGCTCGGAGGCCCTAGCGGTTCAGGAAATCCGGTTGACAGCCCCGGACGACGTAACCGCTAGCGCGATGGCAGGTGCAGCCGTCGCGTTGCTGTTCAACACATCTTGGGGACCGGAGGACCCACCCGACCCCACCAAGGAGGGAGACCCCGCGAGTGTCGCAAACGACGCAGAGACGGCCTCGAAAGGGCTCGTCCCACCGGTAAGCATCACTCAGGTGGAGGCCAGCAGCACCCAATCAATCGGTGCCGTCATCGAGGGCGCCGACACGGCGGCTACTTGGTGGAGGACTCAAACCACATCCTGGGGATTGAACGCCCTCACCGACCGCACGTTCAACACTTGGGCGCAAGACAACACAGTGACCGTCAGTGCGCCGGACGAGGTCAGCGACAAGCTGGGCGCAGCCGCACTGACCGCCAGCCATCTTGGAGACCAAGGAGGCTGGTGCCACCAAGCCAGCTTGCTCGGCCGCGACACGCTTATGCAACTCGACCGACACGCCGATCCCGACATTGCATACCGAGGGCTGACCAGGTTGCGCATGGCCGGCCGGAGCCTGTCAAGCTCGGTGAGACAGATTGGATGGGAATTTAGTGAGTGATCTCCTCGGTGTCGACGGGTTTGTTGATCCACGCGCCGGTCGGTAGTGCTGGTGGCCGTGGTGGCCGGCGGACGAACCGCTCGGGTGTGGCGGCGTAGGCCGCGGCGAGGACATCGCGTCTTGCGGCGTGGGTTTGCTCGGCGAGGCCGTGGTGGACGGTGGATGGGGTCATCAGCCCGATCCCGGAGTGGCGGTGGCGCTCGTTGTACCAGGGGAAGAAGTCGCGGCAGAACGCTCGGGCTTCGAGGATCGAGGTGAACCGGGCGGGGAACCCGGGGCGGTACTTCAACGTCTTGAAGTGCGCCTCGGAGTAGGGGTTGTCGGTCGAGGTGTAGGGCCTGGAATGCGTCTTGGTGACGCCCAGGTCCGAGAGCAGGAACGCGACCGGCTTGGAGCGCATCGCTGAGCCACGGTCGGCGTGGATCGTCAGCTGGTGGCGGGGGATCCGCTGCTTGGCGAGCGTCTCGGCGATCAGCCGCTCGGCGAGCGGCGCGGTCTCCTGGTGCTGCACGGTCCAGCCGACGACGTAGCGGCTGTAGATGTCGAGGATCACGAACAGGTAGAAGTACGTCCATGTCGCCGGGCCGAGCAACTTCGTGATGTCCCACGACCAAACCTGGTTCGGGGCGCTGGCGAGCAGCTCCGGCCGGGCGTAGCGCGGGTGGGTGAGCTGGTCGCGACGCTCGCGGACCTCGCCTTGCGCCGCGAGCAGCCGGTACATCGTGCGCTCTGACGCCAGATAGGTGCCCTCGTCCAGCAGCGTGGCGTAGACGTGCGCTGGAGCACAGTCGGCGAACCGCTCCTCGTGCAGCCGCGCCAGCACCGCTCCGCGCTCGGGCTCAGACAGCGCTCTGGGCGACACCGCGGGCGGGCGCGCCGCGCGCACCCTCGGCTCCGAGCGCCAGCGGTACAGCGACGCTCGACTGGCGCCCAGCACCCGGCACGCCGGCAAGGTTCCGACGAGCGGCTCGACCTGGCTGACGGCCTGCTCGATCATCGCTCGGGCCGTGGCGCGTTGGTCTCGATCGCGCTCTTGGGCGCCAGCAGATCCTCCAAGAGCGCTGAGACGTTTCCCTGCACCTCGATCACCCGACGAGCCGTCTGGAGATCAGCCTCGGCGCGCTCCAACCGGCCACGCAACGTCCGCATCTCGACCTGCTCGGCGCTCGGCCCGCGCGGCCCACGCTTACGCGGCTCCAAGCCATGCAGCGCACCAGCGTCGCGCTGCTTGCGCCACGCCGTCAAGTGCGAGGTGTACAGCCCCTCCCGGCGCAACATCGCCCCGATCTCGCCGTGACGCGTGCACGCCGCGGCCTCACGCAACACCCGCAGCTTGTACTCGGCGGTGAACCGCCGCCGCCGCGGACGCTCAGCGAGCTCGGGATCAGGCCGAGGCCCCCCCGACGCGCCGCGCGCGACGGGCACTACGCTCCGCTCGCCTACGGCTCCCTCCACTACGCGCCCGTCGCCAGGCACCTCCACAACCGTCATGGGCTCCAACATCGCTACAGCTCCGTTCTCGCCCTCAAGGCTCAGTAATCCAACAGGGGAATCTGTCTCACCTCACATTGGCAGAGAGGGGGCGACGAAGGCGCGTTGAAGCTCGCTGTGCAGCACCTCGTCGCTGACGGCCCAGCCTCGGCAGTAGCCCGTGCGGCTGCCGATGTGCGTCTGGACGTGGCGACTCGTACAACCGCACCGTCAGACCTCGCGCTCCTGCAACACGGTGGCGACCTTCTTGACGAGGAGACCGTTGACCGGACCGTGGACTGGCTGCTCGCGGCCCTGAAAGACCCAACATCGTTTGTAAAGCGGACGAGCGCGCTCTACGTCGTCGAGTTCCGTCTCGTTGAGACGCTGGCAGCGATCGCCGCCCACCCCAACGCCCAGAAGGTCCTGGTGGACCACGTGATCGCGCTACCCGGCCAACAGGACCAGATGATGGCTATCTCGTGGGCGCGTGTTGTGCGTGCCTTGCCAGACGGGGCGTGGAACGCGGAGACGGCGCGGAGCGCTGGACAGAACGCCGACGCTCACCGGATCGAGTTGCGAATGGCAATGCTCCGCGTCGCAGCTCGGCACGACGGCGATGCCAAGGCGCTTCTAACGAACGAGGTACGCGGTGGCTCCCTATACGCGCTCAGAGCGATCGGCGACGTGCGGGAACTATCAACTGAGGACATAGCGGCCCAGATCGACAGTTTGGCCGAGCAAACCAAAGGTCAAATCCGAGCCGCACAGGACGGGAGGTTCGGCATGGGCGGTCACGATGTCGGCTCCGATCTTGCTCTGCTGAACGCTTGGCACCCGGAGGCTGCCAAGTGGGCTCCGTTGCTCGATCTACTCACGCACGCCGAGGTCGCCATCCACGACAAGCGCGGGGCGCTACAAACTCTTGCTTCCCTCACGGCACAACTGCCCGACGACATCAAAGCGCAGCTCAAGCCGATCGCTATGGGCATCGCCGATCGATCGTCACCGCAGCCCGTATCGGTATTCGGTGACGAACGCGACCTTGTCGGCGAGGCCGCCAACCTCGCTGTAGCACTCGGCCCGCCCGACCCAAACTGGAGCACGGGGATACTGCTCGACCTGCTCTCCGGGCGCGCTGACCACCGATATTGGGCAGCACTTGTCGCTCGCCGCCTTCGGCGCCCACAAGACACCGGCATACTCGTAGACCTCGCTCACGACCCAGATCCCGATGTCCGTGCCGGGGCAGCCGCAGGGCTCGCGTCACTCGTTTCGACAGTGCCCGAGGACGACATCGTTCGGGGCGCTCTCCAACAATGTCTCCGCGATCCAGGCAGGAAGGTTCCCGCAACCATCGCGGTCGTTCTCGCGGACGCAAGCGATCGTGGTCCGGTCGCCCGGCACGCGCTCGACGAGCTACGCACCCACCCATCGGCGTTTATCCGAGCCACGGCTGGCTCGCAAACCACATAGATAATTATCGGCTGAGCCGTTTGCTCAACAGGACGTATCGGCGGCGAAGACACCCACAGCGCGCAGACACGGCGCTCAAGCAGACCAACCTGATCCCGCTCTGCTCCTATAGGTCCCGGTCGTTTTGAGTTCGAGCCGACAGGTGCCTTCTGGTCACGGAGGCTGGGCCTCAGATGCGCCTACCCGCGCTTCACTACGTGTCCTCGTTGTCCACCCAACCACCGGCACGGAGCCGCTCGACAGCGATCCCGATCTGTTCAGGCGTGAACTGCTCCTTGCCTGGGTTCCAGGCGTAGAACGCATCCGCGATCGCTTGATCTGTGTGCGCGTTCTCGTTGTCTGCCACCCAGTGCGCAGTTGCGAGCAGCTCCAGCCCAAACGGAGTCTCGAAGCCCTCGACCAGCTCCCCAACACGATCGAAGCGTTTGTTCGTCTCCGGGTGTTCGGCCAAGAACGAGTCGGCCTCCTCGACCGCGCCAGGCAGGAGCGTCACTTGCTCGGCCGGCGCATCTCCGCCAGCTGTGTAGCCCGCGATCAGGTGTCCGTTGACGGCCTGGAGCACATGCCGGAGATTCTCGGCATATGGACCGTAGGGTGCCTTTACGTACCGCAGTTTAAGCGGCTCGCCGGAAGCCTGCAGGAAGTACATCAGCTTGTGAACCTCAAGCAGACTGATCGACGTATCCATCATTCCTGTGAGGTAGCGCCTGATAAGGCCGACCAACGCGGCGCGACCAGCGGTCATCTTCGGCACGGGGGTCACTGCCATCTCCTGGGGGCCTCTGCCTGGCTCGTACACGATCGCTCGCACGTCGGGGAGGTCGGCCAACGCGGCCTCGATGACCGGCCGCACGTCGCGCCAAGCGAGACCGCCAAGCCCGCTGCCGAGCGGCGGGATCGCTACGGAGCTGATGCCGCGAGCTCGGATCTCACGCACAAGAGCATCCAGCCCGGCTTCGATGTCCTCGATGCGGCTCTTGCCGCGCCAATGTCGCTTCGTCGGGAAGTTGATGATCCAGCGTGGCGCTGGCTGACCTGTGTCGTGCACGAACATCCGGCCGGGTTGGACCTCGCCACGCTTGCAGGCGGCAGCGTAGGCCTTGAAGTTGGCCGGGTAGGCGTGCTTAAAATGGAGCGCGATGCCGCGCCCCATGACGCCGACGCAGTTGACCGTGTTGACTAGGGCCTCGGCGTCGGCCTGGAGGATGTCGCCCTGCGTGTACTGAATCATGATCGGCCTCAAAAGTACCATCGGGGTAGGACATCAACGGGTGGTTGGTGGGCGGCATTCGCGAGCACGGCGAGCGTCTGGCGCTGAATCTTCGGAGACCTGACGCCGATGCGCTCGACCAGGCTCCACGGGACGAACCGCTTGATGAGGAACTCGGCCTGCTTGCCCTCCTTGACCTTGGGATCGCGGAAGTCCGTCGCGGCCACCGCCGACCAATCGACCTCATTGAGCTGGGCAAGGCTGCTTCTGAATGGCGCGTATGCGGCTCCCGCGTTCGCGAGGCTGAACGCCCACCGGCTGCCGGAGTTCGATGCCCACTCCGCCGCCCTCTCAACATCAACTTGGAGGTGGATGATCGGGTCTTGTCCACCACGATACGTCAGCCCAGGATGGTTGGCCATGTAGAGCAGATAGAGCATGATCGAGCGTGGGCAGAAATAGAACGGGACGTATTCGCCAACGGTGTCGCCCTCGTGACACTTCACAGGGAACCGCATGCGGTTCTTCTTGATCTCGCTCATGCCGATGGCGACTTGGGGACCGCCGCGCGCCAGTATCTCGGTGTCCGACAGGAGCCCGTCGTCACTGAGAATCGAGGCCAAGTTATCGACGTGGGTGATGTGGTAGATCCGCGTTGGTTGCGGAGGATCGGTCATGCCGCCCCAACCGCGACCTTGTGGAGCGTCTCGTACATGGAAAGGCGATGAGGTGGCCGAGCCATCATCGAGGCAAGTCTAGGTGGCATTAGACGGTGCGCATGTCCGCCCGTGCCGCCAGTGCCTTCCCGAGAGCTCTACAGGCGAGAGCTTCAGACTGTGGGGCGTCGGCTATGACGCGCGCGGGGCTCGCTTGCGTGCCGAGAGCCAAGCAAAGATGGATTTGCGCCGGCGCCCTCCGTGACCTGCTGCCTTGATGCTGGCGCTCGGGTCTTCCTCGTGGGACCTGGCGATTTGTGCGGCGCGCGCGGCGCGCCACTCGACGTCGGCCGATCGTGGTCCGACTCGCCGCAGGTCTTCGATGGCGTAGGCGTAGTGGTGACTGAGCATCTTCAGGCTCGTGCCGCACTCGCTGGCCACGGTCTGTGGGTCCTCGGCGCGCAGGCGTAGGGAGATGCCGCCTCGGCGCAGCGCGTAGGGCGTGGCGCCGAGGACGGGGAAAAGCTCGGGGTGCTCTGCGACCTTCTTGACCGCCGGCGTGAAGAACCTTCCTCCCCAGGAGCGTGCCTGGCCGTCAGTGAAGTGGCAGGCACCTGTGTCGGGGTCGCGGGTGCCGTGCCGGACGTTGCCGAGGTCTCCCGGGATGATGAAGTCGACATCGCGGGCCGGATGCCCTGCGGCTCTCAGGGCAGCTCGCCACTCGTGCAGGTCTGCGCGGAGGATGCTTGGCATCGCTGTGCGTCGGGTGCTGTGCTCGGTCTTGCCCCACTCGTAGAGTTCTCCGGAGGAGAGAACCTCGATCACCCACGCGAACTCGCCGGCCAGCGACGCCCAGCGCATTCCCCAGACCTCCTGGTTGCGCGCGCCGAGCCCGTACTGCAGGCTCACGACCATGGCGTCCCGGTGCGCGAGGATCTCGCGCCGCCTGTTGACCCGGAGGAGCATCTCGGAACGGATCGCCTCCACGGCCTGCGGCGAGAGCGCCCAGCTGGCCACGCCCAGCCCGCGACGGCGACCGGCCAGGTCGTAGCCGTTACCCCCGTGTTGCACCGAGCGGCGCCGGTTGACGCGCGGCTCGGTGGCGAGAATGCAGCCGTTGGTCTGGACCTCCGGGATATGGGGCGACCCGGCCGCCCAGCTCAGCGCCGCCGAGAGCACACGCCACGCCTGCTCGCGGGTCGGCTTGGATGCGCCGGCTTGCTGCATGTCCTCCCGCCATGCCCGCGGTGCTCGGGGCTCGTTGAAGCGTGTCGCGGGCACCGACGCGACCGTGAGCGCATAGCGTGGCGGTGGCTGCATGTCTCCGTGGCGGTCGCGACGGGGTTTGCCAAGCAGATGACGACCAATCACCCACTCGTAGCGGTCATAGGTCGAGGGCGCGAGACCACCCTCGTTACGCGGATGCGCATCGAGCGCTAGGTAGAGCTCGAGCACGTCCCCGATGCTTCGTGTCTCAGCCTCGTTGGCCTCCTTCGCGTCGAGGTCCAGCAGGAACCGTCGCAGGCTGTGACGGCCCCGGCGCTCTGCCGTGATGTAGTCGTCCATCCAGGCGCGAGCGTGTCTGACCGTGGGGAACGTGCGACTTCGTTCGTGCTTTTCGTGGTCGTAGAAGCCGACCGTGTATGACTTGCGACCGCTCTTGGCGACATGCGGCCACGCGGACCTTCTCGGCCAGGGTCTGGCCATCTTCGCCACCTTTCTCGTGGGGTGCGGCATGAGCGCCGCCGAAACGAGTGGACGCCATCTCGATCCCCAGTGCGATCAGCCGGTCCGTGGCCAACCGATCAAAGCCGCAGCAAATCGGCGGCATCACCGCGGGGATGGCCACCCCACGAGCAATGTGCCAAACGTCTAAACATCGCCCATTTGCAGGCAAAACCGCCGGAGGGGCCAGGGTTCTCTTAAGCCCAAGGTTGTTGGTTCGATTCCAACACGGCCCACTCTTACAATGCCTGTAAAGCAGCAACTTTTCGCGTATCTGTTCAGGTGTCGTCCGGCCTGATGCCAGTGGTCTCGTGATCTCGTCCATGTGGGAGATGGCGCCGGTCTGAGCAGGATTCCGCCCGTGTGCAGGGAACTTTGCATCCGCCATGGGTGCAGGCATAGATGCAGAGCGATTGAGCTACGCGGATCTCGTGGCGGGCCTTGTTGCGGCGAATGCGCGGATCGCCGAGCTTGAGGCGTTGCTCGCCGAGTTGCGCCAGAAGCTGGGGAAGAACTCGCGCAACTCCTCCAAGCCGCCCTCCTCGGACGGTTACTCCAAGCAGCCGGTCGAGAAGGACCGCAAGGATCGCAGCCTGCGCAGGCGCTCCGGGCGCAATCCCGGCGGCCAGGAAGGCCACGAGGGCGCGCATCTGCAGCGCGTCGAGGTTCCCGACGAGGAGATCGGACACGATCCCGAAGGACCCTGCGAGGGCTGTGGCCGGGATCTGGCGGACGCCGAGCCGCTTGAGGGCGGCGAGCGCCGCCAGGTCTTCGATTTGCCCGAGCAGATCGTCATGCGCGTGGTCGAGCACGTCGCGCGCGTGCGCCGCTGCGTGGGCTGCGGGCGTGTGCACGCGGGACGCTTCCCGGAGAGCGTCAAGGCACCGGTCAGCTACGGCGAGCGGATCAAGGCGCTCGGCGTTTACCTGCACGTCTTCCAGCACATCCCCTACGAGCGTGCCTGCCAGCTGCTGGGCGATCTGGCGGGTGTCGAGATCTCGACCGGCACGCTTGTGGCATGGGTCGATCAGGCCGCCGCGGGTCTGTGCGCCTTTGACGAGGAGCTGCGCAAGCTCTTAATCTCCGAGCCGGTTGTGTGCTTCGATGAGACGGGCGCCAGGATCGCCGGGCGCCTCGACTGGATCCACTCGGCCTCCACGCAGACGCTGACGCGCTACACGGCGCATGAGAAGCGCGGGGTGCAGGCGATGGATGATGCCGGCGTGCTGCCCGACTTTCAAGGGATCGCGGTCCACGATGGCTGGAAGCCCTACCGCTCCTACGAGCAGGCGATCCACGCTCTCTGCGGAGCGCACCACCTCAGGGAGCTGATCGCCGCCACCGAGGCCGGGCAGAGCTGGGCCTCGGGCATGAGCGCCCTGCTGCTCGACACCAACGACGCTGTGCAGCAGGCCAAGGCGGCCGGCCTGAAGGAGCTCACCGACCAGGCGCTCTGCGAGCTTCACCGCTCCTATCGTGGCTTGATCTCTCTGGGCTACGAGCAGAACCCCGGGCTGGCCGAGAACGCGCACAAGCGGATCAAGCGCACCGACGCCCAGAACCTGCTGCTGCGCCTGGACTGCCGGCAGGCCGAGGCGCTCAGGTTCGCACACGACTTCCGGGCGCCCTTTTCAAACAACCTGGCCGAGCAGGACATTCGGATGGTCAAGCTGCAACAGAAGATCTCCGGCTGCTGGCGCACGAAGGAGGGCGCCGAGCGCTTCCTGGCCGTGCCCTCTCTGCCAATGTGAGGTGAGACAGATTCCCCTGTTGGATTACTGAGCCTTGAGGGCGAGAACGGAGCTGTAGCGATGTTGGAGCCCATGACGGTTGTGGAGGTGCCTGGCGACGGGCGCGTAGTGGAGGGAGCCGTAGGCGAGCGGAGCGTAGTGCCCGTCGCGCGCGGCGCGTCGGGGGGGCCTCGGCCTGATCCCGAGCTCGCTGAGCGTCCGCGGCGGCGGCGGTTCACCGCCGAGTACAAGCTGCGGGTGTTGCGTGAGGCCGCGGCGTGCACGCGTCACGGCGAGATCGGGGCGATGTTGCGCCGGGAGGGGCTGTACACCTCGCACTTGACGGCGTGGCGCAAGCAGCGCGACGCTGGTGCGCTGCATGGCTTGGAGCCGCGTAAGCGTGGGCCGCGCGGGCCGAGCGCCGAGCAGGTCGAGATGCGGACGTTGCGTGGCCGGTTGGAGCGCGCCGAGGCTGATCTCCAGACGGCTCGTCGGGTGATCGAGGTGCAGGGAAACGTCTCAGCGCTCTTGGAGGATCTGCTGGCGCCCAAGAGCGCGATCGAGACCAACGCGCCACGGCCCGAGCGATGATCGAGCAGGCCGTCAGCCAGGTCGAGCCGCTCGTCGGAACCTTGCCGGCGTGCCGGGTGCTGGGCGCCAGTCGAGCGTCGCTGTACCGCTGGCGCTCGGAGCCGAGGGTGCGCGCGGCGCGCCCGCCCGCGGTGTCGCCCAGAGCGCTGTCTGAGCCCGAGCGCGGAGCGGTGCTGGCGCGGCTGCACGAGGAGCGGTTCGCCGACTGTGCTCCAGCGCACGTCTACGCCACGCTGCTGGACGAGGGCACCTATCTGGCGTCAGAGCGCACGATGTACCGGCTGCTCGCGGCGCAAGGCGAGGTCCGCGAGCGTCGCGACCAGCTCACCCACCCGCGCTACGCCCGGCCGGAGCTGCTCGCCAGCGCCCCGAACCAGGTTTGGTCGTGGGACATCACGAAGTTGCTCGGCCCGGCGACATGGACGTACTTCTACCTGTTCGTGATCCTCGACATCTACAGCCGCTACGTCGTCGGCTGGACCGTGCAGCACCAGGAGACCGCGCCGCTCGCCGAGCGGCTGATCGCCGAGACGCTCGCCAAGCAGCGGATCCCCCGCCACCAGCTGACGATCCACGCCGACCGTGGCTCAGCGATGCGCTCCAAGCCGGTCGCGTTCCTGCTCTCGGACCTGGGCGTCACCAAGACGCATTCCAGGCCCTACACCTCGACCGACAACCCCTACTCCGAGGCGCACTTCAAGACGTTGAAGTACCGCCCCGGGTTCCCCGCCCGGTTCACCTCGATCCTCGAAGCCCGAGCGTTCTGCCGCGACTTCTTCCCCTGGTACAACGAGCGCCACCGCCACTCCGGGATCGGGCTGATGACCCCATCCACCGTCCACCACGGCCTCGCCGAGCAAACCCACGCCGCAAGACGCGATGTCCTCGCCGCGGCCTACGCCGCCACACCCGAGCGGTTCGTCCGCCGGCCACCACGGCCACCAGCACTACCGACCGGCGCGTGGATCAACAAACCCGTCGACACCGAGGAGATCACTCACTAAATTCCCATCCAATCTGTCTCACCGAGCTTGACAGGCTCCGGCGCTCCTACGTCTCCACCGCTCGCAAGCAGGGCTATCGCCCCCTGGACGTGCTCGGGAAGCTCACAGCCGGCCGACCCTGGCTGCCGGCCGCCGCAGAGACGTGAGCGGGCCGTCCGTGACCGCGGCGATAATCGCAGGCCAAGCATGGGCAAGCGATCCCGACGCGACAGAACACAACGCCGGCTGTCGGCGGCCGCGGGCGGCGCCTCCCCGCCGCCGCGCGATGATCGCCAGCAGACGCCGGGCCGGCCCGAGCGGCTGCTGCTCGACCAGATCGCGGCCGGCGCGCTCGATGAGCACCTGATGTCGATCGCCGACGCGATCCACGCGCGGCTCCAGCTGCTGGAGACGGTCAACTCCGCCAAGGCGCTGGCGATGCTCAACGTCGGCGACCGCGTCCGCTTCAACCACCGCACCAAACCCCAATACCTGCGCGGCGTGCAGGGCGTCGTGATCGAGCTGGAACACGACACCGCGACCGTCTGCGTTCATGAGCCGATCGGCCGGTTCTCAAGCGGCGAGATCCGCCAATGCCCGCCGCTGCTGCTGGAACGCCTGCACCCGGCCGCCTGAGAGGAGCCCGATGAGCCCAGCCCGCCAGACCGACACCGAGCTTGACAGCCTGATCGAGGAGATCACCGTCGACGCCCACGACGAGGACGAACAGCTGATGGGATTCGAGAACGCCTTCGACGAGGCGAAGTTCCCGTGCCCAGGCACCGTCGTCGGCCAGGACATCGAAGTGCTCTCGGTCACCATCGCCGACGATCGCCGCGATCTGCTCGCCATCTGCCAGCGCAACAGCAAGCGATACCAGATCGCCCTGCTCGACATCGACATCCACGCGGACGCAGAAACCTCACGCCTCATCGCCGCATACCGACACTGGAGCACATGCCGCTGATACCTAAATAGTTACCTTTTCGCAAACTGAAGCAGCTAGATTCCCGACCGGTCCGGCGCCGGGCGTCCGCATCGACCTGTGGGGCCTTCTTTGGGGTGACTGCAGGGTGACCGCACGGTCGCCACCGTAGGCGGGCAAGATCACCGCGAGCGCCGCGGGCAGGGGACGGCGGTGGCGCCGCTCGCGTGGGCGCCGCCGAGGAAGCCGAGCTCGATGGCGAAGCGAAAGCCTCCGCGGGGGCAGTGCTTGGGCAGGTCGATGCCGGCGGGCTTGTATGCGAGGAGCTTGCGGTGGACGCGTTCGTAGTAGGTGAGGTCCTTCGGGCCGAGCACGAGCTGGATTTCGCCCACGGACACGTCGGGGGTTTCCGGCAGGCTCGGGACCAGCGGCACCTGGATGGCGAGCAGCCCTCCGAACGGCCCGCCGGCGGGGAGCAGCTGGGCGGGCAGGACGATCTGCGCGTCCACCGCGGTCTCGCCGTATATGTAGAGCAGCAGCGCGAAGTGGCCGTCCTGTTCGGCGGTCCGCAGGATCGCGACCTCCGCCGCTTCACGAAAGGCTTCGTGTTTGATCGGGAGCTCGGCGATGGCGTAGCCGCGGCCCATGAGCGAGTTGGGTGGGCAGCCCTCCGGCCCGGACAGTTCGAGCGTCGCGACCGAGCACGCGTCGATGCCGAGGCCGCTCAGCTGGACGTCCAGGCCGGCCGGATAGCGCAGGTCGGCTTCGATCAGCGGCGGCGGGACCGTTTCGCCGTGCGGGGTGATCTGGATGCTCAGGCTGACGGTCGTGCTGTGCCCGAGGAGCTCGGGGCGCAGGCCGGCCGACAGCCTCACCGACGGCGCGGCGAGCGCGGCGCTCGGCAGGCACGCGGCGAGCGCGACCAGGCACGCGCCCAGCATGATCGGGCGCGCGCTCAATAGGAGAGGCGTCCGGTCGTCTGCACCACCAGCGCGAACGTCCTGCGGTCGAACGTGCCGTACAGCCCGGTGCGCCCGCGAATGTGCCGGTAGCGGCCGGTGCCGCCGGTGATGGAAAGCGTTCCTCTGAAGCTCTGGTAGCGCCCGGTGCCGTGCGGTGTCGCGACACCGTGGCCGGTGATCGATCCGGCTGAGGTGTAGATCGTGCAGCTGCCCGTAAACAACGAGCCGACGGTGAGCACCGCGCGCATGTGACCGGGCAGCGCGCCCTTGGCCAGGCATTCCTCGGACAGGACCATTTCGTTCTGGTGGACCAGGTGCAGGTGCGCCGTGTCGGTGCCGCTGATCGTGCGGGCGGTGTGCGCGGCCGCCTCGCGCCGGCCCGCGCTCGCCTGGGCGACGCCGCCCGTCAGGATCGCCGTGCAGGCGACCAGCATCAGCGCGCGTGCGAGGCCGCCCTTCTTCGAAAAGCCCCAGATCATGCCCTCTCCTTTCATCAACCCCCGCGCTTGATCATAGTTGCGCGAAGCGGTTCCGTGCAACCAATACGCGCCGCCGCCAGGCGGGCACGACCGCCCGCCCCGGTCTGCGCCCGAAGCCGTCTCGCTCGATCTGGCGCAGGATCTCCCTGTAGAGAGTCGCCGAGAGCGCCATCGCCCGGCGGCCGTCGCGCAGCAGCGCGATCGCGCCGAGGCCGTCTTCGTAGAGCGCGTCGGCGCGGGCGATGTGATCGCGCAGCAGCGCTTCGCGCGCCCCGGGCGAGGGGAAGCCGAAGCGCTCGATAGCGGTGCGGGCGATGTAGAGGCGGCCGTGGGCGAGGTCCTCGTCGACGTCGCGCAGGATGTTGGTCACCTGCATCGCCCTCCCGAGCGTCGCCATCCTGCGCTCGACCTCGCCCATACTGTCGGCCTCGCCGCCCGCCTGCCGTGTGCCCCTGAGGGTGCCGCGCCGAGCAGGTTCGCGAGCACCACCCCGACCGAGCCGCCCGCCCGCTGGCAGTAGCGCTCGAAGTCATGCTCGTCCTCGATCGGCGCGCGCGCGATGTCGTGGCGCATCCCTTCGCAGAATTCGAGCAGCGACGCGCGCGGCAGCGGGTGGCGAGACGCGAGATCCGCGAGCGCCCGCGTCTCCGGGGTGTCGGTCCTGGGGGGATGAGGGGGGTAAGTGGAGGGGTCCGTGGGAAGGTCCGCCCTGGCCTTGGGGGGGGGTAGGGGGCGGGGTCTGTTGGACTGTCCGCCGCCCCCGCGCGCGCCCACGCTTCCACGGCCTGCACGCGCTCGGGCGCCCGCGGGTCGTCCTCGTCCACGAGGTCGTCGAGCGAGCGCAGCACGCGATACACGCTGTGCACATCGGCTTTGATCTGGCCGCTCAGCAGCGCCAGCCCCGGTGCGAAGGTGCTCTTGTCGCTCATTGCATCGAGAATGCCGCTCTGGGCTGCGAGCCGTTGATCCGCAGCACCGCCGCCAGCGAGGCCGCCAGCGAGATGCCGAGCGCGACCATGAGCGTGCGCAGACCGAGCTGCCACGCGGGCGCGTACTGGACGGGGGAGCCGGTGGTGTGGTGCAGCCAGCCGTCGATCAGGTACTGACCGGTGAGGCCCGCGGCCAGGCCGATCAAACAGCCGCCGAGCAGCACGGTGCCGCTCTCGTAGAAGATCATCCTGGCGAACTGGCCGAAGCCCATGCCGATCGATATCAGCGAGTTGAAGCGGGCCCTGCCCTGCCAGACCGCCGCCATCATCAGCGCGATCACCGACGCGATCGTCGTGACGAGCACGACGATCGTGGTGTCGTTCAGCCTTGACAGGGTGCTGCCGAGCACGGCGCTCACTTCCGCCCGTCGTTCGCCGGTGCTCTTTACGCTCAGCCCCGAGCCGGGTCCGAGCGCGCTCTGCACGAGCTGTCTGCCGCGCTCGATCGATACGCCCGGCTGCAGCTCGACGGCGAGCTGTGTCGCCTTGGCGCTCATCCACAGCCTGGCATGGTCCGCGCCGTTCATGACGATCGCGCCGGGCAGCCAGCCGTAGTTCGCGGTGGTGGCCGCGAGCCTGAAGCTGGCGTAGCCCGCGGGGGTCGGCAGCGTGAAGCGCTCGCCGAGGTGAAGGCGCTCTTCGCGCGCGATCGTCTGGCTCATCGCCACCCAGCCGCCTTCGCGCAGCCGCTCATCCGCGCTCGCGAGCGACCCTTCCAGCAGCTGGCTGGGGGCGATCTGCGCCTGCAGCGCCGGCGGCGCGCCGAGCACCCACACCCGCCGTCCCGGCAAATCCAGGAACGAGTCGCGCCAGGGCAGCACCGAGCGCACCACCCCCAGCCGCTGTAGGCGTCGCTGCGCCTGCGCGGAGTCGAACGGCTGGGTCGTATAAACGTTTTGCGCCCCGCCGGGCTTGACCCACAGCTCGGCGCTGGAGAGCAGGTCGGTGGCTCCCCGGCGCACTGCGCTCTGCACGTCGGCGACGGAGCCCCCGATCACGATCATCAAGAACGCCGCGATCGCGCCCGTGGCCAGCAGCGCGACCGTGCGCGGCGGGGAGCCGCGCAGCTCGGCGACCGACAGCCGCGCGGCGGGATCGCTGGAGCGCCGCGAGGCCGTGCGCGCGAGCGCGAGCAGTGCGCGCGCGGTCAGCGGCAGGCAGATGACGATCCCCGCCGCGAGCCCCACGAGCGCCGCCAGAGTGCTCGCCGGCTCAAGCAGCGCCGCGAGCACGGAGACGCAGACGAGCGCCACGCCGCAGGCGAACACGCCGCGGTCGGATGGGCGCAGCCCGCGCGTGAGCGACAGTGTGCGGCCCACCCCCTCGGGCTCGCCTGCCTGCGCCCCAGAGGGTGTACCCGAAAGGGTGACCATCGCGCTGCCGCGCAGGATCGCCAGCGCCGGCAGGATCGTCGCCGCGAACGCCGCGAGCATGCCGCCCGCGAGCGCGATCTCGACCGTCTGAGCGGTGACGATGCGCTGCGGGCCGACCGCGAACGCCGCGGCGATGTACCCCGGCACGTCGCGGTAGGCGAGCAGCGAGACCAGATCGCCGGCGAGCAGCCCGAGCGCGCAGCCGGCGAGGCCGAGCAGCAGCGCGTCGAAGGCCAGCGAGGCGAGCACCATCGAGTCGGGGGCGCCGGCCTCGATCAGATAGGCGATGAAGCGCCGGCGCTCGGCGCTCGCCAGCAGCAGCGCGTTGTAGGCGAGGATCACGCCCGCGACGAGGCTGATCACGCTGAACAGCAGCGTCACCTGCTTTTCCGAGGCGGCGGCGCCTTCCAGCAGCTTCAGTTCGGTGTCGAGGAGACGCGCGTTGGCGGTGGCGCCAAAACGTTTCTCCAGCGCTCGCAGCAGCGTCGCTTCCGCCCCCGGCCGCGGCTCGATCAGCACGCGCGTGACGCGCCCTCCAAGCCCGGCGAGAGACTGCACGATCGCGAGCGGCGCGGCGGCGATCGGGCTGTCCGCCGCGGACCCGATCCGGGCGGCACTCACGGCCGCGTCGAGTCTCATCCGTTCGCTGCGCCCGCCGATCAGGACGGTGACGCCGTCCCCCGGTCGCACGCCGATCGCTGTGGCGGTGGGCTCGGTCAGCAGCAGCAGGCCCCGGCGGGAGCCTTCGGCGGCGCGCTGGAACCGCGAGGAGAGCCTGCCGTGCAGGGGAACGATCTGTTCGGTGGCGCCGAGCAGCGTCAGTTCGCGCCGCCCCTTCGGACCGGCGGCGACGATCTGCTCGGTGAGCAGGGGCGCGGCGGCCTTCACCCCCGCCATGCCTTCCACCTCTTCGGCGACGCGCTGATCGAAGCCTTCCGGGCCGCGCGCGGCGAGTTCGAGCGTCGCCGCGCCGGCGACCCCGTGCGCGATGTTTTCGAACGAGCCCGTGATGCTGCGGTGGGCGACCTGGACGGCGAACAGCAGCGCGACCCCGGCGGCCACCCCGGCGACGGCCATCAGCTCGCGCAACGGCTGCACGCGCAGGTGGCGCCTGTAGAAGAGCAGCAGCGTCCGCAGGTAGCCGATCACGCCCCGCTCGCCAGTCGCGCCCGCGCCCCGGCCCCTCCCGTCGTCCCGATCTCTGCGCCCGGCTTCCCGGCCCCTCTCCCCGGCGGGTCGGCCTCCGTCAGGCGGCCGTCGCGCATCCCCAGCACGCGGTCGGCATGGCGCGTCGCGCGCGCGTCGTGGGTGACGAGGATCACCGCCGCGCCGCGCTCGCGGGGCAGCGCGCTCAGGAGCTCGAGCACCGCGTCGCCGGTCTCGGTGTCGAGGCTGCCGGTGGCCTCGTCGGCGAGGATCAGCCGCGGCTCGCCGACGAGCGCCCGCGCGATCGCGACGCGCTGCTGCTCGCCGCCGGAGAGCCGCTCGGGCGTGTGGTGCAAGCGGCGCGCGAGGCCGACCTCATCCAGCGCGGCGCCCGCCCGCCGGTGCGCCTGGCCGTGAGCGACCCCGCGCAACAGCAGCGGCAGGGCGACGTTCTCCTCCGCGGTGAGGCCCGCCGTCAGGTGAAAGCCCTGAAAGACGAAGCCGAGCTTGGTGCGCCTGTGGGAGAGCGCCTCGCGCTTTGAGAGCGTGCCCAGGTCGCGGCCTTCGAAGCGCACGCTGCCGCCGTCGGCCCGCAGCAGCCCCGCCACGAGCAGCAGCAGCGTGGTCTTGCCCGAGCCGCTTGGACCGAGCAGCGCGACCAGCTCGCGTTCGCGCACGCTCATGCTCACGTCCTGCACGGCGTGGATGACCTCGCCGGGGCTCTCATAGAGCTTGCGCGTGCGCTCGAGCTCAAGCATCGGCCGCGAATCGGGGCGAACGACCGGCGACCCCGCCTGGGCGCGCTCGAGCTCAAGCATCGGCCGCGGCTCGGCGCGAGCGGCCCGGGAACCGGTAGACCCTGCCGCCCTCTCCCGCGTCCTGGGGATCGACGAGCCTGCCGTCGCAGAGATAGAGGATCTCCTCGGCCCGGATCAGCGCCTCGCCGTCGCCGGCGGTGATCAGCACCGCGACCCGCGCCTCCCGCGCGAGCGAGGACAGCAGCGCCATGATCGCCTCCCGCTCGACGAGCGACAGGCTCGACGCCGGACCGTCGGCCAGCAGCAGCCGCGGTTCGATGGTGAGCGCCCGCGCGATCGCGACGCGCTGGCGCTCGCCGTCGGAGAGCTCGTCAAGCTCCATGCTCGCGCAGTGCTCGGCTTCGCAGGCGAGCAGCGCCTCGCGCGCAAGCCGCAGCGCGCCGCGGCGATCGCGACGATCGACGAGCAGCGGAACCACCACGTGGTCGAGCACGGACAGGCCGCGCTGCGGGGGTTGGGCGCCCCACACGCACGCGATCTCCCGCCGGCGCAGGCGCATCCGCTCCGCCGCCGACATCTCATCCAGGCGCTGCCCGTCGTAGAGGACCGCGCCGCTGTCGGGGGCCTGCAGTCCGGCGGCGATCCGCAGCAGCGTCGTCTTGCCCGAGCCGCTGGGGCCGAACACGCCCACCATCTGCCCGCGCCGCACCTGGAGCGAGACGTCGTCCAGCGTCACCCGAGCTCCGCCGGAGCCGTGGTGGCGCTTGGATATCCGCTGCAGCGAGAGGAGCATCGGCGCGCCTTCAGTCGCCCGGCGCGTCCTCGCCCGGATCCGGCGCCCGCCCGCCCGGATCCGGAGCCCGCCCGCCCGCGGGCGGGGCAGACGCCGTTGCCGACGTCGAGCCGGCGATCCTCTTGAACAGCTCCCTGCGCGCGCCGGCGCGCTCGCGCTGACGCTCGCCGGAGTCCGACGGCCAGACCGCCTCCTCGCCCTGCAGCCAAGCGAGCAGCTCGCGCGCCTGCCTTGCCCAGCGCAGCTCTCCTTCCAGCTGGAAGACGTCGGTCGAGAGGTTCAGGCGCAGCAGCAGATGGCCGGCTCGCAGCAGCGGCCCGTCAACCGGCAGCTCCTCGCGCAGGTGGGCGGTCTCCGCCAGCCGCCGCGCGCAATCGCGCTCGTAGGCGTCTACCTTTGACAGCGCGTCCTTGAGGCGCAGCGGGCCCGCGAACGTGATCTTCACCAGCAGCGGGCGGCGCGGCAGCCGGACCGTGTCGGGAGCCTGATCGAACCAGCGCTCGAACTCCGAGACGCCCTCGTCGGTGATCGCGAACACGTGCCTGTCCTCGTGGTCGCCCGCGGCGCTCTGCACCCGCTCGATCAGCCCGTCGCGCTCCAGCGACTTGACCGTCTGATACAGCGAGCCGGAGTTGACCTCCCACGCCGGGCCCAGCCGCCGCTGCAACCGATCCGCGAGCTGATACGGATAGCCCGCGCGGTGAAGCAGCAGGCCCAGCAGCGCGTGCCTCGCCGACATGAGCCCTCTCCCCGTGTCTGATCATTGGCAGATCGTCCACCGCATGGCGCCTGCAAGTCCTCTCCATACGCAGCGATCATACACCCGGTTTCGTGCCGGCCTGGGCGTTTGCGGCGCGCGCCGCCCCGGCGCGTGCGCCCCGCGGCCCACGAATGCCTGTGTTAACGGTATGGGCCGGTACGGCCCCCGCGCTCACGAATACCTGTATTAACGGTATTGACGTCGGGCGGGCCTGCCGGCGCCTATTGGAGGTAGGCGTCCAATATAGGCCCCTATTTTGGAAGATCTTTTCCAAAGTAAGCGCCTATTATGGAGGAAATGCTATCGTCAGGCGCCATGGCGCTCGGCGACGACAGGATCCTCGACCAGAATCCCTGGTGGGAGGACCGAGGGTGGGTTGGCACGGACCGACAGCTTGCCCTGCTCGCGGCACAGCCGATGCGCCTGCCCTCGACCGTCGTCGACGAGATCGACCTCGCCGCGCCCGGCATCCACGTGCTGCGCGGGCCGCGTCAGGTAGGCAAGACGACGGACCTGAAGCTGCTGGCTGCGCGCGCCCTCGCCGACGGGCGCGCTGAGCGCTCCGTGATCTATCTGACGCTTGACCTGCTCGAGGGCCGCCATCACTCCGAGCTGGCCGACACGGTTGCACGCGCGAAGACGTTGGCACGGCAGCCCGGGCCTGGAATCGTCCTGCTCGACGAGGTGACGGCCCTGGCACGCTGGCAGACCGCCGTCAAGGCGCTGTGGGACGACGGGACGATCGCCGACGACGTGGTCGTGTGCACCGGCTCCTCGGCGATCGACCTGCAGCGAGGCGCGGCCGAGCGGCTGCCGGGGCGCCGCGGCGCGGGACGCGACCATCTCGTCCTGCCGCAGACGTTCGCCTCGTTCGCGCGGGCGATCGACCGATCTATACCTCCCTCGCCATGCATGCCCGTCGCCAGCGTCGGCACAGCCGACGGGCAAGCGGCGCTGTATGAGGCTCGTCTTCACGGGCGCGCGCTCAAGGACGCGCTCTCGCTGTACCTGAGGTTCGGCGGCCTGCCGGCGTCGGTCGCCGAGGCGGCCACGGGAGCCGTGGAGCCCTCCGAGCGGGTGCGGCGCGTTCTGCATGACTCTCTGCTCAAGGAGGTGCAGCGCCGGGGCGCCGGCGTCCCGGCCGCCCACGCTCTGCTCGAGCGGGTGCTTCGCTCGCTCGGCTCGAGGACCGATTGGAGCAGGATGGCGCGCGAGATGGACGTCCCGCTCGGACGCGGACGCGGCGCCCCAAGCCATCACACGCTGCGCGACTACATCGAGCTGCTGGCCGGCGGCTACTTCCTGCTCATCCTCTACTTCTGGCGCTCGGGCTCACCGACCAACAGCCTCTCCAACGAGAAGAAGCTCTTCTTCGCCGATCCCCTCCTGCACACGATCGCGCTCGACCTTGTCCCCGGCGTGCTCGCCGACGTTCCCGCGCTGGTCGAGAACGCCCTCGCCCTCGCGCTCTACCGCCGCTACGAGCCGCCCGAGCGAGCGATCGAATCCTTCGTCTCGCCCGACCGGCTGCACGTATGGCGCACCGCCAGGGCAACCGAGGTCGACTTCGTGGCGGGGCCGCGCCGAGAGCTCGACGTCGTGGAGGTGAAGTACCGGCGGCAGATCGACCTGCGCAAAATGGCCGGCATCGCCAGGGCCCATCCCGGACGCCCCGCGGTTATCGCGACATCTGACGAGCTGCTGTTCGCGGACACCTATGCCCTCGTCCCGGCTCACAGCCTGTTGTGGGCGCTCGGTTGAGCGACACAACCGATGCAAGTCAGACCTCCGGGTCGACACGCGGCATCAGGGCCGATCTCAACGCCGCTCGCCCGCCACGCGCTGGAGGGCATCCGCTCCCACGAATGCCTGTGTTCACGGTATTGACAGGCAGGCACCACGCTCGCCGCGGCAAGAAGCACCACAACTGTTGACTAGGGCTAGCTAAGATTGCTACTATGGTCTTGCTATGACCCGTGTCGGTATGCACGATGCCAAGACTCATCTCTCCAAGCTGGTGGCGCGCGCGGAGGCCGGCGAGGATGTCGTCATCCAGCGCAACGGCAAGCCGGTTGTGCGGCTTGTGCCTGTCGCGGAGGAGCCACGCTCGCTGGCGTCGGTGCGCGGCGCCTGGCACGGCCGCGTGCGCATGGCCGACGACTTCGACGAGCTGCCAGAGGACATCGCTGAGGCGTTCGGCGTGCGGTGAGGCTGCTGGCCGACACCCATTCCGCGCTCTGGCTGCTCAGCGAAGATGCGCGTCTGAGCGCGCACGCAGACGAGCTTCTCACGGATCCCGCCAACGAGATCCTGCTCAGCGCGGCGGTGGTGTGGGAGGTGGCGATCAAGCAATCGCTCGGCAAGTTGGACGCACCCGACGGATTCGCGAGGCAGATGCTGGACGGCGGAGCCGTGCCTCTGCCCGTCAGCATCGAGCACGCACAGGCGGTTCGCCTGCTGCCGTGGCATCATCGCGATCCGTTCGACCGCCTGCTCATCGCCCAAGCGAGCCTCGAGCACGCGGTCATCGTCTCCGTGGATGACAGACTGCGCCCATACGGCGTGGATGTCGCCTGGTAGGCGCGAGGATCAAGCCCTCGCCAGGCGTCGCCCAGCGAGGGCCTCGCGCAGCTGCGCGTCCTCGAGCGCCGGGAAGCGTTCGGCGAGCGGCCGCAGCGTCGCCTCATCGATCTCGGCGGGCGCCCTGAGGAGCTCCACGCCAATCGGCTCGCCGGAGCCGTCGACGTCGACAGTGACCAGACCCCTGATCACCTCGACCACATCGTGAGCGCCAGCCTCGTCGTAGCCGGGCAGCTCCAGGTAGGTTGCGCCAGCCTCGGTGTCGTAGTCAACGACCATATCGACCATCTTAGGTCCGTCAGGCTGACGCTGTAGAGCCGCGTTCGCGTAGGCGTTCGCCGAGTCGGTAGTAGCCGGTGAGGCTCGTGATGTCGCTGATCACGTCGACGTCATCCGCGGCGCGGGTGTGCCGGGGTCCTTGCCCCGCAGATCCCTGGCGATGATCTCGATGAGCCGCCGGTCGGCGATCTGGTAGACGCTGAGTTGGCCGGGACCGGTCGGGTGTCGTCGTCCGTACGCGAGCGTGCGCAGTCCCCAGGGGCGTGTGGGGTGTGCGACGATCTGAAAGATGACGCCATAGCGTCCGTCAGGCCAGGGGACGTAGGTCTTCAGACAGCCGGGCAGGTTGGTGCCGTCTCGGCCTTCGGCCTCGCACTTTTTGAGACGGGACGCGGCGATTCCGCCGTCGCGGTCGATGTCGCGGCGCAGGGAGCGCAGCGCGGTTGCTGCTCCGTCGGGCAGGTGCGCAAGATCGTCCTCGACTTGCTTCTCGTCGAAGCGTGCGGGCGCGAACACCTCGCGCCGCTTGTCGGCCACGGGTCAACCCTCGCCGTCAGGGGGGCCCATGTAGGGCCCGTACTCCGCCATGAACTGCTCGAGCTCCTGGGGTATCAGCGGGCGCTCGCCATGGCGGGCGAGGATTCCCTTGGCGCTCAGGTCGGTGCCGTCAGCCGCTCGCCGGCAGGCGAGGAACGCGACGATGTCGTCGAGCTCCTCGTCGGGGTACCGGTCCAGCAGCGCATGTGCGGTCTCACGCGTCGTCACAGCCTCCATGATGGCATCTCTCCTTCCGATCGTCAAAGGGCGAGCGGGATCGCTCGTCGGCCAAGCACCGTACCCCTCGCCCGCGACGAAACGCGCGAACGGACACCCTCCCGCCCCCTGAAACCCCCGTCCTACCGGGCCTCGCGTCGCTTGCTCAGAGCCGTCCGGCTGCGCGCTCGCTGACGACGGTGCCCTCCGTCCCGGCGGGCCACTTGCCGGTCCCCTCGACCTTATCGATTTCCTTGGTGAAGGCGAAGACGAAGGGCCACCGATGACAGCCGGCGAATGTGTCGCGCGTGCGTCAGCCCTTCGCTTACGCGGCGATGTGATCCGAGCCGCGGACCCGGTGCTTGCAGGCCTGTTCGTAGAGCGGCTCGGGAGCCATGTCCAGGCCGTCCTCGGGCCAGGCGAGCGTGCCGAATTCAATCGTGACCCGCGCGAAGCGCTTCGGGTCGCGCAGCGGCTCGAACACGCCTTTCCACTTGCGATCGGCGAAGCTGACGTCGCCGACGACGCCGTCCTCGAAGGTCAGGCGCAGTCGGTACTCGCCGATGACCTCGACGTTGGTGATGTCAACGAGCTTGCCGGGAAAGACGTAGTCCATGGCTCGAGTCTAGCGCTCGGGAAGCCGTCCACCGGCGTCGCGCGAGGATCAAGCCCTCGCCAGGCGTCGCCCAGCGAGAGCCGCGCGCAGCTGCGCGTCCTCGAGCGCCGGGAAGCGTTCGGCGAGCGGCCGCGTGATGCCCTCTCAGGGCCAGTCGATCATGCGCGCCAGCTCGCTGGCGCCCAGCTCGATCAGCCCGCTGCGCTGCACCGGCTCGTACCGGTCGCCGCGCAGGCCGAGCCAGTGGACCTCGCGCGCGTCGGGGTCGACGATCAGGATCTCGTCGACGTGGTGGGCGGCGTAGAAGGGGAGCTTCTCCCAGGTCTCGTCGCCGGGGGAAAGGATCTCGACCACGAGTGGGGCCGTGACGAGCCATGTGCCGGAGACGCCGGGATCGAGCAGGCCACCGTCTGGGACGCGGTAGTCCTCTCCGGAGCCGAGGTTGAACTCGGCCATCGCCGCTTGCAGGCCCGCCGCGTGCGCGGGGCCGTCGAGGATTACCGCCAGCCTCTGGGAGATGAGGGCGTGCCCGACGTCAGGCGCGGGGACCACGTGCAGCACCCCCTTCCAGACCTCGTCGTGCGTGTCGGCCCCCCATCGCTTGCGGCGCTCGAGCAGCGCCTGCACCTCGGCCGGCGGCGGGTCGGGCAGCAGTGTTCGCATTGATGACAGGGTAGCGCCGCCGGCGCGGGGATGTGACGGTGTTCACAGTGTCCAGAACGCTCATGCATCCCAACATACGCCGCGCTTGGGACGGTTCTCGTACGCGACCCAGCCGATCGCCTGGTTTGCGGATCGAGGAGACGCTTGCCCCAAGCGTCGTCCTTCAGTGCCGCTTCCGTCTCGGGGGTCGGCCCCGGGCCCTTCGTGGTCAGCTCGATCAGAGCGTCGATCTTTTCGCGGCGAGCATTGGACCGAATCGGCCCAATGCCGTTCGAGGCAGCACGCCTCCCCGCCCGCGACGCGCGAGGATCAAGCCCTCGCCAGGCGTCGCCCAGCGAGGGCCTCGCGCAGCTGTGCGAGGTCGAGCGCCGGGAAGCGTTCGGCGAGCGGCCGCAGCGTCGCCTCATCGATCTCGGCGGGCGCCCTGAGGAGCTCCACGCCGATCGGCTCGCCGGAGCCGTCGACGTCGACGGTGAGAAAACCCTGATCACCTCGACCACATGGTGAGCGCCAGCCTCGTCATAGCCGGGCAGCTCCACGTAGGTCGCGCCAGCCTCGGTGTCGTAGTCGATGACCATGTCGCCCATCTCAGCAGTGGGAGGTCGATCAGCGCGCTGCAAGCTTGGACGGTGCCCTCTACGCGGATCGGGTCCAGGCCGGAGATGGCGGCGAGTAAGTCATCGCGCTTCATATCATCGCCGCCCACCCCCACGAACATCTGCGTTAACGGTATTGACCCGGCCGCGGCGCTCGTAAATGCTCTGCGTGCGCGGCCGTGGAGCGGCTTCGCGGTGCCGAGCGGCCTAGCGCCGCGGTCGGTACGGCAGAGGATCAAAACGGAGAGGAGTGGGGACTTTGCGGGAGCGGGCCGCAGGCGAGAGCTGGGAAGAGCATGGCGGCGCGCACGGCGATCAGGGCGTTTCGCGCAGGCCGGTATCTGCTCGAGCGTCATCGCGGTCAACCCTCTCCGGCGATGGCGCTTGAGGAGGTATCGGTGTGTGCTCGTTCATGCATCGCCTCCAGGCAGCACCCGAAGTTCCCCTCCCAGCGCCGCGGCCCTCTCGCGGGGTCGCGGCGCGATCCCTCGTACGGGCGCGTCAGCTCGGGCCGGACGGCCGGCCAAAGCCACGGAGCGAGCGAGCGATGAGCCACCGCGCACGGTTTTCAACGTCGCGGGCGCTGCTGGCGCTTTGGCCGACGGGGCGGCACGGGCTCCTCGAGGCGTTCAGGCGGCGGTGGGCAATCTCGCCAGATCCTCCTCTCTTCATCAGCGGACGAGCGGGATCGCTCGCGGAGCGGACACCGTAGCCACCGTCTGCGATGAAACTTTTCACCGAGCGCACCGAAGCCCTGCTTTGCGTGGTGGCGATGGTGTTGTCGGCGAGCCGGCGGTGTCAGTAGCTCAGGCTGAACCTCTGAGGGTTCAGGTAGCGCTCGAAGGTGATCTTGAAGCGCTGGAAGAAGTCGGTCTGACCCCAGAGGGGAGTGGCGTGCTCGAGGAAGACCACGTCGAGGTCGAACACGGGACCCCAGGGGATGAGGCCGCTGCCGGGCGAGGGTTCGTGGAGGACCTGCGCTCGTATGGGAATGAGCGGGGTCAGGCAGATGACCTGGCTTTCGTCGGCGACGGTCACGGTGCCGTCGTCCGTCAAGTCGCTCTTGCTCAGGCCGAGGTTCTCGGCGTTTTTGAGCGAGAGCACCGTGCGGCTGGCGCCGGAGTCGACGATGCCTGTGAAGACCACCTGCGGGCCGCCCTTGGCCTGGACGAGCACGTCCAGCGACGGCACTTCACGAGCGTCGTATCTGAAGTCGCTGTGGGGCAGGGACCGTCGCCTCAGCGGGCGAAGATGGTCGTGGTCGGGACGTGGAAGAAGGACACTTCGCGGCGGCGATCGCCGAACTCGCGCTCCAACTCCTCCTCCGTGTCCCTGATCGCGAGGATCTTGCGGGCGCCGAGGGCGAGCCACTTCCCGGGGTGGTCGTAGGCGTCGGGAGGGATGGGGGAGGCGGAAAGACCACGGCTCCCGCCTTCGTCAGGCCCGACATAGCCGGCCGGCACAGAAAAGAAGTCGTCCATGCGTCGCAGCTTAGCGCGGCGCACGGACTGCGAACCGCAGGCCCGCCGCCCTACGGCCCGATGATCTCGTCGAAGTGGCCGCCCGCCGCCGGGTGCCCTGTCAGGCCGCGACGCCGTGGGGCTTGGCGCGGACGTGGCCGATGCGGCGGAGCTTGGTCAGCGGGGGGAAGATGATGCGCTCGACCGCGTCGAGCTCGGGAAGCGAGGTGATCTCGACCATTGCGGTGTTCTCGTCCACGAGCTCCAGCAGACCGCCGGTGGCGCTGGCGGGGATGCCGTCGACGGGCTCGGTCAGTTCGATGACATCCAGTACTTCGAGTTTGTCGGTGGCTGACATGTGGCTCATGCTAGCTGATGGGATAGGCGGTCACGAGTCGTGGGGTGTCATGAGCGTGCTTGTAGTGCCAGGAGGTCGTCGCCTTGGCCTCGCGAGCGCCGATCTGGAGCTCGATGTTGATCCCGCAGGTGACGCCGTATCGCTCGGTGACCCTGAAGATCGGCTCGCCGTGGAGCAGGTTTGGCGCCCGGCTCGCGGGTCTTCGAGCAGTGGACGATCTCCTGAAGGTGCCGCCAAACCGCGCCATCCTGGGCGCACTGCACGCCGAGCACGAATACCTACCTTAACGGTATTGACCTTCCAGGCGCGTCCCGCGATCCTGCCCTTGCGCCGCACAGCTGTGTGCGCGCATGACCGCAATGGGGCAAGGAGAGGAGCGGTATTCATGGGGTGCAGCCAGGGTTCGACAGCCGCTGCGGCAGCCTCCTCCCTGCCGGCTGCGGCACTCCTCAGCTCCCTGCCACTCGCTCGCCGCGGGCGAGGGGCGCCTGTCTTGGGCGTACCGCATAATTGGGCTGGGGCCACGGACACCCGGACGGCTCTTGCCCTTCTACTCGTGACTCTGGGCTGCCTCCTCCGGTGTGGCCCGGCGGCGGGTGCACCGGCGGTGGAAGTCGGCGGCCTTGCCATGCCTGACGGACGCGCGTGGGAACTGGTTTCTCCGCCCGACAAGCACGGGGCGGGCCTAGCCACGGACTTCGACAACCAACGCGGCACAGCAATGCAGGCGGCCGCAGATGGCACCGCGATCACGTATGCCGCCAGCGCCCCAGCCGCGAGCGAAGCTGAGCTCGAACCGCAAGGCAACCGTGCGTTTGAAGGGTCGCAGTTGCTGTCGAGGCGGGGCGCGAAGGGCTGGGGCACCGCTGACCTCACGACTCCGGTGGAAGAAGTTCCGCCGTTTTTTCTCGGGCAATCCACAGAATATCGGCTGTTCTCGCTTGATCTATCTGCGGCGCTTGTCGCCCCGAAAGGCGAAACACCGCTAGCGCCGCCGCAAGCGCCAGGAGAAGTCCAGGAAAGAACACTATACCTACGAAACGACGCCAGCGGATCGTACGAACCTCTGGTTTCGCGCCTAAACGCACCAGAACACGAAATCGGGAAAGAAGGACTGCTATTCAACGAGGGTACGCCCGATCTCAATCATGTCGTGTTCACGTCATCTGAAGCTCTGACGTCGGGAGCGCTCGCTGGCGGAGAAAATCTGTATGAGTGGAGCAGAGGAGTGTCACCGAGCGAACAGATCCAGCTCGTGAGCGTGTCGCCGTCCGAAGGGTCTCCGCTCGCCGAAAGTCCCGTCCACGGGAATTTCGGCGAACAAGGACAAATTCTGAGACACGTGATCTCCGACGACGGTGAGCGCATTGCGTGGAAAGAGCTAAGAGCCGGCGAACATTCGCAGTTGATCCTGCGCGATACTGTAACCAAAGAATCGGTCCGCGTAGACGCTCCTCGCGAAGGCGCCAGTGGCGGAGCAGAAGAAGCGATCTTCCAGACCGCTAGCAGCGATGGCACGAGGGTATTCTTCAGCGACCAAGGACAGCTCACGCCCGATTCGCACGCCAAAGCTGGCGCCGACGATCTGTACCTGTTCGAAGCTTCGCGCGGGAAGCGGTTGTCAGAAGGTCGGCTTACCGATTTGACCGTGCCGCTCGTGGTGGGTGAAAGCGCCAGCGTACAGGGGGCGGTCTTGGGGACTAGTCAAGATGGCTCATACGTATATTTCGTCGCAAACGGCGTCCTGACGGACGTTCCCAGCCAGGAGAGTGACAAAGCTGCGCCTGGCGACTGCGAAGGAGCTCTCTTTAAATTTAACCCTGGGAACACCTGCAACCTGTACGTAGAGCATTATGACAAAGCGAGTGGAGAATGGGAACCGCCCGCCTTTATCGCCCAGCTCGCGAACCTGGATGAAGCCAGCTGGGACGGAACCGAATGGCCAAGCCGCTTGCAGGGCTTGACGTCACAGGTATCAGAAAACGGCGAATATCTCGCGTTCATGTCGAGCCGGAGTCTGACGGGCTACGACAGCACCGACGCGGTTAGTGGCGCGCCCGATCAAGAGGTGTTTTTGTTTGATTCTGGTGATGACCGGATGGTGTGCGCATCGTGCGACCCCACGGGGGCAAGGCCTCACGGCGTGTTCGACCGGCGGCAGTTGCCGGCTCTGCTGGTGGACAACAACAATCCGCCGGATTGGCTTGAACGTTGGCTGGCGGGCAGCATTCCGGGGTGGACGTCGCTTGGTACCAATACTGCGTTTGGGAGCGTGTATCAGCCGCGGTATCTGTCCGACAACGGACGACTGTTCTTCGACAGTCCGGTCGGACTGGTTCCGGCCGACTCCAATGGCCTCGAGGACGTCTACGAGTACGAGCCCGAAGGGGTCGGGCCGGATCGGACACGCTGCGAACGTAGCACGAGCTCTCTCCGCCGGGTCTTCACCGACGAAGCGCCGTGGCGGCCTGGCGTGGAACCCGGCTCGGCCGGCGGGTGTGTTGGCCTGATCTCCTCTGGCACGGCAAGTGAAGAATCGGCGTTCATGGACTCGAGTGTCGGCGGTGGGGACGTCTTCTTCCTCACGGCCTCACGGCTGGTGCCCGAAGACGTCGATAGCGCCTTTGACGTCTACGACGCGCACGAATGTACCGGCGAGTCGCCATGTCGGTCGCCGTTGATAGAACAGCCACAGATCTGCTCGTCGACGGCGACGTGTCGTGTCGCGCCGACCGCTGAGCAGGGGGTGTTTAGCGGAGCATCGAGCGCTACAGTCTCGGGCGAAGGCAACGTCCCGCCTGGGCGCTCGAAACCGGTCGTAGTGACGTCTGCGGCCCAGCGCGCGGCAAGGCTGGCGAAGACGTTGAAGGCCTGCCGGGTGAAAAGGAAGAGGAAGAAGCGATTGGCATGTGAACGGATGGCGCGTAAGAGGTTCGGGCCAGTAGGCAGGGGACAAGCGAACGCCGGCAGGGGGGGGATACTGTGACGCAGTACACATCTCACGGATCGCGGGCGTGGCAGGGTGCGGCCGCATGTCTGTGCCTCACGGTCAGCTGGTTAGCGCTTGCCGGACCGGCTAAGGCTGAAGAGCCGTGGTGGCGGGCGCAGGCAACCTTTTTCCCCTCAGTTCTCGTTGCTGGTATGACTGGCCAGGCCGTGATGAGCGCGGTAGATATCGGTGACGCGGCTGTGACCGGAGTGAATGTGCCGGTGAAGATGACAGATGCGCTGCCAGCGGGCGTGAAGGCGACTAGCGTCATCGGGGTAAAAGCGGGCCAGTTCTTCAGTGGTGAAATCACGTGCCAGGAAGAATCATCGTTCCCATCGAGCTTCGTCAGTTGTGAATGGAGGGGACCGCAGATACTTCAGCCTTATGAACAGCTGGAAGTAACGTTCGCTACCGAGGCGGAAGAAGGGGCGTTGAGCGCGAACCAGGAAAACGCTGTGAGCGTATCCGGGGGCGAAGGGTTCGACTGCCGTCCGGTGGAACCTCCCGCGGGGACATTCAGGGGCCCGGCTTGCGGATCGCTCGAAGAACTTGCCGGCGGGGGTGCCTACGACGGTGCTCCGAGCGGGAGTGTTGTGCCGACTGTTGTAAAGCGCCAGTTGGAGCGTGTGGGGTCTGCGGGCCCTCCATTCGGCGTCAGCGCCTATGAGATGACGATAGAAGACGAAGGGGGCGCACCAGACACACAGGCCGGGTCGCATCCGTTCCAGGTCACGGCAGCGCTCGCGCTCAACCAGGGAACGGAAGCGAGCAAGCCACCTGCCCTTCCGAAGGACCTGCACTTCAACCTTCCGGCCGGGTTTCTAGGGAACCCGTCATCGCTTCCGCAATGCACCGAATCGCAGTTCGCGACGATCACGGGGCAGGTTACCAACCTCTGTCCGAATGGCACAGCAATCGGGGTCGCGACGGTCCAGATCGCGCTGCACGGCGAACCGCCCCTCACGCTCGACGCGCCGGTCTTCAATCTAACGCCGCTGCGTGGCGAGCCGTTGCGTTTTGGCTTCGAGGCGGAACGAGTCCCCGTCACGATCGACACTGCGGTGCGCACCGGCGGCGACTATGGGGCCGTGCTGAACATCAGCGATCTCTCTCAGCTCAGCGGGATCGTGTATTCGGAGGTGACCGTATGGGGCACTCCAGGCGATGCTCGACACGACAAGTCGCGTGGCTGGAGCTGTGTGGCCGGCGGCGTTCGCAGCGAAGAATTGCCTCCGTGCCAGCCGCTCGACGACACCCAGCCTCAGCCGTTCTTGACACTGCCGACATCATGCTCGGGGTCGCTTGAAAGCAGTGTCGAAGGTGATTCGTGGCCGATCGGACACCCGCAGCGCCAGATCTTCTTCGAACCAGTCAAGACGCTCATGCCGGGCATGACCGGTTGTGACCACGTTCCGTTCGCAGGAGAAATCGACGTCGAACCCCACACGACCTCGGCGAGCACGCCGATGGGGCCGACCGTCAGGGTACGGTTCCCACAGGAAGCGAGCGCAAACCCTGGCGGCGTGGCGTCGTCGGCGTTGAAGGACACCACCATCACGTTTCCTCAGGGCGTCGCCCTGAACCCCTCGGGCGCAAACGGCCTTGAAGCCTGCAGCGAAGCGCAGATCGGCTTCACCGGCGTAGAGCCCTCGACCGGTACGGATCTGTTCACGCCCCGTCTACCGTCGCCGTTTTGCCCGACGGCATCGAAGGTGGGCACGGTGAAGATCAAGACACCGCTGCTCGCGGACCCGCTGGAAGGCGGGATGTTTGTGGCGACGCAGGATGAAAACCCGTTCAAGTCGCTTGTCGCGACCTACATCGTTGCAGAAGACCCAGAAGCGGGCGTGCTCGTGAAGCTCGCCGGTGCCATTTCTCTCGACCAGGCGACGGGGCAGATCACCGCGACGTTTGAAAACACGCCTCAGGTACCGGTTGAAGAAGTTGAAGTGCATCTGTTCGAAGGTGAAGAGGCGCCTCTCCGTACGCCCGCCGCGTGCGGGACCTACACCACGGCCGCGTCGTTTACGCCGTGGTCCGCGAATGCGCCCGCGACCTCGTCCTCGAGCTTTCAGATCGGCTCGGGTCCCCACAGGAGCGCGTGCCCTGACGCGACGCTGCCGTTCTCCCCGGTCGCGAATGCCGGCAGCGCGAGCGTTCAGGCGGGCGGGTTCACACCTCTCGACACGACGATCGTGCGCGAAGACGGAGACCAGGCGCTGCAGACCATCGAGCTGAACATGCCCCCCGGCCTGGCCGGCCTGCTGTCCACCGTCAAGCTCTGCCCCGAAGCGCAGGCCAACGCCGGGACGTGCGGCCCTGAAAGCCTGATCGGGCACACGAGCGTCAGCGTGGGAGTCGGCAGGACTCCCTACACCGTCACCGGCGGCGAAGTCTTCATCACCGAAGGCTATGGGGGCGCGCCCTTCGGCCTTTCGATCAAGACGCCGGCGAAAGCCGGCCCGTTCGACCTCGCCAAGGGGACAGCCTGCGACTGCATCGTGGTGCGCGGCAAGATCGAAGTTGATCCCCACACTGCGCAATTGACGGTCACGACCAACCCGATCCCGCACATCCTGAAAGGCATCCCACTCGAGATTAAGCACATCGACGTCACGGTCGACAGGCCGGGCTTCACATTCAATCCGACCGACTGCAAACCGCTGGCGATCACCGTTATCCTCACCAGCGTCGAAGAAGCGACGAGCGCCCAGACGGTGCCATTCCGGGTAGCCAACTGTGCGAACCTGGCGTTCAAACCGAGGTTCGCGGTCTCGACCTCTGCCAAGACGTCCAGGCAGCTTGGGGCTGCCCTGCACGTCAAGCTCTCCTATCCGAACGGGTCGTTTGGTAAGGACGCGAACATCCGCTCGGTCAAGGTGGATCTGCCCAAGCAGCTTCCCTCCCGACTCACAACCCTGCAGAAGGCCTGTCCGGCCTCCGTCTTCAACGCGAATCCAGCCGGCTGTCCGGCCGCATCGATTGTGGGCCACGCCAAGGCGGTAACTCCGCTACTTCCGGTGCCCCTGGAAGGACCAGCGTACTTTGTGAGCCATGGGGGTGAAGAATTCCCTGACCTGATCGTCGTGCTGCAGGGCTACGGCGTCACGGTCGACCTCGTCGGCACCACGTTCATAAAGAACGGGGTCACCTCGTCCACGTTCAAGCAGGTGCCGGACGTGCCGGTGGGCTCCTTTGAACTGACCCTGCCAGAGGGCAAGCTCTCGGCGCTCGCGGCAAACGGGAACCTGTGCAAGGTCAAGGGTGGCCTGAAGATGCCCACAGCGTTCACCGCGCAGAACGGCGCGGTGATCCACCAGTCCACGAAGATCGCCGTGACGGGCTGCCCCAAAGCAAAGAAGCCTAAGGCCAAGAAGCACGGGAAGAAGAAATAAGCCGGGGCTCCCCGGGATGCGCCTCACCCACAAGACGGTCAGGGCGCTGAGCGCGATCGCGGCCCTGGGTGGGCGGGGATCCCATCCATCCAACCGCACCGTCGCCGACGAGGCCGGGATCACAGAGCACCGCAGCAGGTAAGCTGATGGGTGGCATGAGCACGATGTCCAACACGAATGGCTTGGGTCGCTTGCGCGAACAGAGGCGTGAGATCCTGCGATGTGCCGCCGACCACGGCGCGCGCAACGTGCGTGTGTTCGGCTCTGCGGCGAGGGGCGAGGCGGGAGCGGACAGCGATCTCGACTTGTTGGTGGAGATGGAGCCCGGGCGCAGCCTGCTCGATCTCGTTGGGCTCTGGCAGGATCTCGAAGAGATGCTTGGTGCCCATGTCGACGTGCTCAGCGACGGTGGCGTCAGCCCGCACCTGCGTGAGCGCATCTACGCCGACGCCGTCGTCCTGTGAGGGACGAGCGCGTCTACCTGCTTCATGCGGTTGACGCGATTGACGCGATCGCCAGCTACACGGTCGACGGGCGCGAGGCGTTCTTCGCCGACGCCAAGACTCAGGACGCGGTGATTCGCAACATCGAGATCATCGGCCAGGCGGTGAAGGGGATCTCCGATGCGACACGAGCCCGAGAGCCCGAGGTGCCGTGGCGGCGGATCGCCGGCATGCGCGACAAGTTGATCCACGAATACTTCGGCGTGGACATGGTGCTCGTGTGGGATGTGGTCAGTGGTGAGCTGCCATCACTGCGGCCACGTCTGGAGAGCCTCGCGGAGCAGGTTGGCGCTGATCCTCCGCCGACCGGCTCCGGACCTTGAGATCGTGCTTCAGGGCTACGGCGTCACGGTCGACCTCGTCGGCACCACGTTCATAAAGAACGGGGTCACCTCGTCCACGTTCAAGCAGGTGCCGGACGTGCCGGTGGGCTCCTTTGAACTGACCCTGCCAGAGGGCAAGTTCTCGGCGCTGGGGGCGAACGGGAACCTGTGCAAGGTCAAGGGTGGGCTGAAGATGCCGACGGCGTTCACGGCGCAGAACGGCGCTACGCTCAAACAGAGCACGTCGATCAGCGTCACGGGTTGTCCAAAGCACAAGAAGGCGAAGAAGAAAAAGAAGAAATGAGCCGGCCGGGACGCGGCCGTCCCGGCCGCAACCCCCTTTCGGGGGTGAACGGCGCGATCGGCGAGCGGACCTCGCGCTCCTGACGGACCTCGTCGTGAGCGGGCGTGACGCCGCCGCTCTCCGCCTCCGGACCCCGCCGCGAGCGCCGTCGCGATCCCTCTCCCTGCGGCGCTCACGAGGGGGGCTGGGGGGTGTCATTGGCGGGCCCATGCCGAGTACCGTCCCATGCGCGGCCTACGGTTTCAGGTCGATGCCGAAAACGACTGCATCTGGACTCCCCGCGGGTCGCCTACGACGCGTGGTTGCCAGCCGCGCGTCGTCTGGGCGCGCGCCGAGCGCAGTAGAATCGACGGGATGGTGCCCACACTGGTCCTTGACCCGGCGCCCGCCGAGATCGAGGCGCTGCTGGAGCGACGGCGCCGCCTCGGCCTCGATCATCGCGATGAGGTGTGGGAGGGCACCTACCGGATGATCCCTCCGCCAAGCTTCGCGCATCAACGGATCGCGGAACAGCTCGCGGCGCTGCTCGGCCCCCTGGCGCGGGAGGCCGGTTTGGAGCCGCTGGTCCGCGAGTTCGGTCTGGGCGAGCCCAAGGACTACCGCGTCCCCGACGGCGGCCTTCATCGCGCCGGCGCGGGAGGTGTCTGGCACCCCACGGCCGCGCTCGTGCTCGAGATCGTCTCTCCGGGCGATGAGACCTGGCAGAAGCTGCCTTTCTACGCGGCCCATGGTGTTGACGAGCTCCTGATCGTCGATCCGCGGGAGCGCGCTGTTCACTGGCTCGCCCGTCGCGGCGAGGGCTACGAGCCGATCGAGCGCAGCGCGCTCATCGACCTCGGCCCCGCGCGGCTCGCGGAGTGCATCGACTGGCCGTAGCCGTTGTTGAGCGCCTTGCGCGCGGACCAGCTCTCGATCGTCGGGTCGCTTGGGGCGGGCGAGCGCCGCCGCGATCCCTCTCCCGGCGGCGCTCACGAGGGGGGCCGGGGTGATGACGTAAGTCCAGGGGTCGTCTGTCAAGCGAGGTCGAGGTCGCGCTTGAGCGCGTCCGGGCCGATCGCCTCGCCTCGGTGGTACGCGCGGAGCGCCTCTTGCGCCGAGCGGTCCTCCGCCGGCGATGAGGGCTCGTCATCGACGGACACGCGTCTTCCCGATGCCTATATGGCAGCCGGCGTGCTTGCGCCTGCTCCGACGATCGACGCCCTGCCCGCGTCGGTCCACACCACCTGATCGCGCCCGGGGCCGACGCCGATCAGCGCGACCGGCGTGCCGGTGTGCTCTTCGATGAACCGCAGGTACTCCCGCGCGCCGTCGGGGAGATCGGAGAGCGTGCGGCACTCGCCGAGGTCCTCCCTCCATCCGCGCAGCTCGGTGAGCTCGGCGCTCGTGTGGTGCAGCACGGTTTGGTGGTAGGGGAAGTTGTGGAACTCCGCGCCCTCGGCGCCGCGGTAGCTCGTGCACACTCCAACGCGATCGAGTCCCGAGAGCACGTCGAGCTTGGTGAGCACGAGCGCCGTGAGGGTGTTCAGCCGCGCCGCGTAACGGAGCGCCACGAGGTCGAGCCAGCCCGTGCGGCGCGGACGGCCCGTGGTGGTGCCGAACTCGCCTCCCCGCCTGCGGATGGTCTCGCCCATGTCGTCGTGCAACTCGCTCGGGAACGGCCCCGCGCCCACACGCGTGGTGTAGGCCTTGGATATGCCCCACACCTCGTCGATGTCCTTCGGTCCAACACCCGTCCCCACGCACGCCGCACCCGACAGCGGGTTGGAGGAGGTCACGAACGGATAGGTTCCGTGGTCGATGTCGAGCATCGCCCCCTGGGCGCCCTCGAAGATCACCTTTTCTCCGGCGTCGAGCAGCTCCCACATCAGCCGTGCGGTGTCTGCGATGTGCTGCTCGAGGCGATGCCCATACACCAGATACTCCTCGGTCATCGCGTGCAGGTCGAGCGTGGGGTCCTTCTCGAACGGGCGCAACGAGAGACGCTTCGGCTCCATCGCCGCAACGATCTTCTTCTTGAGGATCTTCTCGTCGAGCAGATCCTGCACGCGGATGCCGAGGCGCGCCGCCTTGTCCGCGTAGCATGGCCCGATCCCGCGCCGTGTGGTGCCGATCTGCAGGCTCCCGAGCTTGGCCTCGCCAGCCGAGTCGAGCAGCAGGTGGTAGGGCATGATGAGGTGCGCGTTGGCGGAGATGCGCAGCCCGCTCACGTCCACCCGCCGTGCTCGCAGAGCGTCGAGCTCCTCGATGAGCACCTTCGGGTCGATCACCACGCCGTTGCCAATCACGCAGCGCTTGCCCGGGTAGAGGATTCCCGAGGGGATCAAATGCAGCTTCCACTCCTCGCTGCCGCGCACGATCGTGTGGCCGGCGTTGTTGCCCCCCTGGAAGCGCACCACCGCGTCGCCATGCTCGGCGAGCAGGTCGGTGATCTTCCCCTTCCCCTCGTCGCCCCACTGGGCGCCCACTATGACTATTCCGGGCATCGCGTCATGGATTCTAGGGACCCGTCCACCCTCCCACTCAGGCTGAGCCTCGAGACGATCCTCCGCGGAGATTCGCCCCGCTCGCCGCGATGGGGGATCGCGCCACCGATCAGGCAGGATGCGCGGCGTTGAGGCCGGTGGGAGCGGGGGCGGCCGGGTCCAACTCCGGGTCCACCCTATACAGCCGTCGCTTGTCGTCGCCGAACAGGGGCAGCGGGTCGCCGCACATCTCGATCAGGCGTGACACGATCCGCCTGCCCACGACCTCGCTCGCGTCGTCCGACACCACCCTGCGCTCTTCGGTGGTTTCGCCGCCGCCCAGCTCCGACACGGTGGTCATGGTGCGCTGACCCATCTGCTCGGCGAGCTGATCGGGCCACAGGTTCGTGGTCGCCACAATCGCTCGCCCCGCTTGGTAGCGCGCGTCGATAATCGAGTAGAGCTGCTCCAGGCGCCACGGCGTCGTGTGCTGGGCGCCGAGGTCGTCGATGTGGAGCAGGTCGACGGAGGAGAGCCGGTCGAGCAAATCGAGCAGGCTGTTGTCGGTGCCGATCTCATCCCTGATCAGGTTGAGCAGGCGCGGCAGCGAATAGATCGCCACCGAATGCCCGGCCTCCAGCGCCGCGGCCGACACGATCATCGCGAGCGTCGTCTTGCCGGTGCCCACATCGCCGACGAGCCATATGCCGCGTCCTTCCTCGATGCGCTCGCTCAGGTTGCGCACGTAGCTCCGTACGGACGACACGACGGGCTCGGGCATGCCGAGCACTGGCGGTCGGTCGAACGACGCGCCGCGGTAGCGCTTGGGCACCCGCCCCTCGAGGCTGGCGGCCCGCTTGCGGGCGATGCGTCCCGCTCGGCAGCGGCAGTCGGACGCCGTGTTGGCGATCTCGTCCACCACGAACCCGCTCCCGTCGCACAACCCGAGCGGGCAGGCGTGCGGGTCGCGTGGACCGGCGAGGCTGAGCACGTCCGCGCTCATCGCCGGGCGCCCCGGAGCCAGACCGTGGTGTGGTGAGCGCTGTTCATGCCGCGTAGCGGCTCTCGCCCGCGTAGTTCATGAACTTCGGATACTCCTTCTGGAAGGTGAGCGTCACCTTGCCGACCGCCCCGTTGCGGTGCTTGGCGATGATCAGGTCCGCCTCGCCGGGGCGCTCGGAGTCCTCGTCGTAGTACTCGTCGCGGTAGATGAACATCACGAGGTCGGAGTCCTGCTCGAGGTTGCCGCTCTCGCGCAGGTCCGAGAGCTGAGGGATCTTCTTGGGGGTTCGTGTCTCCACTGCGCGGCTGAGCTGGGAGAGCGCTATCACCGGCACGCCGAGCTCGCGCGCGAGAATCTTCAGACCGCGGCTCAGCTCGCCGACGGCGGTGACGCGACTGTCGTAACGGCTGTCCGTGCGCATGAGCTGCAGGTAGTCGATGATGATCAACCCCAGCCCGCCCTCGCACTGGCTGTGCAGGCGGCGTGCCTTGGCCCTGATCTCGAGCATTCCCACGTCGCTGGAGTCGTCCACCCACAGGGGCGCCGCCGCCAGGCGCTGGGACGCCTTCAGGATCTTCGGCCAGCGTTCTTCCTTGACGCGCCCCTTGCGCAGCTCCTCGCCCTTGATGCGCGCCTGGGAGGCCACGAAGCGCTGCGCGAGCTCCGCCTCCGCCATCTCCAGCGAGAACAGCGCCACCGGCCTGCCGTGCTGCACCGCGGCGTTCTCGGCGATGTTGCACACGAGCGCGCTCTTGCCCATCGCCGGGCGGGCGGCGATGATGATCAGGTTCCCCGGCTGAAAACCGCCGGTGATCTCGTCCAAGTCCTTGAAGCCGGATGGCGTACCGGTCAGCGACGTGCCCTCCAGCGACAGCCGGTGGAGCTTGTCGAGCTCCTCGTGCAGCACCTCCTCGATCGAGCGGAAGTCCTGCTGGCGATCGTCGCGCGCCACCTCGAGCATCGTCTTCTCGGCCTGCTCCACCAGCTCCCGCGGAGGACTCTGGCGCTCGAGCACGCTCGACTGTATGTCGTAAGAGGCCGCCAGCAGGCGCCGCAGCAGAGCGTTCTCGCGCACGATCTGCGCATAGCGACGCGCGTGACCGGCGGCCGGCACCACCCCCGTGAGCTCGTCCACGGCGGCCGGTCCACCGACCGTGTCGAGCTTGCCGGTCTGCCGTAGCCGGTCGGTGACGGTGAGCACGTCCACCGGCTCCGACTCGTTGTAGAGCGCCAGCATCGCCTCGTAGATGAGGCCGTGGCGGTCGCGATAGAAGTCCTCCGATCGCAACCCCTCTTCGATCACGAGCGCATACAGCGAGCGGTCGGAGAGCAGGATCGCCCCGAGCACCGACTGCTCGGCGTCGAGGTTGTGCGGCGGAGCGATCACGCCCGTCGGAATGCCGGAGCCGTTGGCTTGAGAAACCGCGCTCATCGCTTCGGCGAGTCTACGTCTGACGGCTCGGCGGCTCGCCCGCGAAAGCCGCAATTGAGAGGGAAATCATTGGCGCTCAGGCTCACGAACACATGTTCGCAGGCGGGCCGGACCGCAAGAACCTGTGAGATGGGTTCTGGGATGGCGGGGACGCGGGCCGCGCCGGCGCTACTTCTGCGCGACCACCATGGTCTTGACGGTGGCTGTCACTCCCTCGACGACCTCCACCACGACCATGTAGGTGCCGACGTTCTTGATCGACTCAGGCAGATGCACGTTGTTCTTGTCCATGCGCAGTCCGCGGGCGTCGCGGATCGCCGCGGTTATGTCCTGGGCGGTGACCGACCCGAACAGCCGCCCGTCGGCGCCGGCCTGCTGGGTGATCGTGAGCACCGTCTTGTTCAGCAGCGCCGCGTTGTAGTTGGCTTTCTCGACGTATTCGCGTGCCGCGCGCTCCGCCGCTTCCTGGCGCCGGCGAACCACTTCGATCGCGCCGCGAGTCGCCGGCTGGGCGAGCTTGCGCGGGATCAGGAAGTTGCGCAGGTAGCCCTTGCTCACGTCCACCACAGCGCCCTGCTCGCCGAGCTCCTCGACGTCCTTGAGGAGTATCGCTTCAGGCATCGTGCGCCTACCGGTCGCGGTCGCGGTCGCCGCGGTCGCGACGCGGATGGTCGTCGCGCCCGCCCTCGTTCACGTATGGCAGCAGCGCCAGCTCCCGGGCGCGCTTGACGGCGCGCGCGATCTGGCCCTGGTGGCGGCGGCAGGCGCCGGTGATCCTGCGCGAGCGGATCTTGCCCTTCTCGGAGATGAACTTGCGCAGCGTCGAGACGTCCTTGTAGTCCACCTGCTCGACCTTGTCGCGGCAGTGCTGGCAAGGCTTGCGCCTCCCAGTACCGGGCCCACCCTTCTTCTCTCGTCGCCGTACAGGCTTGCCGCGACCGCGCTTTGCCACTTGAAAAAGACCTCGTTGTCGTGTTTGCCGCTAGAACGGAATGTCGTCGTCCGCGGATGCCGCGGAAACCGGCGCGGGCTGGAAGTCGCGGTCGTCGACCGGGACGTCGCTGCCCTGTGATGTCCCGCCGCCCGCGAACCCTCCGCCGCCGGAGGGGTCTTCGCGAGAGGAGAGGAACTGCACCGAGTCGGCAATGATATCGACTGCGCTGCGTTTTGTGCCGTCCTGGGCCTCCCACTCGTGCCACTCCAACCGCCCGTCGATCGCCACGGGGCGACCCTTGGCGAGGTAGCGGGCCGCGTTCTCGCCCTGCGCGCCCCATACCGTCACGTTGAAGTAGTTGGGCTTGTCCTCCCATTCGCCGGTACTCCCGTTCTTGCGCCGCGTGTTGCAGGCGATGCGCAGCTTGCACACGGAGGAGCCGCTCGGCAGCGAGCGCAGCTCGGGGTCTGCGGTCAGGTTCCCGGTCATCACGACCCGGTTGATGTTGGTGGCGGCCACGGCTTGGTTCCTCTCGTCTCGGTGTCGTCGGCTAACGCTACCGCTACTTGTCGCGGGGGGAGGTGCCGAACACCTCGTCCCAGTAAGGCGCGCTGATCCCGAACCCGCGCGCGTCGTCCTGGAAGTGATGGCGCATATGGCGCTCGCGCAGCATCCTCCCGACACGCGAGCGGGGACGGAAGTGGTGGAGGTAGTAGTGGAGCATGTCGTAGCCGAGATAGCCGGTGAAGAAGCCGGCCCCCACGCCCGGGGCGTAGCCCTTGCCGAACACCGCGTACAGCGCCCCGAACACGAGCGCGCCGAGCGGGATGCTCACCGCGGGCGGCATCACCAGGCGCAGCGGGTCGTTGGGGTGCTCGTGGTGGATGCCGTGGATGATCCAGTGCATCCGCGCTCCGATGCCATGGTCGGGCTCGAAGTGGAACACGAGGCGGTGCAGCCAGTACTCGAACAGCGTCCACAGCGCATAGCCCACCGCCGCCAGGCCGAGCGTGGCGAGCGGACCGACGAACGACAGCTCCCAACTCGTCAGCGCCACGATCGCCGGCACGAAGATCAGGATCGGCACGGAGGGGTGCACGCGCGAGAAGGCGTCGAGCAGGCGCGACTCGAACATCGGCGGCGATGCGCGCAGCACGTCGGTCCTGCGCACCCCCGGGCCGCCGCTTATCGGATGCTCGCTCACCTCAGCCCCCGACGGCAGTGGTCCCCACTAGTCGTGTTCCCCGGACTGCTCACGAAGGCCCCCCGACAGTCGATGTCCCCAGCGGCGCCACGCCTCCGAGTGTATTACGAGGGAACCGCCCGCCTGCCTGCGCCCCCGAGGGTGTGCCCCTCAGGGTGCTCCTCGGCCGGAACATGCTCGGCCTCGTCGCGAGCCTGCGGGGAGGCATCCTCGCGAGCGGGTCCCGCGGCGGCGCGCTCGGGTCGCATCTCCGGCGCGTCCGGCGTCCCCGGCTTCAGCTTGTTGATGCGGAAGCGAATCACCCCGTCGGTGATATGAAGGGTTCGGCTCAGCTCGGCGATCAGCTCGACCTCGGAGGCGTGGAACTGCAGCAGGTGGTACTCGGCCGTCGCCTTGTGGTCGATCGGATACGCCAACGCGCGCTCGCCCCACTCGTCGTGGCGCACCAGCTCGCCCTTCGCGCCGATCGCCTCGCGCGCGTCGGCCACGATCTTCGTGCGCAGGGGCTCCTCCGCCTGCGGGTCCAGCAGCAGCACGAGGTCGTATGTGGTGGCGGGCAGCGTCATAGTCGTGCGCTCACGGCGCGGCGGCGGATGATAACAGCGCCCCGCCGGCTACACGGCCGCACGCTTGGCCCTGATGTCGGCCAGCTGCTCGTCGATCCAGTCTCCCGGGTCGCGCGAGGTCACGATCTCGACCAAACCGCGGGCGCGGCGGGCGCGCTCCCGCGCGGGCATGTCGAACGCCGCATGGATCGAGTCGGCGAGCTCCTGGATGTCGAAGGGGTTCACCGACAGCGCATACTCGCCGAGCTCCTCGTGCGCGCCCGTGTTCTCGGAGAGGATCGACACACCCGCGCGCTCGTTGACGATAGGGCCCTCCTTCGCCACGAGGTTCATGCCGTCGAACATGGCGTTCACGAGCAGCACGTCGTAGTGCTTGTACGCCGCCATCGCCTCCTCCACGTCGTCGCGCAGCTTGAGCTGGATCGGCATCCAGTCGGGCGTGCCGTGGCGATGGTTCACCACCGCCACGAGCGCCTCGATGCGTTCGAGGTACTCCGCATACTCGGGCACGTCGGTGCGTGAGGGCATCAACTGCGCCACGAAGGTCACGCGCTCGCGGAACTCGGGATGCTGCTCGAGAAACAGGTCGAACGCCGAGAAGCCCCGCAGCACGTTCTTCGACAGGTCGGCTCGGTCCACGCGCAGGATGAGGAAGTCGCGGCGGCGGCGCAACAGCTCGCGCTCGAACTCCGCCACGCGCGCCCCACCGGCCACCTGGCGGGTCGCCTCGTGGTCGATCGGGAGGGGATAGGCGCGCACCCACACCTCACGGTCCTTGAAGCGCACCACCCCGCGCTCGAAGTCCACCTCCAGGTCCATCAAATCGCGGCAGCACTGCAGGAAGTTGCGCCTGTAGGAGCGTGTGTGGAAGCCGACGATGTCGTTCGCGAGCAGCCCCGCGTAAATCTCCTGCCTGATGCGCGACGGCAGCACACGCCAGGAGTCCGACTGGGTCCACGGGATGTGGACGAAGTGGTGCAGGAACACGTCTGGGCGCGCGCGCCTGACGAGGTCGGGGAGCGTGTAGAGGTGGTAGTCGTGCACCATCACCACAGGCTCCGGCAGGTCGGCCACCTCCTCGACCACCGCGCGCGCGAGGTCCTCGTTGACAGCGTTGTAGCCGAACTCGAACGCCTCGATCTCGTGGCGGCGGATGTCTGGAGCGTTCGACAAGTCCCACAGATAGTGCTGGATGAACCACAGCATCGGGTTGGCGAACACGTTGTAGAAGCGGTCATACGCCTCCGGATCGGAGGCGACCAGTCGCACCAGGTACTCGCCCCCGGCGGGCAACCGCACAGGGAATGCCCGTCCGTCGTGCTCGCGCGACACCTGAGCGTCGTGCTCGTTCATCGCCGAGGCGATCCACACGGCGTCGCGATGGGAGGCGAGCCCCGTGAGAGCGGTCACAAGCCCGCCCGAGCCGCGCTGCACCTCTCCGCCGGGGCCGAACGTCACCGGCCCGCGGTTGCTCACCAGCACAAGCGGCGATCGCTGTGCCGGCGCGCTGCTCACGACTGGCCGAGCTCCGTGAAGATGCGCAGGTAGTCGCGCAGGTAGCGCGGCGTGAGGAAGTGGCTGCGCACGTGCTCCTTGCCGCGCCGCCCCAGCGCCTTGCCGAGCGCCGGGTCGCAGAGCAGCTCCAGCGAGCGCTGCGCGCACTGCTCGACGGTCTCGACGAGAAAGCCCGTCACGCCGTCCTCCACCTGCAACGGGATCCCGCCCACGTTGCCGCCGATGAACGGCCGCGCCTTCCAGATCGCCTCGGCAACCGTCAGCCCGAACCCCTCGCGCGTGGACTTCTGCACCACCACGTCGGCGTGCGACTGGAATGCGTTCACCTCGATCGCCCCGACGTTGTTGAAGTTGTTGAGGATGTGCACGTCCGGGTCGCCGTCGGCGTGGGCGATCGTGGCGTTGAAGAAGTCCCACCCCTCGGGGTCGTCGCTCGCCATCGACCCCACGAGCGCGAGCTGCACGTCGGGGCTGCTCTGCTTGACGACCCTGTAGGCGTCGATCACGCCGAGCGGGTCCTTCCACGGATCGAAGCGCGACACCTGGCAGATCAGCGGCCGGTCTACGTCGATGCCGAACTGCTCGCACACGTACGACGCGTCTTCGGGCGACAGCGCCATGTTCTTCGGCATCAGCGGATCTATCGCCGGTGGCACGATGTTCACGTTCCCGTTCATCCCGCTCGGCACGTACTCGGCCATGTGGAAGAGCGTCTGCGGGTAGTCCGCGATGTAGGGCAGCAGACGCTCGATCGTCGCCGGGTTCGGAGTGGACAGGTCGATGTGGCAGCGCCACACCCATCCCGCCGCCTTCTCCGGCACCAGCCGGTGCAGGCCCGCCGGCTGCGGATCGTGCACCAGGCACACGTCCCACCCACCCGACAGCTCGCGCGCGTTCATCTCGTTGTACTGCTCCCAAGTCTTCCACTGCTCCTCGTCGAGATCCTGCGGATTGCCCTGCAACGCGTTGTGCAGCAGCTTCGTCGCGTTGAAGAACTCCTCGCGGCCGTAAATCACCTGCCACTCGCAGTCGAGCCCAACGTCGCGCATGAGCGGCACGAGCGTGTAGAGGATCTCCGACACCCCCCCGCCGAACGCCGTCGCCGACACGTGCACCACGCGCTTGCCCTTCAGCGGCTCGGCGAGCTCGCGGATCTCCTCGATCAGCTCACGCCCGCATATGTGCGTGTAGTCGGCAAGCGACTTGTGTCCTGTGGCGACGGGCTGCAGCACGGGCTGACCGGACGATACCTTGGGTCGGCACGGAAGCGCGCGCGTGGGCCGTTCGTGCCGGGGTGTTGTTGTGCGCAGATGGCCTGCCCCATGCGCGTGCGCGCGTGCGCGCACGGGGCAGCCGTTTGTGGCTTACGCCCGCCCGGGGCCTCGCCGCCGCGGCTCGAGCGCGATCCGGGGCCTGGGGACCGGGAACCGGTCTATGGTCTGGGGTGATGTTCGACGGGCGCCTATACCGTGTAGCGTTCGTGCCGCTGCTGTTCGTCCTCGTGATCGTGGGCTTCTCGCTCGCTGGACGCCCCGCGCCGCTGCGCTCGACGCTCGCGCCCGACGCGTTCAACGGCCCGCGCGCCTTCGCCGGCCTGCGGACGCTCGCAAGGCGCTTTCCCGACAGGCGCCCGGGCGGCGTGGGCGACGACGAACTGGCCGCCTACGTCGCTCAAACGCTGCGTGAATTGGGTACCCCATCCACCTCGGCCCCATCCAGTCCGGCCCCATCCAGCTCGGGCTCGGCGGGCGGCGGCTTTCAGGTTTCCACATATCGCTTTCAGGCGCAAACTGTCGACGGCGCTCGCACGCTCACCACGGTGGTCGCCCAGCGTCCCGGCTCCACCGGGCTGAGCCCGATCGCGATCGTCGCCCACCGCGACGCCGTCGTTCGCGGCTCGCCGGCCGAGCTGTCCGGGAGCGCCGCGCTGCTCGAGCTCGCGCGCGTGTTCTCCCAGAGCGAGACACGTCGCACGATCGTGCTCGTCTCCACGAGCGGAGGCAGCGGCGGTTACGCCGGGGCATCCGATTTCGCCGGGCGCGACGGCCGGGCGCTTGACGCCGCGATCGTGCTGGGCGACCTCGCCGGCGAGACCGCCCGCAAGCCGTTCGTGCTGCCGTTCTCAGGGGGCTCCGCCGCGGCGCCCGAAAGCCTGCAGAGCACGCTCGAGAGCGCGATTTCCCAAGAGGTGGGAGTCGACCCCGGCGCCCCTGGAGCCTCGGCCCAGCTGGCGCACCTCGTGCTCCCGCTCTCCACCGGTGAACAGGCGCCGCTCGACGACGCAGGCACGCCGGCGGTTCTCCTGCAGGCGAGCGGCGAGCGAGGGCCCTCTCCCGGCGAGCCGGTGAGCGAAAGGCGCCTGCTGAGCTTCGGGCGGGCGGCGCTCAGCGCGACCTATGCGCTGGACGAAGGGCCCGACATCGGGCGGCATCCCGCCCCCCGTGTGCTGCTCGGACGCAAGACGCTCCCGGGCTGGGCCATCAGATTGCTCGCGCTCGCCCTGCTCCTGCCGCCGATGCTCGTGTGCGTGGACGCGCTGGCGCGGCTGCGCCGCCGCCGCGAGCCCCTCGGGCGCTGGCTCGCCTGGACGCTCGCCGCCGCGCTCCCGTTCTTCACGTGCGCGCTTTTCGCGATCCTGCTCGGAGCGTTCGGGATCGTCGCGGCGCCCGCCGCGCAGGCGCCCGCGGCCTCCCTGCCGGCGGATGGGTCGGCTACGGGCGCGCTTGCCTCCACGATGCTCGTGCTGGCGCTCGCCCTGCTGGCGTGGCCCGCGCTCGTGCGGCGCCTGGCTTTGCCCATGCGCCCAACCGCCGACGGGGCCGGTTTGGCGGCGATGCTCGTGCTGCTCGCCGCGGCCCTGATCGCATGGATCTTCAATCCGTTCGCGTGCCTGCTGCTGGCGCCCGCCCTGCACCTGTGGCTGCTCGCCGCCGACCCGCGCGCTCGCGCGCTCGCGCTGGGGGCGATCGCGGTGAGCCTCGTTCCGCTCGTGCTGCTGGCGCTCGTCTATGCGCGCGAACTGGGGCTCGGGCTGGGCGGCCTGTCCGAGAGCGCGGTGCTGGCGCTCGCCGGCGGGCAGGTGGGGCCGTTCGCGGCCCTCCTGTGGAGCGTCGCGCTCGGATGCCTGCTCGCCGTGAGCTCGCGCGCCCTGGCCGCCGCCCCGACCGATCCGGCCGGTTCGCGGGATTGGGTTGACATATCAACGCGCGGCCCGGTGTCCTACGCTGGGCCCGGATCGTTGGGCGGCACCGAGTCCGCGCTGCGGCGCTGAGCTCTACCAGCGGTGCTCGAATCCCGTCAGCGTCTGCTCGCGCGCCTCGTGCAGCAGTACAACGCCAGGCTCGCCCTCCACCACGCGGCCCACCCACGTGATCTCGGCGCCGGCCCGTACGCACGCCTGGGTGACGCGCTCGATGCGCCGGGGCGGTACGCATACGCACAGCTCGTAGTCTTCGCCGGCGGTCGCCGCCGCCTGCCAGGCGGGCACGCCGAGCGCCTCGGCGGTGCGCTGCGTGCGCTCGTCGATCGGGAGCTTGTCGAGGTCGATCTTCAATGTCACGCCGCTTGAGCGCGCGATGTGGAGCGCGTCGGTGGCGATGCCGTCGGAGAGGTCTATCATCGCGTGAACCCCCGCCGGCGCGATCATTCTGCCCTCGCGCAGCTTCGGCAGCGGGCGGCGCAACCTGCACCCGAGCGCGCCCGTCACGCCCACGAGGTCTCCGGGCCGAGCGCCGTCGCGGCCGATCAGCTTCTGGCCGCGCTCGGCCCACCCCACGATGGTTACGCTCGCGAACAGCGCGGGCGCGCTCACCACGTCGCCGCCGGCGATCGTCGTGCCGGTCAGCTCCGCGAGCTCCTCCGCGCCGAGCATCACTTCGAGCGCTTGGCGCTCGCTGACGTGCGAGGGGATCCCGAGCGCCACATACGCCTCGCCCGTCTGGGCGCCCATCGCCGCGATGTCCGACAGCCCTCCGGCGAGCGCCCTCCAGCCCACGTCGCGGAAGCTCAGATCGGGGTCGTCGAGGCGGAAGTGCACTCCCTCGACGACACTGTCCACCGAGGTGACGCACAGCTTCAACGCTTTCACAACCGAGGCGTCGTCGCCGATGCCGCGCACGACCCGCCCCCCCCGCTGCTTCAGCGCGGCGGCGATCGAGTCGATCAGGGAGAGCTCAGCGATGCCTGTAGACGATGCGCGCGCGGTCGAGGTCGTAGGGGGAGAGCTCGCAGCGGACGCGGTCTCCCGGCAGGATGCGAATGCGAAAGCGTCGCATCTTGCCGGCCACGTGTCCGAGCACCACATGGTCGTTGTCGAGCTTCACGCGAAACATGGCGTTGGGCAGCGCCTCGATCACCTCGCCCTCGAATTCGACCTTGTCTTCCTTTGCCACGACCAGCATCCAGTCCGGGTCCCCCACGCGCGCGGGCGGCGGCCCTGTGTTGAAGTTTGCACCGTCAAACTACCAGCGCTCGGCCCTCGGTGCTGCTTGCGAGGCCCTTCCATCGTGGCCCATGCCCAGGCCCTCAGTGTTTCCTGCGCCGCTCGTCCACGGTGGCCCTCAGTGATTCGGCGGTTCGGCGCCGCCGGTGCCGCCCACCGACGGAGGGGGGCCTTTCGGCGTTGGCGTGTGCGCCGGTTCGACCGGTTCGCGCACGCGCGGGGCCGGCGTTTCGTGGCTTTCGCCGCCCGCGTGTTTGCCGCTTTCGCCCCCGCCAGAGGGCCGTTCGACCGCCGGTGACCGCGGCCCGCCCGCCCCGCCCGGCGTGCTCTTCGTCTTGGCCTTGCCCTTCTTCTTTTCGCTTTCGTTGGATTCGTTGGATTCGCTTTCCGAGGGCCGCCCGGTGGTCGCGAACTGGCCGAAGAACGGCTGGTAGGAGATCGGTTCGGTCGCCGAGGGGAACTGCGCGCAGGATTCGCCTTCGGTGACGGCCGCCATGTAGGCGTGCCAGATTTCCGCGGGCAGGTAGCCGCCCTGCTGGGGCTCGCCGTGAACGTCGGTCATCGGCACGAGTCTGTTCGGATAGCCCATCCATACGGAGGTCGAGTAGTTGGGTGTGTACCCGTCGAGCCACGCGTCCACGAGGTTGTTGGTGGTGCCGGTCTTCGCCGCGGTGGGACAGTTGATCGCCGAGCGCACCGCCGTGCCGCCGAGCACGTTCTGGTGCAGGATTTCGGTCTCCTCGGCGGTGACCCCGTCGGAGAGCGCCTTCACGCGGTGGGGCTTGCCCCAGTTGGCGTCCACGTGGCCGCCGGGGAACACCACCTTCGTGATCGCGATCGGCGTGTTGCGCCAGCCGCCGTCGGCGAGCGTCGCGTACACGTCGGCCATTTCCAGCGGGCTCACGCCCACCGTCAAGCCGCCGAGCGCCTCGGCGGCATAACTGTGCAGATGCTCGCGCACGCCGAGCCTGTAGGCCATCTGCGTGACCGTTTCCTCGCCGAGGTCCGCCGCGAGCTGGGCGTACACGGTGTTGTCCGATGCGAGCGTCGCCTGCACGAGGTTGATCGACTTGCCCGAGGAGGTGTTCTCGAACGTTTTCACTTCATATGTCGGGTAGCCGGTGAGCCACCCGGGGGGCAGGGTTTTCGAGTTGTAGTAGGTGCTGTTCGGGTCCACCCCGCGTGAGAGCGCGTCGGCGAGCACGATCGCCTTGAACGTCGATCCGGGCTGGCGGTGGCCCTGGGAGGCGAGGTTGTATTGCGACTGGTCGTAGCTCTCGGACTCCGCCATCGCCTCTATGTAGCCGTTGTGCGGGTCGATCGTGACGATCGCCGACGCCGGGTCGCCCTGCTCGTTGAGCACCTGCGCGATCGCGTTGCGCGCCTTGCGCTGCATGTTCAAGTCGATCGTCGTATACACCTTCAAGCCACCCTGCTCGACGACGTTCAGCCCGTAGCGCCTCACGAGCTCTTTGCGCACGTATTCGAAGAAGAAGCTCTCCTGGCGGCGCGTGTAGTAGTCGCCGTGCCTCACTCCCAGCGGCGCCCTGCGCGCCTCGGCGGCCCGGGCGGGGGAGATGTAGCGCAGTTTGGCCATCTTGTCGAGCACCTCGTTGCGCCGTTTGCGAGCCGCCGCCGGGTAGAGGAACGGGTTGTATTCCGAGGGCGCCTGCGGCAGGCCGGCCAGCAGCGCCGCCTGTTGCAGGTTCAGCTGGTTGGCGCTCTCGTTGAAGAAGATCCGCGCCGCCGCCTGTACGCCGATCGCGGTCTGGCCGCCAACGGTGCCGTAGGCGACGCTGTTGAGATAGTTGGTCAGGATCGACCGCTTGCTGTGGCGTTCGTTGTATTCGATCGCGAGCTTCGCCTCGTCGATCTTCTGCTTGAAGGAATGGGTGTCGCTACCGAGGTAGATGTTGCGCATCAGCTGCATCGTGATCGTGGAGGCGCCCTGCAACGCTTGGCCGTGCAGGACGTCCTTGACGGCCGAGCGGAAGATGCCCGTGAGGTCCACGCCGTCGTTCTTGTAGAAGCGCTGGTCCTCGATCGCCACGGTGGCTTCGCGCAGGACCCGCGGCATCTGCGCGCTCGGTACCGGCGAGCGCAGCACATCCGACTGGATGAAGCCCAGGCGCGTGCCGTTGGCGGCGAACACCTGCGACGTCGCGCCCGCCAGCTTCGGCTGCAGCGAGTCGAGGCTGGGCGCCGACTGGGCGACCGCCAGCACGTAGCCGACCGCGACGATCGCCCCCAGCAGGACGGCTCCGGCCAGGCCGCTGAGCCCGACGAACACGATTCGTGAGGGTCCCGAGCGTCTCTGCCGCCTGCGGCGCTGTCGTGCTTGTCGTGACATCTGTCTCGCGCCTCCGTCCGTGACTGTACCGTCTCGCGGTGTGATTTCCTGCCTGTGGCGCAGCGGGGACGTATCCCCGGCGCCACCCTTCAGATGAGCCCCGACATCGCCGAGACCGCCATCGCAGCCCCCGCGAGCGAGCCCGCCGTCTCCGCGCGGCCGGCTGTGTCGGTGCGTTCGGAGTCTGTGCGTTCGGAGGGTCCCGTGCGTGCGCGCACGCACGCGCACGCGCACGGCCCCATCGCCGCCGAATGTCCGCCAAGCGCCCCCGCGTACGCCCGCCCACTGCAGTGGTTGCGTGCCGACGCGGAGCGGGCGGCCGCCGCGCGGGACGTGTGGCGGGCGCTGTGGACCTCTCGCCTGCTCGTGTGGATCGCCGGCGCCGTGGCGGTCGCGACGCTTGGCTTCGGACCGCTGCGCCACGCGTTCAACCCGCCGGGGCTCACGCGCGGCTTCGGGTGGCTTGGAGATCTGCTGGCGGCGCCGGTGGCGCGCTGGGACGCGGCCTGGTATCTCGTGATAGCCCACTACGGCTACCGCCCCGAGCTCGGCTCGTTCACAGCCTCGCGCACGGCCTTCTTCCCGCTCTACCCGCTCGGCGTGCGCGTGATGTCCGATCTCGGGTCGCCGCCCCTCGCCGCCGGCGTGCTGCTGTCGATGACGGCGCTCGCGGCGGGCCTCTACGGACTGCACAGATTGACGACGCTCGAAGTGGCGCGGCTGGCGTTGCCCGCCGGGGGGGAGGTGGCGCGCCTGGTTGTGCTGCTGACGGCGTTCGCGCCGATGGCGTTCTATTTCTCGGCGGTCTACTCCGAGTCGCTCTACCTGGCGCTTTCGATCGGCGTGTTCCTGTGCGCGCGTCGCGGACGCTGGGCGAGCGCCGCTGCGCTCGGGGTCTTGGCGGCGGCGACGAGGAGCACCGGGGTGCTACTGGTTGTGCCGCTGGTGCTGCTCTACCTATATGGACCCCGCGAGGACCGCGACCCGGATCGCGCGGACGTATGGTCAACCGGTGAGGATTGCGACGCGGACCGTGCGCGGCCCGACGCGCGGCGGGCGGCCGGGGAGCACCCGACCGCCGGCTCGCTCCTGAGGGCCCTGCGCCCCCGCTACCGGGTGCGGCGCGAGGCGCTGTGGATCGCGCTCGTGCCGGCGGGGCTTGGCCTGTATATGGCTTATCTGGCGCTCGCCGGCGGCGACGCGCTCGCGCCCTTCCACGCCGAGGCGGTGTGGAACCGGCACTTCGCCGGGCCCTACGGCGGCGTGTGGGAGGGGGCGAAGGCGGCATTCGAGGGGCTGCGTCAGCTGCTCTCCCTCCAGCGCCACCATCTCTACTACCCGGTGGCCGGCGGCAGCCCGTTCATCGACGCAGGGCACAACCTGATGCTGTTCGCGTTCCTGCTCGCGGCGGCGGTGGCGGTGGTGGGCGCGCTGCGAGCCCTGCCGGCCGCATACGGGGTATACGCGCTCGCGGCGCTCGCGCTGCCGCTCTCCTACCCGGTGGCGCCCCAGCCGCTGATGAGCCTGCCGCGCTTCTTGGTGGTGTTGTTCCCTTTGAACATGTGGCTCGCGGCGCGTCTGGCGTCGCGGCCGCCCCTGCTCACGCGGACGGTGCTGGGACTGTCGGGCCTGGCGATGATGTTCTTCGTGGGCGAGTTCTCAACCTGGCACTGGGTGGCGTGATGCCCGCGAACGACTGGCCGGTGTGGACGGGCTTCGTGGTGCTGCTCGCCGCGCTGGTGCTCGCCGCGGTGGGTGGACTGATCGTCGACATACCGGTTGTCGTGGCGGGCGTGAAAGTCAGCTCCTCGCACACGCCGCCGGGCCTGGAGCTCGCCGACACGTTCGTGCAGGACATCATGTTCGTGGCCACCGCCGTCCTGTTCGCCCGGCTCGGCGGACGTGTTGTGCGCTCGTGGCAGTTCGGCCTGCGCGCCACGCCGATCCGGCGGGCGGTCGTGTCGATAACGGTGCTGATTGTGGCTTTCCTGGTGTTCACCGCGGCGTGGGTGACGCTGCTCGACGCGTTCGGGGTGAGCGTCGAAAAAGAGAAGCTGCTCGAACAGCTCGGCGCGAACCAGGCGGCGGTGCTGCTGGCGCTGAGCGCGCTGCTCACAACGGTGATCGCGCCGATCTGCGAGGAGATGCTGTTTCGCGGCTACATCTTCGCGGCGCTCTCCAAATGGAAAGGGTGGCTGCCGGGCGCGGCGATCACCGGCATCCTGTTCGGCGGCGTGCACGCGGGCTCGGCGCCGGTCGAAGATCTCGTGCCGCTGGCGGCGCTCGGGTTCCTGCTGTGCGCGCTCTATCGCCACACGGGCTCGCTCTATCCGTGCATCGCCGCCCATTCGCTGAACAACTCGTTTGCGTTCGGGCAGCTCGAGGGCTGGGGGTGGCAGGTCCCGATGCTGATGGCCGGGGCGCTGCTCGCGATCGGGGTGCTCGCGCTGCTCTTGCGGCGGATCGGCGTGATCTCGGAGGTTTCTCCCGATGGGGCCGTCACCGCGACGGCGTACGATCATCCGTGATGATGTGCAGGCGCGCGCTCACGACCGCCCTGGCCGCCGCGCTCGCGGGCGGCGCCGTGTTCGCGTCGGGCGTCGCTTCCGCCGACGGCGGCGAACCGGCGGTTACGACCCCGGCGCCCCCACCCGCGGCCACGACTCCGGTGAGCCCACCCGTGCCGGTTCCCGCGACGGGAAGGTTGAAGCTCACCGTCCAGAACGCTCACGGCAGCCCCCCGTTCGCGGCCGTCGGCGAGCGTGTCGTCATCGCGGGAGGGCTGCGGCCCTACGTAGCCGGCCAGAAGGTGGTATTGAGCATCTATCGCAAAGGCAGGCGCGTGCTGTCCAAGCGCCTCGGCGTGAGCGCGACCGCCGGCGGCACGGGGCGGTTTCACTTCGCCTACGCGAGCCCGCACTCCGGTGTGCTGAGCATCCGCGCCGAACACGCCGCCACGGCACAGCTCACGACGCTCGAGGCGAAACCCGTGAACGTGCGCTACGAGCGCTCCACGATCTCCGTCGGCGCGCGCGGGCGCGTGGTGTGGCTGCTCCAGAACGAGCTCGCGCGCCTGCGCTACGAGGTGCCTGTGAGCGGCTACTTCGACGAAGCCACCGCGCGCGCGGTGGTGGCGTTCCGCAAGCTCGCCGGCGAGCAGCGCGTGGAAAGCGCGAACGCGCGCATCTTCCAGCTGCTCCAGCGCGGCGTGGGGCGCTTTCGCGTGCGCTACCCCGGCGACGGCAACCACGTGGAGGCCGATTTGACAAAGCAGGTGATCGCCGAGATCGAACGCGGCGGGCGCGTGCGGCGCATCTACACGCTCAGCTCCGGCAAGACCTCGACGCCGACGGTGATCGGGCGTTTCCACGTGTACTCCAAGGAACCCGGCACGAACTCGCACGGGATGGTGGACTCCAACTACTTCATCGGTGGCTATGCCATCCACGGGTATGCGGAAGTGCCGGCGTATGCCGCCAGCCACGGCTGCCTGCGCATCCCGATCCCCAACGCGGCCGCGGTGTTCGCCTGGGTGCAGATCGGCTATCCGGTGGACATCTACACGGACAACGGGCGCGGGAGTCGCACCGTACGTCGCAACGTAGGTCCGTAGCCCGCCGCCCCGACGCTAGAGCCCGAGCCTCATCAGGCGCGCCAAAAAACCCAAACCAAACCCGTACACGAGCACCATCAGCAGGGTGTCCACCGCGTGAATCGTCCACTCGCTGCTCGAGCTCGCCGTCACGCCGGAGAACGGCGAGGAGAGCGTCGAGGACGCTTTGTCGAGCGCTTCGCGGAGCCCGCTCTGGCGCCCAGGGCTCGACGAGCCGGTGGTGATCGTCTGGAGACCCGGGGGGGCCGCCGCGTTCACTTCGGCCTGCTGGTGCTTGGACGCGCTGCTCGTCTGGTCGAACGCGAACGCCGCGAACGAGCCGATCGCGATCAAACAGATCGCGAGCGACACGAGACGCAGGATGCGGGCGAGCATCGGGAGCACCACAATGAGTCCAGGTTATCCCCTGCGCTGGACGGCCCGGACGGATGTCCGAGCGCCGCCGCACGGTCTAGATTTGCGCACCATGGCCACCCCCCAACCAACACCTGAGACGCTCCAAGACGCCCGCGCTCGGCTCGTCGCCGAGCTGCGAGCCCATGCGCTGGTGATCGGCGAGGTCACGCTCTCCAGCGGCGCCACCGCCTCCTACTACGTCGACGCCAAGCGCGCCATCCTGCGCCCAGACGGCTTCCACGCGCTCGCCTCGCTCGTCGCCGCCAAGGCGCGCGAGTGGGACGCCACGGCCGTGGGCGGCATGACGATGGGCGCCGACCCCGTCGCCTGCGCCGCGCTCGCGGGCGGCGCGCAGGCAAAGGCGTTCTTCGTGCGCAAGAACACCAAGGCCCACGGACTCCAGCGCCGCATCGAGGGCCCCCCGCTGACTCCCGGAGACCGCTGCCTCGTGGTCGAGGACGTGGTCACCACCGGCGGCTCCACGCTCGCCGCGATCGCCGCGCTGCACGAGGCGGGACACACGATCTGCGGGGTCCTCTCGGTGCTCGACCGGCTCGCGGGGGGCGGCCCCGCGATCGAAACGGCCGCCCGCGCGCCCTACGCGGCGCTCACAACCATCGACGACATCTACCCGCAGCGCGGGGAGGCCTAGCAGCCGCATCCCCACCGCCGGCGCTCGGGCCCGCGCGCCACCGATTCGCCGGTAGCCTTACCGGCGAGCCCTCGTAGTCCAATGGACAAGACAACCGCCTCCTAAGCGGTAGATCCAGGTTCGACTCCTGGCGGGGGCACTATAAAAGTCCTGCTAAGCGGCGCTTTTCTAGGGCAGTTCGTCGCGAGCATGAATGTCGGTTGTACAGCCAGTGCCCAAACGATTCTTGGCTTTCCTAAGCCATTTTTTGGTAGGCATGATCTATCGCGCAGGAAGCGGTAGATCGAGGTAAGGGCACGACGAGCAGACAGGGCGGCGTAGGTCCCCGACGAGGGTCCGCAGGCGTTGTCTGGCGGTGAGGTGGCGGCGCATTCCGTGGCGGTAGACGCGCAGCGTGAAGCCGGGGTCGGTGTGGCCGAGCTGGTCTATGACACTGCCCAGATCGACTCCTAGGGCGACGAGGATCGAGGCGTAGGTATGGCGCAGCTTGTGCGGCGTGAGGCCCTCGGGCAGCGGTACATCTCCCGAGCTGGTCAGTTTCTCGTCGGCTTTCTCGACGGCCAGTCGCAGGACGCGGTTGCGGATGTTCTCCTGGGTCATTTTGGTTCCCTTCGCGCTCGAGAAAACGAAGGCGCCGGGGGCGATGTCGGGCGCCCGTTCCTTATGGGCGGTCAGCTCGTCGCGGAGCGCTGGCAGCAGGTCGATCTGTCGGCTCCCCGCATCGGTCTTGGAGTCGCGCACCATGATCCGGTTCTCGGAGAGGTCAACGTCTCGCCAGTGCAGCACGGTCAGCTCGCCGATCCGCAGGCCGGCGAACACGAACGTCGCCAGCAGGGTCCGGCGGTAGACGAGCCCGCCCTTCTGATCGTGACCACCTTTGACCTTGGCGTGCTGGTCCAGTTCGCTCGCGGCGTCCAGCAGCGCCTCGATGTGCTCGGCGCGATCGAGCCAAACCGGAGAGGGCTTGCTCGCTTTCAGTCGGCGGCGTCTGCCGCGAGCCGTGTTGCGGTCGATCAGGCCGTATTCGAGGGCGACCTCGAGGATCTGCGCGAGACGGGTGATGGTCTTGTTGATCGAGGTAGCCGACAGCCCTCGAGGCGGCCGTTCTCGGGCAAGATCGCGTTGCGCGGTTGGGTCCTGCGTCTCCCCGACACGCGTGTGCCACTCCGCCAGCGCCTCAGCGCGCCTGGCGGACTCTCGGACCTTCTCCCCCCGATAGCGGTCCACCTCGGCGATCGTGATCTGAGACAGACGATGGTTCCCGAAGAACGGGAGCAGATGGCCGCGAAGCTGCCACTCATAGTCGCACGCAGTGCTCGGCTGCCACTCATACCTGCTCGCCTCAAACCACTTGGCCGCGAACTCGCCGACGACCCGATCGATCTGCCGTGGACGAGCGGGTTCGGGCTCAACCGGACACCAGATTCCCCGACGGACATCAGCGAGGATGTTCTGAAGTTCGGTGTGCGCTGTCCTGCGCGTCCAGCCCTCGGAGCTGGAGCCGAGGGTTACGTACCGCCTCTGCCCGTACGCACGAAACCGAAGTGCCCATGCGCCGCTCGGCCGTCGGATGATGTGACCGGTCGGGGCAGGGGGCATCAGCTTGGGTTGGGTCCGGACCTGGTATCTCGTTGGTTGGTGGGCACCAGCGCCATCCTCTGCACGGCCGCGCCGCACAAGCGGCAGACCGACCGCCCGTACCCGCAGCGACGGCCGTTCCAGCGCATACGCAATCACGTCCCCTGTCCTCAGGGCTTCTCGGCAGACTGTGGACTCGGGCTGTAGGCGCGCAACCCGCCGCTCAGCGGGTCTACGGCTAGCCTCTGAACTCGCATGCGCGAAGTCCGAAACCATCAGGACCCAACCACACCAGCTGAAGTGGCCAGCAAAGAGTCCTCAGCGCGATCAGTTCCCCGCCGGCTGGCCGGCGGGGGCGTGGTTGCACTCGGTGCCGGGCTGATCGTTGCAGGTTGGCTGCTCGACCGCCATAGCTACTCCTCATCGCTCCTGCGCGAGTCGGGCATTCTCGTCCTCTTCGTCCTGCCTTTGCTCAGGATCGAGCAGCTTTTCGAGCGGCGGATCAAAGCTAGCGAGCAACAAACGCGTCACGAGGTGGGAGAAGTAGCCCAGGATCTCACGGCGGTGTCGGCTCGCGTAGCAGAAACTCGTCAAAGCCTGTCGGACCTCCAAGAGCAGACAAGCGATCGGCTGCAGGCAACCGCGGACGCCGAAACCGCGCTTGCCGTGGAGGCGCGCGACCAGCCGTCGTTCGACACCATCAACAAGCTGTTCCGGCGCGCGGATGAGCTGCACGCAATTAGCGAGCATGGCTTGCGGGTCGTGATTCCTCACCAATGGGAGCGGCTGCGCTTCCAGAACCTCAACGCGGTTGCGAGCGTCTCGTCAGGTGAGCGGTCCCAGCCGGTCTTCGTTCTCACGGTCGATAACGTGGCGGGCAATTCGATCGGAGTGAGCACAGTCTGGGAATCGGGACAGTCTCCGGCCGATGCCCTTCTCACCGTCGCCGATGCTTGGAAGCGCTCAGGCGGATACCCCGGCGACTCGGCATTCGACGCCGAGTGGATCTTTGGAAAGTTGATTGAAAGCTTGGACCTTGCGATCCGAAGCCGCCGGACGGGCGGCGAAGGGCAACTTTCCCCACTGATTGAGCTGCTCTCAACGAATTGGGTCATGACCGACGTCGGCCTGGAGCATGTGCCGATCTTCTACACGATCCCTCGCGGTGAGCTGATTGCCGAGAGCGATCTCAAGGACTGGCGCAGACATATGCGCGAGAAGCCCTGGATAGCTGAGGAGAACGAAGTAGCTCAGCAGACTGAGGGTTACGACTTCTATATGGTGAGCCAGGTCGCGCACGTGTTCTTCGCGGCGCACGCCAACCTCGTGAGATCATCCGGCGACACATGAGCAACTACACCCAAGGCCTCTGGCTGTGGGTCGCCTATCCTGACCGCACGCAGGGGAGCAACGGGTCGGATCGTCTTGAGCTTAAACCGGGATACACGTCGCGCAAGGGCGACTGGTGGACGTGCAGCGAGGAAACCCGCACTGGCGACCTCGCGCTCCTCTACCGCACCGCTCCGTACAGCGAGGTGCGCTGGCTCGTCAAGACTCACGGCACCCGCTACTCGATTGACCGTGACCCCACGGCGCGCCAGGAAGGCTGGAGATGGGGCACGGACTACGAGGTCCTTGCCAGCTTCGACAGCACGATCACATTCGCCGAGATGCGCAACAGCCAGCCGCTCGCACGATGGGACGCCATCGACCGAAACCTTCACGGCGGACACGTCCCCGACGAGCCGGGCGTCTGGCCAGTCCCGATGGTCTATTGGAGAGCGATGGTGACGAGACTAATCCGCCGGAACCCAGGAACGAGGGCGGTCTTCGTGAACCACATGGACCCAATTCCAGATTGGCTTCAGGAAGGAGCGACGTGATGGATGATCTCAACGTGCGGAAGCTCGCAGAGGAAGGGCGCGAGCGCGGGGAACTCGCTGTAAGGCTCGCCGGAGAAGTCGAAGCGCATGGCCGCGAGTGGCTGAATCGGATCAAGTCTAAGCCACCAACAAGCGATCACGAGCGGGCAGAAATACAAGCGAAGTCAAAGGAGTTCCGACAGCTCGCAAATCAGCGTCTCGATGATCTGGAAAAAGCCTGCCGCCAGGCTGCTGATGTGGTGTCAACGCTAGGCCAACTTGCGTCCGACGACTGGGTAACGGTCTTGCGTGTCCAACTTGCCCCGATCCTCGAAGGGGAGGCGTCAACCGCCAAGGCGCTCGCGTTCCTGCTTGAGGTCTGCGCTGCAATGGACGCCGTGAGCTAGCATCCGATGACACCGACGGCCGGCTAGAATCGCCTCTCGTGGACCAAGCTGTCGGTCTCGCGGTGCTGGCCGTCTCCCTGGCCCTGCTGTGGGCGCGCGTAAGGCATCTTGAGTTCGGCTCCTTCCTAGCGACCGTAGTCTCGCTCCTAGAGCTTTTGGCGCTCGGCATTGCCGTCTTTTCGCTCGGGTGGCCGGGGCTGGCAGTGCTCGGGATCGTCAACGTCATAGCCGTGCTGGTCTGGTCGGTGGTCCTTGCTTCCCGTGTTGAGACAAAGCTCGTCTATGCGGGCATTCAGGCCGACGAGTCGAAGGAGACGATGAAACAGCTCGCCAACCGCCTGGCGAAGCAGAAGGAGTTGAAGGTGCTCGGCCCCGTGCAGCGGGCAGAGCTGGTCCGGCTCCTCGCCGATCGCAATCGCACTATCGTCGAAATCGAAGATATGGCAGCGCCAATCGGGATGCTCAAGACGATCCACGACGCCCCTCTTGACTGGCTCACAGAGCGCTTCGACAGCATCCTCCGGGGTGCCGGAGAGCCGGCGAGCAAGGCGAGCGAAACCGCCTCGATCATCCACGGCACGGCCGTCAACGCGGCGGCCTCGTTCAAGGAGATCGTGGACGCCTTCTCGACCTTCTACACAGGCGACCCGCCTCCGTCAAAAGAAGCCGCATAGTTCATATGTTTCGAGCGTATCCCTGTGGTCGAATCTCGCACACGAGCTAGGGCCAGTTTGGGAGCTTGACTCCCATCCGACGGGCACGACGGGCGCCTAGTCCGGGCGCTTGACGCCGGGCGGCAGGATGATCTTTGGCTCTTCGGATTCGTTGCGCGTCCCGATCCCGGACGCCCAGGACTGAGATATGGCCGCCATGAGCATCATGACCGTCAGGAAGACCATTCCGACCAACGAGACGAGGACCCAATGCCGGTCGGTGGTCGAGGCGTGTTCGTTCGCTAGCGCGGATATGGACCGCACCAGGCCCTCTAGAGTGAGGATCACGGTGGCAGTCACCGGGAGGTAGAGAACGTCGTAGGCGCGAAGCACGAGCCAGAGGCGAACCGTCGAGACCTTCGGGGCGCTTACGATCGGCTGCGCGTGGCGACTTCGCCACTCCTTCGCCCAGCGGGCGTAGCGGGCTAGCACGCCACCCGGCACCAGCACCGCGACCAGCAGCACTGGTATGACCGTGACGGCGGCTAGGTAGAGATCGGGGCGGAAGACGGCCACGCTTAGAATCGTAGGCTCTCGCGCACAGTTGCTCGCTGGGCAAGCCAGCAGAGACGCTACGAAATCGCCACCATACGTCGATGAGCCTGCTCTTGTTCATGTTGGACCGCGAGTCGGTCATCGTCGCCACGGACACTCTGGCGACTCGCCCGGACGGTCGGCCTTTTCTTCTTGTGTCGAAGTGCGCCGTCCTCTCTCATCTAGGGAGCGTTGCGGCGTTCACGGGAAACGCAGTCATAGGGCAGCGATGGGCAGCGGCTGTGCATGCCAATCTGCTCTGTCGTGATTTTGACATGCTGGATAAACACACACCGGAGAGCCTTCGCCGGATCACCGCCGAGATCGAGCAGGAGCAAGGACCCCTATCGGGGTCGTCCACTATCTACCATTTCGGCTACTCCGGTATCGATCAACGATACGTCGGTTATGTCTACAGATCGGCGAAAAACTTCGTGTCAGAAAAACTTGGTGATGGCTTCGGTATGAAGCCACCTCCCGCTGTCATGCCCGCGAATAGCCCTGCGACGATCGAGGAACTAGTAGAGGTCGCGGAACGGATTCGCGACGAGCAGAACCGACTCGACGTATCGCAGCGAGTGCACGTAGGTGGCGATCTCGTGTTCACGGTACTTGAGCAGGGCAAGATATGGGTAAGCACCGTTCATCGGTTCCCCGACTTTGACGAGGAATGGCAGGCGATGAACGATCACCTTGCAGAGGATAATGAGAGTGCACTTCCGTCCCCGGACACCAGCAGATGACTCTCGGCAGGCCTGGCGTTCGTGCTTCTAGTGTAGTGTCTCGTATTTGGTTATCTGTTTGTGGTATGCTTGTGGGGTGAATCGTCCTGCGGCTGCGTTGGAGTTGGCGGATGCTCAGCGAATGACGCTGGAGGTGTTGGCGAGGTCCTCCAGTGCGCCGCATCAGCAGGTGCGTCGCGCGCAGGCATTGTTGATGGCCGCGGCGGGTGAGGCAAACACGCGGATCGCTGAGCGGTTGGGAGTGACGGTGGTGACTGTTCGCTCTTGGCGCGCACGGTTCGCGCAAGCTGGGTTGGCCGATCTCGGTGTGATCCGTCCTGGGCGGGGCCGCAAGCCGTCGATTCCAGCGGAGAAGGTGGAAGCGATCGTACATGCGACGCTGCACGAGAAGCCTGTGGGTGAGACACACTGGTCGTGTCGCTCGATGGCCAAGGCGCAGGGTGTCAGTCCGGCGACGGTGCAACGGATCTGGTCGGCACGCAACATCAAGCCGCACCGGGTCAAGATGTTCAAGTTGTCAAACGACAAGCGTTTTGAGGAGAAGCTCGTCGATGTCGTCGGCTTGTATCTGAACCCGCCGGAGAAGGCGATCGTCCTCAGCATGGACGAAAAGAGCCAGATACAAGCATTGGACCGTACCCAGCCGAGCCTGCCGATGAAGAAGGGGCGTGCCGGCACGATGACCCACGACTACAAGCGCAACGGCACCACTACCCTGTTCGCCGCACTGGACGTTCTTACCGGCACGGTGATCGGCGAGTGTCTGCCCCGTCATCGTCACATAGAGTTCCTGAAGTTCCTGCGCAGGATCGATCGCGAGGTCCCCAAGGGACTCCAGGTCCATCTGATCCTCGACAATTACTCAACCCACAAACACGAAAACGTGAAGAAGTGGCTGGCCAAGCACCCACGCTTCCACCTGCACTTCACGCCTACTTCGAGTTCTTGGTTGAACCTCGTCGAGCGATGGTTCGGGAAGCTGACCGACAAGGCCATCCGTCGTGGAGTCTTCCACTCAGTGCCCGAACTCATCACCGCGATCGAGACATACCTGGCAGCCAACAACAATAATCCTGAGCCGTTCCTCTGGACCGCCACCGCCGAGCAGATCCTCGCCAAGGTACAACGCGGACGCGTCACCCTCAACCAACTAGCAAATCACAACTGAGACACTACACTAGGCGAGTAGTTCATCGTCGATCCCTGCCACGCCCCTATCGGGCGGATCAAGCACCCATCGCTTCAGCGCCTTTCTCGCAAGATCACGCGTCTCTCTGACCGTCTTCTCCAGCGAGGCTTCCGGCACGCTTTCACCATGCACGACCTTCGACCGGACCTTGTACGAAGCCCTCGCCTGATCGAATGCCGTCTTCCGAGCCTCCTTGTCATCACCCACGAAGCGAGCGATTCGCAGGGCGGCTCGATACAGCAGCTCTGCGTTGCCGTCGGTCAACACCAGCGCCTCGAAAGCAACCCACAGGTCGATGAGCGTGTCGGCCGGATCTTTGCGGGCATACGCCGTATTGAACCGTCGCAATGCGAGGGACAGACCTTTATCGCTCACGCCAGAGAGCTTCGCCAGCAATGGTCTCAGCGCCTCGCCGTCATTGGGACCGATTTGTGAGACGCGCGGACTCTCGAAACCTCCCCTGGACACGTCCCGCGCGAACAACATCTCTCTATCTGCGCCGAAGACCGCCAGCTCCGGCGGGTCCACGCGCGTCCAGATGATCGAAGCTCCGACGATCCCCGGGTGGTTGAGTCGCTGGGCACACACAAGGTCCTCAACGCGCTGCGTCACCTTGTCGATCTCGATGTCGGACAGTCCAGGGTGTGACGGGAGCGTCCAACGCACCTCGGCCACGACGCTCCACCGCGCGATGTCCTCCAGGGTCGGGGCGATGATCGAGGGGTTTTGAGGCAACCCGAAGCTGCGCCATAGAGCCTGGCGATCGTCGTCAGTCAGCTCCCGAATCACGAACCCGTCATCTATGACTACAGGTTCGCCCCAAGCGATGAGGTTGTCGAGCGGGGCGAGGGTGCGGTATTCCGTCTCCGTCGGCTCCCAATCGTCTCGCCACAACTCGACCACGTGTTCCGCGTCAGCCTGGTCCCAGGCCCAGCTCGGGTGCAGTAGGCCGTACACGTGCACAAGCTCGCCAATGATGCTGCTCCAGAGCACGGGTCCTTGCTCGGCCGCGCCTGGCATGAAGCCGATGTGGCCTTGGATCAGCTCCGCGTCCTTCAGTCTCTCCGCAGTCGCGGTCATGCGGTCCCAGAAGCCGTCGACGCGGGTGAGCGCCGGCATGAACCGCTGCCAGTCGGGCGCATCATCGGGATACCCGAGCTGCAACTCGCCGGCGACGCGTCTAAGGCGCGGCAGCTCCTGCTTCGGATAGTCGCCGCTTTCGACCAGTTCGCGCGCTGTCTCGCACGCCAGACGCATCTGCTCAATGAGCACATTGTTCGTATCGCTGATCGAGATGCGCTCCGTAGCCTCGCTCATAGAGCAAGGAAGCTAGTCGATCTCGGGACAGGCTAGACATCGCCGGGGGCGAGCTAACTCCACCGGGGTAGCATCCTCCGCATGGAGGAACCAGTCGAGGTCACGGTCGATCTTCATGCTCCGCAGGAGGAGATGGATGCGCTCGTAACCGTCTTCGCGGATGTAGGTATCGAGGCCGAGGTCAAAGACGGATACCTGCGCATGAGCGGAGGCGTGTTGCCTTACGCAGTATTTGTGCTGGCGCAGTTGAAGTGGATCGCTACCGCGTTCGCGGTTGGCGCATCGGGAAAGGCAGGAGCCGATTCCTGGGATGCGTACAAAGACGGAGGCTGGGAAGGGCTAAAGGTCTTCATTCAACGGGTGGCTCGCGCTCGAAGGAATGACCCCGCAGGACACATCACAATCCGTGATCCCACCGGACCGGACATCGACCTTCACGAGGGCATTCCTGACGAAGCACTACGTGAACTCGCAGAACTCGACTGGCCCGCCATGAAAAGTGGCCGATTGAGTTGGCGAGACGACGGCGGCGGATGGATATATCTTGGTGGCGACAGGGCGAAGCTGGCGCCGCGTCGCAGCGACCGCAAAGACCCAGCGCAGTAGCTTCGGGCGGTGTGCGGCCTCTCGTGGACGACCACCCAGTCCTCATGCGACTTGCTCGATGATCTCGTCGAATGTCGGCAGGCCTGCCTCGGCGAGCGCCCAGGCGGACCAGTCGCGCTCGGCGTCGAGCAGGGTTCGCCAGTGCTGCGTCGCGTCTCTCGCGCTGTCGCGCAGCGGGACGACGATGGCCTCGCGCGCCCGCCAGGGGAGAATCGGGTAGCGAAGCCCAATCGAGCCGGTGTCCGTTTCGGACGCTTCCTCGTTGACGGTTCCGTTGAACGTGCCCGCGCTGGAGCAGGCGATGACGCCGCCGATCGTGTCGCTTGGAAGGCCCGCCTGGATCGCGCTCTCCAGCGTTGCGACCTTGCGAGCCATGTCCATCAGCCCCCATTCGGTTTGGAAAAGCCCTGTGATGTTCTCGACGCACAGCCATTCAGCCCCGGATGCGCTCATGCGCTCGGCCTTGTCGCTGAGCGTGCGAACGAACCGTGGCAGCAGGTTCTCGCCACCAGCGGGACCGCTGAGCCTGCGTCCCGCTGCATCGTCATAGGCGACCAGCTCTAGATCAAGTCCGGGCTGCCTGTATGGCTGCACGATCCCGCCGTTCTGCGCGGAGCCTGCGGAACGTGAAATCCAGTCGGTGATGTCGTTGAGCACGTCGTCTGACGGTATGGCCGAGATTCGGCCGTGGACCCAGACACTTTTGCTTGTCGCGGTATCGCGTATGCGGTCCATCGTCTGATCGACTGCGTGGTGGTGTTCGCGGGTCAGGTCGGATGGTTCGAGCACCTTCGTCTCGACGGTCATCCTCCTGCCCTCTGTCTCAAACCAGAGGTCTGCCGGTGGGTGGCCTGGCTCAAGGTGAAAGTCCCACCCACGTCTGAGTGCGAGCCCAGCGATGGTTGCCTGCAAGGACGCGTGGAGAACGCGACCAAGCTGGCGGTTGCCACGAAGCTCCTTGCGGATGCGTCCGGCGCCCTTGGCGGATTGCAGTAGGCGGAGACGTAGCGCGAGGTCTGCGGTCTGGACGAAGGCGTACATGTGTCCGCTGACTGCCCACATGAGAGGAATCGGCAGCTCGCCAAACTGCTCAAAGGCATCGACGGTCCACGACTCGCCTAGTTCCTCTTGGAGAACGTCGATCGTCCAGTGCGCTGTACGTCGCCACGCCGATGAACGGCGCAACGGCTGGTCCACCTGTTCCCGCAGCATTCCCCAGCTCGGCGGCGGCACATAGGGTGCGGTCGTCTTTTGAGGGGTAGAACTTGGCGCAAGTAAAGCCCGTCGCGCCTCGGTGTATTTCTCGCCGGTTTCAGCCATCCGCGCACAAATTGCCTTCTTGAGCTTCGCATCTTGCGTCATGTCAACTCCTTGTGGCCGGACCCCACGCATCGCGACCTTCCATCGGAGGCGACTATCCCGAGACTGAGGTCCCTTGCTCCTTCATCGCCGACCCGCGCGTGGGGCGGATACTGGCTCAGAGGATGCGCCGGGGTGACAGCGTGCATACGAAGATAGCGACATTACGATGGAGGCTCAAGATGCGAAGCTATACGCAGCTGACAGCGAGGCGTACTGGGGAGAACTCAGCGGCACCTAGCCGCTCCCTTCGGCGCCAGCCGTTTTAGTCGGCAATCTCCAGTTCGGCGGGAGGCAGGGCGATCGATCGTTTGCGTGAGTTCACAATGTCGGACGCCCGGCCAGCCGTGATAGATGATCACGGAGAAGCTAGTCGTCCCCGTCTCCGAGAAGGCGCTCGCGCAGGTAGAGGTTCACCGCTGCGGCCATGTTCAACGCGAACTGTGCGTCCGCTCTCGTTACCGCAGGCAACTCTTTGCCCCCGTGCGCGACGCCCGGCTCGTTTCCGCGCCAAGCGTAGAGCTTTTCGATCACCCCGTCGAGCGGCTGAGGCAGGCCGGCCTGCGTTGCTTTCCGCAGAGCCTTCTTGAGGTCGTCCTCGCCCGTGATCGTGGACAGGCATGCCTCGACCGAGCAGACGGCCTCCTTCGCAGCGTTGGGAAAGTCACCTCCCCGGATCATTCGTTGGGCGTTGGCGTAGTGCACTCGCGCCGTGTTCAGGTCTGATTCGTGGAGCACGCTGCCAAACGCCGTGTGGAGCTCGGCGTCGATGAGCTGCTGCCGCTTGTTCGAGGCGGTGCTGACGATTTGCACCTCGCCGTCGAAGTCTGTCTCGATGAGGACGTGGTAGCCCTCCATGATCTCGTGTACGAGCGCGAGTGCGGCATCCCGCTCTGGCGCGTCCTCGAACTCGCCCACGTTCAGCATCGCCTTCACGACCGCCTCGATGCCCTGCGGCAGCCGACTCTCACCGAGCGGCATCCTGTTGCACGCGCCGAGGAAGTGAACGGCCTTCGTGTGTCGGCTCCCCTCGTTGTCCCACGCGGGCACGCCGTCGATGCGAGCGAAGAAGTCGTCGAGGTCTACGTGCCGGCGATAGGGGAACGCGTCGTGCTCGACGTCCCCGGTCACGCAAGCTGCGAGCCGGCTTAGCCTGTTCTGGCCGAGTCGTGGCATCCATCCATCATGGCCACGGGTGCGGCGCTTACCCTAGACCATATGGGTCGCCGTCTTGGCGTCCGTTGAGGGTGTGAAGGTCGGCACCCGCGCATGAGGTGCGCGGGTTGAGGGTCCAGGAATGGCCTGGGCCCCGACCGCAATCATGGGGGTGCCGACATGACACAGGTTCGCAGTTGGGCTGGTTTGGATGTGCACGCGGCGAAGGTGCTCGCGGTGACGGTTGACGCGGTGTCGGGTGAACTCCGCTCGCGGACGCTTTCCGGGCGCACGAGCGAGGTGGTCGAGTTCTGTGGTTCGTTGCCCGGGCCGACGCGCGTGGCGTATGAGGCGGGGCCGACGGGGTTCGGGCTCGCGCGGGCGCTCGCGGCGGCCGGGGTGGGGTGCGTGGTCGCTGCGCCGGGCAAGATCGAGCGTCCCGCGCAGGACCGCGTCAAGACTGATCGTCGCGACGCGGAGCGCTTAGTGCGGTTGTTGATGGTCGGAGGCCTGTATCCGGTCAGGGTGCCGAGCACCGAGGAAGAGGCGCTGCGGGACCTCGTCCGAGCACGCGAGGACGTTCGTGGTGATCTGATGCGCGCACGCCACCGGATGAGCAAGCTGTTGCTGCGTCACGAGATCGTCTTCGAGGGTCCCGGCTCTAACTGGACGATCCGTCACCGCGAGTGGCTCGGGCGCCTGGAGCTGAGCGACCGGGGTGCGCAGGTCACGCTGCTTGACTATCTCGGCGCGATCGACGCGCTGATCGTGCGCCGGACCGCGCTGGAGGGCACGATCGGCGAGCTCGTGCCCGCCTCGCCGTGGGCGCAGAGCGTCGCTCGGTTGCGCTGCCTGCGCGGGATGGACACGCTCAGCGCGGTAGGGCTGTGCGCGGAGATCGGCGACTGGCAGCGCTTCGCCAGGGCGGGACAGCTGATGAGCTTCGTCGGCCTGGTCCCCAGCGAGGACAGCTCCGGGGAGCGTCGCCGTCAAGGCTCGATCACCAAGACAGGGTCTCGCCACGCCCGCCGGCTCCTCGTCGAGGCCGCCTGGCACTACCGCAGAGCGCCCGCCAAGGGCACCGCGCTCAAGCGCCGCCAAGACGGCCAGGACGCGCACGTGATCGCGCTCTCCTGGAAGGCTCAACAGCGCCTGCACCGCACCTGGCGGCGGCTCGACGCAGAACGAGGCAAGCGACGCACGATCGTCGCGGTCGCTGTCGCCCGCGAACTCGCCGGGTTCTGCTGGGCGATCGCCAACGCCGACTGACCCGACCAGCACCACGTCGGTCAAGGAGGCGGCGGGAACAACCTGGCCACCACGCGCGAGAGCACCCGCGGTCGCGCTATGAGCAACCCCCCAACCGGGGGCCACGCTCGATCCTAGACAGCGGGCTCTCACGACGAAACCCGGTCCTGCGGTACCCAACCCGCGCATATCAGCCTGACCGCGCGTCGCGCACCCGCCAGGCCCGCCGCCCCCTTGACCGACCAGGATGCCCGCCCCGTCGCGGGCATCCGGTGCTGGGCACTTGACAAACCGACGTCCATATCAGCGCGGGCGCGAGCCACCCTCCAGAGCCTGCGACGCTGAGCGACCTGTGCCGGAACGAGCCGACACCCGTCGAGGAAAAGCCGAGGAATGTGGGGGGTGTCGCTCGGTGTCTGTTACAGCAGGCGTGCGTGCTCGCTGATGCGCTTGAGCACCTGACCGAAGCTTGGCCACTGGCCGGAGGTCCTGGCGGGCATGAGCGTGGCGGCGTCGCCGTAGCGCGCCTGCAGCCACGCGCGTAGCTCCGAGTCGATGGGCGGCTCGAACGCGGGGCTACTTGCATAGCCGCCGGGGGGTCGCTCGGTCCAGCCGGCGTAGTGGGTGGCGGAGATGACCTGCATCTCGGAGAGGACGCGCTCGAATTGCCCGCGGTCCTCGAGCGCGGCGCGTGTCGGCGCGTGGTCGAGCAGGCGGTAGATGTCGTAGTAGTGGCGTCCGCAGCGTTGGTCGGCGACCGTGGCGTCCTGTGCGTAGTGCGTGGCGACGTGATGCAGGAGAGAGATCTTCTCCAGCAGCGTTCGCATCGGCAAGAGGGCCCGCACGTCGAACGGCATGGTGTCCTCGTAGTCGCTGGGGTCGAGGCCGAGTGGCTCACAGAGCATCGGTGTCAGGGTCACCATCTCTGAGGGCCACTCGCCGCCGGCATACCCGGTCTCCAGCAGCACTCCTCGGTCCTCCACGGGGATCGCGACGGCGGAGCGAACGATGCGGGGGTAGCTCAGCACGTCGGCGCGGTGTGGCGTCTTGCCGCGTCCGGGCTCACGCGCCGGGAGCCACTCGACGTCGAGCGTGTGGGCGACGTGCTCGGTGATGGTCTTCAGCAGGCGCTCCCGGCTTTTCGCCGAGTCGCCCTTCGCGGGCTGGATGAGGATGTCGACGTCCTCTGAGAAGCGCTCGATCAGCTCATAGCCCTTGGACAGGCTGGTGCCGCCCTTCAAGACAAACGCACCGGCGTGCTGGTCGTGCAGAGCGCGCAGCACCTGGGTCACCCAGTAGTCCTTCTCCACGAACAATGGCGCGAGACCAAGACGCTCGGCGGCGCTGACAACGGCGCCCTCGAAGTCGGCCTCATTGTCGCGTAGACGACTCACGCCGCCGTGCCCCCGAGCACACGCAAGGCACGGACGCGGGTGCGCGGGTCACGAGCAGCCGGGACGCGCTCGGCCTGCTCCTCGTAATCTCCGTGGCGCAGCACCGCGCGCAGGCGCTCCCGGACAACCGGCGGCTCGGTGCGGCTCGCCCTCACAAGGTGCCCGACGCGTACGTCCTCCCGATCGAGCAGCTCACCGAAGCGCTCCAGGGCGGTGGCGCCGTCGGCCTCCACGTAGCGGTCCCAGCCCTCCAGCGCCTCCAGAAAAGTCACCTCCATCCCGTTGAGCTTGGCCTCGCGCCGCCCCGAGCGCGCCGCCCTGCTTGAGACCTTGACGTTGTGCAGACCCTCCGGCCGGCGATGAGTTACCGCCAGCGCTTCGACGGGGGACACCTGGGTTGACAGGCCGAGGAGATTGGTGGCGTTCCAGCCCGTGGCTCCAACGGCCTCCTGCGCTCCCAGCACCTTCTGCACAGCCTCACCCTGCGAGGCGCCGATCATGCCGAAGCGGCTCTTCTTGCCGCGCCAGTAAACACCCCGACGGACACGTATCAGCTCCCCCCGGGAGATCAGACGACGGAGCTCATTGTTGACGGCCGACGGCGATCCCTCGAAATCCTCGATCTGCCACAGCCGCTCGCCAGAGCGCAGCACCCGACCGCGCACCTGCTGCGCGACACTGCCCTTCCGGTCAATCACCTGGCCCATAGCATGATTGTAACGCGATACGAGAAATCGTCAAGAGCGTTGGACCAGCTTCTTGGCTGGAGCGTTTAGGCAGCAACCCCATTCTGCTGCCTAAACCCACCGAAATCTACCGATATCCGACGACATCTTGGCATCGGCGAAACACCGGATATCGTCACAAATTCCCTGCAAATCTGCATCTTTTGACCTTGTCTCTCGGCTCTCCTCCTAAGCGGTAGATCCAGGTTCGACTCCTGGCGGGGGCATGGGCAGGCATAGCCTTTATTGGAGCGGGATTCGGGCGTTTGCGAGGGTAGGTGGGGGAGCGCCTCGACATCCCATCCCGGGCTCTGGTGCCCGTTGGTGCCCATTCAACGCCGCGCCACGCACGGGGGCGTGCAGCGAGAATTGACCGCGGCGGGTCGCGCCCGGCCCTCGGTCGCCCTCAGAAGAGCGTGGGTGGTGGACTCGGGCGCGTGGCCGCCGCCTCTTCCGCCGCCTCCAAGCGGGTCAGGGCGCTGCGTGCTGGTGGCCTGCACGCACGGCGCGCGAGGGCATGAGCGAGCTCTCCGTGGTGGGGTACACGCAGCTCCTCCCATGCCACGACCCATCGGTCGCCTCTGCGCTCGGCAAGCTTCGCCGTCCTGAGAAGCTCAAGCGCATGGTCAACGTCTGAAGCGAGGACGCCGCCGTGCTTGCTGCGCAGCTCGGCGGCCAGATCGTCCGAGCGAGTCTCGATCCGCGCCGGACGCGCGGCGTCGAGTGCGATCGTGGGGAACGTCTTCGCCCAGAGATGAGTGGCGAGATAGAGCTGGTCCACAGGGTCGTTCATGAACGCGCGCTCCGCCTTGACATCGCTGAAGCGACTCGGCCGCACGTTGAGGTCCCCACTCTGCTCGAACCAGCGGGAGAGCCCGTGGGACGGTCGCTGTCCCGGGGCATGCCGTTGCCGGGCTCAAGTAGTCACTGGAAGATGTATCTGCCCTCGTCAAACGCGAACTGCACGACGCAGGGCGCCGCGGACGGCTTGTACGGATGATCGGGTTCAGCAAAGCGCTCAACGACGACACGCTTCACTGTGGCGACCCCGACCGACTGCGGGACGAGGAGCAGCACATCGGTATGCGATACCTCGGCAAACCCCTCAGCTATCGGCAGCTGCCGCAGGGCATCGTACCTGGCGATCTGATTGCACAGGCTGTCGACGCTTCCCTCGTGCAGTGCGACGCGGGCAATCTCGCCGACGAGCCCGCCTCCATCATGAAACACGACCGAGAAGTCTGGCGTCACGGTCTTGCCGCTACTACCAGGCACGCGCGGGAAGCGCTCGAAGTGACGTACCGTCGCCGGCAGTTCGGTGCGCGAGGTCGTGTACACCATCTCGAATGCCGAGACGACATCTACGGCGCGGTCGTAGGTCGTGAAGTCGTGGAGCAGCCGCTCAACGCACTCGTCGAGGTTGACAGCGCCCGCCAACGCTCAACCCGTCGTGAGGAGCTCGTCTCGGGTAGGCGGTGTCGATGCCTCGACGTCGTGGACCTCACGAGCGGCAAAGCGCTCCGCGATGTGCTCGGTGACGCGCGTCAAGGCGCCGACGGTCGCTCGATAGCCGGGATAGATGGTCACCTGATCGTCGGTGGTCACGAAGGCGTCGAAGTTGGAGCCGTCCAGGTAGTCCGTCACCGCTATGTGCAGGTAGGGGTTGCGGTGAAGCACAGCGATGCCCACTCCACGTTGCTCGGATATGGTCCCCAGAAGCTCGGAGATCGACTCGGCCTCGGCGAAGATGCCCGCCGTCATCTGGATGGCGATGGCGCGTTCCTGGCGTACGCCCAGCCGCCGTTCCCGTCCGTTAAGAAGCGCCTTGCGCCTGGCGGCTGCGGCGACCAGCGCATTCAACACCACGTCCTCGAACATGCCAAAGCTGCCCCCGTAGTAGGTAGCGCCGGCCTGACGGCGCAGATGCAGCGAGAGCGCTTCGCCGACATGGACGGTGAGCGTGCGCACGAATGCGAAGCTCTCGACCTCGCCGAGTGCTTGTGCATAGGTGGGCCGACGGGTGCGACGCCCTTCCGGCCAGCCGCGCGTGTAGGAGGAGCCGTCGCCCAAAACCCGGGCGGTGAGCCGGCTTACCTCAACCCGGCCGTGCTCGGCCAGAGAGGCGCCTACACCCGCGAAGTCGGCCTCGTTCAACGTGAATGGCACGATCAGCGGCGCAGAGCTGCCGACCCACCGTTCGACGCGCCGCCACCGCTCGTCCGTGACGGGTACGGTTGCGAGGAGGTGATGCACACCGTCCTCAGTCGTCGGCCATATGGCGACCACATAGCCATCGTCGCCCTCACCGACGCGCAGCACTGTAATCGGTCCGGCTCGCGCGATCCCGGCCAGCACTCCTGCTCCCGCTTGCGCCAGGCGTTCTCCTGGCTCGTCGACATCTGCGATGACCGTGGCCACCGTGAGCTGGTCCTCTCGTTCGCCCCCGAAAGCGAGGCTGACCAGATCCCGCAATGCAGGGGGGGCATTGCCCTCCTCGGCCGCCGCCCAAAGAATGCGGTCGAATGGCTTGAGTGTGTCGATCACGGCCGGCATCAGCATTCTAAGGCTATCTACGTTTGGGGTCGGTAGGACATTCAAGCCGCTTCGTCGGACTCCGCTCGATCGTCTCAGTCATGCTGGCGGCCTGAAGGCCGGGTCGAGCAACGCGGCCGGCTGATTGAGCGTGTGCTGAGCGCTTGGCGGCCGTTCAGCGACTCCCACGAGCACGCGTAGGCGCTCCTTGGCGGCGGGGTCGCGGCGCATGCTGTGGCGGTAGACGCGGAGCGTGAAGCCGGGGTCGGTGTGCCCGAGTTGGTCCATTACGCTGCCGGGATCGACGCCGAGCGCGACCAGGATCGACGCGAAGGTGTGGCGCAGCTTGTGCGGGGTCAGCCCATCGGGCAAGGGCACGTCTCCCGCGTCGATCAGCTTCTCGTTGGCGGCTTCGATGGACTTGGCAAGCACGCGTTTGCGGATGTTGCCCTGCTTGGGTTCGCTGCCGGCGACCGTGGCGAACACGAACGCATCGGGCGCGATATCGCGCGCCTGGGCCTTGTGCTCGGCAAGCTCGTCGCGGAGCGCCGGTAACAGATCGATCTGGCGCATGCCCGCGTCTGTCTTTGACGCTCGGACAGTGACGCGGTTGCCGGCGAGATCGACGTCGCGCCAGCGCAATGCCGTCAGCTCGCCGATCCGCAGCCCGGCGAACACGAACGTCGCCAGCAGCGCCCGCCGGTAGGCGGGCCCGCCCTTGTGATCGTGCCCGCCGCTCAGCTGCGCAGCTCGATCGAGCTCGTGGGCGGCGCCGAGCAGCGCTTCGATCTGCTCGGCGCGATCGAGCCACACGGCCTGAGGGCCCGACGCCTTCAACCGCCTACGCTTGCCCTTCGCGGGGTTGCGCTCGATCAGGCCGTACTCCACGGCAACCTCGAGGATCTGCGCGAGCCGCGTGATCGTCTTGTTGATCGATGTCGTCGAGAGGGGGCGACGTGGCCGATGATGCCTGCGCCCCTGCCGGTCCACGTACTCGTCGATGAGGGGTTTGCAATGCTCCGCCGCGGTCCGCGCCGCGGCTGCCTGCGCGACCTTGCCCTGGCGGTAGCGATCGACCTCCGCGATCGTGATCTGCGCGAGGCGGTGGTCCTTGAAGAACGGCAGCAGATGGTGAGATAGCTGCCATTCGTAGTCGCGCCGAGTCTTCGGCCGCCACTCGTGCTTGGTGGCGTCGAACCAACGGGATGCGAACTCGTGGAACGTCGGGTTGCGGTCGATCTCGGGGGCCGGCTCGGGCTCCGGCGGTCGCCAGATGCCGCGCCGCACATCGGCGAGCACGTTCTCGAGCTCGGTCTGCGCCTTCTGGCGCGTCCATCCGTCTTCGGTCGTTCCGAGTCTCACGTACTTTGCCTTCCACGACAATCAGACGATCCGTCCCGCCACCGTCAAGGACATCCTCTGCAACCAAGTTGGCCTTGCCGAACACGACGCTCTCGCGCTACTCTGAGGAAGCCATGATGGTGCGCGTGCTCTATCGCCAAGACCAGGACACCTGGGTCGCTTCCTCGCCGGACGTGCCTCGCTGGACTGTGGTTGCGGACACCTATGCCGAGGCTCACCAACTCGCCGAGGATGGCGTGCGCTTTGCGCTTGAGCGCGACGACCTGACGGTCGAGCACTACGTTCCCGCCGGCGTCGCCGTCGCCGCGTAGCAGCCTTGGCGACATCGCCGGCCGCGCGAGCCATATCTGCCAGTGGGGCGCTCGCCGCTGTCACGCTCCTGCTGGGCGGCTGTGGGACAGCCGAACACGGCGGGAGCACGGCGACGAGCGTGTCGAGTGCTGTCACTGCTCCGCGGGAGCGGCCAGCCCCACATCCGGTCCATCGACAGTCGCGGGCGCCTCGACATTCATCGAGTTCCGCCGCGCTCGCGATCGGACACCGCACCAAGTCCACCGCCTGCCGGATCAGGGGGCTGCTCCCGGACCCGGCCTGCACGCCGGGCGCGATCTTCACTGGGGCAACGGTTAGCCAGATCTGCACGCCCGGCTACTCCCGATCCGCTCGCAACGTCTCGGAGTCGGTCAAGCAGAACGTCTACGCCGAGTACGGGATCGCATCGCATGTGCCGGGGAGCTACGAGGTGGACCACCTTGTCTCACTGGAGCTGGGAGGCAACAACACCCTCGCCAATCTCTGGCCGGAGGTCAGTCCCGGGTATCACGAGAAGGATTTAATCGAGAACCGACTCCACGACGCCGTCTGTGCCGGATCGGTGAGCCTGCGCTCCGCGCAGCTGGAGATCGCGCGCGACTGGCGCCACACATTCGTCGCACCGCCGACCGGCGCCGGCACGCGAGCGACGCCGCCGGCGCCCACTGCGCCGACGAGCGCGCCGGCGTCAAGCACGCGAGCGTCCAGTACGCCGGCAACCTTCTGCTCGATGCATCGGTGCATCGCGAGCTTCGCCGAAGGTCGCGGCACGATCGTGCAGTGCGCCGACGGAGAGTGGAGCCACTCGGGCGGGCTGCCCGGAGTTTGCTCGCGGCACGGCGGGCCGCGCTGATTGAAGCCCCGAGTCAGGCCGTCGAGCACACCGGCCGGAGTGCGTTCACGCTGCCCCGCGAAGGCCCTCCCGGCTGGTTGTCGAACAAGTGCGTCGATGGACGAGCGAAGCGAGCGCATCGCCAAGCGACTCGCGCCGCTGTCGCACCCCGACATCGAGTTTGGCTACCCGGCCGCAGGATCCTCCCGCGACTGCTCCTCCTCGCCGCCCTCTTCCCCCTCGTACAGCGACTCGCACGCCAGCTCCTGACCTTTGCCCCCCCAGAGCTTGATCTCCAAGAGGTCGTGGCGGTAGTCGTCGGGGGCGATCAGCGTGAAGCGCTGCTCGACGAGCTCGCACTGGTCGACCGTCACGCGGCCCAGCTCCGCGGTCACGATCCGCCCGGCGCCCACCAGCGGGCGGCCCCACACCAGCGTCATCGCCGCGACCTCGCCCTCGCTGCCGCGCCACGAGCCGATCACCTCGTCGCACACGTCGAGCTTCCACTCCGGGTGGCGCTCGGCGGTCTCCTCGGTGAAGTCCCCGTGCGCCATGAGCTCCGTCGGCTCCCCGCCCGCCCCCCGCGATGGGGGGTCGCCCGCGCCGATCACGAAGCGCACGTAGCCGAACAGCTCGTAACCGTTCGAGGTGATCGACGTGGCGGGCACGTAGCGGCGCCCGTGCCAGCTCCTGTCCGGGTACCACGCGATCTGCCCCGGCTCGCCGAGCTCCTCCCCGTCGGTGTCGATGCCGGCCCAGGCGGCGCGCAGCTCCTCTTCCAAACGCTGCGCCCAGCGGCCGTAGGGCAGGCCCTCCCGCGGGGGCTCGGCGGCGAAGCTGGGCACGACGCGTTCGACGGGTGGCACCAGCGCAGCCTACCCGTGGCGTCGTTTACGCGCCGGGCAGCGCACCGAGGTGCGGGCGCCGGCGACGCTGCCGTCGAGGAAGCTGAAGTGGGCGGCGAACGGGAAGCCGCGGCGCGGGCAGCCGCCCGGCAGCAGGATGCCCTTCGGCGTGTAGGCGAGTGTCCTGCCGCCCGCCCGTTCGTAGTAGGTGACCTTTTCCGGCCCGATCGTGGCGCGCAGCCGTATCACGGATATGTAGGGCGCTCCGGGCAGCGTCGGAACCAGCGGCACTCCGACGCTCACCAAACCTCCAAACGGCGCCGGCGCGGGGAGCAGCAGACCGGGAAACACGATGCGAGTGTCGACAGGGGCGGTTCCTTCCGCGGAGAACAGCACCGCGAGATGGCCCTGCTGATCGGGTGAGCGCAAAATCGTGATCGGCGCGCTCTCGGTGATGATCGTGGCGCCGAGCACGATCCCCGTGAGCGCAACGCCGTAGCCCATGACCGCGTTGGGCGGGCATCTGGAGGGCCCCGACGCTTCGAGCGTCGCGGCTGTGCACGTGGCCAACCCAAGGCCGCTCAGCGCGATCCCGAGGTTGCTCGGGTAGCGCAGCTCGATCTGGGTCAACGGAGGCGGCACCTGCCCCGCGGGCGCACTGAAGGAGAAGGCGAATTCGAGTGTGGTCCCGTGGCCCAGCCGCTCGGGGACGAACGCCGCGCTGAGGCTCGTCGACGCGCTCGCCTGCGCGACGGCCGCGACGCAGGCCCAGAGGGCGCACGGCAGGCCGAGCAGGATCGCCGTCAGGAGCGTGTACCGGCGCGCGATTGTCGAGCGACTCACCCGCGACTCTCAGTAGAGGAGGGTGCCGGCCGTCTGCACGACGAGGCCATAGGTCTGGCGGTTGAACGTGCCGTACAGCCGCGCGCGTCCGTGCGCGTGCGCGTAGCGGCCGCCGCCGCCGGTGACGACGAGCGATCCGTTGAAGCTTTCATACACGCCGGAGCCGTGCGGCGCCGCCGTCCCGTGGCCCTTGATCGTGCCGCCTTGAGTGTAGATCGTGAAGCTGCCGCTGAAGGTGGCGCCGACGCTGAAGTGCACACGCATGTGGCCCGGAAGGGTTCCGGAGGCCGCGCCCTGCTCGTAGAGCACGGAGCCCGACGCCGAGATGTAGCGCAGATGGGCCGTGTCGCTCGCCTTCAGCGTGCGCGCCGCGCTCGCCGGGCCGGCGCACGACCCCAGCACCGCGACGATCGCCGTACAGGCCCCCAATGACTTCAACGTTTTACTCACCTCCCGTACGTTCATATAGACGATACAACCGGTCTGGCGCCCCGAAGTCGCTTCGCCAGGCGCCACGCCCGCATGACCGCGAGCGTGGGCGCGATCAGCGGTCGGAGCTCTTCGCGCACGCGCGCCATCACGGGCTGGGCGAGTGCGCTGCTCGCGGCGGGCGCCGAGGCGTAGTAGGCGACGACGCCGACGAGCGTCATGACGTGGTGCGCTCCGCGCGGGAGGGCGCGCGCCCTGCTCGCCGTCTCGGAGGCGAGCGCCGCGAGACTCGCCGCCATGGCCTCCGGGCTCTCGTAGAGCTCGACGTAGCTGAGCTCGCCTGTCGCGACGTCGTGCTCGCGGTCGACGAGGCTGTCGAGCATCGTGAGCGCGCCGATCGACAGGTACACCGCATCGATCCGCTCGGCGTCCCCGCGCGTCGTGCGGGGGTCGGCCGCGGCCGCGATCAGCGCATGCACGGCAAGCACGGACGCCGCCGCGCCCGCGAGGTACTCCGGCCACTGAAGCCCTGCCCGCCCCCCGTCTTGGGGGGCCCACCCACCGCCCGCCGCCTCGCGCCCGGCCCATCGCTCGAGCTCGACGGTCTCGTTGCGCGCCGCCGTATGGCTCAATGCCTGCGCCTGCGCGCAGCGCTTGGCGGCGCGCAGCGCCGGCTCGCCGATCGCCTCCGCCGCGGGCAGCGTGGCGAGCGCGAGCCGCACCGTTCGCACCAGCTCTCGCAGGTAGCCGCCGTCCCGCGAGCGCGGGTGGTTGTGGCGGTAGTAGACCCCGTCGGACCGCCCCCCGGGCGTGAGCGCGTCGACGAGCGCCTCGAACAGGCAGCGGCAGTCGGCCGGCGCGTCGGCCGCCGGCTGCTCGGCGAGCAGGTCCAAATAGTCGTACATCACCTGGAGGGCGACGATAGCCCGCACCGCCTGCCCACGGTGCGCGCGCGGCGCGAGTGTCGCCAGGGTCGCCGCGAGCTCCACGTTGAAGCGCTCCTCGCGCAGCTTGCCGGTGGCGAGGGCGCGTAGCAGCGGGTCGGGGATCGCCTCCGCGCGGCGCCCCCAGTGCGCGAGCCGCGCGCGCACGAGCGGCGCGACGGTGCTCCAGTAGCGGGCGTTGGCGAGCAGCAGCGCAACCCAGGCGCCCCCCGTCCGTGTCCTACTCATCGAACGCGAGCGTCGGCGAGACGCGCGATGCCAGCCATGCGGGAACCAGCACGATCGCGAGCACCACGGCGCTCACGAGCGCGAACATCTCGAGCGGGCGCAGGCCGGCGCCGAGGCTCGCCACCGGGAAGCCCGTCACGTGCCGCAGGTAGCGGTCGATCACGAGCTGGCCGTAGACGCCCGCGAGCGCCCCGGTGACGCAGCCGGCACCGAGCATCAGCGCCGACTCGACGAGCAGGATCAAGCGCAGCCGGCGCGGTCTCACCCCCGAGAGACGCAGCGCCGCCAGCGCCGTGCGGCGCTGCCAGATCGCGGACGTCAGCGCGGCGGCCATCGCGAGGATCGCCGCGATCAGCAGCATCGTCGATATCCCTGCGAGCTGCCCGAGCCCTTCGCTCGTGAGGGCGTCGATTCGCCGCTCGCGCTCACGCGCGCTCGTCGCCCGCAGGCCGCTCGCCCGCCCGAGCATGCGTTCGATCCGCGCCCGCACGCGCGCGACGCTCGCGCCCGCGGCGACGTCCACGCCGAGCGCGGTGGGCAGGCGCGTCTTCCACAGGCGGCTGTAGTCGGCGCTCCCCATGAACACCGCGCCCGGGCTCCAGGCGAGGTTGGTGGTGGTGGCGGCGACCCTGAAGGGCGCCGGTCCGCTCGGTGTGGGCAGCGTGAGCGTTCCGCCGACGCCGACGTGGTGCTCCCGCGCGATCTGCTCCGAGACGGCGATCCATCCGCCCTGCGCCAGCCGCGCCACGGCCGCGCCCGCGCTGCCTTCCAGCAGCTGGCTTTCGAGCACGCCCCGCTCGGCCCCTCCGGGGCGCGCGATGATCCACACGCGTCTCTCTCCCAGCTGCATGAAGCCGCCCTGGAAGGCGCGCACGCCGGCCACCCCGGGCTGCCGCGCGATGCGCGCCTGGAGGCTCCCCGGCCGGAAGTCGACGGTGGCCTGATTGTCGCCGGGCGTGCCCACCCAGATGCTCGCGCCGGCGGAGTAGCTGTGCGCGAAGCGTTCGATCCCGCGCAGCAGGTCTCCGCGCGCGCCCCCGAGCGCGATGGCGGCGAACAGCGCGAGCGCGCCGGTGGCGGCGAGCGCCAGCGGGCGCAGGGCGGTGGCGCGCAGCGAGCTGAGCGCCACCGGCAGGACGGTCCACCGCTGGAAGCGCCGCGCCAGCGCGTGCGCGCCGCGCAGCACCCCGGCGAACGCCGGTGGGACGACGAGCACGGCGGCCAGCGCGAGCAGCGCGCTCGCGAGCAGCGCGAGCGAGGGATCGGCGGCGAACAGGACGGTGGTCGCGCTCACCAGGCCGAGCGCCGCGAGCGCCAGTCCCCGCCTTGCCCGGCGTGGGAGCGTATGGCCGGGCACGTCGTTCTCGTGGTAGACGGCGTCGAGCGCCCGCCCGCGGCGCAGGTCGAGCAGTGGCACGGCGGAGGCCAGGCAGGCGGCCAGCACTCCTCCTCCCACGGCGAGCAGCAGCGGCTGCGCCCCGAGCACCGTGCGCGTGCCGAGCGTGAACGCCTCGGACAGGTAGCCGGTGGATTGGTGGAAGGCGTGCAGTGAGAGCACGTACCCCCCCGCCAGCCCCACGAGCGAGGCGAGCGCTCCGAGCAGCAGCGCCTGGAAGAGCAGCATCTGCGCGATTGCGCCGCGTTTGACCCCGATCAGGCGCAGGTCCGCGATCGCGCGGCGGCGCTCCGGGACCGTCAGCAGCAGCGCGGTGAATGCGAGCAGCAGCCCGAGCAGCCCGCTGACGGTGGCGAAGAAGGCGCTCGCCTGATCTGAGGGGCGCAGCGCCTGGCGCAGGAGGCCCACGTCCTGGTTGGCCGCCGCCACGTCCGCGCGCCCCCCGGAGAGGGCGTTCAGCTCGGCGCGCACGGCATCGGCCCGCCCGGGCTTGGCCGCGACCAGCACACGTGAGATGCGGCCCTCGAGCCCGGCGAGCCGCTGCAGTTCTTCGAGCGGCATCACCGCCACGCGCGCCTGCGAGAGCGCGCCGAACGCTTCGGGTCCGAGCACCGCGGAGACGCGCAGCCCGAAGGCCCTGCCGCGCAGCTTCAGCGAGACGTAGCCGGGAGCCGCCCTGGAGACCCCGAGCTCGCCGGCGGTCTGGCGGCTGAGCCCGATCCCGCCCGCCGAGAGGGTGGCGCGCGGGAGCGTGTGGGCGAGCCCGTCGAGCACCACGAGGCTCGTGTCGGCGCCGGCCAGATCGACCGTCACGGCGCGGCCGCCGGGGGCCGAGATGGTCGCGGTCTGCTCGAGCAGCGGCGCGGCCTGCCCGACCCCGGGCAGGCGTTCGACCGATCCCAACAGGCTTTCGGCGAAGCCGCCGGGGGCGCGCGCGTGCAGCTGCAGGCTCGCGGGACCGACAACCGCGCGCACCACTTCGCCCGCCGAGCCCGCGATGCTGCCGGCGGCGACCGTGCTCGCGAACACGAGCGCCACCGCGAGCGCCACGCCGAGCCCGGCGAGCAGCTCCTGCACGGCGTGCACGCGCAGCCGGCGGCGGTAGAGGTAGAGCAGCGCGTAGGGCCGCATCAGCGGCTGCGCGCGCAGGGTTTCGGCGCCGTTCACCGCTCACCCCCGGGCGCTCGCGGGCGGGCACGACACGGCCGGCTCGCGCTGCCCGTCACGGCCCGGCGGCCGGCTGTTCGCCTGAGCGTCCGCGAGGCGCCCGTCGCGCAGCGTGAGGTGGCGGTCGGCGATCGAGGCGGCCTCCAGGTCGTGTGTGACGAGCAGCACGGCGGCCTCGCGCTCGTGCGCGACGGACGCCAGCAGTTGCACGATCTCGATGCTGCGCGCGCTGTCGAGGTTGCCGGTGGGCTCGTCGGCGAGGATCAGGCGCGGCTCGCCGGCGAGCGCGCGCGCGATGGCCACGCGCTGGCGCTCCCCGCTGGAGAGCCGCTCGGGGGTGCGGTGCAGGCGCTCGCCGAGGCCGACGCGCTCCAGCCACGGCAGCGTGCGCGCCTGCGCCTCGCGCATCGGCACGCCGCCGACGATCAGCTTCATCGAGGCGTTCTCGATCGCCGAGACGCGCGGCATCAGCACCGGGTTCTGGTAGACGAAGCCGACATCGCGGTACAGGTACTCCGACGCCCGCGCCTCAGAGAAGCGGGAGAGCTCGCACCCGGCAAAGCGGATCGTTCCCTCGTCGGGCGCCAGCAGCGCCGCCGCCAGCAGCAGCAGCGTGGTCTTGCCCGAGCCGCTCGGCCCGTGCAGAGCGACCATCTCGCCGCTCGCCACGCGCAGCGTGACGCCGTCGACGGCGCGCACCACCTCGCCGCCGCCGCGATAGCGCTTGAGGACCCGCTCCAGCTCGAGCATCGCGATCAACGCTACCGCGCGATCGCGCGCCGCCGGCCGATCGCCGCCGGCCGCGCGCGCATCAGGCGCCCGCGGCGCCCGCGCGCAGCGGCACGACCGGCGCCAGCTCGGGGAGCAGGCTGCCGCGCAGCTCGCCGCCCGAGAGCGACAGCGCGCGATCGGCTCCCGAGAGCTCGGTGGCCTGGGCGGCGCTCGTCAGCACCGCGATCTGCTCGTCGGCGAGCGAGCGCAGCAGCGCGAGGATGCCGTCGCGCTCGAGCAGGTCCACGCCCCTGGTGGGCTCGTCGATCACGAGCAGCGAGGGCGCCAGCACGAGCGCGCGCGCGATCGTCACCCGCACAGTCTCCGCCCCGTCGAGCTCGTGCAGGCCGTGCACGGCGCAGCGCTCGGCGCCCGCGCGCTCGAGCGCCGCGCAGGCACGCACGCGCGCGGCCCGTTGGGGCACGCCGCGCGCGAGCTGGCCGACCATCAGCTCGTCCAGCACGCCGCGCGCTTCGGCGCCGCGCGGGGCGGGATGGCAGTAGCCGATGCCGCTGCCGAGCGCGCCGCCGCCGCGCGCGGAGAGGGGCTTGCCGGCGAAGCGCACGACGCCGCTGTCGGGGGGGTCGATGCCGGCGGCGATGCGCAGCAGCGTGGAGCGTCCGCAGTGGCGCACGCCCCAGACGGCCACCAGTTCGCCGCAGTCGAGCTGCAGGGAGACGTCGCGCAACACGACGCGCTCGTGCGCCCCCTGCCGGCAGCGCCGGCCGACGTGTTCGAGCGCGAGCAGCGTCATCGCGCGGCGGTTCGTCCCGAGGCGAGGCCGCTGAGCTCGCGGCGCGCGTACTCGATCCATTCCAGGCGCGCCCCCATCGCCAGGCGCTGGTCCTCGCGAACGAGCCTGTGGGCCAGTTCGGACGCGTCATCGCCCGCGGGCGCCTCGGCGCCGGAAACCGGCGTCTTGCTCGCCTCCTCCAGGCAGGCGTGCTCGTAGCGCTCGATCACCGCGAGCGCCGCGGGCGGGGCGAGCGCGACGAGCTGACACATGAACATGCGCGCGCGGCGGCGCTCCTCGACCACGTGGGCGATCAGCCACTCCTGGTAGCGGCGCACGCCCTCGGCGGTGGCTCCGTAGTGGGGCTTGGGCTGGCGCACCACGCCGTGATCGGCGTCCCCGGCGGGCAGCTCCTCGATCAGCGATCTGCGCGCGAGCGCATCGAGCGCCGTGTAGATCTGCGAGGGGCTCGAGAGCTCGAGCGTGCCCGCGTAGGTGCGCTCGAAGCGCTGTACGAACTCGTAGCCGTAGCTCGGACGCTGGATCACGAGTCCCAGCAGCGCCCAGTTGAGCGGCGACCGCATCGCCGCGGGACCTCGCTCCGTGGCAACCCTGACTCCCAAGACGGTGCGACACTAGCGCAAAAGGCTGCTTGGCACAAGTTGAAATTCGTCGAGTATTCACGAACGAGAACGTTCTAAAACCGGAACCCTTCGAAACCGGCAGTCACACGGGCAGGCGGCCGCAACTCGTGGCCGTCGGGATCGAAAAAATCGGCGCCGGGGTGCCTGCGTACTTTCAGGATGGACGCCCCGACGCCGACGACAACGATCCAAAACCGACCCGAGCGGGTCGGCAAAGGAGCACAAACAGTTTACATCAGAAGCGTCCGAGCGGCGCCTCGGACCCAGCAGATCGCCCGCAAAATGCGGGCGCGCGGAGCGCGTGCGCGATGCGTACCCACCGACCGTGACGTCCAACGTGCGTCCACGATTCAATCATTGAATAGTTCCATTCTCATGGATTATGCATGATCCCCGACCCCGGCGCGGGACTCGCTCAGCGGGTCGCTCAGCTGTGCTTGGTGATGAGCTTCAGCCAGTCCTCGGTCTCGGAGATGAAGTCCAGCATCTGCCCGTCGTCGTCGGAGATCTCGATCAGCTTATGTTGGTCGTGCTCGCTGACGACGGTGCCTCTGGTTCCGGCGGGCCAGTCGCCGGCCTCTTGGGTCTTGGCGACGGGTCGGGTGAGCTCGACGAAGTCGTTCTCGTGGATGGCTTGCTTGACGGATGTTGCCATGACTCCTCCAATCTACTTCTTGGGGAAGGCGGTTACAAGTCGCGGCGGGTCGCCCGGGGTGCTGATGATCCAGCCGGTCCTGACGGGCGCGACGCGGTCGGCCTTCGCGCCGATTCCCCGAACCTGAATGTCGACGACGCAGTTGACGCCGTGGGGCGGGTTGTCCCGGATTTCGCTGATCGGGGTGTCCAGGATGCGCGCCAGGATCTGGACTTCGAGGTAGTCGATCGCGTCGATCGTGATACCGAGGATGAGCTCGAAGCCGCGGGCCTTGGGAGCGCCGTCGTCGTTCGTGACGTCCAGGGAGTAGGTGGCGAGCTTGGAGCGCACGCCGAACGCCTCCGTGGCACGCGGAAGCCGAGCCCCGGCGGCGGCCCTGGTGGGTGCGGGGCGGCGCTGAGACCAGCCCGCCGGGGTGCGCGTGTGTAGACCCTCAGCCCTCGACGTCCGCGAGCAGAGCGGCGAGGTCGAGATCCTCGACGTCCGCCAGCGGCGAGGGTACGCGGGCGCCCTCGCCGTAGAGCTCGCAGTGGGCGTAGCCGTCCCGGCCGGGCTGGGTGCGCACCTCGACGGTCCGAGCGGGCATGTCGACCAACCAGTAGACGGGGATGCCGGCGCGGGCGTACTGACGCGCCTTCACGTTGCGGTCGATCATGTGCGAGCTGACGGCGACCTCGATCACGAGCAGGGCGGTGCGGGGGTGGCGGCCGGGCGGCGGCTTCTCCGCGAGCAGCGCGATGTCGGGCTCCGGCTCGCATTCGGGGAGGACCTCGAGCGGAAGCTGGATACGCAACCACGCGCTTGTGGTCGCGAAGTGGCGGGTCAGCAGCATGATCGCCGTCGAGTGAGCCGGGCTCTGCGGGCTCATGTCGACGACGATCCCTTCGAGCAGCTCGACTCGCTCACCCTCCAGCGCGCCAGAGGCGACCATGCGGTTGTAGGTCTCGACGTCGATCCGATGAACGGGAAGCGTTGTCTCGGGCTGCGCGGCCATGGGCTCATCGTAACGCCCCGCCGGGGGCGCTCCCAGAAGCGGCGGTTGCGGACATTCGCCCGCCCGGCGGCCGTTCGGCGGCGAGCACGGCGGAGGTGGTCGTGGGGCCCATGCCCCTCTCATCCGACGAGCAGCGCCAGGCGGGACACGCGCGTAAACCCCGCCCTCAGTGGAGAGAGTGCTTCTCGACGAGCTTCAGGTACTCGACGGGGACTGTGACGAAGTCCAGCGCGACGCCGCGATCGTCGGAGACCTCGACCATCTTGTGGTCCCCGTAGTCGCTGACGACGGTGCCGGTGGTTCCGGCCGGCCACTCGCCGGTCCCCCTGTGGCTGCTGGGGGGTTGGGTCAGGGTCTCGTTCTTGTCGACCGGTTGCGTAAAAGCGACGACGTCGATTTCGCCGATTGAGTGCTTGACGGTGGCCATGGTGCCTCCATTCTAAGGCTTTGGGTAGGCGGATAGGAGTCGCGGGGAAGCGCCGGGCTGGTCGAATGTCCAGACGGTCCTGACGTTGACGATGCGGTCGGCCTTTGCGCCGATTCCGCCGATGAGCATGTCGACGACGCAGTTGATGCCATAGGGCGGGTTGTCTTCGATGGTGCTGACGGGCGTGTCGAGCACGCGCGCCAGGATCTGGGCCTCGAGGTAGTCGATCGCGTCGATGGTGATGCCAAGGATGAGCTCGAAGCCGCGTGCCTTGGGTCCACCGCGCTTGTGGGTGGGGTCCAGGGAGTACGTATCGAGCTTGTAGCGCACGCCGAACGCCTCCGCCCCGCGCGGAAGCAACTCGCCAACGACGGGTTGCAGAGGCGTATCGGGGTTATCCCGCATGTCCCTCTCATCCGACGAGCAGCGCCGAGCGGGACGCCGGCGCATCCGTGCGGGGACGGACCGACGCGCATCGCGGCCGGGGAGCGCCGGCCCGCGGCGGACGAGGGGGGTGTGTATGGGGGGCGCGTCCGCGCAGCCCGAGCAGGCTCGAGGGCCGGTGGGCGCGGGGCGTCCATGCCCCGCGTCTGAGCGGGGTGAGCGAACGGCGGCGCGCCGATCGCGCCGCGTATGCCGGCGCCCGGCTCTCAGATCGCGGCCGGCCGGCGCTCCGCGCGCTCGGCCGCGGCGGTCATTTCCGCGGCGTACTTGGGGTCGCCGAGAGCCAGCAGGTGCGCTTGCTGGGCCATGTGGCGCGCGACGTCATAGGTGAGCGGGACGCGTTTGCCGTCGATCACGGCGTAGACGGTCTGCGAACCGTTGCTGGTCGAACCGTTGCTGTTGGTGCGTTTGCTCATGGTTCCAGGATAGGACGTTCGGCAAGCGGATTGGGCGGCGTAGGTTGTGTCAGAGCCCCGGTAGGACCTCGCCGGTGGGTGGCTCCTCAGACGGCGTCTCGGGCTCGTGGGCAGCGGGCTTGAGTTCCTCCGGCGTCACGACGTATCCGAGGTGCTTGGTTCCACGCCACAGGGGTCCATCGAGTGTGACCAGCCGGCAGTCCAGGACCTGGGCGAGGGCGAGGTACTCCGCGTCGTACGTCTTTGCCCACCCGTGCTCCTTGGCGATACGCCAGGCTTCGGCGATCAGGGCGTCGGGATGACGCGGCTGGACGTTGATCGTGTCCAGACGCCCGAGCGCTGCCTCGCCAAGCTCGCGGGAGATCTCCGCGCGAAAGACCATCGCGCTGAGCGCCGCCGGGACCTCACTCCACAGCAGCCAGGGCGCGACCAGCAGCTCGTCGCCGAGCGTGTCCAGCGCTTGAATGCCGAATCGCTCCAGGGTGATCTCAACGATGACGTTCGCGTCGACGACGAGCACGTTTAGTGCTCGTCGCGCACACGGCGCACGGCGGCGACGACGTTCGGCATCGGCTCGCCGGTCAGCGTCTCTCCCCAGCCCTTGGGGAGTCCGACCACGTCGGGCTCGGGCCGCCTGACCACGATCTGCGCGTTTTGGGCCTCCTGCTCGGAAAGCCCCTCCAGTTGCGCTCGCAGCTTCTCCTTGGTCGTCACGCCTGCCATTTTAGCGAGCGGGGTGACGGACTCGTCCTCGAGCGTGCGCATAGGTCCCTGCCCTCTCATCCGACCGCGGCAGTCAGGCGGGACGCGCGCGCGGGCGTCCCGCCTCGGCCGGGTATCAACGGCCCGAAGAGCATCCCCAGGGTAAAGCCGATGCCCACGCCTTGGTTGATGCGTCGCGCCAGCGAGTCGGGTCTGCTCGGGATGAGCAGCGCTACCGCCGCCGGCAAGCCTGAGAAGAAGACCGTGCAACCGCCCAGGACGCCGGCCCACGCCGGCAGTCCGTCGACCACGGCGGTCCCCAGCGAGGGGTTGGCCTCGCAGAGGATGCGGATGACGGCTGGGACGGCCATGCCGGACACCGTACGCGGCGTATGTTCTTTATGAGGATGTCGGCATAAGTCCCACAAGGAACGTAACGTCCTGGATCATCTCCCCGAGCGCGACCGGCCCGCTGTCAAGACGCGGCTGCGGCGTGCGTGGGCGAGTGAGAACTATGCGCTCGCGCTGGACGCTCTGCGGACCCTGGCCAGCGAGCTGGAGCACTCGCACCCCGGCGCGGCGGCGTCACTACGGGAGGGCTTGGAGGAGACTCTCACCCTCACCCGCCTGGGGATCCGCGGACCTCTAAAGAAGACACTGTCCTCGACGAACCCGATCGAGTCGATGATCGAGATCATCCGTCGCACATCGCGCAACGTGAAGCGCTGGCAGTCCGGGGACATGTGCCTGCGGTGGACCGCCGCCGGGATGCTCGAGGCCGAGACCCAGTTCCGCAAGGTCATCGGCTACACCGACCTCGCCAAGCTCGCCCTCGCCGTCGAGCGCGACCTCCTCGCCCAGCGCACCACCATTCACACCACGACCAACCAGGACGCGCTCATCGCCGTCACCGTGTAACCATCACACCCGACCGCCACCACGAACTTCTACGGCGGACGGGACAACCTCGGACGGCGGGGTCCAACATGCGTCCATGACGCACATGTCGAACAGTTCGGCCCTCACGGATCGTGTATCATCGCCGGTCCGGCGCAGTCCGCCGCCGGTCGCCCGGGCCGCGTTTGACCCGGACGCTCGTGCGTCGATCGCGCCGGGAGCGCACCGGGCCCGCGCCCAAGGACGCGGGCTCCGGGCCGGTGGCCGGGGCGTCTGCGTACTTCGGGATGGGCGCTCCGGCGCCGGCGCTGCCACGCTGGAGCGGCGGGGGCAGCGGAGCCCCGGCGGTTGCCGGACCGTGTCGAACGTCGCTTTCAACGACGGAGCCCCAGGGGGATCACCGCCGAAGCGGGAGAGCCTTACCTGGGGCATACACCGGCTATTCTAGCGCGGCGACCTGGAACGTCGAACACTCGATGAAGCCTACGCAAGCCACGATCTGGATTACCGACGCTCGCTTCGAGCCTTACCTCGCTGAGGCTGACGGTGATCACGAGCGGGCGGTCGCGCTCTATGTCTGGAACGCGCGGGTTTCAGCGGCTATGTTCGAGACGCTTCATCACGTCGAGGTGGCGCCGCGAAACGCCATCGACGCACAGTTCGACCCCGTGGTCGCCTCCGCCCCGGTGTCCGCGACATGGCTCCGTGATCCCATGATCCTCAACATGGCTTCCCGAACGCGCGTCGAGGAGACAGCCGCACGTGTCAGGCGGGAAGGCCACGTGCCCACGCGCGCTCGGGTCGTTGCCGGCCTGGCGTTCGGCTTCTGGCGCGCGCTCTTCGACAAGAGGTACGACCGTCTGCGGGTCTCTCATCTGCACAGAGCGTTCCCGGGCGGATCAGGCGACCGTGCCGAGGTTGCGGCCCTGATGTCCAAGCTTGTGCCGTTCCGCAACCGCCTCGCCCATCACGAGACGATCATCCGCCGGACGCTCGCCGGCCACTACGACGACATGCTCATGCTCGCCAAGCTCGTCGACCCCGACGCTCGCGCTTGGATCGAGAACGTCTCGCGGGCTGGAGCGGTTCTAGGAGATCGTCCTTGAACCGCGGACACGGTGCGCGTGGAACGCCGGGTCATCTGGCGATCTCAAAACCGCGTCGCCAACGGCAACGCGTCGGGCGCGCCCCCGCGAGCGGGCTCGCGGCGGCCGGCGGGGTCCAACATGCGTCCATGACGCACATGTCGAACAGTTCGGCCCTCACGGATCGTGTATCATCGCCGGTCCGGCGCAATCCGCCGCCGGTCGCCCGGGCCGCGTTTGACCTGGACGCTCGTGCGCCGATCGCGCCGGGAACACCGGGCCCGCGCTCTTGGCGCGGCCCGGGCCGGTGACCGGGGCGTCTGCGTACGCCTACAGGCGGGTGGCGCCCCGGCCCCCGGCGCTGCCGTGGCTCATGGGCCGGCCGGCAGCTCTTCCCCGAGCCGGGCGGCGGGCGCGAGCGTTCAGAGGCCCGCACACACGGAACGGGACTATTCTAGAATTAGAACCTTCTAAACGTGGCTTGTGCGGTGGATCGGAGTGGGAGAGCATGCCTCGCCATGGTGGGAAGAGGAATCGAAAGCGTGCGGGGACGGTGGCTCGGTCGAGCGCCGCTTACGCACGCGGGGCCACGGCACGTGTGCGAGCAGCACGCGTATCGGAGCGCCACCGCGATGACGTGCGGTGTCCGGCGGGACGAGGTCTCGCTCGGACGCGGTTTCGCGCGCCGCCGCGGGGCATCGCCGATTCCCCACGACGCCTCCCGGCGTCGCCCGTCAGATGGACCGGTAGTCGAGCGCCGAACAAGGATGGACGCTCGGGTGCCGGAGGTGGACAACAATCAAAAGGAGAAGTAAGATGTTGAAGCGATTTAGGATAGTTGGGTTGTGTTTGATGGCGGTGTTCGCCGTCAGTGCGGTTGGGGCGTCCTCCGCCATGGCGGAACACCTCGAAGTCGGGAAGTGCAAATCGGTTGCGGCAGGAACCGGCAAATGGGAAGACAGCAACTGCACGAAAGCACTGGTGGGAGGCAACTTTGAATGGGAAACGTATGCGGAAGCGATCGCAAAAGGCGCAAACCCGGCATTCACCTCCACGAGCGGCGAAAAAATTCTGACACTCGGTTCGACCTCAATAAAATGCAAAAAAGACAAAAACGTAGGTAAACTCACCAGCGCGACGAAAGACGAAGTCACCATCACCTTCGAAGAATGTACGGCCCTTGGTGGCCTCGTGTCATGTAACAGCGCGGGAAGTGGCGCCGGGACGATCGTAACGAAAAAACTAAAGAGTCTGCTGGTGTGGGTCAAACACACTGCGCCCTTGGAAGTTGGTCTAGCCCTGGAACCCGAAGCAGGATTCTTCACCGCAGAAATCACATGTGCGACCGTCAAAATATTGGTAAGGGGCTCCCTAATCGGCGTGATCACCCCGATCAACACGATGAGCACAATGTTCAACCTCGCGGTGAAAGTGAGTGGCGGAAACCAAGTACCTAGCGAATACGAAGTAAAGGAAGGCGAAGTCTGGAAAAAAGTGCCAGACACCCTTGAATGCTCGACGAACGGTGGAACAACGTGGGCAGCATGCACCGAGGAAGAGGTCACTGCTGATAAAATCACCTTCACCGAATCATGGGAGATCTGGGCTGCCTCTCCATAGAACAGTCGTCGTCTTATCCATGTGAGTTAGCAAGTGAAGTGGTGCGTGGGGCCATAGTGGTCCCACGCACCTGATTATTATTTTGAGAGAGCAGGGAAGAGGGGGAGAGAATGAGTCAACGGGTCCTCAGCAGACGGGTCGGGAACCTTTACGTCGCGCTCTGCGCCGTGATCGTAGCACTGCTGCTGTCGGGTTCTCCTGTCCTTGCGGCGCGGGGGCATGTCTTCGACACCTCGTTCGGCAGCGAAGGCACCGGCAACGGGCAGTTCAAAGGACCAGCCGGGGTGGCGGTCAACGAAGAAACGGGCCGCGTGTACGTGGTCGACAGGGGCAACAACCGCGTACAGTACTTCAGCTCGGCTGGGACCTACGAAGGCCAATTCAACGGCAGCGGGGCGCCAGCCACGTTCTCCGGCCCCGAAGGCATCGCGGTGGACAACGCCTGCGCGCTGCACACACCGGCGTTGACGGCGAGCACGACGCCGACCTGCAAAGAATTTGATCCCTCGGGCGAAGATGTCTACGTCGTCGACAGGGGCAATTGGGCCATCGACAAGTTCAACGCGACCGGCGCGTATCTCGGCCCGCTGACGGAAGGCTCGCCCGGCACGCCGTTCGGCGAAATTACGGGCGTGGCGGTCGATCCGGTTGGCGGGCTGTGGGTCGCTTATAAGGGTGGCGACTTTTTTGCCAAGCATATCTCCAACTTCGATAACGCCGTCGACAACACATTTATCGCGAGCTGCGAAGTCGAAAACCACAACGTCGCATACCTGACCCCGGGACTCGCGGTTGACTCTCAAGATAATCTCTATGTAGAGTTCGGGGGGTTCGAAGGAGAAACGGGCGTCGCTAAGTTCGATAGCACCTGCAAGGTGCTCAGCGAAACGGTTCCACCTGTTCTCCCTGAACAGGCGACTGCGGTCGCCGTTGAACTGTCCAGCAACGACTCGTACATCGACAATGTGACGACCGTGGGCAGGTTCAGTCCGAGCGGGGTGCTCCTCGAACGCCTCGGCTCCGGACTCTTGACTAACGGTAGCGGTATCGGCGTGAACGCGACTGCAGGAGAGGTGTACGTCGCGGACTCAGCCGCCAACACAGTTGATATCTTCCCGCTGGAACCGCCCGGAGCTCCGACGGTTGAAAGCGAGTCGGTGTCAGATGTGACCTCGGGCAGCGCGACGTTGTCGGCGCAAATCAACCCGAGGACGGAATCCACCGAACCCGATACGACATACTACTTCCAGTACGGCACGGTGAGCTGCAGTGCGAATCCGACTTCGTGTACTGATCTGCCGGCGTATCCTGGTGCGGACATCGGTTCGGGCTTTGAAGTGGAGAGCGTCAGTGTGCATCCGCAGGACCTGCTGCCGGACACGCAGTACTACTTCAGGGTCGTGGCGACCAACAAACACGGGACGGTCGCAGGCAAAGACACGGCGTTCACGACGCAGACCGTCGGCGGCGCGCTGACGCTACCTGACGGCCGCGCGTGGGAACTGGTCTCCCCGCCGGACAAGCACGGCGCTCTGTCGCAAGCGATCAGCGAAACAGGGGTGATACAGGCCGCCGCCGACGGTGATGCGATGGCTTATCTGACAAATGTGCCCACAGAAGCCGAACCGCGGGGCAATGCCAACGGGGTGCGTGTTCTCTCCGTGCGCGGTTCCAGCGGCTGGACCTCGAAGGACATCGCGACGCCTCACAACGCTGAGACCGCCGTCATCGCCGGGGACGGGGAGGAGTACCGCTTCTTCTCGTCCGATCTGTCGCTCGCGCTCGTCGAACCGCTGGGTGAATTCACGCCGCTGGCAGATTGCACATCGACGGGATGCACATCTGAAGCCTTCCCCGAAGCGACCGAACGCACGCCCTACCTGCGCCACGACTTCACCTGCGCGACGGCACGCGCGACGTGCTATGAGCCGCTCGTCACCGCTGCGTCCGGCTATGCCGACGTTCCGCCCCTCACGAAATTCGGCGGACCTGCCTCTGAAGCGCTGGGTGCTGTCAGAGTCAGGGGCGCCACGCCGGACCTCAGTGATGTCGTGCTGAGCTCGACGGTGGCCCTCACCGCTACACCCGTCAAAAATGCGCTGTATGAGTGGGCGGCCGCGGAACCGCCGACCCAAAGGCTGCAGCTCGTGAGCGTGTTGCCCACAAGCGAAGGCGGAGCGGCGACCGGCGCATCGCTTGGCTACAAAGGAGCGGTGTCAAGGCACGCGGTCTCAAACGACGGCTCGCGCATCTTCTTCTCCTCAGAAAACGGCGGCGAAAAAGGTCTCTACATGCGCGACACCAAAAAGGGCGAAACCGTGCGGCTCGACGTTCAACAGGTGGGCGGCACCGCCGCGCCTCGGTTCCAGACCGCGAGCGCGGATGGGTCAAGAGTGTTCTTCACCGATGAACAGCCATTGACGTCCAACTCCGGGGCGTCCAACTTTCCGAGCCGCTCCGATCTGTACGAGTGCGTGATCGTCGAAGCGGCGGGCAAGCTCGCGTGCGAACTGACGGACCTGACGCCTGAAAGCTCGGGTGAACGCGCCGAAGTGCAGGGCGCCGTGCTGGGCGCAAGCGAAGACGGCTCATACGTGTATTTCGTGGCGAACGGCAAAGTCGCCTCCGGGGCGATTAAGGGAAACTGCGAAACCTTTCATGCGACGGACAGTTACATGTGCGATCTCTACATGCTGCACTACGACGGTAAATCGGGGGCAGAAAAATGGGAAGACCCAAAGCTGATCAAAGTGCTTTCGGGCGCGGATCAGCCTGACTGGGCCGGTCAAAGCGGCGGAGCTGGCCTTGGCGGACTGACCTCCCGCGTCTCGCCCGACGGTCGCTGGCTTGCGTTCATGTCCGACCGGCCGTTGACAGGCTATGACAACCGTGATGCCAACAGCGGCAAGCCGGATGAGGAGGTGTTCCTCTATAACGCGGGTACGGGCCCGGTGTGCGCGTCGTGCAACCCGACGGGCGCACGGCCGGTCGGCGTCGAATACAGCAAGATCAACAATCAGCTCGTCGGTGGCGATCGAGTGTGGAACAAACAGACGTGGCTCGCGGCGAACGTTCCGGGCTGGACACCGTTTGAACTGGGTACCGCTGCCTACCAGTCACGCTACCTCTCCGACAGCGGCCGGCTGTTCTTCAACAGCTCCGACGCGCTCGTGCCCCAGGACATCAACAACGGTGAGGATGTCTATCAGTACGAGCCGGAAGGGGTGGGCGGCTGCAGGTCTTCCAGTTCTACGTTCAGCGAACGCGCGGGCGGGGGCTGCGTCGATCTGATCTCCTCGGGGACCTCCGACCGGGAATCGGCCTTCCTCGACGCGAGCGAAAGCGGCAACGACGTGTTCTTCCTCACGGCCGCGAAACTCGCGCCGCAGGATCTCGACACCGCGCTCGACGTCTACGACGCGCACGTGTGCAGCGAAGCATCGCCGTGCATCACGACGGCCTCGGTCTCCCCGCCGCCGTGCTCGACGGTGGACTCGTGCAGGACGCCGCCGCTGCCGCAGCCGTCGATCTTCGGCGCGCCGCCGAGCGCCACGTTCTCCGGCACCGGCAACGTCGCGCCGCTGGCGACGAAGCCCGTGACGAAGCCGTTGACGCGAGCGCAGAAGCTCTCAAAGGCGCTGAAAGCGTGCAGGAAGAAGAAGAACAAGCGCAAGCGGGCCGCGTGCGAAAGGCAGACGGGGAAGAGCTACGGGGCGAAGGCGTCCGGGGCGGGGAAGTACCGTAAGGCCAATGCGAGCAAGGGGGGCAGGGGGTGATCGCGGTGCGTTCAATCAAGAGAGGCATTCTCGCTATCGTCGTCGCCAGCGCGCTGACGGTGCTGGCCGGTGCACCCCCGGCGTTCGCGCAATCCCCGTGGTGGCATCTGACCTCCGCCTTCGCGCCGGCGAGCCTGTCGCCCGGACACGCCCAAGACGAGGTGCAGGAAATCACTATCTCGCCGAACGCGGCATTCGAGCTGAAGGTCAACGGTAACGAAGTCGGATATTTTGAAAGCGCACCAGAATACCCTTATGGATTTTTCACGCACGCGACCGCAGCGAATGTTCAAGCGGCGCTGGAATCGGTTTACGGCGCAGGCAACGTGGAAGTGACCGAAGGTCCGGCCGGCAGTGCGCCGCTGCTGGTGACGAGCGTCAATGCAGACGCTGACCGGGCCGTAGGGAAATTGGAAGTGAGTCCGCTCATCCCCGAAACGGGGGAAGCAAAGGTTGTGACCGAAGGACGCGCCGATGGCACGATCATCGTGGTGGCGAGCAACCTCGGCGACGCTGACGTCAACGGCAGCACGACCCCGGTGACGGTCACGGACACGCTGCCCACGACGCTGAAAGCGGTGGCCATCGAAGGCGTCGCGGGCCTAAACCTGTACTCCGGCAATCGCGGTCCGGTGAAGTGCGTGCAACCAGCTGGTCCCTGCACGTTCAAAGGGATCCTTCCGCCGTACGAACACATCGAGGTTCGCATCTCGGTCAACGTGGAACCGAACGCCGAATCGGGCGAACTCAATCGAGTGAGCGTCTCCGGCGGCGAAACCGGGCAGTGCAGCGAAGTTGCCGCAGGCACCGGCAAATTCAGAGACGGCTTCTGCACAGAAGCATCATCTCCTCCTCTGCATACGGGCAACTTTGAAGAGAGGCCGATCTCGGGGGCGGCGGTCGCTGGCGCTTCGATCAGCCGGACGATCACGGTGAGCGGCGAACCGACGCCGTTCGGGGCCGAAGATTATGAACTGATGGCTGAAGAAGAGGGCGGCGCGCCCACGACGCAGGCGGGCTCGCATCCCTTCCAGCTCACAACCACGCTCATGCTCAACCGGGAGTTCGACGTCGCGAAGCCGGTCGCGATGGCGAAGGATCTGAGCTTCAAGCTGCCGCCGGGCCTGATCGGCAACCCAGCGCCGTTTCCGCAGTGCACCGACAGGCAGTTCGTTCCACGATCCGGTTTCGTCAACGAATGCCCCGCGAGTACCGCTGTCGGGGTGGCGGCGGTCACCATCTACGAACCCGTTAATTTCAATGGTTATGGCACGATGCTGGTGCCCCTGTTCAATCTCGAACCGCTCGCCGGAGAGCCGGCGCGCTTCGGCTTCCAGGCAGCGACCGCTTCGGTGTACCTCGACGCCTCGGTGCGCACCGGCCAAGACTACGGTGTGACCGTGAGCGTCGACAACATAACGCAGCTCGCCACGTTCCTGGCCAGCCAGGTGACGTTCTGGGGCGTGCCCGGCAATCGGAGCCACGACAACGCGCGTGGCTGGAGCTGCATCGCCGACGGCTTTTGGGAGACAGCGGCAGAGGAAGCAGGGCAGCCTGCCTGTGCTCGCACTCCTCTCGGCGGGTCGTCGACGCCGCCACCGTTCCTGACGCTGCCGACGTCGTGCACCGGCCCGCTGCAGAGCAGTGTGGAAGGGGACTCGTGGCAGCAGCCTGGGAATTTCACGGAACCATTCCCGACGAGCGAACCGATGCAGAGTCTGGACGGCTGCAACAAACTGCGGTTCGAACCGGAGATCAGCGTGAGTCCCGACGTGCCCGACGCGAGTACTCCGACCGGCCTGGAAGTGAAGGTGCATGTCCCCCAGGACGCGGCGCTGAACTCGGAAGGCCTAGGCGAGTCCAACGTGAGGGACACGACCGTCACGCTGCCCGAAGGCATGACGCTCAACCCCGGCGGGGCGGATGGCCTCGAAGCGTGCTCCGAGACGCAGATCGGCTACCTTCCGGGCGGAAGCAGCCCCCCCGAAGATCTGCACTTCACCCCCAAGCTGCCGGAACCGCTCGAACCGGGGCGCAACTTCTGCCCCGACGCGTCGAAGATCGGCACGGTCTCCATCAAGTCGCCGCTCTTGCCCAACCCGCTCGAAGGCGCCGTGTACCTGGCGGCACAGGGCGCGAACCCGTTCGGCTCGCTGATCGCGATGTACCTGGTTGCCGAAGACCCTGTGTCGGGCGTGCTCGTCAAGCTCGCGGGCGAGGTCTCGCTCGATCCGAGCACGGGGCGGGTCACGACGACGTTCAAGAAGACGCCGCAGCTGCCGTTCGAAGACCTCAAGCTGCACTTCTTCGGCGGCTCCCGCGCGCCCCTGTCCACGCCGCCGCTGTGCGGCGGGTACACGACGAACGCGTCGTTCACGCCGTGGTCCGGCAACGAACCGGTCGCCTCGTCCTCGACGTTCAAGATCACGACCGGTCCGAACGGCTCCCCGTGCCCAGCCCAGCTGCCGTTCGCGCCGTCGCTCACGGCGGGCACGACGAGCATCCAGGCCGGCGGATTCAGCCCCTTCACGATGACGATGAGCCGCGAAGACGGCAACCAGAACCTGCAGGCGATCAGCCTGCACATGCCTCCCGGCCTCTCCGGCCTGCTCTCCGGTGTCGAACTGTGCCCCGAACCCCAGGCAGACCAGGGAACCTGCGGGCCGAACAGCCTGATCGGCGAAACGATCGTATCGGTCGGCGTGGGCGGCAACCCCTACACCGTGAAGGGCGGCAGGGTCTACATCACCGGCCCGTATAACGGGCAGGGCGCCTGCACGGTCGGAAGCCCCGGCTGCGCGCCGTTCGGACTGTCGATCGTCAACCCCGCCAAGGCGGGGCCGTTCGACCTCGGCCAGGTCATCGTCCGCGCGAAGATCGAAATCGATCCGCTCACCTCGGCGCTCACGGTCACGAGCGACAACACTGGTCCTTACAAGATCCCGACGATCCTGAAGGGCATACCGCTTCAGATCCAGCACGTCAACGTCACGATCAACAGGCCCGCCTTCACGTTCAACCCGACGAGCTGCGACCCGATGAAGATCGGCGGGAGCCTCACGAGCGACCAGGGGGCGAGTGCGGCGCTGTCGGTGCCCTTCCAGGCCACCAACTGCGCGACGCTGGGCTTCAAACCCGCCTTCAGCGTCTCGACGTCGGGGAAGACCTCGCGGGCCAACGGCGCGAGCCTGCACGTGAAGCTCGTCTATCCCAAAGCGCCGTTCGGAAGCCAGGCGAACATCCGCTCGGTCAAGGTCAACCTCCCCAAGCAGCTCCCGTCCCGCTTGACGACGCTGCAGAAGGCGTGTCCCGACACGACGTTCAACTCCAACCCGGCGGCGTGCCCGTCCGCGTCGCGGATCGGGACGGCCCACGCGATAACTCCGCTCGTCCCGGTGCCGTTGGCCGGTCCGGCGTACTTCGTCTCCCACGGCGGCGCGAAGTTCCCCGAACTCGTGATCGTCCTCTCCGGCTACGGCGTGACCGTGCAGCTGCGCTCGGAAACGTTCATCAACAAAGCCGGGATCACGAGCAGCACGTTCCGCACGGTACCCGACGTGCCCGTCGGCACGTTCGAATTGACACTGCCCGAGGGCAAATACTCGGCCCTGGCGGCAAATGGAAACCTGTGCACGAGCAAGCTCGCGATGCCGACGGCGTTCACGGCTCAGAACGGGATGGTGATCCACCAGTCGACCGTGATCGCCGTGACCGGCTGCAAACCGGCCGTCAGGGTCCTGCGCAGCAGCGTCAAGGGCGCCACGGCGACGATCGTCGCGCGCGTGCCCTCGGCCGGCAGGCTCTCGGCGAGCGGCACAGGGCTCTCGGGGGCGTCGAAGAAGCTCTCCAAAGCCGGCACCGCCACGCTCACGCTCACGCTCTCGAAGCAGGACCGGCTCGTCCTCTCCCAGCATCCCGGGCGCAGGCTGAAGGTCAGCGTGAACCTGCTCTTCACTCCCAAGCACGGCAAGAGGCTCACGAGCTCCGTGACAGTGCTGATGGGCTGAGCGCGGAGTGCAACCGCTTGCGTGCGAATCACCCTTCCCCTATCCAGGGTGGCACGTGAGAGCAACGCAGAGACCGGGGCGTCTGCCCTCTCGGCGCCCCGGTCTCCGTTAAGGCCAAGCACGCCGGGCGCGCGGCGTCATGTCCACAGGCCGCTGATCGGCACGGCCCACAGGCGGTCGCCGAGCGGGACCGTCTGAGCGCACGTACACACGACGACGCCGGCCTTGAAGAGCGCTCCCCGCGACGTGCGCAGTCTCTCCATCGCTCTCACGTCCCTGCGTCCCACCGACGTGGCGGCCTTCACCTCGACGGCGACGATCTCTCCAGCGCGACTCTCGAGGATGAGGTCGATCTCCTCGTCGCGCTGGCGGTAATGGTGGGCGGTGGTTTCGAGGTCCGCCCACTCGGCGTGCTTGAGGACCTCCGTGATGACGAGGTTCTCGAGCGCCCTGCCGGTGATCTGATCGTCCAGCGCGATCCGGCTCTCCTCGGCGCTGAGCAGATGCGCGAGCAGGCCCGAGTCGAGCAGGTGAGCCTTGGGCGCGTGCACCTCGCGCGCTCCGATCCCCGGCCGCCAGGCGGGCAGCAGGCGCACGAGGAAGACGGTCTGCAGCAGGCCGACATACTCACGCACGGTGTCGTGCGTGAGGTCGAGCTTGGCGGCCAGGGAGCGGTAGGAGAGCACGTTGGCCGCCTGCGCGGCGAGCAGCCGCAGCAGGCGAGCGACCTCACCGAGCTTGCGCGCGTCGCTGATCTCGCGCAGGTCCCCGTCGATCGTCGTGTCGATGTAGTTGGCAAACCAGCTGCTTCGCCGGCGGCCGTGGCGTAGGCGCGCCTCTGGATATCCGCCGGCCGCGACGACCTCGACGAACGCACGGCGGCCGACTGGAGCGCCGGAGAGGCGCGGCGGGCGCGAGGCGAACAGCGCATCGACGAAGTTCGCGCTCGACCCGTGGATCTCGCTCTGAGCGAGCGGCCAGAGCGAGATCGTCTCCATGCGACCGGTGAGCGCGTCCTTGACCGTCCGGGCCGTGCGGACGTTCGCCGAGCCGGTCAGCAGAAAGCGCCCCGGAGTCAGGTCTCGATCGACCGCGTCCTTGATTGCCAGCAGCAGATCCGGGGCGCGCTGGATCTCGTCGATGAACGCCGGGCCGTCCAAGCCCCCGACGAATCCCTCAGGGTCGGCGAGCGCCGCCTGGCGCGTCGGGCGGTTGTCGAGGCTGAGCTCCTGGGCGGGATGGGGACCGCGCGCGATCTCACGCGCAAGCGTGCTCTTGCCCGTCTGCCTGGCGCCGCCGATGAACACGACGCGCGTGTCCGCAAGCGCCTCAAGCACGAGGCGCCGCGCGTGACGGGGGTACATGGGAACGGTCGCCGACATACGGCATCAAGCCCCGCCGCCGCTTGGCAAATGGCGATCTCGGTCCTGGCAGATGGCGAATATCATAGCGGCAAATGGCGAATAGGTGCGCACGACAAGAGATGGCGAGCCCGCTCACGCAGCATTACCGCGCTCGCGCGCTGCGCCACCGCTCCGCAGACAGGGATGGGAGTCCGCGATCGTCGATCCGCTCTTCGAGCGCTGGCTTCAGCGCACCCAGCGCTGACGGCGCCGGGCGATGAGCCGGCATTCACGACATAGAAACTTCTAGGTGCTGGCTTGTCGTGAGTTTCGGTTTGCCGGATGAGGTCGCTCACCAAGCGCGGAGAGAGGCTGCTGCAGGACGTAGGGCAGGGGTGAGGGCCTATCCCCACGCGCCCGGGCCTCCCCCGTGAGCGCCGCCCGCTGGTCCCTCTCCCCGGCGGCGCTCACGGGGGGGTTGGGGGTAGGCGCTATTAGCGGCCGAGTGTTCGCCGAACCGCCTGCAGCGGGACCATGAGGGTGCTGGGCGCGATGTCCGATGGCTCGAAGCCGAATGCGCGGTAGAACGAGTCTGCGCGCTCGTCGATGGCTTCGACGGTGACGGCTCGCACGGCGAGATCATCCGACGCCCGCAGGACGCGAAGCAGCGCGTCCAGTAGGAGGCTGCGGCCGAGCCCGGCGCCCTGGTGTCGGGTTGCGACCGCCAAACGCGCGAGCAGCGCGACGGGGATCGGGAAGTGTGGGGAGAGCTGCCGGCGAACGGTGGCGGTTGCCTGCGCATACTCGACCTGGGCCGCGACGAGCGTGTAGTAGCCGGCGACGTCGCCGCTCTGGTCGGTGGTCACGAACGTCCGCGCGGCGTCGCGACGCTGGTTCTGCCCCGCATAGGCGCGCAGCCATCGGTCCAGCGTCTCCTGGCCGCACGCGAATGCCTCGACGCGATGGCGCCCGCGGTCAAACGGCTCGGTCGCGGTGAGCCGCGACGTCACGTCTCAGGTATAACGCTCGGCTGCGCGCGCAACCGGCGCAGGCCCCGCTCGGCCTGCGTGGATGGCTGCTCCAGCGCCGCCAGGAAGCGCTCGGCGGCGTCCTGGTCAAGGACGTAGCGGGTGCGCTCGGCGAGCGTGCGCTCGGCCTCGCTGCGGGCCGCTCGGCGGACGAACTGGCTAAGGCTCTCGCCGTGGACGGCCGCGGCGGTCTGCTCGAGGCTGCGCTCCTCCTCGGTGATCCGGATCTCGACTCTACGTGTCTTGGTCGCGACGCTGGACTCCATTCCCACAGTGTACGGCATTTGTGAGTAACGAGGCGGCGAACAGCACCGCGGCTCGGATCGGAGGCGGAGTGTTGACGGTCGTGCCGATCACCTCGAACGTCGATCGTGTCTACCCGTTCCAGGTGCTGATACCGGACGGCTTTGACCACATGGTGCGTGTGATGCGCTAATATATGCACCATGCGCACCACTCTCGCCGTGAACGACAATCTGTTGATTGCGGCCAGGCGTCGGGCCCGTGATCGTGGTCAGACGCTCGGTCAGGTCGTCGAGGACGCCCTGCGCCGCGAGCTCGCGGCGCCTGTCGAGGTCGAGCCTGTGGACGTCCCCGTGTTTCGTGGCGGCAACGGTCCGCTCCCCGGGGTGGACCTCACGTCCAACCGCGCGCTGCGCGAGGCCTTGGATCAAGGCGTCGAGCTCGACGCCCTCAGGTGAAGCTGCTCGACATAAACGTTTTGCTTGCCGCGCATCGTGACGACCATCCCCACTTCGACGCCGCCCGAGCATGGTTGGACGATGCGCTCGCGGCGCGCGCTCCCTTCAGCGTCACCGACCTCGTCGCGGGCTCCTTTCTGCGCATAGCGACCAACAGGCGCATCTTCTCCATTCCCACGCCTCTCCCCGAGGCGTTCGCCTATCTGCGCGCGCTCCGCTCTCAGCCGGGCCATGTGCCGCTGGGGCCGGGACCGCTGCATCTGGAGATCCTCGAGCGCCTCTGCAACGACGCGGACGCTCGGGGCGACCTCGTCCCCTATGCCCAGCTCGCCGCGGTGGCGATCGAGCACGCTTGCGAGCTCGTGTCCTTCGACCGCGACTTCGCGCGCTTCACCGACCTGCGCTGGACACGGCCCGGGTAGGCGAGGACCAAGCGAGCGCTGGCGCTACCCATAGGTAATTGTGATAGTATGCACATATGATGCGCACAACGCTCTCGCTTCCGGACGATCTCGCCCAGGCTCTCGCGCGGGAGGCACGACGACGCTCCACATCCGCTTCGGCGATCGCCCGCGACGCGCTCGCCAAGCACTTGCACCTCGTTCCCGGCGATGCTCGACCCGTGCCATTCGCGGCGCTCGGTCATAGCGGCCACACAACTACCGGACGGGACATGGAGCAATTGCTCGAGCGCGAGTGGAATGACGACGCTCGCAATCGTTGACGCCGGGCCGCTCTATGCGGCGGCCGACTCTGACGATCGCGACCACGCCGCCTCCTTAGCGACTCTCTCGCGCTCCGACCTGCGCCTGGTGGTCCCCGCCCTCGTGGTCGCCGAGGCGACCTACTTCGTCGGGCGACGCCTGGGGTCGGACGCCGAGCGAGCGTTCCTCGACGGCCTCGCGGGGTTCGACGTCGAGGGGCCGAGCGATGAGGACTTCCCGCGCATGGCCGAGCTCGTCGAGCAGTACAAGGACTTTCCGCTGGGCGGGACCGACGCATCCGTCGTCGCGCTCGCCGAGCGTCTCCAGGCTCAGGTCATCGTCACGCTCGACCGTCGCCACTTCGCCGCGGTCAAGCCCCGGCATTGCGAGGCGTTCGAGCTGCTGCCGTGATGTGACTCTCACGCCCCCCGCAGCACCGCCGCCGCGTGCTCGGGCGCCACGATGTTCAGGTTCACGCCCGTGGAGAGCTCGAGCCCGGCCAGGTGCGTGAGGCGCGGGGCGACGTCGATCCGCCAGCAGAAGTGCTCGGCGCCTTGCGGCGCCGTACGCACCCACATGTTCAGCGGTGGGCTGGAGCCGAAGTGGCGCGCCAGCCGCGACAGGCCGTCGTGCAGCAGCGCCGCGCCCAGCGGACCGTCGTCCTCGAAGGACGTCCGCGGCGCGCGCGGGGCGAGCATCAGCTGGAAGGGGAAGCGCGAGGCATACGGCGCCATCAGCACCGCCTCCTCGTCCACCGCCACGATCCGCTCGCCGCGACGCACCTCTTCGGCCACCAGGTCCTCCAGCAGCCCCCGTCCCATCGTGCGCGTCGCGTAGGCCCCGCAGCGCTCACGCTCGCGCGCGACCTCGGCGGGGACGAAGTCGAGCGCGTACAGCTGCGCGTGCGTGTGCTCGAGCGAGGCGCCGCCCTCGCGTCGCTCGTTGACGATCAGCTGCACGTAGGCGCTGTCCCCGTGCGCCCGCATGCGCTCGCGCCAGACCTCCATCGCGCCGGCCAGGCGCTCGGGCGCGAGGTCCGCCAAGGAGAGCACCGACTCGGGCGCGTTCACGATCACCTCGTGCGCCCCGCTCGCGGGGACGGCGCGGAAGAGGTCCGGCTGAGCGTCGGCGGGCGGTTGCCGTGCGTCGCGCGCGAGCGCGGGGTAGAGGTTCGGCACCACCCTCACCGTCCATCCCCGACCGTTGGGAGAAGCCCCACCCGTCCCCCCATCCGTCACCCCGCCCTGCGGGCGCACCGCATAGAGCTCCGGCGGGGTCCTGTCCTCATGGCCCTCGGCGAACGGGTCGTCCTCGACATCGATCGGCGCGGGCGCCGGACAGCGCGGCTCGCCGCCCGGGCGCGCGGAGCGCTCGCCCGCGACGATCGTCTTGTGCCCGCTCAGCGGGTCCACCCGTATCTCAGGCATCCAATGCGTACCGTTCGACGTCCAGCCTCCACTTCCCACCCTCCCCCATCACGCATCCAACGCGTAGCGTTGGATGTCGTTATTGAGCTTTGCGAGGTTAGGGAACTGCCCCTGATAGATGAAGGGGTGTCCGTGGGGCGGGATGAAGACCGTGACGGGCGTGAACGGGGAGTCGGTGATCTGCTCGCCGAGCGCCCCGCTTGGGTCGTAGTAGCTGGGGTAGCTCACCGGGAGGGAGCGCAGGAACGCGAGCGCGTCCGCGCGGCTGGAGTCGCCCGAGTCGATGCCGATGAACGCCACTCGCCGCCCGTACCGGGCGGACGCGCGCTGGAAGGCCCCGAGCTCGGCCTTGCAGGGGACGCACCAGGATGCCCACTTGTCGATCACCACCGGATAGCCTCGCAGGGCGGCCAGGCGCGCGCGCAGCGCGCGCGCCCCACCTTCCAGCAACAAACCACCCTGCTCGTGCAGAGCGGCCAGCGGCGGCGGCGAGCCGGCGAGCAGCGCGCTCGTCTGAGCGGCGGTCAGCCGCGCGGGGGCGGTCGTGCCGCTGGGCGAGGAGCCGGGCAGGTCCGACACCCCGACGGCGATCAGCCCGAGGACGGCGAGGCAGGCGAGCGCGGCGATCGCGCGGCGAGCGGTCATGGCAGCACAAGGGTGCCAGACCCGGCTCTTCAATTCCCCCGGGTTGTGTTGTATCCTGAAGGCACGGAAGAGGAAGGGGGACCCACCCCAACCAATCCCGAGCCTCACCGGCGCAAGCGCCGGTTTTACGCGAGTCACGCGGAGTTGCTTTCCGCGGCGGCTCCATCTCGAAGCCCAGAGCCTCCATGGCCGAGTCCACCGCAGTGGCCCTCGCGGCCGCGTCCATTCCCGGTTCCGCCGAAATCGCACGCGCGGAGAAGCTTGTGCGCGAGCGCTTCGTGCACGAGGGCGAGGACCCCGCCGTCGCGCTCGCGTGGGTGGGCGGGACCCCAACCCCCCGTAGGCGCGCGCTCGACCAGGCGCTCGTCGAGGTCGGGGAAGGCGCCAAGCACCCCTCCACCGCGTGGCGGCGAGAGTTCTCGCTGCTGCTCGGCCTCGAGCGGGTGCTCTCCGAGGACGAGCCCAAGCTCGCCGACGGCACGGTGCTCTCCGCCCACCAGGTGGACGCGCTGTCGGGCACCCTGGTGGCGCTGCTCGCCGAGGCGCAGCGCTCGGCGAACGGCAACGGTCGCGCGGCCGCGGCCGCCTCGCCAGAGCTGCTTGCATCGGCCGCGATCCTCGGCCCTGAGGACGGCGAGTCTTCGAAGGCCCTGACCGGCGGACCGGGGTCGCGCGGGGGGGCACCCTCAGGGGCACGGGCCGGCGAGCGGGAGGCTGGCACGGAAGCGGAGGCGGAGGCCGAGGACGCGTACGCCGAGGACGCGTATGGCGAGGACGAGGACGAGGAGGACGAGGAGGAGGACGAGGATCTGGGGCCCGTCCAGCGCGCCGCCCCCGAGGAGGACGAGGAGGAGGACGAGGACTTCGACGACGAGCTGGACCTGGCCGAGCCCGAGCCCGAGCCGGAGGAGGCGATCGAGGAGGAGTCCGAGGAGGAGCCCCGCGATTGGGTCGAAGAGGGCGAGGAGGAAGCGGTCGTCGAGCAGCCCGAGGACCCCAACGCCGCCAAGCGCTTCTGGTTCGAGCACGCCACGGGCGCCGGCAAGACGGTGGCGGCGCTCGGCTTCGTGGAGGCCTCGCAGACGGGCGGCATCCTGATCCTCACGCACAGGCGCAACCTCGTGGACCAGTTCAACGGCGAGCTGCGCCAGCGCGGCTACCAGAAGCGCCTCTCGCGCCCGCTGTACGTCGGCGAGGACTCCCCCAAGGGGCCTGTGACGGTCGAGACCTACCAGTGGTTCGTGCGCAACGCGGGGCGCATCTCGAGCGCCTACACGATCGTGATCTGCGACGAGGCGCACACCGCGCTGGGCGAGAAGACCAGCGCCGCTATCCGCGCGTGGACGGGCCCGATCTTCATCGGCATGACCGCCACCGGCGCGCTCATCGCCCGCCACGTCACCGATCTGTTCCCGACGCAGACCTCGCGCTTCGACCTCGCCCAGGCCGCGCGGCGCGGCGTGATCGCGCCGCTTCGCTGCGTGCGCATCTCCCCGGGCGTGGGGGTGCGCACGATCGCGAAGGTGCCGCTGCGCCGCGGCGAGGTGGACACCGAGTTCGACCAGGAGGAGCTGGCTGAGCTGCTCGACCAGCAGCCCTTCAACATGGCCGCGGCGAACCTCTACAAGACGCGCTTTGCCGGCGTCCCCGGCGTGGTGTACGCGGCGGGCGTCAAACACGCCTACAACCTCGCGGAGGCGTTCCGCGCCGAAGGCATCAAGGCGATGGGCGTCTCCGGCGAGACCCCCAAGCGCGAGCTCGCCGAGATCCTCGCCCGCTACGAGCGCGGGGACATCGACGTGCTCATCAACGCGCAGCTGCTCGCCGAGGGCTGGAACAGCCCGCGGGCCACCGTCTGCCTGCACCTCGCGCCGACCGCCTCCAAGCGCGTCTACCAGCAGCGCGTCGGGCGCGTCACCCGCCGTCACCCCGGCAAGGAGGCCGGTCTCGTCGTGGATTTCGTGCACCCCGCCACCAAGAACGACGACCCGGTCGTCACGCTCCACTCGCTGCTCGACCGCGACGTGTACCGCGGCGGCGCCATCGTGGTGGGACCGGTGCGCCGCGGACGGGGACGGCGCATGCGCGTGGAGCGGCGCGTGCTGCCGGTGTGCGCCGAGGAAGAGCGCCGCCACGAAGTCTTCGAGCGCGAGCTGTGGCGGATCGCGGTGGAGAACCTCGACTACGGCGAGCAGCACGTATGGGCGGCGCTGGCGGGCGCGCGGGTGACGCCGAACGGCTGGCGCAGGGCGCGCGCGATGCTCCACTTCGACCGCACGGGCGAGCTGAAGGCGCGCTTCCTGATCACCGCGGTGCAGCGCAACAAGAGCTCGCAGCTGCGCCTGAAGGCGCTCTCGGAGATCGCCGCGCTGCGCGACCCCGACGCGTTCGACACGGCGATCGAGATCGCCGGCGGCTGGCCGAAGGACGAGCGCAGAGAGGCCGCCAAGATTATGCTGAGGGCGCTCGTGGAGCGGCGCATCGGCCGCCGCGACCAGGCCAACGCCTGGATCTGGCGTTTGGCGGAGTACACGCGCGAGGTGCACGAGGAGTACGCCGTGCAGCGCTGGCCGGAGACCAAGCGGCTGCTCGGCCTGCTCGTCAACTCCTCGGGAGGAGCCCACGCGCGCAACGCGCGCAGGCTCGTGCACGCCGCGCGCAAGCAGGACCGCCGGCTCGCCGCCGCGCTGCTGGCCGCCGCGCTCGCCCACTCGCCCGAGGCGGAGGAGGTGTTGCGCGGCGCGCGCACGCGCATGGCGCGCAAGCCGCCCGCGCTCGCGCGCGAGCTGCTGCGCAACTTCCCCAAGCGCCGTGCCAGGGGCGCGCGGCGCAGGCGCAACGGCCGGCGCCCGGTCAAAGCGTCAAGCCCGCCCGAGGTGAACCTCTCCGGCGGCGAGCGCGGTGGTCGTGCCGCCGGCGAGCCTGACGATCAGGCGGCCGGCGTCGTCGACACCCTCCGCGCGTCCGTGCCTGCCCCCCGCGACGGGGGGTCCCTGAGCCCAGGAGACCTCGCGGCCGAGTAGGGCGTCGCGCGCGCGCCACGCTCCGAGCAGCCGCTCGGAGGGCTCCCCGATGCGTCGCGCGAGCGCCCCGAGCAGGTCTGCGAGCAGGGGCTCGACGGCGCTCGGCGGGCGTCCCAGGGTCGCGGCGCCGGCGCGCGCCTGTGCCGGCAGCTCCTCGACGCGCACCGCCACGTTCACCCCGATCCCGAGCACCGCCCAGCCCTCCCGGGGTCGGCCCTCGACGAGGATGCCCGCGAGCTTGCCCAAGTCGGGCTCAACCACGATGTCATTCGGCCACTTCACACGTGCGCGCTCGCCGATGGCGTCACACGCGGCGACCCCGGCGATCAGCGAGAGCAGCGCCGGTGGGTCACGCAGCACAAGCGAGCAGAGCAGCGCGCTTGCGGGCGGAGCCGCCCAGGCGCGCCCCTGGCGTCCGCGCCCCGCGGTCTGCTCGGCGGCGGTGACGAGCGTGCCGTGCGGCGCCCCCGCGATCGCGAGCGCCCGCGCGCGCTCGTTCGTGGAGCCGGTTCGTCGCAGGTGCAGGCGCGGGCTGCCGAGGGCCGCCGTCGCGGCGCCCTCCGTGCCGTCAGGCATGGCGTGCGGCGGCGTCCGCGAGCAGCGCCTCCACGAGCCCATCGATGTCGTGGCGCTCCGCCTCGGCGTGGGGCTCCAAGCCGTGCTCGCGCAGCGTCGCGCTCGTCACCGGTCCGATCGACACGATCCGCGTCGCCGGTGACGGCGCGCCTGCCGCCTGCAGGAAGAAGCGAACAGTCGAGGACGAGGTGAACGTGATGTAGTCGGCCGACCGCGCCTGCTCCAGCGCGCTCGCCGAGAGCGGCTCGGGGACGGTTTCGTACAGCGCCACCACGTCCACCTGCGCGCCGCGTGCCCTCAGGGCATCGGGGAGCACGTCGCGCGCCTCGCGCGCGCGCGCCACGAGCGCGCGGCGCACCTCCACGTTCGCGAGCGACTCGACGAGCGACTCGGCGACGAAGCGCTCGGGCGCCACGTCGGCGAGGATCCCGCGCTCGCGCAAGGCTCGCGCGGTCCCGGGGCCGATCGCGGCGATGCGAGCGCCCGCGAGCGCCCGCGCGTCGCCGGGCGGGTGGGTCCCGTCGTCCAGCCGTTCGAACAGGCACTCGACGCCGTTGGGGCTGGTCAGGCAGATGAGGTCGTACGGCGAGGGGTCGAGCGGCGGGAGGGTGGGATCCGATATCGCTTGCGTGCGGATCGTGGGCGCCCGCGCCACGCTCGCCCCGAGCTCTTCCAGGCGGCGCGCGAGCTCGGAGGCTTGGGCGCGCGCGCGCGTCACCGCGACCGTGCGCCCCGCGAGCGGACGGACGGGCAGCCACTCCAAGCTGTTCGCCAGCTCGACGACCGCCCCGACGATCGCAACCGCGGGCGCCCTCACGTCCTCGCGGCGCGCGAGATCGGCGATCGTGGCGAGCGTGCCGGTGACGGTGCGCTGGTCGGGCAGCGTGCCGCGTTCCACCAGCGCGACCGGCTGGGAGGGGGGGCGTCCGGCGTCGATCAGCGAGCGCGCGAGCCCCGCCAGCGCGCGCACTCCCATGTAGAACACCAGCGTCCCCGGGAACGCCGCGAGCGCCCGCCAATCGCGCTCCGCCTCCGTCCGGGTGTGCCCGGTCACGAGCGCCACCGCGGTGGACATGCCTCGGTGTGTGACCGGGATGCCCGCGTATGCCGCGGCGGCCACCCCCGCTGTGACCCCGGGAACGACCCGAAAATCAATGTTTGCCTCGCGCAGCGCCAACGCCTCCTCGCCGCCGCGGCCGAAGACGAACGGGTCTCCGCCCTTCAGGCGCACCACCTCGCGCCCTTCGCGCGCCCGCTCGATCATGAGCGTGTGGATGCGCTCCTGGGGCACCGACTCCATGCCGGGGTGGTGGGACGTCTTCCCGACGAACAGCAGCTCCGCCTCCGCGCGCGCGCCGTCGAGCGCGCGCGCGGGAATCAGCCGGTCATACAGGATCGTGTCGGCGCGCGCGATCAGCTCGAGCGCGCGCGCGGTGAGCAGGCCGGGGTCTCCCGGGCCGGCGCCGACGAGGTGGACGCGCCCGGGTGGCCGCTCAGGGGCGTTCAACCGCCGTCTCCTCCGCGCGCTTCAAGAGCTCGCGCGCGCCGACCGCCTCCAGCCGCCGCGCCACGCGGCGCCCGAGCTCCTCGGGGTGCTCGAAGCCGCCGAGCAGCTCGTCGGCGACCCACTCCGATCCGTCGGGCAGGCCCACCCAGGCGCGCAAATGCAGGCCGCCGCCGTCCGCCGCCGTCGCGTGGGCGCCGAGCGGGGTGTTGCAGCTCGCCCCCAGAGCGTGCGCCACGGCCCGCTCGGCCGCCAGGCACGCCGACGCGTCGCTGTCGAGGATGGGCTCCACCGCCGCTCGCACCGCCTCCTCTCCACTGCGCGCCTGAATCGCGAGCAGCCCCTGGCCGGGCGCCGGCACGAAGCGCGCCGCGGGGAGCACGCAGCCCACGTCGCGCTCGCGACCGAGCCGGGCGAGGCCGGCGCGCGCGAGCACGATCGCGTCGAGCGGCGGCTCGCCCTTCGCCGTGCGTCCGCCGCTCTCCGCGCTCCCGTCCGTCGCGTCGCCCGGGCGTGGGTCTTCGCCGGTGGGGCGCCCCGTGCGCGCGCGCGAGGCTTCGCTCGTCTGCTGGTCCCCGCCCGCGCCCGCGCCCGTCCTGTCCGCGAGCTTGCGCAGGCGCGTGTCCACGTTGCCGCGCAGGCCCACCACGTGCAGGTCGCCGCGCACCGCCCGTAGCTGCGCGGCGCGGCGCACGCTGCTCGTGCCCACATATCCCTCCCTGGGCAGCTGCTCGAGCGAGCTCGCGCCGATCAGGACGTCCTCGGCCGCAACCCGCACGGGCGAGCCGAGCAGCTCGAGTCCCTCGGCGAGCTGCCCGGGGACGTCCTTGGCCGAGTGCACCGCCAGGTCGACGTCGCCCGCCAGCAGCGCCTGCTCGAGCTCGGCGACCCAGCGCGACTTGTCGCCGCCCCCCGGCTTCGCGCCGGCGCCGTTCGTCTGCGCGCGGCCGTTCGTCTGCGCGCGGCCGCCGGCCGCGTGCACGTCGCCGCTGGTGCGCACCACGACGATCTCGCCCTCGCCGAGCCAGCCCAGGACCAGGCGCGCCTGGACGATCGCAAGCATGCTGCCGCGCGTTCCGATGCGCATGCTCGTCCGCGACCCCTACGAGCTCTTGTTGCGCGCGCTCTCGATGGAGCGCACCTCGGCGAGCGTGGCGTCGGCGTCTTGCGCGGGATCGTCCCCGCCGGACTCCTCGTCGAGCCCGAACAGCTCGCGCACGAGCGCCAGGCTCGCGTGGCCCCGCTGCGCCGAGAAGCTGCGCAGCCGGATCGTCGGCTCGTGCAGCAGGCGGCCGAGCACGGCCCGCGCGACCGCTTCAACGCGCATCAGGTCGCGCTCTGACGCCGACTCCCAGCGCCCCGCGTTCTCGGCGAGGATCTGCTCCACGATCTCGTTGCCGTGCTCGCGCAGGGCGCTCACGGTTGGCAGCGTCTCCAGCTGGCCGAGCCAGCGCGCGAAGCGGCGGATCTCCTCCTCCACGATCTCCTCCGCCCGCGGCACGATCTCCTTGCGCGCCCCGAGGTTGCGCTGAACGACGGCGTGCAGGTCGTCGATGTCATACAGCGTCACCCCGTCGAGATGCGCGCAGCGCGAGTCCACGTCGCGTGGCACCGCGATGTCGATCAACAGCAGCGGACGGCCCGCGCGCTGGGCCATCACGAGCTCCAGCTCCTCGCTGCCCACGATCGAGTGCGGCGAGGAGGTGGAGCACACGACGATGTCGGCCTCGAGCAGCTGCTCGGGGAGTTTGTCCAGCCCCACCACCGACCCGCCGAAGCGCTGCGCCAGGCTGAGCGCGCGGTCGGCGTGACGGTTGGCCACGAAGATCGTGCCGACGCCCTGGCCGGCGAGCGCCTGCGCGGTCAGTTCGCTCGTCTCGCCCGCTCCGAGGATCACCACGTGGCGATCCGCGAGGCCGCCGAGCACGTCCTGGGCGAGGTCCACGGCGACCGAGGGCACGCTCACGCGCGAGGACCCGATGCCGGTCTCCGAGCGCACGCGCTTGCCGGTCGTGAGCGCCGCCGCGAACAGCCGGTTGGACAGCGGGCCGGTCACGCCGGCGCTCATCGCCGCCTCATAGGTGCGCTTGACCTGGCCCTGGATCTCGGCCTCGCCGAGGATCATCGACTCCAGCCCCGCGGTCACCCGGTAGAGCTGGCGCGCGGCCTCGCGGTTGCGCGGCGAGTAGATCTCATGCGCGAGCTCTGTCGGGCGGATGCCCGCGCGGCGGGCGAGCATGCCCAGCACGTCGGTCTCGGCGCGCACGGGGTCGCCCACCACGAGGTACACCTCCGTGCGGTTGCACGTCGAGATCACCACCGCCTCGCTCACCTCGGGGCTCTGCGCGATCTGCTTGGCGAACTCGACGGACTGCGACTCGGTGAACGCGAGCCGCTCGCGCAGCGCCACGGGCGTCGTCTTGTGCGAGATGCCAAGCGCCAGCAGCTCGCGTGCCTGCTTGCCCCCCGCGACGGGGGCGCCCCCGCGATGGGGGCGCCCTTTGGGTGTGCCCTCCAGGGTGCTCATACCCTCTCACGCTCCTGGGGGCGGCCGAGCGTCGGGGGGGTTGCCTCCCCGTCGGGGGCGCCCGCGCGCGCGCGTAGGAAGGCTCCGCCGGGCCGTGTCAGAGCCTCCTCGCCGTCGTCCCGGTGGGCCTGCGTGCGCAGCCGGCGCACCGAGCGTTCCATGCGTCGGAGGCGGACGGCCATGATCGCCACGTAGATCAGCACGAGCGCGAAGAACGCGATGTAGGCCGCGGCCACGTAGCCGTCGTTGGAGTTTTCCGGCAGGGCTGTGGCGAGCGGGGTCATTGGAAGCCGAGGATTCTGGAGCGCGCTTTGAGCAGTATGCGCGTGCGCTTGGCGGCGAGCTCATATGAGCAGAGCGTCGCGAACAGCAGCGCCATCGCCGCGAGCGACACTCCGAACGTGAACGCCATCGAGGGGGGGAGATTGGAGGTGGCGCCGAGCACGCGCGGGTGCACGTAGGAGGCCGACAGGCGCACGGCGATGAAGTTGAGCGGCACGAACGCGCCCGCCGCGATCGCGAACACCGACGCGTAGCGCGCCTGGCGCTCGGGGTCCTCGATCGCGAAGCGCAGCGGCTGGTAGGTGGCGTAGAGCAGGAACACGATCAAAAACGACACGAGCGTGGGCTCGTTCCACACCCACCAGTGCCCCCACGACGCGCGCGCCCAGATCGAGCCGGTGAGGAGCACCGCGACGCCGAAGATCAGGCTCATGTGGATCGCCACATAGGAGCGCATGTCCCAGCGCGCGTCGCGCGTGCGCAGGTGGGCGATCGCCATGATCCCGCCGATCGTAAAGCCGCACAGCGCGACGATCGCGAGCGGCACGTGCAGGTAGAAGATCTTCTGCGGGAAGCCCTGGTCGGCTTCGATGGGCGCGTAGAAGAACACGAGGCCGAGCGCCACGCTGAAGGCGGCGACCGTGGAGAGGGAGAGGGCGCGGAGTCCAGGGCTGCGCATCGGGGCTTTTTCAGTCCTCCAGGAGGAAGTCGAATACTGCATAGGCGATGAGCCCGAACACAAGATCATAGAGCGCGAGCGTTGCAAGCCACTTGATTGGGACCCCACCCGCCCCGCCGTGCCCGCCCGCCCGCGCGAGCGCCAGGAGCGGCGCGCTGGCGCGGGCGGCGCCGATCACCACCGGCACCAGCAGCGGCAGCGCCAGCAGCGGCCCGAGCAGGTCGCGCGCGCGCGTGCGCACCGCCAGCGCGGCCACGAGCGTGCCGATCGCCGCCACGCCGAGATCGCCGAGCGCGAGCGGCGCCAGCAGGCCGGGCAGCGCCTGCCCGAGCGGGGGGCCGAGCAGCAGCAGCGCGAACGCCGGCACCGCCACCAGCTCGAGCGCGAGCAGGTAGGCGAGCAGCGCGATCGCCTTGGCGAGCAGCAGCGCGGAGCGGTCCACCGGCGCGAGCAGGAAGCCGTCGAAGCCGCCCTGATCGGCGTCGGCCACGAACAATCAATTGATGCCGAGCATCGCGGCGAACAGCAGCGTCACCCACAGGATGCCCGCCGCCTCCTGGCCGCTCACGGTGTTCTGGTTGAGCGCGAAGTGGAACACCACGAAGGTGGTCACCGCGAACAGCGCCATGCCGGGCACCGACTCGAGCGTGCGCAGCTCCACCAGGAGCTCCTTGCGCAGCAGGGCGCGTACCACCTTTGCTGTTCCCACCGGTGCATGCACCGGTGGGCCCACCCGCACATGTGCGGGTGGGGACATCGCCGCATGCGGCGATGTCTTCCCCGATGCGCTCACCGGTACAACTCCGCCACTGCATCCGGCTCCACGGCGGCGGCATCCGCCAGCAATGTGACGCGCCCGCCGCGCAGCCCGAGCGCCAGGTCCGCCTCGGCCAGGGCGGGGCCTGGATTATGGCTGGTGAGCACCCGCGTGCGTGGACGATTGGGATCCCCACCCACCCCGATCAGCGGCTCCACCAACTCGATCGCGGCCGGATCGAGGTTGGCGTAGGGCTCGTCGAGCAGCAGCAGCTCGGGGTCGTGCAGCGTCGCGCGGGCGACGGCAACGCGCTGGACCATGCCTCGAGACAGCGTCCTGACCGGCTCGTCCGCGCGGCCGGTCATCGAAACAGCCTCGAGCTGTTCCTCCACGCGCTCGAAGGGCACGCCGTGCAGGCGCGCATGGTAGCGCAGGTTCTCGCGCGCGCTCAGCTCGCTATATAGCAGCGGCTCGTGGCTGAGCAGCCCGATCCGTCCGCGCACCCGCCACGCCTCCTCGGGCAGCCGGAAGCCGAGCACGCTCACGCGTCCGGAGTGCGGGCGCAGCAGCGTCGCGAGCACCCTCAGCAGCGTCGTCTTGCCGGCGCCGTTGGGACCGAACACGACAAGCGTCCGCCCGGGCGGCAGCGTGAGCGTCACGTCCTCGAGCGCGGCGCGCTCGCCGTAGTTGCGGGTCAGGCAATCGAGCTCCACCACCGCCGCGACCCCCACGGCGACTGAGCCGTCGGATGCGCCGTCCCCGAGCACCGTGTCGTCCGCCTGCACTTCGAGGTCCGCCATGCGCGATCTCAGACCGCTGAGAAACGCTGCTCGTGCTCGTTCTGGGCTTGGGCGATCAGCTCGCGCACGTCCGCTTCGCGCCCTTCGCGCAGCAGCTCCAGCGGGTCGGGATCGCCGTTCACGATCCCCTCGAAGAACGCCTTGCGGTCCCGGTAGGTCGGCAGCGTACCCTTCGCCCACCCCCGCGCCTCGTTCAGCAGCACCGCGAGCCGCGCGTAGTGCTCGCCGAACTGGGCCGCGATCTCGCGCTTGATGCGCTTTGCCAGCGTCGGCGAGGCGCCCGCCGTGGAGATCGCGATCGCGAGCGGCCCGCTGCGCACGATCGCCGGCAATATGAAGTTGCAAAGCGGCGGCACGTCCACGACGTTGACGAGCATCGCGCGCCGCTCGGCGTCCTCGTACACGGCGATGTTCGCGTCCGTGTCGCCGGTGGCCGCGATCGCCATGAACACGCCCTCCAGGTCGGTCGCGCCCGCGTAGGCGCGCCGCTCCCAGCGGATCGAGCCCTCGCTCGCGTAGGAGGCGAGCGCCGGCTCGGCCTCGGGCGCGATCAGCGTCACCTCGCCGTCGCACGCGAGCAGCCCCTCGACCTTCTCCAAACCGATCTCCCCGCCGCCGACCACCACGCAGCGACGCCCCTTCAGCTTCAGGCAGGCGATGTAGAGAGGCGCCCCGAGCATGTCCGCGACGCAGCTCTGATCGCAGATCCCCCTGCGCAACTGGCACACGCACTGCTTGCCTGCATAGGCCTGGGCGGGCATGGCTAACAGGTTACGACCTGCGCCCCAGCGCCCGGACTCCCACGCGCGCCAGCGCGAGCGCGCCGTGGCGCCAGGCCTCTTCGCGGTCGGCCTCGCGCGTTGAGCGCAGCTGCGCGGCCGCGCGCGCGGCGCGCGCGGAGAGCTCGTCGTAGGGCCCCCACCACAGGCCGCGCGTCCCTGAGGGGTCCCACGTGATCAGCTTCTCCTGCGCGCACGCGCGCAGGCCTGCCTCGCCGAGCGTGCGCCCGAGGCCGCTCCCGGCGGCCGCGCCCCACGGTCCGCGCGACACGGCCGGGCTCGGGAGGTGGTCGTTGAGCCACACCATGCCCGCGTCGAGCCGGCGCGCGATCCGCAGCCCGTGGTGGCGGTCGGCCGTCCACACCGACGCGCCGAGGCCGTAGGCGCTGTCGTTGGCGAGCGCGATCGCCTCGGACACCGACCCGACGCTCATCACCGCGAGCACCGGACCGCCGATCGGCTCGCGCATCAGGCGCATCTCGTGGCTCACGCCGGTGAGCACCGCGGGGGCGTAGAAGGCGCCTGCGCGCAAGTCCGCGCCGTCGTAGGCTTCGTCGCCGTCATGGGGTCCCGTGCCGTCAGGGGGTCCCGGTCCCGCGAGCGTCGCCGGCTCGCCTGTGCCCGAATGGGTGACCGGCCCGCCGCAGTGAAGCGTCGCGCCCTGCGCCACCGCCTCCTCCACCAGCTCGCGCACGCGCTCGACGCGTCGCGCGGAGGCGAGCGGGCCGACCTGCACGCGCTCCTCGCGCGGGTCGCCGACCGTGAGCGCCCGCGCCCGCGCGACGAGCTGCGCCACGAGGCGCTCGGCCACCTCGGGCACGACGTAGATGCGCTCGACCGCGCCGCGCGCCTGCCCCGCCCCGGCGCATCCGGCCCACAGCGCGCCCGCGGCCGCGCGCGCGACGTGGGCGTCTGAGAGCACGATCATCGCGTCCTTACCGCCGAGCTCGACGGTCACCTCGACGTCCCGCGACGCGCACGCCTGCGCCACCGCGCGCCCCGTCGCCGGCGAGCCGGTGAACAGGAGCTTGTCCACGGGCGCACCGGCGAGCTCGGAGCCCACGCCGGCGCCGCCGTGTACGACCTGCACCAGGCCCTCCGGCAGACCCGCGCGCGCGAGCACGCGCGCGATCCGCTCGCCCGCGACGCGCGCGCGCGGGGCCGGCTTGAAGACGACTCCGTTGCCCGCCAGCAGGGCGCCCGCGATCTGGCCAAGCGGCTGCGCGAACGGGGCGCTGCCGGCGCCGATCACGCCGATCACGCCGTAGGGCTCATGGGCGACGCGGGCGCGCTTTGTCAAGAACAGCGAGCGCTGCACGCCCACGCGCCGCCCTCCGAGCACGCCGGCTCCGTCACGCCCGATCCACTTCAGGGCGTCGATCGCGGCCAGCAGCTCGAGCGCGGCGACCTCCGTGCGCGGGCGGCTCTGCTCGGCGGCGATCGCCTCGCGCAGATCGTCGAACTCGTCGACCACCGCCTGCGCCATGCGGCGCATGTAGCGGGCGCGGTCCTCCAAACGCAGCAGCGCCCACAACGGTTGCACCCTGGCGACCCGCGCGACCACCTCGGCGACGCCGGAGGGGGCGATTGGGGCGGCGATGGCGTCCGGGCTCATTTGAATACTTCAAGTTTCGTGAAGAGGGTGCCGAGGAGGGTTGTCGAACTATGTGCTCACGAACTATGTGCTCAGTTACACACACTACGAGACCCGCCGGGTCGCGAGCAGGGGGAGGACCCCCCATGAAGGAGGGCAGGCACGTGCATAGGACGCTTGGAGCGCTGGTGGGGATGTCGCTCGCGCTCGCCGTGGCTGTGGGCCTGGGCGCATGCGGAAGCTCGTCGACGAGCGCCGGCGCCGTGACGGTGCTGATGGGCACCGCGCCGGATTCGCTCGACCCCGGCCTGGGGGCCACCACGCAGTCCTATGAGGCCACGTGGATCGCCTACACGGGCCTCGTCACCTATGCGCACGCCTCGGGCGAAGCGGGGACGAAACTGATCCCGGGCCTCGCCGAGAGCCTTCCGACCGTCTCCGACGGGGGCAAGACCTACACGTTCACGCTGCGCAAGGGCCTGCACTACTCAAACGGCGCCCCGGTGAAGGCCTCAGACTTCGCCCACACGGTCGAGCGCGCGATCAAACTCGGCTGGGGCAGCAAGAGCCTGCTCACCGAAAACATCGTCGGCGGCGAAGCGTTCGACAAGGGCAGGTCGTCCTCGATCTCGGGCATCCAAAGCGACGATGCGACCGGCTCCATCACGGTCAAGCTCGTCGCGCCCTACGGCCCTTTCCTGAACGTGCTCGCCTTTCCCGCCGCCGGCCTCGTGCCGAGCGCCACGCCGATGAAAAGCCTCCCCGGCAGCCCGCCCCCGGGCGTCGGACCGTATGAGATCGCGAGCGTCGTGCCCAACAAGTCGTTCTCGCTCGTGCGCAACCCCCGCTTCGCCGCCTCCACGATTCCCGGCGTTCCGGTTGGGCACGCGAACGTGAACGTGAAGATCGTCTCCAACAACCAGAGCGAGGTCGAGCAGGTGCTCGGCAACACCGCCGACGTGTTCGACTACAACGACACCGTCCCGCCGACGCTGCTCTCGCAGGTCGAAAGCCGGGCGAAGGAACGCTACGCCAAGGAGCCGACCGTCTCGAGCGAGTTCTTCTTCCTGAACGTCACGTCCAAGCCGTTCTCGAGCCCGCTCGTGCGCGAGGCGGTCAACTACGCGATCGACCGTCGCGCGCTGCAACGCCTCGACAGCGGGATGCTCCAGCCCGCCTGCTACTTCCTGCCGGTTGGGATGCCCGGCCACCCGAGCGCGCCCTGCCCGTATGGCGAACCCAACTCCGAAGTCACGGCGGCCAACTTCGCGAAGGCCAAGGAACTCGTGCGGCAGTCCGGCCTGGCCGGCACGCCCGTCACCGTGTGGGGCCAGGAACGCAGCCCCCATAAGGAATTCGTCGACTACTACGCGAGCGTGCTCAACGCGATCGGCCTGAAGGCAACCGAGAAGATCGTCGCCAGCGAACAGTATTACGCGACCGTCGGCAACCTCAGCCTCGACCCGCAGACGGGCTGGCTGTCCTTCAGCCAGGACTTCCCCAACCCGAGCGACTTCTACCAGCTGCTGAACGCCAAGTCGATCCTGCCGAAGGAAAACCACAACCTCTCGCAGGTGAACGACCCGCACATCCAGGGCGAGCTTACGGCGCTCGCGCCCGTACCCTCCTCGCGGCTGGATTCGGTCCTCGGCCGCTGGCAGGCGCTCGACCGGTACACCGCGCAGAAGGCCTACATGGCCGTGTTCGGCTACGACGAGGCGCCCAAGTTCTTCTCGAACAAGGTCGACTTCGCCACGGCGGTGTTCCACCCGGTGTACGGCAACGACTGGAGCACGCTGAAGCTGAAATGACGACACCCCCGCTTGCGCGGGGTTGTGTCGTGTTAGGTGGATCGAGGGTAACGACCGGGTCGCGGGCGATGATCAGGTCATGATGACCGTCGCCCACAACAAGGTCGCGCTCGCGTTCGGGGCGCTGCTCGTGGCGATCGTCGCGCTCTGCCTGCTCGCGCCGGTGTACGCGCACGACGTGGCGCACACGGGGCCGAACGACAACCACATCACCGACACGGTGCTCGTCGGCGCCAAGCACGTGGACGTCGTCTCCCCCCAGGGGGTGCCGATCGGGCCGACGTGGAAAGCGCGCTTCCTGCTCGGCGCCGACTCCAACGGGCGCGACGTGGCGGTGCGGCTGCTCTACGGCGGGCGCAACTCGCTGGAGATCGCAGCGATCGCCACGGCGATCACGATGCTGCTCGCGATCGTGCTTGGCACGCTCGCCGGCTACATGCGCGGGCTCACCGACGGGGTGCTCTCGCGCCTGTTCGACCTCGTGTGGGCCTACCCGGCCGTGCTGCTGGGAGTCGCGCTCGGCGTGGCGCTCGCCGTCGGCGGGCTCGACCTCGGCCTGTTCACGCTGCACAGCGGCTCGCTGCTGCTGCCGGCGCTGGTGATCGGGGTCGTGGTGTTCCCATACGTGGCCAAGCCGTTGCGCGCTCAGGCGCTGTCCCTTCGGGAGCGCGAGTTCGTCGATGCCGCGCGAATAATGGGGTACCCGCCCCCCCTTGGATCGGCGCGGATCATGGTGAGCGAGATCCTGCCCAACCTGTCCTCCACGATCGCCGTGTTCGCGCCGCTGATCGTCGCCAACGCGATCCTGCTGGAGGCCGCCCTGTCATACCTGGGCGCCGGCGTCCAGGCTCCGAACCCGTCGTGGGGCACGATGATCGCCGACGGCACCCGCCTGATGCCCGGGGCGATCCACCTCGTGCTCGTGCCGGGCATCATGCTCGTGACGTGCGTGCTCTCGGTGAACGTGCTCGCCGACGCGGCGCGCGACGCGCTCGACCCCAGGGCTTCGCTGCGGGGCAGGCTGTGAGCGGACCGGCGCATCTCCGTTGCGACATGCCATGCGCGCGTGTGTGTGTGTGCGCGCGCGGCGGTCGTTGCGAGGCATGCGCATGACCCGCTTCCTCGCCCGCCGCCTCGCTTCGCTCGTCGCGGTCCTGTTCGCGATCACGGTGCTCACGTTCCTGATCTTCCAGGCGATCCCAAACGGCGACCCGGCGCTGCGGATGGCGGGACGCCTCGCGACCCCCCAGCAGGTCCAGGACGTGCGCGCGCAGTGGGGCTTCGAGGAGCCGATCTACGTGCAGTACCTGAAAACGATGGAAAAGGTGCTCGACGGGAGCGTGATCTCCTACAGCCAGCAGATCAACGTCGAGCAGGAAATCGTCAGGGACCTCCCGCCCACCGTCTCGCTCGCCCTCGGCGCCGGGATCATCTGGCTGATCTTCGGCGTGCTGTTCGGGCTGCTCAGCGCCGTGCACGCCGGAGGGTTGCTCGACCGCGTGCTGAGCGTGCTCGCCCTCACAGGCATCTCGATGCCCGTGTTCTTCCTCGGCGCGATCATGCTCTACTGGCTCGGCTACCGGTGGCGCGTGCTTCCGCTCGAAGGCTATGTGCCGCTGAGCAGCGACCCGTGGGGCTGGTTCACGCACATGCTGATGCCGTGGGTGGCGCTGTCGATCGTGTCGATCGGCGTGTACTCGCGCGTGCTGCGCGCGAACGTGCTCGACGTGATGGGCGAGGACTACGTGCGCACGGCGCGCGCGAAGGGGCTCTCCGAGCGGCGCGTGCTGATCCACCACGTGCTGCGCAACTCGCTGATGGGCATCGTCACGCTGTGGGGCCTCGACTTCGCGTGGGTGATCGGCGGCGGGGCGATCCTCGTCGAGTCGGTGTTCAACCTCGGCGGCGTGGGCCAATACGCGGCGCAGTCGATCGGTCGTCTCGACATCCCGCCGGTGATGGTCATCACGATGCTGGTGGCGTGCGCGGTGGTGGTGCTCAGCGCGATCGTGGACGTCGCCTACGCCATGCTCGACCCGCGGATCAGGCTGTCGTGACCCCGCTGCTCGACGTGCGTGATCTGAGCGTGTCGTTCGCGACCAGAGATGGAGACGTGCGGGCCGTGGACGGCGTGTCGTTCGCGCTCGGAAGCGGCGAGGTGCTCGCGCTCGTGGGCGAGTCGGGCTCGGGCAAGTCGGTGTGCGCGATGACCCTGATGGGGCTCACGCGCGGCCCGAACGCGACGATCGCGGGCAGCGCGCTGCTCGAGGGCAGTGAGCTGATCGGGGCGTCCGAGGCGGAGTTGCGCCGGATCAGGGGTGCGCGGATGGCGATGGTCTTCCAGGACCCGCAGTCCTCGCTGAACCCTGTGCACCGCGTCGGAAACCAGATCGCCGAGCAGATCCGCGCGCATGAGCCGCTCGTCTCCAAGGCGCAGGCGCTGCGGCGCGCCGCCGAGCTGATGGAGCGCGCGCGCATTCCGAGGGCGCGCGAGCGGGTGCGCGCCTACCCGCACGAGCTCTCCGGGGGGATGCGCCAGCGCGTGATGATCGCGATGGCGCTCTCGCTGGGCGCCAAGGCGCTGCTCGCCGACGAGCCGACCACCGCGCTCGACGTGACCGTGCAGGCGCAGATCCTCGCCCAGCTCAAGGATCTACGCGACCAGGAGGGGCTCGGCATCGTGCTGATCACCCACGACTTCGGCGTCGTCGCCGACGTCGCCGACCGGATCGCCGTGATGCGCGCGGGGAAGATCGTCGAGCAGGGCAGCGCGCGGGCGATCCTCCACGAGCCGGAGCACCCCTACACGCGCGGTCTGCTGGAGGCGCTCCAGCCGTCCCCCGCGCGCCGCGCCGCGCGCGCGCGTGAGGAGCCGCCGCCCGCTTCCCCCCAACTTGCCCACGACGAGCCGCTGCCGCCCACAGCCCAGCCGGCCGCCCACGACGAGCCGCTGCTCGTCATAGAGGATCTGCGGGTCAGCTTCCCGGGACGCGGCCGCCGCGCAGCGCGGACCGAAGCGCTCGCGGGCGTCTCGCTGACGGTCGACGTGGGAGAGACGCTGGCGATCGTGGGAGAGTCGGGTTGCGGCAAGACCACGCTGCTGCGCTCGATCGCGCGGCTGGTGGAGCCGGCGGGCGGCGCGATCCGCCTGCACGGCCAGGACCTCGCGCGCGTGTCGCGGCGCGAGCTCGCGCCGCTGCGCAGGGAGCTCGGGATGGTGTTCCAGGACTCCCACGCGTCGCTGAACCCGCGCCGGCGAGTTGGCGGGACGCTCGAGCGGGCGCTGGGCGCGCGCGGGCTTGGGCGTGCCGAGGCGCGGCTCGGCACGGGCCGGCTGCTGGAGCGGGTGGGCCTGAAGCCGGAGTACGCCGCGCGCTTCCCGCACGAGCTCTCCGGCGGTGAGCGTCAGCGCGTGGGGATCGCGCGCGCGCTGGCGGGCGAGCCGCGGCTTGTGCTGCTCGACGAGCCCGTGTCCTCGCTGGACGCCTCGATCCGGCGCGGGGTGATCGAACTGCTTGCCGAGCTTCAGGAGCAGTTCGGCTGCGGCTATGTGCTCGTGTCGCACGACCTCACCACCGTCGAGGCCGTGGCAGACCGCATCGCGGTGATGTACGCGGGGAAGATCGTCGAGTTGGCCGGCGCGCGCGATCTGTTCGAGCGACCGGGGCATCCCTATACACGAACGCTGCTGGCGGCGAGTCCAAAGGTCCCGCGCCTGCCCGGTCCCGTACGATCGGACACGTGGACGCAACGCGGCTCCTTCAGCGCCTGATTCGCTTCGACACGGTCAACCCGCCCGGCAACGAGCGCGCGGCGATCGAGCACCTGCGCGCGATCCTCGCGGACGCCGGCTTCCAGTGCGAGCTGCTCGCCGCCGAGCCTGAACGACCGAACCTGGTGGCGCGCCTGGGCCCGCCCGGCGGCGCCGGCAAGGCCGGGCACGGGGCCGGCCCGACGCTGTGCTACCTCGGCCACGTCGACACGGTCTTGGCGGACGCGAGCGAGTGGGCCCATGACCCGTGGTCGGGCGATCTCGCCGAGGGCTGCGTGTGGGGGCGGGGCTCGCTCGACATGAAGTCGCAACTCGCCGCCGAGGTCGCCGCCGCGGCCGGCCTCGCGCGCGAAGGCTGGCGGCCCGCCCGCGGCGAGCTGCTCGTGGTGGCGGTCGTCGACGAGGAGACCGGCGGCGAGCTGGGCGCGAAGTGGCTGTGCGAGACGCACCCGGAGAAGGTGCGCTGCGACATGCTCCTCAACGAGGGCGGCGGTCCGTGCTTCGAGTTGGACGGCGCGCGCTACTACGGTGTGTGCTGCGCCGAGAAGGGCGTGTTCCGCTTCACGGTCACGACCGGCGGCGCGGCCGGCCACGCCTCGATGCCGAAGCTCGGCGAGAACGCGCTGTTGAAGATGGCGCCGGTGCTGGAACGCTTTGCCACCAGGCAGCCCGCGCTCGAGCCGACCGCCGAGCCGCTGGCGTTCCTGCGCGGCATCGGCGAGGACGAGCACGATCCCGCCGCCGCGCTGGGGCGACTCGGCGAGCACGATCCGCGCTTGCCGCGGATGCTCGAGCCGATGTTCGGCGTCACGTTCGCGCCGACCAAGATCTCGGCGTCGGAGAAGCTTAACGTGATCCCATCGCGCGCGGAGCTGCGCGTCGACTGCCGCGTGCCGCCCGGCCTGGGCGAGGCCGAGGCACGCGCCGCGATCGAGCAGGTGCTGGGAGGGATCGACGGGCTGGCGCTCGACTTCGGCGACGGCGACGGCGATCGCGTCGGCCACGCGGCGTCCGCCGGGCTGCGGATCGACTTCACGGAGCGCATCACGGGCAACCGCTCGCCGATGGCCTCGCCGCTGATGGACGCGCTCGGCGAGTGGGTGGCCGAGCACGATCCCGGCGCTCGCACCGTGCCCACGATCCTGCCCGCGTTCACCGACTCGCGTCACTTCCGCGCGGCCTTCCCCGAGTGCGTCGCCTACGGCTTCTTCCCGCAGCGCCACCAGACGCTGCTTCAGACCCAGTCGCTGATTCACGCGCCCGACGAGCGCATCGACGTGCGCGACCTGGCGTTCGCGGCCGAGTGCTACCGCGACCTCGCGGTAGGAATGCTCGGGTAGCTCCGTTGGTTCGGTATCCATCGGCATAATGGATGTGCAAGCAAGCCACGGAAGGTGAGATGCGAGCATCGCCAGCAGCGACGTCCCCCGGAATGCACGCACCGTGATGGTGCTGGGGACGTCATTCGTGCAGGACATCCAGGACTGGGCCTACCAGTGGTCCAGCGTCGTGATGATCCTGTTCTTCGCGGCGCTCATCTACCTGATGTGGCGCACCTTGAAGGTGATGCCGCGGGTCAAGCCGCAGCAGATCAAGCCGGACTCGAGCCAGTCGGTGGCGTGGCAGGACATCGCCGGCGTCGACGAGGCGAAGGCCGAGCTGCAGGAGATCGTCGAGTTCCTGCGCGACCCCAAGCAGTTCGAGGCGCTCGGCGCGAAGGTGCCGAAGGGGATCCTCCTGCACGGCCCGCCCGGGACGGGCAAGACGCTGCTCGCCAAGGCGGTGGCGCACGAGTCGGGCGCGCAGTTCTTCGCCCAGTCGGCGGCCGCGTTCGTGGAGATGTTCGCGGGCCTCGGCGCGGCGCGCATCAGGCGTCTGTTCGCGATCGCGCGCAAGCACGAGCCGGCGATCATCTTCATCGACGAGCTCGACGCCGTCGGCGGTCGCCGCGGCGCCGACTTCTCCGGGGAGAAGGACCAGACGCTCAACCAGCTGCTCGTGGAGATGGACGGCTTCTCCACGAGCGGGCGGCTCGTCGTGATCGCCGCGTCGAACCTGCTCGAGAAGCTCGACCCGGCGCTCCTGCGCCCGGGGCGCTTCGACCGGCAGATCTTCGTGACCCCTCCCGACGTGAAGGGTAGGAGGGGCGTGCTCGGGGTGCACACGCGCGGCAAGCCGCTAGGAGACGTGGACCTCGGCCTCGTGGCCGCGCAGACGAGCGGTCTGACGGGCGCCGATTTGGCGAACATCTGCAACGAGGCCGCCATCTTCGCCGCGCGCCGCCGCGGCAGGAGCATCACCGGCGCCGACTTCGACCACGCCCTGGAGCGGGTGATCGCCGGGGTGCAGTCCCATCGGGTTCTAAACATTCATGAGAAGCGGGTGGTTGCCTACCACGAGGCCGGTCATGCCTTGTGCGGCGAGCTGCTGCCCTCGGTCGATCGCGTGCACCGCATCTCTATCGTCCCACGCGGGCGCGCGCTCGGCTACACGCTCAACCTGCCCGCCGAGGACCGCTACCTGAAGACCCGCGAGGAGCTGCTCGACTACATGACCGTCCTGCTCGGCGGGCGCGTTTCCGAGCAGGTCGTCTTCGGCGCGATCACCACCGGCGCCTCCGACGACCTCAAGCGCGTCGCGGACATCGCCCACTCGATGGTGCACGACTACGCGATGGGCAGCGCCGGCGTGGGACGCTCCCCCGACGGGGACGTGCGCCTGTCGGAGACCACGCTGCGACTGCGCGACGAGGAGCGCCGGGATCTGATCGACGAGGCGCGCAGGGCGGCGCGCCGGATGATCGTAAGCCACCGCACGCAGCTCGACGCGCTCGCGGGGGAGCTGCTCGAGCACGAGGCGCTCGACCGCGACGCGATCGAGCGCATCATGGCGGGCGTCCCGCGCCTGGAACGCAGGCCGGGCGTCGGACTGCGCGTGGTGGCCGCCGCCGCCGCCGAGCCGACGCCCGGCGTCGATTGACCGGCCGCCTCGCCGCACGGCGGGATCGACGCCTCGCCAATAGACTCAGGCTTGACCATGTTCAACCGCATCGACCACATCGGCGTGGCCGTCGAGGACGTCGAAGCCTCGCTGAAGCTCTACCGGGACGCCTTCCAGATGGAGGTGGCCCACCGCGAGATCGTGGAGGAGCAGGGCGTCGAGGCCGTGCTGCTCGACGTCGGCGAGAATCACGTGGAGCTGCTCGCGCCGCTCGGGCCCGACACGCCCGTGGGGAAGTTCCTCGCCAAGAAGGGCCCGGGATTGCACCACGTGGCCTACCAGGTGTCGGACATCGACGCCACGCTCCAATCGCTGAAGACCGCGGGCCTGCCCCTGCTCGACGAGCAGCCGCGCGTCGGGATCCGGGGCTCGCGCGTGGCGTTCCTGCACCCGCAGGGCACCTACGGCGTGCTCACCGAGATCGTCGAGCCCGCGGCGGGTTTGAGCGGTCGCTGATGTTCGTCGCCGCCATCGAACGGGAGGACCGCTGATGCCCTTGCACCACAGACGTATGAGCGTCGGCTTCCAGGGCGGGCAGGTGCTCGCGCTGCGCGTCACCGAGGAGCAGCTCGAAGCGCTTTACAGGGCGCTCGGGAGCGGCGGCTGGCACGAGCTCGAAACCGAGGAAGGCCCCGTGCGCCTCGACTTGACCCAAGTTGTCTACGTCCGCAGCGAGACGAACGACCAGCGCGTAGGCTTCGGCACTTAGTCGATGTCCATTGACGAGCGGCTGCTGCGGGTAGCGCGCACGTGCGGGCACACACCCGCGGCCGAGCGGGCGGCGGCGCGCTTCTCGCTGCTCGGCGAGCACGCGGGGGTGTGGCTCGCGCTGGGGGCCGCGGAGTCGCTGCTCTCCAGCGGTGAGCGGCGCGCGCGCTGGCGGCGGGCGACCGGCGTCGTTGCGGGGACCTACGCCGCCAACACGGCGCTCAAGCTGGTCGTGCGCCGCGGGCGCCCCGAGCCGGCGGACCTGCCGCCGCTCACGAGCACGCCGACGCGCTTCAGCTTTCCGAGCGCCCACTCCTCGACGTCGTTCGCCGGGGCGCTCGCCTACGCGCGCCTCGGACTGCCGCGCGGCCCGCTCTACGGGCTCGCCGGCGCGCTGGCGCTCTCGCGTCTGTACCTCGGCGTGCATTACCCCTCCGACGTGCTCGCCGGCGCGCTGCTCGGGACGGCGATCGCGGCGGCCGCGACGTGAGCACGCGCATCGGCATCGTGGGGCTGCCGAACGCGGGCAAGTCCTCGCTCTTCAACGCGCTCACGAAGGCGGGCGCGGAGGCCGCCAACTACCCGTTCACCACGATCGAGCCCAACGTGGCGGTCGTGCCCGTCCACGACGAGCGGCTCGTCGAGGTGGCCCGCACCGTGGGCGCCTCGGAGATCGTGTGGGACACGATCGACTTCCACGACATCGCCGGCCTCGTCGCGGGCGCCCACAAAGGCGAGGGGCTCGGCAACCGCTTCCTCGCCAACATCCGCGAGACCGACGCGATAGTGCACGTCGTGAGGGCCCACACCGACGAGAACGTCGTGCACCCCGAGGGCCGCGTCGATCCGCTCGCCGACATCGACACGGTCGAGACCGAGCTCGTGCTCGCCGACCTCGAGCAGGCCGAGCGCCGCGTCGAGCGCGTCGCCAAGCAGGCCAAGAGTGGAGACCGCGTCGCGATCGCCGAGGAGGCGTGGCTGCGCGAGGTGATCGGCGAGCTGCAATCCGGACGGCCCGCGCGCGGCGTGACCCCGCCCGAGGACGCCCCGCACGCGCTGCGCGACCTCGGCGCGCTCACGGCCAAGCCGGTGCTGTTCGTCGCCAACGTCGACGAGGGCTCCGAGCAGGTACCCGCCTCGGTGGCCGAGCACGCGGCCGCCGCGGGCGCGGGCGCGGTGGCGATCTCCTCGCGGATCGAGTCGGAACTGGCCGAGCTGGAGGAGGAAGAAGCGGCCTTGATGAGGGCCGAGCTCGGCGTCAGCGAATCGAGCCTGCAGCGGATCGTGCGCGGCGCGTTCTCGCTCCTGCACCTGATCGCCTTCTTCACGGCGGGCGAAGCCAAGCCCGCGCAGTCGTGGCACCTGCGCGACGGGCTCACCGCGTGGCACGCCGCCGGGCAGATCCACTCCGACATCCAGAAGGGCTTCGTGCGCGCCGAGGTGGTCGGCTGGCGCGAGCTCGTCGACGCGGGCGGCTACGCGGGCGCGCGCGAGCGCGGAACCCTGCGCCTGGAGGGCCGCGACTACGTCATGCGCGACGGCGACGTCATCACGGTCAAGTTCACGCCGTAGGGCTCTCCGTCGCCGCGGGGAGGGGGTTGGTATTGGTTTTGGGGGTGTCTCGCGCACGCGCGCGCGAAGTTAGCTTTCTTCGCGCGCGCGTGAGACCCGCCACATGGGCTCACTACGCGGACCCGACGGCCATCCGCTCGAGCCGCTCGGCCAGCCGGTTCATGCCGATTTCGCGTGCCGCGCTCGCTCCCGAGGCGTGGTCGGTCGGCGCGCTATCGGGTCGCTCGACGTCGATCTCCACGAGCGTCGCCACTCGCTTGAACGTGCGCAGCAGCTCTCCGTTCTCGCGCAGAATCGCCGCGATGCGCGGTCGCAGCCCGCCGGCGCCTCGAGCGCTCCCCGCCGCCCCTCCGCCGGAGCCACCCGCCGTCCCTGCCGCCCCCGACCCCGCGCCACCCACCGCGCCCGCGCCGGCGCTCTGCCGTTCGGCCTGCCCCAGCAGCTCCTCGAGCGTCCCGTACGCCCGCAGCAGCTCCGCCGCGGTCTTCGCGCCGATCCCAGGCGCCCCGGGTATCCCGTCGGAGGGGTCGCCGCGCAGAGCGATGAAGTCGGGCACCCGTTCCGGCGCTATGCCGTAGCGCTCCAGCACCTGGGCTGCTCCCAGCACAGAGAACGCCCCTCCCTTCCCCATATCCAACACCGCCACCTGCTCGTCGACGGCCTGATACATGTCGCGATCCGCGGTCAGCAGCAATCCCCGCCCGCCCGCCTGCGACTCGACGCGCGCGTATGAGCCCATCGCGTCGTCCGCCTCGAGCTCGCCCGCCTGCGCCACCGTCCAGCCGAAGCTCGCGAGCAGCGCCGCAGCGCGCGTCCACTGCCCTGCCAGCTCCCGCGGCATCGGGTCGCGGTGGGCGTGGTAGGGCGGATACAGCTCCACCCTATAGCGCGCCTGCTCCGCGCCGAAGCACGCCACCACCGCGCGCGGCGCCTTCGCCTCGACCGCCGCGAGCAGCGCGTTCACCGTGCCGAGCAACGCGTTCACCGGCTGCCCGCCCGAGCCCTTGATCGACTTGGGCAGCGCGAAGTAAGAGCGGTACAGCAGCCACGGCACGTCGGCGATCAGCAGCGGCGCGTCCATCGCGCATCAGGGTACGCCTACCCGGCGGAGATGCCGCCCTGGCCGGTCACGCTCGCCGGTTGAGGCGCCGTCTTGCCGCTCGCGTCGGGCTCTTTGCGCGTCCCGTGCGAGTCCTTCACGCTGAAGTACGCCCACGTGTCATACAGTCCGAGCCGCGCCGCCAGTTCGCCGCCGCTCACGAGCGTCCTCCCCTTCGAGCCGAGCACCCACGCCGACACGATCCGCGGCGAGCTGCCCCGCTTGAGCACCTCGATGCCCTGCAGCGAGCTCTTCACGAGCCCGCGCAGCTTCGACGCCGCCGCCGAGAAGCTCATCGCGATGGTCCACCTGTGCAGCGGCCCCCCGTCATAGGGGTCCGCCACGCCCACCAGCCACGGCTGCGGCGCCGCCCCGGGGAACCCGTACTGCACGCTCTCGGTGCGCCCGCCCGAGCCGGCGAAGAAGTAGGTGATCGCCGGCTGCCCCCCGTAGGTGACGATCTGCCCCGCCGTCGCCACCACCGCCGCGTTCGTGCGCGGCGTTTCCGCCGCCCTGCCGAGATACATCTGCGAGCGCGTGTCCGCATACACGTCGAACTTCGACCCCCCCGCGTGCGCGGTGATCGCGTACGTCCGGCTCGCCACCGCCTGCGCCTGCAGCGCCGCCGTCGGCCAGCTCGCGGGCATCTCCGCCGCCACCACCCCGCGCACGTACGTTTCCAGCGCGATGCGCTTCACCCTGCCGCCCACGAGCACCCTCACGACCGTGTTCGCGTCCGCCTTGCCGATCGCGGTTCCCCGGTAGTAGTGGGCGAGGATCGCGCTGTAGGACCAGCCGTGTTCGGCGTACCCGAGCGCCCCGTCCTGGCTCATGCCCACGCCGTGCCCGTCGCCCGCGCCGTGCACCACGAGCGTCGCGCTCGGAGCTCCCGCGCCGGCCGCGTTCGTTTCCGTGGCCCCCGCGCCCACGCCCCCCGTACCCGCGCGTGCCGTGCCCGCGCACAGCACGCTCGCCGCGAGCGCGGCGAGGGTTACGCGTCGGGTGCGACACTCCATGCACATCGAATCGGATCAATGCTCAGCGAGCATGAGTCCCGCAAGCTGAAAGGAGCCCCACATGCCCGGCGTACCCCGTAGCGGGGCACCCCTCACAAGGGGGGGCAGGCAAGCAGTTGATGAGCAGGCGGTTCTCGACCGGGTCCCCAAGGACCTCTACATCGGCGGGCAGTGGCGGCCTGCCGGCGGCGGCGCCACGCTCGCCGTCGAGGACCCCTCGACGGGCGAGCCGCTCGCGGAGGTCGCCGACGCCACGCCCGCCGACGCGCTCGCGGCGCTCGCCGCGGCAGCCGACGCGCAGGCGTCCTGGGCCGCCACCGCTCCGCGCGCTCGCGGAGAGATCCTGCGCCGCGCCCACGAGCTGCTGCTCGCCCGCGTCGACGAGCTCGCGCTCGTGATGACGCTCGAGATGGGCAAGCCCATCGGCGAATCGCGCGCCGAGATCTCCTACGCCGCCGAGTTCCTGCGCTGGTTCTCCGAGGAGGCCGTCCGCATACACGGCCGCTACATGACCAACACCACCGGCTCCGGGCGCATCCTCACGATGCGCCAGCCCGTCGGCCCGTGCGTGTTCGTCACGCCCTGGAACTTTCCCACCGCGATGGGCACGCGCAAGATCGCCCCCGCCGCCGCCGCCGGCTGCACGATGGTCGTCAAGCCCGCCCACCAAACGCCTCTCTCGATGCTCGCGCTCGCGGGTGTGCTGGAGGAGGCTGGCCTGCCCGGTGGCGTCCTCAACGTGATCACCGCCCACCGCTCGGGCGCAGTGATCGAGCCGCTCCTGCGCGACCCCCGCACGCGCAAGCTCTCCTTCACCGGCTCCACCGAGGTGGGACGCGCCCTCATCGCCCAATCCTCCGAGCAGATCCTGCGCGTCTCCATGGAGCTCGGCGGCAACGCCCCCTTCATCGTGTTCGAGGACGCCGACCTCGACGCCGCCGTCGAGGGCGCGCTCATCGCGAAGCTGCGCAACGTCGGCGAGGCCTGCACCGCCGCCAACCGCTTCCACGTGCACGAGTCCATCGCCGGGGAGTTCGCTTCGCGGATGGCCGCCCGCATGGCCACGCTCAAGGTCGGTCGCGGCGCCGAGCCCGACGTCGACGTCGGGCCGCTCATCGACGACCGCCAGCTCGCCATCGTGGCCGAGCTCGTGAAGGACGCCGTCGACCGCGGCGCCAAGCTGCTCACGGGCGGCGAGGCGTTGTCGGGGCCCGCCCACCCCGGCCACTTCTTCGCCCCCACGGTGCTCGCCGACGTGCCCGCATCCGCGCGCGCGCTGCGCGAGGAGATCTTCGGCCCCGTCGCTCCCATCAGCGCCTTCTCCACCGAGGAGCAGGCCCTGAGCGCCGCCAACTCCACCGAGTACGGGCTCGTCGCCTACCTCTACACGCGCGATCTCTCGCGTGCCTTCCGCGTCTCCGAGGCGCTCGAAGCCGGCATGGTGGGCGTCAACCAGGGCGTCGTCTCCAACCCCGCCGCCCCATTCGGGGGCGTCAAGCAGTCCGGCTTCGGCCGCGAGGGCGGCTTCGAGGGCATCGGGGAGTACCTCGATACGAAGTACGTCGCCCTGGCCATTTGAGGACAATCGTCGGAGTCGAGGATCCGGTCGATTCGCGCAGCTCGGCTCGGGGTGCTCAAGCGGACGGCGATTACGGTCGAATAGACGATGAGCGGAAGAACGGAGAGCTTTTCGTGCGTGGAGTCACAAAGGTTGGCTTTCAACGGACCGCCCCGCGGGGGGTGGCGCCGGCGCACGGCCCAGCCGGCGGCGACCCGCCGCCCCAGGCCGCGGCCTTGGAGCTCGCCCCGCTCGCCCGCTTCGGCGCTTCGGCGGCCTCCGCTTCAACGCCCTCCGCTTCGGCTACCTCCGCTGCGGCGGCCTCCGCGGGCGACTCCGCGCGCGCGGACGCTCCCGGCGGCCCCGAGGACGGGCGCCCGAGCCGGCGACCCCTGCGCCGCAGTGCGCCGATCATGGCGGCCCCCGCGCTGCTCGCGGTCGCCGCGATCGTCGCGGACACGACGGCCCTAACGGTCCTCGGCGTGATCGTGCTCGCCGGCGTCGCGGCCGTGTCCGGCTGGCTGCTCGGAGACGACCGCCGCAAGGCGCTTCGACGGGAGGTGGACGAACGCAACGACGATCTGCGCAGGGCGCTCTCCGAGCTCGAGATAGCGCAGGCCGAGACCGTCCGGCGCCTGTCGATGGCGGTCGAGTTCCGCGACGAGGACACCGGCGCCCACATCGAGCGCATCGGGCGCTTCTCCACGCTCCTGGCCGAAGCCGTCGGCATGAGCCCCGAGTTCTGCCGCCGCATCAGCCACGCCGCGCCGTTGCACGACGTCGGCAAGGTCGCGATCCCCGACTCGATCCTCCTGAAGCCCGGCTCGCTCACCCCCGAGGAGCGCGCGATCGTGCAGACCCACACCGAGGAGGGCCACCGTCTGCTGCGCGGCTCCTCCTCCTCGATCCTCGACATGGGCGCCACCATCGCGCTCTCACACCACGAGCGCTGGGACGGCGCCGGCTACCCGCGCGGCCTCGCCGCCGAGAGCATCCCGATCGAGGGGCGCATCGTGGCGATCGCCGACGTCTTCGACGCGCTCACCAGCCATCGCGTCTACCGCGAGGCGTTCTCCGTCGAGCGGGCCGTCGAGATGATGCTCGAGCAGGCCGGCCGCCACTTCGACCCGGTGCTGCTGCACACCTTCATGGACGTGCTCGACAGCTCCGGCGCCGACGCCCGCACGCGCGAGCGCTCGAACCCGCGCTCGCTGCTCGCGCGCGCCCTGGAGACCTACACCGACGCGATGCGCCTCGGCGACGCCGAGCTCGCCGAGGGAGCCATCGCCTCCGCGATCGAGGACGGCATCGACCCCGCCACGCTCCAAGACGAGGTGGTGGCGCCCGCGATGCTCCGCATCGAGGAGCTGCGCGAGGCGGGGGAAATCGATACCGACGCAGAACTGCTCGCGCTGTCCATCAACAGGCGCGTGCTCGCCACGATGAACCGCTACCTGCTCGCCCGCGGGTAGCGGGCAGGCGCCGGCCGCGGCGATGCGCGGGAAGCGGTTGTGCGGTGTTGTGCCGAAAATGCCTGACTCGCGCGCGCGCGTGTAGGCTTTCGCGCCGATGCCCACCCACTCGATCGTCACCGGCGGCGCCGGCTTCATCGGCTCGCACCTTGTAGATGCGCTGCTCGCCGCGGGCAACGAGGTGACCGTGATCGACGACCTCTCCTCGGGGAGCGCCGCCAAGGTGCCCGCCGGAGCGCGCCTGTGCGAGCTCGACATCGTGGACCGCCCCGCGCTCGACCGCGTGTTCGAGGAGGCGCAACCCAGCGCCGTCTACCACCTCGCCGCGCAAGCGTCGGTCACAGCGTCGGTGGCCGATCCGAACCGCGACTGCGCCGTGAACGTGCAGGGCACGCTCAACGTGGTGGACGCCGCCACCAGGCTCGGCGCGCCCGTCTCGTTCACCTCCACCGGCGGCGCGCTCTACGGCGACGACGCGCCCCTGCCCACCACCGAGGAGCGCATCCCCGCGCCGCTCGCGCCCTACGGCGCCTCCAAGTGGGCCGCCGAGGCGTACGTGAACACCTGGTCGCTCTCCTCGGGCGTGCCCCACGCCGTGTGCCGCCTCGGCAACGTCTACGGCCCGCGTCAGAGCCCGCACGGCGAGGCCGGCGTGGTGGCGATCTTCACCGACCACCTCCACGACGGTCGCTCACCCAAGATGTTCGGCCACGGAACCCCCACGCGCGACTACGTGTACGTCGGCGACGTCGTCACCGCGCTGATCGCCGCCAACGGCACGCGCGGCACGTACAACGTCGCCACGGGCGTGGAGACCGACGTGATGACGCTCTGGAGCGTGCTCAAGCAGGCTGCCGGCTCGGACGTCGAGCCGACGCTCGCCGACCTGCGTCCCGGCGAGCTCAAGCGCAGCTGCCTCGACACCACCCGCGCCCTGCGCGAGCTCGGCTGGAGCGCGACGGTGGAGATCGGCGACGGCCTGCGCCGCACCTACGCGGCGCTCGTCGAGGAATTCGAGCGCGCGGCCACCGAGGCGGCGTGAGCCGGTAGCATCGCAGGCTGCGGCGAGATAGCTCAGTTGGTAGAGCACACGACTGATGCATCGGGACCTGCTCCCGTTGTCCCGGGGCCCAGGACGTTGACGCGCTGCACGGCAACCGGGTTTGTGGACCGATCTTATCGTTCTCATGCGGTGGCCAGCCGCCCGAGGCTTGAAAAAGGGCTTGAAAGTAGACGTTTTGGGGTATAGTGAGCGGATGCCCACCAGACGTTTCAGTGAGCTGGCGGAGACCGCGGCGGACCGGTTCGGGCTGGTCACGGTCGATGACGCGCGGGAGGTCGGCTACGAGCCCAAGACGCTCGTCAAGCTTGCCGGGCGAGGACAGCTGGAACGGGTGAGCAGGGGCGTCTACCGGGTGCCCTTCGTGCCGGGCGGAGCAATGCAGGCATACATGGCGGCGGCGTTGTGGCCCCAGGGCATACAGGGCGTGCTCACGCACGACACAGCATTGGATCTGTGGGATGTCAGCGATGTGAACCCCTCCAAGATCCATATCACCGTGCCACGCAGACACCGCCCGCAGCGTGCGATCCCCAGGGCGTACGTGATCCATCGCGAAGACCTCGACCCGGCTGAGGTCACCGCGATCGAGGGGGTCCCCGTCGTCAAGCTCGGTCGCGCCCTGCGACAGTGCGCCCGGGAGCACCTCGGGCGCGATCTGCTCGAGCAGGCCGCCCGCCACGGCCGTGCTCGCGGGCTGCTGAGCGCCCAGGAACACGAGACCCTGGTGCGGGAGCTTGGGCTCGATGGCGTCAGCGGACGAGCATGAGCACACCGCCCAGGCGCCCAAAGACGGTGAATCGGCTGCAGCGGCTGATCACCGAGTGGGAGCGCGAGTCTGGGCAGCCGGTGCGGCGCCTGAACCTCAGGGTGGCCTCAATGATGCTGGCCGGCGCACTGCGACGCGCAGTCGACGATGACGGAGCCGTCGTGTTCGTCACCAGAGGCGGCGTGGCGATGGAGCTGCGAGCCGGCGAGAAGGCACGCGTAACAGGCGACGTGGATCTCGTCCTGCGCGGTGACCCCGAGTCCCTGCTCGCGCATCTCGATGCCTCCCTCGCGGACGACTACGAAGAGTTCTCGTTCGAGCGCAACGAGCCCCAACCGCTGGAACTGCGCCCACACGTCCGCAGGATCCGGGTGAAGGTCGCGTTCCGCACCAAGCCCTTCATGACGCTCGTCGTCGAGGTCGCACCCGTCGAGGCCGGAGGCGATGAGATCGAAGAGATAGCAGCCCACGACCTCAGCACAATCGGCCTCGACGGCCCCAACATCATTTCGGTGCTCGCCGTCCGCTGGCAGATCGCCCAAAAGCTGCACGCCGTCACCGAGCCACCACTACGACCCGGCGGGGAGAACCCCCGCTACTGGGATCTCATCGACCTGCAACTACTCCAAGCCCTGACCGGGGAGAACCTCGCGCCCGTCAAGGACGCCTGCCAGCGCATATTCGCTGCACGTGGCCAGCAACCCTGGCCACCGTACATCACGACCTACCCAGACTGGAGTGATCGCTACGCCACTATGGCCGGCGGTCTTGACATGCCGATTGTCGAGCTCGACGAAGCAGTCGACGTCATCCACGCGTTCATCCGTGCCATAGACACGAGCTGAGCACTCGTATCGCCTCGCGTTCGTGTCGCCCATCCGCTCACAAGCCCAGGACAATCCGGCCAGACCGTGGCCTCCGATCGGGTTCGCAGTGCTCACCCGGCGACGCAGAAACGCTAGGATCGGGGGTCGCGGCGAGATAGCTCAGTTGGTAGAGCACACGACTGAAAATCGTGGTGTCCTCGGTTCGATTCCGAGTCTCGCCATCGCCCGCATTGGTGCTGCCAAACGCGTGCCCGGACCCCCACTTTCTCCCGATCTGCGCCGTCCGCGCTCGAAGAACGGGCAGGAACGAGAGCTTCGATTGGGTCTCCGCGACGCGGTTCGCGGTCGAGCCAGATGCCCCCGAGACGAGGCTGAGGAACTGCGCTTCTTCGAGCTGGCGGGCCTGGTCGAGGTTGGCGAGCGCGGCGCTGGGCCAAGCGCGGCGTCCAGCTTGGCATGGATCGCGGCGCGGCGGGCGACGTAGTGTGCGTCCGTCGATGGCCCACCGCGACAGGCTGGCGACTACGTGCTCGGGGGCAGGGCTTGGTGGCAGCGGCATCCTGCTTTCCGAGCGGAACCATCTGGCATGGGAGCTGCGCCCTCGACCGTGTTCGGAAACCCGCGCGTCAGACTAATTGTCTAGCTTTCGAGGATGGAGATCCAGATGCCGTGACGAGTCTCGACGACAAGACGGATGCCGAGTTGGCCGCTATGTACGGCGAGGTGATGAGCGAGCTGCAGCGGCGCGGCGTTGTGCGGTCGGGGAACAATCCGATTGCCGACATGGCGGAGCGCGTGATCGCTGACTATTTCGGTGTGTCGACCTTGCCGCCGAACAACAAGTCCTTCGACGTCATCGCGCCGGACGGCGCAAAGATCGAGGTTAAGGCGCTGCGCCGCACAAAGTCCTCACGACGAGGCTTGTCCCCGTTGCGCACGCTCGACTTCGACTATGTCGCGGTCGTCATCTTCGCTGCCGATATGCATCTCGAAGAGGCGATCTTCGTTCCGATCGAGGCTGTCAGAGCGCACATCGGATGGTCAAAGACGTGGAAGTCTAATCGCCTATCAGTTACCCAAAAGCTGCTGAACGACGAGCGAGTGCAGCGCGCGTCCGCCGCAGAGCTCGTAGCAGGCGCTCGACATCAGCTGCGGCGATGACCGAGATGCTGTCCACTTTTCCTCCTAATCGTTTGACTAATAGTACTTTGTTAGCCTGTTGGTAGGTGTTGTTCGTCGCGTGACGAACACCTCTTGCATCGTTGAAACTCGATGCGGGATGGTGGATATGTCTGCTGTGGTGATGGAGGGGGCTGTGCTGGAGTCCGTGGCGCCGGCGGTAAAGGAGCGGATGGAGGAGTTCGTGGGCTGGGTGGCGCGAGCGTCGATGGAGCATCCGGTTCAGCGCGAGAACGCCGAGCGCTACGTGCGCGGCCTGTTGCAGGCCGGCCCGCGCAAGTCGCTTGAACCGTTGGTGGGGCGCCTAGCGGGCGAGGCCGACTATCAGAGCCTGCAGCAGTTTCTGGCCGACAGTCCGTGGGATCCTCAGCGTGTGATTCAGGCGGTGGTCGAGCGCGTCTGCCCGCTGCTCGATGCCGAGGCGTGGGTGCTGGACGACACGGGGTTCCCCAAGGACGGTGAGCATTCCCCCGGCGTCAAGCGCCAGTACTCGGGCACGCTCGGCAAGATCGGCAACTGCCAGATCGGCGTCTCGCTGCACGCGGTTTGTGAGCGGGGGACGCTGCCCTTGGGCTGGGCTCTGTATCTGCCCGAGGACTGGTGTGGGGATCCGAAGCGCCGGCGCAAGGCCAAGATCCCCGAGCACGTCGTCTTTCAGACCAAGCCGCAGCTCGGGCAGGCGTTGATCGAGTCGGCGGCTGCGTATGCGATCGACCGCGTGCCGGTGCTCGGCGACGCGGCCTATGGCGATAACACCCGGCTGCGCAGCGCGCTCCACGGCGAGGCGATCGACTACGTGCTCTCGATCAGCCCTGATACCGCCATCTTTGAGCCGGGCACGATCTTTGCCGTACCCGAGCGGCGCGCCGGCAGCAAAGGGCCGGCGCCCAGCGCGTTGCGTGCAGATCGCAAGCCGGTCTCGGTCGAGCAGTACGCGCGCTCGCTGACCGACGCAGACTTCCACACAGTCACCTTCCGCGGCAAGGGCAAAACACGCATGCGTTCGCGCTTCGCCTTCCAGCGCGTCACCGCCGCGCACCCGGTGATCCGCGACAACCAGGCGCCCCGGCAGGAGTGGCTGATCATCGAGTGGCCCGCCGGCCAGAAGACCCCCAGCGACGACTGGACCAGCAACCTGCCCGCCGAGACCAAGCCCGCGCGTCTGGCGCGCCTGGCCAGGTTGCGCTGGATGATCGAGCTCGACTACCGCCAACTCAAGGGCGAGCTCGGCCTTGACCACTACGAGGGACGCTCCTACCTCGGCTGGTGCCACCACACCGCGCTCGTCACCACCGCGCACGCCTTCCTCACACTAGAGCGTCTTGACCCAAAAGCCCGGCGGCGGACCTCACACCCCCCCAAGCGGTCCGTCTGCTCGAGCCCATCTTCGACTGCTGGGCCGGGCACTGCCACACCTGCCAACAGCCGATAGACCTCGCCAACCTGCCACTACGCCACCCACCCCAAGACGAGTGAAACAGCCACAACGAGCCGTAACAAAGTACTGTTAGGCGTGACGGAAGCCCCGCTCAGGCCGTGACGCCCCAGCACGCCGCTGGGATGACGAACTCGCCGTCCCGCCGGTACTGCGCCAGGCTCTCCTCGATCGCGGCTCGTGTCGCCCTCTGCTCTTCGTCGGGCAGCCCGTTGATCACCGCGGCCAGCGGCCCGGCAAGGCGTGTGAGCGTGTCCCAGAGGTCGTCGGCGGCGTAGCGCCACTCGAACGTGAGCTCCTCGAGCCGGGGCTCACCGAAGCCGGCACCGGTGACAAGCTCCACGATGCGGCCGGCCACGCCCATGGCAAAGATCCCGGGCGCTCCGGGCTCAGGTGGCGGCATATGCCCGCGCTGGACCAGCGTCATCCCGGGAATCGCCGCCCACGGGTTGCGGTCCGGCGTCTGCCACACAGCGAACGCGAGCGTGCCGCCGTCGCGCAGGACCCGCCGCGTCTCGCGCAGAGCAGCGGCGGGGTCCGCCATCAGCATGTAGCCCCAGCGACACAGCACACCGTCGACGCTATTGTCATCGAGGCCCATGCGCTCGGCGTCCAGGACGCGGTACTCCACGTTGGACAAGCCGCGGCGCTCGCCGTTGCGGCGCGCGGCCTCCAGCATCTCGGGGGAGAAGTCCGTGCAAAGAACCTTCCCGTCCGCGCCGACTCGCTCCGCCGCGATGAACCCGAGATCGCCCGTTCCCGCCGCCACGTCGAGGATCGACTCGCCGGGCTGCGGATCGACCTGGCCAGCGAGCCATTGGTTGATCGCTCCCGTGACTCCAAGGATCCATTCGCGACGGTCCTCCCAGCCTGGGGCCATCTCGTCCCAGATCCGCAGGCTTCTCGCGCGATAGGTCTGCAGGTCCATCCCATCCTCCTCTAATCGGACTGGACGCAAAAGCGGTCCAGCGACCCGACTCTACCCGCCGGGCACTCCCGCCGCAGCGCGAGCCGCCTCGTCCGTGAGCCCGCGGACGACACGCGGAAGCGAACATAGGAGCCCCACCGTGCGTCGCGTCGCGCGCCCGCCTTCGCCCAGTTGGGAGCGTCTCAGCGTTGCCGGCATCAACCACGCGCGAGGTCCGTTCAGTCCGATCGAGCTGGGCGTTGCAAGCCCGCTTGACCGCCGACGGCGCCATCGGCTAACGTCGTGTCATGCCCTCTCCATCTTCTTCGGCTGCGACCGTCGAGCGCAGCCCGCAGCGTGGCGCGCTGAGCGAGCCGGCGCTGCGCGTCTGCCGTGCGCTGCTGGCGCTGATGGCGCTCACGGCGATCGGCTACGACGTGGCGGCAGGACCGGGGGTCAGCGACAGCGACTACTTCAGCTATTTCACCGTCCTGAGCAACCTGTTCGCGGCGGCGATGCTTCTGCACGGAACGCTCCGCCCCGCGCACGCGCGCTCTCGTACGGTCGAGCTGCTCAGAGGCGCCGCGGTCGTCTACATCCTGACGACCGGGATCGTGTACCTATTGCTGCTCTCCGGGCACGCCCCGGCATACCCGTGGGTGAACGCGATCCTGCACTATCTGATGCCGTTGGCAGTGACGCTCGACTGGCTGCTCGACCCGCCGCGCGTGCGCCTCGACCCAGCGCGGACGGTTGTGCTGTGGATGGCCTTCCCGCTGCTGTACATCATCTACACGCTGGCGCGCGGCGTGATCGTGGACTGGTACCCGTACCTCTTCGTGAACCCGCACCGCAGCGGCGGCTACCTGCTCGTCGCCGGCGACTGCCTGGCGGTCGGGATCGGCATCGCCGCACTGATCGCCACGACAACCTGGGCGGGCAACCGGCGCCACGACGCGCTCGCCAGCAGCCTGTTGATCCCGGGCACGTAGCTACTGAACCGCCCCGGGATTCTTGGAGAATCGTTGAGAAGGATGAGTTGCCTGGCAGGACATCCTAACCGTCGTCGGCTATCAGCTCGGCTCGGTCATGGGAGCGCGCGAGGCGCGCGTCTGTGGTCAGCAGCGACGCTGAGGCGAGCGAGACGGCCAGCTCCACGTAGAGCGCGTCGACGAGTCGCTGGGCGTCGCGGCGTGCCCACGCGCCTGATAGCAGTGCTGCCAGAGGGTGCCGCTGGATCGGCGCCGCGGCGAGCTCGTCGAGCGCGGCGGCTACGCTGGCCTGGCCGAGGTCGCCGGCGCGGTGCAGACGCCCGAGCGCGGAGAGCACCTCTGCGTCGAGGTGCGCCGGGGCGTGCAGCTGGTGTCCGCGCATTCGCCTGCGCACCTCGACGCCGACACCGGTGCCGAGCAACGCCTCCACGAGTGCGGAGGCATTGATGACGACCGTTTCAGGTGGAGACGCGGTCACCGAGCTCGGCCCGCGCCTCATTGATCGCTTCGATCACCCGGCTGTGGGGGATGTTCGCTCGTTGCAGGCCGTCGAGGTGGTCGAGCCAGCGGTCCGTTTCGTTCTGCGCGAGGGCGTTGCTCAGCGCCTCTTGGGTGACCCTGGAGATGTTCAAGCCGGCGGCTCGAGCATCTCGCGCCAGCTCGTCGGGTAGGTAGACGTTCACGCGTGCCATGCGCATAGTATACACACTGGCCTTTGCTCGTCGAGTTGGGGCGGCGTACACGTTCGCGGTGTGCCGCCTTGGGATCAGAGGCTCGGCGGCGCACGGTCGCGCCGGCCGGCAGTTCGTAGATGACCACCAGCGGCCGCTGCGGCAAGAGCTGCGGTCGACGATTACGTCCGTCTTGATGCTGCCCGCGATGCGCTCGATCGCCGCCATGGTGGCCGCGACCGGCATCGGCCTGCCCCAGCGCTCGGGGAACACGACCAGCATCACGTGGACCACGATCACCGGGGTATCGAGGCGAACGCGACCCGGACGAGCTGCTCGCGGAGGGCATCGCCCTGAGTCGGAGCGCGCTCTGGTTGGCGGCGGCGACAGACACAGGGTCGAGCGCGTCGCCCTGGTCGGTGGGCTCGATGACAGGTACCCTGATCTGGTGGCATCGCCGCAGGAATCCCGACAGCCCACCGACCAATCGGTCGCAGATGGCGTCCGCGACCCGCTCGCCGTCCCTGAGGCGGTGCTTGCCGCTCGCCGGCGGCCGATGTCCGAGCGCTTGGAGCTGGCGTTGAGCTGGGACTCCCTCGCGGCGGAGCTGCGTGCCGGCCTCGCCGAGGTCACCGGACGCACCAGCCCGAGCCGGTGACCAGCCCGGGTGGCTTCGATGCGCGCGAGCTGTTCCGGGTGCTCGGCCGTCATGAGGTCCAGTACGTGACGATCGGCGGTATCGCGATCCAGGCGTACGGCGGCCGGCGCATGACGCAGGACCTCGACGTAGCGATCGCGACGTCGAAAGACCGACATGCGGGCCCGCGCACACGAGGTCCCTCTGGGCGACCTGTCGATCCCCATCGCTCATCGGGAGGATCTGCTGAAGATGAAGCGTGCAGCCGGCCGGCCACAGGACCTCGCAGACGTACGGCTGCTCGAATCGCTCGACGACGCGCTCTGAGCCGGCGCCGCCGGCCGCCCCGGATGCCCCGTCCCGCCTGGCCCGGCGGCTCTACGAGCCAGACGCCAATAGGAACAGGTCAAAGATGGCCAGGGTGGTGCAGGCGAGGGTCAGCACGAGCACGATCAGCGCGTTCGTGCGTTCGCTGCGCTCTCTCACCGCCGACTTCGACGTCGGGGGCGGCAGGTGGGCCGGCCCGTCAGGACGAATCCACCTGACGTCCGATGAGCCGCTCGCGGGCGCGAACCCCACGCGGCTGGACTGCCCCGCGCTCAGGTCAAAGGGGCTCATAGCCGCCAGCCCGATAGCCGGAGCCCCCCGATTCCCCCTCCGCGCCCGCGCCACCGAGAGCGGCATGTGTGAGCCTCTGCATCACGCCGGCTTGCGCATGGCGGCTGGGAGCGAGCAGCTCGAGCACCATCAGCCCCTGGCGCGCGAGCACCAGCGCGATCAGACCGAACGCCATCAGCCAGGCCGCGTGGTCGAGGCGATGGCCGAGCCCGATCTCCACCGCGGCGACGGTCAACGCGAGCAGCACCGGCAGCAGCGGGGATACGAGCGACACGAGCGACGGCCTGGAGCGCTCGGCGCTCGGCGCCACGGCGCCGCTGAACCGCGAGCTGAACGCGGCAAGCGCGATCCCGAGATATGCCGCGACCCAACCGGTATTGATCAGGTCCCCGCCCGTGTACTTCGCCACCTCCGTGAGGTAGGTGAAGGTGCTGTCGGTGAGCGCCATCGCCAGCAGAGCAGCCAAGAGGCACCACAGCGACAGGCGGTTGCTGCCGGTCATCCCGCGGATGGCGAGCACGATGAAGAAGACGATCACCACGTCACCGAACGGATAGGCGAGCGACACGATGCCGGTCCACGTGCTGAGATCGGCGCTGCGCCACAGCGGACCGAGGACGAGCGTCCAGCTGAGGAACAGCAGCGCCGTGGCGATCAGGAGGCCGTCGAACACCCAACGGGCCTTGCGTGTGCCGCTGCCCCTCGTCGCGGGGTGCACGACCAGCGCCGCGACCGCGAGCGGGATCGCCGAGAGGTAGCCGACGTCCGCCCAGGAGGGCACGGGCACTTCGACGTCGAGGATCAGCGCGTAGTAGCCCCACACGATCTCGGCGAACGTCCAGGACGCCATCGCCAAGCCGAGCAGCAACCAGAACAGACGCATCCGCCCAGCGTGCCGAGCGCGGGCGCGAAAGCACAGCACACCCGCGATCAGCGCCGCCAGCGGCGTGACGACGTCATCGACCCACAGCGTCGCTCGGGCGCCGCCGATGCGCAGTCCCACCCAGGCCGCGAACACGCCGGTCGCGAGCACGACAGCACCCACCGCTACGATAAAGCGCCGGCTGGCGAGAGCCTGTTCCACCAGTCAGATATCGGCATAACGGCCGGACCTCTTGACCGCCGGGTGTTGACGCCTCGTCTGGCCCGCCCCGCCGCCGACTCAGGCGGCGTGTGGCGAGAATTGGAACGTGCGCGCGGCGATCAGCAGGGCGGCGATGCCCCACGCGGCGACGATGAGCAGGTTGGTGGCCGAGATGCCGGCGCCGTGCGTATGGACGATCGGCTCGCGGACAGCTTGGGCGAGGTGCTTGATGGGAAACACGCCGGCGACGTCACGCAGGAACTTGGGTATCTGGCCTTCGGGCACGAACACGCCGGAGATGAAGTACAGCGGCAGCACGGCGAGGTTGGTGGTGGGCGCCGCGGCGTCGGCTGTGTTGATGCGCGTGGACACCGCGAACGCGATGCAGACGAAGGAGGCGGCCCCGACGACAACCGCGATCACGAGTCCGAGCGCCGTCGAATGGGGAAGGGGCACGTTGTAGGCGACCCTGCCGATGAGCAGCAGCAGGGTTGACATCACGACGGCGACCACGACGCCCACGGCGGCGCGGCTGCCGATGACGAAGCTCGTGGGCACCGGCGTGCCGCGCAGGCGCTTGAGCTCGCCGCTCTCGCGTTGGGTGACGACGGCCTGGGTGAGGTTCACGAAGCTCGCCGAGATGATCCCCAGCGTCATGATCCCCGGTACGTAGAAGGTCGTGATGTTGATCCGCCGGCCTTCCACGATCGTTGTGCCTTTGAAGATGCCCGCGAAGATCACAAGGAACACGATCGGCAGCAGCAGGGTGAAGTAGCGCGATTGGGGATTGCGCCAGAACCGCGCGAGGTCCGAGCGGAACTGGTGGGCGAACAGGCGCGCACCGCTCACCGCGGAGGCTCCTGGGCGTCGGTGAGCTGCAGGTAAACGTCCTCGAGGGTCGGGCGGCCAACCGTCAGATCGCCCAGACTCAGGTCGTTCTGAAGCGCCCATCCGGTGAGCGCATAGAGCGAGCGAGCGGGCTCCATGGCGGCGATGTGGACCCGGCCGTCGCGTACCTGCGCGGTGGATGCGAGCTCGTGCGGCAGCTCGGAGAGGGCGGCGCCCGCGGGGAGGGCGAACGAGACGTCGCTCATAGCCCGATCGCGGCCGCCGAGGGTCTCGGGCGTGCCCTCGGCGACAATCTCGCCGGCGACGATCACCGCCACCCGGTCGGCCAGCGTCTGCGCCTCGTCCATGTAGTGCGTCGTGAGGAAGATCGTCTTGCCGAGCTCGCGCAGCTCGGCGATCACCTCCCAGGCGTGGCGGCGAGCCGAGGGATCGAAGCCGGTCGTCGGCTCGTCGAGGAACACCAGCTCCGGGTCGCCGACCAGCGCCAGAGCGACGTCGAGGCGACGCAGCTGCCCGCCGGAGAGCGCCCTGGTGCGCATGTCGCGCTGCTCCGCGAGACCGACGAGATCGATCGTCTCCGCCGCCGATCGGGGGCGCGGGTAGTAGCCGGCGTAGAGCTCCACCAGCTCGCGGACCGTCAGCTCGGCGGGCATCGTGCACGTCTGCAACACCAGGCCGACCCGTGTGCGCCAGCGGCGATCGGCGGCGGCAGGGTCCTCGCCCAGCACGCTCACCTCACCGGCGTTGCGCGAGCGATACCCCTCCAGTACCTCGACCGTGGTGGTCTTCCCGGCGCCGTTGGGCCCGAGAAACGCGAACACCTCCCCCCTCGCGACCTCGATGTCGATCCCGCGAACCACCTCGTGGTCGCCGTAGGACTTGCGCAGGCCGCGAACGTCGATGACCGGCGCGGGCGGGGGTGAGGCGGGGGTGGAGCTCATTGAACGGACGCCATCGCACCCGATCCTCCCATACCGAGCCCGCGCCCGTCGCGACCGGCGTCGTGGTTGCGGCTATGTGAGGAGCCCCGCGAGCCGACGACGTCGGCCCGCTGAGAGCACGGGCCAGTCGGGCTGATAGCCGAACACGTCGATGAGTGGCGCGGAGCCGTAGCGCTCGGTGACGATTTCGATGTGCTCGGGTGTGACGAGCGCTGGGTGGGTCACGCCGCAGGAGCGCGCGAGGGCGAGGATCTCAGCGCGCAGCCCGATCAGATAGTTGGCCGCGCGGCTCGACTTGAGCTGTGGGTCGAGCCCGTGCATGAGCCAGCGCGACTGGGTGGCGACGCCGGTCGGGCAGCGGCCGGTGTGGCAGCGCTGGGCCTGGATGCAGCCGATCGCGAGCATCGCCTCGCGGCCCACGTTGATCATGTCGCAGCCGAGTGCGAAGGCGAACAGCGCCGAGTCCGGGAACCCGAGCCTCCCCGACCCGATGAACACGACGTCCTCGGCGAGCCCCGCGCGCGCGAAGGTGCCATAGACGCGCGCGAAGCCGAGCTTGAACGGCAGAGCCACATGGTCGGCGAACGAGAGCGGCGCGGCGCCGGTCCCGCCCTCGCCGCCGTCGACCGTGACGAAGTCGGGTCCGCCGCCCGTGGCCGTCATCCGCTCGGCGAGCGTCTGCCAGAAGCCGCTCTCGCCGACAGCGGACTTGATGCCCACCGGAAGGCCGGTGTCTGCCGCGATCAGCTCGATCAGCTCGATGAGTCCGTTGACGTCGGAGAACGCCGAGTGAGCGGACGGACTGACACAGTCCTCGCCGGCGGGCACACAGCGAATCGCCGATATCTCAGGGGTCACCTTCACGCCCGGGAGCAGTCCTCCGAGCCCGGGCTTGGCGCCCTGGGACAGCTTGATCTCGATCGCGCGCACCGGCGCCTGTGCCACGCGTTCGCGCAGCCGCTCGATGCTGAAGCGCCCGTGCGCGTCGCGGCAGCCGAAGTACCCCGTGCCGATCTGGAAGACCAGCTCCCCGCCGTGGCGATGTGCGCCCGCGAGGCCGCCCTCACCGGTGTTGTGCAGGCAGCCGGCGATCTTCGCGCCGCGGTTCAGCGCCTCCACCGCGACGGGCGAGAGCGAGCCGTAGCTCATGCCGGACAGATTCACGAATGACGCGGGGCGGAAGGCGTGGCGTCGTCGATGGAAGGCGCCCAGCACCTTCCCCGCGGGGACGCCGTAGAGCGGTGCGCCCCCGGGTCTTCCGGCGGCCGGAGCGGGCGCCGGGAACGGCGAGTGCTTGATGATGAGCAGGCTCTCCACAGCCTCCATCTCGTCGTCGGTTCCGAACCCGAACACGTTCGGCCTGCCTTCCGAGGACGCGTATACCCAACGCCGCTGATCGCGCGAGAACGGACGCTCCTCGTTGTTGGAGGTGACGATGTATTGGCGCAGCTCAGGGCCGAACGCCTCGAGCGCGTAGCGGAGGTGTCCGAGGATCGGGAAGTTGCGCAGGATCGCGTGCCGGCGCTGAAGCAGGTCGTAGCCCACCACGCCCGCGATTGCGGCGGCGACGGCGCGAGAGGGAGAGCGTTCGAGCATGGCCACGGGTCGTGCGACAGCCTTCCAGCAGCCCCGGACATCGCCACCGCGGCGAACCGCTCAGCGCAGCCGCCGCGAGACTCATGCGGGAGCGGAGGCGGGCGGTCCACAAGACTGCTGTTGCGTCGTGTCAGTGCCGGCGAGTCACAACCGCTGGTTTGGAGTCCACTAACGAACTGGATCGGTAGGCAGTAGGAACCACCCGCTCCGCAGAGGGGCTCCCACTGATGATGGGCTGCCGCGGCGCCGATAGCGTCGTGCAATCCCGCCGTTTCATCCCACGCAAGGGGGCGATTCCCGATGGCAGCGCCGCAGATGAAGATCGTCACAGTTCTCCGCCGAGCCTTGAAACTGATGCCTGCGCCGCTCGCGCTGCTGGCCGCGATCCTCGTGTTGCCGGCGAGCGCGCTGGCGTCGCCGACACCGACGGTCAACATCACGCGCTACAGCAAGGCGATCAGCGGCAACGCGGGCGTCTCGGGAGTAACGGTCGAGGCGTATCTCGTTCGCGGGAACTGCAACGAGTCGTCCGATACATGCGGCTCGAGCACGCCGGTGCAGGGCGACAACATCGTCGATCAGACGCCTGGTGGTGTCGTCACCGACGGGAGCGGCAACTGGTCGACGTCGTTCCCGACGCACGCTCCGGGCGACGGCAACGACACGGTGGTCGTGACGTACAGCGGCGGCACGGGTCCGCCGCCGAGCGCGACCTATGGCAGCTTCAGCTTCAGCGGTCTCAGCTTCGACATGGCGGACTATATCGTCAACGTCTTCGGGCAGCCGAACTGGGGCGCGACCATCACGGTCAACTGTCCGGGCAGTCCGTGTCCGATCTCGGCCGTGAGCGGGAACCTCAACCAGCCAGGACCGACGTCCACGCCGCTGAGCTTCACCAACAACTCCGGACCGCCTGAGAACTTCACGGCCTCGATCGGCAGCAGTCCGGGCTACAAGCCCTCCGACACCCTGACGCTCACCGTCACCGTGCCGACCAGCACCAACGGCAGCGAAAGCAGCCTGGTCTACACGTTCCAGGGGCCAATGCCCGGCGGCGGCGCGGCTCCGACCTGCGGCGCCGACCTGGTCACGTCCACCGTTACGTGCTCAAACCTCCTGCAGACGTTTTCCCCGGGTGTTGGCACACCGTCGCCGACGTACGACATCACCGACGGGGCCGTCACGATGCACAGCGTGCCCGCGAACTTCCAGGGTGGCGGCCAGGGCGCCACGGCGAGCACCACCTTCCCGCCGCCCGGCATCAGCCCGGGCGACACGATCACACTCGCTGAACATGCCACCACGGGACCGACCCCGCTGGTCCTTACGACGCTGCACGTCGCGAGCATGAGGGTCGACATGCTCCAGTTCACCGGTGAATTTGGCAGTGGCAGCAACGTGACCGGCGCCACCAGCACCTGCACCCAGGCGCTGTGGTTCTACTTGAACCCCATGATGGGAGGTGGAGGTTTCCCGTTGGTCTGCCCGGGGCCCGGCACGACCACGACGACGATCCCCCAGGACATGGAGGGCGGGATTCCGATCCCGGTCGCCCAGACCGACGAGTTCAGCGGCGGCACGACTTCGGTCAACGTCCCGTCGATCCACAGGACCGTGCCCAGTGACGGCGACTCGATCGCGGGCGGTGTGTTCACCGCCTACGCGGATGTAGGCATGGGCGGCGCCGACCCCGTGGCACTGCAGTACGCGCCGCTGAGCAACCCGTCGGCGTGCCCGGATGCCTCGTGCACCTCGGTCGGCAATGCCAACGTGGCCGCCGGGGTGGGCGTGGGAAGCCCGACGCCGCTCGCGCAGGGCCGCTACCAGGCGTCCTGGATGCTCACCGACGCTCACGCTGACACCTCTACGCTACTCACGCAGTTCGTGATCCAGCCGGCCAACACCGGGCCGGCGGGTCCGGCCGGGACGAACGGCGCGCAGGGACCGCAGGGCGCGGCCGGCGCGAACGGCGCGCAAGGACCGCAGGGCGCCGCCGGCCCCCAGGGTCCCGCGGGCAAGGTCGAGCTGGTCGTCTGCAAGAGCGTGACGACCGGCACGGGCAAAAAGAAGAAAACCGTGCAGAAGTGCACGACCAAGCTCACCAGCTCGCCCGTCAAGTTCACCACCTCCGGTGCCGCAACGAGCGCGGTGCTCTCGCGCGGCGGGGTCGTCTACGCGACCGGCACAGCCACACGCTCCGGCAACCGGATGCGGCTGCTGCTGAGCCCGCGCGGGCGCGTGGTCAAGGGCCGCTACACGCTCACGCTCACACGCGGGCACAGCCACCAGCGTGAGACGATCACGATCGGCTGAGCGACCCAGGAACACGATCACGGTGTGGCGACCGGCGCACCAGCCGTGCGCGGGCGTCAGCAGCGCGACGCGCGCCCGTGGCCGCTCACGCCTCCCCGCCGCTCCGCCCTTCGATCTCGGCGGCGAGCTCGCCCAGGCCGGCATCGAGCGCGCGCAGGAAGCTCATGACGGTGTGCCAGCGCGTGTCGAGCGCCCCGCTCTCGATCTCGGAGATGTACGCGACCTCGATGTCCAGGCGACCGGCCAGCTCAGCCTCGGTAAGAGCCGCGCGCTCCCGCAGTCTCATGAGCGCTCGACCAAGGATCACCCGATCTCGAAGGGCGTCGTCCATTTGCGCCCCATCCTACCCGCGCCGAGAGCGCCTGCGCGCGCTTCCTGCGCGCGCTGCGACTGTACTTCGGCGGCAGCCGCTTGACGCGCCGCGACTCTACTTCGGCGGCAGCCACTTGAGCGCTTCCTCGTTTGGATCACCGCGCAGCTCGGGCGCTCCGTCGGCGTGGAGCGCGGCGCGCAGCGCGAGGAAGTCGGCGAGCGCCGCGACGTCGTGGACGCGCACGATGTGCGCTCCGGCGCATACGCCGAAATCGACCGCGGCGAGCGTGCCCGCCAGGCGATTCTCGGGTCCTCTGCCGGTGAGCATCCCGATGAAGTACTTGCGCGACACCGCGAGCAGGATGGGGCGGTGCAGGCGCCGAAGCTCGACCAGCCGTCGCAACACCATGATCGACTCCCGCGGCGTCTTCGCGTAATCGAGCCCGGGATCGACGACGATCTGCTCGCGATCGACTCCGTGGCGCGTCGCCAGCTCGATGCGCTGCTCGAGAAATCCGATGACGTCGGCCATCGGGTCCTCGTAGCCGGGGAAGTGCTCCACCTTCGGGTCCGCGCGCGTGTGCATCACCACGAGGGCGGCCCCCGAGCGCGCGGCGACGTCGGCGAGCGCCGCGTCGGCCAACCCGCTGACGTCATTGATCATGGCGGCGCCTGCGTTGACGGCCGCTTCGGCGACGCGCGGGCGCCAGATGTCGACAGATACCACGACACCCTCTTCGGCGAGGGCTGAGACCAGCGGGAGCAGCCGCTCGATCTCCTCATCCTCGGAGATGGTCGGCGTGTCGGTTCTGCCCGACTGCACGCCGACGTCGATGATGTGAGCGCCGTCCTCGTGCCGGCGCAGCGCGAACTCGCGTTGGGCGTCCAGAGTGCGCAGCGAGCGGCTGTCGGCGACCGAGTCGCGGCCGATGTTGACGATTCCCATGATGAGCGGCGCTCCCGGCTGGAGCTCGACCGTGTGCCGATTGAGCCGCAGCTTCACGCCGTAGCCCGGGCTGGGGGAAGACGTGAGCTGGAAGGGAGCACAAGCATGACAATCCGCGGCAGCGGACCCTACCAACGCATCGATCGCCTTCGGCCCCGCGGGCGACGGCGCCACCACGCGGGCATGTCGGCCCCAGACGGGCTTACGGCCATTCGCCGCGTCCGAGCGCGCGCGGGGCGTCGCCAATTCGTCCATGCGCCGCGTCCGAGCGCGCGCGGGGCGTCGCCAATTCGTCCATTCGCTTGCTATCTGCCGTCGAACGCGCTAGACATATACGCCAGATGCCGCGAGGGGGACCCATGACGACACCACGGCTGGGCGTATTGCTTGCCGCGCTGACGGCCGTCGCGGTTGCGATCGCCCCGGGCGCGGGCGCTCGAGGCGCCCATGGTGCGGTGGCTTGCACGCCCGTGCCGAACATCGAGGCGATCATCGACGACTCCGGCTCGATGGCGAGCACCGACCCCAACCGCCTGCGTGTGGCGGCGCTCGACCTGCTGATCGAAACGCCCGGCAACGAAAACATCACGTTCGGCGCGCTCGAGTTCGGCGGCAACCTCAGCGCGCTCGGCGGCACCCCGCTCGAAAACGAACCGCCCGCGGCCGACACGGTGTTCGCGCCCGAGCCGATCGGCCCGAACGCCACAGCGATGCAGTCGGCCTTGAACGAAAAGATCAAAGCCGACAACGGCCTCACCGACTACAACGCGGCTTTCGCCAAGGCGAAGGCCGACGATCCCGGCGCGAAGGCGTGGATCTTCCTCACCGACGGCGGCCACGACGCCGGGGAATACACGAACGGCCACCGCGGCGGCCCGCCCACCTACGTGATCGGCTTCGGCACCGCCATCGCCGGCAGCGACGGCGAACGCTTGAAGCAGATCGCGAGCGACACCGGCGGGAAGGTACTTCCCGCAGACCGACTCCAGCAACCTGCAGTCGGTGGTGAACCAGATCGGCACCACCCTCACCTGCCAGGGGGTCCCCGCCTCCTTCAAAGACGCCTTCTCCAAAGTGGGTGTGAGCAAGAGCCACTCGGTGGCGATCGCGAGCAAAGCGCGCTCCGCGCAGCTCACGCTCTCGTGGGGGAGCCCGCTCGATGCCTTCACGATCTCCGGCCTCCACATCGTGAGGAAAGGAAAGACCGTGGCGGTGTCGGCGCGCAAGCACAAACTGAAGGTGGTCACACGTCACGGCTCCACCTTCCTCGTGTTGAAGGTTTCGAGCCTCGTGAAGGGCGCCCTCCAGTTCCAGGTGCGCGCCACGAAGATCGGCTCGGGCGCGCCCAAGGTGTCGCTCACCACGCAGGTCACGCAAACTCGCTAGAGCCCCTCCCCTGCCTCGCCTGCCTCGCCCGCCGCGTCTCGCTGCCCTGGGACACCCGTGGCAGCCGCGCCGGCGTCAGCCACCTGCACGATCTCCACATCCGCCGCTTCGAGCACGTCCTGCCCGTCGAGCACGGCGTAGCCCTCGATGAAGCAGAGCTTCGCGATCCCCGCCGCGGCGATCAGCTTCGCGCAGGGGGGGCAGGGGAAGTCGGTGACGAACATGACCGCCCCCTCGGTTGCCTTCCCCGCGCGCGCGGCGTCCGCGATGAGGCGCGCCTCGGCGTGGGTGGCGGTTGAGAGCTCGAGTCCCACGCCCTTGTGGAGGTTGGCGCGAGGATCCCCTACCGCGTAGGGGCTCAGCGGGTGGGGGTTGTGGACGTTCGTCGCCGACATCGTCTCGCCGCTTGCGAGGCGCATCGCGGCGCCCACCTGCCGCCACCAGTCGAGGCTGCGCATCGCGGCATCGTCGGCCACCCGCCCGAGCTCGGCGATCAGCTCAGCGTCGCTGCCGGCCCCTGCCCCAAGCTCGACGAGCAGCTGCTCCGCGGAGACCGTCGCGCGCGGCTCCGGACGCAGCAGCTGGGCGGTCTTCGTCTTGTCCCAGCGCAAGAACACCGTGTCGAAAGCCACCTCGCAGCGGCTGAAGAAGCGCTCCGCCACCTGGTAGCTCACGTCCTCGGCGGGCATCACGATGCTCGGCGCCCGCCCTGCCAGCTCGTTGGCGGATTGGGCGTCAAGGACCGACACTTCGTCGCACAAGCCCCACGCGGCGATCGCGCTCGCCGCGAGCTCCGCCGGGAGCGCGCGGATGTCCTTGGCCAGCGGCCGGTAGTCCTCGTGGAGCTCTGGCCCGATCAGGTAGAGCGGGACACCGGCGCCGTGGCGCTCCAGGAAGCGCCGGTAGCCGTCGTGGAGGACGGGCACGTAGGCGACGACGCAGTCGCTCATCCGCGCTTGAGGATCGTGTCGATCAGGTCGGGCAGCACCTCGGCGAGGCGCGGCCCGAGCTGCTCGCCGAGGTGCATGTAGAGCTGGCGGATGCGCTCGCTCGTGGTGACCGCGGCCTGACGCTCGAGCACGTGCACCGCGCCGCAAAGCCGGTTGAGCTCCTCGAGTTCCTCCTCGCTGTAGGAGTGGTCGGTGGAGAGCACGAGCACGTCGGGGCGCACCGTCTTGATGAGCGCCCAGCGCGCTTCTTCGTCGGCCTTGAGATAGATGAGGTCGACCGGGCGCTGGTGGGCGAGCATCTCCAGGCGCTCCTGCTCGGGGACCATCGGCCGGTCGGCGCCCTTGCGTCTGCGGATCTTCGCGTCGCCGTCGACCCCCACGATCAGCACGTCGCCGAGCTCCTTGGCCTTGGCGAGGTACTTCACGTGGCCGAGGTGCACGAGGTCGAACGAGCCGGAGGTGAGCACGATGCGCAGCCCGATGCCCTTGAGGTGCTCGACGAACTCGCCGAGCGCCTCCAGCGAGTCGATCAGCCGCTCGTCGTAGTTGACGTCAGAGCTGAAGATTCCGCTGGTGATCGCCATGGGTCTCCTTCGCGCGCGGGGTGTCCCGCGGGTGGTCTGTGGTGTTGATCTCGCGCGACCCGCCTGCCGTCGCGGTCTCCCGCCTTTCGTCTGTGGACTCGGGCTTGCCGGGGTCGCGGCTGACCTTGAAGCGCACCGTGCTCTGCGGCGCCTCGTCGAGGGCGACGAAGTGGACGTGCAGGTGGGCTACGCTGCCGCCGTTGTAGCGCATGTCGCCGCTGCGTTCGATCGTGGCCACCGCGAGCGGGGCGAGACGCTGCTTGAGCCGGCGCTTCAGCGCCCACAGCTCGGCGCCGGCGTCGTCGGGAAGCTCGTCGAACGAGCGCACGTGCAGGTGCGAGACGATCAGGTAGTGCGCGCGCGTGCCTATATAGGGATAGTCGTTCTTGGTGACATACCAATGGTTGCCGGCGATCTCGACGGGCTCGCGGTGGAACGCCGCGAAATGCTCGGGGCAGAACACGCACACGTTGTGCTCTTCGAGTCTTTCCATATGGCGCAGCTGCTCCTCGCCGCGGGCCGCCGCGAGGTGGTAGAGGGCGTCAGCTCGTGCGCTCATAGAACGCCCGTCGAGGTGGGCGGTGGGTTTGTGGCGTTCCGTTCATAGATGCGAAAGACGAACCGGTGGTCGTTCTCTACGATCGGTTCGGACTCCTCCACGCAGCGCCACTCCTCGGGGGAGAGCTCCGGGAAGAACGCGTCGGCCTCGGGGGACGCCTCGACTCCGGTCGCATAGACGCGGTCGGCGAGCGGCAGCGCCTGCTCGTAGATCGAGGCCCCGCCGATCACAAAGCAGTCGCTCCCGTGTGCCGCCAGCGCCGAGTCGAGGCTTGTGTGGATCTCGAGCGCCGTTGCCGCCGGCGAGGACCCCGGGCGCGCATGGATCTCCAGCTCGGCCGCCCCCGGCGCCGTGTCCACCCCCGGCGGCCTGAAGTCCGGGTTGGCGCTGATCACGACGTTGTGGCGTTCGCGCAACGGCCGGTGTTGGGGGGGCAGTCCCTCGAAGGTTCTGCGACCCATGATCACGGTATTGCCGACCGTCAACTCGCGAAAGCGCCGCAGGTCGCTCGGCAACCACCACGGCAGCCGCCCCCTGTGGCCGATCGCCCCGTTGGCGCCGTATGCGACCACGATCGAGATCACAGCTCGCGCCGGCATCCGGAGTCGGGGGCTGGGTGAGGATTCCTGACTTGCGACACTTACGTCAGGACCGGGATGTCGGCGATGGGCGGATGGGGATCGTAGTCCTCGATCTCGAAGTGCTCGCCGCGGAAGTCGTGGATGTCGGCGATCGCCCGCCCCGCCTGTGTGAGCCGCAGCGTGGGGAGCCTGCGGGGCTCGCGCGCGAGCATCTCGTCGACGCGATCGAGCTGGTTGACGTAGATGTGGGCGTACTGGACCCAGTGTACGTACTCCACGAGCTCGTAGCCGGTGAGATGCTCGAGCATGAGGCCGAGCGCCGTGTACTGCACCATGTTGGAGGGCACCCCGATGGGGGTGTCGCCCGAGCGCTGGTTGTGGACCAGGTGCAGCCGATCGCCGAACACGAGCGCGTGCACCCAACCGTGGCAGGGCGCGATCGTGTTGCGCGACTTCACGCCGCGCTCGCGGTGGTTGGCCTGCGGGATCCAGGGGCTCACGACGGCCGTGCGGTCCCGCGGCAGATCGCGCAGCTTGCGCACGAGCCCCCCGAACTGGTCGAAGCCCTCCTCCTCCTCGTCGCCGTCGAAGTCGGTCGTGAAGTGCCTGAAGGCGTGCCCATATGAGCCGGGCCCGAGGTCGCCGGGCTCCAGGCCCCGGCTGAGGCACTTCTCCTCGGTCGCCCACGGCCCCCACCAGTCGCAGCCGAACTCCGCGAGCTCCTCCAAGGTGCGCGCCCCGTTGATGAACGCGCACAGCTCGCCGATGGCCTTCGGCGCGAAGCCCCTGATCGAGCGCTCGGTGATGACCGCCGCGCCATGTGCCATCGGGAAGCGCATCTCACACCCCGCCAGCGCCAGCGCATCGACGCCCTGCTTGGTTTTCACGCGCGAGCCCGTGTCGCGGATCGCCCGGAGCATGTCGCTATAGGCGGTGCTGACCCTCCGCTGCTCTAGGGGCAGGTAGTTCGGCACGGCGCTAGGCCCCACGTCCGCGCGCCCGGCGGATCTCGGCCATGCGTGCCGCGAGCTCTGCCTCGGCGTCGTCGGGGTTGTAGAAGCGCGCGCCGACCGCCTCCTCCGGCGCGAGCTCCTGCGGCGTGACGTGGCCGGGGCGCGCGTGGGGGTTGTCGTAGCCCTGTCCCCGCCCGCCGGAGCGCAGCTGGACCGGCGGCGGCGAGGCGCCGTGCTCGCGCACGAACTCGCGGGCGGCGCCGATCGCGCGCTTGGCGGCATCGGACTTCGGCGCGAGCGAAAGGTAGATGGCGGCTTGAGCGAGCGCGAACTGGCACTCCGGCAGGCCCGTGTGCTCGACCGCGGCCGCGGCGCCGGTCGCCACGGCGAGCGCCCGCGGGTCGGCGTTGCCGACGTCCTCGCTTGCGAGGATCACCATTCGCCGCGCGATGAAGCGTGGATCCTCGCCCCCCTCGAGCATCACCGCCAGGTAGTAGAGCGAGGCGTCGGGGTCCGAGCCCCGCGTCGCCTTGATCCAAGCCGAGATGGTGTCGTAGTGGCTGTCGGCGGCCTTGTCGTAGTGGACGATCCGCCGCTGCAGGGCGTCTTCGGCGTGCTCGACGGTGACGGCGCCGTCGGCCGTCTCGCAGGCGAGCTCGAGCGCGCTGAGAGCGGTGCGCGCGTCGCCGAGCGAGCGCGCGGCGAGCAGCTCGATCGCCTCCCCCTGCACCTCGGCCTCGCCGCACTCGCCCCGCTCGAGCGCCCTGCGCAGCAGCACCAGCACGTCGGACTCGGTCAGCTCCTCCAGCTCGTACAGCCGCGTGCGCGAGAGCAGCGAGCGGTTGACCTCGAACGACGGGTTCTCCGTCGTCGCCCCGATCAGCGTCACGAGCCCTTCCTCCACCGCCGGCAGCAGCGCGTCCTGCTGGGCCTTGTTGAAGCGATGAATCTCATCCAGGAAGAAGATCGTCTGGCGCCCGGCGCTTTGCCGCTCGCGCGCACGAGCGAGCACCGCGCGCACCTCCGCGCGCCCCGCTTCCACCGCGCTCAGCTCCTCGAACGCCGCGCTCGCGCTCGCCGCGACGATGCGCGCGAGCGTCGTCTTGCCGCTACCGGGCGGGCCGTGCAGGATCATCGAATGGGGCCGGCCCTGCTCGATCGCCGTGCGCAGCGATGACTGGTTCCCACCCACCCCGAGCAGGTGCTCCTGGCCGACGAACTCCTCGAGGGTCGCGGGTCGCATCCTGGCGGCCAGCGGCGCCGTGCCGGGAGCGGGGCGGGTGCCCGTGGCGGCCTCGCCCGGGTCGAACAGCGAATCCATTGCCGACAGTGTGGCGCAGTGACGGAGCCGCCGGAGCACACGTTACGGAAGGGGAGGCCGCACCCATCTCCCCGCGGCCGTCGCGATACTGACGCCGCGGGTCAGCGCTTGGAGCGGCGGCGAGCCGCGCGCTTGCGCCCGCCGCCGATCCCGTGGCGCTTGTGCGCCGCGGCATGGGCCCTGCCGCCGGCCGCGCGGTAGGCCGCTGAGAGGTCGGCGAGCGCCTCGTGCGACGTTTCGCCGAAGGAGGGAACTACGAAGCTGGCCTCGCCGCGGGGCGAGAGCCCGATCTCCAGGTGCGGCGCGCTCGAGATCCCCACGATGCCGCAACCCACCTGCGCGATCGGCTGACCCGCCGCGACGTGCGCTCCGACGGGCACGAGCGCGGGCTTGGCGTGGCCGTAGTAGACGTAGCGGCCGGCGTCGATGCCGCTTTCCACGTGCAGCACCGGCGCGTAGCCGCCGAAGCCGTCGATGCCCTCCTTGACGATCGTGCCGCTCGCCACCGCCAGCTCGACCAGGCGGATGCCGCAGTCGTTGCCGGCGCCCCCGAGGTCCACTCCCTGGTCCAGCGACCAGGCGCTCGTGGAGGCCACCCGGCTGAGCGGGTAGAGCGGGAACACCCACCCGCCCCTCGGCGCCGCGGGATACGGTCCCACGACGGTTGACGGCGCCGTCGGCGCGACGCCCCCGGTTGGGCTCGTCCCGCCCGCCGTCCCGCTCGCACCCCCCGCCGCCGGTGGCGCGGTCGAGGCGGCCGGGGCTGTCGAGGGCGCGGGCGCTTCATAGGTGCTGCCGCCCGTCCCGTTGCTCGCGCTCGCCTGACCCACCGCCACCGGTGACGCGCAAAGCAGCACACCCGTTGTGAACGCCGTGAGGAGCGTCCTGCGCAAGAGCTTGCCCTTCTGTCAGGCCTACGGGGTTAGCTGACGGGCTGGCGCCTGAACGGCGCCTCCCGCGGATCACCGCGGAACTCGCCCCAACAAGTTGGGTCCCCCGCTCCCCGGCTTTGCCGGGAACTCGGCGTGGCGGCAATCTAGCGCATCCGGCGGTCGCGTTGTCGCATCGGTTGCCTTGTTGCGCGGCGCATCCTGCGTTCGACCCCCACGGTCCCCGTGGCCGCCGCCTCGCTGATGTCGGCTATGCGGTCGCGCTGAGCGGTCATCGGAACGGCGCGCGGCGGGCTCCTACGACCACTTCCCCTTGCCGTATTGGGCGAGCTCCAATCGCGCGATCACGCCGCGGTGGACCTCGTCGGGCCCGTCGGCCAACCGCAGCGCGCGCGCCGCGATCCAGGCGCCCGCGAGCGGAACGTCGTTTGAGAGCCCCGCGCCGCCGTGGAGCTGCATCGCCATGTCCACCACGCGCTGTGCCATGTTGGGCGCCGCCACCTTGATCTGCGACACAGCGCCGATCGCCTCGGGCGCCTGCCTGTCCACGAGCCAGGCGGCGTGCAACACGTGCAATCTTGCCTGGTCGATCGCGATGCGCGCGTCGGCGATCCGCTCACGGTTGCCGCCGAGGTTGGCCAGCGGCTTGCCGAACGCCACGCGCTCGCTCGCGCGCCGGCACGCCAGTTCAAGCGCCAGCTCCGCCAGCCCGATCAGCCGCATGCAGTGGTGGATCCGCCCGGGGCCGAGCCGCGCCTGTGCGATCGCGAACGCCTGTCCAGCGCCACCGATGATCGCCGAGGCGGGCAGCCGCACGTCGCTGAACGACACTTCGCCGTGCCCTCCGGGAGCATCGAGGAAGCCCATCGTCTCGAGCATCCGCTCGACCTTCACGCCGGGGGTGGCCATCGGCACGAGCACCATCGAGTGCTGGTGGTAGCGGTCCTCCTGGGGGTCGGTGAGGCCCATGAAGATGAGCGCCTCGCAGTTGGGGTGCCCCACGCCCGTGCTCCACCACTTGCGCCCGTTGACGACCACCTCGTCTCCGTCGAGCACGGCGGTGGCCTGCATGTTGGTGGCGTCCGAGGAGGCCACCTCGGGCTCGGTCATGCAGAACGCCGAGCGGATGCTCCCGTCGAGCAGCGGCGCCAGCCAGCGCTCCTTCTGCTCGTCAGAGCCGAAGTGCCACAGCACCTCCATGTTGCCCGTGTCGGGGGCGTTGCAGTTGCACACCTCGGCCGTTATCAAGGAGCGGCCCATGCGCTCGGCGAGCGGCGCGTACTCGACGTTGGAGAGCCCCGCGCCGTGCTCTTCGTCGGGAAGGAACAGGTTCCATAGCCCTTCCTGCTTGGCCTTCGCCTTGAGCTCCTCGACCGCCGGCAGCACCACCCACGGATCTCTACGGGAAAGCAGCTCGCGGTGGTAGGGCTCCTCGCGCGGTCCCACCTCGTTCTCCTGGAAGGCCGTCAGGCGCTCCAGCAGCTCGCGCGTGCGGGTGGAGTGGGCGAAGTCCATTGGCCGCGAGCCTATCGGTTGGGCTCCCGCCCCGCGTGTGCGGCCGGGGGTGGGTGTCTTCGGATTGGGCCGCCTCGCGCGCGAGCGCGCACGCGCGCGCGGGAGGGCGGGTGGGCCTCCTGCCCGTGAGACACTGACACTCCGCTTTCGACCGGAGAGGACCAGTCCCATGGACGCCGTCAACCATCAGTTCCGTCTCGCCGCCCGCCCGCAGGGGATGGTGGGGCGCGAGCACTTCGACTACGTGCAGGAGCCCGTCCCGGAGCTCGCCGACGGCCAGGTGCTCGTGAAGGTGCTCTACATCTCGCTCGACCCCGCCATGCGCGGCTGGATGGCGGAGGGCCGCTCCTACATACCGCCCGTGGAGATCGGCGAGGTGATGCGCGCGGGGACGGTTGGCCGCGTGGTCGAGTCCAAGGGCGCCAAGCTGGCCGTCGGCGACCACGTGTCGGGCTGGCTGGGCGTGCAGGAGTACGCCGCCTGCGACGAGAACGCGGTGTTCGAGGTCGATACGACCGAGATCCCGCTGCCCAAGTACCTGGGCACGCTCGGGATGCCCGGCATGACCGCCTACTTCGGCCTGCTCGAGGTGGGCGCCCCGAAAGAGGGGGAGACAGTCGTCGTCTCAGGCGCCGCCGGCGCCGTCGGCAGCCTCGTGGGGCAGATCGCCAAGCTCAAGGGCTGCCGCGTGGTGGGCATCGCCGGCGGGCCCGAGAAGTGCAAGTGGATCGTCGACGAGCTCGGCTTCGACGCCGCCATCGACTACAAGGGCGAAGACGTGGCCGCCGCGCTGCGCGAGCAATGCCCGGAGGGCGTGGACGTGTACTTCGACAACGTCGGGGGAGACATACTCGACGCGGCGCTCGCCCGCCTGGCGCGCGGCGCGCGCGTGGTCATCTGCGGCGCGATCTCCCAGTACAACAACCTCGACGCGATGAAGGGCCCCTCCAACTACATGTCGCTGCTCGTCAACCGCGCCCGCATGGAGGGGTTCGTGGTGATCGACTACATGTCCCGCTACCCCGCCGCCACCCGCGAGATGGCGGGCTGGATCGCCGACGGCCGCCTCGTCGCACGCGAGGACGTGGTGGAGGGCTTCGAGTCCTTCCCCGACGCGCTCGCGAAGCTGTTTCGGGGGAGAACGTCGGTAAGCTCGTGTTGAAGGTGGGCGAGGAGGAGTAGGGGGTGTCGGTTCTATCCGATCTCCCCGATCCGAGGCGAGCACTGGACCGCGTTACGGCGGCCTACGGACGGACGGCGAGCTTCACTCAGGCGAGGTTGTGGTAGGCCCGATGAGACGCTCGGGCGTGCCGATGCGGCGCAGGAATTCGGCCTCGGCCGCGCTGCGGGGCTTCTGCCGGCGGGCTGGTTTGAATCGCTCCAACACCCTCTCGCTCTTGGCGCGCAGTTCGGGCGCTTCTCGGCGCCACTGCTCGATTGTCATTTTCTCGATCGTCATGTCTACTCAGAAGGGTACTCGGCCCGGAGTGCGGCGCGGGCGATTTCGTGCAGCTCGCCGCTGTCTGGCGGCGTACGACCTGCCGCAATGTCAGCGGCGATTCGGCGTAGCTCTGAGGATGCTCGTCACTTGGTGGTCGCCGGCACGGCGATCGAGATCGGCCACTTCGTCGTCGGATAGGCCCGCGCGCAGAGCAAGGGCCTGTTGTGCTGGCGTTTCGTGGCCGGTGGCCTGGAACTCGTCCAAGCGGTCTAGAAGGATCTCGACGCGCGAAAGTACCCGCGCGCTTCGGCCCGACGCCAACTCGATCTCCGACACCGCGGCGTTGGCGTCCAAGTGCGAGCTGGGTGCCTCCAGGTATATGTCCGTATCGGGCAGTGTCCAGTGCCGTCTGTTGGCAGTACGCACGAACCCAAGCTCACCAAGGCGCCTGGCAAGAACGTCGGGGGTTTCCATCACGACGTCTATGTCATGGGTGAGGAACTTCTCGCTCGCGGTCCAGAAATACACGGCCATGCCCCCAACGACGACAGGGTGGATTCCGAGAGGGGCCGCCACGGACTCGATCACGGCCACGATCTCCAGGGCGCGTTCGGCAGGGTCGTCGATGCGGGCCGCGCGAGCGATCTCTGCCCGTAGCGCCTCGATATCGAGGGGTTCGTCGTCCACAGCTCGAAACTACTCCCAGTGACGGCGGCATCGGCGCTGCTCAAGGACCAGGATCGTGCCCGCAGTGGGTGGGTCTTGCGCTGGTTGGACCGCTTGCGCCTGGTTCGCTCAACGTCGATCTGGTCATGGGCATCTGGCCCGTGCAGCCGTCATACTCGACGGGTCCCATGGATGAGTCCCAGACGCAGATGAAGACGGCGCTCGTCACCGGCGGCTCGGGGTTTCTGGGGGGATGGTGCGTGATAGAGCTTCTGCGCCGCGGCTATCGGGTGCGCGCGACCGTGCGTGATCTCTCGCGCGAGGCGGCGCTCCGCGCCGCGATCTCCTCCGTGCTGGACGCCGGCGAGCGCCTCTCGGTGGCGGTTGCGGACCTGCGCGGCGACGACGGTTGGGAGCGGGCCGTGGATGGTTGTGACTACGTGCTGCACGTCGCCTCGCCCTTCCCGCCCGTGCAGCCGAAGGATCCCGACGAGCTGATCGTGCCTGCGCGAGAGGGAACCCTGCGGGTCCTCGAGGCGAGTGTCGACGCGGGCGTGCAGCGTATCGTGGTCACCTCCTCGATCGCCGCCATCACCGGCGGCTTGCAGCCCAGCTCGGCTGCGCTCACCGAGGATGACTGGAGCGACCCCGACAATCCCAAGCTCACGCCGTATGCGCGATCGAAGACGATCGCCGAGCGCGCGGCATGGGATTACGTGCGCGAGCGGGGCGAGGCCGGGAGACTGGCGGTGGTCAACCCCGGCGCGATCCTTGGCCCGGTGCTGAGCGAGCACCGCTCATACTCGATCGAGATGATCGAGCGGCTGCTGAAAGGAATGCCCGGGGTGCCGCGCATCGGCTTTTCCATCGTCGACGTCCGCGACATCGCCGATCTTCACATCAGGGCGATGACCGCTGTCGAGGCAGGCGGCGAGCGCTTCGTCGCGGTGGAGTCGTTCCAGTGGATGGAGGAGGTCGCCGAGGTGCTGCGCGACCGCCTTGGGGAGGCGGCGGCGAAGGTGCCGAAGCGCACCGTGCCGAACCTGCTCGTGCGCGCGATGGCGCTGTTCGATCCCGGCATTCGTTCGATCGTGGGCCAGCTCGGTCGCAGAACGGAGCTATCGAGCGAGAAGGCCAGAACCCTCCTCGGCTGGTCGCCTCGCCCCATCGCAGAGACGATCGTCGACTGCGCCCAGAGCCTGATCGACCACGGGGTCGTCAAGCGGCCCGCTTAAGAGATGACCGGTGCGACATGGCTGTTCATCGAGTACTGCTGGATCGCCTGGGTGGCGTATTGGGTGATTATGGCCTTCACGACCAAGCGCACGGTCGAGCGGGGAGGCTTCATCGGTTATCGCCTCGTGGTGATCGTCCTCGTCATCGGATTGGTCGCCGCCGGGCGGCTGGCGCATGTGTCCTCAGACTCACAGCTTTGGCACAGCTCGCTCGCGTTGGGAGTCGTGACCGACGGCATCGTGCTCGCGGGAGCCGCCTTCACGGTCTGGGCGCGGATCACGCTTGGTCGCAACTGGAGCGCGGAGGTGACGTTCAAGCAGGATCATGAGCTGATCGAGTCCGGCCCCTACGCGCTGGCGCGGCATCCGATCTACACCGGCATCATCGTCATGGCGCTCGGCACGGCGATCAACTCCGGGCGGGCTATCGGCTTTGGGCTGTTCATCGCGCTATGCGGCGGCCTGTGGTGGAAGGCCCGGCAGGAGGAGCTCATGATGAGCAGGCATTTTCCGGCTGCCTACGCCGAGTACAGGGCGCACGTCCGCGCGATCATTCCGTTTGTGCTGTGACTCGGCGGCGTCGAGCGGGACCGCACGCTCGTGGCGCCGGTCTGAGCGGACGCCGCCGGAGCTTATCGGGGTGTGCGCTGGCCGTTCGGCCGCTGGTGGCGGTCGTCCCTTCAAGCCAAGCTCAACTGCGACCGATAACTTGAACTCATCTACGGTGCCTAACTCGGCCATGCGCGTCTGGATGTGACGATCGGGCCGTCACGAGAGAAACGGGGGAAAGGAGACGTCGCATCCGCCAACAGGACCGCTTGGGTACCCCGCCCGCGGGGCGGCGGCGGCGCGATTGTCCTACTCGGCGGCCTCATCGCCTAACCCCCTCGTCCCCCGTGGGGGCTACTTCGGGCTGTTGACCGGCGAGACGACGCGAACGCTGATGGACGCGCTCCGGTCGGGCTCGCTCGCGCGTTCGGCGCTCAGGCGCTGCGTGCCCTACGTGTCGGAGGCCACTTTCGACCGCTCGCTCAGGAGTCTTGTGGAGAGCGGGATCGTGGTCAGCCGGCCGCTCGAGTCCGACCAACGGCGCAGGGCGGACGAGCTCACGCAGGCTGGGCGCGACCTGCTGGAGATCGCCGAGGAGGTCGAGGCCGTCGAGCTGCGCTCAGCGACGGGCGCCTCTCATTGCGCAGCCCTGGCACCCGGGAGCCCCGCGCCAGGGTGCGGGCCTCGCCGCTCTCGTGGTGCGACGCGCTTCTGGACGGCGACCTGGGTGGGATCGAGATCGAGGGTGACGGGGAGCTGGCGCACACGCTGCTTGCCGCGCTGGCGGTAGCGCTGCGTCCCCGCCCGCGCCCGTAAGAAGCGCCCGTGGGCGCCGTCGCGCCCCGTGGGCGAGCGTGAAGGCGCGCTCGGAAACCATAAATGTTCGTCAACTTTCCGACCGCCCCGGGCGCCCACCGCCGCGCCCGGCGGGCCTCCAGGTACGCCGCTGCGGGAAAACCGTCATATAAGCGCGATCTTGTCGGTCCAAACGGGCAGTTGCCGTCGTCCCAATCGGGCAATCCCCGAGCGCGGTTCACATAAATGCTCGTCACTTTCCCGACCGCCCTCTCGGTGCGAAGCCGCGACCGGGTTGCGAAGTCTCGCGGACGTTGATACATCTTCTCGATCCTCGTCGAAGGGGCCCATACGACCTCTGAGACGGATTGTTCCGAAGACAAACACAAGGAGGGCAATCACAAGGAGGGCACAGGTCGCAGCTACCCCCGCGGCGGTTCCTCCAAGGGTAAACCAATAACGCGCGGCCCCAGGACGCTACTACGATGGTATTATGGGCGCCCCAGGGCCACGGACCTCAACTACACCTATAGGAGTATAGCAATGTCCAGTGTCAAACTGCTGCGCAGGTTGACAGCCATAGTGGTAGTGGTCGCCGGTATGGCCATAGCGCCCCCGGCTGCCTTTGGTTACGAAAATGAATGGGTAGGAAATGTCTATAATCGGACATTTCAGTACGACCCCTGCTACACATCTGGCGTTCCGAACGAAGATGTCGAATTTCAGTACTGCCCCAGCCATGCCGCTCCACCGCAATACCATAACTGGTCGGAAGCCGAGAACATAAACTTCGGCAGCGTAAACGTGTATCCTGCGATCCAGGTTAGAGGATCTAGCAACGTGGAACGTGGGCTCTGGTCTGTCGAATACGAGGTTGAACCTGGAACCGGGATCTATGTACCCAACCTCGGCGTGTCGAAATATTGGCCGGTTATCGGGCTAATCGGTCAAAGCAACCCCAATGGATACCGAGTTCACATGTACGGGTGGTTGAAATGAAGCGAATATCACACAATCCATCACGAGTAGCTCTGCTTGTATCGATCATCGTTGCGGCTGCGGGCTCAGGGGCTGCGTTGGCAGTCGCGGCTCAGGGGTCGCATCCGACTACGCAGCCAGCGCACGCCGCGACATCATCGTCTAACGTAGGAACCATGAGTAGCTATCCGGAACAGACCGCTGCGTTCGCCGCATTTCGTCGATCCGCAACCGCAGCCGACGAAGCGCTTGCGAGCAACAGCTCAGTACAGTCATTCTTTGCCAGCCATCCGACTGCGGGTGCACAGCTAGAGCTATCGCGTGCAGTCTATCAGGACGCAAACGTCACGCTTGGCATATTCCCGACCGCCAGAAATAGCAGCACTACAGAATCGGGTGTTTGCCTCATTGTTGCAACTGCTGAAGGCGCGATAGTCGCAGCACCCGCACCTATCAGCGAGGCTAAAATACAGCCTCTGGTAATTCGCTATAAGAACAGCGCGGAAGAACACCTGTATGGCGTCGTGCCGGACGGTGTGCACTCCGTGAGCGTCACTGTTGCAAACGGCGAGGCCGCCAAAGTCCTAGTCAATAGTGACGGAGGCTTTGCCTTCACGTCTGAAACACCCATAACCGGCTGGTCATATCTCGACGCCAACGGCGTCACACACAATCATGCGATAGAGTCACCCGCATCGTGGACCGCGATGGGTAACTCGTAGCGACATAGTGACCCGACCCACATAATCGCGTGGTCGCTGGGGCGTAGTACAGCCGCAGCGACTCACGCGAAGCACCGTAGCTTTCGGCTCCCAAGGGCAGGAGGGTAATATGCGCGTCCTCGTCCGTTTCGGGCCGGACGGTTCACGCTAGGACAGGGTATCTGATATCCTCTCAGAAATGCTGAATATTGTATGTTGGGACCAGCAAACCCAGGTTCTTGGCGGCTCTTTGGGCGGTGCACACGGAGCGCAAACCAGAGGGAGGCCACGAGTATGGTGTGTGCGGCGGTGGCTGCAGCGAGGAGGAGTGACGTGCGCACCGCTGCTACCGAGTCATGGAGCGTAAGCGTCGATGTGCCCGAGCGCCTTCACCTCGCTCTATACGTGCGCGATGCACTAGGACTACGCGCAATCGGCTCGGACTCCGTACCGCCGGCAACGCAAAGCCACATAGAAGAGCCGCGCTCACTTGGAGATGGAGGTGTGAAGGCCATCGCGGAAGCCGAGTGGAAACAATGGTGGTCGGGTGTGGTTGAGCACGAGTTGGCAATGCGTTCCGAACTGCGTAGAAGCGAGCCGGTGTTGCCGTCGATGGGCAAGGCATCCGAACGTCTCGAGGCGGTAGCGAAGCGGCAGGCTGGTAGCGATCCTTACGGCGAGGTTCTTCCTGGAATTGTGCATGAGCTTCGTGACGATGCTCTTACATGGTTTTCAGACGAACGTCGTGGACGCATCCAGGCAGCACGAAGTCGAGGTAGGCCACCGTTCATGCTAGGGCCCGATTCGACCTGGCTTGATTCACTGGCGCGCCAGGTGGCGACGAAGCATCGCGTCGGGCTTGGCAGACTGTGGGCGAATGTTGAGGTGCTGCTCGTAGAAGGCTCTTGGTGGAGCCACCCAGCACCAGGCGTACTGTTCTGTTCCGAGGCGGTGAGTGTGGACCAGGAGCTTATTGCCCGCTTGTTGCGGGAGGCATTTGATAGCGGGCTGCACGTTGAATAGTAACCATCGGTTCGAGAGGTCAGTTCGCGTCGGGCTTGTTTCGTTCGCGCGCTCGATGAGCGAGCACACCTGCGGCCAGGAGCCCGAGTCCTACAATCAGCCAAGGGATCGGATTGAGATGGTGTTCGCATCCGCTGCTCGTTGCGGTATGCCAGCAGGTGGTTCCCGGTCCGCTGCGTTGTACCCAGGCGACCACCAGGAGAATGACGCCGACGCCTGATAGCAGCCCGAACGCTGACGTGCGTCTCGCTCTGTGCCGGAGCAAGATCGCTGCCGCGAGGATTGCTGGAACCAGCGCCAGCGGCCCCAGCGAGACCATGCCGAGTGCGGCCGTAGCACCGACGGCGCCCCATGCGCAGAACCAACCCCATCCCTCGACGTGGCGGTGCGGATCGTTCGGGCGGCTTCTCGTCGGACCCATCACGGACTTCCCGCCGCTTGAGAACCTTCGCACCCCGCAATGCCTCCAAGCTTCGTGAACAGCTCGACCGCTTGAACCGCAACGACGGCTAGGATTGTAAACCAGCCGAACGTGTAGATCGTCCAGGAGGAAGCGGAAGATGAGCTCTGAGCAGGCACAGGCGCCGGTGCAGCCCGTCGCGCAGGGGGAGCGGCCCGCTGCGCGGGGGCAGCAGTCCCACCCGTCCGTCCTTGAGCCGGCCTGGCGCGACCCCAAGCGCTACGCCTGGCTGCTTGCCCTGATCGTGCCGCTGCTGCCGTTCTCCTCCTGGATGCTGGTCGAAGTGACCGGACTCGGCGTGTTCTGGTTCTACGGCCCGGTGCTCATCTTCGGCATCTTCCCGCTGCTCGACGTGCTCGGCGGCCTGGATCCCTCCAACCCGCCGGAGAGCGTCATCAAGTGGCTGGAACAGGACCGCTACTACCGCCGGGTCATCTACGCCTACCTCCCGATCCAGTACGCCGGCCTGATCTTCGCCTGCTGGATGTGGTCGCACGGCGGCCTCTCGACGGTCGAATCGATCGGGCTCGCGCTGACCGTCGCGATGGTGGCGGGCATCGCGATCAACACCGCCCACGAGCTCGGCCACAAGCGCACGAGCCACGAGCGCTGGCTCAGCCGGGTCGCGCTCGCCCAGACAGGCTACGGCCACTTCTTCATCGAGCACAACCGCGGCCACCACGTGCGCGTGGCCACCCCCGAGGATCCGGCCAGCGCGCGCCTGGGGGAGAGCTTCTACGCGTTCTGGCCGCGCACGGTGCTCGGCAGCCTGCGCTCGGCCTGGGGGCTCGAGCGCACGCGCCTACAGCGCACGGGGCGCGGACCTTGGACGCTGCGCAACGACATCCTGAACGCGTGGGCGATGTCGCTCGTGCTGCTCCTCGCGCTGGTCGCCGCGTTCGGGCCGGTGGTGCTCCCCTACCTGCTGATCCAGGCGGTGGTCGGCTTCTCGCTGCTGGAGGTCGTCAACTACCTCGAGCACTACGGCCTGCTGCGCGGACGTCGCGAGGACGGGCGCTACGAGCGCACGCGCCCCGAGCACAGCTGGAACAGCAACAACATGGTCTCCAACGTGCTGCTCTACCACCTGCAGCGCCACTCCGACCACCACGCCAACCCGGTGCGCCGCTACCAGGCGCTGCGCCACGTCGACGAGGCTCCGCAGCTGCCCACGGGCTACGCCGGCATGATCGTGATCGCCACGATCCCGCCGCTGTGGCGGCGCATCATGGACCGTCGCCTGCTCGCCCACTACGGCCACGAGGTGACGCGCGCCAACATCCACCCCCGCGCCCGCCGGCGGATGCTCGCGCGCTATGGCACGCCCGCGACCGCGACCGCGGCTGCGAACGCGGGGGCGGGGGCCGCGGGACGGGAGGAGTCGGGATGAGCCGCTCGGGGATGTCCACCGCGGGACGGGAGGAGTCGCGATGAGCAGCTGGCGCTGTCCCGGGTGCGGCTACGTATACGACGAGCAGGCCGGCCATCCGCGCGAGGGCTTTCCGCCCGGCACGCCGTTCAGCGAGGTGCCCGACGACTGGGCCTGCCCGGACTGCGGCGTGTGCGACAAGGTCGACTTCACCCTGGCGGGTACAGGCGAGCCGGGCGAGCCGGGCGACCCCTCCGCCGCGGCGTGACCCGCGCCGCTTGAAGGGCTCCCCGGCCGCTACCCCTTGATCGCGGGCGAAACGCCGAGCACGTTGCCCGCGGCGTCGAGCGCCTGCACCGCCACGTAGGCGGGCGCGCCGGGCGCTTCGATAGCGGTCTCGAAGCCGCTGCGCGGCGCGGTCGCGACGGGGGCGAGCTGTTCGGCGCTCGCTCCGGCGAGCACACGCCAGCCGACCACGTTCGTGGCTCCGTTCCAGCTCGCATACACGGGCGTCCCGCCGCCTTCGCCCTGTTCGCCCACGGCGATCGCCGGCGGTTCGACGGGAGTCGCGCTCCAGGGGAAGCGGTAGCCGCGGTAGGACTGGGTCGCGTGGGGCAGGCGCGCGTCGAACACGACCTGACCCGAGGGCGCGAACTCGGAGAAGTACGGTTCCTGGCCCCAGCCCACGAAGAAGTCGCCGTTTTCGAGCTGCTGCATGTTGCCCTGGCTGCCGGCGTCGATCGGCTTGTTGTGCTCGAACTGCGCGACGAGCGTGTCTCGCCTCGCCTTGGGATCGACCGACACGAGAATCGCGCGCGACTGCGAGTGCACCATCGGCTTGCCGCCGTTGTCGAAGATGCTGATCTGCCCGTTGGGCAGTTCCTGGGCATCGTGCTGGTAGGCGGTGGCGGCTCCCGAGCCCATCCTCACGCTGCTGTGCCTGCCGCCGATCTGCAGCGTGATCCGGCCCGTGCCCGGGTCGAGGAAGTACAGCGCGGAGGTGTTGCGCGAGGAGATCAAAAAGCCGTCGCCCTTACGGCGTTCGACCCCGTTGATGTGGAAGTAGTCATACGGCCAGGAGAGACCTGTGCCGTGGGTCGGGGAGTACGACTGCGAGAGCGCCACGTGGTCGAGGCTGTGCCACTCGCGTCGCACCAGCTTCGTCTTGAGGTCGAGTTCCTGGAAGACCCCGTCGGTCACCGCGCCGTCGCTGGGACCTTTCACGGAGGAGACGTTGCAGGCGATCGGGTTGAACGCGGTCAGCAGCGCCGTCCCCTGGGGCGTGAGGTGGAAGTCGTGCAGGTCGGCCTGGTAGCCGTTGCCGGCGCGCAAACGCATGAGCGTGCGGTAGGAGGAGTCCGCCACCATCTCTTCCCCCTCGCCGAACCCCTCGCGCGGGATGTAGCCCTGCCACCAGGTGAGCACGGGCTTTTCTTCGTAGCGCTGCACCTGCAGGTTGGCGGCGTACGTGCCAAGCGGCAGCGGGCGGAACCACACGAGCCGGCCTTCGCCGTCGAAGATCATCGGCCCGTCCTGGCCGGGACCGGAGTAGGGCGCCGCGAACACGTAGCCCGGGGCCTGCTGCGGCGAGGAGGCGGTCACCGTGACCGTCGGCGCCAGCACTCCGGGCAGGGAGTGGAACCTCTGCACGTCCCCCGCTTTGCCCTTCGGTTTGGCGCCGGGCTTGGTGTGCGCGATCGGGTCGCGCTCGGCCACCGTGAAGTGAAACGCGAACGGCGTGGTCCTGCCTGTGCGGCTCACCCCGCCGCGCACCACCACGCTCTCGCCCGGCTGGAACGGCTTGGAGGGCACGAAGCTCGCGCCGTCGCCCTGCGAGTAGGCCTCCAGGCGCCCGCTGTGCGCGCCGCTCCGCGAGCCTCGCACCGAGACGCCCGCGATCGCGCCGGGGGAGGCTCCGAGGAGGCTGATCTGCGTCCAGGGAGAGGCGTCGTAGGAGTCGGGCAGCGGCGCCACCGTCAGCGTGGTGCCGGGCAGCAGCGCTGAGGCGTTCAGCCTCGCGGGCACGCAGCTGGGGCCCGCCGATCCTTTGGAGGCGGCGCTGTCGGCGGCGATCCGCTTCGCCGCGAAGGCCAGCGTACCGGCCGACCCGAGCGCCACGCTCAGCCCGAGCAGCAGCAGCGCCCTGCGCAGCAGGTGTCGTTTGACGGCGTCGTTGGCGAGCGGGTCGTGTGGCATGTGGTTGGGCGCGTCCTGTGGTGGAGCGGTCTTCAGACGCTCCCTCGATCGAGAAACCCTAACGCCCGCACAACATGACTCCGGGCGCGAAGTTGCTGATCGCGCGTAAGAACTTGTGAAAGACTAGCCCCGTCAGAAGACGGGGGACTCCGTGTAGCGGCCAAACACCTGCTGCAGCGACTCGACGATCTCGCCCTCCGTGGCGTTCGCTCGGGCGCACCCGATCAAGGGATCCATCAGGTTGCGCTCGCCCGCCGCCGCCTCGCGCAGCTCGGCCAGGGCGCGCTCCACCTCGGCGCCCGAGCGGCTCGCGCGCGCCGCCTGCAGACGGCCGATCTGCTTGCGTTCGAGCGTCGGGTCGATGCGCAGGATCTCGTGCTCCGCATCGTCGCCCTCGGTGAAGCGGTTGACGCCCACCACGACCCGCTCGCCCGCGTCGATCTCCCGCTGGAGCGTGAACGCGGCGTCGGCGATCTCGCGTTGGGGGTAGTTGCGCTTGACCGCCTCCACCATTCCGCCGAGCTCGTCGATCTTGGCGAAGTACTCGTAGCAGCGCGCCTCCATCTCGTCGGTGAGCGCCTCGACGAAGTAGGAGCCCCCGAGCGGGTCGGCGGTGTTGGCGACGCCCGTCTCGTGCGCGATCACCTGCTGGGTTCGCAACGCGATCCTCACGGCATCCTCGGTGGGCAGCGCCAGCGCCTCGTCGTAGGAGTTGGTGTGCAGCGACTGCGTCCCGCCGAGCACGCCCGCGAGCGCCTCGACGGTGGTGCGCACTATGTTGTTGAGCGGCTGCTGCGCGGTCAGCGACGCGCCGGCGGTCTGCGTGTGGAAGCGCATCAGCCACGACCGCTCGCTCTTTGCGCCGAACGTGTGGCGCAGCTCGCGCGCCCAGATGCGCCGCGCGGCGCGGTACTTGGCGATCTCCTCGAACAGGTCGATTTGGGCGTTGAAGAAGAAGGAGAGCCGCGGCGCGAAGTCGTCGACGTCGAGGCCTCGCGCGAGCGCCTGCTCGACGTAGGTGAGCCCGTCCTTGAGCGTGAACGCGAGCTCCTGCTGTGCGGTCGAGCCGGCCTCGCGGATGTGGTACCCGGAGATCGAGATCGGGTGCCAGCGCGGCATGTGCTTCGTGCACCACTCGATCATGTCCCCGCACAACCGCATCGCGGGGTCGATCGGGAAGCACCACTCCTTCTGGGCGATGTACTCCTTGAGGATGTCCGCCTGAATCGTGCCCGAGAGTTGATGCGGCCCCACCCCCACCGGGTGGGTGGGACCTGATTCGGCGGCGACGACGAAGAAGGCGAGCATGATCGCGGCGGGGGCGTTGATGGTCATCGACACCGACACCTCGCCGAGGTCGATGCCGGCGAACAGGGTGCGCATGTCCTCGGTCGTGTCGATCGCCACGCCCTCGCGCCCGACCTCGCCGAGCGAGCGAGGGTCATCGGAGTCGTGGCCCATCAGGGAAGGCATGTCAAAGGCCGTGGAGAGGCCCGTCTGGCCGTGGTCGAGCAGGTAGTGAAAACGTTTGTTGGTCTCCTCCGAGGTGCCGAAGCCGGCGAACTGGCGCATCGTCCACAACCGCCCGCGGTACATCGACTCGTACGGGCCCGCGCGTGAACGGGTAGGCGCCGGGCCGTCCGATCGGGTCGCGCTCGGGGTCGCCGATCCCCGCCGGGAGGTCCTCGGGCGTGTAGAGCTCGCGAACCGGCTCGCCCGATAGCGTGCGGGCCTCATGGCTCGCGACATGCGTCTGAGAGGATCCCGTCACGTGCATGGAAGATATCGCCTCCCGGGGAGGCGTCCGCGGCGCTCGCCGGTGTGGGAGGTTGTGATTTTGGGGGTACTTGCGCGCGCGCGCGGCGTCTTAATAAGCAAAGCGTGGACCTGCGCACGCGCGCGCGCGCAAGTACCCCTCTACGGAGTATTGGCCCTCACAGCCGCCTGGGCTCTCTCGGCGTGCGGCGCGGGCCACCCGGCACGGCCGACCAAGGCGACCTTGATCCTCGACTTCACGCCGAACGCGGTGCACGCCGGCATCTACCGGGCGCTCGCCGCCGGCTACTACCGGCAGGAGGGGATCGACCTGAAGGTGGTGCAGCCCACCTCCACGCAGGAAACGCTGAAGCTGATCGACGCCGGCACGGCACAGTTCGGACTGGCCGACGGCAGCGACGTGGCGGGGTTGATCGAGGAGGGCGGCGACGCGCAGGCGGTGATGGCGCTCGTGCAGCGTCCCCTCGGGGGATTGATCGCGCTCGCGAGCGAGCGCCTGCGCTCGCCGGCCGGCCTGAAGGGCAAGGCTGTCGGGATCACGGGTGTGCCCTCCGATCTGGCGGTGCTCGACACCGAGCTGCGCCACGCGGGCGTGCCCCCGGGGCGGGTGAGGGTGGTGACGGTCGGCTTCAACGGCGCGCAGGCGCTGGTGGCGGGCCGGATCGCGGCGTTCACGGGCTTCATCCCCGACGACGGCGTGGCGCTCGCAGTCAGCGGCCACCCGATCACGGCGTTCGCGCTCGACCGGCAGGGCGGGCCGTCCTACCCGGGCCTGGTGGCGTTCACCACGCGCAGGTTGATCGGAGACCACCCGCGGCTCGTGCGCGACTTCGTCGCGGCCACCGTGCACGGCTACGAGGACACCCTGAAGGACCCCCAACGGAGCCTCGCGGCTCTCGAGGCCGCCAATCCAACGCTCCCACACAAGCTCACAGCGGCGTCGCTCGGCGCCTACCTGCCGCTGTTCGCCGAGGACCACGGGGTCGCAGGCGGGCGCGCGGCGGCATTCGGGACGTTGCGGGCGGCCAACGTGGAAGCGATGTCGAAGTGGATGGTGGGGGCCGGCCTCATCCACGCCCCAATCCCGCCCGCGCGCTACGGGACCAACCGCTTCCTTCCCTGACCGTCCGGTGGTACTGTCTTATTGACAACAGAGAGACGGTTTGTATCGGATGCGGATGCTGGTGACAGGAGCGAGCGGCCTGATCGGGTCCAACGTGGTGGCGGCCGCCGCGCAGCAGAGCTGGGACGTGCTCGGCTGCTTTTGCGAGCGGCCGGTGGAGATCGACGGGGCGCAAATGGTTGGGTTCGACATGGTCGACCGCAAAGCGTGCGTGCAGGCGGCGGTGGAGTTTGAGCCCGACGTCGTGGTGCACGCCGCGGCCCCTCCGGGGCTCAGCCGCTACGAGCACGATCCATACGTCGCGCAGCTCGACTTCGTGGGCGCCGAACACACGCTCGCGGCCGCGAGGACGGTGCGCGCGCGGTATGTGCTCGTGTCGTGCGACTGGGTCCACAGCGGCCGCCGACCGGCCGGCAGCCGTTTCGAGGAGAGCGATCCGCCCGACCCCGTGAACGCCTACGGGCGCTCGAAGCTCGCGTGCGAGGAAGCGGTGATGCGCTCGAACGTGAGCTGGCTCATCACGCGGCTGGGGGATCCATACGGTGTCAATGCATCTCGTCCGACATGCCTCGCGCGCGAGGGCGACGCGTGGGAGCGGTGGGAACGCTCAAGTCCGGGGGAGCGCTCGGATGCCTGGGAGCGCTCGGGCCTCGCGCTGCGACTCGTGAAGCGGCTGCGCGACGGCGCCCCGCTGCCCGCGCCCGCCGGGGTATGGCGCTCGCCGACGTACGCGTGGGACTACGCCCAGCGCCTGTGCGAGCTGGTCGCGCAGGGGTGCGAAGGCGTCTACAACATGGCGGGTCCCGGCTCGCTCGGGCGGCGCGAGTGGGTGGAGCTGCTCGCGCGGGAGCTCGGGTGCTCGGGGGAGCTCGTGCGGGAGGGCACGGCGGGGGCCTTCCTGCGCGCGTGCGGGGAGGACCCGCGCTTGAAGCTGCCCTCGAACGCGGCCCTCTCCGACGGCAAGGCGCGCGCCGCGATCGGGGTCGCGGCGGTCGCTCCCGAGCGAGGCGTGGCGCTGATGCGCGAACAACTGCGCCTCCTGCTCGCGCCCGCCGGGCTCGATGCGCGCTAGTCTGCGCCACTGCCAGCACACCTATCGAAAGGGAGCACTCATGAACAAGAGCCAGCTTGTCGAGGCGATCGCAGCCGACAGCGGCCTCTCCAAGGCGGATGCAGGGCGCGTGGTCGAGTCGTTCGTGACCACGGTCGGCACGACGCTGAAGAAGGGCGAGGACATCGTGATCACCGGCTTCGGCAAGTTCTCGGTTGTCAAGCGGGCGGCCCGCCTGGGCGTCAACCCGCGTACGGGCGAGAAGGTCAAGATCAAGGCGTCCAAGGCCCCGAAGTTCACCCCCGGCGCGAGCCTCAAGCAGACGGTGCACCCGAAGAAGTAGCGAGGCCGGCGAGTTCTTCCCGCGGACACGCTCGGCGATCTTCCCCGCCATGAAGATCGCCGAGCTGCCGATCCGCTTCGGCGCGTAGCGGCGGGCCGCGGACGCCCATCGCCCACGCCCGCCCGCCCCCTGTCCGCGGCGGCCATCCCCCATGTGCTGACCCCGCGCGTGCGCGTGCGGCGGCGTGGACGGTTGGATCGGACCGACCCGAACATCCGTCTATTTTGACCATCCGAAGATTCCGCTTCCCCGACATCGTTCCGCTGAGCAGACGCGTAGTCGGCAAATTGACAGGGGGGTGAGAAGCGGCCCGCGGGCGACATGGACGTCGGGGCGGCGACACCGCCGCCTGTGGAGCTCGAACGGAAAGGAATCTGAGGCATGTTCTGGATGAGACGGTTTGGGGGCGCCCGGCGCGCCGCGACGGTCGTGCTGGCGGCGCTTTGCGCGGTGGCGGCGAGCGCGGGGAGCACCGCGAGCGCGCAGGCGGGGGAGTACCACGTGTACGGCTGCCGGATGCCCGACGGGAGCGTCGCTCCCACGGACGGGTGGAGCAGTTCCATGACGGGGGTCTCCGACTATCTCGAAGACGGGTGTAAGGAAGGCAAGGCGTTGCTGGCGGCGCTTGGCGACGGCAGCGTCCACGCAGCAACCACCGACACCGCCGCATGGGAATTCAAGGTTCCTGCGGAAGACGCCCTTGTGGGTGCCACTTTGTGGCGAGCAGGCGACGCGGACGGAGGCCTCGCTACCAATGCCACCTACGAGTTCTGGCTTGCCGGGCCCGACGACACCAAAGTCTTTGACGAATGCGTCTATGAGTTTGGGTGCCAGCTTGGGTTGGGGGATCCGACGCAGCCGCTCTCGAGTTCCAACCGCGTTGTGGTTCCGGCCAACAATCTCGGTACGAACCTCTATCTGAACGCGTCGTGCGGCGGTATCCCGACGTACAAATGCCCGAGCGGCAAAGGCGACAGCAACGGCTATGCCGCGGTGGTCTACCTCTACGCCTCCGACCTTATCCTCGAACAGACCACCCAGCCGACGGTCACGAACGTCGAAGGCGAACTCGCCCTCGCCGCCACCGTCAGCGGCACGGTGGACCTGGCGTTCACCGCCGAAGACTCCGGCTCGGGGGTCTATGAGGCGGTGTTCACCGTCGACGGCGTCCCTGCCGGCAAGACCCTGCTGAGCGAAAACGGGGGTCGCTGCAAGGACGTCGGCCAAACCACCGACGGGCTGCCCGCATTCCTCTACCTGCGACCGTGCGCCGCGAGCACGAGAGCCGACGTCCCATTCGACACCACCGCGCTCACCGACGGCACGCACCATCTGGTCGTCACCGTGACGAACGCCGCCGGCTGCTCGACCGTCGCGCTCGACCGCAAGATCGCCGTGCTCAACCATCCCCCAAGCGCGTCTCCCCAGCAGCCCTCGCCCGAAGGCCAGGGGTCCGCGGGCGCCGCCAAGCACGAACCATCCCCCCAAAACAACCCCCTCCCACAACTCCAGGGCGACAACGGCACGCCCGCATCGGCCGGCGCCAGGCTGTCCGTGCGCTGGTCCTCCACCGCGCGCGCGTCGCTCGCCGGCGCCTACGGCCGCTCCCACACGGTCCTCGGGCGACTCACCGCGCCCGACGGCTCGCCAATCGCCGGCGCCACGCTGCAGGTGCTCTACACGCCCTCCTACCAGGGCGCCTCGTCTCGCGCGCTCGCCTCCGCGCGCACGGCGCCCGACGGGAGCTTCCGCGTGCGGCTGCCCTCCTCCACGCCGTCCTCGCGGCTCACGTTCGCCTACTCCAGCCACACCGGTCAGCCCGCGCCGAACGTCACCGCCGCGCTCACCCTCACGGTCCCCGCGAGCCTGCGCCTGCGCGTCACGCCCACCGTCGCGCACGTCGGCTCCACGATCGCCTTCACGGGCGTCCTCCACGGCTCGCCGTTGCCGCGCGGCGGCAAGCAGCTCGTGCTCGAGGCGCGCACGCCCAGCGGCCCCTGGCGCCAGTTCCAGGTGCTCTCCAGCGGCTCCCACGGCCGCTACCGCGCCAGCTACCGCTTCCGGCTCGCCGGCCCCATCACCTACCGGTTCCGCGCCGTGTCCCCTCGGGAGGCTGACTTCCCGTATGCCACGGGGGCCTCGAACGTGGTGTTGGTGCACGAGCGGTGAGGCCACCCGGTCGCTACGCTGCCCCGCGTGTCGCCTGTCACCGCCAGCGGGCCCCAAACGGGCGCCCTCCCGCGCGGCGTCGTGGACCCCGCCTTCTGGCGAAACCGCCGCGTGCTGCTCACCGGGCACACCGGCTTCAAGGGTTCGTGGCTGTCGCTGTGGCTGCAGTCGCTCGGCGCGCGTGTGCGCGGGATCTCGCTCGCCTCGCCGCCCACCGTCCCGTCCCTGTACGAGCTTGCGGGTGTGGGGGAGGGGATGGATGCGTGCTTCGCGTGCGACCTCCGCGACGCGCACGCTCTTGCGCAGGCGGTTCACCACGCGCGTGCGGAGGTGGTTATCCACATGGCCGCGCAACCGCTCGTGCGCCGCTCCTACGCCGCGCCCGCCCATACCTATGAGACGAACGTGCTCGGCACGGTCAACCTGCTCGACGCCGTGCGCGCGTGCGAGGGCGTCCGCGCGGTGCTCGTGGTCACCTCCGACAAGTGCTACGCCCCGTCGCACCCGCCCCGCGCTCACCGCGAGTCCGATCCCCTCGGCGGCCACGACCCCTACTCGAGCTCCAAGGCCGCCGCCGAGCTCGTCACCTCCGCCTACCGCCATTCCTTCTTCTCAGATCCCGCCGGCCCGCGCCTCGCCTCCGCGCGCGCCGGCAACGTCATCGGCGGGGGCGACTGGGGCGCCGAGCGGCTGCTCCCCGACGTCTTTCGCGCCGCCTCCGCCGGCACCCTAAAGGGCACCCCCCATGGCACCCCACAGGGCACGCCCTGGAGGGCACAGGCAGGCGGGGGGCAGGCACGCGAGACGCTGCGCCTGCGCAACCCCTCTTCGGTGCGGCCGTGGCAGCACGTGCTCTCCCCGCTCTCCGGGTATCTCGTGCTCGCCCAAGCGCTATGTTCGTCGGCCGAGTATGCGCGCGCGTGGAACTTCGGCCCCCACGACTCCGACGCGCGGAGCGTCGAGTGGGTCGTGCGGCGGGTTTCGGAGCTGTGGCCCGGCGGGATCTGCTGGGAGGTGGACGAGGGCGATCATCCGCGCGAGACGCCCCACCTGAAGCTCGACTCCTCGCTCGCGCGCGATTTGCTCGGGTGGGCGCCGCTTATGACGCTGGAGGATGGGCTTGTGGCGACGGTGGAGTGGTTTCGGGCGCTTGGCGAGGGGCAGGACATGCGCGCGGTCACGCTGGCGCAGATCGAGGCGTCAGATCAGAAGTCGGTGGACAGCCGAGAGGCGCGCGAAAGCGGTACCAGCTCATGGTCCAAAGCGCTACTGAAAGGTGGTCCAAAGCGCTAGCGAAAGGTGGTCCAAAGCGCTAGCGAAAGGTGGTCCAAAGCGCCCAGATCAGGCCGGAGCTGGAGGTGGTCGGCTTCAAGCCGCGCCTGCATCACCTGCGCGAGAAGAACGGCCGTCACGAGATCGACCTGATCGCCGAGCTGTCGGCCGGCAGCCTCGTCGCCGTCGAGATCAAGTCTTCCGCGGCCCCGACGCGCGCAGACGCCAGGCACCTGGAGTGGCTGCGCGACAGGCTCGGCGAGCGCTTCCTCGCCGGCGCGGTGCTCCACACCGGACCGCGCCCCTTCCGGCTCTCCGAGCGCATCTTCGCGCTGCCGATCGCGACGCTGTGGGGGTGAGCTTCGTCTACCGCGACGACTTGATCCGGATGAAGCTGACCGCGGGGCGCGATCGCGGACCCCCGACCGCGAGACGCCGAGGTCACCGCGCAGCTCGCAAGCTACAAGGAGCTGGACTCCCGCTGGCACGACTGGTCCACGGTCAAGGCGGTGCTCGCCGACCTCTCCGAGAGGATGGCGCGATGACGGTGCGGTTTCGCAACCTCGACTTCGACGCCGGCCAGCCGATGGATCTATGGCCGGCGGAGGCGATCGAGACGGTGATCGACCGCGGTTCGCTGTCGGACTGGCGCCGGCTCGCGCGGGCGATCCGGCTCAACCCCTGGGGACCCGCCGCGCGTACCGCCGAGGCCGTCGCCGGATGGGGCGAGCACTACGGCGTCGACGCGCTGATCTCCAACGTGATCCGTCACGCCCGCGAGGACGTGACGCTGCAAGGAAGGGCGCAATACGCCGCGCAGATCCGCTCGTGGCGCATCCGGTCGGGCATGACGCTGCGCGAGTTCGCCCGAGCGGCCGGCACCTCGGCGTCACGGCTGTCCGACTATGAGAAAGCGAAGGTCGCCCCCACCACCGACGTGCTCAGCCGGCTCGGCCACGTGGCGGGGACGAGTCCAGGCGCCTCGGGTCCGTAGCGATCGCAGGTCCAGGCGCACGGGAATCTCGCACAGGCTCCGTTAGCCTCCTCCACCGCGATGCACGTCGGCCTGAACCTGATCTTCCTCGTGCCCGGCGAGACCGGCGGCATGGAGGTCGCCGCGCGCGGAGAGCAGGCCGGTCGACCCGCGCGATCCGTAAACCTGGGATCGCCGTGGCGGTCTTACCGGCGGCGTGTCAGAGCCTGTGGCGCAGGCTCGTCGCGTTGTCTGCCGGGTACTCGCCGAGCAGCTCGTGCAGCGCTGTGACCATGCGCCCGATCGTTCGCTCCTCGCCGCGCGGATTACTGCGTGGATGGACAAGAACGAGCCCGTGGTGGGCCTGCCCGCGTGGTCGAGTCGCAGCGCGACGACCTAGCCATCGGGAGCAGTGAGGTTCGTGGGTCGCACGCGCTGTGGAAGGCGCTCCTCCGAGCGCAGGCGTCCGACGTCGGTTTCGTAGGGATCGAGGGCACGCGGCACGCTGTCGAACACCTCTACCGCCCAAGATGCTCAATGGTGGCGCGAAGATCCTTGATCAGGAGGATCAGGTGCAGCGCATGCGTCGGCGAGCGTTCAAAGCCGAACTGCGCATACCACCTGCGGGCATTCTCGTCGACGGCGTGAACGAGCAGGGCACGGATGCCGATCAGCTCACCCGCTTGCAAAACACGCGTCATCGCGTCCAGCAGCAACGAGCGCCCGAGATGCCGGCCCTGGTGGCGAGCATCGACAGCCAGCCGAGCCAGCAGGACAACGGGCACCGGTTGGTTGCCCGCAAGACCCCGCACGAGCCGCGCCGGGGCGTCGCGAGGCATCACGGCGCCGGCGGCGAGCGCGTAGTAGCCGACGACGTCTGGATCTGTCTCGGTCGTGACGAACACCCGTGAGCCACCGCTGCGATGGCTCTGAAGGGCATGCTTGCGCAACCAATCATCGAGCGAGCGCGCTCCGCACCGGAAGTCCTCGGCGCGATGCCACGCCTCCAGAGCGACCGGCTTGTGAAAGCTCACGAGCTAGTCGTCGAACACGCCGGCGGATGACAGCAGGCGTGCAAGCTCGGGAACCGGTCGGGCGGGCCGATCCAGGATCTCGACGAACTCATCCCAGGCAGCCTCGTCGAGGCGGAACACCCGGCGATCGGCAAGCGTGTCCTCAGCGACCACGCGCGCAGCCTGCACCACGAAGTCTGTCAGCGGCTGGTCGGTCTGCTCGGCGGCCAACCGCACGACCGCATCGACATCCTCGGCGACGCGCATGTTCCAACGATGCGTCTTGCTCTCGGCGGTCTTCATAACCTGGAGTGTACTCCCAGCGTGCGTACATCTCAAGCGACTACCCCGCACGAGCCCTCGGCGGCGCCCCTGCACATCAGGGGACTCGACGTGGATGGAGTACCGCCATCGGGTCCAGTTTTGTACCGGTCCTCGAGGCTATGGCCCGCGGCGTCCCGGTCGCCTGCTCGAACGCCTCCTCGCCGCCAGGGTGCATACACCAAATGGTGTAGAGTGGTGTGAATGAGCAGGACGAACATCGATCTCGACGACGAGCTGGTGACTCGCGCGATGCGCGTGTACCGCCTGCGCTCCAAGCGAGAGGCTGTCGACCTGGCCCTGCGCCGGCTCGTCGGAGAGCCGATGGATCGCGAGGAATCGCTGGCGATGGAGGGGAGTGGATGGGCCGGGAGCCTCGCGGAGATCCGCGCTCCTGACGAGATCGCTCAGCGGTGATCCTCATCGACAGCTCTGCGTGGGTCGAGTACCTGCGCGCAACGGGCAGCCCCGTCCACCTCGCTCTCCGCGACGCGCTCGAGCAGGGCCGGGAGCTCGCAAGCACAGACGTCGTGACGATGGAGATACTCGCCGGCGCGCGCGACCACGCCGATCGCGACCGGCTGCGACGCCTGCTCCAGAGCTGTACGCAGCTGCCCGTCGACGGGCCGACCGACTACGAGCGGGCCGCCGATGTCTACCGCGCCTGCCGCAGCCATGGCGAGACTCCACGCAAGCTGACCGATTGCCTGACAGCGGCCGTCGCGATCCGCAACGACGCAGAGCTGCTTCACGCCGACAACGACTTCCCGGCGATCGCGCGTCACACGCCGCTGCGGCTTACCGTCGTTTGAGCCGCCGCGTCCTCGCTACTACCTCACGAAATACTGCTTCGTGTAGTAGCGCGGTTTGATGCAGCCTCCGATTGAACGGGTCAGAAGTCGGTCGACAGCCTGCCTCGGCGCCTGTCTCGCGACAGAGCGCCTATCTGACGTAGGTTTGGCGATGTGATGTAAGATGTGGGTATGAAGCGACTGCAGATCATGATCGACGACGATGCCTATCAGGCGCTGGATGTCCAGGCCGCCAAGATCCATGTCTCAAAGGCGTCGCTGGTCCGCGACTACGTACGGCGTGGACTGGAGCCGCTGCCTGCGCTCGCCGAGGACCCGCTCGCCTCGCTGTCTGGCAGCTGTGAGTTTGAGCCGGCCCCCATCGACGAGACCGTCTACGGCTATTGATCTTCGTCGACACATCCTTCTGGGTTGCGCTCTCCAACCGGCGTGACCCCCACCACCAGGAGGCGACGGCTCTCTTGGCGGCTCACGCCGGCGACAGGCTGGTCACGACCGGCGAAGTACGTGGGGAGACCTGGACGTTCCTGCGGCGCCGAGCCGGCCACTCCGCTGCGGTCGGGTTCCTCGACACCATGAGCGCCTCGCCGCGCGTGGAGCTCATCCGAGTCTCAGAACCGGCGGAAAGAGCCGCGGAGCAATGGCTCCGCCGCAGGGACGACAGAGAGCTCTCGTGGGTCGACGCGACAAGCTTCGCCACCATGCGCGAGCTGCGGAGCACCGAAGCCTTCGCCTTCGACGGCGACTTCTCCGCCGCCGGGTTTATCGAGCTGCGGGTATAGCTCAGAAGTCGGTGGACAGCCGCATCCAGTAGGCGCCGCGGCCGGCGCCACGGGGCTCGATGACGCCGCGATCCTCGAGCCGGCGCAACGGCCGGCCGGACCGACGCGGCCGGGCTGAAGGGCGCGCGATCGTGGGCCCACATGCCGTCACCGCGGAGGTCGGCCGGCTGACGCTGCGCTTCGTCCACCGCGACGACCTGATCCGGATGAAGCTGGCCGCGGGCCGCGAGCGGGACCTTCAGGACGTCGCTGCCCTCACAAGTGGGGAGGGTCGGGAGCCGGGAGCCTCAGATCGGCCGGAGTAGCTCGTGGCCGAGCCCGGGCGGCCGAGCCGTTTATGGAATAGTGCCGCCTCGACCGCACTACGACGGAGGACGCATGGCCACTCGCAAACCGGCACCACGCACCAGTCTGATCACGCGCACAACGTGCCGCATCTGCGGCTGCGCCAACCTCGCACCCGTGCTCTCGCTCGGCGACCAGTGCATCGCGGGGGCATTCGCGGACCCCGGCGGCGACCAGCCGGTCCAGCGCGCGATCCCGCTCGAGCTCGTTCGCTGCGACATGACGCGCGACCAAGAGGCGTGCGGCCTGATCCAGACCAAGCACACCGTGCCCGGCTCGATCCTCTACAGCTCCTACTGGTATCGCAGCGGGGTCAACCGCACGATGACCGAGAACCTCCATGGCATCGCCCACGGCGTCGAAGCGATCGTGCCGCTCGAGTCCGGCGACCTCGTCGTGGACATCGGCTGCAACGACGGCACCCTGCTCGACGGCTACCAGGCGCAGGGCCTGCGTCACCTCGGCTTCGATCCTTCCGACGTCGCGCGCTACGCGATCGCCAAGGGCTACGACGTCGTCAACGACTTCTACTCGGCCGCCGCTTTGCGCCGGCGCCGTCCCGACCAGAAGGCGAAGGCGATCACGAGCATCGCGATGTTCTACGACCTGGAGTACCCGCGCGCGTTCGTCGCCGACGTTGCCGAGGCCTTGGCCGAGCGTGGCATCTGGGTGATGGAGCTGCACTACCTCCCGATGATGCTCGAAGCCAACGCCTTCGACGCGATCGTGCACGAGCACCTCGAGTATTACTCGCTCGCCGTGATCGAGCGACTGGTCGGCGAAGAGGGCTTGGAGGTCGTATCCGCCGAGCTCAACGACATGAACGGCGGCTCGATCCGCCTGTTCATCGGGCACGCCGGTCAGCACGAGCGCACGCCCGAGCAGATGGAGGCGCTGAGCGCGCTGCGCGTCAAGGAGTTCGAGCTGGCGCTCGACTCGCCTGAGCCCTACGAGGCGTTCCGCCTGGGGGCGGAGCGGGTCCGCGACGAGCTGCTCGCGATGTGCCAGAAGCTCCACGGCGAAGGCAAGAAGATCCATGTCTACGGCGCCTCCACGAAGGGCAACACGATCCTCCAGTACGCCGGCATCGACAGCGTCTTGATCGAGGCGGCGGCCGACCGCAACCCCGACAAGAGCGGCTCGGAGACGATCGCCACGAAAATCCCGATCATCAGCGAGGAGGACTCACGGGCGATGAAGCCCGACTACTACCTGGCTTTGCCGTGGCACTTCCTGGAGGAGTTCCTCGAGCGCGAGCAGGAGTTCCTGCAGGGCGGCGGCCAGTTCATCGTGCCTTTGCCCGAGGTGCGCGTGCTCGGGGCGTCCTGAAGCGGGCGATGTTCGAGCGGCGTGCTCGAGCGGGCTAGCCGACTCCCTCGACGACTCGCTTCGCGCGCAGGGCATGACCGATCTCCGGCGGAAAGCGACCGAGCGCCGCCAGTGCGATCGCATACACACAGGTGCCAACGAACACTTCAAGCAGCGGGTGCACCCCCACGAGGTGGCCTACGCCGAGCCCGGCGCCGCCGGCCAGCAGCGCGATCGGAACGATGCCCCATTGCAGGTGAACGTCGGGTCGCGCGCGCACCAGGACCACGATCGCCACACACGCAAGCGTCAGCTCGGCGGCCACCGTGGCGATCGCCGCGCCACGGGCCTCGAGCACGGGTACGAGTGACAGCGACACCGCGAGCGTCACCACCAGCCCAAGCGCATTCGCGACCAGCAGGGCTGAGTAGCGCCGCAGCGACAGCAGTGGAAACGAACAGGCGACCGCCACGAAAGTGGCCATCACCGCCAGGCCCTGAATGCGGAGCACCGGTGCGGCCGGAGCGGCGGCCGGACCGCCCAGGACATCGGTGGCGAAACGGGCGCCGAGCTCCACCGTCAGCGCGATCCACACCCCGGTCATCACCGCCAGCTCGAACATGCGGCGTGTCGCCTGGGCGAATCGACCCGGGTCGTCGCGCTCCGCGCGCGTGATGATCGGAAAGGCGGCGCCGATCAAAAGCACCGGCAGGCCGATGAGGACCTCCACGACCCGGAACGACGTCGAGAAGTACCCCGTTTGCAGGGCGGTCGCCTCAAGCGACATCACCACGATCGTCACCCTGAAGTAGACGCTGCTGAGCGCCACCGCCACGGCGAATGGGAACGTTTCGCGCAACAGCGGCGCATAGGCCGCGAAGTGAAGCGATGGACGCAACGGCATCGAGCCGCGAGCGAATCGAGCGGTCAGCAGCAGCGCCGCGAGGCAGGCCGGCGCGATCACCGCCAAGAGGGGCACGATGCCTGCGCCGGCGACCACCAGCACGACTATCAGCATCGTCGTCACGCCGTTGCGCAGCAGTTCGGCGGCGGCGACCCGGCCGAGCATCATCGTCCCCTGCAGCGGCACCGACACAAGCGTTTGCAGCAGCTGGATCGTCAAACCGACCCCGGCGACGGCGGTGCCGAGCACGATCGTCCGGTTGTACCCGACGGCGGCGGCGAACGCGGTGGCGGCGACCACCCCGACCACGCTCAGTAGCAAACGCATGCCGAGTACCCCCCTCATCGCCGTGTCCCGCTCGTGGCCACTGCGCGCTGCGAACTCGCGCAAGGCGATCGTGTTGACGCCCCCCTCGGTCAAACTCGCGGCGATCGTCGCGATCGAGAGCGCGGTCACGTACTGACCGAACCCCGTCTGATGAAGATGGCGAATCAGCAGCGGCGCCGACACCAGCGCCAGCAGCACCCCGCCGCCGTACCCGCCGAGCCGCATCGCGCTGCCCCTGAGAGCCAGCCCCCCGGCTCGGGTGCTGTCGAGCACATCTGCATCGGGGTCCTGCGGTCGCGCACGACTGGGGTCGTCAGGCAAGGTCATCGGCGGGGATCGTAAGGCTGCAGGCAGTCGATCGCTCGGAGCTGAAGACAGGTCTCTTCCTGCTGGACCCTTCGCGTCTCAATACCAGTTGGGCCGAAAGTCGAGCGCATACGACAACGGTTCCCTGCGCTTGCGAAGCAGCTTGGCGGGGACGCCTCCGACCACCGTATATGGCGCGACATCGCGGGTCACCACCGCGCCTGCCGCCACGACGGCGGCTTCGCCGACGCACACTCCGGGCATCACCACCGCGCGCGTGCCGATCCAGCAGCGCGGCTCGAAGCGCACGGGCGCCAGCGAGGTCTCAAACTCGGGACTGTCGGGCTCGTGCGCCGCGGTCAGCACACACACTTCCCTTGAGATGCTCACGTCCGACTCGACACGTATCCCACCACGCGCGTCGACGAAGCACTTCTGCCCGATCGTGCTTCCGCGACCCACAGACAGATTGGCGCCCGCCCACATGTCCACGCCCAGGCTGATGTTGGCGCTGTCGAGATCGTCGAACTCGACCCCCAGCGCCGCGTATGCGCGCATCCTCGCCGCCACCAGCGGAATGCGATTCACCACATGGCTCAGAACGTAGTCTGTGCTGGGTAGCGCGCCCGAGCGCTGAAGGCCCGCGATCGTACGTCCAAGACTTCTCGGTTGCCTGGTCACGCAGGCGTGACCCTAACGCACGCTATGAGCGACGACGGCTTCGACGATCTCATCCCAGCCGAAGGAGAGTGCGCAGGCTCGCGCGCGGATGTGGGCGCCGAGGGGCTTGTCGGTCAATAGCTTGGTGATCGCCTGCGCCAGCGCTGCCGGGTCTTCCCGGTTGACCAGCAGCGCCGTCTCACCGTCCTGCAGCCAGGGTGGGTTCTGTGGGCCGCGCGTGGTGATGACGGCGCCGCCGTTGACGAGCGCGGCCAGCATGCTCGTGTAACCGCTCTCGGCGCCGCCGCGGTAGGGCAGGACGACCGCGTCGACCACACGCAACAGGCGGGCGGCCTCGTCGTCGCTGACGAACCCGAGCCAGCGCACGCGGTCGCCCACCCCCAACCGCTCGACGAGAGCGGCGATCTGCTCGTGGTAGGCATTTGCGGGATCCAGTGAACCCGTCGCCACAAGCAGAGCGTCGGTCTGTGCGAGTGCTTCGAGTAGATCCTCAAAACCCTTCGGGGCGCCCCAGAGCAGGCCGATGTAGCCGATCAGCGGACGCTCCTGCGGCGCAAGCGACGCGCGCGTGCGCGCGTCGGCCTCCGGGTCCTCAGCGGCAACCGGGATGGTTGGGGGGTTGTGCCGCACTACCGTTCGCGATGCGACCGACGGGTAGCGAGCGACGACCGCGTCGCGCTCGGCCTCGGTCACCGCCACGATCCGGTTTGCGGCCCACAGCGGCAGTCGCAGCAGGCGCTGCTCGATTCCGCCGGAGCGCACGAACTCGTGCAGGATGAAGACCGTCCGCGGGCGTCCGAGCAGAAGCTTGGCCAAGCCCGGCGCCAGATAGAGCGCCGAGTGGCTGCCCTCGAACGCCGCTGGATAAAACGACACAACGAGATCTGGGCGTGGTTTTGGAAAGCGCCGCCGGGCACGCAGGAAAGCCACGAGCCCCCACTCGCTCAGGAGCGGCAGCACGCGCGGAGGCCCGTCCGCGGCGGCAGTCGACGTGCTGCAAGTGATGACCGTGACATCGTGGCCGGCGCGAACAAGCGCGTTCGCGAGGCCGCTCGTATAGGCGCCGACCCCACAGGCGACCGGCGGATAGGACGGGTTGAGGATGAAGATCCGCAGGCGCCTCGCGGTCGGGCGGGGCATGGATAGCATGCCGGCAGAGGATATTCAGTTCCCAGCCCGCACTTCGACGCCACGCAAGGTTCTTGGTGGCCATGGCGGGACTCCCCACTCTCCAAGCATGCACATCGCGCTCGTCAACCATCACGTAGGCGGAAAGGCGGGCGGCGGCGGCGGCGTGCGCCTGATGCTCGAGCTGGGGGCCGGACTCGTGGGGCGCGGCCACCGCGTAACGGTTGCGTGCTACGACTTCCTGGCGGGCAGTGAGTTCTCCTACGCGGCGGATCAGCTGGAGATCCGATCGGTCAGGAGCGGCCCTTTCGAGCTGCCGGCCGACAACCGCGCCCTGGCTCGACGCTTTTGGCTTGACATGCCGAAGGTTGCCAAGCTCGTCCCGCACGAAGCGGACGTCGTCAACGCCCACGACTGGCTCGCGCTGCGACCGGGGCGCATCGCCGCCGGGCGCTTGTCGATTCCGCTCGTGTGGACGCGCAACAACGAATCGCTGTGGGAGCGCGCGATCGTGCCCCACATGTCGATCACCGGCGAGCGCTCCCTGCCGCGCCGCGCGCTGCAGGCCGCCATGACCTGGCCCGACCTGCTCGATGCCCGCCGCGCCAGCGCGATCGCGGTGCTGAGCGCCCAGCAGGTCGAGATGGTCCGTCGCAGCTATCGCAAGGACGCCCTGCTGGTACCCGTTGGACCGCCGGAGCACTTCTTCGATCCTCCGGAGCGGGCGGCGGCCCGCGCCAGGCTCGGCATCTCCGAGGACGTCTTTCTCGTCGTCGGCATGGGCACCCTCGTCGAGCATCGCCACTTCGAGGATCTGATCGAGGCGACGTCACTCCTGGCCGACGATCCTCACCTGCACACGTTGATCGCCGGTTCAGACCACGAAGACCCCGCCTACGCGGACGGCTTGGCCGCCCAGATCGCTTCGCAAGGCCTGACGGCCCGCGTGACGCTGCCGCGCGCCTCGCTCTCAGACGCCGAGCTGAAGGACACCTACGCCGCCGCTGACGTTTTCGTGATCCTCAGCCAGCGCTACGCGTGGGGCCTCGCGCCCTTGGAGGCGCTTGCCTCGGGAACGCCCGTGATCCTCACGCCGGGCGCGGGCGTCTATGACATTCTCGCCGGTCGACCGGGCGTGCAGGCGGTCGCGCCGCGGAACCCGCGAGCGCTCGCGGAGGCGATCAGGCGCTGGCGCGCGGGCGAGGGCCGCGAGGGCCTGGAGTCGACGCGTACGTGGCTGCGCGAGGAGTACGCGCTCGACTCCTACGTGGCGCAGATGGAGCAGATCTACGCGGACGCGGCACGCCCGTAGATCCTCGTGCGCAACGCCAGCGAGTCGCGCATCCCGATCTCTGGATCGAGCGCATCGGCCGGGGCGGTGCGACCTGGGAGGCCGCTTGCCGAGCGCCAGCCGGCGACTCGTCCAGACAGGGCCGCGAGGTCACGCGAGAGGACCGCGTCGCCGAGAGCTACCGCCGCCTCGGTGGTGAGCGCCCGAACAGCCTGACGGCTGCGCAGGACGCCGTAGCGGCGCAGCAGGTAGCCGCGCGCGAAGCCCGCGTGGCGTCGCTGCCAGGCCGTGCGATGTCCGTGCGTGGCCGAGCCGAGGTGCATCCCCACCGCCTCGGGCGCCACGGCCGCTCTCCAGCCGGCGCCGCGCAGGCGCAGCGCCAGGTCGAGGTCCTCCGCGTAGGCGAAGATCGCCTCGTCGAGCCCGCCGACCTGCTCCCACGCGATGCGCCGGTATGCGCCCGCGGCGCCCGCCGGTCCCGCCAGCGCAGGGCGCGCGTCGCCGGCGCGAGCGACCGGCAGGCCCGCCAGGCGCGGAAAGCCCGCGAGCGTGGGGTCGGCGCACAGGCCGACGCTGTCGATCAGTTGCTCGCCGGGCTGCACCAACAGGCAGCCGACCGAGCCGAGCTCGGGCTGCGCTTCCAGCGGCGCGACCAGGCGCTCTAGCCAGTCGGGGCGGCAGTAGACGTCGTTGTTGAGCAGCACCACCACCTCGCCCTCCCCCGCGCTTGTCCCCTGGTTGCACGCGGCGGCGAAGCTCAGCCGGTCATCCGATCGAGTCAGCCGGACCGCGGGCCACTCGCGGCTAACCCGCTCGGCGGTCTCGCCGCCGCCGTTGTCGGAGACGATCACCGTGTGCGGGCGGGTCTGTCGCGCGAGGTGCGACAGACATTCTCCGGTCAGGTCATAGCGCCCCGAGGTCGGGATCACGATGTCGATTGCGAGCGCCAGGGTGGCCCATCCTAGCGGCAGGGTGGCCCATCCCAGCCTGTGGCTCGCGGATAACCTTGCACGCTCGTGGACCCCGCCAAGCCCACTCACGTCGGCCTGAACCTGATCTTCCTCGTGCCCGGCGAGACCGGCGGCATGGAGGTGGCGGTTTGCGAGCTGATCCCCGCGCCGCCGGCGCGCTCTGGAATGTGCCTGCGCCATCCGGCAAACGACTATGGCAGCTAGTCTTTGCAATACGTCGCTATACTGCGTGCGGAGATGGCTTCCTCCACTACCAAGCAGAGCGTCGCGTTCCGGTTCGCTCCTATCACCGTCAGGCGTCTGAAGCAGCGGGCGAAGGAGACCAATGCGGCGCAGACGGCGCTGGCCGAGCGCTACATCGAGGAGGGGGTGCGCCGCGACGAGCACCCGCTCATCTCCTTTCGCGACGGTGAGGCCGGTCGAAGGCCGGCGCTGCTCGGCACGCGCCTGGACATCGCGGAGGTCATCACGACGATCCGCCAGAACGACAACTCCATCGAGCAGGCGGCCGACTACCTGGAGGTCCCAGTCGAGCACGTCGAGGCCTGCCTGCGCTACTACGCGGACTACAAGGACGAGGTTGACGCCTGGATCGAGCGGACCCGCGCGATCGCGCAGCGCGAGCACGAGCGTTGGCAGCGCCGCCGGCAAGCGCTCGCGTGAGGCTGCTGCTCGACGAGATGATCTCTCCCAGCATCGCCCGCGAGCTGCGCGAGAGCGGGCACGACGTGCAGGCCGTCAAGAAGGACCGGCCGGATCTCGCCGGTCGCACAGACCGCGAGATCGTCCAGCGGATGGCCACGGAGCGGCGGACGATCGTCACCAATGACGTCGCCGACTTCCAGAGCATCCACGACCGCACGCTGGCCGCGGGCGAGGAGCATGCCGGCATGATCTTCACGTTCGACGCCACGCTGCCCCGCAGCAAGGCTGCGATCCCCCAATGGGTGCAGGGGCTCGCCGGACTGCTCGCCGAGCACGGCGACGAGAACGCCCTGCGCAACCGGATTCATCACCTGGTCTGAGCGCCCACAGCCCGCTAGCCTCCGCCGCGCCATGCACATCGGCCTGAACCTGATCTTCCTCGTGCCCGGCGAGACCGGCGGCATGGAGGTCGCCGCGCGCGAGTTGATCCCGGCTCTGCTCGCCGAGGCGCCCCCCGAGATGCGCTTCACGGCGTTCGTCAACCGAGAGGCGGCCGCGGCGAGGGACGGCCCCTGGGGTGAGCTGCTGCCCGCCGTGACCGTGCCCGTCAACGCCCGCAACCGCGCGCAGTGGGTGCGCGGTGAGCAGCTGCTCTTGCCCCGCCTGGCCGCGCGCAAGGGCGTCGATCTCGTACACAGCCTCGCCAGCACCGCTCCGGCGTGGGGGCGCTTTCGCCGCGTGGTCACCGTCCACGATCTGATCTACGCCCGCTTCCCCGAGGCGCACACGGGCGTCCGCGACCTGGGGATGCGCGTGCTCGTGCCGCTGGCCGTGCGCCGCTCGGACAGGGTGATCGTCGACTCCCGCAGCACCCAGCGCGATCTGGTGGAGCTGCTCGGCACGCCGCCTGAGCGCATCGACGTGGCGCCGCTCGGCCTGGGCGCGGTCAAGCGCAGCGAGCCATTGGCCGAGCCCGAGCTTCGCCGGCGCCTCGACCTCGATGAGCGCCGCGTGGCGCTGAGCCTGTCGGCCAAGCGCCCCCACAAGAACCTGCTCGCGCTGATCGGCGCCCTGGCGCGCATACCGGCGGAGCGCCGCCCGCTGCTCGTGCTGCCCGGATACGCCACGGCTCACGAGGCCGAGCTGCGCGAGCGCGCCCGAGCGGTTGACGTGGAGGGCTATGTCCGCTTTCTCGGCTGGCTCTCGGGCGATGAGCTGGAGGGGCTGTGGGAGGTGGCTGAGGTGTTCGTGTACCCCTCCCTCTACGAGGGCTTCGGCCTGCCTGTCCTGGAGGCGATGGCCCGTGGCGTGCCGGTCGCCTGCTCGAACGCCTCCTCGCTGCCGGAGGTCGCAGGCGACGCGGCGCTCATGTTCGACCCTCGCGATGAGACCGCGATCGCAGCCGGGATCGAACGGCTGCTCTCAGACTCGGCCGAGGCCGACCGCCTGCGCGCGCGCGGGCTGGAGCGGGCGCGCCAGTTCACCTGGGAGCGCACCGCGCGGCTCACGCTCGAGAGCTATAGGCGCACGTTGACCTGAAGGAGTCGATCCGACTGCTGCGTCAGCCCCCGGCGGGGGCCAGCGGGTTTTCCCAACGAACGTCCCGAAAGCGGGCGAAGTCGCCGTCGGTGCTGCACACCGTCAGTCCGTGCTCGATGGCGAGGGCTGCCAGGTGAGCGTCGGCAGCGAGGTCGGACCGTGACTCTTCGTCGATGAGCCGGCCGATGATCTGAGGATGGCGGTCGGTTGGGAGAGGTATCCAGGTTTGTGGGAGCTCGAGCCATTGCTTTGCGCGAGCCCAAGCCTGGTTGAGCGGGACCGGTTTGCTCACGACGCTCGGGTTCCCCATCAAACGCGCAAACGCCAGAAGTGTCGGCCACGGCAAGCCGACCTTGGTCGAGCCGCTGAGCACATCCTCCAGCCACGCGCTCGCCGCTCCGCGTCGGGGCGACTCGGGTGTGTGGGCGTAGACGAGGAGGTTCGCGTCGAGCAGTATCAACGTCGCCAGGGCCCCTCGGCGATATCGAGCGCCGCTTGCACACCGTCTATCGGGATCAGCAACTCACCAACCGGTAGTGGCTCGACTCGGAACCGGGGGGTCTCCTCCCGCTCCTGCTCAACGTACGTCAAGCCGGCCCGGATCAGGTCGTTGACCTCTTGCTTGAGGGAATGCTGGAGCTCTCCTCGACGGCGCTCGATTGCCGCGGCGACATCGTCATCGAGAGTGAGGGTGGTACGCATGCATCAAAGCATAACATAGATGATGTCATGATGCCTGCCCCGAGTATTGCCAGCCGAAGGCATCCATACGCCCGCGCCCCGATCCTCGTGAGCGCCCTGTGTCGTAGCCTGTTGCGGCAATGCCGGTCCAGCTCTTCGACACGACCACTCCGATCGCCCCGCTGCGCGAGGAGATCCTTGCTCGCATCCGCGACGTCGTCGAGGACACGCGCTTCATCCTCGGGCCGAACGTGGAGGCGTTCGAGCGGGAGTTCGCGGCCTACTGCGGCGCGCGCCACGCGGTGGGCGTGGCCAACGGCACCGATGCCCTGACGCTCGCGCTGCGCGCGATGGGCGTCGGTCCCGGAGATGAGGTGGTGGTGCCCTCCTTCACGTTCTACGCTTCCGCCGAGGCGATCCCGCCGACGGGAGCGCGACCGGTCTTCTGCGACGTGGACCCCGACACGTTCTGCGTCACGGCGGACACCGTCAAGGCGGCGCTCACGCCGCGCACGAAGGCGGTGATCGCTGTGCACCTGTTCGGCAACGTCGCTCCGATCGCGGAGATCGAGGCGCTGGGGGCGCCGGTGCTCGAGGACGCCGCCCAGGCCGCCGGCTCCGTCTCGGGAGACGGTCGCCGCCCCGGAGCGCTCGGCACGGCGGCGACGTTCAGCTTCTTCCCCTCCAAGAACCTAGGGTGCTTCGGCGACGGTGGGGCTGTCACGACCAACGACGAGCAGATCGCCGAGCGCGTGCGCATGCTGCGCTTCCACGGCTCGCGCGACAAGCTGACCTACGAGCAGGTCGGCTGCAACTCGCGCCTCGACGAGATCCAGGCGGCGATCTTGCGCGTGCAGCTTCCACACCTTGACCGCTGGGCCGATGGCCGTCGCGCCGCGGGCGAGCACTACGCGCAGGCCGGCCTCGGTGAGCTGGTCGACCTGCCGACCCCGGTGGCGGGCTCGCTGCCGGCATGGCACCTGTACGTCATCCGCCACCGGCAGATCGACGCGATCGCGGCTGCGCTGAGCGGGGCTGGGCACGGCCAGAAGGCCTACTACCGCACCCCGATCCACCGCCAGCCGGCGATGGCCGAGTACGGCGCGGGCTCATTGCTGCCGGTGACCGAAGAGCTCGCCGCGACGCATCTGGCGATCCCGATGAGCCCTGTGCTGAGCGCCGAGCAGGCCGCCAAGGTGACCGAGGCTATCCGCGGGGCGTAGTCAGCGCGGGGCCAGCAGCTCGAGGTCGGCGCGGGTCATCAGGCGGATCAGCTGCTCGAAGCTCGTGTGCGCCTTCCAACCGAGGTCGCGCTGCGCCTTGGAGGAATCCCCGATCAGGTGATCGACCTCGGCGGGCCGCAGGAACGCCGGGTCGATCGTGACGTACGGCTCGAAGTCGCCCAAACCGGCCTCGTCGAAGGCGATCTGGCAGCACTCGCGCACCGAGTGGGACTTGCCCGTGGCGATCACGTAGTCCTCGGCGCGGTCCTGCTGGAGCATCAGCCACATCGCTTCCACGTAGTCCTTGGCGTAGCCCCAGTCGCGTTCGGCGTCGAGGTTGCCCAGACGCAGCTCCCTGGCGAGGCCGTGGCGGATGGCGGCCGCGTGCCAGGTGATCTTGCGCGTGACGAACTCCAGACCGCGGCGGGGGCTCTCGTGGTTGAAAAGTATCCCCGAGGTCGCGTGCAGGTCATAGGACTCGCGGTAGTTGACCGTGATGAAATGCCCGTACGCCTTGGCGACGCCGTAGGGCGAGCGCGGGTAGAAGGGCGTGGTCTCGGTCTGGGGAACCTCGAGCACCTTGCCGAACATCTCGCTCGAGGAGGCCTGGTAGAAGCGCGCCTGCGGACACACTTCGCGCATCGCCTCCAGCATGCGCGTCACACCTGTCCCCGTGAACTCAGCCGTGAGCGTCGGCTGGATCCAGGAGACCGCCACGAACGACATGGCCGCGAGGTTGTAGATCTCCTCGGGCCGGGCGGCGCGCATGGTGTCGACGAGCGAGCGCTGGTCGAGCAGATCGCCCTGGTGCAGCGTGATGCGGTCGCGGATGTGCTCGATGCGCTCGAACTTCTCGGTCGAGGCGCGTCGCACCATGCCGTGCACCTCGTAGCCCTTCTCCAGCAACAGCTCGGCCAAGAAGGAGCCGTCCTGTCCTGTGATCCCCGTTATGAGCGCGGAGCGCCGGTCTGCCATCGGGCGGCAGACTACAAGCTGGCGGCCGGCAACGGAGCTCTGCGCGAGGAATCGAGCTCGCGCTGCATGCCCTCGAGGATTCTCACGACCCGCAGTCCGCTCTCGCCGTCTGAGAACGGCGTGCGGTTCTCGCGGATGCACTGGACGAAGTGTTCGCACTCGAGGCGCAGCGGCTCTGCGTTGGGAACGCGCGGGGAGCGGATCTCCCCGGCGCGGGTGATGTACTCGCCGTAGCTGTCGGTCTTCTCGTCGAAGCCCTTGTCGTAGATCGTGACCTTGCGCTCGATCTCCATGTCGTCGAAGGTGGCCATGCGCTTTGAGCCCACCACCGTGAAGCGTCGCTCCTTGTGGGGGTCGAGCCAGCTCAGGTGCAGGTGGGCGGCGAGCCCCGACGGGAAGCGCATGAAGGCGAACACCACGTCCTCTATGCCCTCTCGCATGTAGCACTCGCCGCGCGCGGAGAGCTCGTTGGGCTCCTCGCCGGCGAGCGCGAGCACGACCGATACGTCGTGTGCGCCAAGGCTCCACAGCACGTTCTCGTCGTCGCGCAGCTGGCCGAGGTTGAGGCGGTTGCCGTAGATGTAGCGAGCCTTGCCCAGCTCGCCGGAGTCGAGCGTCTCCTTCAGCAGGCGAATGCCCGGGTGGTACTCGAGCAGGTGGCCCACCATCAGCAGGCGACCCGCCTCGCGCGCGGCGTCCACCGCCATCTGCGCGTCCGCGGCGGACTGCGCGAGCGGCTTCTCCACGAAGCAGTGCTTACCGGCCCCCAGCACTCGCTGGGCGAGCTCGGCATGGGTTGGGACCGGAGTGGCGAGCACGATCGCGTCGAGCTCCGGATCGCCCAGCAGCTCCTCGAGATCGGCGGTGAAGCGCGTCGAGCGATGGACAGCGGCCAAGCGCTCGCGGCACTCCTGCTGCGCGTCGCAGCACCACGTGAGCTCCACGTCCGGGAGCGCGTCGAAGTTGCGCGCGAGGTTCGGGCCCCAGTAGCCGAGGCCCGCCACACCTACGCGCACGGGCGCGTCGCTCATGTCGACGTTTCCTCATCTGCGGTCATTGCGCTCCAGAGCGTATCGACGGGCCGGTCGCACGTTGCCGGCCGCTCTGAAGGACTATCGGCGCGGTCACCGGTCGCCTTCACGATTCCTCGACCGCGTAGCTGCGCAGCACCGCCACGAGCGAGGAATCGAGCGACAGGCGCTGGGCGTTCTCGGCGAACCAGCGGGCGGTGCTCTCGCGCATCGCCATCCCCGCCTCGTGGACGCGCACGATCGCCTCGGCGATCGCCTTGGAATCGTCGCTTCGCGCGATGACGCCGTTGACGCCGTCCTCGATCAGCTCGACGGCCGCGTTGTCCCGCGCCGCCACCACCACGGCCGGGGTCGCATGGGCTGAGGCCTCGATCACGACCATGCCGTAGCCCTCGCGCTCGGATGGCAGCAGCACGCACAGCGCGCGGCGCATGTCGGCGTCGAGCAGCTCGCCGCCGGCGAAGCCGGGCGCGGTGATGAACGACTCCGCCTCGTGCTCCGAGATGGCGGCGCGCAGCGCCCCGCGCTCGGGACCGTCGCCGTAGAAGAGGCCGCGCAGACCCTCGATGCGGCGGGCGGCGCTCGCGACGGCCGCCACCCCGACGGTGACGCGCTTCTCGGGGATCAGGCGCCCGGCGAACAGGACGAGCGGGTCCGGCTGTCTCGGCGGGGCCGGCTCGGTGGAGCCGGCGTACAGGCCACGCAGGACCGTGACCGGCCCGCGCAGGCCCTCCTCGCGCAGACGGCGGGCGTGCAGCTCAGAGAAGCAGAACGCGCGCTGGGGGACAAGCGCGCACAGACGCTGCACGAGCTCGCCGACGCGCCCGCCCACATCGCCGAGGTAACCGCGCCAGTAGTCGCGACTCCACACCTCAAACCAGTCCACCACCAGCCCATAGTGGGCGAGCGGGCGTGCGAGCGCGGCCGCCAGCAGCGAGAAGTAGGGGAAGGCGCAGGTGTGCACCACGTCGTAGCGGCGGCCGTGGCGCAGCAGGTGCCACAGCACGCCCGCTCCGAACACCAACGGCGGCAGGATGCGCCTGCGTCCTCGGACGTACAGCCCCATGCGCGGACCCGCCGTCACCACGCGCACGCGCGGGTCGAGGTCGAGCTGCTCGCCGCGCTCCCACTGGCGCAGCGTAAGGTAGGTGACTTCGTGCCCCTCCGCCGCCAGGCGCTCGGCGAGGTTGCGATACCAGCGCTCGGCGCCGCCGACGGTGTAGGGGTAGAGGCAGTCGTAGATGAGGCAGACTCGCATCAGGCCTTCGCTGCTATCCCTCGTCCGTGATCGCCGCCATCAGCTCCCGTGCAAGGTACCGGCGCTGACCCCGTGGCCCCGTGTTTCCTTCTACGAGCACCCCGACCTCTTCGAGTTGCCTGAGCAGCTTCAGCGCCGTCGGTCGCGTCACGCCCAATCTGGCCTCGACCGCACGTGAGGAGACGATCGGCGTCTCACATACAAGATCCACCAGCATCAGCGCGTTGCTCGACGCGATCGCCGCCGCCGCCGTACGGTAGCGCTCGCGGAGCGCGACGATGCGCTGCGCACGCCGGACGGCATCCGCTGCTTGCGAGCGCACCGCGGTCAGAAAGAGCTCGATCCACGGGAGAGCGTCGCCGCGTTCACGGACGGCCTGGAGCGCCTCGTAGTAATGCGCACGGTCACGCTCGAGATACGCGCTCAGATAGAGCAGCGGCGCCGGCAGCCTGCCATGTTCCACGAGCAGGAATACGGACAGCAGACGGCCGATTCGTCCGTTGCCGTCGAGGAAGGGGTGCAGCGTCTCGAATTGATAGTGCAGCAGGGCATTCTGAACGAGGCGCGGAACCTCGACGTCCTCGTGCGCGTAGCGCTCCCAGTCGGTCAGCAGACCGGGCAGCTCCTCCGGCGGCGGCGGGACGAACCGCGCCGTCTCGATGGTCGATCCGCTGTCCCCGACCCAGTTCTGTGTCGTGCGTAGCTGTCCTGGCATTCGCTCACGACCACGCACTCCCGCGAGCAGTCGCCGGTGCATCTCTCGGATGAGACGAGCGCCGAGCGGCAGCTTGCCCATCTGGGCGAGGCCCCATTCCAGGGCGTCGATGTAGTTGAGGACCTCCTCGACGTCCGCGCTGGGAGGCTCGCCGCTCGCCTCGGCCTCGAAGACGTCCGCCAGCGACGCCTGCGTGCCCTCGATGCGGGTCGAGGAGAGCGCCTCGCGCAGGAGGTACGCGCGGATGAGCAGATGCGGGTTGGGCACGAGCTGCCCGACACCGGCGAGTCGCCCGAGCGACGCCTCGGCGTCCGCGAGCAGCCGGATGGTCGTTGCGGGAATCTCGATGGCGCGCGGGATCGGCGCTGGGAAGTACGCGACGTATCCATGGCGTCCGAGCGTGCGTCGCGGCTCGCCGAAGGGAGTCGATGCGTAGGCGGTCACGTCCACGACAACACCATAACGTCTCTAAAGCAATGCTGTCAATGCTTTAGGGACCGGCCGGGACCGTAAAGCGCTGTACACGGTCATCTCGACAGCAGCTGCATCAATGTGCGGTCGATACCGACCCACGGCGTCACTGCCCAGAGCGCCTCCGATCCGTCCGGTAGCATCCGGGTCGGCAGCGCATCGCTTCCACGACCGGTCGGTGCGCCACTTTTGGACCCGTGGCGCGTTACAGCAGCGCGGGGCCAAACGCCGATCGTGAGCGGGCGCGGGCCCGACAAAGCCATGAGCATCGCAGAGCAGACAAGGCCCACAACCGGCGAGGGCGTCGGGGAGCCCCGATCGACGTCAGTGTCGGTCGTGATCCCCTGCCTGAATGAGGCGGAGAACATCGAGCCGTGCGTGCGCACGGCTCGCGAGGTCCTGAAGAGCTCCGGCATAGAGGGGGAGGTACTGGTCGTCGACAACGCTTCCGAAGACGACTCTGCGGCGCTGGCAACGGCCGCGGGCGCGCGCGTGATCTCCGAGCCGCGGCGCGGCTACGGCAGCGCCTATCTCGCCGGCTTTGCGGCCGCGCGAGGCAAGTACATCGTGATGGCTGACGCCGACCTCACCTACGACTTCAACGAGATCCCGCGATTCGTGGCCGAGCTCGACGGCGGGGCGGAGCTTGTGATGGGCGATCGCATGGACAACATCCAGCCCGGCGCGATGCCGTGGCTGCACCGTTACATCGGCAACCCGATCCTGACGGGCCTGCTCAACCTGTTCTTCCGCACCGGCGTCAAGGACGCCCACTGCGGCATGCGGGCCCTGCGACGCGACGTGCTGGAGCGCCTCGATCTGCGCACGACCGGGATGGAGTTCGCCTCGGAGATGGTGATCAGGGCCTCCAAGGAGAAACTGAAGATCGCGGAGTTCCCGATCGAGTACCACCCGCGGGGAGGGGAGAGCAAGCTGTCGAGCTTCCGCGACGGCTGGCGCCACCTGCGCTTCCTGCTCGTGCACAGCCCCAACCACCTGTTCATCGTGCCGGGCGCCGTGCTCGCCGGCCTGGGCACGATGATCGTCGTGTTCGTGGGCGCGGGCCTTGACTTCTTCGGGCGGGCCTGGGGGCTTCACGCCCTGATCGGCGGGGCGCTGCTGATGATCGTCGGCACCCAGGTGCTTGCGCTCGGACTGTGCGCGCACGCCTACGGCACCTACTTCATGGGCGAGCGCGACCCGTGGTTCGACAGGATGCGCGCGCGCTTCCGGCTCGAGCACGGGTTGCTGCTGGGCGGGCTGTTCGTGCTCATCGGACTCGTGCTCGGCGGGATCATCGTGGGAACGTGGATCTCCCACGGCTTCGGGTCGCTCGCCGACGAACACATGGCCGTTGTCGCAGCCACGTTGCTGATCGTGGGCATCCAGATCTTCTTTTCCTCGTTCCTGCTGAGCATCCTGGGGTTGCGGCGGCACTGAACGTGGAGCTGGCCTCAGCCACGCGCCCCAGGCACGACGCGCTCGCTGGTCGGGCTTCGATCCGCGGCCGCCGAGGGCCGCTGCTCGCGCTCGCCGCCGGCCTGCTCGTGCTGGCGGTGGGGGCGGGGCTGATCGCCGCGCACGTGACCGTGTTCGCGCTGGATGAGACGCTGATCGAGCAGTCGGCCGTCCACTACACGAGCGGGCTGCCGCACACGCTCTTCCACGACCTCGACGCGCGCGCGACCAACCGCCTGTACCCGCTCGTGTTGTCGATCGCACTGCGCCTGTTTGGAGGTGCGCAGGCGCTGCGGGTCGATCATGTCCTCAACGTGCTGCTGTTCCTGAGCGCGGCCGTGCCGATCTTCCTGATGGCGCGCATTGTCCTTCGCTCCGCCTGGTTCGCCGTTGTGGCGGCGCTGCTGAGTGTGGCCGTGCCGTGGCTGACGCTGACCTCCGCCCTGTTCACGGAGAACCTTTCCTATCCGCTGTTCTGGTGGATGATCCTGGCGACGGCGGCTGCCATATGGCGCCCCGCCCCGAGCAGAGATGGGCTCGCGCTGTTGACGATCGCGCTGCTTGTGGGAACCCGAGCGCAGTTCGCGGCGGTCTACGCCGGCTATCTGGTAGCCGTGCTGCTGCGCAGCTTCCAGTTGGCGGCCGAGCGGCATGCGCGACCGCTCTATCGCCTGCGGGCTGCGGTGACGAGCGCCGGGCGTGCGTATCCGCTGTCGATGCTGTTGCTGGTGGGGGTCGTCGCGCTCGTCGTCTACGAGAAGACCTCGGGGCAGTGGCAGGCGCACGTGGAAGCGCTGCTTGGCAGCTACAGCAACGTGGTCATCCGCAGCGGCCTGCCCGCGAACATGGGGGAGGGCTTGTCGGTCGAGGTGATCGCGCTCGCGCTTGGCGTCGGGCTGCTGCCGGCGATCGTCTCGATCGCGTGGTTCGTCAGGCGGATGGCACGCCCACGACCGGACCGGCGCTGGGTCTACATGGCGGCCTCGGGCACCGTGATGGCCGTCTTCCTGGTCCTGACTGTCTACTCGCAGGGTGGCTACCTGGGGCCGATCACCGAGGAGCGCTATTTCTTCTACGTCATCCCGGTCTTCTGGCTCGGCACGTTCGCGGCGCTGGAGGACGGAGACGTCCGGCCGGTCGACCTGCTGTTGGCAGCCGTCGGGTTGGCGCTTCTATACGCATCGATCCCGCTCCTTTCGTCCCTGAACCAGGAAGCGGCCTTCCTGGATCCGGTCGAGTCGATCGTCCCTCATGTCCTCTCACGCCGGTTCGCCGAGGTCGGACTTCCCGGGCTGAGCATGCAGGATGCGCTAGCGATCCTCGCGCTCGTGGCCGGCGCTGTCACCGCCTGGCTGTGGGCGCGAGGGCGAGCGATGCGGCTGTGGTGGACGGCTGGCGTGGCCGCCGGGGCCCAGCTGCTGCTCGCCGGATATGCCTTTGCAGTCATTGACGGAAAGGTCTCCGGCATCGCCGGCAGGACCGCCGGGTCTGTCTCCGCGCTTGGGTGGGTCGACGCCCACGCCGGCGGGACCCATGTCGCGTGGCTTGACAACCTCTCCAGCGCCGCGCCGCTCACCACGCTCGCATCGCCATCGGCCGATCAGCTGCGCACGACGCTGTTCTGGAACTCGAGCGTGCTCAGCTGGGTGCGGCTGCCCGAGCTCGGGCTTCCGCCCGTCGAGGTGCCGATGGCCGCGCTGCCCGGCGCCGAAGGGGTGTCGGTGAACCCGACGACGGGGGCGCTAGCGCCCGCGGCTGCGGTGGCCGGGCTCGAGGACGTGGTGGGGGCGACGAGCTCGCCGTTCCTGCAACTGGCGGGGGCGACGCTGGCGCACTCGCCGGACGGCGTTCTCACGCTCACCGGGCTCGCGCACCCGGTGCGGGCGACGTGGGTCACGCAGGGCCTGCCGCCGGAAGGGGGGATACCGGCCGCCACCGCGGTGCGCATCGCGGCGTTCGGGGGCGCTCGTCAAGCATCGGGCGCGGCCGCGACAGCGATCACGGCCGTGCTGACGTTCGCGCCGCCGCCTCAACCGGCTGGCGCGACCATCCGGTCCCGCACGTTGCTGGCGGTCAGCCTTGGCAGGGCACGCATGCGTGTTGGGCTGACGGCGGGCGGCAGGCCGGTGCGGGTGAGGCTCACCACCTGCGTGGCCTCGGCAGCCGATCTGGTACACGGGGCGATCGCCGTTCTGTCGCCGGTCTCGGCTGCCGGGGCCGTGGCGGGAACGCTCCAGAGCGCGTCGCTCACGGGCGGCGCCTGCACCTCTGCACGGTGAAGTCGTCCACTTTCGCGCTGACGGTCGTTCCTCCCGGATAGGGCGCGCTGCCGCGGACGCGGATCGTCAGTCGCGCGATCGGCCAACCGGCCTGCCGCTGAACCACGAGCTGCGCTTTTGCCACGGTCGCGTGCGCTGCCGTCAACCTGCCTTGCTCCAGCACGCGCCCGGCGTCGCTCACGACGAACGGCCACGGGCGCGTGACGCCGGGGGGTTGCGTGAGCTGGAAGCTGACACAGCGCTCTTCGCGGGCGAGCGCCGCGCTGTAGACGACCGCTTCGGCAGGCGCTCCCGGGGTCATGAATCCTTCTTCGGAGATGCCGCCCAGTTGCCATGCGAGCCTCGCGGGCTGACGCAGGCGCTCGAGGCGTACGAGCAGCGAGGGGTCGACCTGCGAATGTTCCGCGTCGAATCCGACCGTGACCATGCTGACTTGCGGGACCAGCGCGTAGCGCAACAACGGCGGCCGCTGCGCGCCGCTCTCACTGATGCCGATGAATCCGCTCGCGGTGTTCACCTTCAGGTACAGCACCGTTTCGCCGACCGGCAGCGGGGCGCGGCCGTTGTCCAGGGGCACGCCGGGGGTGTTGCTCTCGAAGAAGGCTGTGGCGTTGACCGATGCGTTCCACATCTCGGCGGTGTACCAGATCGGTGTGAAATTGAGCGACAGACCGAGAGACACCGGCACCACCGCGACGCTCGCGCCCGCGGGTACGTGACGATCGACCCAGGATCTATCGGCTGCGTCTGTGCCCGCGCCGGCGGTCGTGACGTACCTGTGCAGGGCGTAGTAGGTCTGCATGGAGCAGAGCGCGAGCACGCTCACACCCAGGACCGCGGCAGCCGGTCGCGCGAGGCGTGCGCGGCGGCCGGCGAGCATCCACGCCAGCGCCACCCCCAGCACTGCCAGCTGAACCAGGCGTTCCGGAGAAAGGTGGAGGAGCGGCAGCGTGATCGTGCTCACACGTCCCAGCAGTACGCGCTGATAGAAGATCGCGGCCGGGTAGGTGAAGTAGTCGTAGAGGTTCGCAAGCGGAGGCCAGGTGACGCTTTCGATCAGGAGGTCGACCGCCACCGCCCCAGCGAGCACGCCGAGCCCCGGTCGTGACGTGAGGCCCGCCACGAACACGAGCGCGATGGGTACCGCGGCGTAGGCGGTGTAGCGCTCGTCGGGACCCGCCGGTATCAGCGAGAGCAGCAGGCACAGCACGCCCAGCAGGCAGACGACGGCGAGCGCGTGGCGCGCGCCGTCGCGTGGGCGCACGAGCGTAAGCAGCAGCCACGGCAAGCCGATTGCCAGAGCGACCAGGCCGGTACCGGCAGCGCTCCGTGAGAGAAAGTACTCGTAGCGTTCCAGCAGAGGCACGATCGCGCCGACGTGGGGTACGCTGTACTCGCCCGTGAGAGTGTTCGCAGCCGACGGCAGCAGGCCGAGACGGGCGGCGAGGTACACAGCGACCGCGGTTCCCGTGACCGCGCTGAACAGCGGATGGCCGCGCACCAGCCGCGATGGCAGCGACCGCAGGCGCGCGGCGAGGGGACGGCCGTGGGCCTCCCAGCGCAGCTCCTGCCAGATCACCGCCAGCGGCAGCATGGGCGCCAGCGCGATCATCGCGCTTCGCGAGAACATCGCGATCGCGATCGCGGCGACGGCCAGGGCTTCGCGCGCCAGCGACGGTCGCACGACCGCTGCCCACACGGCGTACAGGGACCATGCGTAGGCGGGATAGGCGGCGGCCTCGGTCAGGAAAGAGGCGCTCACCACCGCCCACGGGACGACGACCGCCAGCAGCGCGGCGAGCAGGCTCGGCCAGCGGCCCAGCCCGGCGCCGCGGGCGAGCAGGAACGCCGGAATGGCTGCGCTGGCGAACAGCAGACACTGGATCACGCGGTCGGCTTCGAAGGCTCCGGGGCCGCGCAGGACGAAGAACGGCAGGGCGAGCAGGAGCTGGTCCAGGCGCTGCAGGCCACGCAGGAAGATTGCGCTCTGGAACAGGGGGCCGGGGAAGTATTCGGCCACCAGCCGCGACTCGTGTATGTACAGGCTCTCGTCGAGCTGGAAGGTCGCCACCCGCAGCGCGTAGTGTGAGTAGACGGCGGTCACGACGGCGACGATCGCGCCAAGCAGGATCGCGTCCTGACGCCATGCCGAACGCGGCGAGCGCGGATCGCGCTGGGCGCCGATACTGCTCGACGATGCGGTGGGGAATGGCGGCGATTGCATGGTTGAGGTTCGCAACGGCGGCACGTTACTGCGCGCGTATGCCCGCGCTCGCCACCAGCGTCCGCAACGTGTCATCGAGCTGACCGGCGGCGCGCCGCCACCTGCGTTCGCTCACGAGCGCAGGCCCGGCGGCGGTGAGCTCTGCTCGCAGCTCGGCGTCACCGAGCAGTCGCTCCAACTCCGCGCATAGCGCCAGCGGGTCCGGCTCGACCAGCTGGAGCGGGCCGCGGCGTCCGAAGCTCGCCACCATCGACTCGCTGGCAAGCTCCACACACGGCAGCCCGCAGGCCATCATCTCAAGCCCGATGAGCGAAGGGTTGGTGAGCGAGAAGACCATTCCCACCGTCGCTCGTGCGTAGAGGGCGGCAAGCTCGGATGCCGGGAGCACGCCGACGTTCGTGTGCTCGAATGGCACGTCAAGCGGGCGGTCTTCGCCGAACAGCGCGATCTCGACGTCCGGCCGGCGGCGCGAGAGCTCGGCGAGCGCCAGCAGGCCCAGGGGCACGGCGCGCCGAGCGGTGACCGCGCGCGCATAGAACGCCACCAGGTCGTTGCGTCGAGGCTCGCCAGTCGGCCGGTAGACATCGTGGTCGACCGCCAGGTCGAAGTGCGTGGCGCTTGCGCCGTAGCGCGTGCGCAGCAGTTCGGCGAGCCAGGGACTCGCCGCGATGCAGTGCAGCCCTTGCCGGTAGGTCCCTTCGGCCAGCAGCCGCTCCGCGGAGGCGCCGTAGAAGTCGGGCTCGTGATCCTGCACGAGATAGGCCCTCGCTTTGGTCCCCGGCAGCAGGAGCGCGCGAGCCACGGTCTGCCAGCCGGTCGCGAGCACCACGTCGGCGGCGCTCCAGCCGTCCAGGCCGACGTGAAGATCGAGGCCTTCGGCGTCGAAGAACTCGACGAAGCTGCTCTTCGTGAGCGCCGCCGGCTCGCGGGAGTGGCGCCCCTCGCAGTCCTCGAGCCACAGCGACGCCGAGTGGCCTCGGTCGAGCAGGCCGCGCATCAGGTGGACGATCGTCGCGTGGCCGCCGCTTCCGCGCCGAAACGAGGGGATCACCGTGGCGATCTCCAGCGGCTCCTCGGGACCGGGCCGGCCGGGCGCCAGGGGCGCCGGGCCGGAGCGGACGAGCGCCAGCAGCGAGGCGGGGAGCGCCGGCGCGGGCGCCGCCGTCTGTCGCGAGCCCGGCAAGGCGCTCGCGATGCCGCGCAACCCGCGAATCGAGCGACCCGCCATCAGGCCAGCAGCCGGCGCACGCGGCGTGTCAGGGGGCGCAGCGGCCATGCCGCCTTGCGCACCAGAGAATTGCGGCGCACCGCGATCAGCAAGCGCCCGAGCCTGCTGCCTCGCAGGCGCTGCACGCGGCTCTCGAAGCGGTGCGCGCGCCGCGCGAAGTCCACGCGCTCGCGCAACTGTCCGTGGTAGATCTCAAGGCCGCCGCGCAGGTCCGCCAGCAGGCGCGCGCTCGGGGCGGCGCTCTCGGGTCTCGGCTCGCGCGCGATCGCGAGCAGCGCGGCGGCCATGAACTGGCTCGACTGCTCCCAGTCCGGCCATCCCCGCGCCGTCTCCAGCGCGTTTGTGCGCAGGAAATGAAGCAGCTCGCGATCGCGCGCGAGCAGGTCCAGCTGACGCGCTGTGCCCAGCAGATCGTCCCAGTCGGTCAGGAGGCCGTTGAAGCCGTGCTCCACATACTCCTCGTGACCGGTCACGGGCGTGACCACGCACGTGGCGCCCTTGTGGAAGCCCTCCAGCGGCGGTCCGAACATCCCCTCCACGCTCGACAGCTTGAGCACGACGTCGATGCGCCCGTACAGCTCGGCCATCTCACGATGGCTGAGCGGACCCACGATCTCATCCGCCGTCACCTCGCCGAGCTCCTTGCGCTCGCCGCAGACGACGGTCACGCGATGGGGCTCGCGCATCGCCGCGGCGGCGTCGATGGCGCTGTGCACGTGCTTGAACCACGCGCTCGGCGAGCCCTCGATCAGGACGCGCAGCGGACCGCCGGTCGTCGGCTCGACCCGCTCGGCGGGCGCGAAGACCTGCTTGTCGATCCCGTTGCGAACCAGATGGCACGGCGCGTCCGGGCGCAGGCCGGCGAGCGTCTGCACGATCCAGCCCGCCTCGGTGATGAACGCGACGGGCAGATCCAAGGTCAGGGCCGCGCCGAGCCGCTCCGCTTCGTCGTGGCGGTAGAAGCGGTCCTCCAGGCTCTGCACGAAGTACGCGTAGCGCTCGGCCGAGAGCTCGAACAGCGTGAAGGTCGTCTCCCACCAGGTCGCGACCGCCACGTCATAGCGCTCCGCCAGCGCCTCTTCGCGTGAGCGCACGTGCAGGTGGGGGAGGTGCTCGTAGCCGTGCCAGCTCGGCCCGTCGTCCTCGCGCACGAGCACGAGCGTGACGTCCCAGCCCTCCATCGCGGACAGGCGGCGGGCGTGCTGGACGACCACCCCCACGCCGCCGGAGAGCTGCAGGTCGTTGACCAGGAAGGCGACCTTCACGCGCTCTGCTCGGCTTTCCCCGAGGAGGCGCCCGGGTCTTGCCCGAGCGTGCTCGCGCCGCCCTCCACCTGGTCTTGCCGGCCCGCGCCCGCGTCGCCCTCGGCTCGCATCGCCTCCTCCGTTCCCGAGAGGGGCCGGCCGAGCTCACGCTCCAACTCGTGGATGTAGGCGCGCCACTCGTCGAACCGCGCCGTGTTCGCCCGCAGCTCTTCGCGCTGTCCGACGATCGTCCGCTCCTGGGACTCGATCGCCTCGCGCTGCTCCCCCGCCATCGCTTCGGCGAGCGCGGCGTTGCTCTCCCGCTGGCGCTCCCAGCGGCGCTGCTCGAGCATGTCGGTCTGCGCCGCGAGCGCGCTGTGCCGCACCTCGCGATGGCGGGGGCCGAACGCGGCGATGAAGTGCGTCGCGACCGCCGCCTCGCCACCGACCTCCACGGTGACGTCGTGACGCTCGCGGGCCCCGTCCCAGTCGATGAGCGCGGAGCCCGTGAGCGCCACTTGGCGCAGGAGCGTTCGCTCGGGCGGCAGCAGCAGGCGCAGCTCCTCGAACGCGCCCTCGCTCCATCTCGTGAGGTGGTAGGGGTTGGCGATCGACCAGAACGCGTCGTTGGGCACGCTGATCACGAACGTGACCGCGCCTTCGCGCGCCAGCGCACCGGACCACTGAAGCAGCGGGACGAAGGTGCTCAGGTGCTCGACCACCTCGAAGCAGCTCACCACCCGGTCGCCCTCGACGTCGAGCAGCGCCTCGCCGATGCTCGCGAGGGCGTCGGGGTCGGTGAGGTCGCCCACGAGCTCGCGGGTGTGCGGCACGGCGAGCTCCCGTGCGGCGCCCGCGACCACGTCCCGCTCGACGTCGACGAGCACCGCGTGCTCGGGGCGGGAGTCCCCGAGTGCGACCCGCGCCGCGAGGCCCGTGCCGCAGCCGAGATCCGCCCATACCGCGCTCGTAGCGATCAGGGGCGCGACGATGCGATAGCGCAGCTCGTGCTCGCCCCGGATCGCCGGCGCCGTCTCGCGTGTGATTCGCTCTTGCCAGTCGGACATGGACAGGGACGTAGCCAGGTGTGCCGCCGGCGTTGTTCTCGCCAGGGGCGCCGCTATCGTACCGTTGCCGATGAGCAGTCAAGTCGCCCCCAGCGCCGCGACGGTAGGGATGCGGCTCGGCGCGGAGCCGCTGCGCGTGGCGTTCCTCGGGGATCCCGTCTGGCTCGACGGCTGCTGCCCGGCGGGCCCGGCCGGCGGCTTGATTCCCGAGCACGTGGAGATCGGCCCGACCGCTCGCATCGAGAGCGCGCTGAGCGCCACCCAGGCGTTCAAGCCGGACGTGACGATTGTGTTCGAGCCGCCGTGCATCCCCGCCGAGGCACTGGACGAGCTGCCCGGTGTCACGCTCGGCGTGCTCGTGGGTCGCAGTCCGAGTTCCGGGTTCTCCGAGGCCGCAAGCCGCCTGGACAGGATCGTGTCGTTCTTCCCCGCGCTCACAGGCACCCCGGTGGGCGCCGCGAAGATCTGGCGTGCGATCCCGCCGCCGGTCGCCGACGCGCTGTTCGGCGAGGTGCGCCCTCTCCAGGGCAGGCCGCGCGCGATGTCAGTCGGGCGCTCCACCGAGCATCGCGAGTGGATGCTGATGCCAGCCAAGCACCACCACGACCTGCTCGAGGTCCTGCACGGGGTGAGCGGGGCTGGGCTCGTGGAGCTGCTCCGCGAATACGACGTGGGGGTGTATGTGGCGCCCGAGCCCGGCGGCGCCTTCGGCCATCAGATCGCCATACACTTGGCGGCCGGCCAGCTGCTCTTGACCGAGGCGCCCACCCCGGCACACGGGCTCGAGCGCAACATCGACTACCTCCACGTCGACTCGCCCGACGGGCTCGCCTGGACGCTCGACCGCCTGGCGCGCTTCCCGGAGATGCACCAGCGGATCCGCGTGCGCGGGCGCCTGAAGGCCGAGCAGTACCGAGCCTCGCGATTGTTCGCTCGCCTGACCCACGATCTGCTGGCCGACGTGCGCGCGTTCGGCACGGACCGCGCGCGCGACTGACCGGGCTACGCGCGCCGGCGGGCGCTCCCGCGCGTCGCCACGTCCTCCAACGCATCGCGCACAAGCTGGGGGTAGACGAGCGAAGCGCGGAAGCGCTCCGCCTGGCGCCTACCCGCCGCCTGCACCTCCGCGTACGCCCGTGGCTCGCGCGAGAGCTCGTCGACGAGCGCGAGCAGCGCCTGTGGGTCCTGCGCCTCGAGGTAGTCGACTCCCGGCTGCAGCCCGTGGCGCGGGCTGAGCGGCTCGGAGATGACGAGGTGGCCGGCGGCGAGGGCGATGCACACGCGGTTCTCGAAGGTGGGGTAGGGGTTGTTGTGCAGGTTGAGCTGAACGTCGGCCCGTGCCAGGAAGCGCGCCAGCTGCTCGCCGAACAGGCCGTGGCCGATGTGCACGATCGGGTGCGCCCGCTTGATCGGGGCGAGCAGCTCCTCGCGGTGCTCGGTGGAGCGCCCGACGAACAGCAGTCGCGGCGGATCGGAGCGCTCGTGCACCTCCATGAAGAGGCTGTCGGCCACCGGTATCGGCAGCGAGCGCCACACTCCCAGCACGCTCGCGGCGGTGTCGGCGATCAACGGGTCGAACGAGACGACGCGATCGAAGTTGCCCGCGTCGACCTGCTCGAGCCACCACATGCGCTCGCGCAGATCGGCATGGTCCACGCCGCCGTTGCGGGGCAGAGGCTCGGTCAGGTAGCCGATCGTGAGGGCGCGCAGCGAATCGAACAGGCCGGGCGGGACGATCTCCGGGCGAAATACGAGCACCACGTCGGGATCGAGCTCCTCCAGCTTGGCCAGCAGCGGCTCGGGCGGGGTCGCGGCGCGGAAGTCGAGGAACGCCGGGTCAAGGCCGTCAGCCGGCTGCTCCAGCGCGCACTGGCGGAAGTACACGCTCTGGCCGACGAACGCGACGCGCAGATCGCGTCCCCCGGGAGGTTGCGCCTCGCGCGCGCCGTCCGCGGGCGTGTGGTGTCCGGAGTCGTCCACTACAGCTGCTCTGCCACCCGCGGCGCCTGGCGGTCGAACACCAGGAAGCCGATCGCCAGCACCGCCAGCCCAATGCCGATCGGGATCAGCAGCATCGAGCTTCCCCCGATCGCGCTTGCCGCGCTCGGGTAGCTGGGGCTGATCAGGACGTGGCGCGCCTGCACGATGATGGCCACGAACGGGTTGGCCATCATCACGTGGGCGAGGTTGACGTGCAACCCCGCTACGTCGTATGTCTTCTCCACGCGCGTGATCGGATAGAAGATCGGCGAGGCGTAGAAGGTCATCTGCAGCACAACTTCCCAGATCGGGCGCACGTCGCGGTAGTAGACGTAGCCGACCGAAAGGATCATTCCGAGTCCGGCGGTAAACGCGGCGAGCAGCGCCACCAGCAGCGGCAGCTCGATCCAGCTGACGAGCGCCGACCCGCCGGCCGCCAGGAGGAACACGATCACCGGGACCATGTTCAGCGTCACGTTCAGCATCGCCGTCAGGATCGTCGAAAGCGGCACAGCCAGACGCGGGAACTCGATCTTGCGCACGAGGTTCTCGCGCGTCACCAGGCACGTGACCGACCCGCCGCTCGACTCGCTGTAGAAGTTGAACAGCACGATCCCGAGCAGGACGGACACCGCGTAGAACGGCAGCCCCGCGCCCAGGTTTTTCGCCACCGCGCTGAGCACGCCGTAGATCACTCCGAACAGCAGCAGCGGCCGCATCAGCTGCCACAGGTACCCGAGCGCCGAGCCGAAGAACGCGAGCTTGAACTCGTTCTTGGCGAGCGCCCACGTCAGGTGCGCCAGCCTCCGCGGGTCCGACCCGAGCGCGGACGGTCCCTTGATCGGGCGTCCCAGACCCTCCAGGTGGGGAGGGGCCGCTTCGGGCGCGGTCTGCTCGACGGGCGCAGCCGCGGGCACGCTCACAGGGTCAGCTCCCGCGCCTGGGCCTGCGAAACGTTGCGATCGATCGCGAGCTCGTAGGGCAGCTCGAGCAACGCGTCGGAGTTGCGCGTGCCGGTGACGACGATTGAGATCATCCGCTCGCGACGGTCGATCCAGGCGCCTCCGTGGCGCGCGACGGCCGGCGTCACGTGGTAGCGGCCGGGTGCGAGCACGTTCTCGAAGCCGATCCTGAACGCCACCTCCTCGCCCGCCTCGAACGTGCCGCTGCGGGGCTCGCTCCAGAGGTTCGACGCCGACAGAAGATGGCCGCGATGATCGTTGTAAACGTTTATTCCAAACAGGGGATCCTCGACGCTCTCGTTGAAGCGCACGCGCGCCACGAACGAGCAGCGCCGCCCGTTCGGCAGCGCTTCGGCGCGAGCGCCCTGCTCGTCCTCGAACCAGGCCTCGAGGATCTCCGCGCGCCCGTCGCCGTCGCGGCGCTCGGGCTCCTTGGATGCCGGCGCCTGCGCCTGGACGTCGCGCTGAGGCTCGGCGCCTGCCGCCTCCGCCTCGGCCGCCAGCCGCTCCGCCTGGCGCGCCTGGAGGGAGAAGTTGAGCTCCAGGTAGCGGTTGCCCACGTGCTCGGGGTCTCCCAGCTCGACCGCCCGCCCGTGCTCGAGCAGCAGGGCGCGATCGCAGAAGCGCTGGACTGCCGACATGTCGTGCGTGACGAACAGCACGGTGGCGCCGCTGCGCCGGATGCGCTCAAACTCGTCGTAGCACTTCTGCTGGAAGGCGGCGTCGCCGACGGCCAGCACCTCGTCGATCAGCAGGATCTCGGCGTCGACGTGGATCATCACCGAGAACGCGAGCCGCACCAGCATCCCCGAGGAGTAGTTCTTGATCTTCAGGTCGATGAACTCGCCGAGCTCGGCGAACTCGATCACGCTGTCGAAGCGCCGGCGGGCCTCGCGCGGACTGAGCCCCAGCATCGTCGCGTTCAGCAGCGCGTTGTCGCGGGCCGGCAGGTCCGGGTTGAAGCCCACGCCGAGCTCGATGAACGCGGACATGCGGCCGTTGACGTAGATGCATCCACTGTCCACGCCATAGATTCCCGCGAGGCACTTCAGCAGCGTCGACTTGCCCGACCCGTTGCGTCCGACGATCCCGAAGAACTCGCCCGGCGCAACCGCGAATGACACGCCTCGCAGGGCGTACAATGTGTCGGTGGGGCTGCGCCGGAACGGGTGAAGCGCGCGCTCCTTGAGCGTGCTCACCCGCTCGCGCGGAATCTCGAAGCGCTTGTGGACCCGGTCGACGACAACCGGGGGAAGAGCATGTTCGGGCATCGCCTACAGCGTATCTGTGGCGACCCACACGAACGCATGGTTGGGTGCAGGGGACCGCTCAGCGCAAGGTCGCGCGGGCGAGCCGTGTGCAAACATCAGCCGCTGAAACACTCGATGAGCCACGAGCCGGCACGGACGGCGCCCGGCCGAATAGGGGACCCCATCACAGAGCACGCTTCAAGCTGGCGCATAGTCGTCAGCACTCTCGATCCAGAACCCGCCGGGTGGGATCTCCCGGCCGCCGAGCCCCACGAGCGCACCGATATCGCGGGTGGCATTCGCACGCTGCACGAGCTTGCCGTCGCGGCTGCGGTCAGCGGGCGCGAGGTCGAGCTGCGCGGGCCCATGTCGAGCACCGTGCTTGACGCGCTCGCCGAGGCTGCGGGCGCCCGCCCGGTGTTGCCCGTGAGCGATCGCAGGCCTACCGCCGGCGACATCGTGGTGGTCCCAAACGGCGGCTACGACCTCACCAGGTGGGCCCGCAGCGTCCTGTCCCCGGCACGCCTGGTGCTCGCGCTGCTCTCGCCGACCGGCCAATCGGGTTGGCCGTTCGTCTCCCCCTGGTATCCCCAACCTCACCTGAGCATCCCGCTTGACAGTGTCTGTCGCCCGGAGCACTTTCGCGCGATGGCGGCGCTGAGCATCGACCTATGGACCAACATGAGACCGGTTACCGAGCTGGCCCGCGCCGAGGGGGCCCGCTGCATGTTCATCGGCAACGGGGAGCCCGCGCCGCCGCCGCTCGCTCCAGTGGCGAAGGAGGTGCCCGTGGTCTACCTCGAAGCCAATCGCTGGCGGCCGCTGGCCGAAGGGGTTTCGCGCAAACTGCAGACGCCGGCCGAGATGATTCCCGCAGGCGACCATGCGACGGTGATGGACGCGCTTGCACGCGCACACGTGCTGATTTGGCCGGCACGCGTCGAGGGCGACGGACGTCTGTTGCGCGAGGCCCGAATCCGCGGGACGGTCGTGGTGGGCCTGTCCAGCAACGTGTACGCGACAGGTCTCGACGAGGCGGGTGGCGCGATCGCCGTCGACTCGCTCGAGCAGATGCCGGAGGCGGTCGAAGCGCTGCTGGGCGATCCGGGGCGGCTCCAGGCGCTGGCGGAGACCGGACGCCGCAGCGCCAGGGAACAGGTGGATTGGGGTAGTTACGTGGAGCGTGTCGACGCGGCGATCACGGCAACCGAAAGACGTGCCGAGGACCCCGCGGCCAGCGCGCGCGGGGCCTTCGGGGAACGGCTGGCCACAATGCTCGGCGAACGCGTGCAGGCGATAGACAGGGTGCGGGAACTCGACCGACACCTCGCGGAGGCCCATGCCCGCGTCGAGTGCCTGGACCGGGAGCTGGACGCCGCGAGCGAGCGCATCGTTGAGCTCGAGCTGCACATGCGCGAGGCCGCCAAGCCGGTTGCCCGGACTCCCCCAAGCCACATGAGGTCGACCTCGATGATCGGCGAACTGGCACGCCGGACGAGGCGTCGGCTCCGCCGGAGACAGACCGGTTAGCCGCCCGATCGGACCATCGATCGCAACGCTGGCGGCTCGATGCCGACGTCGACGAGCTCGCCGACGCATCTGGCCAACGATCGCACGTCGGGCTCGCGCAGCATCGAGCGATGCGTGCCGCGCACGTGACGTTCAACCACGCCGCCGGTGTCGAGTGCGTGCCAGCGCATGAGCAACGGTCTCATGGCTTGGTCTTCGGAGCGGATCAGCGTAACCTCGCCGCCGTATGGCCCAGCGCGATAGGCATACCAAGCGCGCAGTCCAGCCGCGCGCACGCGCGCGGCGCGGCGCATCGCGGCGCCTTCGCGGCGCTCTCGCGTGAGCAGGTCGGCGGCCTCGGCGGCGCGCCACGCGATCCGACCCCGAAGGGAGGCGATGCGCTCGCGCCGGCTCTTCCTCGCGAGCACCTCCCACTCCGGGTTGGCGGCGCGTGGCAGCAGCCGCTCGGCGAGCCCCAGCTGCTCGCGGCCCGAGGTCCAAGCCCAACCGACAAACCAGGTCGCATCCTCACCGCCGAGGTCGGGGTAGATGTCGCGCACGTCCTCGCGCATCAGGTAGACCTCGTGCAGGTAGCGGTTTATCGTGGTTCCATCCGAGCCGACCGTCACAGGCTCGGCCAGCCGCCGCAGCAGGCGTTCGGTGCCCGCCGCCGAGAAGACCTCGTCGAGGTCGACCTCCCCCTCCGCGCGCCGCAGCGCGCTGTTCATCACAGCGTCGAAAGGGGTGTCGTCGGCGAGCGGGCGCGGTTGCCACAGCGGTCCGCCGGAGTCGAGCACGGCGAGCAGCGCGACCTGCTCCCCGCAAGCCTCCAGGCGGCGCGCCATCTCGTATGCGACGAGGCCCCCGAGGCAGCGGCCCCCGAGCAGGTAGGGGGCGCCGCGGGGGTGCACCCGGCGGATCATGCGCAGGTAGTGGGCGGCCATCGCCTCGACCGAGCCGTGCAGCGGAGCGCCCCCGCTCAGGCCCCGGGGCGCCAGCGCGTAGGACGGTTGATCCGGGCCAAGACGTCTTGCCAGGGCGCCGTAGCCGACCGAGTTGCCGTCACCCGCCGATACGAAGAACAGCGGTGGGCGAGCGCCGGTGGACCTCAGCGTGACCAGCGAGCCGCGTGAGCTCTTCCAGCCCTCCTCCCGCAGCGAGGTCGCCAGGCGCCGCACGGTGGGCGCTTCGAAGATGGTCGCAAGCGGCAGTCTCAGGCCGAGCGAGCGCTCGATTGCGTCGAACACCTCGACCGCGAGCAGCGAGTGCCCGCCGAGCTCGAAGAAGTCCGCGTCGGGATCGACCTCGTCGAGGTCGAGCGCACGCTTCCAGACAGCAGTCAGCTTGCGCTCCAGCTGGTCGGGTGCACGCCGTGTATGACCCTCTCCATGACCGTCGGGCGAGGGGCGGCTCACGCCCAGCTGTGCCTCCGGGAGCGAGGCCACGTCGATCTTGCCGTTCGGCGTCAGCGGCAGCTGCTCCAGTCTCGCCCATGCCGCGGGTACCGCGTGCACTGGGAGCACATGCGCGACGTGTGCGCGCAGATCGGCATCGGAGGGGTCGACGCCTGCGCGCGGGATGACATAGGCGGCGAGGCCGTGGTCGCCGGTGGAACGCTCGAACGGGGCTACGAAAGCGTCTGCCACATCGGGGTGGCTACGCAGGGACTCCTCGATCTCTCCCGGCTCGACGCGGAAGCCACGGATCTTCAGTTGACGGTCCGAGCGACCAAGGAAGTCGATCGAATCCGTCCTGGTGCCAGCGTGCAAGGTCGCCACTGCGGTACATCCTCGCCCCAGGTTGCCCCGAGAATGGGTCGGGCGGAAAACGCTCCGCCGTCAGCTCCGGCTCGCCTATGTAGCCGAGCGCGACACCGTCTCCGCCGATGTACAACTCGCCCGGAACTCCGATCGGGACCGGCTTGTGCTCTGTATCGAGGATGTACACACGGTTGTTGGCGGCCGGCCGGCCGATGGGTACAGAGGCGTCCACGCTGTCGCCCGGCGTCATCCTGTGAGCAGTAGCAGTCGTGGTTGCCTCGGTAGGGCCGTAGGTGTTGATGAGCACTCCGTCTGCGGGGATCGCCTGCAGCGCACGGCGGGCATGGTCGGGCGAGAGCACGTCCCCGCCGGACATCAGCTGGCGGACCGTGCGCAGCGCATCGGGTCGGTCGTCGACCATGCGATGGAACATCGCTGCGGTGAGCAGCGTGGTGGTGACTTTCTCGCGCACGATGAGGTCTGCGAGCTCGCCTGGCGCAAGCGGCCCAGGGGGTGCGAGGACGAGACGACCACCATTCAGCAGCGCGCCCCAGATCTCGAAGGTCGAGGCATCGAACGCGGCGCTCGCCTGGCCGAGGACCCTCTCCTGCGGCCCCAGGTGCACGTAGTCGACGCTGCGTACGAGGCGCACGACGCCGCGGTGGGTCACCTCCACGGCCTTGGGCTTCCCGGTCGAGCCCGAGGTGAACATCACGTAGGCGGGATCGAGCGGGCCGGCATCGCAGCGCGGTGGCGAGTCCGGCTCGCGCGAGAGGTCGAGTTCGTCGTCGAGGAACATGAGGTTGGCGGCCGGTCCCGGCAGGTGATCGCGGTGGCGCGCGAGGCTGAGCAGCAGCTCGATGTCCAGCGCGTCGATGTGCCGGCGCAGGCGCTCGGTCGGGTCCCGCGGGTCGAGCGGCACGTAGGCGGCGTTCGCCTTCGTGACAGCAAGGAAGGCGACGACTATCTCGATCGAGCGCTCCAGGCAGACTCCGACACGCGTCCCGCGCTCGACGCCGAGTGCTCGCAAGCGATGCGCGAGCCTGTTGGCGCGGCGGTCGAGTTGGAGGTATGTGAGCGCCTGGCCCTCGAAGCTCAGTGCGACGGCGTGAGGGCTCTCCGCGACGCGCGCTTCGAACACCTCGGCGATCGTCGCATCGCGTTCGTAGGGAACGTCGGGGCCGGCGAAGCGACGCTCCAACTCCTCGTCCCCGTCGAGCCTCAGCGAGCTCACCGGGCGCTCGCCTCCCTCGGCGAACTGCTCGAGCAGCCGCTTGAAGTGCTCGAGCATGCGCTCCGCCGTGGCCCGCTCGAAGAGGTCGCTGTTGTACTCCCACACGACCGTCAAGCCATCCTCGGCGAGGCGGTCATAGGTGCCTGCGTCAACGCTCCCCGGTCGCTCGCTCTCGCGGTTGACGACGATCACCGAGAGGTCCATCTTGGCGGACCCGTTGGCGAGCGCGTCGTGCGGAATCAGGGTCGCGCCCGGCAGCGCGAGCGTTCCCACCGGCGCGTCGTGAAACGAGAACAGCGTCTGATACAGCGGCGCCGCGTCCGGCCGGCGTGTCGGGGCGATGTGCTCCACGACTTGCTCGAACGGCACGTCCTGGTGGTCCTGGGCCTCCAACAGGACCCCCTTGACGCGCTCCACGAGCTCTCGCGGCGTCGGTCCTCCGCGCAACTCGACGCGCAGCGCGACCGTGTTCACGATCATCCCGATCAGGCCTTCGCTTGCGAGCGTGCGTCGGTTGGCGAGGCCGGAGCCCACGACCAGCTCCTCCGCCGAGCCGTAGCGGGCCAGCAAGGCGCAGTAGGCGGCGAGCATCACCATGAACGGCGTCGCCGACCAGGAGCGGGCCCGCGCCTGCAGAGCCTCGGCCAACGGGGTCGGCAGGGTCGCTCGCAGCGTCTGGCCGCGGTAGGTCTGGCGCGGCGGCCGGGGCTTGTCGAGCGGGAGCTCGAGCTCGGGCGGCTCGGCGAGACGCTTGCGCCAATGCTCGAGCGTGCTTTGGCCGTGCTCGCTGTCCACGAGCTCCTGCTGCCATGCGGCGAAGTCTCGGTACTGGATGCCCAAGGGCTGCAGTCCCGCGGGTCTCTCGCCCATCTCCGCTCCGTAGAGGGCGACCAGCTCACGCAGGAAGAGGGCCGTCGAGACGCCGTCGTGGACGACATGATGTTCGAGCACGACGAAGGCGTGGTGATCGGGGGCCACGCGCGCGAGCGACCAGCGCGCGAGCGGCAAGCGGGCGGGATCGAGCCGTAGACGGCAAACCTGCTCGAAGTGCTCAGCGAGCGCTCGCTCGGGGTCGGGCGCCCCGCTGAGGTCCTCGACGGGCAGGCGCACCGCGTGCGGCTCGTGGACGTGCTGCACCCAGCGACCCCGCTCGCGCTCGAATGTGGTGCGCAGGATCTCGTGGCGCTCCACCAGCGCCGCGAGCGAGCGCTCCAGCGCGCCTATGTCGAGCGTGCCGAGGATGCGGTGCAGCGCCTGGCTCTGATACGGCAGGCTCTCTTCGGCGAGCTCGCTCACGAGCAATGCCTTCGCCTGGCTTGCGGACGCTGGCGTTGGCCCGGAGTGAGACCGCGCCAGCAGCTTTGGGAGCGCCTGCGCCCCCCGCTTCGGCGTCGTCTGCATAACCGTCGCGAGCCCACTTGGGGTGCGCTGCTCGAACACTGACGAGATGGCGAGATCCACGTCGAATCTCAGGCGCAGGCGCGCGAGCAGCTGTACTGCTCTCAGCGAGTCTCCGCCGAGCTCCAGGAAGTCGTCGCGCGGGCCCACGCGGGGTATGCCGAGCACTTCGGCGAATACGTCCGCGACGGTCGCCGGCAGGGTTCCGCTCGATGCCTGCTCGGAGGACGTCGAACGCAGCGACGGCGCGGGGATCGGCAGGGCCGACCGATCAACCTTGCCGGTTGGGCCCACGGGCAACCGATCGAGCGTCGAGATCGTGTGCGGCACCATGTAGGACGGCAGCCGTTCGCCCAGGAACGCGCGCAGTGCGCTCTCGTCGAGCGCTCCGCCCGCGGGCACGACATAAGCCAGCAGGCGGGTGTGACCCGGGATGTCGGTCTGACCCACCACCGCGGCCCGTCTCACGCCCGGGTGAGTCGCCAGGTTGGCCTCTATCTCGGCTGGGGACACGCGATACCCGCTCACCTTGACCTGGTTGTCGACCCTCCCCAGGATCTCAAAAGCCCCGTCGTCGCGCTCTCGCACGAAGTCGCCGCTGCGATACAGGCGTGCCTCCTCGTCCCCGGGATCGGCCAGGTAGCGCGCGCCGACCAGATCGGGCCGGTGTAGGTAGCCGCGCGAGACGCCGGGCCCGCCGATGTAGAGCTCACCCTGCTCGCCCGCCGATACGGGCTCCCGGCGCTCGTCGAGGACCACCAGCCGCGCGCCCTGTATCGCTCTGCCGATCGGTATCGGATCGTCCCGCTCGACCTCTTCGCCCACCTCGTGCACGCACACGAAGACCGTGGTCTCGGCCGGGCCGTATGTGTTGAACAGCCGCGTAGCGGGGCACGCGGCGCGAAAGCGACGCGCGTAGCGGGGCAGCATCACCTCGCCGCCGACGAGCGCCATCCTCAGGCCGGAGAGATCCTCCGGGCCGCTCTCGACCAGCTGGTGGAAGATGCTCGTCGCCATCATCGACCAGGTGACCTCGTGTTCGATGACGGTCCGGCACACCGCGCGCGGGTCGGGCCGTCCGGGGGCGTGGCAGACCAGGCGCCCGCCGCGCAGCAGCGTCGCCCAGATCTCATACGCCGCGACGTCGAACTGGGGGGCGCAGACGTGCAGGGCGCCCTCTCCCGGCCGCGGTGCCAGCTCCGGAGCGCTCTCGAGCAGGCTCAGCAGGTTGCGGTGCTCGAGCGCCACCGCCTTCGGCTTGCCGGTCGAGCCCGAGGTGAACATGACCGCGAACAGATCCTCCGCCTGGATCTCGAGCTCTAGGCGCCCCGACTGCTCGTCGGCGAGCGCGTCGAAGTCGCGATCGAGCGCGACGACCGGCGTCGCCGAGTCGCCGACGAGCTCGGTCAGATGGTCGGGCGTGACGACCGCGGCGCAGCGTGCCTGCTCGATCAGCGACCGGGTGCGCTGCCGTGGGCTGTCTGGGTCCAGTGGCGCGTAGGCGGCACCGGACTTGACGGCGCCAAGCATCCCGACGATCGTCCTCAGCCCGCGCTCGGCCAGGACCCCCACGACGTCGCCCGGCTGCACGCCGAGGGTTCGCAGCCGGCGCGCAAGCCGGTTGGTGTGCTCGTCGAGCTCGGCGTATGTCAGCGCGTCGCCGTCGGCCTGCACGGCGGTCGCGGACGCCCGGTCGTCGCCCCAACGCTCGAACGCATGAGCGACCGAGCTTGCGCCGCTCGTCGCTCGAGGTTCGGGGCCGGCGTGCATCGCGGCCTAACTTTACGCGCCGGCTACCCCGCCAGCTCGCCGACGCTCACCAGTCGCAGCCGCTCGTCTGCAATCGCCGTCCTCTTCAGCGTCGCGTTGTGGCCGCCACGGGAGAAAAGCAGAACCCGCAGGTCATCGCCGACCTCATAGCCGGCCTGGCGTAGGGCCGGGATCTTGAAGTCGTCGATCGCCCTCACGATGGACGCGTCCATCGGATTGTTGCGCCAGCGACACTCGCCGAGTACCGTCACCGCTCGCCCCGAGAGGCCGACGATGTCGATCTCCTCCGTCGTGCGCTCTCCGGACCGGCGGAGGTCGTTGCGGGCATTGCCCCACCAGCCACCGAAGCGCTGCGCGCTCCGTCCGTAGGCTATCCGAGTCCAGTGCAGGCACAGCTCCTCATATGCAGGCGCCACGTGGTCGCTCAGCGATGGCGCCACGGTGCTCTCCCACAGGTCCGTGGGCTTCAGTCCCGCTTCGAGCTCCGCTTGGAACGGAAACACGAAGCGGAACCAGAAGCGAAGGAACGAGTCGCTGCACTCCCAGTGTCCGCCGCGTCCGGAGGCATGCGCCCCGACCGGCAGCTTGCGCCGCACGATGCGCAGCTCGGCAAGTGTCGAGAGGTAGCGGTTGACCGTCGCATTCTCGATGCGCGCGCCGCCCGCGATCCGCTCGACGTCCTTCTCGCCGCTGCCCAGCTGCTCCAGGATCGAGAAGTAGACGGCCGGCTGTCTGAGCTCCTGTTCCAGCACGACTCGCGCCTCGTTCCACAGCGGTCCGCTGGGGTCGAGCACGCGCGAGCAGATCGTGCGTCGCACCTCGCCGTGGCCCAGGTCGCTGAGATATCTCGGCATCCCGCCCGTGATGGCATACCGCTCGATGCGCCGCGCCGGGTCGAGTGTGTCCAGGAACGGGCGTGCGTCGGCGTATGGCAGCGGCCGGATCTCAAGCCCGATCAGGCGTCCGTGCAACGGACCGCGCTCTGCCATCAGGGCCTGCATTCCAGAGACGGCGGAGCCGCACATCAGCAGCTTCAGCCTGGAGCGCTCGCGCTCCTCCTCCATCACGGCCTGGATGGAGCTCAGGGCACCCTCGATCTCTGCCGCGTTCCCGGGAAGCAGCCACGGAAGCTCGTCTATGACCACGAGCACCTTGGTCTCTCGGGCCAGATGGAACAGGGTGCGAAACAGGGTCGCCAGGTCCGGGATCTCGGGTCGCACGCCCAGCCACGGCTCCAGCACGGCAGCGAAGCGCGTGAGTTGCGTACCGGGAGCGAGACGCTCGCAAACGAGGACGACCGCCGGCTTGCCATGGGCGAAGCGGCGGAACAGCCACGACTTGCCGACGCGCCGCCGGCCGTACATGTTGATAGGCATGCGCTCGGTGCTCGCCCACCACTCCTCCAGGCGTGCCAGTTCGTTCGTCCTGTTGAGAAACTCGCTCGCGGCCGGCCACTCGTACAAGTCCTCGCGGCTCATGTTCCCCAGGCTAGCATACGCTAGCGTAAGTTAAGCCAGCTTATGCCCGGGTTGGCGGGTCGACCCCCGCAACCGCTCATCGAACGCGGGAGGGCTCACCCGGGCCACTCCCGGCACCGAACCTCGGCGGGCTCTCCCATCCCCGCGACCGCCGCCGCTGCCGCGCGCGAGCCGAGATCCAGCTCCGCCACCCAGGGCCGCCGGCCGAGCGCGTCGGTCTCAGCGCCCCCGAGTCCGGTCCCGAGGCACTTGAGGGCAGCCTCGTAGCGCACCCACTCGCGCAGGAACTCGCGCTCGCGGGCCTCCCCGTCCAGCCCGCTCAGGCGCTTGGCGGTGGCGGGGCCAAGCGCGCGCTCGGCGACCGCGAGCACGTCGATCCGCCTGGCGGCCGTCTCGACGTCCACACCGACCGGTCGCCCGCTTGCGACGGCATATAGAGCGAGACCGCCGGAGTGCGCGATGTTGAAGCACAGCTCTCGCGCGTCTTGCAGGGGGCCGTGCTCCCTCGCGTCGTCCGGCGGCGCGAGCTCACGGCTCTCATAGCGCAGCTCCGGCTTGCCGTGGGCGCCCGCCGCGAAGCGCAGCGCGCTCGGATCCGATTGCAGGTACTCGCCGAGCAGCGCTCTCAGCACTCCGCGCGCGCATGCCCACCGTCGCCCGTCGCGCTCGCGCGCGAAGCGCCCCGCCCGTGCGCGCTCCACCTCCGACAGCAGATCGGTGGGTCGCGGTCCGACGGCGTCCAAGTCCGCAACCCACACATGGACCGCTCCCCCACCGAGCTCAAGACGAGCCGGAGCGCCCGCCGGCTGCATTCCTATGCTCAAGCCGCGATCATAACCGCCAAGCACGCCACGACGGTCTCGCCGGTCGCTCGTCCGAGCGTCCTCGTCCCCTTCGCGATGCAGACCCTTCCAACCCGCATACAAGGCCCCGCGCTGATCCAGCCGTCCAGGTTCGGCGACGAGCGCGGCTTCTTCGCCGAGACCTACCGGCGCGCTTGGCACGCCGACATGGGCATCCCCGCTGGGGACGAGTTCATCCAGGACAACCACTCGCGCTCGACCAGGGGAGTGGTGCGGGGCATGCACTTTCACGTCGGCGCGGGCGTCGCCAAGCTCGTGCGCTGCGCGCGCGGGCGCATTCTCGACGTCGTCGTGGACCTGCGCCGCGGCTCGCCGAGCTACGGCGAGTGGGAGGGGTTCGAGCTCGACGACGAGCTGATGCGGATGCTCTATGTGCCGGTGGGGTTCGCCCACGGCTTCTGCGTGCTCAGCGACGTGGCCGACGTCATCTACAAGCAGACCGCCTACTACGACCCTCAGGTCGAGCGCGGCATCGCCTGGAACGACCCGGACGTGGCCATTAGGTGGCCGCTGCCCGCGGCTGAGCTGGTGGTCTCCGAGCGCGACTCCGGCGCCCCGCGCCTGAGCGAGATCGCCTCGGAGCTGCCGTTCGAGTAGTCGTCCTCGATGTAATGCTTAGGCACATGGATCAGCGCTCCGCTCTCATACGCCGCCGCGCACGCGAGCTCACCGTCACCCCCGCCCAGTACGCGATCGCGGCGTACGTGGCGATGGGCGCCTTCGCCTTGATCGTGCTCACCGGCGCGGCCGTGCGGCTCACCGGCTCCGGGCTCGGCTGCCCCACGTGGCCGCGCTGCTACGGCAAGATCTATCCGCCGCTGAACACACACGCGGTGATCGAGTTCTCCAACCGCATGGTCACGATTCCCGTGTCGATCGCCGCGTTCGCGGCGTTCGGGCTCGCGTTTCGACGGCGCCCCTACAGGCGCGACCTGATGCGGCTGAGCGCGCTGCTGCCGGTGGGCGTGCTGGCCCAGGCGGTGCTTGGCGGTCTGACCGTGCGCGGCGCGCTCGACTACGGCTGGGTGATGGGTCACTTCGCGCTCTCGATGCTCGTGCTGGCGGCGGCTGTGGCGCTTGCGTGGCGCGCCGGCCGACCGTCGATCGGTGAGCCCGGCGAACGCCCCGGAGTCTCCGACCGGGCGCTCGTGCTCGGAACGCGCGCCACGGCGGCGCTCGGCGGCTTGACGATCTTCGCCGGCACCGCCGCCACCGCCGCCGGTCCACACGCCGGTGGCTCGCCGAGCCAGCGCATCAACCGGCTCGCCTTCGACGGTAGGGGCACGATGGACTTCGTGATCCATCGCCACGGGGAGATCGCGCTGGCGTTCGGGCTCGCGGCGCTCGGAGTGTGGTGGCTTGCGCGCAGGTCAAGTCCCGCCCGACCCGCCGACCCGCTTGTGCGCCGCGCGGCCACCGCCACCTGCGCCTTGATCGCGCTGCAGGGGCTCGTGGGTCTCGACCAGTACAAGACCCACCTGCCCACCGAGCTCGTGTGGGTGCACGTGAGCCTGGCGTCGCTCACGTGGGTGGCCGTGCTGTGGACCGCATGCGCCGCGGGTCGCTTGCGGGCGCGCCCCGTGCCCGTGTCCGTGCCCGCGCAGGAGCCGCGCGCAGCGTCGTCTGCGCTCAGCGCCTGAAGCCGCGCAACGCGTCCGAAAGCCTGGTTTTGCGGCTCTCAGAGGCGAAAGAGCCTCATTTTTGGCGCATTCCCCGGAAATAAGGGCCTGAAATGCGGGAAAACCCGGCAGTTGGGCGTAACGACGTCCTTGGCACCCGTTAGCCTGCCCACAGAAACGACACTCGAGAAGGGAGTGCCATGACGAAGAACGAGCTGGCTGATGGAGTCGCGCAACGCACGGGTCTGGCGGGAACGCAGGCTCGGCAGGCGCTGGAGGCGGCGATCGACTTGATCTCCGACGAGCTGGCGGCCGGTGGCGAGGTCGCTGTTGCCGGTTTCGGCAAGTTCAGCGTCAGCAACCGCGCAGCCCGGCAGGGACGCAACCCCGCGACGGGGGCGACCATCAACATCGCCGCCTCCAAGGCGGCGAAATTCTCTGCGGCGAGCGCGCTCAAGAAGCGGTTGAACTAAGGCCCACCCACCCACAAGGCAGGTTGATCTAGGAGCAGATGGATCTCGATCAGCGGCGAGCCCGCCGTGAGGCGCGCAGGCGCGAGCATGCGCGCCGACGGGCACGGGGGCTCGCCGCGGCTGCAATCCTTGCGGCGGTGGCCGTGTTGGTGGCGGCCGTGCTCCTGCTCAGCTCCGGGGGATCCTCGAAGCCCACTTCCTCGAGCACCGCCGCCGCCGGCGGCGGTGCCGGTCGTGGCGGCGCGCAGGCCGGTTCCGGCGCGAAGGGCTCCACGGCGGGTGCTGCGAGCGGGCGCGCGGGTGCGGGCAGCGCCACCAGCGCGGGCCACGAGCACGGCACGGCGGGCACGGGGACCGGGCCGCCCGGTCACGAGCCGCTGCCGATTTTGATGTACCACGTCATCAACCCGCCGCCACCCGGCGCGAAATTCCCCGGGCTCTACGTGCCCCCGGAAGAGTTCGCGGCGCAGATGCGAGCGCTCGCCGCGGCCGGCTTCCACGCGGTGACGATGGACCAGATGCTCGCCAACTGGACCCGCGGGACGCCGCTGCCGGCGGGCAAGCCGATCGTGGTGAGCTTCGACAACGGCTACCAGTCCCAGCTCACCCAGGCGCTTCCCGTGCTGCGCCGGCTCGGGTGGGTGGGCGTCGAGAACATCCAGCTCACCGGCCTCCCGCCCTCCCAGGGCGGGCTGAGCCAGGCCCAGGTCTCGGAGATGGTGGCCGACGGCTGGGAGCTCGACACGCAGGGCATCAGCCACGCCGACCTCATCACGCTCGGGCCGGTCGCCCTGCGCGAACAGGTGGCGGTGGCGCGTGCCGAAGTGCGGCATCGCTACCACGTGCCGGTCAACTGGTTCTGTTACCCCTCCGGCCACTACAACGCCACCGTCATCGCCGAGGTGAAGGCCGCCGGCTTCCTCGGCTCGAGCACCGTGGTCCCGGGCTGGGCCGGGCCGGCCGAGGACCCCTATCGCCTGCCGCGCCTGCGCGTGCTCGGCGGCACGAGCCCGCAGGAACTGCTCGCCCAGATAGCCGCCGCCCGCTCAGCCGCCGCCCCGCCGCCGTCCTATCCGTGAGGCTTCTGATGCGCGAGAGTCAAGCCAGACAAGGACGCACCGACCGCGGTGTGCTACGCACATAAGGGAGGGAGGACGCAGTATGGCGCCGGCTATCGCGCATCAGCCGCATCCTGTGTTGTTGCCGCAACTGGAGCACGTATAACAAGACCCCGTGCGCTGCATCATGCCTCCGCACTGGGAGCAGGCCGGCCCGAGGTCGAGGCCCTTTAGGCGGGCGGGCACCACGGGCGGGGAGTCCGTTAGCGCCGAAGTCGGCGGTGTGCCGCCACTCGCAGCCGCGCGCGGACCCACGCTCGACGCTGCCGCCTCCGGCGTGCCCGGGCCGGCCGTGTCGGAGGCGCTCACCGACTGGGCCGTCTCCTGGGCGGCCTTGCGGGCGCGCACAGCCGGCGTGAGGATGCCGAGCTCCTCCTGGGCGTCGACGTCCAGGAAGCGCGACGCCAGCCAGCGCATGATGTAGTCGGGCATCGACTTGGCGAACGGGATCTCCGGGTTGCCGGTGATGCCCTCCGGCTCGAAGCGCATGTAGCTGAACTTCTGCACCAGCGTCTCCAACGGCACCCCGTACTGCAGCGCGATCGAGATCGCCGTGGCGAACGAGTTCATCATGCCGCGCAGCGTCGAGCCCTCCTTGCCGATGTCGGTGAGGAAGATCTCCCCGACGCTGCGGTCCTCGTACATGCCGGCGGTGATGTACCCCTCGTGGTTGCCGATCGAGAACTTGTGGGTGATCGACTGGCGCTCCCGCGGCATGCGCTTGCGCCTGGGCCCCGCCTCGGCGAGCGCCCTGCCAACCGCCTCCTCCACGATCGCGTCCACGTCGCCCGGCGCTTGCTTGCCCTTCTGGGCATCGGTGCGCAGAGCCTGCGCGGTCTTGGAGCCGTCGCGGTAGATCGCGAGCGCCTTGATCCCCAGGCGCCACGCCTGGGTGTAGGCGTCGGCGATGTCCTCCACGGTGGCGCTCTCGGGCAGGTTCACGGTCTTCGAGATCGCCCCCGAGATGAACGGTTGCACGGCGCCCATCATCTTCAGGTGGCCCATGTGCGAGATCGCGCGCTCGCCCACCGCCACGTCGAACACGGGCAGGTGCTCATCCGCCAGCCCGGGCGCTCCCACGATCGTGCCGTGCTCGGCGAGGTGCGCCTCGATCTGCTCGATCTGCTGCTCGGAGTAGCCGAGCGTGGCGAGCGCGAGCGGCACGGTGCGGTTGACGATCGTCATCTGACCGCCCCCCACGAGCTCCTTGAACTTCACGAGCGAGAAGTCGGGCTCCACGCCGGTCGTGTCGCAGTCCATCAAAAACGAGATCGTGCCGGTGGGCGCGAGCACGGTGGCCTGCGCGTTGCGGTAGCCGAACTCCTCGCCGAGCTCCACCGCCTGCTCCCAGGAGCGATGGGCGGCGTCGAGCAGTTCGCTGTCCGCGCATGCGTCTCGCGGGATCGCGTGGGAGGCGTCGCGGTGCATGCGCATCACGCTGTTGTGCTCCTCGCGGTTCTCCTCGTAGCGCTCGTACGGGCCGAGCGCCGCGGCCACGCGCGCCGACTCGCGGTAGGCGCGGCCGGTCATCAGCGCGGTGATCGCCGCCGCCGTGCCCCTGCCCGCGTCCGAGTCATACGGCATGCCGTTGCTCATCAGATAGGCGCCAAGGTTGGCGTACCCAAGGCCGAGCTGGCGGAACGCGCGCGCGTTCACGCCGATCTCCTCCGTGGGGTAGCTGGAGGGCCCCACGACGATCTCCTGGGCGAGCAGCACGATGTCGACGGTGTGCTCGAAGGACTCCACGTCGAGCGTGCCATCGGGGCGGCGGAACTTCATCAGGTTCAATGAGGCCAGGTTGCAGGCCGAGTCGTCGACGTGCATGTACTCCGAGCACGGGTTCGACGCGTTGATGCGCCCGCTTTTGGGCGAGGTGTGCCACTGGTTGATGGTGGTGTCGTACTGCACCCCCGGGTCCGCGCAGCGCCAGGCGGCCTGCGCGATCTCGCGCATCAGCTCGCGTGCGCGGACCGGCTCGCCCACCGGCTCGCCCGTGGAGCGCGCGAGCAGCCGCCACTCGCCGTCCTCTTCGACGGCGCGCATGAACTCGTCGGTGACCCTCACCGAGTTGTTGGCGTTCTGGTACTGGATCGACTTGAAGCCCTCGCCGTCGATCGACATGTCAAAGCCCGCGTCGCGCAGCGCGGCGGCCTTGTCCTCCTCCTTGGCCTTGCACCAGATGAACTCGCGGATGTCGGGATGGTCGACGTCGAGCACCACCATCTTCGCCGCCCTGCGTGTCTTGCCGCCCGACTTGATCGTGCCCGCCCACGAGTCGGCGCCGCGCATGAACGACACCGGGCCCGAGGCGGTGCCGCCCTTGGCCAGCGGCTCCATCGAGCCGCGGATGTTGGAGAGGTTGATGCCCGAGCCGGACCCGCCACGGAAGATGTTGCCCTCCTTGGTGTTCCACTCGAGGATCGACTCCATCGTGTCCTTGACCGAGAGGATGAAGCACGCGGAGCATTGCGGCGACTCCTCGAAGCCGACGTTGAACCACACGGGCGAGTTGAACGCCGCCATCTGATGGAGCAGGATGTGGGTGAGCTCGGCCTCGAACGCCTCGGCGTCCTCGTCGGTCGCGAAGTACGCGCGCTCGCGACCCCATCCGGCGATGGTGCCGGCGACGCGGCCGATCATCTGCTTGACCGAGCGCTCCCGCTCGGGGCGGCCGATCTGTCCGCGGAAGTACTTCTGCGCGACGATGTTCGTCGCGTTCTGGCTCCAGCTCTTGGGAAACTCCACGTCGCGCTGCTCGAAGGCGATGCGGTCGCCATGGCCGATGCGCGCGTCGCGCAACTCCCACTGCACCGTGTCGAAGGGGTGCGTGTCGGGCGAGCTGAACAGGCGCTCCACAGTCAGCGCCGCGCCGGCTGCGGTCTCCTGCTGGATCGTGGGGTGCGGGGTGGAATCCATCGGCCTCATCTCCTCTGCGCCGGCATCGTGCGACGCCCACTCGACTCTATTCGGGCCGAGCATCGTCTCGCGCGCGTCGGACAGACCGCGTGAAACCCATATTTTAGAGGGATTTTTGGATATCCCCGAAGAACTGCGACCCGTCAGTGACCCAGTCGGGCCCAGTCTGCGAACTCCGCCCAGGTGGCCGACGCCCGGTAGCTCGCTTCGCGCAGCGAGTGCAGCATGGAGGTCGTCCAGCGCGGCTCCAGCGCCATCCAGCGGCCCACCACCCACACGGCGCAGCCGAGCGCCAGCAGCGTGCCCAGCACCGCCAGCGCGAGCGCGCCGGTGGACAGGCGCCCGCTCGGAGCCTTGGGCGCCGCGCCCACCGTCGTGGTGGGGCGGCCGAGCGTCGCGCCGCCCGGGATGGTTGTGGTGGGCGCCGCGGTCGTGGGCGTGGCGGTCGGTGTGCCCGCGGTCGGCGGCACGGCCGTCGTGGGCACGGCCGTCGTGGGCACGGCTGTGGTGGGCACGGCTGTGGTGGGCACGGCTGTGGTGGGCACGGCTGTGGTGGGGGTGGCGGTCGTCGGGGTGGCGCCCGGCGCGACCGTCCCCGGCTGGGCGCCGCTGGCGGGCGTGACGGTCGTGGGCGTTGTGGCGGCGGGCGTCGTCGTCGACGTCCCGGTCGTGGTCCCCACGCGCGCGGACGCGGGCACGGGGAGGGTCGGAGTGGAGCTCGCACGCCCCGTGGTGCTCGCCGCCGCCGCTCCGGCCGGAGAGATCGCGGCGAGCGCCACCGCCAGCGTCGCGCAAGCCACACCCTCGCGCGCGTATGCGCGCGCACGAGTCATGCCGCAGCCGATACTCACCATCATCGCCCTGGCCATGCTAACGGTCGCGTGTTACGCGCCGAGCGAGGGCAGCAGATCCTCGATCGCGGCGAGCGCCTGTTCGAGCACGCGCGCGCGGGGCTGCTCGGCGTCGATCGCGCGGATTCGCTCGGGCTCGGCGCTCACGAGCCGCTCGTAGGCGGCGGCGAGCACCGCGAAGAAGCGCTCGCTCTCGCCCTCCAGCCGGTCGGGCCGCGCTCCGCGTGCGTGCAGGCGGGCACGCCCGCCGGCGGGCGAGATGCGCAGCAGGAGCGTGCGATCGGGCATGAGCTCGCCGGTGGCGAACAGGTTGACGGTTCGCACCTGCTCGATGCCGAGCTTACGCCCGGCGCCCTGGTAGGCGAGCGAGGAGTCCACGTAGCGGTCGAGCAGCACAGATGTTCCTTCCGCGAGCAGCGGCGCGACGCGCTCCTGCACGAGCTGCGCGCGCGCGGCGGCGTAGAGCAGCGCCTCGGCGCGGGCGCTCATCTGCAGGGAGGGGTCCTTCACGAGCTCCCTGATGCGCTCCGACAGGCCCACGCCGCCCGGCTCGCGCAGCAGCTCCACGCGCACATTCCGTGCTGCAAGCGCATCGGCGAGCGCGGTGGCGAGCGTCGACTTGCCCGCGCCGTCGAGCCCCTCGATGGTGATGAGCCTGCCGCGTGGCACGAGCGCACCGTAGCGCCCGACTACGATGACCGGCGTGACGCCAAGCGAGACCGATCGAGCGTTGCCGGGCATCGAGGCGCACCCGCACGCGCGCGCGGTGCTGCTCCCCGCGCTGCCCCCGGTAGGCGTGCCGTCGCACGCCTACCTGTTCCACGGTCCCGCGGGAACCGGCAAGGGCGCCGTCGCAAGGAGCTTCGCCGCGGCGCTGCTCGCCGACGGCGCGCGCGATCCGGCGAGCGTGGCGGCACGCGTCGCGCGCGACGCCCATCCGGACCTCACCTGGGTGACCCCGAGCGGCGCGAGCGAAGTGCTCGTGAGCGACGTCGACGAGCCGGTGGTGGCGGCGGTGGCGCATACTCCATTCGAGTCCACGCGCAGGGTGTTCGTGATCGAGGCGGCGGGCACGATGAACGAGCAGGCGGCCAACCGCCTGCTCAAGACGCTCGAGGAGCCGCCGCCGTTCGCGCATTTGATTCTGCTGGCGGAGCACCGCGAGGACGTGCTCCCCACGATCGCCTCGCGCTGCCAGCAGGTGCGCTTCGATGCGCTTCCGAGCGAGCTGATACAGGAGCGCCTCACCGCCGCCGACGCGACGCTCGACCCCGTGCGCGCGTCCGCGTGCGCGCGGCTGGCGGCCGGCGATGGGCGCCTCGCCGAGCGGCTGGCGAGCGAGGAGGGGGCGGCGTTGCGGGAGTCGGCGGAGCGCTTCGCGCGCTCGGCTTTCGGACACCCGTCGCACCCTGAAGGGCATACCCCGAAGGACACAGGCAAGCGGGAGGCGGGCGAGGTGGGGGGGCGGCGGCCGTGGCAGGGGCTGCTCGACGCGGCGAAGGCGGCGGGAACGGAGGCCGGGGAAGCCGCGACCGAGCGCTTGCGCGAGCAGGCCGAGCTGCTGCCGGGCAGGGAGCGGCGCAAGCACGAGCGCGAAGGGGCGGACGTCGTGCGCCGCGCCGAGCGTCGCGCGCGCACCGCCACGCTCGACCTCGGTCTGCGCCTGGCCGAGCTGTGGCTGCGCGACGCGTGGTGCGTCGCGGTTGGCGCTCCCGAGCTCGTGTTCGCGCTCGACCGCCGCGCCGAGCTCACCTCCGACGCGGAGTCACGCGACGCGGGCGCGCTGCTCGGCGGCGTGGAGCTCGTGCGCGACACCCGCCTGCGCCTGGCGCTCAACGTCTCCGAGGAGCTGGCGCTGGAAGCGCTCGCCTATCGCCTCGCCGACCCGCCGGGCGATTGATTTTTTTGGGATGGGACCCTTCGGGTCCTGCAGCGTGCTCGCTGGTCGGTCGCCGGCCGGCGGCGCTGTCGCGCGTTAGCTGGTTTGGGTCTTGGCGATCGGGCCGAGGTTGGGCGTGAGGCCGTGGGTGTCGAACGCCATGAAGCGTGAGAAGGTGCGGTTCTCGGGACCGTGGAAGTCGGCGGAGCCGGTGCTCAGCATCTCGAGCTCCATGCACCGGTTGGCCAACAACTTGGTCTGTTCGGGTGTGTGCGTGACATAGAACGCCTCCACCCCGTCGATCCCGAGCGCGCGGAAGCGCCCGATCGTCGCGAGCACCTCCACCGGGTCGGACACGTCCCAGAAGGGGTGCGCCCAGATCGCCACTCCCCCCGCGCCGTGGATCGCATCGATGGCCTCGGCGACGGTTGGGGTGACGCGCAGGGAGAACGCCGGGCGGCCCTCGATCAGATACGCCCTGATGAACGAGCCGACGTCATCGATTTGCTCCTCGCGCAGGCGCTGCGCGTTGGCCGGGTGGGAGAGCGCCGCTTCGGCGAGATGCGGCCTGCCGATCGGCTCGCCGGCGCTCACCCGCGCCGAGATCGTATGCTCGTCGAGCTGGAGGCCGAGCTCGCGCAGGCTCCGGGCCATGCGCAGCGTGCGCTGCTCGCGATCGGCGAGGAATCCGTCGAGCTTCGCCTTGAAGGAGGCGTCGGCGTGGTCGACCAGGTAGCCCAGGATGTGCAGTTCGCGCGCCGTGCCGCGCTCGCCGCCGTCGTCGATCGCCGAGATCTCGATCGCGGGGATCACGGCGACGCCGTGCTCTGCCCCCGCCGCGAGCGCCTCGGGCACTCCGGCGAGCGTGTCGTGGTCGGTCAGCGCCAGCAGCTCCACTCCGGCGCGCGCGGCGGCAGCCACGACCTCGGTGGGCTCGAGCGCCCCGTCGGAGCGCGTCGAGTGCGACTGCAGGTCGAAGCGCGGGGCTCCGGCTGAGCTCTGGTGGGGCACGCGGCGAAGCCTATGGAAATGCAGGCTACGCCGCGCGCGGAGCGCATCCGCCGGCGTTCGGGCGCCGCGCTTCGCCGCGCGTGTCCTCGACCCGCACCTCGCGGTGGCCCAGTTGGGACTGCCTGCACTCGAGCTCCACCGGCCGGTCCACGAGCGGCGTTACGCGCTCGGCGACGATCCCGCGCAGCGCGCGCACAGCGGTGTGGTAGCGATTCGCGAGAGCGGACAGCGAGTTATGGCCGCCGTCGCGCGAGCTCAGGCAAGCGTGGGCGGTGTCGGTATCGCGCGCGCGCACGGCTGCCTCGCTCCACGTCGCCTCCAGGTAGGCGAGCGCCGCGCCGAGGAGCTCGTCGGGGAGCCGCTCGCGCGTTTCCACCTGGCGCAGCACGGGGATCACCTCGCGGTGCAGCCAGCACTGCTCGGCGTCCGCACGCAGCAGCAGGCTGATGTCCGACGGTAGAGATGAGTTGCACGATGTGGGCATTTGCAGGGCCAATTCGTTGAAGCTCGGGCCTACCCAGCCTTCGACCCGGCCTCTGTTCGGCTTTAGGACGACGGGCGCACGTTCCACACTTTTCCGCAACGTCCGGCGGACAAACGCGCGCGCGATAGAACAGTCGGCCAGCGTTCGGTCTGGCGGTAAGGCTCGTCACGCGGCTCCATCGGGCTCGGCCGGCCGGGCGCCGGCGCGGCGGGCCGGCTAAAGATCGCCCCCGCGGCCGGCCGATGCGTGAGCTAGATGCCGATCGTCCACGGTCATATCCTCCGCGTGCCCGGGCGTCGCGATCCCGCCGCCCGCCTGCCGGGTCAACACGCCCGCGCGACGGTCCTGCGCCTGCGTATGCGCACGCTCGTGACGCTCGGCGTGCTGGCGGTTCTCACGACCGTGCTCGGCCGAACGCTGGGGCTGCACAGCGCGCTGTTCATCGGCTCCGAGCTCGCTCTGCTCGTCACGATGTTCGTCGTCTCGCGCTATGTGCTGCCGCTGGTCGATCGCCACGACAGGGGCGCGTCCGGCGAGGAGCACGTGGGGGGGCTGCTCGAGCAGCTCGCAGGCGGCGGCTGGAGCGTGATCCACGACGCCGGCCTCGCTCACGGCAACATCGACCACATCGCGCTTGGCCCGGCGGGCCTGTTCACCGTAGAGACGAAGAGCCATCCCGGTCCAGTGCGGGTGCGCGCCATCCACGGAGCCACGCTGCGCCAAGCCCAGGAAGAGCGCGAGACGCTGGAACGGGTCACCGGCGAGCGGGTGGAGCCGCTGCTCGTGTTCAGCCGCGCGTGGGTCGACAAGCCGCTCGCCCGCCGCCGCGGCGTGCGGGTGATCCCCGCACGCATGCTGCTCGGCTATCTGACCCGCCGCGCCCACACGCTCACCCCCGAGCAGGTCGAGCGCGCCCGTCGCCGCGTCGTGGCCGCATTGGCGGAGAGCGAGTCTCCGCCCGATAGGCTTGTCGTGTGGCCACCGTTGTCGCGCAGCCGCACGTAAGAGGAGCCGAGCCTCTCGCCGAGCCGCCTGCCGAACCGCCGGCCGAGGCGCTCCCGCCCGGTCCGCACGTGCCGCCGATCGTGCAGACGCTCGTGTGGGCGATTGCGCCGACCTGGGTGATGGACCGGTGCGCGCGCCGCTACGGCGACGCCTTCACGCTCACCTTCGGCCCGAGCGGGCGCAAACTCGTGATGATCAGTGACCCCGAGGCGGTCAAGGCCGTGTTCACCGCGCCGCCCGACGTGGCGCCCTCGGCCGCCAACGCCTCGCCCATCGCGCCGATCATGGGACCGCACTCGGTGATCACGCTGACCGGTCCAGAGCACCTGCGCCAGCGCAAGCTGCTGCTGCCGCCGTTTCACGGCGAGCGGATGCGCGAGTACGAGGACACGATCGTGCAGGCCACGCGCCGCAGCATGGCCGAGCTGGCCGATCGGCGAGCCGATGAAGCTGAGCGAGCGCACGCGCGCGATCACGCTCGAGGTGATCTTGCGCGCCGTGTTCGGCGTGGAGGCCGAGCGCATGGGGGCGTTGCGCGATGCGATCGGCGGCCTGCTCACGCCGGTTCAGATGCCGGCGCTGCTGCTGTTCGCGCTGCGCCGCCCCATCGGAGCGCGCCCCACGGGCGCGATCGGGCGCGCGCTCGACCACCTCGACGCGGTGATCTACGAGGAGATCGCCCGCCGGCGCGCCGAGGAGGACCTGGGCGAGCGCGCCGACATCCTCTCGCTGCTGCTGCTCGCGCGCGACGAAGACGGCCTGGAGATGACCGACGGGGAGCTGCGCGACGAGTTCGTGACGCTGCTGCTCGCGGGCCACGAGACGACCGCCACGTCGGTGGCGTGGGCGGTCGAGCGGCTCGTGCGCCATCCGGACAAGCTCGCGCGCCTGGTTGCCGAGATCGACGCGGGTGCCGGCGACGAGTACATGCAGGCGGTGATCGCAGAGACGCTGCGGGTGAGGCCCGTGGTGCCGATGGTGGTGCGCGTTTTGCAAGAGCCGCTCGACCTGGGTGGGCGCGAGCTTCCGCGGGGGACGCGGGTGGTGCCGTCGATCTACCTCACCAACCGCAACCCGAAGGCGTATGAGGCGCCGAGCGAGTTCATGCCGGAGCGCTTCCTCGACAAAGCGCCCGAGACCTTTTCGTGGATCCCATTCGGCGGCGGCATCCGCCGCTGCATCGGAGCGTCGTTCGCGACGCTCGAGATGAAGCTGATGTTGCAGACGATGCTCAGCGAGCTCGCCCCGAGCGTGCCGGCACGCGGCGGGCGGCTGTGGCGCAAGGGCGAGTGGAACCGCAGGCGCGCCATCACGCTCGTGCCCTCTGCGGGCGCGCGCGTGGTGTGGCGCAGGCGCTAGAGAGACCGGGCGGGGCGCTGTCGAGGCCCGACGGCGCGGGGATGGTGTTGTTCTTTTTTGGGTGACTCGCGCGCGCGCGCGGAGAAAGGCTGACTCCGCGCGTGCGCGCGCGAGTCACGCCGCGCCGAGTACCGCCCGGAGCGAGGGGTAGCTTCTGAGGCGTGTTTGAGCAGAGCACCGCCACCACGCGCGCGACCCCCGAGCAGCTGCTCGAGCGCTTCGGGCTGCAGGCGTTCAGGCCGGGCCAGCGCGAGGTGGTGCAGGCCGCGCTCGACGGACGCGACAGCCTCGTGGTGATGCCCACCGGTGGAGGCAAGTCGCTCTGCTACCAGCTCCCCGCCCTGGCAACCGATTCGGACCCCACCCGCCCGCTGGTGGTGGTCGTGAGCCCGTTGATCGCATTGATGGCCGACCAGCGCGCGCGCCTGGAGCAGGCCGGGGTGAACGCGGCGATGCTCGCCTCCGGAATGGAGGAGGGCCATAACGCGCAGGCGTTGCGGTCGATCTCCTCAGGCGAGGCGCGGCTCGTGCTGGCGGCGCCCGAGCGCTTTGCCTCGCGCGCATTCCGCGAGACGCTCGCCACACGCAAGGTGGGGTTGTTCGTCGTCGACGAGGCCCACTGCGTGGCCGAGTGGGGGCACGACTTCAGGCCCGACTACCTGCGCCTGCACGACGCGATCCAGGCGCTGGGCAGGCCGGCGGTGATGGCGGCGACCGCGACCGCGACGCCGCGTGTGGCGGAGGAGATCGCCGCGCGGCTGGGCTTGCGCGACTGGCTTGCGGTGCGCTCCGGCTTTGACCGCCCCAACCTGACGTTCGACGTGGTCGGCCTGGAGGGCAAGGGAGCGATCGCGCGCAAGCGCGCCACGCTGCTGCACGCGCTCGCGCGCGAGGACGCGCGGCCGGCGATCGTGTACTGCGGCACCCGCAAGGGCACAGAGGAGGTGGGGGCGCTGCTCGTCGAGCACCGGCTGCGGGCCGTTTGCTACCACGCCGGAATGTCGCCGGACGCGCGCCGCGCGAGCCAGGAGGCGTTCATGAGCGCAGCGGCGGAGGTGGTGGTGGCGACCAACGCGTTCGGGATGGGGGTCGACAAGGCGGACGTGCGCACGGTGGTGCACTGGGCGGTGCCCACCAGCCTCGAGGCCTACTACCAGGAGGCGGGGCGTGGGGGGCGCGACGGGCGCCCCGGACGCGCGCTGCTGCTCGCGTCGAGGATGGACCTTGGACGGTTGATCAGGTTCATCAAGGAGCGCGAGACGAGCGTGGAGGACGTGAAGCGGTACGTGGCGAGGTTGAGGGGCCGCGCCGTGGAAGGTGTGGCGGCGGTCGGGCACGGGGAGCTCGACGAGCGCGAGCGGGTGCTGCTGTCGATCGCCGAGCGGGCCGGCGCGGTGGAGCTGAGACCGGGCGGCCCTGAAGGGCTGCTCGTGCGGCTTACGGGCGAAGGGAGCCCACGGAGGGCATACGAGGCGATCAAGGGAGCGAGGGACCGCGGCTGGGCGTCATATCGCTCGATCGAGCAGTTCATCTCGAGCGGGAAGACATGCCGCCGGCGCCAGATCCTCGACCACTTCGGCGACGACGAGCCGTGCGCGCCCGAGGTCCGCTGCTGCGACGTGTGCGAGCCGGACGCGGACCTGGTGGCGGCGTCGCTGCGGGCGGCGCCGGGAGCCCGCAAAGCTCGCGGCGGGCGCGGCGCAAGCGGTGCGAGCGGCATGCGGAGCGGGGCGTCGACCAACGCGGCGCCCGGGGCGCCCGGCGGGATGTTGGATCACGGGCCGGCGAACGGCGCGACCGCGCAGGAGACGCTCGATCCGGTCGAGGAGGCCCACTTCGAGAAGCTGAAGGCGTGGCGGTTGGCGCGCAGCGAAGGCAAGCCCGCGTTCACGGTGGCGGCGAACACGGCGCTCGAAGGCATCCTGCGGGCCAGGCCGGCGAGCCTCGAGGAGCTGATCGCCGTCAAGGGCATCGGGCCGGCGTTCTGCGAGCGTCACGGCGAGTCGCTGCTGCAGGCGCTCGCGGAGCTCTGAGCGCCGCCGCCGCCGCGCTCGGCCCCCACCGAGCCCGGCTGTCGCCGTCCAGCGTCGATAGCATCCATGCTTGCGCCGACGTAGCTCAGCTGGTAGAGCACTTCACTCGTAATGAAGGGGTCCGGGGTTCGAGTCCCCGCGTCGGCTCTCGGTGATGCCCAAGCATCGCAGCCCAGTTGGAATGAGCGTCAGCGAGCATGTCGATCGCAAGCTCGCGCGCAGCAAGCGCTACCGCGAAGCCTACGAGCGCCTGGCTCCGTTCGAGCAGATCGCCCGGATCGCGATCATGCGCCGCGCGCAGCTCGGGCTGTCACAGCAGCAGGTCGCTGAGCGTATGGGCACGACCACGTCGGTGATCTCCCGGATCGAGAGCGGCCAGCACCGCACGGGCACCGAGACGCTGCGACGTCTTGCCGAGGCGCTCGACGGTCACGCGGTGCTCGGGTTTGAGTTCGGCACAGACGGCGAGCCTGAGCACGAGCCGGTGGCCTTGTAGCGGCTGTCAGCTCTGCTCGACGACGACGCCTGTGCGGCTCTTGGACGTCTTGGCCGGTACGAGGTGGTACTCGATGCTGTAGCCGAGGGCGTCGGCGAAGCGCTCGATGGTTGAGAGCTTGGTGTCGGCGGCGGTCGTCTCAAGGCGCGCGAGTGTCGGCTGGGACGTGTTCATAGCGGCGGCGATCTTGGTTTGGGAGAGTTTGCGCCGTCTGCGCTGCTCGGCGAGCGTGTGCAGCAGTGCGCGGCGGCGCTCGGCTGCTTGTAGGAGCCGTGGGAAGGCGGGGTTGGCCTCGGTGAACTCGGCGATCATCTCGTCGAGCGCGTCGGGCTCGTGTGGCGTGGGGGCTGGGCGTGGAGTCATCGGCGCTGAGCTTATCATGCTTTGGTTGATATATCAAGCAGGCTATCGGTCTGTGCGTTTGCGGGACTGCTCTCGGCTCGTAGCGGCGCGGCTTCTGGATCGCCAGTCGTGCAGGCGACGTTCGGCGAGGCGGATCTGCTCGGGCGGTGTGCGCTGCGTCTTCTTCCCGGTCGGCTTGCTGCGTCGCTACCTGGAGGCGCAGGAGGTCGATGGGCGCGAGCTGCTGGTGTTCGACTCCGACGAGGAGGTCTCCTCGGAGGTCGCGGCGAGGATGTTGGGCGTGTCGCGTCCCTTCCTGAGCGAGCTCTTGGAGGTCGAGTCGATCTCCCATAGGAGGGTGGGCAATCAGCGCAGGATTCGCGTTCTCGCTCTCCACGAATACAGCGAGCGACGCAAGACGGCCGAAGCCGGATTGAGGCAGATGGCGGACGTGATCAACGAGTCCGCCGGTGGCTGGAACCAGTAGCCTCGCCCGATCGATGAAGCATCGCCGGGTGCTCCTCGATGCTTCGGTCCTCTACACGGAGCCGGTTCGCGGCGTCCTGCTGTGGGTCGCGGCCCTGGGCGGTTTCGACCCGGTCTGGACAGCGCGCATACTCGACGAGGTTGGGAGGAACCTGCTTGAAGGGTAAAGGGTGTCGCTTGAGCAGTGGGAGCCAGGCCGGGTTTGACGGCTCTCCGTCAAAACCCGGTCCGGCTCACTGCGGCCTCGTGGACCTCGATGGCCGCATGGCGCTTGCCGTTGCGTGGCTGGAGCTTGACGCGCACGTCGATATAGACATCCAGGGCCTCGGCCACGTCGGCGATGGTCCCAAGGTTGGGGACGCCCTTGCCAGCGAGTAGGCGGGAGACGACTGGCCGCTTGACCCCGAGCCGTCGAGCCACCTCGGCCTTAGTGAGCTGCTTGGCTTCGCGGATGTCCTCGAGCTGCTTTAGGAGCTTCGCCGAGGCGACCAGCTTGGCGAGATCGCGCTCGAAGGCTGCGCGCTCCTCATTGTCCGGGTATGTCTTGCTGAGGAAGTCAGCGAAGACGGCGGTTTGGTCGGTCTGCTTCATCGTCGTGCCTCAGATGGTTGCCAGCTTGCGGTGCTCCGGCACCCTTCGTTGTCAAGGACTTGTGCCAAGAACCTGTGTCAAGCGTAGCATGAAGGCTACGCACTTGCGCTGTGCGGCTTCAGTTGCGCGGCTGAGGCCACCACTCCGGCCACGTCTTGATGGCTGCCAACCGACGCGTCTGCATGTAGTCGTCGCGGTAGCCGCCGATCGTGCGATAGATGCGCTGGGGCATCTCTGTCCTCCCCGCCTTGGTGCCACCTCCCAACAGGACAATCGACGAACCGTGCTTCGGCAGGTCACGGTCGAGGACGCAGAACAGCCGATACAGCACGCGGTTGTGCTGGTCGCGTGCCTCAAAGATCCCGCTCATGTCCACGTCACCCTTCTTGGCAGGCTTGTGCATAAGCCGCCAGCGCGTGGTCCCGGTCGGAAAGTTCAGGGGCCCCATCTCTGCGACCGCAAGGACGGTCAGAAGCAGCTCGCGTCGTGGCTGATCGGGGACGCTGGCGGCGCCGAGGTATTCCAGCGCCGGACGCTCCCCGCTTGGCGTCTGGTAAATGACAACCTGCCAGCCCCTGGCAGTCGCAGGTGAGACGCGAGACTTGCGTGCGCTCATGTCGAACACCTACCCCAGCTGCGGCTGATAGATCACAGTGAAGGGGATGCGTGTCAATAGGCGATCCTCTTGCCCCGAGCCAGGAGAAAAGAGCACGTCAAACCAATAGGTGCCCTCTTCGGTAAGCTCGTACGAAGGCATAGGCAGGATGATCTCGACTCCATGCCCTGCGGCGCCCGTAAATTGGATCGGTGGGAGCTTGATCGGGTCTCCTTGCAGTCCACTCGGTTCCTCCGGCCTCAGCTTCAGCGAATAGCGTCCCTTGGTCTGACCCGCCCAAAGGCTGATCACGAGCATCAGCGGTGCGCCGATCTTGAACGGCGGCATCTGATCTGCATCCGGGCCGCCGACTGTGATGCCCTCCATGACGTTAATCAGGCTGAGCTGTCGGCTTTCCGCGCCTCTGATAAATTTCTCGCAAAGGACGGCCATATGAACATGAGGACCGCCGTTTGGGTCAAGCGTCATTACTTACCTCCGTTGATGGTGGTTCGTCAGGTGGTATGACGAACACGGCAAGCGGCGGGTCCGGTTGGAGCAGCTCGCCGCTAGGAGCCCGGGTCACTAACCCGCCTGGTGGCGTCCGGCGGGTTTAAGACAATCTGCGTGTCCACGACGCGGAGGTTGTGATGTCGGCGATGGCGGTGCAGGAGCGGCTGGTGGAGGTGGCGGAGGGCGAGAGCGCTCAGCGCCCCGGACGAACGCCGGTTGGTGAGCAGAAGACGTTCCGGCCCTATGACCCTGATCAGGTGCTGTTGATCTCGCCGGTGCTCTCGGAGTGGGTGCCGGAGGGGGATCTGGCGCACTTCGTCTCGGATCTCATCGAGACCGGGGTGCTTGACCTGTCGGAGATCTACGCCTCCTATGAGGGGGAGCGCGGCTACCCGCCGTATGACCCGCGGCTGATGGTCAAGCTGCTGGTGTATGGGTATGCGAACGGGGTGATGTCCTCGCGCAAGCTGGAGCGCGCTACCTACCGGGATGTGGGGGTGCGGATGCTGTGCGCCGATCAGCATCCTGACTACCGTTCGATCGCGCGCTTCCGCAAGCGTCATCTGGACGCGTTGGGGGAGCTGTTCGTGGGCGCGCTGCGACTGTGCAAGCAGGCACGCATGGTGGGGTTGGGGACGCTCGCGCTGGATGGGACGAAGCTGCGCGCGAACGCCTCGCGCCACAAGGCGATGAGCTATGAGCGGATGGTCCGCAAGGAGGCGCAGCTCCAGGGCGAGATCGCAGCGCTGCGCGAGAACGTGGACGCGCTGCTCGCCGATGCCGAGCGGATTGATGGCGAGGAGGACGAGCGCTTCGGACCTGACTGTCGCGGGGATGATCTGCCCGAGGAGTTGCAACGGCGCGAGGGTCGCCTGGAGCGCATCCGCGAGGCAAAGGCGGCGCTCGAGGCTGAGGCTGCTGAGCGCGAGAGCGCGCGTCGCGCTGAGATGGCAGCCCAGGGCAAGCAGCCCAGGGCGCCGCGCGATGGGCGCGACCCGTTCGCGCCGAAGCCCAAAGCGCAGCGCAACTTCACCGATCCGGAGTCGAAGATCATGAAGACCTCCGATGGCTCCTTCCACCAGTGCTTCAACGGCCAAGCGGTCGTGGACTCTGTCGCGCAGGTGATCGTCGCGGCCGAGCTCTCCGATCAAGCACCCGACGCCGAGCAGCTACAGCCGGCGCTCGGGCAACTCGCCGATAACCTCGATGCGATCGACGCGCAGCTGCCCGAGGGTGCGGCGCTGACTGCGGATGCTGGCTATTTCTCCGAGGAGAACGTCACGATCACCATCGGGCACGGCCTCGATCCGTTCATCGCGACTGGCCGCTTCAAGCGCTCAGAGCCACCCGCGCCCGCTCCGCGTGGCCCGGTCCCGAAGAACGCGACGCCCAAGCAGCGGATGGCGCGCAAGCTGAAAACCAAGCAGGGTCGTGCTGTCTACGCCCGGCGAAAGGCGATCGTCGAGCCGGTGTTCGGCCAAATGCACACCGTCCAAGACGCCCGGCGGCTGCTCCTACGCGGTAAACAGGCCGCCCGCGCGCAATGGCGCTTCCAGTGCGCCGTCCACAACCTGCTCAAGGTTCACCGCAACGGTGGTCTGGCCCTCCTGAGCCCCGGATAAGCCCACCCACGGCGCTCCCAAGCGCCCCAGGAGCCCCGCCCGAGACCCAGCGACCCCCGGCCGCGGTCCGGACCAGCCATTCACCGAGCTGCGACCAGCGCCATCAGCGCCGATCCTCACCCCTCACGTCCGCCAGCTCGCAATAGAGACCCACGCTCCTAGCGGCCATCCGGCCCATCGTGACCCGCACGTTGTCCAACGTGACCTTATTGTTGCCGTGGGCGACTAGCCGCTCGTGGACAATCCTAGGTTCCAATCCCGTGGGTGCCGTGGCCAGTACGCGCAAGACCTGCGTGCGCAGCGGGCCAACGGTCAACAGACCGCGGGCTGGGTCCGTGAGGTATTCCGCCGGAGGCCCTCCGCTCTCAATGAGGATCTCCAGGACGCGTTCGACCAGCTCTCGCTCGTGCGCGATGCGCTGCTCCTGCTCTCGGAGATTATCGAGCTCGTCCAGAAGCTCTTGTGGATCGGTGCTCAAAAGACCTTTGATTGTGTTTGGCATGCAAACCTTGTAGCAGACGCAGTTCGGAACAGCTGTTTGGATGTCATCGGCACGCCGTCGTCATTAGGTTGATGGACTCAGTTCGCGCGTCTCCTCCAGGGCATAAGCTAGCCTTGGGCTCACCGGTCAGCTCGAATCGGTCGAGTTCGAATCCAATCTCGGGCGTATCGCGCTCCGGCTCGCTCGGGAGCGATCCCAAGTGCGCCCAAGGGCGCTATAGACATAACGTGCGCCATCGTGGGTGCGCACATGCGACCGACTGATCCTGACGGCGGCCACGAGTGTAGAAGCGCCCGGCCGGCGGTGTCCTTGCGGGGCTAAGGGATGGGCTAAGGGGATCCGAGCACCCGTCATGCCGATACGCGGATGGGGCACAATCGCTCCGAAAATGCGCTGATGACGGATGCAGGAGGGGCGCGCCCTCAGCGATGATCCGTCCGGTGCTGGCTCCATACTACGATGATGGGCGAACATATGTTCGTATCGGCAGAACCGGTGACTGACCGCGATCGCTTGCATCTGCTCGCGCTGTGCGCGGTCGACGACGTCAACTGGAGCGTGATCGCTAGAGAGGCGCAGCGGCCCGGTGGTCTCGCACGCCTCTTGGAGGGCGAGGTAACAGAGACCTCGCGGGAGGGCGAGAGCACGCGGGTGCTACTTGGAGCCGCATTCCCGCACCTCGATCAGCTCGTCGAGCGAGCGCACGACGAGGTGCAGCGCGCAGCTACCGCCGTAGGAGCGCGGCTCGTCACCGTGCTTGATGAGGACTATCCGGCGAATCTTCGCGTCATCCCCAGCCCACCCCCATTCCTCTTCTACCGAGGGGAGCTGTGCCGCGACGACACTCGCTCGGTCGCGGTTGTTGGCACGAGGAAGGCATCCGAGGAAGGAGTACAGCGGGCGCGGGAGCTCGCTAGATGCCTGGTCGTCGAGCGGGTTACGGTCATCTCGGGGCTCGCCAAGGGAATCGACACGGCTGCCCACACCGCGACGCTCGCAGCGGGTGGGCGAACGATTGCGGTTATAGGCACCGGAATCCTGAGTACCTACCCGAGGGAGAATGCGGCGCTCGCCGAGAAGATCGCGGCGTCCGGCGCCGTGGTCTCGCAGTTCTGGCCGTCGGCGCCACCGACTCGCCACAGTTTCCCGATGCGCAATGCGGTGATGTCGGGGATCAGCCAGGGCACTGTGGTAGTCGAAGCGACCGCGACCTCGGGCGCAAAGATGCAGGCGCGACTTGCCCTGGAGCAGGGAAAGCGGGCATTTCTGATGGCCTCGCTCGTGACGCGCGAGCCATGGGCTCGCTCCTACCTCCAACGTGGCGCGATCGAGGTGAACTCGATCGACGACGTTCTGCACTGGCTCCGTTCGCCCGAGCAGGTCGAGGCGCAGTCGGCTCAGCGCAGTCAGCTCGTCCTCGAGCTGGCCTAGCGTGGTCGTGTGGTCGACCTCAGCAAGCTCGACCGTCCGCCAGCGGGGTTCGCAGCGTGTGCCGAATGCGCCTATCGCGATACCGGCAGCGCACCGGTCTGCTTCACGTGCGCGAGCGAGCGTGCCGAGCCTATGCCGAAGCATGCGTGCCCGATCTGCGAACAGCGCTTGGAGGCCGGTGAGACATGTGGCAACCCACTCTGCAGCTGGGAGGACCGCTACTTCAGTCGCGTGTGGGCGATCTCGATGCGCACCGGAGAGATGCGCAGCGCGATCACGCGCTACAAGTACCAGGAGCGCTGGGGGTGGGCCATCATCTTTGGGCGTATCCTCGTCGGCTTTCTCGATGAGCACGCCCCGACGTTCAGGCCGTACGACCTCATCATCCCCAGCCCCACCTTCGTCGGCGTCGGTGCTGAGCGGTCGTTCGATCACACGCGAAGGATCGTCGAGGCGGCTCAGGTCGAGGAGCCGATCGCCTGGCCATTTGCCTACGGGGTGATCGTCAAGACGCAGCCGACGGAGCGGCTTGTCGACAAGAACTGGCGAGAGCGCAGGGAGGCTGCCGAGAGCCAGATTCGCGCGTCACTGAGCGTTCCCGATCCCAGCCTGGTCGCGGCGAAGCGCATCCTTGTGGTTGACGACGTCTTCACCGAGGGCTTCACGATCCGCGAGGTTGCACGCGCGCTGATCCTGGCAGGCGCCGCCGAGGTCTCGGAGATCGTTCTGGCTCGCGAGCCCTGGAAGGGAACGTAGGCGGTTGTCGCCCGATATCCGTGAGGCTCGAAACCGTGTCCCGAAACATGTCCCGAACTGCGCAAATCTGAGGTCATTTCGGGACATGTTCTGAGGCCGGAAATGGCTTAGGTAAGCCAAAATGGGGTGTTCGGGCGCCTCTCGTAATGAAGGGGTCGGGAGTTCGAGTCTCCCCGTCGGCTCTCGCCGAGGCTCGGGTTTGAGCGTGGGGCATCCTCTGGGGGAGCCCGCACCCCCATGCTCGATGTTGGGGTCCGGGGTGGCGCGGGCGGCCACGGCTCTCATGTGGTATGATTTCCGTTGTAGTCATTCCTACCAAGATAGTTCAATCATGTTGAGCACGGTTTCCGAGAAGGGACAGATCACCGTCCCCAAGCGCCTGCGTGAACGGCTCGGCATCCATCCGGGCGACCGGCTCGAGCTCGTCGAGGACGCGGGACGGCTGATCGCCACGAAGACGGTTCCCGGTGACGGCGATCCCGTCGCGGCCGTCTACGGGATATTGCGCCTCGACGTCAGCACCGACGAGGCGATCCGCGCGCTGCGTGGCGCGCCCGGCGCTGAGTGATCACCGCCGTCGACACCAACGTCCTGCTCGACGTCTTCGGCGACGACGCCGAGTTCGGCAGGCGCTCGGCCGCCGCGCTCAGACGCTGCATCGCGCAGGGAAGCCTGATCGCGTGCGAGGTGGTGTGGGCTGAGACCGGCGCATGGTTCCCGGACGCGCAGGCAGCCGAGCAGGCGCTCTGCACGCTGCGAGTCGGCTACTCCCCGCTCGTTGACGCCACCGCGCTCGCGGCCGGCGGCGCTTGGAAGGCGTACCGGCAGGCCGGAGGAACGCGCGAGCGCGTGATCGCGGACTTCCTGATCGGGTCACACGCCGCCGCACAGGCCGACCGGCTGCTCACTCGCGATCGCGGGTTCTACCGCAGCCACTTCGCAGACCTGCCGATCCTCGATCCGGTCGATGAGCCCGAACGGCCTGTGGACCCCTCGACCGCCGTACCCGAGGAGCCCACCCAATACCGTTAGCGCGTGCCCACAAGCGATGCCCAGTTCCTCGACGTGCTCGGCCTGCGCACCCGCTATGTGGTTCGCGGGTCGGGTCCGCCCGTGCTTGTGCTGCACGGCTGGGGCGCGTCCATCGAGGCGGTCCACCCGATTCTCAGCGGCCTCTCGCCCGTCGCCGCCGTCTACGCGCTCGACCTGCCCGGCTTCGGCCAAGCCGAGCTGCCGCCCGTCCCGTGGGGGGTGGAGGACTATCAGCGGTTTGTGACCGCCTTCATGGACGCGCTGGCGATCGACCGGCCGGTCGTAGTGGGCCACTCCAACGGCGGGCGCGTCGCGATTCGCATGGCAGCCACCGAGCCGGCGCGCGTGTCGCGGCTCGTGCTGGTCGACTCGGCGGGCATCCGCCCGAAGCGCACGCTGCGCTGGTATCGCCGGGTGGGGATGGCGAAGGTCGGAAAGTACGCCGCGCGCTTCCTCGGCGCCCCCGGCGAGCGCCTGCGCGCGCTGCTCGTGGGCAGGGCCGCGTCGGCCGACTACCTCGCCGCGGGCCCCCTGCGCCCGACGCTCGTGAAGCTCGTGAACGCCGACCTGCGCTCCTTCATGCCGGCGATCGAGGCGCCCACGCTGCTGGTGTGGGGCTCGCAGGACTCTGAGACGCCCCTCTCGGCGGCGCGTGAGATGGAGCGCCTCATCCCCGACGCCGGTCTGGTGGTGCTCGAGAGGGCCGGCCACTACAGCTATCTCGACCAGCCCGCCCGCTTCGCGCGCATCGTCTCGCACTTCATCGCCCCGCCCGCCGCGAGCGGGGAAAGTGCTTCGTCGGAGGGTGCCCCCCCCCCGCACGCGCGGAGCAGGCGAAACGCAAGACCACAACCCTCGAGCCTCCGGCGAGTCGGAGCGCAGCCCGTCGTGAGTATCTTCGAGGGCATCGCGCTCGTGCTGGCGCTGCTCGCGCTCACGGTGCGCCTCGCGGGGCGCCAGCACCGGCTGCTGCACCTCTTCCAGCTCGAGCACTACGAGCCGGCCCGGCTCATGTTGTGGCTGCGGCGGCGCGGCGAGCTGTTCGCTCCCGGCGAGCTCGCGGGCGTCGCTGTGCTGTTCGCCGCCGCCTCCTCGGTTGCCGCGATCGGTGGGTCCGATGCCGGTTGGGTGTGTGGCGGACTGCTGCTGCTCGCGACCCCGCTCGCCGCGCTCGGTGTCACCGACTGGCGTCGTGACGCGGTCAAGCCGCTCGTCTTCACCGGCCGCGCCAAGCGCCTGCTGGCGGTGGCGCTCCTGCCGCCCACGCTGCTCGTGATCGCCGCGATCGTTGTCGTCTTGGCCGGTCTCACCACCGCCGCGCTCGCCATCCTGCTCGCGCTCGGCGCGCTGCTGCTCGCCCTCGCGCCCTGGACCCTGCTGGCTGCCGACCTCCTTCTGAGGCCGGTCCAGAGCGCCGTCAATCGTCGCTACGTGCGGCGCGCGCGGCGCTCGCTGCGCGAATGGAAGCCGCTCGTGGTGGGCATCACCGGCAGCTACGGCAAGACCACCACCAAGTTCTGCGTGGGCGCGGTGTTGAACGCCGACCGTCCCACGCTCGTCACGCCGGAGAGCTACAACAGCTTCCTCGGCGTGATCCGCACGATCAACGAGCATCTGGAGCGCCGCCACCGCGCGTTCGTGGTGGAGATGGGGATGTTCCGCCGCGGCGATGTCGCCGAGCTGTGCGAGCTCGTGCATCCCACCGTGGGGGTTATCACCGCGATCGGCCCGATGCACCTGGAGCGGCTCGGCTCGATCGAGCAGATCGCCGCCGCGAAGGGGGAGCTGCTCGACGCGCTGCCCCCCGACGGGCACTTCGTCACGAACGCCGACGACCCACTCTGCCTGGAGCTCGCCGCCCGCGCAACCGTGCCGGTCACGCTGTTTGGCATCGATGACGGGTCTGCGCAGGTGCTTGCACGCGAGCTGCAGCTCGTCGACGGTCGCACCATGTTCAACCTCCACCTGGACGGCCCCGACAGTCAGCCGATCGCCGTGTCCGCGGGCCTGCTGGGACGCCACAACGTCTCCAACCTGCTCGCCGCCGCCGCCGTGGGGCGCGTGCTCGGCATGCCCGCCGCGCGCATCGCGGAGGGGCTCGCGCGCGTGCAGGCGCCCGCGCACCGTCTGCGCCCGATCCACAACCGCCGCGCCTCCATCGTGGTGATCGACGACGCCTACAACTCGAACCCCGACGGCGCCGCCGCCGCCCTGGAGGTGCTGCGCGAGCACCCCGCCTCTCGCCGCCTGCTCGTCACGCCGGGGATGGTGGAGCTCGGGGAGCTGGAGGAAGAGCTCAACCGCCGCTTCGGCGAGCACGCCGCCGCGGTCTGCGACCTGGCGATCCTCGTCGGCCCCGCCCGCACGGCGCCGATCCGCGAGGGCCTCACAACCGCCGGCCTCGATCCGGCAAGCATTCACGTGGTGCGCGACATCGGCGAGGCCACCGCCTTGCTGGGCCGCCTCACGCGCGCGGGCGACGTGGTCCTGTTCGAGAACGACCTCCCCGACACCTACGCCGCATAAGCTACGGCCGGTATGCCACCAAGCGGATTGAGGGTGGGCGTCGCGTTCGGCGGACGCTCCGTGGAGCACGACGTCTCCATCATTACGGGGCTTCAGGCCCTGGGCGTGCTCGAGGAGCGCCACTCGCCCGTCCCGATCTACATAGCCCGCAGCGGACGCTGGTACACCGGTGAGGCCCTGCGCGAGCTGTCCCTCTACCGGCAGGACGGCTCCGACCCCGACGCCGAGGAGGTCCACTTCGACCTGCACAACGGCCGCCTGCTGCGCGCGGCAAGCGGAGGCTCGCTGTTGCGCCCCCCATGGCGGGGAACAGGCGCGCGCCGCGCGGGTGGGCGGGCCCGCGAGTCAATCGAGCTCGACGCGGTTGTGCTGGCCACGCACGGCACCCAGGGCGAGGACGGCTGCCTGCAGGGAGCCCTGGAGCTCGCCCGGCTCCCCTACGTGGGCCCCCCGGTGGGGGCAGCCGCCGCCGCGATGGACAAGGTCACAACCAAGGCCATCCTCGCGCAGGCCGGCCTGCCCGTGCTCGACCATCTCGCGCTGCGCCGCGAGCAGTGGGACGTCGACCGGGAGGGGGTGCTCGCGCGCGCGTGTGGCGCCTTCCGGGAAGGGATGCTCGAAAAAGGGGTGCCCGTGCGCGCGCGCGAGGCCTTCGATATTCCGTTGTACGTGAAGCCCGCCTCGCTCGGGTCGAGCGTGGGCGTGAGCCGCTGCGCCGGCGACGCTGAGCTCGCCGACGCCCTGGAGCTCGGCTTCGAGCTCGACCGCGTTTGCCTCGTGGAACCGGCGCTGGAGGGCGGCATGGAGGTCAACTGCGCCGTCGTCGGCCGTCCCGGCGAGCAGCCGCGCGCCTCCGTGTGCGAGCAGCCGGTCGCCGCCGAGAGCTTCCTCTCCTTCGAGGACAAGTACATGGAGGGCGCAAAGGGCGAGGGCATGAAGGGCGCCGCACGGCTCATCCCGGCGCCGCTTCCCGACGCGCTCACCGCGCATGTGCAGGACCTCGCCAAGCGTGCCTTCACCGCGTTCGGTTGCGCCGGCGTCACGCGCGTGGACTTCCTCATCGACGCTGAGCAGCGCGTGTATGTCAACGAGCTCAACACCATCCCCGGGTCGTTCTCCTTCTACCTGTGGGAGCCCGCCAGCCTCCCGTTCGTCGAGCTCATGGACGAGCTCATCGACCTTGCGCTCGCAGACCATCGCGAGAAGCTGCGCACCACCACGGTGTTCTCCACCAACCTGCTCTCCGAACGTGCCTCGGGCGTCAAGACGGGGGACAAGGCGTGAGCCCGGGGGGCGTGGAGTTGGTTGTGTTGATTGGGGTGACTCGCGCGCGCGCACGCGAAGTTAGCCTTGCTTCGCGCGCGCGCGCGAGTCATGCCGGAGAGAACACATGAGCCGGAGAGAACACATGAGCGACGCTCCCGCCATCGTCGCGATGGGGGGTCGCTCCTTGGAGCGGGAGATCTCCCTGCGCAGCGGCCATCGCGTGGAGCGCGCCCTGCGCTCGCTCGGCTACGAAGTCCACGCCCTGGACGTCGACGCGGGCTTCATCGAGCGCGTGCTCGCCGAGAAGCCGCGCTTCGTGTTCGTCGCGATGCACGGACGTGGCGGGGAGGACGGCACCCTGCAGGATCTGCTTGAGACGCTCGGGGTGCAGTACACGGGTTCTGACCCACTTGCAAGCGCCCTGTGCATGGACAAGATGCTGTTCAAGCGCATGCTCGGTCTCCACGGCATCCCCACGCCCGCCTTTCACAGCTTCAACGAGACCGCCTTCCGCGAGCTCGGCGGCGCGCGCACGTTCCCGCGGCTGCTCGAGGAGCTGGGGCTGCCGGTCGTGGTCAAGCCGGTCGCGCAGGGCTCGGCGATCGGCATCAAGTTCGTCGCCACCGCCGAGCAGCTCCCGAGCGCGATTCTCGGCGCCTTCGGCTACGGCGACCGCGTGCTCGTCGAGGAGCGCATCGTGGGGCGCGAGCTCGCCGTCACCGTCATGGACTCGCCCGCAACCCCCCGCGCGCTTCCCGTCGTCGAGCTGTTCACGCCCGAGAGCTTCTACAGCTACGAAGCCCACTACACCATCGGCCAGCTGCGCATGGAGGTGCCCGCCGAGCTCTCCGACGCCGTGCGCGCGCGCGTGGAGGCGGTGGCGCTCGAGAGCTACACGCTCATGGGCTGCCGAGACTTCGCCCGCGTCGATCTCATCCTCGACGAGCACGATGAGCCGCGGGTGCTCGAGATCAACACCATCCCCGGCCTCACCGAGACCGGCATCACCACCGCCGCCGCCGAGGCCGCGGGGATGACCTTTGCCGAGTTCGTAGCGGCGATCGTCGCCCGCGTCGCCTGACGCCCTGGACACGGCGCCGGATCGCCACGCCCCGACCGATCGGAGATCGGTCGGCACATACCACCAGTACGCGCTTCGCCTGCCCGCGCAAAGTTTCAGCCGCACGATGCTGTAGCGTTTTCACTAACAGACGATTGTACTCTCCAGCACAAAGCGGCTGGTTGGTCATGGGCGTGCCTCTGCGGGTACATGGAAACCACTGCCCGCACGGCTCGATCTACGAGGTGAAATCGCGATGCACGAGAACCACGAGAGCAAGCATGGCACCGGGAAGGGCCGTGCCGAGAAGAGCAAGAAGACCGCTCGCGGCCGTCCGCCGAAGCCACGGATCAAGTCGGCCCCCGACCCGCGACTGTCGCGCTCGCTGGAATACGGCATCGCGATCCTGGAGTCCTATTCGAGCGAGCACCAGGCGCTCGGGATCGCCGAGCTCGCCGACATCGTGGGGATGAGCCGCTCCACCACCCACCGTTACGCGATGACGCTCGTGGCGCTCGGCTACCTGGAGCAGGACTCCAAACGCAAGTATCGCCTGGCGAGCCATGCCGCCGACGTCGGACGCGCGGCTCTCGGCGAGATACGCAAGCAAGCGCCGGCCCGAGCCGTGCTCGAAGAGCTGCGCGAGGAGACCGGCCACACGGTCAGCATGGGCGTGCTCGACGGCGGGCGTGTCATCTACGTCCACCGCCTGCTCGGCCACCGGCCGGGCCAGTATGAGGTCGACCGAGACCTTGGAGTCGGCGCAAACGTGCCCGTGTACTGCACGGCGCTCGGCAAGGTCCTGCTCGCGAGCCTCTCCGACGCCGAGCGCCGGGAGCTGAGCGCCACTCTCGAGCTGACACGACACGGCCCGAACACAATCGTCGACGAGCGGAAGCTCGCCGCGGAGCTCGACCGCGTCAGCCCGCGGGGTGTGGTCGTCAGCGACGAAGAGCTCATGCGCGGCGCGCGCTCCATCGCCGTGCTCGTGCCTCGCCCGCGCAGCGAGCATCCGCTCGCGATCGACGTGACCGTTCCCTCGGCCGCCTACACCGTCAACAGACTCGTCAAGGAGGTCGCACCGCGCCTGAAGCGGGCGGCAAAGCTAATCTCGGAGGGGTGACAAAGCATGTTCTGAGAACGCTCGACGACCTCGACCTCGCCGGCAAGCGGGTCCTGTTGCGTGCCGATCTCAACGTCCCGCTCGAGAATCCAGCGGCCGGCCCAGCGGGTGGGGCAGCGAGCGGCCCAGCCGGCGGCCCGGCGCGCGTGGCCGACGACACCCGCATCCGCGCGGCGCTCCCGACGATCGAGGAGCTGCGCGCAAAGGGGGCGTCGATCGTGCTCGTGTCGCATCTCGGGCGCCCCCACGATCGTGAGCCCGAGCTGTCGATGCGCCCCGTCGCCGATCGCCTGGGCGAGCTCGCCGGCGGGCGGGTGACATTCGCCGGCGCCGTCGTCGGCGGCTCGGCGCTGATGCTCGCCAAGCGGCTGCGCGCCGGGGAGATCCTCGTGCTCGAGAACGTTCGCTACGAGCGCGGCGAGACCGCCAACGACCCCGACTTCGCGAGGTCGCTCGCGGCGCTCGCCGATGTCTACGTGGACGACGCGTTCGGCTCGGCCCACCGCGCCCACGCGAGCACCGAGGGCGTCGCCCGCCTGCTCCCGAGCGCCGCCGGCAGGCTGTTGCAGCGCGAAGTGCACGTCCTCACCGCGCTCCAGCGCGATCCGCCGCGCCCGCTCGTCGCCGTGCTCGGCGGCGCCAAGGCGGCCGACAAGATCGAGCTCGCGGGACGCTTCCTAGAGAGCGCCGACACCGTCCTGATCGGAGGCGCCATGAGCTTCCCGTTCCTCGCCGCCGAAGGACACGCCGTCGGCGCCTCGCTCTGCGCCCCCGAGGACATACCTCGCGCGCGAACCGTGCTTGAGCAGGATGCCCGCGCGGGGCGCCGCCTGCGCCTGCCCCGGGATCTGCTGGTCGCACACGCGCCCGAGGATCCCGAGCCGCGCACGCTCCCGGACGTGGAGGTGCCGGACGGGTGGATGGGCCTCGACATCGGCCCGCGCACCGCGGAGAGCTTCGCGCGCGACGTCGAAGCCGCCGCGAGCGTCTTCTGGAACGGGCCGATGGGAGCGTTCGAGCACGAGCCCTTCGCCGCGGGCACGCGCGCCGTCGCGCAGGCGCTCGCGCGCAATCGGGGCACCACAGTGGTGGGGGGCGGAGAGACGGTGGAGGCGCTGCGCTCCTTCGGCCTGCAACACCGCGTCACCCACATCTCCACGGGCGGCGGCGCCACGCTCGAGCTGCTCAGCGGTCGAACGCTGCCGGGTGTGGCGGCGCTTGGTTAGGCGTCGTTCACAGTCGCAGCAGTTCGTGTCGCAGGGCGTAGCCCACCAGTTCCGCGCGCGTGTCGAGTCCCAGCTTGCGGTGTATGCGCGCGCGATGGGTCTCGATCGTGCGCGGTGAGAGCCCCAGCTTCTGCGCGATCTCCACGCTCGTGTGGCCAAGCGCGATCAGTCGCAGCACCTCGCGCTCGCGCGGTGTCAGGTTGTCACCGTCCCCGGTCCTCGCGCCGACGAGCTTTGCGGCGAGCAGCGGGCTCACGTAGCGTCTGCCCCGCGACGCATTGCGCACCGCTTCCGGTAGATCCGAGTCGGCCATCTCCTTCAACACGAGCCCGATCGCTCCGTTGTCCAGCGTTCGCCTCGCGAGCGAGGGGTCGTCGTTCATCGTGAGCACCACGATGCTCGTGTTGCGCGCCTCCCTGCTCAAGCGGCTCAGCGCCTCGATGCCGAAGCCCTGGTCGGGCATGCCCAGATCCAGCACCAGCACGTCGGGCCGGCGCTCGCGCATATGGCCCATCACCGACCGCAGGCTGTCGGTTTCCACGATCACGTCGAGGTCGGCTTCGCCGTCGAGCAGCAAACGCAGGCTCCGGCGCATCGCCGCGTGGTCGTCGGCGAGCAGGATCCTGATCGGTCCCGCGGCCGTAGCGTCCGGCTCGGAGTCGGGCACCGGCGCAAGGCGGAGCAACGGGAGCATGACGTAACGCTAGACCCCCGCGTGGCCGTCGCCCAGCGGGCAAAATCCCATATCTTGTCGTGGCAAACCCCTGAATCTCCTGTCGTTGCGGAGTTTTCCCGCCATCGCCACGCTCAGGGCCTACCGACACAGGTCCTCAGGGCCTACCGACACAGGTCCTCAGGGCCTACCGAGATAGGTCCTCAGCCCCTCAACGACGGCTGGGGCCTGCGCGCGGGAGCCGGGCTCACGCGCACCCGCGCGTCGAGGATCAGCGCCCCCCGCTGGCCCGCCACCACCGGGTTCGCGTCGAGCTCGGCGACCTCGGGATGGGCCTGCACGAGCGTGCTGAGCCTCTTCAGCACGTCCTCGAGCGCCTTCACGTCGCACGGCGCCGAGCCGCGATAGCCCTCCAGCAGCGGGAACGTGCGCAGCGAGCGCAGCATCTCGTGCGCGTCGAGGTCGGTGAGCGGCGTGATCCGCACCGCCACGTCGCCGAGCAGCTCGGCGCGCGTGCCGCCCGCGCCGCAGGCGATCACCGGCCCGAAGCTCTCGTCGTGCACCACCCCCATCAACAGCTCCACCTCCGTGTGAGCCATCGGCTGCACCACCAGCCCCTCCAGGCGATGCCCCGCGCGCGCCACCGCCAGCCTGATCTTGCGCGCCCCCGTCCGCACCGCCTCCGGCCCGTCCAAGCCGAGCAGCACCCCACCCGCATCGCTCTTGTGGAGCAAGCCCGGAGCGATCGCCTTCAACGCCACCGGCCCGCCCATGGCCGCCGCGGCCGCCACCGCCTCGCGCGGGGTACGCGCGGTGCGCGTCTGAATCAACGGCAGGCCATAGCAGTCGAGCAGCGCGGACACCTCCCGCGGCGCCAGCCATCCGCCGCCGCCCGCCAGGCCGCGCGCCACGATCGCCGCCGCAGCCGCCGGCCGGCAGCCCTCCGGTCGCACAACCTCGCCGACCGGCCGCTCGCGCCAGCGGCCGTAGCGCACCGCGTGCGACAGCGCCCTGGCGGCGTCCTCGGGGAAGTCGAACCCCGGCACCCGCACCCCATCGCCCGCGCGCCGATCCGAGGTCGCGCTGCCCGCCGGCCGATCCGCCGCCGCATCCGGTGTGAGCCCATCCGAGCTCGCCTTGCCCGTCAACTCCTCCGGCATCGCCTCGCCCGTCATGAACACGGCAGCGATCGTCACCCCCTCCGCGGCCGCCGCCGCCGCGCGGATCTCGCGCGCCGCGCGATGCGGGTCGGTGACGAGCGGCGGCACGAAGATCGCGAGGATCGCGTCGCACGCCCGCGCGCGCACGAGCAGCTCGATCGTGCGGCGATAGCTCTCGGCGGGGGCGCCCGCGATCATGTCGATCGGGTTGCCCAGCGACGCCTGGGGGTCGAGGAAGCTCGCGAGCCGCTTACGCACGGATGCGCTCAGTTCGACGACGTCGAGCCCCGCCGCCTGACACGCGTCGGCGCACAGTATCCCCGGGCCGCCCGCGTTAGTCACGATCGCCACGCGACCCCCGCGCGGCACCGGTTGCGCGGACAGCAGCGCCGCCACGTCGAACAGCTCGTGCACCGTGTCCGTGCGAACCACCCCCGCCTGCGCGAACAGCGCGTCCACCGTCACGTCCGAGCTCGACACGAGCGCGCCCGTATGCGAGGCGCCCGCCCTGGCCCCCGCGGCCGAGCGACCGCTCTTGACGGCCACGATCGGCTTGCGGGCGCTCACGCGACGCGCGATCCGCGCGAAGCGGCGCGGGTTGCCGAACGACTCCAGGTACAGCAGCACCACGTCGGTGCCCTCGTCGTGCTCCCAGTACTGGAGCAAATCGTTGGCGGAGATGTCGGCCTTGTCGCCCACCGACACGAACGAGGAGAGACCGAGGCCGAGCCGCCCCGCGCCCTCGATCATCGCGATGCCGAGCCCCCCGCTCTGGGAGAGGAAGCCGATCCTCCCCGGCCGCGGCGAGCCCGCCGCGAAGGTCGCGTTCAGGCGCAGCTCGGGCGCGTTGTTGAGCACCCCGAGGCAGTTCGGCCCCACGAGCCGCATGCCCGACTCGCGGCAGATGCGCAGCAGCTCGCGCTGGCGCTGCTCGCCGGCCGGCCCCGCCTCGCCGAAGCCGCCGGAGATCACGAGCAGCGCGCGCACCCCCGCCGCGGCGCATTCGCGCGCGACGCCCGCCACGCGCTCGGCGGGGATCGCGATCACCGCCATGTCCACGGGCCCCGGCGCCTCGGCGATCGAGCGGTAGGCGCGCCTCCCCTGCACGGTGCGCGCTTTGTCGTTCACCGCGTGCGCCTCGCCGGTGAAGCCGCCCGCGATCAGGTTGTGCCACAGCTCCCCGCCGATCGTGCGCCTACGTCGCGAGGCGCCCACCACCGCCACCGAGCGGGGCCGAAGGAAGCTCTCGAGCGCCGCGACGGCGGCCGTCTCCTCGCGCTGTTCGAAGTGGTCGAGGGTCTGCTCGGACATCGAGGTCGGCAGTTCGATCTCGATCACGTCCTGCGTGCGATGGCGCTTCACCGGGAACCCGCTCTCGCCGAACACGTCGAGCATGCGGTGGTTGTGGGGCAGCACCTCCGCGAAGAGCGTCGAGATGCCGTGTTCCTCCGCGGCCGCCGCCAGGTGCGCGAGCATGATCGTCGCGATCCCCCGTCCCTGCCAGGCGTCAGACACCATGAACGCCACCTCCGCGCGATGCTCGTCGAGCCGCACGTAGGCGCCGTGCGCGACGATCGCCTGCTCCGGCCCGGTGCTCGCCACGAGCGCGTAGCGGTCGGCGTAGTCCACGTCCACCGACCAATCGGTCACCCAGTCGAGGTTGGGCGACCCGAAGAAGCGAAACCCGATCGACTCCGCCGAGAGGGTGCGCAGGAACCGCTTGATCGCCGCCGCGTCCCGCTCGCTGACGGGGCGTATGTGCAGCGTTGAGCCGTCTCGCAACGCCACGTCCACCACGTGCGCGCTCGGGTACACCGGCGTGGCGGAAGCCGTGCTCATCAGGCGCCGATGCTGACCGCGCGCCGCCCGGTGGGCATCCGTGAAATGCCACAGCGCTCGGCGGAGTCGCACGGATGCCCGCCCGCGCCCCGCGCGCGAGGGTTCTGTGCGTGTCCACCGTCCCGCGCACCGCTCTCATCCGGCCGTTCTCCGAGCTCGGTCGCGGCGACGTCGAGTACGCGGGCGGCAAGGGCGCCAACCTCGGCGAGCTCACGCGCGCCGGCCTGCCGGTGCCGCCGGGCTTCGTGATCGGCGCTCCGGCGTACGCCTCGTTCTGCGAGCTCACCGGCCTGCGCGAGCGCCTCGACGCGATCCTCTCGGGCGTCGACGTCGAGGACAACGCCTCGTTGCGCCACGCCGCCGACGCCGCCCGCGAGGCTGTGCTCGAGGCGCCGATGCCGCCCGAGTTGCGCGACGCCATCCTCGCCGCCCACGCCGAGCTGGTCGGCGACGACCCCCAGGCGGTGGCGGTGCGCTCCTCGGCCACCGCCGAGGACACCGCGTCGGCGTCGTTTGCCGGGATGAACGAGACCTTCCTGAACGTGCGCCCCGACGGGGTCATCGACGCCGTGAAGCGCTGCTGGATGTCGCTGTTCGGCGCCCGCACGATCTACTACCGCGGGCGGCGCGGCTTCAGCCAGGCCAACATGGACATCGCGGTGGTGGTGCAGCTGCAGATCCCCTCCACGCGGGCGGGCGTCATGTTCACCGTCGACCCCGCCGGGGGCTCGCGCGAGCAGCTGGTCATCGAGGGCTCGTTCGGTCTCGGCGAGGCCGTGGTGTCGGGCGCGGTATCACCCGACCGCTACGTGGTGCGCAAGGACACGCTCACGATCCTCACGCGCTCGGTGCGCCCGAAGGAGCTCGCGATCGAAGCCGCCTCCGACGGCGGCACCGTCACCCGCAAGCTCGCCCCCGAGGAGAGCACGCTGGCGGTGCTCGACGACCGGGAGGTTCTGGAGCTCGCACGGCTCGGCGTCGAAATCGAGCGCCACTACGGCGCCCCCCAGGACACCGAGTGGTCGTTCGACCCAGCGGGCAACGTGTGGATGCTCCAGAGCCGTCCCATCACCACCTTCGCGCCCGACGAGCGGCCCCCCGACGGGCACGGCCCGCGAGCCGACGGCGCGCGTGGGGCCGGCGCGGTCCAACCAGCAGCGACCGCGGGCCCGCTGCCGGTGGTGCTCGTGCGCGGCCTCGGCGCCGCGCCCGGCTCGGCGAGCGGGCAGGTGCGGCTGATGGACGATCCTCACGACACCGACGCGTTCGCCTCCGGGGAGGTGCTCGTCGCGCACATGACCACCCCCGACTGGGTGCCCCTGATGCGCAAGGCGGCGGCCATCGTCACCGACTCCGGCGGCATGACCTGCCATGCGGCGATCGTCTCGCGCGAGCTCGGCATTCCGTGCATCGCGGGAACGGGCGATGCCACGCGCACGCTACGCGACGGTGAGCTCGTGACCGTCGACGCCACGCGCGGCGTCGTCTTGGCCGGGGCGCCCGCGCCCGCGCCGCGGGACGACGAAGAGGCGAGTGCGAGCGTGGGCGGCCCCGCCGGCGCGGGCATCGCCGCGGCGAGCGCTGGACAGGCCGGCGCCTTCGCGAGCGCCGTCGCCGGGGGTGGGCAGACCGGCGCGGCGGGCGCCCCACGCGCGGGCGCGGGCGCGGGCGCGCCTGGGCAGGCCGCGCCTGGGCAGGCCCCAGTGACCGCAACCAAGCTGCTCGTCAACCTCTCCGAGCCCTCCCAGGCAGAGCGCACAGCCGCGCTCGACGTCGACGGCGTGGGGCTGCTGCGCGCCGAGCTGATGGTCATCGAGGCGCTCGACGGCATCCACCCCAAGCAGCTCATCGAGGAACAGCGCGGGGAGGAGTTCGTGCAGCGCATGGCCACCGCGCTCGACACGTTCGCCTCCGCCTTCGCGCCGCGCCCGGTGACCTACCGCACGATCGACTTCCGCACCAACGAGTTCCGCGGGCTCACCGGCGGGGAGCGCTTCGAGCCGCAGGAGGCCAACCCGATGATCGGCTACCGCGGCGCGCTGCGCTACACGCGCGAGCCGGAGGTATTCGCCCTGGAGCTTCAGGCGGTGCGGCGCGTGTGGGACGCGGGCCGGGAGAACTTCCACGTGATGCTCCCCTTCGTGCGCACCGTCCCAGAGCTGGAGCGCTGCCGGGCGCTCGTCTCCGAGACCGGCCTGCTCGACCGCCGCGGCTTCCAGCTCTGGATCATGGCGGAGGTCCCCTCGGTGCTGTTCAACCTCGAGCGCTACGTGCGGCTCGGAATCGCCGGCATCTCGATCGGCTCGAACGACCTCACGCAGCTCCTGCTCGGCGCCGACCGCGACTCCGAGCTGCTCGCCGACACGTTCGACGAGCGCGACCCCGCGGTGATCGACTATCTCTCGCAGCTGATCCCCCGCGCGCGCGCGCTCGGCCTGGGCACGTCGATCTGCGGCCAGGCCCCCTCGGTGCACCCCGAGTACGCCGAGCTGCTCGTGCGGCTCGGCATCGACAGCGTCTCGGTCTCCGTCGACGCGGTCGACAGCACGCGCCGCCTGATCGCCTCCGCCGAGCAGCGCGTGCTCCTGGAGGCCGCCCGCGCTCGGGGCGAGGCCGCGCGCGAGGAGGGCGGGCCGCGCGCAGCGCGCGGGCGCGCGTGACGTGCGCGTCACGGGGGCTCAGTAGCCGCTACGGAGAGGAGCACGCAGTCGGCACCGATGCCCCCGTCGCTGCCCGCCAATAGGTTCCCCTCATGGTCAAACCCATGACAAGGAGCTTCTGAGATGGCCACCACGCCCACGAATGCCATGACCTCCTCGACCGCCCCGTCGGTCTCCGTGGGCGCGGTGATGCACCACGGCACGATCAGTCTCCCGCCACAGTCCACGCTGCAGGACGCCGCCGGCGAGATGGCCCGCCACAGCGTGCACTGCGTCGTCATCGACGGACTCGCGCGCGGCGCCGACCGCGGCGAGCACCTGGTGTGGGGGATCCTCTCCGACCTCGACCTCATGCGCGCCGCGGCCGCCGGCCGCCTGGACGTGGCGGCCGGCGAGCTCGCCGCGAGCGAGGTCGTGACGGTCGATCCCGACGACACCATCGAGCAGGTTGCCCAGCTCATGGCCGAGCACGACGTCACCCACGTCGTGGTCGTCTCGCCCGAAACGGGCCGCCCGGCCGGCGTGGTGTCGAGCCTCGACGTGGCGGGCGCGCTGGCGCGCGGCTGAGTCTCGCGTGCGCGGGTCACCCACTTCCAGGCGTCGCTGAGAGCCTCACTCCCGCAGCGCGCGCAACGCGTTGAGGATCACGGCCACGTCGATCGCCTCCTGGAAGAGCGCGCCGGCGACCGGCACGAGCAGCCCCACCGCCGCGAGCCCCATCCCCACGCTGCTCAGCCCGATGCCCGACAGCACGCTCTCGCGGGCGATCCGCACCGTGCGACGCCCAATCGCGATCGCGTCCGCCACGCGGTCGATGCGATCCACCGTGATCACCGCGTCGGCGGTCTCGGCGGACACGGTGGCCCCCGCGCCGCCCATCGCCACGCCCACGTCCGCCATCGCCAGCGCGGGGGCGTCATTGATCCCATCGCCCACCATCACCACCGGCGCGAGCTCCGTAACCTCGCGCATCGAGCGCACCACCTCCAGCTTGTCCTCCGGGCTCTGCTGCGCATACACGCGGTCCAGCCCGAGCTCGCGGGCCACGGCCTGCGCCACCTCGGCGCGGTCGCCGCTCACCATCGCCACGTGGCGGATGCCCACCTCGCGCAGCCGCCTCACGAGCTCGTGGGCGTCGGGGCGGATGTGGTCGCCCATCACAAGCATCCCCGCGAGCCGGTTGTCGACTCCCACGAGCACGGTGGCGCTGCCGCCGGGCGCTGTCAGCCGGTTGGGTGGCACATCGGTAGCGCTGCCGCCGGGCGCCGTCGTTTGTCCCGGCGCCCTGTTGGAATCGCTGCCGCCGGGCGCCGGCGCCTGCTCCGGTTGCGGGGCGAGCTCGACGTCGTGGCCTTCCAGCCACGCCGCGCTGCCCACCAACACGCATCGTCCCTCCACGATCCCCTCGATCCCCTGCCCGGGCGACTCGCGCACCCGCTCGGGTCGCGCGAGCGCGATCGCCTCGCTCGCGGCCTGACGCACGATCGCCGCGGCGAGCACGTGGCTGGAGAGCTGGTCCACCGACGCCGCCAGTCGCAGCAGCTCCTCGCGCGGCAAACCGTTCAACGCCACCACCCGCTCCACCGCCGGCACCCCGAGCGTGAGCGTGCCGGTCTTGTCGAGCAGCACGGTACGCGCCTCGCCGAGGCGCTCGATCGCGGCGCCGCCCTTCACGATCACCCCCGCGCTCGCGGCGCGCGAGAGCCCCGCCACGAACGCGATCGGCGCCGCAAGGATCAGCGGGCAGGGCGTGGCCACGACGAGCACCGCCAACGCCCGCACCGCGTCGCCGCTCGCGAGCCACGCCCCGCCGGCGATCGCGAGCGTGAGCGGCAGGAAGTACACCGCGTAGCGATCTGCCATACGCACGAACGGCGCGCGGCGCCGCTCGGCTTCGCGCACGAGCCGCACGAGCGCCGCGTAGGCGCTGTCGGCGGCGCGCTGAGTGGCGGCGAGCTCGAACGCGTCACCCGCGTTGGCGGCGCCGCTGCGAATCATCTGCCCGCGCACGTAGGTCGCGGGCAGCGGCTCGCCGGTGAGGCTCGACTCGTCGATCACCGCTCGCTCGCTCGCGAGGGCGCCGTCGGTCGGGATCACCTCGCCGGCGCGCACGAGCAGCACGTCGCCCACCCGCACCCGCTCGGCCTCCAGCTCCTCCCAGCCGCCGTCCGTCCGGCGCCGCGCGCTGCGCGGGGCGCGCTCCACGAGCGCGGTCAGCTCGCGGCGCGCGCGCGCGGAGGCGAACACCTCCAGGGCGTTCCCCCCGGCGAGCATCAGCGCGATCACCGCGCCGGCGAGATACTCGCCGAGCGCGAGCGCCCCCGCCATCGCGAGCAGCGCGATCACGTCCACGCCGAGGTCGCCCCGCACGAGCGCCCGCAACACCGACCACGTGAGCGGCACGAGCATGATCGCGACGGTCGCCGCCCAGGCGACGTCCGCCGCGCTTACGCCCACGAGCGCGTACAGAACCCCGCCCGCCACGATCCCCGTCCCCGCGGCCACCGGCGGGGCGTACATGCGCAGCGCGCTCATCCCGCGACGTCCGGCGAGCGCGTGGCGGCGCTCAGGCCGAAGCCGGCGAGCACGAGCGCCCCGATCGACACGCCCGCGGCGAGCACGGCCGTTGCCAGCATCCCCGTGCCCGGCGCGGCGAACTGGAAGAAGTGGCGCAAACCCGGCACGAGCAGCACCACCACGTAGGCGCCCGCGAGCGCGAGGCACATGGCGCCCACGATCCCGGAACGTCGCAGCGAGCCGGTGAACTCGAGCGCGAGCACGAGGTAGAGGCCCACCGCGACGAGCACCGTGGTGGCGATCGTGCGCGCCTGGATCACGCTGTAGTCGAGGTCGTGCAGCGCAAACAGGTACCCGGTCACGGTTCCCACCCCCACGATCGTGCCCGCCGGCACGGCGAAGCGCGCGACGCGCCGCACGAACCCCTCCGGCCGCCACGCGCCGCTGGAGGGGGCCAGCGCGAGGAAGAACGTCGGAATCCCGATCGCGATCGCCGCGGCGAGGCTCAGGTGGCGCGGCAGCAGCGGGTACGCCTCGGAGGTGGTCCCGATCGTGAGGATCAAAAAGGCGGCGAACGCCGACTTGGTCACATACAGCTTCGTCACACGCTGGAGGTTGCGCAGCGCCTTGCGCCCCTCCCCCACGAGCGCCGGGATCGCGTCGAAGTCGCCGTCCACGAGCACCAGGTCGGCGATCGAGCGCGCCATCTGGGCGCCGCTGCCCTGCGCGATCGCCAGGCGCGCCCGCTTGAGCGCGGGCACGTCGTTGACCCCGTCGCCCAACATCGCCACGTAGCGGCCAGATTCGCCCAGCGCGGCCACGATCGCGCGCTTGCCCTCGGGCGAGATGCGACCCACGACGCTTGCGTTGAGAGCGAACTCGCGCAACGCGTCGGGATCGTCGGGCATCTCGGCGCCGTCGCTCACGCCATCCAGGGGCATGCCCACGTCGCGCGCGATCGCCGCCACCGTGGCGGGCGAGTCGCCCGAGAGCACCTTCACCTCGACTTCCTGCTCGCGCAGGAACGCGATCGTCCGCCGCACGTTCGGGCGCAAACGCTCGGCGAGCACCACGAGCCCGAGCGGGCGCAGCCCGTCGGGCGGGAGGTCGTCGGGAGCAGTGTGACCGGGGCGGGAGTCGCCGGTCGCCGAACCCGCGGACTGAGCCTCGCGGGCAAGGCTCGTGAGCGGCGAGGGGCCCACCGCCAGCGCCAGCACGCGCCTTCCTTCAGCCTGCAGCCGGCGCGAACGCTCGCTCAGCTCGCCACCGATCGCCGATCGGCGATCCCATCGATCGCCCAGCAGGCGCTCCGGAGCGCCCAGGTAGTACGTGGCGTCGCCCAAATCCAGCGCGCTCCAGCGCCGCCGCGAGCTGAACGGGATCTCCGCCTGTGCCTGCTCGGGTACGGCAGTGAAAGCATCCGCGAGCGCCTTGAGCGTGCTGTTGCGTGTGGTGGCGGAGGCGGCATAGCGCCCCAGGAACGCCCCAATATCCTCCTCATCCACGCCCTCAACCGGCTCCACTCCGGTCACGCGCAGGGCGGACTCGGTGAGCGTGCCGGTCTTGTCCAAGCAGATCGTGTCCACCGACGCGAGCGACTCGATCGCGTTGAGCTGCTGGGCGAGCACCCCGCGGCGCGCCATGCGCACGCACGCGACCGCGTACGTGAGGCTGAGCAGCACGATCAGCCCCTCCGGAACGAGGCTCACGACCCCCGCCACCGAGGTGGACACCGCTTCGTGGATCGCCACGTGACGGTGGTAGAGCGAATAGCCGAGCACCCCCCCGAGCGCCACCATCAGCGCGACGAGCCCGTACAGCAGCCGGTTCACCGCCCGCTCGAGCGGCGACCGCGGATGCCTGAACGAGCGCGCCTCGCCCACGATCCGCGCCGCGAAGCTCTGCTCGCCGACGGCGCTCACCACGTACGACCCGGCGCCTTTCGCCACGAAGGCGCCCGAGCGCACGAGCTCTCCCGCACCGCGCCGCACCGCTTCGGACTCGCCCGTGAGGATCGACTCGTCGAGGCGCAGCTCGTGCGCGTCCGTCAGCTCCCCGTCGGCCACGATCTGGTCGCCCGGCCCCACGCGCACCAGATCGCCGACCACGACCTCTCCGATCGCCACCTCGCGCTCGCGCCCGTCGCGCACGGCGAGCGCGCGCGGCGCCACGAGCAGCGCGAGCCGGTCCAACGCCCGCTTGGCGCGCACCTCCTGGGCGATCCCGATCGTCGTGTTGGCGACAATCACGCCGAGGAACAGCGCGTCGCGCCAGTCCCCGAACGCGAGCGTCACGGCTCCGAACACCGCGAGTATCAGATTGAACACGGTCAGCACGTTCGCCCGCACGATGCTCCCATAGGAGCGGCTCGTCGCGGGCTTGACCGGAGGGCCCGACGCGGCCAGCCGCGCCCGCGCCTCCGCCTCGCCGAGCCCCCCGGAGGGTAGCTCAGGCCTGCCGGGCGACGCCCGCGGATCGCCCGTCAGCGCGTCCATCGCCGCCCGCCACTCCTCGCGGCACCACCAGCACAGGGCAGCTCGCCTCGCGCATCGCGCGCGCCGACACGCTGCCCAGCAGCACGTGGCGCAACGGGCCGTATGCGCGCGAGCCGAGCACGAGCAAATCGAGCTCGGCGCTGCGCTCCACCAGCACCTCTGTCGGGTCCCCACGGATCGTCTCGTGCTCTATCGGCACGCCGTCGCCCGCCGCGAGCTCCCCGCACACACGCGCGAGCGTCTGCTCGGTCTCCCCATATATCTCCTCCTCCACTTCCTCCAGCGCCGGCGAGGAGAACGCGTAGCTCGCAAGCGCCGGCTCCAGCCCCGCCCCGGCGATCACCCGCACGCTGCCGCCCACCACGCCCGCGAGCTCGCGCGCGAGCCTCACCGCGGCCCTACCCTCGATCGAGGAGGAGAAGCCCACGCCTATCCGCCGCAGTCCTCGGCCTGCGCCCAGCGGGGGGAGCGCTTCGGCCGGCTCCGTCTCTGCCGGCTCCGCAGATGCGGTTTCGGGCGGGGCGCCCGCGACGGTCGCGCCCTCCGGCGCCCCCGTCGCGGAGTCCGCAACGGATTGGGCGTAGCCGGCGGGCGCCACCGCCACCGCGCACGGCGCGCCGTGCACCATGCGCTCCATCAGGCTCACGTGCAGCCGGTCGCCGACGTCCTCGCGCGCGGCGCCGAACACGATCAAATCGGCGTGCTCGTAGGCGGCGAGCTCGTGCAGCGCGTGAATCGGCCAGGAGGAAGGGCTCCAGTGGTAGACGGCCTCGATCTCCCGCACGCCCTCGACATCGCCCGCGCGCTCGCCCTCGCCCGCGCGCTCGCCCTCGATCGCCTCGAGCAGCCCTCGCACCTCCGCCTCCACGCGCTCCTGGACCTGCTCGCTCGTCTCGCGCGCGAGCAGCGGGCGATAGGGGAACACGACGGTCATCCCGCCGTGCACGGCCGCCGCGATCCGGCCCGCGAGCGCAACCGCGTCGCGACCGGCCCGGTCGCCCGCATAGCCCACCACGATCTTCTCCAGCATCCCGCGCTCCCGCTCGCAAGCTTCGTCTTGTCGTGGCGCAAAGCTACGCGGCCTCTCACCCCGCTTCATCGGGGGTGGGCCGTGCGGGGGATGTGGAGGAGTACGTAGTTTCGTGCCGCCCCGTGCGCGCGTGAGGGGCTGTGTGGGGGAACACAAAACCGACCCCCCTCGTGCGCGCGCGGGTGCGCACGTGGGCGCTCGCGCGAGGCGTCCTGTGTGGGGAACACAAAACCGACCCCCCTCGTGCGCGCGCGTGGGGGTGTGGCTGCGGGTTTACCCTCACCCCCAGTGCGGGGCCAAACCGATGCTCGCGAGCGCCGCGCCACATACCGTCCGGATTGCGATGCAAGGTGTCCGGGGGAGATGACATGGAGCCGGTGATCCACACGGAAGGCCTCACCAAGCGCTACGGCGCCACGCTGGCGCTCGATGCGCTCGATCTCGCTGTTCAGCAGGGGGAGGTGTACGGCTACCTCGGCCCCAACGGCTCGGGCAAGACCACCACGATCAGGCTCCTGCTCGGTCTTCACCGTCCGAGCGGGGGGCGCTCGGAGCTGTTCGGCATCGACGCCTGGCGCGATCCCGTCGCCGCCCACCGCCGCGTCGCCTACGTCGCCGGCGAGCCGTTCCTGTGGCCTTCGCTCACGAGCGCCGAGACGTTCGCGTTCCTCGCGCGCCTGCGCGGCGGCCACGACGAGACCTACCGCGACCTGCTCGTCGAGCGCTTCCAGCTCGACACCGCCAAGAAGGTGCGCGCGCTGTCGAAGGGCAACCGTCAGAAGGTGCAGCTCGTGGCCGCGTTCGCCACGCGCGCCGACCTGCTCATCCTGGACGAGCCCACCGCCGGCCTGGATCCGCTGATGGAGGTCGCCTTCCGCGAGACGGTGAGCGAAGCCACGCAGCGCGGCCAGACGATCTTCCTCTCCTCGCACATCCTCAGCGAGGTGGAGGCCCTGTGCGACCGGGTCGGCATCCTGCGCCGGGGCAGGCTCGTCGACGAGGGCACGCTCGCCCAGCTGCGCCACCTGGGCGCCCACACGATCGAGGTCACGTTCGCGGGGCCCGCGCCCGCGCTCGACGGGCTGCCGGGGGTGCGGGTGGCGAGCGCCGGGCCGAACGCCCTTCGCTGCGAGGTGAGCGGCAGCGTCGGGCCGCTCGTCGCTGCCCTGGCCCGGGTGGGTGGGGATGCGATCGAGACGCTCACCAGCCGCGAGCCCTCGCTCGAGGAGATCTTCCTGCACCACTACGACTCCTCCGACGGTCGTGTCGGCGACTAGGGCGATAGCGCGGCGCAAGCTCGCCGACTCGCGCGTTCGCAACTTTTCATTCGCGCTGCTGTTCGCGCTCGTGGCCTACGCCAACGTGGTCGGCTATCGCGACACCTACCCGACGCTGAAGGACCGTCTCGGCTTCGCCCACGCCTTCGGCGGCAACGCGAGCGTGCGCCTCTTCTACGGCAAGCCGTATGACCTGCTCACGGTCGGCGGCTACACCGCCTGGCGCATCGGCGGCTTCGTGGCGATCATCGCCGCCATGTGGGGCGTGCTGGCGGCCGTCCGCGCCCTGCGCGCCGAGGAGGACGCGGGCCGCGAGGAGCTCGTGCGGGCGGGGCTCGTCAGCCGTCGCGACGCCTATTTCGCGGCGCTCGCGGCTATCGGCGCGGGCACGCTCGTGCTGTGGCTCGCGCTCTTCGCCGGCTTCGTGGCCGCGAAGCTCCCCGCGGGAGGGTCGGCCTATCTCGCGCTCGCCACCGTCTCCCCGGCGCCGGTGTTCGCCGGCGCCGGCGCGCTCGCGAGCCAGCTCGCGCCCACGCGCCGGCTGGCGCTCGAGCTCTCGACCGCCGTGCTCACCGTCGCGCTGGTGGCGCGCGTGATCGCCGACACCGCCTCGGGGCTCGACTGGCTGCGCTGGACCACTCCCTTAGGCTGGGCCGAGGAGCTGCGGCCGTTCACCGGCGACCGCGCCGAGGTGCTGCTCCTGCCGGTCGCCGCCTCCGCGCTGCTGCTCGGCGTGGCCGCCCGCATCTCCGTGCGGCGGGACGTCGGCAACGGCCTGCTGACGGTCCGCGACAGCGCTCCCCCGCGTCTGCGCCTGCTCTCCACCCCGACCGCCTTGACGCTGCGCGAGGAGCGCGGCAGCTTCGCGGGCTGGTTCCTCAGCATCGGCTTCTTCGCCCTCATCATCGGGCTGATCTCCACAGCCGTCACCTCGGCGAGCATCTCCGCCGGCCTGCAGCGCCAGCTGCAGAAGCTCGGCGGGGTGTCGATCACCAAGCCGTCCGGCTACATCGGCCTGTCCTTCCTCTTCTTCGTGCTCGCCGTGAGCCTCTTCTCGTGCGCGCAGATCGCGGCGGCGCGCCACGAGGAAGCGGAAGAGCGGCTGGAAACGCTGTTCGCGCTCCCCGTCGATCGCCACCGCTGGCTCGCGGGGAGGCTCGCGCTCGCGCTCGCCGGCGCCCTCGCGATCTCGCTTGCCGCCGGCGTGCTCGCATGGGCGGGCGCCGCGCTCCAGAACGCCGACGTCTCTCTCACGAGCATGCTGGAAGCGGGCGCGAACTGTCTGCCCGTGGCCCTGCTGTTCCTTGGTCTCGGCGCGCTCGCGTTCGCGCTGCTCCCGCGCGCGAGCGCCGGGATCGCCTACGGCCTGGTGGCAGTCGCCTTCGTGTGGCAGCTGTTCGGCGGTCTGCTCTCCGCCCCCCACTGGCTGCTCGACCTCTCGCCCTTCCAGCACGTGGGGCTCGTCCCCGCGCAGGCGTTCAAGCTGCAGGCCGCCGCAACCATGCTCGCGCTCGCGGCGCTCAGCGCGGCGGCCGCGCTGTGGCTGTTCCGCCGGCGCGACCTCACGGGGGTGTAGCGTGGCTTGGGAGATGGCCAACGCCGGACGCGTCCCCAGGCACGCCGCGCGGACGGCGGAGGGTGGGTCGTGCTCCAGCGCGTAGCCGTCGGCCGCTGGTCGCTTGAGGCCTACCGGGCCGTCGTGCCCGAGCGAATCCTGCACGAGCTGCGCGAGCAGGCGCTGGCGCTGGCGGGCGCGCGCATCCTGCACATCAACGCGACGCCATATGGGGGCGGGGTGTCCGAGCTGTTGCGCTCCTCCGTGCCGCTGCTGCGCGACCTCGGGCTCGAGGTCGACTGGAAGGTGATCACCGGGCGCGATGACTTCTTCAGGGCCACCAAGGCGCTGCACAACGGGCTGCAGGGCGCCAGCGAGGCGCCGACCGAGGACGAGAAGGCGGCCTGGTTGGACTGCGCCCGCGAAAACGTCGAGAGCATCGACGGGGGCTATGACTTCATCGTCGTACACGACCCCCAGCCCGCGGCGCTGGCGACGGTGCACACCGAGGGCGACGCCCGTTGGGTTTGGCGCTGTCACATCGACACATCCGAGCCGAACCCGGAGACTTGGGCGTTCCTGCGGCCGTACCTGGCCGACTTCGACGCCGCGGTGTTCACGATGCCCGAGTTCGTCCCGCCCGACCTGCCCGTCGCGCGCGTACGCACGATCCCGCCGGCGATCGACCCGCTCAGCCCGAAGAACTTCGAGCTGGCGAACGACACAGCCCGTCAGATCCTCGACTGGATCGGCGTCACGATGCCGGGGCGGCTCGTCACGCAGGTGTCGCGCTTCGACGCCTGGAAGGACCCGCTCGGCGTGATCGCCGCCTACCGGCTGGTGCGCGAGGAGATTCCAGAGCTGCAGCTTGCCCTGGTGGGGTCGATGGCGCTCGACGACCCCGAGGGCTGGGAGGTCTACGCGCAGGTCGCCGATCACGCCGGCGACGACGAGCAGATCCACCTCTACACCAACCTCACGGGTGTCAGCAACGTCGAGGTCAACGCCTTCCAGCGCCTCTCCGACGTGGTGGTGCAGAAGTCGATTCGCGAGGGCTTCGGGCTGGTCGTCTCGGAGTCGATGTGGAAGCGCACTCCGGTCGTCGCCGGGCGCGCCGGGGGCATCCCGCTGCAGATGCCCGAGGGCGTCGGCGGACTGCTGGTCGACTCGGTGGAGGAGTGCGCTGAGGCGATGCTGAGGCTGCTCGGCGACCGCGTGCTCGCCGACGAGCTCGCTCACGCCGGACGCGAGCACGTGCGCGAGCACTTCCTGCTGCCGCGGCTGCTGCTCGACGAGTTGAGGCTGCTGGCGGAGCTGGGGAAGCGCGAGTGAGCGAGCCCTCGCCGACGCCGCAAGCGAAGGAGCCGGCCGCGCAGCTCGACCCCGAGCAGCATCTCCAGGTGCTGTTGCGGCGCCTGCGCGCCAGGCGCGGCGGCCTCTCCTCGCGCGAGGCTCAGCGGCGCCTCGTGCAGTACGGGCCCAACGAGCTGCGCCGGCGCGGCGGAACGCGCTGGCCGAAGGAGCTCGCGCGCCAGTTCACCCATCCGCTCGCGCTGCTGCTGTGGGCCGCCGCTCTGCTCGCCTGGCTCGCCGGGATCGTCGCCGTGGCGATCGCGATCGTGGTGGTGATCGTCATCAACGCCGTCTTCGCCTTCATCCAGGAGGCCCAGGCCGAGCGTGCCGTGGAGGCGCTCGCGGCGTTCCTGCCGGCGCAGGCGAAGGTGGTGCGCGACGGCGCCGAGCACACGATCCCCGCACGCGAGCTGGTGCCGGGCGACGTGCTCGCACTCGAGGAGGGCGACCGCATATCGGCCGACGCGCGCCTGCTGAGCGGGACGATCGAGGTCGACATGTCGATGCTCACGGGAGAGTCTGTCCCGGTGGTGCGCTCGGCCGAGATGCTCGACACGCGCGTGCCCTTGCTCTCCGCGCGCGAGCTCGTGCTGAGCGGCACCGCCTGCACCGAGGGCGACGCGCGCGCGCTCGTCTTCGCTACCGGCATGCACACCGAGATCGGCCGCATCGCGGCGCTCTCAGAGCGCGTCACGGCGGAGGAGAGCCCCCTGGAACAGCAGGTGCGCCGCGTCGCCTGGCTGATCGCGCTGATCGCCGTGGGGCTCGGGATCGCGTTCATGCCGCTCGCGATGCTCGGCGCGGGCCTGCCGTTCAAAGACGCGGTCGTCTTCGCCGTCGGCCTGCTTGTCGGCAACGTCCCGGAGGGACTGCTGCCAGTGATCACGCTCGCCCTGGCGGTGGGCGTGCGCGGGCTCGTGCGCCAGGGGGCGGTGGTCAAGCGGCTGAGCGCCGTGGAGACGCTCGGGTCGACCGACGTGATCTGCACCGACAAGACGGGCACGCTCACGGAGAACCGCATGCGCGTCACCTCGGTGTGGTCGCCCTCCGAAGAGCTCGACGTCGTGGCCGGCGGTGAGCCGGGCCCCGCCCTGCGCGAGCTGGCGCCGGCGATGGCGGCGTGCAACAACGCGCAGCCGGGCGACGGGGGCGAGGTGTTCGGCGATCCCACCGAGGTGGCGCTGATGGCGGCCGCGGCTCGACTCGGCTCACCGCTTAGCAGCGAGGAGCGCGCCCGCCGGCGCAGGCGCGAGTTCCGCTTCGACCCGACGCTCAAGCTGATGTCCACGCTCGACGAGCGCGACGGGGAGGTCTGGGTCGACACAAAGGGGGCGCCCGAAGCGGTGCTGACCCGCTGCACCGGCACGCTCACGGCCGACGGCGAGCAGGAGCCACTCACCGACGGGGATCGCGAGCTGGTGGGCGCGAGGGTGGACGCCTACGCGCGCGCCGGCCTGCGCGTGCTGGCGCTCGCCCGCCGCCGGCTGCCCGACCCGGCCGAGCTGCCCGAGCGGCGCGAGCAGGTCGAGCGCGACCTGTGCTTCCTCGGGCTCGTCGCGATGCTCGACCCGCCGCGCCCGGAGGTGGCTCGGGCGGTGGCCGACTGCCACACGGCGGGCATCCGCATCATCGTGATCACCGGCGACCACGGGCTGACGGCGGCGGCGGTGGCCGCGCAGGTGGGCATCGGCGGCGAGCAGCCCCGCATCGTCACCGGCGGCGAACTCGACGCCATGGACGAGCGTGCGCTCGATGAGCTGCTGCGCACGGGCGATGAGCTGATCTTCGCGCGCTCCGCGCCGGAGGCGAAGCTGCGCATCGCCGACGCCCTGCGCGCGGAGGGCCATGTGGTGGCGATGACAGGCGACGGCGTCAACGACGCCCCCGCGCTGCGCCGCGCCGACATCGGCATCGCGATGGGCCGCTCAGGCACCGACGTGGCGCGCGAGGCCTCCACGATGGTGCTCACCGACGACAACTTCGCCACGATCGCGCTCGCGGTGCAGGCGGGCCGGCGCGTCTACGACAACATCCGCAAGTTCATCCTCTACATCTTCGCGCACGCCACGCCCGAGGTGATGCCGTTCCTGGTGTACGCGCTCGGGGGAGGCGCGATCCCGCTGCCGCTCACGGTCCTGCAGCTGCTCGCCTTCGACGTCGGCACCGAGACGCTCCCGGCGCTCGCGCTCGGGCGCGAGCCGGCCGAGCCCGGGCTGATGGAGCGCAAGCCCCGCAAGCGCAGCGAAAGCGTGATCCAGCCGCCCATGCTGTTGCGCGCATGGCTCTTTCTCGGGCTGATCTCGGCGGCGCTGGAGATGGGGGGCTTCTTCTATGTGCTCACGAAAGCGGGCTGGAGCTCCGGCGATCCGACCGGCGCCGGGCACCCCTTGCACCACGGCTACATGCAGGCCACCACAATGACCTTCTTCTCGATGGTGGCCTGCCAGATCGGCACCGCCTTCGCCGCGCGCACCGACCGCGCCTCACTGCGCTCGGTGGGCGTCTTCTCAAACCGCCTGCTCCTCTACGGGATCGCCTTCGAGCTGGCGCTCGCGGCGGCGATCATGTACCTGCCCACGCTTCAGTCGCTGCTCTCCACCGCCGCGCTGCCCCCCGACGCGCTGCTGCTCACGCTCCCGTTCCCGTTCATCGTGTGGGGCGCCGACGAGCTGCGACGTTGGGCGCTGCGTTCGACCAGCAGGCGCACGCGAGCGGCGTGCTCGCGCTCACCCTCTTCGAGCGACACCTCGAGCTGAGCGAGCGCCCTCTGATGGTTGGGTATCCAGCGTCGTTCGATCGCCCGGCGGCGGTGCGCGACACGCGCGAGCTCCGCGAACACGCGCTCGTGGGCCGCGGTCGCGGCGGCGCAACGCACGGCCGCCTCCGCGGCGCGCCGGTATGCCGCGCTTGCTTCAAGCAGCGCGGAGCTCGCGCCCAGTCCGGACAGGTCGGGGACGGGCGCGGGGGTGATCGAATCGACCCGCGGGCAACGCACACCCATCACGTTGCGCTCCGCCAGCTCGACGCCGAGCGTCTGCGGCACGTAGGCCGCCAGTCTGCGCCGGCGCCCATCGCCGTCCACGATCGTGGCCCTGTCCATCCACGTGGCGGCCCGCTCGATCGCGCTTGCCCATGCCCGCTCCGCTTCAGCGCGCTGTGCGGCCAGGTCTCGCTCCGCAGCCAGCAGCGCCGCCTGCTTGCGCCGCAGGAGCTCCGCGCCACGAGCGGCCGCCTGCAGGCGGCCCATCAAGCGCATGCGCCCGGCATGGCCGGCTATAACGCGGACCTCCATCAGCCGTCCTCCGCGCGAAGCGCGCCGAAGCGATACATCGGCTCCCGCCTGCGATGCATCAGCTTCCGCCTGCGGCACATCAGCTTCCACCTGTGTAGTAGGTGTCAAGCAGCCGCTCGCCGAGCATCGAGAGCTCCTGGCGGGGCATTGTGGAGGCGACCCGCCACGCGCGCTCCAATGTGTCCTCCAGCGAGCGCCCGCGATCCAACGGCTGTGAGATCAACCGCGACTCGAGCTCCGCGGTGAACGGCAGGTAGCGGCGGTCAGCGTCCGACAGCGCGTCCGGACCGATCACCTCCGCGAGGTCGGACACCTGGCGTGCGCGCGAGGCAAGCGAGTAGAGCTGCGCCGAGATCTCGAGGTGGTCCTCGCGGGTGAGTCCAGGGCCGGCGCCACGGCGCATCAGCCGCGACAGCGAGCCGAGCGCGTCGAACGGGGGGTAGATCCCGCGCGTGTGCATCTCCGGGCTGAGCAGCAGCTGGCCCTCGGTGATGTAGCCCGTGACATCAGGGATCGGGTGGCCAATGTCGCCGCCCGGCATCGTCAGCACCGGCAGCTGAGTGAGCGAACCGGGGTTGCCCTCGATCCGCCCGGCGCGCTCGAGCAGCGAGGCGACGTCGCTGTACAGGTATCCCGGATAGGCGCGACGCCCCGGAATCTCTCCCCGAGCGGCCGATACCTCGCGCAGCGCCTCGCAGTAGTTGGTCAGGTCGGCGATGATCGCGAGCACGTGACGGCCATGGACGAACGCGAGCTCCTCGGCGATCGTGAGCGCGATTCGCGGGGTGAGCAGACGCTCGATCACGGGATCGGCGGCTGTGTTGAGCAGCAGCACCGTGTCCTGCCCTCCCGCGCGGCGCTCCAGGGTGTCGCGCACCGCGGCCGCGTCGACGTGGGTGAGGCCAACCGCGGCGAAAACGACCGCGAACGGCTCACCGCCGGCGCTCGCCTGCACGGCGATCTGCGCGGCCAGCTCCAGGTGCGGCAGTCCGCCCACGGAGAAGATCGGGAGCTTCTGCCCGCGCACGAAAGTCGCCAGCGCGTCGATCGCGCTCACGCCGGTGAGGATCGGATCGCGCGGGACCGCCCGCCGCGTCGGATTGATCGGACGTCCCGCGACCGGCGCCGCTCGGGTGGCCGCGACCGGCGGTCCTCCGTCGAGCGGGCGCCCGCGCCCGTCGCATACCCTACCCAGCCACTCCTCGCCGACGGGGATCTGCAGCGGCGAGCCGGAGAACGTGACGCGCATCGTCTCCCGTTCCATCCCGCTTGTGCCCTCGTACACCTCGACGACGGCGAGATCCTCGTGCACATCGAGCACCACACCCGTACGTGTCTCCCCGCCGGCGAGCCGGATCTCGACGGCCTCATCCCAACCGACGCCCGCCACGCCCTCCACGACCAGCAGCGGTCCCCGGATCGAGCGGACGTCGGAGTACTCGATCGGCGCGCGCGCGCTCATGGCGCACTCGCGCGTTCAGGGTGCTCGGACCCCGGCGGCCCTGCTCCCTCGGACCGCGTGGGCTCCACGCTCTCGGATACCGCGGGCTCGCCGCGTCGGGTCTCCGCCGTCTGCGCGCCTGTGAGCCGTTCGAGCAGTCCAATGACCCGCTCACCGATCCGGCGGACCTCGACGGCGCCGTCGGGCGGCGTCTCGCGACCGGCCCGCTCGAGCGGCGTGAGGTCGAACGAGTCGAGCTCGGCGATCGGCACGCCGCGCCGCGCCAGCTCCGCCAAGCGATCGGAGGCGGCGAGCGCGACCTGGAGCAGCGTCTGCTGCTTGGCGGGCGTCGAGTACTGGTCATTGGCGCTCGTGGCGCTCTGTGTGAGCACGCCGTCGCGAAGCAGCCGCGCCGATCGCAGCAGCATGCGCTCCTCGCCGGGAAGCGAGTCAACTCCGACCAGCTCGGCGATCGCCTCCAAACGATCGGCCTCGGCAATCAGCGCCAGTGCGCTCGCACGGCTCTCACCCCAGGACGGCTCGCCGCGCTCGGCGTACCAGCGGGCGATGGCGTCCGCGTCGCGCGAGGAGGACTCACGCCAGTCGATCGCGGGGTAGTGGCGCGCGTAGGCGAGGTCTCGATCCAGCGACCACACCGAACGCACGAACCGGCGCGTGTATGCGGTCACCGGCTCGCCGAGATCGCCACTCGGCGGCGAGACGGCGCCGAGCACCGTGACCGAGCCGAGCCCGCCGCCGAGCAGCCGCGCGCGTCCCGCGCGCTCGTAGAACGCGGCCAGCGCCGCCGGCAGTCCCGCCGGGTAGCCCTCCTCGGCGGGCAGCTCCCCCGCGCGCGAGGCGACCTCGCGCAGCGCCTCCGCCCAGCGTGAGGTCGAGTCGGCGATCACCACGGCGTGGTAGCCCATGTCGCGGTAGAGCTCGGCGACAGTCACGCCCGTGTAGATGCTCACCTCACGGGCCATGACCGGCATGTTCGACGTGTTCGCGATCAGCACGGTGCGGTCGAGCAGCGACCTGCCGGTGCGGGGATCCTCGATCGTGGACAGCTCTTCGAGCACGTCGGCGAGCTCGTTGCCGCGCTCGCCGCACCCGACGTACACGATCACGTCCGCGTCGCACCACTTCGCGATCTGCGTCAGCAGCAGGGTCTTGCCCGTGCCGAAGCCGCCGGGAACCGCCGCAGTGCTGCCGCGCGCCACCGGGAAGAGCAAATCGAGCACGCGCTGTCCGGTGATGAGCGGCTCCGCCGGCTCCAGGCGCTCGTGCACCGGACGCGGCACACGCACCGGCCAGCGGCTGCTCATGGCAATCTCGCTGCCTTCTATCCGTGCGATCGGCTCGCCGACCGTATAGTCGCCCGCGGGCGCGATCCATTCGAGGACGCCCTCGATGTCCGGTGGGACCAGCACGCGGTGCTCGATCGCCTCCGTCTCGGACACCAGGCCCAGGACGGCGCCCGCTCCGAGGCGCTCTGCGCCGGCCACGCTGGGAGCGAACCTCCACCCGCGGTCCTTGACAAGGGCGCTCGGACGCCCGCCGGGCGCGAGGCGGTCGCCCGCGCCGGCCAGCATCCTCAGCATTCCGTCGAACACTCCGCCCAGCAGGCCGGGTCCGAGCTCGGCCGTGAGCGGTCCGCCGGTGCTCGCGACGCTGTCACCGGGTCGCAATCCTCCGGTGTTCTCATACACCTGCACCGTCGCGTGGCCACCCTCCAGCGCGATCACCTCCCCCAGCAGGCGCTCGGGCCCGATCTCCAGGAGGTCGAGCATGGCCGCCTCCGGCACGCCCTCCACCTCCACCACGGGGCCGTTCACACGTGTGACCGAGCCGGCTGTCACGTCCACAGGACCTCAACGCGAGCGCCCAGGTCATGCAGGCAACGCTCCACCTGGGAGTTGAGCGTCAGGTCGATCTGCCGTCCCGGGCCCCGAACGATCACACCGCCGTCGGGAGCCGCAAGCACCTCGGCCGGTCCAGGGCGCAGGCGGGCGCGGGCGTCCTCGGCCATGCGCTCCACCAGCAGCGCATAGCCCGGATCGTCACGCAGCGACGCGGTGGCTCTGTGTGCGCGTTCACGCAGTCGCTCGAGTGCGGCCTCGCGCGCGGCGAGCACCGAGCGATGGGCTTCCCGTCGCGCCTGCGCGACTCTTGCGGTGGCCAGCCGCCCGGCCTGCTCGTGGGCTTGCGCGCGGGCCCCGTCGAGCAGATCGGCGGCCTGCCTCTGCGCTTCGGCGATGGTTTGGTTGGCACGTTCACGTGCGCTGTCGAGCAGACGCTGCGCCTCCTCCCCGGCGGTCCGCAGCGAGGCGGCTCGCAGCGCCTGCAGGCTCATCGCCCGGCCTCACGGCTCATGCCGGGACAACCGCGCATAGGACGTCCTCGCGGTCGCGCAGCTCCCGCTCCAAGGTGGCGTGGGCGGTCTTCGTCAGGATCAACACCGAGGTCTCGGGCGCGAGCGTCTCCCACGCCGCTCGCGCGGCGGATGCGTCTGAGGCCTCGAACACGCTCACGCCGGCGAAGCGCAGGCCGAGCACGCGCTCGGGCTCGCCGATCGCCGCAACGGCGCTCATACCTTGCCGATCAGGATCACGGCGACGATCAATCCGTAGATCGCGATGCCCTCCGCCAGCCCGACGATCACCAGCGCCCTGCCGAACAGCTCGCTGCGCTCGCTGATCGCGGCCAGGGCCGCCGCGCCGGTGTAGGCGACGGCGATCGCCGCTCCGATCGTCGAGGCGCCGACCGCGATCCCCGCTCCGATGAACGCGTCTCCGGCGTGCTGCGCGGCCGCGGACGTGCTCGCGGCCGCCGCGGGATCGACCGCTCCGGTGATCATCAGCGTGAGCAGCACCGCCGCGGCCCCGCCCACTGCCGCGTTGAGCGCGAGCAGGCGGCGCACGGCCGTTCGCGGCCGGCGGCGGATCGCCGCCGAAACCAGCACCGCGACGGCGACGGCGACGGGAACGCCGAGCAGGAAAAAGTCGATCATGCTGCCTCCTCTTCGATCAGCACCGGCAGTCGCCAGGGGCGAAACGGCCGGCCTTCTTTGGCGAACACACGCGAGAACAGCTCGTAGTACTCGAGGCGGAGCGCCTGGACGGCCGCCACGAGCCCCTCCAGCGCGAATGCGATCACGCTGCCGATGATGAACACGATGGCGGCGGCAAGATCGCCGCCGACGCTCCCCGATGCGCCTCTGGCCGCGTGGAAGACGACTCCTCCGAGCGCTGCGTGCATCAGCCCGAACGCGGCCAGGCGTGTGAACGAGATCACGTTCGCGAAGGTCCGCAGCACGGAGTCCAGCGCCCGGATCGCGACCTCGGCCGTGGCCGCTGGCCCACTTCCCGCCTCGGCCCGATAGCCCGCGGCCAGCAGCAGCAGGGCCGTCGCGCCGAGACCCGCTCCGGTGAGCGTCAGCGGCTCGGAGTGGGCGAGAACGCCGCCCGCCAGCGCCGCGAAGGCCGCCAGCAGCGCCAGCCCGGCCGCGCCCGAGGCTGCGGTGAGCGCCGCGCCGGCGCCTCCCTCGCGCCAGCGGTTGACGATACCGATCACGTTGCTGGCGGCCATCAACAGCCCGCCGAGCACGATCGCCGGCGCAAGCAGGCTGGTGGGAGAGTCAAGCGGCTTGCGCCACAGCGCGGGCACCAGGCCGGTCGGACCGAACAGCTCGCCGTATACGACCCCGAACAGGGCGCCCGCCAGACCGGCGCCGGCCAGGAGCGGCCAGGCGCGATGAAGCGCGGCCCAGCGATCCCCGCGCACGCGGGCGAGCCCGAGGCCGGCCGCGAAAAGCAGCACGCCGTCGCCGACGTCGCCGAACATGATCCCGAACATCAACAGGAAGCTCAGCGTCGCCCACGGGGTGGGGTCCACGTCGATGTAGTCGACTGCTCCATAGGTGCTCACCAGCGGCCGGAACGGCTCGACGGCGGGAGCCGGCGCGGGCAGGGTGGGGGGGTCGATTCCCGGCGGAGAGGGCAGCTCAACGAGCGCTGCGCCCAGCGCGCTCAGGCGTTCCTCGAGCGCGGCCAGCGCGGGTTGCGGCGCCCAACCGACGAATGCGACGAAGCTCCCGTGCCGCACACCGCTCGCCGCACGCCTTTGCAACTCGACCTCGCCCGCGAGACGGCTCCACTCGCCGGCGCGCTCGAGCTCCGCGACGTCCGGCTCGCCGGTGGCGAGCGTCGCCGTCGCGTTCGCCGGCGCTCGGCGCCGGCGCTCCAGTCGAGTCAGGGCGTGCAATGCCTCGCCCTCACCTGCCGGGAGTGGGCCGGCGAGCTCCACGATGCCCGCCTGCGCAAGCACGAGCAGCAGATCGCGCGATCGCTCCCGGCGGGCGATGATGGCCACGCGCCTCATCGGCACGGCAAGCGCCTGCTCAGGCAGCCGCACCGAGGGCCTCTCCGTCGAGCGATGGCATGGACGCCGACTCGCGCGGCCCGGCAAGCGCTTCGATCGACTCGATCGAAGCGGGGTCTATCGAGCGGGCACACACCGCGAGCGCGCGCGCGAGCAGGCGCGCATCGGCTGCCAGCAGCGCCACGGCGGCCAGCACTCGCGCGCGCCCTGTGTGCGCTCGACGCCGGATCTCCTGCGCATCTCGCTCGAGCACCCGCCACCAGCCGAGTTCGGCGCGCCACAGCTCCTGTGTGGTGCGCGCCGGCTGGAGCGCCCACGACGCGCTCGCGGGAAGTCGCGCCGCCAGCTCGCCGATCGATTGCGCCGCGAGCGCGCTTGCGGAGATGCCCGGAAGCTCCCGTAGCGCAGCGCGATCGGAGTTGTCGTTAAGCGGCAGCTCGCGCGCGAGCAGCAGCGCGCTCGCGCCCTGCACCCAAGGCCGCGCCTCCGGAAGCTCAGCGGCCACGCGACGCGCCCAGCGGGTCCGCAGCGCGATCAGGATTCCCTGTGGGGTGTCCTCGCCGGGATCGCCCCAGGCCGATGCGCCCAGCGCGTTTCGGACTCCAGGCAGATCGCGTGCCCGTCCGACGCCGCGCCAGGCGCTCGCCAGCCCGCCCAGCTCAAACGGCGGCGGAGGCTGGAAGTCGGCGCCGAGCGCCACGAGCTTGTCCTCGATGTTGGCGAGCTCAAACCAGCCGGCGAGCGCGCGCATCGTCTCAGCCGCGCCGGGCGGCAGCCAGCCCGCGAGGACTCGCAGGTGCCACAGCGTGGTGGCGGCGAGCGAGCGCTCGGCTTCGGCGAGCGTGGCGCCCACGCGCAGACGATCGCTGTATGCGCTGCCGAGAAGCGATCGCAGCGCCTCAGGGAGCGTGCCCCGCGCCGCGATCTCAGCGGCGCGCTCGCGCCCGGCGCGGCGGGCGAGCAGGAGCTCTCCACGAACGGCTCCGCCGATCCAGCTCGCTCTCATCACGGCCCTCGACGCAGAGACGAGACGACCTCGTCCAAGAGGTCTTGCGTGTGTGCGGCGGCATGCTCGCCGACCCGCCGTGCCTGCGCGCGGCCGGCGTCCAGGATCTCCGCCGCCTCCCGCTCGGCGTGGGCGCGACCGGCCGCGATGATCTCGATTCGCTCGCGCGCCGAGCGCCTGCCGGCGTCGGCCATGATCTCCTTGGCGCTCACCTGAGCTTCCGCCTCGATCGTGGCGGCCTGCGCTTGGGCCGCTGCGAGGATTCCGCGTGTCTGCTCGTCGATCGCGTCGAGCTTGGGCAGGATCGAGGACAGCTCCCCGGCCGGGTCCTCGCCGCGACTTGGCACCGCCAGCTGCCTGGCGGGTCTTCCAGGCGGCGCGCGGAGATGGCGCAGCCGGTGGAGCAGCTCGCTCAGCGGGCGCATCGTCTCGAAACGATCATCTGTCGCACCGCCTTCATGTGTGGTCAACAAGCTAGGTGACGCCCATCCCCCGCGCCTCCGTAGTTCGCTGCATTCCGGGCTCGGGGGAGTGCGCGAGCGTGGTGCGCAATGGGACCTCCTTCAGCAGCCAGGAGAGCAGGAAGGGAGCCGCCGCCATCGCAACGCCCCACAAGAAGACGCCGTGCAGGGCGTTCGCGAACGCGTGCAGGAACGCCGCATGCACGTGCGGCGGAAGCCTGCTCGCCTGCTGCGGGCTGAGGTGCACGCCGCCGCCGAGCCGGGCTGTGACGGCGTGCGGCAGTCGCGCGAGCCGGCCGCTCAGCCGCGCGGCGAAGATCGCGCCGAAGATCGCAACGCCGAAGGAGCCGCCGACCGAGCGGAAAAATGTGGCGGTCGAGGTGGCGACGCCGATCTGTTGCGGGCGGGCGTCGTTCTGGACGACGAGCACGAGCACCTGCATCACCAGGCCGATCCCGACGCCGACGACGAGCATGTAGACGGAGGCGAGCCAGGGCGCGGTGCCGACGCGCAGCAGCGACAGCAGGAACATGCCGACGATCAGGATCGCTGTGCCGGCGATCGGGAAGACCCTGTAGCGGCCGATCCGAGCGATCGCGCGGCCGGAGGCGATCGAGGCGACCAGGAGGCCGGCCATCAACGGCAGCATCCGCAGGCCGGAGCTGGTCGGGCTGGCGCCGTAGACGAGCTGGAGGAAGAGCGGGATGAAGATGATCACGCCGAACATCGTCATCCCGATCGCGAAGCCCATCGCGCTCGAGACGTCGAAGATGCTCGAGCCGAAGAGGCTCAGCGGTATGACCGGCTCGCTCGCGCGACTCTCCTGCCACACGAACAGGGCGAGCAGCACGGCGCCGGCGACGCCGAGGCCCACGATCGCCGGCGAGCCCCAGGCGTACTGGTTGCCGCCCCACGTGGTCAGCAGGATCAGCGCGCCGACGCCGCCCGAGAGCAGGGTCACGCCGAGGACGTCGATGCGGTGGCGGCGGTGCGGTACGTGCAGGTGCAGCCGCAGCGCGACGATCGCGATCGCGAGCGCGCCGACCGGCACGTTCACGTAGAACACCCAGCGCCACGAGAGGGTCTCGACGAAGAAGCCGCCGAGCAGCGGCCCGATGACCGAGGCGACCGCGAAGACCGAGCCGATCACGCCCATGTAGCGGCCGCGCTCGCGCGGCGGCACGACGTCGCCGATAATCGCCTGCGCGCCGACCATCAGCCCGCCGGCGCCGATCCCCTGCAGCGCGCGAAAGCCGATCAGCTCGCCCATGCTCTGGCTGAGCCCGGCGAGCATCGAGCCGGCGAGGAAGATCAGGATCGCCGCTTGGAAGACGGGCTTGCGCCCGACCATGTCGCCGAGCTTTCCATACACCGGCGTCGAAACCGTCGACGCGAGCAGGTAGGAGGTCACCACCCAGGACAGGTGGTTCAGGCCGCCGAGGTCGCCGACGATCGTCGGCAGCGCCGTCGAGACGATCGTCTGGTCGAGCGCGGCCAGAAACATGCCGAGCATCAGCGCGGCGAACACCGTCCACAGCGCCCGCCCGCGAAGGGCGCCGTCGTGGGGCATGGCGGGAGCTGTGCTCAAGGCGCCGCCGGGACGACGGCCAGCGGGCGCCTGCCCGGCGGAAGCTCCGCGGTGTCGAAGCTGGGGGTGTCGAGGCGCTGGACGTGCGCGATGCGCTCGAGGAACGGCTCGGCGGTCTCCAGGAAGTCGATACGCGGCGTGCGGTAGTGCATCGGGACGACCCACCGCGGGTCGAGCCGCTCAGCGATGGCGGCGGCCCGCTCGGCGCCGATCGTCGGCCCGCCGCCCACTGGGAGGAAGAGCAGATCGACGCTGCCAATCGCGCTCGCCTGCTCCTCGCGCAGCGCGCTCTGCCCGAAGTCGCCGAAGTGGCAGACGCGCGTCCCGTCGAGCTCGAAGGCAAAGATCGTGTTGGGCCCGCGTTCGGTTCCCGCGGCCGAGTCGTGCTCGGAGGCGATCGCCGTCACCTCGCCGATCGCGGACTGGAGGCGCCCGGCCGTGGAGCGCAGGATGGCGGGTGAGCCGCCGATCGCCCGCACCCCGTTGTGGTCGGGGTGCTCGTGGGTGACGAGCACCAACTGCGCCTGCACACCCTCGATCGGCGGATAGTCGAAGCGCATTCCGCGCTCGGAAAGCCCCGACAGGTCCGCGAACGGGTCGATGAAGACCGACGTTGCGCCGGTGGTGAGGCGGAACGCCGACTGCCCGTACCACTCAATCTGCATGTTGCTCCTCCGATCGAGTCGTGTGGGCAAGCGCGTCGCAGCGCTCCCCCGAGCTGGGCGAAGCCGGTGCGAGCTGTGCGACATCTGATACAGGCAACCTGATCAGTCTACCTGCCGATATCGGTACAGTCATGGCATGGCGACCACGACCGATCCGGCACTGGTGGCCAGCGAGCTGCGCGGGGTGCTCGGACGGCTCGTGCGTCGCCTGCGCGCCGAGCACCGCTTTCCCCTCTCCCACGGCGCCGTGCTCGGCCGCCTGGACCGGGAAGGCGCCCGCAGCGTAAGCGAGCTCGCGCAAGCCGAGCATGTCAGGCCGCAGTCGATGGCGCAGACGGTCGCCGAGCTGAAGGCGGACGGGCTGGTCGAGCGGCGCCCCGACCCGGACGACCGCCGCCGCGCGCCTGTCGAGTTGACCGGCGAGGGACGGAGGGCGCTGCAGGCCGACCGCCGCCGGCGCGAGGGCTGGCTGGCGGGAGCGATCGCCGAGCGGCTCTCGCCCGTGGAGCAGGCCGTCCTGCGCGACGCCGTCGAGCTGCTCCAGCGCTTGGCGGAGAGCTGATGCGCGCATGATCGCGCTCGCACAAGAGCCTGCGGTGTCGGTGCAGGGACTCGTCGTCCGCTTCGACACGGTGCAAGCGGTCGCCGGCGTGTCGTTCACCGTGGCGCCCGGCGAGGTGTTCGGGCTGCTGGGACCGAACGGCGCCGGCAAGACAACCATCATCAGGGTGCTCACCACGCTGCTTGAGCCGAGCGCCGGCAGGGCCGCGGTCGCCGGCTTCGACGTGCGCGCGCAGAGCCTGCAGGTGCGCGCCCGCATCGGCTACGTGCCCCAGGCGATCTCGGTGGACGGGGCGCTGACCGGGCGGGAGAACCTCGACTTCTATGCCCGTGTCACCGGCGTGCCGGCACGGGAGCGGCGTGAGCGGATCGAGCAGGCGATAGTGGAGATGGACCTGCACGAGATGCTCGACCGGCTGGCGCGCACGCTCTCGGGTGGGATGCTGCGCCGGCTGGAGATCGCCTCCGCGCTGCTCAACCGGCCGGCCGTGCTGTTCCTGGACGAGCCCACCGTGGGGCTCGATCCGACCGCACGGCGAATCGTATGGGAGCGGTTGCGCGCGCTGCGCGAGCAGGCGGGCACGACGATCCTGTTCACCACGCACGTGATGGAGGAGGCCGAGCGCTACTGCGAGCGCCTGGCGATCATGGACCTCGGACTGCTGGTCGAGCGGGGCACGCCGGACGAGCTGTGCCGGCGCCACGATACCGAGAGCCTGGAGGAGGTCTTCACGGCCGTCACGGGTAGAAGGATCGAGGAGCACATCGAAGGGAGGCTGTCCGATGTCCGCGCACAGCGCCGTGTCGCCCGCCGTCTCGGGTGAGGCCGTGCTGTCGGCCGGTCCGCTCGCGCGGCTGGCGACGGGAACGGTGGCGATGGCACTGGCCGAGATGCACAAGCTGCGCCACGATCACGTCGACATCTTCACGCGCTCGGTCCAACCGTTGTTGTGGCTGTTCATCTTCGGCACCGCGCTCAGCAAACATCGGGTGTTCCCAATCGGCACGCTCGACTACCGCGCCTATCTCGCGCCGGGGGTGATGGCGCAGGCGGCCATGTTCATCGCGATCTTCTTTGGCCTCTCGGTCATCTGGGAGCGCGACGTCGGACAGCTGCAGCGCCTGCTCGCCACGCCGCTGCCGCGCGCGGCGATCGTGCTCGGCAAGGCGGCGGGCGCGTGCGTGCGCGCGCTCGTGCAGGCCTTTCTGCTTCTGGCGGTGCTCGCCGCCGCGGGCATCCCCCTGCGCTGGACGTTCGCGGGCGTGGTCGGCGCCATTGCGATGCTGATGCTCGGGACGGCCGCGTTTGCCTGCATGTCGATGCTGCTCGCCGCGGTCGTCAAGGAGCGCGAGCGCTTCATGGGCATCGGACAGCTCGTGATAATGCCCCTGTTCTTCGCCTCCTCCGCGCTCTATCCCCTGAGCATCATGCCCGGCTGGCTGCACGCGCTTGCGCGCGTGAACCCGCTCACCTACGAGGTCCAGGGACTGCGCCAGATGCTCGTAGGCATCGGCGGGGGCGGAGAGCTGTGGCTTGACTTTCTCGTCGTGGCCGGCTTCTTCGCGGCGATGCTGGCGGCCGCCACGCGCGCCTACCCGAAGGCGATCCTCTGAGCGCACGGCGAAGTCGCGGCAGGGGTTCGATCCGGTCGTCTATGGATACGCTTTCATTTCCTCGCTCGCGGTTTCAGCCGCGGTAGTGCTCCCGCCAGATGAGCTTGTAGATCGGGATGCGCCGCGGGATGGAGCGGATCACCGGTAGCAACGGGATGCAGATGAACGCCAGGCTCAGAACCGCCATCACGAGCATCACGAGGATGTCGGCGTTGGCGGATGCCTTGAACGGTTCGATCTGGTACCAGAGGGTGTACAGCCACAGCCACACCTGGCCCGGGTAGCTGCCGGTCTCGTTCATCATCCCCCACTGATCGCCTTCGAGATGCTGTTCGTGGGCGCGTTCTGCGAGCAGTTCGCCGTCGGCCATGAACAGCAGCGGCTTGGTGTAGTCGGTCTGGAAGAACCGGCTGCTGACGATCAGGTCTCCGTCCAGGTCGCCGCTCTGGGCAACACTCAGCAGCTCGTTCATCATCGTTCCCACCGGCCCGTATTCGCCGGTGGGGACCTTGACCGAGTCATCGGGGGCGACCGAGGCCTTTTCCAATGCCTTGGTATAGGCTTCGGTCCAACCCGACTGGGTCTTGGCGGGCGCTGCCCGGTAGATGGCGAGCGCTTTCTGCGTCGAGATGTCCTCGGCCTCGGTCCCCTCGATCGTCAGCGGGCTTATCACGAAGTCTTGAGCGGTGTTGATCGGATGGGCGACGCCGAGCCACTTCTGCAGGTAGATGAAGGCGGCGTGCTGGCCTTCGCCGTTGTGGTTGTAGGGCGGGCCGTATTCGGCCGTCCCGCTCGTGCCGTCGAGCTCGCTCACGGCCGTCTTGGTGAAGTCGACCGGCTTCTGGCGCGCCCACTGTGCGATCGAGATCGGCGGCTCGTTCGGCGAGGAGAACAGCACGGTCAGCAGGATCACCAGCAGCGTGACCACGCCGACCGCGATGCACAGCTCCTTGACGAGGTCGTAGGGCGCGTAGCCGCCCTTCCACGGCTGCGTTTCGTCGTGCGAGCGCAGCAGCCCGCCCAGGCGGCTCATGACTGCGCTCCCGCCGGGGCGGAGGGGACCTCTGCGACCGGTTGCCCAGACGGCGCACCGCCGGCTCGCCCGTCGAGCTCAAACGGCGGGACCACGCCGTGGCTGCGCACGAGCAGGATGTGGCCGGTCACGAGCGCGATCACCGCGACCGGCAGCAGCAGCACGTGGTAGCTGTACATCTGGCCGAGGTTGGTGACGTTGAAGAACGCCCCCACGCCGACCGAGTTCAGCCCGTCCTTGGCTTGCGTCGAGATCCACTGGGCGTCGAAGTTCTGCTGGGAGACGTAGCCGGTGAGCGCCGTGGGGATCGCGACCACGAAGGTCACGGCGCCCGTCACCCACACGCGGGTGCGCCCGCCGCGCCAGGCGGCCATCCAGTACTTGCCCCACAGGTGGACGACCATCGTGAAGAAGAACAGCTCCACAGCCCACAGGTGGACGCTGTTGAAGAAGTGTCCGATGCCGGTGTGGTACCACCAGGCCGGGCCCTTGAGGGCCAGGATCATACCGGAGCCGACCATCACGATCAGCGAGGCGATCGTCGCGACCCCGAACACGTAGATCCAGGAGGCGACGTATGTGGGCTGGCCGTCGGGGAGGAGCTTCTCGGGCGGCAGCGCCTCGACGGCGGCTTCGCGCGCGCGGACGGTCCAGGAGCGTTTGGGGGTCGCCGCGGCGCTCATGACCGGCTCCCTGCCGCGCGGGCCGCTTCTCTGCGCGCCGCGCCCGGGAACGGCAGCAGGATCGCGATCGCGAACACGACCAGCATCACGCAGATCACGATGACGTTCGACAGCGTCAGATGGATGAAGTGCCAGTGCACCACGTGCGCCGGGTTGTTCAGATTGAAGACTGCTCCCATCACGTTCACAGGTTCTCCGCCTCCTGGCTTCTCGATGTCCCGCGGCATGCTCGGACCGCTTGTCGTCGACGACGACCCGTGGTGTCGTCCCTTGTGTTCGCCATCGACGGTCCGCCACCTTCCGGGTTGACGCAACCCTACGTTCGGGCTTGACGGCGCACCTCCGTAGAAACCCCTGGTTATGTGGGTCACGCAAAGCTCTCATGGCTGGGCGAAGCTCTCACGCGGCGGCCGCCGTGCCTGGCCACCGGCCGATCGGCGTGAGGCTCGGTTGTGAGGCTCGGCTGTGAGGCTCGGTAGTGAGGCTCGGTTGTGAGGCTCGGTAGTGAGGCTCGGTAGAAGCCCGCGCGCACTTTGGGACTCGGCACGGATGGGCGACGAGGGCGTGGGCGTATAGCTTCGTGTCAGCTACGAAGGAGATCGAGGTGTTCGGCAAGGTGCTGGTGGGAGTCGACGGACGATCGAGCGGTCGCGACGCGATCGCCCTTGCACGGCAGCTGGTCGACTCGGACGGCGAGCTGACGCTCGCCCACATACACGGGAGCGAGCTGATGCCGAGCCCTTCGCTCGGGATCGAGCAGCGCGAGCGCTCGCAGCGCCTGCTCGAAGAAGAGCGCGCGCTCGCCGGCTGCGGCGCCCACCTGGAGAGCCGCTCCGCCTCGTCGGTGGGCCGCGGCCTTCACGAGCTCGCCGAGCGGATCGGCGCCGACCTGCTCGTCGTCGGCTCCTGCTCGCGAGGGTTCGCCGGACGCGTGTTCGTCGGCAACGCCGCGCGCGGCACGCTCCTCGGAGCCCCGTGCGCCGTGGCCACCGCGCCGCTCGGATACGCCGAGCGCCCCCGTGAGATCGCGACGGTGGGCGTCGGCTACGACGGATCCGATGAGAGCGAGGCCGCGCTCGCCGCCGCGCGTGCGCTCGCCGCCGCGCGCGGCGCGAGGCTGCGGGCGCTGCAGGCCGTATCGATCCCGTCCTTCGCCTATCCAGGCTACGTGCCCCCCGAAATCGGGGAGACCATCGACGCGATGCTCGCCGAGGCCCAGGAGCGCCTCGATGCGCTCGAGGGCGTCGACGGGCACGCGGTGTACGGGCTCGCGGGCGAGGAGCTCGTGGAGTTCGGCAAGCAGGTCGACCTGCTCGTGGTGGGCTCCCGCGGCTACGGGCCGGTGAGCCGCCTGATCCTGGGCAGCACCGCGGAGCACCTGCAGCGCAACGCGCCGTGCCCGCTGCTCGTGCTCTCACGCACCGCGCTCGCGCGCGACGCAGCGCAAGCCGCGACTCGCAAGGATGCGGCGTCGCGGCCGGTGGGCGCCGGTGAGCTCGCTCCGCAGCCTGCCGCCGAGTCGATCCCCGCCCCGTAGTTCTCTGCAATGAAGAGGCGGACTTACTCGGCTGCCGCGGGCATTCCCGTCGCATAAGCTCGCGTCATGGCAAGCGCGCCCGCCGACTTCAAAGTACTCATCGCCGGCGGTGGCGTCGCCGCCCTGGAGGGAGCGCTCGCGTTGCGCGACCTCGCCGGCGATCGGCTGTTGATCGCGATGCTCGCGCCGGACCCGGAGTTCGTGTACCGGCCGATGGCGGTGCAGGAGCCGTTCGCCTACGGGCGCGCCCACCACTATCCGTTGAGCGAGATGGCCGCCGACATCGGCGTCGAGCTGCGCGAGCAGAGCTTCGCCTGGGTGAACCCGGCCGCGCGCGTCGCCTACACCGACGACGGCGCGGAGATCGCATACGACGCCCTGCTGCTGGCGCTCGGGGCGCGCATCCACACGCGCTTCACCCACGCCTACACGATCGACGACAGGCACCTCGACGACATCCTGCATGGCCTGCTGCAAGACGTGGAAGCCGGCTACGTGAAACGGCTCGCGTTCGTGGTGCCGGCGAGGATGGCATGGGAGCTGCCCATCTACGAGCTCGCGCTGATGACCGCGAGACGCGCGTACGAGCTGGACGTGGCGCTGTCGATCACGATCGTCACCCCCGAGGAGTCGCCGCTCGCGATCTTCGGGGCGGGCGCGAGCGACGCCGTGTCCAAGCTGCTCGCCGATGCCGGCATCAAGGTGCTCAGCTCCGCCTACGCCGAGGTTCCGCAATGGGACACCGTCGTCGTCAACCCCAACGATCGTCGCCTGACGGTGGACCGCGTGGTGGCCCTCCCCGAGCTCTACGGTCCAGCGGTGCGCGGGCTGCCCTCCGGGGAGCATGGCTTCATCCCCGTCGACGTGCACGCGCGCGTGCGCGGGGTGGAGCGTGTGTACGCCGCCGGCGACGCCACCGACTTCGCAATCAAGCACGGCGGGATCTCCGCCCAGCAGGCCGACGCCGCCGCCGAAGCGATCGCCGCGCTCGCCGGAGCGCCGGTCGAGCCCAAGCCGTTCCAGCCGATCGTGTACGGGATGCTCCTGACGGGCGGCGCTCCGCGCTACCTGCGCGCGCGCATCACCGGCGGGCAGGGCTTCAGCTCGGAGGTCTCAGAGGACCCCATCTGGACTCCCCCGCGCAAGATCGTTGCCCACTACCTCGGGCCCTACCTGGAGCGGTTCGAGCCTTAGTGCGCGTAGGCATCCTCACGGGGGGCGGCGACTGCCCCGGGCTCAACGCGGTGATCCGCGCGATCGTGCGTCGCGGGAAGCAGCTCGGCGAGCACGAGTTCGTCGGCTTCCGCTACGGATGGGCGGGAATGCTCGAACACGACGTAGTGGAGCTCACGCGCGAGAGCACCGCCGGGATCCTGCCGCGCGGCGGCACGATCCTCGGCACCTCGCGCACCAACCCGCTCGACGGGCGACCCCGCGGGATGGAGCGGGTGCGGGAGACCTTCGAGCGCGAGCGCCTCGACGTGCTCATTTCGATCGGCGGCGAGGACACGCTCGGCGTCGCGCTGCGCTTGAGCGATGAGGGGTTGCAGATCGTTGGGGTTCCAAAGACGATCGACAACGACGTCGGCGGCACGGACTTCACGTTCGGCTTCCACACCGCCGTGCAGATCGCCACCGACGCGATCGATCGTCTGCACACCACCGCCGAGTCGCACAACCGCGTGATGGTGGTCGAGGTGATGGGCCGCCACGCGGGCTGGATCGCCACCTATGCCGGCATCGCCGGCGGCGCCGACGCGATCCTCGTGCCCGAGCGTCCGTTCGAGATCGAGGAGGTGTGCGCGCGCCTGCGCCGCCGTCATGCGCGTGGCGTCACGTTCTCGATTGTGGTCGTCTCCGAGGGGGCCGCAACCCGTGAGGGGGCCGCAACCCGTGAGGGGGCCGCAACCCGTGAGGGGGCCGCAACCCGTGAGGGGGCCGCAGGGTCACTCGCCGACGTACAGCCCACCGATGCGTTCGGGCACGTGCGCCTCGGCGGCATCGGCGTGGGGCTGGCGCGCGAGATCGAGTTGCTCACCGGCTATGAGACACGCGCCACGATCCTCGGCCACGTGCAGCGCGGCGGCACGCCCACGGCCTATGACCGCGTGCTCGCCACGCGCTTCGGGGTCGCCGCCATGGACGCCGCCGCCGACGGCCGCTTCGGTCGGATGGTGGCGCTGCGGGGTCCCGACATCGTCGAGGTCGGCCTCGGCGAGGCGCTCGCCGAGCCGAAGCTGCTCGACCCGCGGCTGTTCGAAACCGCCCAGGTGTTCTTCGGCTAAGGGGCCATGGCCGGCGCCGGCCGATCGGCGTCGGCGGGCTGAGGGGAAATAGCCGCAGATTCCCGAAAAGTGCGTATTTTCACGCGTCGCGGGTCGGCGCGCCGGCGAGGGGAGCTATTTTGAAATTTTGCGATTGTCTATACAGGCATAGCTACTATAGTAAAATTTCAAAAAGTATATGTCAACTCCCTCCCCTTTATCTACGGATTGGCCGCCGACCTGGAGCCCGCGTCCGCCTCCGGCAGGCGCCGGATCGGGAAGCGCGCCTCGACCGTCGTGCCGTCGCCCGGCGCGGAGTCGATCTCGAGAGCTCCGTCAAGCAGCTGAACGCGCTCGTGCATGCCGAGCAGACCGAAGCCGTCGGTGTGGTCTGAGGGGTCGAAGCCGGCGCCGTCGTCGCGCACGCTCACCCGGATGTTCGTCTCGTCCTCGTGAACCTCGACGACCGCTCGTTTGGCGTTGCCGTGCTTGGCGGCGTTGGTGAGCGCCTCCTGCACTATCCGGTACATCGCGGTCTCGATCTCGGGTAGGTGACGAGCCTGCTCACGACCCTGCTCGTAGGCGAGCTCGATGCTCACGTCCACTTCGATGCCGTAGCGCCCAGCGCGTTCGCCGAGCGCCTGGATCGCGGCGGCGGCGCCGAGCTCGTCGAGCGATGCGGGGCGCAGGTCGGTGATCAGCGCGCGCAGGTTGGTGATGCCTTCCTCGAGATGCTCGATCGCGTTGCCCACCGCCCGCTCCAGCGTCTCGGGCTTGCCGGAGCGCTTGGCGGTCGACAGCCCGACCCGCAGCGCGCTGAGGCTCTGGAGGGTGTCGTCGTGAAGCTCGCGCGCCCAGCGCTGGCGTTCGGCCTCCGCCGCCGCGAGGCGCTGGCGCCGGCGCTCGGAGGCCACCGACTGGGCGGTGGCGACGGCCGTGGCGGCGCTTGCGGCGAAAGCATCCAACAGACGTTCGTCGTCGCTCGTGAACTCGGGCCCATCGTGGAGGCGGTCGATCGCGACGAGCACGCCATAGGAGTGGTTCTGGAAGACGAGCGGCACGATCAACCCGCCGTTTGCCCGCACCCCGAGCGTGCCGAGGCCGTGTTCGTCGAAGCGCGCGCGCGTGAGCGGTTCCTGCAGGCGCTGCGCGCGGCGCGTGCGCAGCGCGGCGCTCGCGCCCGAGTCGCCGACCGGCATCTGGCGCCCGAGCAGTTCCGGGGGCAGCTCGCCCGCGCCGGCGGACACGATCAGCCGGCCGCGCTGCACGAGCTCGATCACGAGCAAACGCGCGTCGACGAGCGCCCGCCCGCGCTTGGCAACCAGCTCGAGAATCACGTCGAGGTCGGTCTCCGCTCCAACCGCCCGCGCGATCTGCGTGGTGGCGTTGAGCGCGGCGACGGTCCGCTGCAGCTCGTCGCGGTGCTCTCTCGTGCCGGTGTAGCGACGCGCGTGGTCGATCGCGAAGCCGGCCAGCTCGGAGAGCATCGTGACCTCCTCCTCGTCGACCTCCGTGAATTGCCCGCCGCGTGCCTTCTCGGTGAGGTAGAGGTTCCCGAAGGGAGTCCCGTCGACGAGGATCGGCACACCGAGGAAGCTCTTCATCGGCGGGTGGCCGTGCGGGAAGCCGTAGGAGTGCGGGTGTTCTGAGATGTCGGTGAGCCGCAGTGCCCGCGGCTGCGCGATCAGCTCGCCCAGCACGCCGCGCCCTCGCGGCAGAGCGCCGATGTCCTCGCGTTCGGGCTCATCGATCCCGATCGTGAGGAAGCGCTCCAGCTCGGTGCGGGAGGCGTTCAGCACGCCCAGTGCCGCGTAGCGGGCGCCGGTGAGCTCGCGTGCGGATTCGAGCACGCGGTTGAGCACCACCTCGAGGTCGAGCTCGGCGAGCACGCCGCGAGCGAGATCCAGTACGCCTCGGGCGGTTCGATCCATCAGCGTAGGCCCGCGAAAGGCGGTGTCCGCCGGTGCTTTCTCTTGGACGCCATAGCTGGCGGTCTGCTTACTGCCACGTGGCCGGCCACTGCTGAGCACATCCCAAGTCGTCTGCGGCCCATGAAGCTGACTGCGAACGTAGCTTAGCGTACATTTGCCGCAGTTCTTCGTCAAGGCAATGATGCGATTGACCCGAACAATCGGAAACATGCTGGAGTCCGCTCCGACCTCGATTCTGGGAGCGCCGATCCGATCTGCTCGACCGGCGGCGGGGCGTTTGCGCCCGTGCGCGGGCTACCCCTTGAACGTCGATGCGCCGTGATCGCCGAACGGCTCGTCGCGCTCGCGCACCGCCTCGCGGAACCCTGCCTGCATCGCGCGCTGCTGGAACGCATAGCCCTCGGCGGTGTGGCGCGCCACACCGTCGAGCAGCGTGCCGAGCGCCTGCGTGGTGTGCAGGCCCTGCGCGTACAGAGACTGGTTGACGAGCAGCTTCATCATCCGCAGCTGGTTGAGCGGCACGCGCGCGATCCGCTCGAGCAGGATCTCCGTGCGCTCGTCGAGCTCGTCGGGCGCCGGCGCCTCGATCGCAAGACCCCATTCCAGCGCCTCCGTTCCCGACAGCGAGTCGCCTGTGAACAGCAAACGCTTGGCGCGCTGCGCTCCGAGCCGGTGCATCCACATCGACGTCGTCGGCGACCCCCACACGCGCGCCGGCGGATAGCCGATCTTCGCGTTCGCCGCGATCACGAGCAGGTCCGAGCAGAGCGCCATGTCGGTGCCGCCGGCGACACAGAAGCCGTGCACCTTGCACACCACCGGCTTGCCGCAATGGAACAGCGACATGAACGCGCGCACGTTGCGGCTCATCATCGCGTAGTCCACCATCGCGTCCCACGTGCCCGCCGGATCGTGGTTGGCGGCCATCACCGCCGGGTCGAGCGGCGACCCGGGGGGCGGCACGAGGCTCGCGGGCGGCGTGGGACGCTCCCGCGCGGGGCGCTCGGGACCCTCCCGCATGGTGGTGTCGTCTCCGAGGCGACCCTGTCCCTCGGCGCTCTCCACGAGGTCGTAGCCGCCGCAGAACCCCTTGCCGTTGCCCGAGAGCAGGATCGCGTGCACCGTTGGGTCGAGGTCGGCCCGCTCCACGCACTGCTCCAGCTCGCTCACGAGGCGCAGGGTGATGCCGTTGCCGCGCTCGGGACGGTCGAGGGCGATGCGCGCGATGCGGCCGGATATCTCGTAGGTGAGGGTCTGAGGCGTTGCCATAGCGGAAGGGGGGAGATTCGAACTCCCGAGACGGGGGTTGCCCGCCTGCCGGTTTTCAAGACTAACGCAAAACCGCATGGTTGAGCCATAAACTGACTGCTCGCGCCACAACTCGCGCCAGTCCTGCGAAAAAGCGGGTTGAGGGTTGGCGAAAGAGCGGAAGGGGGGGGATTCGAACCCCCGAGACGAGGTTCGCCCGCCTGCCGGTTTTCAAGACCGGTGCATTCAACCGCTCTGCCACCCTTCCCACGCGCGGAAACAGGAAGGCTAGTCGATTCGCGGCTGGCTCAGTCGTCGTCGCTGGGGTCGCTGGCGACGACGATCATCCAGCGGTCGGGCGCGGCGGCGGACTCCTTGATCAGGCCCTGGTCGGCTAGCGCTCGGAGCCGGTTCTGGATGCGGGGTTCGGGCTCGTTGAAGAAGGTGGCGAGGTCCGCCGCGCTCGCGGTCCGGTCCCCCGCTTGCTGGGCGCGGCGCTGTCGCAGCCGGCTCAGGATCAGCTCGTCGATTTCCTCATCATCCATGCGGGCCGGAACTGTAGCCGTGGCTAAGGGACACTGCAATCGGCGGCGACCATCGCTGTATGGTTGCCGCCGCGTCAAGCCGACACGCGGGCGCTCACCGGCGGCGGCGCCGTGCGTGGTACTCGTCGAGCAGGGCGGCTGCCTCGGCCTCGCCGCCTGGCAGCAGGTGGCCGTAGCGGTCGATCGTGACCGTGATCGAGGCGTGGCCCATGAACTTGCTGACCTTGTCGATGGTGATGCCTGCGTCGAGCATGTGCGAGACAGCGGTGTGCCGGGAGTCGTGCAGGCCGATGGTGTGTATGCGTTCGCCGACGGGGATGACGTCCTCGTCGTCTTCGTGTTGCCGAGCTTCCTTCCATGCCTTCTTGGCGTGGTTGTGGACGGTGCCTGGGCAGAAGGGGTCGTTGGGGGCCCGGCCGAACACGAGGTCGCGACCGGAGCGGCCGGTGCGCTCGAGGTGCCTGACCAGCAGCTCTTCGAGTAGCTCGATGACGACGGTCGTGCGTTTGCCCTTTTCGGTCTTGGGGTCGATTTCGCCCTCGTACTGATCCCAGCCGGCCGCGATCTTGATGCGCTTGCGCGCGAGGTCGATATTTTCGGCCCGGAGCGCGCGTAGCTCGCCGAGGCGCAGTCCGGCGTACATAGCGCAGCCCCACAGCGCCTGCTCTTCCTCATCGAGCGCCGCGATCAGCCGGTGGGCTTCGTCAGCGGTCGCGATTCGGTCGCGAGTCAGCGGCACCGCGGGAAGCCGCAGGCCCTTCGTCGGATTGGTCAGCAGAGCGTTGTGCGCGCCGGTAACAAGGTCGAAGTCGCGCCACAACACCCGAGCTGCGTTGACGCACGCATGGACCTTGCTCGCGCTGAGCTTGAACTGCCAGACAGTGACGCGGGCCTGCAGGTCAGGGCGCTCGATGTCGCTCATGAAGTGCATCCCCAACTCGGGGATGAGCCGCAGCCGATAGTCGCCCTCCATCGTCCGCAGAACACTGGGCTTGTACTGTTTGCCGGAGCGGTTGAGGATTTCTCCGCTGCGCGCCATTTCGAGCCACGTGTATGCCGTCTCGGCGAGCGTGATCTTCGTCGGGGCTCGTAGCTGTCCGCTCTCAGCGAGCCCGAGGTGCTTACGGCGCCATTTGGTAGCTGCCTGCCTGGTCGGCAGCGTCTTTCTGATCTTCTTTTTGTCGAAAGTCGACCAGACCCATGCCTCCCACGGCGGGTCGCAGTCGCACGCGCCGCCGGTGCGCTTCGTGGCGCACCGCTCGGAGTGGCGAGGCCGCATTCCCTCCGGGTTCTCCTGGGCTTCGGCGGCGGCGACTTCCTGGGCAATCGCGGCGCTAAGGACGCCGACCTCGCGGCCGAGGACAAGCGACTGCTCCTTCGAGAACGACTGGACGATCCGGGCGAGTGCTGTAGCCGGGTCCGGGTCTTCGGCCTGACCAGAGGGGAACTGCAGGATCTGCGCTGACATCGACTCGTCGGTGCTGCTGGCATGGTCGCGGCGCCGCTTGGGGCGCTCGATAATCTGAGCGGGCATCTTGGGTCTCACCTCCAAGGTGCTAAGGGCGCGGCGCGGGGCTCAATCCCGCGCCGCCCCGTCTATTTGTTTGTTCGGTCAACCATACCTCCACGTCGCGGCGGAAGCGAGCGCCTTACCAGCGACCGGACGCGGGCGGTTTCGCAAGCGTGCTGCGGCAGTTCTGAGACGAGCGGAACAGCCGAGTGCTCCTCGACCCAGGCCCCGAGATCCTCGACTGCGAACAGCACTCGCCGTCCGATCCGCACGGTGCGGATGTCCGGCATGACCGCCCGTTCGAAGGTGTCGACCGAGATCGACAACAGCCTCGCGGCCAGCTCCTTGGAGACCAGGATCGGCTCGTCGGGGTCGCGCGCCACCGTCATCCCCTCCTTGTCCCGCTACCCCTCGGGCTGCCTGCGACAGCTCCCTGCCGCCGAGGCCCGCCTGCGCAGGAGGTCGTGTGCGCTTGGCGAGCCCAGTGCTTGATCCGGGCTCTGGCGATCGGGACGTAGTCGCCTTCGCGCTCGATCCCGAGGAACCGTGCTCCCTCGAGCACGGCGGCGGCGCCCGTGCTGCCGGAGCCGGTGAACGGGTCGAGCACGAGTCCGCCCTGCGGCGTTAGGAGGCGGACGAGCCAGCGCATCAGCTCGATCGGCTTGACCGTCGGGTGGATGTTCGCGACGGGGTTGGCCTCGCACAGCTCCTCGTTGTGGGCGCCGATCTTGAACGTCTGCACGACACGGCGAGGTAGCTCCTCGCAGCCGGCGTCTCGCTCGCGACGGGGCGCCTTCGCGGCATAGAAGAAGCGGTGGCGGTCCCCGAGGAGCCCGATCGGGCAGTCCGGCTCGCAGCGCACGGCGGTGCATGTCCTCGCGTGGGAGAGGAGCAGGTTGGCTGGCCATCGACCGCGCTCGCTCGCGGTGATCCGCCGGCCGTGCGAGCGTCCTTCGCTGGGGCAGTCCTGCGCCCCGAGCGCGATCCTCGTGGCGTCGATGTTCATCGCGCCGGTGCTGTGCGTCTTGAGGTTGTGATCGAGGGTCCCGTCGAGCGGCTTGCGGGCGAGGATGATCGGCTCCCACGCCGGCTTCAGGCCCGTGCCCCATCCGCTCGGTAGCACACGCGTCGCCGGGTAGCCCTGGCCTTGGAGCCACATGAGGACGTCGCGGAGTTCATAGCCGGCTTCTTCGAGACCGCACGCGAGGCGGTGCGCGGTTCTCGGGGCGGCGAATGCCGCGAGATGGCCGCCGGGCTTGAGGCTGTGCAGGCAGGCGCTGCTCCACTCGCGCGAGAACTCCTGGAATGCTTGGTTCGGGTTCTCGGTCGGTCGGCGGCGGCGCTTCCCGGCGGCCTTGGATGGGTCGAGGCGGGCGGGCCGGTCCCACGCCATGCCGTTGACGCCGATGCCGTAGGGCGGGTCGGTGACGATCGCATCGACGCTGTCAGCGTCGAGCCGTGGGAGCGCTGTGAAGCAGTCGGCTTGCTTGACTTGCCAGCGGCGGTTTCCTGGTGAGCGTTGCATGGATTACCCCTTTTTGCGGGTCGGGCGTTGGAACACGAGGACGTCCTCGTGGCAGACGAGGTGCGTGCGCTCGCCGCGTGCGAGCGCTTGACGGACGTGCGTCAGCTGGAAATACGAGGGGCGTGGGAGGAGCTCGTCGTCGCGGAGGGTCGCGTGCAGCGCGATGATGTGCTGCTGGAACACCAACCCGGCTTGTTGACAGAGAGTGATCGTGTCTCCGGCGATGTTCCGCAGCGCCCCGTCGGCGCGCAGGTTCTTCGTGACGAGGACGAGGTACCCGCCGCGGCTGAGCATCCTCGCGCAGGCCGTGTAGATCGCGGTCATCGCTGCGAGGTAGCTCTCCCCTCGGGGGGTGGGGGCTTCGTCGGTCGTGCCGTAGCGAAGCCGCGCGACGCTCCCGGCGCTGTCGCCGTAGCGGCACCAGTTCGGAGCCTTGGCCGCGCGAGCACCGTCGGCTGCGGTCATCCGCCGTCCTTCGAAGGCGCGTGAGCGCGCCATTCCCTTCCCACCGCGGGGGTCGCCGAGCGTCGCGTTTCCATACGGCGGCGAGGTAAGGATCAATTGCACCCGGCCGGTGAGCTCATCGAGTACGCCGCGTCCGAGACGTCGAGCGTCGTCTTGCAGAACGAGGGCTTGGCCGTGCGCGCCTTGGCGGCGTGCGTATGTCACGTTCTTCGCGGCGAGCGACGCCCAGCGGCCCTCCAGCTCGACACCGATCGCGCGGCGGTCTTGATGGATCCCCTCGATGAGCGTGGTCGCGATCCCGCACAGCGGATCGAGGACGAGATCACCGGGGTCGCTGTAGGCGGCAATCACACGCCGCGCGATCTCGGGCAGCATCTTCGCGGGATGACGGTTTGACTCGGGCACGTACCGTCCGTGGCGCTGCCACTGGCCGGTGCGCTGCGCGCACGGCCACACCGCGAGCGGCAGATCAGCGGTGCGCGACACCGCCGGTCGCGCATGGCTTGGCGAGCAATCGGGTCGCCGTCTCCTACGGGGCGTAGTGGTTGGTCTTGGGGTCGCCATGACGTTCATCCCTCCCTTGGTGGTTGGCCCAGCCAGTCCCCTGGCTGATCCGAGTGCTCGGCGGTGGTGAAGATCGGGGCGAACGGCCCTTGCCGGATCAGGTCGTCCAGGGCGACGAAGGAGAGGGGGATCGCGCCCGCCCGGCGGTGGGCGGGGTCGGATTGGTGAAGTGCGAGGGTGCGCCGGATGCGCGTGTCGATCCGCTCGCGGGACTGGTCGGCGAGCACGATCAGCAGGTGCGGCCAGGAGCGGTAGTAGTTGCGCCACAGCGGCTCGTCTGACGCATCCGTAGAGCCGGCCGGGGGTGTGTAGTAGCGCAGTCTCGTGTAGCGGGTGATCTTCGCTGCGAGCTGCTCGGCGGGGCGGGCGGTCCCTCGGTCGAGCTCGATAAAGCGCTGGTGCAGGGCGAGGGAGCCGTCCTCGCCGGTCTGCAGATAGGTCAGGAGCGCGTCGGCGACCGCCAGCTCGGCGGGCCTACGGCCCCTTGCGGGCGAGATCGGATGCGCGATCTCGTGCCGCCAGGACTCCGGGCCGCATTCGTCGCCTCGTTCGCGTGCGGCGCGCACGAACGCGACCCCGACGTCGTTGACGCGAAGGGTGTGCTTCCGCAATGGCCCTTCCGCCTGCGCTGACCCGACGAGTCGTCTGCGCGGCTCTGCGCGCGGGCCGGCCGTCTCGACGGTGTCCGCGCCGTATTCGGTGAGGAACCACAGCGAATGGGTACCGGGACCTTGAGCGCGATCAACGAGCCCTCGCTTCGCGAGGAGTCCGAGGACCCGTCGCGTCCACCGCAAGCTTGCTTGTGGTGTGTAGAGCGCGTGGAGCTGGCTGGTGCTCAGCAGGCGGTGCTGGTAGAGGCCAGCGAGGACTTCTGTCGAGACCGCGGGCAGCGGCCGGTCGCCTGCCAGGCGGGCGCTCATTGCTCACCGCCGATCGCAGTGTCGGGCGGCGGCGCGGTCCACGGCTCCTCAGAGTCCTCACGCGAGCGACTCTTACCGCCGCCCCGTTTACCTTCGAGGTGTTGGTGGATTCGTTCATCGAGCGTGTCGAGCGCGGTGACGGTCTCGCCAGCCGGAGTTCTCCCCGACGCGGCATCGATCGTGGGCTGGATGCCGGTGAGAGCGTCTGGCTTGAACGCCTCGGCGAAGGCATCCTCGACCGATTCGTTGCCGAAGAGAAACGGCCGGGTCAGTCTCCCGTTGTGGGTGACTTGCGCGATGAACGTCCGGCGGGGCAGGCCGATGATCGCGCTGGCTGGCGGGTCGCCGCCCCACTCTCGGGCGATCAGCCCGGCGGCACGCGCGTTCAGCGCGGTCGTGATCAGATGCGAGCGGTTTGTAGTTAGCGCGTTCAGCGTGTCGCTGGTCAGCCGCTCCGGGTTCTGGTTGAGCAGTGTGCCCCTGATCCCGTACTTCGCCGTCTGCTCGAGCAAGGCCGCGAGGTTGCCTCCGGCTGCCCCGTCATATGTCTGGACCTCGTCCAGGAACACATAGAACGGCAGGCGCTGCTCCGGCGGCATAAAAGCCCGGCTCTTGGCGCCGTGCAGCAGGTCATAGACGAGGAGATTCGCGACGAGCTTGTCCTTCGCACCATCAGCGCCGGGACACGCGAGGACGATCTTACGTTCGTTCATCGCGCGCGCGATGTCGTACGTCGACCTCTGCGCACCCAAGAGCGCCGCGAGCTGCGTGGAGGAGCGCAGCCGGTCGATCAGGTTCGTCACGGGCGTGATCGCCTCTTCGCTGAGCCGCGGGAAGCGCTCGGTGAAGAACTGCCGGCGCGGCGGCGAGAGGAACGGCAACGCGACTTCGAGCCACTCCGGGTTCCCGAGGATCGACGGGACCTGGAAGATCGTCGGCTGCAACCCGTCCGGCAGCACCGCCGCGAGCTCGATCAGCGCGGCGGTCGCCTGGGTCGTGAGGGTGATCGCACGGTTGTTTCGCTCGCCCCACCCAAGCGCTGAGGCGAAAGAATCAACGATTGCCTCTACCCGCCGCTCGGCCGCCTCCGGCCCAAGACCCCTGGCGGCGAACAGGTTCCACCCGGGCTGCCCCTGGCGCGACCGCGGGCCGACGAGATCAAGCTCGATCACGCGCTCCGCGAACTGCGATTCGGTCAGGCAGCTCTTGACGCGCTGCACCGCGTCCTGGTGAGGATCCAAGAACAACCCGCCGTGGCCGCTGCGCACCAGGTGCAGGAACTGCGTGAGCGCCAGCTCCGTCTTACCCCACCGGCTCCGCCCGGCCGTGTATGTGAAGAACGAGTCCTCGACGCGAAGGCCGACCCTGCGCTCGCCGCTCTCGCCCTCGACCCGTCCGAGCGGCACGAGATCTGGCTGTCCGGTGAACGTCGGGAGCGCCTTCGGCGCGGGATACACCGCCGGCCCGAGCCGCAACACCTCCGGCGCCGCGCAATGAACGGTCGGTGGCTTCAGCAGCCCCGCCATCTCACGTGCGGTCACGTAGTCCTTGCGGGCGGGCCGGAACAGGCCGCTATTCATCCGCCGGTCAAACCAGCCGCGGCGACCAGGGAGATCCGATCCCGCGAACGCCAACCCCAGGAACCGCACACCGACAACGCGAAGGGAGTTCGCCGCCGCGAAACCGTCAAAGCAGCCCAGGAGGCCCTGCAGACACTCGACGGCCCTGCCGCGCTCCGGCGAGCTGCAACGGACCAGGATCTGCAGCCGGAACAGCGGGTCGGCCAGCAACAGCTTCGCGCCGATCTCCTCCCGCTCGGCCCGCTCCTCGACCATCTCCGCCGGGCGGCGCCGGCCCACCTGACGGCCACCACCAAGGACGCCCAGCAGCCCACCGTCCTGCGCTGCGCCACTCACCGGATTACCGCCACGACGACCGGCCTGCTTGAGCAGCCGACGGCGAAGACGCCTGCGAGTCGCCGGGGTCGCCGGCAGGAGATCGACCGCCACCTCAGCGCGCTCACCATGCGTGTGATCCAGGCGCGCGATGACCCTCGCAAAGCTCTGCAGCGGATCGGGGCTCAGCGGTAGATTGGCCAGCGGCTCGCTGCTCGGCCGCGCCAGACGAAGCTCCGCCCGCACGACCTCGATTGACCTCCCCCGCTCCGCCTCGTCGCGCTCAGCGGCCTCGCCGGACTCAGGGCCCGGCTCGAGCACCTGTGTCTGCACCCGGTCAAAAACGCCGAGCGCGGAGCGGACCGCGGGCAGCGCCCGCTCGGGGACGCTGAGGGAGTAGCGCATCCGGCCCTCCTCGTCGGCATCCAGCAGCACCCGCACCGCGCGCGCCCGCGGATCGAGCCAGCCACCGACGAGACGACGGACACGCGAAAGCTGAGCGGCGCACCGCAACACCGCATCAAGCGACGGGTCAAACGAGTCGGGGGCGAGGACCACGAGCCGCGTCCGGGAGGCAAGCGAGCGACGACTAGCGACGACACGACACGCGACCACCGCCGCCAACAGCAGAGTTACCGGGACTAGCACGAGCGGGCGCATGAGCAGAGCACCAACCCCAACGGCGAGCCCCAGCCAGGACCGCGAGGCACCCAACAGCGACACGACCGCGAGACTGCCCACTACAGCCACCAGCGGCCTAGCGTCCTGAGACGGCGGGCGGCTCACTGGATTTCACCAGCAGGCATAGAGATGTCGCACAGCGGACCGGCCAGAGAACCCGCCCGTGTGCAGCACAAAGACGCCGTTCTCAGAAAGCGCCGAGGGAACCACTGACGGTCCCGGAGACGGGCCTTCAGACGGTCCCTGAGACGGTCCCTGAAACGGTCCTCGCCGCTCACGAGCTCCTCCTTCGCTTGGGCGGCTGATGCTTGCCCCGACTTGGCCTGATCGCCTGCTCGAGCACCCGGTGCGCGAGCGGCGGCGGAACGGCGTTACCGACCTGCTCGAACTGCCGGGTCCTCACGCCCTGCCAGGGGTAGTCCGCGGGGAAGCCTTGGAGTACCGCGGCCTGCTCGACCGTGACCCGCACGGCGTTAGCACCGCGCCGCTGCTGGTAGCGGCCGGGAGGATCGCTCGCGTTCTCCTTGTGGCCGGGAGGATGGACTCGCCGGTCGCACGCGACGGTTGTCGCGGGACGCTCGCCCGCCCATATCGGCGTCCCCTTGGCGAGGCCGCTGGCGAGCATCGTTGGCGCGGGCTTGCTGATCGGCCGGGGTCGCGCGCCGCGCTGACGAGTCTCGTAGGCGGTGGGCACCCACTCGACCTGGTTCAGCGCACGCCCGAAGTGGACCGTCGGCGCGGGCTCCTGCTGGTCGCGGATCGCCGCGTTTGGCTGGTTGCCGTTGCGCCAAGCCCAGCCGTCCCGCACGCCCTGTGCCTGCCAGCGATTGACTCTCGTGGTGACCGCCTGCGCTGGGGCGCTCGTGGGATCGAAGCCCTCGGTGATCCGCTCGCCGCTGCGCCGGATCTGAACGCACGGCTTACGAGTCCAGGACCGAGTCTTCGCGGTCAGCGTCGGCGCGGGATTGCACGCCGGGCGACGGTCCCGCTTGCGATAGGTCCCGGTGTCCGTCTTGCTGGGATGGTTGCTCGGCGTGTCGTTGCGGCGCGGGAACCCGACCTCCTCGGACGGTGTCCAGCCGAGCGCCTCGGCCATGCTGACCCACGGCAGGAGCGCCTGCTCGTCCTCCGGTGTCTCCTTGCGGCGAGCGTTATAGGAGCGGTGCGTCGGCTCAGGCAGGCTCACTGCCCCGTCGAGCGACGCGATCAGGAACGCGCGCTTGCGGGTCTGCGGCACGCCGTAGCGCTCAGCGCTGAGCACACCAACAGCGCTCTCATACCCGTGAGCGGAGAGCAGCGCGGCGAACAGCGTCCATAGCTCGAGGACAGCAGGAACCTGCTCCAGCGCGACCCACCTCGGTTTGAGAGCGAGCGCGAACCGCAACGGCTCGACGGTCAACAGCGACCGGGGATCACGACACTCCTTCAGGCGTACGGCTCGGGTGTCGTTCCCGGCGGCGAGCTCGTGCGCGCACGCGATCACCAACGGCTTATCAGCGCGGCCCAATCCCTTACCGGCGGTGGAGTACGCCTGGCACGGCGGGGATCCGACCAGCCCCCACACTGGCGAGAACTCGTGAGGATCGAGCTCGGCGACATCGGCCTGCAGACGCTCGTGGCCGGCGGCGCGCGCGGTCTCGCAAGCCCACGGCTCCGTCTCGATCCCGAGCGCGTTCAGGCCGAGCATCCGCAAGGCCTCCTCCCAGCCGCCAGCGCCGGCGAACAGGTCGAGGATCTTCCCCGGTGCTCTGCGCGCGCTCACGCGGCTGGCCGTACTGGCGTCCGTCGTCTTGCGTGGGGGTGCCATCACGCCCCTCCCGCCAACTTGGCCGCCGGCGGCTGCGCATACCCATACACAGGCGCGGCCTCACCGACCGGGTCGGCGGGGGAGAACGGGCCGACCCGCGTGACGTGCCCAGCGTAGTTGCCCTCGACCGTGACGATCTCCCCTTCCGGAAGGACCTTGGCGACGATCCCGACGTGCGCGCTGTCGCTCGGCCCGGAGCCGTAGAAGATCGCGTCCCCCGGCGCTGGCGTCGCCGTCGGCGGGAGCACTCGGCCGCCGTGTTCTTTGGCCCACGTGTACAGCGACCCGGAGTATCCATACGTGGCCGTGGAGCCGGGGAGTGGCACGCCCGCGTGTTGCCAGACCCAGGCCGTGAACAGTGAGCACCATTCCTCGCAGGGGCCGTAGATCGTGCAGTTGGAGCCTTCGGGGTGTTCGCCTTGGCCGATCTGGCTTTCAGCGACCTTGACGATCTGCGAACTGCCGGCTGCTTCGGGGGCGAAGACGCTGGCGCTGCAACCGCCGCTCGACACCGGTTCTGCGAGCGGCGGGCTGCTCGCTGTGGGGGAGCCGGTGCCGGTGAACCCGTATTGCACGGCGCGGGCCATCACCTCGTCGGCGTAGCTCACCGATGAGTCGGCGCAGGCGCCGTAGTAGTGGCACGCGGCTTCGTGGTATTCGGCGAAGCTGCCGCCGGTCGGCGGCGCGCCCATGTCCTGACGGAGAATCCTCGCGGCGGTGTCGATTGCGTCTGCCGGATCGTTCACCGATGGCGGCTGCCCGGGGTGGGCGCTGACGGCGAAGCGTTCCCACAACGTCGGTCCGCTCCCAGGACTGCACGGGCTCCCGCGGACGTAGGCGATCTGCATCGGGCCGGCGCACCCGGAGGAGTTGGTCCCGGCGCAGTCGCCGTTGCCGCACTCCTGCGCACCGATGCTCGCCAGAAAAGACCAGTCGATGTCGAACCGTGTGCCGGCTTGCTCGTAGAGGCGCAGGCGTTCCGGTGGGATGCTCTGTAGCGCGTACGCCGAAGGCGTCGGCCCTGACGAGGCGGCGAGCGCCGGTTCGCTGCCCGGCTCACAGCCGGCGAAGCTCGCGCCGAGCACCGCGGCGGCGAGACCGAAGACCAGGACGAACGCCAGTCCGGAGCCACCGAGCGCGCCGAGCAGCCATAGCCACAGCTTCTTCTGTGCGAACCTTCGCGCGCGCATCACTCGCCGCCTTCCAGTCCGCTGACGAGCAGCCGGTCGCCGTGCACGGCGAGGAGCAGCCCGATCGAATAGTCGACCAGGCCACCGTCGTTGATTACGGCGCTCACTCGGAGCAGACCCGAGGAGGCGGGCGTGCTGTGCAACGCCACGACGCGTGGCCGGCGGACGCGCATGCCGGGCGAGACCCGCGGCGGGCTGGAGCGCAGCGATTCCAGCAGCGCGGGCGTGGCGCCGCCGATCGCGCTCGCCCGGGCGTGCCCGTATGTGTAGCTGAGGTATCCGGCGAGGAACAGATCCGCCGCACGCGCGACCTGCGGCGTGAGCTGTGCCGTGCCGCTTTCAGTCGCTCGCACGACTACGGGCAGCGTGCGCTGAGCGACGCTCGGGCCTGGATGCCTCAGCAGCGTGGGCCGTGGCCCATTGGAGGGCCGGGAGAGCGCGAGCAGCAGCGCCGCCGCGAGCAGCAGCACGGTCACGGCCGCCATCGCGGCGGCGCGCTCTGACTCGGCGATCGGCCGGTCGCGCAGCGATGTGAGCCACGCCGTCATCGGCGCTCACCCTCTTCTGAGGGCTCGGTGATCCCGAGGAAGCTGCGCCCGGTGTGGAGCGCCGCCTCGGCGGTCGGGATGCCCGCCCGGTCATAGAAAGGGTCGAGCACCAGACAGCACCCGCCGGGGTTGTTGTGCGCGCACGTCGGACGCCGGATTCCGAGAGCGCTCTCGCCGGGCCGGGCGCGCCGGTAGGGCGCGCCGCATGTCCTACACGCCAGCAGCGAAGAGCTGACCAGGATGCAGCGCTTGATGAGCGCCAGCCCGCGCTCGTGTTCGCGCGCGGGAATGCAGGTCTGGAGGCGCCGCGCCTGACGACTCATGCTCACGCACAGCGCGCTCGACGACCTGTCGCGAGCGGCGAGCGTGTGAGCGTCGAGGAAATATCGGCGCTGCTTGGTGAATAGGAACATCCGTGCCGCTTCGCCGTAGGCATCTCTCGTGGCGCGCTCCGCCCACTCCGGCGCGGGTTGCTGCGTCCAGCCTTCCTCGCGCAGCTCGGCGGCGAGCGGCAGCTGCTCGCGTTGAAGGAGAACCCACAGCGTGCCGTCGTCGCGAAGCACGCGGCGTACCTCGTCGAGGATCGCGAGCGTACGCTCGGGGTCGCCGCCGCGCGGCGGTCGAGCGACACACGTCTGCGCCCACCCATCCGGCAGTTCCCGCAAAAGGACGAGTGCGTCTGCTTCTTCGATGCGCCAGCTCATGCGGATTCCTCCGGGGTCTCGGGTGGGCTCTGCTCAGGAGTTGTGGGCGGGGGCGCGCCGGTGTCTGGGGCGCGCCCCCGCGCGGGTGCTGCTGTTGGGCTTCGCCGGTGCAGAGCGGCCATCCGCGCGAGGCGGGTGGTGTAGTAGAGGCTCTGCAGGCGGCTCGCCCCGTCCTCCCCGGACCCTCCGGTGGTCGCGGTGAGAAGATCTGCGGCCAGGCGGTTGCGCTGCAAGAACACGGCCCACAGGAACGCGGCCTGCAGCACAAACGCCAGCAGCCACCCCAGGTTCGAGGTCGCGTCATCCAGCGCCTGGCAGACGGCGAGAATCACCGCGAGGATCAGGCTGTAGACGACCTTCCGCGCCAAGTACCCGGCGAGCTTCGTCAGCCACGCCCGGAAGAAGTCATGGCCCCGGCCCGGGAAGACAGCGACCACCAGCGCGACCGGCGCGAACGCGAGCAACAACAGCAGCAGGATCTGCGCGAGGATCACGCCGAGCGCCAGCGCCCCGAGCAGCAGGAAAGCACCGAGCTCACCCGCAAGGATCACGACCGAAAGCAGCAGCCGCTGGTACTGGCCGCCCTTGCCCATCGCTTCCGCGGCGGCCTTATCCGCCGCGCCGAGCGGGTAGGAGCCGTTCGTCTTCCCCGGGTCTGAGCTGGGGAGGTCTCCGGTATCGCCGTGTTCGAGCGCTTCGTGCTCGGAGTTTCTTTGCTTGGACTGGAATTCGTACGCCAGGAAATGCGGCGCGTACTTGTTGCGGCCGTTGATGCACGTCTTGCCTTCGGCGTGGACTTCCGTGCCGCTTTCCAGCTGCGCCGCGAGCCGCGAGTCCTCGGCCGGGTCGGCGCTCAGCGGACGGACCGCAACCGACCGGGTCGTCCCGGTGGTGGTGGTGCAGTGCTCGATCCCGCCGAACTCGAGAACGGTCCACGGGTCGAGGACGAGGAGCTTGAAGAGCTGGTTGCTGGCGGCGCTCTTGGCCTGCTGTTCATCGCCGACGCTGCCCTGGCTGGTGAGCGAGAGCAGCGCGGTGGAGAGCTGGTTTGAGAGCTTGCTGACCGGTGCGATCGTCCGTTCGGGCTGCGTGACGATCCCGATCGCCAAAACGCAGTACAGAAGAGAGACGGCGAGCGCGCCGGCGGTCTCGGTGTAGCGGCGTTGCACGAGCGCCTTCCACATCGCCCAGCACCCCGCCAGCACGACCGCGACGATCAGCCACGGCGCACCGAACGTACTCGCGTACAGGTTGTGAATCGCATCGGAGATCGGCGTCAGCGCACCGGACCCCGGGCTCCCGTTCCCATTGACCAAGTCCAGGCTGAACGCGAACCCGAACAGCGTGATCACCGCGTTCGCGAGGAACGCGGTCAGTAGCCAGATGACCTGCGCGGCGAAGTACGCCATCATCGGCGCGACACCCGAAGCATCCACACCGCTCGTCAGCCCGACGCTGATCGCGGGGAAGTACTGATCCAGGGAGTAATTCGCCAGCGGGTAACGCCCCACCAGCCCGCCGGCCGGTAGCTGCGGCGCGGGGCCGATGTTGCTGTACACGTCACCCGCGAGCGCCGGCGCGGCGAACAACAGCAGCGTGATCGCCGACCCGAACCCGAGGGCAAGAAGGATCCGTGGGCGGCGACCGACGGTCCGCCGACGAGCGTAGGGCAGAGCGGTTTTCATGCGGCGCTCCTCTGCGGCTGGCCGGGGGTGGTCTGCAGCGCTTGCAGGAGGTGGGGGTAGACGAGGTCGACCTGTACCTCGCCGACGCGGCCGTTCAGGTCTCGCATCAGACACCGCCCGGCCCGGAATTCGCGGACGAGGCCGACCAGCTCGCGGGTCGGATCGAGGCCGATGAACCGCAGCGCCGCGCGGGCGGCGTCATCAGAGTCCTGGCCGAAGACGAACACCACCCCGATCAGGTCCGAGAGGTCCCCGAGATCACCGATACGGTGCGTACCGAGCAGCAGCGTCGCGTTGAACGCGCGACCGAGCCGGACGAGACGGTTGATTACTTGGCGCCCCTGCGGTGAGGCGAGCAGAAACCAGATCTCGTCCAGGCCGACGACCTTGTGCCGCGAGCGATCACCAGAAATCAGCTTCAGCGCGTAAGCAGCGACCAGCGAGAGGGTCGCGACGGAGACGCGCTCCGCGCGGGTGTAGGTATCCCTCGCCGCCGCGGGTTCGGGGAGTGAGAGGCCGGGCATGCGGATCGTCGTGACCGGCCGATCCGTGCGGTTAATCGTGGTGGTGCCGTCGCCGAACCCGAGGCGCGCGAGGCCGAAGTCGCGGATTACCTCCAATGCCTCGCTGGCTTCGCGTGCGCCGGCGCGGTCGCTCTCGCCGAGCAGCTCGACGACACGCAAAAGGCTTTTGGAGCCCTCGCGGACGGCGTCCTTGACGGCGAGGCTGACCGCGTTCTCCCAAGTGCTCGCCTGGCCGGGCAGCAGCTCCAGCAGGTAGGAGCAGGCCAGCTCCTCGCGCATATCCGTAAGGCCGATCGCGAGCGGGTCCAGCCGGCCCTGCTGCTCGGGGTCGCCGGACAGCTCGAGTACCTGCATCCGCTCGCGCAGCTCGGGCAGCTCGTGCAGGCCGTGGTCGGGCTTCGGATCGAAGTCCACCACCAGCGAGCCGCGGCGCTCCGCGGCGTACTCGATCGCCTGCGCCGCGACGGTCTTCCCCGACCCGAGCGTCCCGATCAACAAAACGCCCGACGCGCGGTCCTCGCGCGGCGCCTGCGTGGGATCGAAGCGCACCGGCAGCGGCGCGCCCGTCGGGGTGTATCCGAGATAGGGCCCTCGCGCTGAGCCGACCGTGCGCGTGGCAGTGGCGACCATGCCACCGAACTGCTCGACCGTGAGCTGCTGGGTGTAATCGCGCACTACAGCCACCCGTCCGCGCGGGGGAGATGCTCGAAGAACATCTCCCGCTGAAGGCCGGCGGGACGGTGCAGCTGGATGTCGCCGTACTGCTCTTTCAGGGCGGCGACGCGCTGCTCGAGTTCCTCTTCGCTCGCGGCGCCGACGGCGAGGCTGATCTGCGCGTAGAGCATCGGCGGATGACCACCGGCCTGGAGCTGAGCCTCGTACTCGCGGGCGAGCATCCGGTCCTCCCCGGCGAGCAGGCTCGGCCCGTGCGCCGCGCCCTGTACCTGCTCGTGGTAGGCATGCTCGACGTCGGTGATCCGCTTACGCACCTGCGCAAGCGCCTGTCTGTTCCCGAGCCACCGGGCGTGTACCGCGGCGTCGACGGGAAAACCGATCGCCTCCAGCGGAGCGAACAGCACCTCGGCGGTCGAGCCGGGGAACTCCGGCGCGTCCGCGAGCGCCCCCAGCGCAAGCATCGCCTGAAAGCAACGGCCCTGCTCGCCATCCACCACGAGGGTCTGCTGATGCTCGGTGATCGCAGCGTTCGCGCAGCGCGCCAAGTCATGCCCGAGCGGCTGAAACGCGACACCGCCACCGGCCCCGTCGACGATCAGCGCGTCCGGCTGCCAATGCTTGTCCAGGTCAGGCTCGGAGACTCCCCGGCAGGCGGCACGGCGCAGCAGCCATTGAAGCTCGACGGTCCTCGCGCGCCGCACGGCAAGCACGCCGTTCAGCCGCTCGTACACGCGCTGCTCGCGCGTGGCGAGTTCGGAGAGCTCACCGGCGGAGATCGGGGACGCCGCGTCGATCCCGGCCAGCTCCTCCACACGGCGGCGCACGCGATCGACACCACGCACCAGGCCCGACCCAACCCCGGCCGGGGCGCCCCCGGCGAGCGAGACCGCGAGATACACCTCGGGGATATGCGACCCCAGCTCACGCAGCCGCTCCCGGTGCCCAGCAAGGAACGCCTCCCACGCCGCCGGCTGCTGGTGGCGCTCGTCGAGCAGGCCGGCGGTGTGCTGCACGTACTGCTCGGCCGGGTAGGCGCGCTGGACGCGCCACAAGGAGAAGTCGGCGCCGATCGTGTGCGCGAGGCGCTGCAGGCGACGCTGCAGCGTCCACTTCTCACCCGTCGGCAGATATGGGTAGGACGTCATCGCCAGCCGGTAAAGGCCGGCGGCCTCACCGCCCCGGCCGAGGAGCACGTTGCCCTTCGCGTAACGCAATGGGAAGCTCACGGCCTTACCTCCACGATCTGCCCGTCGCCGAGCTCGATCACTTCGACGCGGCGCTCCCCGCGACGCATCCGGTGCCCCTCACACGGACGCACGAGGAACCTCCCCCGCGCGGGGATCACGACAACAGGCTTCCCGAACACCAGCCGCGCCGGGCCACGAACACGCCCGTGATGCAAGACGGGAGAGTGCTCGTCCGGGGCGACCCATACCCGTGGCGCCCACACATCCACCTCGCCATCAGCAGGGAGTGTCCGGTCGAGCGAGTGCCGGGCGGCACGCAGCCTGACCGCGACCCACGAAGTCAGGTAGCGGTGAGCCGGACGGCCGTCCGGCGACGCCTGGCCGGCGAGCGTCGCGAGCATCGCAGGCGCGACCAGGAGCCGCAGCGGCCAGTCCACCCAACCCAGCAGCACGCCAGCCAGCACCGTAACCACGAATCCCGCGGCGCCCGCGATCACGGCACCGACCCACCCGTGAGAGCTGGCGCCGAGCAGCGCGCTGATCGCACCGAGTACCAGCGCCAACAGAATCGAGCGCTGGCTCAAAACGAGGATCGCCACGAGCGCACCGAACGCCCATGCCAACCACTCCAGCGGCACCCCACCGGGGACCGGCAGGCGCCGTCCGTCGATCTGGTAGATCCGCCGGTCGGGACGGAATATCCGCTGGTAGGAGCGGATCGGCTGCGAGCTGTCACTCATGCTCCCAAGCCCCCCGATTAACCGAAGACCTGTTTGCCGATAGCTTCAGCTGCCTTCGCGATCTCGCTGGGCGCGAACACCATCCACGCCACCACAATCGCGGCGAAGAGGAATACCGCGAGCTCGGTGTACCTGCGATTAAGCAAGAACGTGAGGCTGATCACGGCGACGATCCCGCCGTACAAATCGCCCGCGTAGCCCTTCAACAGGTTGGCGACGTTAGCGCCGACATTGTTACCCGAAGCAAACGCATCCGCCGGAAACAACACCAACGCCCAACTCGCCAGCCAGCAGATGATCCAGACAGGCCGTTTGTGTGACATACCGATCACTTCCTCCGCGCATTCGACGGTTCGGCACTAACGGGCTGTGTGACAGTCACCGTTACACCGCGTGTGGTCCTGGCTACACGCGAGCCAGTGCCGAGTAGAGAAAGCGCACCGCGTACGAGCAGCAGCAACACGCACCCCCACAACAACACCCGTCCCGCGAACCGAGCCAGGCGAGTAACGCCACCGGCCGGCGAACGACCAGGACCCGGCTCACTTTCATGTGAAGTCGTCCTACGAAAGAAACTCATAGGGCGACAGTAAGCACCACCCCGCCTGAACACCACAAGCGCGCGTTAGGTGAATAATCAATGCTTTACATCAAGTACGTAAAGCATTGACTTTCATAAGCGCCCCGCGGACGCCCACGCCCCGCCGTGCGAGCACCGATCGCCACCAGGACTACCATTGCGGGCTGTGAGGTATCGCTAGGCGGCGAGCTTTGCGACATCGGCCAGCTCATCGAGCTGGCCGCTGATGCTCGCCAGGGTCTGCTCCAGCAGCCGGCAGGCGGAGTAGTCGGCGAGGGAGTACTGGACAGTGGTGCCCTCACGCCGGCGTGCGACGATCCCCGACCTGTACAAGATCCCAAGGTGTCGCGAGATGTTCTGCGGGGTGCTCGGAAGCTCCTCTGAGAGCTGCTGGACCGTGGCCCCGCCCTGCTCCAGCAGCGCGAGCAGACGAACACGCGTCGGGTCGCCGATCAACGCGAGACGGTCCGTCACCAAGTCAAACGCCGGCTCTGACCATTCCTTGAGCATTCCCGTCAGCGGCCGAGATAGCTGAACGGGCCGGGCGACGCTTGCCGCGGCGGGGACGTGGGCTGAGGTGCGCTCGGTGCGGGCGGGCTCACGGCTGCTGTCACGGGGACAGATTTACTCGGCGCGTTCGCGACGGATCGCGGCGCCACTGCGCTCACGCGACGCTTGGCCCCTGCCACAGACTCGTGGCCGATGATCACCCTCGCTCGGCGCCTGGCACGGTGTCCCCTCGCGGCCCGGCAGGTGACTGGACGAGCACCGTGGCGCTGGCGCGTCAACGCGTGTAGCTGCTGGTGAGCTGGCGTGCGGCTCCTGGCGATGCGCCCGGCGGCCACCAGGGCGATCAGTGCCGCGGCCACCCCGGCGGACCCGCACAGCACTCGCCGAGCAGTTAGCGGTGGGCGGGCCGCGCCGCTGGGTAGCGTGAGCACAGGGACGGTCTCACCTGCGCTGGGTGGCGTGAGAAGCGCGGTTGGTTCGTCAAAAAGCTCGGCTTCGGAAAGCGGGTCCATACCTGTTAATGCGGGCAAGGCCCCCAAAGTCCCAACGAATCCCCGCTTGATGCACGCCGGTCACACGACCCGATGGGTCAGGCTCCGCAGGCTGGCTCAGCGAAGCAGAGTGCGACGATGCGGCGGATGATGAAGCACGAGTGAGACGCTCGCGGCGCTCGCGCCCCGAGCGCTTACCCTGATCGCAAGACGACTGGCGCCGAGCGCTGCACGCGAGAGGATGAACACGACCTCGGCCCGGCCGCGTTTCACCTTTGCGCGCCTGCTGCCGTGCGCCACACTCCTGCGCCCGCGCAACGCCTGGACACTGAACTGGATTGGCCCTCTCAAGCCGGCTGGGGCCAGCGCGATAACTGTCAGCCGATGCCCGTGTAGCGTGTCTCTCAGGCGCAGGGAAGGCAGGTGTTGGGAACCTGCCGGCTGGGCACCGAGGCCGCTACCGGACACGCTCAGGGGCAATGATGCCGCGTTTGCCGGGTTGCTGTTACCGGCCGCGTCGCTCAGCCATACCTTTACAGTCTGTCCCGCGGCGCTCGCGGGAAGCGATAGCGGACTGTCGCGGCCGGTAGGCGTCGGACTGGCACAACCGACTCCACTCGGCGGGCAAAGCTCGTAGGTAGAACCCACGATCGGCGCCACGTCGGGCGGATCGCTCCAGCTCACGATGAACGATCCGTCCGGCTGCGCAACGGCCTTCAAGCCCACCGGAGGCGGCGGGGGCTGGTTGGCGACGACGATCTGCTCTGTCAGTCGTCCTTCGTTCCCGGCGGCGTCGTAGGCTTCAAGCGCAACGGTATGAGCGCCGTCCGTTAGCTGCGTCGTATCCACTTGGAAGGCTGCGCTCAAGGGCTGGCACGGCAACGGCTGGCTGTAGTCACAAACGCCTTGCTGGCTCGCCAGTACGTGCCCATCGACCGATATCGTCGCTCTCGTAATCCCGGTCAGATCGCTCGCCTGGAGGCTGACCTGCTCGACCCCCTTATGGAAGCCCCCCGCTGATCCGGTTCCCCACAGCGAGCCGGTCGGGCTCGCGATCGAGGGAGGCGCCTGCGTGCTGAGCGTCACCTTCGCCCCATACAGCGCCGCCCACGCTCTGTGCAACGTCGCGCCTGTGGTGCAGCCGCCGGACGTAACGCACTTGATCCCGACGGTCAGCGTTGACGCTTCACTGACCGGGAGTGTGCCGTTGAGGCTCCCCGAGCCGAAGGGGTCGCCGACGCTGCAACGTTCTTCTGCGATCGTGAAGGTGCATGTCTCAAGGACCGTGCTGTCGGCCTTCACGAACGGCACCCATCCGTTGTCGCCATAGGCGCCAAGATAGCGGTCGTCTTGAAGTCCGACGATCGCCGTGCCCGGCGGTGCGATGAACCGCCATCCGGCGATAGCACCGTCCGGCGTCGCACCCGAGCTGCCAAGCCTGTCGGTCGCAAACATTCCGGTGCTCTTGGGTGGCTCGCCGGAGCCTGCCATTGGTGGACAGACCTGCCGCGTGCTGAGATGGGTTGGATCGCTGTTGAACGCTTGCCAACTGTTGTTTACCGCGCCGGACGCCTGGCTACATGCGAGTACCTGATATGTCCCGGCCTGCGCTCCGGGGGCATCTCCGGCGGCAAGTGGCAGTAGTAGGGCCGCCACAGTTAGGGCAAGCCGGTTCATAGGCCGATCACCCTCGCTTGAGAGGTTCTTGCGCGGTTGGCCTGGAGCGGGGCGTAACTTATGCTCAGAAGGGCGTTGGCGCGCGCTTGTAGGCGTACCGTGCGATGGCGAGTCGCCATGCGGGCGAGCTCGACGCGATGGTGGTGGCGCCGGGGACTAAGGACGCTGAGGATAGCCTTGCCCTCCGCGGGCAGATTGAGAAACCGGACAAGGAGAGTATTCCTCCGGCGCTGGATACTCACCCGCGGCCGCGGCAGCCGAGGGGCGAGAAGTGTCCGAGCAGAGACGCGCGGTGGCGGTGTTGCCGTCGCGGGCCGCTGCGGCTCGTTGCGTTGTCCCGCTTCGAGAACACTGTTCAATCCGGCACTCTGGAAAAGAGACGTAACGTCGAGCGAGCCGCCAGCGGATCGGGACGTGCTTGTGAGCAACTGCTCCGCCTGGACAGGTCCGAGCCCGGGCTGGTAGGCGCGCACGGCGGCCAAGACCGCCGCTGTGATCGCGGTCGCCTGACTCGTCCCGGCGTATTCATCGAGGGGAGCACCGCTGATCGGGTTGGCCTCTTCAAGATTACAGCCGGGCGCGAGCAGCGCGACCGTCGCACCCCCGTTTGAGAATGGACATTGAGCGCGGCTCGCACCGGATGCCCCAACGGCGAGGATTGGTGGTACTGCCGCCGGGTAGGAGATTGCCTGGCTGCTTTCGTCTCCCGCGGCGGCGACGAGATCGAGTCCGCCATTGTGGGCCGCTGTGGCAGCGTCTTCCAGCTCTGCGAGCTGTTCGGGCGGCGGGGGGTCCTGAAACCCGATGGACATGCTAATGACCTTGAGGTTGTATTCGGGGTGTCGCTGCGCAAGGTCCTGACAGGCAACGATCGCTTGCTTGTAGGCGCCTATTGTGAGGGCGTCGGTGGTGCTCTCCGCGCGAATGGAGACGATGCGCACGGCGGTGGGTGCGGCTCCGATCATTCCCCAGCCATTGGGCGGCGCGGCGGCCTCCATCGCCATCAGTGTTCCGTGCTTGATCGGGCTCACATCGTTGGGGCTTCCACCGTCGAGGGCTTCGCGGGCGATGAGCACGGGTTGGGTGTCGGGATTGAGTTCGACGCCACTGTCGATCATGCAGATTCCCCCTGGCTGCGGGGGCGCGGGTGCAAACGGCAGCCACGTCCCGCGATCTGCGACGGCCTGGCTGGGGGGCAGCTCCCCCCAAGCCGCGACGGGTGCAATGAGGCTCCCAATCGAGGCGAAAATAACGATCAGCGGTGTGCAGCGCAACGACAAGGTCATCCGGCCAAGAGGTGAATGTAGGTGGAAGGACTCGCGCCTGCCGCGAAGGGATAGCCGATGGTGGCGGGGACCTGGGCACGGAATCTGTAAGTCGACGCCCCGATGGCGGCGAAGGTGTAGCGGTACGCGAAGGCTCCGCGTCGACTCGTGCGGAGCAGTGCGATCTCGCGCCATTCGCCGCCGTAGTAGATTTCCAAGCTGACGAGGGCTCCGCCGCGCGGAATGTAGCCTCCGGCGAGGTGCCCACGAAAGGCGAAGGCCCTTCCGGGATGGGCGTGCCGCGGCGCCGAGAGTCGCACGCCCGCCGCGACCGCCTCATGCAACTGGAGCTGAGCGGCAAAGCTCGGGTCTTTGCTGCGCGAGCGATATCCAACGGTGAGGACTCGCGACGGCCCCTTGGGCACCCGGAACTTCCAATCTCCCTTTACATTGGTCGTCGTCGTTGCAAGAAGCACGCTCTGTGCACCGAGATAGCTCGCCTGCTGGCGCAGTTCGACCACGGCTCCGTTGATGGGCGAGCCGGCGTGGTTGAGGAGTTGGCCGTCCAGAGTCATTCCCGAACGGGCATAGCGACGGGCGAAGGGCCTGCGGGCGAGCTTGGCGTTGCCCGTGTGGAGGCTGGCGTGGTCGTCGCACTGCGCATTGCACGCTCCTCGGGCCGCGAGTGCCTGTTCCTGCTGTTCGCGCTGGACACGGACGAGATACTGTCCGCTGTTTTCCACCGTCACCGTCCGGCTCAGGATGGAGGCGGTGTTACCAGCGGCGTCGCTGACGAGCACGCTGAGCTGCTGCGGGCCGTCGGGAAGCTGCGCGGTGTTAAACGGCACGTCTACGTTGCTCACCGCCAGAGGACAGGGCTGCGTGTGCAGGAAGATGCCGCTGCCATCCGGCTCTTCGCCATAGGGCTCACAGTTCCCGCCGTTCGCGTCGATCACCTGCTTGGCGACAGTCCGTCCGTTGGATTGGAGGATCGCTTGGAAGACACCCGACGCCGGGTCGGTGGCCGTAACCTCGACATCGGCCACTCCATGAAGCGTGCTCGCGCTGGTGAGGCTGCCACCTGTCTGGGTGGCGGTCGGCCCCGCGTTCTGTTGCAGCACAATGTCGGCGCTGCGCAGACTCTCAAAGCCGTAGCAGCCCTGCATCAGACACGTCAGATCAAATGCCAATTGATGTGCCGGTAGATGGCTGGAGGGAACAATCAGGGTGTCGTTCGGGGCATACGGCCGCGGCCCGCAAAGCGTTGGCGGTTTGCATTCTCTATATTTGCCGACATTGCCGAGGTCGCAATAGGTTTCTTCGGTCGGCCCGGCTACGCCTTGGCAGGAGTCGAAGTCGTCAGCTTCGCTCACGACATTTTCCGGCGCGGCCCAAAACGATCTAGCCCGACTGTTCATATATCCTTCGCGGTAGAGCGTTGCCGCGGTGATCGTCGTGCCGGTCGGAGCGCTGAACGTCCACGACGACGTAGAGTTGGGGAACTGCGGGATCAGCGAAGCGGAGATGCCGTTACCTGTAGAGCAGGTGTTTTCCGCGTTGACGACGAGCCCCGGTGTTTCAGCCCAACCATCGGTCGGGAGTGGCGCCTGCGTCACCGGATCGGTACAGGAATAGAGATGGAAATGCCCTGCCCAAGCGGCCGGCACGAGCGCCAGCAGCAGCGCCGTCCCGCACAAGGCGACCGCCATCGCCGTCCGTAGGGCACCGGGCCGCGTCCCCGTCGTGAGGTGGATCGAGCGGCGCAACGGGCTCATCCCTTCAGGAGCTGGATCGGCGTGGCTCGGCTGGCGGCCGATGCGAACGGATAGACGATGGCGGACGGTATGACTGCGCGGAAGTAGTAGGTGGCGGGTTCGACCGCGGCGAACGTGTACCGGTAGGAGAAGGTGCCCCGATGACTTGTACGGAGAAGGGCGATCTCCCGCCACTCTCCGCCATAGTGGATTTCCAGGCTGACAAGCACTCCGCCCGGCGAGACGTAGCCGCCCGCCAGCTCCCCGCGGAAGTCGAATCGTCGTCCTGGTCGCACCTGGCGCGGAGCTGAAAGCGTCACGGGCGCCAGCACTTTCTCGCGGTAGGAGAGCTGCGTGACGTATCCGGGGTCCTTGCTGTGCGAGCGGTAGCCAACGGTGAGCACCCGCGACGGACCATTCCGAACACGAAATCGCCAGTTCCCGCTCCTGTCGGTCTTCGTCGTCGCAATCAGTCGGCTTTCTGCTCCGAGGTAGCTCGGCTGCTGGCGCAGCTCGATCGCTGCTCCCGCGATCGGCGCTCCCGCGTGATCTAGGAGTCGGCCCGCCAGAGTCAGGGCCGAGTCGGCGTAGGGGCGGGTGAAGGCGCGCCGGGCGAGCTTGGCGCGGGCGGCTTGAAGTGAGGCATGGTCGTCACAGCCGGCGTTGCACACCCCGCGCGTCATCAGCTCTTGCGCCTGGTGTTCGGCCTGTTCCTGGCGCTGCACTTGAAGGGTATATTCGCCGCTGTTGTTGAAGGCCACGGTGCGAGTGAGAATCGACGTCGTGTTTCCAGCCACGTCGCTGACGACTACGGTTAGCTGATGTGAGCCGTCGGGTACCAGCGCAGTATTGAATGGGACATCTACGGCGGTCACCGACTGCGGGCATGGCTGTGGATTGAGGAATACGTTGGTTCCATCTTGTGCCGTCCTGTAAGGCTGACAGCTACCTCCGTTGGTGTCGATGGTCTGAGCCGCGAGCACTTTTCCGTCGATCTCAAAGATGGCTTGAAAGACGCCCGAGCCTGGGTCGCTTGCGCTTATACTTATGTCCTCAACGCCTTGGAGGATAGGTTGCGTGGTGAGGCTGCCGCCAGTCGCCGATCCCGTAGGACTGAAGTCCTGCTCTAGCGTGATATCCGCGCTATGCAATGTCTCCGAGCCACCGCAACCATAAAAGCAGCGCATCGAGAGGGAGAGCCGAAGAGAAGGCAGATTAGCGGCAGGCACGTCAAGAACATCGCTAGGTGAATAACATGAGACAGGTTCGCAGGACGACGCCTTTGTGTTTCCGAGCGTACAGGCAGAGTTTTCACTGGAGCCCTGGCATGAATCAAAGGCGTTGCTCGACGTGTATTCGTTTGCGGGCGACGCCCAATAGGCAAGGGCGCGATAGTTAGCTTCCGCCGAACGGTAGAGCCTCGCCGCAACGATATGGGTGTCGGCCGGCGCGGTAAAAGTCCAAGTCGCCTGCGTCGGGCCAAACTGAGCTATTGCGTCCACCCCCAGCCCTCCGGCAACCGGATTGGGCGCGCACGAATTGGTAGTGGGTCCTCTTTCACCAGTCCAGTCATAGACAGGCAATGGCCTACCTGTTAGCGGGTCGCTACAGGAGTAAACGTGGTACTCGCCTGCCTGCGCAATCGCGGCGAGGACCAACAACAGCGCTACGCCGACGACCAGGCCGGCGGACAGAACTCTCCCGAGATAGCCGGACGACCCAACCGCGGCGCCAAGGCGGCGGGCATATGTTTCCTCCTGACGCATCAGCGGCCGAGATATCCCAGGCTCGTTCCACCGCCGCTTTGAGCCGGAGGCGCGGAGCCCTCTGATTTCGTAGCTGGGCTCGTCACCGACGCGACGCGGGCCGAAGGTTCGGGCGAGCTGTCATGCGACGCTCCCGAGCCGCTATGCGACGCCGATCCGGGCGTCCCGAGCGCGAGGTAGCCAAGGCTCTTGCTCGGAGGCGTAGGCAGACTGTGGCGAGCCGTCGTGCTCGATCTCGATGGCTGAGTGGAGGGACTTGAGCTACGCGCCGCGAGAGAACTGGTCAGATTCACCCATCCTCGAGCCAGATCGACCGGCTGGTAGGACTGCCGCGCAACATGGGCTCGGCGGTGGTGCGCTGGAGCTTGTGCCCCTGCAATCACGTGAACGATATGACCCGTCAGGGCGCCTCCAGCGACCACTATTGCGGTGCCCGCCGCCGCTGCCTTGGCGATACCACCGCCACCCAGCACTCCCGCCACGCGCTCAGCGTTCCCTCCACTCCCACCTACGGGACGATTGGCTATGAACGCAGTCAGCCGACCAAGCCCGCCACCATGCCCGCCCACATTCAGCATCGGCGCAGGCAAGACCGCGGCGGCAGCACGCCGCTGCCACTTCCGCTCGCGCATCTCACGGCACAGCCCGACATACAACAGCCGACACGACCTGCACGCCTCAACGTGCGCTCGCGCGGCCTGGGCCTGATCCTCATTGGCCAAGCCGGATGCCTCGGCCACGATCGCCGGGTAACGGTAGCTGCACATACGGCCAGCCGCGGCGATCACCGCGACCTGCTCCAGCTTCTCATCCGCGCTGCGCGCGGCTGCCCTGACTGTCTTGACCGGCACACCCAGCGTTCGCGCTGCCAGCTTGACTCCGCCGCTGCTCACCGCCATGACCACGACCACCCGCCGCTCAAGTGCGCTGAGCGCAGCCATGAAATCAGCCGCCCTAGCCATCTGCTCGCGCAGCTCGACCACATCGAAAGGCTCCATGCCGGTCGGTATCCGCGCCGCGATCAGATCGAAGTCCACACGCTCACGCGAACCCACCCGAAGTAGACGACGCCCCGCGTGATGCTCCTTGAGCACCAGGCCCACTGCCGTCCAGAACGCTCCCAGCAGATGCTCCTCGCTGACGACCGCGCGGCGGGACATAACCACTGCGCAGATCGCCTCATCAACGATCTCCTCGCGCATCCCAGCGGGCACGCCGAACGCGTCCCGACGCCGGTCCAGCGCGCGGCAGAACTCCTCACGCCGTGCATTCAGAGCATGAGCTACTTCCTCCGGCGAGAACGAGCCACGCCTCCACGGAGCCCGAAGGACCGGCTGCGACCCGCGCGGACGCGCCCGCCACGTCGCTAGACGCCCAGCCTCGAATCGAGCGGTCTCTACAGAGCTCATCACCTCGTTAATGCAGGCTGGGGCCCCAAAGTCCCAACTAATTTGTCGGGGCTCCGAACCACGGCGCTCCCCCTTGGGGATGGTCTGTCCTGACCGGCGCTTGCTCAATCCGAGAAAACCTCCATCCAGCGCTTCCTGCGCCTCGGGCGTTCCAAACGGAAACTAGTCAGGCTACCGGAAATAATCGCCACCGAGTCGTGTACGACAGAGGGCGTCTCTTGAGCGAGCGCATCCAGGAGCTCACCGCCGGGCCGATCGCCCACGAGGACACGGGCAACAGCGGGGTGTTCCTGCTCGACACCAAGAACCTGCAGGGCACCGTCCACATGCGCGATGGGGAGCCGTACCTGCGCCGTCGCTCAGACCCGGAGGCCGACGAGTGGTGCGGCTGGATCCGGTCTGGAGCGCTTGCCGGCGCAGCGCGCTTGCACGACGAGCTCAAGCGGCGTGCGGGCCGTTCCCCCTGGGTCAAAGCGATCGTGGTCCTCTGGTCGGAGTTCGACGAAGACGAAGGTGTCCTCGATGACGAGAAGTGCGTGTTCGTCCACGGCTCTCGTCTCCACGAGTGGATCACCACCCGCCCCGACACGTTGGACCAGACAACGAACGAGGAGCTCGCCACCGAGATTCAGGCTATAGCGGCCGAGGCAGGCGCGGAGCACGGCCGCGTCGCGAGGCCACGCTAGGGCGACTGCGAGAAACGCGGGCGGTTGGTCGGGCGGCCAGGCTTACGCTGCGGCGGGCGTGGTCTCCTTGGGATGGTAGCCGCGACCCTGCTTGGCGACCTTGCCGGCTGCCTCCAACGTGGGGAGGTGGCTGAGGAATGCTCGCGTTGCCTCGGTGGCGGTCTCGACGGTGGCGTGGCGCAGGCTCCTGGCGATCACGAGTGCATGGTGGTGATCGCGCGAGAGGGGGACGAGGGCGGGATGGCGCTTCACGACGCTGGGGGTCCCACGGCGCGTAGCGCGAGCGCGAGCACGCGGATCGCCAGCAGGCCCGCCACAGCGATGGTGAGAGCCGCTGCCGGGTCGCTGAGTGGCGCGAGGCCTGGGGTGTTGTTGCCGCTCAGGCTAGTTTGCAATATGAAGCCTAGTTTGCAAGCTAGTTTGAAACGTGCAATCTAGTTTGACACTGGCGCTGTCAGAGCCCGTAAACACAGGGCGAACGTACGCTCAGAGGTCGCGCTGGAGCCCTTCTTCAGCCCGTATAGGAGGTCTCACTGCTGAAGTGGCACGCGATAGCCCAGAACGCCCTTACAGCCCGTAGTTACTGGGAATGACAAACTAGCTTTCACTTTTCAAACTAGCCTGAGCGGCAACAGCGGCGCTGGCGTGGTGGGGAGTCCTCTGAAGGTGCGTGCTGCGGCGACGGCCCAAACGTTCGTGTTCGCGCGCGCGGGACCGGTTCGTGTGGAGGCACCGCTCGCGACGCGCGGGCGACGATCCGGATCACCGCCAGCACGGCGAAGCGCTCAGACGCGCCGGCGCCGTCGCGCAAGGAAACGGCTTGACAGCAAACACCACGATCCGGCCGCGAGCCGGAAGGAGGTCAGCACACGATGCCGATATGTGACGCATACATCTCCGAGGGCGCCCTCGCACCCAGCGCCGAGCGCCAGCTCTTGGCCAAGGTCACCGACCTGTTGCTTGAGCACGAGGGAGTTGACCCGACCAACGAGACGGGGCGAAAGCTCGCATGGGTCTTCGTCCACCGCCACGAGATGTACGTCGCCGGCGCCCCGGCGCAGAGGCCGCGCTACCGCTTCATTTGCCAGGTTCCCGTGGGCCAGTACAACGACGAGCGCCGTGCCGCGGTGACCGCGGCGATGACCCAGGCCGTGGTCGAGGCGGAGGACGGCTCCTGGCCGGATCCCGAGAACCGCGTGGCGGTCTTCACGTGCGAGGTTCCGGACGGCTGGTGGGGCGGAGGGGGAAGGATCCTCAGGCTCCCGGACATTTACAAGATTGTCCTAGGCCGCGAGGGTCGCGAGGCGGCCGAGCAGGTGCTCGCTGAACGCCGGCGACAGGAGGCCGAGCTGGTTCTCGCTGCCGTCGGCGAGCAGGCAGCGGCGAGTGTGAAGCTGCCATGAGCGACGCGTATACAACCATTCGCCACCAGCGCCACGGGAACATCGGCACCCTGACCCTTCCCGGCAAGCGCAACGCTCATGTTGCCGCTCAGGCTAGTTTGAAAAGTGAAAGCTAGTTTGTCATTCCCAGTAACTACGGGCTGTAAGGGCGTTCTGGGCTATCGCGTGCCACTTCAGCAGTGAGACCTCCTATACGGGCTGAAGAAGGGCTCCAGCGCGACCTCTGAGCGTACGTTCGCCCTGTGTTTACGGGCTCTGACAGCGCCAGTGTCAAACTAGATTGCACGTTTCAAACTAGCTTGCAAACTAGGCTTCATATTGCAAACTAGCCTGAGCGGCAACAGCCGCGGCGATGGTGAGCATGACGGGACCGGGGTGGCGCAACAGGGATCGAGGGGATTTCGCGTAGGCAGCCCCCAGCCCCACCGCGACCGCCGCGAAGCCGGTAGACGCGGCGGCGGCGGCGAAGCCGATCCCGCGGGCTGTATCGCCGTGCAGGGCCGAGCCTGAGAGCAGGAGCGCGGATCCGACGCTGAGAAAGGCGATCGTCGTCGTGTGCCAGGTGACGTGGATCATCGTCTGGGTCGTCCGCGGGCCACCGAAGCGAGTGGACGGCAGCGTCTCCGGCGAGAGCTTTCGCATTACGAGGCGCTCGCCTCCCACGCCGTGGATGGCGGCGCCGAGGATGGCGAGGGATCCGGCGAGGATCAGCGGGACGTTCACGTCGAGCCCTCCGCGATGCGGGCGACCCCGTGGAGGATGCGGGCGACCCCATTGAGGAATCCTCGTCGCGGCCGTCCGCGGAAACCATTGACAAACTCGGCCCGCAGGTGTGCGCCGGTGTTCGGGAGCCTCATTCGTGACCCTCCATCCATACAGTAGTGTATAGATGGAGCTTAGGCATCCTCCGCGATGGTGTCAATGCCGCGCGGGCCACGATGGAGATAGAAAATGGCCGCCCCAACCCGCACGCCACGCAGCAGCTGGATCGAGGAGGGGCTGCGGGCGCTTGCCGCCGGCGGGCCCGACGCCGTCCGAATCGAGCCGCTGGCGCAAGCGCTCGGCGTCAGCAGGGGCGGCTTCTACTGGCACTTCGGCGACCGACGCGCGCTACTGGAGGAGATACTCGACGCGTGGGAGCGGATGAGCGTCGACGAGGTGATCGAGCGCGTCGAGAGCGAGGGCGGGGATGCCAAGACCAAGCTGCGGCGACTTTCGGCGCTCGCCGCCTCCAGCGACGAGCCGCTGAGAATCGACCTCGCGGTCCGCGATTGGGCCCGCCGCGAGCAGGCGGTCGCCGAGCGCCTCCGACGCGTCGACAACCGGCGCATGGATTACATGCGCTCGCTGTTCGCCGCCTTCTGCTCCGACGAGGACGAGGTCGAGGCCCGCTGCATGGTCTTCTACTCGCTGTGGATCGGCAGCCATTTCATTGCTGCCGCTCACGGCGCGCGCAGCCGCGCGGACGTACTGAAGCTTGCCCTGAGGCGGCTCGAGGCCTAGCCCACCGCGAGCGGCGTGCGAACTCGGCGAGGAGACGGCGTCGCGCTCTCCCCGAGCTCGCTTTTCGTCCACTACCGCTCCGACGCGGTCGTCGGGATCTCGGGGAAGTTCCGCGGACAGGAGTCAGGGGCTGAGGTCGCGGGCGAGCAGCGGGACGAGCGCTTGCGCGTTAGGGCTTCCCCAGCCGGTCACCGGGTCCCACCCGGCCGCGGCCTGATAGCCGGTGATCGTCCGCGTTGGAAGGTTCACGGTGTTGGAATCGGTGGTCACGTCGTGAAACGCCTGGTGGTAGTTGGCGCTGCGGCCGATCCGGTAGAGCGCGGGATTGACGAAGCCGAGTTGCCGGCCGGCGTACTGGTCGGCTAGCGCGATGACGGAGGCCCAGAGGGGAGCGGCTGCGCTCGCCCCGCCGGCCCCGATGAGGTACCGGTAGCCGCCGTCGCTGATTGCGAGGGCCATGCCGGTACGAGGGTCGGCGTCGGCCGCCACGTCGGGCACGCCCCGGGTGGCCCCGATGCCGGCGATGCCGTTTTGGTAGGCCGGCCGGGCGAACAGCCGGCTGAAGCCGCCGCCGCCGGCTCTGGGTCCCCCCGCCGAAGCAGGGATGTTCCACGCGCTCTCGCCGATGTAGGAACCGGTGGTCAGGCTGGCCTGCAGGCTTGTGCCGCCGACGGCCAGCGCCAGGGGGTCCGAGGCCGGCAGGTCCACCCCCTTCACCGCGGCGGAACCTGTCTCGGGGGGACAGGCAGTGGTGGCCGCGCCGGAGTCGCCTGTCGAGAGGACCACGGTCACCCGACCGCGTTGAGCAGCTTGTAGAGCCGAGTTCACCTGGGCTACCTCAACCGGGGTGAAGCACTGCTCTCCGGCGCCGGCACTGAGCGAGACCACACCGCCCTGCGTGAGCCCGAGCCGCAAAGCGGCGACGACGGCCGCGCTCACCGTGCCGGGGCTGGCCACGTACGATGACGGAATCAGGACCTCCCGGATGGAGGCGCCAGGCGCGATCGTGTGCACGATCTCGGTGTCCTCCACCTCCTCGATGGACGCCAGCCACGGCGACGCCGCGTGCGCGAGGCTGTTCACAATCCGCAGCCGCGCGGCAGGCAGGCCGAACACGCTGTCGAATCGCGCCAGGTCTTGCCGGATGTCGGAAGACGCCGGCACCTGGACGCCGGTAGCCGACGACGAGGATCCTGCCGTGGTTGGAGGGAACTCCAACAGGACGACGGTCTGTCCGCGGCCGGTGATCCCGCGGTCCAGCAGCGGCTGAATACCGTAGGCAACCCGGAGCTGCTGGGGTGTGTAGCACGGCGGCTGGGAGGTCAGACAGTCAGCCGCCACCGCGCCGGGAGGGCTACTCGTCGGCGACGTTGTGGTGCCGCCCATTCCCGTGCTGCTGCGAGAGAGTAGATGCTTGCAGGCGTCATTCGCCCGCGCCGCGGGGCTGTTGGGGTTGCCGTTCAGTTGCCCGCCGAAACTGAAGCCCTGCGATGGACTGGGGTTCGGGAACCTCGACAGCCCGTGGGCTCGCATGCACTGCGCGTAGGCAAGGTTCGCCTGGAAGCTTGTCGACCCTGTCGAGGCAGACCCGGTGGAGGACGAGGGACTACTGGCGCCGCATCCAGCCAGCAGAACGGCAATCAGGGCGGCAAGGACGGCCAGCGAGGCGAGGTGCGTGAGGCGATGTGGTTGCATCGGTAGTTTGGGGCTGCAGTGCAGTGAGAGCCTGCGTCCCGTCCCCTTTCAATCCGTGCGTGCGGCTCCCCCGCAGCGCGTCGTTGGGATCTGCCGTGTCATGGTTCAGCGGCGGCGCGGCGGGCGAGGTAGACCGAGGTCGCGATCGGAGCCAGCACGAGCAGCGCGAACACGACGACTCCGAGAATGGGGGTGCTCTGACTGGCGGCGTTGGTGCAGTGCGGCACGCCGCCGTCGATCGCGCGACAGAGTTTCTTGGTGGGTGCGCCGATCGCGATCAGCCCGATCAGGACGCTGGTCGCGAGGCCGCCGGGTACGACGAGCGTTCCGATCCATTTGTCGCGCACCGTCCAGGCGCGCGAGCTCCACAGCAGAACCAGCCCGGCAATCCAGCCGACACCGACCATGAAACCGCCGAGCAGTAGCAGGATGATCGCGGCCCACTCCTTGGTTCCGCGACCGGTTGGAAGCTCGTCCGCCTCCGGCGTCTCGGCAGCGATGATCGCCTCAGGCTCGCCGAGCTTGTCGAGAACGGTGAGTGCCTGTGCGCCCGACGCGCTCGGATCGATCGCCTCGGACAGGTGCCCCTCGATCTCGGCCAGCAGTTCTCGACGCCGGTCGGGCGGCAGGCCGCGTGCGGCGCGGCGCAGGCGCTCCAGGTATTTCGCGGCGACGGGGTGAAGTGTGTCGGTGGTCATCTAAATGCTCCGTTGCGAAGTAGGGCGTCGACCGAGTCACGGAATCGCGTCCACTCGGCCCCGAACCCGTCGAGCGCTGCTTGGCCGTCTGGGGTGAGGTGGTAGTAACGGCGAGGCGGTCCTGACGGCGACTCGCGCCAGGTCGTATCCACCACGCCCTCGCGACGCAGCCGGCCGAGCAGCGGGTAAAGCGTTCCCTCTGTCGTCACCAGGCCGTCCGCATCGCCCAGCGCACGGACGAGCTCGTAGCTGTAGCGCTCGCCGTCGCGCAGCAGCGCGAGCACACAGAACTCCAGTACGCCTCGCCGAAGTTGCGAGATCCCCGATTCACGCACCCTTGCTGCCATGCAATGCAAGGTAGCAGGCGGCGCCAGCCTACGTCGACCTGTTCCTTGGGATGCTCGTCGCGGGACGGGACACGTTCGCAGCGAACGGGCGTACCCCGCACCCAAGTTCTCCCGCTGCCCCAGCCCCGTCGTTGATCGAAGCCAACCAATGGAAGGGCCTGCCCCTGCTTCGCTCGAGTCGCGGGGCACGTCGCCACGTCCCCGGCTGCCCTCCTTTGCCATCTCGAGCGTCTCCAACACCTCCACGCGGACGCCTCCAGTTGGGCGGATCCGCAAGCGCGGTCTAGCGCGGCATAGCCGCATCGGGACGATCGCAATGTTGCCAAAGCAGTCGCGACGCGGTCGATCAGATTGCAGCGCCTTTCCGAATTAGAGATGATGCATCTGCGTGTCCGATACCCTCACCATTGTCACGTCGATCATCGGCGGCGGGCTCCTGGGCACGCTCGGCGGGTGGGTCAGCTCGTGGCGGACCGCGGCACTTACAAGGCGTGGACGAGCAAGGCTCATCCATGAGGATTTCTATCGCCTGCAGTCGACTGTTACTCGCCTCTTCTTCCAGACGAAGGCCGAGGGCGATTGGGGCGCACGGACCTGGCTGCTCACCGCCCTTGCGGACAAGGGAGACCAGCAAGACGTGGTCGCCCATCTCAAGGCGCGTGAAGACTTCGGCGCTTGTGCGGGGGCATTAGGCTGGGCCGAGTATCTCCGCGAGGGCTACGGCAACGCCCAGGCGCCCGACGATCGAACACTGAGGACGATCTACTGGCGGCTGGATCTTGGAAGACAGGCGTTGAAGCACATTGCCGATCTTCCCTACGCGGCTCACGACCCCGAGCACATCGTCGAACCGGAAGCGCGTGTCAGGAATTCGGCACAGCACCTAATCGCCGCGCCCCCCCAGGACCCCGTCGATTAGGCCTCGAGCTTGGTGGTGGCCGCGAAGTGCCGAGGACCCCGATTCCACTCGCTGACGTCGTTTCGCCACTCGCGATCCCTCGGCATCGCCGCACCAGGAAACAATGGGCACCGGTCACGCCAGCGAGCCGCCGGGCAACGTCAGGGGTTCTCTGACCAGCTACCGGCTGGAGGCCGCACCCGAGGACGCGGCCTCTCGCCTCTGCGTCGATTCAGTGCGCCAGCCTCAGCCCGTTGGTGGCTGAGATCATCGGGGCTGGCCGTTCGTGAACGGCGTGGACGATTTCCGTGTTGTCGATCCCCCGTAGATACCCGGAGGTGATCCCAAGGTCGGCGTGTCCCGGTTGGCGCTGGATGATGAGCAACGGCACCCCTTTGCGGGACATCTCGACCGCGTGCGCGTGGCGCAACTGGTGGGGTGCGAAGCGGCTACGCACCCCAGCGGCGCGGGCGGCGGTGTGCAGTTGCATCCGGATTCCGGCTGCTGTGCACGGCCGACCGCGGGTCGGACCGTACAGGACACAGAACAACGCTCCGACCGGGAGCATCGCTCGCAACGACAACCATGGCCCGAGCTGCTGCCATGCCCAGCGGTCCATGCCCAGCTCGCGGCGCTTGTCGCCCTTGCCGTGGCGGACAAGAATCGCTCCCCGTTCCTGATCGAGGTCGCTCTCGTTCAGGGCAAGGGCTTCGCTGATCCGCAGGCCGGCGCGCCAAAGCACGACGACCACGCCGCGTAGTCGCACCCCGTCCGGCCTCTCGCCGGCGGCGCGCACAACAGCGATGATCTCTTCGATGGTTGAGGGATCCGCCGGGTATCGCAAGCCCTTGTTGCGGGGCGGGCGGCCCCGGTGATAGCCGGGCAGCGTCGCAGGCGATCGCCGGCGGCCAGCGCAATCCACAAGTGTGGAGTCCATGATGTCTTCCTCTGGACGACGATCAATATCCGCATCGTCCTCGCGGCAAGAATGCAGCGACCGCCTTCACGCGAGGCTGTTGCATAAACCGGCGATTGGGCCGGCGAAGTGGCGTGCAAGTTGCCCGAGCGGGCTTACAAGCCTGCGGTGGGATCTTCGGCTGCCGCGATGCGTCTCAACAGGTCGTGCAAGACCTGTAGCTCGCTCTTGTTCAGCGGCGCCAGCAGTTCGTCTGCGCGCTGCGCCGCGGCTTGACGGGCTTGCGTGAGCTTCGCCTTGCCGCCGTCGGTCAGGTGGAGCGCGTAACGGCGACGGTCGGACGGGTCGCGGCGGCGCTCGACGATGCCTTGCCGTTCGAGCTCGTCGATCGTCTTGACCAACCCGCTGGGCTCGAGCGCGAGGCGCTCGCCGAGTTGCTGCTGGGAGCAGCCTTCATCGAGGCCGATCAGGTTCAGCAGCGCGAAGTGCTTCGGGCGCAGCCCGAGCGGTTGGAGGCGTTCTGTGAAGTGCGTGGCCTGGCTGCGACCGATCTGGCTGAGCAGGTAGGCGGTGCGCGCCGAGAGCGGCGGGCCGCGGCGGGCCGGACGGGCGGGGGTGGGTGCGTTCTTGGGCATGGCTTGTTTGGAGCGGTCGAGCATAGGGTACGCAACAGCTAGGATACATGATCGCATCAATCATGTATAGTATCAATAATACAGAATATAACCGAGATCAAAGTGGCCAGAAGGGTGGCGCTTGGCCATATGGCGCCATCTCGACGAACCGTCCACCTCCAACCACTGAGGAGTTGCCGTGCGCATGTCATCGATAACCCGCTGGGTGCTGGCTAACAAGCGTGTCGTGGTGGTGTCGTGGCTGGTTCTGGCCGTCGCCGGGATGGCGGCCGCCGGGCCGGCGAGCAAAGCGTTGTCGCAGGAATACTCGGTCCCTGGACGGGAAGGCTTCCAGACCAACCAGGCGATCACTCGCGCCTTCCACAACGGCGGGGATACCGCCCCATTGGTGCCGGTCGTCACGCTGCCGCCCGCGGCGAGCGTCGACTCCCCCGCAGTCCGCGCGGGACTCAGCGGGCTAGCCGCGCGAATCGAACGAGCGATACCGGGAGCACGGGTCGCGTCCTACGCGTCGACCGGCGATCGAGCTTTCGTCTCGCGCGACGGGCGGACCACCTTCCTGCTCGCCTACACCCCGCCCGAGCAGGCGAGCTTCGGGCAGAGCCCGAAGGCGACGAAGGCCGCGCAGCGCGCGCTTACGGGGGCCACGGTCGCCGGAGCACCTGTGCATCTCACCGGGCTCGACGCGCTGCAAAGCAGCAGCGGAGCTCGCGGCGGCCCGGGGGTGCTCGCTGAGGCCCTCCTCGGCGGCCTGGGTGCGCTGCTGGTGCTGGGCTTCGTGTTCGGTTCGCTGCTCGCGTTCGTGCCCTTGATGATCGCCGTCGTTTCGATCATGACCAGCTTCCTCGCGGTGTGGGCATTGACCGGTGTTACGCAGGTCTCGACGATCGTCGAGTTCCTGATCGCGCTGGTCGGGCTCGGCGTGGCGATCGACTACTCGCTTTTGATCGTCGTGCGCTGGCGCGAGGAGCGAGCCCACGGTCATCTCGGCGATGAGGCCATCGTCCGCGCGATGGCGACAGCGGGGCGCGCGGTCGTCCTCAGCGGGACGACCGTCGCGGTCGGGTTGCTGGCCCTGGTCGCGTTGCCGGTGCCTTTCCTGCGCAGCGTCGGCTACGGCGGCATGCTCATCCCGCTCGTCAGCGTGCTGGTCGCGATCACGCTGCTACCGATCGTCCTGGCCAAGTTCGGCTCGCGTCTGGATTGGCCGCACGTACGCAGCGACGACCGCGCGAGTCGCGCCTGGACGCGCTGGGCACAGCTCGTTGTTCGCCGGCGCTGGCTCGCGGCGGGCGTCGCGGCCGCCGTGCTCCTGGCGCTGCTGGGAGCGGCGACCACGTTGCAGTTCGGCGCCGGCGCCGGCAACCCGGACGCGCTCGCCCGCCAGGGGGATGCGAAGGCTGGACTGCAGGCGCTCGAGCGCTCTGGCATCGGCGTCGGCGTCCTGACGCCGATTGAGATCCTCACGAGCCAAACGAGGGCCACACGGCTCGCCGCCGTGCTGGACCGGATCGACGGCGTTCACGGTGCGAGCGCACCCGCGGGACCCGGATGGCGGCGAGACGGCGGCGCACTGGTCGACGTGGTGCCGTTCACCGACGACTCGTCTCAGGCCGGCCGCGACACCTTGGCACGCGTCCGCGACGTCGCGCACACGTTTGAAAGCGGTCAGAGCCAGGCTCGCGTCGGCGGGGTGATCGCCCAGAACCAGGATTTCATCTCCGCCGTCTACGGCAACTTCCCGCTCATGGTCGCGCTGATCGCGGCGATCACGCTGGTGCTGCTCGCGCGCGCGTTCCGCTCGCTGCTACTCCCGCTCAAGGCCGTGCTGCTCAACGTGCTCAGTACCGGAGCGGCGTGGGGTGTATTGACGCTCGTCTGGCAGAAGGGCTACGGCTCGCACGCGATCTGGGGAATCACCGCCAGTGGCTCGATCCCGGCCTGGATGCCACTGATGATCTTCGCCTTCCTGTTCGGGCTCTCGATGGACTACGAGGTCTTCATCCTCGCGCGCATGCGTGAGGAGTACGACACCAGCAAATCGACCGCACGCGCGGTCGTCGACGGGATCGGACGCACCGGACGCCTGGTCACCAGCGCCGCGCTGATCCTGTTCCTGGCGTTCGTGTCGATGGCATCCGGGCCGAACCTCAACGTCAAGATGCTCGCCACCGGGCTGGCCGCTGGAATCCTGCTCGACGCGACCGTGATCCGCGCGCTGCTGGTCCCCGCCGTGGTCGCGCTGCTGGGCCGCTGGAACTGGTGGCTACCTCGCCTACCAGCCCGGATGCTGCGCGTCGAGCCCTCGCTGCCACCGCGAGCGCTCCCCCGCCAGAGCCCGGGATGAGAAGACACATCACACCCGACACCGGCTGGAGTCCCGAAGGAGACCTCATGAACGCAACCGGAACAGGAGGCGTATGACGCCAGCGCAGGACAGACGGCGCGATCGAGGCGACGAGCCGCGGATCGCGCTGTTGATGGGCTTCGAGGCCGCCACGCTCGTGGTCATCGCCTTCCTGCATCTGAGCGGCCTCCTCGGCGGCGGCTCCAAGCCGTTTCGACCCACCGACGCGGGCATCGCCGAGGCAACCATCGGCCTCGCGCTCGCCTACGGGGCCACCGCCCTCCTGCGGACCTCCGCTCATGCACGCAGCATTGCCCTCGCGACCACCGGCTTTGCGATCCTTGGCTTCGTGGTCGGCCTCAACTTCACCGTCCGAGGCGGCGACGCCATCGACATCGCCTACCACGCCACGATGTTGCCGCTGCTCCTGCTCACCCTGGTCGCCCTACTGCGGAATGCTGCTCGCTCGTGAGCGGCGTCGCTACGGTGAACCGCGCGATCACCGTCGCCGAGCTCGAAGGACCCGAAGCCGGACTCGCCCTGCTCGGCTGCCTCGAGCTCGCCGACTACCACTCGACACGCGCCGACCTCCTGCCACGCCTCGGCCGTGATGATGAAGCGCGCGCTGCCTACACACGCGCCCTCGAGCTAACCCAGCCGGGGCCGGAGCAGCGGTTCCTGGAGAGCCGCCTCGCCGGCCTCTCTGAAAGCGCCGGACAACACTCCGACCCCTAGGTAGCCAGCGGTCGATGACCGCGCTGGCGTTCGGGCCTGCGCCGGCCGGTCCAGCTCCCGAACTGAGAGCGGCATCCTGCTGCCTCCGACCGCCAGCCGCCCGCGACGGGGTCGATGTCAAGTGTTGCCGCTCAGGCTAGTTTGCAATATGAAGCCTAGTTTGCAAGCTAGTTTGAAACGTGCAAGCTAGTTTGACACTGGCGCTGTCAGAGCCCGTAAACACAAGGCGAACGTACGCTCAAAGGTCGCGCTGGAGCCCCTCTTCAGCCCGTGCAAGGGTCTCGCCGCTGAAGTGGCACGCGATAGCCCAGAACGCGACGTTTCCCGGGCCACCGTGGGACGGCCGCTCATCGCTGCCGCTCGCCTGCGGTTCCGGGCGCGACTATCCAGCCAGTGAAGATCCCGACGCCGAGAAGCGCGCGCTTGAGGCCAAGCACTGCGACCCAGCGGTCCGTGAGCCGTTCATCGCGGGGCTGGCGTCCGTAGAGCGGCCACAGCGGTAGCCACGCCTGCTGCCGAGAACACCAGGCCACCGGATAGGTCGACGTCCACTTGTCCTCGGCAGCGTGCCCCGACGACGCTCGTCTCGCTTACGCCGCAGCCTCGTCGACCGGAAGTGGGACGTTGGTCGGACTGGCTGCAGTTATGCTCGCTTTCTTCTCGGGATGGGTCAGCTCGCAGATTGCGTCGTACTCATCGAGCATCCCAGACAACTGCTCAGGAATCGGCGGTGTTGGCTGCAGTTCGGTTGCCTCGTGGTGAGCCTTAATCGACGCCTTCTTCACTGCTGCCTCGATGCGCTTTACGGTCTCCAGACTCCACTTGACGTGACGGAGCTGACGAAATCGAACCTGCGAGTGCCAGCGGCGGACTACACCGGCCAGGAGGTAGTCCTCGATGAGCTGGTCGTAAGCCTTGCGAAGGTCGGTGACCCAGAAGTCGGCCTCGCGCTCGTATTGTGGATCCTGACGTGCGTGAAGGCTGTTCAGCTCTGTCTTTAGGCGATGACGGAGCTGCTTGCGACGACGCGCTGGCGACATCGCCTTGTTGGGCAGGTCATCGCTGACCATGCCGACGCAGTGGAAGGCTCGTTGGAGGGTTTGTCCGTGCAGCTCCTGTCCAGCGGCGTCGGCGGCCTCTTGGAGCATGTAGACGAAAGTGAGATCGTGGGTGAAGACGATGACCTGCCGCTGGCGCGCCTCCTCGGCGAGCCGTCGGGCGACGTAGTCGCGTCGCTCGTGATCGAGCGAAGAAACGGGGTCATCAAGGATGATCGCGCTCCGGCCATCGCTGACAGCGACCTCGGCGAGAAAGAATGCCAGCGCGAGCGCCCTTTGCTCGCCTTCGCTGAGTACATCGCCCACCCTGGCACGGCACGGCTCCTTGAGCCGGAGCTGAATGACGGTCTCGCCCTTCGCCGCCTGACCCAAGACGTCGATCCTCCCGGCAACAGGGTCGAGCTCCTTCAACTCCTCGGCGACGGCGCTGCGCAGCCGATCGGTGATCACCACCTGCTGGAGCTCACGAAGCTGGTTGCTGATTCGCGTGGTCCCGAGCTCGCGTCTCGCGGCTTCGACCCGCGCGATGCCACGCAAGCCTGCGATGCGCGTGTGGACGCTGGGAAGAGCGGCGGCGAGGGTTTCGCGCGCCCGTAGCTCGGCAAGCCGCGTCATCACGCGACGCTGCTCCGCCTCGTCACGCAGTGCTGCCTGCGCGTTGGCGACGGCATTCTGGTCGTCGGCGTAGACCCGAAGTCGAGCGATCTCGGGCGGCTTGGGCACATCGGGCGATTCGTTTGACCCTTCCTCAGCCCGCTCACGAATGAAGTCCGCTCGGGCCGACAGGGCCTCGACGGCGCCGTTGGCGATGGCGGTGATCTCCTCGGGTGCCTCCGAGACGGCCGCCTCGACCCTTGTCCGAGCCGCGGCAACATCAGGCAGCGCCGTCACTTCTCGGGAGAGACTCCTCGTCAGGTCGACGATCTGCCCACGAAGATCGCTGCGGACGAATTCGTCGAACTTTGTCATGCGCCCGCGGGCATCCTCATCGAGGTCCTGCTGGCACATTGGACATGCAGCTCCAGCACGTGTGTCCGGGAATGTGCCACCTTCGGTCTCGACGAAACGGCGTGCCGACTCCCACATCTCTTGCCACGGCCCCTGGCCCGTACCAGACAAGCACTGCCCAGAGAAAGCGTCAGCGGCGAGCGAACGCTCAGCGGCAGTGGCGTCATCGAGGCGCGTGCGAAGTTTCGCGATGGCATCCAGCCGCTCATCCGAGAGCGTCTCGCTGGTTACCTGAAGCACCTCGACGGCGGTCGTGGCGCCACGGGCACGCGCTCGCGCCGCCGTCTCCAGCTGGCGGCTCTGGTCTGACTTGATTGTCGCGACCGCAACGTCGAGCTTCTTCACCTCGACGTGCTCTTCGTCGCTCAGCGTCGCGAGCTCCTTGATCTTCGCCAGATCGGTCGTGGCGGTGATCGTCGCCGCCGCCTTACCGGCCTGGGTCGCCGGGTCGATCTCAGGCAGCGACGGCACGTTATCCAGGAGGGCGTCGGCCCGCTCGTTGAGGCGACGGGCAAGCGAGTCCTGCGCTTCCGCCATCCGCCCGAGGAGCAGCAGCGGCCGGGGCACATGCTCGATGGTGTTCGGTCCCGAAAGATAGACGTGTGCGCACCTGGCATCGAAAGCCGCCATCGCGGAGAGGAGGCGGTCGGCGTCTTGAGCGAGATCGACAGCGAGATCGCGCTTCTCGCCACGGACGGTGACCTTGAGAGAGGCGCGTTGCGGCGCATCCGCGGAGCCAGCGTCGAATACATCGCGCAAGACCTCACTCCGCTCGGCTGCGCGGCACAGGCGCCGGAGGAGACGCCCGTATCCGCTCTTACCGGCGCCCGTGAGGCCAAACACGACATTGAGACCCGGCTCGAAGCGCAGCGTCTGGCCCTCAGCGAGCAGATTGATGTTCTGGAGGTCGCTGATCTCACGCAGCTCGACCGGACCGATCTCTGCCTCGTCTGCGGGGAGTTCGTCCAGTTCCAGCGGCACCGGTGTGGGAGCATCGGTCGCCCCGGTCAGGACAGCGAGTATCTCCTCCTCGTCGTTCTCGGAGAGCGCGCCGGCTGTGAGACGGCGAAGAAGGTCGCGCTGCCAAAGAGCAAGCCCTGTCGACCACTGGTGGATGCGCTTCTGCAGAAACATCGTGATCCTCTCTTCCGTCCTCCCGGGGGGATAAAGTTGCGCGGTCGGTTTCCCCCGGCGTCGATCGTGCTTGCTCCAGTGGGAGCCGAGGGACGTTACCGCTGCGTGTGGACGGACCCGCTGGCATCTAGCTTGATGAGGGATCGGCTCAGCTGCATGAGGGACATACGCTCGCCGTTTAGCCGTTCTCCTCTTCGGCCAGCTCGACCAGCCGGCAGAGCGCGTTGACGAGGCGCATCTGCTCGACGGTGCGGCAGTCGATGTGCAGCAGCTCGGGGTTGCAGACGAGGACGGCGAGGCTGCGCGCGCGGGAGATGGCGACGTTGAGCCGGTTGCGGCTGTAGAGGAACTCGACGTTGCGCGGCAGCTCCGCACCGGAGGAGGTGGCCATCGAGAAGAACACGATCTGCGCCTCCTGGCCTTGGAACTTGTCGACCGTCCCGATCCGCACGCCGTCGGGCAGCCGGTCGGCGAGGCAGCGCACCTGGGCGTTGTACGGCGTGACGACCATGACGTCGTTCATCGCGAGCGGTCGTTGGGTGCCGTCGGATTCGGTGATGGTGGCGCCGGCCAGGCCGGCGATCGCGCCCGCGATCGCATCGGCCTCCTCGGTCGAAGCGCGCGTGTTGCCCTCGTGACGGACCTCGATGAACCGCACGCCCGTCCCGGTGAGGGCGCCGGTCGCGTGGATGCGCTGGTTCTCGCACTCCGGGATGGCGTGCAGACGACTCTCGTAGACGACCTCGGACACGAACCTGCAGACGTCGGGGTGCATCCGGCGAGTTCGGTCGAGGAAGATGCCGCGCTCGGGTGGGATCGTGCCATGCTCGCCGAGCAGGTGCTCGAGCACCGAGGCGCCGGTGCCGTCCGGATGCACACCCTGTGAGACTTGAGCGAGCTGGAGCGGGTCGCCGAGCAGGATGAGGTTCCGGGCGGCGGTGCCCATCGCCAGCGCGTCGGCGAGCGAGACCTGCCCGGCCTCATCGATGATCAGGTAGTCGAGCGTTCCGTCCATGCTCTCGGGCGCGAACAGCCAGGCGGTGCCCGCGAGCAGCTGAACGTCGTCCGGTGGCGGGAACGCCTGCTGGTTTGACTCGTTGGTGATGAACGAGCGCTCGAGCTTTGAGTTGTACTCGGACTCGGGGTTGCCGGCCGAGCTCTTCTTCCAGCCCTGAAAGCTCAGCTGCCGCTCGACGGCGGTTTCCTCGATCTCGTGCAGGAGGTTGTGGATCGCCTTATGGCTCATCGCGGCGATGCCTACGCGCGCCCCGCTGTGGAGCAGATGCGCGGCGAGCTGCGCGCCCGTCCACGTCTTGCCTGACCCGGGCGGACCCTGGATGAACAGGTAGGAGTCATCGAGCCGCTCGGCGAGATGCCCGAGTTGTTCGATGTCGGGCGAGCCGTCCTGGAGAGCCGCGCCGCTCGCCATGTCTGTAATCCGCGGTGGCGTGCGGAGCAGCACGTCGCGCAGCACGCGCAACGGTCCGGGACCGTCGAGCCCGGAGGTGAGGATTGTGGCCGCGAGACGCCGCAACGCCGCGCGCTGCTCGACCGTGTTGTATGGACCGCTGGGGATGAGCCCGGCGGGCAGCGCTTCGCCGTGGCGGCTCTGCGCGCGGCGGACGCGCACGATGCCGGCGGTGTCGTCGATCTCCACGACGTTGACCGACCGCTCGCTTGCGGCATCGATCGCCGCTGCGCCTGGGAGGAGCTTGTGCTCCTGCTCGGGGAATCGCAGCGTGTAGATGAACGACCGGCTGTCGGGAACGGGTGGCTGCTGTGGATCGGCTGTGAGCTGCCCGATCGCCTCTGGGTCCTCGAGGAGTTCCTCGCCGCTCATCTCCAGCCGCGTGAAGTACGCCCACCACACGGGCTTGTCCTCGCGGCGGTGGTACTGCAGCAGCTGCGCCATCAGCCACTGTCCATGCTCCTCGTGGCTCAGAACGTTGAGATCCTCGGCAAGGCCAGTGGTCAGCGCGTCCGCGAGCTGTGCGGCCTCGTCTTGCGCCTCGGCGGCCTCCGGCGAGGGCATGTGTGGTTCGGGTGGCGCGCGCCAAGGGATCGCCGCCGCGAAGGTGCGCTCGGCCTCCGCGCGGCGCTCAAGCAGCCAGCCGTGCAGCTTCAGCGTCGAGAGACAGTCGGCCTGGTTGTATGCCTCGATCGACTCCAGCAGGGTCTCGTCGCCGGTCTCCAGCCACTCCTCGAAGCGCAGGATCGAGTCGCCCGCGTCGGTGACCTGCTCGTCACGAGCGTCCATGTAGAACGCCTCGACCTGCTTGATCGAGTAGCTCGGCTTGGAGAGGCGCAGCGCCTGCCGCGTCACCGTGTACAGGTCGACGAGCACCTGCCCGCGCAGCAGCGTATCGACCTCATCCTCGCGGCTGCCGTGGCGACCCATCAGCCGCTTCAGCGCCGTCGGCTCATATGGCGCGTAGTGGTAGACGTGGATCTTCGGATCCGCTGATATCGCGTCCATGACGAAGTCGATGAACGCCTCGAACGTCGCCTTCTCCTCACGACGATCGCGCGCCCAGAACGCATGAAACACCGGCGCTCCGTCCTCGACCCGTGTCACGCCGAACAGGTACTCGAGGCCGTCGCCCTCGTAGAAAGGGTCACCCTCCATGTCGAAGAGCAGATCGCCCTCGCGTGGCTCCGGTAGCCGCGCGAAGCCACGCTCCTCCTCGGGCGCGAGCAGCTCATAGACCTGCTCGCCCGTCGAGCGCTCGTGCACCTGCAGTCGTGCCTGCTCACGCAGGCGCTCAAACGCACCGGTGCCGATCCTCCGCGGACGTGCAGCGGACGAGACCGCAGCCAGCTCAGCACAGGTCGCGATGCCCGCCTCCGCCAGCCGCACGACCTGCGCGCGACCGATCCCGGCGATCAGCGAGAGACGATCGTCAGCCTCCCAGCGTCCCTGGCAGTGATTCGAGTATCTGCACAGCTCACAGTGCGCCACCGGCTGCGGGTAGGTGTCGGGGAACGCCGCCGCCAGCTGCTCCTCGTAGCGGCGACGCAGGCGGCGGTAGAACGCCGAGAACTCATCCACCCGGAAGCTGTGCCGCTCCCCCGAGCCGGACACCACATGCATCCACTCCGGCCACCGGCCCTGCACACGCGCCAGCAACTCGCTGTACAAGCACAGCTGCACAAGGAACCTCGGCCGCGCTGTCCGTGCCAGCTTTGTGTCCACTACCTCGTAGCTGTAGTCGCCAAACACGGGCGACGGCGCCGCAACACGCTCAAGGAAGTCGGCATATCCACGCCAGTCGCCGTCCAACAGCGCGCCCTGGTAGATCACCTCGGTGCCCGCCCGCATCGCCTTCGTCGTGCGATCGACCGCCTCGTGCAGGTCGCCGAGACCGTCAGCCACGGTGGGAACCACCACGACGTCACGACTCTCAGCCAGGATCCGCTCGAGATACGCTCGCTCATGCTCATCCCCCTTCCGTGCTACGAGCAGCGCCGTGTCATCGCGCGAGACCGCGATCGTCTCCACACCCCGCACCGCGAGCAGATCCAGTGCCGCGAGATGCTCGCACTCCATGAACGCGACAAGGTCCGACGCCGACAGCAGGAGGCCGTCGGCGGTCAGCTGCACGAGGAGCGCCCCGGAGACATAGTGGACGAGAATAGTCGCGCGACTCGGCGACAGCCCCGAGGTGCGGGTTCAGAGTCAGGGCGGCCGTGACTCAGACGCCCACGCCCGCGCACGCGTAGGCGTCGACAATCTCCGGCACGAGATTCATCTTCCGCGCTACGGCGTAGCGCCACTCCCCGTATCGCGCGTCCGCGTTCACTGCCGCGACCCAACGCTCAGCGGCCTGCTCCTTAATCTCCGCGAGCTCGTCGTAGCCCTTCGGCTCGAGAATCAGGTGGACGCCGTTGTCCAGGAGAACGATAAAGTCCGGTAGGTACTCGTGCCCGGCGCCCGCGTGGAGGTATGGAATCGTGAAGCCTAGAGCCTGGTTCTTAACGAACGCTGCAACTCGCGGGTGCTTGTCGAGATGATAAGCCGCCGACTGCTCCCACGGCGAGTCCGAGACGACGTAGTTGAGGTGCGACTTCTTGATCTCCTTGACTGGCTTGCTCGTCCAGAAGTCGACATCCGCGCGTTGAACCCGTCTCGCGGCCTTTCTCATACCGTGGGACCTCCGGGGCCTCTCCGCTCGAGACGTCCGGCCGAATAGCCTCGACGAGGCGCTCGATTGCGAAGCCCCAGTATGGCGAGAGAAAGGCGTCCACTCGCTTCTCCGGCGAATCGACGAGGATCTTGTCGCTAACGAACCGCTTCACAATCGCGAGTACCTGCGGGAACAGGACGTGGGCCGGCGCCTCACATGTGTCCTGCCTTACATACTCCTCTGTGAGTACGGCCGCCATCTCGAACTCCTCCTTCTGGAGTCGAGTGCCCTCGCGCCACGCGTCGAGATTGATTGTCGTGGAGCCTCCGGGCTCCGAGAACGAGGGGCGCCCCTTGTTGAGCAGCGTGGTCTTGAGCTGGACTTCGTCCGGCACCTTCATCGGGTCGACCGCGACCGGCGCGATCGCGTCCCAGTCCACGGCGATACGATTCCGGATCGCCTGCTGGTAGCCGGCGATGCGCGGGAATACGATCTCATACTCCACCTTCTCGGGCAGCGCCTGAACGTGGTGTTGCGCCGCCTTCTTCGGTTTTGCTCCCGTTCGTTGCTTGAACGGCACTACCTCGAACGGGACGCCGAGGATCTGGGCCACCTCCTCGTTGAACTTCCCCTCGTCGTTCAGCTCGTAGCTCGCGCGGCGAAGGCCTCGACCAACGACCTGCTCACAGAGAAGCTGGGACATAAAGGGGCGCAGGCCAACGATATGTGTGACGGTATTGCAGTCCCAGCCCTCGGTGAGCATCCCAACGCTCACGATGCAGCGAACGTCGCGGCCTGGCGGATGAAGCGGCCGGTCGAGCTTCCCTGCGAGCTCCTCAAAGCCCTCCGGATAGACAGGCCGGCCCTGTGTGTCCAACGTCCAATCGCGCTTGCCAACGGTGTCGAGCGTGAAGCGCATCCAGCGCGACTCGTCGTTCTTGGCACCCTCTAGGTCTGTCTCGCCTACTACCTTCGAGTCCACGCGAATCGTTAGCCGCTTGCTGTCGCCGTTACGAAGCTCCGGAATGTCTGCCGGCGCGATCCCCGCGGGTGCCTTGCCCTCTGCCAGCCATTCGTAGACCACTCCCGCGAGCTTCGTGTTCTTACACACGAGGATGAGAACGGGTGATCGGAGCTCGTCGCCCTCGGTCCACCGTTTGCGCTCGTCCTCCCACGCCAGCGCAAGCAGCCGGATCGGATGCTCGGCATAACGCAGAACCGCATTCACCTTTGGATTTGCGCGTCGCCCGCCACGCTCTCCGGCGGTCAGCTTGCTCATGATCCAACGCCAGATGTTGAAGTACGCCGCCTGGTCCTTGCCCGTCGGGTCGGAGTGCGCAAGCTGCGGGAATCTTTACGAGCCCTGACTCGATCGCGTCCGTTAGACCGAAGTCGCTGACTACCCACGGAAAGATCCTGTTTGTGTCCTCACCGGCTCGTGCGAGGTAGTACGGCGTCGCCGAGAGATCGACGCAGAAGTTGATTCGGCGCCGCTTGTGAACTCGATCGAGGCCGTCGATCCAGACGGTCGACTCGTAGGCAAGCTCCTCAGCGCGGTCCTCGTCGAGCCACTCAGCGTCCTCCTCGGCCTCCGAGGTCGCCGCTCCTCGAATCCGGTATGCGTGATGTGCCTCGTCGTTTAGCACGAGGATGTTCTGCTTGCTGCCGACCTCGCGACCCAGCAGTCGCTCCATCAACTTCGCATCGCTCTCGACGTAGCGCGTTTCCTCGACGACGATCTCCATCTTCTTGGGGCGACGGTCCTCGAGGATCCGCATGCCTCGCGACACCGCTATCTCGAGCGCCTGCTCGGTCATGTAACGGCCGCCTCGAGCTGACGTCGTCTTCGCACCGATCTTGATCGTTGTCTTGACGAGCTCGGCGACGCCGTTCTTCTGCACCTTCGATCCGGCGCTCATGCCCTTGCGCTCGAACTCATGCCAGTTCTTGACGAGCACGCGCCCGCGCCGGAGGCTCGACATCAGATCGGACGGAACGAGGTCGGCGGTGCGGTATATCGATGCGTCGCCGCGATTCGGATCGAGCTCGGAGAGGCGCTCGCGGATCGTGACGTTCGGGCAGACCGACGAGCACGACCTCTGAGAAGCGCGCGTCACCGCGCGAGTTGACCTTGTTGAGAATGCTCCAGGCCGCGAGCATGCCCATCACGGTTGTCTTGCCTGAACCAGTCGCCATCTTGCATGAGTAACGGGTAAAGGCGTCGACGCCATCCGGAACGAGCTCGGGCGGCACGGCGACCCCTTGGAGAAGATCTGAGCGCGCCTCGTTGAGGAAGATGATCGTCTCGGCCGCCTCGAGCTGAGCAAAGAACAGCGGCCGCTCGCGACCCTCGCGCCGCCAGTGGCCGATGAGGTCGCGCGTCGTCCGCGTCGCTCCCGGATAGCCGGTCTCAGCGCCATTGCGCAAGTCGCTCGCGGATGAGGTTGACGAGTTCGAGCTCCTCCCACTCGCCGCGTGCTGGATGGTCGGCTTCGGCGGGGGGACCCTTCGGGTCGCGATAGAAGTAACCGGCCCGTCGGCGTACAGGTAGTCGCTTTGGCGCAGTCCCGTCCTCGATCTGCCAGTGTTCGGTCGGCTCTTCAAACGGCGAGTTGAGAATAGGTTGGTCAACCTCGAAGGCGCTCATTTCGCCTCATCCAGCGACTTGACAACTAGCAACTCGTTGCCACGGTCGTCGATCACCTTGACCGCGATGTCTCGCACGTCACCCGCGGTGAACGGGGCACTGACGGTCCCCGCGAGGTGGTCCCAGACCGACTCATCGAAATCGCGTCTTAGCGCCTTCTTGAGGCTATCCCACGCGCTCGTGCGCGGGAAGAACGCCTGCGACACGTGGAACGAAAGCCCGTTCCAAGCAGTATCGAGGAGCCAGGCCGGTACGTCGTCGCCGTTGCGATGGCTCGCGCTCGAACGTCGTCGGGTCGAAGGTGTCGAGACCGCGCAACTCAACCTCGTAGCGCTGGGGATCGCCCTTACCGTCCGGCTTGACCTTCTGAATCGCGACATCAGGAAGCCCAGAGACCGAGAAGAGCTGACTTGATCGCATCGTCTTCAAGAGGTCACCCATGACCAGATCGGGGGTCGCCTGGACGTACGTGGCGGGAACGCCGACTTGGGACTCGATCTTCTCGACGAGCGCCCGCGCGTTCGGCTCAATCGCGAAGCCGATCACGAGCAACTGAGCGAAGTGCTTCATGTGCGCCTCGCGCGCAGCCTCGTAGACGAGCTTCTCGCTCACCGCCCCGTTTTCGGGACCAAAGACGATCGCGACTGGCGCGTCGTCAGGTTCAAGCGTCGCTTCCGCCGTCAGTGACAACGCCTGGGCCGGCGGGCGGACATTGCGCAGCGTGAGCCTCCGGTTGTCGCCGAGCTGAAGCGATGGGTTGCGGCGCAGCGCTTCGAGCATTCGGTCGAGGTATGAAGCGTCGCTAGCGGCGCCCGAGTCCTCGATACCGTCGCCCTCGAAGTCGACCGGCGTCGGAATCGTAGCCTCAACAACGAAAGGCCCGGTCACACGCGTGATCTTCGTGTCGACCTCTGGCCGGTCCACGAGCACCTCCTCGGTGGGCGGCTCGTCGTTCGCGAACGACTCAAGGGTAATTCGCGGCACGATCCCCCCGACCGCGATGAGCCTGCGTCATAGGCTGATACTCGAAACCGCCCGCTGGGCCGCGGTTCTCGTCAACCAATCGAAAGAACTGGAAGGTGGCTGTGAGCATACGTTGCCGGGCGAGCGCCAACGGTACCCGGCTCGTGTCGATTGTGATCCACCGTCGCCCCCACCGCTCAGCCATATGCGCGGACGTTCCTCCGCCGCATGTCGGGTCAAGAACGAGATCCCCCGGTCTTGTCGTCATAAGAATACAGCGCTCGATCGCCTTATTAGGTGTCTTTACAACGTAGAGCTTGTCCTCGGTGAAGTTCCCTGTTGAAGTATCAGTCCAGATGTTCCCCAGCTCTTGAAACGGGAAATCGCTGGCAAATCGTCGGTACCTGATGCTGTCCTTGGCAACATGAATCCGCCCATTGGCCGCAAGCCGCTCCAGCCCAGTTGGATAGTTCGCCTTCCAGTGGGAGTTGGCTTTGGGCCGGTATTCCTTGCCCTCGTAGACAAACGGCTGTGGTTCGCCAGCGGCGCCCTGCGATTGAAGATTGTCCGGACTGTAGAGCTGCGCATCGCCGGGAATTTCCTTCTCGCCTCGCTTCTCCGCTGCGGTGACACCTCTGTACGACCCATCGGCTCGAAGCACCCACCGGGCGTTACCTTGTCCCGCCACTACAGATTGCTCGACAAAGAGCTTATTTACCCGGACGTGCTGCTTGTCGCGCGCATACCACAGAATGAAGTCGCCGAGGGTCGCGATCGTTTTTGTATCGAAGCCTGTCGTTGTCTGAAAAACGATCTGAGAGACAAAATTGTCCTCACCAAATATTTCGTCTAGCACCTCGCGTACGTGATGGACATTCTCGTCGGAGATCTGAACAAATACCGACCCGCTTTGCGATAGCAGGTCTCGCGCGACTAACAGGCGATCGCGGAGATAGGCCAGGTATGAGTGCAAGCCGAGCTCCCATGTATCCCGATAGGCCTTGACCATCTCGGGCTCGCGCGTCATGTCGCCGTCGTCGTTGTTCGCGACTTCACGCTTTCGCACAAACGGTTGGAAGTTCGACCCGAACTTCACGCCATATGGGGGGTCGATGTAAATTGTCTGTACTTGACCGCCGAGGCCCTCGTACTCGAGCAACGAGTTCATGACGGCGAGCGAGTCCCCGAGGATCATTCGGTTGACCCAGCCGCCCTTGTGCTCGTACGCCTCGAGCTGCTGGTGAAGGGGCAACTGGGGGTCAGCGAAGAGTTGGAGTTCCGTCTGCCGATCGCGCTCATGTCCTCCCAACGTCTCCAGGATCGCCTTCGTCGACAGCCGCTCGTGCACGAAGAGCGGGAGTGTCGGCACGTCGAATGAGAGTCGCTCGGCCTTGCCCGCCCAGTTGAGGAACGGCGTTCCGAGCGCCTTCAGGCGCTCGACGGCATCCTGAAGTCCAGAAACCTCGACGCCACCGCACGATCTCGGCTCCGAGAACCGATGCGGAGGATCGAGCTTGGATGCCTCCTCTATCTGCCGGAGCAGCCAATCGCCGAGCTCCCGCGCAGGGTTCTTTCCATCCCAATCGAGCGCGGGCGAGAGCGACGAGTCGTATCGGTACGCCTTGGGCGGCTTACGCTGGCGGAACTGCGCTTGTGTGCCCACCTCAGGACGAAGCAATGCCTGCTCCTGGTGTCGGTACTCCTCGGCCTGTCTCGCCTTCTTGGGTACCCGTTGCGCCACGGGCAGACGGTACTTCAAGGGGCGGCGAGAGCGCCTCCCAATGCCGTGGAGGTGGGGGTGTACGGACGATCGTAAAGTTCATCGGAGATACCTCCGTTGGGTCGGAGGCCCCTTGAGTTCTTCTCCGACGAGGACGGCGCGACGGGACAACCGGTCGCGCGGAAGCACCCGTAACCAGATGCTCGCAGGGCCCGGTGTGCAGCCGATCGCGTGCGAGGCCCCTCATCTCTCCTCATCGAGGCAGAGAGAGTGAGGGGCGCGCGCACCGGTTGCCAGTCAGGCCGCAAGGCTGTAGCGGCGGGGCTTCTCGTTGTCCTGACGAACCTGCTTGGCCTTGGTCAGCCGAACAAGGCAGTTGCCGACCGCCCCGGAGGACCGGTCCAGCGCTCGCGCGACGGCGGTCGGCCCGTGCGGGCCGCTGTCGGCGTTCTTCTTCAGGAAGGCGAGGACGAGCCCGTCGAGCTGCCCCGGCTTCAGATGCTCGCCAGTCGCCTTCGGCTTGGCATCAGCTGCCGCTTTCGGCTCCGCGGTCTTCGCCGCTGGCTCAGCGGACGCCAGCGCGAAGCGGTCGGGCAGCCGGCGGGCACCGTCGCGCCCGCCCTCGGTGCGGCGTGCCTCACCCGAGCTCGCCAGCCGCGCGAGCACCTTGCTCGCGGTCGACCGGCCGACGCCGGCGGCGACCGCCACCTCCGCCGCGGTCGCTTCCGGGTTGGCGGCCAGGGCCTTCAGGATCGCCTGCTCGGAGGCGGGCTTCTCGGTGGTCTGCTTGCTGTTGCTCATCTCGAATCTCCTTTGATTTGGCGCCTTTGCTCGGCGTTGGACGTGGACGTGGTAGCTCGATCCGCGCGGGATCTCAAGTCCATTGCGAGCAAAGCCCCGAAGGCTTACTGCTACCTCGCGCGAAACCTCCCGCACACGCGCGGAAACGGGCCGAGACAGACTCGCGACGGCTTGTGCGGCCCGCGGGCGGACGCTCCCGCTCGAGTCCGACGAGCCCCTGGAATGGCGGCTGCGCGCCAGCCTGGCGAGCGGACTTGAACTTCCCGCGGGATCGAGCTAGACGTGTGTGCGACGCCCGACCAACCGACGCGAAAGGACGCGCCATGCCCGCGATGACCGGACTGCTCAGCCTGCTCGCGACGGGTGTGCTCATCGCCCTCGGCTTCTGGTTGCTGGGCGGGGTCGTGCTGAGGGTCGGCGGCGTCCTCATGGTCGCGGTAGGGCTTCTGAGCACCGCTGCGACCGGCTCCCCGTCGGCGGCGCTGCTCACCGTGCTTGGCGGTCTTGCCTGGCTTGGCGGGCAATGGCTGTTCGGGCTGCGCCAGCACTACTTCAGCTCGTCGCTCGCGCGGCGCGTCTTCCACGAGGCGCTCCCCCGCCAGCTTGACCCCACGCGGGGATGGGGCATCCCCAACGTGCCGCCGGAGCGCCGGTAGGTTACAGCGGAGCTGCGGTTGTGTCCAGGGGCGAACAGACGGCGCTCCGTGGCTTCGCAAACGCCCCCGACGCCGCTCGTTTGGCTCTTCGGGCGCGCTTACGGCGCCCGTCCTGGATCGCGGATCGATTCGGCAATAGGATCTTCGCGGGATGGTTGACGGGGACGCGGCACGTACGACGTTCACTGCCGTCGAGGTTGGTGAGATCCGTGGCCTGCTCGACGAGCTGCCGGACGCACGACGTGCCGTCCAACGGATGAGCATCGCCCGCCTGCGGCGCATGGGGCTGAGCATCGCCGCCGAGGCGGAGGCGGCGCCCACGCGCGCGCAATTCGAGGATCTTGTGACTTCTGGCGAGCTGCAGGTCGACGAGGACCGCGCCGCGGCCAGGGCATTGATCCAGCCGCACCCTTCAGGCAACGTCTTTCGAGTCGCCGTCGGGGTCACCGGCGATTCGGTTTCGGAGACGTGGAGCGCGTTTGACCACCGCTACCAGTGGTTCACTAAGCCTCCGCAGTCGGTGACCAGCGGCGCGCACCTGTTCGTACTGGCTGTCGACCGCTGGAAAAGCGCAGTCGTCGGCCTGTACGAAACCGTCACAGCGGGTGCGGCCAAGCTGCCCGATTCGCCAGACCAGACCCGCTGGCCGTGGGCGCTCGGTGTCCGGCCGCTAGCGGCGATCCCGCCGCCGCTGGCGGAGCGTGTTGAGGGACAGCAGGGGCCGCAAAGCGGGCTTCCGGCGCGCGTGTCGGACGTGGACGCACTAGAGCGTCTGTATCAGGCAGTCGCCGATAGCTCGCCACCTCCTGGTCCGGGAAACCTGGAGCAGCGGGTGCAGGAACTCCAGTGGCAGGATGTGGCCGTCGACGTCATCGAGGCCGTGCGGAGCCTCGACAAGGAGGCGCGGGGCCCCGCTGTCATTGCGCGCGCGATCGAGCTGGGGGATTGGAGTGAAGAGGAGCTCCGCGCGCGCGCCTGGTACACCGGCGGCGGCGTCGACTCGCACATCGAATACATCGTGCGGCAGGCGCTGCAGCTCGAGCTCGACCTCACACGGCACCTGCAGCGGTTACACGGCGTGTACTCCGTAACGGCCACCGCGCCCGCCGCTGGGTTCGGGGTCGCATACCGTCTCGCCGGCGACGACGACTCGGCGGAGGAGGAGCTGCTGCCGCAGCTCGCCGATCTGGCTGAGCTAGACCGCGCGACCAAACGCCACATGAACCTCCAGGACCGTCTTGCCGACGCGCTCCGCCGACGCGGTGTCGAGCCACGCTCACCGGGCGGCTGGCAGCCGCAGTTCGACGTCGCCTTCGAACACGCACGCAAGCGCTTCATCGTCGAGGTCAAGAGCGGCGATCCCGTCACTGCCCAGCAGGTCCGCCTGGGAGCCGGGCAGCTGCTCGAGTACCGTCACCTGCTGCGCGATATGGACACGGTCTCACAGGAGGTGCACGCGGTACTCCTGGTCGAGGCGGAGCCGCCGCACCCGTGGACCGCGCTTGTCGGTGGCCTTGGAATCCGGTTCCTCCGGGCCGACCAGCTCGAGGAGTCGCTGTCGGCGCTACTTGCCGGCGCTAACTGACCCCCAGGGCGGGACGGCACGGGCTGGCGCTGGTCTGGCCGTTTGCCTTTGCATCAGATAGCAAACGCTCGCCGAACTAGAACGGGATATCCGGCTCGTCGGCGCCGGACAAATACGGATTCTCGCTCAGCTCAGTTGCAGGGTCAGCCGGATCGATAAGCGGGGGACGACACGCCCGACACTCGGTCGGCTCGGCAACGCAGGCCCGCTCTAACCACGCGCTGAGGTCGGCGCGATGGGGAGCGCTTAGTACGAGGTCTCCGTACATCGAGAGAGCCACACGCGCGGCTCGCTGCAGTTCGCTACAGCCGGCACTATGCAGGACCGCATGACGATTACCGTCGAAGACGACCGAAAAGCCGCGTCGGAAGTCAGAGGAAAGGTATGCGGCGAAGTTGTTGCGCCACTCTCGAACTAGTCGAAGATTGCCGGTCTCGAACCCAACGCTTCGAATTGGAAAGTCGGGATCTGGAGTATCAAGGAGATCCAGCGTCAGCTGGTCGACGCCAGCGCGTCTTGCTCGGAGCCGGTCCGGGTAATGGGGAATCACTCGAATCTGAAGCCGCTGCCCGCGTCCGTGTGGAACCACAGCGAAGCTGTACTTAGGGTCTGCTCGGATGATCCGTCGTGCTGCATCCTGAAGCGCTGCCTTTGCATGCGCCTCTTGACGAAAATCAGTTCCCAGCGTAACCCACGTCCTCTTGCTCATGGCGAGCCAGGCGCGGCGCGGCGAGAAGATCGTCCGCTTTCGGTACTGCTCAGCCTCGAGGTAGATCCACAGCCTCTTCGCCAGACCACGCAGACTCCTCATGATTTTCCAATCGAGAAAGGTCACATACTCAGCCTCCAGCTGAGCACGTAGCCAGGGCGCAAGCGCGGCGCCACAACGCCGCCCAGCGCTCGACTCGACCCAATCGAGCAGACCAACTCCTTCGAAGCGAGCCAGCTTGCCAAGTCGAGCATCGTAGCCATCGAAATCGACTCGAGCCGCCGCGAGCCGCTCAAGGCTCTCAGTGACGATCCGGCGCTCCTTTCCGCCCGGCACCCGAGCGAATAGATCGTGTGCCAGACGAGACCTTGAGAAGCGCACGCTCGGATCGCGCTTTCGATCAAGCGGGTCTTCGGCGCGAAAGGCTGCAGATAGCCACGCAAGCACCTCGAGGTCGACCGGACGCAGTCGGCGATTGATTCGAATATGCCCTAACAGATCAGCCCCCTCAAACTCCGCGTCTGTGGCTGCACCTAACGCAACGAATCCCTTGCGAGCCAAATTCGTCTCAAGAGCGACCGTAGATGGAGCGAGGCTGAGACTCATTGTCTGCTCGTTGCCGGGACTTCAAGCGACAAAACTGGGACTTCGACCGAGCCTAACAGGGACTTAGGCCGATCTCGGAGATGTAGATTAGCCTGCACTTGCGCGAGATTTACCGCTACTACCGTCGACGAACGTCGGCGGCTGGGAGCCGAATAAGAGCTTTTTTGAGAGGCAGGGTCTTGGCGAGGGCATCAACGAGCAACAGAGCGACCACTGATATCGCGACCTGGCGCATCCACAGGCTCTCCCTGCCGGTAGCCAGTACCGCGAGAGTCCCCAAGATGCTCGCGATCCACACGACTACTGAAGCGATCTTCCTGGCAGCCATTCTGTCTGGACGACACACGCCCTTACCTATGGCCAAGCTCACGGCGAGGATCGCAGCCCAAAAATCAGGCGAGAAGCTCGTGTGGTTGGGAGCCCGCATAGCTACTAATTGGATCACAGCCTTGCGCCTCGTACAAGGCCACGTGATCTGACCCAGCCGGCTCTGGGGCTCTCCCGGCTGCAGCACGCGAGCCCGCTCCGTGGCTCGCTCGTGCGGACCGTGCCCCTGAGCCGCCCCGGGTGGGCCCGCGGCTGGGCCTAGGAGAGAGCACTGACTGATGTACCTAGGACGCCCGAAGTTCGAGGTTCAGGAGGCGGAAGCTCATGGCCTCCTGGCTGACTTTGTAGCGTGTTGCCAGCCTCGGGAGCGAGGTCTCTGGCGCCTCTTGGCGCAAGCGGTCTTCGGGCATGAGGAGCTCGGCTGCGAACGTGTTCGCCGCTCGCTCGTTTTGCCAGTCATAGCCTGGTGGCTCCCCGTCGGACGTTGCAGGGACGGCGTAGTCAAAGACGCTCTCCTCCGCGTGGCGTAGAACGAAGTGGCCGCACTCATGCGCGGCGGAGAAGCGTTGGCGGACCAGAGGCTGGTTTGAGTTGACGCCGATGACAGAGCGGCCTTCGCCGCGCAGCAGAAAAGCGGACAGCGCGTCGGGGAAGGGACGCACGAACAGGCCGACACCGAGCTTGCGCGCGATTGCGCTGATCTTTACGGGTACTGAGTCTTCGGTCGCCTTCTTCCGTGTTTCGCGTGCGGCAGTGTCTGGGTCTGTTGATCGGATGACGAACTCCGCACTGGGTGGAGGCTGCCCCTCGATCTCGTCGATGAAGCGCGTGACTGCCCGGCGTAGGTCAGGAAGTGGAAGCTCGTCGGTGGATGCCCTAAAGGTCATGCCGACCACCTCGGCCTGCTCGCGCATTGGGCTGAGGAAATAGTCGAGGTCGCGGCCGAGCAGGTTGCTCAGCGCTGCGAGCTCGTCAACCCGTGGCGAGCGCCGTCCTGCCTCGATCTGTGAGATCGCGGCCTGCGAGAGCTCGAGAGCGTCAGCAACCTGCGTCTGGGAGAGCCCCGCCTCCTCGCGCGCGGCCCTCACGCGCGCACCAATCTGGCGGGCTACGTCGCTAGGCACAGGTGGGAATGGAGCAAGACGCTGTCCATCGAGCGTCCTTGGTAGAATAGCCTAACCCAGTCCATTACTATAATGATACCAACCCCTGGAGGAGGTGGAGACCAAGGTGTGCGGTCGTCGAGATTCGTGGAGTGTAGTGGCCCAGGAAGACGACGAGCGACGCGGGCCTTCCCCTTTACTGCCGAGGGCTGGGCTCCCACAACAGCCGTGTCTAGCGGTAGCCGCACACAACGCGGCGGAGAGGACGTAATGAGCAGCAGCACCCAGATCACCACCTTGCAGCAGGCCTTCGAGCAGTTCGAGCGCGGCAGCGTCCGCGTGCCTGTGCACGAGATCGACGCCGCCAGGGACGTGCAGAAACAGCTGCGCGCCGCCGTCGAGGAGGCTCTCGGCCAGCTCTGCATCCGCACCTTTCTCGCCGGCTCCTACAGGCGCAAGACCCAGGCCGTGCACCTGAAGGACCTCGACGTTGTTGTGGTGCTCGATGATCCCGCCGGCGAGCTGCGGGTCTCGCCGAGCGCTGCGCTGGCGCTGATGAAGAACGTCGCGGTGACTTGCGCGCTGGTCGGCGGCGCTACGACCAAGTGCCGCGCCGTCCAGTGCGATTTGCCGGGCTACTCCTTCTGGGCCGATCTGGTCCCGGCGCTGGAAGACGGTGCCGGCGGGTTGTTGCTGGCCTACGTGGACCGCGAGGAGGGGATCGAAGAGTGGCGCCCCGCCGACCCCGAGGGGCAGACCGCGGCCTGCCAGGAGAAGAACGCGCAGACTGAAGGCGTTTACGTCCCGGTTACGCGCATCTGCAAGTACTGGAACGGGTCCTTCACGAGCTCACCCGAGCAGGAGAAGCCGCTGCCCTCCTACCTGGCGGAGGCGATCCTCCATGACGCGCTCTCGGAGCCGACCGGTTGGCCCGACGCCGCGCTGGTGTTCTTCGAGAACGCCGAGCGCCACCTGTCGCTGCCGTGGCCCAGCGTGCCTTGCCCCGGCGCTTCCGCTGACTGTGTCGACGAGAAGCTGGAGGCCGATCGCCGCGTCCGCGCGCTGGCCCTGGTCGAGCAGGCCCTGGTCCATGCCCGCGCTGCCGCTGGCGCCAGCGATGACGCTCAGGCGCTGGATGCCTGGGCGATGGTGTTCGGGCCGGCGTTCCCAGCGCCCAGTACCGATCCCGGTGGCGTTGCCAGGGCGATCGGTGCGGGACGGGCGACGCTGGTAGGCACCGGCGTAAGCGCCACATCGGCGGGGCAGCGGCCCATCCCGGCACGATCGCATGGTCCCGCTCGCGGACAGTCCTAGGCGTCAGGCCGCGCGCTGGTGGGCTGAGCAGGGAGGCTGGGAGGTCCGCTGGCAGCTGGAGGCCGAGAGCATGCGCCGCGATCCCACGATCGCTGTTCTCAAGCCGCGGGAGATGCGGCGCATGCCGGACGTCACCGCTTTCGCCGAGCGCCTGGGCGTTGAGCTCTACGACCTGCTGGCCTACAGCGCCAACTCTGAGGGCGCCGGTGGGCGGCTGCGCCTCGTCGCGCTCCTCGCAGAGCACCCTGAGCGCGGGCACCCCGTCGTCCTGTGTATCGACGGCCCGCGCGAGTCCAAGCACCGCAACCCGCCCTTCGAGGACGGCGTTTTCGGCAAGAGCGCGGAGTTGTGCCTCTACTACAGGCAGGACCCTGACGAGCGTCGCTGGCTTCTCGAACACGGCTTGTTCGGGCTCTTCGGGCTCGGGCGCATCCACCTCGCGAACGAGTACGAGTGGCGGCGCTCCGGCAAGTGGCCGGGCGACGACGCGCCTCACGGCGAGGCACCGGCAGCTCCGAGCAACCCCGCTCTGGCGATCGAGCCGATCTCCCCGCGCTCGAAGGTGCTGCACTATAGGGTGCCCGCAGCCGACGCGAGCGCTGAACCGGCGAGGCGGGCAGCATGAGGTACCGGCCGTTCCTATCCCACAAGCGGACGCGGGCCCCGGCCGTCGCCCAGCTCAAGCAGCAGCTGTGCATTCGCGGTGCCGGTGGCTGGAAGGATACCGACGACCTCGACCTCGGGGCCGACGCCGCTCCTGCCATCGTCAACGCCATTGAGCACGAGACCGGCGGCTTCATCTGGTGGGCGACCAGGGACACACTCGACTCCAAGATCATCTGCGAAACCGAGCTACCGACCGCGCTCGTCCGCGCCAAGCGCGACCCCGCCTATCCGATCGTGCCAGTGTTTGTCGAGCTGCGCCCCCGTGACCGGCCGGCGATCGAAGCCGCCATTGGTCGGGACCAAGCCACGCGCCTGCTGGGATACAACGGCGTGACCCGCAGCGCCAAGCAGGACCTGCACGACCTGGCACGCGCAGCCGCGCGCCGTTACGTCAAGCAGTTGGTCGCGGCAGTCGCGCCCGGATCCGTGGAGGTCGCGATCAGCGCCTTCCGCGAGGCAACGGCCGGGCACGATCTCAGTCTGGACTGGCGCCCACTCTTCGACGCCGAGACGAGAGTCCCGGCCGCGGGTGGCGTCGAGACGTTCACCGAAGCGCTCGGCGACATCCGCGAGGCGTTGCAGGGCCGTGTCCGCGCACCTCGGGTCAGCGTGGAGGTCAACCTGCCGCTGCCGCTAGCGATGCTCGTGGGCTTCGAGTGGCGCACGACCACGCAGTTGCAGGTGACCATCAAGACGGTCAACCCCGACGGGGGCCTCCTCGTCGTCGAGCCGGGCACTCCGGCCAGTCGTAGTTGGCCGGAGCCACGGATCGCCACTCTGGCGGGCGACGGCCCGTTCGTGTTGGCCATCTCCGTCGGAGCTGACCTGGGGCAAGCCGTCGAGCGCTACGCCGCAGATCACGGCGCCCGCGGCATCGAGCGCCTCCACGTCCCCCTGGCCGGCGGCGACTTCTTCGACGCCGACGCAGTCCGTTCGCTCGCTGTCCACACCGTGCAACGGCTTAACGCCCTGCATGCCGACGGTACGCCCAAGCACCTGCTCCTTCGCGGGCCAGCGAGCCTCGCTGCAGCTATCGGACTGGCCGCCAACGGCACCGGCCGGACTTTCGTACCCTTCTATGACGGCCACGACGGTTATGTTGGTGGACTGTGGATCGGTTAGCCCGGGTTTCTGTGACCGCTATGTCTGACGGGTTTACGCTCGTGGACGTCGTGGCGCGATCTGTCCGATTCGGCCCTTGCTCAGTCTGGTGGCCTTGCCGATCCGCTCATAGGTCCAGCGCAGGTTGACCGCGCGCTGTATAGCGCGGATACGAGCTCGGGTGACGGCGTCTTGGACTTCGCTGATCGCGGTGCGGATGCTCTCGATCTCCTGTAGGTGCTCGTCGGTCAGGGGGAGTACGTCTTCGGTGTCGGATGCCGCGTTGATGCGGGCTTGCAGTTGGGCTAGGTCCAGGCCACGCTCGCGAAGGTCGGCTGCTAGCTGACCGGCGACTTGGGGATCGCGACGGTCGTCTGCGCTCGGGTCGGTGGCGGTCATCGAGGCGGTTGGGTTAGAAGCTGAGGGAGTGCTCGGCCGCGAGCTTCTCGGCGGTTGATTCCAGGGCGACGGTCTCGCTCGTGGGCTCGTCGGCGCCGTCGTAGAGGCGAGCCGTCCAGGGACCGCCGGGGCGGTCCTGAGAGATGACGGCGGTGTCGATCCCGAGGTCGGCGCGGGTGTAGATGGTGGTGACTTGCCCGCCGTAGGCGAGGGTCTGGATCGCCAGTGTCCTGTCCATATGGTCCATCTCCGTGGCTCCCGTGGTGGTGTACGTGCTCATGCGCCTACTCCGAGGACCATCTCCAGGCGACCGACGAGCTGTCGCTGCGCGGAGACTACGCCGCAGAGGCGGTCCAGTTCTGGCCCCTGCCCCTGTAGCTCGCCGAGGTCGTTGACTGACAGGGTCGAGGGGTCGGTCTCGCGCGAGCGAGCGATGCTCGCCCGCAGGCGCTCCATCTTGTCGGCGATCCACTCCGCCTGTGTATCGAGCTTCTCGAGCAGCCGGTCGTAGTCGCGCGAGGCGTCGCGGAGCAGGTCGGCCAGCCGGTCGGCGTCGGGGTTGATCGCGGCGGCGAGCTCGGCGTGTGTAAGGGTCGCTGTCATTGTCGGCTCCTTCGTTGTTCGGGGGTGGTTCGTGCTCATGCCCCCATTATGCCTAGCGCACTAGATGAAGTCAAGAGCACTAGACTAATCTTTAGCAAGTCTTTAGGCGGGGGTTGGCCGGGTGGCACGGGCCAACGCGCCTAGCGAGCCCAGATCGGCTGTGGCACGGTGGTCACTCGGACTGCCTGTAGGGTCGCCGGGTCAAGGATGATCTCGTGCTCGCCACGGCCGTTGGTGTAGGCGAGCAGCTGCGACTTCGGAAGCCTGGTGGTCGCTAGGTAGCCTCGCCGGTCGGGGCTGGTGAGCGCGGCGCGATTGGCGAACCACTCGGCTCTTGATCGGCTCAGTGACCAGCTCGGCGCGCGGTAGCTCCCCGGTCGCGCGAAGCCTCGGTAGATCATGACCTCCTCGCCCAGCTCGGCGAGCGTCGCGCGGTCCGCGTTGTCCATCAGCCATCTCGCGCGGCCGGGCCGGTGAGCGGTGAGCGCTCCCAGCCACTGCTCCTGATCGTCGTGGAGGTTCTCGGTCCCAATCCAGATGCTGCCGAGCGCCTCCCAATACTCCTGGTCGCTCAGCCGCTCGCGGATGGAGAGGAATGCGCCGAGCCGGTAGGGCTTCTCGTGCAGCCATACGATCTTGTGCCAGTTGCGCTCCGCTTCGGCACGACGGATTCCCTGCGTCTTTGTGCGGTACATCTCATTGGCGAGGTGTGCCATCGCGGGGAGGTAGGGCACCATGAACACGAGCGGCGCCTTCAGCACTTCTCCGAGCACCTCGATCTCGGCCAGGTACGGCACCAAGTCGGGATGAAGCTCGACCTCGTCGGCTCCGGCTTGCATCGTCGCTGCGCTCGTTTCGCTCTGGGCCATCGGCACACACATGTAGCTCGATCCGCCAGCGAGTTCAAGCCCTTTCGCCGGCGACACGAACTGGCCCGCTGGTCAGACTGGCGTGGTGGAAAGCGGTTTCGTCGCTTTCATGGACGTTTATCGGGCCCCAGGCGATCATCAAAGTCCTGCTCCCCATCTGCGCACGGCACGCGCCATCGTCCCCGAGTCAGGGGTGGCTGAGGAGATCGGTTCGGGTAATGATGCCGCGCTTGATCGCCTCCTCGACCAAGCGCTCGCGGCGCCTCGCGGGGGGCTGGAGTTTCTCGTGCAAGTCCTTGAGTTCCGTGTTGACTAGGGCGACCGGGATCGAGAGCGCAGTGGCTATCTCAGCGGTGCTAGCCGGGCGAGCAGATGGATCTGGCCCGGCGAGTGGCCTGGCGAGGGAGACGAGGATCTCGCGCTGAAGGCGTGTCAGCTCGGGGGGTCGCGGTCTTGGTGGCCGGTCGGGTGTGGGCGGTAGCGGCGGGAGTTCTCGTCGTATCGCCTCAAGCGCCGCGTGCGCATTGTCGAGTGCGATCAGCTCGATTCCACGCCTGCTAAGCGCGCGACGCGTGTAGGGGGCTTGCTGACGGATTTTGGACTCGGCAGCTTCCGCGTAGGGCGGCAGTTTCAGGACGGGCCGCCACTCGGGGAGGCGTAGGCCCTGCGCGTGCCATCTAATCTCGAGCATCCTGCCCTGTTCGGTAAATGCGTCCTCGGGTAGCCACTCGAACACCTCGAACTTGCTGCTGCCATCAAAGAATCTCACGGCGATCCCCGCGCAGACAAGCTCCAGTGCGTTCGTAACGGAGGTTCCTTTGTTGTCCTTGAGTTCGCCAAGGACGACGCCTTCACGGGCGACGAAGAGATGGCAGTAGCTCGGGCGTCCGGAAAAGCCGCCGAACCGGAGGAGATACTCGTTCGGGTCTTCAGGCATCCGTGTACTCGTCGGCGCGTCGGCGCGGTTGTAGGTTCTTGAGATCGTCTAGCTGCTCCTTGGTCTCTAGGCGAAGACCGCCGAGTCGCAACGTTACGTGTATCGCCGGGAGCACCCGGCTATCGAGATCTGCCTTTGCATCGGTGCTCGATGGGCCTGCGTAGTGGGAGACCTTGGAGCCAGGGAGGCACTCGAGCCGGTGAGCCGACTGGCAGACCTCGTGGAGCCGGGTCTCGAGGTAGCCGCTCTCTGCGCTGTCGAACCCACGGCTGGGCCGGCGGACGAGGATCACTTGTCGCCACCAGTTCTCCTTGGCGGGTAGATGCTCGTCCACGCGCTCGAGCAAAGGCCGCGTCTGAGTCGTGCCTGGCCGCACGCACGCATCGCAGCCGGGGCTGTTGCTGGGACCACTGAGGACGTAGACACCCCCTACGCTCCAGAGTTCGGCCGGCAGGTCTTGCTTGCTCGCATAGGTCTCGCGGGTGCAGATCGCTGTCTCGATCTCAACTCCCTCGAACCGCACGAAAACCGGGTGCGTAGCGTCGGGCGGGAATCGAACGATCGCCAGCGGAGGGCCGTCGCCTTGGGACCACACCCACGCGACTCTAGCCCCCTCAGAAGCAGCTCGGATGGCTCGTAGATATCGAACGGCTGGCTATCGCCCGACGGACTGCCGTGCGCAGAGTCTCGGCAGCTGCCCTGGCACGTGGTCTGCGCATCGACACTCACGCTAGAACCAAGCAGAGCTGCGCGCGGCCGACGAAGCGCTGCTGCTGATTTCCGAATTTGCCAGGCGCCCACAACGCCAACTGGGCCGGGGCGCGAGGGACGACCACCGCATGGGAGCGGATCAGAAAGCTGCACGCAGAACGCTTCCTAACAGGCGAGTAGGCTCGTCGCTCGTGGAGCAGAGCCCGAAGAAGATACACGTCGTGACCCGCACCTACCTGACGGGCTGGACCCTTAACGGATTGCTGCGGCCGGTCAGCGTGCGCTACGGCCCGCAGAAGCTCAAGACGCCTGCCGCGGTGGCATGGGAGCACGAATGGTGGGGGGCGGGAGCCCCGGCCCTCAACGAGGCGTGCGAGGAGGCGTGCGCCAAGCTTGAGAACTTGCTGCCGGACACGCTCGCTGCCGTCGAGGCTGACTGGCCACTCGACACGCCGACGACGGCCGTCGTCGCTGAACTCATGGCTCTGCATGTCCTTCGCACGCGGGCGTTCCAACAGTGGTTCACTCCTGTTCGGGATGCGTCGCTCGCCGAGTATCGTGATCGCTTCCCCGACGAGCAGTCATTTGAGCGATGGAAGCGAGACATGCAGACTGATCGGCGGCGCGCAGAACGTTTGCTCAGTGCGATGAACAAGCTGAGCACGGTCCTCGGGTCCATGCATTGGTCTCTACTGCGCTTTGACGAGCCGCTGCTGATAACCGGAGATCAGCCGGTCTGCCCGGTGTCTCTTCCCACGACGGCGCCGGTGCAGCCGATCTCGGCGATGCCGGGCGCCGGCTGGCTCGATACATACGAGGTTAGGTTTCCATTGACCCCGCGCCTCGCGCTCCTTGCGACGTGGTACATGGGAACAGAGACCGAGCCGATTGCAGGCACCCGGGAGCACGCTGCGAACCTGAACGCGAGCGTTGCTCGCCAAGCATCCGAGCAGTGGTTCCAAACTCCGGCGTGCGAGCCAGCCTGGCCGGCTGAGACGGAGGGACCGTCACTCCTACTCCCGCTCGCTGCCGACATCCTTCCGGGTTATTCCACGGGAAGCGCGGTTGCGTCCCCGCTTCGCAGCCGAACGAGGAAACACGCCGAAGACTTGATCGAGCTACAGGACCACAAGACGGTGATGCTGACCAGACCAGAAGCTCTATCGCCGTCGGGCGCCGGCTGAACGGGTGGGCTAGCGGAGAGGCTGTCAAGGATCGCACGAGCGCGTGCGTCGATCGGAAGGTCGGGCATCATCTGCGACGCCCGAACGCATGCTCGGTTGCCCCGCTCTCGGCGAGCATATTGCTAGAGCTATGATCGGTCGGCGCGGGTGCAGAGACTCGACGCGGGTCCAATCCTGCGCCTAGCATGGCCTGGTGAGCGAGCAGGCAACACTGGCGGCTGCCGGACCACTCAGTGGTTCGGGCAACGAGCAGGGAACCGAGCTTCGCGCGCGTGTCGGTGCGTGGGTGGGGAGTGCCATCATCGCCGAGCGACCGCTCGACGAGGTCGGGCTGCCGGTAATCGGTGCCGTTGGAGTGGCGGTCGCTGCCGAGGGTGACGACGCAGTCGATGATCTCGTGGTTCCTCTGCACGACGGCGGGCGTGTGTTCATCCAGAGCAAGCTTCGCGCAGGACTGGCCCAACGAGAAGGCACTCCTTTCGCGAAGGGCGGTCGCCCAGTTCGCGAGCACGGTGTGTGCAGGCGTCCATGACGACGATCGACTGGTGGGTCCTGGCGGTTATGTTGCAGGTGGCGCAAACCCAGCGCGCTTGACGGTCATATGCCCGACCCTTCCACTCGCGTATCTCGCGCACCTCTCCTTCACGGTCAGAGAGATTGACAATTGAACGCTGCTCGGAATCAGCGAACCGACCAGCCCAGCTGCCGACTACGTGCTCTTTGGTGAGCGGTGTTCGCCCGCAGAAGATGCACGTGCGAGGTGTCTGGCTGAGGCCAGCCTAGCGGCATTGCCGGAGACGGTGCTCGGCTCAGAACGAGGAGCCCAGTGCAGAAAAGCGAAAATGGATCGCAGCCCGGCAGGCAGAGGAAGTGAGTAAGAATCATTCGGTCATGGGCACTTCTGGAAGACTTCGCTCAAGTGCGTCCAAAATGGGCGCCTCGGGTGGCGCCGCGGCATCGGCGGGCTCAGAGTTCCAGGCGCGTGTGGCCGCGTTCTTCGGGGTGGCGATGCTGTCCGAGCAGCTTGCCGTTGCCCGGTTTGATCTGCAGGAGGGGGTGCGCGTCGAGGCAGTGCGCTGCGAGCAGTTCGCCGCGGTCGACGATGTGCGCTTGGCGACCTCTGAGGCGGGCCGTGTCGACTTGCAGGCGAAGAACCGAGTGACTGCGAGTAAAGGCGAGCGGTCGCCTCTTGCAGGCGCGCTGGGACAGTTCGTCAACGCATTCCTCGACGCGCGTGATGGGGTCGACCCGCGCGGCGCATTGAGCAAACAGCGCGACCGTCTCGTGCTTGCGTGTGGACCCACCAGCTCGGCTTCGGTGCGCCGAGCGCTGCCGGCTCTGCTCGAACGCCTGCGCGAGGACCCACCGGCGAGCCCCGATGAACTGACGTTGAGGAACAAGGACGAGCGGACGATCTGGCCGCTCTTGCTGATGCACCTGCGGCGTGTGTTCGCGGCGCGCACGGACTCAGACCCGACGCCGGCGGAGCTGACCGAGCTGCTGTCGCTCATTCGGGTTCGTGAGTTCGAGTTCGACGGTGCCGGGCGGGACACCGAGGCGGCGAAGACGGCGCTCGCCTCGACCGTGCTCGCTGAGCCTGCGCAGGCCGAGCTTGCGTGGCAGCAAGTGGTGGCGTTGATGCTAAACGCAGCCTCCGGGCAGCGGGGCCTACGCCGCGAGGCGCTTGCGCAGAGGCTTGCTGGTGCTGGAGTGCAGATGCTGGCAGCCCCCAGCTTCCGAACCGACGTCGAGCGCTTGCGCAGCGAGACCGAGCGCAGCCGGGCGGTGCTACGTCGCTTCGGCGCGATCGAGCTGTCCTCGGGGGCGGTGAAGATCACCCGCTCCGTCGCGGCGGCCGCGCGCGCCCGCGCAGACGAGGCTCCGTGTCTGGTGATCTCGGTGCCCGGCGGCGGCAAGAGCGGCGTCGTCAGCGACGTGGTCGAGGCGCTGCTTGGTGACGCCCAAGACGTCGTTGCCCTGGCTGCTGACAGTTACAAGGTGGCTGACGAAGCTGAGCTTGCCGAGCGGCTGGGCCTGGAGCACCGCTTGGCCGATGTGCTCGCGGCCTGGCCGGGGGAGCGTAAGGGCGTGCTAGTGATCGACGGGTTGGACGCTGCGCGCGGAGGCGATGGGCTCGCGGTGTTCACGTCGCTCATCGAGACCGTTGCCGCGCGCGACGGACGCTGGACGGTGCTCGCGTCGATCCGCAGCTTCGACCTCCGCTACAACCCTCGCTTGCAGGAAGCATTCAGGCAGGGCGCGGGCGCGCTAGAGCTGGTGGACTCCGAGTTCGCCGGCACCCGGCACCTACTCGTGCCGGAGCTAGATGCGGAGGAGATCAGCCAGGCCGCCGCGCGAATCCCGCGGCTGGCTGAGCTGCTCGACGGAGCGCCGGAGGATCTGCGTCAGCTGGCGCGAAATCCGTTCAACCTGGCCAGGCTCGCCGAGCTGCTGGAGGCGGGTGCTGCTAGCGACGAGCTACGCCCGCTGCGCACGCGCCTTGAGCTATTGGAGGTCTACTGGAAGCATCGCGTGCTGTCACCGGCTGACGGCGCCGACAACCGTGTGCGGCTGGCACGAACGCTGTGCGATACAGCGACCCGAGCGCCTGCCCTGTTCGCTGTGCGTGCCGATGTGGCCACCGGCGAAGAAAACGATGCAGCGATCCGCGACCTGCTCGGCTCGGGTGTGCTGGTCGAGGCCCAGAGCCAGACGGGTGCGGACACCCTTGCGTTCTCCCACCATGTCCTGTTCGATTATGCGGTCGCACGGCTGATGCTCCGCGTCGACCGGCTTCAACTGGCAGAGCTTGTCCGCGCGCGTCCTGAGCTTGCGCTGGTGGCAAGACCGAGCTTCACACTGCACTTCCAGTACCTGTGGGAGCAACAGCGCGAGATGTTCTGGACGCTCACGCTTGAGCTGTCGGGAGACGCGTCGCTGCCATTGCTCGGAAGGATCGTGGCGCCAGCCGTCGCCGCCGATGCGGCGTCTGCCGATGATCTCGATCCGTTGATCGGTGCTCTCAGCTCCGGTGGCGAACGCCGGGAGCACGCACTGGCCGCGCTCGTGCATGTGGTCGGTGCGGCGCTCGCCGGCGGCAGCGACGGCCGCCCGCTGCAAAAAGCCAGCGTCCAGGTTTGGGCGAGCTTCGCCGACCGGCTAAGCGAGCATCTCGACGATCACATCGCCACGCAACTCCGGATACTGACCTGGGGGCTGATCGCGGAGCGCGAGCGACTAGGGGATGACGAGCTGGCGGCGGTGGGGCGAGTCGGCAGGCGCCTGCTGCGGCGAGCGCTCGACAACGAGCCCTATCGGTTCGACCTCGTCTACGTGGGCCTCGACGCGGTCGCTGCAACCTACGCGACAGACCCGCAGGGGTCTCGGGATCTACTCGGCCGGTTCGTCGCGCCGGAGAGGATGGCGAGGCTGGGCTGGCAGGAGCTTAGCTGGGTGATGGACGCGCTGTTCACCCTCCGGCGGGAGGAGCCGGAGCTTGTCGCGCAGCTGTATGCAAGTGCGTTCGCCGCGCCGGAACCCGACGGAACCGCAGTGCCGATGGGCGGCCCGGTGACGACGCTGATCTCCAACCGAGGCCAGGATTTCAGAGTCGCGCTTACGAACCTGGCCGAACGTTTCCCCGCGTTCTTGAAAGATGCTCCCGAGGCTGCGGTGGACGCGTTGATCGAGGTGTGCCGCGCCACCGGCGAGCAACGGTCCCTCGTCGCCGAAGCCCCTGAACGTGAGCTGCGCTGGCAAGGGCAGACCGGCACGGTGATCGACGCCTTCAGTGTCGGGTTGGAACTGTGATCTACCGCGACGATCAGATGATGCTCGAGGCGTTCAGGGAGCGACTGATCGAGCTTGCCGGCGCGGGCGACAGCGAGGCGGTGCAGACGCTGCTCACGCCCCTAGCGGGCCGGGCTGTGGACGCGTCGTTGTGGCGGCAGATCCTTCAGGTCGCCGCCGAGCACCCGCCTGTGCTCGCGCCACTGCTGGCCGAGCCGCTTGCGTCGCCAGCGATCCTGGGAGCCATGAACACGAACGGCGCTGCAGCGGCTGCGCTCGACGCGTGCTTCCCGTTTCTCGGCAAGCGCGAGCGCGAGGCGGTCGAGACGGCGATCCTTGCTCTCGCCGTCGAGGACGAGTGGGACCAGCATCGGCGCGACCGTGTGCTGCTCGCGTTGCCGCAAGAGCTGCTTGTCACTGTCGCGGCGCGCGAGCAGCAGGCCCAGGCGGGCTCCCGGCACGAGGCCCGCGAGCGCCGCGAACGGGAAATGTATGAGCGCGCGGTCGATGAACACGGACAGCACGCGGCGCCGTCGCCACACTCTGACCCCGAGGACGCGATCCTGTCGAAGTTGATCGGACGCGTGCAGATCGCGCAGCCGAGCACCGAAGCCGTGGACTGGGATGAGCTGGCGCAGGCGATGCGCGAGTTGAAGGCCCACCTCGATGGCTCGAACGGTGTCAGCCAGCTGCGCTCGGAAGCGGGTGGCTGGCTCACGCACGCCGCCGTCGCGACAGCTGCGCGGACTCCGCTCCCAGCTGACGAGGCGACAAGGGTCGCAGGCGAAGTGCTGCTCGCAGCCAGCGATGACCCACGCCCACATCAGGAGGAGGACCCAGACAGCTTCGACAAGTTCCCGACCGGCGAGTTCCCGTCTGGCCGCACCGACGCGGCGCGCGGTCTTCTTGGACTTGCCCGCGACCCGGATCTGCTGCCCGATGGCGGGCTCGCCGCGATCGAGCAAATGGCAAACGATGTCGCGGCAGCGGTGCGGCTCCCGGTTGCCGAGAATCTGCATCTCCTCGCAGTGAGCGATGAGCAGCTCGCGTGGCGATTGGCCGAGAAGATGACCGCCGATCCGCGGGCCGCAGTACGCCTGGCGCTGCAGCGCTCGCTCGCCAGCCTGTGCGCGCGTGACCGCGACCGCGCGCTCGACCTCGTGCTCGCGGTCTGCCGTGCGGAGGCCGCCCGTGAGCAGCCGAACGAGGGCGTGCTCGAGCACTTCAGCCGCCTGCTCCTCGAATCGTGGGTGTGGCAGGGCACATCGCAGGGCAAAGCGATGCTGGACGAGTTCCTGGCCGACCTGCCCCGCTACGCACACGCCGCGGCGCGCCTGCCCGGAGCGCTGCGAGCCCCCACCACCCACGGCGAAATCGGCGCAAACGACCTTGAGGCGGACGCCGTACGGGCGCGCGCGATCGACGCGTTCGCCCGCCTCGCGGAAGCCGGCCTGGCCTCACTGGCTGCCTCGTGGGACGCCTATCGCGATGCGGCCGCCAAGGGCGAGCCTCTGGACGAGGAGCGCCTGAAGGCGGCCGGCAAGGTTGTCGACCACTGCTGCATGGAGCTGTATTTCGCGTCCGGCGCGTACCGTGACGGCCAGCACAAGATCAGCGACGCCAAGCGCAGGCGCTTCTACGGCGAGGCGCACGTGCTGATCGATGCGCTGTGCGAGGCCCCGATACCGCACGCTGCCCACCACGTCATGGAGACCCTCGAGGCTTCGATTGAGTTTGACCCACGCGGAGTGCTGATCCGCAGCGGGCGGTTGATGCAGGCCGCCCACGACTGGCAGTACGACACAGACGGCCAGGCGCTCAGCCTGTTTGTCAACATGACCCAGCGCTACCTGGCAGAGCACCGCGAGCTGCTCGCAGACGCCGAATGCCGCGCAAGCCTGCTGCGGTCCCTGGAGCTATTCGTGATGGCTGGCTGGCCTGCCGCGCGGCGTCTCATCTACCGTTTGGACGAGGCGTTTCGCTAACTCGCGCCAGTTTCCTCTGCGATCGCCCTTTGCCGAGTTCGCATTCAACTGCAGGCGCGTACCGCCATCGCCACTCAGGCCCGCCCCCAACTACGCCCAAAAGCCCTCCCAAGACCGACCGTCAAACCCTCAACCAACGTCGCCCGACTCGCGCCAAATCCGCGCCAGTTCAAGCGCGGATCGTGCGGTTTCGGGCGGTTAACAGCGGTCCCGCGGGGCTGGACACCCGCAGCCGCCAACCGGCCGAATGCGGCTCAACCATGCGGAAAACGGCTCAGGAAAGCCAAGAATCCGGGCGCTGGCAAAAGGCGCGACTTTTCGGCCGGTGGGATTTCAAGACCGGTGCATTCAACCGCTCTGCCACCCTTCCGTGTGATCCACAAGGCTAGTCGATCCGTTGCGCTCGCTCACCCGGCGCTACGAGCGGCTCGCCCACACCCTCGACGAGCGGCTCGGGCTCAAGCCCGCGCGCGAGACGCGGATCATGTACCGTGACCTGCTCGGGCAGGGCTGAGGCGCCGGGGCTTGACAGTTGCGCATGGACCTGCTATGAATAGACAGTCGCCGTCTGCGGGTGCAGATGGGGGCAAGAACATAAGACTGGGTTTGGGTCGATCCTCGTGGTCGACGGCAAGCGCTTTGGACGGGACCGTGGAGAGGGACCGGGTCAGAACAGAGAGGGAGTTGTAGTTCGCGTGGTTTCATTGGGGAATAGCGCAGTTGAGAGGTCGTGCGCGCCTGGCGGGTCCTTTATAGGACGTGTCAGCGTCGCTGACACGTCTCTCTCTCTCTCTCTCTCTCTGCGACTCAAGCGCTAGGCCCCTCCGTCCGGCCTTTCGGCCGGCCGGGATCCCCGAAGGGGGATATGGGGAGGGGCATGCCCTCCTCCGTCCGGCCCTAACGGGCCGTCCGGGCTCCCCCGAAGGGGGTAAGGGGAAGGCTGGGCTCCTCTGCGATCCTCGCCGCCGCGTAAGCCGGTCGGCGTCCTGCCCCCGTAGGGGAGGGGGGCTCTCTTGTCCTCTTAAGACGCGCGCGCAAGGCGCGCTGTCTGCCTTTCACGATCGTGGGACGGTCGCTGGCGACCCGGCCTCCGTTCTGCCTGCGCGGGCTTTGCCCCTGGGCGCCATCTCCCTACCGGGCGTCCAGGGGTCCGCGCGATCCGGGGGGGCATGGTGAGATGGCGGGTGGGCGTCCAGCGAAGCGTCCCGGCGCGCGTGCGGCGCAGCGATACAACGGCGCTGTCCGCGAGCAGTTGGGTGAGCTTCAGCGCGCGCGGATCATCGGCGCGACGTTCGAGGTCACAGCGCAGCGGGGGGCGGGCAACGTGACCGTCGCGCACGTCGTGGAGCGCTCGGGCGTGTCGCGGCGCACGTTCTACGAGCATTTCTCCGATCGCGAAGACTGCCTGCTGGCGGCGTTCGAGCACGCGCTGGCGCTCGCCTCGGAGCGTGTCGTCCCGGTCTATGAAGCCGAGCAGGGTTGGCGTGAGCGGATCAGGGCGGGTCTGCTCGCGCTGTTGGCCTTCTGCGATGAGCAGCCGAGCGTCGGGCGCTTGCTCGTGTGCGAGTCGCCGGCCGGTGGTCCGAGGGTCGATGAGCGCCGCCGGGACGCGATCGCGCTGCTCACCCGGATCGTGGATCGGGGGCGCGGTGAGACCAAGAGCGACACGCTCTCCCCGCTCGTGGCGGAGGGGACCGTCGGCGGTGTGCTCGCGGTTATCCAGGCGCGGTTGCTGGAATCGAAACGCACCCCGCTGCTTGGCCTGACCAACGAGCTGATGAGCATGATCGTCATGCCATATCTGGGCGCCTCGGCGGCCAGGCGCGAGCTCGACCGTCCAGTGCCCGCACCGGCGGGCGTCCAGCGCGACGGCGCGCTGCTCTCAGACCCCTTCAAAGACACCGGCATGCGCTTGACCTACCGCACGGTGCGCGTGCTGCTCGCCGTCTCCGAGCACCAGCGCGCCTCCAATCGCACGATTGGCCAGACCGCCGGCATCACAGACCCGGGCCAGATATCCAAGCTGCTCGGCCGCCTGGCGCGCCTCGGCCTGATCGAGAACACCGGCCTCGGCCCCGGTCAGGGAGCACCCAACGCGTGGACCTTGACCGACAAGGGCCGGCAGATCGCCGAGAACATCCGCGCCAACACCAAAGGCAGCCAAAGCACCCTGAAGCGCACAAGCCACGGAGCCAGCGAGCGATGAGCCGCCGCCCACGCATCCTCGCTCCCACCGGCCGGGACGCCACACCAAAGCTTGTGTCTCACTGTGAAGTAGCAAGTAAACCTAAATCAATCTCATTCTTACATCAATCTGTATCTGTGGACCCACGCGCTAGGCGCGCTTTCAGGAGGGGATGGCTCGATGAACGCTCGTAGGCTCTATTTGGCGGTTGTGGCGTCGTTGTGCGCGCTGGGCGCCGCGCTTGCCGTGAGTGTGGCTCCCGCGGGGGCCGTGCTGCCGGCCCAGTTCGGTGAAGCGGGTGAACTGGCCGGTCAGTTCGAGGGGCCTACGGGTATCGCGGTGGATCAGACCAGTCAGGATGTGTATTTGATGGATCGTGGGAACCAGCGGGTCGATGAGTTCACTGGTGAAGGGCAGTTCCTGCGCGCGTGGGGGTGGGGTGTTCACAACGGTGCCGACGAATTTCAGATCTGTGGTCCTGGGGCGTCCCCGCCGACCAAGAGGTGTCAGGATGGAATTCCGCGACACGACCAGGGCGGCGTGGCGGACGGGGCGGGCCAGTTTGATTATCCGGAAGGTAACGGGGTTATCGCGGTAGATAACGCGTCGGGGGATCCGTTGGACATGTCCGTGGGGGATGTGTATGTAGCCGATATCAGAAACGGCCGTGTTGAGAAGTTCGGTCCGAACGGCGAATTCCTGGCGGCGTTGACCGAACATTTGGGTCGGCCGGAGTCGATCGCGGTCGGTGCGACGGGGACGCTGTTCGTAGGTGAAGCCGCCAGTGTTCAGGAGTTCTCCTCCGAAGGTACCTACGAGATGACCTTGGCGTTGGAAGGCGGCTCCGGGTCTGTCAAGGGTCTCGCGGTCGATGCGGCGGGCGATCTGATCGTCAACGCCGAAGACGGCAGTGTGCGTGAGTACAGCGAATCGGGGACACTGCTGCAGACGCTCGTGGCCGAAGGCGCCAGCTCGATCGCGCTGGGGTCCCACGAAGAACTGTTCGCCAGCGTCGGCCGTGAATCAATCAGAATGTTGGAGTTCGCGCCCTCCGGTGAAGAGATCGCGAGCTTCGACACCACCGTCAGCAACTCAAAAGAAATACCAGGGCGCTATGGCCTTGCTTTCGGCGATGCGCTCGGCGGGCTATACGTCGCCACCCAGATTTACGAGCCCGAAACGAATAGCACGACAGACGATGTTGGTGTGGTGGCGCCGCCTCTAGGTCGGGAGCCTTATCTCCCTTCGGTTTCGGTTAGCGAAGTACAGCCGACTGGCGCGACGCTGCAAGCGAGAATCGACCCGGAGAATCACGCGACCAGCTACCGTTTCGAATACGGTCAAACGGAAGCGTACGGGTCGAGCGTGCCCGTGCCGGACGGCTCTCTGGCGGCGAGCTTCGAAGAAGAAACGGTCGCGCTGCCGATCGCGAAACTCCGTGCCGGCACGACCTACCACTACCGGCTGGTGGCCTCCAGCGAATGCGAACCGGAAGCACACCCCGGCATACAGTGCCCCGTGCACAGCGAAGATCGCACGTTCTCGACGCTACCGGCCGTCTCGATCGACAGCGAGTACGCCACCGCGGTCGCCTCCACGAGCGCCACGCTCGGCGCGCAGTTTAACCCGTTGGGCGCACCGGCGACGTACACCATCGAATACGGAGCCACGACGGCCTACGGTCACATGACGTCGCCGGCGTCGCTGAGCCCTGTCTCAACGGATGTGGGCGTGAGCGCGCATGTCGATGGGCTGGAACCCGACACGCTCTACCATTATCGTGTCGTCGCGCACGACGAACGCGAAGGGCAGACCTATACGGTCGAAGGGGCCGACGAGGCGTTCACGACTCAGCCGGCCGGCGCGCCGTTCGCACTGCCAGACGGCCGTGCTTGGGAACAGGTCTCGCCGGTGAACAAGCACGGAGCGCAAATCTTCGAACTGCCGCGCGCAGAAGAAAATGTCTATCCGATGCAGGCGTCGTTGGCTGGTGACGCGATCGCATACACGGCGGGCACTCCAACCGAATCGAATCCGACGGGGTACCTCGCGTTTACGCAGGTGCTTTCCAGGCATGGCGTGGACGGGTGGACATCGCAGGATCTCGCGACGCCCAATGCATTGCTGGCGGGCGCTGAAATCAATTACATGGAATTCCCGATCTTCTCCGAAGATCTGTCCGGGGCGCTGGTTGAGCAGCTGGGGGCGGACGCTCCGCTGCTCTCACCGTTGGCGAGTGAATTGACGCCGTACGTGCGCCGGCAGAGCGCCTGTGAATCGCAGGCGAGTGCGAGCGAATGCTACACGCCGCTGATCACCGGCAAGCAGGGGGACGCCGACGTGCCGGCAGGCACACACTTCGCCTACCCGGTTCCCAGCGAAATCGACCAAGAATTGAATCTTGAAGGGGCGACCGGCGATCTCAGTCATGTGGTGTTCGGATACGAGCACCACCAGAGCAGGTATTATGAGGAACCTAATCATCCTACGCCTGAATCGGCTTCGCTGACCGAAACGCCCGCGTCGACGGGCGGGTTGTATGAGTGGTCGGCGAGCGAACCGCCCGCGAAGCGGCTGCGGCTGGTGAGCGTGCTTCCCGACGGCAAAGCAGCGGAAGAAGATAGCGAACTCGGGGGAGATGTAGGCGGTGTTCTTGGGCTGCACACCAATGGTCGTGGGGCAATCGCGGCAAACGGTTCGCGCATATTCTGGAGCGGGAGTAGGGGCAACGGAGAATCGCTTCACGTCTCGCTTTATATGCGCGATTTTGCCAGGGGCGAAAAGGGCGAAACGCTTGAAATCGGCGAACCGGAACCGGGGGAAGAAACGGAAGCCGGCAGTGCGCTCTATCAGTCGACTGCGAGCGATGGGTCGAAGGTCTTCTTCACCGATAGCGGGCGCCTGATCGAAGGCGCGAGTAACGACAGTTTCTACGAGTGTGAAATCGTCGAAGTGGCCGGGAAGCTGAAGTGCAGGTACACGGATCTGACCCCGAGCGGCGGCGCGACGAAATTGGAGTTGGGCTCCAACGCAGACGGCTCCTATGTGTATTTCGCGACGACGAAGAGCGAGGCGCTATTGCAGGATAATCTGTACGTACGTCACGAAGGCGTGACGAAGCTGATCGCCGAAGACGTGCAGCCCGGCGAACCATACGACTTCGCGGAAGGGACCTGGGAACAGAAAGAGATGAGGATGTCGCCGAGCGGGCGGTTCGCGGCATTTCTGTCCAAGGCGCCGTTGACCGGTTATGACAATGTGGATTTGGCGACGGGGCAGCCCGATTCAGAGGTGTTTGTGTATGACGCGCAGACGGGCGATTTGGCGTGCGCCTCATGCAACCCGTCGGGCGCACGTCCGGTGCATGGGGGCGCGTGGGTTCCCGGTTGGACGACCTATGCTTACCAGTCGGCGTACCTGTCCAATAGCGGCCGGTTGTTCTTCAACACCGCCGAAGCGTTGGTGGCGCAGGACATCAATGGTGTGGCGGATGTGTATGAGTGGGAGCCTGCGGGTGTGGGCAGTTGCACGGTGGCGAGCTCGACCTATAGTCCCGCGTCGGGTGGTTGCGATGGGTTGATCTCCTCTGGCACGTCATCGGAAGCCTCGACGTTCGTGGACGCCAGCGAATCGGGCGATGATGTGTTTTTCTTGACGCTCGAAAAACTCGTGAAGCAGGACACGGATACGTCCTTCGATTTGTATGACGCGCACGTGTGCGGGAGTGGCTGGCAGTGCGCGAGCCCGCCCGCGGCGGCGCGTGAATGCACGACCACGGATGCCTGTCGCGCGGCGCCACTCTCGCAGCCTGAGATCTATGGCGCGCCGTCGAGCGCGACGTTCACGGGCGCCGGCAACGTCAGCTCGTCGCCGCCGGCGTCTGGGAAGACGGTCAAGTCGAAGTCCGCGGCGAAACTGAGGGCCGAGAAGCTCGCGAAGGCATTGCGTGCCTGCGCTCGCAAGCCCAAGCGCAAGCGCAGGGCATGCAGACGCAGCGCGCGAGCGAAGTATGCGATCAGCGACAGGGGGGTACGGCGATGAGCGGCGTGTTGGAGAAGACGAACGACAGGCTGCTTGTTCGTGTTGGGCCGGCGCTTGTAGCAGTGCTGGTGGCGTGGTTGATTGGGACCGGGGTGGCGCGTGCGGAACAACCGTCGCCGTGGTGGGGCTTGACGTCGAGTGCGGCGCCGACTCATATCCAGCCGGGTGGTGCTCAAAGTGAGGTACAGGAAGCGAGCGGCGCCGTTGGCGGGGAAATCGAAGGTGAACCGGTGCTGTTGTTTGAACTGTCGGTCGGAAGTGGTCCGGTGTTGGGGTCCTTCGCGGTCGAACCGTTCTTGTCGGCGAATCCCTTGGGTCCCCTATACGAAGCGATTTTTGGGCTGAGTCCGGCGACCGATGAAAACTTGCAGAAAGCGCTCGAATCCAGTCAGGCATACGGTCCGGGCGGCGTGAGCGTGACGGGCGGTCCGATCGGGACCGCGCCGATAACGATCACGGCGAGGGGTGGTGCTGCCGACGCGCCGCTGCCTGCGGTCAAAATAGTCCCGCTCATGGGCGAAGCGCAGACGAAAGTCCTCACGCCGGGTCGAGGTGACGGCACGATCGTCTTGACGGCGCAGAATCTCGGCGATGCGGAAGCCAACGGTGGAGCTGATCCGATCGTCCTCACCGACCTGCTTCCCGCAGGGTGGCGTCCGGCCAGCTTTGTCGAAGCGGGTTATTGGCCACAGGTGGGGCTTTGGGGGGAGGAACTGCTCGTGCCGACCGAATGTCACAGCACCCCGGTGGGGCCGCGCCTGTCGTTGAGCTGCTCGTACGCCGCGCACCTGCCTGCCGGCGAGCTCTTGGAAGAGCGGGTCGCGGTAACCGACGCGGGCGCGACATCGGGTGCGATCAACGAAGCGAGCGTCTCAGGCGGCGGCGCGGCGACCGTGAAGAGGGCGAACCATCCGGTATTGATCGGTGGCGAAACGCCGTTCGGTATCGAAAACTACGAGATGACGGCTGAAGAACCGGGGGGAGCCCAGGATACGCAGGCGGGGTCGCACCCGTTCCAGTTGACGACGACGTTCACGTTGAATCAGAACGGCGAACGCGATCCGGCGGGCGCGGCGAACAAGGATCTGCGCTTCAACCTGCCGCCGGGGCTGATCGGCAACCCGACACCGTTCGCGCGGTGCACGACGCAACAGTTCCAAGAAAACAAATGTCCGATCGGCTCGATCGTAGGGTATGGGAGCACCACATTTATCGGGCGTGGCTACGTCGCTCCCCAGAATACCGATAACGCGGTCTACAACATGGTTCCGAACGTCGGCGAGCCCGCGCGCTTCGCGTTCTACGCGTTCACCAACCCGGTGTACCTGGACACGTCGGTGCGTACCGGCAGCGATTATGGCGTGACGGTGAGTACGGCCAACATCACCGAGAGCGTTGGGTTCATGGCGAGCAGGGTGACGTTCTGGGGCGTGCCGGGTGATCCGCGTCATGATGCGAAGCGCGGTGGCCCGTCTCCCGAAGCCGCCCATCCCGCGCCGCTGCTCTCGCTGCCGACCTCCTGCACCGGCCCGATGCAGAGCAGCATGGAAGCCGACTCGTGGACGCAGCCCGGAGTTTTCCTCTCCTCTGAAGCGAATGAACCGATGGCGGAGTTGGATGGCTGTAACCATCTGCCGTTCAACCCCGAAATCAGCGTCGCGCCCGATGTGTCCTCCGCGAGCACGCCGTCGGGTTTGACGGTCGGGGTGCGCATCCCCCAGGCCGCGGCGCTGAACCCGACGGGCTTGGCGGAGTCGACGTTGAAGGATACAACGGTCACATTGCCCGAAGGCGTCGCGGTGAACTCTGGTGGCGCCGATGGCCTGGAAGCGTGCTCTGAGGGCCAGATCGGGTATCTGCAGGGGGAAAGCACGCCTGAAAATCTGCGCTTCACACCGGAAGAGGGCGAACCGTTCTGTCCCGACGCGTCGAAGGTCGGCACGGTCGAAATCGAAACGCCGCTGCTGCCGAACGCATTGAAGGGCGCGGTGTATCTGGGCACGCCCGCGCCGTTCGGGGAAGCGGGGATGAACCCGTTCGGGTCGCTGCTCGCGATGTACATCGTCGCGCACGACCCCGTATCCGGGGTGCTGCTCAAGCTCCCCGGCCAGGTCACGCTCGACCCGAACACGGGCCGGCTGGTCGCGACGTTCGATCACACGCCACCTTTGCCGTTTGAAAACCTGCGCATGCACTTCTTCGGTGGTGCGCGCGCACCGTTGTCGACGCCGGCGAAGTGCGGGTCTTATGAAACACAAGCGTCGTTCGTACCGTGGACGGGGGAAGCGTCCGCGAACGTCGGCTCTACGTTCCGGGTCGACTCGGGTCCGAGTGGCGGTCCGTGCGAGAGCCCGTTGCCGTTCAGCCCGGCGTTGACGGCGGGCACGACGAGCGTGCAGGCGGGCGGGTTCAGCCCGTTCACGATGACGATGAGCCGCCCCGATGGCAGCCAGACGCTCAGCTCGATCGCGCTGCGCATGCCCGACGGGCTCTCGGGGGAGCTCTCCAAAGTCGCGCTATGCTCCGAAGCTCAGGCCAACGAAGGGACCTGCGGTCCGGAAAGCCAGATCGGCGAATCGACCGTCAGCGTCGGCGTGGGCGGCAACCCGTTCACGGTGACGGGCGGCAAGGTGTTCATCACCGGCCCCTACCACGGAGCGCCGTTCGGCCTGTCGATACTCACCCCGGCGAAGGCCGGGCCGTTCGATCTCGGCCACGTCGTGGTGAGGGCGAAGATCGAAGTGGATCCGGTTACGGCGGCACTCACGATCACGAGCAATCCCCCGGGCACGCAGTACTCGATCCCGACGATCCTGCACGGCATTCCATTGGAGATCCAGCACATCAACGTGACCGTCGGACGGCCCGAATTCACGTTCAACCCAACCGATTGCGAGAAGAGCGCGATCACCGGCACACTGTTCTCGACCGAAAACACAAGCGATCAGCTGTCGGTGCCCTTCCAGGTCACCAACTGCGCGGCGCTCGGCTTCAAACCCGGATTCAAGGTCTCCACGTCAGGAAAGACCAGTCGCGCGAACGGAGCGAGCCTGCGCGTCAAGCTCGTCTATCCCAAAGCGCCGTTCGGGTCGCAGGCGAACATCAAAAGCGTCAAGGTGGACCTCCCCAAGCAGCTGCCCTCGCGTTTGACGACGCTGCAGAAGGCGTGCACCTCCGCGCAGTTTGAAGCCAACCCGGCTGGATGCCCGCAAGCCTCGATCGTGGGACACGCCACCGCGATCACGCCCCTGATCCCGGTGCCGTTGACAGGACCGGCGTATTTCGTCAGCTACGGCGGCGCGAAGTTCCCCGAACTGGTGATCGTGCTCCAGGGTTACGGCGTCACGCTCGACCTGCACGGCGAAACGTTCATCAGCAAAGCCGGGATCACCTCGAGCACGTTCCACACCGTCCCCGACGCGCCCGTCGGCAGCTTCGAGTTGACGTTGCCTCAGGGTAAATATTCGGCGCTGGCCGCGAACGGGAACCTCTGCAAGAGCAAACTCGCGATGCCCACAGCGTTCACCGCGCAGAACGGAGCGGTGATCCACCAGTCGACCAAGATCAGCGTCACGGGCTGTGCGAAGACCAAGACGGCCAAGAAGAAGGGCAAGAAGGCCGGCAAGCGCCACAAGCACGGGTAGCCTTGATGCTCGATGTCTTCCCGTTCGCGCTCTGAGTCGCGCCGGGCCGCAGGCATTCAAGCAGGCGCTCTCCAGCTTCGCGTCGTGCTTGAGCCGCAACGGCGTGGCGCTGCCCCGGGCTCCGGGCGCAGCGGGGCTCAGCCTGAAGGGCGTGGACACGAAGAGCGCCACGTACAAGCGGGCGCTCGCCGCGTGCAGGCCCGTGATCGCCGCCGCCCTGAAGGCGATCTCCCCCGCGCGCTCGAAGCCCGTCTCGCCGTTGCATCCCGCCTCCCCGCCGGCGGCGCCGCCGAGCAGGCCGAGTGCGCCAACGCTGCCCGTGCACGTCCCGCCGGCGGTAACCGCCGTCATGAAACGTTTCACCGCGTGCATGCGCAAGGAAGGCGTCACGGCCTTCCCCGAACCGACCGGCGCGAGCTTCGAGCTGAGCGGCACCGGCGTCGATGCGACCAGCCCGCGGTACAAGACGGCCCAGACCCGCTGCAACCCGATCCTGAGCGGGATGTTCAAGGCGGGCGGGTGAGGGCCGTGCGGCGGTAGCGTGGGAGCCAGCTGACGTTTGTCTGCCGTCGCCGGCTGTATCGTGTCGCTGCGAAATGGCGATCTTCAAGCCAGGTCTGTCAAGCCGTGCCAGCTGAGCTGCCCGAGCACGAGCGAGAGATCGCGCGTGTCGCGTATGCCATCGCGCAGGCGGCACTCAATGAGCAGCACGAGTCGGTTCGCGATTTGCGTGCACGAACCGGTGCGCTTCTCACCGCCACGTCGGTGGTCGTCTCGCTCCTTGGGGCGCGAGCGCTGACGACAAGTCATCTGCGAGGCATGGCGTTTGTCGGGCTTGGCGTGTTCGTGTTCTCGCTGGTGTTCTGTCTCTATGTGCTCCTGCCGACCAAGAAGATCGAGTCGTTGGCTCAGGGCGGCGCGCTCTTTGACTTGACGCTCGCCGACCCTGATCCAGCCACGGACGTGTACAGACGGCTCGCGGCCACGTGCGACACGATCGCCGCTGCCAACGAGTCCCATATCGAGCGGCTCGGGCGGGTGTTCTCGCTGGCCTCGGCCGCGATAATCATCGAGGTCCTGTTGTGGGGGCTGCAGCTAGACCATATGGGTCGCCGTCTTGGCGTCCGTTGAGGGTGTGAAGGTCGGCACCCGCGCATGAGGTGCGCGGGTTGAGGGTCCAGGAATGGCCTGGGCCCCGACCGCAATCATGGGGGTGCCGACATGACACAGGTTCGCAGTTGGGCTGGTTTGGATGTGCACGCGGCGAAGGTGCTCGCGGTGACGGTTGACGCGGTGTCGGGTGAACTCCGCTCGCGGACGCTTTCCGGGCGCACGAGCGAGGTGGTCGAGTTCTGTGGTTCGTTGCCCGGGCCGACGCGCGTGGCGTATGAGGCGGGGCCGACGGGGTTCGGGCTCGCGCGGGCGCTCGCGGCGGCCGGGGTGGGGTGCGTGGTCGCTGCGCCGGGCAAGATCGAGCGTCCCGCGCAGGACCGCGTCAAGACTGATCGTCGCGACGCGGAGCGCTTAGTGCGGTTGTTGATGGTCGGAGGCCTGTATCCGGTCAGGGTGCCGAGCACCGAGGAAGAGGCGCTGCGGGACCTCGTCCGAGCACGCGAGGACGTTCGTGGTGATCTGATGCGCGCACGCCACCGGATGAGCAAGCTGTTGCTGCGTCACGAGATCGTCTTCGAGGGTCCCGGCTCTAACTGGACGATCCGTCACCGCGAGTGGCTCGGGCGCCTGGAGCTGAGCGACCGGGGTGCGCAGGTCACGCTGCTTGACTATCTCGGCGCGATCGACGCGCTGATCGTGCGCCGGACCGCGCTGGAGGGCACGATCGGCGAGCTCGTGCCCGCCTCGCCGTGGGCGCAGAGCGTCGCTCGGTTGCGCTGCCTGCGCGGGATGGACACGCTCAGCGCGGTAGGGCTGTGCGCGGAGATCGGCGACTGGCAGCGCTTCGCCAGGGCGGGACAGCTGATGAGCTTCGTCGGCCTGGTCCCCAGCGAGGACAGCTCCGGGGAGCGTCGCCGTCAAGGCTCGATCACCAAGACAGGGTCTCGCCACGCCCGCCGGCTCCTCGTCGAGGCCGCCTGGCACTACCGCAGAGCGCCCGCCAAGGGCACCGCGCTCAAGCGCCGCCAAGACGGCCAGGACGCGCACGTGATCGCGCTCTCCTGGAAGGCTCAACAGCGCCTGCACCGCACCTGGCGGCGGCTCGACGCAGAACGAGGCAAGCGACGCACGATCGTCGCGGTCGCTGTCGCCCGCGAACTCGCCGGGTTCTGCTGGGCGATCGCCAACGCCGACTGACCCGACCAGCACCACGTCGGTCAAGGAGGCGGCGGGAACAACCTGGCCACCACGCGCGAGAGCACCCGCGGTCGCGCTATGAGCAACCCCCCAACCGGGGGCCACGCTCGATCCTAGACAGCGGGCTCTCACGACGAAACCCGGTCCTGCGGTACCCAACCCGCGCATATCAGCCTGACCGCGCGTCGCGCACCCGCCAGGCCCGCCGCCCCCTTGACCGACCAGGATGCCCGCCCCGTCGCGGGCATCCGGTGCTGGGCACTTGACAAACCGACGTCCATATCAGCGCTAACATGACTGCGATGCCTGAAAAGCCAGCTCCCCGGCCAGCCCCACCGGCCCCGATCAAGACGATGATCAAGCCCGAGCCGGGTGCGATCATCGGCGGTCGCGGCAGCGCCGGGCAGTAGTCGCGTCAGCTCCACGCGGCGGAACGGTGCTCGCTGCTTCGCGACTCGACGGCGACGAGCAGGCTTCGCTCCCGCAGCCAGCTCGCGGCCTGCTGGGCGGCGTCACGCTCGCCCGCGTCAAACCGCGCCACCTCGCGCACAAGCTCCGGGTACTCGCGTCAGGAGCCCGTCACGCTCGCTGTCGTGCGCGTACGCGGGCGGCGCGATCGACCGCGGTCCTGTTCGCGCGGATGACCTGCGCCACGCTCCTGCAGCGCAGGCCGAACGTCCTCGCGATCCGTTCCGGCTCCTGGCCGTCGCGCCATGCCGCGAGCAGCTGCGCGGCGTGAGCCTGGTTCTCCTTCCGGTCTCGGCATCGAAGGAGGCGCGCAGCCGGCGAGCACCACGCGCCCCGGCCGTGAGCCGTCCCATACGGCCCGACGCGCGCGCTACGATGTGGGGACCATGAAGGTCACCGAAACAGCAGCCGGCACGCCGATCGTCGAGTTCACCGAGGAGGAGGAAGCCGCGTACCTGGAGCGCCAGGTACAGCGCGAAATGGGCATGTCGGTCGCGGAGTTCACGCGGGCCTACCTGGCCGGCGAGCTTGCCGACATGGTTCCGGACGTCGACGACATCGTCGGCCTGCTGAGGATCGGACAGAACGGGCAGAACGGGCGGGCCCCTGCCGCGTAGGGTCGCGCAGGGCCTGGCCGATGCTCTGAACGAAGTCCTGAACCGGACCGTCACGGTCAACCACCTGCATATTCCCACCCGCCGCCTCTCGCTCGAGCTCGTCATAAGGCACCTGATCACCGACTGGGGCGTTAAGCCACGAACCGATGATTGGGAAACCATTCTCGACGAGTCGGTCGCGGGCTTCGACTAAAGGGATAAACAGGAAACTCGCCAGAGGAGGAAGTTGAACGCGGCGTGTGGGAACGCAGCCCGCAGCCGGTGCCTCCACAGCTCCTCGTAGCGACGCCCGAAGAGCCCTGCCCAGAATCTGAAGGAGACGCCGGCGACGACGCGTCCGCGTGCCACGAGCTTGCCCTTCTCCAACCGTTAGATCGCGATGATGGCCTGCTTGATCCCGTCGGGCTGGAGAATCTCGAAGTCGAGCAGCCACGTGTCCTTGATCGGCGTCTGCGGCTGACGCGCACCGAGGACGCCATTGATGGTGTTGCGCAGGAGCACCTCGAAGTGGTGGATCAGGCCAAATGACGCGACGCTGAGCTCAGCGTGCCACTCGTACAGCGCCACCGCGCGCTCATGGTCGCCGCCGGCAGCGTCGAGGAACCGTGCGTAGCGCGGCTCGGATAGCCAGGCGAGTGCTTGCTGCTCGTCTACGTTCGCGCTAAACTATCTAACGACGCCCCGGTCCCGCCTAGGACTCCTCGGAGTTATGCGGCGGGGCTTTGTCGTTCCATACACGGCCAGCGCAGACCAGCCCGCCACCGTGGTCAGCGGCAAACCCTCAACCAACTTCCCCGTTTTCGCGCCAAATCCGCGCCAGTCCGAGCGCGGATCGAGCGTTTCAGGCGGTTTCCAGCGGTCCCGCTGCGCATCCCACGCGGAGCGGGCGTCTCGCCGAATCCCGCTCAACCATGCCAAATCTCACCTATCTCCTGGACCAGCGAGCATAGGAGGATGACATGCCGGCGATCGACCGTGTGCGCATCATGCGCTCGCGGAGGCGACGCGCTCCACGACGAGGGCGAGGCGCCGGCGCACATCGGCGGCGATCTCCGAGAGCGCGGGGTTGCCGACGATCGAGAGCATCTGCTCGGCGTCGATGGCGGCGAGGTGTGTCTTGCCGTCGCGCTCATAGACGATCACGTTGCACGGAAGCAGCGCGCCAAGCTCGGGCTCGGCGTCGAGCGCTTGGTGAGCGAGCGGAGGGTTGCAGGCGCCGAGGATGACATAGGGCTCGCGATCGACGCCGAGCTTCTGCTCGAGCGTCGCTTGGACGTCGATCTCGCAGAGCACTCCGAAGCCCTCCGAGGCCAGCTCCTCGCGGGCTCGGGCGAGCGCGTCCGCGAATGGCAGCTCAGTGGTGGCGCTCAGGGTGTAGCCGTTGCCAGCTTGGGACATGCCTCCTCCAGTTCTTTTCGTCTTGCCTTGTCCGCCCTTTCACGCTGCGCCGCCGCCTCGGCGGGCTCGGCGAAGGTGCAGCCGAGATAGGCGAGGATGCCCTCCTCGCCGGCGATCGTCTCCTCGCCGGCGACCAGCACCGGGATCGTGCTCGTGCCCGTCGCCTCGCGCAGCTCCGACCGGGCGTCCGGGTCGACGGCCACCTGGTGGGCGAGGAAGGCGAGGCCCAGCTCCGTCAGGCGCTGGCGCACCCGACGCGAGGAGGGACACCACTCGGTCTGCCAGAGCTCGAGCGGCGTCTCGGGGATCGTGTTCGCGGGGACGGCCATGTTCACAGTCGAGATCTACACCTCGACAACTGTAAAGCAGTAGATGATGGGGGAGGATAGCGCGGCGTTCATCGCTTGTCAACTACACAACTGTGTGCTTGGGCTACCATCGCCCGATGGCAACGGCGGCGGCCCCCCTGTCTGAGCCGATGATCGAGCTTGTGGCTCAGCGCTTTCGGGTGCTGGGCGAGCCGATGCGCATAAAGCTGCTCGACCGCCTGCGCGAGGGAGACGCCACGGTCGGCGAGCTGAGGGAGGCGCTCGGCGCCTCGCAGCAGAACGTTTCCAAGCACCTCAGGATCCTGCTGGATGCCGGCATGGTCAGCCGTGCCAAGCAGGGAAACCGTGCCCGCTACGCGATCAGCGACCCGAGCGTGTTCGAGCTGTGCGACCAGGTCTGTGGCGGCGTGCGCCGGCGCGCCTCCGAGCTTGACGCCATCGTCACAGCCCCCACTCGCCCGCGAGCGCGCACGGCTCCGAAGACGTAGGAGCCGAGCATTCGGCGAACGGTCGATTGTGGACGGCTGTCTGTCAAGCGGTTGGCGTGTGCTGCCGATCAAACGGTGGTGCGGAGCATTCGCCTACCCGTCGCCCTGATCGTCGCCGTCGCGACGGCGCTCACGCCCGCGGTGGAGTCCGCTCAGGGCGCGGAATCCGGCGTGGTGGTGAATGGCTCGGTGGGGTTCTCGCCGCAGAGCGACGGCCTGATCGCCGGCCTTGGGGTGGGCTGGGTGAGGAGCTACGTGTCGTGGAGCGCATTCGAACCGTCGCGCGGCCACATCAGCCAGGCGCAGGTGAGCGCCCTCGAAACCGACCTGGCGGGCCTGCCGGCCGGGACGAAGGTGATCCTCGACGTCGTGGACACCCCCCAATGGGAGTCGGGCTCTCCCAACCAGGTGACGCCGCCGCGCCGCCCCGCCGACTATGGGCGCTTCGTCGGCGCCATGGCAAGGCGCTTCGCCGGTCGCGTGGCGGCCTGGGAGATATGGAACGAGGAGGACGACTCCCTGTGGTGGGCGGGCGGCCCGCAAGCGACCGTCTACACGGCGATGTTGAAGGCGACCCACACCGCCGTGGAGGCGGCCGACCCGCACGCGACCGTGGTGCTCGGCGGCTTGACGGGCAACGACTACGAGTATCTGTCCCAGCTCTACGCCGATGGGGCGAAGGGTTCCTTCGACGCGGTGGCGGTGCACACGGACACGATCTGCAGCCTGGTGTCGCCCTACGAAGTGCTGCGCAACGGGCGCGTTGACCAGCGCATCAACCGCTGGGCGTTCCTGGGCTACCGGACGGTGCACGAAGTGATGCGGGCTCACGGCGACCACAGTCCGATCTGGATGACCGAGCTCGGCTGGAGCACCACCTCGCAGATCTGCAACTCGGGCAGGTTCGCCGGCCAGAAGGCCGGCGGCGTGAGCCCCCAACAGGCCGCCGCCTTCCTGCTTCAGGCCTACCACTGCCTCGCACAGGACAGCTACGTGCAGGTGGGCATCTGGTACGGGCTGCAGGAAACGGCGCCCTTCGACAGCCCGCGCGGCAGCTACGGTCTGCTCGACGCCAACCTCGTCCCGAAGCCCGCGTATGCCGCGCTCGCCGACTACTCCCGCAACGGAGATCGCCTCACCGAACCGTGCCAAAACAGGGGAGGCCCCGTGGTCAAGCTGGTGCGCCCGAAGACGGGGGTGCGCTACACCAACACGCTGCCCATCGCGGTGACCGCGAGCGACAGCTGGGGGGTGTACGAGATCTCGCTCTACAGCGACGGGCACGCGATCCGCAACTTCTACGTGCACCGCGGCGTCCCCACGCTGAGCGGTCAGATGATGTGGTACGGCGCGCGTTTGCTGAAGCCCGGCAGGCATGTGCTCACGGCGAGGGCGTTCGACGAGAGAAACAACTCGAACGCCACCTCGATCACGATCGTGCGCGGGGTCACTTCCAAGAAGGCCGCGCACAGGCGCCACCCTCGGGGCACGCGCCTCCAGCCTCACAAGCACGGTTGAGCGGCGTAGCGCGAGCCGTCGCGGCCGCCGATCCCTAAACTTGTGCTACCGGAGTCCTTGGAGAGGTGGCCGAGTGGCTGAAGGCACTCGCCTGCTAAGCGAGTATGGGGGTTAAACTCCATCGCGGGTTCGAATCCCGCCCTCTCCGCCATAAGGTCTTCACGTTTGAAGGCCTCTCCAGTTCACGTTTGGGCTTGCCGGCGTGTGTTGTGGTGGGCCTTCGTGCGTCGGGGGCGCTGATGGGGGGTACCGGCGGGCCGCCTGGAATCTTGTGGGAGGATCACAGGCCGCCCGGACGGGTTTTTGAGGCGCCGCGGGACGCTGAGGTCTGGTCGGCGTCGCTGGGAGGGTCTGCTTGGGTGTGTGTGAGGTTCAGGCCGCGAGGTGCGGCGGCGCGTTGGCCTGGCTGGTGAGGTCGTGGGGGCTGCGCCGGCGCCGGCGGCGTTTGCGCGGCGGCAGCCCGCAGGCGGCGCGGCGCTGGCTCTCGGCCTGGCGGGCGGCGAAGGCCTCCGCTGTGCGGATGTTGGTGATGATGAAGGCGCAGGTGAGCATGAGCGCGTTGGGGGTCAGGCCCATCAGGCGGCTCCATCCGCGGCTGGTGTCGATGCCGGCCGGGTCGCTCGTCTGCGAGAAGCTGCGCTCGGAGGCGGTGCGCCGGGCGTAGGAGACGCGGTGCGCTTTGGAGGGGTAGTCGTGCTTCTGGGCGGTCTTCGCGTTAACGCTTGCCGGCACGGTGATCGTCTGTTGGGTGCAGCAGAGGGGCGGGTGCTCTGGCGGGTTTGCGATCGTCGGGCGCTCATGGGAGAGCTGCATGGATGCCGGCCTGTGCGGGCAGCGGATCTTGCCGGCCGCGGCGGGGCAGATCACGCGGCGGTAGCCGTCTTGATCGGCGGCGGTGAGCGGGGAGAGCTTGTGGCGGGAGAGCTCTTCGCTCTTTTGGTCGTGGGCGGTGAGCTCGGTCTCTGTGGCTCCGGGAGCTGGCGGGCCGAGCTGGAAGAGCGCCCTGGGCGTGGCCGGACAGTAGAGGTTGCCGTTGCAGGCGATAGCGCCCTCATGGCTGCCGTTGATGCCGCGGTCGCCCGGGTGCAGGTCGATGACGAGTGCTGCGCCGGCCGTGCGCATCGGCGTCGCGAAGGTCTCTGGGGCGCGGTAGGAGTAGCCGCAGTCGCCGAGCAGGTCGCCGAGCTTTATGCCTTCGGCTGCCATGCGCTCGATCACGGGCACGATCATCGCGGGCGGGTCGTGCTTGGCGGAGGCGAGCGTGATCCTGCGCACGAGCTCCGGCACCTCGGGGCCGCCCTCTTCCTTGACGATCGTGGCGGCCTGCAGGTGGTAGCCGAAGAAGATCTCCTTCTTGCCGAAGGAGTTGGCTTTGCGGTGCCCGAAGGCGGCCTCCGGGTCGGCGCAGCGCTCCTGCTGCTTCTGCTCCCCCGCCTGCTCCTCCTCCTGCTCCTGCTCGCCGTCTGCCTGCCGGGGCTCTGCCTGCTGGGGCGGGCCCGGGCTGGCATCGCCTGTGTCCTTGCCCTCTTTCTCTTGAAGCGTCTTGCGCCCTCTGCGCGGCGGCCGCGCGAATGTCTCATAGTCGGTCCAGTCCACGGCCAGCGCGCTTGACTGGGGGACCCTCCCCCCGCCGAGCACCTTCACGCTGGCCTCGATCAGCGCGTCCATCACTTCAGAGAGCGCCTGTGAGGGCCGCCCGTCGGGCTTCTGCCTTGAGAGCGCCTCCTTCACGAGGCGGTAGGTGCGCTCCACCTGGCGGTAGGTGAGCTCATGAGGGCCCTCCTTCCAGTCGGCGATCACGCCCAGGCGGCGCTGATCGGGCTCGCTCAGGCCGATCAGCGCCCGGTGCACCCGCACAAGATGCGCGGGGCGGTCATCGTCGAGCGTGATCAGGGTCCCGAGCAGCAGCGTCCTGACGGAGAGCTGGCGGGGTCTGACGCCGACCGGCAGCATCGCCTCTATGCGCCGCGGCTCGCCGGAGGCGTCGAGGATCGCCTCAAGGCGCGGCAGGTCGGCGGCGGCGCTCACGATGAGCCCCCCAAGAGCGCGACTATCTCCCGCTCGGGCAGTGCGGGCAGGGAGAAGGCGATATCCCCCAGCCGCTGTGAGCAACAGACCCCGGCGGCGGCCATGAACGCCTGCAGGCCGATCGCCTTCGCGGCCTCAGAGAGCCAGGTCGATCTCAGCCGCCCGGTATCAAGCCGTGGCAGGCCGGGATCGCAGAAGAGGGCGGTGATCTCGCCGCTGAGGTTCTTGCGGTCAGGAGCTCTGCCGCCGAGCAGGTACCTTCCTCCCGCGAACGCGGCGGCCTGCCGCAGCGGCTCCTGGTAGCGGCAGAGCACCGGCACGCTGCGCGCCCTGCCGCCGCCGATCGCCACCAGAAGCCCGCCGGAGCGCTCGGCCACATCGATGCCGCGGACGTGGCGAAGCTCTGAGCCGATCACCCCCGCGCCCGCGCCCAGGCAGATCAGCGCCGTTGCGCGCACCCGCCTCGATTGCGTGGACAGCGCAGAGGCGGCCGCCAGGAACAGGCCGATCTCATGGTCGCTGTATGGGGGCTTGGCGCGCTCTCTTGGCAGCGGGGTCGGCCCCGGCGGCGGGTGGGTCTGAAGCGTCCGGGCGAGCGCGCGCAGGTTGCTGCGCAGCGTGCGGCGGGTTGCCGGCGAGAAGCCCTGCGTGCCGCAGAGGATGAAGCGCTCGATGACCGCGCCATCCAGCAGCGTCGAGGGCTCGAGTTCCAAGCCGACCGACTCCCCGAAGCCCGCCAGGCGACTTGCGGCGAACAGAAGCGCCTTCGCCCGCGCCGGGCTCTCGGGATCAGCAGCGCCCACCACCTCCCGCGCGAAGGCGCCCGCGGCATCGCTCACGCCGTGCGAGCGGTAGGCGCAGATCGCGGCTGATACCCCCGAGGCGGGGTCTCTCCCGCTCATCGTACGAGAGATATACTGTACGGTCAAGACGTGATGACTGCTCTCTCTGCCAGACTGTGCCCGTGAGCCGCGATCAGCCGGCACGCGAGCAGGCCAGACAGATCGCGGGCGAGCTCGCCAAGATCGCCCGCACCGGCAAGGTGCTGCCCGGCTCGATCCAGCAGCGCCTCACGCGCTGCGGACGGCCAGGCTGTGCCTGCCAGGCCGACCCACCACGCCCGCACGGCCCTTACTGGCAGTGGACGCGCAAGCTCTCAGGCAAGACCGTCAGTAGATGGCTGAACGCCAGCCACGCCGCCGACTATGAGCACTGGATCGCCAACGACCGGCGCATCCGCGAGCTGCTCTCAGCCCTGGAGGCAATCGGCATCGCCCACCTGGAAGCCGACCACTCGGCGCTGGCAAAAGACAAGCGCCCATCCGCCCGCCGCAGCGCCTGAGGCACGCCAGTGTGGTCAAACGCCGCTAAAGGTGTGGTCAACGCGCCAAGACACCCGAAAAAGCCCTGCAAACAACGAAACGTGAAGACCTAGCCATCTGCTCGAAGTGCGAACCTTTGCTCTGAGAACCGGGGTCGGGGTTCGCACGTCGTACCGGTCTCCGCGTCTGTCCGTCCTTCCCCTCCGTCCCGCGGACGGGCTGGCCATGAAATCGCTCCACGAGCGAGCCCGGGTGGCCACCGGTCGTCAGGCGTCGTAGGGCAGGATCGTGAAGGCTCCGCCCTGCAGTGGCGTAACGGCACGGAAATGCCGCTCGTCGAAGCTGACGATGCGATTGGTCCCGTAGCGGCTCGCGATCACGACCAGCGCGCAATCGGCGAGCCCAAGCTCAAGATCCGCATAGCGTGCGTCGAGCTCTCCGATCGTGGCATAGTCCTCGCGCTCCAGACAGGCGACCGTAAATCGCCCGGCGGCGAGGTCGGCGATGAAATTTCGCCGTGGCCCACGTCCAACCCGCTGTCCGAGTAGGTAGTCCACCTCTGCGGTGACGGGTGCTGGAATGATCAGCGGTCCATCGACAGTCCGCATCAGCTTGTCGATGCGGGCGAATTGCGGATCGTTGACATCGCCAAACGCCACAAGGGGAGCGGCGTCGATGACGACGGTCACTCGCCGAAGCCCTTAAGCAGATCCGCCTCTGGTACGTCCGCGATCGATGAACCGTCACCGTGACCGGAGCCGGCCAGTGCGAAGTTCCGGTCCTGGGACGGCTTGGGCTGGTAGGTAGCGACGGCCTCGCGCAGCACCTCTGCCTGTGACCTGCCCTCCTCACGGGCAAGGCGGGCGAGGCGCTGGGCCTGATCCTCATCAAGATAGACGCTTGTCTTACGCATTGGCACTAGTATAGGGCATCGGGTAGGGCACTAAGTTCGGCCTGCCGCGGGCGCACTTGACCCGAGGTCCGCCCGTCAGCTCTCCGCTTGGCGGATCGCCTGAGCTGCTCGTCGGCGTGCCTCCCGCCCAGCCGGCTCCATCGGAAGCTGGACCAAAGCCTCAAGCTGGGCGTGACGGTTTGCAACGCGTCCCGAACTCTCCGTCCCTGTTCGCCCTGCGCAGGGGCTTCGCAGCACCGCCTATTTGATGCCCGGCAGGGATGGCAGGGGAAGGCCGGGGACGCTCGGGAGCGGCACCGGCACGCTGACCGGCAGTTCGGGCAGCGCTGGAGCTTCGGTAGCCGGGAGCGGAGTTTCCGGGGAGGTGGTGGTGGGCGGTGGTGTGGCCGCCGGTGTGGTCGCCGGTGAGCTTGTCGTGGGCGCGCCGGCGGCAGGTTCGGGCGGACTCGTGCGTGCGCCGCTCGTGGGGGTATTCGGTTGGCCTGTGGTTCGCCGCTTGGGCGCCGTCGTGCCGGGAGAGGTGGGCACGGCTCGGCGGCTTCTGTGGTGTACGGATGAGGTCGGACGAAGGCTCCCCACCCGCCTGGTGTGGCGCGTTGCGACTGTGGTTGGGGCCGCCGGAATGGTAAGCCGTTGGGAGCGTGCGGCTATGGGCCGGCGGTGTGCGCCCCGATCGACGCCCGTGCCGTGGCGCAAGCCGGGCGCGAAGGCGAGCAGGCCCGCGGCGCCCAGGGCCGGCAGTATCGAGGTGGTCCCCGCGGCGCCGGCTCCGAGGCTCGAGGAGGCTGCCTGCAGCCCCGTGAGGATACGCTCGGGGATGGCTGCGGCGAAAGCGAGCAAAGCGAGCGAGCGGCGAGCGGAGTAGCGGTGCAGGAAGGCCGCGACCGCGGCGCCGTCGAGTTGGGAGCCCGCCTCGCGGGAGAGAACGTCCAGCGCCTGCTTGTGGGTGCCCGCCGGTCGGTAGGCGCGGCTGGAGGTGATGGCGTCGAAAGTGTCGGCCACCGCGATGATGCGGGCGCCGAGCGGTATGTCCGAGCCTGCCAAACCGTCGGGATAGCCGCCGCCGTCGATGCGCTCGTGGTGATGGCGCACCATCGCCGCGATCTCGGGGTCCCCGACCTCCGCGAGCATCTCGGCGCCGTCGCCGGGATGGAGCTTTACGATCGCGAATTCCCTGTCCGTGAGTTGCCCCGGGTTGTTGAGTATCTCTCTCGGGGTGTAGAGCTTGCCCACGTCATGGACCGTGGCGGCCGTGCGGATCTTGGCGATCTCAGTCGGGGAGAGGCGCATCGCGCTCGCGATGCGCCCCGCGTGGCGCGCCACCCGCCGGCTGTGCCCGTGGGTGTAGGCGTCGCGTGCTTCGAGCCGCCTGCTCAAACGTTGCAACAGCTCGATGCTCACCGTGGGGCCGGCCCTCCTGGCGGAGTCGTAGAGCTCTCGCGCCTGGGCCAAACGTCGCTCGGTCCAGCAGCGACGCAGCCATCCCCATAGCATCAAATCGGCGAACACGAGGTCGCGCGACCGGGGTTGCCGCGCCCACAGGGACGCCTCGGCGCTCGCGACGACGATCGCAACGGCCATCGCCAGGGCGGCGCAGGCCAGCGCCGAGAACGTGCCGCCCCACGGCACGACGGCCGCCACGAGCGCCCCCGGCAGAACGACGATCGACCCGGTTGCGAGCATCGCCAACGGGAGATATCGCCACATGCGCACAGCCGCGGTCTCCGCGCCCTCGACGGCCGCATCGGCCATATTCCCGCGGCGCCTGAGGCCGTCGCCTCCGCGCATCGGCGCCAACAAATCGGCTGACCGGAACATGGCCCTTCGGAAATCTACATCAAGCCGGCCGTCGAACGGGGGGCGGGGGACGTATGTTCTACACGCTACCCGTGCGGCCCGATCTTCATGGTGGCCACCATGCGGCTGCGCGTTCCCGCCGCCCCTGTGAGCCCCAGGCCCGGACGGTACACTAGGCGGCTCTGCGCCCTTAGCTCAGCTGGATAGAGCGTCGGTCTACGGAACCGAAGGTCGGGAGTTCGAATCTCTCAGGGCGCGCTCACCGTCTCGCCGCTTCTCGCCGTTTGCCCAATGCAAACAAGCTGGAAACGGCCTATCGGCCTCCAGCACCGGCGCCGTGCGTCGCCGGGCCTCGCACGGCCTCTCCGCGGGCCCGTGGTCACAAATTGGTCGCAAGAAAAGACCCAGCCGGCGGCACGGTTATCGTCGTCTGCGCGGGGCGGACGTTCGTGGAGCACACAGCTTCGTCCTCAAGCCCCGACGCTCGGCCTGTCGAGAAAGCACAGAAGCGACCAATGGCATGAGCGCGAATGGCGAAGCGAAACACCTGGGACGGATTCTGCGGCGTGTGTGGCTCACAGGTGCGTGCGCTGGAGGGCATCGTCGAGGCGGCAGGTCCAGGGGAGGGCTATCGAATCCTCTGCGCCGAGCACATGCCCGCGGGAATCCTCGACCCGCCGAAGCCGCCTGACGCATCCAAGCTGCCCTCCATCCACCTCGGGGATGACCGCTACGAGCGGTGAGCCGGGCTTCTGCTGGCAAGATCACGCCCGCGCTCGCTGTTTTGCCTCCCGGTTTCTGCGAACAGTCGTCCGGTAGGATGCAAAGGCGATGCAGCGCAACGATGAACGTTTTGATCCCAGTGTTCGCGCCCGCGAGAAGCAGGCTTCTCGCGAAGCGGACGAGCGCGACCTGCGCTCGGGCCGCAAGTCAGCCGAGCAGTTGCGCAGGGAGAATGAGTTTCTCGCGCGGTTCGCGCATTCGGCGCGGGTTGACCTTGCCGCCTCGCGTTCTCTCGGGTAGGCGCCCGTGACCGCCAAGCCGCCCCTCCGAGACGAGGAGGTGCACCGGATACTTGGGCTGCTGGAAGACCGGCGCGCCCACAACCGCAGAGCGCCCCATTCCTGACGCGGGGAGTATGTAGCCCGTCCCCGGGCGTCACTGCAAACATCGGCGCCAGGCCTCACTCGCCCGCCCCTACCCTTCTCCGCCCCCGCCCATGAGCGCCGGCGCCGCCGCGTCGCCCAACGCCCTCGCCGGCACGCTGACCTGCCGTTGAAGCGCGCGCCCGGCGCCCTTCCCCCGAAACCCGTTGGAGGTGACCTGCACGACCGTCATGCTCCGGGCAAATCGACGATCTGCTCGAGCAGCGCCCGAAGTTGGTCGTTCTGGCCGTTGAGACTGCGCACGTTGGCGGCGAAGCTCCGCTCGTGATCGAGAGACCCCCAGGCGATCCGATACCCCGCCTGTCCGGCGAGCTGGCCCAGGAACACGCGCAGGCTGCGTGTGTTGCCCTCCCGGAACGGGTGAACCGCGTACATCTCGGCGTGGTAGTGCGTCAGCCGCTCCAGGAAGGCGCCGCGATTGAGACCCTCCAAGTACCGCTCACGAGCAAGCTCAGCGAAGATGCCCTGCGCGTAGGCCGCAATGTGCTCCGGGCGCGCGTAGAACGCACTCGGCTTTGCGATCTGCACGGTACGCAGCTCCCCCGCCCACGGGTAGAGCCCGCCGAAGATGCGGCGGTGAAACGCCTGCCAATGCGCCAGGTCATAGACGCCGGGAAGCGGACGACCGGCCAGGACGGCGAGGCCGGCACGAACGACGTCCGCCTCGACCTGCAAGAGCTCCCGGGGATCACGAATCTCCAGGTTGTTGCGCAGGACACCGGTGCCCGGATAGACATACGGATCCTCCGCCATCAGGGCTGAGCAGCTATCGACCGGGGGTGGCAGCCAGACGCTCGCGCACTTGCTCCAAGTTGAGACGCTCGAACTGCTCGTCGTCGATCTCGCCAGCCACCCAGCGGGCAGCAAGCGCCTGGTGCGCGGGACTCGGCTCAAGCCCCTCGGCGCGCAGCAAGCCCAGCGCGTCCGCCGCCGCCTGCTCGCGGCTCACATGGACCGCACTCGGCGCGGCGCCATTACGTGCGACGGCGGAGCGTTGCATCCCTCCATTGTAAACCAGTGATCGGTTTGCAGCAGGGTGTGCCAGAAGCCGCGGCTGGCGGTCCTAACGCAGCAGCGCGCTTACGCTACGGACAAACTCACCGCCGTGAAGGCCGCGTCGGGAGGTCGCTGTCGCGGCTGCCATCACACCTACGACTTCCGCCGATAGAGCACCGGCGCGATGAGCCCCACAGCCCCCACGACGATCAACACCAGCGGCCAGCCGACTACGCCCGCGGTCGGTGCCCGCCCGGCCTCCAGTCGCGTGATCTGCGCCGCGACGCTGATGACGAAGGCGAGCAGCCCGATCGCGCCGGCCGTGGCGATCTCGCTCGCTCCGATCGCCCTCGCGCGAGCGAGCCCGACCGCGACGATCACAAGCAGAGCTCCCGCGGCGACGAGCAGCCAGCGCCCTGTGTTTGCGGAAGGGTGGTGGAGGATCTTCTCCCAGGCATACAGCCACGCCAACAGCGCGGAGAGTCCCGCGAGCAGCGCGGCGTATGGAATGCGTGCTCCGCGAGCCGCATAGGCCGCGAGCAGGCCGGTGACCGCGAAGACCGCCGCGACGTACAGCGGCTGCCGGTAGGTGCCGTTGTGCGCGACTTGGAGGCGTCCAGCGAGCGCAGCGCCGCGCTGTATGATCGGCTCGGCTTTCAGATCACGAGCGAGCTGCGCGTTGCCGGCAGCCCGCCGCTGCGCCTCATGCGACGGCCTCCAAGCCCACTGACGGACATCCCCGCAACGCCAGAGTCATGATCAGACGGTTCACGATGCTCGCCACCGGGCGTACCCGGCGCGTTCTGGTCGCGGCAGGCGTGCTGTTCCTGCTGGCAGCGGGACTCGGCGCGCCCGTGACCGGGATGCTCGGCTCGAGCGGAGAAGACTTTCAGGATCCCGCCTCGCAGTACGAACGGGCGAACGACGCGCTGAGGGCGGCCACGGGGCAGAGCCCGTATTTCAACGTGGCTGTGCTGCTGCGCGGGGAGCACCCGGTCGAGACCCACCCGGCCGAGCAGCATGCCGCCGTGACGCTCGCGGCGCTGCTCGCCGTGCAGAAAGGCTTCCAGCGCGCGGTGGACTACCCGGCGACGCGCTCGAGCACGTTGCTGTCGCGCGACGGCCGCGAGACGGTTGTACTGGCGGCGTTCGCTTCCACGGGCGATGCGACGGCGGCGACATCGCGTGTGGAAGACGCGCTGTCGAGGCAGCCGGCGAAGGCGGAGCTGGCCGGGATGAGCCCCCGGTTCGGCGGGTATGCGCTGACCACCAAGGAACTGAACGAGCGCACGACCAGCGATCTGACGCGCGCCGAGCTGCTCGGCTTCCCGTTCCTTCTGCTGCTGTCGTTCTGGTTCTTCAGGGGGCTCGTCGCCGCGCTGCTGCCGCTGCTGGTCGGTGGTTTCGCGATCTTGTTGACGTTCCTCGCGCTGCGCCTGGTCGACCAATTCACGCCGCTCTCGGTCTTTTCGCTGAATCTCGTCAGCGGCATGGGTCTCGGTCTCGGGATCGACTACAGCCTGTTCGTGCTCTACCGCTATCGCGAGGAGCTGGCGGGAGGCGTGAGCGCGCGCGAGGCGATCGGGCGCATGCTGCAGACCACGGGGCGCACGGTGTTGTTCAGCGCTCTGACCGTCGCGGCGGCGATGATGAGCCTGCTCGTGTTCCCGCTGCGCTTCCTCTACTCGATGGGCATCGGCGGGGCGATCGTCACGCTGTGCGACGGCGCTGTCGCGCTGCTGCTGCTACCGGCGGTGCTGATCGCGCTCGGACCGCGCATCAATGCGCTGTCGCCCGCGTGGATGCAGCGCCGCGCGGCGCGCACCGCACGGACAACGCAAGCAGGCGGCTGGTGGAGGCTCGCGCACGGCGTCGTGCGCCGACCCGCCCCGGTCGCGGTTCTCAGCGCGATCGCGCTGCTCGCCGCGGCGACGCCCGCGCTGCATGTTTTGTTCACATCTCCCGGCGCCAACCTGCTGCCGGCCGGCGCGGCAAGCCGTCAGGTCGAAACCGCGCTTGCACATGACTTTTCGGCCAATGCCGGCGAATCGACCGAAATCGTGCTGAAAGGGGACGGTGCGTCCGCGCGGCGCCTCGCCGCGGCCGCGGCGAGAACGGCGGGCAACCTTGCGAGCGCCGCACCGCCGCGCTATGTCGGCCGCGGCACGTGGGCGACCACTCTGTTCCCACACGGCTCCCCGTACTCGGACTCCCAGCAGCGGCTGCTGTCCGGGCTGCGTGCGCTCGCGCGGCCCTACGGCGCGCTGGTCGGCGGCGCGAGCGCGTTCTTCGCAGACCAGAAGAGCTCGATCGCAGCGCACATTCCGCTCGCGCTACTGATCCTGATACCGCTGACGGCTGGCTTCCTGTTCCTGATGACCGGCTCGATCGTGATCCCGGTGAAGGCGCTCGTGATGAACATGCTGAGCGTGAGCGTCGCCGTCGGGCTGCAGGTTCTCATCTTCCAGGACGGCCACCTCTCGGGCCCGCTTGGATTCACGCCGATCGGCGGCCTTGAAGAGTCGAGCCTGGTGCTGATGATCGTGCTCGCGTTCGCGCTCGCCACCGACTACGAGGTGTTCGTGCTCGCCCGCATCAAGGAGGCGCACGACCGTGGCCTGCCCAACCGCGAGGCGATCGCGCTCGGGATCGAGCGCACCGGACGGATCGTGACCGCCGCCGCGCTGCTGTTCTGCGTAGCGATCGGGGCTCTGAGCACCTCTGAGCTGTTCTTCACCAAGCAGCTCGGACTCGGCGCCGCGCTCGCCGTCGCGGTTGACGCGAGCATCGTCAGGGCGCTGCTCGTCCCCTCGCTGATGGCGCTGATGGGCAAGTGGAACTGGTGGGCGCCAAAGCCACTGCGACGCCTGCACGACCGTATCGCGCTGCGGGAGTCAATTCCGCCCGGCGTGGAGCTTCAGTAACCGCGGCGCCCTATATTTACGGCTTAGTGAAGTTGTGAACCGGGAACTCCTTGATCTCCGGCGGGCTGGGGAACGCCCGATCGCCGAGCTCCTGGGCGGCCGGCATGAGCTGACTCTGGGCGAAGCTGTCGAACGCCTCGCGCGACTCCCAGACGTCGATCACCCCCCAGCCCCCCTCGATCGGGCCGGCCGCATGGAAGATCATGCCCTGCGGCGGATTGGCGTCGATGCTCATATGCCCGTGAATCGCGTCGTACTGCTGCTGCGTGCCTCCGCTGAACTTCGCTCTGATGCCGACAGCCATTGCGGCTCCTCTGCTCGGGTGTGTCCAGCGACCATACCCGCTCGTCTCCGGCCGCACACCATGGGCAGGACGCCCCATATGCGGACGAGCAAGCGAGTGGGGGAGGGCCATGTCCGGTCACAGGGTCGTTCTGAGAACAGTTCTGGCGCTGCTGCTCGCGTCGGCGATCGTGCCGGCGGCGGCGAGCGCGGCTCCCGGATGGGCGCGGGCCGTCACATTCCCCGTGCCCGGCAACGCCTTCGGCGGCCAGGACACGGTCGCCTATCAGAACGGTGGTGTCGCCACCGAGGCGTTCTTGGAAGTGCCGTCGCTCTCGCCTCTACGGACCGTGCTGCACGTCGGCACGCTCGCACCGGGCGGCAGCTACGCCGACCAGCTCACGATCCCCTCCGTCGAAGGCGCGATCCCGACCGGAGCGCAGATCGCCGTCGCACCCGACGGCGCCGCGGTGGCCACGTGGGTCGAGCTCACCGGCGCCAACCTCGAAACCTCGCCCTATCGCTACCGAGCCGCCTACCGGCCAGCGGGCAGCGCCGCGTGGGAAGCGCCGTTCACGATCGCGACCGACGCCGAACGCAACAAAGAAATCTACGAGTACCTCACGCCCGTGATCAGCCCTGACGGCACGGCCGCGGTCGGCGTACAGCACATCGCCAGCGGTGAGAAAGGAGCAGGGCAGAGCGAGCCTGTCTACCGAGTCGATGTCGCTGTGCACCCGGCGGGCGCGACCTGGCAAGCTCCGACGCGGATCAGTCCTCCTTCTGAATCCGGTGAGAGCCTGGCGCTCGGTCTTGACGGTCAGGGCGACATCACAGTGGCCTACACGCTGCGCTTCAGCGAAGGCGGGACGAGCGCGATGACAGACGACAGCTACACCGTGATCGTCCGTCGACGCCCGGCCTCCAGCGGCGTGTGGGGGCCTGAAGAAAACGTCACCGGCTCGGAAATCCTGTGGACAGCCGACGCGCTGCACCTCGGCGAGAACGAAGCCGGCGACGCCGTCGTGACGTACCAGTACGTGCGCAAATCGCCGCAGAGCCTCGACGTCTGGGGAGTGACGCGCCAGGGACCGAACGGCTCCTGGACCACGCCGGCGCAGCTCGTCACCGGCAGCGGCGCACCGGAGGCCGCCGGCGTCGCGCCGAACGGGATGGCTTACATCCTCTACTCCTTCCAGGGAACCAGCAGTAGCGAAAGCTGCGAGGGCGTCCTGCGCGGTCCAACAGGCGGCAGCTTCATCGCTCAGCGCTGCGTGTCGCCCACGAACGAGGACACCTTCTCGGGCTCGATGGCGTTCCTCGGCAACGACGCCTACTTCGCCTGGAAGGGCAACGTGCCTGGCGAATCGAGCAACGCGACGATCCAGGGCGCGCGTTGGCCGGATGGCGCGACGCTGCCCGAGGTGGCCCGCAACCTCGACCTGACGGGCGTGCCCTACGGCAGCCCGACGCTGCTTCCCGACCGTCAGGGCAGCGTGGTGGCGTTCTACACCAACCAGGCAAACCAGCTGCGTGCCGCGGCGGCTATGCAGGTAGCCCTCGGCCGCCAGCTGCGCGTAGGTCCACGGCTCGGCGGCCGGCTGTGCATCGCCGGCCGCCTTGTGCATCGCTACCAGATCGTGGCGCGAGGATCGAACTCGCGCAGGCTCCTGTCGCGAGTGACCAGGCGCGCTCCGGCAAAGCGGGCGGTGGCGTAGATGATCCTGTCGGCCGGGTCGCCGACGAACCCCTCGCGACCGAGCAGCGCGGCTTGAACAGCCACGGCGCTCGTGAGCGGAAGCGATTGGGTACGCGAATCCGCGAGCGCCTGCTCGATCCACGCTCCGGCGGGGCGGTCGAGCTCGATACGCCCGGCCTCGGCGAGCATCGCGACCTCCCAGCAGCTGATCGTGGCGACGGCGATCCGGTCCGCGTGGTCGATCGCGTCCTGAGCCGGCAGACTGAGCTTTGCGGGCTCGGCGGTCCACCACAGCCATGCGTGCGTGTCGAGAACGATCACCGGCTACGCGGCGTCCCACTGCTCGGGCAGCGGCGCGATCAGCTCCTCGTCGCTGCTCGCAAACGTGACGCTCCCGCGCAGCGAGGCCGGCGGTGCAACCGGATCGACGCGCGCCACCGGCCGGCCGCGCTTGGTGATGAGCAGCGACTCGCCCGTCTCGGCGACCTCGTCGAGCAGGGCGAGGCATTGGGCCTTGAAACGAGTTGCCGTCAAGGTCTTGTCCATATGACCATAGTAGCATGGTCATATGTGTGCGAACTCGCCCAGCGCATCCCCCTCCCGCCCCTGTCATGGAAGCTTATTTCCCGCGCTTCTGTGAGCGTGCGAGGACTTCTCGATCAGGTGCACGGTCCTGGCCTGCGTCTCGCCGGAGGTCTCTTCGATCGCCAAGCGCGCGGTGAGCCGTCCTCCTTTGCAACCGTTGTCAGCGTCTTGAGACCCTGATAGAGCGTGAGTGGCTCAACTCGGGGATGAGTGCGGCCGTCAGGCGTATACGAGCTCGGAGCTGGCGGTCGTCGCGACCGGCTCCGGATGCAGCGCGGCCAGCGTCACCGCGGGTGGCTCTTGGCCGGGGGAGGCGAGCATGAGCGCGATACCCTCCCGCAGGCTCTCACGCAACTCGTCGAGGTCATCGCCCGTAGCCGGGACGCCCGGGAACTCGTCGACGGTGGCCCACAGCGCATCGTCCTCGAGACGCACGTGGACATGCAGTTGCTGGGACTCTGGCATCGTGCTCTGCATCATAGACATCGGTCAAGGCTACTTGTCCTGTAGGCCGGCCTCACGGCGCAGCTGCGCCTCAAAGTCCTTGGAGTAGGCGCGGCGCTTGTTCTCCGGGAGCGTGACGGGCCGATGCCCGGGCTTGGTCATCTTGACCTGGTGCCAGCCTCCTCGTGCCGGACACCTCCTCCGTCGTCGGCTTCAGCGACGACATGTGGTTCAGCTCGCGGCCCCGGACGGAACTTCGTCGCGGGGCCTCGACCCGCGTTTCGCGCTGCGCCGCTCCACGCTCGAAAGCCCCGGCGCCGGCGGGTTCGTGGCGCCTCGCGCGCGGCTTCTTAAAGATTCTCGCTCAGGTACTTGACACGAGCAGCGTGGTGGTGTATAAAGACCCCATGCCTCGATCCGAAAGGGATCGGGGAAGACATAAGACTGGTTTGGGCCGGCCCTGTGGCTAGCCGCAAACGTTTTAGACGGGGAACCTTGGGAGAGGGACCAAGTCGCAACTGAGAGGGAGCTGTAGTTCGCGTGGTTTCTTTGGGGAATAGCGCAGTTGAGAGTCGTTGTGCGCGTGGCGGGTCCTTTATAGGACGCGTCAGCGGCGCTGACGCGTCTCTCTCTCTCTCTCTCTCTCTGGCCGCCTCAGCCTTCACGGCTTAGGCCGCTCCGCTCCGGCCGCGTCTCGCGGCCGCTTCACCCCGAAGGGGGTGGGGGCATGAGCTGTTCTTCTCGCGCTCACGCGTCTGCGTGTTGCGCGCACTTGTCGTACCCACGGCCTCAGGCCCCCCTCCGTCCGGCAAGCCGGACGGGATCCCCCCAAGGGGGGAGATTGAGTGGGTCTCCGGCCTGCAGCCGGACGGGTTCCCCCCTCGGGGGGAGTTTCTCTTTCAAAGTGTCGTACCCACGCGGGATGGTCGCACTAGACCCTGCCTCTGTTCTGCTGGACGGGCAACCCCTGGGCGCCATCTCCACGAGGGCGCCTGCGCTCTTGGGCGTCCAGGGGTCCGTCCTACCCATTGTGTGCGGGTGTGGGAGGAGCCGGTGAGATGGCCGGTGGTAAACGAGCGTCACGGTCTGCTCACGCCGGTACAGGTGACCGGATCGGTCATGGCGCGCGTATCGCGCAGGCGTATAACGGCGCCGTGCGTGAGCAGCTCGCTGATCTTCAGCGCGCGCGGATCCTCAGCGCGACGTTCGACGTCGTGGCGCAACGGGGGGCGGGGAGCGTGACCGTCGCTCACGTCGTGGAGCGCTCGGGTGTGAGCCGGCGCACGTTCTACGAGAACTTCGATGATCGTGACGACTGTCTGCTCGCCTCCTTCGAGCGCGCAGTGACGCTCGCCTCGCAACGGGTCATCCCGGCGTATGAGTCCGAGAAGGGTTGGCGGGAGCGAATCGGGGCCGGCCTGGTCGCGCTGCTCGCCTTCTGCAATGAGCAGCCGAGCGTTGCTCGGATGCTCGTGTGCGAGTCACTCACAAGCGGCGAGAGAGTCGCCCAGCGCCGGACGGAAATCCTGGCGCGCCTCACACGGATCGTCGATCAGGGCCGCACCCTTACGGGCACACCCAAAGGGCGCCCGGCAGGCAACTCGGGTATGGCCACGAACGTCTCCCCGCTCGCGGCGGAGGGGACCGTCGGTGGCGTGCTCGCGGTCATCCAGGCACGGCTGACAGCCTGTCCCCGTGTGGGGGAAGCGAAGCGTGAGCCTCTCATCGTCCTGACTAACGAGCTGATGAGCATGATCGTCCTTCCGTACCTCGGTGCTGCAGCAGCGAGGCGCGAGCTCGAGCGTCCGCTGCCCACCTCGGTGAGCGCACCGCGCGAGGACGCACTCATCTCAGACCCCTTCAAAGCCGCCGGCATGCGCCTCACCTACAGGACGGTGCGGGTATTGATGGCCATCGCCCAGCACCCGGATGGGTCAAACCGTGTGATCGGTGAGACGGCCGGGATCACAGACCAGGGCCAGATATCGAAGCTGCTCGGTCGCTTGGAGCGGATCGGCCTCGTGTCGAACACGGGGATCCACCCCGGTAAGGGCGCCCCGAACTCATGGACCCTCACAGAGGAGGGCCAGCGGATCGCGCAGAACATCCGCGCCAACACCGAAGGCAGCCAAGGCCACGGAGCCAGCGAGCGATGAGCCACCACGCACGCATCCTCGCCGCCCTGGCCGGCGCCGAACCACAAGCTTGTAATCAAAAAGGAAGCAAGCAAGTAAAGGCTCTCTCACTGAGTCCGTTGCCCTTGATCTCAATAGCAGAGCGTTTCGCTCCTAGAAATGCAATTGGGATGTTCAAACAATGCACAGGCGACTTTTGGGAGTAACAAAGGTATGCAGTTCAGAAGAGAGACAAAGCTGAGGGTTCTTTGGCAGGTTGTGTTGGCGGAGAGGTGCTCTTCGCGGCGGGCCATGCCAGTTCGGAGCCGGGTATTGACACGTAGGCAGAGAGGGGATGGCTTGATGGGTTCTCGCAGGCTGGCATTGACGGTCACGATCGCGCTGTGCATATGGGGGTGGGGACTCGCCTGGGCAGGCTCCGCGTTGGCGGCTAGCGCTCCGACGATCGAACTCGAGGCTGTGTCCGACGTGGAATATGCGGGCGCCACGCTGAGTGCGACGATCAAGCCAAACGAAGCGGCGACTACATATCGGTTCGAATACGGCAGCAGTGTCTCCTACGGCACGAGCCTGCCCTCCTCGGAAGCCCAAGTCGGGTCGGGTACGGAAGCTGTGACAGTCAAACAGCTGGCGTTGGGACTCACACCGGGCAGCACCTATCACTATCGGGTCGTAGCGGTCAGCGCCGAAGGCACGACGTTTGGACCGGACAAGGTGTTTAGGACGTTCCCTGAGCCCGTCGCTGAAACAGAAACATGTAGCAACGCGGGGATCCGCGCTAAGCAGTTCGCCTCTTATCTTCCCGACTGCCGTGCTTACGAGATGGTTTCGCCGCTCGATAAGAACGGCGGGAACATCTCAGCGGTCGAGAGCATGACTCAATCTTCGATCACCGGCGACGCGGTCAAGTACGTTTCTCCCGCTGCGTTCGGCGACACGGTGGGAATGCAGGCCAGCGGAAACGAATACGTGGCTCAGCGCGGGCCGGAAGGCTGGATCAGCCACTCGATAACTCCGCATCAGCCGGCAGAACCCTATCCTTTCGTCACACCCGAGTACACACTGATCTCCGAAGATCTGTCCAAGGGCGTGTACTACGCGATATCGCCGCTTGCCGGGACCGATCCCAACGTCGCCGGCGTGCACAACCTCTACCTGCGCAAGGATCTGCTGTCGGCGCCTCCCGGCAGCTACGAACTTTTGAGTGACTCCATAGAACCTCTGCCGGCCAGGGAACAGCTGGGCTTCAAACACTCCATAGCGGTCGCTGCCGCGTCCAAGGATCTGACTCACATCGTGTTCGAGTCGTTGGACGATCTGACGCCGGAAGCGAAAGGCCTGCCGGCAGGCGCAAAGACTTACGAATGGCACAACGGTACGGTGCACCTGGTGGGCATACTGCCCGATGGGCAGCCGGCCGAAAACTCGGTCGCAGGTCAGGGCTCGACTTTCGCGGTTTAGGCAGCCGCGAGTGCTGATGAGAGCTGGGGTTCTCTGATTTGTTGATGCGTGGTCATCGGGTGTGCTTGTGCATGAAACTCCTGCCGGATGAGCTCGCGGCGTAGCGCTGCGAGCATGTCGGCGTAGCTGACGGTGGCCTTCTGGCGGTACCACGGAGCCCGGCGGCGGCGCTCGATCAGGTCGGCCTGCGGGTCGCCGCAGAGCTGGTACCAGAGGATCGTGATCGTGATCGTCAGGAAACCGAACGGCACGGTGCGCTCCACGGCTCCCTTGACTCTGTTGCGGGCGTCGCCGACGCCATGGGCCTTGGCCTCTTGGTGGACGGTCTCGATCACCCAGCGCCCGTCGTAGCGTTCGATGGTCTGTACGGCGGTGGCGGTGGTGTCGGTTGATGCCATCGCGATGTCGAAGCTGTCGGTCTTTGTGCTGTTGGGGCTGCGGACGAGGATCACCTTGATCGGCCGCGTGTGAAACGGCTTGTACCACAGGCACACAAACTCGTGGATGAGGGCGGTGCGGCTCCGCCCGTCGCGTCCGGTGAGCGTGACGGGCGTGAAGGTCGCGGCTTTGGCGATCTCGGCGAGGCTCCCCATCCTCTTGCCCTTCAGCGGCGTGCGGCCGTGCTGGTGTGGCCGGCGTGCCAGGGGGAGCTCGTGGATCGCGGCGTTTGCGCGCATCCTGGTTGTCAGGCTGACGTGATCGGGCAGGCTCCGCCAGGCCCTGGAGGCGTAGGCGCCGTCCATCACCAGCTCGACCTGGCGGCCGGGGAAGCGCTTGATGACCAGGTCGATGAGCGTTCGTCCGAGCTCGGGTTGGGAGGGCCGGCCGGGGTGCTCATCGTCCTTCGGTCGGAAGAGCCGGCAGAGGACCGGCAGGCCGATCGTCCGCCCGCCGGTGCATGGCAGCGCCACGACGAGCACGACCGTAACGAAGCAGTTGCCGAAGCGGGTGCGCCTGCCCGAGCCCTCCGGTTGCGCGCCGTCGTGCAGGTAGTGCGCCCCCCACACGCGCTTTCCCGTGCGCCCGAAGAGGGTGTCGTCCACGGCCAGAGAGATCGGGCCGTCGGCTCCGATCAGCAGCGAGACCAGGAGGTCCAGCAGCCGCAGCCCGAGCTCATCCGGGCACCACCGGCGATAGGCGAAGAACGCGTGCGCGCGGCTGTGATGCCAGACGCCCGCCAGGCCCGCTGCCTGCAGCATCCCCGTGACCGTGTTCTCGCGGATGCGCGCGATGAAGCCGACCGTGAGCATGCAGAACGTCCGGTACGTGGGTGCCGTGAAGCACGGCGCAAGCAGGGACAGCAAGCCGGCGAGCGAACTGGGAACCTGAGGCATGGCGGCGACCCCCCGATGGGCAGGCCGCGGGAACGCTCACTACGCCCCGCGGCCGATGGACTTTGTCGCCCACCGGATTCGGGGTCGCCGCCAGCCCTCCTGCGGTCGCGCTCAACCCACACCAACCCCGCCGCTCAGCCAGCCAGACGCACCCGCCGCGCGCCGACCACACCAGTCATCACTACACCACGCTCAGACCTCGAAAAACCCGAAACTCGAGTCAGGGGGCGGGTGTTGAATTCTCTCAAAATGCGATCTCCACCGCCGATGCAGTCAATATTCCTGGCACGGTCTCAGACGACGGGTCACGAATAGTTTTTGCGACTCCTCCTTACGCGATAACCGCCGAAGGCATCGACAAAGAAGGAATGGGCGGCCAGCTTTACATGCGTGTGAACGGATCGGAAACGATCTATTTGAATGAAAGCGAGCGCTCCTCGCCGGATCCCAACGGTACTAAGCCTGCGTTCTTCTGGGCTGCCACTTCGGACGACTCCAAGCTCTTCTTCACGAGTTCCGAGATGCTGACCGAAGATGCGCCCGAAACGGGCGTGAAGTACTACATGTACGATGTAAACGCCCCTGCGAAAAAACACCTCACGCTGCTGGTGTCGGGTCCGCCAGGCGAACAGAACGGCAAAATCAACGGTATCAGCGCCGACGGCAGTTACGTCTATTTCACGTCATCCGCGCCGCTTCGCCCACAAGACCAGATTGAAGTCGAAGGCAGGTCGGGTCACTTCCTGGGGTATGTCTATGTACTGCACCAGGGAGAACTCCGCTTCATTACTACGCACACTTGGCAGGAAAATGAACTGTGGGAAGAAGGGGGTCTCGAATATGGTCACGGCCTGCGAATCTCGGCCGACGGCAAGACGGTGCTGTTCACAAATGAAGATCCGGCGACCGCCGAGCAGGCAGGCTATGAAAACGACCCGTATCCAAAGAAGTTGAAAGACACTGAGGTTTACCTCTATCGTTACGACTCGAACAAGATAACCTGCGTCTCGTGCGACCCCAGCGGCGCGTATCCGGTCAGTTTCGCCGGGTTCTCCGGTGGTTTCAGCGTCGACGCCAATGCATTCTCGATTCTGGTGAGTCCAACCCATTATCGCGCGCATGCGCTCAGCGACGACGGCCGCTATGTATTCTTCGATACCGCAGACGCTCTGACTCCGCAGGACGTCAACAAACAGCGCGATGTCTATGAGTACGATATTGCGACCGGCAAGATCCATCTGATCTCAAGCGGCACCTGTAACTGCGGATCGTTCTTCGTGGACGCGTCGCCCGACGGGCGCAACGTATTCTTCACGACCTATCAAAAACTGGTGCGGTCGGACATCGACGACAGCGCGGACCTGTACGACGCGCGCATCGAAGGGGGAATACCGGCCCAGAATGTGCCGCCAAGCGTGCCCTGCATCGGAGACGACTGCCAGGCTCCTGCCAGTTCCGCTCCACCGCTCTCGGTGGCAGCGTCATCGACGTTCTTTGGCGCCGGCAATCCCCTGACACCTGTCGTGAAAGCGAAGCCCAAACCAAAGGCCAAGCACACCAGGCACGGGAAAGCTAAGCGCAAGCATAAGTCGAGGCAGGGGCGCAAGAGTCGCAGAGCCGCCAAGGCGCGCCACACCACACTACGTCGAGCCGCGCGTTAGGGAGAGGACGAACCAATGTATCTAAAGACTATGAAGATGGACAGGCTCAGGACTGTGCTCGCGCTCGCAGTAGCGGTGGTCGTGACTGTCGCGATGGTCCTAGGCGCAGACTCAGCTAGCGCCAATTTCGGTATCGAAGGCTTCGATCAGCAGATCACTGCGGGTCCCGCCGGTGGAGTATTCACGCAAGCAGGTGGACACCCATATGAAATCATCACCGAAATAGAGCTCAACCATCATGAACAGACGTTGTTCGGGACCAAAATTCAGATGCCCGACGCGGACGCCAGAGACATCGTCACGAAGCTCCCGCCGGGACTGTTCGGAAACCCGACCGGGATCGAGCAGTGCACGATCGAACAGTTGTCCGGCGCCAATGAGCCTCTGCACACATCTCACTACGCAGAATGCCCCATCGCATCCCAGGTCGGCTATATCGAACTGCATATCCCGCTCGCCGAACTGTTTGGCCGCCCCGCTGCCGTGGCGCAGCTCTACAACATCGTCCCCGCGTTCGACCAGCCGGCGGCGTTTGGGTTCGATGTGGCGGGACAGTCGATCATATTGACGGGAAATGTGCGCAACGGTGGCGACTTTGGCATCAACGTCATCTCGCCGAAAATTCCGGACGCCCTGCCGATCACCGGCATCAAGGTCGTCTTTTGGGGTGTGCCGGGAGACCCGAGGCACGACTTCCAGAGATGCCAATATTCTCTTGCCCACGAAGAAGGCGAAACCGGTCCGCCTCGTTGCGGAAGTGCTACAGAAGAACATCCACTTGCCGGGCCCAGTAAAGACCCGGAAGCGCCGAGAGCTTTCTTGACGCTCCCGGTTTCCTGTACCGCCATCGGTTCGGGTGTTCAGACGACGCTACAGACGGATGCCTGGTCTGCTCCCGGTGTGTTTGCCGAACAAAGCATGTTCAGCCACGAACCCCCCGGCTATCCGCTCGCGCCCAGCGAATGGGGCGCGCAGATCGGTACGACCGGTTGCCCGATCGTGCCCTTCAAACCGGCGGTCGACATCGAGCCGAGCACCCAACAGGCCGATACGCCGGCGGGGTTGAACATAGATTTCTCGCTGCCCCAAGAAGGGCTGTTGGCTCCCGAAGGAATCGCGACCTCGGATGTTCGCAAGACAGTCGTAACGCTGCCCGCAGGCGTTTCGGTCTCGCCGTCGGCCGCCGATGGCTTGGGTGCATGCACGCTCGCGCAGATCGGCTTGGGCAGCGGCGAAACACCGTCATGCCCCGACTCCGCGAAGATGGGCACAGTAGAGATAGACACGCCGTTGCTCTCCGAACCGTTGCATGGCGCGATCTATCTGGCCAAGCAGAACGAAAACCCCTTCCATTCCTTGATCGCGCTGTATCTCGTGGCGGAAGGTCATGGTGTGGTCTTGAAGCTGGCCGGCCAGGTCAATCTTGACCCGGTGACCGGTCAGCTACAGAGCACGTTCGACAACAGCCCCGAGTTGCCATTCAACGATCTGAAGATCGACTTCAAGGGCGGACCCAGGGCGCCGCTTGTCACGCCCCATGAATGTGGCACCTACACCAGCACCGCGACCATGACCCCGTGGTCGGGCAACGCTCCGGCGACTGTCTCGAGCTCCTTTGAGATCACCTCCGGTCCTGGCGGAAAGCCGTGTCCTTCGCCGCGACAGTTCGCGCCTGGCTTCACGATGGGTACCACCAGCATCCAGGCTGGAGGCTTTAGTCCCCTGACGATGACGATGAGCCGCCCCGACGGGGACGAGCAGCTTGGAGGGGTGTCACTCAAGACTCCACCCGGCCTGCTGGGAACACTCTCTACGGTCGCGTTGTGTGGGGAACCACGGGCCGCCCAGGGCACTTGCGGTCCGGAATCCCAAATAGGCACTGTCGTGGCAGCAGCGGGCGCCGGGGCGAACCCGTTCTACGTAAACGGCGGCAAGGTGTTCATCACGCAGTCCTACCACGGAGCGCCGTTCGGTCTGTCCGTGGTCGTCCCTGCCGTCGCGGGCCCGTTCGATCTCGGCACTGTCGTCGTCAGAGGAACGATTGCGGTGGATCCACATACTGCTGCACTTACGATTACCACGGACCCTCTACCGACGATCCTTGATGGCATACCTCTGGACATTAGAGTGGTAAACGTAAATATTGACAGGCCTGGCTTCGTCTTCAACTCGACCAACTGTGAACCACAGGCGATCACCGGGACACTGAGTGGTGGACTAGGGGATACGGAGAGCGTTGGGGCTCACTATCAGGTGACGAACTGCGCGAGTCTCGGGTTCAAGCCGGTGTTCAAAGTGGCGACGAACGGGCACACTTCGAGAGCCAACGGTGCGAGCCTGCATGTGTCTCTTCTCTATCCGAAAGCGCCGTTCGGTACGCAGGCCAACATTGCGAAAGTGCATATTGAACTTCCTAAGGCTCTTCCTTCTCGTTTGAGCACCCTCAACCATGCTTGCTTGGATTCTGTTTTCAATCAGAATCCTGCCAGTTGTCCTTCTCAATCAAGAGTTGGATTTGCTAAGGCTGTGACTCCAGTACTTCCTGTTCCTCTAGAAGGTCCAGCTTATTTTGTGAGTCATGGAGGACAAAAGTTTCCTGAATTGATAGTTGTTCTTCAAGGTTATGGAGTAACTGTCGACCTTCAGGGCGAAACGTTCATCAGCAAGGCTGGTATAACCTCCTCAACCTTCAAGACCGTGCCGGACGTACCGGTAGGGTCCTTCGAACTGACGCTACCGGAGGGCCCGTTCTCAGCCCTGGCGGCCAACACCGATCTCTGTACGGCGAACCTCGTGATGCCGAACACCTTCGACGCGCAGAACGGGGCTCAGATCAAGCAGAACACCCCGATCGAAGTGCAGGGCTGCCAGTACTCGCTGCGGATCGTGCACCGGGCCGTCAAGAGGCGCACGTTGACGGTGAAGGTGTCGGTGCCTGCCGCCGGGAGGCTCGTCGCTAGCGGGAAGGGCGTCTCGAAGGCCGCCAAGACGGCCAAGGGCCGCTCTACGCTCACCCTGACCCTCGAAGAGGGTCACGCCGGCAAGCTGCGCACGAAGGTTCAGCTGCGCTTCACGCCGAGTGGCGCCGCCGGCAAGCAGCGCGGCAAGCAGGCGAAGATCCTGCGCAAGAGCCTCACCGTCACGTTCGGATAAGCGTTTTTCTCCCCCCGAGGGTGCTCCCGGGCTGAAGCAGAGGCTCGGGGGCGTCTCGGCGCGGGGCCGCCGATCGGAAGGCTGAGACGGGTCGCTGAGGCCCGCTGAGGGAGGCCGTGACGGAATACCGTCGCCCACGTTTGCAAAGCTGGGACGCATGTCCGTTCGCGAACGAGATCAGCCGGTGGCTTGCGCTGCACGCGAGGAGCCCGACGCCCCGGATCGTGCCCCACGCGGCGGGTGCTACGCTGCGCGTATGCCCACGACGAAGAAGCCCACCGCCGCCGCCAAGCCCGCGTCCGGTTCCAACGGCTATTCGACTGCGACCCGCCCTGGACGGATCCGCTCCAAGGCTCGCCGCGAAGCGATCGAGGCGCTGATCGAGCGGACAACGAAGGGCCCAGGACCGACCCCCGAGATGGAAGCCCGGTTGAAGGACGACGCTTGGGGCAAGCGCCTCGTCGATCCGTGAGCCTGCCGGCCGACCGGATCTACCTGTTCGACACGTCGGTCTGGCTTCGCACAAAGCATCCGCTGATCGCCTCCGACTGGGAAGCGGCGCTGCGGAACGACCAGCTGGCCGTCTCGCCGATCGTCGCCTTCGAGGCTTTCTACGACGCCCAGAGCCAGGCTGACTTCGAGCATCTCGAAAGGCAACTCGACGCTCTGCGGCAGGCGCCGCTGACGCAGGGGATCGTCCGTGACGCCCGCCGTGCGCTGCACGACCTCTCGGCGAAGGCGAACCATCGGCTGCCGTTCCCGGACGCGCTGCTCGCCGCGACGGCCGCGCACAAGAACATGACCGTGCTGCACTACGACGGGCATTTCGACACGCTCAGCAAAGTGCTCGGCTTCGAGAGTCGCTGGATCGCCGCGCCAGGATCGCTCTAGCGTTTCCGAACCTGAGGGAGCGTCTCGGCGTGGGTTCGCTCGAGCGGGGTGAGGAGTGTCGCTGGGGGCCGCTGAGGGGTCCGCGGAAAAATTCCGTCCCAGTCGTTTGCAAATCTGGGTCGATGTCCACGACGGCGACGATCGAGCCGGCCGGCGCCTGCCAAGCGTTCCGGCCCACGTTCAGCGAGCTGCTCGCTAGCGAAGACCGTGAGCTTTTGCGCGAGCCGCTGCGTCGGTGGATGGCCAAGCGCGAGGAGCGGGCGAGTGCGGCGTTCATCTACGAGGGGTGTTTGAGGGCCGGCGGCGAGCCCGGGTTCGTGCGCGATTCGATCCGCGAGTGGCTCCAGAGCAACGCCGAGGCGCAGAGCGCGCGGGCCGTCTACGCGGCGTGGCTTGCGGCCGGCGGGGAGCCTGCACTCCTGCAGGGACCGATCGGCCGGTGGGTCGCTGTGCACGGCGATGAGCCGGCGGCGCGGTTCGTGTACGTCACATGGCTGATGGCCGCGAAAGACGTGCGGCCGTTCGCCGAGCCGATCAGCGCCTGGCTTGCCGCACACGTCGATGAGCCGGACACCCACTACGTGCTCGTCGAGCGGCTGCGGGCGGCGATCCCGACGTTGCCGGTGGCCACGTCGAGCGGTGGCTTTCCCTGCACGGTGAGCGTCCCGAGGCGAGCTTCCTGTTCACCGCATGGCTCACGAAGGAGGGTGAGCACGAGCTGGTGGCAGCACCTGTGCGGCGCTGGCTGGCGCTCCGCGGCGACACTCGCGGTCGGTTAGGGCAGTTGCGCCGGATCGCGTTCGCTCACTCCCCAACCGGCCAGTGCTCGACGTCGAGCCCTGCCATCGGGAAGCGCTTGGGGGTGCCCGTCGCCAGTCGCGCGCCGATTCCGGCGGCGGCGGCGGCGATGAAGCAGTCCGCCTGGCTGAGGGTGATGCCCTTGCGCGCGTGCGCCCTGCGCCAGCGGCCCGCGCGCAAGCCCTCCGCCCGTCCGAGCGGCGCGAGCTGCATGCCTTGCAGGAATTGCGTTACCACCGGCTCCTCCTCATCGCGTGTTCCGTGCAGCACCTCCTCGACGTTGTAGCGTAAGCGCATGCACTCGGCATGGCCTGCGCTTCCCTACGAGCAGTGGAGCGACACCTGCGACACGCTGCACGCTCACACGCAGGTGCTCGGCAAGCTGGCTGCGACGCTCGCCCCGCCGGAGCCCCAGCTCCAGCACGCCGCGCTGCGGCTCACCGCGCGCGGCTGGGAGACGCTCGCGCTGCCCGCGCCGGATGGCTCGGGCGCGCTCGTCGTGGCGCTCGACCTGCACGCCCACGAGGCGATCGCGGAGCACGGCGACGGGCGCGCGCTGCGCGTCGCGCTCACCCCCAACCGGCCGGTGGGGGAGGTCACGCGCGATCTGCTTCAGGCGGTCAGAACGCTCGCGGGCGCGGTCGAGATCGACCCCACCCCGCAGGAGGTGTCGTGGACCGTGCCGCTCGACGAGGACCACGAGCACACGCGCTACGACCCCTCCCAGGTGGCCTCCTACTTCGCCGCGGCGACCCGTGCCGCGCTTGTGCTCGCCGCGTTCAGGGCGCCCTATCGCGGACGCTCCACGCCCGTCAACGCCTGGTGGGGCTCGTTCGACCTCGCGGTCAACCTCTTCTCCGGCCTTCCCGCCGACCCGCCGTCGAAGGACTTCATCATGCGCAACGCCATGGACGCCCAGGAGGTGGCCGTGGGGTGGTGGCCCGGAGACTCCCGCTACGAAAAGGCCGCCTTCTACGCCTACGCCCACCCGGCCCCTGACGGGTTCGCCTCCGCGACGCTCTCGCCTCCCGCCGCGCGCTGGGAGGCGTCGCTCGGCGAGTACGTGCTCGACTGGGACGACGTCCGCGCGAGTCCCGACCCGCACGCGTTCGCGCTCGACTTCGCGCGCTCTGCCTTCCGCCACGCCTGCCTGGTGTGCGAGTGGGACCCGGCGCTGGGCGCCAGCGCCGAAGGAACGCCCCCGCCGGTGGCCTGACCTCACTCCGTTTCGATCTGCTCCCGAAACCACTGGGAGGGCTCGACGCTCGCTCCCTCCGCGTGCACGCGGTCCGACAGCCAGTGGTCGGAGGTCACCACGCGCACCAATCCCGGCTCGGGCTCGGCCTTCAGCAGGCGCACGATCTCGTCGTCGGCGGAGTCGCGTCGCGGCCGGGGGGCGTGCTTCACCTCGATCACGCTCGAGCGGATCGGGGGCCTCGGCGGCTGCTCGAACACGACGGTCACGTCCTCCCCGCCGCAGGACGCCCACAGCTCGAGCTGGCCCACGAGCCTCACCATCGCTCCGTGGCGATCGTTCCACCACCCGTCGGGCCTCGTGCCGATCACGTTCATACCGTCCACCAGCCAGCGCATTGGGCTCAGCCTATGCCGTCCGTAGTCTCTACGCCTCACACACGGGACTACCACCGAGGTCGCGCCACCGTGGTGGGTCTAGCGTGATGCTCGTGCCAGGCCGCAGCTATCGGATCGCCCGCATCGCCGGCATCCCGGTCGGCGTGAGCCCTTGGTGGCTCGTGATCGTCGGCCTCATCACCTGGACGCTCGGCGACAGCTACTTCCCGAGCGTGGTCCACAACATCTCGCCCGGCCTCTCCTACGCGCTCGGTCTCGCCTCGGCGCTGCTCTTGTTCGTGAGCATCCTCGCGCACGAGTTCGGCCACGCGATCGTAGCCCGCCGTCACGGCATCGAAGTGGAGGAGATCGACCTGTGGCTGCTCGGCGGGGTCTCCAAGATGCGCGACGAGGCCCACGATCCCGACGACGAGCTGCGCTACGCGCTCGCCGGCCCCGCCGTCACCGCCGTTGTGGCGGTCGTGTTCGGCGCCATCTCGCTCGCGCTCCCGGAATCGAGCCCCTCGGTGTTGCGCGCGCTCGTCGACTATCAGCTGCTCGTCAACGTGCTCATCCTCGGCTTCAACCTGCTGCCCGCCTTCCCGCTCGACGGCGGGCGCGTGCTGCGCTCGCTGATGTGGCGCCATAACCACGACCTGGAGCGCTCGACCAACACGGCGGCGGGCGTGGGGCGCATGTTCGGGTACCTGATGATCGGCTTCGGCCTGCTCGAGCTGTTCGCCGGCTATGCGGGTGGTCTGTGGCTGGCGGTGATAGGGCTGTTCATCGTGGCGGCCGCCGGGGCGCAGGCGGTGAGCGCCCAGGTTCAGGCCACCTTCTCGGGCGTGCACGCGCGCGAGCTAATGTCCACCCCGGTCGTGTCCATCCCGCTCGACGTGTCGCTCGAGCAGGCGGGCGTCGACTACTTCCTGCCCTACCTCTACACCGCCTTCCCCGTGGTCGACGCGGCCGGGCATTTCGGCGGCGTGATCGCCGTCAACCGCGTCGAGGCCATCCCGCGGCCCGAGCGCTCCTCGCGGCTCGTGGCCGACGTCGCCGACCGCGACCCCGAGCTCGCGATCGGGGAAGAGGAGGACGTCGCCACGCTGCTCTCGCGCCCCGCCTTCGGCCGCGTCGGGCGCGCGGTCGTGGTGGACGCCTCGGGCTCGCCCGTGGGGCTGCTGTCGATCACCGACATCCAGCGCACCCTGCGCGCGGCTCGCCTCGGCAACGGTGGCGTCAGGTCCCCGAAAGCGCCTTCAAGGGTGTCATCCGGGTGACGCGCCAGGCTGGGTAGATGCCGCCGAGCACGCCGATGGCCACGCCCACCAGCAGTCCGCGGCCGAGGCCCCACGCCGTCACCGACGGCGAAACGTAGCCGCTCACGCCGAGCGCCCTCACGAGCTCCTCGCCGCCGATCACGCCCAGCAGCAGCCCGCCCGTGGCGCCGAGGATGCTCACCGCTATACCCTCGCCGAGGATCAGGGTCGCAACCCGTCCCGGGGACCAGCCGACGGTGCTGAGCAGCCCCAGCTCGCCGCGGCGTTCGGCGATCGCCATCGCCATCGTGTTCGTCACGCCGATGATGCCCACGATGATCGCGATCGCCACGATCACGAGGATCGCCTTGGAGATGAGCGTCCCGTTGGCGCCCGCCCGCAGCGCCTGCTCGGGAGTCGTGATCGCCTGAGTGCCGGGGAAGCTCCGTTCGATCGCCCTGCCCGCGACGTCCGCGCGCGTGCCCGAGGAGAGCTGCGCGATCACGTTCGTCACCTCGCCGGAGCGTTCGATGAGCCGCTGAGCCTCGCCGAGGTCCAGGATGGCGCCGGAGTCCTCGAACAGGATGCCCGAGTGATAGACGCCCGCCACCCTGAAGCGGCGGCCCTTGACGGCGAGCACGCTTCCGGGGGAGAGATGCCGCTGGGCGGCGAGCCGATCTCCCACGAGCGCTTCGCGGTGCGGGGCGATTGGCCGCGCGCCGCCGACCATCACGAGTTGTTTTGCGAAGAACCCACTCGACTGCGCCCCGAACACGACGGCCGAGGGATCGGACTTGACGCCTTCGACGATCAACAGCAGCGGCGTCGCCTGCGCCACCTGCGGGAGCCCCCTGAGTCGTTCAACCATCAATTCGGGCAGCACGGAGGTCGTGGGGTCCGAGACGTTGGCCTGGAACACTCCCAGCTCGGACCCACCGAGGTGTACGAACCCCGCGGCGCTTTCGCGCAGGCCCTGCGTGAACGACAGCAGCGCCACGATCGTGGCCACGCCCACGGCGATCCCGGCCGCCGTGAGCAGCGTGCGCGCCGGCCGCCGCCTCAGGTTGGTGACGATGATCGACAGCATCCGCTCAGCCCGCCGGCGCCCGCGCGTCGCTGTCGCGGATCAGCCCGTCGACGATCGTCACCGTCTGGTCGGCGCGGGCACCGACCGCGCTGTCGTAGCTGACGAGAATCATCGTCATGCCGAGTCGGTCGCGCAACCCGAACAGCAGGTCGAGCACGCGCTCGGAGGTGGCGGAGTCGAGTGCTCCCGTCGGCTCGTCGGCGAGCAGCAGGCGCGGTTCGTTGGCGAGCGCCCTCGCCACCGCCACGCGCTGACGCTCGCCACCGGAGAGCTGTGCGGGGATGTGCTCCGCGCGCTCTGCCAAACCCACCTGCTCGAGCAGCCGCTGCGCTCGCATGCGACGCTCGGAGCGGCGCATGCCCGCTCCGAGCAGCGGCACTTCGACGTTCGCCCGCGCCGAGAGCGTCTCGAGCAGCAGGTGGCGCTGGAACACGAAGCCCACCACTTCACGGCGCGCCCGCGCGGTGCGCGGCTCGCTCCAGACCGCCCGTCCGTCGATCAGCACCCTGCCCGCGTCGGGTCGCTCCAGACCGCCGATCAGGGCGAGCAGCGTGCTCTTGCCCGAGCCGCTGCGCCCGGTGACGAGCACCACCTCGCCGGGGGCGACGTGCAGGGATGCCTCGCGCAGCGCGCTGATCCTTCCGAAGCTCTTGGCGACGCGCTCGACGAGAACCTCTGCGCCGGCGTGCGCGCTCACGTGAGGATCCGAGCGGCGTTGTGGAGACTGCTCACTGCAGCCATCATGATGAGCGAATCGGCGGCGGAAGGGCTCGGTCGGGCCTCAAGCGGCCGCCGGCATGAGCGGCCGCACGGGACGCATGCCGAGCTCTGCCACCGACTGCGCCGAGCACACGATCAGCTCGAGCGTGGCGCAGTCCTCGATCTCGACGAGCAGCTCTCCGCGCGGGTCGTCGAGGAGCGTGCGCTCGACATGGAACAGCATCGTGCCGTCGGTCAGATAGCCGCGGTCCAAGCGGGCGGGCCGGACGTCCCCGGCCCTGCGCCTTGGATTTGTCTGGCGTACACGGGGCATGACACGAACCTACCCTTCCGGGCCGCCTCCGCCGTCGGTAGGGGGTGCTGGTCTGTATGCGGGAAATCACGGAAACCGTCTCTGCGTGACCCACGGAGCTCATGGAGCTCATGGCGTTCGCGGGCGCTCGCGCGCCAGTCCCAGCGCGCCGACCGAGCAGGCCACGATGCTGAGCAGCGCCGCGACCACGATCGCCGCCGCCTGGGGCGGCGTCAGCACGTGAGCGGGCACGCCCAGCGCCACCAGCGCAGCGGGCACGCCGAGCTGCGCGGATGCCACCAGACCCGCGGCCCTGGGGAGGCGCACGATCCGCGCGCCAAGCACGTGCACCGCCACATTGAGCGCCGCCAGGGCGCCGGCGAGCGCGATCAGGGCCGGATCTGAGAACAGCCCGCGCAGGTCCAGGCGCGCCCCGAGCACCACGAAGAACAGCGGGATGAAGAAGCCGCCGGCGATCCCAAGCACCTCGTTGGACAAACGTTTAGGACCACCGATCGAGGCCACCATCAGCCCCGCTCCGAATCCGGCGATCAGCAGGCTCGCGCCGCTGCGCTCGGTCAGCCAGGCCAGCCCGAACAGCACGATCAGCGCCATGCGCAGGTCCACGGCCCAGCCGCGCCGCTTGCCGAGCTGCCTGAGCTTCTGCACGTCGGCACGCCGGCGAAGGTGTCGCGCGGCCATCAGCATCGCGATCACGCAGGCGGCCACGATCGCGCTACCCACCACTATTCGGTCGGTGCGCGCCGGAGCGAGCACGAGCGGCACCGCCACCATCGCGCCGATGTCGGCCACCGTCACCTGCGCCATCACCGCGAGCGCCGTCGGTCCGGTCAAGCCGCGTTCCTGCAGGATCGGCAGCACCACGGCGGCCGACCCGGAGGCGATCAACACCGCATACACCGCCGGGTGCCCGGCGCCCCCGATGCGCGACACGAGCAGCCCGGCGCCGACCGCGATCGCCGCCACGATCGCGGCGGTCGTGGCGCCTGTGCCGAGCGACTCCCGTATCCCGCGCTCGCGCAGCGGGACGCTCATGCCGACCGCGAACATCAGCATCGCGAAGCCGATTTCCGACAGGAATGCGAGCGTCGCGTTGCCCGTGTCGATCGCATCGAGGCCGCTGCGTCCGAGCACGATCCCCGCCAGCAGCTCTCCCACGACCACCGGCACCGCGCCGCGGCCGGCCGCCGCCAGCAGCGGTCCGGCAAAGCCGCACAGGCCGATCAGCGCGAGCGTGCCGAAGCTCATGTCCACCTGCTCATGCCGGGTCCAGCAGGTGCAGATTCAGCTCCTGCGTCCGCTCGGGAGTGACGAGGGCATTGGTCTGGCTCAGCAGTTCCAGCACCCGGTCGTGGTCGCTCCAGCTCATCAGCGACGCCCAGCGTTGAGCGCGGTCGATCATGCGCCATAGGGGCGTCGGGTTGTCGTTGTGGCTGAGCGCGCGCAGCGCGCTCATGTACTCGTCGCGATAGGACAGGGGCACCATCACGCGGCACATCCCCGCGGCGCTCAGCTCCGCGTTCATCAGCGCGCGCGCCACACGTCCGTTGCCGTCCGCAAACGGGTGGACCTCGGCGATCAGGAACATCGCATAGATGGCCCGCGGCATTCCTGCGGGCAGCGTTCGGTAGAGCGTAAAGCCCTCGTGCAGCGTCCCGCGCACGAGATCGGGGTGAACGAACACGGTCATGCCCGCTCTGTTGCTCTGCTGCTTGTACTCGCCCGGCTCCATCTCCGGGCGTCCGACCATGATCTGCCGGTGGGCCTCGCGAACGTAGTTCTCGAGCTGCTCGGCGCTGCTCGGCGCCGCCCTGCCCAGCCCAGGGTCGGTGATGACCTCGAAGGTGCCCTGGACGTCGTGTGCGTCGGCGGGGCGCTGGGTGGGGATGCGTCCCTCGAAGACGATCTCCTCGGCCTGCTCGATCTCGAAGACGGTTCCCTCGATCCAGTTGGAGAAGTAGGCCTCGAAGAACGCGAACAGACGCTTCGGGTCCTCGGGCGCCGCTCGCCGCGAGAGCTCCTGACGGGCGAGCTCCGATCTGAGCGTCTCGAAAAGCCGCAGCCGGTCGCCGTCATAGCCCAGGCCCGCACGGCGTGCCCTTGCGGCCGGTGTGCGCAGTTCGTCCTCGCGGGTGCCAAGCAGCGCCCCGATGAGACGCTCGAGCGCGGTGAGCTGCTCCTCGGCGCCAAGCGCGGGAGCGATGGCGCGGGCTTCGTCGCGCAGCTCGTTCAGCGCCTCGTCGCCTCGGATGCGCGCCAGGCGGTCGAGGCGCTCCTCCTGCTCCTCGCGGCGCAGGGTGCGTCGCACGCCCATGCGTTCGCGCGAGGGCCGCATGTTCTCCAGAGCGGTGCGCGCCGGGCCGGCGATGTGCACGCGGGCGAACTCGACGTCGCCCTTGACGGGTCCCGGGCCCCTGCGCGGCCTGAGCGTCAGGCCGGGGAGCTCCACCGGCCGCGACCTGGCGGGTGTGGGGCCGCTGTCGAGGAACAGCGACCCATCGGACGCGGGCCCCGAGAGCACGGCGCTGCGGTCGACGACCACCGCCCCCGGGAAGTAGAGCGCGGCGACGTCATACCAGCGCCGACGCAACAGCTGCTCGGCGGGCTCGTCGAGATTGGTCGAATACAGCCCCCGCGCCAGGCGCCGGATCTCCCCCCGCCCCGCCGCGCGGCTGGCCCACCGCGGGTCCTCGGGGTTGAAGATCTCGGGCAGGTTCTCGCGCTTAGGGGTGGCCATGGGTGGGCTATGGTGGAAGAAGTCGTACTTAGCGCCGCGATTTGGTGGAAGAAGTCGTACTTAGTATAGGGCGCCCCATCGACTGGCCATCCGCGTTGAGAACACTTGGGCGATCAGACGATTATGCGTCTACACGAGTAGACGTTGAATCGTCTAGATGCATATGCGGCTGACCATGCCCCACCTTGCAGTGGGCACGACGGAAGAGGGTATTTGGACGACAAACGAGGCTTCGGATGGTGCGGCAATCCAGGGTGGGGGCCTGCCCCGGCGACTGAGACCGCATCGAAGCGGGTAGATGAGGGTTGTCTACAGAAACACTGGTCGCTACATAGATGGTGTGGTTCGGCTTTTCACGGAGGAGGACGGCATGAAGGCGAGGGCTCGCATTTGGCTTCTAGGGATGGTGGCCTGCGCGGTCATGGGCCTCTCGGCGCCGGTGGCGTGGGGCGGCGAATTCGGCGTGAAACGCTTCGTCGCGGCCAACTGCAAGGTCGGAGCCCCATTCGAAAAATGCGCTGAAGAAGAAGTCAAAGTCGGGCCGCTCACCTACTCCCTCCCGAAGGAACCGACCAAGGCCGAAGCCGAACTAGGCGGCTATACGCAGGCCGCCGGTCATCCGGGCTGGGGCCTTACGGCATTCGAAGTCAACACGGAAGGCGAAGCATTTCCCAACGCTACTCCTGCGGGTATCGGCAGTGGCGGCGTCGTTACGCACGTGCGAACGGATGTCGCGCCGGGAGTGAGTACGAACCCAGAGGCCGTAAAGAAGTGCAAGATGAGCGAATTCGAAGGCACGAAAGTCGGGGCCGGCGTCTTCACGCCGCCGACGTGCAACGCGGAAACCGAAATAGGCTTCAACAACGTTGTCGTCTTCCTGGGTCCGACACCCCCTGGCGTCCCTAAAGATTATCCGCTGAAAGGCAAGGTCTACAACATCGAACAGCCCAACGGGCTCGCGTCCTTGTTCGGTGTCGCGCTGGAACTCCCCGAATTCATAACCGGCTTTCCCGGACTGGTGGCGCACACCCTGATCGAAGGTCATATCGAATGGGCCGGCAACTACCACGACTACTACGAAATCGAAGTGTCGCCGACGCTGCCGCTGATCGCCTCGCGACTTGAGCTGTTCGGCAACAAGGGCAACACCGGGCAAGGCGGCTTCATCACCAACCCGAGCCGCTGCGCCGGGTCGGGACCGTTCACCGAAAACACCGTGACGCTCAAATCGGCCGCCAGCCAGGAAGGCGCCAGGACCTTCACCACCCCGATCGGCCCAGAAGGCTGCCTCGGCGAAGCCGGCTTCACGGCCCCGCCGTTCGAACCGGAATTCAAGCTGATCGCCGCGACGACGCAATCCGATCAGCCTGACGGGATCACGACCGAAGCGATCGGCCCGCACGATCCGAGCGCGAGTGGGATCGACAGCTCGCAGGTGCGCAACGCGAGCGTCACGCTTCCCGAAGGCATGACGTTGAACCCGGCGGCGGCCCAAGGGATGAAGGCGTGCACGCCGGAACAGATCGGCATCAAAACCCGCAATCCGGTTACATGTCCGGCCGAATCGAAGCTCGGCACGGTCACGCTCACGGTCCCGGATCTGCCGGCAGGCGAACCGCTGGAAGGCAATGTCTACCTGGGCGGTGGGCCGACGATCACCAATCCGCCGTTCAAGGTCTACGTCGACGCCGAGACGGCTCGCTACGGCATCTCCACGCGGCTGGAAGGAACTGTCAAAGTCAACGAATCGACGGGCCAGCTGACGACCGAATTCCTGGAGAACCCCGAACAGCCGTTCAGCGACATCAAGATCGCCTTCAACGGCGGCGCGTTGGCGCCGATCGCCAACCCCCTGACGTGCGGACCGGCGTTGACGGCGACCAGCTTCGTTCCGTACACGGGCGGCGCCACGAAGACGCCCTCCTCGGCCTTTACCGTCGACAGCAACAACGCCGGCGGCGCCTGCCCCTCGCCGCTGCCCTTCTCGCTGGGCCAGAGCGCTGAAGCTCACCCGACGAACGGTGGCGCCGCCACCAACTTCACGTTGAACCTCACGCGCCCCGACGGGCAGCAGTACCTCTCCAGGGTCAGCACCACCCTGCCCGCCGGGCTCGTCGGGAAGATCCCGGCCGTCCCGCTCTGCCTCGAGCCGCAGGCGACGCTCGGCACGTGCTCCTCGACGAGCCAGATCGGGATCGCGACCACCACGGTCGGGTCCGGCCCCACCCCGGTCCACTTCTCGGGGCCCGTCTACCTCACCGGCCCGACGGGCGGAGCTCCCTACGGCATGACCGTTGTGGTCAACGCGGAAGTCGGGCCTTTCAGCCTCGGCAACGTCATCACGCGCGCAGGGATCGAAGTCGACCCGTTCACCGCGCGCGTCACGGTGTCCAGCACGCTGCCCACGATCTTCAAGGGCATCCCGCTGCGCCTCAAAACGCTCAACGTCGCGATCACCAGGCAGGGCTTCCTGGTCAACCCGACCAACTGCGGCGCGCTCACCACGAACACGCTGCTCACGTCCACGTTCGGCGCGACGCAGAGCCTGTCCACGCCGTTCCAGGCGACCGGCTGCGGCTCGCTCGGCTTCAAACCGCGCTTCTCGGTCTCCACGAACGCGAAGACCTCGCGCAGGAACGGGCCGCCCCTGTTCGTCAAAGTGGGCTATCCGGCGGGGTCGCAGGCCAACATCTCCTCGGTGTTCGTGACCCTGCCCAAACAGCTCCCCTCGCGTCTGAGCACGCTTAAAAACGCATGTCGCGAAGCCGTGTTCAACGCCAATCCGTGGAACTGTCCGGCCAACTCGCGGGTGGGCGGCGCGACCGCCTACACGCCCACGCTCCCATCCAAGCTCACCGGTCCCGCGTTCTTCGTGTCGCACGGCGGAGCCGCGTTCCCCGACCTCGACCTGGTGCTGACGGGCAACGGTGTGGAGACCATCCTCGTGGGCAACACCAACATCAGCAAAGGCATCACCTCCACGAAGTTCGCCGCCCTGCCGGACGTGCCCGTGTCGAGGTTCGAAATGAACCTCTCGAGAGGACCCAACTCGGCGCTCGCCGCGATCGGCAATCTCTGCAAGCCGACGCTCGTGATGCCCACCACGATCACCGCCCAGAACGGCAAGGTGACCAAGCAGAACACGCGAATATCGGTCTCCGGCTGCCCGGTGGCGATCCTCTCCCACCGCGTCAGCGGCCACAGGGCGATCATCACCGTCAAGGCGCCCGCTGCGGGGCGCGTGAGCGGTGGCGGCTCGAAGCTCAAGACCGTCTACAAGCGCCCCGGCAAAGCCCAGAAGGTCACGCTCGAAGTGCCGCTCTCGAGCGCCGGCCTCAGGGCGCTCGCCCGCGGCCCGCTCGTGGTGCGCGTGCGCGTCGGCTTCATCCCGAAGACGAAAGAAAAAGGCTCGGTGGCCTACGCCACGGTCGTCTTCAAATAGAGCTGGGGAGGTGGCCGGCGGGCGACCCGGTAGCCCGCCGGCTGTCGCGTCCCGGAACGGCACGGCGATCCGCCAGAGCACGAAGATCTCGGTCTCCGACTGCCACCCCAAGCACAGGCGGCCCTCCAAAGGGCATCGCCGCGGCCGCAAACCGTCGCGGTAGACCGCTAGATTGAAGACGATGGGAACCGTCTCCACCGACGACCACACACGCGGCCTGGATGCGACGCGCGCGGGCGACGACGCGCACGCGCTCGACGCGGCTCCCGTGCTCGCGGGCGTGCGCCGGCTCACGCTGGCGGCCGACGTCGCCGAGAGCGACGAGGCGGTCTTCCAGGCGCTTGCGCGCGAGCTCATCGCGGTGTCCGGCGCCGAGGAGGTCCACGTCCATCGCCTGCGCCCGTCCGGCGAGCACGAGCCGGTGGTCGTCTACATCCTCGACGGCGACGCGCGCCTCAGCTATCTGCAGCCCCGCGAGCAGCGCCCGCCCGGGGTGAGCTGGGCGGCGAGCACGGGACGCGCCTTCCTGGCGGTGGGGCCCCGCGAGCTCACCGCGAGCGTGCCGCGCCTGTCGCTCACCGCGCCGCCCTCCGAGGGCGCCCTCGGCTGCGCTCTGCTCGCCCCGCTCTCGCTCGCCGGTCAGGTCGAGGCGGTGGTGGTGCTCGTGCGTCGCGAAGCCCAACCGTACGACGAGCGCTCGATCGAAGAGGCGGTCACGCTCGTCGACCAAGCCGCCACCGTGCTCGCGCTCGTGCGCGCGCGCGCGGAGGCGGGCACCGATTCGGTCGCCGGCTGCATGAACCACCGCGCGATGCGCCGTCGTCTGCGCGAGGAGATCGGCCGTGCGCAGCGCTCCGGCGGGCGTCTCTCGTGCGTGATCGTCGACCTCGACGACTTCAAGCTCGTCAACGACCGCTACGGCCACCAGACGGGCGACTCGATCCTGCGCCAGGTCGCCCAGGCTCTGATGGGCGACTTCCGCGAGTTCGACCGCGTGGCGCGCTACGGGGGCGACGAGTTCGTGGTGATCCTCCCGAACGCCGACATGGAGAGCGCCGTGGCCGCCGCGCACCGTGCGCTGGAGCGCATGCGAAAGGTCTCCCTGCCCGACGGCTCCCGCGGAGTGTCCGCCTCGATGGGAGTCGCGGAGTGGCGGCCGTCGATGACGGTGGACGAGCTGCTGGAGGTCTGCGACGCCGCGTTGCTGCGGGGCAAGCGCGAGGGCAAGGGCAACGTCACGGGCGCCCTCGCCCGCGCGGCCTCAGAGCCGCATCCGTCCGTCCGCTGAGCCCGCTCGCGGCCGCTCTGCGAGACTGACACCCAACCCGCAAAAACCCGCAAGATCGCCTGGAGGTCCCATGCCCGAGAACAGCTTTGGCGCGAAGCAAACGCTCGACGTAGGAGGGCGCGAATACGAGATCTTCCGTCTCGACGCCCTGCGGGAGCGCTTCGACGTCGCGCGACTGCCGTTCTCGCTGAAGGTGCTGCTCGAGAACCTCCTGCGCACCGAGGGCAACGGCTCGGTGTCGGCCACCGACGTCGAGGCGCTCGCGAGCTGGGACGCCAAGGCGCAGCCGAGCAAGGAGATCGCGTTCACCCCCGCCCGCGTGCTCATGCAGGACTTCACCGGCGTCCCGGGCGTCGTGGACCTCGCCGCGATGCGCGACGCGATGGCCGAGATGGGCGGCGACCCCGCCAAGATCAACCCGCTCGTGCCCGCCGAGCTCGTGATCGACCACTCCGTGCAGGTGGACGCGTTCGGCACGAGCGACGCCTTCCGCATCAACGCCGAGCGCGAGTTCGAGCGCAACCAGGAGCGCTACCGCTTCCTGCGCTGGGGGCAGGGGGCGTTCGACGCGCTGGAGGTGGTTCCGCCCGACACCGGCATCGTGCACCAGGTCAACCTCGAGTACCTCGCGCGCGTGGTGTTCTCCACCGACGGCGCGGGGAGCGGAGGGCATGGCGTCTCGTCGGGGGGCGCCGCGCGCGCGGGCGGGGGGGCGCCGATCCAGGCCTATCCCGACACGCTCGTGGGCACCGACTCGCACACCACGATGGTCAACGGGCTCGGCGTGCTCGGCTGGGGTGTCGGCGGGATCGAGGCGGAGGCCGCGATGCTCGGACAGCCGTTGTCGATGCTCATCCCACAGGTGCTCGGCTTCAAGCTGCACGGCTCCCTCCCGGAGGGCGCCACGGCGACAGATCTGGTGCTCACCGTCACCGAGATGCTGCGCGAGCGCGGCGTGGTGGGGATGTTCGTCGAGTTCTACGGCGCCGGCCTCGCCGGCCTGCCGCTCGCCGACCGCGCCACGATCGGCAACATGTCGCCCGAGTTCGGCTCCACCTGCGCGATCTTTCCGATCGACGCCGAGACGCTGCGCTACCTGCGGCTCTCGGGCCGGCCGCCGGAGCGGATCGAGCTGGTCGAGGCCTACGCGCGCGAGCAGGGCCTGTGGCACGACGAGCGCTCCAAGGAGCCCACCTTCTCCGATCTGATCGAGTTCGACCTGGGTGAGGTGGTCCCGAGCATCGCCGGGCCCAAGCGCCCGCAGGACCGCATCGCGCTCAGCCGCTCTCAGGAGGCGTTCCGCGAAGCGCTGAGCGGCTACCTGCCCGACGCGAACGGTCTCGACGACGCTCTCGCCGGGACGTTCCCGGCGAGCGATCCGACAGCAAGCCAAGGGCCCGACAAATGCAACGGCGAGCACGAGACGCTCGAGCACGGCGACGTGGTGATCGCCGCCATCACCAGCTGCACGAACACCTCCAACCCGTCAGTCATGATCGGCGCGGGCATCCTCGCGCGCAACGCCCTGGCTCGCGGCCTGAAGAGCAAGCCGTGGGTGAAGACCTCGCTCGCGCCCGGGTCGAAGGTGGTGACTGAGTATCTCGACCGGGCCGGCCTCACAGAGCCGCTCGAGCGGCTCGGGTTCAACCTCGTGGGCTATGGCTGCACGACCTGCATCGGCAACTCCGGACCCCTCCCGGAGGAGATATCGCAGGAGATCCAGCGCGAGGACCTCGCCGCCGTGTCGGTGCTGTCGGGCAACCGCAACTTCGAGGGCCGCATCAACCCGGACGTGAAGATGAACTACCTCGCCTCGCCCCCGCTGGTGGTCGCGTACGCGCTGGCCGGCACGATGGACGTTGACCTCGCCAGTGAGCCTTTGGGGCAGGACGAGCAGGGTCAAAACGTTTATCTACACGACATCTGGCCCTCCGAGCACGAGGTCGCCCAGACGATCGAGCGGGCGATCCACTCCGACATGTTCCGCTCCAGCTACGGCGAGGTGTTCGCGGGCGACGAGCGCTGGAACGGGCTGTCTGTGCCCGAGGGAGATCGCTTCGCCTGGGACGAGGACTCCACATACGTGCGCCTGCCGCCGTTCTTCGAGGGAATGCCGCGCGAGCCCGAGCCGCTCGTCGATGTGCGGGGCGCGCGTGTGCTCGCGCTGCTGGGCGACAGCGTCACAACCGATCACATCTCGCCCGCGGGCTCGATCAAGCGCGACGGGCCGGCTGGCGCCTACCTGCAGGAGCATGGGGTGCAGCCGCGCGACTTCAACTCCTACGGCTCGCGGCGCGGCAACCACGAGGTGATGATGCGCGGCACGTTCGCCAACATCCGCCTTCGCAACAGGTTGGCGCCGGGCACCGAAGGCGGGGTGACCACCTATCTCGGACCGGCCGCTCGCGCCGAAGGCGCGGATGGATTCCCCACTTCACCCACCCAGTCACCCATTTGCGCTGAAGGCGCGGGTGGATCCTCCGCGGGGAGCGCCAAGGGCGAGCAGATGTCCATATACGACGCGGCGATGCGCTACGGGGAGGAGAAGGTCCCGCTCGTCGTGATCGGCGGCAGGGAGTACGGGTCGGGCTCCTCGCGCGATTGGGCCGCGAAGGGCACGAGCCTGCTCGGCGTGAGAGCGGTGATCGCCGAGAGCTTCGAGCGCATCCACCGCTCGAACCTGGTGGGCATGGGCGTGCTTCCGCTCCAGTTCCCGCCCGGCGAGTCCGCCGAGTCGCTCGGCATCGACGGCAGCGAGCAGTTCAGCGTGCACGGGCTCGCCGCCCCGATGAATGCGGGCGAGCTGCCGAAGACCTGCACGGTGAAAGCCGGCGAGGTCGAGTTCGAGGCGGTCGTGAGGATCGACACGCCGAAGGAGGCCGACTACTTCCGCCACGGCGGCATCCTGCAGTATGTGCTGCGAGGGCTGCTCGCCTCATGAGCGGTTTCACGCAGACGCTGCGCGACCTGCTGGAGGCGCGAGGGCCATCCGGCTACGAGACGGCGCCGGCGGGGGCGTGGAGCGCCGCCGCGCAGGCGTTCGGCGCGGAGGTGAGCGTCGACGTGGTGGGCACCCCCTCGGCGCGGGTGGCGCCGCGCGAGCAGGGCGATGCCGCGAGCAGGCGGTTGATCGTGATGGGCCACATCGACGAGATCGGCCTGATCGTCACCCACATCGACGACGAGGGCTACCTGTGGTTTCGCGAGGTGGGCGGCTGGGACGCGCAGATCCTCGTCGGCCAGCGCGTCGTGCTGGGCACGCGAAGCGGCGAGCTCACGGGCGTGATCGGCAAGAAGCCGATCCATCTGCTGCGCGAGGAGGAGCGCAAGAAGGTGGCGGAGGTGCGCGACCTGCACATCGACGTCGGCGCCAAGGACGGCGAGCAGGCACGCGGCCTGGTGCGGATCGGCGACGTGGCGGTGATCGACGGCGACCCCGTGGAGCTGCCCAACGGACGGCTGGCCTCGCGCGCGCTCGACAACCGTCTCGGATCGTTCGTGGCGCTCGAGGCGGCGCGCCTTGTGGCAGAGGTGGGGGGAGCTGAGGACTGGGAGGTGGTGGCGGTGGCGGCCGCCCAGGAGGAGACCACCTTCGGCGGCTCGCGCACGAGCGCCTTCTCGCTGCGGCCCGATGCGGCGATCGTGGTGGACGTCACACACGCCACCGACGCGCCCGGCATCGACGCGAAGGAGTCGGGCAAGCACGAGCTCGGCTCGGGTCCGGTGCTGAGCAGGGGCTCGACGCTCAACCCGAGCCTCTCAGAGCTCCTCTACGACACCGCCGAGCGCGAGGGCATCCCGTTCACCGTCGAGGCGACCGGCCGCAACACGGGCACCGACGCCGACGCCGTGCACCTAAGCCGCGGCGGTGTTCCCACCGCGCTCGTGTCGATCCCGCTGCGCTACATGCACTCGCCCGTGGAGCTCGTGCAGCTCGACGACGTGCATGCCTGCGCGCGCCTGATCGCCGCCGCGGCCCTGCGGCTGGACGGCGAGACGTCCTTCGCGCGCTGAGCGCCCGCGCCGCGCGGTAGGCCCCACAGCCGGGCGCGCGACGCGGGGGTGTGCGACGAGTGTGGCTACGCGCTCGCGGTCTCGAGCTCGGTCATCGGGTTGATCTGATAGACGCTCCCCGGAGCCGCGCCGAGCGCGAGGACGCGCAGGCCCTCGGGGCCCGAGAAGATCTTGCGCTTGGGGGCGGGGCCAACGCGCACGAACACGTCGGGCTCGAGCTCAACGCGCTCGCCGTCGATCTCGATCCAACCCGAGCCCTTCAGCGCGAGGAAGACCTCCTCCTGGCCGCTCTCGGCGTGGTCGTGCAGCGGATAGTCCTCGTAGTTCGGTGGCATCTGGATCACCTGCATCCCGAACGAGGTGACGCCGAGCTCGGCCCGGGCCTTGACGAAGCCGCCGCCGAAGGCCGCCTCCATGTCTTTGATGCGCTTCGCTGTGTAGTCGCTCATGCCTGCTCCTATCTCGATGTGGGTCGGATCGTTGGGTGCAGCGATGTGTTCGGTGTTGGCTTGGGTGGTGGGGCAGCGGTCTGTTGGATGTGGGGAGGGTCGTGGTGGATGTCACGGTGTGTGTGGGACTAGCCGGAATCGCCGTCGGCCCCGAGTGCGGCGGGCTGCAAGACCGGCTTGTCGGTGGGCATGATGATTCCCAACTGGCGCGACTGAGCCAGGACCGTGCCGTCGGGCGCCCAGATGACGCCGTCCTCCTCGAACAGGCCGTCGTGGAGCAGGCGCGTGTCGAACACGCTGAGGCACAGCGCGGCTGGGTCACAGTCGCATTCGGAGATGGACTGGCGGAAGTGGATCGTGAGGTCGACGGTGGGGCTGATCGCGGGCGCGTCGAGCGCGATGAAAGACGGCGGGAACCATGCGTCGCAGAACAGCGCGAGCGCGAGCGCGTCGACCGGACGGCGCTCGGGGAAGCCGATCCAGCCGCCGATCCGCATCGGGGCGCCGCTGCCGGCAAAGGGGACCGCGCCGACGCGCGGCTGCATCACGAGCCGGCGCGTGAACTCCGGCGCCCCCTCGAACAGCTTCGGCGTGGAGCGTCGCTCCGCGTCGGGCGGGGCCAGCTCGGGCATCGGGAGCTCGTTGGCCATGGGGGCATCCCACGGAACCGAGAAGGCCGCGAGCGCCAGTGCGGTCACCCTGTCACCCTGTTCCATGCGCGCGGACAGGGTGCTCAGCGAGCGCCCCTGACGCTCGATCGTCGTCTGGAGCACGATCGGCCCGGGCTCCGGCGCCCTGGTGTAGTGGATCGTGAGCGAGCGGGGTGTGCGCGCGGGGTCGTCGACGGTGTCTATGAGCGCGCGCAGCAGCATCGCCGCGAGGTACCCCCCGTGGGGGCCGCGCCCGGCGCGCCAACCGGGCGCGATGGTGGCCGCGAACGAGCCGTCGTCGATGCGCGATACGGCGGTGTCGCGGTCGAACACCGTCTCCATGCCGGCGAGCATATCGGAGTGGCTGACTGGCCAGTCAGTTGTGGGGGGGTGTGGTGGGGAGCCGCGAAGCCGTGCCCTGCGCGTGCGCGTGCGCAGGTACATGCTTTGCTGTTTAACTCGCCGCGCGCGCACGCAGGGCATGCCCCAACGCAGCACTCACTCCCCGCGTCAGCCGCGCACGAGCCGCTTGTAGCTGATCCGGTGGGGTCGGTCGGCGGCGGCGCCGAGGCGCTCGCGGCGGGCCTCCTCGTAGGCCTCGAAGTTGCCCTCGAACCACGTCACTTGAGAATCTCCCTCGAAGGCGAGCACGTGGGTGGCGACGCGGTCGAGGAACCAGCGGTCGTGGGAGATCACCACCGCGCAGCCGGGGAACGCGAGCAGCGCTTCCTCGAGCGCGCGCAGCGTGTCGACGTCGAGATCGTTGGTGGGCTCGTCGAGCAGCAGCAGGTTGCCGCCGGAGCGCAGCAGCTTGGCGAGGTGCACGCGGTTGCGCTCGCCGCCCGAGAGCTTGCCGATGCGCTTCTGCTGGTCGGAGCCCTTGAAGTTGAAGCCGGCGGTGTACTGGCGCGAGTTGACCACGCGATCGCCCACCTTCAGGTGGTCGAGCCCGTCGGAGATCTCCTCCCACACGGTCTTCTCGGGGCGCAGCGCGTCGCGCGACTGGTCGACGTAGGCGAGCTCCACGGTGTCGCCGAGCTCGAGCGTGCCCGCGTCGGGGCTCTCCTCGCCGACGATCATCCGAAACAGCGTGGTCTTGCCGGCGCCGTTGGGGCCGATCACGCCGACGATGCCGGCGCGGGGCAGGTCGAATGAGAGCTCCTCGATCAGCAGCCGCTCGCCGAAGCCCTTGCTCACACCGTCGGCGACGAGCACCTTCTCGCCCAGGCGCGGGCCTGGGGGGATGTGGATCTGGACCTCCTCCAGCTTCACGTTGCGCTCCTCGGCGACGAGCTCCTCGTAGCGGGAGAGGCGCGCCTTGGACTTCGTGCGACGGCCCTTGGGGTTGGTGCGCACCCACTCCAGCTCGGCGGCGATCGTGCGCTGGCGGCCCTTTTCGCTGCGCTCTTCCTGAGCGAGGCGCGCCTGCTTCTGCACGAGCCAGGAGGAGTAGTTGCCCTCGTAGGGGATGCCCTTCCCTCGGTCGAGCTCGAGGATCCAGCCGGCGACGTTGTCGAGGAAGTAGCGGTCGTGGGTGACCGCCACGATGGCGCCCCTGTAGTCGGAGAGGTGGCGCTCCAACCAGTCGACCGACTCGGCGTCGAGGTGGTTGGTGGGCTCGTCGAGCAGGAGCAAATCCGGCGCGCTGAGCAGCAGCCGGCACAGTGCCACGCGGCGGCGCTCGCCGCCGGAGAGCGCGGTGACCTCGGCGTCGGGTGGGGGCAGGCGCAGCGCGTCCATCGCGTACTCGAGCTGGGTATCGAGGTTCCAAGCGTCGGCGGCTTCGATCTTGGCCTGGACCTGAGCGAACTCGTCGGCGGTGTCCTCGGAGTAGTCGGCCGCCAGCTCGTTGAAACGGTCGAGCAGGGCGCGCGCGGGGGCGACCGCCTCTTCGACGTTGCCCTTCACGTCCTTGGACTCGTCGAGGTGGGGCTCCTGCTGGAGCATCCCGACGGTGGCGCCGGGCGCGAGCATCGCCTCGCCGCGGTAGTCCTCGTCGAGCCCCGCCATGATACGCAGCAGCGTGGACTTGCCGGCGCCGTTGTAGCCGAGCACGCCGATCTTGGCGCCGGGGTAGAAGGCGAGCGTGATGTCGTTGAGCACGGTCTTGTCGGGCGGATGCAGCTTCGACAGGCGGTGCATCGTGAAGATGTACTGGGAGGACACTGGCAGGCAGGATAGGAGGTCGACGGGTGGGGACGGGACCAGCACGGGCCGGTAACGTATTGGGGTCATGCCCGGGGTTATCCTCGACATCGAGCAGCAGATGCTCCTCTTGGAGATCGAGCCGCCGTTCGACAAGCGCGACGTGCAGCTCGCGCGCCGGCGGATGGCCAAGCGCTGGCACCCGGACATCGCTCCGGCCGGCAGGCAGTTCGAGCACGAGCGCCACCTGAAGGCGATCAACGAGGCCGCCGACCATCTCGAGCGCCTGGCGGAAACCTCAAGGGGCGGGAAGGTGTCGCGTAACGCCGTCAAGGTGAGCGCGGCGGCCGCGCGCCGGGCGCGTGAGGAGGCCGGCAGGCGTGCGTATGAAGCCGAGCAGCGAGCACGCGAGCACGCGGCCGATCGCGCGCGCAACGACCCGTTCGGCAGCAGGGTGCCCGACCACTCGGTGGTGCACCGCTACGCGCGCTGCCTCTCCTACCCCGAGTGGGGGGTGGGGACGGTGGAAGGGATCTACTTCACCGGCGACAGCGAGGACAATGCGGACGTGCAGCAATGGGCGCGCGTGAAGTTCAGTCACGGCGTGAGAACGGTGCCGGCGGGGAGCATGAGGTTCGTGGACTTCTCAAAGCCCGATCCCGCGGAGGAGCGCGTGGAGCGCTTCATGACGGCGGCGCAGCGGGCGATGGCCGAGGGCGAGTACATCCTGGCGGCCCAGCGGCTCGTGTATGCGCGCGACGCCGAACCGAGGAATGTGGGGGTGCTGCGGCTGATGACGCTCGCGTTCTGGCAGGCGGGCAACCTCGAGGCGGCGGCCCGCTCGGCGCGCGACTGGGCGCGTGTTGACGGCGACCGTCCCGCGGCCCACCGCTTCGCGGCCCGCATCTACGAGGACATCGGGGCGATCGACCTGGCCGAGGAGGCGGCGCAACGGGCGGCCGAACGCGGGCCGACCGACGCGGGCGCGTGGGAGCGCCTGGGTCGCTTGAGGCTGGGCTTGATGGATCGCGAGGGCGCCCTGCAGGCGTTCGATCGGGCGCTCAAGCTGGGCGCAAACGGCAAGGTGAGCGATCTGGTGGCGCAGGCGCTGGCGATCGAGCCGCGCATGACGCAGACCGCGTAGGACCAGCCGCTCGCGCGCGCCGCGCGCCGGGCGCCCGGATCGAGGCGGGCGGCGAACTCAGGCCACCGCGCGCAGATGCCTGTAGGGCTCGCCGGTCAGCTCGCGGGCGAGCGCGTCGACGATGCCCTCGTCGTCTTCGGGGCGTCCGTCGGTGACGGCGCCGATGACGGCGCGCTTGCGCTCGAGCAGCGTGGCGATGGTCTCGTCGATGGTGCCCGCCGCGAGCAGATACCAGGCGTTGACGGCGTCCTGCTGGCCGATGCGATGGCAGCGGTCCTCTCCCTGATCGTGCTTGGCGGGCGTCCAGTCGAGCTCCAGGAAGGCCACGTTCGAGGCCTGGGTGAGCGTAATTCCCTGACCGGCGACCTCGAGCGAGCATACGATCAGCTGGTTCTCGGAGGTGTCCGCGGCCTGGAACGCCTGCAGAGAGGCGTCCCGGGCCGCATGGCTGTCCTCGCCGAGTATGTGCAGCGCATGCGGGAAGCGTTCGACTACCGCGCGCTGGATCTCGCGGTGGCGGGCGAACACGACGAGCCGCTCCCCGGAGGAGCAGAAGTCGTGGATCCAGGCAAGCGCGGCGTGCAGCTTGCCGCGCGCGGCGAGCAGCTTGAGCGCGTTCAGCCGCACGAGCCTCTCGGCGCGCAGCGCGGCGGCGATTTTGGCGTCCAGCTCGCTCAGGTCGAGCGGGCGGGAGCGCAGCCACGCGATCACGTCGTGCTCGGCGAGCCGGTACTCGGGCTCGTTGTCGAGCTCCACCGGCACCACGGCCCTGGTCTTGGCCGGGAGCTGCGGCAGCACGTCCGCCTTGAGCCGCCGCGCGAAGCAGCGCGAGCGCAGGTGCCAATGGAGGCGTACGTGGGCGTCGGGTCCCTTGAAGCGCCGCCCGAATTGCGCGCCCGAGCCAAAATCTGCGAGCCGCCCGATGATGCGCAGCTGCGAGATGAGCTCGGGGGGGCGGTTCATCACGGGGGTGCCGGTGAGCGCGAGCACAAGCCCGTCGCTGGGAACGGCGGTGGCCAGGCGCGCCACCGCCTGCGTGCGCTTGGCGGCGGCGTTCTTGCAGTAGTGCGACTCGTCGAGCACGAGCGCGCGCGGTTGCAGCGCCGCGAGCGCCGGGGCGCGGGCGGCGAGGATGTCGTAGTTGAGGACCGTTATGTCGGACACTGGGATCGTGCTCTGCGGCGTGTCCTCGCCTGGGGCGCGAACGGGTGGGGAACCGTGCTCGATGGGAGCCTCCTGAGAGGACTGCCTCGTGCCGGTCGGCCCAAGGCCGCTGAGCGTGAGGGATGTGCGGTGGGGCAGCCAGCGCGAGATCTCACGCATCCAGTTGAGCTTGAGACTGGCGGGGCACACCACCACTGCGGGGTAGGCGCCGTCGGCCTCCAGCGTGGCGAGCGCCTCGATCGTCTTGCCGAGCCCCTGCTCGTCGGCGAGGAACGCGCGCCGCTGCGCGAGCAGGTAGCTGACGCCGGCACGCTGGAACGGCTTGAGCTCGCCGCCGAGGCCGGCCACCTCGAGCGGCGCGTCGGTGGCGCGGGAGAGCGCCACGAGCCCGGCCGCGTGCGCGTGCTGCTCGCGAATCCGCTGCAGTTCGACAAGCGCTTCCGGGTCGATCCACACGTCGCGCTCGGCGAGGAAGCGGTCGAGCTCCTCCACGCAGAACGGGTCGGCGCGGATCGCCGGGAGCCCGCGGTGGTCGCCGCCGCGCGCATGGGCGCTCAGCCGGGCCACACGGGGCCGATGGGGCTGCGAGGGTGTGGCGCCGGGGAGCGCTCCGAAGGCGTCGAGCTGTGAGGCGTCGTGGCCGGGGGCGAGCACGAACGTGGGGTCCTCGTGGATCGCCGACAGCTCGAGCACCGCGGGCGGCGCGGGGCGGCCTTCCTTCAATGCGGCCACGCAGCGCCGCGTCGCCGCGCTCCGCGAGCCGCGCAGGCTACCCTCGATCGAGCGCCACGAGTCGAGCGTGAGCGGCACCGTGGCTCCGCCGGGGGCGCCCACGGCTCGTTCGCGCAGCTCGGGGGGCAGCCGCATGCGGTCGCCGAGCAGCAGGAACACGGGCTCGGCGGGCGATCCGGCCACCTCGATCGCGCCGTGCCAGGTCGTGGCGCGGGCGATCCAGGCCTGGGCGCGCGGGTCGATGCCGGCCGTCTCGAGCTGTTCGAGCAGCTCGGCGATCAGGTGGCCATCGCGCTCCACGGCGGCCAGCGCGAACGTTCCCTCGGGGCCCTCGAGCGCGCGCAGGCCGGCTCTGCCGGCGAGCACGCGCGCGAGCGGGGCGTGCTCGGCGGCGATCAGCATCCAATGCTCCCTGCGGCGGTCGCGGCGCAGCTCGACGTCGTAGGCCATCGCGCCGGCCCTCCCTGCGGCGCCGGCTTCCCTCGCGGCCCCCGCTTCGCCCCTTGCGCCGCCCCTTGGGCCGGGTCGGACGCTCCCGTCGGCGCCCGAGCCCTGGGTGATCTCGGTCAGCGCATGGGCGGCGTCTTCGCTCAGCCGCAGGCGGCCCGCGCCGGCGGGCAACGTGTCCACGAGTCGCGCCGCCCGCTCGTCGAGCGGTATCAGGCCGCGCCCGATGGTGGGGAGTTGGATGGCGTCCGAGTGCTCGAGCAGCGCCGCCACGATCCCGGGGGCGTGGTCGGTGGCGAATGTCAGCCACCAGCTCTCGTCGGGCCGCGCCACGTCGAGCACGCACTCGTCGTGCGCGCGTCGCATGCGCTGGCGCTCCAGGGCGCGCGCGAGCGGCTCGCTCACGACCGGTGGACTCGGCAGGCCGGCGAGCAGAAGCGCCACCGCCTCGGCGCGCTCGGGGTCGAGCGGCACGATCCAGGCTCGTCGCGCCGGATCCCAGCGACGGCCGGGAATCGCCCGCAGCAGCCGCCGCAGGCGGTCGTCGTAGGGGAAGCACAGAACCGCCTCGCCCTGGTCGAGCGAGGCGTGAAGGAAGGCGGCCATGACCCATGCACGATAGGACGCGACGTGGATGGCCGCGGCTAGGCCAATATGTTGACCGCGCGCGAGACAATCAGCCCGATCGTGACGAGCGAGACGATCGACTGGACGCCCATCGTGCTCTTCGCGGCGGGGCTCAGTGGCATCGTGTCGGTGGGGGAGAAGGCGGCGGCGTTGGTGAGCGACACATACAGGTAGTCGATGAACTTCGGCCGCCACTCGCGCGGCTCGATGCGGTCGTCGCTCATCTGCGGGAACAGGAAGTCGGGTGGCCCGTCGTGCCCGGCGGCGCGCCTGCCGGGTCCGCCGCGGTCCATCTCCCAGTACCACAGCGCGAAGATCAGGAAGTTGGTGAGCCAGATGAGCGTGCCCGCGACGATCAGTTCGCGGCCCTCGCCCGTTTTGGGTTGGCTGTGCAGCAAGAAGTGGGTGAGCGCGCCGAGCGAGTAGATGTTGGCGGCGCCCACGAACGCTGTGAGGCTGAGTGCCACACGCCGGCGTCTTGGGTGCTCCTGCTCGAGCTGCTTGGGCGTGGCCAAAAACATGCCCACGAGCAGCGCGCCCTCGAGCGCTGGGATCAGCCACGAAGGCCCAACCGTGAGCCGCGCGGGCAGCGCCACCTGCAAGCCGATCGCGGCGAGGATGGTGGCCTGCGCCGGCCAGAACGGCTCGCTCGCCGCCGGCGGCGGGTAGGGACGGCCGGGCTGGGGCGATGTCTCCTGCGCCACGCGCCACAGGGTACGAGGCGGGTCGGCGGTGAGGCGCGCGCCCACGCCCTTACGGGCGCTCTTTGCGGTCGCGCACCGACATTCAGCTCCCACCGGCCCGCGTCCCGTCGCGCCGGCCGGCTCAGCCCCCAAAAAAACCTTCGGATCCCCCCCGGCGGCGGGAGCGCTAGCCTGATCGGAAGTGGGAATCGAGAGTCCTGTCCACCTGCTGTTCCTCGGGGCCGTCGCGCTGATGGTGCTCGGTCCCAAGCGCCTCCCCGAGCTCGCCCGCGCGCTCGGCAAGGGCATTCGCGAGTTCCGCCAGGCGATCGACCTGAGCTCCCACGACGACAAGCAGTAGATCCGGCCGAGCGGATACCGTCCGGCGGTGCGCTTGATCGTCGCCCGCTGTGAGGTCTCCTACATCGGCCGCACCACCACCGTCCTGCCCGAAGCGGTGCGCCTTTTGATGTGCAAGGGCGACGGCACCTTCATGGTGTGGGCCGACGGGGGCTCGGTGGGCGGGCCTCGAATCAAGCCGCTCAACTGGATGACCCCGCCGACGGTCTTCACCGAGGAGCGCGACGCCGCCGGCACGCTCATGCGCCTCGTGGTGCGCAAGCAGCGCGACGACGAGCGCCTGGAGATCGCCGTGGCCGAGGTGCTCGCCGACGTCGATCACGAGCTCGACGTGCTCGTCTCGCTTGAGAAGGAAGGGCTCGAGCGCGAACTGCAGGAGCTGCTCGCCGACGCGCCCCACTGGTGCGGCGAGGGTTTCCGTCTCGTACGCCGCGAGTGGCCCACAGACATCGGGCCGGTGGACCTCATGTGCCGCGACACCCTCGATGAGTGGGTGGCGGTTGAGATCAAGCGCGTCGCCACCCTGGAGTCCGTGGAGCAGCTCACGCGCTACCTGGATCGCATCCGCCTCGATCCCGCGATGGCGTCCTGCAGGGGCGTGCTCGTCGCGAAGTGGATCAAGCCGCAGGCGCGCCTGCTCGCGGCATCGCGTTCCATCGACTGCGTTGAGATCGACGTGGAGGTCTTGCGCGGCAACCGCGAGCCCGAGCTGCGGCTGTTTGCGGCGTAGCGTCCGGCCGTCCGGCTGGACTCCAAGGGTGACCTCCGAGGCGACCGGGCGTTCGCCGGGCCGGGTACTCTCCAGCGGATGAGCGACGCCGACATGGCACACGATGCACTGGAGATGAGCGACGTCGATACGGCACACGACGCACCGGTTCTCACCGAGCGGCGCGAAGGCGTGCTGCTGATCACGCTCAACCGCCCCGACGCGCGCAACGCGATCAACCTGCCCGTCGCCGAGGGCATCGCCGCCGCTTTGGACGAGCTCGACGGCGAGCACTCGCTCAGCGTGGGGGTGCTCACAGGCGCCGGCAAGGGCTTCTGCGCCGGCATGGACCTCAAGGCGTTCGTCACGGGCGAGCGGCCGTGGGTGGGTGACCGCGGCTTTGCCGGCATCGTGCGCCGCGGCCCGGTCAAGCCGCTGATCGCCGCCGTCGAGGGCTTCGCGGTCGCCGGTGGCCTGGAGGTGGCGCTCGCGTGCGACCTGATCGTCGCCGCGCGCGGCGCCAAGCTCGGCATCCCCGAGGTCAAGCGCTCGCTTGTGGCGGCGGGCGGGGCGCTGCTGCGCCTTCCGCGACGCATCCCCTACCACCTGGCGATGGAGCTGGCGCTCACCGGCGACCCCATCCTCGCCGAGCGCGCCGCCGAGCTGGGGCTCGTCAACCGCCTCGCCGAGCCCGGCATGGCGGTGCAGACCGCGTTGGGCCTCGCCGCCGAGATCGCAGCCAACGCGCCGCTCGCGCTCGTCGCCTCCAAGCGCATCCTGCAGGAGCAATGGGACTGGGATGCCGCCGAGATGTGGGACTCCCAGGGCGCGATCTCAGGGCCCGTGTTCACCTCCGAGGACGCCCGCGAGGGCGCCACCGCGTTCGCCGAGAAGCGCCCGCCGGTCTGGCGCAACCGCTAGAGGCGCAGAGGCGGCTCGGCATTCCCTGTGGAGTGCGGGGAGAAACATAAGATCCCTGTGGAGTGCGAGGAGAAACATAAAGGAGGGTGTGGGTGAATGTAATTTTTAGAATTTTGCCATCGTAACTACGAGTGTAAATACCATCGCAAAATTTCATAAGTTATATACCACCCACACCTCCGCTCGCTGAACCCAAACCGACGTAAATGTGGGTTCAGCCGAGGGCTCAGCCGCGCATGCGTCGCTTGCGACGGCGCTGGCGCCAGATCGCCATGAAGCGTCGCCACAGCATCTAACGCTCCCCCGGGGTCTTTTTCACTAGCGCTCCCCCGGGGTCTTTTTCGGGTATTGCGACACCGGCACGCTCAGGTCGAGCGCGGTCCTGACGATACGGCTCTGCTCCGTCATGTGCGCCGCGGGGTATCCCTCTCCCGGGCTTGCGCGCTCGGGGCGCCCGATGTAGCCGAAGTGGATCTGATCGGGCATGATCTGCATGAGGCGCGGGAACATGTGCGCCCTCGCGCCCATGTTGCGCGGCTCCTCCTGCGCCCACACCACCTCTTCGAGCTTTGGATAGCGGCCCAGCAGTTCCCTGATGCACTGCTCGGGGAACGGATAGAGAAGCTCAACCCGGCCGATTGCGACCCGCTCGTTGCCCTGGCGCTCGGAATGGCCCACGAGGTCGTAGTAGATCTTGCCGGTACACAGCACGAGCCGCGTCACCGACTCCTCAACGACCCCCGGCTCGGCGAGCACCGGCTCGAAGCGCGAGCTCTCGGCCAGATCCCTCACGCTGCTGGTCGCCTGCGGCAGCCTCAGCAGCGACTTGGGCGTCATCACCACGAGCGGCCTCTGCTTGGCGATCAACGCCTGTCTGCGCAGCAAATGGAAGTACTGCGCCGGCGTCGTGAGGTTCGCGACGCGCATGTTCCCCTCGGCGGCGAGCGCCAGGAAGCGCTCCAGCCGCGCCGAGGAGTGCTCGGGTCCGGAGCCCTCGTAGCCGTGGGGGAGCAGCAGCGTCAAACGCGAGGTCTGGCCCCACTTGGCAAGCCCCGAGGCGATGAACTGGTCGACGATCACCTGCGCGGCGTTTACGAAGTCGCCGAACTGCGCCTCCCACAGCACGAGCGTCTCGGGCGCCTGCTGGCTGTAACCGTACTCGAAGCCCATGCACGCGAGCTCCGAGAGCGGGCTGTTGTGCAGCTCCATCGGGGCGAGCGCCGCTCCCAGGCTCTGGATCGGGCAGAACGCTCGCCCGGTCTTGGCGTCGTGCAGCACCAGATGGCGCTGGCTGAAGGTGCCTCGCTCGGTGTCCTGGCCGGTGAGCCTCACGGGCGTGCCCTCGGTGAGCAGCGACGCGAATGCCAGCGCCTCGGCGTGCGCCCAGTCGATGCGCGCCGGCGCCCTCTCCCCGCTCGTGTCGCCCACGGCCGTCGAGCCCCCGTCATCTTCGAGCGCCTCGCGGCGGCGTTCGAGCTGCTTGACGAGCTTGGGGTGAACAGTGAAGTCCTCAGGCGTACGCAACAGCTCCATACCGAGCTCCCTCACGCGCGCGGCCGGCACCGCCGTATCCACGTCCGGGCTCGGCGAGCGGTCGAGCTGGTACTCGCCGGTTCCCTGCTCCACGGCGCCGTGCTCGGCGGCCGCCGCGATTCGCGCCTTCAGGCGCTGGTGGAGGATCGTGAGGTTGTCCCACACCTCCTGCCCGAGTCGCTCCACCTCCTCGCTGGTGACGACGCCGTCGGCGATCAGCTGCTCGGCCCACAGCTCATACACGCGCTTCTTGGTCTTGATCTTCGCGTACATCTCCGGCTGGGTATAGGCGGGCTCGTCCGACTCGTTGTGGCCGAAGCGGCGATACCCGATCAGGTCGATCAGCACGTCGTGCCCGAACTCCTGGCGGAACGCGAACGCGAGCCTCACGGCGCTCATGCACGCCGGCACGTCGTCGGCGTTGACGTGGATGATCGGCACGTCGAAGCCCTTCGCAAGATCCGACGCCCAGCGCGTCGAGCGGGCGTCGTCGGGATCGGTGGTGAAGCCGACCTGGTTGTTCATGATCAGGTGCACCGTCCCGCCCACCTGATACCCGTCGAGCGCCTGCAGGTTGAGCGTCTCGGCCACCACCCCCTGCGCGGGGAAGGCGGCGTCGCCGTGGATCACAATCGGCACCGCCGCATTGGTGTCCTGGTGCGCGCGCGGGCCGTTGCGCGAGGTCTGCGCGGCTCTCGTCGCGCCCTCCACCACCGGCGAGACATACTCGAGGTGGCTCGGATTGGACTCCAGGTTCACCCTGATCGTGCCGCCGTCCGGCAGCTTGTAGGAGCCCTGCGTGCCGTGGTGGTACTTGACGTCGCCGGTGCCGCCCTGCGGGATCGTCGTCACCGCCTCCACCACCTCCAGGGTCGAGGCGCCCTCGAACTCGGCGAAGATCGTGTCGTAGGAGCGTCCGAGGTTGTGCGCGAGCACGTTCAACCGTCCGCGGTGGGCCATTCCGACGACCACCTCGTGTCCACCGATCCCCGCCGCCAGCTGGATCAGCTCGTCGAGCATCGGCACGGTCATGTCCAGGCCCTCGATCGAAAACTGGTGCTGGCCGAGATACGCCTTGTGCATGAACCGCTCCAGCGCGTCCACCTCGATCAGGCGCTTGAGCAGCCCCTTGCGCAGCTCCGCGCCGAGCGGCTGCCTGAACGTCCCCGACTCGATCTGCTCGCGCAACCAAGTGCGCTGGCGGTGCGAGGAGATGTGCTCGATCTCATACGCAATCGTCCCGCAGTAGGTCTCGCGCAGGTGCGGGAGCGCCTCGGCGAGCGTCGCGCCCGGCACGTACATGGGCAGGATGTGCGCCGGGATCCGCGCCATGAGCTGCGGTGTCAGACCGGCGGTCTCCGGGTCCAGCTGAGGCTCTCCCTCGGGCTCGGAGCCGAGCGGGTCCAAACGCGCCGCGAGGTGCCCGTGGCTGCGGAAGCGGTGCACGAGCGTGCTCGCCGCCTGCACCGCCTGCAGCATCTGCTCGTCGGGCGCCGCCGCGGCGGCGGTGGGCGCGGGTGCGCTCGGGGCGGGAGGGGTGGGTGTGGGTGGGGTGGGTGGGGGTCCTAATTCAACGCCGAGCGAGGCGAACACGCCCTCGTAGAAGTCGTGCTCGCCCTGCAAGCGTCCCTCGACCAGCGCGAGGAAGCGGCCGGACTCCGCGCCCTGGATCACACGGTGGTCGTAGGTCGAGGTCATCGTCATGACCTTCTCCGCGCCGATCCGCTCGCCCACGCCCGCCAAGCCAACCGGGTAGGCGATCGAGCCGGTCGCGACGATCGTCCCCTGGCCGCTCATCAGTCGCGGCACCGACGCCACGGTGCCGATCCCGCCCGGGTTCGTGAGCGTGATGTTGGCGCCCACGAGGTCGTCGGCCGTGAGGGTGTTCGTGCGCGCCTTCTCCACGAGCGCGTCATACGCCGCGAGGAAGCCCTCGAACGACAGGCTCTCGGCGCCGCCGATCACGGGCACCATCAGCGTGCGCGATCCGTCCTTCTTCTGGACGTCCACCGCCAGACCGATGTTCACCCGGCCGTCGCTGACGCGATACGGCTTGCCCTCGAGCTCCGCGAAGTGGTGCGTCATAACCTCCATCTCGCCCGCCGCCCGCGCGATCGCGTAGGCGATCAGATGGGTGAACGACACTCTCTTCCCGGCTGCCTTCAGCTCGCGCCGGCGCGCGTCGAGCACGGTCACCGTCAGCGTCCTGAAGCTCGTGGCGGTCGGGATCTTCCGCGACTCGTCCATGTAGCGCGCGAGCATCGCCGCGCCGCCCTTCAGCAGCTGCCGCTCGCCGGCCTGCTCGCTTACGGCCGCCCCGGTGGTTCCCGTCGCGCCGTTGCCGGTCGCGCCGAGCACGTCCGCCTTCACGATCCTGCCGCCCGGGCCGCTCCCGGACACGCGCGCGAGGTCAACCCCCTCGGCGGCGGCCACGCGCGCGGCTACGGGGGACACGCGCGTCCCGTCGAGCGCCTGCGCCGCTCCATCGCCGCTCGCCTTGACACCCCCGGCCTCATCGCCTCCCGACGGCGCCCCCCCCGAGGCGCCGAGCGCGGCCGAGCCGTTGGCCTCGTCGCTCGACGTTTGGCCCTTGGAGGCGCCACCGCCGCCCGACCCCTCGTCGCCCACGGCGAGCCGGGCGATCACCTGCCCCACGCCGACCGTGTCGCCGTCCTCGGCCAGGATCTCGGTCACAGTCCCGCTCGCGGGCGAAGGCAGCTCGACATCCACCTTGTCGGTGGAGATCTCCACGATCGTGTCGTCGACCTTTATGTAGTCGCCGACCTTGACATGCCATTCGAGGATCGTTCCCTCGGTGACCGACTCGCCGGCTGCAGGGGTCACGACGTCGATCGTCTCGTTGATCGTCGTGCCGGTGGGCATCCGGCCCTACTCTAGCGCGCGCGAGGAACGGAGCTGAGCTCGAACGGGCGCTTCAGCCAGTCTTCACGCGCCCCAACGGTCACAACATGCCGTCCTTGTTTCCAACTTTTCGACTTGCGGGAGCCCGCCGCCGGCTCCGACCCACCTGCCGGGCAGCCGGCCCGCGGCGCCTGTCAGAGCACCCGGCGGCGCGTGTTCGCCTGGGTCCTTTGCGTGCGCACGAACTCGAAGCTGCCGAAGAACGGCCCGATCCCACCCAGCACCGCCACCGCCACCGCGAGTCGCAGTGGCACGATTCTCATGCGCGCCGCCGTGACACACGCGAGCGACATGCCGATCCACAGGAGTCCATGGGTCCATCCCAGCGCGAGCGTCGCCGGCTGCGGTTTGCCAAGCGCAAACGCGCAGATCAGCAGCGACGTGTACACGCACGAGTGAAACAACGACGTCCACTTCAGCGGGGTGAACAGCGGCGAGGGGCGCGTTTCCGTCGACGGTCCCTCCAAACGGGACACACCTGCCTGCTCGCTCACTCCGACAACCAGCGCGCCATCCTGCGCAGGCCCTCCTCGGCCTCCCGTGGCCACTCGTCGACGTCGCTCGGCCACCACGCGTACTCGTCGTGCTCGTGGTCGGGCGTCACCTCGGCGTTCTCCGGCAGCCACGCCTGTCCCACGAACATCACAAGCCGGTGCGGCAACCGCACGAGCGCTTCGCCGCGCACGCGCTCGGGCGACACCGACCACTCCTCGTGCAGCTCCCGCACGAGCGTGTCCGCCGGATTCTCCCCAAGGTCCACCGCGCCGCCCGCGCCCAGCGCCCAGCGCCCGGCCCACGAGGACAGCCACGCCGCGCGCCTGCCCGCCAGCCAGCGCCCGTCGGCCGCGCGGGTCACGCACAGCGCCGCCACGCTCGAAGAGGCATCGCCCTCGACGAGCCGCAGCGCCCACCTGAGCGGCTGCATCTCGAGCTCGATCCCGTGCGGGGAGTGCTTATAGTCGACGAGCCTTCCCGCCAATCCGTCGTGGCTCGGCGATCCGCGCTGCCGAAGCCCCGCGATCTCGGCGTCCGCCGCCTCGGTGTGCTCGGGCGGCGGCTCGAAGTGCTCGGCGCGCCAGCGCGTCGTCACCCGCTCGAGCTCCCACGGCCCGCGCGCGAGAATCTCCGGCATATCGTGCGTGGTCGGCTCGGCTCTCGTCGCCATCCCTACAGGCTAGTCATCGGAGTCGCCGGGTCGGTAAAGATGTGTGTGTGAGCACACGCCGACGCAAGCATTGGGGTTGGGGATTCGAGGACGAGCAGCCCTCTCCGCAGGAGGTCCGAGCGGCCGCGACCGGGCTCGCCGCTCACCTCGGCTTCCAGCCCGTCGAGGTCGAGGACCCGGTGAGCCTCGACGCCGTCCGGCTGCCCTCACCGCGGATTCTCCCACCGGCCGCGCTCGCCGAGATCTGTGCCGCCGACACTTACAGTCGCGCCTCCCATGCGCTCGGCAAGTCCTATGCGGACGTCGTGCTCGGCTTCCGAGGCCGCTTCGATCATCCACCGGACTTCGTTGCACGCCCACGCGATGAGGTCGACGTCGAGCGTCTGTTGGCCTGGTGTTCGTCTGAGCGCATCGCCGCGATCCCGTACGGCGGCGGCACGAGCGTCGTCGGTGGGGTGCAGCCCGACGTGGGCTCCTCCTATAACGGCGCCATCACGATCGACCTCGGAGGACTGCGACTCGTGAGAGAGGTCGACGAGGTTTCGCGCGCCGCGCTCATCCAGGGCGGGGCGACCGGTCCCGACCTGGAGGCCCAGCTCGCACAGCACGGTCTCACCCTGCGCCACTTCCCGCAGTCGTTCGAGCTCTCCACGCTCGGCGGCTGGGTCGCCACGCGCGCCGCCGGCCACTTCGCGACCGTGTGGACCCACATCGAGGACTTCGTCGAGTCGATCCGCGCGCTCACGCCGTCCGGCGCGTGGGTCTCGCGGCGGCTCCCCGGCTCGGGCGCCGGTCCGAGTCCCGACCGCATGCTCGTCGGCTCGGAGGGCACGCTCGGCGTCATCACCGAGGCGTGGGTGCGCGTCCAGCCGCGCCCCGTCCATCGTGCGTCCACCGGCGTGCGCTTCCCCACCTTCGCCGCCGGCGCGGAGTGCGTGCGCGCGCTCTCCCAGTCGGGCCTTCACCCGAGCAACTGCCGTCTCATCGACCCCGCGGAGGCGCGCTTCACGATGTCAGGCGACGGCACGTTCGCCCTGCTCGTGCTCGGCTTCGAGTCCTCCGACCATCCGGTCGACTTCCTCATGGATCGCGCGCTTGCCATCTGTGCCGAGCACGGCGGCGTCGCCGGCGAGCGGCGCGGCTCCAGCGGGGTGGGGGCCTGGCGCGAAGCGTTCCTGCGTGCGCCTTACGTGCGCGACGTCTTCGTCGCGATGGGGGTGCTCTCAGAGACATTCGAGACCGCCATCACATGGGATCGCTTCCCGGCGTTCCACGAGCGCGTGATGGCCGCAGCGCGCACGGCGGTCGAGGGCGCGGCGCGGGTGTCCTGCCGCTTCACCCACGTCTACCCCGACGGCCCGGCCCCCTACTACACGGTGCTCGCCCCCGCCCGGCGCGGAGAAGAGGTCGAGCAGTGGGCGGCGATCAAGGCGGCGGTGTCTGAGGCGATCGTCGCCGAGGGCGCCACCATCACCCACCACCACGCGGTCGGGCGCGACCACCGGCCTTGGTATGACCGCCAGCGCCCCGACCCCTTTGCCGCCGCCCTGCGCGGCGCCAAGGCCGCGGTGGATCCCCACGGCGTCATGAATCCCGGCGTGCTCGTGGACCCGCTGAGGTGAGCGTCGCCGTGCTGGGACCCGGTGGGGTTGGTGGACTCGTTGCGGGTGCACTCGCGCGCGCGCGCGAGGGAGTGGTCGTGGTCGCCAGGGAGTCCACCGCCGCCACGATCTCCAAGGAGGGCTTGCGCGTGAGCAGCGTGCTGCTTGGAGACTTCACGGCCCATCCGCGCGCCGTCGCGCGACTCGACGAGCCGGTGGACGTGCTGATCGTCGCCACCAAGGCCGCCGGCTTGCGCGACGCGCTCGAGCGCATCGACGCGACGCCGCGGCTCGTGTTGCCGCTGCTCAACGGCCTCGACCACATCGCCGTGCTGCGCGAGCGCTTCGGGGACGGCAAGGTCGTGGCGGGCACGATCCGCGTGGAGGCCGACCGCCCGCAGCCGGGCGTGGTGGTGCACACGAGCCGGTTCCTGCGCGTGGACATGGCCTCGCACGATCCCTCCGTGCGCGCGCATATGGAGCGCTTGGCAGACATGCTCGCCGGCGCCGGCATCTCCGCGCGCGTGCATCCCCCCACCATCCAACCTGCCACCCCGCCCGCGGAGCGGGCGGGGGCGGCTGTCGATGACTGGGAGGCTCAGGTGATGTGGTCGAAGCTCGTGCGCCTCAACGCGCTCGCATGCACCACGAGCGCGTATGACCGCCTGTTGGGAGAGATCCGCTCGACGCCCGAGCTGCGGGCCGATATGGTGGGCGCGATCGAAGAGGGCTGTGCGGTGGCGCACGCCGAGGGAGCCTCGATCCCGAGCGGCGACCCGCTGGGTGAGCTGACCGCCGCGCACGCCACGCTCGGCAGCTCGATGCAGCGGGACATCGCCGCGGGGCGCCCGCCCGAGCTCGACGCGATCCCCGGCGCGGTGCTGCGCGCCGCCGCGCGACACGGCATCGAGTGTCCGACGATCGAGCGGCTCGTGCGGGCGATCGCCATACGCGCGAAGGTGCCTGCGCCGAACCTGCCGGCCGGCGAGCATCGCTGAGCGCGGGAGCGCCACGAGAACGCCCACGCGCGTCAGCGCGCATCCCAAAAAATCAGATCTCGCGAAGCCTGCCCGGAGCGCTCGCCGGCACCGCCCGGGTGGAGACCGCGTGCACGACCTGCACCTCGGACTCGACCTCGCCCTCGTCGTGCAGGCCGTCGCACAGGACCCTGAAGTTCGCCGACTGGCCGCCGTCCACATGGATCGTGATGCCCGGCAGGATCTCCTCGCCCTCCTCCAACCCCAGGCGCTCCAGGTCGAAGTGCGAGAGCCCTATCCCGTAAGCGGTGTGCGTGGGGTTCTCGCGGTCGTGCGCCGCCACCGCCTGCGCGAAGCGCTCGAGGTTCTTGGCGATCTTGCCGGTGTCAGCCATCCTTGGCGAAAGGTTAGCGCCGTGCTGTCAGCGAGTCTTCACGAGCCCCACGAGGTTTCCGTCGGGATCCTTGAACAGCGCGATGCTCGGGCCGTTGGGGATGTCCATCGGCGGCTGCACGGTGCTCCCGCCCGCCGCCTCGATCGCGCCCGGCCAGAGCCGGGCTACGCGTCAGCTCGACTGGGCATAGCCCTTCAAGCCACCGAAGTCGAGCAAGACACACGGCTCGTCCCCGACGATCCACGCGTCGTGCCCGGGTGGCATGTGGAAGGTGTCGCCGGGGCCGAACTCGTGTTCGGCGCCGTCGTCCATCCTCAGCGCCATGCGCCCCTGCTGGACGTATCCGATGTGCTCGACCCGGCAAGAGTCGGTGCCCGCGATCGGCTTCACATTCACCGACCAGCGCCAGCCGGGCTCGAAGGTTCCGCGGCCTACGGCATTGCCGTTCAGATCCACGAGCTCCACGCGACCCGTGCCCCCGGTGAACTCCCGAACGTCGTCCGGGCTCTCAAAGCGCTTCCCGACTAGGGCTGTCATGACATCCTCCTGAGCTTGAACGCAGTACGTTCCTGCTTACCCGTCCGAGTACTGTCCCAAGCGCGGCGCCACCTCTTGGCCGATGGGCGCTGTTCCAGTGCCCTCTGGAGCTCTCTACATCTCGAGAATCTCCACGCGATACCCGTCGGGGTCTCTGACGAAGCACAGCCGCTGGCCGATCTCCGATCGGTCGCCCTCGCGGACCGAGTAGGGCGGCTTCTCCGGCTGGATGCCCTGCTCGGCGAGGCGCGCGAGCGTGCCGTCGAGATCGGAGGCGGTGATTGCGATGTGGCCGTAGCCGCTGCCTATGTCATAGGAGTGGACGCCGAAGTTGTAGGTGAGCTCTAGGCGCGGCATGTCGCCGTCGCCGGGCTGGTTCATGAAAACGTTTATCGCCTCCTCGCCGATCGGGATGCGCCCGACCTCCTCGAACCCGAGCGCGTTGTAGAACGCGATCGAGCGGTCGATGTCGGTGATGCGGTAGCAGGTGTGGATCAGGGGCATGTGTCCTCCAGCGTGGTCGCGGGCGATGCGGTGGAGCCGTTTGCGGTCCTGCGTGGGGCGGTCGCGACGCTCCGGGGCGCGCCCCTTCGTGCAAGTATGGCCGCGATGATCGTCGAGCGCTCGCTGCACCCCCAGTTCCTCTCGAACACCTATCTGGTGGCCGACGGCGAAGGCGGCCCCGGGTTCTTCGTCGACGCGGGTGGTCCCACAGCGCCGCTCGTGGAGGCCGCGAAGCGCCTGGAAATCGAGCCCACGCATGTGCTGCTCACCCACCATCACTTCGACCACGTGAGCGAGCTGGGGGCGCTGCGTGAGCGCTGGCCGACCCTGAAGGTGCTGATCCACCCGGCCGAACGCGAGCTGCTCGAGGCGGGTGGCTCGCCGACGGGTGGGAAGGCGCGGATCGAAACCGTCGAGGCCGGCCAGACGCTCTCCTTCGGGGCGCTGGAGGTGCGCCCGCTGCGCACTCCGGGCCATACGGCGGGGATGCTGTCGTTCCTGGTGGCGCGCCCGAGCGGGAGCCCGCGCCCGGGGCCGGGCGCGGGGCCGGGCGGGTTTCAGGGCGGCGAAGCGGTGGTGTTCACGGGCGACACCCTCTTCAAGGGCTCGGTGGGCGGCGTGCGGGCGCCCGGCCACACGACCTACACCGATCTGCGGGACTCGATCATGGGCACGCTGATGGAGCTGCCGCCCGACACGATCGTCTACCCGGGCCACACCGACGCCACGAGCGTCGCGCGCGAGTGGGAGCGCAACGCGTTCATCCGCGTGTGGCGTGGGCTTGACCCGGAGGGCTGCGACCCGTGCACGGCGCTCGGCGAGCCCGCGACGCTGGTGTTGCTCGGCGAGGACTACGACGGCGGCACGAAGGCGTGGGTGCGCTGGGAGGATGGCAAGGACGACATCGTGCCGGGCAGTCGCGTCGAGACCTAGACTCAAGGGGTGGCGCAAGAGAAGATCCCAACATCGAGGGTGCGCCGAACGGCCACCGTCGGTCGGCTCGCGGCGAGCGAGGCGGTGAAGCAGTTCGGGACGCGCGCGGCGAACGTCACGCGCAGCGAGGAGGCGGCGCACGAGGCGAGCGCGCGTCGGCAGCTGGAGACCGCCAAGCAGATAGTGGCGGCGCTCGGGACGATGAAGGGCGCGGCGATGAAGCTGGGCCAGGTGATGTCGTTCCTCGACGTGGGGCTCGTGCCGGAGGAGCACCGTGAGGAGTTCCAGCGCGAGCTCGCGAAGCTGCGCGACGCCGCGCCGACGGTTTCGTTCAAGCAGATGAGGCGCGTGATCGAGGAGGACCTCGAAGAGAAGATCTCCGACGTGTTCGCCGACTTCGACGAGGAGCCGATCGCGGCGGCGTCGATCGGGCAGGTGTACCGGGCGACGTTGAAGGACGACACCCTCGAGGGCGCAGGCGGCCGGGAGGTGGCCGTCAAGGTGCAGTACCCGGGCGTGGCGACGGCCGTGCGGGCGGACATGCAGAACCTGGACATGATCATGCGGCTGCTCAAGCGCATGACGCCGAGCCTCGACGTGAAGGCGGTCACGGCGGAGATTTCCGACCGGATCGGCGAGGAGCTCGACTACGAGCTGGAGGCCCAGAACCAGCGCTCGCTGGCGCGCATCTTCAAGGGCCACCCCTTCATCGCGGTGCCGGACGTCGTGAGCGGGCTCTCGCGGGAGCGGGTGCTCGTGACGGATTTCGTCGAAGGGGTGGGCTTCGAGGAGCTGAAGGGCTACCCCCAGGCGCAGCGTGACCGCATCGGCGAGATCGTGTTCCGCTTCTTCCTCGGCTGCCTCTACAGGCACCGTCAGTTCTCCGGAGACCCGCACCCGGGCAACTTCCTGTTGCTGGCGGACGGGCGCGTCGCGTTCCTGGACTTCGGCCTCTTCAAGCGCATGGACCGCGGGCCGGTCGAGCTGGAGCTGGCGTGTCAGCGCGCGGTGGCGGAGGGGGACGCGCAGACCCTGCACAGGCTGCTGGCCGAGTCGGGCTTCCTGCCAGAACCGGAGCGCGTGGACCAGGACCACCTGCTGGCGTTCATCGAGGACGCGATCTGGTGGTATACGACCGCCGACGAAGCGGTAGAGCTCTCGCCCGAGATCGCCACCGAGGTGATGATCGAGAGCTCCGACCCGCGCTCGAGCCACTTCAGGGAGATGCGCCACCAGACGATCCAGCCGGAGCACCTGTTCGGCAGGCGCATGGAGATGCTCACGCTCGCGGTGCTCTCGCAGCTGCGGGCGTCCGCCAACTGGCATCGCATCGCGCGCGAGTGGATGTACGGCGATGCGCCGGTCACGGAGCTGGGTCGCGAAGAGGAGGAGTTCTACGGCCGCACCGGCGTGGGCGCCGCGGGTTGAGTGAGCAGTAGCGCCATGAGATAGCGCTATAATGTGGCTGCGATGGCGACAGAAACGGCGACGATCCGTGTAGCTCGCAAGACCCGCGACACGCTGGCCGAGCAGGCGCACGAGCGCGGAATGTCACTCGCCGCGCTCCTGGCCGACATGGCGCGCGAGCGGGAGATCGAGACGATCTGGGAGTCTGAGCGACGGGCCACCCGTGCGGATGCTCACGCCCCGGCCGCCCTGGAGGAGATGCGGCTCTGGGAGGCGACGCTGGAAGATGGCATCGACTGAGCCCCGCCGTGGCGAGGTGTGGCTCGTATCGTTTGGCGCGGCCACGCGCGGCGAGCCGGGCAAGCATCGGCCGGCGGCCGTCGTCTCGGTCGATCACCTGAGTGCCGGCACGGTGGCCGACCTGATCGTGGTTGTGCCGCTGTCCAGTTCCAGTGCGCCCTCGGCGTTGCGTCCCGAGGTCGCGGACATCGAGGGCGTCGATCGGCCAAGCCGTGCGATTTGTCGAGCTATCAGGGGCGTGGCGCGCCCACGCCTGCTGCGTCGTGTGGGCGCCCTCGCGCCAGAGACGCTCGCGGAGATCGATCGCGCCCTGAAACTGATCCTCGGGCTCGACGACCGGCCTTTGCGCTGAGCTCAGAGCACCTGGATCTGCATGAGGCTGGTGGTGCCCGGGCGCCCGCTGGGGAGGCCGGCGGTTATGCCGACGCGCTGGCCCTTCTGACACCAGCCGAGCTCCACCACGCGTCGCGCGGAGTCGGCGATCAGCTCCTCGGTGGTCTCGTGGCGGCGGATCGAGGAGGCCTGCACGCCCCACATGAGCCCGCAGCGGCGCACGGTCTCGCGTCCGGGGGAGAGCGCGTAGATCGGCGCGGTGGGCCGGTGGGCTGAGACAAGGCGCGCTGAGCGCCCCGACAGCGTGGGCACGATCAGCGCATCGAGGCGCAGTTCGCGCGCGGCGAGGCACAGGCTGTGGGCGACCGTGTGGGCGGGGTCGGCTTCGGCGCGGCGCACGCGCGAGGTGTTCCAGCGCTCATAGGGGGCGATCGCCTCGGCCTGCACGGCGACGGCCGCCATCATCGCTATGGCCTGCACGGGGTAGGCGCCGATGGCGGTCTCCTGGGAGAGCATCACCGCGTCGGTGCCGTCGAGGATGGCGTTGGCCACGTCGGCCACCTCCGCGCGGGTGGGGCGCGAGGAGGTGACCATCGAGTCGAGCATCTGCGTGGCGGTGATCGAGGGCCGCGCCATGTAGCCCGCCAGCTCGAGCAGCTTCTTCTGCACGACGGGCACCTGCTCGATGGGCATCTCGATGCCGAGGTCGCCGCGCGCCACCATCACGCAGTCGGCGGCGCGGATGATCGCCTCGGCCTGCTGCACCGCCTGCGGCTTCTCCATCTTGGCGATCAGGGGCAGACGCGTGTGCTCGCGCACCGTTTCCACGTCGGAGGGGTCGCGCACGAACGACAGCGCCACCATGTCCACGCCGATCGATTCGCCGTGGCGCAGCAGCTCGAGATCCTCCGCGGGCACGGACGGCAGCGCGTGAGCCGGACCGGGGATGTTGAGGCCCTGGCGCGAAGCCACCGCGCCGCCGACCTCGACCTCGGCGTCGAGGTCGCTTGACTCGGGGCGCGCGTCGGTCACGCGCAGGCGCACCGAGCCGTCGGCCAGATACAGGACGTCGTCCTTCGCCAGCGCCGCCGCAAGGCCGGGCCAGACGATCGACATGTGGCGGGCGTCGCCGATCTGCTCCTCTCCGCAGGTGAACGTGACGACGTCGCCGGGCTTCAGCTCGACGAGATCGTCGCGCAGCGGCCCGATGCGCAGCTTGGGACCGGGCAGGTCCTGCAGGATCGCCACCGGGCGCCCTGCCTTGCCGGCGGCGTCGCGCACGCGGCGCACGGTCTCCTCGTGCTCGGAGAGCGTGCCGTGCGAGTAGTTCAGCCGCGCCACGTCCATGCCGGCGCGCACCATCGCGAGCAGCGTGTCGGGCTCGCGCGAGGCGGGGCCGATGGTGGCGACGATCTTGGTGCGGCGCATCGTCTACGGAAGGTATCGACCCCGGCGCGCGCGCGCGGTTGCGTGGATGTGAAGTCCCCTCGCACCCGCCGCACTACCATCGACGGCGATGCTCGGTCCCTCGCGGCCGCTCCCGCGCTTGGGGGCGCACGCTCGCATGAAGCATTTCGGCGGCGGCTCGGAATCCGGCACGGTGGTGGCCATCGATGAGGACGGTCGGCGCCTGCGGGTGCGCGGCGAGGACGGCGAGCTGCACGAGTTCGTGCTCAGCCCCGCCAACGCACGCTTCGTGTCGGCAGGCAGCGCGCACGGGCCGCGGTTGGAGCTTGTGGACTGAATCGCCGTCGCCGGGCGCTCCGCGCCGAGTACCGTCTCAAGCGCGGCGTACCGTACCCGGCATGATCGCTTCAGCCACTCCCAGGGCGCGGGTCCGACCGACGTGGTGTTATGATGGTGCCATCATGGTGGTACGTACACAGGTGACCCTCGACGCGGACATGCACCGGCGCGCCAAGCGGCGCGCCGCCGATAGCGGCATCTCGTTCGCTGAGTACATCCGCCAGGTTGTCGACCACGACCTCGGCGAGCCGCCGAAGAGCGACATCAGCGCGCTGTTCGATCTCTTCGACTCGGGTGTGTCCGACGTCTCCGCCAACGTCGACAAGTACCTCGGCGATTCGCTCTGGCAAGAGTATCTGCGCGAGACAGGGCAGGCCGATCGATGAGACGCCTCTTCGTCGACAGCTCGGTCTTCTACGCCATAGCCGATCGGTCCGATCGGTATAAAAAACGAGCACAGGGAGTCGTCTCCACCGGGGAGGAGCTGGTGACGACCGACCACGTGCTCGCGGAGTCGTGGTTGCTGATCCAACGGCGCTTGGGTTGGAGCATGGCCGAGCGGTTCTGGGGTCGCCTACGGGCTGGGAGGGTTACGATCGAGCACCTGGGACCCGGTGATCTCGATCACGCCTGGCGAATCGGCGAGGCCTTCTCAGACCAGGACTTCTCGATCGTCGACCGCACCAGCTTCGCCGTCATGGAGCGCCTCGGCGTCAACCGCGTCGCCACGTTCGACGACCACTTCTCGATCTACCGCTACGGCCCCCGCCGCGACCGCGCATTCGACGTGCGCCGCTGAGCGAGCGCCCTATGGCGCTTTGACGTCGGGAAAGTGCTCCGCACAGTGCTCGCGCAGCACGTCGCGCACCCATGCTCGCTCCGCCGGGGAGGCGACGCGCAGGCGCGCGAGCAGCTCGCGTGGGCGGTCGATCGGGGCGCCCGCGATCGTCCAGCGCACCGCTAGGCGCTCGAACAGCAGCTCCACCGCGCGCTGCCACGCGTCCTCCGAGGCGGCCCCCGCTCGGCTCGCCTCACCGGACACTGTGTCCGCATACTCCCGCCGCGCACCCGCCGTGAGCGATCCGCGCAGCGTGAGCACGTTGCCGTGCTCGTCGCTGTAGTCGCTGGTCGGCGCGCTCGGCGCATCCTGCTTCGCGCGCGCGCGGCTTCTTCTGCCCATGCTCTACCTGTCCACCTTCTACGTCCGTCTCGTTGCGCGGCGTGTCGGCTGCCTACATCGTCTCCGCGGCCTTGAGCAGCTGCGAGCGCACATCACCTGTCACCGGCTTCGCATGCCCCGGCCATGCCGCCGCCGGCTCCATCTCGGCGAGCTTGCGGATGCTCGCCCGCGCCTGCTCGGTGTCGTAGTTGTAGGTGGCGTTCGGCACGTGCGGCGGGCAGCTGCGGCCCCACATGTCAAGCGTGTAGAAGCAGTCGCTCACGAGCGCCAGCCGGTCCGATTCGCGCCACAGCCCGATCAAGCCGGGGGCGTGGCCGGGGAGGTGGACCACCTCGAAGCCCGCCACCTGCTCGCCCTCGGCAACCGTGCCCGAGATCTTCACCGGGCCGCCGTCCCACGCCCAGCGGTGCAGCGCCCGGTGGATCTGACGCTGGGGAGTGGGCAGCCCCACCAGGTCCTTCGGCCAGTAGCGGAAGCCGCCGCTGCCTTCGGCGTCCTGCACCTCCTCGGGATGGCACAGCACGGGCACGCCCAGCGCGGGCGCCACTCCGCGGTGGTCGGTATGGCCGTGGCTGAGCACGATCCGCTTGATGCCGCCGAGCTTCGCCCCGGCGCTCGCCACCGCGCGCACCATCGTGCGCGCGCCCGCGTCATACAGCGTCACTCCGCCCACGCTCTCGTCCTCGATCAAATACACGTTGCAGCGCCCCGGCTGGCCCTGCACCACCCACACGCCCTCCGCCACCAGCTCGGCGTCCTTCGCGGACATGTTCGTCACGCGCGTCTTCATGTTGAAGGCGCCCATCAAACCCTGCTCGGCGGTCGAGCCCTGCGGCGGCATCAGCCCGATCTGGCGCGCGAAGCCCAATCCGTCGGGGAACGCTTCGTTCGCCTGCACCTTTCCGTCGCGCACGCTCAGCACGTCCACGCCTTCGAGCGCCACCGGGTCGCCGGTGGGCGCGACGCCGCTCATCGACCCGGGGCCGGCGAACGTGCCGGTGATCTTCCACTGCACCGCGCAGCGCTCACCCTCGGTGGTGGTGTCGAGCACCTCCATCCTCATGTCCGGCATAGCTTCGATCAGGCTCCCGATGAAGTCCCGCACGCCCTCGGGCGCCCTCACGTCCACCTGCCCGCGCACGTTCTCGCGCCCGCCCTGTGCCCACAGCGCCACCGCCGCGTCCACGTCGCGCGCCCCGATCGCGTCGAAGTAGCGCCGCGCCACCGCCTCGGTGTCGCCGGCCGCCTTGCTCGCCTGCCCCCCGCTAAGGGGGGTCTGGGCCCCGTCGTCGTCGACCATCGCGTCTCCTTTCCTCCGCCGCCTTGATCAGAGTCTAGGGTGCGACATACCCAAACGCGAACACCGCTAGTAGTCTCCGCGCCGGTGACGGAGCCGGCCCGGAAACGCGAGCTTGGACGGGGCGAGCGCGTGCTCCCCGGCGTCTTCCGCCTGCGCCTTCCGCTTCCCTGGCCCGGCGTTCCGCATGGCAACGCGTGGGCGGTGAAGTCCGGCGATGGCATCGTCCTGTTCGACACCGGCTACCACACCCCCCGGGGCGCACCCTCTGGGGCATACCCGGAGGGCACACGGCAAGCAGGCGAGCCGGGCTCGATCGCGCAGCTGGAGCGAGCGCTCGCGATGTGCGGGTTCCGCGTCGAGGACGTGCGCCTCGTGGTGTGCACCCACGCCCACTCCGACCACTACGGCCAGGCCGCCACCATCGTGGCTCGCGCCGGCTGCGAGCTCTGGATGCACCCCAAATACGAGCACATGTCCGCGGGCGAGCAGGACCCCCAAGCCACCCTGGAACGACGCATCGAGGTGGCCCGTCAGTCCGGCGTCCCGGAGGAGCCGCTGCGCCGCTTCGCCGCCGAGCGCGAGCACCACGAATCGGGCATCGCCGCCGTGATCGCGCCCGACCGCGAGCTGCTCCCCGGGGTCGTCGTGCACACCGATCTCGGCCCCTGGGCGGTGTACGAGACGCCCGGTCACGCGCCCTCGCACGTGTGCCTGTTCCAGCCCGAGCGGCGCCTGCTCATCTCAGGCGACCACCTGCTCGGGCGCATCTCGTTGTTCTTCGACTACGGCCACTCGCCGGACCCCGTCGGCGAATTCCTCTCCTCGCTCGACGTGGTCGAACGTCTCGGGGCGCGCCTCTGCCTGCCCGGACACGGCCGCACGTTCACCGACGTCCACGCCCACATCGAGGGCAACCGCGCCTTGGTGGCCGAACGCCTGGCGAAGGTGCGCGCCGCGATCGCGCCCACGCCGCTCACCGCCTTCGAGGTGATCCCGCGCATATACGGCGACGAGCTGTCCACCCACGGCGGTCCCTGGCTGCTCACCGAAACGCTCGCGATGCTCACCCACCTGGCGGCGCTGGGACAGGCGCTGCGCATCCCGGGCGACCCGGAGCGCTGGAGCGCCGCCGATCGGTGATCGACGGGATCTCCGATCGGCCAGCACGCCACGGCGTAGGCGCCTTCGGCGCCGGAGCCCATCCAAACCTTGACACAGCTCTGTTAGCCTTTCGCCATGCGGATCGATCAACTGCTCGCCGGCGAAGAGCCCGTCTTCTCGTTCGAGTTCTTCCCTCCGAAGACCGAGCAGGGCGAGCAGAACCTCTACGCCGCGCTCGCCGAGCTGCGCACGCTCGAGCCCTCGTTCGTGTCGGTCACCTACGGCGCGGGCGGCTCCACGCGCGCCAAGACGATCGAGATCGTCAAGCGCATCCGCGAGGACTACGGCCTTGAGGCGATGGCCCACTTCACCTGCGTCGGCGCCACCGTCCCCGAGCTGCGCTCCACGCTGGACGAGATGCGCGCCGCCGGCATCGACAACGTGCTCGCCCTGCGCGGCGATCCCCCCGCTGGACAGGATGCCTGGGTCAAGACCGAGGGGGGCCTGGAGTTCTCGCGCGAGCTGGTGGCATTGATCAAGGCCGACTACCCGTTCGCGATCGGCGCCGCCTGCTTCCCCGAGACCCACATCCACGCGTCCAGCCCTCAGGCCGACGTCGACCATCTCGCCGAGAAGGTGGCCGCCGGCGTGGACTTCCTGATCACCCAGCTGTTCTTCGACAACGCGCTCTACTTCGACTTCCTCGCGCGCGCGCGGGCCGCCGGGATCGGCGTGCCCATCATCCCCGGCATCCTGCCGATCACGCAGATCGGCCAGCTGGAGCGCATGACCAAGATGTGCGGCGCCTCGATCCCCGACGGACTGCGCCGCGCCCTGCACGCGCGCGAGTCCCAGCCCGAGGCCGTGATCGACTTCGGCGTCGCCTACGCGACGCTGCAATGCGCCGAGCTGCTCGCCGCCGGCGCCCCCGGCATCCACTTCTACACGCTCAACCGCTCCCCCGCCACGCGCGCGATCCTCGGCGCCCTGAAGCTGGCGCGGCCGTGGGAGAGGGCCGTCTACGCCGCTTCGATCTCCAGCGCCTCCGCCACGCGCGGCGATCCGTCGGCCGCCTCGTAGCGCACGTCCACCGAGTCGTCCTGTTTATAGGTCCCCACGCCCCACGCCCCCAGCAGCCAGCGGCGCTTTGAGATGCGGTCCTTGCGCAGCTCGCGCTCGAACATCAGCGTGCGCCCCTTCGCTTGGAAGTCCCTCCCCTCGCGTTGCGGCACGCCGTTGACGAACACCTCATACGGCTCGCGCACCTCGGCGGGCAGCTTCACGATCGACTTGGCCATCCCGGGAATCTACCCGGCGCAACGCATACGCTCTCGGGGTGGCCGACATCGAGTACACCGTGCGTCGCTCCTCGCGCGCGCGCAGGGTGCGCGTCAACGTGCGCGCGCACACCACCGTCGAGGTCGTGCTTCCCGCGCACGCCTCCGAGCGTGCCGCGGCGGCTGCGGTACGCGAGCTCGCGCCGTGGATCGAGCGGCGCCTCTCGGAGGGGCGCCGCGCGCTCGCGCGCGTAGCCGAGCGCGGGGGAACCGTCCCCTATCTCGGTACACCGCTCACGCTCGTCCCGCAGCCGGGGCGCACCAGAGCCCACATGAATGGGGAGGAGCTGTTCGTTCCCGTGGGCGACCATCGCCCGGCGGTGGAGCGCCTCTATCGCCGGCTGGCGCGCGCCGAGGTCGCCGCGCGCCTGGACGCGGCGGTCGCGCAGGTCGGCGCCTCCTACAGCGGCCTCTCGATCCGCGCGCAGAGCACCCGCTGGGCGTCGTGCTCCGCGTCCGGCGCCATGAGCTTCAACTGGCGCCTGCTGCTCGCCCCCGAGCCGGTGCTCGACTACGTCGTCTGGCACGAGGTCTGCCACCTGGACGTCCGCGACCACTCCCCGCGCTTCTGGGCCTTGGTCGAGCGTCGCTTTCCCGGCTGGCGCGCCCAGCGCGACTGGCTGCGGCGCTACGGCGCGACTCTGGTGCTTTGACCAACCACCCCTTCATGCCTCCTGGCAACTCCAAGAACTTGGAGTTGCCAGGAGATGGCCGGCGTCAGCCGCGATCGCCGATAGGCACGTACTCGCGGTCGCGCTCGCCCGTATAGATCTGGCGGGGGCGGGCGATCTTCTGCTCGCCGTCCTGCACCATCTCCAGCCACTGCGCGATCCATCCGCTGGTGCGGCCGATCGCGAACATCACGGGGAACATCGCCACCGGCAGGCCGAGCGCCTCGTAGATCAGCCCCGAGTAGAAGTCCACGTTGGGGTAGAGCTTGCGCGAGGTGAAGTACTCGTCGTCGAGCGCCCGCTTCTCCAGCTCCGTGGCGATGTCCAGCAGCGGGCTCTTGCCGCGCACCTCGAACACCGCGTCCAGATGCTGCCTGATGATCCGCGCGCGCGGGTCGTAGTTCTTGTACACGCGGTGCCCGAAGCCCATCAAACGCTCGTTGCCCCCCTTCACGCCCTCCAGGAAGTCGGGGATGTTCTCGACGCGCTCGATCCTGCGCAGCATCCTCAGCGCCTGCTCGTTGGCGCCACCGTGCAGCGGGCCGTATAGAGCGGCCACGCCCGCCGCGACCGCCGAATAGGGGTCCACCTGGGTCGAGCCCACCGAGCGCACCGCGCTCGTGGAGGCGTTCTGCTCGTGGTCGGCGTGCAATATGAACAGCACGTCGAGCGCCCGCTCGAGCCGCGGGTCCGGCTCGTACTTCAGCTCGGTCATCTTGTACATCATCCCCAGGAAGTTGCCCGCGTAGGCGAGGTCGTTGTCGGGGTAAACGTACGGCTGGCCCATGTTGTGGCGGAAGGCGAACGCCGCCAGCGTCGGCATCTTCGCGAGCAGGCGGATGATCTGGATCGCGCGGATCCGCTCGTCCTGGATCTGGTTGGCGTCGGGATAGAAGGTCGAGAGCGCGCCCACCGACGCCACCAGCATCCCCATCGGGTTGGCGTCGTAGCGGAAGCCCTCCATGAAGCCCTTCACGTTCTCGTGCACGAACGTGTGGACCGTGATCTCGCGCACCCACTCGTCGAGCTCGCTCCGGGTGGGCAGCTCTCCGTGGATCAACAGGTGGGCCACCTCGAGGTAGCTCGACTGCTCGCACAGCTGCTCGATCGAATATCCCCGGTGCTGGAGGATGCCCCGCTCGCCGTCGATGAACGTGATCGCGCTGCGACACGAGGCGGTGTTGGTGTACGCCGGGTCATACGCCATCAAACCGAAGTCGTCCTCGTCGACCTTGATCTGGCGCAGGTCCATCGCCCGCACCGTGCCGTCGGTCACTCCCAGCTCGTAGGTCCTGCCCGTGCGGTTGTCGGTGACCGTCAGTGTCTCATCGCTCATTGCGCCGTGATTCTTACACGGTCAGGCGGGGTCGTGTGTCAACGCTGTGTGAGCCGGCTTCGCGCCACGGCCGTGCGCACGCGCGCGGGCGCCACGAACGGCGCGTCTCCATGCGGACCACGTCGAGGCACGCGCGGCAGGCGGGGCGCCGCGCCCGGAGGGCGTGGTCGCGGATGATGAGGGTGCAGCGGGCCCCGACGGGGTCCGATCCCACCGTCCTCGCCGCCGGTCGTCTCCGGAGTCTGACGCACAGCCCAGCGCACGATCAAAAAGAGAGCCACGATCGGGATCTTCAAGAACACCATCAACCAGATGAAAGTCCAGGCATCCACCTCGCTTTTGATCGTATACCCGCCTGACGGCGGGTACAACCGACGTATTGGAGGGCCGCATATACCCGCTCTTGCGGGTGGGCACAAGCTACTCAGCCGCGCAGCTTAAGCGGCGCGCCGCTGAAGCGGGTGATCTCGCGCAGCTCCTCCACGCGGGCGTGGATCTCCTCGCCCGTCAGCCGCTCGATGCGCTCGGTGCCGAACTCCTCCACGTTGAAGGAGGCGAGCGCGGTGCCGTGCGCCATCGCGCGCCGCAGCAGCTCGTCGGAGAGCTCCTCGTGCGGATGGGCGGCGATGTAGCCCACGAACCCCCCCGCGAACGTGTCGCCCGCGCCGGTCGGGTCGATCACGTCCTCCATCGGGTAGGCCGGCAGCGCGAAGAACGCCTCGCTCGTGACGAGCGCGGCGCCGTACTCCCCCTGCTTGGCGACGATCACCTTCGGGCCCCACGGAAGGATCTCGCGGGCGGCCGACACGAGGTTCGGCTTGCCCGTGAGCTGGCGCAGCTCGGCGTCGTTGAGGATCAAACAGTCCACGCCTTCGATCGCCCTCACGAGCTGATCCCTGGCGACGTCGATCCACAGGTTCATCGAGTCGAGCGCCACGAAGCGCGCATGCGGGAGCTGCTCGCGGACCTCGAGCTGCAGCTCGGGCTGGATGTTGGCGAGGAACAGCACGTCGCTCTCGCGCGAGCGCTCCGAGAGCTTCGGCCGGAAGCCCTCGAACACGCCGAGCCGCGTGTCGAGCGTCTCGCGCGAGTTCAGATCCCAGCCGTACTCGCCGCGCCAGAAGAACGTCTCCCCGCCGCTCACCCGCTCCACGTCCGACACGTCGACGTCGCGGCGGCGCATCACGTCGAGCTCGCGCTCGCCGAAGTCGTCCCCCACCGGTCCCACCACGCGCACCTCCTCGAAGAAGGACGCCGCCAGCGCGAAGTGCACCGCGGCGCCGCCGAGCATCCGCTCGCGCTCGCCGAAAGGCGTCTTCACGGCGTCGTAGGCGATCGATCCGACAACGGTGATGGGCATGGGCGCGGACCCTATAGCCTCAGGGAGCACGTAAGCTCCCCTCCCGGATGACCAAGACCTTCGCCGAGCTCGGCCTCACCGAGAACACCCTGCAAGCGCTGCGCGACGTCGGCTACGAGTCGCCGAGCCCGATCCAGGAGCAGGCGATCCCGCCCCTGCTGGAAGGGCGCGACGTGATCGGCCAGGCGCAGACGGGCACGGGCAAGACGGCCGCGTTCGGGCTGCCGATCGTGCAGTACATCGACCCCTCCGAGCACGAGGTGCAGGCGCTCGTGCTGACCCCCACGCGCGAGCTCTGCATCCAGGTCACCCAGGCGCTGCGCGTCTACGGCGCGCGCAGCGGGGTGGACGTGGTGGCCGTCTTCGGCGGCGCCCCGATCCGCACCCAGCAGGCCCAGCTGCGCGCCGGCGGTCACATCGTGGTGGGGACGGTGGGGCGCGTGCTCGACCTCATCTCGCGCAACTCGATCGTGCTGCACGACTGCCGCTTCGTGGTGCTCGACGAGGCGGATGAGATGCTCGACCTCGGCTTCCTGGAGGACGTCGAGCGGATCCTCTCGATGACCCCCTCAGGGCGCCAGACGGCGCTCTTCTCCGCGACGATACCCCCTCCGATCCGCAAGCTGGCGGACAGCTACATGTACGAACCGGAGATCATCCAGATCGAGGCCGCCACGCTCACGATCGACACGGTCGCGCAGTTCCAGCTCCCCGTCGAGACCAGGGACAAGGCCGCCCGTCTCGTGGAGGTCCTGCGCGCCGAGCGGCCCGAGCAGGCGATCGTGTTCGTGCGCACCAAGATCCGCTGCGACCAGCTCTACCGCACGCTGCGCGACGGCGGGATGAACGTGAGGGCGCTGCACGGCGACATGACCCAGGGCTCCCGCGACGGCGTGATGCTCGCCTTCAAGGGCGGGCGCGTGCCGATCCTGGTCGCCACCGACGTGGCCGCCCGCGGTCTTGACATCTCGACCGTAACCCACGTGGTCAACTACGACGTGCCCACCAGCCCGGACACCTATGTCCACCGCATCGGACGCACCGGCCGGGTCGGGCGCTCCGGGCGCGCCATCACGTTCGTGGAGGCGCGCCAGAAGCGCGAGCTCGAGGCGATCGAGCGTCACATCGGCACCTCCATCGCCGCGTGGAGCAAGGACGCCAAGGCGCCGCCCACGCCCGTCTCAGAGCGTCCGCGCAGGCACTCCAAGCCCCACATCGCGCGCGACGGCTCCGAACCGTCGGTCAAGCTGGTGCTCGCCGCCGGCCGCGCGGGCGGCCTGCGGGTCGCCGACATCGTCGCGGCGGTCACCTCGGCCACCGGTCTCGACGGCGAGGCGGTGCGCGACGTGAGCGTGCTCGAGCGCTTCTCGTTCCTGTCGGTGCCCTCCGCCGAGGCCGACCGCGTGATCGAGGCGCTCGACGGGCGCGAGCTGCGGGGCAAGCCTCTGCGCCTGGAGCGGGTAGGGTAGGCGCATGTCCACCGCCACGATGACCACCACGGAGGGCGCGATCGTCTTTGAGCTGTTCGACGAGGACGCCCCCAAGACGGTCGCCAACTTCCGCAAGCTGGCCTCCGAGGGCTTCTACGACGGGCTCGCCTTCCACCGCGTGATCGGCGACTTCATGATCCAGGGCGGCTGTCCGCAGGGGACCGGCACGGGCGGTCCGGGATACACGTTCGAGGACGAGATAAACCCCCACAAGGTTGTCCGCGGCGCGCTCGCCATGGCCAACGCCGGCCCCAACACAAACGGCTCGCAGTTCTTCATCGTCACAGCCCCTGCCTGTCCCTGGCTCGACGGCAAGCACACCGTCTTCGGCCAGGTCCAGAGTGGCATGGACGTCGTCGACGCGCTGGAGGGCGTGCCGACCGACGGCGGCGACAAACCGGTCGAGCCGGTGGGCATCGCCTCTATTGACTTGTCGGAGTAGCCTCAGCGTTACGAGCGAACGAGGAGGAGGTCGAGATGGCGACCGTCGAGCAGGACATCACCCAGCAGGCACGCAACGGAGCGGCGACCGCCAGCGCGGGCATCGCCGTCGAAAATCCCGCCACGGGCGAGGTGGTCGGTACGGTTCCGGCGCTCAGCGCGGCCGACGTCAAGGAGCTCGCCGCGCGCGCCCGCGCGGCGCAGCCCGCCTGGGAGGCGCTCGGCTTCGAGGAGCGCGGCCGGATCATGCGGCGCATGCAGAAGTGGACGACCGACAACGCCGATCGCATCGTCCGGACGATCGTATCCGAGACCGGCAAGACCTACGAGGACGCGCTCCTCGCCGAGGTCATGTACTGCGCGAACGCCTTCGGCTTCTGGGCCAAGCAGGCGCCGAAGTACCTCGCCGACGAGCACGTCAAATCCGCCAACCCGTTCGTGAAGGGCAAGAAGCTCGTCGTCCGCTACGCGCCGGTCGGGCTCGTCGGCGTGATCGGCCCGTGGAACTTCCCGCTCACGAACTCCTTCGGCGACTGCATCCCGGCGCTGGCGGCGGGCAACGCCGTCATTCTCAAGCCCGCGCAGGTCACGCCGCTCACCTCGCTGCTGATGGAGGAGGGCCTGCGCGCGTGCGGCATCCCCGAGCACGTCTTCGGAGTCGCGACCGGGACCGGCGGCGAGGCCGGCTCCGCGCTCATCGACGAGGTCGACTTCGTCATGTTCACCGGCTCGACGGAGACCGGCAAGAAGGTGATGGAGCAGGCCGCGCACACGCTCACGCCCGTCGGCCTGGAGCTCGGCGGCAAGGACCCGATGATCGTGCTCGCCGACGCCGACGTCGAGCGCGCCGCGAACGCCGCCGCCTACTACTCGATGAACAACGGCGGCCAGGTCTGCATCTCGATCGAGCGCGCTTACGTCGAGGAGCCGGTCTACGACGACTTCGTCGCGCGCGTGGCGAGGAAGGTCGGCAAGCTGCGCCAGGGCGAGCCGACCGGCCCGGGCGCCGTCGACGTCGGCGCGATGATCAACCCGCCGCAGATCGAGATCGTCGACGCGCACGTGAAGGACGCCGTCGCGAAGGGCGCGCGCGTGCTCACCGGCGGCAAGCGCTCCGAGGGTCCCGGCGCCTTCTACGAGCCCACCGTGCTCGTCGACGTCGACCACACGATGGCGTGCATGACCGAGGAGACATTCGGGCCGACGCTGCCGATCATGAAGGTGCGCGACGACGAGGAGGCGGTGCGGCTCGCGAACGACTCGCCGTTCGGCCTGCAGGCGTCGGTGTGGACGAAGGACGTCCACCGTGGCCAGGCGCTTGCGCGCCGGATCGAGGCCGGGGTCGTGTGCGTCAACGACGCGCAGGTCAACTACACGGCGCTCGAGCTGCCGATGGGCGGCTGGAAGGCCTCGGGCCTGGGCTCGCGCCACGGCGCCTACGGGATCCGCAAGTACACCAAGCAGCAGACCTTGCTCGTGACGCGCTTCGCGCCGAAGAAGGACCCCCACATGTTCCCGTACACGGCGGGCCGCACCCGCCTGCTCACGCGGCTGACGAAGCTGCTCTACGGCCGCGGCAAACGCGACTGAGGCGACCGTGGACGCGGCGCGCTGCTGTGTCCTACCGATCGGAGATCGATGGGATCTCCGATCGGCCAGCTCGCGTGCATAGCACGCCACGCGAACTGCCTGTGCCCTTCAGGGTACGTCCTTGCATCGCTTGGTCCACGGCCGTCTCAGCGGCGAAGTGGATGTCAGAGCTTGATCCCGAAAAACTGTTCGAGCTCGGGGATGGTGGTGTCGGCGCTCGTGTGATGCACGGTCGCCATGCCGAGCTCCCGCGCCGGGGTGAGGTTGAAGGGGAGGTCGTCGACGAACACGCACAGCTCGGCGGCGACGCCGGCGCGCCGCGCGCCCAGCTCGTACATGCGCCGCGCCGGCTTGCGCGTGCCCTCCTCGCCTGAGATCACCACGCCGTCGAAGATCTCTGAGAACAGGTCGTGCGGATAGCGGTGCACGCCCCAGGAGTTCGACACGAGCGCGGTGCGGATGCCCGCCTCGCGCGCGGATCGCACAGCTTCGATCATGGCGGTGTCGGGCCGCACGCCGGCGAACAGCCCGTCGATCAACCCGTCCGGCGAGACGCCGAGGATCGCGGCGAAGCGCTGCTCGAAGTCCTCCTCCCGCATGCCGCCCTTCTCCAGCGAGATCAACAACTCGCGGAACTCGGGGTCGGCGCTGAAGCGCCTGCCGAGCTCAGCCGGATCGATGTCCATGCGGATGCAGTACTCGCCGAAGGAGGTGAACAGATTGGTGGTGAGCACCCCGCCCCAATCGATCAACAGGCCGGTGCGGCCGTTGTCGTTGACAGGTTGTGGTTGTCGCCCTGGGGGGTGACTCGCGCGCGCGCGCGAAGAGGGCCCACTTCGCGCGCGCGCGCGCGAGTCCACGTCGGGAGAGTCACCCACCGAGCGCCACCTCCTCGGCCTGCCGGGCCAGCTCGACGACTCCCTGGCCGAAGGCCTTCAGATAGGGGTCGTCGGTGGCGCCGGTCACGGCGCGCTTGTAGTTGCCCTCCATGAACACCACCGACTTCCACAGCGCGAGCGTGACGTACCAGCGCAGGTCGGTCATCGAGCGCTTGGAGGCCTCTTCGTAGCGGGCGATCAGCTCCGCGCGGGTGGGGTAGCCCTCGGCGCGCGTGACATTGCCGAGCGCCGCCCGCAGCCCCTCCGCCGGGTCCTCGGCCTCGGTCCAGAACATGCACATGTAGCCGATGTCGGCGAGCGGATCGCCGATCGTGGCCATCTCCCAGTCGAGCACCGCCACCAGCTGGGCCGGCGGGCGCCCCGCGAACATGGTGTTGCCGAGGCGGTAGTCGCCGTGCACGATCGTGGCGGGGCCGGACTCGGGCATGCGCTCGGCCAGCCACTTCCCCACGCGCTCGACGGCGGGAACGTCGCGCGTCTTGTTGAGCTCCCACAGCCCGCCGAAGCGACGCAGCTGCCGCTCGAGGTAGCCGGTGGGCTTGCCGAAGCCCTCCAGGCCCGCGGCGCGCCAGTCGCACCCGTGGATCTCGACGAGCGCGTCGATGAGCTGCTCGCCGATGCGGCGGCGCTGCTCGGGCGTGTCGAGCGCGGGGGGCGTGTGGGAGACGATCACCTCGCCCTGCACGCGCTCCATCACGTAGAAGGGGCAGCCGATCACCTGCTCGTCGTCGCACACCGCCAGCACCTTCGGCACGCGCGCGGGCGTGTGCTCGAGAGCGCGCAGCAGGCGCGCCTCGCGCAGCACGTCATGCGCGCTCGGCGGCAGCGGGCCGCGTGGCGGGCGGCGCAGGACGAGCTCGGGGCGGGTGGGGTTCGAATCCCGCTCGATGAGGTAGGTGACGTTGGAGTGTCCCTCGCCGATCGGCTGCGCCCTGATGTCGCCCGCGCCGAGATCGTGCTCGTCGAGGAAGCGCCGCAGGGGGTCGAGCACGAGCAGCGGCGGGCGTCCGCCGGGGTCCACGTCGTCGTGGCTTGCGACGATGTCGTCCGGTGCGGCTGCTGCACTCATCTGCTCGCACGCTACACCGACCGCAACATTCTCTGCGCCCAGGTGTCTCAACCGACCATGTTCCGAATCCGCACGTTTCTACTCCCCGCGCTCGCCTGCGCCGCGTTTGGCGCGGTTGGGGCTCCCCCCGCAGCGGCCTCGCACAGCCAGGTGACCTTCTTCGAGGCGCCCAGCGACCTGATCTATGTGACCCCCGCCGCACGCGCCAAGACGCTCGTCAAGCTGCAGTCGCTCGGCGTGAAAGCGCTGCGCGTGGAGCTCGCATGGGCAGACGTGGCGCCCGGCGCCAAGAGCGCGAAACGCCCGCGCTTCGACGCCACCAGCCCCGCGAGCTACCACTGGGGGCCGTACGACCCGCTGCTGGCCGAAGCCCAGCGGCTGCGCTGGCCGGTGCTCCTGACGGTGACCTCGCCGACGCCGAAGTGGGCGACCGCCGGCCACAAAGACCAGCTGACGCGCCCGGACGACACGCAGTTCCGGGAATTCATGACAGCCGTGGGTCGTCACTACGGCAGCGAGGTGTCGCTGTATGCGATCTGGAACGAGCCCAACCACCCGGCGTTCCTGCTGCCGCAGTTCAGCTCCAACGGCAAGCCGGCGTCGCCGCGCATCTACCGCGGTCTGTTCGAGGCGGGCTACGAAGGGCTGCGGGTCGCCGGGATCGCCAAGCCAAAGATGCTGATGGGCGAAACGGCTCCGTTCGGCTACGACACGCTGCATCGCAAAGAAAGGAACCTGCTGCACGACGTGGCCCCGCTCGAGTTCCTGCGCGAAGCGCTGTGCCTGAACTCGAAATACCGCAAGTCCGGGACGTGTGAACCGCTGTCTGTGTACGGGTATGCCCATCACGCCTACACCACCGGGCAGGGCCCGTCCTACCACCCGCCGGGGGCCGACGACGTCACGATCGGAGTTCTCTCGCGCCTGTCGAGCGCGCTCGACAGGGCCGCCGCCGCGCATGCGATCCCCGGTCGCGTTCCGATCTACCTGACCGAGTTCGGCATCCAGAGCTACCCCAACCACGAACTCGGCGTGCCGCAGGCAAAGCAGGCCGAATACGACGCGATCTCCGAGAAAATCGCCTGGTCGAACCCGCGCGTGGCCGCGTTCTCGCAATACCTCCTGCGCGACGACCCGCTCGGAGGGAAGAAAGGCTCGAGCGTGCACGGCGGCTTCGTCGGCTTCCAGACCGGGTTGGAGACAGCGGGCGGCGCGCGCAAGCAGCTCTACTTCGGCTTCCCGCTGCCGCTCGTCGTGTCAAAGCACGGCCACGGCTTCTCGCTGTGGGGGCTCGTGCGCCCGGCGCAAGGCGCCACAACGGTGAAGCTGCTCGTGCAGCCGAAGGGCTCGAAAAGCTATCGAACGCTGAAGGCGGTGCGCACCAATTCCGCCGGCTACTGGACGCTGAGCTCCTCGACGCAGGGCAGCCACTGGCGCGTGAGCTGGCGCAGCCCCACGGGCGCGGTATACAACGGCCCGCCGATCGGGGCGAGCTGAGTCGTCCATCGCCAAGCTCTAGGGGTCGGTCCGTGGATGGGATGCGCCGCACCCGAGCGCAGGCGTACTGGTAGTACGTCGAGCATCGGGGGTGGCGCAGCACGCCGCGGCCCGGGCCCTACGATGGGGCGATGCCGGAGCTGCCCGAGGTCGAGATAACCGCGCGTCGTCTCGACAAGGCGTTGAGCGGCGCGGAGATCGTCTCGGCGCTCGCCCCGGGGGTGAAGGCGATGCGCACGTTCGACCCGCCGCTGTCGGCGCTCGAGGGTCGCACGGTGGAGCGCGTGGGCAGGCGCGGCAAGCACCTGATCGTGGACATCTCCGGTGGGTTGTCGCTGGTGATCCATTTGATGTCGGCGGGACGCCTGCAGTTGTACGACAAGCGTGCGGGTCTCCGCGACAGGACCTCCAGACTGCTCGTTCGCCTGGCCGACGGCCGTGAGCTGAGATTGCGCGAGTTCGGGTCCAAGCAGGCGGCGTGGGTGAAGCTCTTGCGTCGCGAGGAGTTGGAGCGGGACGAGTCGATCGCGACGCTCGGCCCCGAGGCATGGCCGAGTCCGCCGCCGCTCTCCGACGTGCTCGACGCGTTTCGCCCGCTGCACAGCGTGCTGCGCGACCAGCACGTGCTCGCCGGCATAGGCCGCTCGTGGGTGGACGAGATCCTGTGGGAGGCGAAGCTCTCGCCCTTCAAGCGCGCCGGCGAGATGAGAGCGGAGGAGACCGCCGCCCTGGAGCGGGCGATCGCCGGCACGCTCGACGGCGCGATCGAGCGCTACGAGCAAACGGTGGCGCTGCCGATCCCCGACAAGCTGCCGATGGGGCTGAAGGTGCACCGCCACGAGGGCGAGCCGTGCCCGCGCTGCGCCGCCACGCTTCGAGCGGTGCACTTCGAGGACCACGTGATCGCCTACTGCCCGGCGTGCCAGACGGGTGGCAGAACGCTCAAGGACCGGCGTCTTTCGCGGCTGTTGAAGTGATCGAGCATCCCTCACTCCCCACTTGGGGGCGGCGGCGAACGCGTGGTCCGTCGCCCGCCCGGCTATCATGCGCGCGCTCGCAGGGTATATATGGAGAACCCGTTCAGGCTCGCATCAGAAGGGAGAGCTACATCATGCTTGCAAGTGCAGTCCTTGAGGTGCCGGAGCACGAATTCGACGACGAGGACTGGGACGACGCCGAGGAGATCGAGAGCGACGAGCTCGAGGTGGAGCTCGACGAAGAAGACGTCGAGCTGGAAGACGACGAGGACTTCTAACCACACCGCCGGCCAAGGGCGGCGAGGGGTTCGCCCCCCGCCCGTAGGGACCGTAGGCTTGGGGTGTGCTCACGCCCGGCGGCCCCATCCCGAACAGCCTGGCCTCGATCGTGCCGACGTCGGTCGCCCACAGGCTGACCTCGGCCGCATCGACGTCGGTCGTCCACAGGCTGACCTCGGTCGCATCGACGTCGGTCGCCCACAGCTTCGACTCGTTCGTCGAAGCCGCCGGCCAGTTCTTCTCGGACCTCGCGGCGGTCCACTGGGGCGCCCTCGCCCTGGGGCTGACGTTCTTCGGCCTGAACCTCACGCTGCGCTCACGCGCGTTCTTCCACAGCCTGCGTGCGGCCTACCCGGCCGTGAGCTTCCAGTGGCGGCGCATCTGGGGCGCCTATCTCGCGGCGGTGGGCTTCAACAACGTGGTGCCCGCTCGCGGCGGGGACGTCATCAAGCTGTTCCTCACGCGCAGCTCGATCCCCGACTCCTCCTATCCCACCGTCGCCGCCGCGTTCTTCGTGGAGGCTGTGTTCGACGTCTGCCTCGGCGTGCTCGTGCTCGTGTTCGCCTTCTCCAAGGGCGTCTTCCCCAAGCCGCCCGACTTCGCCAAGCTGAACTCCTTCGACATCTCCTACCTCGCCGAGCACTTCCGCTTCACGCTCTTCTTGATCACGCTGCTCGCCGTGCTCGGCCTCGTGGCGTTCGCGCTGCTGTCGGCGCGCGTGAAGGCGTTCTGGGCGCGGGTGCGTCAGGGCCTCACGATGCTCACCGACCGCCGGCGCTACCTGCGCGAAGTCGCCGCCTGGCAGGCCGTCGGGTGGGTGTGCCGTTTCCTCGCCATCTGGTTCCTGCTCGACGCGTTTCGCGTGGGCGGCTCGGTCGAGAACGTGCTGCTCGTGTTCGGTGTGGGTCAGGTCGCGGGCGCCGTGCCCTTCACACCCGGCGGCGCGGGCGTGCAGCAGGCTCTGCTCGTGAAGGTGTTCGCCACGAGCGCCCCCACGGCGGTCGTCGCCGCATACTCGGTCGGCCAGCAGATCGCGATAGCCGCGTTCACCGCCGTCGCGGGCCTCGCCGCGGTTGTGTTCATCTTCCGCTTCCGCTCCTTCAAAGAAGTGATCGCCGCCGGGCGTGCCTCGCGGGACGCCGAGCGCCGCTCCGAACGAGGCGGCGAGGAGCCGCCTACCGCAGTCCCTCGCGTGCCTCGCGCACGGGTGTGACGGCGGAAGGGTCTACTGCAGTCCCTCGCGCGCCTCGCGCACGAGTGTGACCGCCTCGGGGAACACCACCGCGATCACGCGGCGTATCTGTTCCGCCTGAGCCTCGGCGTCGCCCTGCACGTTCACGCGGTTCACCGCCGCCACCGTCATGTCAACCGCGAGCTTGATCGCGTTGTCCGCCCACGCCAGCGCCTGCTGGCCCTGCATCTGCTCGGCGAACTGGGCGAGACGGCGCTGGAGCTCCTCGGGATCGCCGAACAGGTCACCGAAGCTTCCACCCTCCATGTGCCCATCGTAGCGTGAGGATGTATCGAGATAGGTCCTGAGCGCATACACTGCCGTGCCGATGGCCACGGCCGCGGAGATCGAGCAGCGCACAGCTTTCGAGTCGGCTCGCCGTGCCCGGCTCGCCGTGCCCGCCGTGGCGGGAGGCGTGCTCTACCTGCTGAGCGGGATCATCCTCAGCGCGACGCTCAAAGAACTGCCCACGGTGGGCGTCGTGCAGGGGCTCGAACCGGCCTTGCGCGGCGAAGCCAACCCAGCGGTGAGCCCGAGGGCCGCAGAGGTCTCCTACATCGACCACCACGCCTTCGGCTTGATCGCCGGCAGCGTGCTCACGGCGATCGCCGTCATCGCGCTCACGCTGGTGCTGCTGTTCATAGCCGATTCCACGCGCTTCCGACGGCCGGCGATGTGGCCCGCGGGGCGTCCGCTCGTGCTCGCGGGCGGGATCGGCTACGCGCTGCTCAACCTCATCCACGAGGTGGCGCTCACGATCGAGGCGCACAAATTCGCCGGCGGTGGCAACTTCACCAACAAGGCCGTCGAAAGAGCGCTGCTTTCAAGCGGCTCGGTCGGGATCGCGCTCGGGCTGCTCGGCTTGATCGCGGCGCTGGCGCTGGCCGTCGGGACGATCGCGGTTGTGGTGGGCGCGATGCGCGCGGGCCTGCTCCCACGCTGGCTCGGCGTGCTCGGGGTCCTCTCCGGTCTGCTCTTCCTACCGTTCTTCGCGACCGCCACGCTGCAGTTGATCCCCACGTTCTGGCTCGTCGCCACCGGCATCCTGCTGATGGAGCGCTGGCCGAGCGGCGACCCTCCGGCGTGGGCCGCCGGCGAGGCGCGCCCGTGGCCCACCCAGGCCGACCGTCGCGTTGAGCGCGACGGCCAGCGCGCAGAGCGCGAAGCGGAGAAGACCGGGAGCGCGGACGGAGCATCGAGGGGGTCAAAGCGCGCCGGCAACGGCGCCGAGCCGCCCGTCGACGTCGCTCCGGCGCCCATTCCGGCCGGCGCCGGCTCGCGCCGCAAGCGTCGCAAGCGCGGCTGAGCGCCGTGGGCGCGCCCAGTGCGCCGCGTCGTTGTCCGTCACGTCCCAGCCTGTGGCCGCAAACCGTCCATTCGGGCGACTCGGAGAGGATTGGGCGTCCCCTCGAGCGGGAATAAATAGGGCAAAGACCGTGGGTTGGCTCAAAGCCGGCCGCGATCGGAGGTTCCGTCAAGACATATGCCGCCCGGGCATCTGGCGTGGGCGGCGTGGAGGGAGGACTCCATGGAGGCCGCTTCGATCCATCCTCATCCTGCGCAGAGCGCGAGTCCGCCGGCCGCGCAGGAGCGTCCCGTCGCGAGCTCGTGGTCGCCGGCCAACCCGGCCCCGCTCGGCTTGGCGGCATTCGCGATGACCACGTTCGTGCTGTCGATCTTCAACTCCAATCTCGTCAGCGAAAAGGGCGTACCGGTGGTGCTGGGGCTGGCGCTCGTCTACGGCGGCATCGTGCAGATCCTGGCCGGCATGTGGGAGTTCCGCACCGGCAACACGTTCGGCGCCGTCGCCTTCTCCTCGTTCGGGGCCTTTTGGATCTCCTTCTGGGCGCTCCAGGTGTTCTACGCCAAGAGCATCGGCGGCAACGTCGGGCACTCGGTCGGCGTCTACCTGTGGGCGTGGGCGATCTTCACCGCCTACATGACGATCGCGGCGATGCGCGTCAGCGGAGCGGTGCTGCTCGTGTTCGTGCTGCTGACCGCCACGTTCATCCTGCTGGCGGTCGGCGCGGTCGGCGCGCACACGACGGTCACCCATTGGGGCGGCTACATCGGTCTCGCCACCGCGGCAGCGGCGTGGTACGCGTCGTTCGCGATGGTCACCAACTCGACGTTCAAACGCACGATCCTGCCGGTGATGCCGCTCGGCGACCGTTAGAGTGAACTGATGGCGGCCGCAGGGAGGTCACCGAAGGGAGGTGGAGATCATGGCGGGTGAACAGAACCAAGCACCGTCCGCGGGCGAGAGCCAGGGCCCGTCCGCGCGCGAAGTTGCGGAGGCGGCTGTCTCCGAGGCGCAGATCGCGGTTCACTGGCGCGAGGAGGACTACTATCCGCCCCCGCCATCGTTCGTGGCGCAGGCGAACGCAAACGATCCCGCGATCCTCGAGCGCTTCAGCGAGGAGCATTTTCCCGAGTGCTTCACCGAGTACGCCGAGATGCTCACGTGGGATCGAAAGTGGGAGGAGATCCTCGACACGAGCGATCCGCCGTTCTGGAAGTGGTGGGTCGGCGGGCGTCTGAACGCGTGCGTCAACTGCGTCGACCGCCACCTCGAGTCCCGCGCGGAGAAGAACGCGCTCATCTGGGTGCCCGAGCCCGAGGACGCTGAGGCGCAGGGGATCACCTATCGCGAGCTGCACCGCCGGGTCAACGAGTTCGCGGCGCTGCTCAAGGACTTCGGCGGGGCCAAGACCGGCGACCGCATCACCTTCCACCTGCCGATGGTGCCCGAGCTGCCGGTCTCGATGCTCGCGTGCGCCCGCCTGGGCGTGATCCACTCGCAGGTGTTCGGCGGGTTCTCGGGCGCCGCGTGCGGCCACAGGATCGCCGACTCCGCCAGCAAGATCCTCGTCACGATCGACTCCTACTACCGCAACGGTCAGCTGCTCGATCACAAGGCGCACGCCGACGAGGCGATCGCGGCGGCCCGCGCGGAGGGCGTCGAGGTCGAGAAGGTGCTCGTATGGCGGCGGCGCCCGGGCGAGTACAACTCCAAGAGCCCGATGGTGCAGGGCCGCGACTTCTTCATCGACGAGCTGCTCGAGAGCTATCGCGGGCAGCTGGTCGAGCCCGTGTCGATGCCGGCCGAGGCGACGCTGTTTTTGATGTACACGAGCGGCACGACGGGCCGGCCGAAGGGCGCCCAGCACTCGACCGGCGGCTATCTGTCATACGTGACGGGCACGTCGAAGTACTACCAGGACATCCATCCCGACGACACGTACTGGTGCTTTGCCGACATCGGCTGGATCACGGGCCACTCCTACATCGTCTACGGGCCGCTGTCTCTTGGTACGACGAGCGTGATGTACGAGGGTGTGCCGACATATCCGGACCCAGGTCGCCCATGGCGCATCGCGGAGAAACTCGGGGTGGACATCTTCCACACCGCTCCAACCACGATCCGCATGCTGCGCAAGCTCGGGCCGGACGAGCCGGCCAAGTACGACTACCGCTTCAAGACTATGACGACGGTCGGCGAGCCGATCGAGCCCGATGTGTGGCGCTGGTACTACGATGTCGTGGGCAAAGGCGAAGCCGCGATCACCGACACCTGGTGGCAGACCGAGAACGGCGGCTTTCTCGGCAGCACCCTGCCCGGGCTGCAGCCGATGAAGCCCGGTAGCTGCGGACCGGGGGTGCTGGGCATCGACCCGGTCATCTACGACGAGAATGGCCAGGAGGTCCCGAAGGGCTCCGGCAAGGCGGGCAACATCTGCATCCGCAACCCATGGCCGGGGTCCTTCTTGACGATCTGGGGCCAGCCCGAGCGGTATGTCGAGACCTACTACGCGAAGTACTGCAAGGACCCCGGCAGCAAGGACTGGCGCGATTGGCCGTACTTCGCGGGCGACGGCGCCGTGCAGGCGGCCGACGGCTACTACCGCATCCTCGGCCGGATCGACGACGTGATCAACGTCGCCGGGCACAGGCTCGGCACCAAGGAGCTCGAGTCGGCGAGCATCACCGTCGAGGAGATCGCCGAGGCGGCCGCGGTCCCCGTGATCGACGAGCTGCGCGGCAAGATCGTGGAGATGTACGTATCGCTCAAGCCGGGGTTCACCCCGAGCAGGGAGATCGAGCAGAAGGTGAGCGACGCGATCGACCGGGAAATCGGGAAGGTCGCGCGCCCCAAGAACGTGTGGATCGTGTCCGACATGCCGAAGACCCGTTCGGGCAAGATCATGCGCCGGGTGATCGCGGGGATCTCCAACTTCGCGGACGTCGGCGACACCTCGACGCTCGCGAACCCCGAAATCGTCGAGGACATCCGCCATCACGTGCAGCAGGAGAAGCTCCAGCGGGGCGAAACTCCACGCGAGCTCTCCGAGCAGGAGAAGCAGGAGATCGCCGCGTTCGGGCACGCGGAGTAGCCCGAGCGCGGCTTCCGCGCCTGACTCTAATCTGACTCTTATGTTGGTCTGAGAGGGTCTGCGGCCGATGACGCTGGCGGTGGAGACGATTGGGCTGACAAAGCGCTTCGGCGAGCGCACGGCGATCGACCGTGTCGACCTGCATGTCCCGCGCGGCAGCGCCTTCGGCTTCCTTGGTCCCAACGGGGCGGGCAAGACGACCATGATTCGAATGCTGCTCGGGCTCACGCGCCCGAGCGCCGGCAGCATGAGCCTGCTCGGCCATCCCGTGCCCTCCGAGCGCGCACAGGCGCTCCAGCGAGTGGGCGCCATCGTCGAGGAGCCGCGCTTTCATCCCCATCTCTCGGGCCGCGAGAACCTGCGCATCGTCGCGGCCGTGCGCGGTCCACAGGTGCAAGCGCGGATCGTTCCAGCGCTTGAGCGCGTCGGCCTCTCCGAGCGCGCCGACGACAAGGTCAAGAAGTACTCGCTCGGCATGCGCCAGCGGCTCGGCGTGGCGCGCTGCCTGCTCGCCGACCCTCTCCTGCTGATCCTCGACGAGCCCACCAACGGGCTCGACCCCGGCGGCATCCAGGAGTTCCGCGAAATGATCCGCGCGATGGTCGAGCGGGAGGGTCGCACCGTGTTCCTCTCCTCGCACCTGCTGGACGAGGTCGAGAAGATCTGCGACCACGCGGCGATCGTCGACCGCGGCAAGATCGTCGTGCAGGGCGCCATCTCAGAGCTCGCGGAGGGCAGCGCCCAGCACGAGCTGATCGTCGGGGTGGGCGATCCCGAGCGGGCGTTGGCGGTGCTCGAAGGATCCGAGCATACGCGCCGGGCGCAGCGTTCCGACGAGGGGCTGCGCGTGGTGCTCGCGGATGGGTCAGAGATGTCCGCCGCCGACAGGGCAGCGGCGGTCAACGCTCTGCTCGTCGGCTCGGGGCTGGCGGTGTCGCGTCTGGAGCCGGTGCGCCAGAGCCTCGAGCAGCGCTTCCTCGAGGTGACTTCCAGACTCAGCGACACTCCGGCCGAGGAGGTGACGGCATGAACGCCACCATCGCCGCCCAGATGACGGGCGCCGACGTTCTCAAGCTGCGCAAGAAGCGCGGCACCGTGATCTGGGCGCTTGTGCTGGTACTCGCGCCGGTGCTGATCCTGTTCACCGTCAAGGCGATCCAGCACTCCTCGAACCCCGGTCGCTACGGACCGGCCGGCGGCATGTCGGGTTTCACCGACGGCGTGCGCCTGCTCGGCCTGTTCTTCGGTCCGCTCGCGGCGATTCTGATCGGCGCCGAGGCGGGCGCCGGCGACAGCTCGGCGGGGGTCTTCCGCGACCTCGTCGTCACGGGCCGCTCACGCGTAGCGCTGTTCGCCTCGCGCGTGCCCGCCGCGCTGGCCGTGATCCTGTCGGTTGCGCTTGCCGGGTTCGCGGTCGTCGTCGCGGCGAGCATCCTGTTCGCCGGCTCGCTCGCCACGCCGAGCTTCGGCCTGATACTCGAAGCGCTCGGGTTCGTGCTGCTCGCCGAGGGCGTCGTTTGCGCCGTGGCGGTCGGACTGGCGTCGCTGACCGGCTCCAGGCCGGCCACGATCACCTCGCTGATCGGGTGGCAGCTGGTGGCGAGCCCGCTGCTCGCCAGCATCGGCTCGCTCGGCTCCGCGCGCGACGGCATCCTCAGCCAGGCGCTCGTACACTTCAGCCCTGTCCACGTCGGCGGCGGTCGCGGTGCGACCGTCACCATGTCCGGCGGCGTGGCCTTCATCGTGCTCGTCGCCTGGCTCGCCGTCTTCCTCGCGCTCGGCGCATGGCGCACACGCACGATGGACGCGTAACTCTCAAACCTTGCGGTGCTCCGGCACCCAGGCTCCGTCCTCCTGACGAACGAAGTCCTGGAACAGCCCGGGCGCCTCCGCGAGCATGATGCGAGCCACTCGGTCGAACACGAGCCGCATCTCCTCCTCGGCGCCTGTCGCCGTGCGCATCTCGATCACGTGGCGCAACGTGCGCGCGTTGGCGGTCCACACGACGTCGGTTGAGAGCCCCATCGGCGCGATCCGGCGCAGCGCCGAGGTGACCTCCTTCTTGACATGGAAGGGCACGCCCTGCTCGTCGATTCCGAGCGCCTTGGCGCCCGCGACCTGGATCTGCTCGAGCTGCTCGACGATGCTCAGGATCTGCTCACGCAGCGGCTCCAGGGCGGGCGGCACGCGGAAGCCGACGTCCGCCAGGCGCACGTAGCGCAGGCTCTCCTGGCTGAACGCCGAGCCGGCGCGATGTCTCACGAGCTCGTGGGTGAAAGTCCTGCTCACGTCGCGCAGCGCGAACGACCAGTTGGCGTGCTCCAGCACGCTCCCGTGGCCGCTCTTCAGGATGTTGGCGAAGTACTCGCGCTGGTCGGTCCTGACCATGGAGACGTTGGGGTTCAGCCCCGGCTCCCAGCTGCGATAGCAGGCGCGCCCGCCGAACTCGACGAGCAGCTCCCCGCCGTTTGGCGTCCCGCCCGCCTCATCGAGACGGCGCTGCAGCCACGACTCCCCGTCGACGTCCGCCAGGTAGCCGCGCATCCCCTCGACCTCGATCGAGGGTCTCGCGATGAGGAACACCCTGGGCGTCGTCTCGTGCATGGTGGCGGGCGATCCTACAATCCCGGCCGGGCGTCTCCTCGACAGGATGGCCGTCGGTGGGCGCACGTCTCTCTGCCGGGGTGGCGGCGATGCCCGTGCGACGGTCGACGGCTCGCTGTCCGCCGGGCGACGGCGACCACTACACTCGCGCAAATGAGCGTCGCAGAGGTGAGCTCCGAGTCGCGCAAGATCGTCGAGGCGCATGGGGTCTGCCGGCGCTACGGAGAAGGCCAGGCAGCCGTTGACGCGCTCACCGACGTCACGCTCGACTTCCCGAAGGGTCGCTTCGCCGCGATCATGGGGCCGTCGGGGTCGGGCAAGTCGACCTTGATGCACATCCTCGCGGGCCTCGATCGGCCGACATCGGGCACCGTGGCGCTCGACGGCGTGCAGCTGACCGGCCTTGACGATCGCAAGCTCACGCAGCTGCGACGCGACCGGGTCGGGTTCATCTTCCAGACGTTCAACCTGCTCCCGGTGCTCAGCGCCGAAGAGAACATCCTGCTTCCGCTCTCGATCGCCGGGCGCAGGCCCGACCGCGAGTGGTTCGACCGGCTGATCGACACGATCGGCATCCGCGACCGTCTGGGCCACCGTCCCGCGGAGATGTCCGGCGGCCAGCAGCAGCGGGTGGCCGTGGCGCGCGCGCTCGTCTCGCGCCCGGCGGTCGTGTTCGCCGACGAGCCGACCGGCAATCTGGACTCCAAGTCCTCCGGCGATGTGCTGGCGCTTCTGCGCCAAGCCGTCGACGACTTTGGCCAGACGGTGGTCATGGTCACCCACGAGGCCGGCGCGGCGGCGTTCGCCGATCGCCTGATCGTGCTCGGGGATGGACGCGTGGTGCACGACGGGCAGGGGGCGGGCGCACAGCAGGCTCTGGACACGATCAGCGGGCCGGGCGATGGCGGTGCGTAGCGCGCGGCCGATCCGCGCGGGGGTCCGCTGATGCTGGCGCTGGTCCTGCGCGGCTTGCGGCAGCGCAAGCTGCGCGTGGCGCTCACGGCGATCGCGATCGCGCTCGGCGTCGCGCTGATGGCCGGCACCTACATCCTCACGGACACGATCAACAACTCGTTCGCGGGCATCTTCCAGACCGCGAACAAGGGCCACGACGTCGTCGTGACACCGTCGCAGCGGCTCGGCAGCCGCGTGCGCTCGCAGGTTTCGCCGATCAATGAGGCGATGCTGGCGCGCGTGCGGGCCGTGCCGGGCGTGGCCGAAGCCTACGGCTCGATCTTCACGATCGTCACGCTGCTCGACACAGCGGGCAAACGCCTGACGACCGGCGGCGCTCCCTCCTTCGTCGCCACCGTGGTCCCCAAGCGTTTCGAGTCCTTCACGCCGGTCTCCGGCCGCTTCCCGACGGGCGCCGGCGAAGTCGCGATCGATCAGTTCACCCAAGAGCGCAAGGGTCTGAAGCTCGGCGAGCAGATCGTCGTGGCGGGCAGCGCGACGGCGCGCCGCTACACGATCGTGGGCGTTGTGCAGTACGGGGGCGCCCAGTCCTTCGGGGGGGCCTCCGCGGCCGTGCTGAGCATCGGGGAGGCGCAGCGGGTCAGCGGCGAGCCGGGCCGCTACGACCAGCTTGACGTCGCCGCAGAATCGAACCCCACCCACCCCGTGACGCCCGGCGAGCTGCGCGGGCGCATCCGCGCGGCGCTGCCCGACACCGTCGACGTGCGCACCGGCGCCCAGCAGGCCGCCAAGGAGACCACCGACCTGGAAGAAAACCTCAGCTTCCTGCGTACGTTCCTGCTGGTGTTCGCGTACGTCTCGCTGTTCGTGGGCGCCTTCATCATCTTCAACACGTTCTCGATCACGGTCGCCCAGCGCACGCGCGAGTTCGGCCTGCTGCGCACGCTCGGCGCCTCGCGGCGCCAGCTACTGCGCTCGGTCATCTTCGAAGGCGCGCTGCTGGGCGTTGGCGGCTCGCTGATCGGCCTGCTCGGCGGGATCGCGCTCGCGCCCGGGCTCGACCAGCTGTTCAAGAGCTTCGGCGCGGACCTGCCGACCAGCGGCACGGTGCTGCAGACGCGCACGGTCGTCGTCTCGCTGCTCGTGGGCACGATTATCACGCTGCTGGCTGCTGTCGTGCCGGCTCGGCGCGCCATGCGCGTGCCGCCGATCGCGGCGCTGCGCGAGGGGGTGGAGCTGCCGCGGCGGCGCTGGCTGCGCTGGCGCCCGCGCGTCGTCCCGGCGCTCGCGCGTGCCGTCGGCGTACTCGTCGCCTGGCGGGGGATCACGGGCAGGCTCGCGCGCGAGAACGCGATGCGCCAGCCGGGCCGCACGATGGTGACCGCCGCGGCGCTGATGGTCGGACTCGCGCTCGTGACGTTCGTGGCCGTGCTCGCGGACGGCACCAAGGCGACGATCGACCAGGCCGTGAGCCGCTCCTTCGCCGGCGATCTGATCGTCGAGAACTCGCAGGCGGGAGGTCGCGAACAGGGTATCCCCGCGCTGGTGGCGCCGGCGCTGCGCAGAGTGCCGGGGGTCGCGGTCGTAACGCCGATCGCCTTCACCGTCGGTCGTCCCACGGGATCGAGCGAAAACGCGACTGTCACGGCCGTGGAGCCGAGCACGTTCGAACGCCTCTACCGCATCGAATGGAAGCAGGGCGCCCCGGCGACACTGCTCGGGCTCGGCGACACAGGCGCGGTGGTGAGCGAAGGCTACGCCAAAGCGCACGACCTGAAGGTGGGTCAGGCGATCGTGCTGCTCACACCCAGCGAACGGCGCGTGCGCCTGAGGATCGCTGGCATAGCCAAGGATCAGGCGCGCCTGCTCGGCAACCTGACGATCTCGCTGGCGCTGGCGCGCGCCGCGTTCGGCCAGCGCGAAGACGGCGTCGACTTCGTCGGCTACGCGCCGGGCGCGAGCAATGCGCAGGTGCAGCCGGTGGTCGACAGGGTGCTCGCGGCCGCCTTCCCGCAGGCCAAGTCGCTTACCGCCGCGCAGTTCAAGCAGGAACAGTCAGAACAGATAAACACCTTGCTGACGCTGATCTATGTGCTGCTGGCGCTGTCGGTGATCGTCTCGCTGTTCGGCATCGTCAACACGCTGGTGCTCTCGATCTACGAGCGCACGCGCGAGCTGGGCATGATGCGCGCGATCGGCACCTCGCGCAAGCAGGTGCGCCAGATGATTCGCTACGAGTCGATAATCACCGCCCTGATCGGCGGCGTGCTAGGCCTGGCGATCGGCGTCATCGGCGCGGTGCTGGTGACCAACTTCGCTCTGTCGGGGTCGGGCTTCGTCCAGTCGATCCCGGTGGGCACGCTCGCGATCCTGCTCGTAGTGGCCGCGCTCGCGGGCCTGCTCGCCGCGCAGATGCCGGCGCGCCGCGCGGCGCGCATCGACCTGCTGGAGGCGCTTGCGAGCGAGTAGCGCGCGGAGGTGGTGTTGACCGCAACGGGGTGACTCGCGCGTGCGCGCGCGAAGAAAGCTTTCTTAACGCGCGCGCGCGCGAGGACCCTCCTCAGAGACACGTTCTAAGCTCCCAGGGATGGTTAGCGAGGCGACCGCCACCGATACGAGCGACCCCGAGCTCGAGCAGACCGCCTGGGATCTGGGCCCGCTTGTCGAAGGCCGCGGCGAGGAGGGCGCGCGGGCGCAGTGCGCGCGGGCGCTGGAGAGCGCGCGCGCGTTCGCCGAGCGCTATGCGGGCAAGCTGGGCGAGCTCGACGGCGACTGTCTCGCGCAGGCGATGCGCGAGCTCGGCGAGATGCAGGAACTGGTCGGGCGCGCCGGCACGTATGCCGGCTTGCGCTTCTCCGTGGACACCTCCGACCCCGCCGCCGGCGCCCTGTTGCAGGAGGTACAGGAGCGCGGCACGGAGATCGAGACGACCCTGCTGTTCTTCGAGCTGGAATGGGCATCGCTCCGCGACGAGCACGCGGACGCGCTGCTGGGCGACGAGCGCCTGGAGTTCTGCGCCCACCACCTGCGCAACGTGCGCCGCTATCGCGAGCACCTGCTGAGCGAACCGGAGGAGAAGATCCTCGCCGAGAAGTCGGTCACGGGCGCAAACGCGTGGTCGCGGCTGTTCGACGAGCTCACCTCGGCGATCGAGGTGCGCCTGCCCTCCCGCGACGGAGCGGGCGACGGAGGCTCCCCGGCGGGCGGGAAGGGCGTCGCGGGACGCGACAGCGGCCGCGAGGGCGATGGCGCGAGGGAGGGGGAGACGGTCGCGCTGGACGTGGCGCTCAGCCGCCTGGCGCTGCCCGACCGCGAGCTGCGACGCGCTGCCGCGGAGGCCGTCACGGAGGCGCTGGCCCCGGGGTTGCGCACGCGCGCCTTCCTGTTCAACACGCTGCTCGCCGACAAGGCCGTCGACGACCGCCTGCGGCGCTACCCGAGCTGGCTGGCGGCGCGCAACCTCTCCAACGAGGCCAGCGACGAGTCGGTGGCTGCGCTGATCGAGGCGGTTCGCGCGCGCTACGAGCTCGCGCGCCGCTGGTATCGCCTGAAGGCGCGCCTGCTCGGGGTGGAGCGGCTCGCCGACTACGACCGCATGGCGGCAGTCACCGAGGACGAGGTCACCTACACGTTCGCCGACGCGCGCGAGATCGTGCTCGACTGCTACTCCTCGTTCTCCTCGGAGCTCGGCGCCGTCGCCAAGCGCTTCTTCGACGGCCGCTACATCGACGCGCCCGTGCGCCCCGCCAAGCGCGGCGGAGCGTTCTGCGCCTCGGCGGTGCCCTCGGCGCACCCGTACGTGATGCTCAACTACACCTCGCGCCGCCGCGACGTGCTGACGCTCGCCCACGAGCTCGGCCACGGCGTGCACTTCGCGCTGGCCGCCGAGCAGGGCGTCTTCCACCAGGGCACGCCGCTCACGCTCGCCGAGACCGCGTCGGTGTTCGGCGAGACGATCGTGTTCGGGCGGCTGCTCGAGCAGGACTCCTCGCCATCCTCGCGCCTGGCGCTGCTCGCCGAGAACATCGAGGGGGCGATCGCCACGGTGTTCCGCCAGGTCGCCATGAACCGCTTCGAGGATCTCGTGCACACGGCCCGCCGCGAGCAGGGCGAGCTGCCGGTGCAGCGCTTCGGCGAGCTGTGGACAGAGAGCCAAACGGAGATGCTCGGCGACTCCGTGGAGATCACCGACGGCTATCGCTCCTGGTGGTCCTACATTCCGCACTTCATCGGCTCGCCCGGCTACGTGTACGCCTACGCCTACGGCCAGCTGCTCGCGCTGTCGGTCTACCAGCGCTACGAGCAGCGCGGCGAGGAGTTCGTGCCGCGCTACCTGCAGCTGCTCGCCGCGGGCGGCTCGCGCTCCCCCGAGGAGCTGGGCCGCATCGTGGACGTCGACCTCGCCGACCCGGGCTTCTGGGACGCGGGCCTCGACCTGGTCGAGCGCCAGTTGGAGGCGGCCGAAGCGGCCGCGCGCGACAGCGGTCGCGTGTAGGCGGCCTGCGCGGCGGCTGTTGCTCGAAGTGAATGATCTCCGGCTCAATTTCGCCCTGGAAAGGCGAGGTTTTCTCCTACCGTGAGAGTGCTCTCATGTGAGGGTCGATTAACCTGGGTTTGATCCAGCGCGCTTACAGTCGGAGCATGGAGCTCCGCAGCGTCACCCTCGCCAGAGCCGGAGCCCGGCCCGGCGAATGCGGGCGCCGACCCGGCGAATGCGGGCGCCGGCCCGGCGAATGCGGGCGGTGGCCGGAGGCATGGGCGCGATGACCCTCGTGGCGGGCGCTGCCGGACCGAGCGCCTACTGGTACCTGACGCGCTCGACCGGCATGGTGTCGCTGCTGTTGCTCACCGTGACCATGGTGCTTGGCGTGATCGACGTCAGCCGCTGGAGCACTCCGAGCTGGCCACGCTTCGCGCTGGACTCCCTGCACCGCAGCGTCTCGATGCTGGTGCTCGTGTTCCTCGGCCTGCACATCCTCACCGCGGCGCTCGACAGCTTCGCGCCGATCTCGCTCCTGGACGCCGTGCTGCCGTTCATCGGAAGCTATCGCCCTTTCTGGCTGGGGCTCGGAGCGGTCGCCTTCGATCTGCTGCTCGCGCTCGCCGTGACGAGCCTGATGCGCCAGCGCGTGGGGCACCGCGCGTGGCGGGTTACCCACTGGCTGGCATACGCATGCTGGCCAATCGCCCTCCTGCATGGCCTCGGCACGGGCAGCGACGTCAAGAGCGCATGGTCGCTCGCGATCACCGCGATGTGCGTGCTCGCGGTGGCGGGCGCGGTCTGCGCGCGAGCGCTCCGCGGCTGGCCCGAGCGCCGGCGCGCGCGCGGCGCGGCGCTGGCTCTCACCGCGCTTGTCCTGGTAGCCCTGATCGCATGGCTGCCGGGCGGCCCGCTCGGCCACGGCTGGGCTCGCCGCTCGGGCACTCCGGTAGCGCTGCTCGGCTCGAGCGCTCCCACCGCGGCCTCCTCCGTAACCGCGGCTCAAGGCGGGAAGGCAAGCGCTTCGCGTTCACAATCGGGCACGCTGAGCGGGCCCTTCGAGGTGCGTCTCTCGGGCAGCATCAAACAGGGTCCCGGGCCCGAACCGGGCTCGGTCGCGGTCAAGATCGCCACCAGCTTCAACGGCTCGGTCGCCGGACGGCTCGAAATCGAGATCGACGGACCACCCGTGGGCGACGGCGGCGTCTCGCTGCACAGCAGTCACGTGACGCTTGGCAGCCCTCCCACGCCCGCGGTCTACCGCGGGAAGATCGTGGCGCTGAACGGCAACCGCCTGCTCGCGCGCGTGCGCGACAGCGAAGGAAAGAGCCTCTCGCTGCAGGTGGCCCTGACCATCAACGCCGGCGCCGTCAGCGGGACGCTTGCCGCCTCCCCCGGCGCGACCAGCGGTGGCAGGTGAGCGCACATTTGTGTGTGAACCCGCGCTGATAGGCGGAGAACAGCCCTTCTGGGCGCACAGCGAAGCCGTTTACGTCCTTACGTCGCTCAAAGAAGCCCGAGCGCGCTGCCCACCCCGTGCACGAGGTCGAAGAGCGGCTGGGGGACGATGCCGAAGAAGATCGTGGCGGCGCCGGCGAGGACGGCTACGAACGCGACCTCGGGCTGGCGATGCTGCCCGGCCGGCAGCTCCTCGTCGAGCTCCGGCGAACCTCCCGCGATCGCTGGGATCGGGCTTGCCGGCGGGGTCGCCTCGGGAGCGGGTGCCGAGCCCATCCACATCGTGGCGATCACCGGCAGGTAGTAGCCGAGCGAGATCATCGAGCCCACCACGATCACCACGCCGAGCCACGTGTAGCCGCCCGAGACGGCCGCGTCGATCAGGTAGAACTTGCCGATGAAGCCCGCCGTCGCGGGTATGCCCGCGAGCGCGAGCATCGAGATCGTCATCGGCCATGCGAGCCACGGCCGTTCGCGTCCGAGACCCGCCAGCGCCTGGATGCTGTCCCCGACCGGATCTTCCGAGCCAAGCTTCGCTGGAGCGTGCTCCCGCGCCCCTATCTCGCGCTCGCGCACCACGATCACCGCGAACGCCGCCATGTTCATGAACACGTACACCGCCAAATAGAACACGGTCGCCTGCGCCCCCAGCTGGGTGGCCACCACGACGCCCGCCAGCATGTAGCCCGCCTGCGCCACCGAGGAGTAGGCGAGCATGCGCTTCATCGAGGACTGCCCGAGCGCGCCGACGTTGCCCACGAGGATCGTGATCGTGGCGAGTACCGCCAGCGCCGGCCCCCAGCTGGTGTGGGCTTCGATCAGCGCCACGTCGAACAGGCGCAGCAGCACGCCGAGCGCGGCCACCTTGGTGGCGACCGCCATGAACGCGGTGATCGGCGTGGGCGCGCCCTCGTACACGTCGGGTGTCCACTGATGGAAGGGCGCCACCGAGGCCTTGAACGCGAGCCCCGCCACGCACAGCGCGATCCCTGTGAGGAGCATCGCGTTGGACGCGAGCCCATTGGCGGATACGGCGCTCGCGATCGCGCCGAAGTCGGTGGCGCCCGTGGCGCCGTAGAGCAGCGCGATGCCGTAGAGCAGCGTGGCGGAGCCCACCGAGCCGACGATCAAATACTTGAGCCCCGCCTCGAGCGACCGCTCGCGGCGCATTTCGGTCGCGCACAGGACATACAGCGGGATCGACAGGAGCTCGAGCCCCAGGAACAGCGCCACCGTGTTCTGGGCGGCGGCGAGCAGCGCCATGCCGCCGATCGTGGTGAGCAGCATCGCGTGCAGCTCGCCGTGCGCCGCTTCCCTCGCGGCCTGCGAGCGCCATGCGAGCAGCACGGTCGCCATGCCGCCGGCGGCGAGGATCAGGTTCAGGGTCAACGACAGCCGGTCGATCCGCAACGCGCCCGACACGACCGACTCGGGCGTGTTCCAGCGCCAGATCGTCAGCCCGAGCGCCGCGCCCAGCGCGGCGAGCGCGAGCGCCGGCACGAGCTGCTCGCGCACCCACCGCGACCCGAGCAGGCCGGCGAGCAGCACCACGATCGCTCCGCCGAACAGCGCGATCAGCGGCGAGAGCGCCGCGAAGTCGACGTGCGGGCCTTTGAGTGCGGCAATCGGGATCATGGTTCGGTTGCGGCGAGGGTCGAGGAGCTGGAGGTCAGGTCGGCGTGCGCCGCCGCCACGGATGTGGCCGCCGAGCTTTCAGTGCGCTTCAGGGCCCCCTGCGGGTAGAGCGCGAGGAACACGATCACCGCCAGCAGGGGCACGAGCACGACGGCGTCCATGCGCGTGAGCTCGCGCGAGGCAACCTTCGGGCCGACGCGGTTGTGCATCGCGCGGATGAACAGCCGCAGGGCGTACGCGCTCGCCATCACCACTCCGGCGAACGCGATCGCCGCGATGGCGAGCTTGGCTTTGAACACGCCGAGCAGGATCAGGAACTCGCCCACGAAGTTGGCCGAGCCGGGCATCGCGAGCGTCGCCAGGGCGACCACCAGGAACACCGTGGCGAGCAGCGGCGCCCGGAAGGCGATGCCGCCCATCTCGCGGATGTCCTCCGAGCCGCCGCTCCGCTGAGCGAGCAGCAGAACGATGAAGAAGATCGGCGCCACCACGAGCCCGTGGTTCACCATCTGCAGCAGCGCGCCCTGCGCGCCCTGCGGGTTCAGCGCGAAGACGCCGAGCGTTATGAAGCCGAGCTGCGCCACCGACGAGTAGCCCGCGACGAGGCGGGCGTCGGTCTGCGTGAACGCCACCGCCGATCCGTACAGGATCGAGGCGAGCGCGATCAGCAGCATCAGCGTCTGGAAGTGGGCGGCCGCCTGCGGGAAGAGCGGCAGCACGATCGCCAAGAAGCCGTATGCCCCGACCTTCGAGAGCACCCCGGAGAACACCATCAGCACCTCGATCGGCATCGCTCGGTAGCCGTCGGGCATCCAGCCGTGCAACGGGAAGGCGGGCATCTTCACCAGGAACGCCGCGGCGAAGAAGAGGAAGATCCACTCCTGCGAGCCCCTGCTCAGCGGGAGCCCCTGGAGCTGTGAGAGCACGAACGTGACGTGCCCCCCGTTCTGCTCCCCGGCGAGCACGCCCGTCGCGATCGCGGCGGCGAGCATGAGCAGCGAGCCGACGAGCGTGTAGATGACGAGCTTGATCGTCGCTTTCACGCGGTCCGGCCCCGTGCCCCACCCGCCGATCAGGAAGTAGAAGGGAATCAGCATGAGGTCGAAGAACGCCACGAACAGCGCGAGGTCCTGGGCGAGGAACGCGCCGAGCACGGCCGACTCGGCGAGCATGAAGTTGAAGTAGAACAGGCGTGGGCGGTCCCAAGAGCGCAGGTTGGACGCCAGGATCGCGGCGAAGAACAGCAGCGCGGTGAGGCCCACGAGCAGCACGTTCAACCCGCTCACGCCGAGCTTGTAGTGGATGCCCAATTCCGATATCCACACGATGTCGGTCACGTCCTTCAGCCCGTGCGACCCCGGCCCGTACTGGACGATGTAGGCGATCGCCAAGCCAAGCGCCGCCATCGACCCGGCGAGCGCGAGCAATCCCGGCAGGCCCCACCTGCGCTCGGGCGAGTCGGTATCCGAATTCGTGGCACCCCACGCGCGCGCGTGCGCGCGCACGGCCCCTCCGGATGGGAGCAACGCGCCGAGCAGCCCGCAGGCGGCCGGTAGCCAGATGAGTATCGACAGAGCGGGCATCAGCGGGTCACGTCTGCAGCAGGAAGTAGAGGCCGAGCGCCGCGACGCTGAGCACGACGAGCGCGGCGTAGTAGCGCAGCAAACCGGTTTGCGCGGCGCGCACGGACGCCGAGCCGGCTCGCACGAGCGAGTTCGCGCCGCCCACGAGCGCGCCGTCGATCACCACGCGCTCGAACGTGGTGCTCGCGAAGCGGCCGGCGGCGGCCGCGGGTCGCACGACGAGCGCGTCGATGAGTTCGTCGAAGTACCACTTGTTGACGAACAGCGTGTATGCGAGCTTGAAGCGCTCGCGAGCGGCGACGGCGATCTGCGGCTTCTTCACCCAGATCCGCCAGGCGATCGCGATGCCGCTCAGCCCGAGCAGCGTGCCGAGGATCAGGCCGAACACGAGCAGCCCGTTGCGGGTGTGGGTTTCGTAGAGCGCGGAGCCGGCGAAGCTCGGGCGCAGGAAGTCGTCGATCACGAAGTCCACGTTGGGGATCTGCACGAGGCCCGCTCCGACGGCGCCGATCGCGAGGATGCCCATCGCCACGCGCATTCCCAGCGCGCGCTCGGCGATCGCGTGCGTGGGGCCGGGGAAGCCCACGTCGGTGTCCTCCACTTCGCCCGTGGCCGGGTTTGTGGGCTCGGCGGCGTGGTGCAACCGGCCACCTTCAAGCTCCTTCGCCTCCGCCACCGGATCGCCGTAGAAGGCGCGGAAGATCATGCGGAAGGTGTAGATCGCGGTCATGAACGCGCCGAGGTAGCCGAGCGCGTACAGCCCCCAGTGCCAGCCGCCGCGCTCGCCCGTCACGAGCAGGATCTCGTCCTTTGAGAAGAAGCCCGAGAAGGGGGGGATCCCCGACAGCGCCAGCCCGCCGATCACGAAGCTCGCGAACGTGAACGGCATCGCGCGGCGGAAGCCTTTCATGCGGTCGAGCGACTGCTCGCCCGCCATCGCGCCGATGATCGAGCCGGCCCCCATGAACAGCAGCGCCTTGAAGAAGGCGTGGGTCATCAGGTGGAACATGCCGGCGGCATACGCCCCCACCGAGACGCCCATGATCATGTAGCCGATCTGGGACATCGTCGAGTAGGCGATCACCCTCTTGATGTCGGTTTGGGTGAGCGCGATCGTGGCTGCCATCACGAGCGTCGCGCAGCCGACCACGGCGCCCACGTCCTGCGCGGCGGGCGCCAGTTCGAAGAAGGGGTGCATGCGCGCGATCAGGTACACGCCGGCGGTCACCATCGTGGCGGCGTGAATCAGCGCGCTCACCGGGGTGGGGCCCTCCATCGCGTCGGGCAGCCACGTGTGCAGCGGTATCTGCGCCGACTTGGCGAACGCTCCCACGAGCAGCAGCAGGCAGCCGGCGACCACGTCCCCTTCGCCGCTGGAGAATACGTTCGGCGCCGCCTTGAACGCCTTCAAGAAGTCGAGCGTGCCGGTGTGCTTGAAGAGGAAGTACGTGCCGAGTACCAGCCCCACGTCGCCGACGACGTTGATCACGAACGCCTTGATGCCCGCCCTCGTGGCGGTGGTGCGCCGGTACCAGAAGGAGATCAGCAGGTAGGAGGCGGCGCCCACGAACGCCCAGCCCACGATCAACAGCAGGAAGTTGCCCGCCAGCACGAGCAGCAGCATCGAGAACACGAAGAAGTTGAGGTAGGAGAAGTAGCGCGCGAAGCCGCGGTCCTCGTCGAGGTATGACACCGAGTAGAGGTGAATCGTGGTGGACACCCCGGTGACCACGAGAATCATGAACACCGACAGCGGGTCCACCAGGATCGACATCTGCGCGTCGATTCCGGCCGTGCTCGCGTAGTTCCACAGCGAGGAGACGAGCTGGCGGTGGTCGGTCGCGTGGCCCTGCAGCGAGATCAGCGCGCCGAGCGCGGCTATGAAGGCGAGGAAGATCGCGCCAGTGCCGATCCAGCCGGCGGTGCGCCCGGGCAGCTTGCGGAAACCCGCGCCAATCGCGAGCGTGCCAAGTAGCGGGAACGCCAGTACCAACCATCCGTACGTGGTTGTGCTCATTGGGGAGAGTGACCGCCCGATGTGAAGGCGCAGGGGTATATGTTCTCTTTTTCAAATTTTGCGATAGTATTAACACTCGTAGTCACCATCGCAAAATCACAAAAAATAGCTAACAACCTCAACGCCTTTATGTTGTGTCCTGGCCTCATCCTTGAAGCTCCCGCAGCTCGTCCACATCGATGGGCAGGCGACGGCGGTGGATCGCCACGATCATGCCGAGCCCGATGCACACCTCGCAGGCGGCGACGGTCATCACGATGATCGCGAGAATCTGCCCGTCGCCGTTGCCCCACATGCGCGAGAACGCGATCAGCGCGAGGTTGGCGCCGTTGAGCATCAGCTCCAGGCACAGCAGCACCACGAGCGGGTTGCGGCGCGTCATCACGCCGAACGCGCCCGTGCAGAACACGATCGCCGACACGGCCAGGTACCAGCCGATGTTCACCGGCCGCTCCCGTCGCCGCTGTCCTCGTCGAAATCGCCGGCCCCCCGCGCGTGCGCGAGGGCCAGCCCTTCGACGCCCTCCACCATCGTGCCGGTGCCGCGCGGGCGCAGGACGTCGAGCGGCGTGAGCCGGTCGCCCTCGTTCGCCTGCCTGCCTGTGCCCTTCAGGGTGCGCCCTTGAGGGTGTCCCCCGTCATGGGGGGCGTCCTCGTCCAACCCCCCGCGGCGGCGTGCCAGCACCACGCCGCCGACCGCCGCGATCAACAGCAGCAACGATGCCGCCTCGAACACGAGCAGGAAGCGTGTGAGCAGCAGGTTGCCGATGTAGGCGGGGGTTCCGAACGCGCGCGGCCCGGGCGCGTACGGCGCGCCGCCGCCTTCCACCGCCTTCAACCCGCTGCCGAGCAGCGCGATCAGCAGCTCCACGAGCAGCGCCCCCGCGAACAGCGCGCCGCTCGGCCTGCGCCCGTCGGCGCCCCGCGAGCGCGCGCGTCGTGTGAGCTGCCCGTCCAGCGGCTGCTCCTCGCCGCCCACGTACGCCACCACGAACACGTACAGCACCATCACCGCCCCTGCATACACCACCACCTGCGCGGCCGCCACGAATTCGGCGCGCAGCAACAGGAACAGCACTGCCAGCGACAGCAGGTGTCCCACGAGCGCGAGCACGCTGTAGAAGGGGTTGCTGAGCGTCACCACGCCGATGGCTCCGGCGATCGCCCCAATCGCGGCTATGAAGAACATCACGCCAGACATACCGAGCCCTCCGGTACGCCGGCCGCGAGTGTCGCAGCCTCCGCTACGCCGGCCGCGAGTGTCGCAGCCGGCGCCCCTGGGGTCGCGGGGCGTTTTATTGGGATAGCTGTTCGTTCGAACCGGATATCCGCGCGTAGCGCCATCACTCGCCCTCCCGGCGCAGCGGTGTGCGCTCCAGCGGCTCGGCGAGCAGCATCTCCTTCGTGAAGATCAGATCGCTGCGCGTGTAGTCCGACATCTCGTAGTCGTGGCCCATCGTGATCGCGTCGAACGGGCACGCCACCTCGCAGTACCCGCAGAAGATGCACCTCGACAGGTTGATCTCGTACACGGCGGCATACCGCTCGCCGGCGGACACGCGGTGCTCGGGCGTGTTCTCGGCCGCCACCACCCTGATGCAGTCCGCGGGGCAGGCCGCCGCGCACAGCGAGCAGCCGACGCACTTCTCCAGGCCTGCCCGACTGTCCCCTGCACCTGACATCCCCTCTGTTTGGGATCCCGCCCCACCCATGTCCTCAAACCTATGAAGCTTGTGGCGCCCGCGGAAGCGCGGATAGACGGGCGTCTTCTCCTCGGGGTACTGGATCGTCACCGGACCCTCCGGGATGCGCTTGAACGTGGTCGCAAGGCCCCGCGCCGTCTCCCTGAAGGCACGCCATGTGCCGCGCGCCGCGCCCGGCCGCGGGCTGCGCACGATCTCGATCACGTCCTGCCCTGGATCCCAGGTCATGACATCCTCCAAAGGAGGATGTAGGGAGGGGGAGGCGTTGCTGGATCCCAGGTCATGACAGCCTCCGGAGAGAGGCTGAAGAGAGGGGCGTTTGGGGGTTCCAGGCCATCAGTGGGTTACCACCACGAGCACGGCGGTCACGAGCGCGTTGAGCGTGGCCAGCGGCAGCAGGATCTTCCAGCCGAAGCTCATCAGCTGGTCGTAGCGCAGGCGCGGGAGCGTGGCCCTGATCCAGATGAAGAACGTGACAAAGAGGAACATCTTGATAAGCACCACGAACGGGTCGACCCACCCCGGCGGATGGATCCCGAACGGCAGCAGCCAGCCGCCGAGGAACACGGCCGTGGCGATCCCGGCGAGGACCATCATGTTCAGGTACTCGGCGAACATGAACGCGGCGAAGCCGGTGCCGCCGTACTCCGTGAAGTAGCCCCCCACCAGTTCCGCGTCGGCCTCGATCAGGTCGAACGGGGTGCGGTTGGTCTCGGCGAGCCCGGCGACGAGGAAGATTAGGAAGCCGAAGAACTGGGGTATGCAATACCACATGCCTTCTTGCGCGTGGACGATCCCGGTCAACGACAGCGTGCCGGCGGTGAAGATCACGCCGACGAGCGCCAGCCCCTGGGAGACCTCGTAGGAGATCAGCTGGGCCGCCCCGCGCATGGCGCCGAGGAACGAGTACTTCGAGCCCGACGCCCAGCCGCCGAGCATGATCCCGTAGAAGGCTATTGCGCCGAACGCGAACAGGTAGAGCGGCCCAACGGATACGTCGACCCCGTACAGGCCGATGTTTGTCCCAAAGATGTGCTGGACGTCACCGAACGGCACGAGCGCGAGCGCGCCGACGGCGGTTACGATCGAGATCACAGGCGCCATCCGGAACAGCAGGCCGATCGAGGTGCTCGGGCGGAACTGCTCCTTTGTCGCGAGCTTGACGATCTCGGCGAGCGGCTGCAACAGGCCGAAGGGACCGACGCGGTTGGGGCCGTAGCGCGCCTGGAAGCGTCCGAGCAGCTTGCGCTCATAGAGGATCACCATTGGCAGGATGCCGAGCGCGACCGCGAAGATCACGATCGCCTTGAGGATCTGGATCCACCACGGTTCGTAGTAGCCGACGACGGCGATCACGACGGAACCTCCACATCGCGCTCCTGCCAGCGGACGCCCCTGCCGCCGATCTGCTCGAGCGTGAGGCCGCTGTATTGCGGCACGGCGTCGAACAGCAGTTGCGAGGCCATCGAGCCGCTGAGCACGTCGAGATCGCCAGCCTGTCCCCCGTCATGGGGGCTACCCGCAAGGGTGAGGCCGATACGCCGGGTCAGCTCGGCAAGCACCTGCCACTCCGCGCGAGTTTCGCCCAAATGGCGCACAGCCGGTCGCAGGCGCTGAACGCGCCCGTCGGGATGCGTCACAGTGCCCTCCTTCTCGGGATAGGTCTCTGCGGGAAATACGACATCCGCGTGCGCACGCAGCGCGTCGGTGAGGTGTGTGGCGTGCACGATGACCGTGCCCGCGCGTGCGTAGGCCTCCTCCCACAGGGCACGGTCGGCTTCGGTCGCTCCTCCGAGCGGGCCTGTCTCCCCGAGGGGGTCGGCGCCCAGCAGGTACAGGCAGCTGAGCTCGCCCGCACTCAACGCCTCGGCCATCCCGCGCGCGTCGAGGCCATCTTCGTCGAGCGCGCTCAGGCCCGGCCCGGCGTTCGGCAGGACTCCCACCTCACGCAGCCCGCGCCCGTTGCTCTGAGCTGGGATTTCGAGCATACCGGCGCCACCAGTGTCGGCCAGCGAGAGCGTCGCGGCAAGGTCGAGCAGCGCCTGTGCCACCCGTGCGCCGTCGGGACCGGCCGTGAGGCGCTCGCTCCACAGCACCACGATCTCCTCGCCCGCCCCGGTCAGCCTCTCGGCGAGCTCGCGAGTCGACTGCTCGTCCAGCAGGTCCGCCGCGCGGGCGGGCACGAGCTTCACGTCGTGGCGGCGCGCTCCCTTGCGCAGGCGCAGGTCGAGGATTGGGGCGTCCGCGATCGGATCGCACTCGAGCACGAGCACCGCGTGGGCCCACTCGAGGTCCGACACCTTCGCCTGCAGGCTCGGCTCGGCGAGCGCACGGTGCAGCTCGCGTGGGAGCGTGCCCGCCACGCGCGAGTCGATATGCGGCGAGCTGAGCGCCTCCCGCAGCAGCCGCGCGAGCAGATGCCCCTCCTCGTTGGTGGCCCCGCCCCCGACGATGGCCCCCGTGCGCGCGCCCGCGCGCACGAGGTGGGCGGCAGCCTCCTCCAGCGCGCGCTCCCATGAGACGGGGCACAGCTCGCCGCCGTCGCGAATCATCGGCTCGGTCACGCGGTTCTCGCCGAGCTTCGGGTAGGCGAAGCGGCCCCTGTCGCACAGCCACCCGTCGTCCACCTCGGGATGGTCGCGCGCGAGCACCCTCAGCACGCGCTCATCGCGTACCGTCAACGTCACGTTGCACTGCGCCGGGCACAGCGTGCACACCGAGCCGGACTCCTCCACGTCCCAAGGCCTGGCCCTGAAGCGGTAGTTGCGCGAGGTCAGGGCGCCCACCGGGCACAGCTCGATGATGTTGCCGCTGAACGGCGCCTCGTACGGCCGCCCGTCGAAGGTGGACACGTAGGAATGGGCGCCACGCTCGAGCAGCACGAGCTGGTAGTCCTCTGAGATCTCCTGGCTGAAGCGCACGCAGCGGTAGCACAGGATGCAGCGCTCGCGGTCGATCGCGATCAGCGGCGAGAGCTCGAGCGGCTTGACGAAGTGGCGCTTGAGCTCGACGAAGCGCGACTTGCCCGACCCCCAGCCGAACGTGATGTCCTGCAGCGGGCACTCGCCGCCCTTGTCGCACACGGGGCAGTCGAGCGGATGGTTGAGCAGCAGGAACTCGACCACGCCTTCCTGAGCCTGTTTGACCCGCTCAGACTGTGTGTGGACCACCATGCCGTCCTTCACGGGCGTCGAGCACCCGGTTTGCAGCTTGGGTATGCCCTCGATTTCCACCAAGCACATGCGGCACGCCCCGACCGGCTGACCGAGCTTCGGCTCGTAGCAGAACACCGGGATCTCGACGTCACCGTGCTTGGCGGCGTCGACGAGCATCGCGTTCTCAGGCGCCTGCACCTCGCGGCCGTCGATCGTGAAGGTGATGGTCCTGGGTTCGGGCCTTGGCATCAGCCGACTCCTCCAGCGGCGAGCGCCGGCTGGAACGCGCCCGCGCCGAGCCCGTTGCGCGCGCGCGCCGCCTCGATGTGCGCTTCGAGCTCGTCGCGGAACTTGACGATGATCGAGCCGATCGGCATCGCCATCGCGTCGCCGAGCACGCACAGGCAGTTGCCCATGATGTTCTCGCACACCGACGCCATGATCTCGAGGTCCATCGGCGTCGCTTCGCCGGAATCGATCCGCTCGAGCAGCTTCACGGTCCAGTTGGTGCCCTCGCGACAGGGGCTGCACTTGCCGCACGACTCGTGCCGGTAGAACCTCGCGACCTTCAGCGCCACGTCGAGGATCGGCGTGGAGTCGTCCACGACGATGATCGCGCCCGACCCGAGCATCGTTTTGGCCTTGGCGAGCGAGTCGAAGTCGTACGGCAGGTCGAGGTCCTCGGCCTTCAGCACCGGCGAGGATGAGCCGCCCGGGAACCAGCACTTCACGGAACGGCCCTCGGGCGGACCGCCGGCCAGCCCGTAGATGATCTCGCGCGCCGGGATGCCCAGCTCGATCTCGTAGTTGCCGGGACGCCGCACCTGGCCCGACACCGACACGAGCTTCGTGCCTTTGGAGGTCTCGGTTCCGAGCTTGGCGTACTGCTCGCCGCCCATCCTGATGATCGCCGGCACGGTGGACAGCGTCTCGACGTTGTTTATCAGCGTCGGTCCCTGGTAGAGGCCCTGGTTGGCGGGGAACGGCGGCTTCAGGCGCGGGTTGCCGCGCTTGCCCTCCAGCGAGTCGAGCAGCCCGGTCTCCTCGCCGCAGATGTAGGCGCCCGCGCCGCGGTGCACCACGAGCGAGAGCGAATGTCCCGATTTCAGGATGTCCTCGCCGACATAGCCGGCCTCGCGCGCTTGCGCGAGCGCGGCGTCGAGCAGGTCGGCCTGGTGGGAGTACTCGCCCCTGATGTATACGAACGAGCGGTTGGCGCCCGCCGCGTAGGAGGCGATCACGATCCCCTCGATCAGCATGTGCGGCGACTTCTGCATCAATTCGCGGTCCTTGAAGGTGCCGGGCTCCGACTCGTCGGCGTTGCACACGAGGTACTTCTCGATCGACCCCTTCGGCAGGAACGACACCTTCTTGCCCATCGCGAAGCCCGCCCCGCCGCGGCCGCGCAAACCGGAGGCTTCGAGTTCCGCCAGCACCTCCTCGGGAGAGGTCGCGAGCGCCTTGCGCAGCGACTCGTAGCCGCCGCGCTCGGAGTACACCTCGAGCGTGTTCAAGCCGGGCTCGTCGATGTCCTTGAAGAGCAGCGCCTCGGTCATGGGACACGCCCTTCGGCCGTGTCCGTACCGGCCGGGGATGGGGTAGTCAGCGCGCCCGATGCCGACCCCGCCTCGACGGAATGCGCGGGAAACTCGCGCGAGTTGGCGTGCGGGTCGGCGACGCGTCGGGTCGCAAGCTGCTTGTCGGGCAGCACCGGTCGGCCGGCGCGCACGTCGTCCAGCAGCCGCGGCACGTCATCGAGGTCGAGCGGGCCGACATACACGCCGTCGACAGAGGCCATCGGCGCGATGTCGCAAGCGCCGAGACACTCGAACGCGCGCACGTTGAAGTTTTCGTCCTCTCCGGCGGCGTCGCACACCGCCTTGTACAGGGCGTCGGCGCCGCGCAGCGAGCACGAGATGTTCGTGCACACGTACACGCTGTGCCTCCCCACCGGCTTGGTCTCGAGCATGTCGTAGAACGTCGCCACCGCCGCGAGGTAGGCGGGCGTGACCCCCATCACCGACGCCACCTGCTCGATCGCCTCCGGCGAGCACCAGCCGTGCACGCGCTGGGCGGCCTCCAGAGCGGGGAGGGAGGCCGAACGGCTGTCGGGATAGAGCGCCATGTGCGCCTCGATCTCCTCGCGGAGCTCGGGGGGGACGGCCACGGTGGGTGTTGTGTTGTTCATTCGGGCCGCCCTGCGCGCGCGTGCGCGAAGAGGGCTTTCTTAACGCGTGCGCGCACGGCCCCTCCGTTTTCGTTACACCCACCACCGCCCGACTTCGTGCAACCACCGCCCGACTTCGTGCGATTTGCCACAAACATCCTCATCGATCGATGCCTCCCAGGATCGGGTCGAGCATCGCCAGGGTGGCGATCATGTCGGCGATGTAGGAGCCCTCCGCCATCTTCGACAGCGCCTGCAGGTTCACGAAGGAGGGGTCGCGCATGTGTACGCGCGCCGGCTTGGAGGAGCCGTCCGAGCGCACGAAGCAGCCGAGCTCGCCGCGCGGCCCCTCGATCGCGTTGTACACCTCGCCGGGCGGCACCCGGAAGCCCTCGGTGACGAGCTTGAAGTGGTGGATCAGCGCCTCCATCGACGTCGCGAGCTCGTGTCTGGGCGGCAGCGCAACCTTGCGGTCGGTCGTGATGTGAGGGCCTTCCGGGAGACCTTCGAGCGCCTGGTCGATGATCTTCACCGACTCGTAGATTTCGGCCATGCGCACAGCGAAGCGGTCGTAGTTGTCGCCGACGGTGCCCACCGGGATCTTGAAGTCGAAGTCCTCATACGAGCTGTATGGAGCGGCCTTGCGCAGGTCCCACGGGTTGCCCGCCGCGCGCAGCAGCGGGCCGGTGACGCCGAGGCTCAGCAGCGTCTCGGCGTCCAGCGGGCAGGTGCCGCGCAGGCGCTCCAGAACGATCTCATTCGCGTTCAAAATCGCCCCGTACTGGTCGGTCCGCGAGGGCATGATCCTCGTGAATGCGCGCAGCTTCTCGGTGAAGCCACGCGGGATGTCCTCCATCACGCCGCCCACCTGGAAGTAGCGCGTGTGCATGCGCTGCCCGGAGGACATCTCGAACAGGTCGAGGATCAGCTCGCGCTCGCGCAGGCAGTACAGGAAGATCGAGGTCGCGCCGAGGTCCAGCACGCTCGTGCCGAGCCAGATCAAATGCGAGGCGATGCGGTTCAGCTCCAGATGGATCACGCGCAGGTACTGCGCGCGCTTGGGAACCTCGACCTCGGCCAGCGTCTCCACGGCGCCGCAGAAAGCCATCGCGTTGAAGTAGTAGGAGAGGTAGTCCATTCGCTCGACCACCGGAATCACCTTCCAGTAGGCCTTGTCCTCGGCGGTCTTTTCGATGCCCGTGTGCACGTACCCGATGATCGGCTTGATCGAGCGCACCACCTCGCCCTGCAGCGTCACGAGCAATCGCAGCACCCCGTGCGTGGCGGGGTGATGCGGGCCGAAGTTGAGTGTCAAGAGCTCGTCGTGGGGGGCCTCCTGCGCCTGCTCGGAGACGGCGGACAGGGTGATGCTCCGCTCCCGGCGGCGGTACTCGGACACCGTGGGGCTGGAGCCCGCGCTCATCATCGAGAACGTGCCCCTTCCAAATCAATCCCGACCGCATCGGTACGCTCAACCCACACCCGTCCTCGCGCGTCGCCTTCGTTGTACGTGAAGATCACCGGTTCGCCGCCCACCGGGAAGTCGCGCCGCTGCGGGTGGCCCTCGTAGTCCTCGGGCATCAATATGCGGCGCAGGTCGGGGTGGCCCTTGAAGACCACGCCGAACATGTCGTACACCTCGCGCTCCTGGTGGTCGGCGGTCGGCCAGCCCCTGCCGTCCTCGCCGTCCGGCGTGACCGAATCGACCTCGGGGGAGTCGGTGGGCACGCGCAGCTTGACCGTCACGCGGTCGACCTCGCTCATGTCGAGCAGCTCGTAGTGCACCCCGAGGCGTGGCTCATGTGGGTGGTAGTCGACGCCGTGCACGCTCGCCATGCACGCGTAGCCGCGCTCGCGCAAACGGGCGAGCACCATGCGGATGCTCCCGGGCTCCACTTCGAGCGTCGCGCGGCCGCGAAAATGCAGCGTCTGCAGGATCGCGTCCTCGCCCACGCCCTCGCTCTCGCGCAGCTCCTTGGCGAGCAGCTCCAGCCCCGTGGCGTCAGGCACTGGGGAGGGTCTCCTCGGTGCCCCGCGCGCCGTAGCGCTCGCGCCAGCCCGCGTCGGGGTCGTCCTGCACCAGCTTGCGCAGCTTGAGGATGCCGTGCATCAGACCCTCGGGCCGCGGGGGGCAGCCCGGCACGTGCACGTCGATCGGCATGAACTTGTCGGAAGGCACGAGCGCGTAGTTGTTGAACACGCCCATCGAGCTGCAGCACGCGCCCATCGAGATCGCCCACTTGGGCTCGAGCATCTGGTCGTACAGCCGGCGGATGATCGGCGCCATCTTGATCGACACCCTGCCCGCCAGGATAATCAGGTCGGCCTGGCGCGGAGAGGCCCGGAACGCCTCGAAGCCGAACCGCGCGATATCCATGCGCGGGCCGGCGGTTTGGAACTGCTCCATCGCGCAGCACGCCAGCCCGAAGGCGAGCGGAAAGAACGAGTTCGAGCGTCCCCAGGCGACGGCCTTCTCGAGCGTGGTGGTGAGCACCCGCTCTTCCACGTACCGTTCGAGCTCAACCCCCTCCAGGCGCGCGGGCGCGTTGCGCCCGAGCAGGTCCGGCCCGCGCAGCAGCTCGCGCGAGTCGTGCTGTTTGACGCGCAGCAACCCTGGGTCGACCGGGTCGCCGCCGCCCGCGCCCCCATCGATCGAGGAGCGTGCGCCGTCGCCGACCCGCTCGCGCCTCACCTCCACTCGAGCGCTCCCCTGCGCCACACGTACACGAACGCCACGACCAGCAGCACGATGAAGGTCACCGTCTCGGCCAGCGCGAAGCCGCCGTAGGCGCGCAGCTGCACGGCGATCGGGTAGAGGAACACCACCTCGATGTCGAACAAAATGAACAGCATCGCGATCAGGTAGAAGCTGATCCCGAAGCGCATACCGCGCTTGACCTCGGACGGCAGGCCGCACTCGTAGGGGTCCTGCTTGTGCTCGACGCGCCTTCGCGGGCCGATCATCGTGTTGAGCACCGCGAACAGCCCGCCCACGGCGCCCCCCAGAACGAGGAACACGATCGCGGGGAGGTAGCTGCGCAGCACGCGCGCTGTTATATCACCCTTGTGACAAACTGTTACATAGTGACGATTGCCTCTAGGTCATTTAGGGGCTTTATGGGTTCCCTGAGCGCCCAGAATCGTGTTCGGGGGGACCCGAAGGGGGAGATGTGGAATGTTCTATTTCGAAATTTTGCGATAGTATATACAAGATGTATCTATAATGGTAAAATCGTAAAAGAATGTATTGACCTCCCCTCCCTTATCTTGGGCCAGTCCTCCATGGCATACGTCCAATCCACATTAAGCCCCTAGACGATGACCGCGGCGGTCGTATGGGGGGCGATCGCGCTGGCGGCGCTCAACGCCGTGCCCGGCCTGCTCGGCGCGTGGCGCTGGTATCGCCGCGAGAGCAGCCGCGGCTTCTGGGTGGCGCTGCGCGTCGCGCAGGTGGGCGCGATCGTCTACGCCGCGGGTGTCGGCGCGCTGGCGGCGGCAGGGCGCTCATCGACCGAAGAGCTCTTCTATCTATATGCGCTGCTTCCGCTCGCAATCGGCTTCGTCGCCGAGCAGCTGCGCGTCGCCTCGGCCCAGACGATCCTCGATCAGCGCGAGCTCGCCGACGCCCGGGCGGTCGGCGGGCTGCCTGAAGACGAGCAGCAGGAGATCGTGGCGCTGATCGTGCGCCGCGAGATGGGCGTGATGGCGCTCTCGGCGCTCGTCGTAATCTTCCTCGCCCTGCGAGCGGCCGAAACCGCCCACGGGTTTTGAGGCCGTTCCGTGGCGTGCTGCTGGCCGATCGGAGATCCCTCCGATCTCCAATCGGTTGCGGCGCATCCCATCCACCGACCGACCCCAAAACGGCTGTCGTGTATTCCGGGGGGAAGGCCAACCGATATATTCCGGCGCGCATGAGGCCGCCCATGAAGATGCTCGCTGCCGCAACGACGCTGCTCGCCGCCGCCGGGGGGATCTCGGCCTGCGGCTCGCAGGGCATCTCCGTGTCGAAGTCGAGCCCCTACTACCGCGGGGCGGTGCTGTTCCGCGACCGTTGCTCCGGATGCCACACGCTCGCGGCCGTCGGCGCGGAGGGCTCGGCGACCTCGATCAAGGACCGCGTGAAGACGAACGGGCCGAACTTCAACATCCGCAAGGAGAACGTCGAACAGGTCCTCTACGCGATCCGCAACGGCGGCTTCTCGGGCGCGATCATGCCCGAGAACCTCGTCGTCGGCGACGACGCGCAGGACATCGCCAAGTTCCTAGCGGCCTACTCCGGAAAGCAGTCGCAGAACGTGCCGTCGGTCAACATCACGCTGTCGACCAAATAACGCCCGTGCGTGGGGGTCTGACGTGCTCGACCTCAAGTTGATCCGCGAGCAGCCCGAGCGGGTGCGGGCCGACTTGGCGCGGCGCGGTGAGGGAGCCGCGGCGGGGCTGGACGCGGTGCTCGAGCTTGATGGGCAGCGCCGCGCGCTGATCCCGCACCTGCAGGAGCTGCGCGAGTCGCGCAACGTGGCCGTCGACGCGATCGCGCAGGCCAAGCGCGCAGGGGAGGACGCCGCCGAGGCGATCGCACAGCAGCGCGAGATCGCCGCGCGCGAGAAGCAGCTGAGCCGCGAGCTGGCCGAGGTCGAAGAGCGGCTGCAGGCGGCGCTGGCGCCGCTGCCCAATCTGCCCGACGCGACCGCAGCCCCCGGTCCGGAGGACTATCTCGTCAAGGTCGTCGGCGAGCCGCGCGTGGGTCCGGGAGCGAGCGAGGACGCGGGGCGGGCCGGAGCGCCGGATGTCGGAGGACAGGCGGGTGAGGCGGTGGCCGAGCGGATTCCGGGGGTGCGCGACCACCTCGAACTGGCCGGGGCGATGATCGACATGGACCACGCCGCCAAGCTCTCGGGCGCGCGCTTCGCCTACCTGAAGGGCGACCTCGTGATGGTGGAGCTTGCGCTCGTGCGCTTTGCGCTCGAGAAGTTGCGCGGCCACGGATTCGAGCCGGTGGTCCCGCCCGTGCTCGTGCGCGAGCGCGCCCTCTACGGGACGGGATTCCTGCCGGACACCGAGCAGCAGATCTACCGCCTCTCAGACGACGACCTGTATCTCGTGGGCACCTCCGAGGTGGCGCTCGCCTCGCTGCACGACGACGAGATCCTTCCGGTCGAGCGCCTGCCGTTGCGCTACGCGGGCTTCTCGCCGTGCTTTCGCCGCGAGGCCGGCGCCGCCGGCAAGGACACGCGCGGGATCTTCCGCGTGCACCAGTTCGACAAGGTGGAGATGTTCAGCTTCGTCGAGCCCGAGCGCTCGCACGAGGAGCACGAGCGCATCCTCGCCATCGAGGAGGAAATCCTCACCGAGCTTCAGCTGCCCTACCGCGTCGTGAACATCGCCGTGAGCGACCTCGGCGCCTCGGCCGCGAAGAAGTACGACTGCGAGGCGTGGCTGCCCAGCCAGGGCCGCTACCGCGAGCTCACCTCGTGCTCGAACACCACCGACTACCAGGCGCGCCGCCTGAACATCCGCCTGCGTCGCGAGGGGCGGGTGCAGGCGCTCCACACGCTCAACGGCACCGCGGTGGCGGTCGGGCGCACGATCATCGCGCTGCTCGAGAACGGCCAGCGCGAGGACGGCACGGTCGCGCTGCCCGACATTCTCGCCGCATACGGCGCCCCCGCCGTACTAGGGGCCTGAGCGGCCGATTGCCTTCGCGATGCTGCGTCCTCGGGACTCGACTTGGCACCACCAAGCCTTCGTCCCTGCGTCCTTGCCTCGCTTGGCACTCGACCGCTCAGGAGCTCTCAGCCGAGCTGGATGTGGTCGGCCTCGGCCGGCCCGGGGAACGGGCGGGTGAGGCCGAACTGTTTGAGCGTCGACTCTGGCACGCCCTCGACGCCCGGGGTGTCCGACGCTTCCCCGCGCGTGTGGGGGTCGTTGGCGAAGCCGCCGACCTCCACTGAGTGCTGCGGGCTGCGGTAGCCGGAGATCCCGATCAGGTGCAGGTGAAGCGCCTTGCCCATCGTGTTCAGGCGCGCGGCGATCGTCGGCTCCTCGCCGACGCTGTAGTTGGTGCCGGGCGCCTGGAAGAAGCCGAATTCGCCTGAGGGGGCGCCGACTTCGACGGGGACGCCGCTGCTGAACGACTGGTTCTGCGAGGCATACTCGCGGATCTGGATCTGAGAGAGTTCTTTTTCGAGCGCCGCGCGGTGCGAGCGCAGTTCGCCGAGCTCAGAGCTCTTGCGATCGCGCGCGTGGACGTAGCTGAGCTGACGGTCCACCAGCGCCAGGTGCAGGCGGGCCACCTCGTCGCGCTGCACGAGCACGGCGGTCGTCTCGCGCTGGTGGGAGGCGGTGAGCACCGCCAGGCGCTCGGTCTCCCTCGCCACCGCGGTGCGCGTGTCGGCCACCTGGGTCGTCGCGTTAGCGTTCTGGAGGCCGATCGCCTTGAGGTCGTCGACGCGCTCGATCAGGTCGCCGAAGCCGTGCGCGTCGAGGATCACGGTGACGATGCTCGGCGGGGGAGACTCGTATGCGGCGACGACCTGGGCGACGAGCACCTGCCGGTCATGGGCGAGCTGCGTCGCCAGCGAGGCAAGGCGCGAGCGCGACGCCTTCAGCTGCGACTTCAGCCGTTCGAGCAGCCGGCGCTCGGTGGCGAGACTCGATTCGAGCGCCGACAGGCGCGCCTGAAGGTCGTCGATGCTTCCCTGGAAACCGTCGATCTTGTGCGAGTCGGCCTGGATAGCGGCGCTGAGGGCGCCCTCCCTGGCGCTCGATGAGGAGATGCCGCCTTCAAGCGCGCTCTGAGACTGGCCCGCGAGCGCCGGTCCGGCGGCCGCCGCCGCGAGCAGCCCGAGCAGCGCGATCGCGTAGCGCAGGCGGAATGGTGGGAGGTGGAAGTCGCGCATCTCGATCGCGGTGCAAGCGCCCGCGCGAGCCCGTCGGCTCGGCGGGGCGGTCGTCTGCCCTGCGCAAGCTAGCCACGCGGCGTTCCGATCACAAGCGTTGAGGGGCGCCTGCAAACGGACTTGCACCGCCGCGAAGCCCCTCTGGAGGCGTGCTCGCAGCGGGCGACCGGCCCCGCGGGCGTCGCCGTCCCCCGTCTGCGCCGTGAGTGGACAGTAGGCAGATGCTCGCCACGGGTAATATCAAGCTCGCGCGGAGCATCGGGGCGTCTTCTCGAGCGCATCGAGGGGATGGGAGCGATCGACGCGGTCCAACGTGGAGGATATTCAGCGATCCAGGATCCTGGGGGCGATGGCCGAAGAGGTGGCCATCCGCGGCGCGTCGTCGGTTACGGTGGCGCGCGTGATCGCCCGCGCGCGTGTCTCGCGAAGGCTGTTCTACGAACTGTTCGCCGACGTCGAAGACTGCCTGCTGGCGACGTTAGACCGGGCGCTGGCGCAGGCGCGGGCGATCGCGGTGGAGGCATGCTCGGCCGAGGAGCGCTGGCTGGGGGAGATCAGGTCCGCACTGGCGGCGCTGCTGCGCTTCTTCGACGAGCAGCCGTCGCTTGCCCAGCTGTGCATCGTGCACGCCGTGGCCGGCGGGCCGCGTGTGCTCGAGCGTCGCTCTCGGGCGATCGCCGAGCTGTGCGAGATCGTCGACCGCGGACGCGCGCACGCGAGCGGGAATCACGTGCCCGGCCCGGTGGTCGCCGAGGGCGTCGCCGGCGCCGTGCTCGCGGTGCTCTACACGCGTCTGCTGGCTCGCGGCCCCGGCTCTGACGGCGGCCGCGCCGAGCCGGTCGAGCAGGAGCCGGGGCTGATCGAGCTGCACGGCGAGCTGATGAGCCTGATCGTGCTCCCCTATCTGGGAGCGGCCGCCGCCGGCAGAGAGCTGCGCAGGCCGGCTCCGCCGCCACGTCCCGCCGCCGCGCGCGCCGATCCATGGCCGGTCGGGACCTCGGCGCCCACGCACGCGGGCGCGCGCATGACATATCGCACGGTACGCGTGCTCAGGGCGATCGCCGAGCTTCCGGCCGCCAGCAACCGCAAGGTCGCCGAACGCGCGGGCATCGTCGACCAGGGCCAGATCTCGAAGATCCTCACCCGTCTGGAGTATCAGGGGTTGGTCGTCAACCGAGGCGGCAGCGGCCCGGCGCGCGGAACGCCCAACGCGTGGTGGCTCACCGAGCGCGGCGAAGAGCTCGTGCGCGACCTGCGCGAGCGCCCGCCCGGCGACCGCGACGCCGGCCCTCAGCCGGGGAACGGCTCGGGCGCGCGGCGCCCCGCCACGTAGCCCTCCTCGCGCCGGCGCCCGCCGGGCAGCCTTGATTCCGGCCCTCAGCCGGGGAACGGCTCAGGCGCGCGGCTACCCGCCACGTAGCTGTCCTCGCTCTCGAGCATCGCCCTCACCTGCTCGCGCAGCTCCGGGCTGTCGGCGTGACCGTGCACCGAGGCCGCGTGCTCCGCGGCGGCCGCCACCACCTCGTCCTCCTCGCCGATGATGGTCAGCGAGCAGTTTGACTCGCTCTCAAAGCGCCTGCAGTCAGCGATCTTGCGCATCGTTGCCTCCTCTTTGCCGTGGGAAATCGGTCTATCGACTGTAGAGGCGATCGGGCGCGCGCGCCAGTCCGATTGTGCATCTTTGCCGGTTTCCACGGACCGATCGGCTGCGGGTGCTCAAATAGATCGAGCGCGAACGGCCGGTGAGCGGCTTGGCGTCATCCGAACGCGGACTCCGTCCCCTCTCGCCAAGAGCGCTCGTTCGACGCACGGCTCGCGTCGCGCTCGGGCTCGCGACTCTGTTGCCTC
>CAWCFD010000003.1:0-724614 GCA_963794845.1 uncultured Solirubrobacterales bacterium
CCTGCTCGACTTCATCTACCTCGGCTCGGGCAGCATCAATGGGTACGACGCGCTTGGGCACTTCCTGCGCGCAGAAGTCTTCGCGAGCGCGCTCTGCCTGAGCTATGCGGTCACCCCGGAAAGCGGCTGCGCGTCCGGGAAATTCATCAACACGAGCGGCTCCAGCGCAAAGGCCTCCGCCGCGAGCGCGGCTACCGGCGTCGTGATGAAGCGCACGCTCGCCGTGCTGGGAGGCATGACGCCGGCCGAGGCGATCGCGAAGTACCCCGGCTCGAGCGCCGAAGGCGAAGGCGGCGCCGGGACGCCGAGCAATGGGTCGCTCGCCCCGGCCCAACCCGTCGGCGGCGCCGCGGCGGGGACCACCTACTACACGCCCGAAGAAGGCTCCGAAGCAAGCGGCATGCTGCTCAACTACCTGCTCGGCAACTGACCGATGATCCGACGACCGCCCACGACGATGCTGCTCCCGCTGCTTGCCGCGCTCGCCGTGCTGCTCCCGGCCGGCGGCGCGCTCGCTGACACGACGGCGACCGTCCAGAGCTCGGAAGCCCCACCGCCCTCGACCGGGACGACGACCGTGCCCGCGCCGCCGACGCCCGAACCCGCGCCGTCGACGACGACCACTGGCACGACGAGCACCCCGCCTACGGTCACCACCGAAACGACGACCGTCCCGGCGCCCGAAGTGCGCACGCAGCGCCCGCAGCCGCGCACCGTCGTCCCCGCTCGCAAAGGCGCCTCGACGACTCCCACGCAGTCGAGTCCGAGCCCCAACGCCAATGCGAACGCGAACGCCGTATCGCCCTCGTCGCTCACCCCGCCGCCGCCATCGACGCTCGGCGGATCGATCTCGGGCGTGCCGAGCTTCTTCATCGACAGCTTCGCCATCCCCCCGTTCCTGCTGCCGATCTACCAGGCCGCGGGCGCCGCGTACGGGATCCCATGGCAGGTGCTCGCCGCGATCAACGAAGTCGAGACCGACTACGGCCGCGACCTGAGCGTCTCCACGGCGGGCGCCGAGGGCTGGATGCAGTTCATGCCCAGCACATGGGCGCGCTACGGAGTGGACGTCAACAGGGACGGCTTCCAGGACCCCTACAACCCGGCCGACGCGATCTTCGCCGCCGCCCGCTATCTCGAGCGGTCCGGCGGCGCCACCGACATCAGGGCGGCGGTGTTCGCCTACAACCACTCGCAGGCCTACGTCAACTCGGTGATGCTGCGCGCGCGCCTGCTGGGAGGCGCCCCGCCCGCGCTGCTCGGCGCGATCATAGGGCTCACCGAAGCGCGCTTCCCCGTCTACGCCGCCGCGCATTACAGCGACGGCTTCCCGAGCACGGAAGGCGCCTCGCCCGGCGCCACGACCCACACGGTTCCCGGCACCACGATCTACACGCAGGCGAACGCGCCCGCGATCGCCGTGCAGGACGGGCGCGTCGTGCAGATTCTCCACTCAGGCCCGCTCGGTCCGAGCATCTCGCTGAGGGACGCCTACGGCAACACCTACACCTACGCCGAGCTCGGCACGCTCTCAACGCTCTACCCGGTGCTCGAAGCGGTCGGGTCCAGCAGCCCGGCGTCGGCCGGCGCCGCGCGCATGTTCAGGGCCGGCTCTGAGAACGTCTACCTGCACCCGCTGCACGTCGGCGCCCAGGTGATCGCCGGCACGGTGCTCGGTCACGTGGCGCCCGGCGCCCAACCGCACATGGTCTTCCAGATCCGCCCCGCGGGCGCGCCACCGATCAATCCCAAGCCGATCCTCGACGGCTGGGTGAAGCTGCAGAGCTCGGCGATTGTGAAAGCCAAGGGCCGCGACCCCTTCGCGCGGATCTCCCCGACCCCGGGTCAGGCGCTGCTCGAGTCAAAGACTCAGCTCGACCAGCAGGTTCCCCGCGACCGCCACATCCGTCTCGCGCCATGCGAGCGGCGCCTGATCGCCGAGGGCCGTACCGACCGGCGCGTGCTCGCGGCGCTCACGTTCCTGTCGGCTTCGGGGCTGAAGCCCACCGTGTCGGCTCGCAGTTGCACGCAGGGGTCCGCCACCGGCCGTGAAGCCGTCTCGGCGGCGGCGGCGCTCGCCGCCGTGGACATCTCGGCCGTCAACGGCCTTCCGGTCGCCGGCTCGCGCGGCCCCACGGCGATCGCGACCGTGCTCGTGCACAAGCTCGGCGAGCTGCAGGGCATCACCAGACCGCTCGAGATAGCGAGCTCGACGCGCTTTACGGGCGCCGCCAACAGCGTCGCGTCGCCGGGCTTCAAGGACGTCATTCATCTGGCGTTCACGCCGCTCGGCGGGTCCGCCGCGCGCGCCGCCGGCGGCTTCGGTACCGGACTGACGCCGGCGCAGTGGCTCAAGCTCGTCGCCCGCCTCGGCGAGGTGCCCGACCCCGCCGTCGCCTCCAAGCACTCCTCGGCGGCGATCCCCGATCCTGCGAGCACGGCCCCTTCGGGCACGGAAGGGAAATAGGGCGAATGGCGACCACCGTCCCACCCAGCCCTCCGCCGCCCGCTCCGCCGGCGCTGCCGCCGCCGGTCCGCCCGCCCCGCGCGAGGGCCGTGCGCATCGTCGCCGCCGGCGCGCTCGTCGCGGTCGTGGCGATCGTGCTGGTGCTGGTGATCGGCGGCAACGGCAGCGCCACCTACCAGCTGATCTTCCCCGAAGCCGGCCAGCTCGTGCGCGGCGACCAGGTGCAGGTCGGCGGGGTGCCCGTCGGGTCGATCAAGGACATCACGCTGCTCTCCAACTACCAGGTGCGCATCACGATCGACGTCGAATCCTCGCTGGCCCCGCTGCACGAGGGCACCACCGCCGAAATCAGGGTGCCGTCGCTGTCGAGCGTCGCCAACCGCTACATCGCCCTGTCGCCCGGTCCGAACAACCGGCCCGCTCTGCCGTCCGGCTCGACGCTGGGCACCACCGCCACGCACGGCGTCGTGGATCTCGACCAGCTGTTCAACATCTTCACCCCCAAGACGCGCAAGGGCCTGCAGGAGTTCATACAGGGCTCGGCCGAAACGTACACGGGCGTGGCGCCCCAGCTCCAGGTCGACTCGCGCTACTTCCCGCCGGCGCTGGCGGCGCTCGACCACGTGCTCGCCGAGTTCGGGCGCGACGGACCGACCTTCTCCAACTTCCTCGTCGAATCCGCCAAGGCGACGACCGTCCTGGCCGGGCGCAGCCGGCAGCTCACCGAACTGGTCTCCAACGCCGACACCGCGCTCGGCGCGATCGGCTCGCGGCAGGCGAGCCTCGCCGCCGGCCTGAAGGAATTGCCGGTGACGCTCAAAGAAGGCAACCGCACGTTCGAAGAGCTGCCGGCGACGCTCTCCGACCTGCGCAAGCTGATCGACGCCTCCAAGCCGGGCACGAAGGAGCTCGCGCCCTTCTTCTCCAAGCTGCGCCCGCTCGTGAACGCCGCGACCCCGGTCGTGAGCAACTTCGGCGAAGCGATCAGCAAGTCCGGCTCGGGCAACGACCTCACCGAAGCGGCGCTCGCGCTGCCCGAACTGGCGCATGCGCTCGTCACCGCCTCGCCCAACGGCGTGCGCGCGCTCGAAGAATCGCTGCCCGTGACGGCCCTGTTCGGACCGTACACGCCCGATCTCGAGGGCTTCATCCGCGCCTTCGGCCAGGTTGGCGCCTACTACGACGCCAACGGTCACTATGCGCGTGTCAGCGGCGGCTTCCCAGACTTCGAATTGAACTCGGAAAACACGCTGAAACCGGCCGAACCGGCGCAGGTGCTGAAGGGACTGAAGACCGGCCAGCTGCGGCGCTGCCCCGGCGCGGGCGCCCAGCCGGCGGCGGACGGCTCCTCGCCCTTCAGCGGCAACGGCCAATTGGGCTGCGACCCAACCCAGGTGCCATGAACAGCCGCCGCCCGAACTCCCTGGCGGGCAGCCCGCTGTTGATCGGCGCGGTCACGACGCTGATCGTGGTCGTCGCCGTGTTCATCTCCTACAACGCCAACAACGGACTGCCGTTCACGCCGACCTACAACATCAAGGTGCAGCTGCCGGAGGCGTCCGGTCTGCAGAAGGGCAACCAGGTCCGCATCGGCGGCACCCGCGTCGGCGTGATCAGCGCGCTCAGCCCGTACGAGGACCCGGCGACGGGACGCGTCACGGCGATCGTCTCGCTGAAGCTCGAAAAGAGCGTCCAGCCGCTGCCTGCCGACACGACCGCGCTCGTGCAGTCGGTCTCGACGATCGGACTGAAGTACCTCTCGCTCGAAAAGGGCCATTCCACGCGCGTGCTGAAGGCCGGCCAGACGATTCCCGTCGCGCAGACGCGCGAACCCGTCGACATCGACCAGTTCTTCAACATGTTCAGCAAGAAGACGCGCATCGCAAACAAGGTCAATCTGACGAGCTTCGGCAACGGCCTCGCCGGGCGCGGGATCGGGCTGAACGAAACGATCGCCACGCTGCGCCCGCTCGTCACGAACGCGATCCCCGTGTTGCGCAACCTCGCCTCGCCGCGGACGGGCTTCGGCCAGCTCTTCGTCGCGCTCGACCGCGCCGCCAAAGAAGTGGCCCCGGTGACAGGCGAACAGGCGGCGCTCTACAGCGACCTCGACACGTTCTTCACGGCCTGGGCGAGCGTGGCGCCGTCGCTTGAACAGTCGATCGAGGGCGGGCCGCCCGCGCTGCGCCAGGCGACCTTCTCGCTCCCGTTCGAGGCTGAATTCGTGAACAAGAGCGCGGAGTTCATGCGCCTGCTGCGCCCGAGCGCGCGCATCCTCACGACGGTGGCGGCGCCACTCGGCCACGCCTTCTCCATCGGCGCCGTCAACGTGCGCGCCGCCACCGCGCTCGCCTCCGAGCTGAACGAAGCCTCGCAGGCATTCGCCGCATTCGCCAAGAACCCGATCGTGACGAGCGCGATCGAAGACCTGACGCATACGCTTGGGCTCGGCAACCCGCTGCTCGCGGGGCTCGCGCCGGCGCAGACGAACTGCAACTACGTGACGCTCACGTTCCGCAACCTCGCGAGCGTCCTCTCCGAGAGCGTCGGCGTCGGCACTCTCGGTCGTGCCGCGCCATTGCTCGCGCCGAACGGGCCCAACAACGAGGGCCTGCCCTCCTCGGGTCCCGCGAACGGCCCCGCGATCGCCAACCACGTGCACGTCAACCCCTATCCGAACGTGGGCGGGCCGGGCCAGCCGCGGGTGTGCGAAGCCGGCAACGAGACCTACAAGCAGGGTGAAACCGTGATAGGCCACGCGTCCGCGACCAGGGGGACCAAAACCGAAACTACCACGCGCGAAACCAACCTCTATGGCGAAAAGTATCCGACCCAGACGCTCGAAGCACTCGGCCTGAAGAGCTCGAAGGGGGCCAAGAAATGAGCCGCGTGCGCTGGTGGAAACGCTACGACGAGCTGCCCGTTGTCGAGCTGCAGCGGTCGAACCCCGTGCGCTTCGGGATCGTCGTGATCGTGATCGCGGCGATCGTCGTCTACTTCGGCTTCACCAAGCACATCCCCTACAAGCACGGCTTCCGCCTGAAGGGCGTCTTCTCGACGGCGGTCAACGTCAGCCCCAAATCGCCCGTGCGCGTCGCCGGTGTGAACGTCGGCGCCGTCAGCTCGGTCGAACGGGTCGGCAACACGGGCGTGGTGACGATGGAAATCACGAAAGCCGGCCTGCCGATCCATCGCGACGCGACGCTCAAGATCCGCGCGCGCATCCTGCTCGAAGGCAACTGGTTCGTCGACCTCGAACCGGGCACGCCCTCCTCGCCGACCGTCTCCTCGGGCTACACGATCCCCGTGACCCACACCTCCGACCCGGTGCAGCTCGACCAGATCCTCGACGCGCTCAACACCGACACGCGCGCGAACCTGCAGACGTTCCTGGCCGAATACGGCGCCGCGCTCACGCGCAAGCCCACCCCGGCGCAGGACGCCGAACAGAACCCTGCCGTGCGCGGCCTGAACGCGGCGCAGGCGCTCAAAAAGACCTACCTCGACAGCCCGCAAGGGCTGAAGGGCGGCGCGATCGTCAACCAGGCGCTCGGCGGCGTCGAACAGCACGACCTCTCCAAGCTCGTGGCCGGCATCGAGAAATTCACGGCGAAGCTCAACGTCCACGAGCAGCAGCTCGGGGAATGGGTCGAAAACTTCAACACTTTCCTCGGCTCGCTCGCGGCGCAGTCGAGCAGCCTCTCAGCGACGGTCGCCGAGCTGCCCGGCACGCTCCAGAACGCCGGGCGCGCGTTCGCCAACTTCAACGCCGCCGCGCCGGCGATCAGGAAGTTCTCGCTCGATTTGATCCCCGGCGTCGAACAGACCCCAGCGACGATCACAGCCGCCTTCCCGTGGATCGAACAGGTGCAGGCGTCTATCGCCCCGACGGAGATCGGCGGGGTCGCCAAGGGCGTGCGCGAAGCCGCCCCCACGATCGCCGGGCTGATCGTGCCCCAGCCCGCCTTCTTCAAGCAGAGCGACCTGCTCTCCAAGTGCTTCACCAAGATCGTGTTCCCGGCCGGCAACACAAAGCTGCAGGACGGCGCGAGCACCTCAGGGGTCGAAGCGTACAAGGAGTTCTGGTACTCGATGGCCGGTCTCGCGGGCATCAGCCAGCCCTTCGACGGCAACGGCGTAATGAACCGCTTCATGGTCAGCACCGGCAATCACACGCTCCTTTCGGCGCCCGCGAGTGACGTCGGCGTCAGCACGAGCGGCAAGAAACTGAAGCTGCTCGCCCACACCTCGCAACCGCCGCTGGGAACGAGCCCGGCGTTCCCAGCGAGCGAGCCGTCGTACAAGCCGCTCGTGCCGTGCTACACGCAGGCGTTGCAAAACCTCAACGGTCCGCAATCGCAGGGCCCTGCTGACGGGAGCGGGGGATGACGCCCGACGAGCAGCACCACGGCGAGCGCGGGCTGCGCGACCAGATCGGGCGCTACCGCACAGCGTTCATCTCGGTCGTGGCGATGATCTTGATCGCGCTGTTCGTCGGTGGCTACATCCTCGCCCACGAGCGCCTCTCGCTGCCCGGCTGGTTTCCCGTGCTCGGCAAGAGCTACGTCACGCTGAAGGCCGACTTCCGCACCGCCCAGGCGGTCACGCCCGGCCAGGGCCAGTCGGTCACGATCGCGGGCGCGAAGATCGGCGAAATCGCAAGCGTCCGATCGGATGGCGGCGACGCGCTCGTGACGATGAACGTCGAACCCAGGTACGCGAAGTACATCTACCGCAACGCGACGATGCTGCTGCGCCCCAAGACGGGGCTGAAGGACATGACGGTCGAGGTCGACCCGGGCACGCCGAGCGCCGGGCGCATCCCGAGCAGCTACACCGTGCCGCGCTCGCAAACCGCCCCGGACGTGAACTTCGAGGAGTTCCTCTCCGTGTTCGACGCCGAAACGCGCGCCTACCTGCAGGAGCTGCTCGCCGGCGTCGGCCAGGGCCTGAAGGGCAACTCGGCGAACCTGTCGGCCACCTTCAAGCGCTTCGACCCGATCGCGCGCTACGCGCGCGAGATCACCGCGCAGCTGCAGCTGCGCCACGAGAACATCGAACGCGCGATTCACAACTTCCAGCTCATCGTGAGCGCGCTTGGAAATAAGGACACCGAAATCGCGCAGGCGATCGACGCCTCAAACGCTGTCTTCCAGACATTCGCCGAACAGCAGCAGAGCTTCCAGCGGACGCTGCAACTGCTGCCCGGCACGCTCGCAAAGACGCGCAGCGGGCTCGGCAAGCTCGCCATCGCGACCGGCGTGCTGGGGCCGACGCTGACCAAGCTCGAGCCGTTCGCCAAGGAACTCGCGCCCGCGCAGGAAGCGTCGCGCTCGCTCTTCAAGCAGAGCACGCCGATCTTCAAGAACGAGCTGCGGCCGTTCGCGCGCGAAGTCCTGCCGGTCGTCAACCAGCTCGAGCCCTCGCTGAAGGAACTCGGCGAAGCCTTCCCGGGCCTGGCGTCCAGCTTCTCGGTGTTCAACGAATTCGTCAACGAGCTCGCCTACAACCCGGGCTCGAACAAGGGCGGCTTCATGTTCTTCCTGCTGTGGGCCAACCACGACCTCAACAGCGTGCTCAGCACCGCTGACGCGCACGGTCCCGTCGGGCGTACGCTGGTGTACCTGAACTGCGAAGTGCTCCCGATCCTGAAAGGAGCCGGCGAAGTCAACGCCACCGTGCGTCTGCTCGTGGCGCTCTTCAACCCGCCGACCGGGGAAGAATGCGTGGCGCACGGCCTGAGCCCCGGGGCCGCCACCGGCAAGGCGGCCGCCGCGCGGGTCCGAACGCGCTCGACCTCGGGCAAGGGCTTCACGATGAAACTGCTCGGCTCCAAGCACAGCGCCTTCGGAGCGCTCGCCGCGGCGAGCGGGGGAGGTCGCTGATGCAGAAGCGCGCGCCGACGCTGGCCAACATCCTCGTGATCGTGCTGTTCGCGCTGAGCTGCTTCGGGCTGCTGCTGTTCCTGTGGGAGTCGTTCGGAGGTCCCGTGCCGCTCAAGCCGAAGGGCTACCGCTTCACGGCCGTCTTCCCGCGCACGCTGGCGCTCGCCGAACAGTCCGACGTGCGCATCAGCGGCGTCAACGTCGGTCACGTCATCAGCCTTCAGCACGACAAGGACGGCCTCACGCACGCGTCGATCGAAATCGCGGGCAAGTACGCGCCGATCCCCTCCAACATGCATGCCATCCTGCGCCAGAAGACGCTGCTCGGCGAGACCTACGTGCAGCTCAAGCCGGAGGGCGCGGGCGCGCGGCCGCTGCCCGACGGCGGCCAGCTCTCGGAGGCTCAGGTCGAACCGGCGGTCACGCTCGATGACATTCTCGCCACGCTCGACGCCAAAACGCGCGCCTCCTTCCAGGCGTGGATGCAATCTCTGGCCGAAGGCTTGGGTGGGCGCGGCGAACAGATCAACGCCGGCTTCGCCGAGATCCAGCCGTTCATCGAAGACGCCAACAAGCTGGTCGCGATCTCCGCCTCCCAGGAGGGCGCGCTGCGGGCGTCGATCCACAACACGGGCGTCGTGTTCGACGCGCTCACGGCGCGCGAGGGCCAGTTCCGCGGCTTCATCTCAAACGGCGAGCGCACCTTCCACGCGGCGGCCGAAGCGAGCCAGGCGTTCGCCCAGGCATGGCGCGAACTGCCGGCCTTCGAGCGCAACTCGCAGACGGCGCTGCGCAGCATCGACAGTCTCGCGACCGACGCGGTGCCGTTGCTCGACCAGTTCCGCCCGGCCGAGGAACAGCTCACCCCGCTGCTGCAGGCGGTCAAGCCGTTCACGCCGCCGTTCAACTCCTTCCTGACCTCGCTCGGGCCGCTCACGAAGGCCGCCAAGACGGGACTGCCTGCCGTCAAGCAGGAGACCGAGCTCACGGTCCCGCTGCTGGCGGCGACGAGCCCGCTGCTGCACAACCTCAACCCCTTCTTCCAGTACCTGAGCGAGTACGAGCCCGAGCTGCAGGCGCTGTTCGCCAACGCGACGGCCTCGACGCAGACGCACGAAAAAAACACCAACGTGCGCGAAGGCCCGCAGCAGCACTTCCTGAAGACGATGCAGGTGCTCACGCCGGAGGGTCTCGCCGTCTACCAGCAGCGAATCGGCACCAATCGCGCTAACGCCTACCCGCAGCCCGGCGCCTTCGGCTCCCTCGCGAGCGGCCTGTCGGTGTTCAGCAGCGCTTCGTGCGCCGACTCGGCGCCCTCGCTGAGCGGCCCGGCATCCGGGACGATCACCGAAGAAATCATCGAACAGCTGATCGGGCTCCAACCGGGCAGCAGGAAGAAGGGCGCGCCGGTGGAAAACCACACGGCCTACCCGCCCGTCGCCAACAATGCCGAAAAGTCGGGGAACGTGGTTCCGGCGCCCGCCTGCAAGCAGCAGGGGCCGTTCACGTTCAACGGCGAAACAAGCCAGTTCCCGCACGCAACGCCGTCGAGGTAAGCCGCTGTCCGGCCGGCCCCGCGAGGCGCTCCGCGCGTGGGGCGCCCCTCAGCGGTCGCCTTCTCAGCGCTTGCGCAACCCGGCGACCGCCAGCGCGCGCTCGTGGTCGAGGTAGGGGAGCAGCGCGAAGTACGTCAGGTCCGCGTGCAGCGCCGGCAGTTCGGCGATGCGTCCCTCGAGCGCGCGACGGTGCAAGATCGAGGCGATGCCTCCCACGATCGCCTCGGAGGTCTGCGACGGCAGGTGTTCACAGCTCAGCGAGTCCGGGCGGCCCCGCTCGATCAGCGAAGTGAACAGCGCCAGCGCGACGCGCCGGCGCTCGCGCGCGCCAGGACCCGCGCCGAGCATCTCGACGAGCACCACGCGCGCGCCGTCCGGATCGTCGGCAAGCGCGCGCAACAGCCTCTCCAGACCAACTCGCACCAGCTCGGCCCATGGCGCCTGCAACTGGAACTGCTCGAGCGCCGCGCGTTCGCCGCGGCCGATCAACTCGTCGATCGCCTGCCAGAAGCAGTCGTGCTTGTCGCGGAAGTGCTCGCTGAACACCGCCTCCTCCAAGCCCGCGCTCAACAGCACGCGGCTGACCGTCGTGCGGTCATAGCCCCGCAGCGCGACCGTCTCGATCATGGCGTCGAGCAGGCGTCCGCGCGGATCGCGACGCGGTGCGGCCGCGACGGCGACCGCCGCCCGCCGGCGGGAGTCCGCTGTCTGCTCCGGCTCGGCGCCGGAGTGCCTGTGATGGAACATGGCCCCACCTCCCAGACTCCGATCCTAGACCCATTGGCCCCACTATGCAAGAGGGATATGTACGGATTGGTACCGCAGTCCCGCGGTTGATCGGGTCTTCGCGGGCCACTAGTATCTGCGCCGTGGAGAGCTACGAGGGCAGCGGCGGGGAGAACGGGGAGAGCGAGCAGCCCGCAAGCCCCGACGTGGCCGTGGGCGTCGAGGACGACGGCGAGGAGTTCCAGTACCACTCCGGCGCGGGCGACCTCGATCTGACGGGTGAGGCGACCGACCGCAACTGGTCGATCCGTTGCGTGGACGTGGTCAAGCGCCTGGCGGGCATACCGGTGCTCAACGGTCTGAACGTCGCGATCCCCGACGACATGATCACGGTCGTGCTCGGCCCCTCGGGCACAGGCAAGAGCGTGCTCATCAAGCACCTCATCGGCCTGATGTTCCCCGACTCGGGCGACGTCCAGGTGCTCGGCAGCTCGGTTCCCACGCTGACGATGCCCAAGCTGCTCCAACTTCGTCGCAGGATCGGCGTGCTCTTCCAGGACGGCGCGCTGTTCGGCTCGATGTCGGTGTTCGACAACGTGGCGTTCCCGCTGCGCCAGCACACGGACATGTCCGAGACCCAGATCGGCGAGCGGGTGCGCCGGCGCCTGGCGGACGTCGGCCTGGCCGAGGCCATGGACGACTCCCCCTCCCAGCTGTCCGGTGGGATGCGCAAGCGCGCCGGCTTCGCGCGCGCGCTTGTGACCGAACCGGACGTCGTGATCTTCGACGAGCCCGACTCGGGTCTGGACCCGGTGCGCACGGCGCTCCTGTGCGAACTGATCCAGGAGATGCACGAGGCCAACGGCGGCACCTACATCGTGGTCACCCACAACATCGCCTCGGCGCGCCAGATCGGCGAGTACATCGCGTTGCTGTGGAGGGGAAGGATCGTGGAGGCGGGCGACGCCGAGCGGATGTTCTCCTCTGAGAACCCGTTCGTCAGGCAGTTCCTGAGCGGGTCGGCCAGCGGCCCGCTGGGCATGGACTGAGCTCGCCCAAGGGCCGGCGGCGGTAGCGCTCGCGCGCAGCGAGTAGTGTGCCCTCCGTGAACTACCGCGAGCTCGGATCGAGTGGCATCGAGGTGTCGGAGATCAGCCTCGGCTCGTGGCTGACCTACTCGGGCGGGGTGGCGCGCGAGCAGGCGCAGGCGTGCGTGAGGGCGGCGTTCGAGCAGGGGATCAACTTCATCGACACCGCCAACGCCTACGGGCGCGGCGCGGCGGAGACGCTGCTCGGGGAGGTGCTGTCGGGGTATGACCGCTCCTCATATGTGCTCGCCACGAAGGTGTACTTCCCGATGACAGACACCGACCGGGGCCTGTCGGCGGCGCAGATCCACAAGCAAATCGACGCTTCGCTCGAGCGTCTGCGCACCGACCACGTGGATCTCTACCAGTGCCACCGCTATGACGAGGACACTCCGCTCCAGGAGACGATGCGCGCGCTCACCGAAGTGGTGGAGGCGGGCAAGGCCCGGCACATCGGCTTCAGCGAGTGGCCGGTGGAGAAGGTCGAGGAGTCGCTCGCGCTGCCGGGCGTCGCGAGATGGGTCTCGAGCCAGCCCCAGTATTCGATGCTGTGGCGCCGCCCGGAGGCCGAGCTGATCCCGCTGTGCGAACGCGAGGACGTCTCCCAGATCGTATGGTCGCCGCTTGGGCAGGGAGTGCTCACCGGCAAGTACCGCCCGGGCGAGCCGCCGCCGCCCGACTCGCGCGCGGCAAGCGACAGCATGAGCGGCTTCATCGACCGGCTGGTTCAGACCCCGGTGCTGGAGGCGGTGCAGCGCCTGGTCCCCGTGGCCGAGGGCGCGGGCTTGACGATGGCGCAACTGGCGCTCGCGTGGGTGCTGCGCCAGGCGAACGTCGCCTCGGCGATCGTGGGAGCGAGCAGACCGGAGCAGGTGCGCGCGAACGCGTCCGCCTCAGGAGTGACGCTCGACGCCCAGACGCTCGCCGCCGTGGACGAGGCGCTGGGCGACGTCGTCGTTCGTTGAGGTCTACGCCTGCTTGACTACGCCACCTATAACAGATGTTTGCGCATACAACTATTCGGGGAGATCCACACACCGTGCGTTTCTGTCTGGACCGGCGACCGGGCGATACCAGCGTGTGCCACACATGTGCTACGATCATGCACATGGCTATGAACGTATCAGTGCGTGATCTCCGCAACAGCACCGCCGAGGTCGTCGCGGCAGTACGTGCAGGTGAGCTTGTGACGCTGACCGTCAATCGCGATCCCGTTGCCGACATCGTGCCCCACTCTGAGCAACGCGATCCGTGGGTGGCGTCAGCGGTGCTGCGGGACATAGTTCGCGAGGCACCGGCTGACGAGGGTCTGATGGTCGATCTCGCCGACGTCCGCGGAGCGCTTGTCGAGGACGTGTGAAGCAAGGGATCGCCGACACGTCGGTCTTCGTGGCGCAGGAGACCGGGCGCGACTTGGGCGAACTGCCCGAGAAGATCGCGGTGTCCGTGATCACAGCCGCAGAGTTGGAGTTGGGGGTTCTTCGCGCTCATGACACCGAGACGCGCGCTCGCCGTCTCGCCACACTCTCGCGTGTACGTAGCGCATACAGGTTGCTCCCGATTGACGGGAAGACCGCGTCCTGCTTCGCGCGCATCGCGGTCCAGGAGCTGGACGCGGGCAGGAAGCTGCGCAGACATGACGCTTGGATCGCTGCTACCGCCCTGCGGTATGGCGTTTCCGTGGTGACCCAAGACGCCGATTTCTCGGTGTTTTCGTCGGTCTCTGTAATCCGAGTTTGAAGCAAACCCACAGTCGCTCGCGCCAACTCCGGACAAAGAGTCGATGACCCAAGCAAAGCTGATCCTGTTCGACATCGACGGCACCCTCATCGACACGGGCGGCGCGGGCGCGCGCAGCTGGACGTGGGCGTTCGAGCACCTCTTCCGGCGACCAGACGTCGACATCGGCCGGTACTCCAAGTCCGGGATGACCGACCCGGCGATCGCGCGCGCGACGTTCACAGAGGCGATGGGGCGCGAGCCGACGGGCGGCGAGCTCACGCGCCTGATGGCGAGCTACCAGTCGGTGCTCCCCGACTACGTCGCCTCCTCGGAGAACTATCGCGTGCTTGACGGCGTGCAGGAGCTGCTCGAACGGCTCACCCGCACAGGCGTCCTGCTGGGGCTCACCACTGGAGGGCTGGAGGCCGCCGCGCACGCCAAGCTCGGGCGCGGACGGCTCAACCACTTCTTCCTCGTCGGCGGCTACGGCTCCGACTCCGAGGACAGGGTCGCGCTCACCCAAGCGGCGGTCGACCGAGGCGAGCGCCTGCTCGGCCATCCGCTCGACATCCGCGAGGTGACGATCGTGGGGGACACGCCGCTCGACATCACCGCCGCCCAGGGCGTCGGCGCGGTGTCCGTCGGGGTTGCGAGCGGGCGCTACGGGGTCGATGAGCTGAGCTCAGCCAGAGCCGATCACGTGCTCGCCTCGCTGGCCGACCCGTTCCCGGGCGAGCCATCCAGCTGATGTAAGAGCCCGTCTGACCCCTCCGAAGCCGATGGCGGTTGCCAATGGTCACAACCGGCGGGGTAGCTGCGTCAATGTGGTCATGGATCTGCCTTCTGAGGTGAGCGATCGAGAATTGCTGGAGCGCACGCGAGCGGGCGACGCACAATCCTTCGGCGCCTTCTACCATCGCCGCCACGGTGCGGTGCTGGCGTTCTTGCGCCCGCGGGTCAGGAGCGCCGAGCTGGCCGCCGACCTGATGTGCGAGGCGTTCGCTTCGGCCCTGATGGTCGTGCACGATCAGCAGCGCGAGCTGCCACGCGAGCCGATCGCATGGCTCATCACGATCGCGCACCGTGAGCTGCTTGACGCGCTGCGACGAGGCACGGTGGCCGAGGGCGCCCGCCGCAGGCTCGGTCTCGAGCCGCTCGTGCTGGAGGACGAAGACATCGCCGCCATCAATGACTCCGCGGCCGAAGCCGATCTGATGGCGGAGCTGAGCAGCCAACTGCCGTTCGACCAGCTTCGCGCGCTGAGGGCCCGCGTTCTGGACGAGCGCGCCTATCCAGAGATCGCCGAGGAACTGGGGTGCTCGGAGGCCGTCGTGCGCAAGCGCGTCAGCCGCGCCCTAACTGCCCTACGAGTCAACCGAGGAGCACAATCATGAGCAGCGCATTGGACCAGTTCGAAGGCTCTCTGGTGCGCGCGTCGCGTGCCCTGCATCAGGCGGGCGGCTCCAGGGTGCGAGCTGACGCGCGTTGTGAGCCCGCGGCAGGTCCGTGCGGTGCGCGTCGTGGATCGGCGACTGGCCGGCTCGGCGCAGAACGGGCCTCGCGAGCATGGCAGGGCCTGCGCCGCCGGCCGTTGCGAGCGGTTGCGGGCGTAGTGGCGATCGGCGTGGTCACCGCCGCCGGATCGACGCTCTTCGGTCCACACGGCAATCCCAGAACCATCCCGTCGATCAATTGCGGGGAGGGGTTGTCCGTGGGCAGTATCACCGGAGACCCTGTACGCGACTGCGCCACCCTGTGGCCGTCCATCTATCACCGGCCCGCGCCGCACTTGGTTGCATGGGTTGCTTCGACAGGCGGCGCGGTCGTGGTGGTACCGGCCGGCACGCCCCCGGCCGGCGACCGGTCGTTCCACTGGAGGCGGTTGCCGGTTGGCTGGAGCCAAGATCGTGCCGCGATTCAAATGACCAACCAGCTCGATGACATCGTCAGCGGCCTGCAGGCGCGCCCATGCTGGTCGGAGGGCGCGGCGGCCGCGCTCGTCGGCTCGACGTTGCGAGCAGACGGACTTGCCTCCTGGTACGTCAAGGTCAAGGTCGAACCGAACGAAGGCGCGCATCCGACCTGCCTCATAGCCGATTCGGTCGTTGAGGGCGACAGCCATTCCGTTCTGCTTGTCGAGCGCCACGTCGATGCCCCCGTCAATGGTTCCTTCAGGACCCCACCCGCCGCGCTGGAGCTCAAGCGCGCCGCGGCTGTCGAGAAGCTGGTCAACGGCGAATTGTCCACCCCGGGCGCTCGGTGCGCGAGCGTCTCGCAAGCAGCCGCGCTCTGGCGCGCTCGCACCCTTGCCGTCGGCATACCAAGCGACCGGTACGTGCTGTTCACGCAGTCACCGGCCTCCGCTCCAGCCGGGTGCGCGCGCATAGTCGTCAACGCCCCCGGGGGCGGTGGCCCGTACGACGTCTACGTAGCCGGCCCTCTGTAGAGGCACTTGACTTTCGAGCGCTTCACGACGATCAACCACACTGGACGCGCCCCGATTTCGCGCCGGACCAAGGTCTAACGTTTAGGGGCCGTGGCTGAATCGACCGAAACGCAGACCGAGACTGCCCTGTCCGTAACGCAGGTGGCCGGCCGCATCGGCGGCGCCCTGCGACGGCTCGGCGATGGGTGGGTCGAGGGTGAGGTTACGTCGATCAGCGTGCACCGCTCCTCCGGACACGTCTATCTCACGCTTGCCGACGAGTCGGCGAGCCTCGATGCGTGCATCTGGAAGGGGCGCATGTCACGCTGCGAGCCGCTCCCGGCGCAGGGCGATCTCGTGCAGGCTCACTACGAGCGCGTCGACTTCTACGCGCCACGCGGCTCCACGAAGCTGATCCTCGACCGGGTTCGCCCGACCGGCGACGGCGAGTTGCTGCGCCGACGCGCGGAGACGCTGCGCCGTCTGCGAGCCGACGGCCTGTGCGACCCCGACCGGCGCAAGCCGCTGCCCGCATTTCCGCGTTGCGTCGGGGTGATCGCGGCGCTGGGCGACGCCAACATCGACGTCATTCAGGCGCTGCGAAGGCGCTTCCCGCCGCAGGACGTCGTCTTCTGCGCGGCGTCCGTCCAGGGCGTGCACGCCGTCGGCTCGGTGATCGACGCGCTCGGACGCCTGCAGGCCACGCGCGGCGTGGACGTGATAGTGGTCGCCCGCGGCGGCGGCTCGACGGCGGACCTGCTCGCGTTCGACGACGAGCGCCTGTGCCGGGCGATCTTCGCGTGCGCGGTCCCGGTGATAACGAGCATCGGCCACACCAAGGACCGTCCCAACTGCGACCACGTCGCCGCCGCCTTCGCGCCCGTGCCCGCGAAGGCCGCCGAGCTGGCGATCCGGCATTCGGCCGCCGAGTTGCTCGACGAGCTCGATCGTCACCGGATGGCGCTCGGCCGTGTGCTCGACCGACCGCGCTTGATGGTGGAGCGGATGGGGGAGCTCTTGCAGGCATCGCGCTCGCGCGTCACGCGCAAGCGACTCGACCTGATCGCGGCTCTGGACCGCCGCTCGGCGGAAGCGATGCGCGAGCTGCGCCGGCGTCTGGCCACGCAACGCCAGGCGGTCGATCGCGACGCGAGCCGGCTCGACCCGGCAGCCGAGCGCCTGCTCGCGCGGCACGTTGAGCGCGTCGCGGCGCTGGGGGCGGTCATGGACGCGAAGGACTTTCGCCGGCGCGGCTGGGTGATGGCGCGCGACGGCGACGGTCACGCCGTCAAGAGCGTCACCGACCTGCGTGTCGCCCGCGCCGTCGAGTTGAGCTTCGCCGACGGCGAGGTCACCGCCGCGATCACCAACATCAAACGAGGGGAGCAGCCGTGAGCGACGCAGAGCAGTCGCAGGCGATCATGTTCGAGCCGACCCGCGAGGAGGAGCTGCGAGCCGGGCGCAGAGCGGGCGCCGGGGCAGGGGAGGGTCGGGGTGCGCAGAGTCGGGGAGAGGACTCCCAGGCGCGCGAGCAGATCACCTTCGAGCAGGGCTATGAGGAGCTGAAGGGCATAGTCGCCCGGCTCGACGATGCCGAGTTGCCGATCCACGAGATGTTCGATGGCTTCCGCCGCGGCAAGGGCCTCGAGAAGACTTTGCGCGCCTACCTGCAGGAGCGCGAGGGCGAGCTCGCAGAGCTCGAAGAGGGCAACAACCTCGCTGAGTTCGAAATCGTCGCTCCTTCCAGGAAGGACGGATGATGATACGTTCCTTTTTTGAAATTTTGCAATAGTCTATATAACCGTAGCTACCATCGCAAAATTTCAAAAAGATAGATACACCACCTCCTCCTTCACATCGACCGTCAAGGCGCATCGTGACCGTCAAGGCGCATCGTGACCGTCAAGGCGCATCGTGACCGTCAACGCGCATCGCGGCTTCAGGCTGGCAGTCGCGCCGCGAAGCCGGCGAGCTTGTCGGGATCGCGAAGCGGGGCGCCGTGGCCGAAGCACGCGAGCGCGGGTCGCAGCGCGGCGAGTCGGCGCGCCGAGGCTCGGTTGCGCGCGGGGTCGCCGGTGAACAGCGCCGGCGGCTGGTGGAGGCCCGGGATGCCGGTCATCACGTTCATGTTGTTGAGCACGTCGCCGAGGATCAGCACGCGATCGGACTCGCGCCAGAAGGCCACGTGCCCGCGCGTGTGCCCCGGGGTGTCGAGCACCGTGAAGCCCGCCACCTCGTCGCCCTCGCGCAACGCCCTTGCCACGGGGTGGGGGGGACCGCACCAGTAACGTTCCTGTAAGCGCTTCATCCAGTCGGGCACGTTCGAGGCGACCACGCCGCCCGCGGTCTCCATCGCGGGGACGTCGTCCTGGCCGCACCACAACGGCACCCCGACGCGCTCGCACACAACGTGGCTGCAGCCCTGGTGGTCGGGATGGACGTGGGTCAGCGCATGGGCGGCGATCGTCTTGCCCTCGATCTGCTTGAAGATCCGTTTCTCCGCCTGGCGGGTGGCCGCGTCTATCAGCACGTCGCCCACCAGGTACACGTTGATCGCGTTCGGGGGAAACCCCTTCAGCATGTATACGTCCTCGGCCAGATGCTTCATCGTCTCGCCTCCTCGCGGACCCCGGGCTCGCGTCAGAATAGATGCCTTGGCTGGCGGGACCCTCGTTTTGGCGCTCCCCGGGCTCGCGTCAGAATAGACGCTATGGCGGGCCGGACTCGCGCTCTCGCGTGTGCCGGCACCGAAAGACCCTCAGCCCCGCGATTGCTCCCACGAGAATCCGCGCACGGCGAAGAACAGTCCGAAGGCTCCCCACAGAACGATCACGACCAGTGCGGACAGATTGCTCGCGATCCCGGCCCCGGTCACCATCGCCCCCGAGAGGCCGTCGATAAGCGGCTTAAGCGGCAGCGCGCCGGCGATGTTGCGCAGGAACGTCGGTGCGCTCTTCGAGTCGAACACGTAGAAGGAGACGAACACGACCGGCAGGAACACGGCGTTCACATAGGCGGCCGTCGACTCGAAGTTGGGGATGGTGTGCGCGAACGCCACGCCGAGCGCCGCGAAGCACACGACGCCCGCCACCACGAACACCACCAACTCGACCCAGTCCCGCGGCCAGCCGATCCCGAAGAAGAGCCTGCCCGCGACGGTGATGATCGCTATCTGCATCGCCGTGTTCGTCACGGCGTTCGCGGCCACGCCGCCGAAGTAGGAGATGGTCGGCAGCGGGGTTCCCCGGATGCGCTTGAGCACCCCGCGCTCGCGCAGGAACACGATGTTGTACGCGAGCGCCGTGAAGGTCGTGGACATGACGCTCATGCCGGCGATGGCGGGGATGAGCAGGTTCAGGTCGTGTTGCTTGCCGTGCAGGATCGCCCCGCCCCCCACCAGGAACAGCAGGGGCAGCAGGAAGTTGAAGAAGGCGGCGCTCGGATTGCGCCAGAACATGCGCCGCTCCAGCCGGTACTGGCGCCAGGTGAGGGCGAGGGCGTCAGGCATCGGTGTTCGGCTCCACGAGGCATGTCATGCGCGCGTACGCGCCCACGCGCGCGCGCGGGGCACCCCATTTTCGGACACCAGCCCCCCGCGAGGGGGTGGGCCTGACGGCGTCAGGCATCGGCGGTCAGCTCCAGGTAAACGTCCTCGAGCGTCGGGCGCCCGACGCTGAGCTCCTCCAAGCGCTCGCCGCGCGCGAGCGCCTCGCCCGTCAGCTCGTGCAGCGCGCGCGTGGGGTCGTCGGTCTGGACCTCCACCAGGTCTCCGCTGCCGTCGCGGTAGGCCACGCGATAGTGAGCCGCGCCGGGTGGGTGGGTACCGGGTGGGTGGGTACCGGGTGGGTGGGTACCCAATTCCCGGGGCGGCCCGATCGCGAGAACGCGCCCATCCTTGACGATCGCCACCCTGTCGGCGAGCGCCTGCGCCTCGTCGAGGTAGTGGGTGGTCAGCAGGATCGTCTTGCCGAGCTCTCGCAGCGAGCGCACGGTCTCCCAGGCCGCGCGCCTGGCGTGCGGGTCAAAGCCGGTCGTCGGCTCGTCCAGGAAGATCAGCTCCGGGTCGCCGATCAAGGCGAGCGCGAAGTCGAGCCTGCGCAACTGCCCGCCCGAGAGCTTGCGCGTGCGCACGTCCGCCTTTTCTTGGAGGCCCACCAGGCTGAGCACCTCCTCGACGTCGCGCGGCCCTGGATAGAAGCTCGCCCAGTGCCTCAGCGCCTCGCGCGGGGTGAGGTGGCTGTAGATCCCGCTCGACTGCAGCACGATCCCGATGCGCTTGCGCAGCGCGCTCTCGCGCAGGGCCGGGTCGTGGCCGAGCACCGACACCTCGCCCGAGGTGCGCCGGCGATAGCCCTCGAGGATCTCCACGGTCGTGGTCTTGCCGGCCCCGTTGGGCCCCAGCAGGCCGAACACCTCGCCGCGGCGCACCTCGATGTCGATCCCGCGAACGGCCTCGAAGTCGCCGTAGCGCTTGTGCAGGTCATGGACCTCGATCGCGGGACCGCTGTGGCTCATCGATCGAATCCTATTTGTGTTCCACTCGGCGCATGCTGGCCGATCGGCCATCCCGTCGATCGTCGATCGGTGTGGCCGACCGGTACATGTACCGGTCGGGACGGCGCCACATGTGGCGCCGTCTTCCTACCAATGCACGCCCCGCGTCAGGTTCGCGAGCGCCAGCTGCTCGAGCGAAGCCCGCTCCTCGGACTCCGGCTCTCCGCGCGAGGCGGCCGAGTCGGGGAACACGCGGTAGGCGAGGTGCAGGATGCGATCGACCGCGGTGGGCGCCAAGGCGTAGGCGACCTCGCCTGCGGTGCCGAGCGGTGTGCCCATGTGCTTGGGACGCGTGCGCAGCGCCTCGCAGATCATGTCCGCGGCCTGCTCGGGAGTGCTCGCCGGGAAGGCGTCATAGAGCTTGGTGGGCGCGATCATGGGGGTGCGCACGAGCGGCATGTGGATCGTCGTGAACGTCACCCCGTCGCCGATCGTCTCGGAGGCGACCACGCGCGTGAACGCGTCGAGCGCCGCCTTCGAGGCCACGTACGCCGAGAAGCGCGGGGGGTTCGTCTGCACGCCGATCGAGCTCACGTTCACGATGTGGCCGAAGCCGCGCGCCCGCATCTGGGGGAGCAGTCCGATGATGAGCTTCACAGCTCCGAAGTAGTTGAGCTGCATCGTGCGTTCGAAGTCGTGGAAGCGCTCGTAGCTGAGCGCGATCGAGCGCCGGATCGAGCGCCCCGCGTTGTTGACGAGCATGTCCACCGTGCGATGGTCGTCTTTGACCCGTTCGATCAAGCGGTCGATCTCGTCCATGTCGGAGATGTCCGCCGCGTACACATAGGCGAGCCCGCCCGCCGCCACGATCTCGGCGCGCACCTCCTCGAGCTTCTCCACGTTGCGCGCTACGAGCAGCGGGATGGCGCCGGCGGCGGCCAGCTTCAGGGCGGCCGCCCTGCCGATGCCCGAGGAGGCGCCCGTGATCAGTATGCGCTTGCCCCCGATCGCCCCGCCGAGGGTGCGCTCGCGGCTGATGCTCGGGTCCATCTCGCGCTCCCAGTAGTCCCACAGGTGCACTGCGTACTCGCGCAGCGCCGGCACGTGCTCGTAGGAGGAGCCCGCCAGCGCCAGCTGTGCCTGGTGGGTGTCGAACGACGGCACGAGGTTCATGTGCTCGAGCACCTCGCCGGGAATCCCCAGCTCGTGCAATGTGAGCCGGCGCGCCTGGCGCAGCGGGGGCACGCGCATCATCAGCGACAGCGGACGCGTCGGGATGACGTCGAGCACGCGCTTGTCGACGCTCACCGCGAAGCGCGGAGCGTGCGCGGCGGCCGCGAGGTCGTTCATCACCGCGTCGATCCGCTGGGAGCGGGGATAGGTCAGGTGGAAGGCCCTGCCGTCGAGATCGGGCTCGTGGGCGATGTGGTCGAGCGCCCCCGCCACCCAGTCCACCGGCACCACGTTCGTCTTGCCGAGGTCCAGTCCCACGAGCGGCAGCCACTGCGGCACGAACTGCCGCATCCGCTGGATCGACTTGAAGAAGTAGTACGGCCCGTCGATCTTGTCCATCTCGCCGGTCTTCGAGTCGCCGACCACGATCCCCGGTCGGTACACCCGCCACGGCACGTGCGGCTGCTCGCGCACGATGCGCTCGGCCTCGAACTTGGTGGCGTGGTAGGGGGAGGGCAGCCGCTGGCCCTCGTCGAAGCGGTCCTCTCCGAACACCCCCTTATAGGCGCCCGCCACGGCGATCGAGGAGACATGATGGAGGTGCTCCACGCGCAGCGCCGCCGCCAGTTCGACCGCGTGGCCGGTGCCGCCCACGTTGACCGCCACGTCGAGCTCCAGCGGCGCGGTCATGTCATAGACGGCCGCGAGGTGGAAGAAGTGCTCGATGCTCCCTTCGAGCTCCGCCACCTGCTCGTCGCTCAGCCCCAACAGCGGCCGGCGCAGGTCCCCGATCACGGGTTGCACGCGCTTGCCCGCGCCCACGCCCGCGACGTCTTCCCAACGCTCGATCAACTCGTCCAGGCGCGCCAGCGAGTCCTCGCGCACGAGCACGTGGATCTTGCCCTTGCGTTCGAGCAGCCGCTCCACCAGCCGGTGGCCGATGAAGCCCGTTGCTCCCGTTACGAAGTAGGCCATACGATTTCCTGGAGTTCGATCATCCGAGGATAAGGGCTATGCGCCGGCGCCGGCGCCCCCGCGGCCCTCACCGGAGGCGAAGCGCTGGGCGCCGCTCACGGCGTCGAGGAACACCTCGGGTCCCGCCTGGGACTCGAGCGCGAGGCCCTCCTCCAGGGTCATGCCGAGCCCCTCGATGGCGGCGCGCCTGTCGGCGAGCATCGTGCGCTGCGGGAAGCCCGCGAGGTTGTTTGCCAGCTCGACAGCCCGCTCGAGGTGGGCGCCTTCGGCGACGACCTCGGTGAGCAGGCCCATCGCGTGGGCTTCGCCCGCGTCGACGATGCGTCCGGTGAGGATCAAATCGAGCGCGCGCCCGAGGCCCACGATGCGCGGCAACCGCTGAGTGCCTCCGTCGATCAGGGGCACGCCCCAACGCCGCTCCGGGTAGCCCAGCTTGGAGCCCTCGGCGGCGATTCGCAGATCGCACCACAGCGCGAGCTCCAGACCGCCCGCGAGGCAGAAGCCGGAGATCGCGGCGATCGTCGGCTTGGAGGGCGTCAAGCGCGTGAAGCCCATCGGCCCCTCCGCGGCCATCAGCCGCCCGCCGAACGTGTCGATCGCCTTCAGGTCGGCCCCGGCGCAGAACGCGATGGCGCCGGCGCCGGTGAGCACCATCGCGCGCGCGTCCTCTTCGCCCTCGAAGCGCTCCAGCGCCTCGTGCAGCGCCTCCGCCGTCGGCCCGTCGACGGCGTTGCGCCGCCGGGGACGGTCGATGGTCACGACAGCAACCGCGCCGTCGCGCTCGTAGCGGACGGGGTCCTCGGGCATGTGTCCCGCGGCGTCGGGGGCCTCGTCAGAGCCGGACGTTGCGCCGGGCTCGCTCATCGACCGCTCGCTCCCGGGTCCCGGCTCTACCAACCGCCGCGCCAGCGCGCGTCGCCGACACGCGCAGTCTGTGCGGCTTTGCGCGCCTCTTTGCGCTTGTCGAGGCGCCGCTGGAGCAAGCTCATCGCGAGCACGAACAGCGGGAAGAAGAGAATCAGGATGAATCCCGCGTTGGTCACCACCTTGTCGTTGGTGGCCCCGTAGAAGCCCCGCCCGTCGTTGTACGCGAGCGCGGCGGGCGCGAGCGCGAGCCCGAGTAGGGCGGACGCGAACAGGGTGACCAGCAGGCGGCGCACGCCGGGAGCCTACCATCTCCGACGTGGCTCTATTGATCGCCTCGGACCTGCGCAAGGACATGGCCGGCAAGCCGTTGCTCGGCGGCGTGTCGTTCAAGCTCGAGCGTCGCGAACGCCTCACGATCGCTGGTCGCAACGGCGCCGGCAAGACCACGCTCTTGCGCATGATCGCCGGCGAGGAGACGATCGACCGGGGCGAGCTGAGCGTCTCCAAGGGCGTGCGCATCGCCCTGCACGACCAACGTCCGCCGCGGGAGCGCGGAGTGTCCCTACGGGACTACGTGCTGTCAGGGTGCGTGGAGGAGCTCGCGGTCGAGAGGGAGCTCGCCAAGCTCGAGCGCGAGATGACCGCGGGGGCGGCCGGGGAGGCGCTGCTCGATCGCTACGCCCGCGCCCAGGCCCGCCTGGAGTCCCATGGGGGCTATCTGTGGCGCGATCGCGCCACGGTGATGACGCGCGGGCTGGGCTTCTCCGACGCCGATCTGGAGCGCGGCCTTCACACCTTCTCCGGGGGCCAGCTCACGCGTGCGTCGCTCGCGCGCGCGCTCGCCACGAGCGCGGACGTGCTGCTGCTCGACGAGCCCACCAACCATCTCGACATCGAGTCGCTGGAGTGGTTGGAGCAGACGCTCGTGGATCTCGACGCCGCCGTGATGCTGGTGGCCCACGACCGCTGGTTCCTGGAGGCGGTGGGCACCGCGGTGCTGGAGCTGTACGGCGCGCCGCCCACCCGTTCGCGCTTCTTCGCGGGCACCTGGCACGCCTGGCGGCGCGAGCAGGCGGCGCGCGAGATCGCGCTTGGCAAGGCGATCGACAAGCAGCAGGCGGAGATAGCGCGGATGGAGCGCTTCGTGGAGCGCTTCCGCGCCAAGGCCACCAAGGCCCGCCAGGCGCAGTCGCGGGTGAAGAAGCTCGCGAAGATCGAGCGCATCGAGCGTGACCCGCGTGACGCGGCCACGCTCGAGTTCGCCTTCAAGGCGCCCGAGCGAACCGGACGGGTGATCTTCGAGTTGCAAGACGCGCGCATCGAGGTGGGGGGAGCCGGCCCGCGCGCGGCGGGCGCCGCTGGAGCACGTGCGGCCGGTGGGGAGGATGGAGCGCCCATCGTCCTGCTCGAGCACGCCGAGCTGTGGTTGGAGCGCGGCGAGCACGTCTCGCTGGTGGGCCCCAACGGGGCCGGCAAGACCACCCTCATCGAGACGCTCGCCGGACGGCGGGCGCTCGCTGCGGGCAAGCTCAGCACAGGCCACAACGTGAACGTCGGCTACCTCTCCCAGCACGCCGAGGAGCTGGGGGCGGGGGGACCGCCCGGACAGAGCGTCGTGGAGGCGGCCCAGCGCGCGACGGGCCTCACGCCCAACAAGGCCCGCGCGCTGGTGGGCAGGTTCCTGTTCTCCGGCGAGGACGCCGAGAAGCCGCTCGACGGGCTCTCCGGCGGCGAGCGCCGCCGGCTGTCGCTGGCGATTCTCATGAACGGCACGCCCAACCCGCCGAACGTGCTGATCCTCGATGAGCCCACCAATCACCTCGATCTGGAGAGCCGTGAGGCGCTCGAGGACGCCCTGCGTTCGTTCGAGGGAGCTCTGCTGCTCGTATCCCACGATCGCGCCCTGCTCGACGCCGTGGGCACGCGCACGGTCGCGATTGAAGACCGCTCTCTGCGCAGCTTCCTCGGCGGCTGGCCGGAGTACGTTCGCGTGCGCGAAGAGCGCCGCGGCGGCACGATCCAGCCCGAGCCGAGCCCGCCCCGGCCCAGGCCCGGCAACGGGCGCGTCGAGTTGCAGGCGGCGCCGGCCAAGCGCCCGCCGCGCATGCAGGACGGTCCGTCCAAGAACCGCGTGCGCGAGCAGGGCAAGGCCGAGCGCGCGGTGGAAGAGGCCGAGGCCGCGCTGCGGGCGCTCGAAGACGAGCTCGCCGATCCGGCGGCGTGGGCTACCAAGTACGAAGCCGCCAAGTCAGAGGCCCGCCACACGGCTGCCAAGCGGGCGGTCGAGGCGGCTTACGAGCATCTGGGAGCGCTCGTCGATTGAGCTGCGCCCCGGCCCGGCGCTTAAAACAGGCGTCGGGGCTCTCTGACCTGAATGACGAGTACCCCGGCGCCTGCCAACCAACCCTCGGTTCGGTCGGGTTAGGACCGAATGGGCTCCGCGAACGTAGCACAAAACACCTTCTATATCGAAAACATTGGATGACCTTCCCAATCAGTTCGCACGTTGCGGGTTTTCAGTCCGCGCGTTGCGGGTTTTTGTGCGCCGCGAACCGCCGCTTCATCGCTCGTTCGCCGTCGCTCGCGCGGAAAACGAGGGAGTCCCGGGGAGCGAGGGGTCCCGCGAGGGGGTACCTCTAGACTGAGCATCTCATGGGTCGAGCCCTCTCATGGACCGCTTGAAAACCGCGCGCAACGTAGCGATCGTCGCCCTGATCGCCGCCGCCGTCGAGTTCCTGCCCGGCGGCGGCGGCGTCGCCGAAGCGTTCGCCGCCACCCTCTGGGTCGTGTTCGCCGCCGGCTTCGCCTACTTCGCCCACAGGCTCTACCGCGAACGCCGCGTGGACCTTCACAGCCTCGGCGACCGCCACCGCGCCCTGCTCTACGGCGCGATCGCCGTTGCCTTCGTCACCGCCGCCGCCCAACCGCGCATGTGGCAGACCGGCTTCGGCGAGTTCCTCTGGTTCGTGCTGATGGGCCTCGCCGGCTACACGCTGTTTGCCGTCTATCGCTACTCACGCACCTATTGAGCATCTCAGAGCAACGACGCGCACTGCCCGACAAGCCGGGCGTGTACCTCTTTCGCGACGCCAAGGGCCGAGTCATCTACGTCGGCAAGGCCAAGTCGGTCCGTAAGCGCGTCGCCTCGCACTTCTCCAAGGCTCAGGGCGCCTGCCCCCCGTACGGGGGGTCGAGCCCCGGGCACGCGGAGATGGTCGCCTCGGTGGAGGCGATCGAGTGCCTGGTCGTCTCGAGCGAGGCCGAGGCCCTGCTCGCCGAGCAGAGCTTCATCAAGCAGTACCGCCCGCGCTTCAACATCCGCCTGCGCGACGACAAGTCCTACCCGTTCATCGCCATCTCGCTCGACGAGGACTTCCCGCGCGTCTACTTCACACGCGAGCGCCACCGGCCCGGTCGCGCCTACTTCGGCCCCTACTCGAACGCCAAGCGCGTGCGCTCCACGCTCGAGGTGCTCGCCAAGGTGTTCATGTACCGCTCCTGCACCGGCCCCGTGCCCGGACGGCGCAGCGGCAGTCCGTGTCTGGACTACTACATCAAGCGCTGCGAGGCCCCCTGCGTCGGGTACGTCTCCAAGGAGGACTACCGCCACTCCATCGACGGCGTCATCGACTTCCTCTCGGGGCGCTTCAAGACGATCGAGCGCGACCTGGAGGAGCGCATGCGCGCCGCCTCCGCCGAGCGGGAGTACGAGCAGGCCACGCTCGAGCGCAACCGACTGCGCGCGGTGCGCTCCTTGATGGAGCGTCAGCGCGTCGCCAAGGAGTCGATCGGCACACTCGACGCGGTCGCCGTCGCCCTCGACGGTCGCGACGCCAACGCGCAGGTCTTCCAGGTTCGCGACGGCGTGCTCTCGGACCGCCACTCCTTCTATCTCTCGAACGAGACCGAGCGCGACGCGGGAGAGGTCGCCGAAGAGTTCATGCTCCAGTACTACGGCGGCCCCACCTCGATCCCGGCCCTGCTCGTGGTCCAGCCCGAGCTGGAGGGGCGCGACGCGCTCGCCCAGGCGCTCGGCAAGCGGCGGGGCGGGCCTGTGCGCCTGCACGCCTCCGAGCGCGGCGACAAGCACCGCATCCTCGAGCTGGCCCATCGCAATGCCCTGCTCGCGCTCGACCAGGAGCGTCTGCGCGACGAGCGCCGCCACCAGCACCGCGCGCAGGCGCTCGAAGGGCTGCAGCTCGCCCTCGGGCTCGACGCGGTGCCGGTGCGGATCGAGTGCTTCGACGTCTCCAACCTCGGCGGAACCCACACGGTTGCCTCGATGGTGGTGTTCGAGGGCGGCGCGCCCAAGAGATCCGACTACCGTCGCTTCAAGATCCGCACGGTCGAAGGCTCCGACGACTACGCCTCGATGGCCGAGGTCCTCTCCAGGCGCTACGCCCAGTGGGAGCGCCAGGCGGACTTCTCACCGCACGACCCCTCCTACGACGCGAGCTTCGCGGCGCTCCCGAACATCGTGGTGATCGACGGCGGCAGGGGCCAGCTCGCGGCCGGCCTCGCCCCGCTGGAGGGCTTCCGCGAGCGCGGTGTGGCGGTGATCGCGCTCGCCAAGCGCATCGAGGAGGTGTTCGTGCCCAATCGCCCACGCCCGCTCGTGCTCGACCACTCAACGCCCGAGCTGCAACTGCTCCAGCGCATCCGCGACGAAGCCCACCGCTTCGCCGTCACCCACCACCGCTCCAGGCGTGACAGCGCCATGACGCGGTCGCTTCTGGATGGGCTCCCCGGGATCGGCCCGGCGCGCAAGCGCGCCCTGCTCGCCCACTTCGGCTCTCCCGACGCGATCCTTGCCGCCTCCCGAGAGGAGCTTCAGGGGGCGCCGGGAGTGCCGGCCAAGGTTGCGCGCGACATCCACGCGCTGCTGCACCGAGCGGGCTAGAGAGGCTTGGTGTGGGTTGGACGTCCGTCATGGAGGACTGGCCGAAGATAAAGGAGGGGAGGTCAATACCTTCTTTTGCGATTTTACCATGATAGATACATTTTGTATATACTATCGCAAAATTTCAAAAAAGAACATCTCACATCTCCCCCTTTAGGTTCCCCTGACCATCCTGGGCCTTCGGCCAACCGGCTATGAACGCGCCTCGATGACCACCCCCCTTTGGGTTCCCCTGAACACCATCCTGAGCCTTCGGCCAAGCGGCTATGAAGGCGCCTCGATGACCACCCCCCTTTGGGTTCCCCTGAACACCATCCTGAGCCTTCGGGGAACCCGCACCAAGCCTCCATCGGCCCTTTCCCCCGGCGCAAGCGGCACAATGGATCCAGATGGCCGTCACAAGGCCCGTGCCTTCTCGTCCCGCGAGTGGACCGACAGCAGAGTCGCGTCTACAGGACCTCGTCGTCATCACGGGCTTCTCGGGCGCGGGCAAGTCCACGGCGATGAACGTTTTCGAGGACGCGGGCTACTTCTGCGTCGACAACCTCCCCCCCGAGATGATCCGCTCGCTGGTGGAGCTGTTCGTCCACGAGGGCTCCAAAGTCGAGCGCGCCGCCGTCGTCTCCGACGTGCGCGGGGGCGTCTACTTCGAGGCGCTCACGGCGGTCGTGGACGATTTGGAGGCACTCGGCATCACACACCACATGCTGTTCCTCGAAGCCTCCGAACAGGCGCTCGTCACCCGCTACAAGGAGACCCGCCGGCGTCACCCGCTCGCGCCCGAGGGGAGCATCGCCGCGGGCGTTGCCGCCGAGCGCGCCCTGCTCGACCCGCTTCGCGCCCGCGCCGACCTCGTGATCGACACGACCGCCATGTCCGCCGCGATGCTCCGCGGGCGCATTGCCGACGAGCTCGTGCCCCGTCATAACGCGGGACGTCTCGCGCTCACCTTCGTGAGCTTCGGCTTCAAGCACGGTCCTCCGCGCGAGGAGGACCTCGCGTTCGACGTGCGCTTCCTGCCCAACCCCCACTACGAGCCCGATCTACGCGACCTGACCGGCCACGACGAGCGCGTCGTCGAGTACATGGCGCGCGACGGTCGCCTGGGCGAGCTCTACGACCGCCTGCACTCACTGCTCGACTTCCTGCTGCCCGAGTACGTGGCCGAGGGCAAGGCCCATCTCATGATCGCGATCGGCTGCACCGGCGGCCGTCACCGCTCGGTCGCCATCGCCGAGCACCTCGCCGCGCGCTATCGCGACCGCGATGAGCTCACTGTCGCCGTCGCCCACCGTGACATCGACAAGCGGCCGAGGGATGCCTGAGAATTAGGCATCCCTTACCCCGGCTCCGCCGGTCGGCCGACCATTGATAGATTCCCGCGCGCACACCGAGGCTGCGGATGAACCACAGCCTCGTTCATTCCGCACCAGGAGGCCCTGAATGCCCGTACGCGTGGGAATCAACGGATTCGGTCGCATCGGCCGGAACGTGTTCCGCGCCGCAATGGCCCGGGAGGACGCACATGAGATCGAGTGGGTGGCCGTCAACGACCTCACCGACTCCAAGACGCTCGCGCACCTGCTCAAGTACGACTCGATCCTCGGCCCCTACCCCGGGGACGTGGCAGAGCGCCCCGACGGCACGATCGTCGTTGACGGCCGCGAGCTGAGGGTGCTCGCCGAGCGCGACCCCGCCGCGCTGCCCTGGAAGGATCTGGGCGTGGACGTCGTGATCGAGTCCACCGGTCTGTTCACCGACCGCGACAGCGCCGCCAAGCACCTCGCCGGCGGCGCCGGGAAGGTGGTGATCTCGGCGCCCGCCGCCAACCCGGACGTGACGGTAGTGCTGGGCGTCAACTTCGACAGCGCGTACGACCGCGAGGCCCACGACGTCATCTCGAACGCGTCCTGCACCACCAACTGCCTCGCCCCGGTGGCGAAGGTGCTGGTGGACACGGTGGGCGTGAAGCACGGCTTGATGACCACCATCCACGCCTACACCGCCGACCAGCGGTTGCAGGATCTCCCGCACAAAGACCTGCGCCGCGCGCGTGCCGCCGCGATCAACCTGATCCCGGCCTCCACCGGCGCCGCCAAGGCGATCGGCCTTGTGGTGCCCGAGCTTCAGGGCAAGCTCCACGGCTTCGCCGTGCGCGCGCCCGTACCAACGGGCTCGGTCGTCGACCTGACGGTTGAGTGCGCTCGCGAGACGAGCGTCGAGGAGGTGAACGCGGCACTGAAGGCGGCGTCGGAGAGCGGCCCGCTGCAGGGCCTGCTCGCCTACACCGAAGACCCGATCGTCTCGAGCGACATCGTGACCTCCCCGTACTCCTCGATCGTCGACTCGCAGCTCACCTCCGTGATCGACGGCACGATGCTGAAGGTGGTGGCGTGGTACGACAACGAGTGGGGCTACTCCAACCGCCTCGTCGACCTTGTCCAGAAGGTCCTGTGAGCCCGGTTGCCTGCCCGCCGTCCGGCGTCCGGCCGGCGGTGAGCGCCGATCGGGCGACCGCGAGGGCTCGGCGATGAGGAGCATCGATCAGCTCGACGTGCGCGGCAGGCGGGTGCTCGTGCGCGTCGACTTCAACGTGCCGATGGCAAAGGACGAGCAGGGAACGCCGAGGGTCGCCGACGACACGCGCATCGTGCAGGCGCTGCCGACGATCGAAGAGCTGCGCGGAAGGGGGGCGAGGCTCGTGCTCGTCTCGCACCTCGGCCGGCCCGAGGGCCGGCCCGAGGCCGACCTGTCGCTCGCCCCCGTGGTGGAGCGCCTGCGCGAGCTCACCGGCTCGCCGGTCACGCTTGCCCCCGAGGTGGTGGGGTCGCGCGCGCGAGCGCTCGCGGAGGCGCTCTGCGACGGGGAGATGCTGGTGCTCGAGAATGTGCGCTTCCAGCCCGGTGAGACCGCCGACGACCCGGAGTTCGCGCGCGCGCTCGGGGAGCTCGCCGACGCGTATGTGAACGACGCCTTCGGGGCCGCGCATCGGGCCCACGCCAGCACGGCGGGGGTGGCCAGGCTGCTGCCGTGCGCCGCAGGTCGCCTGCTCGAACGCGAGGTGCACACGCTCGGCGGCATCCTCGAGAGCCCCGAGCGGCCCTTGGTGGCGGTTATCGGAGGAGCGAAGGTGGCCGACAAGATCGGGGTCATCGACCGCTTCCTGGCGCTCGCCGACGTGGTGATCATCGGCGGGGCGATGTGCTTCCCGTTCCTCGCCGCCCAGGGCCACGAGGTGGGAGACTCGCTATGTGACGCAGACGACGTGGAGCACGCCCGCGGGGCGCTCGCGCAAGCGGCGCTACCCGGTCAGGCGCGCCTCGAGCTGCCCACCGATCTCGTGATCGGGGACGCGCTGGCCGAGAGCGCTGAGCACCGCGTGATCAATGCGCTCGATGTGCTCGACGGGTGGATGGGGCTTGACATCGGGCCCGCCACGGCGAAGCGATACGCGAGCGAGATAGCGCTTGCGGGGACCGTCTTCTGGAACGGCCCGATGGGCGCCTACGAGCTGGAGCCGTTCGCCACGGGCACGCGCGCGGTGGCGCAGGCCGTGGCGGTCGCCTCCGGGGTGACCGTCGTCGGCGGGGGCGACTCGGCGGCGGCGCTCGCCCACTTCGGCCTGGAGGGAACCGTCGACCATCTCTCCACCGGCGGGGGCGCCACGCTCGAGCTCGTCGAGGGTCGTGTGCTTCCCGCGATCCATGCGCTCGACGGCGCGAGGGTCGCGTGATGACCTCCCGGCGCACCCCGCTGATAGCGGGCAATTGGAAGATGTATAAGACCGAATCGCAGGCCGAGGAGTACATCCAGGCGCTGCTTCCACGGGTGTCCTCGGTGAGCGGGGTGGACGTCGCGGTGTGCGTGCCGTTCACAGACCTGCGCGCCATGGTCGACAGCGCGCGCGGGTCGCGGGTGGAGGTGTACGCGCAGAACATGCACCACGAGCCGCAGGGCGCCTACACGGGCGAGGTGTCGGCGCCGATGCTCTGCGAGCTCGACGTGAGCGGCGTGGTGCTCGGGCACTCAGAGCGCCGCGAGCTGTTCGGCGAGACCGACAGGGCGCTGGCCCTGAAGATCCCCGCGGCGCTCGCGGCGGGGCTCGCGCCGATCGTGTGCGTGGGGGAGACCGAGGCTGAGCGCGACGGCGGCGACACCGAGCGCAAGCTGCGCCACCAGATCGGCGAGGACCTGGCCGGGGTGACCGACGAGCGGCTCGCGGACATCGTGATCGCATATGAGCCGATCTGGGCGATCGGCACCGGAAGGGTCGCCACGCCCGAGCAGGCCCAGGACGCGATCGCGTTCGTGAGGGCGCTCGTGGTCGGACGCTCGCCGGAGGCGGCAGAGCGCATGAGGATCCTCTACGGCGGCTCTGTCAAGCCCGAGAACGCCGCCGAGCTGCTCGCCCTGCCGGACGTCGACGGCGCGCTCGTCGGCGGAGCCTCGCTGGACGCGGAGTCGTTCGCCGCGATCGTTGCCGCCGCCCAGCGATGATTTCCACGACCAGCGATGCCTCCGCCGCCCAACGATGACTCCCACTCCACGGCCATGAGCGCGCCCGGGGACTCGCGAGCGGCGCGGGCGCCGTGCGTCTGCCTCGTGGTGCTCGACGGCTGGGGGCTCGCCGAGCCCGGTCCCGGAAACGCCGTCTCGCTGGCAAGTACGCCCGTGTTCGACAAGCTGTGGGCCACCTGCCCGCACACCACGCTCACCGCATGCGGCGCGGCGGTTGGGCTGCCCGAAGGTCAGATGGGCAACTCGGAGGTCGGTCACCTCAACCTTGGGGCCGGCGCCGTGGTGAAGCAGGATCTCGTGCGCATCGGCGAGGCGATCGCCGACGGGTCGCTGGCCCGCAACGAGGTGCTGCGCGCTGCCTTCGCGGGTGGCGGGCCAGCCGGCGGGTCGCGCGAGTCGGGCGTTGAGGATGGGGGATTGGGGGGCGTGCCGCCGGCGTCAGCGGGCGATGTGGGGCCGGCGCCACGTATCCACCTGCTCGGGCTCGTGTCCGACGGAGGGGTGCACTCCTCGCTGGAGCACCTGCGCGCGCTGATCGCGCTCGCAACCGACGTCGCTCCTTCGGCGGACGTGGTGGTGCACGCGTTCACCGACGGGCGCGACACGCTCCCGCATGCCGGCGCGGGCTATCTCGCTGAGCTCGACGCCGCCGGGGGCGCGCGCGTGGGGTCGGTGGTGGGCCGCTACTGGGCGATGGACCGCGACCGCCGCTGGGAGCGCACGCAGCGGGCCTACGACATGCTCGTCCACGGTCGGGCGGGCGGGCGGGGTCAATATCACGCGGCAAGCGGCGAGCAGGCGGTGCGCGATGCTTATGAGCGCGGGGAAACCGACGAGTTCATCGAGCCCACGCTCGTCGGCGAGGAGGCGCGCATCCGACCGGGGGACAGCGTGCTGTGCTTCAACTTCCGCCCCGACCGTATGCGCCAGATCGTCAGAGCGCTCGCCGAGCCCGGATTTGGAGCGGACGCGGGGGAGAGCGCCGCCGCCGTCGCGACAGTCGCTGGAGTCGAGGGTGCCGGGAGAGTGGAAGGCGCCGCCAAGGTCGGCGCCGAGCAGCTTCCCGGTTGGGACGGGCGGGGCGGCTCGCCTCCGGTGAGCCGCCTGGCGACGCTCACCGAGTACGAGGAGGGGTGGCCCTACCCGGTCGCCTTCGCCCCGCAACGCCCCGCGATCACCATCTCGCATGTCATCGCCCTGCACGGCTCCAAGCAGTTGCACGTCGCCGAGACCGAGAAGTACCCGCATGTCACCTATTTCTTCAACGGCGGCGAGGAGACCCCCTACGAGGGCGAGCGGCGCGAGCTCGTGCCCTCTCCGCGGGACGTGCCCACCTACGACCATAAGCCGCAGATGAGCGCCCGTGAGGCCGCCGCGGCGTTCGTGGCGGCGTGGAGGGAGGACCGGCCGGAGTTCGGGATCGTGAACTTCGCCAACGCCGACATGGTGGGCCACACGGGCGTGATCCCAGCCGCGGTGGCGGCCGTCGAGACGGTCGATGAGTGCCTTGGGCTGGTGCTCGACGCCGTTCGCGCAAGTGGGGGAGTGTGCGTCGTGACCGCCGACCACGGCAACGCCGACCACATGCTCGAGCCCGACGGCAGCCCCAACACGGCCCACTCGCTCAACCCCGTGCCGTTGATCGTGACCGCTCCGGGCTTGGAGCTTCGCGCGCAGGGGGGGATCCTCGCGGACGTGGCCCCCACGGTGCTCGACCTGCTCGGGATCGCCCAACCGTCGGAGATGACCGGACGATCTCTGATCGAGAGCCAGAAGGAGGAGCACGATGGACAGCAAGACCGATAGCTGCGCGCCCGGCCCGCTCGTCGAGGGGCCGCGCACCGGGAAGCGCTCGCGACTGCTGCTCGGAGTCGCGTTCGTCGGCGCCGGCGTCAACCACTTCGTGATGCCCCGCGCCTACGAGCGGATCGTGCCGCCCGGCATGAAGGACAGCGCGCGAACCCTGGTGGCCGTAAGCGGAGTCGCCGAGGTCGCGGGCGGTCTTGGCGTGCTGCTGCCGTGGACGCGCCGTGCCGCCGGGCTCGGCCTGATCGCTCTGCTTGCCGCTGTGTTTCCGGCGAATCTCTACATGGCGAGCACTCCGGAGCACTTCCGCAAGATCCCGCGCTGGGCGCTCTACGCGCGGCTGCCGCTGCAGCCGCTCATGATGTGGTGGGCGTGGACCGCCACCAGAGAAAGCCGATCGGGCGCTGTTGACAGGGATTCTGGCGTCTGACGCTGCTATGTTCGAGATGGCACGCAGCTAGTGTCGATTGCCATCATGTCCACCGCAACAGCTACAGCGACCGTCCTGAAGCTCGCCCCGGGGAAGGAGCAGGCCCTTGGAGAGCCGGACTGCCTCAGCGAAGCCGAGCTGCGCGCATGGCGCGGCCTGCTGCACGCTCACGCGTCGATCGCCAAGCGCCTCGAGGGCCGGCTCGAGCGCGAGCACGGGTTGCAGCTCAGCTCCTACGAGGTGCTCCAGCATCTGATGGACGCTCCCGGGGGACGGATGCGCATGTGCGATCTCGCCGAGCAGGCGAGGCTCTCGCGCAGCGGGCTCACACGCCTCGTGGACCGCCTTGAGCGCGACGAGTTGCTCGGACGCTGCATGTGCGAACACGACGCCCGCGGCGCCTACGCGTGCCTCACCGACAGCGGCCGAGAACGGCTTCTCGCCGCGCGCGGCACGCACCGGGCGGTCGTGCGCGAGCACTTCCTTTCGCACTTCTCCGAGCATGAGCTCGATGCGCTCGGCAAGATGTGGGACCGTCTCGCCCCCGGCTGCTGCGGCGCCTGAGCCTTACCGCTGCGGCGCCTGAGCCCTACCGTCCTTACCGCTCGCTCTCGGCGCCTTCGGCATCATCGCGCTGGGCGCCTTCGGCATCATCGCGCTGCCCAGCGGACACGTCCGCGTGGCGACGGTGGCGGAAGTGGGCGATCAGGACGCCCACGGCGACCAGCAACATCGCCGCGAGCCCGAACAGGCCGAACGTCTGGATCGCGTTCCCCGCGGCGTGGCCGAGGAAGTAGGCGAGCAGGCCGATCGCGATGGCCCAGCAGACGCCCCCGCACGCGTTCCAGAGCACGAAGGAGCGCCAGCGCATGTGCGTGGCGCCCGCCAGCCACGACGCCCACACGCGCAACCCCAAGAGGAAGCGTCCGAAGAACACCGCCTTGGGGCCGTGGCGCTCGAAGAACGGTTCCCCGGTGCTCAACACCTGGCGGCGCTGGCGTTGGAAGCGACCCGGCCGTTGCAGCAGCCAGCGACCGCCCTTCCGCCCGATCTGGTAGCCGATGTTGTCGCCCACGATCGCCGCGAGCGCCGCGATGGGGATAACGAGCTCGATCTGGAGCTTGGCCTGGCTGGCCGCCACGGCCGCCGCGATCAGAGCGGTCTCGCCGGGGATCGGCACACCGCTTGACTCCGCCGTCACAAGCAGAAACAGCAGCGGGTAGCCGAAGACTTCGACGAGATGGGTGACGTTAATGAGCGAGGCGAGCATGGTCGGGGCCTCAAGGGGCTCGGGCCAGGGTATCCGGCGGTCCATGCAGTCCCTGCTCTGAGGGTCCGCGCTCCCTGTTGAGCGTTGGGGTGTTGTGTCGTGTTGGGCAGGCCCGTGCGCACGCGCGCACGCACGCACGCACGCGCACGCGCACGCGCACGCACGAGGCAGGCCATTCGGACACTAGGATGCCCCTTCGTGGCCCTGACTATCGAAGCGCGCGACCCCGCCACGTGCGCCCGCGCCGGCAGGCTGCATACCGCGCACGGCGACGTCCGCACACCGGCCTTCGTGCCGCTCGCCACGAAGGCCACCGTCAGGGGCCTGCTGCCGGCCGAGGTGGCGGCGCTCGGCTACGACATGGTGCTCGGCAACACCTTCCACCTGATGCTCAGCCCGGGCGCCGAGCTGATCGAGCGTTTTGGCGGGTTGCATCGCTTCATGGGTTGGGACGGCCCGATCGTCACCGACTCCGGCGGCTTCCAGGTGTTCTCGATGGGTCACGGCACGATCGCCGATGAGATCAAGTCCCGCCCATCCCGCGCACGCATATTTGGAGGTCCCACCCACCCCGCGCGCGAGGGCGCGATCCTCTCGATCGACGAGCAGGGCGTGCGCTTCCGCTCCTATGTGGACGGGAGCGAGCGCTTCATGTCTCCGGAGGATTCGATGGCGGTGCAGGCCTCGCTGCGCTCCGACATCGCGCTCGCGTTCGACGAGTGCACCCCCTTTCACGTCGACCGCGACTACACCGAGCGGTCCACCGAGCGCACCCACCGCTGGCTGGAGCGCTGCCTGGGCTGGCATTCCGAGCACGGTCCGCCCGGCCAGCTCGTGTACGGGATCGTGCAGGGCGGCGTGTACGAGGACATGCGCCGCGCCTCGGCACGCGCCGTCGCCGGCAGCGGCTGTGACGGAGTCGCGATCGGAGGCTCGCTCGGCGCCGAGAAGGCGCAGATGTACGAGGTCGTGGGCCACGCCGTGGGGGAGCTCGGCGGCGAGCACGAGCGGCTGCCGCGCCACCTGCTCGGGATCGGCGAGATCAATGACCTGATCAGGGGCGTCGAACTGGGCATCGACACGTTCGACTGCGCCATGCCCACGCGCCTGGGGCGCCACGGCACCGCGCTCGTCCCCGACCCCGCCAACCGCTGGCGCGTGGATCTCACGAAAAGCGCGTGGCGGGACTCGGAGGAGCCGCTGATGGAAGATTGCGCGTGTTACGCCTGCGCGCACGGGCTCTCGCGCGCCTACCTCTCCTACCTGGCGCGCGCCGGCGAGCTCACCGGGATGCGGCTGCTCACCGAACACAACCTCGCGTTCATCGCGCGAGTGATGGCCGATCTGCGCCAGGGGATCCTCGACGGACAGTTGTCTGAGGTAGCCGCTAGAGTGCAAAACGGGTGACAGCCGTCCCGCTCGAAAGGGCGGTAGTTCTTACCGGGGGTCCGCGCAAGCGGGCCCCCCGCCTTTTCTGGCGCTACTTCGTATTTTCGCCCACGAGCTGCTTGAGCGCTTCGGCGGATTCCTGGACGTCGGTGTAGACGACGTTGCGCAGCGTGATCTTCGTCTGAGCGGGAGCGCTCAGGACGACGATCGCGGCGATCACGCCGCCGAGCGCCAGCAGCGCGAGCGCCCACGTCCATAGGCGGTTGCCGGCGGAGCGGCGCGCGGGAGCTGCCGCGACGGGTGCGCGAGCGGCCGCTCGCGGGGGCCCGGACCGCGGTTGGCGGGGGACGACCGCACCGCCTCGCTTCGAGCTTCCCTGCGCGCGTGTGTGGCTCGCGAGCACGCTCGTTGCCTCGGTGGCGTGCGCGGCGGCGCGCGAGGCCGAGCGATGCTCGATGGGTGAGATGCCGTGTGCGCCGTCGCTGATCGCGCGTCCCATCTCCCGCGCGTTCTCGTAGCGCTCGCGCGGGTCGAGCGCGAGCGCGATCGCCACGGCGTCCGCCAGCTCGGGCGTGACCGCCGCCACGAGCGAGTCGAGCATCGCCGGCTCTTCCTGCTGCTGCTTGAGCGCGAGCTCGGTGAGCGATGCCGCCTCGTAGGGCAGGCGACCCGAGATCATCTGGTAGGCGACCACGCCGAGCGCGTACAGGTCGGCGCGCGGCCCCGCCTCCTCGCCGCGCGCCTGCTCCGGCGCCAGGTAGGCGGCGGTGCCGAGCACAGAGCCGATCTGGGTGATGCTGGACTGCTCGGTGGCCTTCGCGATGCCGAAGTCGGCGAGCTTCACCTCACCCTCCCTCGCGCGCAGCAGGTTGCCGGGCTTCACGTCGCGGTGCACCACGCCGTGGCGATGCGCGTAGTAGAGCCCCTCGCACGCCTGTTCCACGATGCCCACCGCTTCGTCGACCTCCACCCAGCCGTCGTCGCGCAGGATCTCGGCGCACGATTGCCCCTCGATGTACTCCATCACGATGAAATACTGCCCGCTGCGCTCGTCCTGGCCGGAGTCGAACACCTGCACGATGTTCGGGTGTACGAGGCGCGCGGCCGCCTGCGCCTCGCGCTGGAAGCGCGACACGAACGTGGGGTCCTCGGCGAGGTGCTCGGCGAGCAGCTTCACCGCCACGCGGCGCTCCAGGCGCTTGTCGAACGCGAGGTGCACGGTGGACATGCCGCCGAAGCCGAGCCTGTCCTTGAGCCGGTAGCGCCCGGCGATCTCCTGGTCGCTCACCTGCCGCCCCCCCTGCTCACGTGCCGCCTCCCGCCGCTCGTCTCGCCGGCGCGCGCGCCGTCTCCAGCGCTCACTTGCCGCCTCCCGCGCTCGCGCCGCCATTGCCTTCGCCTTCGCCTTTGCCCTTCCCCTTGCCCGGGCTTTCTTCCGCCGCGCCTTCGCCGGGGGCTTCCGTGCCGCCACCCTGGTTGGGCGGCGTGGTGGTTGTCGGCGTGGTTTGGGTGTTGGTGGTGGTCGTCGGCACGGTCGTCGTCGGCGTGGTTTGGGTCGTGGTGGTCGGCGCCGTCGTGGTGGTGGTGGTCGTGCCCGTCGTCGAGGTGGCCGTGGCCGTCGGCTTGAGGCACATCGCGAGCGCCTGCTTGTGCAGGTTCCCGATGCCTTCCTGAAGCCGCTTGTGCAAGCCGCTGTCAACGGTCGCCGGGAGCGCGAGGAAGTCCTGTTCGGTCTTGCCGAGCGCCGATTCGGTTTCTGAGCAGTTGCCGTTTCCGGACTTGGCCTCCCGGGCGACCGCTTCGAAGTCGTTCCGCAATGGGACCGCGCTCGCGGACGGGATTAGGCCGGTCCCGGAGCTGCCGCAGGAGACGAGCACGGCTGCCGCGGCGCCGAGCAGCGCCACCGGGAGGACCCTGAGGATGTGGATGGGGATTCGCATGTTCACTGACCGTACTCCAGGCGCTCAGCAAGCGAGTTTGGCAGGCGCGCCGCCCGGATCGCGGCGGCTGCGCCCCCCACGTCATAGGCGGTGCGCCGGTAGGAGGCTGTGTGCCCGTCCAGATCGAGCAGCAGCCACGCGGCGCGCGGGTCGCCGTCGCGCGGCTGCCCGACGCTACCCGGGTTGAGCAGCCACTCGCCGCTAGACACGTCCAGGTCGGCGCCCTCGCGACATGGCTCGCCCGTCGCCGGCTCGCCTTCGCGGCGCACGAACGAGGACGCCACATGGGAATGGCCGATCAGGCAGATCCTGTACGGCTGAGCGTCCAGGCACAGCTCCGCGAGCAGCGCGGAGAGCACGTACTCCCACACCGGGTCGCGCGGGCTGGCGTGGTAGAGGCCTACAGGCCCCTCCCGGCCCTCCGGTCGCAGGTCCGCGAGGAAGGCGAGGTTCGCGGGCGCGATCACCTCGCGCGTCCATTGCGCGGCGAGGCTCGCGCCCCGCGAGAACTCGTCCAGCGGCAGCTCGCCCACCACCGCCATGTCGTGGTTGCCGGCGAGGCACACGGCGGTGTGGCGGCGAGCGAGCTCCACGCACGCGTCGGGGTCCGCCCCATAGCCGACGATGTCGCCGAGGCACCACAGCTCCGACGCGTCGCTGTCCGCGACCGCCTCGAGCACAGCTTCGAATGCCTGCCGGTTCGAGTGGATGTCCGAGACTACCGCGACCTTCATCCTCCACAAACCCTCAATCGGGGCTCTGCGCCCCTGGTGGGGCGCGGGGATGCGGGGAGCAGGAGCAGGTCTGCGCCCCGCCAGGGGCGCGGGGATGCGGGGAGCAGGCGGGGAGCGCGCACCTCGCGGGCGCACGGGCGCGTCACTACTCGTCGTCTTCCTCGCCCTCGACGCCCCCGTACTCGGGCAGGTTCTTGATGCCCTCTCGGGTGCGCCACTTCGAGTAGTTGTCCTCCATCGCGTCAATCAGCTCGCGCATGAAGCGTGGCGAGAGGTTCACGCGCGAAACCACCACGCCCGGGACCTCCTCGGACTCGACCTCGTGATCGACCCTAGCGAAGGTCACCGTGAACTCGTAGTCGGAGTGGCTCACGTTCGCGAAGTTCGCGTATACGCCCCCCATGATCTCGGGGGAGAGATGAATGTTTATGTGGCGCTCGGCGCCTGGGTTCTCGTCGTTCACACGGCTAGTATCGCAACCCTCGCCCGGGATGGCGTTCGGGTCGGGTGGAGCGCTGCCAGGAGACGCCAGCGATCGAGTCTGGGCGCGCGCCGGGCGCTCGGGCGGGAGGGCCGCCGGCGCGCGCCGCAAACGGCGCATAAGATCCTCGCCGGTGAGCCCCATGACCACTGAAACCGGCCTGCGCGAAACCGTGCTCGGCGTTGCCGCGGAGCTCTCCGGCGGCGCCACCGATCGACGATCAACGGGATCGACGATCGGCCAGCGTGGCGCGATTACGCTGGAGCGCCCGCCGCGGGTGGACTTCGGCGACTACTCCACGAACGCCGCGCTGCTGCTGGCGGCCGCCGGGGGCGCGCCACCGCGGGAGATGGCTCAGCGACTCGGGGACGCGTTGACGGCGCGGCTCGGCGAGCAGCTGGAGCGCTACGAGGTGGCGGGACCGGGCTTCCTGAACCTGTTTCTCTCCGACGGCTGGCATCGCGCGGCGCTGGCCGAGGCGCTCGCCGCGGGCGAGAGCTTCGGACGCGGCGGCGCCGAGGCGCCCGAGCGGGTTATCGTCGAGTTCGTCTCAGCCAACCCCACGGGGCCGATGCATGTCGGGCACGCGCGCAACGCTGCCTACGGAGATGCGCTCGCGCGCGTGCTCGCCTTCCACGGGCACCAGGTGGAGCGGGAGTTCTACGTCAACGACGCGGGCTCTCAGGTGCTCAAGCTCGGCGAGTCAATCGGCGCGCTCGCGCGTGGCGAGGAGGTGCCCGAGGACGGCTATCGCGGCGATTACGTGGGGCCGTTGGTCGCGGAGGTGGAGCGCCTGATCGCGACGGGCGGGCAGGCCTCAGGGGGGCAGGCGCCGGAGGGCCACGAGGCGCGGCGTGGCTCCGCCGCGACAAGCGCCGCCGAGCTCGACCCCGCTGAGCTGGGGGCGGCGGCGGTGGAGGCGATGGTCGGGCGGATGCAGCACTCGCTCGGCGCCTTCCGCGTGCAGAGCTTCGACCGCTGGGCTTACGAGAGCGCGCTTCACGAGCCCCGCGAGGACCTGCGCGACGAAGCCGGGAAGCGCATCAGCTCCGTCGACCACGCGCTCGCGCTGCTGGAGGCGCAGGGGCACACCTATCGCAGCGAGGGTGCCCTGTGGCTGCGGAGCACCGAGTTCGGCGACGACAAGGATCGGGTGCTCGTGCGTTCGAGCGGGGAGCACACCTACTTCGCCTCCGACATCGCCTACCACCAAGACAAGCGCGAGCGCGGCTTCGACCGTCAGATCGACGTGTGGGGGGCCGACCATCACGGCTATGTGGCGCGCATGAAGGCGGCGTATGAGGCGCTGGGCGGCGATCCTGAGCACCTCGAGATGCTGATCATGCAGCTCGTACACCTCGTGCGGCGTGGCGAGCGCGCCCAGATGTCCAAGCGATCGGGTGAGTTCGTCACGCTCGAGGACCTCCTGCGGGAGATCGGCGTCGATGCCGCGCGCTGGTTTCTGCTCTCGCGCTCGCACGACACCACGATCGACCTCGATCTCGATCTCGCCCGTGAGGAGTCGAGCGAGAATCCCGTCTACTACGTCCAGTATGCGCACGCGCGGATCGCATCGATGCTCGTCAGGGCTGGCGCCGAGCGGGTCGAGCGGGCGCTGCGAGCCGCGGGTGAACGCGGCGAGCCGCTGCACCGGGCCGAGCGCACGCTCGTCAAGCAGCTGCTCGCCTTCCCCGCTGAGGTGCGGGAAGCCGCCGCGCGTAGGGCCCCGCACCGGATAGCCGCCTATGCGCTCGATCTGGCTCAGCAGTTCACGGCCTTCTACCGCGACTGTCGTGTGCTCGGCGCCGAGTCCCCGGTGCTCGAATCGCAGAGGCTCGCGCTGTGCGTGGCATCGCGACAGACAATCGCCCGCTCGCTCGACCTGCTCGGGGTGGAGGCGCCGGCGGAGATGTAGGGCGGACGGGATTTCTCGCTCGGCCATCCATGGCCGTCCGGCGGCCACCCGCGGCCGACGTGCCACGAGAGCGTAATGCCGCTCAGTCGAAGCGCTTCAGGTCGGCGTCCAGGCGCGCAGCGTCGCTCGCGCTCAGCTCGGGCGCGCCGGCCGTCTGTGCGGTCTGCTCGCGCGCGTGGCGGCGCCAGCTCGGGAGCAGCAGCGCGAGCAGCGCAACCAGCGCGAGCACCACCGCCGCGGGCACCGCATAGGCGGCCAGGTCGAAGCCATTCGCGCTTGGCAGGGCAAGCACCGCCGGGCCGTATTCCGCGACGAGAGAGCTCTTGATCTGCGCTTCGCTCCTGCCTGCGGCGATCAACCCGCGGATGAGCGCCCGCTCGCGATCGGCCTGCGGCGATTCGGCGACGTTCAGCGGGATCTTGCACGTCACGCACATCACCTGCCGTTCGATCACGGGGAGTGTGGTGCGCGGCGCGAGCGCGCCCGCCGAGGCGCCCAAGGGTCCCGCCAACAGCGCAAGCACTACGACCAACGCCACTACCGGCCGGTGCGGCGGCGGGGTCGTGAATTGTCGCGGGAACCTCGATGTCGCACGCGCTCGCGCGAGCCTCCCCGTCGCTGAGCACCGTGGCGGGGGAGACGGAGAGCCGGCGCTCACGAGCGCTCCGCGAGCGACACCGCGCCGCTCAGGAAGGCTCCGCTCGCTTCCCCCCGCGAGATCGCCACGATGTGGCCCTCGCGATCGATCACGAAGCTCTCCGGCAACGCGTCGGTGCCGTAGGCGTGAGCGAATTCGCCGGTGGCGTCGCGCAGGTTCGGGTACGTCAGGCGGTAGCGCCTCACGAAGCTCAGCGAATCCGGCGAGGCGTCCCTGTAGGTCACGCCGAGCACGGTGCCGTCGTGGCGCGAGAGCTCGCGCTGCAGGCGCTCCAGCCGGGGCGCCTCTTCCCGGCATGGTTCGCACCAGGAGGCCCAGAAGTTGAGCACCACCACCTTTCCGCCGTAGGCGGCGAGCGACTTGCGCCCGCCGCCCGAGAGGAGCGGCAGCATGTAGGCGGCCGACGGCGCCCGCGGACGTAGGCGGCGGGCGACCGCGTCGTCGAGCGTGCGGCTCGCCGACTGGGTGGACACCCCGTACACGAGCAGCCCCACGAGCGCCGCGCCGGCCAGGCCGACGATGACGGGCATATACAGGCGTTTGGCCACGGGCAGGAAGCGTAGTGCGCGGGCGACCGGCGGGCGACCGATGGGCGGCGCATCGAGTGTGCGCGGCATGGGCGCCGTGGCGCGACGGACGGCGCGCCGCCGCGTAAACTCTTCAGACAGCGCGGTGGTAGCTCAGTTGGTAGAGCGCGAGCTTCCCAAGCTCGAGGTCGCGGGTTCGAGGCCCGTCCGCCGCTTGAGAGTTGGTGTCCTTTGCACAGCTGCGCTTTGCCCGAACACGAGGCCAATCTGCGCCGCTATGGTCCGCTTCTGGAAACAGCTGCTGGAGGAGGATGAGGACGACGACGGTGAGAAGGAGGAGGCGAGCGCCGGATGAGCGGCGCGTCGGCGCCTCAGTAGCCTTCGCACAAGTTATAAAGACTTATAACTATATCGTTTATAACCTGCTATAAGTCGATAGAACGATGGACCCGATTGGGAACCCGTATACGACGAACGCAGGCTCTCGCCCTCATGAGCTGGCTGGTCGTGCTGGCGAGCTGGAGCAGTTCCGGGTGCTCGTGGGTCGTCTCAAGCGAGGCGCCACCGAGCAGAGCATGATTATCCGTGGCTTGCGCGGGACGGGCAAGACGGTTTTGCTCAACGCCTTCGAGGATCGCGCTGAGTCCGAAGGCTTCTTGACCTACTACCACGAGCTCACCCCCGACAGCAGCTTGATCGGGGAGATCGCCCGGGATGTTGAGAGCGCTCTGGCGCGTCTGAAGCTCGGTGCGCGCGCCTCCAAGACAGTGCGCGGAGCGCTGGAACATCTCGGCACGATCAAGTTGACGGGCCCAGACGGTATTGGCTTGGCGGTGGATCTCCGGAAGGCCGACGAGGGGATGATCGCCGGTGATCTTTCCGAGCTCTTCCTGCAGATCGGCGGGGCTGCCGCCGGCAAGGGCTCGGGGGTTGTCTTCCTGCTGGACGAGGTTCAGTTCGTCAGCGAGATCGAATTTCGGTCGTTGATCAGCGCGTTGCATCGCGCAACGCAGAAGAATGTGCCGATCACCGCCGCAGCAGCCGGTCTACCTCAGATTCCGCGATTGACCGGCGAGGCACGCTCATACGCCGAGCGTCTGTTCACGTTCCCGGTGATCGCCAGCCTTTCAGAGGGGGATGCGCGAGTGGCATTCGTCGAGCCGGCTCGCCATCAGCAGGTTGATTACGATGAGGACGCCGTGGCTCTTGCCCTCGCCTGGACACGAGGCTATCCCTTCTACATTCAGCAACTGGGCAAGCACGCCTGGAATCTGGCTAAGACCGCGCCGATCACGAAGCAGGACGTGGAGGCGGCGATCCCGGTCGCGCAGAGGGCCCTCGACACAAGCATCTACGAGGTGCGTATCCAGCGTGCCACCCGAGAGGAGCGTCGCTACATGCGAGCGATGGCCGAGCTCGGTGAAGGACCCTACCGCTCGGGACAGGTTGCGGCGAAGCTGGGTCGTAGGACCACGGAGGTTTCAATGGCCCGGCAGCATCTGATCGACAAGGGACTGGCCTACGCCACCGAGGACTACGGTCACGTCGACTTCACGGTGCCCCGTTTCGACGAGTTCATGCGCCGATACATGCCCTACCGGAGGCCGAGCCAACGCAAACGTACCTCCTGACCGCAACCTTCCCAAGCTCGAGGTCGCGAGGACCGCCGCCTGGGCTCAGCCGTTCAGCCTTCGTGCCCGGTCGGCGCTCTCCTGCTATCCGCTCGAGGCGAGTTGGGCGGAGGCGAGCAGCGTGAGCGCTGCGAGGTCGCCCGAGGGCTCGGAGGTCGCAGGCGAGCGGACATTGTCCAGGTAGGCGAGGCCGTGCCCCGATTGGGCTCGGAACGGGTCCGCCGCCGAGCGAGCGGGGCACGGACGGAAGCCTTCGGGAGCGCCCAGTTCGCGGAGGTTGGCCGGGGCGGTGGGTCCGTTGACGGTGGCGCCTGCGAGGATCGTTCCGCGACCGTTCAGCGAGCCGCTGAGGTTGGGGATCTGGGAGGCGAGGCAGTGGGGGAAGACGGAGCCCGCGCCGACCACGAACGAGGTGCCCCAGGCGTTTGCGCCGAGCACCCAGCCGAGCTGGCTCTGGGCGAAGGACTCGAAGCCGCTCGAGCCCGCGAGCGTGTCGTAGGTGCGCGCCTGAACCGCGTAGCCGAGCGCGTGGGCGACGGTGTCGAGGTTGGTGGAGGTGTTGGCCAGGCCGAACGGTTCCTTGCGAGCGAGGCGCTCGGCCAGACGCATCTGATCGGCCCGGTCCTTGAGCAGGCTGGGAGGATCGGTGGGCACGAGGTTGGTCTTCTGCAAGCTCAGCCCGACCGGGGTGCGCAGGATCTGTGCGATGTCGTGGCCGGCGAGCGTCGAGACGTCGTAGAGGTTGAGCGAGTCCTCTCCGGAGAGAGAGCCTTCGATGTACGCGTTGATCCATTGCCCGGCCCTCGCAAGGTAGTAGCCGAGATCGGTGTGGGGCAGGGGAGCTTGAGCCTGGACGGCCGGGCTGGATGCGAGCCGCTGGGTGGCGAGGTAGAGCTCCACGGCGCCGAGCGCCATGTCGTCGCGCCATTCGGGCTCGGTGTAGTAGGCGTGGGGAACGCTCGTCAGGAGCGTCCGGCCGGGGTGGGTGTTCGCCTGGTCGTAGATCGTCTGGCCGGCGAGCAAACAGCGCGCCGCGTAGGCGGGATCGCTGGAGGCGAACACCTGGGCGGAGAGGCCGAACGCGGCGGCCACGCGGCCGGCGAGGTTCGGGCTGATCGGGGCTCCCGGAGCGTTCGCGGCGAACACCGGCCGGTGGGCGATCAGGTACATGGGGGATCCCGGCTTGGGGTTGCCGCGTTCGTCGGCCTGGGGAAGTCGCCACAGTTCGTGATCGCCAAGGATGCTTTCGGAGTGAGTGCCGTCGCCGATGCCGACCTGGAAATAGAGCACCCGCCGGTTCTGGTCCCACATCTTCAGGAGCCAGTCGGCGCCGTGGCGCGCCTCGGCGAGCAGCGCCGCCGGGTCGGAGAAGGCGCCGGGATATTCGCGCGCCGCGTACAGCAGCGCCACGTCGGTGAAGCTGGCGGTCTCGACGAACTTCAGGTAGTCGCCCGCGTCAAACCAGCCGCCCGACACGTCCACGTGTTCGCCGGTGGGGACCAATCGCCCGAGCAGCGTCGTGCCACGGTAGCTCGGCATGCGGTAGACGCTCGCGGAGCTGTCGCTCAGATGGGAGGGCCGGCGGCGCATCGCCCCGAGGATCGTTTCCGGCCCGTCGCGCTGGGATTGCAGGAACGCGAGCGCGGCATCCGCCAACGGACGGTAGAGCGCGGGGGCGGCCGCGACCCGTATCCGCGGGGAGCGGCGCCCAGCGAACCGCAGGCTGTAGAGGCCCGGTGTGGTCACGCGGCTGAAGTCGAGCGTGTAGACGAGGTAGCGGGGATTCCAGCGCGCCGGTCCGGTTGCGGCGCCGCGTGCGACCACATGCCCGCCGGCGTCGAGCACCGAATAGCGCCGCGATGCGGGGGCGCGACGTGTCATCACGAGCGCTTGCTTGGGCAGGCTCTGCACGTAGCCCACCTGGTTGACGCGGAACATCACCGCCGCGCTCTCCTGCAGCGCAACCACCGGAGTGGGGGGAGCGCCGCTCGTGCCGGGGCTTGCGACGAGCACCGATGCCGCGCTTGCGGCGAGCAGCACGCCCGTCGCGAGCGCAGCCAGCGGGCGCGTCACGTGCCGGTCGCTTCGATCGCCTCGCGCTCGCTGGCGAGCACCGCGGACTCCACGGCGAGAACCGCAGGCTCACCGGCGAGTGCCGGCGTCTCACCGACCGGCACCGTGACCGAGCCGGTGCGCTCGGCGTGGCGCCAACCCAGACGGCTGCCGAGCAGCGCCGAGACGATCGCGTCGTAGACCACCAGATAGGAGATCTGGCGGTGCCCGATCTGCTGGAGCGGCAGCGCCCACAGGGGTCCCCGCGACTCCCCGTCGAAGCCGAACGCCTCCCAGGCGAGCACGAGCTGGAAAACGTTGAAGGCGATCCAGAAGGCGAGGATCGGCATCGGGTCGAGGAACACGATGCTGTAGATGGCGAACAGGTCGATCAGCGGCGCGGCCAGCGGGAGCAGCACCTGGAAGATGAGGATCGCCACGACGGCTCTGCCGCCCGCTGGGCTTCCGTCGCCCGCGAAGGTGAGCGCGCGGCGGTGCTTCCACATCAATTGGATCGTGCCGTACGCCCAGCGGCTGCGCTGGCGGAAGAGGCCGCGCAGGGTGCTCGGCGCCTCGGTCCAAGCCCGTGCGCGGTTCTCGTAGAGCACGCGCCATCCGGCGCGGCCGACGTCGAGCGTTATGTCGGTGTCCTCGGCGAGCGTCGCGCCCGAGATCCCGCCGATGGCGGCGAGCGCCTCGCGCCGGAACGCGCCGATCGCCCCGGGCACCGTGGGAGTGGAGCCGAGCACCTCGTAGGAGCGCCGGTCGAGGTTGAAGCCCATCACGTACTCGATGTGCTGCCAGCGCCCGATCAAGCCGTGGCGGTTGCCGACCTTCGTGTTGCCGGAGATCGCGCCGACGTGGGGCTCGCGAAAGCGCTGCACGAGCACGCCGAGCGTCTCGGGCTCGAACACGGTGTCGGCGTCCACCGTCACGAGAATGTCGTGGCTGCTGGCCGCAAGAGCACGGTTCAGCGCGGCCGCCTTGCCCGCGTTGGCCTGGCGCAAGAGCCGGACTCGGGCGACGGCGGACGAGGGGGGAGCCTGCTCGACGAGCCCTTCGACGATCGCCGCCGTTTCATCGGTCGAGCCGTCATCCACCACGATCACCTCCAACTCGCCCGCGTAGATCGAGCCGGCGAGCGAGCGCACCGCGCGCTCGATGCCGACCGCCTCGTTGTGCGCGGGAACGAGGATCGATACGGCCGGCGCGAAGCTCGGGTCGAGCGGCAGATCGCGCACGCGTCTGAGCTGCACTCGCGCGAGCGCGAGCGCTGCGACCATGCGCAATCCCACGAGGATCGTGACGAGCATCACCACGCGGGTCAACCAATTCGTGACGAAGCCCGCGAGCGCGAGCATCGCGTCGAACACGCCGCCTCGCAGCCGCTGTGCGGCGCTGGCGGGCACTTCGACCTGCGAGCGAGCGAGGCCCGCCATCTGCGACACCGTCGCGAAATGAAAGCCACGCGCACGCAGCGCGGCGATCAGCTTCGGCAGCGCGGCCACCGTCTGGGAGCGGTTGCCGCCCGCGTCGTGCATCAGCACGATCCCGCCGATCCCGTTCTTGACGGCCGGTTCGGAGAGGACGTTGGAGACGATCGTGGAGACGCCGGGACGTTCCCAGTCCTGGGTGTCGTAGTTGGCGACGGCGATGATGTGGCCGGTCGCGGCGATCGCTCCCCAGGAGCGCGCCTGCGCCGGCGTGACCGCTTCGGTGGTGGAGGAGTAGGGCGGGCGCACGAGCCTCGGCCTGGTCCCCGTGATGCCGCTGATCGCGCTTTCGGTGAGCGAGATCTGGAGCTGCGCCTCCCAGCCGGGCAGGCTCGAGAGGTTCGCGTGCGTGAAGGTGTGGTTGCCGAGCTCGAAGCCGTCGCGATGGAGCATGCGGGTCACGTCCGGATAGCGCACGACCTGGCTCCCGACCTCGAAGAACGTGGCGGGCACGTGCTCGGCGAGCAGGACCGCGGCGATCTTCGGCGTCCAGGTCGGGTTGGGGCCGTCGTCGAATGTGAGCGCGATGCGCCGGCCCGCCGGCGGCTGATGGGAGACGAGACCGCCCCGGCCGTTTGCGAGCAGCACCGGAGCCGACCCGGCCAGCGACGAGCCGGCGACGCTGCGTGTGCCCGTGCCGGCCGCCCCCACCGTCTTGGTGGTGAAGCCGTCGACGAGCAACAGCAGGATGAGCATTCCAAGGCAGAAGCCGAGCAGCGCTCGACGGCCCCAGGAGCGGTGGTTCACGCTCACCTCTCCACGCCCCTCATCGCCGTCATCATTCCGCGGCGATCAGGCTCCGGCTGACCGCCAGCGAAGCGGCGTGCGTGAGCGACGACGGCCGTCGAGCGCCCACGACGACGCCATGACGGCGCCCCACCGAGGCGACCTCGCGCGCCTCGGTGCGCTGCGCGATGGTGGGGAGGTGAGCGCGCATCGACGGAAGCGTCGAGAAGCCGATCGCCCCGGCGATCAAGGCCGTGAACCAGAACGCGGAGGCGCCGCCCGCGAACACTCCGCCGGCCAGCACCCAGCGCCGTCGCCGGCCGCTCTCGTCAAGGAACACCGGCCGCTCGTGACCGGTGGCCGTCCAAACAGCCTCGTCGTGATCGCGGCGAACATGGGTGAGCGGCTCCATCGACACGATGTTGACGCACACGAGCGGCGTTTTGGCGTTCCGGAGGCACTCTTAAGTGGAACTTCGTCAACTCTTAATCGAGTTCCTGCCTGACATCGCTTGCGACCATCGCGCTCATTCTCGGGCTGGGCGCCATCACGCGCCGGTTTAGGAGAGAATCCCCGCAATGCACGTGACCGCCAAGGCCGACTACGCCGTGCGTGCCGTCGTGGAGCTCGCCGCCGGCAGTCAGGACTCGCCGCGCAAGGTTGACGAAGTGGCGCAGGCGCAGGGCATCCCGGTGTCGTTCCTGGAGAACATCCTCACGCAGCTGCGCAGCTCCGGGATCGTGCGCAGCCAGCGAGGTCCAGAGGGCGGCTACTGGCTGGCGCAGCCCGCGGCGCAGCTGAACCTCGCGCAGGTGATTCGCGCGGTGGAGGGGCCACTGGTGGGAGTGCGTGGACAGCGCCCCGAGGAGGTCGAGTATCAGGGCTCAGCGGAGTGCCTGCAGCAGGTGTGGATCGCGCTGCGCGCCAACTTGCGCAAGGTTTTGGAGCACGTCACCGTCGCGGACATCGCCTCGGGCAAGCTGCCCAAGGAGATCGTCACGCTGACCAAGCAAGAGGAAGCCTGGGAAACCAGATAGGGCGACCCCTGGCGGGCAAGGGCACTCGGCGACCATCCGCGGGGTGGGGAGGCGCGCGGCGAGTGGAGGCCGGGGACTCAGACGAACACCCGCGGCGCCGGTAGCCGCGCGGCGAGGATCTGCCCCTCTGCCAGCTCGAGCTCCTGCGCGGTCTCGCGCGTGACCTGCGCCCAGACGTCGCGCCCGTCGGGGAGGGTGAGCTCGACGCGCACCTCGAAGCCGAGATGCACCACGCGGCGTATGAGCGCCTCGACGGTGCTGTCGTGGGAGTAGTGGTCGCTTCCACCGGGCAGGATCTGGATGTCGTGCGGGCGCAGCAGCGCGTCGCCGAGGCGGTTGACCGGGCCGACGAAGGACATCACAAACTCGTTGGCGGGGTGGTCGTAGAGCTCGCGTGGGGTACCGGTCTGCTCGATTCGCCCGCCGTTCATCACGACGATCTGGCCCGCCACGTCCATCGCCTCCTCCTGATCGTGGGTCACGAAGATCGTGGTCACGTGGATCTCCTCGTGCAGCCTGCGCAGCCATTCGCGCAGCTCGCCGCGCACCTGCGCGTCGAGCGCTCCGAACGGCTCGTCGAGCAGCAGCACCTTCGGCTGCGGAGCGAGCGCGCGCGCGAGCGCCATCCGCTGGAGCTGACCCCCCGACAGCTGTGAGGGGTAGCGCTTGGCCAGGCCGTCGAGCCGCACCAGCCCGAGCAGCTCGTGCACGCGCTCGCTCACCTCTCTCTTGGGCGCCTTGCGCACGGTCAGCCCGAAGGCGACGTTGTCGTGGACCGTCATGTGCTTGAAGGGGGCGTAGTGCTGGAAGACGAAGCCGACCCCGCGCATGCGCGCGGGCGCCTCCGTCTGGTCCTGCCCGCCGATCGACACGCGGCCCGTATCGGGGGTCTCCAGGCCGGCGATGATTCGCAAGAGCGTCGACTTGCCGCTGCCGCTCGGCCCGAGCAGCGCCATGAGATCGCCGTCCTGCACGGTCACGCTCACGTCCTCGAGCGCTGTGAACGAACCGAAGCGCTTGGTGACGTTCTGGACCTCGATCGCCATCACACCACCGTGTCCCTCTGCGTCCGTCGCGCGAGCAGGTTCATCCCGAGCAGCGTCGCGAAGGCGAGCAGCGCGAGCACCACCGCGGCCGCATACGCGCCCGTCGCGTCGAAGTTCTCGAAGCGGTCCTGCACATACAGCGGCAACGTCTGCGTCTGGCCCTCCAGGCGTCCGCTCACGATGCTCACCGCGCCGAACTCACCGAGCGCACGGGCGGTCGTGAGCACGACCCCATATACAACTCCCCACCGGATCGCGGGCAGCGTGACCCTTCGGAACGTCTGCCAAGCGCTCGCGCCAAGCGTCGTCGCGGCCTGCTCGGCATCTGTGCCGAGCTCGTGCAGCACGGGCACCGTCTCTCGCGCCACGAACGGGAGCGAGACAAACGCGGTGGCGAGCGCCATCCCGGGGATCGAGAAGATCACCTGGATGCCGTGCGCGGTGAGCCAGTCGCCGAACCACCCCGTGCGCCCGTACACCAGCACGAGCGCCAACCCCACCACGACGGGGGAGATCGCGAACGGGAGGTCGAGCAGCAGGCCGAGCAATGCGCGCCCGCGAAAGCGCCCGCGCTCGATCAGCAGCGCGATCCCGATACCGAACACGGTGTTGAGCGGAACCACGATCGCCACGAGCTCCACCGACAGCCAGAACGCGTGCATAGCGTTCGGCTGGGTCACGGCGCTCCACACGGGCGCCAGCCCGTGTTCGAAGGTGCGGTAGAAGATCATCGCCACGGGCGCCCCGAGCAGCAGCAACAGGTAGCCGAGCGCCACGGCGCGCAGTCCAAGTCGTCGCGCGGTTGCCCCGCTCACGCCCTCCCGCTCGCGTGTGCGCGCGTTCGGGGGTCCCGCCTTGCGTGCCGCCGGCGCCCCCTCGCGCGAGTACAAGCCCTCGTGCGAGGACAAGCCGACCCGCCCGATCGCGGCAGTCTCAGGGGACATGCTTGGACCTCCGGCGCGAAATCCATGTCATCGCCCCGAGCACCACCAGCGCGCAGGCGAGCAGCACAACCGACACGGACGCCGCGGCGGCGACGTTGTCGTTCTCGACTTGGTTGAAGATGTACACCGATCCGACCTCGGTCTTGAAGGGGAGGTTGCCGGAGATGAGCACCACCGACCCGAACTCGCCGAGAGCGCGCGCGAACGAGAGCGCGGCGCCGGAGAGGATCGCCGGCGTCAGGTTGGGCAGCACGATTCGCCGGAACACCGTCACCGCTCCCGCGCCGAGCGTGCCGGCGGCTTCCTCCATCGAGCGGTCGAGCTCGATCAGGACCGGCTGTACCGAGCGCACGACGAACGGGAGCGTCACGAACAGCAGCGCGAGCCCCACCGCCGCGCGCGTGAACGCGATGTCGATCCCGGCCGGGCCGCCCTTGCCGTAGAGCGCGAGCAGCACCACGCCGGCGACCACGGTGGGCAGCGCGAAGGGAAGGTCGATCAGCGCGTTCACGACGCCCTTGCCCGGGAACTCGTCGCGCACGAGCACCCAGGCGATCAGCGTGCCCGCCAAGGCGTTGACCGCCACCACGATCGCCGAGACGATCAACGTCAGCTTCAGCGCCGCGACCGCCTCCGGGCTCGACACCGACTGCCAGAAGGCGGACGTGCCCCCACTTGCGGCGCTCGCCAGCAATGCCGAGACGGGCAGCAGCACGAGCACCGACAGGTACACGCCGAGCAAACCACCGCCGAGCGCCGTGCCCGCCCTTCCGCCCAGGCGCGCCCGAGATGCGACGGCGGCGCTCATTTGGCCGTGGACACCCCCAGCGACTGCTCGATCTTCGTGACGATCCCGGCATTGCCTTCGGTTTCGAAGAACTCCTTGCCCACCTTCTTCCACCCGCCGAGCGAGTCGATCGTGAACAGGCCCGCAGGCGTCGGAAACTCATTGGGGGACGCCACGCCTTCGATGACGGGGCGGTAGCCCTTTTCAGCCCAGATCTTCTGGCCGGCGGGGGAGAGCAGGTAGTCGACGAACTTCCGCGCCCCGGCGGTGTTGCCGCCGCTCACGATCGCGATCGGGTTCTGGATCAGGATCGTGTCCTTGGGGACCACGTATTCGATCGGCGAGCCCTTCTTCCGGTCTGCGATCGCCTCGTCCTCATAGTCGATCAATGCGTCTCCGCGCCCCGCCAGGAACGTCTGCAGGGCGTTGCGCGCCGAGCTGTCCTGGCTGACGACGTTGTGGAACAGCGACTGCAGGTAGGACTGCGCTTCGGCGGGCGACTTGCCTTCCTTTATCTGGGCTCCATAGGCGGCCATGATGTTCCAGCGCGCGCTCCCCGAGGTGAAGGGGTTGGGAGTGATCACCTGCACGCCCGGCTTGACGAGGTCGCTCCAGCCGGTGATGTGCTTGGGGTTGCCCTTGCGCACGATGATCACCGCCACCGACTCGGTCACGAAGCCATGTGTGGCGTTCTTGTTCCAGTCGGGTGACACGAGCCCCGCCTTCACGAGCCGCGTCACGTCCGGTTCCAGCGAGAAGTTGACCACGTCGGCTTTCAACCCCGCCACCACAGCGCGGCTCTGGTCGCCGGAAGGGCCGTAGGACTGGCTGAACGTGATGCCTTTGCCTTCGCCTGTGGCCCCGAACGCCGGTATGAGCGACGCGTAGGCGCCCTGGGGGGTCGAGTAGGCGACGAGCGTGACCTGCGTGCTGGAGCTCGAGGAGCCGCAGGCGGCCACGCCGAGCGCCACGGCGGCGAGCGCGAGCAGGGAGAGGATCGAGCGGGCGGCCGGGGAGGCGGCTCGGGAGGGGGCTGGGGAGGCGGCAGGGGAGGGGGGAGCGGAAGGAGTCGTGCGGTTGCGCATAGCCACTTTCTGCATCGAAGACATGAGGATAGGAACCGTACAGTAATATCACAAATTTGATCGAGATTAGCGATTCAGTTGGAGGTGCGGATGGCAGATGGCCGAAATCGGGTGCCCCGCGCGCGCGTGCGCGAAGAGAGCTTTCTCCGCGCGCGCGTGCGAGGTGGCCCTTTGCGCGACTATCCGCGCCCCGGCAACGGGGCCTGCCGACCAGCCGGCGCGAGCGTGTCAGTCGCGCCGTGCGCCGACCGAGGCCAGCACCGCGTCGATGCAGGCGCGCTCGCTGATCTCAGGCGGCTATAGCGTTCGGCGGATGCAGTCTCACGCGAGTGGCGGCAGGCAACTGGATGACCTCACCGCCCGCTTCGACTGTGGGTTTGACGTGCCGCAACAACGCTCCGAGCAGCAGGACGCCCGCGAGAGTAAGCCAAGGCATGTCCGGCCGCGGCTCGATGACGACATCGCTGCCATCGTCGTGGACGATCACCGTGGCGCGACCTTCGCGCATTTTGCGGTTGATGATGTCATCGAGTCGCGGCGTGTCCGACGCTACGAATTCGCTGCCGTTCGGGTAGCGACGGTCGTCGCCCATCACAGTGCTCAGGAAGCGCTCGCTGGCCGCATGTGCGGCCGCTGAGATGTCGTCTGCCGGCTTGCTCATTTCTGCCTTCCCTTCCAGACCTCGATGATCGCAGCCCATCGCTCTTCAAGCAACCCAATCGCGGTGGGCAGGGCCTGGGCGGTCGGGCCATAGAAGAAATCGGAGGCGGGCTGCTTCTCATCACCCACGTACGCATGCTCGTCGTGCCGGCCGTGAGCATTGTCGAACAGACGGACCGTGATCCAGTCGTCATCCATGAAAAATTCGAGCCGGACCGCATATCCGGTTATGGGTCGACCACTCGTGACCACCGCGATGCGGGCTTGTGAATCGAGCCCGATGAACCACTCTCGTCTTTCCATTTGCCGGATCATCCCGGCGGGGTGCGACGGTACTCGGCGCGCGCTTGTCTATGAGGCCTCCCGCCGGGCGCCGACCGAGGCCAACACCGCGTCGATGCAGGCGCGTTGGACGCGCGCCGGCTCGATCGGGAACGGCTCGGGGACGCCGCCGGGGGCGGTGCGCACGCCCACGCCGATGCGCGCTAGGTGCATCGTGCCGAGCGTCTGGGCGTAGAGCTGGTTGGCGGTGAAGTCGGGGTCCTCGACCTCAAAGACGCCCTGCCGCGCGCCCTCGGCGAGGATCTGCGAGAGCTTGCTCAGGCACGCCGCCATGTTCTGCCCGAGGCGGATCCAGATGGCGTCGGAGATCGCCTCGCGCAGCTCCTCGGCGGAGCGTCGCATCAGCGAGAGTCCGCAGTCGAGGAAGGCCGGGTGGTCCAGGCAGAAGCTCGTGTAGCGCAGCCAGCCCTCCTCGAGGCGCGCCACGGGGTCGAGCTCGTCGGGGATGTCCTCCAGGCGCGCGGCGAGGTCGGCGAGATAGCTGGAGAGGGTGAGCACGTAGAGCTCCTCCTTGGAGGAGAAGTGGCGGTAGATGAGCGCCTTGTTGATGCCCACCGCGCGCGCGATGCTCTCGATCGGCGCGTCCTGGAGCCCGCGTTCGTCGAACAGCAGGCGCGTGGCGGCGATGATCTCGCGCTCGCGCTCGCGCCTTCGTGAGGCGCGGCTGGTCGCCGTCGACTCCCCGTAGCTGGGTGCTGTGGCCATTGCGGCTGGACTATATCGCGAATGTAAACGCCGTTCAATCTCGCATTTGACAAACGTTTACCCTTTGCTAGGATTCGTTGATCGACCGATGGGCCCGTCCGCCCGTGAGTCGGTCCCACGTTCAGCCGCACCGCAAGACGTCACCGAGCCAGCAAAGGAGCTTCGTTCCATGTCAGCAGCCGATACGACAACGGCCCGCCGCGCGGGCGCAAGCGATCCGACTGGGACGATCGACGCGATCGACGCGACCGGCGCGGCGGAGGCCGCGGTCGAGGCGATCACAAGCGCCGCCGGCAAAGACGTTGCCTTCTCGATGGCCCTCACACAGGACCAGAAGGACATCCGCGACTGGGTGCACGGCTTCGCCGCCGACGTCATGCGCCCCGCGGCGCACGAGTGGGACGAGAAGGAGAAGACCCCGTGGCCGATCATCGAAGAGGCGGCGAAGATCGGGCTGTACGGGTTCGAAGGCATCGCGCAGTTCTTCGCCGACCCGACGGGGCTGGGACTCCCGATCGTCAACGAGGAGCTGTTCTGGGGCGACGCGGGCATGGGCATGGCGATCATGGGCACCTCGCTGGCCGTGGCGGCGATCTTCGGGCAGGGGACGGGCGAGCAGATCGGCGAATGGATCCCGCGCTGCTTCGGCACGCCGGACGACGTGAAGGTGGCGGCGTTCTGCTCCTCGGAGCCCAACGCGGGCTCGGACGTGAGCGCCTTGAGGACGACCGCCAAGTTCGACGAGGCCACCAAAGAGTGGGTGCTCAACGGCCAGAAGGCATGGGCCACGAACGGCGGGATCTCCGACGTGCACGTCATCATCGCGACCGTCGATCGTGAGCTGAAGTCGCGCGGGCACGCCGCGTTCGTGGTGCCGATGAGCGAAGCCAAGGGCATCTCCGAAGGCGCGAAGGTGTCCAAGCACGGTCTGCGGGCATCGCATACGTCCGACGTGTACCTCGACGACTGTCGCATCCCCGAGGGCTATGTGCTCGGCGGCAAGGAGAAGCTCGACGAGCGCCTCGCCCGCGCCAGGGAGGGCAAGAAGAACAAGTCGAACGCCTCGATGGCCACCTTCGAGGCGTCGCGCCCGACCGTGGGGGCGCAGGCGCTCGGCATCGCGCGCGCCGCGTACGAGTACGCGCTCGAGTACGCCAAGGAGCGCGAGCAGTTCGGCAAGAAGATCATCGAGAACCAGTCGATCGCGTTCACGCTCGCGCGCATGAAGATGGAGATCGACGCGTCGAGGCTGCTCGTGTGGCGCGCCTCGTGGATGGGCCGCAACCAGGTCCCGTTCGAGAACGCCGAGGGCTCGATGAGCAAGCTGAAGGCCGGCGAGGTGGCCGTGTGGGTGACCGAGCGCGCGATGCAGATCCTGGGCGGGAACGGCTACGCGCGCGAGTACCCCGTCGAGCGCTTCCACCGCGACGCGAAGATCTACGACATCTTCGAGGGCACCGCCGAGATCCAGCAGCTGGTGATCTCGCGCGCTATCAGCGGGATGTACATCAAGTAGCTGCATATAGCCCGTTTTTCGGGTTTCTCGACATCACGAGTAGGGGCTCTCGGGGGCTCGCGCAACGGCAAAAAGCGGTAGACATTTGTCCGAATGCGCCAGTTTTTGCGCCAGTTTTGCACGAGGCGTGATCCCTGGGCACCGACGCGGGGCGGCGCCACCGACCGGATCCCGCGAACGTGTCGCTCGGCGCGCCCGGCTTGTTGGTGGCGGTTGCGGTCCCGCCGCCGTTCGCGGGAGGAGCTTGCGTTTTGGGGCGCTACTGCTCTTGCTGCTCTGCTTCGAGGATCCCGGTTTGAAGATCGGTCGCTTCGTGCTGCTCGGCCGGCTGGAGCATCCCCGCCGGGTTGGTGAGTAGCCGCGTCATGTGCTCTGCGTGCCGTTTCGCCGCCCAGCCGATCAGGGCGGCGGTGACTGGCAAGTTTGGCTAGCCGGCCTACGCGCCGATACCACGACGATGAGCCGCTTCGCCCTGACCTACGCCGATCGCGTCGGAGCGGGTCGCTCTGCGCAGGAGCGCTACAAGGCTCGCTACCGCGCATGGCGGTCTCGCATACGAATCGTGGGGCTCGTAGCGGCGATCCCGATCCTCTTGATAGCGCTCGTGCTTTCATGGATCTGGCCGACGTACCGGCTTCTGTATTTATGCACCGCGCTCGGCTCGATCGTCACGTTCGCGGCGGCGCTCAGCCTCGCCACCCCCGAGCACGTGGAGCGCTGGCGGGTGGGCGCGGAAGCTGAGAAGCGCACGGCGAAAGCGCTGCGGCGCCTCACAAAACGCGGTTGGGTGGTGATGCACGACCTTCCCGACGACTACGGCAACCGCGACCACGTCGCGATCGCGCCGTCAGGCAAGATCTTTTTGCTCGACACGAAGGCTCCCGGTGGCAGGATCACGATTGAGCACGGGGTCCTGCGCGTGCGCTGGCTGGAGGATCCGGACGACGGGTACGACAAGGATTTGACGCCCCGCATGAAGGGTGCCGCCTTCGGGCTCGCCAATGATCTCGCAGCGGCGTTACCGCGCCTCCCGTGGGTCACGCCGGTGGTGGTGATCTGGGGGAGATGGGACGGGGAGCCGCACGTGCATGACGACGTTGCGTGGGTTCCCGGCCGTCTTCTCGCGCAGCGACTGGAGGCCAACGCTGGACCGGCGAATCCTGAGCGTCACACGCGCATGGTCGACGCGTTGCGAGCACGCGCACGGTGAGCGTGAGAGAAGGGCGGGTGGCCGGGTTATGACCCACCGCACGCCACCGACGCGAAGGGATCCGGGTCTTGGCGCGCGACGCGGACTTCGACCTGATCGCGCAGGCGACAGGACAGCCGTGTGAGTGGGTTGCGCCAGCCGGCTCGGTGGATTGAGCTCGCACGGGCGGGGATGGGTCGGAGCCCGAGGCTACGTCCTACGCGTGAATCACAACCGCCGGGGATCCGTTCGCCTTGGCCGCCGGGATCAGGTGGTACTGCACGATGAAGCCTAGGCTCTCGGCGTAGCGATCGACGGTCGAAATCTTCGTGTCGGCGGCGGTGCTCTCCAGCCGCGCGACGAACGACTGCGAAGTCTCCATCGCAGCGGCGATCGTTGTCTGCGAGCGCTTCTGCTCCTCGCGCTGCTCGGCCAGCGCACGCAGCAGCTCGCGGCGGCGGCGAGCCGCGTCCAGCAGGCGCGGAAACGCGGGGTTGCGCGCGGTGCGCTTGTCGATCATCTTGTCCAGGAAGTCACGTTCGGGCATGGTCTCCGCCTAACGAATGAGGTTCGATACCTCTACCGGTATCTCTTTCTAGAGATAATATTATCACGCGAGACTCAACTGTGCTGTGCAGCGGGTCCTTGCCGCGAGCCTTGCGCTGCTGGTCGCCTCGCCGCCGCCAGTCCGCCAGACGCCTTATCGCCAGCTTGATGACCGACGGTGGCGTCTTCTGAGTCTTCTTGTTGAACGCCTCGAGCGCGAGGAGGATCTGGCCGCGGCTGCCTTCCTCCGCGAAGAGGATGCGATAGATCACGCGGTCGCCGTCCACCCGCACCTCCCAGACCTCGCCCTCCAGGTGGCGCGCGGCGCGCAAGCCTCGGTCCCGTACCTCCTCCATACCGGCCAGCACAGCGGCAGCGTCAGAGTCGGATAGCCCGTCGATGAACTCCTCGACCGGGCTACGCCCCGACGCGGTTCTGTAGTCGCGCCAGCGTCGACGGATCGGCCGAGGGTCACCCGCAGCCAAACCAGTCGTCTCCTTCGATCGTTTCTTCGCGGCCATCGTACGAGCTTATGCGGCGTCTCGGACCGAGCCTGAGTCGCCGCTGCCGCGCTGCGTTGCGCCGGTAACGGGTAGCGATCCCTTCTTCACCCCCCTCGGCATGGGCGCTGGCGTTCTCGCTGCGAGTGGAGCCGGCGGTGAGCCTCAGATCGGGCCGTGAGTGTGCGCCAGTTTTGCGCCAGTCGTGTACGGACTGGGCCGGATTCCAACGGACTGAGGCAGAGCGGATTTGGCTTGGTTGAGCCAAAAACGCCCAATCCAAGCCGCCAAAATCCGACCTACGACATCTTCGAGGGCGCCGCCGAGGTCCAGCAACTGGTGATCTCCCGCGCGATCAGCGGGATGCACATCAGGTAGCGCTTGTAGAGCCATTTTTTGGGACATCGAGGGACGGCCAGCGGGTGCTCGTGAGGGCACGCGGCAGCTCAGCTCGCGTCGAGTGTCCGCTCGCGCAGGCGTCGGCGTGTGACGATGACCGCGATCCAGCCGGCCAGCGCGATCGCTGCGAATGGGAGCAGTGCGGCGGCGGCGAGCACGAGCACCGCGAGCGCGGTGTCGAGAATCTGTGCCGCCTGCCGCGCCGCCGCGCCGGGTGTCAGATTGCCTGCCGCGCCCCCGTTCGGCGCGGTCTGGGGTGTCAGGGAGAGCGCGACGCTGGTGTAGCTGATCCGGCTCATCAGCGCGCGCCGCGCGCCCTGCAGCCGGGAGATGTGCGCTTCCACCGGCCGGAGCTGCTCCTTCAGCGCGGCGGCTCGCCGGGGGTCTGAGGCGTGTGCGAGCTGGGTGAGCAGGCTCGTGCGCTCGGCCTGCGCGTCGCCGAGAGAGCGCTGGAGCGAGTTGACCTGGTCGGTGACGTCGTTGGTGGTGTCGTTCTCGGAGCGCACGTGACCGAGGTGCGAGAGCGCGGCGATCGCGCCGCTGAGGTTTGAGCTCGGCAGGCGCAGGTCGAACGTCGCTCCGCCCTGTTCGGCGCCCGCTGTGCTGACGCTCGACTGGCGCACGTAGCCGTGGAAGGCGTTTACGAGGGTGAAGACCTGCTGAGCCGTGGACTCGATCGACGCCGGCGCGACGCCGAGCTCGAGCGTGGCGGTTCGTTCGACCTGCCGTGCGCCCGCAGCTGACGCGCCGGACCCCGACTGGCCGGTGGCGCCGCCGGTCGCGCTCCCGGCCGCTGCGCTCGCTTGGGCCTGCGCCCTCATCGCCGGCGAGCCCGGCTGCGGTGTGCTCACGGGAGCGGCGCCGCGAACGTGCCCGCCGCCGGACAGCGAGAGTGGAACGACCACCGCCGCCGCCAGGATCGCGATGAGCAGCAGCGCGGGCGCCGGCCGCAGCAGGACGGCGCGCAGGCTCCCAGCTTCGCGCCGCTTGTGTGCGGCGGTCCACCCTCGCAGTGAGGATCGCCCGGCGGGAGCCTGGTGGTGGCGATCGCGCTTGAACCCGCGCGTTGCTCGCACGTCCAGCGTTCGCACGAACTCCTCGCGTGGCCGGGGCCGCAGAGCCCGCACCGCGACCGCGAGCTCGGCCAGCGTGGCGTGCTCGTCGGCCGCGGTCTCGTCCCTCAGCGCGCCGTCGATGGCCTGGAGCTCGCGCTGCGCCTCGACGCCCATATCCCGCTCTTTACGCTTGCTCATCGCATGCCTTCCTCAGCTTCGTGATGGTCCGGTGCAGCAGCGTCCCGGCGTTTGACTCGCTCACTCCGAGCACGCGCGCGATGTCGGGGTTGCTCAGCCCGGCATAGAACTTCAACGCGATCAGCTCGCGCTCGCGTGGCGCCAGCTCAGCGAGCGCGGCCCGCACCGTCGCTCGCAGCAGGACCGCCTCGAGCTGGTCCTCGCCGGCCTCCGGGTCCTCTGAGGGCTCGGTCACGATCCGGGCGCTGCGTCTGCGGCGGCGCAGCTCGTCGAGCGCCGCGTTTCTCGCTATCCCGAACAGCCACGCACGCTCGCTCCCCCGCCGCGGGTTGAACAGCCGGCGCTGGCGAAACGCCCGTTCGAATGCCAGCGCGGTCACGTCCTCCGCGAGGCTGCGGTCGCCGAGCAGCGTCGCCACGTATGCGTAGAGATCGTCGCGGCACGCCCCATAGAGCCGCTCGAGCCGCTGCTGAGGCGTATCGGCCGATTCCGAAGCGGTGAGCGTCAGGCTCAAGATCTCTTCCACACCCTAACTACGACCGGCGCGCCCAGTTCATCACAGTCGAGCGGTGCTCGAGAACCGGGAGAGCCCATCCTCACCCGTGCTCGTCGATGATGCCCCGCCCTATAGGGGTCGCGGGGTGAGAAGGCCCGCTAGCGACCTCCTGTACGGAAATATCGTACACTGATGTACGGTGAATCCGTTCAGCTATCAGGGTCCGGTTGAGCCCGGTCGTTTGATCGACCGGCGCGCGGAGCTCGATGCCTTGCAGAGCGCCGCGGGCGACCGGGTGGCCATTCGTCTGGCTGCCCCCAGGCGCTTCGGCAAGACGAGCGTCCTTGATGCGCACGTGGCGGCGATGCGTGCGGTTGGCCATCGGGCGGTGCGCGTGGATCTGTCGAAGGTGGCGACGGTCGGCGATGTGGCCGCGCGCGTGGCCGAGGCGTTCAGCGCGCTGCCGGTAGATCCGCGTCGCAGCGTGCGGCGCTGGATGGGGCGGTTGAGCGTGAGCGCCGGCGTGCCCGGGCTGCGGGTGCGGCTCGCTCCGAGCGCCGGCCGGCCGGCCGCCGACGAGGCCCGCGTCGCGCTGCTGGAGTTGCTTGACGTCCCGCTGCGGTTGCACGAGGCCGCCGGCGGGTTGACGGTTGTGTGCATGGACGGGTTTCAGGACCTGCTGGTCGCCGATGACGCGCTCGACGGGCTGGTTCGATCTGTGATCCAGCACCACGGCGACGCCGCGGCGTACGTCTTCGCCGGCAGCCAGCCCTCGTTGATGCGTGCCCTGTTCGCAGATCACGAGCGGCCGTTCTACGGCCAGGCGCGGCCATTGGACTTGCCGCTGCTGCCGGTCGCGGAGGCGGCTCGTGACATCGAGGCGTTGCTGAGCGCCGATGGATTGGACGCCGCCGGCGCCGTGGACGAACTGATCGCCTTCACACAGGGACATCCTCAGCGCACTGTCCTGCTGGCTCATCACCTCTACAACCTGCTCCAGAGCTCCCGCCGGTCCGATGACCTCGCGGCCGCGGCGATCGACCTTGCGCTGGTCGAGACGCGCGACGCGCAGCAGGCGCTGTGGGATGGTCTGCCACGGGTGCAGCGGATCGTGCTCATGGCGCTCGCCGACGGACAGCCCGTCACCGGCAGCCGCCTCGCCGGCGAGCACCGGGTGGCGCGCTCCACCCTGCGCGAGGCTCTCGAGCGGCTGCTCGCCGACGAACGGCACGTCCAGCGCGATGACCAGGGGAATCCGTTTCTGCTCGATCCCCTGCTCGCCGAGTGGCTCAGAAGGAGATGATCCTCCGCAGCCAAGAGCGCCACGCCGGCCGGTTGCGCACCAGCGTCCTGCCGCGCTTCATGTCCGCCAAGGGCAAGCAGCGCAAGGCGCTGCGCAAGAGCATCACCGTCACGTTCGGTTGACCCTCCCTCCACCACAAGCGCTCCCGGGCGGACGTGAGGTCCGGGAGCGCGGTGGCTACGGCCGTGCGCTCCCGCTTCTCGGCCAGGCGCCGCGGCGCCGGGCTGCGTCCTGCGAGTATCGACTACCAGGCCTGTGTCGCGCCGCAGTGTGGGCAACTCACGCTGGTCGAGACCGGTGCGATGAAGAAGCACCCGCATGCGCACGGGTAGCACGCTTCGTCGACCGGGCCCCCCGCTTCGCGGAGGCGTTGCGCTGTGATGTCGAAGGGCGCCGGTGGGGTTTCGTGATGGCGCCAGGTGGCGATCGGGTGGAGCAGGCTTGTTCGCATCGGTCTCTACCTCCTAAGACGCCTGGGACAGACAAAGGTTTCGCTGTCCACCGGACATCTCCTGGGCGTCCGCCGCGGGGGACGCGGCGGCGCTTCTGAGATAATCGGCTGCGATGAGCCCCGCGCGCAAGCGAACGGTGCGGCTGGTGGTGTCGTTGAGCGCCGCTGTGGCGCTCGCGAGCGCTCTGATCTACACCAGCTTCAGCGCCGCATCTCCCACGCTCACGCCGAGCCAGCTCGTGCGCGAAGGGCGCCCGGGACGCAGCTACCAGCTCACCGGCAAGGTGAAGATGGGGTCTGTGCGCCACGAAGGCGAAACCCTGTATTTCAGCGTGCAGGACCGCGCGGGCGAAACGGCTGTCCCGCTCAGCTACACCGGAGAGGTGCCCGACCCGTTCCGCGAAGGGCGCGAGGTGATCGTGACCGTTCAGCAGCAGAACCAGGGGTGGGTGGGTCAGCGCGACTCGCTGATCACCAAGTGCCCGTCGAAGTACACGGTCGCCCCGAGCAGGCACAAGACCTACTGATGGCAGAGCTCGGACGCGCATGCCTCGTGCTGGCGCTCGCCGTGTGCGCGTACGGCATCGGCGCGTCCATCCACGGGGTGCGCACCGGTCGCGGCGAGTTCTCGGAATCGGGGCGGCGCTCGGTGTACGCGCTCGCGGGCATCCTCACGGTCGCGTTCGCGGTGCTGGAGCTCGCGTTCCTGCGCAACGACTTCGGCTTCAACACGGTCGCCGACACCTCGAGCACGACGACGCCCACCTTCTACAAGGCCGCCGCCGTGTGGTCCTCCCAGGAAGGGTCGCTGCTCCTGTGGGCTTGGCTGCTCTCGCTGTGGTCGAGCCTCGTGCTGTTCTTGACGCGTAAGCGGATGCGCGAGGAGAGCGCCTACGCCACCGCGATCCTGCTCGGCTTCGGCGGCTTCTTCATCTCGCTGATGATCTTCTACGCGACGCCGTTCGCCACCACCAACCCCGCCCCGGCGGACGGCGTGGGGCTCGACCCGCTGCTGCGCCACCCGAGCATGATGATCCACCCGCCGATGCTCTACTCGGGCTACACGCTGTGCATCGTGCCGCTCGCGTTCGGCATGGGGGCGCTGCTCGCGCGCAAAGTGGACGCCGAGTGGATCCGCGCCACGCGCCGCTTCGCGCTCGCCGCATGGCTGTTCCTCGGCATCGGGATCATGCTCGGCGCGCGCTGGTCCTACGCCGAGCTCGGCTGGGGCGGCTACTGGGGCTGGGACGCCGTCGAGAACGCGTCGCTGATGCCGTGGCTCACCGGCACCGCGTTCCTGCACTCGCTGATGATCCAGGAGAAGCGCGGGATGCTGAAGGTTTGGAACGTCTCGCTCGTGCTCGCCACCGGCACGCTCGCGATCATGGGCACGTTCCTAGTGCGCAGCGGCGTCCTCAGCTCAATCCACGCGTTCGGGGGGGCAACCCTCGGAGTGCCGTTCGTGGCGCTGATCGGGGTTTTGATCATTGGCTCCATCTACCTGGTGTCATCGCGCCGGGACATCCTGCGCAGCGAGCACCGGCTGGATTCGCTGCTCTCGCGCGAGTCGGCGTTCATGGCCAACAACCTCGTGCTCGTGGGACTCTGCTTCGTGATCTTCTGGGGCACCTACTTCCCGCTCATCTCCGAAGCGCTCACCGGCCATGAGGCATCGGTGGGACCGCCGTGGTTCGACCGCTACACGGTGCCGCTCGCGCTGGCGCTCGTGCTGCTGAGCGGCATCGGGCCGGTGATCGCATGGCGCAGGGCCACGCTCTCCAACGCCCGCCGCAACTTCCTCGTGCCCGTGGCGCTCGCGGGGCTCGCGCTGGCGGCGCTGCTCGGCACGGGGGTGAGCACCGGCAAACCGCTCGCGATCGCGATGTTCTGCTGTGCGGCGTTCGTGCTGGGCAGCATCGGCCAGGAGTACTGGCGCGGTGTGAGGGTGCGTCGCGCGAGCGCCGGCGAGCCCGCGCCGGTCGCGCTGATGGCGCTCGTGAGGCGCAACCGCAGGCGCTACGGGGGCTACGTCGTGCACCTGGGCATGGCGGTCCTGTTCGTCGGGGTGGCGGCGTCCTCGTCCTTTCAGCACGCCTCGGAGCTCAGCCTCTCGCCCGGCCAGTCCACGAAGGTGGGGGCGTACACGGTGCGCTACGTGCGCCCCACCGCCACCATCACCTCCAGGGACGACGCGGCGCACACGGGCGCCACGCTCAGCCTCGGCGCGGTGCTCGACGTGAGTGTCGGATCCCACCCGCCCGGTCGCCACGTCGCCACGCTCGCGCCGAGCGAGGGCTTCTACGACTCGGGCGATCCCAGTCAGGGCTCGGTGGGCCACTTGATCGGCGGCCAGGCCGTCAGCCACGTGAGCATGGACGCGGGCGTCACCCGCGACGTGTGGAGCGCGATCGCGCCGGACATCCAGACGCCCCGTTTGAAGCGGATCATCGAAATCGGCAACAAGACGATCCCGCTCGTGCGGCCCGACGAGGGGACGATCGCGGTGGCGGTGATGGCGCGCGAATACATGAAGGCGCCGCCGCCCGCGCAGTTCCACCTGATCGTCTCGCCGCTGGTCATGTGGATCTGGATCGGCGGGGCCATCGTGGGCGGTGGGGCTCTGATTGCGATGTGGCCCGCGCCGAGCGCGGTGCGCCGGCGTGTGAGCGTGCGACCGATCGGCGATCAAGTGGATAACCGATCGGCCGGCAGCCGCGCGGCGCGCGACCTGGCCCGCGTCTGAGCGCCATGGCGACGCTGCTCACGCTCGCGCTGCTTGCCGCGACGATCGCGGTGGTGAGCGCCCCGCTGCTCGCCGCGCGCAAGGCCTCGGAGCCCGAGGTGGCGCGGCGGGCGGCGCGGCGGGCGGAGCTGGGGGCGGCGCGCGAGGCGAAGTACCGCGAGATCCGCGACACCGAGCTCGACTACCGCACAGGCAAGCTCTCGCGCGAGGACCACGAGGCGATCAACGCCGCCCTGCGCGCCGAGGCGGTCACGATCCTCGACGCCCTGCAATCTCTCGAAGCCGAGCACGGCGACCACGGGAGTGACTGACGGCGACCCGCGAGGGAGTTGGTCGGGCTACGGTTTCTTGAGCAGCACGATCGTATTCAGCACGAACACGATCGCGAAGAAGACGGTCCAGCGGTTGAGGTTGCGCTCGACCATCGAGCCGCCGCCCAGCGGTCCCTGGCCGCTTCCGACCCCGAACGCGCCCGACAGGCCGGAGTCCTTGCCCGAGTGCATCAGCACAAGGAAGATCAGGGCGACCGCGATGAACACCTGCAGGACCGACAAAATCACTTCCATCGGCCAAGCGTAGCGATTCCTGCAAGCGAACGTGCATGAAGGCGGCCAATTCGGCCACGTTCGGGCTTTCCGCCTCGCGCAGGTGTACATTCGAGCCGTCTGCCGTCACGGAGGCTCACATGCGCGCGCATTGCGACTCTACGGCTCGAATGCAACTTTCGATTACGAATCCTTTACCAAGACGTGATTCGCTGCCGATATGAATTGGGTCGAAGGGGGCGCCCATGTAGTGCGGGTGCCGTGTTCGATACACGACCATGGGACCAGATCAAGATGAGCAGGGATCGCACGACGAGCAGAGGTCGAGGGGCGAGCGCGGGCCGAGGGATCGGCAGGGCTCGCTTGACGAGCGCGTGCGAAACCAGCGCGGGCGAAAGGCGCCGCGCGTGAGCCACGCCCGCGGCCGCACGCGCCGTGCGATCGTCACGGCGCTGGCGGGCGGCGGGCTGACGGCCGCCGGCCTGGGCGCACAGCTGCCGGGCGGCGCGCTCGCGGCGGAAGCCCCCACGGGCACGCCGCCTACGGGAACATCGACGACGTCCGGGTCGGAAGCCGCGATCCCCACCACCACGACCGGCACGACCACGACGGCGACCCCCGTCGGCGCGCCGTCCACGACCTCCACGCAGACAACGACGCCGACGAGCACCACCACTACCACTACCACCACCACTACTACCACCACGCCGCCGCCGCCGTCCGCGAGCGCCCCGAAGATCGTCGATCGGCGCACCCAGCAGGCAACCACCACGCCGGCGCCGACGACGCCGACGACGGCCGCCACGACCCCGGCGCCCGCGGCCCCGCAGAGCTCCGGTGCCATCGCGGCGGCTCCGCAGCTCGCGACCGTGCAGTCGGGCGCGTTCGCGGCGATGATGACCGGCTCCACCGCGTCCACCCAGGCGCTCGACTTCTATCGGATACCGCTGTTCCTGCTGCCCATCTACCAGGCGGCGGCGATTCAATACGGGGTTCCCTGGCAGGTCCTCGCCGCAATCAACGAAGTGGAGACGAACTTCGGCGTCGACCTGTCCGTGTCGACCGCGGGAGCCGTGGGGTGGATGCAGTTCATGCCCGAAACATGGCTCCAGTACGGAGTCGATGCCGTGGGCGCCGGCTATGCCGACCCCTACAACCCGGTCGACGCGATCTTTGCCGCGGCACGCTATCTGCACGCCGCCGGGGCCTCGAGCAACCTGCGCGGGGCGATCCTCGCGTACAACCACTCGGAAGCCTACGTCGAATCCGTGCTGCTGCGGGCGCGCCTGTTCTCCAGCTATCCGGCGTCGGTGATCGCCACCCTCACGGGTCTGACCGAGGGCAGCCTGCCGGTGGCGGGCGCCCAGCTCAGCGCCCGCTCGATCATTCCCCAAGGTTTGGCGCCCTCGCCCGCGCCCGCGGGCGCATCGAGCGCGACCGCCGGCGCCGCGCAGGTGAGCGCCACGAGCTCGCACACGCAGGCCGTCGCGCCCGCATCCGCCGGCGGTTCTGTATCGGGCGCCGGCGCCGTAACCGCCTCCGCCGCCGGCGCTCCGTCGGGCGCGGGCGTGGCGTCTCTGCCGGGCTCCTCACCGGCGCCCTCACCCGCCGTGAGCGCCGCCCAAGCGGAACGCGTGAGGAATGCGCCCTCCCCGCCATCCCAGCTCTCGGAGCTGCTGGGCCGCAAGAGCGCGCCGGTGGTGGCGGTCGAGGACGGCCGCGTGGTGGATATCGGCGTGTCGCGCAAGCTCGGCGACTACCTCGTGCTGCGCGACACCTACGGCGACGTGTTCACCTATGGCGGGCTCGGCAGCATCGCGCCCGAATATCGCCCGGCCAAGCCGGCCCAGCTGCAGGTTCCCAAGGGAGCCCTGCCGAGCGGCGAATCGGGCAGCGACCCGACACCGACTCAGGCGGCGACCGCCGGACGCCAGTCTCCGCTGACGCTGCATGTCGCCAAGAAGAAGGGGGCGACGCGGGCGACGTCCAAGCGGGCGAGCTCCCTGCCACAGGGCTCCTCGGGCGAAGCGCGGGCGTCCGCCGGCGCCGGCAAGGTGCGCGTGTTCGCGCACCCCGGCAACCCCGACGCGATGGCCGCCAAGCACGCGAGGGAACGGGCCACCGGGCTCAAACGAGACGGCTGGCTGGCGCTGGGTCGCGGCTCGGTCGTGGCACAGGGCACCGTGCTCGGCCACCTGGGCTCGAGCGGCGAAGGCCCCGACGCCGCCCTGCGCTTCGCGATTCGCCCCGCGGGCGCGCAGAGCGCGATCGACCCGCGGCCGATGCTCGCCAACTGGAAGCAGCTCGACGCCGCGCTGCACCCGCAGGGCGCCAGGAACGGTCCCGTGCTCGCGGGCGCGACCGCGAGCGACGCGTTCCTGCTCTCACAGGCCGAACTCGAGCGCGCGGTGCTCGCCGATCCCGGCATCGAGCTTGGGGCGTGCGACCGCGGGCAGGTCGCCGCCGGCAACGTGAGTCGCGGCACGCTCGCCCTGCTCGTGTTCCTCTCGCGCAGCGGACTGAAGCCGACCGTCGGGGAACTTCGTTGCGGGCGCGCCGTCAACATGGCCAAGGGTCTGGTGACGGTCTTCCCGCCCGCGGGCACGCTCGACGTCGCCGCCGTCAACGGCGTTCCGATCGCCGGCCACCAGGGAGCGGGCACGATCACCGACGTCACGATCCGCACGCTGCTCACGGTCGGGCATCGGTTCGCGCCGAAGCGGATCGTGAGCCTCATGCAATACCCGGGCGCGCCCGTCACGGTGGCTGAGGCGGATCATTCGACCTTCATCCAGATCGACCTGCCGGGCAGGACGCATGCGGGCGCGGCGAGCAGGACGGTCGGCGCCCACATCGCCCGTTCCGCGGGCGCGAGCCGCACTTCGACCTCGCCGCTCGCCGCGAACGTGGCGCTCGACACGTTCCAGTGGCAGCGGCTGGTCAACCAGATCGGCGCCCTTCAGCAGCCGAAGGTCGCCCACAAGCCGAGCGGCGCGGCGATACGCGACGCGCAACCGGCCCCGTCCGCGGGCGGGACCGGCACGCATCCTTAGGTCAGGGCCTGCCCTTGAGCGCTCCGATCAGCGCGCCGCGGCACTTGGTCGTGGCGGTCTTGAACTGGGGGCTGCTCGTGTTGAGGCCCTTCGTGCTGAAGACGGGGCCCTTGCCGGATGTGTTGGGAGGAGGCACGTTGACGCCGTTCTGACGCAAACATGAGGCGTACTTCGCGAGCGCCTGCCTGAAGACGGGGCTGTTGAAGCGCGCTGCCCCGCTGCGCAGCAAGCGTCCGCCACCGCCACCGCCACCGCCACCGCACTTCTTCAGCGCGGCTTCGAACTGGGCGCGCGTGACGCCCTTGGGCAGCGCCGGACCGCCGCCGGCGCCGCTGCCTTCGCCGGCCTTCGCGCCGCCGCCGAGGAAGCCGCCCGCTCCGGACGCTCCGGACGGGCGGCCGCTGCCGGGGGTGCGCTTTGGGAGCGTGACGCCGTTCTTCTGCAGGCATTCGCGCATCGCCGAGAATTGAGCCGGGCCGCGTCCGGTTCCCGGCGTGGAGGTGCTCGAACCGGTCGAAGAGGCGCCCGTCGAGGCCGTACGGGTGGAAGCCGCGTTGGTGCTTGAGGATGTGGTGCTCGACGAGCCGCCGCACGCCGCCAGGCCGATGCAGGCCAGCAGCATGATCAGCAGCGCGGCGGCCGCTGGTCCGCGGCTTCTGGTGTTGGTGTGGGGCATCTGGTTCCTTTGTCGATGTTCAGTCTTCCGCCGGTGGCCCCGCCATCGGTGGCGCGGGCGGTCGAGCCGACCGGCGACCGCCACGCTGACGGAGTCGTCCGGCTGTCGAGGTTGCTTCGAGACGTCCACTTTTACACGGTCAGCCTCCGAACAGCGCCGGTTCACCGCCACTGCCGCCGCTGGAGCCGCCGCCGCCTGAGCCGCCGCGCGCGCCGGAGCGGCCGAACAGCGCTGCGAGGCCGCCGCCGCTCGAGCCGACGCTGATCGCTTCGGCGCTGACCGTGCCGCCCGCGCCGGTTTCGCCGGTTATGGTCACCGTTTCGCCGGGGTGGATGCCTTTGACGGTCGCTTTGACGCTCTTGGTCACGGTTGTGCCGGCCGAGGTCGTCACCTTCACGGTGTTGCCTTCCGCGTTGGTCACATACAGCGTGCTCCCGGCGAGGTACGCCACGGTGCCGGCGGTCGGTCGGGTGAAGCCGGCGCCCGATCCCGACGATCCGCCGGAGGGGCCCCCCGCGGAGCTCGACCCGGAGCGCGCGCTCGCGCCCGACGCGCCCCCGCGCAGGGCGGCGAAGCGCGAGGCGAAGCTCGCCGCCGAGCCGGCCGACGCGCTCGAGGAGCCCTGGCCCTTCTCGACGAGCACGCCCCCGATGAACCCGCAGGCGATGAGCAGCACGCCGAGCAGCGCGAGGGGAATGGGATTCCCGCCCACCCCGAGCAGCCGCCGACGCGGTCGGCGTGGCAGCTCGGCAGGCTCGTCATACCACTCGTCCCGCTCCTCGACCGGCGCGACGTTTTCGGCGGTCACATGGTCATCTGGCATGGGTGGCTCCTCGCGGGACACTGTGGGCTCTTGGTGGGGCATTACGGGCTCTTGGTGGGGCATTACGGGCTCCTGGCGGGGGGAAAAGGGTTGCTCACTCAAAGCGCAGCGCTTCGATCGGTCTGAGGGAGGCGGCGCGGGCGGCCGGGTAGGTGCCGAAGAACAGGCCCGATAGCGCCGCCGCGCCGAACGCGAGGAAGATCGAGTAGGTGGCGACTTCGGGGCGCACCCCGGCGATTTCGAACTGGCTGCCGATCACGCCGACGAGCACCCCCGTGAGGCCGCCGATCAGCGACACGAGCACGGCCTCGGTGAGGAACTGGGTGAGGATGTCGCTGCGCCTGGCGCCGATCGCCTTGCGTATGCCGATCTCGCGCGTGCGCTCGGTGACGCTCACGAGCATGATGTTCATCACGCCGATCCCGCCCACCAGCAGCGAGATGGCGGCGACCTCGCCGAGCAGCGTGGTGAACACGCTGCTGGTGGAGCTGGACGTTTCCAGCAGCGACCCCTGGTTGAGAACCTGGAAGCCGGGTTCTGAGGTGTTCTTGATTTTGTGACGTTCCTCGATGATCGTTGAGACCTCCGCTTCCGCCGCGTTGAGCGAGGACTCCGAGGTGGCCTGGACGGTGATCGAACCGACCGGACCGGAGCCGCTCAGCGTGCTCTGCACCGTCGTGATCGGGGCCATCACGACGTCGTCCTCGTTGGTGGCGCCGTTGGACCCCTTGGAGGCGAGCACGCCCACCACTTCGAAGTTGCTGCCGTTGACCTTCATGTTCTGGCCGACCGCGCTCTGCCCGGCGAACAGTTCCGCCACCACGGTCTGCCCGATCACCGCCACGCGCTTGTGCTGGCTGACCTCCGCGGAGGTGAAGGAGGCGCCTTCCTGGATCCTGTAGCTGTGGGCGCCGAGATAAGAGGGTGTGGTGCCCACGAACGAGGACGGTTCATAGCTGGAGCTGCCGTACACGAGTTTCACGCCGGTGGCGTTGACCACGGGCGAGGCGCTCTTGACGTCGGGGGCGAGGCTGGGATTCTGCAGCGCTTCGGCGTCCTGCTTGGTCAGCGAGATACTTGCCGCCGTGCTTGCGCGTGGGCCGAGGCGAAAGCCGCCTCCGCTTCCCATCACGATCAGCACGTTGGTTCCGAGGCTCTGGATTCGCGACTGCACGGCCTTCGAGGAGCCGTTGCCGACCGCTATCAACACGATCACGGAGGCCACCCCGATCGTCATGCCGAGGATCGTCAGCCCGGAGCGCAGCTTGTTCGTGGTGATCCCACTCCACGCGATGCGCAGCGTCCCCGGGCCGATCATGACTGGGCCTCCACGACGCTCGCACCCGCGCTCGTGCCCGTGCTCGCGCCCGCACCTGCGCCCGCACCCGTGGGATGACGGTGGGCGGACTTCTGGGCATGCAGTACGGGTGGGGCGTCGCGCACGCCGAGCAAGCGACGGTCCTCGACGATTTGGCCATCGCTCAAGCGGATCACCCGCTTGGTCTGGTCGGCGACGTCAGGCTCGTGTGTGATCAGAACCACCGTGCGGCCTTCTTCGTTCAGACGCGCAAAGATCCGCAGCACATCCTCGGTTGAGTGCGAGTCGAGGTTGCCGGTCGGCTCATCCGCGAGGATCAGCGAGGGGTTGGTGACGATCGCCCTGGCCACCGCCACGCGCTGTTGCTGGCCTCCGGAGAGCTCAGAAGGCTGGTGGTGGAGCCGATTGGCCATGCCCATCGCCGCCAGTGCCGCTTCGGCTCGGCGCCGCCGCTCGGCGCGGTTGAGGCCGGCGTAGGCGAGCGGCAGCTCCACGTTGTCGATGGCGCTGGTGCGCGGCACGAGGTTGAAGCTCTGGAAGACGAAGCCGATCTTGCGGTTGCGCAGGTCGGCGAGATCGTCCTCGTCCATCCGGCTCACGTCCACACCGTCGATCTCATAGCGGCCGCTCGTGGGTATGTCCAGGCAGCCGAGAATGTTCATCAGGGTGCTCTTGCCGCTGCCCGAGCTGCCCATGATGCCCACGAGATCGCCCGTGTCGATTCGCAGCGACACGTTGCGAAGCGCATGCACCTTGATCTGTCCCAATTCGAAGGTCTTGGACACGTCGCGCACCTGAATGACCGGTCCCCGCCGGCGAGCGCCGTCGCGGCGGGGGGAGTCGCCGCGGAACACCGCGCGCTCCGCCAGCGGGCGGCGACGAGGCGCGCGCGCGTGGCTCGTCGCCCGCGGGCGCATGGGCCTGCGCATCAGCCACCGCCTCTGAAGAATGGGCCACCGCCACCGCCGCCTCCGCCGAGGCCGCCGCCGCCGCCCAGGCCACCGCCGCCGAGGCGGCTGCCGAGTCTGGAGGTGAGGCTGGTGGCGCTCGAGCTTGTGCTGCTCGCCTCGGGCAGCACCACGGTTTCTCCCGCCTTCAGACCGCTCAGGACGATCGTCGAGCTGTTGCCCGCCAGTCCCGTCACCACCCCCTGGCGCACGTCCTTGCCGCCCCGCACCACGGTCACCGAGTTCGCGGAGATCGCGCTGCTCGGAACGCTCACTCCTTCGGCCTGCTTGACGACGACTTCGGCGGTCGCGCTCATGCCGGGCTTCAACCCGGCTTCCATCTGGTCGAGCTGGAAGGTGACGTCGTAGCTCACGACCCCGCTGCTGCTCGTGGAGAGGATGGCCACATCGCTGACGTGAGCCGCCAGCTTGCGGCCTTCCAGGGCTTCGACGGTCACCGTGGCGATCTGGCCGACCTTCACGTGGCTGATTTCCGATTCGCTCAGCGCCACCACGAGCTGCATCGAGGAGAGGTCGCTCAGCACGGCAAAGGAGGAGCTGGAGGAACCTGAGGAGCCCGATGCGCCCGAGGAGCCCGATGTGCCCGACGCGGAGCGGCCCGAGGAGGAGGCGCCCGCCGTGGAGCCTGTTCCCGCCGCGCTCGATCCCGATCCGGAGGAGGAGCCGGTCGAGGCTCTGGTTGTCCCACCGCCCGACACCGTTTCCCCGACCTGGCCGGAGAGGGAGGCGATCGTGCCGCTCTCGGGCGCGTAGAGCTTCGTGTCCTGGACGGACTGTTCGTCGCTCTGGACGGTGAGTTTGTCGCTCTTGACGGTCGCCCTGGCGGAGGCGAGGTTGGCTTCGCGGGTGGCCGTGCTGATTGTTTCCTTTTCTTTGGTATTCGATTCGCTCGTGGTGGTCGGCGTCGTGGTCGTCGTGCGCGGCGTCGTGGTCGTGCGCGGCGTGGTGGTCGGCGTGGTGGTCGTGCGAGGCGTGGTCGTGCCCTTGCCGGGCGAGGTGGTGGCTGCGGGTGTGGTCGTCGTCGGGGTGGCGCCGGTGGGCGCCCCGCTCGCCGCCGCGGCTGCCGCGGCGGCGACGCTGGTGGATTTGGACGCCGGCGAGCCGCCGGCGTTACCCGCACCCGACCCGCTCGAGCTTTCCCCGCCCGTTTCTTCCACCTTGGCGAGGTTGGCTTCGGCGGACTGCAGCGTGGCCCTGGCCTGTTCCAGTGTGACTTCGGCGCTCGAAGGGTCGAGCGTGGCGAGCAGTTGGCCCGGCGTGACTTGCTGGCCCTGGGTCACGTAGATGTGCGTGACCGTTCCGCTTGCCTTGAAGCCGAGGTTGAGCTGGCTGGCGGGCTGCAGGTTGCCGCTGCCCGACACGGTCGACTGGACCACCCCCCGCGCGGCCTTGGCCGTGCGCGTCGCGGCCGTCTGGCCGCCCGAGGCGGGACCCACCACGAGAATCGCGGCAGCGATCGCGCCCGCGCACAGCAGGCCCAATAGATAGTTGAGCCAGGGACGTCCCGTGCGCTCTGTCATCGCAACGTCGATCTTGAGTCTGACGCGTAAGAGGGGCCGAAGAAACCCAATAAGAAGGGATAAGTCGCCCACCGATCGTGTCTGGTCGGCTGCGAGGGAAGCGGCGTGCGACCGTCGGACGGGGACGCGTATGCGATGATCCGCGCCGATGGCCACGTACGGCGGCATTGATCTCGGGGGAACGAAGATCCAGACGATTGTGATGCGCGGCGAGGACCACAGCGTGCTCGGCCAGACACGCAGCCTCACCCCCCACGAGGGCGGTCCGGCGGCGGTGGTTGACGCGCTCGTCGCCTGCCTGTCGGAGTCGGCTCGCGCCGCGAACGTCGCCGTTGAGGAGCTCGACGGGGTGGGCGTGGGCGTTCCCGGCGAGGTCGACGCCCGCGCGGGCACGCTCGCGCGGGCCACCAACCTGTCGGAATGGGAGCGCCCGTTCCCGCTCGCGGCGGTCCTCTCGGAGCGTCTCGGGGCGAGCACGCGGCTTGGCAACGACGTGTCGGTGGCGGCCCGGGCGGAGCTGCTGCTTGGCGCGGGCCGCGGGGCAGGCTCGATGCTGTGCGTGTTCTGGGGCACCGGCGTGGGCGGGGGCGTGGTGCTCGACGGCAAGCTGTGGCACGGTCGCGGGGACGCCGGAGAGATCGGCCACATGGTCGTCAAGCAGGGCGGGGCGCGCTGCATGTGCGGGCGCGAGGGCTGCCTCGAGGCATATGCCGGTCGCCGCGCGATGGAAGCCGAGGCCAAGCGGCTGGCAGAGAAGGGCCACGACACCGACCTCTTCAAGATCATGCGCGAGCGCGAGCGCCAGACTCTCTCCAGCGGAGTGTGGGCGAAGGCCCTGGAGCGCGATGACAAGCTCGCGGTGCGCCTGATCGACCGTGCGCTGGAGGCGCTCGGCAGTGGGATCGCCTCGGCGGTGAACCTGCTCGACGTCGAGCTCGTGCTGCTCGGCGGAGGGCTCGGCAGCCGCTTCGGCGAGCCGATGCTCGAGCGCATCGCGCAGGCGATGAAGCCCCACCTCTACAACGACGACCGCCCGCCCGACATGCGCCTCGCCGGCCTCGGCGACCTCGGCGGCGCGCTCGGCGCGGCGTTGCTGTGCGTTTGAATTGATGTTGTTCCGGCCGGCACATGTGCCGGCCGGCCGCACCGCACATGTGCAGTGCGGGACCGGGTCGCATGCGACCCGGTCTTCCCGGTAATAAGGCCCACAGCTCGCTATGGTCCGGGTGGAGCATTAACGTATGGACGCCTTGTCACAGCCGGTGGTGCACCTATCGACGGTCCTGCGCAGTGCGCTGCTCGACAGGGCGGGGGAGAGGCTCGGTCGCGTCGAGGATCTGATCGTGCGGCTCGCCGACGGCGGCTACCCGCCCGTCACGGGGCTGAAGGCGAGGATCGGGGGACGCGAGCTGTTCGTGCCGGTCGATCGTGTCGCGGAGCTGATGCCGGGCTCCGTGCGTCTGGCCGGCGAGAAGCTCAGCCTGCGGCGCTTCGAACGCCGTGTCGGCGAGGTGCTGCTCGGCCAGGACGTGCTCTCTCGCACGCTCGTCGACGTCGAGGCCGACCCGCCGGTGCTCGTCACGGCACACGAGATCGAGCTCGCCTGCATCGAGGGCTGGTGGCGGGTGGTCGGGGTCGACCACGCCGCCCGCGCGCGCCTGCGCCGCCGGCTGCCGCGCGCGCTGAAGCGCTGGATCGCCGATCGGGCGTTCCTCGACTGGATGGCGCTCGAGCCGTTCGTCGGTCATGTTCCGAGCGCCCGCCTGCGCTTCTCCCACCGCAAGCTCGCCAATCTCCATCCAGCCGAGATCGCCGATCTCGTCGAGGCCGCCTCGCACGAGGAGGGTGAGGAGATCATCAAGGCGGTCGGCCAGGACCGCGAGCTCGAGGCCGACGTCTTCGAGGAGCTCGACGAGCACCATCAGCTCGAGTTCATTCGCGAGCGCCCCGACGAGCAGGTGGCGGCCGTGGTCGCGCGCATGGCAGCCGACGACGCGGCCGATCTGATCGTCGAGATCGACCAGGACCGGCGCGCGCGGGTCCTCGCGCTGCTGCCGCCCACCCAGCAGCACCAGATCGAGCAGCTGCTCGGCTACAACCCCTCCACCGCGGGCGGGCTGATGAGCCCCGATTGCATCGTGCTGGGCGAAAATCAGCCGGTCGCGGCCGCGCTCGACCGGGTGCGCTCGAGCGAGATCCCGCCCACAACGCTCACCACCGTCTACCTGCGCGACGACGAGGGCAAGCTGTCGGGCTCCGCGCCGGTCGTGACGCTCCTGCGCAGCGATCCCCACACGCCGCTGTCGGAGATCGCCGAGCACGAGCCGGTTTCGGCGCCCACCGACGCCGACCTCCCGGAGGTGGCGCGCACGATGACCGACTACAACCTCGTGATGCTGCCCGTCGTGGACGAGCATGAGCGCATCGTCGGCGTGGTCACCGTGGACGACGTGCTCGAGCAGACGCTGCCGGCCGGCTGGCGGCGCCGCTTCGGACTGGCCCGCGACTAGCGTCCGACTAGAGTCCGGGCCATATGTCTGAGCGCCCGGACATCGCCCCGGAGACGATGCTGAGCACGCCGCCGGCCCCGCCGCGCCCGGTGGGGGTGCCGCCCGTCCTCGACGAGGCTCACATCGGCGACATCCGCGGCGCGCTCGGCACGATCAAGCTGCACGACACGGGCGCGCGTCACGGCATGCGCGCGCGGCTCGCGGCGCTGCTGGCGATCATGGGTCCCGGCTTGATCGTGATGGTGGGCGACAACGACGCGGGCGGCGTCTCGACGTATTCACAGGCCGGCCAGAACTACGGCACAACCCTGCTGTGGACGCTGGTCCTGCTGATCCCGGTGCTGATCGTCAACCAGGAGATGGTGATCCGGCTTGGAGCGGTAACCGGAGTCGGTCATGCCCGGCTCATCAACGAGCGCTTCGGGCGCTTCTGGGGCTGGTTCTCGGTCGGCGACCTGTTCATCCTCAACTTCCTCACGATCGTCACCGAGTTCATCGGGGTCAGCCTCGCGCTCGAGTACTTCGGTGTGAGCAGGAACGTCGCGGTGCCCGGCGCCGCGATCACGCTCATCGCGATCACCTCGACCGGGAGCTTCCGCAGCTGGGAGCGCTTCATGTACGTGTTCGTGATCGCCAACTTCCTCGTGATCCCGCTGCTCGTGTTCGCCCATCCACAGCTCTCCACGGTCGCCCACCACACGTTCGTCCCGAGCATTCAGGGCGGCGCCGGCTCGACGGCGGTGCTGCTCATCATCGCGATCGTCGGCACCACGGTGGCGCCCTGGCAGCTGTTCTTCCAGCAGTCCAACATCATCGACAAGCGCATCACGCCGCGGTGGATCAACTACGAGCGCGCCGACACCGTCATCGGCGCGTTCGTGGTGGTGCTCGGCGCGGGGGCTTTGATCACCGTGACCGCATTCGCCTTCGGCGGGACCGCCTACGCGGGACACTTCAACGACGCGGGCGCCGTCGCGGCCGGGCTCTCCCGCACGCTGGGGTCCACCGCGGGGGCGTTCTTCGCGGTCGTGCTGCTCAACGCGTCGCTGATCGGCGCCGCGGCCGTCACGCTGTCGACGTCCTATGCGTTCGGGGACGTGTTCGGGGCACGGCACTCGCTCAACCGCGGGCTGCGCGACGCCAAGCTGTTCTACTCGAGCTTCGCCCTGATGGTGGGGTTCGCCGCGGCGATCGTCCTGATCCCGGGCGCCCCGCTCGGCTTGATCACGACGTCTGTGCAGGCGCTCGCCGGCGTGCTGCTGCCGAGCGCCACCGTGTTCCTGCTGCTGCTCTGCAACGACCATGAGGTGCTCGGTCCGTGGTCGAACCCGCCGTGGTTGAACGCGATCGCGAGCGTGATCATCGCGGTGCTGGTCGAGCTCTCGCTGATCCTGATGGCGAGCACGATGTTTCCGCACATCGACGTCACACGCCTGTTCGAGTACCTCAGCATCGGGACGCTCGCGGGCCTGGTCGCGGCCGGGGCGTATATGTTGCGCCGGCGGGCTTCGCGGACGCGGGTCCCCCGCGAGGAGCCGGTGCTGGATCGCGCCACCTGGACGATGCCGCCGCTGGCTCTGCTCGAACGGCCCGTGTGGTCGCCCGGGCGCAAGGCGGGGATGCTGCTGCTGCGTGGCTACCTGGTCGTCGCGATGGCGCTGCTGATCGTCAAGACCGTGCAGCTCGCGCACTGACGCCCCTTTGAGGTCGCCTCGCGGGAGTTGAGCTAATCGCCGGCGAGGCTCCTCGGCACCGGCACACCGTGCGGGGGCGGGTCGTCCAGCAGCAGGCGTGAGACAGTGACGGGGCGAAGGCCGCGCTTGCGCAGTCCCTCGACGATCGCCGGCAATGCCGCGATCGTCTCCGAGCGATCGCCGCCGCCATCGTGCATGAGGATGATGGCGCCCGGCTTGGCGCCTTCGAGCGCGGTCTGCACGATCGCGGCGGCGCCCGGCAGCGTGTAGTCGCGCGTGTCAACCGACCACAGCACCATCAGCAGGCGCAGGTGGTGGAGCTCGCGGAAGGTGGTGGGGTTGAAGGAGCCGTACGGCGGGCGGAAGAGGCGCGGCCGCGTGCCTCCCAGCACCTCGATCTGGGCCATCTGGTCGAAGAGCTGTTCGTACTGGTCGTGAGCGGACAGCGACGCCATCATCGGGTGGGTCTCGGTGTGATCGCCCACCACGTCGCCGGAGTTGATCTCATCGACCGTGCCCGCCGAGAAGTACTGCTCCTGCGCGCCGATCGCGAAGAACGTCGCCTGCACGCGCAACCGGTTGAGCTCCGCCACCAACTGTTGCGTGTAGGGGCCTGGGCCGTCGTCGAAGGTGAGCGCCACCTCGTTGCCGGTGGGTCCGCCGCTGCGCAGGAAAGGGGTGTAGGCGAGCACCGATTCGATAGCTCTCGTCTCGGCCTTGGCGGCAACCGCGGCCCGCTGGGCCTCGGTCGGGGAGAGGGTGGCCACATGGCTCCTGGCCGGGGCGACACGCGCATGACCGGAGCTTTTGTGCGAGGCGACCGCGCCGACCAGGAGCACCGCGAGCACGATCAGCGCCAGCCCGGCGCCGGCGCGACGGCGACGGAACACCCGCTCCGCATCTCCGCGCGGATCCGCGCCGCCTGCGACCGGGGCGCTCTCTTGCTCCTCGCTTGCCGGGGAGGGCTCGACCGCAGGCGTGCGATTTGCCTGGGAGCGCTCCTCCCATGTCCAGTCCCAGCGCGTCATGTGCGTCTATTTTGACTGCGTGCTGCCATTTTGGGTTTCAATCGGCTCGCTCTCGCTCTGTCAGGGTGTCGTCGTGGCGCTCCCCCGCGCGTGGCCGCCGGGGAGTATTGCGCGCCTGCACAGTCCGCTGTGGGCGTTGATTCCCGCTGTCTCGGTGATCGGCTTCGTGGTGGTTGGCAGGATCGCTGAACGGGACAGCGCTCAGGCGCTCACATATATCGCGCTCTTCGCCGTGCCCCCGCTCGCCGCGCTCGCGCTCGGCCGGCTCGTGTGGCCCGCCCAGCGCTCCAAACCCGCGCTCGCGGTGCTCGCGGCGCCGCTGTTCGCGCTCGCCTGGGCCGATCGCGGAGGGCTCGCGGGGGAGGGCGCCGCCGTGGCGCTGTCGGCGCTCAGCTGCGTCGCGCTCGGCGCGCTGATCGCGGGCGTCACACCGGCGCGCTGGCTGGCGCTTGGGATCGTCGCGATGGCCTGCGCAGACGCGGCGCTCGTGATCTCGGATCTGCTGCAGGCGCCGAACAACGCCCTCAACGCGGCCCATCCCGCGGGCGGTCTCCCGCGCCTGCAGGCCGAGCTGTTCGGCTCCGCCGCGATGGGCTACGGCGACCTGTTCGTGGCGGGAGTCTTCGGCGGGCTGCTCGCCTGCCTGCCTGCCTGCGCCCGTGAGGGTGTGCCTTTGAGGGTGCCCCTCGCGATGGGGGGCGCCCGTGAGGGTGCGATGACCCGCGACCGCTCCAGGCAGTTGACGGGAGCGATCCTCGTGGCGCTGCTCGCGGTGACCTTCGACTTCCTGTTCTTCGCGGTGAACGAGCTCCCGGCGACCGTGCCGGTGGCGATCGCGCTCGTGACGCTCGTATGGGCGAGCCGCCGCCACGGGGTCAGCCTGGTGGGGGCTCGCCCGCCGGACGCGGCTCCCCTCGCGCGAGCGCCGGCTCCCCGTTGACGCGCGCGCCGTTCGCCGCGCCGCTTGTCGCGCCGATGGCTGATCCGCTCGTCGTGCCGTTCGCCGCGGGCACCAGCGGCCCGTCTCCGCCATCGCCCGGCTCGAGTTCGCCCGGCTCGGCCTCGTCCGGCTCGAGCTCGAGCCTCACGGTGGGTGGCTGCGCGCTCGACTCGAGCGGCGCCGGCTCGGGCAGCTCGCGTCCAGAGGAGGCCCCCAGCGCGGCGATCTCCCTCACCTTGGGGGCCAACCGCGAGTCGAACGAGCGCGCCGCCTGGTTGTAGGCGTCCACCGCCGAGTTGAGCTGACGTCCGAGCTTCGCGAGCGGGTCCACGAACACCGCGAGCCGCCGATGCAGCTCGCGGCCCGTCTCGGCGATCTGGCGGGCGGACTCCGCGATCTGCTCCTGACGCCAGCCGTAGTGAACGGCGCGCAGCAGGGCGATGAGCGTCGTGGGCGTGGCCATAAGCACCTGCTGGTGCACCCCGTACTCGATCAGCGCGGGATCCTCGGCGAGCGCCGCCTGGTAGATGCCGTCGGAGGGCACGAACATCACCACGAGGTCGGGCGTGCCGTCGAACTGGCGCTGGTAGCCCTTGGAGGCGAGCTTGGTTATGTGGTCGCGCGTCTGCCTCGCGTGGCGCGTCATCTGCACCCCGCGCTCGTCTTCGCTCTGGGCCTCCAGATGGGCGAGATAGGCGTCGAGCGGCACCTTGGAGTCGACCACGATCACCTTCCCGCCGGGCAGCTTCACGAGCACGTCGGGGCGCAGAGCCCCTTCTTCTGACTGCACGGTGCTCTGCTCGAGGAAGTCGCAGTGCTCGATCATGCCCGCCATCTCGATCACGTTGCGCAGCTGTATCTCGCCCCAGGAGCCGCGCGTGCTCGGACGCTTGAGCGCGGACACGAGGTTGCCGGTCTCCAGGCGCAGGTTGCCCACGCCCTCGTGCAGCTGGCGCACCATGCTCGCCAGTTCCCCCTGCGCCTGCTTGCGCTCGCGCTCCAGGCGCCCGATCTCGTTCTCCACCCGGCCGAGCTTCTCGTTGACCGGGCCCACCAGACCCTTGATCTCCTCGGCGCGCTTTGCCATCTCGCCGGCCGCCCGCTCCTCCTCGGCGCGACGCTGGTCGGCGAGCCTCTGCGCGAGCGAGTCGCCCGTCTGCTTGAGCACGTCGGCGGAGATCGACTTCATCTCGTCACGCATCCGCTCGCGCTGCTCGACGGAGAGCGACTCGAGCTCCCTGCGCAGCCGCTCGCGGCTCGAGCGGGCGAGAGCGACCGCGACCGCGGCGCCGATGAGCGCGCCGAGCAGCAGGCCGAGCAGGAGCAGGAGGGCTGTCATCGATCTTCTCGCTTCATGATGGCGGCTCTACAAGGTGACAGCCCACGCGGACACCGGACTCATACGCGGCCTGGGCGCCCTTACGGGCACCCCCATGCCGGGGGGCAGGCGAGCGAGCAGCGGGCTTTGGCATGCCACGCATTGTGACGTGGCCTAACGTCCCAGCACCGCTCTGACCTGGCGGGCGATTGCGAGGTCCTCGCGCGCGGTGAGGACCACCGTGCGTACATTCGCGCCGTCCGCGCCGATCTCCCCGTCGGCGCGCACCTCACGATTGCGGGCATCGTCGAGTGAGACGCCGAGGAACGCGAGTCCAGCGGCGGTTTGCGCTCGCACCGCGGATGAGCGCTCGCCGACTCCGCCGGTGAACGCGAGCACGTCGAGGCCCCCGAGCGACGCCGCCATCGCGGCGATGGAGGCTCGCAGGCGATGGACGTAGACGTCCAGGGCCAGTCGCGCCGGCGGGTCGCCGTGTGTGGCGCGGCTGACGATCTCGCGCATGTCGGCGCTGCCGGCGAGACCGAACAGGCCGGAGCGGTGCTCGAGCGCATCGGCGAGGTCCGCCGCGGAGCATCCCTCGCGCTCCAACAACCACAGCAGCATCCCCGGGTCGACGCTGCCGGAGCGGGTCGCCATGACCAGGCCCTCCAGCGGCGTGAAGCCCATCGTCGTGTCGATTGACCTGCCGCCACCGATCGCGCACAGCGAGGCGCCGGCTCCCAGGTGGCAGCTCACGATCCGCAGGCCATGCGCGGGCACGCCGAGCGGCTCGCGGGCGGGCAGGCCAAGCAGCTCGGGCGCCCGGTGGGCGACCCAGGCGTGCGAGAGGCCGTGGAAGCCGTAGCGGCGCAACCCCCAACGCTCCCGCCACTGCGCCGGCAGCGCGTAGGTCGCGGCGGCGGGCGGGATGGTGGCGTGAAAGGCGGTGTCGAAGCATGCGACCCTGGGCAGGTCGGGCAGCAACTCGGTCACGGCGTCGAGCGCGGCAAGCGACTTGGGTTGGTGAAGCGGAGCCAACTCGACCAGATCGCGCAGGTCCGCCTCGACGTCTGGGGTGATCCTGACCGCATCGCGGTATTGCTCGCCACCATGCACGATGCGGTGTCCCACCACGTCGGCCTCGCCGAGACGTGAGCGCAGCGCCTCGCCGAGCACGCCCCCATCCCCATCCCCATCCCCATCCCCATCCCCATCCCCATACCCATCAGTGAGCGCCGGCTCGCCCGTGCCCGCCAGGGTGACCGCCTCGATCGTGGTGTCATCCCCGTCCAGCAGCGTCAGCTTGAGGCTGCTGGAGCCGGCGTTGACCACGAGTACGCGCACGGGCTCACCCGCCGGCGTCGGCGCTGGGCCGCGCGGGCGCCGCGTCCTCATCGCCGGGCCAGGTCCAGTCGCGCAGCTCCGGCGGGTCGTCTCCGTGCTCGCGCGTGTAGGCGCGGTGGCGCAGCCGCTCGTCGACCATGTGCTGGCGCAGGTGCGCGGCGCGCTCGATCAGGCCGGGCACGCGGTCGATGACGTCGATCACGAGGTGGAAGCGGTCGAGGTCGTTGAGCATCACCATGTCGAACGGGGTCGTGGTGGTGCCCTCCTCCTTGTACCCGCGCACGTGGATGTTGTGGTGATTGGTGCGCCTGTAGGTCAGGCGGTGGATCAGCCACGGATAGCCGTGGTAGGCGAAGATCACCGGCCGCCCGGTGGTGAACAGCGCGTCGAACTCCTCCTCGGCCAGGCCATGCGGATGCTCGCTGTCGGGTTGCAGTCTCATGAGGTCAACCACATTCACCACCCTCACCTTCAACTCTCCCAGCTCGCGCCTGAGGATCGCGGTGGCGGCGATCGTCTCCAGGGTGGGCACGTCGCCCGCGCACGCGAGCACCACGTCGGGCTCCGCCCCCTCGTCGCTTGACGCCCAGTCCCACACCCCGATCCCGCGCGTGCAGTGCGCCACCGCCTCCTCCATGCTCAGGTAGTCGAGCGAGGGCTGCTTGCCGGCGACGATCACGTTCACGTAGTCGCGGCTGCGCAGGCAGTGGTCGGCGACCGACAGCAGGCAGTTCGCGTCCGGGGGCAGATACACGCGCACGATCTCCGCCTTCTTGTTGACAACGTGGTCGATGAACCCGGGGTCCTGGTGGGAGAACCCGTTGTGATCCTGGCGCCACACGTGCGAGGAGAGCAGATAGTTGAGCGAGGCGATCGGCCTGCGCCACGGGATCTCGCGCGTCACCTTCAGCCACTTGGCGTGCTGGTTGAACATCGAGTCCACGATGTGGATGAACGCCTCATAGCAGTTGAACAGCCCGTGGCGGCCGGTCAGCAGGTAGCCCTCCAGCCAGCCCTGGCAGAGGTGCTCTGAGAGGACCTCCATCACGCGCCCGTCGGGGGCGAGGTGCTCGTCGGATGGGAGCGTCTCGGCCTCCCACGCGCGATCCGTCGCCTCGAACACCGCGCCGAGGCGGTTGGAGGCCGTCTCGTCGGGACCCATCATCCGGAAGCTGTCGGGGTTGCGCCGGATCACCTCGCGCAGGAAGCCACCGAGCAGGCGCGTGGCTTCGCTCGTGCTCGCTCCCGGCCGGATCACCGCGACGGCGTGCTCGCGGAAGTCGGGCATCTCAAGCGCGCGCAGCAGCAGCCCGCCGTTGGCGTGCGGGTTGGCGCCCATGCGCCGCGCTCCCTTCGGCGCCAGCGCCGCGATCTCGGGGCGCAGGCCTCCGGGCTCGTCGAAGAGCTCCTCGGGCCGATAGGACCGCAACCATCGCTCCAGTTGGGCGAGGTGCTCTGGATTTGAGCGCACGTTCGCCAATGGGACCTGATGGGAGCGAAAGGAGCCCTCCGCCGGCAGCCCGTCGACGATCTTCGGGCCGGTCCAGCCCTTGGGGGTGCGCAGCACGATCATCGGCCAGCGCGGCCTGCCGATGCCGGCTTGCGATCCCGTGGCGCCAAGGTCGTCGCGCGCCGCGTCGCGGTCACCGTGCGCTCGCGCCGCACCGGGGTCACCGTGTGCTCGCGCCGCTGCCTGGATCTGGGCGATCTCCTCGCACACCTCATCCAGGGTGGCGGCCATCCGCTGGTGCATCTCCATTGGGTCGCAACCCTCGACGAAGCGCGGCGCATAGCCGTAGCCCTCGAGCAGCGAGCGCAGCTCCTCGTGCGGGATGCGCGCGAGCACGGTCGGGCTCGCGATCTTGTAGCCGTTGAGGTGCAGCACCGGCAGCACCGCCCCGTCGCTGACCGGGTTGAGGAACTTGTTCGAATGCCAGCTCGCCGCAAGCGGACCAGTTTCGGCCTCGCCGTCCCCCACCACGCAGCAGACGAGCAGCTCCGGGTTGTCCAGCGCCGCGCCGTGGGCGTGCACGAGCGAATACCCCAGCTCGCCGCCCTCGTGGATCGAGCCCGGCGTCTCCGGCGCGACGTGGCTGGGGATGCCGCCGGGGAAGGAGAACTGGCGCAGCAGCCTGCGCAGCCCCTCCTCGTCGTGGCCGATGTGCGGGTAGACCTCGCTGTAGGTGCCCTCCAGGTAGACGTTCGCCACGATCCCGGGGCCGCCGTGGCCCGGACCCGTGACGTAGATCGCGTTCAACTCGCGCTCGCGTATCACGCGGTTCATGTGCGCGTACACGAAGTTCAACCCCGGCGTGGTTCCCCAGTGCCCCAGCAGCCGTGGCTTGACGTGCTCGATCCTCAGCGGCTCGCGCAGCAGCGGATTGTCCAGAAGGTAGATCTGCCCAACCGAGAGGTAGTTGGCCGCACGCCAGTAGGCGTTCAGGGTGCGCAGCTGCTCGCCTGAGAGGGCCCCGGGTGAGTCGGTCACGGACGTCGGCGATCGCAGAGCAAGCTCCCGTCGTTGGAACCAGGCGCAGCGATGCTATCGCCCCGCGCCCACTTCTCGAGCAGCTCCCCCGCCGGCTCCATGCACGCCAGGTAGAGGCGCTCCTTGTTACCGAAGTATTGATCTATGTCCGAGTAACCGCGTCGTGGGCTGGGGGTTATTGAGAGTGAGCGCCAGCCATTCGATAGGAAGGATCTTCAGATGCCGACCGCCGAGAAGTTGCCGAGTGCCAAGACCCCGGTCCCCGAGGCTCTCGCCGAGGGCACATCCTCCGAGGAGGGGACGGACCTGCCTGAGCAGTGGCTCGAGCTGGCCAGGGTGAGCCAGCGAACCGCGATCGAGACGGTGCGCAAGGTCCTCGACACGGTCGAGAGCGTGCCGCTCCTCGGGACGGGCGTGTCACTCACAGAGCGCCTGGCTCACGCGGAGTACGACGTGCTGCGCAGCATCGTGCGCGGCGCCGTGGGCGTGGATGTCAACGTGGGGGTGAACGTGGACGTGCTCTCCAAGGGCCTGCACGTGGACGTGCTCTCGAGGGGCGTCAATGTGAACGTGCTCTCGCCGGGAGCGACGTCCTGATCACGCGTCCCATCCAAGCGGCAAGCGAGTAAGGGCTCACGCATAAACTATTGAAGTGTTTAGGGTGGGGTTGTAGAAGTTGTTGGTGTGGTCGATGAGGCGGGGATCGCTGAGCGGTATCGAGCTTTGAGTGAGCAGCGTGTGCTGGATGAGCGTGGTCGGCGGTTGTGGGCCGCGGCGGAGGCGCGCTCGGCGGGGCGTGGCGGTGTCGCTGGAGGTGGAGGACCTCGAGCGCAAGCTCGTGAGCGAACGCCGCGGCGGCTACTGCTTCGAGCAGAACCTGCTGCTGAAGGCAGCCCTCGAGGCGCTCGGCGCGGAGGTGGACATGTTCCTGGCACGCATGCGCTTGGGCGCGAAGCCGGGCGTGGTGCGGCCCCGCAGTCACCTTCTCCTGCGCGTCAGCGAGAACGGCGCAAGCCGGCACGCCGACGTGGGGTTCGCTCGCGGCATCCTCGAGCCGATCCCATTCGGGCCGGGCCCCACGCACGAGCAGTCGGGCTGGAGCTTTCGCGTCATCGAGGAGGGCTCCGAGCTCGTGCTCCAGAAGCTGGAGGGGGACGAATGGACCGACCTTTACGGCTTTCTCCCGCAGCCGGTTGCGCTCATTGACGTCGAGACCAGCAACTGGTGGACCTCCACGCATCCGTGCTCGCTGTTCGTAACCGGCCTGATCGTGGGCGTTCGTGGCGATGACGGCTCGGGCACGTTGCTGTCCGACTGGAGCGAGCTATCCCTCAGCGAGCAAACGCCGGCGGGCACGAGCGTGACGCCGCTGCAGCGAGAGGCCATACCGGAGCTGCTTGCCACGCGCTTCTCGCTCCCAGGCTTTGCGCTCGCCGCAGACGGGCGGCGCGTCCTCACCAACGCCGGGTAGTGGAAGGGCCGGCAGTCTCGCGGACCCACCCGCGGGCACAGCAAAGGTGCGCGCCCACTGCCGGTCCGGCTTTCCGAACCGGACGATTTCCGAGCGCGTCGCCCGGCAGACTCCACACGCTCGCTTCGCAGGCGACGAGGTAGCTCGCTTCGCAGGTGCAAGACGCCTGACCATCGTCCAACTCGGTCGTCTCGTCAACGACGGTGAGACGCCCGCTGTTGGGCGAAAACGAGCGTCCTGCTTTCCGCGCGAAGCGGGACCGCTGGCGTCTGCCGGGCCAGGGGCGTCCGGGCATCAAAGCGGGTCGGTACGCGGACGATCGCTCGCGGGCATTTCGGTCGTCCGCATCGACGGAGGGGTGGTGTCCGAGCTCCGCCCGGCCTCTCAGTCCTCGGTCAGCGGGCCAGCGAACACAACTGAAGCCGGCTGCTTCCCTTCTCTCAGCGCAGCCCGCTGTCGTAGCCAGGCCGCACGCGCGCTCTCGAGTCGGTCGACGGGGTCCTCTCCGTCGGCGACTGCGGCGAGAGCCTGAGCGACCACCTGCCCGCAGAGCTCTCGGATGAAAGGCTCACAGTTCGCAATCACCTGAGGGACGGTCTGGGCTCCGTGCACGACGGCGTTGCGCTGGCGGATCGTGCGCGCCAGCAGACGCCTGAAGCGTCCATCGAGCTCCTCTATGTGGGCGTCCATCGCGCTCGCGCTAGACACCCAATCCGCCGCCTCGGCGACCATCCGGTGTTGCATCGTCAACTCATCGAGCCCGCTGAGTACCTCGGCAATGTGCTCCATGAACGTCCTCGGCTTGAACGTGAACGACAGGTCGCCGGTCGACGGCAAGATCGCGTTGCGGAGCTCCGTGCGGTCGCGCGAGGCGCCCGGCCGAAGCGCCGAACTGGTGCCGTAATAGGCGGCGTCGCGTAGCTGTCCGTGGAGCGTGCCCATGCTCCACGTCTCCATCAGGTAGCGCTCGCACGATTCACGCACGGATCCGCCGGCGGCTCGCCCGATGGGCAGCGCCTCCTCGAGCGTCCGCATCGAGAGCGTAAGGCGCTGGGCGGGGTCCTCTGCCGCCGCGACGGCCCGCTCCCATCGGCGCTGTGTCAGTGCAGCCGCAGTCCGCTCATCACTGGCCACCAGGCGCTCGACAATGCCAGGCTTGAGCTCTTCGAGGAGCTCGCCCGTGCGGTCGTACCTCGGATCGTCCCGATCGAGAATCTGTCTGGGATCGCCGAAGCCCATCGCACCCCACCACTGGCCTGCGGTGAAGACGGCCTCGCCCTCAAACAACAGCCACGCTGCATCTCGGTGGGCGACCTCCACGAGACCGGAGACCAGATCCCTAGCGAACCTTCTGACGTCCGCGACGTGCCGGGAGTCGACATCAACACGCGCGAACACGAACGGCCCTTCCGGAAGCTCGTCGAAGAACGTCTCGGCCATCGGATGCTCCAGCTCCGCTGGGCGTTCGAAGTCGGGCGTGTTCAACGCTGGACAGCCATCGCGGATCGCGGTCAATGGTAGGTCACCGTTGAAGAACTGCACCGGTCCCGTGCGGAGAAACGGCATGCGCAGAGCCGCGTTGCCATAGATCATCCAGACGATCGAGTGCTCTTCGACCGGAGCGTCGCTGACCACCGCTCGACAGAGTTCGATCCTTCGCTCCAGCGAGAGACTGGCCGGATCGTTGATGTGCTCGTTGGTGGCCTCGACATCGACCGCGCCCGCCTGTGCGACGTAGAGAAGCCGGTCGCTCAACAGGCCCACGAGCCGGCCCTCGACCGCATCCCAGCTCTGCCCACGCCGAGCCGAGATCTCGCGAAGCTGGGCGACGCGAACAGTGCACGTCTCAAACGGCGTAGCGGTCTCAAACGCCTGCACCACGTCGTCCCACGCCGCACGCGACGTGCGTGGGAGCAGGAGCTCAGCGATCAGGGCCTTCGCCGAGCTCCGCGCGCGCCGGGCGCCATCTACATCCGCAAGGAGCTGAGGGAGCCGTCGCAAATCATCGGACTGAAACGCGCGCAGGACCGCGCCACTGGCCTTCTGAACAGCTGGGCCGAGACTCTTCAGGCTCGCCGAGACGTCCTTCCCCAGCGACAGGCGATCCGCCTCGCGCATCTGGCTGCGGCCGCCGGCCACGGATCTAGCCGTCGCCATCACCTCATCCAGGGCTGCAAGCGGCGTCAGAAGATGCGGTGAGGCTTCCTTCCCTCCTCTGCCCAGCTCCCGAATCAGGGTGACCGCCCACGTTGGCAGACCCTCCTGTCCTTGGAAGACCGCGTCTCCAGGGCGCATGGCTATCCACCTGCCAGCAGATCTTCGATGAACTCGTTCACGGCGGCTACAGCCAGCGCGCGGTTCTCGTCCTGCAGGGCCGATGGATCGGCGCGCGCCGATTCGGCCGCGAAACCCTTGGGGCCCGGACTGGTGACCGAATAGAAGCGTTCGCGCACCTCCAGGAACGTTGAGCGCAAGGCCGGCAGCCTGTCGGCTAGCTTGCCGTCGAGCAGTTGCCGTGCCGCAGCGCTGCCGGCACGGTTGTGAATGAGCACGAACACAAGGTCGTAGTGGTCCTTGTCCTTGCCGCGGTGGCGGACAGCGACGCACTTCGTCAGCAGATAGCCCTGGAGACCGGCGAACCGCACACGCACGGTCGTCGGACCCAGGCCGGCGAGATCGGCGGTCAGCTCCCGCACTGTCCAGTCCGCCGCGACGTAGCCGGTGCCGCGAAGGTTGTTGGCGGCCAGGACCCGACAACCGGGGATCGCGACAATGCCTTCAGGCTCGGTGTCAAGGTCACAGAGGAACTCGAGCTTGACCGCGAAGCCGTCGACGATGCCGCGCCACCGCCAACCGTTCTCGCCCGGCTGTGTGCTGAAGCCAGCGACTTCGAGCGCGGCCTCGATACGTGTCAAACCGTCGGTTTGTTCGAGATGGGCCACGAGCAGCATGTCCACGTCGCTTGTGCCGAGGTGCGACGGGCCGGTCTCCCGGCCCTCGGTGAGGATCTCCGGCATCAATCCGCCGAGGACGATCAAGGGGACGTCGTCGTCCGCGATGTGTGCCGCGAGCGTGCACAGTGCCCGCTCCGCGCGTGCTCTCGCCGCCGGCGAACGTTCGTCGTCGATCGTCGGGTCAGCCACCGGTCTGACCCCGGCTTCGCTCGAGCATGGTGGCGATCTCCGTCGCGTACAGCGATCCCGGCGGGTCAAATAGCCCGAAGACCTCAAAGAGCGAGGAGACCAGCGCACGGACCACGCTCGGGAGATTCTGGTCGATCTCCTCGGGGCTCGTGGTCACGACCGTCGCGATACTGTCGTCGTGCGCGACGTGCCCGGGCCCGAAGTCCCAGCGATCGGTCGTCACGGTTCTCAGCTCCCGATCCTCGAGGCCGTCCCACCGCGCGAAGAACTCGATGTCATCGGCGTCCACGTATCGGGCCATCCGGGCAGAGTGCAGCAACGATTCGGCCATGCGCCAGATTGGAAGCACCGGGTCGAGCGACGAGCCGGGAGTCCCTGTGATGCCGTCCTCCTGGTAGCCGCGCAGCAGGAACAGCTTGAGTTCGGGCTCGACACGCCAGAAGTCCGCGTGTCCATAGTTGCGCGCCGCATCGTCGCGGAACCAGCACTCGATCGCACTGTGTCGGACCTCGGGCTGGATGCCCTCTCGCGTTGGCACCCACCACGGGGGCCATCCGGTCTCGCGACCCTCGACCGCCACCAAGGCGTCCCGCAGCTCCCCGAACTGCAGAGTGACCTCGGGGATCCAGTAGGAGACCGACCAAGTCCCGCTGTCGTACACGGTCTCGACGTCGCCGAGCTCGTCGGCGATGCGCTTCTTCAGTCGTTTGCGGCAGCGCTTATCCCAGGCACTCATATCCGCAGAGGTGGTTCTTCTCCGGCGCGGCCGCAGGTTGTTGAGGATGACCTCCTCGCGCAGATGCATGGCTGCATCCTCGCCACGTCCGCCGAGCGCCTGGAGGTCGGCGAAGACGCGGGGCGCAGTCGCTAGAGGAATGCCATTGCGCCGCGTCGTGAGCTTCAGCAGATGCGGATCGGCGCTACGAAACTCGATGCGCCCGCCCGACTCCACCTCGCGAACCGGTATGTCCTGCATCGCCAGGCTCAACGGCCCCCGGAGGGCGCGCTCCTCGATATAGACCTGCAAGGCTGGGACGGCGGTCGCGAACGGCGCGAGCCGCTCGGCGGCGGCCCAGCCGGTAACCGCCCAGCCGATGCCATGGTTGTCCAGAGCCGGACCAAGCTCGTCCCCGAGGAACTGCATCGGGTCGTTGAAGATGCGCTCGGCGAAGCGACGCTCGGGCTTGACAGCTGACACCTCCTCGGCCCAGGCGTCCAGCATCCTTGCGCCGTCGGCGACCTCGCGACTCGCGCCAGGGCCTCGTTGCGGCCCCCACTTTGTCGTCCAGCCCTCGGCATCGAACGCGCCCAGCACCTGTGAGATCTGCGGTGTCGACCAGCCCGTGAGCATCGCCAGCTCGGTCGCCCGGACGCCGTACGGCGACTTGCGGTTCAGGAGCGCCTCAGCGATCGAGACGGCGGACGGCGACCAAGAGAAGGCTCGTCGGTCAGCGCCAGGTTGCTGCTTAGCCTCGCGCATGACCAACAGATCGCCTGCGACGACGTGTGCGTCACCGCTGCCGTCGGCCCAGCTCGCGCCCCTGCGCTCGAGCATTTCCCGCGAGCCGGCAGAAAGGCTCCGTGCCACCACGACAAGATCCGGAGGCCACTCTTCGCCGAGATGGCGGATCGCCCGATCGACGTCCGCCGGCCACCCGGCGCCAGCCCAGAGCGCGCGCAGGCGATAGTTACTTGTGCGGCCGCGGATCAGCACTCGCGCCACGTCGTCCTCGGTCTCAACAGCCTCGACGACCGCCAGTCCGTCCAGCGCGCGATCAAGCGCCAGCTGAATCTCGTTGTTCGTTGATCTGGCCATATTCGCTCGCCTAGAAAATAACACGCTTTGAGCAAACAAGGCCGGAGTCGCTCGCGGCTGCCCGGCTTGCCGTTCACGCGATGATTCGCCATTCGCTCTCAGGAGCCCGCCGAGCACGCTATCGCTATGCCAGGTTTGCACTCGCCCAGCGCGAGCGGAGGTCGACCGCCGCGATACCCGCGAAATCACCAAAGCAGGACGCAACCGGGTCGGCGCACGTAGTCCCGAGATTCGCCAAAAGCAGGCACGTGCCGCGCCGCGACGAGACGCACGCAAGGGACGAGCTTCGCGCGTCTCGCGTCCGCGACGGTGCGCTGCCGCTTGGCGTAGCGATAGCGAGCGTGAGGGGCTGTCGGGTGGTGCGCTCGTCAGACTCAACTACGGGTAGCAACCGTGCAGCCGACCGCGCTCGTGAACATTCCGCCCATCGGATGTTTATGGTATTGTGCATGGATATGTTTACGCAAGGAGACGCTCGTGGCGAGCGCCGTAGCCAGCCGGCTTGACTCGATTCGCGACCGCGGCGGGATCAAGTCCCGCGAGGTCGCGCAGCTGCTCGACACGACCCCGCAGACCGTCTCGCGCTGGCGCACCGGCAAGGTCGAACCGCAGCCCGACCGTCTGCAGCGTCTGCTCACGCTCGAGTGGCTGGTCGGGGAGCTGGCTGAGTTCTACGAGCCACAGGAGGCCCGTCTGTGGTTGTTCGCGCCGCACCGCCTGCTCGGCGGTGAACGGCCCGCCGACCGCATCCAGCGGGGCAGGCTCGACGACGTGCTCGCTGTGATCGCCCAGCTGCGCGACGGCGCCTTCGTCTAGCAACCGCCGCCGGCACCAGCGCACGTGCTCTACCCGCCAGAACTGCTCGATCGCCTGCAAGGGATCGAGCCTGCCCCCTGGGCCGGTCAGGCATTCCGGCACATGTTCGGCGACTACCCGCCCGACGCCGAGAACACCCGCGGCGCGCGCTGGAACCCACCGGGTGTCGCCGCGATCTACACGAGCCTCGCCCGCGAGGGCGCACTCGCCGAGGCTGAGCACCAGATCGCGCTCCAGCCCATCCCACCACGCGCCCGCCGCACCGTCTATGCGCTCGAGCTCACGCTCGCCAGCGTCCTGGACCTCACGAACCCCGTGCTCCTGGAGAGTCTCGATGTCGGACCGGCAGAGCTTGCCGACGACGACATGACCGCGTGCCGCCAGCTCGGCGGCGCCTCCGCCTGGCTCGCACACGACGGACTGCTGCTGCCCTCAGCGCGCAGCCCGAACACGAACCTCGTGATCTTCCCCGCCAACCGATCCCGCGACGCCCGCTTCGTGATCCTCAACACAGAACCGGTTGACCGAGCTGACCAACCTTCAGGTCGACCAGGATCCCGATGACCCGGCGGCCGGCATCGTGAGAGGCAAGCTTGATGACGATCAAATCGCCGTCGCCGGGAGGATCGGCGCGAAGCGGCGAGCCTTCAGACCGTGGGCTGGCTACGACACGCGAGTGGCTCGCCCGCGGGCAGAGAACCAACCAAAGAGCTTGCGCCGGCGCCGCGTTCGCTGTTGGGAGTGACGTTCTGCTTGTGCGGCGCGTGCTGCGCGCCACTCGACGTCGACCGGCCGTGGCCCGAACCTGCGGAGGTCGTCGATCGCGAACGCGTAGTGGGCGCTGAGCATCTTCAGGCTCGTACCGCACTCCTTCGCCACGGTCTGCGGATCCTCTGCACGTAGGCGAAGGGAGATGCCGCCGCGCCGCAGCGCGTAGGGGGTGGCGCCGAGAATGTCCGCAAACTCCGGCCGCGCGGCGACCTGCCCGACGGCCTCTTTGAAGCACTTCTGGCCCCAGCGTTGCGCCTGACCCTCGGTGAGGTAGGGGGCGCCTGCGCGAAGTTTGCGGGGCCGGTGGCGCGCGCAACCGAGGTCCCCGGGAATGACGAAGTCGACATCGCGCGCCGGATACCCGCAGCGCCGCAGCGCCGCTCGCCACTCATCCAGATCCTCTACGAGGATGCTCGGTATCGCGGTCCGTCGCTGGGCGCTGTGCTCGGTCTTGCCCCATTCGTCGAGCTGCCCATGGGAGATCACCTCGACGACCTCCGCGAACGTTTGGTGCACAGAGCGCCAGCGCAGCCCCCAGACCTCCTGGTTGCGGGCGCAAAGCCCGTACTGCAGGCTCACGACGACAGCGTCCCTGAGCGCGAGAATCGGATCTCGGCCCGCGACCGGGAGCAGCATCTGCGCGCGGATCGCCTCCACGGCCTGCGGCGAGAGCACCCAGCTTGCGGTCCGCGAGCTGCGACGGCGAGCGGCTGGGTCATAGCCCGTGCCGCCCCGCCGAGCCGAGCGACGGTGGTTGACGCGCGGCTCGTTGGCCAGGATGGCGCCGTTGGTCTGGATCTCTCCCACCAACGGCGATGCGGCGGCCCAGCTCAGGGCGGCCGAGAGCACGCCCCAGGCGTGATCTCGGGTGGGCTTGGGCACGCCTTCGCGCAGCATCTGCTCACGCCACGCCCGCGGTGCCCGCGGCTCGTTGAAGCACACCGCCGGCACCGTGCTGAGGGCCACCGCATAGCGGGTCGGTGGCAGCGTGCCGTCCCGGGAGCGGGCGCGCGGCCTGCCGAGCAGATGCCGGTTGACCGTCGAGACGTAACGCTCATAGGTGGAGGGCGCGAGGCCGCCCTCGTTGCGCGGGTGAACGTTGACCGAGAGGTAGAGCTCGAGCACCTCCCCGATGCTTTCGCGAAGGCGGCGGGTGGACATCGAGCCTGAGTCCGGCACAACGACGCGCTCGCATCCGGGCGCGCCGTCCACGGCGCGGGCATGGCTTTCTTGCCACTCCTGGCCATCCACCTCGGGCTGGGCTAGGTTATCCTGCGCAAGTGCCCGTACCGGATGCGGTCTACCGACGGAAAGTGCTTCAGCCACGCGGCAATGTCGGCACCGCCGACTGGCGGCCGATATCCACCTTCAGTTGGCGCACGAACGCGCCGGTGGCGACCGACGACGTGTTGCGATTCTTCATGACTTGGTTCGTGGCGGCCGTTGATGCCGCCCTCGGTGCACCGAGTGTGCGGTTGGAGTTCGTTGTTCTGCTGCGTGTCGAGGAGCTAGAGAATGGGCTCGCTCTTACAGTGGTATGTCCGTTGGACGAGCCCGTTCGGAGAATGCGCTCCAACGAGGCACGCCGAGACGCGAGCGCTGCGCAGGCCATGGAGATCGAGTGGCGTTTCGCCGTGCCTCCCGGCGTCAACGTACCGGTGGTCATTGTCAGTCATGACGCTGCGCGGCGTTACGGAGTCATGAACCTCAATCAGGTGAACAGTCCAAAGCAGTTTCTTAACCCAACGCTTTGTACAACAACGTCCGGCCTCCTCAACTACATCGGTGCGCTCGACGTACTTGACACCGAGATGCTGGTGATAGCCAATCTCAACGCCCTCCAGGACACAGGGATTGATGAGTGGTTTCGCTGGTTCTACTGCCTCACCGAGACCGGAGTAGTGCTGGATACCAGCAAGCTGCTCGTGAGAGGCGCTGACGGGGAGAAGTGGATCTATGACTATGACGGGAGTCAACCATGACCGAGAGCATCGGTGAGATAGCATTTTTGCACCTTGGCAAGGAAGAAGCACTCGACATCGCCGCGCGCGCCGCTGATCAAGACGTCCGGATTGAAGAAGAAGAGGGGCGGGCCGGCGCATACGGGGAACCCGCGCTGTTTTGTGCCGTGCTGGTGCTGACGACGACGGCTATTAAGGCGTATATCGAGCACGTGAAGTACATAGCGAAGGCGATGCCAGACGAGAGCTTGACCGCAACAGTTGTGGTGAAGCACCCGGACGGGACAGAAGAGGAACGGCGTCTGACTTACGAGAAGCACACTGGAGAGAGCGTAGAGGACGCGGTGGGCCGCGAGTTTTCGACGATTGCCGACTTGGCGGACGTGATCGGTCACGTCAAATGAGCGGCAACGATCATCTGGGTTCTCTGCGCAACGCGCGCAGCAACATCGACCCGATATCGAACTTCACGCTTCTGGGGCCGGTGGAACTCCAGACCGACGCTGTCTCTCTCATCACAGGTACGCTCCCCCGGGATGTCCTACCGGCGTACCTTCACGAGGCCGCGCATCACTGGTGCTTTTATCTGCCGGTGGGCTTGGCGCTGGCGCTGCTGAAGATGAGGGCCGGCCGAAGAGCCGTCAGGCTTGAGTTCAGAGGTGATGAGACGCCGTTGGAGATCGCCTCTGAAGACGACTGGGATGTCATGGATGATTTTATTCGCTACAAGATGGCAGATCAGGCTCTGGCACCATTGGCCGAGGGTATCGCGTGTTTTGCAGAGCACGACGCACTTCCGGGGGACGCAGCAGTAGCGACGGACCTGATGACGGCGTTGACCAGTTTCCTCGCTGAGGTCCGAAAGGGCGAGGATCGCTTCGCAGTCCTCAACGCAGCGTTGCGTAGCGAGAGGGCGCAATCTCGCTATGCAGGTAGGAAGGCGAGCCTCTTGATGCAGTCACTTGATCTGGACCGTGGAGGCTATCTCGCGGGCTACCTTTTCGTGAAGGCACTATGGTTCGGCGCGATCCAGAAAAATGGACGGCTAGCCGATTCAGAACTGTTTCTGAGCCTACTGGTGAGCTACATATACGCAGATCTTGGGCTCGTCGCCACGCTTCTAGACGCTGAGACCAGCGATTACGGGGCTGGCGGCGCGGTGGTGAACTATCTTGGGGGTCGGCTGATGCGATTCCACGCGACCATCTCAGACGAGTGGCTAGATGCGCTGGAAGATGTCAGCCGTCGACGGCAGCTCGAGGAGGGTCTTGAGGATCTGGATCTCAAGACGTCATGCCGGCGTTTCGAGAATCTCGGGACCGACCCAGTGCTCTTCGGACTCGGCTGCGAGCGTCTAGGCGAAGCCTATGATGAGCTGCAGCAGGCCGCCGAGGGCGACCCTAGCCCGGTGAGCGGTCTTGCCGCACGCCAGATTACGGTGCTTGAGCAGCGTCAGCTTCTCGTTGTCGGATCGCTCGAGGTGCGAGTCGATGTGAGCGTTGGCGGCTCTGTCTCGGTCTGGGGGGGAGATGAGCTCGTGGCGAGTGGCCCTGGCGTGGCAGGCACAAGTGTACGGCGCCAGGCACCGGGATCCCTGATGATCTGTATAAATCCATGGCGTTGGGGCAGATACATGGCCTACGTTGTCACCGTTGATGACCACCCGGTGCTCACGTGGTTTTCACACGATCCCCCGGAGCGGTTGAAGGAGCGGTTTCTCGGCTACTACACAGACTCGGAGTCGAACATGGCGCTGGAAGCCGAGGTCAATGAGGCTATCGAGCGGCGGCTGCTGGCGAACAATGCCCATCTCCTGCTCGGGCCGGCGCGGAAGAACGTGGCGAAATGGGCCAAGACTCTATATCTGAATGGCGCTTTTCAGTACGCCACCGATCTTGATGCGGTCGGAGCCCGCATGAAGGCCACTGGCCTTCTGGGCATTATGGGAAGCCTGTCGCTCGTCCGAGCTCTGGCGTGGTTGGGCATGAACTGGCGTAACTACACTCACGGCAAGAGCATAGAGGACGCATTTGCCGAGGCCGATCCGTTTCACGAGTGCGGTACGGACCTGTGGGAGACGGTGGCGGAGATTGCTCGGATAGCCGAGGAGAAGCTCGGCGAGCCACTTGTTGTGCGCTCGGACGGTACGGTGGTGTGTATGGTATGAGGGCTCACAGGACTGTGCTCGATGGACGCTCAGCCACTCCCGCTCTCGGCCGAAGGCGGGCGTATCAGCCGATCGTCTCATACCTGTCGGTTTGGACGACCTCCGGGCGGGCTGACTGACGCTCGGCTCAGACTCGCTCCCACCGGGCGTTGCGGAAGCGCTCACCCGTTACTCGCAAGGCGCAGTCCTCGCGCACAAGAGTGCTCCCGAACGAACCCCTACTCGATCCCGAGCCCGTGGTCGTTGTCGCGGTCTGGGGTGGTGTCGCGCTCCCAGGTTTGCTCGCGGTCTTGGGCTTCCTGGATGGCCTGGTCGATGTGGGGGTGGCGCTCGCCGGGTTCGAGCTGGGGTGCCGTGTCGGGCTGGCGTTCGCGGTCTTGCTCGGGGGAGTTCGCGTTGTCGCCGGGGGCGCTCGCCTCGCGGCCGGCCGTGTTTGCCTCGCGCGCGGCGGTGGGTGGCTCCTGGGCTTGGCTGCGTTCGATGACTGCTCCGATTCGGTCGATCAGCTCGGCCTCGATGTTCTGCCCGCTGTGCTGCTCTGCGGTGATGTGGACCTCGGTGCGCTCCTGGGTGTGGGTGACGACGACGTAGCCTTGTTCGCGGTCGGTTTCCCAGGCGCCGAACAGGATGTGGGTCGGCTGGCCGGTTTCGCTTTGGATGGTGTACAGGTTCTGGGAGTTCGCCAGTCGGATCTCTCCGAGGTCGAGCGTGCTGATCTTGATGTCTTGCGGTTGGGCTTCTTTGAGGTTGATTGCGGCCGGTTCTCTACCCTCCTGGGGTTGCGGCACGGAGCCGCGCGTGGCGTTCTCCACGCGTTTCTTGCCGGCCCGGTCCCGCTCGTGCGGGACAGCGGCGTCGTCGTCGGCGGCGAGCCCGTGCTCACGTCGCGGCTGCGGCGTTCGCTGTGGGCTGCGCTCGTGCTCGCGTTGCGGCTGCGGTGCTTGCTGTCGGCCGCGGTCGGGTTGCACCCTGAAGGGCACAGGCAGTCGTTCGGGTTCGATCGTGTTCTTGGCGATCGTTGCTTCTTGGGCGCGGCTTTGCCGCATTCGCTCGGCGAGGCGTTCGATCGCGCCGGTGTCCATGCCCTGCTCGCCGAGGTCCTCGCGTGAGAGGTAGAGCTGGGTCTGCTCTCGGGCTCGGCTGACGGCGACGTAGGCGTGCTCCTTGTCCGTCTGCCATCCGCCCACGAGGATGCCCGAGGTCTCGGCCGTGATGCCCTGTCCCTTGTGCACGTGCACGGCGTAGGCGAGGCTGATCTCGGAGAACTCGCTGGTGTCGAGGATGACGTCGCGTGGTTCGCGTTCGTTGGTCTTGATCGTGACCTTGTCCTCCTCGCGGCTGGTCTCGATGACGGTGCCGGCGATCCCGTTCTCGACGCGCTTTGCGCCGGGGATGCGGTACTGGGCGGTGAAGATGATCTCGTCGCCCGCAGCGAGGCCGTACGGCTTGCCGGGGAGGTTCGCGCGGTGGGCTCCCAGCTCGCCTGCTCGCGCTCGGCGCTCCTGGGCCATCGCGTTGATCTGGTCTCGCTCCTCGTTGCTCGCGTCGGTGATCATCACCGCCCGACCGTCGGCGAGGCTCTTCCTGGTCTGATTCCAGTTCTCGACCATCGCCTCCGCCGCCTCGGCGCGGGTGTCGTGGATGTGGAGGCGATCGTGGGACTTGTACTCGGCGAGCGCCGGTCCCGGTTCGCCGTTTCTTATCTGCTCCCATGCCTTTCGCTCCCACTCGTGGTGGGCGCGGTGCACTTCGGTCAGCTCGGCGGCCGGGACCTCGCCCTCAAGCTCTTTGAAGAGTCCTCCCGGTCCGATCGAGGAGAGCTGCGCTAGTCGCCGACGAGCAACAGCTTGCTTTCGCGGTCTGCGGTCAGCTTCACCAGGCGGGACAACCGGTCGCTGTCGGCCATGCCGGCCTCGTCCATGACCACGACGGTGCCTGGCCCCAGCTTGATGTGGCCGCTTTCGATGCCGTTGATCAGCCCGTCGGCCGTATGGGCGTGGTCGAGCTTCGCCTCGTCCCTCAGTTGTTGCGCTCTGCTGCCGGCGATCGCCGTGCCGATCACCGCCCATACCGTCGAGCTGCCAGGTCCTGGCGGCGGCGGATATCACGACACCCTTGCCGGTTTATGGGCTCTCCTCTCCGTTTGGGGGTGAAGTGACGGCCTGAAGTGCGGTGTTGGCCCGTGTTTGCTGGGCTTTCGGCGTGGTGGGGAGTCCTCGCAAGTTGCGCACGCGCTGAGCGACACGCAGCCGTCCTCTCCGGCAGGCTGCTGGCTGTTCTAAAGATCAGCGGCCAGCGAAGGAGGACGACGTGCGTGTCACCACGGCATTCAACCGGATGCTCAGGCTCTCTGGGGCCGGGGTGCAGGATGTGGCGTTCAGCGGCGAGGGGGTGATCGTGACGGTCCGCTTGCGTCGCCGGCGGCGGGTGTGCTCGGGCTGCGGGGCGCGTGGCCTACAGATCAAGGACCGGCGCGTAAAGCGCTGGCGGCATCTGGATCTCGGCCCCTCTCGGTGCTTCATCGAGTGCGAGCTGCGCCGGCTGCGCTGCCCTGACTGCGGCGATCGGCCGGAGGCTGTGGAGTGGGCGCGGGCCGGCTCTCCCTACACGCGCGATTTCGAGGACCTCACGGCGTGGCTGGCACAGCAGATGTCAAAGGCGCAGATCACGCGGCTGTTGCGGATCGGGTGGGAGTCGATCGGCAAGATCGCCCAGCGCGTCGTGGCCGATCACCTCGACGAGGGCCGTTTGGACGGCCTGGTTTGGCTCGGCGTGGACGAGATCTCCTACGGCGCAGATCATCGCTTCCTGACGTGCGTCGCTGACCATCAGAAGGGCGGCGTCGTGTGGGCGGCGCCCGGTCGCAACGCCGCCACCTTGCAGGCCTTCTTCGACGAGCTCACCGAGGAGCAGCGCTCCTCGATCCGGGCGGTCTCGATCGACATGAGCGCCGGCTATGAGAAGGCGATCACGGCCGCCGCGCCCGACGCGCAGGTCGCGTTCGATCCCTTCCACGTGATCCAGTTGGGCGGCCGGGCGACCGACCAGGTTCGCCGCGCCGAGTACAACAAGCACGGGCGCTCGGCCACCAAGCACGGCACGTGGATCAAGGGCGCGCGCTACTCGCTGATCAAGGATCCCGCCAACCAGACCGTTCGTCAGCTCGCGACGCTCGCCGAGGTCCAGCAGACCAACAAGTCTCTCTACCGCGCGTTCCTGCTGCTCCACGAGCTGCGCTGGGTCTACCGCGTCCCCCGCCACCAGGCACGCGAGCAGCTCGACGCGTGGCTCTCCTGGGCGTCCAGATCGAAGCTCACACCGTTCGTGAAGCTCGCACGCACGATCCGCAAGCACAAGGCGGGCGTGCTCGCTGCGATCGAGCTGGAGCTCTCAAACGGGCGCCTCGAGGGCCTGAACAGCAAGATCCGTCTGCTCTCACACCGCGCCTACGGCTTTCACTCCGCCGACGCCCTGATCGCCATGATCTACCTCTGCTGCGCCAGCATCCAGATCGACCTCCCTCACCGCTGATTCACCCCCAGATGACGAGGAGAACCAGTTTATGCCGCATGGCGTGTTATGCCGAGTTCGTGGTTTGCGGCGCTGCTTGTTGCTGGTGAGAGCAGGCCGGTTGGCCGGCCCCCGCTTTTCGGTCCACCACGAGTGAGAGGGTGGTGGATGTAGTGCCGGGAACATAGCGGCCTGCTCGGACAGACCAAGCCCTGGTGCCGTGACCATCGCCGAGGAGCCGGAGCCCGTAGGGCGAAGGCGATACGGCGATGGTCACGGCGCGCGCCGCCGGACCGACCCCCCTCGTCGCTGGCTCGGCGTCACAGCTGCGGGCGAGGCGGTGCGCTCACGCGGCGATCGGCGTCGGCTCGCGGGCCGTCCAGTCCGCGGCGAACACGGCCGGGGCGCGCATCCCGAGCGATGAGTGTGGACGCCGCCAGTTGTAGTCCTCCTGCCAGTCGCCGATCACCACGCGCGCCTCGGCCAGGCAGGAGAACTCCTCGACGTCGAGCAGCTCGTCACGGACACGCGAGTGGAACGACTCGACGAATGGGTTCTGCCACGGCGAGCCCGGCTCGATGAACACGGTCCCTGTCTTCGACAGCACGCACCAGTCCCGCAGCGCGTGCGCGGTCATCTCCGGACCGTTGTCCATCCTCAAAAGCTCCGGGGCGCCGCGCTCGGCGCACAGCCGCTCGAGCGTCGTGACGACCTCCTCGGCGTCGATGCTGCGCTCGACCATCATCACCAGCGACTCGCGCGTGAACTCGTCCACGATGTTCAGCAGCTTCAGCGCCCGCCCGCAGGCGGTCTGATCGAACTGGAAGTCGAACGCCCACACGTGGTTGGGCCGCTCGGCGCGCAGACGCTGCGCCGGCACCGTCGACTCCCCGAGCCGCCGGCGCTTGCGCTTTCGAGCCGGCACCCGCAGCCCCTCCTCGCGCCACAGGCGCTGCACACGCTTGCGGTTCACCTCCCAGCCCAACTCCCGCAGATGATGATGCGCACGGCGGTACCCCCACCGCGGACGGTCCTTCGAGAACTGCCGCAGCTCTGCGCGCAACACCGCGTCGTCCTCAGCCCGCTTGGGTTCGTGACGCTGCGTGGAGCGATGCTGCCCGACAACCCTGCATGCCCAGCGCTCGCTGACGCCGAGACGGTCGCGGAGCATCGCGACCGCCTGGCGCCGACGGACCGGGCCTACCAATTTCCCCGGGCGACCTCCTTCAACGCCCGGACCTCGAGCGCTTGATCGGCGACGATCGCCTTCAGGCTCGAATTCTCACGCTCGAGCTCCTTCAGCCGCTTGACGTCATCGGCCTTCATCCCGCCGTACTGGTTGCGCCAGCGGTGAAACGTCTGCTCGGAGATCCCCAGATCCTTCGCCGCCTCCGGGATCGTCTTGCCCTCCCCGAGCATCCGCTCGGCCTCCCGCAGCTTGCGGATGATCTGCTCCGGCGTGTGCCTGCGTCGCTTCATCAGAGTTCCTTCCTCGCCCATCATCATGGACGCGAGAAACTCTCACAAGGGCCGGACCGAACCTACGGGGTCAGGCCACGGTGCTGACGGGCTGCTCGGCATAAATCGCTTGTTCATAGGGCGTCGAGGAATGCGAGCAGGCTGTCGGCTGCTCGGTAGCGTCCGGGCTTGGTGTCTGGGGGTGCGGTGCGGTCGAGGGCGCGCTGCTTGAGGCGAAGATCGCCGTGCAGGTAGATGCGGGTAGTGCTCTCTTGCTCGTGTTTGAGGCAGAGCGCGATCACCGCGGTGCTGACGTCGGATTGCAGGAGCGTCATAGCGGTGGTGTGTCGCAGAACGTGAGCGGTGACGTGCTTGCCGAGCAGCGTCGAGCAGCGTTCAGCGGCGCTGGTGCTGTGCTTGGCGATCAACCATTCGACCGCATCGCGGCTGAGGCGGCTGCCGCGGTTGCTGGGAAAGAGCGGATCCTCGGGCCGGCCGTTGCGCTCTCGCAGCCAGACGGTGATGGGCTTGACGGTATGGGCGGTGAGCGGCACGGCGCGTTCCTTGCGGTTCTTGCTGTGACAGAGCAGGTGCGCACCGACACCGAGGTGTACGTCTTCGCAGCGAAGGCCGGTCAGCTCGGAGACCCGTAGCCCGGTCTGGATCGCGGTGAGCAGCAGCGCATGGTCCCGCCGCCCTGTCCAGGTGCTTCGATCTGGTGTGGCGAGCACCCCCGGGTGCGTGTAATCTGTGCTGTTTGCGCTGTTTTGGAGGTGACTGCATCGCAGTCACCGTTCACTGCCCGAAGGGCCGTACCTTTCTGTTAGCCCCGTAGGGGCGTCTTTCGTTCAGCCCGTTTGGGTGGTCACGACGAGGGGGGAGGTGTCCGGGTAGAGCGCTGCGATGAGGTCGCGCAGGACCTCGAAGTCGCGGAGGTTCTCGGTGGCGATCCCGCGGCCGTGGGTCCAGGCGCACGCGGCGATCTGGATGTCGAGGACCCAGCCGGCGCGCTGCTCTGGCTTGGCTCCCTTTCGCCGAGCTCCGGTGGGGGGAATGGGGTGCAGCGCGCGAAGCCGTCCGGCGAGGATCGCGGCGGGCCGGTCGATGGGGAGGATCTCGACGAGGTCGCTCGTGAGGAGCCGGATGAACCACGCCAGCGCCGGTGCGAGGTGCGGCCTGTCGGCTGCCGTGGCTTGGATGCCTCGGACGACCTCCATCACTGTGGGTGCCGTAACCGCGACCGGCAGCCCGGAATGGGCGCGTTCGAGCAGTGCTCGCTCCAGTGGCCCGCCCGGGTAGAGCCGGGAGACGAGCGTTGTGTCCCAGGCGGCGGTCAAGAGTCGCGGCGGCCGGCGAGCATCGCCTCACGGAACTCGTCAGGCGAGGGGAATGTCAGCGCCTTGTCCAGATTGACGCTCTGCACCGCCGCTCGGCGCTTGGATGCCAGCGCGGTGAGCTGCTCGCGATGCTCGCGGGCGGTGGCTCCCTCCTGCGCCAGGCGCACGATCGCGTCGTTCGTCGTCGTGCCCAGCTCTTGTGCCAGCCGGTCGGCCGCGTCCAGGACCGTGTGGGGCACGGTGAGGGTGGTTCTGTGTCCTTGGCGGTGGGGTGCTCTGCGTCGCCGCTCCATAGCAGGACATCATAGCGCATCAAGGGCATGGAGCTCACGCTCGCCCATCGACTCTTCCTGACACCTGAAGAGAGCGAGCTGGTGGAGCAGTACAAGCTCAGCGCTCCACGGCCGCCACGGCCGTGTCGTCGAGGGGGATGTTCGCGTTTGCGCCCGTGTCGCGCAGTAGGTCTTGGAGGTGTTGCAGGTGGTCGTATAGACAACGACGGCGGGCGTGGGTCACGGGGATCGCGTCGTGCTCGTGCTCGGCGGCGATCGTGTCGCGTAGGCCGGGGGCGAGCAGCAGGTGGCTTGCGAGGGTGCTCGTGCCCTCGTGGCCGGTGTATGTGGAGTGCAGGTCGATGCCGTGGTCGCCGAGCACCGTGTCGAGCACCAGCACGTACGGGCCAACGCTGGTCGCGCGCGTCTGGCAGCGCACGCTCTCGCCGTCTATGAGGATCTTCACGGGGATGTCGGTCTGTTCGGGCACCTGCCGGACGGTAGCGCTCGGGGCGGAGGGTTCTCGCGGGCGGCGAACGTCGGGCAAGCCGGTGTTTCGCAGTCACCCGTCGCGCCGCAGCGTCTCCTCGATCTCGCCAGTCAGCAGGTAGAGGTCGGTGTTCTGCGGATCGCCGGGGTCGAAGGGGTGGAAGCCGAGCTGCTCCCACCAGTGGCGTGCCTCGCTGCTGGACGCGCTGACGACGACCGCGCGGCAGGCGGCCTTGCTGTTGAGCTCCACGGCGGTTGCGAGCACGTGCGTGACGAGCGCCGTGCCGATGCCCTTGCCGCTGTGGCGGCGGTCGACGGCGAGGCGTCCGAGCAATAGCGCGGGCACAGGGTCCGGCGCCTGCTTGGCGATGCTCGCGGGCGCTGCTGAGCGGTCGATGCCGGTCATGGCGATGCTCGCGTACGCGACGACCATGTCGTTGGCGTCTGCGATCACCCAGGTGGCGGCTGTATCACGGCGACGGTTCTGTGAGGCGTAGCGGCGCAGCCACTCGTCGAGGATCGGCTCGCCCGAGTCGAACCGTGTGCGGTCGTGCCGGTCGGGATCCAGCGGCGTTGGGCGGCGAAGCTCAGTCAAGCCAGGTGAACTTGCGCGGCCGGCGCAAAGCCTCGGCAAGACGCTCGTTGACAAGTGAGGGACGCTGAAGCGCCTCGTTGAACGCGCCGGCGGCGCGTGCGCTGAGCCGGATGGTGTGGCGCTCGGCGAGGATCTCCTCGGCTCTTGCCGCCGCGGCCTGCAATACGAACGCCGAGACGTTCAGGTGCGACGCGGCGGCCGCTCGCTCGAGCAGCGACTTGTCGGTGGGGTCCACGCGGATCTGCAAACGCTCGTCCTTTACCGTAGCCATGTGCTAACAATGGCAGTACGCCGGACGGTTGTCAAGCGCAGAGCCGCAAGTCTTGGGATCGTTCTCGAGCGAGGTCTTCCGACTGACTGCCGCCCCCACCAGCCCCAGCACGTCCTCCGCCCCGAGCACCGGCACGGCCCCGTCCCGGATCAGCAGGTTCGGCCCGGCGGCGCTTTCGTCTGTGATCCTCCCCGGCACGGCGGCGACCTCCCGTCCGAGCGCCAGGGCGGCCTCGGCGGTGAGCATCGCGCCCGCGGTGACGGTGGCCTCGACGATCACGACGATCACGACGAGCTGGGCGAGCGCCGCGATCAGGCGGTTGCGGGCGAGCAAGGGGTCGGCCTGTTGCGCGCGTGCGCCCGGGGCCTGCGTTCGTGCGAGCGGCGTGGGTGGGCGTGCGAGCGGCGCGTGCCGATGTCCACTCGCCCCCACGTCTGAGACCACGCACCCGGACTTGAGGATCTGCGCGTGCAGGTGCTTCTGCCCGGCCGGGTAGGCGAGGTGGGGCGGACCCGGCACGACGGCGATCGTCTGTCCGCCGGCCTCCAATGCGCCGTGATGGGCCGAGGCTTCGATCCCCTCTGTCAGCCCGGCGACGACCGTGATCCCCGCCTGCGCGAGATCGCGCGCGAGCGCACCGGCCACCTCGCGCCCGTAGTAGGTGCTGTGGCGGGTGCCCGCGACCGCGACGACCGGCCGCCGGTCGAGCAGGTCGAGCAGACGCTGCCGGCCGCCGGCGACGTAGAGCGCTGCGGGCACCGACGGGAGCCCGGCGAGCCCCTCGGGGTAGCCGGCGTCGTGGCGGGGGATGCGCTCAACGCGCGCCATGTCCCGATGCGAGCATCGTGTCCCGGTCGCTGCCCCCGTCCGTGCCCGGGTCGGTGTCCCTGTCCCTCTCCCGCGCCCGCGCCACACGACCCGGCGGATCGATGAACTGCACCGCCTGCGCGACCACCTCGACCCGCCAACCCTCCGCACCGCCCGCGCTCAGCTTGCGCGAGCAGATGCGCCCGACGATCGCCACGGCGCTGCCCTTGCGCAGGCGGTCGTGCGCGGTGCGCGCCTGGTGGGCGAACGCCCTGACCGGGATGAAGTCGGTGTGCTCGCGCCACTCGCCGGTCTGCCCGTCCCGCGCGCGGTAGTGGCAGGCGACGTGCAGCTCGCAGACGACCTGTCCCGAAGCCAGCACCTCGAGCGCGGGGTCGCGCGTGAGGTTGCCGCTCAAAGTCACATGGTTCAGATTGACTGCCATCGCCGGCCTCCCGGGTCGATTTCGGGTGCTCCGGTGAAGTTACTCAGCGACGGCGACGCTTTTTTGTTTTCGGGTCTTCTCGACGGACTGCCCGTGCCCTTCAGGGTGCGACCCGCCCGCGGCCCCGCGCTCAATCTCCCGGTGGTCGTGCGCCCGGCTCAGGCTGGGTCGTGCGATCGCCGGTGGACGGCTTCTCTGATGGCGCCTGGGGCTCTTCGGTAGGGGGATTGAGCTCTTCCGGCGTGATGACGAACCCGAGTCGGTCCGCGCCGCGCCTGAGTCGTCCGTCGATTGTGAGCAGGCGGCAGCCAAGGATTTTGGCGAGCGCGACGTACTCGGCGTCATAGGTGCGTCCCCAGCCGAACTGCTCGGCGATCTCCCAGGCTTGGCGTCCGAGCTCGGGCGGGTCGTGCTTTTTGACGGGGCCCCTTCAAGGCGTTCGAGCATGGTGGCGGCGCGCTCTGCGGCGATTTCGCCCTTGATGAGCATGAGGTGCAGGTTTGCGCGAGTCTCAGACCACATGAGGGGTGGACCGGCCAGCTCCTCGTTCTGCCCGCCGATCGCTTGGAAGCCGTCCGGTTGTGCGCACGCGCCTATGGCGACGTTCGCGTCGATGACGAGCATGGTCAGCGCCCGCGGCGCACTTCGTCGAGACCGGCGACCCAGTTGGGGACGGGGGTGCCGTCCTCGAAGGTCTTCCAGCTCTCGGGCAGCCCCACCATCTCGGGCTCGCCCCACTGCTCGTCCATGTTGGAGGGGGCCTCTCCGGGGCGCCTGTCCTCGACGACGATCGGACCGGACTCGCTCTCGGCCGCGAGCAGCGCACGCTCGGCCTGCTCCTCGCTCCAGCAAGGCGCGAGCTCCAACAGCTTTTCCTTGGAGGTCATACCGGCGAGTTTAGCCGGCAGAGCACCGGTATGGGCATGCCGGGCGGGACATCGCGCCAGCTCGCGCGAGATCCTCCTTCCAAGCGCTGCGGACGCCCCGCCCGCCGGCGATCCGAGCGGGCCCGCATCCCCCCTTCCACCGCCCCACCGCACCCCAGCCCCACCCCCCGTATACTCCCGCCAGAACTTATTTCGCCGCAAGCCTTGACACGTGGGTCGGCGTCTGTTATAAGGAAACTATGTTTTGGCATCCCACACGGGATGCGGGGCGAAATAAGGTCGGGTTTGGGTTGGCCCTGTGGCCGGCATCAAACGTTTTAGACGGGGACCTTGGGAGAGGGACCGGGTCGCAACGAGAGGGAGTTGTAGTTCACGTGGTTTCGGTTCCGAATAACGTGGTTGAGAGTCCGTGCATCGCTGGGGCGTCCTTAACAAGACGTGTCAGCGTCGCTGACACGTCTCTCTCTCTCTCTCTCTCTCTCTCTGGAATTGCCGGCGCCTAAGCGCTAGCAATCGGCGCCGCGGAAAAGCCGCAGGCGCTGCCGGACAGAAGGTCCGGCTTGGTCAGACGCGCGCTCGAGGAGCGCTGTGATGGCCACCCGCACACGCACACGCAGGACCGTGGCTTCCAGGCCGGTGCGCTCCCGCACCGCTGCCCGAAACGGCCTCCCGAGCGCCCACCCTGACACCCTGAAGGGCGCAGGCGGGCACAGGCAGGTCGCTGAGATCCAGCGCGCGCGCCTCTTGGTCGGCGCGGTGGGCGCTGTCGACGAGCTCGGCTACACCCGCGCCACGGTCACCGACATCACCGAGCGCTCGCGCGTCTCGCGGCGCACGTTCTATGAGCTGTTCTCCAACTACGAGGACTGCACACTCGCGCTGCTCGAGCTGACGTTCGAGCGCCTGCGCTCACAGATCGCCGCCGCGGACCTGGCCGCTCTCCCCTGGCGCGAGCGGATGCGCGGTGGGTTGTGGACGATCCTCTGCTTCTTCGATCGCGAGCCGGCGCTTGCGCGCTTCTGCGTGGTGCAGTCCGCGCGGGGTGGCCAACGCATGCTCGAGCGTCGCGAGCAGATCCTCTCCGAACTGGCGGCCGTGATCGACGAGGGTCGTGTTGAGGGTAGCCGCGGGACGGACTGCCCCCCGCTGACGGCCGAGGGGCTGGTGGGCGCCGCGGTCTCGATCCTCCACGCGCGCCTGTCGCGCGGCGAGCGCGAGCCCATCGCCGCCCTGCACGGCGAACTGATGGCGATGATCGTCCTGCCCTACCTGGGGCCGGGCGCCGCGCGTCGCGAACAGAGCCGTCCTGCCCCCGCGCCCTCGACCGCTGGCGCGGCGAAGGGCAACGGCGAGGCCGTGGACGTGAACGGCGACCCGTTCCAGGGCGTCCCGATGCGCCTGACATATCGCACCGTGCGCGTGCTGGAAGCGGTCGCGCAGCGGCCCGGGGCATCGAACCGCATGGCGGGCGACCACGCCGGCATCCCGGACCAGGGCCAGATCTCAAAGCTGCTTTCGCGCCTGGAGCGTCTTGGCTTGTCGGAGAACACGGGCAAGCATCGCCCCAAGGGCGAGGCCAACGAGTGGCGCCTCACGCCCGCGGGCCGGTCGGTCGCGCAGATGGTCGGAATGAGCATTCGTTATCGAGGAGGGGATGGTTTCAAATGATCGCCCGTAGGCTGACCCTTGCAACCCTGGCGTGCCTGTGCGCGCTGGTCGTGCTCCTCGCCTGCGCCCTTCAGGGTGCGGTAGGTGCCGCTCCCGCGGGAGCCTTCGCGTCTGCCGGCCCAGTCCCGGCGGCCGGCTCGCAAGGCCTCCCTGACGGGCGCGTCTACGAACAGGTCTCTCCACCCAATAAGAACGGCAACTCGGCCGGTGTGCCGATAATTACGACGCCGCCGACCATGTTCGCCGAAGGCGCAGGGGACGGTGTTGCATACAACACCTCAGGTGGTTCGATCGGCAATACGAAGAGCGGCGCGCAGTTCATGTTCGTGGCCAAGCGCGAAGCCGGAGGCTGGCTGACCGATGGCGCGCAGCCGCGCGGCACTGGGGAACAGACCCTCCTCGGGCTCAGTCCGCACGAAATCGGCTTCTCGGAAGATCTGACGAAGGTCTTCTTCTGGTCGTACACCACCTACCTGCCGGAAGTGCGCTCGGAAGCAGCGCTTCTCTATGACATCGCGGGCGGCTCCACTGCTTGGCTCGACCCGCCGCCGGCCTCCTCGGAAGCGCACGCTCGGGTAGCGGTCGCGGGTTTCTCGGCCGATATGTCGACCTTCTATCTCAGGGCGCAAACGGGGTTCTACGAGTGGCATGACGGCGTCCTGAGCGTCGCCGGCGTGCTGCCCGACGGGTCGGTGGAACCCGCTGCCCTGGCCGCCGGCCTGCCGGCGCATCCTGAAGAAACAATTGCCCAAGCGAGCGTCCTGCGCAACCAGGTCTCCGAAGACGGCTCGCGTGCGTTCTTCGTGTCCTCGGCCGGCGAGCTGTACGTGCGCGAGACGGCCGCGGATGGGGCGCAGAGCACGGTGCTCGTGTCGCGCGACACGCTGCTTGCACCCGTCAACGGATTGCCCGCGCCTGCCCCGCACGGTGCGCTCAAGATCACGTTCCCGAAAGAGGTCAGCGACGGCGAAGCGCTGAGCGAGGGATCTGTAGCCATCGTCTCGTCCGTGGGCTATCTGTATGCGTCCCCTGATGGCTCGCGCGCGTTCTTCGCAAGCGAAGATCAGTTGACGAGCGCCGCCCCGGGTGGAGGTGGAATGTATGAGTTCAACACCCTCACCGGTTCGCTGACCTACCTGCCGGGGGTGGGTGTAGCGCCGATTCTCGTCTCCTCGCGGAACGGGTCGCGTTTCATCTTCAACGGGCCGAGTGGCGTGAGCCTTTGGTCTGAAGAAGGCCCCGAAGGCGGCACGGTGACGCCGATCGAGCCGTTCCCGGTTGGCGGCGAAGCGCGCGCTACGCCCGACGGGTCGGTGTTCGTGTTCGATTCCGCCGCGCCGCTGGCCGGGTTCAACAACGGCGGCAGTCACTTCGCTCTGAACGGCGGAGAAGGTCCGTTCCCCAACCAGGAGATATACCGCTACGACGTTGGGAAGGATTCGCTGACCTGCGTGTCCTGCCCGCCGGCCGGCATCGTTCCGAGTGGCAATGCCTACATGTCGCACGACGCCTCTGACGGCGGCCAAGAAGGCGCCCTGTTCGAGAACCGCGGCGTCTCGACCGACGGCAGCCGCGTGTTCTTCGACACGCCGGACCCGCTCGTTTCGCAGGATGTGAACACCAGGCCTCTTGAATTGAACCCGCACCCCGACCCGGTGTACTTTGAACATGGGCGTGACGTGTACGAGTGGGAGAACGGCAGGATCTTCCTGATCTCGACTGGGACGAGCGGCCATAACTCCTATTTGGGCGACCTGAGCGCAAACGGCAACGACGCGTTCTTCTCGACCAGTCAGGGACTCTCGCCGGGCGATACCGACGGAGCCTACGATGTGTATGACGCACGCATTCCGCGGCCCGGCGACCATGCGCCGCCACCGGTGGCCGCGTGCGAGGGCGATGTCTGCCAGGGTCCGCCGAGCGTTCCCGCGCTCTTGGGAGCGCCCGCCAGCGCAACCTTCAACGGTCTGGGCAATCCCGCGCCGGAATCCGTTCCGCCGCCGATCGCGAAACCCAAACCGAAGTCAAAGGCCAAAGGGTGCAAGAAGGGCTTCGTCAAGAGGAAAAACAAGTGCGTCAAAAAGCTCAAGGCAAAGAAGTCGGCGAAGGGGAGGAAGTAACATGTTCACGCGAGCCTTTGCCGTTTCTGTTCTGATCGCCGGGGTTTCGTTGCTGGGCGCGATGTCGGCACCGGCTGCCGAATCCGGCCCGCGCTGGGCGATCACGGCGGTCTCCGATCCGACGAACATCGCCCCGAACAGCCCCGCAACCGAGGTGCAGGACATCACGATCGACGCCACGGGCGGCAGCTTCACGCTGCGGACAGGGAAATTCGGGGGAGGCTCTGTCAGCACCGCCCCGATCGCGTACAACGCGAGTCCCGAAGCCGTGCAGGCGGCCTTGGCGCAGGTGGATGCGGAAGAGATCGTCACGGGCGCCCCGGGCGCGTATGTCATCACCTATCACACCAACGAAAGCTTGTACCACCAACACGGCGTGGAACCGATCACGGCGGATGGCAGCGGGCTCACAGGCGCCGGACATAGCGCGACGGTATCGCTTGTGAGTCGGGGCGAGGACCCTCCGACCCTCACGTTGACGGCGATCAACGTCGGCGGCTCGACCGACGGGAGTCCCGTCACCGTCGCCGACACGACGCTGCCGGCTGGGTTCACGGCGATGCATATCGAACGCTTCGATGCTTTCCATCGTCCCAGCGGGCCTGGTGAAACCACGGGTTGCGTCATCTCTCCGGCACCCGCGTGTACATTCTCGGGCAGGCCAGTCGATCCGGGGGATAACCTGGTCGTCGTCATCCAGCTTGCTGTGGCGGGCCCGCCCACCGTCACCGAACCTCAGAGCGTCCCCGTCCGTGCGAGCGTCTCGGGCGGTGGCGCCGCGCAGGCTTTCGTAAGCACGGCGCTGACGATCAGTTCGTCGCCGGCGCCTTTCGGGATTGTGCCGGGGAGCGTCGTATCGGCCCTGTCATCGACGCAGGCCGGGGCGCACGCCAACATAACCTCGGCATACACGTTGAATACGGGCCCCTTCGAACATCCGGTCGCGGACCCGCGAGATGTCGAGTTCGATGCTCCGGTGGGTCTGGTTGGCGCCGTGGCGGGGCTGCCGCGCTGCTCACAGGCGCTCGTCACGCAGAACGGCAACAACCCGAGTGCGTGCCCGGACGATACCCGTGTGGGGATCGCGACGCTGTCGATTAATGTAAGTGTCCTGGGTCCGGAACTGGCCGATGCGACGGCCTTCCCCGTATATAACATCGCGCCGGCGCCGGGCGAGCCGGCGGCGTTCATGTTCCTCGCGGACGGGTTCCCTGTGCGGCTGGATACGAGTGTGCTCTCCGACGGCGATTACGGCGTTCGCGTGACCGCGCCGCACATCAACGAGGGTGGGCTAAACGTGAGCACGTCGGTGACGATCTGGGGGGTTCCGAGCGAACACAACGGTGAGGGTCCCGACGAAAGCAGCTTTGGGGATCATTTCGGCGGTCCGGGGACGGCCGCGAGGGTGCCGTTGTTGACCAATCCGACGCAGTGCTCGGAAGGACTGTCGGCGGCGTTTCATATAGATTCGTGGTCCGAACCGGGCGTGTTCGTCTCAGAATCGGTGCCGAGCGGGACGATGACGGGTTGCGATGCGCTGCCGTTCTTCACGTCGATCTCGATGGTTCCCGACACGTTTCAGGCGGGCGCGCCGGCGGGCTATGCCTTCGATCTGAAAGTGGATCGCTCGCCGGACACAGAACCGGAAGGCACGGCGAGCCCGGACGTGAGGAATGTGGTGACGACGTTGCCGCTGGGCACTGTTATCTCGCCGTCGGCGGCGAACGGCCTCGCGGCGTGCAAAGACGATCCGGGTGTCGACCCGGCCGCCGTGCCCAACGAGTTCGGTTTGCACTACCTGAACCTCGCGTCGTGTGCTGGCGCTTCGCAGGTCGGGACGGTGCTGATCACCTCGCCGGACATCGCCGAACCGTTCGGCGGCGCGGTGTATCTCGCCGAACCGGAATGCAATCCCTGTTCTCCGGCTGACGCCGAAGACGGCAAGATGGTCAAGCTGCTGCTGCAGGCCAAGGGCGAAGGCGAAGGCGGCGTGCTCGTGAAGGTCACGGGTTCGCTGTCGGTCAACCAGCAGACGGGGCAGCTGACCGCGACGTTCGCCAACAATCCACAGTTGCCGTTCAGCGATCTGAAGCTGACGCTCGCGGGCGGTCCGCGGGCGACGCTGTCCAATCCGCGCGTGTGCGGTACGGCGACGACGAGCGTGGATCTGACGCCGTGGAGTACGCCGTTCACTCCCGATGCGATCGATACGAGCCCGTTCGAAGTCACGGGGTGTCAGGCGCCACAGTTCGCGCCGTCGTTCATGGCGGGCACGACAAGCAACCAGGCGGGCGGCTTCAGCCCGTTCACGCTCTCCTTCGGCCGCGGCGACGCCGACCAGTACCTCGCGGGGGTGCAGCTCAAGACGCCGCCGGGGTTGCTGGGCAGCCTCGCGAACGTCCCGTTGTGTCCGGAACCGCAGGCCGCGCAGGGCACCTGCGGCCCGGAAAGCATGCTCGGTACTTCGCAGGTGTTGACGGGTCCGGGCGCGGAGCCGTTCCTCGTCACCGGCGGCAAGGTGTTCTTGACCGCCCCGTACAAGGGCGCGCCGTTCGGCCTGTCGATCGTGGTCCCCGCCAAGGCGGGCCCGTACACGCTCACGGGGACCACCGGCACGGGCAGTGTGGTCGTCCGCTCTACCATCAATATCGACCCGACCACCTCGGCGTTGACGGTCACGGCAGACCCGTTGCCAACGATCCTCGACGGCATCCCGTTGCAGTTGAAGCTGGTGAATGTCTCGATCGACCGGCCGGGGTTCATGTTCAACCCGACGAGCTGCGACAAGCTGGCGATAACAGGCACCCTGACGAGCTCGGAAGGTAAGTCCGAGGCGGTCTCCTCGCCGTTCCAGGTAACGAACTGCGGGGCGTTGAAGTTTCAGCCGAAGTTCACGGTCTCGACGTCCGGCAAAACGAGCAGAGCGAATGGCGCCAGCCTCGACGTGAAGGTGACCTATCCCCATACGGGACAGGGCACACAGGCGAACATCGCGAAGGTCAAGGTCGACCTGCCCAAGCAGCTCCCATCGCGTCTGACGACGTTGCAGAAGGCGTGTCCGGCGGCGACGTTCGAATCGAATCCGGCGAGCTGCCCGGCGGGATCGGCGATCGGGGTCGTGAAGGCGAGCACGCCGCTGCTCCCGGTCATGTTGACGGGCCCGGTGTACTTCGTCTCCCACGGCGGGGAAAAGTTCCCCGACCTCGTGATCGTCCTGCAGGGCGACGGCGTCAGGGTCGACCTGACGGCCGCGACGTTCATCAGCAAAGCGGGGATCACCTCGAGCACGTTCAACACGATCCCAGATGTCCCGGTCAACAGCTTCGAGCTGTATCTCCCGGAGGGCAAGTATTCAGCCCTGGCCGCCAACGGCAACCTCTGTAAAGCAAAGCTGACGATGCCCACGGTGTTCACCGCCCAGAACGGCGCGGAAATCCACGAGTCGACGAAGATCGCCGTCACGGGCTGCCCGAAGGCCAAGAAGGCAACAAAGAAAAAGAAGGCGAAGAAGGCCCGCTGGGCCCGCCTGTCCCCGGTAGGGGGAAAGTCCAGCCACGGCAAGGGGAGGAAGTCATGATGCGCGCTCACAGGTTGCTCACGACTGGCCTGGTCACGCTCGGGGCTCTGGCCGGCGCCTCGGCCTTCTACGTCGCTCCGGCGCTGGCGGGGATCGGGTATGGCTATCAGTCACAGCTTACGGGCCTTGCCGGGCCGTTTGGCGCGGCGTTCGATCCCAGCGGGAATGTGTACGTCGCCGACAGCAGCGCTGTTTCTGTCGATAAGTTCAACTCGTCGGGGGCCCCGGCCAACTTCTCCGGCTCGGCGGCGTACATAAGCGCCTCCAAGCTGACGGGCACCCCGACGGGCGCTGGGGGAGCGGTGGTTCCCTTCAGGCTGCCAACGGGGGTAGCGGTCGACGCGAGCGGCAACATCTACGTCACAGATAAGTTCGCTGCCGTCGTAGATGTGTTCAACGCCGCGGGTGTCTACCAGCGCCAGTTGACGGGCGTCACGTTCTCTGAACCGTTTGGCGTCACGGTCGACCGGTCCACCGGTGATGTGTATGTCGCCGGTGGTGGCGTGGTGGACGTGTTCAACTCCGCGGATGTATACCAATCCCAGTTCGGCAGTGGCACCCTCGGCGGCGGCTCCGACCTGAGTGTGGCCGTCAACGAAGCCACCGGCGAAGCCTATGTCGCCGATTCGAGCACCGGTGTCGTGTATGTTTTCGACTCTTCGGGTGTGCTGCAGGCGACGTGGACAGGTGGTGGAAGCGGCCCGGGCAGTGGCACCCCCGCGGGGTCGTTTGGCGGTTTTGTGTTTGTCGCGGTCGAACAGTCGAGCGGCCATGTGTTTGTCGCAGACGACACTCACCGCGTTATCGACTTGTTCGACACCTCGGGGACGTACCTCACGCAGGTGTCGGGCAAGCGGACGCCGAGTGGCTCATTCGCCGAACTGTACGGGGTGGCGGTCGCTGCCGGCGGCGATCTGTACGCGATCGACGGACTTGCCGGTGTCATCGATGTGTTCGCGCCCGGCGCGACGCCGGAAACGCCGCTCACCGAAGCGGTGGATGGGATAACGGGGAACACCGCAGTGTTGCACGGTGAGCTGAACCCGACCGTGAGGGCCACGAGCGGGTGGTACTTCGCCTACAACCGCGGGGGTACCTGCACGGGGGGCGAAAGTACCCCCTTGGAAGCAGAAGTCGAAGTGCAGGCGGCCAGCGAGGAAAAGGAAGTCACGGGGCTGGAACCGAGCACGCAGTACACGGTCTGCTTCGTCGCGGAAAACGCGTTTGGCCCGGCGTTTGGCGCGCCCGTGACGTTCACGACGCCGAATGCACCTCCGCTGGTGGATGCCGAGAGCTTCTCTGCTCTGACGCCGTTTGCGGCGACCGTGGAAACTGAGATCAACCCGAACAATCACCAGTACACCGTCTGCGAAGTCCTGTATGGGACGGATGCGACGCTGGCGACGCACTCGGAAATCTACTGCGAACCGGTCCTTTGGGAATCGGTGTTGTTCGGCGATCAGTTCGCGAAGGCGCGCCTGGAAGGCCTGGAAATGGACACGACCTATTACTACCGGGTGGCCGCGTGGTCTCTTCTTACCGGCGAAAGGACCGAAGGCGCGATCAAGTCCTTCAAGACGGTTGGGCCCCCGGCGCCGGCGACCGGACAGGCTCAGAGCATCACGCGTGTCACGGCGGCATTGTCGGGCGCGATCGACCCCGAACGCGGCGCCGGCACCTACCATTTCGCCTACATCGACCAGGCGGGCTATGAAGCCGCGCTCGCCAAAGGCGCGGAAAACCCCTACGCCGAAGGCGCGACCACTGCCGAACACGAAGTGCCGGCGGGCGAAGCCTCTCAGGCAGTGCAACCGCTGCTTGCAGTGGGGCTGCTGCCGGAAACGACTTACCACTACGCGCTCGTTGCCAAGAACGAAGCGGGCACCGTCATAGGCAATGACGAGACGTTCACGACGGGCGCGGCGACGCCGCCGATCGTCATGACGGGCGCGGCGAGCGCGATCACGCTCAGCACCGCGACGATCTCGGGGACGCTCGACACGCAGGGCCTCAACGTGAGCTACGCGTTCGAGGTCTCCACCGAAGCGGGCAACCCCGGCCCGCCCTCGGGCGCCGGCTCGGTCGGCGCGGGACCGACCGAAGCGAGTGTGAGCGTGGCCCTGCAGGGTCTGCAGCCTGGTAGGACCTATTACTACCGGCTGCTCGCGACCAGCACCGACGGCACGAGCTACGGCGCCGTTCAGACGTTCACCACACCGGGCTTCCCGAGCCTGCTCGTCCAGCCCGCGACCCCGCCGCTGATCGGGACCCCTCAGGTCGCGTTCCCGACCGAAACGGGGACGGCCGGCAAATCCACGACGAAGTCACTGACCAACGCGCAGAAGCTCGCACGCGCGTTGAAGGCGTGCAAGAAGGATAAGTCCAAGAGCAAGCGCGTGGCGTGTCAGAAGCAGGCGCATAAGAAATATCCGCTGGCCAAGAAGAAGAAGAAATGAGATGGGTGGCAGAAGACGGGGCGCTCGTGATGAGATAGAGTCGTCGGGACCGTCGCGCGCCAGCCGCGACGGCATAGGCGCAGAGCACGTCGCGGAGATCCAGCGAGCACGGATGCTCGCGGCGATGGCGGAGGTCGCATCCGAGCGGGGCGCGGCCGGCGTCACCGTTGCGGACGTGGTTTCGCGCTCCGGCGTCTCACGCCGCACGTTCTATGAGATCTTCAGCGACCGCGAGGACTGTTTCCTCGCCGCGTTCGACGAGGCGATCGCGCGTATCGCCCGCGAGGTCATCCCCGCGCATGAGGGTGGCGGGCGCACCCAAAGGGCACACGGCTGGCGCGAGCGGATCAGGGCTTCGCTCACCGCGCTGCTTCAGATCCTCGACGGTGAGCCCGGTATGGGCCGCCTCGTAATCGTCGAGACGCTCGGAGCGGGGCCCAAGGCGCTGGAGCGCCGTTCGCGCGTCCTCGCCCAAGTCATCACCGCGGTGGACGAAGGCCGGCGGGAAGCGAAGAGAGGCGACGGTCCACCACCCCTGACGGCCGAGGGTGTCGTCGGCGGGGTGCTGGCCGTGCTCCACGGACGGCTGGTCGAGAAGAACCCCGGACGGCTGGTCGAGCTGACAGGCCCGCTCATGTCGATGATCGTGCTGCCCTACCTCGGCCCGGCGGCGGCACGCAGGGAGCTCCACCGGCCAGTCCCGAAGGCGCCCGTCCGGCCGCGCCCAGTGAACAGCGACCCGTTGCGCGAACTGGGGATGCGCCTGACCTACCGCACGGTGCGCGTCCTGATGGCTGTCGGGGCCCTGGGTGGGCGGGGCTCCTATCCGTCCAACCGCGCGGTCGCGGACGGGGCCGGCATCAAGGACCAGGGCCAGATTTCGAAGCTCCTGCATCGCCTGGAGAGGCTCGGCTTGATCGGCAACGACGGCGCGGGCCGGCCCCCGGGCGGACCCAACGCCTGGGCGTTGACGGCGAAGGGGAGGGAGGTCGAGGACGCCGTCAACAAGCAGACCGGCCGCTCCTGACGGGCGTGGTCGCGGGTGGCAGTCCGATGAGTCGATCCACCCCCTCCGGAGCTCGCCGTGAGCGCCGTCATATCCCTCTCCCTGGCGGCGCTCACGAGGGGGGCTGGGGCATAGGTGGTCATCGCCGGGTCTTCGGGCGGGGGCGTTCGCCTGGCAGCCGTTTGGCGAGCAGCAGATCGGGGAGGCGTTGGAGGGTGCAGCGCAGGATGTTGTGGTGCTCGGTGGGCTGCGGGGATGTTTCGAGCTGCGCGCGGCGGTGGACGATCACTCCCACGATCGTCGGGCAGCCGGCGGTGAGGTCGGGGTTCTGCTCCCCCATGCGGGGACCCCCCATGGCGGGGGGCAGGCAGGCGAGCAGGCGGATCTGACGGAGCATCGTGGCGAGCTGTTCGTTGCTGGGATTGGCGTTCTTGGCGTCGAGGCAGGCTCCTGCGGGTGTGCAGTTAGGGCAGTTATGTGCTATGGTGGTCGGGCTATGCCGAAGACCCTGCATTTCGATGCCACTACGCAGCGGGAGGACATTCTCGATGGGGTCAAGCGCGCGCTCGAGGAGATGGATCTCGAGGATGGTCCCGTGTCGGTGTCGATTGTCGGCGAGTCGGAGACGATGTCGCCGCAGCAGGCCGCGGACTTCATGGGCATTTCGCGTCAGCACATGACGCGGTTGCTCGACGCCGGTCTGCTGCCCTTTACGCGTAAGCCGGGTTCGACCCACAGGGTGATTCCCTCGCGCGCTGTCGTTGAGTTTGCCGGTGTCCGAATGCAGGCGAAGCGGCGGTTGGATGAGTTCGCGGCAACGATGAACGGCGCCGGCGTCTTCGAGTAGTGCCGCCGAAGGCCGTCCTCGACGCGAACGTCGTCTTTTCTCGCGTGTTGCACGAGCTGCTCGGTCGTGCCGCCACGACGGGTGAGCTCCTGGAGTTCCTCTGGAGCGAGGAGCTCGTGGAGGAGACGATCCGGGTCCTGATCGAAGAGAAGCGTCTATCCCGCGAGCATGCGGAGCAGTGGGTTGGGCTGATGACCAGTGCGTTTCCCGCCGGCCGCGTCGATATCTCTCAGATCCCTTCTGACCTGGACCTGTCGGCGTTGACGAGCGACGAGGATGACCAGCACATCTGTGCGTTGGCGATCTGGCCTGACCCCGTAGGTTCGGTCCGGCCCTTGTGAGAGTTTCTCGCGTCCATGATGATGGGCGAGGAAGGAACTCTGATGAAGCGACGCAGGCACACGCCGGAGCAGATCATCCGCAAGCTGCGGGAGGCCGAGCGGATGCTCGGGGAGGGCAAGACGATCCCGGAGGCGGCGAAGGATCTGGGGATCTCCGAGCAGACGTTTCACCGCTGGCGCAACCAGTACGGCGGGATGAAGGCCGATGACGTCAAGCGGCTGAAGGAGCTCGAGCGTGAGAATTCGAGCCTGAAGGCGATCGTCGCCGATCAAGCGCTCGAGGTCCGGGCGTTGAAGGAGGTCGCCCGGGGAAATTGGTAGGCCCGGTCCGTCGGCGCCAGGCGGTCGCGATGCTCCGCGACCGTCTCGGCGTCAGCGAGCGCTGGGCATGCAGGGTTGTCGGGCAGCATCGCTCCACGCAGCGTCACGAACCCAAGCGGGCTGAGGACGACGCGGTGTTGCGCGCAGAGCTGCGGCAGTTCTCGAAGGACCGTCCGCGGTGGGGGTACCGCCGTGCGCATCATCATCTGCGGGAGTTGGGCTGGGAGGTGAACCGCAAGCGTGTGCAGCGCCTGTGGCGCGAGGAGGGGCTGCGGGTGCCGGCTCGAAAGCGCAAGCGCCGGCGGCTCGGGGAGTCGACGGTGCCGGCCGAGCGTCTGCGCGCCGAGCGGCCCAACCACGTGTGGGCGTTCGACTTCCAGTTCGATCAGACCGCCTGCGGGCGGGCGCTGAAGCTGCTGAACATCGTGGACGAGTTCACGCGCGAGTCGCTGGTGATGATGGTCGAGCGCAGCATCGACGCCGAGGAGGTCGTCACGACGCTCGAGCGGCTGTGCGCCGAGCGCGGCGCCCCGGAGCTTTTGAGGATGGACAACGGTCCGGAGATGACCGCGCACGCGCTGCGGGACTGGTGCGTGCTGTCGAAGACAGGGACCGTGTTCATCGAGCCGGGCTCGCCGTGGCAGAACCCATTCGTCGAGTCGTTCCACTCGCGTGTCCGTGACGAGCTGCTCGACGTCGAGGAGTTCTCCTGCCTGGCCGAGGCGCGCGTGGTGATCGGCGACTGGCAGGAGGACTACAACTGGCGGCGTCCACACTCATCGCTCGGGATGCGCGCCCCGGCCGTGTTCGCCGCGGACTGGACGGCCCGCGAGCCGACGCCGATCGCCGCGTGAGCGCACCGCCTCGCCCGCAGCTGTGACGCCGAGCCAGCGACGAGGGGGGGTCGGTCCGGCGGCGCGCGCCGTGACCATCGCCGTATCGCCTTCGCCCTACGGGCTCCGGCTCCTCGGCGATGGTCACGGCACCAGGGCTTGGTCTGTCCGAGCAGGCCGCTATGTTCCCGGCACTACATCCACCACCCTCTCACTCGTGGTGGACCGAAAAGCGGGGGCCGGCCAGATCGCCGGCGGCGCGGATTACATCCTTACTTTCGATAAGAGCTTCGACACGCAGGCTTTGGGAGCGCTCGGCATCGACGTGGCCCCGCCCGACGTGTTCCTGTGCAAAGCGATCGACGAAGAACCGGAGCTGTTTCGCGAAATCCTTGCGGAGCAGGCGGCGGCGTGGGGAGGACGGACGATCGAAGAACTGGTCGACGCGATCGAGCGGGCTGGCGCTCCGGTGTTCGCCGCGAAAGCGAGAACTCTGGCGGCGGCCAAGGACGGATAAGCGCGCCAAGTTTTTTCGCGTTGAGCAGTGTTTACGGGGGTTTGTGGAGATTGGGTGCGCGGGCCGGAGAGTTTCGTCCTAAGCGCGGCCTAGGAGCCCGGGTCACTAACCCGCCTGGTGGCGTCCGGCGGGTTTAAGACAATCTGCGTGTCCACGACGCGGAGGTTGTGATGTCGGCGATGGCGGTGCAGGAGCGGCTGGTGGAGGTGGCGGAGGGCGAGAGCGCTCAGCGCCCCGGACGAACGCCGGTTGGTGAGCAGAAGACGTTCCGGCCCTATGACCCTGATCAGGTGCTGTTGATCTCGCCGGTGCTCTCGGAGTGGGTGCCGGAGGGGGATCTGGCGCACTTCGTCTCGGATCTCATCGAGACCGGGGTGCTTGACCTGTCGGAGATCTACGCCTCCTATGAGGGGGAGCGCGGCTACCCGCCGTATGACCCGCGGCTGATGGTCAAGCTGCTGGTGTATGGGTATGCGAACGGGGTGATGTCCTCGCGCAAGCTGGAGCGCGCTACCTACCGGGATGTGGGGGTGCGGATGCTGTGCGCCGATCAGCATCCTGACTACCGTTCGATCGCGCGCTTCCGCAAGCGTCATCTGGACGCGTTGGGGGAGCTGTTCGTGGGCGCGCTGCGACTGTGCAAGCAGGCACGCATGGTGGGGTTGGGGACGCTCGCGCTGGATGGGACGAAGCTGCGCGCGAACGCCTCGCGCCACAAGGCGATGAGCTATGAGCGGATGGTCCGCAAGGAGGCGCAGCTCCAGGGCGAGATCGCAGCGCTGCGCGAGAACGTGGACGCGCTGCTCGCCGATGCCGAGCGGATTGATGGCGAGGAGGACGAGCGCTTCGGACCTGACTGTCGCGGGGATGATCTGCCCGAGGAGTTGCAACGGCGCGAGGGTCGCCTGGAGCGCATCCGCGAGGCAAAGGCGGCGCTCGAGGCTGAGGCTGCTGAGCGCGAGAGCGCGCGTCGCGCTGAGATGGCAGCCCAGGGCAAGCAGCCCAGGGCGCCGCGCGATGGGCGCGACCCGTTCGCGCCGAAGCCCAAAGCGCAGCGCAACTTCACCGATCCGGAGTCGAAGATCATGAAGACCTCCGATGGCTCCTTCCACCAGTGCTTCAACGGCCAAGCGGTCGTGGACTCTGTCGCGCAGGTGATCGTCGCGGCCGAGCTCTCCGATCAAGCACCCGACGCCGAGCAGCTACAGCCGGCGCTCGGGCAACTCGCCGATAACCTCGATGCGATCGACGCGCAGCTGCCCGAGGGTGCGGCGCTGACTGCGGATGCTGGCTATTTCTCCGAGGAGAACGTCACGATCACCATCGGGCACGGCCTCGATCCGTTCATCGCGACTGGCCGCTTCAAGCGCTCAGAGCCACCCGCGCCCGCTCCGCGTGGCCCGGTCCCGAAGAACGCGACGCCCAAGCAGCGGATGGCGCGCAAGCTGAAAACCAAGCAGGGTCGTGCTGTCTACGCCCGGCGAAAGGCGATCGTCGAGCCGGTGTTCGGCCAAATGCACACCGTCCAAGACGCCCGGCGGCTGCTCCTACGCGGTAAACAGGCCGCCCGCGCGCAATGGCGCTTCCAGTGCGCCGTCCACAACCTGCTCAAGGTTCACCGCAACGGTGGTCTGGCCCTCCTGAGCCCCGGATAAGCCCACCCACGGCGCTCCCAAGCGCCCCAGGAGCCCCGCCCGAGACCCAGCGACCCCCGGCCGCGGTCCGGACCAGCCATTCACCGAGCTGCGACCAGCGCCATCAGCGCCGATCCTCACCCCTCACGTCCGCCAGCTCGCAATAGAGACCCACGCTCCTAGCGTGCTCGATCCAAATCCCTGACCGAAGGAGGATCGTCATGTCCGCTGTTGCCGTTAGAGACCAACAGGACGCCGTCTTGGCGCACGAGACCGCCCTGCGGGGCGCGCTTACGCACATCGAGCGGGAGTTCGGCGCGGGCACGCTGATGCGCATGGGCGACCCGGGCGCGCAGGTGCACTGTGAAGCGATACCCACGGGCGCGATCTCGCTCGATCTGGCGCTCGGTATCGGCGGGGTGCCGCGCGGGCGCATCGTCGAGGTCTACGGCCCGGAGTCCTCGGGCAAGACGACGCTTGTCTATCACGTGCTCGCGCAGGCGCAACGCTTGGGTGGGGTGTGTGCGTTCATCGACGCCGAGCACTCGATGGACCCTCTGTACGCGCACTGAAGTTCTACGCCTCCCAGCGCCTTGACATTCGCCGTATCCAGACGCTCAAGAACGGCGCCGGCGAGGCCGTCGGCAACCGCGTGCGGGTGAAGGTCGTCAAGAACAAGGTGGCCGCGCCGTTTCGCCAGGCCGAGTTCGACATCGAGTTCGGGCATGGCATCCGCGAGCGCAAGCCGGTCGCGGCGAACGAGCGGCCGCTCGCGGCGGCTGCGTGAACAGAAAGGACGTGGTTTCAATGGCACACGATCTGTTGAGCAGGATCAGAGGCGAACTGCAGGAGCGGATGCGAGCGCTGCGCCCAGCGGTGGATGAGTGCGAGCGGCTCCAGGACGATCTCAGGGCGCTCCAGGCCGTACCCGAGCCGTCCGCGAGTGTCACGCGCTTGCGGGTGGGGCGTCCGCTGCCGCGCACCCGGATGGTCTCGCCGAAGGTCGCGCGCTTGATGCACACTCCGCGCCGGCCCGTGCTCGAACGCCGCGGTGTCGTGCGGGTGGGGGCCGCCCGGCTCGACTTCCTGCCGGATGATCTGGCCGATGAGATCGACGCGGAGGCGGAGCGCCGCCGGGCCCAACCCTCTTCGGCGTTGCCGATATCCAGCCGACACGGAGCTCTGCGCCATGTTTGAGTCGCACTTCAATCGGGTCCTGTTGACCGGGAGCCTCGTGAACGATCCGGAGCTGCGCGAGTCCCCACCGCTTGACGCGGTCTGCTTCCTGCGTGTGCGGTCTTCCAGCAGCCAGCGGTTACCGCGCGGCAAGGATGTTCGCGTCAACGAGCTTGGCGTCGTGATGCTCGGTCCACACGCGAGCGAGATGGAGCCGTATCGCCAGCAGGGGTGTGGCGTGATCGTGCAGGGCTGGCTGGAGTCCACCGCCTGGGAGTCCGACGGCGCCGTCGAGCATGAGGCGACGAGCGTGATCGCCGAGCGCGTGCAGCTGCTGGACGGGCAAGTGGTGCGCCACAAGGCGCGGCTCAAGGGCGGCGAAGGGGAGGTTCGCGTGGCGCACCCTGAAGGGCACAGGCGGGCGGCGACGCTCGGCCGGCCTTGACAAGCCCGATGTCGAGCTGGTCCGCCGGCTCGACGCGCTGTCGTGGCTCAGGGGCTGGGTCCTGAGATGGACGCCGGAGGTTGTGGGTTTGATCAGGACGGAAGGCCGATCCGCCGTCCCGAGAAGCCTGCGGACACCGGTCTGGCTGACTACCACCCTATGATATGTAGCCCTGAACCCGATTCACACGTGGAATATGCGTTCGGGGGCGTCCAGATCGTCCGGTTTGTGGGGTTTCGCAGACGCATTGGGCGTATCGGACGATATGGATGTTGCCACGATGTTGCCACGGATCGAGGGTCCAACAGGCCTGAGACCCAGTTGGCTCGCGCCGTCTAGATCAGCTGGATGAAGGCGATGGCTGAGGCGGATCCTGCTCGGTGGGTTGCTTAGGCGGCTGCCGTTGCTCAGCGGCCTGCTCGACTATGTCGCGTGCCCATTTGACCGCAACTGTCACCCAGCGCAGCGCGGTGTCGCGGTCTACGAGATCAATGTCCTCCTCGCCATAGCGCAGCGCGCCGGCGTATGGTGTGAGCTGGTCAGCGCCGCGCAGCTCCTCGGGCATCGGTATGCCCGCGTTCTTGCATAAGGACGTGAGGCCGGCGATGTCGTGGATGAAGGGGAACTCGACGCCTCTCGCGGCGAGCACGGCCTTGATCGCCTTCTCGACTCCCTGCTGGCAATGCTGCCCGAACGATCACGTTTGTTACGGACTTGACCGGCAGGAGGGCCTTGGCGGCGGCCTGATCGTCGACGGCGCGATGCAGCAGTTGTTCTGCCAAATCGAGTTCGCCAGCCATCAGGCCGCAAGCTCCCGGCCTTCGCTCAGCGCTGCATGGATCAGGCTCCCGCGCACGTCGCGCCACTCCCGAACGCGGTCCTCGCTCGCGACGATCACGTCGGCCGCTAGCACCAGGTCGCCGAGCGCTCTGCGCAACCTGACCGACTCGCGGGCAGGATTCTCGACCTTGGGCTCGATCACCAGCAGGTCGAGATCGCTGTGCTTTCCAGCTTCGCCTCTCGCATGGGATCCGAACAGGATGATCCGCGCGTTGGGTGCGGCCTCTGATAGACGCCGACCAGCCTCCTGTATGACGGCATCGTCAACCATATGCGCGCAAGAGTAACCGGCGATCAGCCCGAACGCCGGCCGGGTCGACCTCCAGCGGTCGGCTGACTCCGGCCTCCTCGTCGGCTGCCGCATACCCTGGCCACTCCCCGTCTTCGATGCCATCTCCTGCCAGTCGTGTTCGGCTCAGCTCAGGGCGGCCCGATAAACGCTTCGATCGCTGTCCATGCCGCGCCGTGAGCGAGCGGGCCGAGGCGCAGCGTCCAACCGTTGTCAAGCTCTTGACGTATCGACGCACGCAGGTTGGCGGCCTCCAGGCGCTTGTGTTGCGCTTCCGCTCGTTGCAAGCCGGTCGCGCCATCATGGCTTGGGCTCACCCAACACCCTTCGACCGGACTCCCCGGCCAATGCGCCCGAGTGGACTCGAACCACCACGGACCAAGCGGTCCACAAGGCCCTCAACCCGATTCACACGTGGAATATGCGTTCGGGGGCGTCCAGATCGTCCAGATTGTGGGGTTTCGCGGACGCATCGGACGAGTCCGGAGGGGCGGGTGTTGCCAAGGTGCTGCCACGCGACCGCTCCGATCGTTCGGCCTCCCCCCGTGGATGTCGGGCGCCGGATCGACCATCTCACTGTGCGCTACGCCCTGTCAGGGCGTCGTACGTCCAAGTCCACGTGGTCGTAGGGACTCGCGGGCCAATCGTCGGCGAGCAGCTCATCTTCATCGCGCTCGTGCAGCGGCAGGTCATCGGGGCTTACGGCCGCTCGTCCCTAGTAGGCGGCGAGCTTGACCTTGAGCTGGCGACGAGCAGGTGGTTGGAGCTGGGAGACGCGACGCGGCGGATCGCGCAGCAGCTCATCGGAGACGAGCGTGGGACGGAACAGGCAGGCGACTTGCTCGCCCTCGCAGACGCCGGGAAGGGGCGGCAGGTACATATACGGTGTGATCGCATCGCGGTTGCGCAGAAGGCCGATGCTCTTCTCGATTGCCGCTGTCTGTTTCACCACGAGATCCAGCGGCAACACCGGCACCAACACGCGATAGGGATGCGCGGCCAGACTCGTACCGTGCTGCTCTGTCATGTCGCATGTGGGCGTGATGAGCAGGCCGTAGCCGAACGCGACTTCGCCTAGAAAATGCTTGCCCGGCGCGTCGTCGGCGGCAAACACGACGGTCGGCTGATCGCCGAAGGGGATCGCCTCGAAGAGGTCGCCGGCGAACAGCGCCCGGGACCACGGGCGCTGCCAATACTCCTCGTCATGTGGTCGATGCTCACCAGGTCCCATCGCGTCCTCGCGTCGTGCACAGGGCCGCGAAGCCTAGACAATATGGATTGACCGTCTGTCCGGCCTGGGATGTAGAAGAGGCCGGTTCCCCCATGCTGTTGGTGGGGTGACGTTCTCGCCGCGTGGCTGTAACCCGCGCGGCGGCCCACAATCGCATATTGGAGGAACCAGCCATGACGAAGGCTAGAAGCCAGGTCGGCTTGGACGTGCACGCGACGAAGATCGTCGCGGCGGTCCTCGATGTCGAGACCGGGGAGTTGCAGACGTTCGCGATGAGTGGCGATAGCGCTGGGGCGGCGGGCTTCTGCGCGGGGTTGCCGCGGCCAGCGCGCGTTGCGTATGAGGCCGGCCCGACGGGGTACGGGCTCGCGCGGGAGCTCGCGAAGCGTGGCGTGGAGTGTGTGGTCGCGGCGCCGAGCAAGATTCCGCGCGCGAGCGGGGACCGCGTGAAGACCGATCGCCGCGACGCGGAGTTGCTCGCGCGGCTGCTGATGGCCGGCAAGCTGCATCCGGTCAGGGTTCCGGGCGATGAGGAGGAAGCGCTGCGTGACCTGGTCCGCGCCCGCGAGGCGGTCCGTGTCGATCTGATGCGCTGCCGGCACAGGCTCTCCAAGCTGCTGCTGCGTCACGGGATACGGTTCGAGGACGGGGCCGCGTGGACCCAGCGCCACCGCGACTGGTTGGCCACAGTGACGCTGGACTGGCCGGCAGCGCAGGCGACGTTGCTCGACGCTCGCGGCGCGATCGACGCGCTCACGCACCGCCGTGAGCAGCTCGAGCGCGAGATCGTCGCGATGATCCCCGACTCGCCGTGGTCGGTGCAGGTCGGGCGCTTGCGGTGCCTGCGCGGGGTCGACACGCTCACCGCTGTCGGGTTGTGCGCCGAGATCGGTGACTTCGAGCGGTTCGCCCGCGCCGAGCAGCTGATGAGCTACATCGGACTCGTCCCATGCGAGAACACGACCGGCCAGCAACGCCGGCTCGGGTCGATCACGAAGACCGGGTCCGGTCACGCCCGCCGGCTGCTGGTCGAGGCAGCCTGGCACTACCGCACCCGACCGAGCGTCGGCCGCGCGCTCACCGACCGCCAAGAGCGCCAGCCACCGGAGGCGATCGCGGTCGCGTGGAGCGCCCAGCAGCGACTGCATCGCACCTGGGCCAGGCTCGAACGACGCGCCAAGCGCCGCACGATCATCGCGGTCGCCGTCGCCCGCGAACTCGCCGGCTTCTGCTGGGCAATCACCCAAATCGAGTGACCGAACCCCACCAACAGTCTTCATCCCGTCGGCTGGGTCGGTGGCGGCCCGGCAACGCGCGGGGAACCCGCGACCGAACTATGAGCAACCCGCCCCAACAGGCTGGCCACGCCCGATTCTAGACAGCGGCTCCCCACGACGAACCATGGTCCTGCGGCAACCCAAACCCGCGTATATCAGTCTGACCGCGCGTCGCGCACAGCCTGCCGGACCGCCACCCACCCAGCCGACCACACCAACACCAAGGAGCGCAAAATGCGACAAATCGACGACCCCACTTGACAAACCACTCTCCATATCAGTTCGAGGGGCGGTCGTGCTCGACTCAGTCGATGGACCGGGCGTGCACGGGCGTAATGTCGTCGTCGGCCCGTAGCGGTGCGAAGCCGCTGAACATCTGCTCGCGCACGGCCTCCACGTCATCGGGACGGAAGCGCCGGACCCCGCTCGGCAGCCGGACGGCGCGCAGCAAGCCCCGCTGCTCCCAGCGACGCACGGTGTTCTCGTGAACCCCGAGCGTGCGGGCGACCTGTCGAACCTGCATGAGTTGCGCCATCTGTGCTCCTTTCGTCCACCACGTTACGCCCCTTGGGCGAGAATGTCAACTAGGAAGAGATGGTGGACTTGGAGGACTGAGGGTGGCTGCTGACGAGCACGATCCGGGTCGAGCGGAGACACAGACTGCGCACGATCTCGAGCCAGCGCGGTGCTTGCGGGCACTCGTGGGTCACGGCGGCGTCCAGATCGTCCAGACCGGCGCTCGTTGAAATCGCTAATCTCGGGACGGTGAGCGATGAAAGGGCTGTCGCCCGAGCGCGTTGAGCGCCGAGAAGTCTCGGCCGGGCGACATCCGTCGCGTTCGTCGCCGCAGTCGTCACCACTGCTGGGAGCACTTGGTCATCGCTCCGTTGTGGGTCGCGTTCGAGGCCAACCTCGGGACGCTGCTTCGCACGTGCGACGCGGTGGGCGCGTGCATGGCGGTGCCCGATACCGCCCACTATCGCAAGGCGCTCGCGCAGGGCGACACCTTGGGTTCACGTCGCCGTCCGTGCATCCACTGGGTGGACGTTGGCAAGGATCGTTGGATCGATCGGCAGCGCGCCGCCGGCTGGCGAATCATCGCCGTCGAGCTGGCCGACGGCGCGGTGTCGCTCCCGCGGCTGCAGCCGGCGCGGCAACGAACGGTCGTCCTGCTCGGTCATGAGCGGCATGGCGTACCCGAGGAACAGGTGGAGCTTGCCGACACGTGCGTTGAGATCCCGATGGTCGGCCAGGGCGCCAGCCTGAACGTCGCCGTCGCGGGCAGCCTCGTGCTGTATCGCCTGGCCGGGTTGAGCTGAGGTGCGTTGCGCGGGATCGCGGACGCATTGGACATATCGGACGATCTGAGTGTTGTCACGATGTTTGCCACGGCGTCCGGGCCGATTTCCAGGACTCTGTTTATAATCTTTCAAGACTTTCTATTGTTGTGCCGATGGTGTAATCTTGGATCATGAGCATCCTGTCGCCAACCGATCGCGCCGTTCTCTGGCGCATGACCGTCACCAGCGGCCGTGAGGAGCGCGCATCGCGACTGAAGATCCTCGCTGCGGAGATCCTCGAGAGCGCCGGTCGCCGCTTGGACCTCTACAGCGCCTATGACGACGAGGTCATCGAGACCGTCGAGATCCTCGACGTTTCTGGACTGCTTGGGCGTGACGATCTCCGTGAGGCGTTCGAGGACGCAGACGAGGACGACGAGCGAGCACAGGTGTTCGCGGCGCTCCTGGCCAGTCATCTCGATGCTGCGGCTGAGGTCGAGCGACTTGGTGTCGATGCTCGCCTGAGGGCGCTTCGTCTTGCCGGTGTATGGCGGGGGCACGTCGGCGATCGAGCGCGCGCAGAGCCCGAGTGGCTGTCGGCGGCTCAGGTCGCGTCGCGGTATGGCGTTACGCCGCAAGCGGTCTACAAATGGATAGACGCCGGACGCGTGAGCGCGGAGCGGACTCCCGGCGGCTCCTGGCGCCTAGCCGCCGATCAGTTCGACCGTGACCGCGTCAAACAAGACGAGGCCACAGAGCTCAAGGCAAGGTTGGTCGAACGCGCTGGGAGCGCGCCCAGCCCCTCAGGCGAGGAGCTGGCGGCCGAGATCGTCGCTCGGCGCCGTCCCTGAGTGCTCGCCGGCTTCGACGCAACGGTTCTCTGCGGTGCCCTGAGGAAGCCGACCGGCTACAACTTCAAGCTGCTCGAGCTCGCCGCGGACGGCATACTCCTTCAGGGCTTCACGACGGATATCGCTGGGATGGAGTTCGTACGCAACGCTCTCGACGGGCTCGGTGGCGTCAGCTACGACATGGAGCTGATCGAAGCCTTCCTCGATCATTTCGCTCCGCTGTTCAACCCGGACAACGTCGAGCCCTCGCCGATCGGAAGAGCGCTGCCGGCGCAGGCGTCCCTCCACAACCGGCCGATAGGCGAGATCGTCTACGAGCTGACCGGACGCACGCGCGAGGATCTGCTCGACGGCTTGCCCCGGCAGCTGAGGCTCGTCGCCGGAGAGTTCGACGCCTACGACGTCCACCTCGTCGCCGCGGCAGTCGCCCGCGACGCCGATGTGATCTGCAGCGCGAACCGTGCTCACCTGCCCGAAGGACCGCTTGCGGGCGATCTTGAGGTCATTGGACCCGGACGGCTTGCAGCAAGACTCGGCATCTCGTAGCTCTACTCGTGCCGTGGGGAGATTCGCAGCGAAGCTCGATGCGCCCGAGTGGACTCGAACCACCACGGACCAAGCGGTCCACAAGGCCCTCAACCTCATTCACCCGCGCCATATGCGTCCGCCAGCGTCCAGATCGTCCATTTTGCGGGGTTCTCTGGAGGTATTGGACGCATTGGACGATATGGATGTTGCCACGATGTCGCCACGGATCAGGGCTCCAGCACGCCTGAGATACGCTCGGAGTGTGTCGTCGAGATCAGCTCGTCGAGGGGCGTACTGACGCGGGCCCTGCTCGGTGGGTTGCTCGGGCGGCTGCTGTTCCTCGGCGGTCTGTTCGACGATCGTGCGTGCCCATTTGACCGCGGCTGTCACCCGGCGCCGCGCGGTGCCGCGGTCTACGAGATCAAGATCCTCCTCCCCGCAACTCAGCGCGCCGCATAGGTCATGAGCTGGTCCGCGTCGCGCAGTTCCTCGGGCGTCTGCATGCCTGCGTTCTTGCATAGGGACGTAGGCCGCGATATCGTGTAATGAAGGGGAATTCGACGCCTCGGGTGGCTTCTTGGGCAGGTTCGACGGCCGGGCTTACAAGGTTCGACTGCGTCTCTCCGATCGACTGCGTCCTTTCGTGTCCGCTGGTGACGCTGATGTCGGCGTGAACGTGCCTGACTCGATCGGAGTGCCTGCGATGGCGTCCAAGGCGCTGAGCGCCAGTCGGCTCGGAATGGCTCCGCTGGCGGGATCTGGACCCGCGGCGCGCTGGGCATCGACCCGGATCGATTCTGACTAGGCGGCAAGTACAACTTTGCGGACATCGTGTACGCTACGCCGGATGCGTTGGATCGCAAAGCTCTCGGCTTTGATGATCGGGCTTGGCGTGCTCGGTAGCGCGTGCGCGCCGCCGGTGCTCGCAACGCAGGGCTCGCCGTGCGTGCTGCCCGAAGCTCTTCAAATCGCGGGAGATCGTTCGGCTGCTCATGCGGCCTATCTGAAGGTTCTGACTGCCGATCCGGCCAGCCGCTGCGCGAAGCTGGGAATCGAAAAGACCGATCCCAAGACGTCGTTTTGGACCTCCGTGGGACAGGTGGCCGAAAACACGGGCAAGTCGCTGGCGTTGTTGGTGCTGCTCGCGCTCGTGCTGGTTGCACTTGCTCTCCTATGGCTCAACTTTCAGACGCGCGTTCCCTGGTTGCGCGACCGGTGGCCGGCCAAGAAGATCCGCCGTCCCACGCTGCAGATCGCCAATTTCAACGACGGCGCCCTGACGGACCGGCTCGGCCCGCCGATAGCCGGTCTGATTCGCGGGAAAGTGAACTGGCGACGTAAGGACCGTTATGGTCCCAACCTCGTCAGCGGACAGGCGGGGATCGCGAGCACACTCGAATCGCTCGGAGACATATCGAGCGAGACGAAGGGAGCGGTTGCCGTGGTCAAGCTCCTCACGGCGACGCTTCCGCGCCGGCGCTTCGTGCTCGGTGGTGAGATTCAGCCAGCGGGATCGCAGGGGCCCGGCATCAGCCTGGAGTTGAAGATTGAGGACGGTTACGACTCCCTGGTCACGTTCTGGGCAAGCCCGCTGGGCCTGTCCGGCGTCGATAGCCCTGCCGTCTATCAGCACCTGGCGATCGTCGCGGCGGCGTGGGTGGACCACCGCACGGTCAACGCCATGGACGGCGGCAACCTGCTCACAGCAGACCCTCAGAGCTGGGCACTGTTCTCCAGCGGCGTGGAGTGGCAGCGCCAAGGGGAGTATCGGATCGCGCGCGAACTATACGAACAGGCGCTGATCTCCGATGGCGACAACGTCGGCGCTCTGGCCAATCTGGGGATCATCGAGAAATACGAAAAAAACTTCAAGGAAGCCGAGAGGCTGTTCTTGCGAGCTCTCAGTCCGATCGAGAATCCGGAGCGAGCGCCCAAGCTCGCGAGCGACGAAAACCCCGACTGGTATCGCATCAAGTATCAGCTTGCCGGTCTCTACGCAAACTGGGCGGTGGCGACCGACGAGCCGATCGAGTTGAAGCGTTCACGAAAGGCGCAAGCGGCGGATCGAGCGAGGGATCTGGCGCTCACGACCTCGCAGACCATAGAGGGCCTTTCCGGGCAGGCTCCTGCGCCGGCGTTGCTCCAGTTCCTCGAGGGCACGATCGAGCCGGATGCGCTCATACTCGCCGCCTCGACGATCCCCGAGTCGGGCGCGACCGAGCGGCCGGCGACCCGTCCGCAACGCAGCGAGGTTATCTCGACTCTGAAGGCCGAGAGGATCGATCCGTGGATCTTGATCGCGTTTGTCGAGCACGGAAGCAACCGCTCGAGCGACACCTCATACAACCTGGCTTGCTTCTACTCCATGCAAGGCGAGTTCATGCACGCCACAGAACACCTGCTGAGCGCCGTGCGCGAGGTCCCGCGATCTGCCCGGCCGGCGTTGGTCAAGGGGATGACGCTCGATCCCACCCTTGCGCCTCTGCTCCAGAGACTTCCAGGGTTGCTTGTCAAGCTCGAAGTCGAAGCGGGCGACGGTCCCGAAGAAGGCGATGGGGAGGAAGAGGTCGCTTGCTTCGATCTGGAATATGAAGCCATCCAATGGCTTGAATCGCAAGGATGGGCTGTGGATTGGGCCGCCAAGGACGCGGGTTTCACGCTGATCGGCAAGCGCGACTCGAGATCGCTGCTGGCCCTCGTCGAGCAGGCCGACATCTCTCAGGAAGGCGTCGATGCTCTGATCGGCGCGCGCGAGCGCTTTACACAGCACTCATCGCGCGACGGAGAGTTCGAGACCGCGTGGATTGCGCCGGCATCCAAGTTGCCGCCCGCATGCTCCGATGCCGCGGTGACGGCCGCGGTATCGCAGGCCTGGCATTACAACATCGCCGTGTACGGAGCCGGCGACCAAGGGTTCGTCCTGATCAAATCATAGCGTCCTCAGCGGACCCGTGAATAGTGTCCGGTGCACGTCGCGCTACGCCCACACGTGACTCTCGCTGGCCGGTTGAGCCCACGGCCCCAGGCAGATGCGGTTGCAAATGTTGCAGATGTTGGTGGGACCGCGCTATGATGGGGTCATGGAGATCTTGAGTCCCGAGGATCGTGTCGTGCTTTGGCGCGCGGCGATCGACGCAGAGGGAGCCAGCCGGCAGGCGCTCGTCCATGCGATCGCCAAGGAGATCTTCGAGAGCCTTGGCGATCTCGACATGTACGCCGACGAGTACGCGGAGCTCACGGTGGAGAGCCTCAGCACCCTCGACGATGCGGGGCTGTTCGCGAGCGACAGCCTGCGCCGCTGTCTGGAAGGCCTGCGCGAGCCCGGTGGGGGGATAGCGCTGCTCGTGGCCAAAATCGCTGGGCTGCTACGCGAGGCTGCCGGTGTCGAGCACCTGGGAGTCGAGCGTCGCATACGCGCGGTGGAGATGGCCTCGCAGTGGCGCGAGCATCTGATCGCGCGTGAGGCTGCCGAGCCGGGCTATCTGAGCGTCGCCGATGTAGCGGCTCGCTACGGCGTGACCACCCAAGCGGTCTACAAGTGGCTTGCCAAGGGCCGCATCCAGGGAACACGCGGACCGGGAGGGTCTTGGCGGATTCCCGCCGCGCAGTTTGAGGCTGATGCTCGCCCAGCCACCACACGTGGGCGCCTCGATGAGCTGCAGAGGCAGCTGGTCTCCCTGCATCGCGAGACCGAGCTGCCCGGCGAGGAAGAGCTCGGCAGTCAGATGCGCGCCGAGGATTGACGGCCGGCGACGCCTCGTGCGGGTCGAGTTCGACACCACGATCCTGTGGGGTGAGTTTCACAATCCCTGCGGAGCGTGCTTCAAGCTGATGGCACTTGCGGCGCAGCGCACGCCGGTCCTCGACGGGTTCATCACAGATGCGATCGGCGCGGAGTTCTGGTGGCGCGCGACGCAGCGGGGCGTGAAGGGGTCCGGCCAGCGCGTGGCGCGCACCTACACCGAGCAGGAGCTCGAGCCGTTCCTCAACACGTTCGAAGTGCTGATCGAGCCGGCGAATCTCGCCCGCGCACCGATGGGCCGCAGCCTCGGTCAGAACGCTAGCCTCGTCGGTTTGTCGCTCGGAGAGCTCCTGCTTGTTGTGACCGGCGTGGATCGTGACGCGCTGCTCTCGGCCGCGACCTTGTCATTCCCAGTCACGTTCGAGTCGATGGACATCGCCGACCTGCACGTGATCTGCGGCGCGCTCCAGAACGGAGCCGACGCGATCTGCAGCAGCGACGGCCAGCTGCTCGGCTATGACCCGATCGGAGAGATGCAGGTGCTGCGTCCGGGTCAGCTTGCGGCGGAGCTCGGTCTGATCGAAGCCGACAGTGCAGTGCCTCGGTCAGTGCACGAAAGCTGAGCACTGCGCGCTGAGCCGCTCCTCGGTCAAGCTCGCGTTGCGCTCAGCTTGCGGCGCAAGGCTCATTCAATGCAGGCGAGCGGAAGCAAATCGAACCATCTTGGTTCGAATAACGAAACTTTGGTGCGCCCGAATGGACTCGAACCATCACGGGGAAATCTCCCCACAAGGCCCTCAACCGGATATGGGGGGTGTAGATGTGTCCGGGCGCGTCCAGGTCGTCCATTTTGCGAGGCTTTCTGGACGAATCGGACGGATCTGGCGGGGTGAGTGTTCTCAAAGTGTTCTCACGGTTCGCCAGACCCTGCGGGCGTGGCCCGTGCTGGTTGACGCGTGGCGGCTGTCCGCCCGGCTATATGTGAGTTGCGCCCAGGGGGCTGGGGTGATGCTTATGACGCCGGACCCTCGACGTGCCCAGGATCAGCGAGCGGCGGGAGCAGATCCTGGAGACGCGGGGGGCGATAGCTACGGCCGTCACCACATGACAACCAACGGCTCTGCGAAGCTTCTGGCGCGTGGACATGCCGATCCCTGACGTTTCCGAGACGACGACCAGCGACCCTCATCTTCGCCCGACGTCCACGTCTTCCGTGGTGGAGGGCGAGATGACGACCACGGTTCGGCTGGTCAGGCTCTTGATCACCGCTCTCATCGTGGCCGCCGTCGTCGCCGGCATCGTGCGTGGCCTCACGACCTCGGCTTCGGGCAAGGCTGCCGTGGTCGACGGCTTGTATCTGACCGAGGCGATGCTCGCCGCGGTCCTGATCCTGCTCGGCAGCCTCGTCGAGGGCTTCGGCTTCGGACTCTCGCTCGGTACGCGCTGGCCCTACACGCGCAACATCCTTGCGCTCTTGATCGAGGGCGATCCGGAGGCGGCGCACCGGATCGTGGCCACGCTCGTCGGAACGATCGCCGTCGTCCTGGTGATCCTGGCTCCGGCCTCCGCGACGATCAGCGGCTTGGTGTTGATCGTGCTCACGGCCGTGCTGGGTATCGGGACGCTCCATGTGCTCGCCGGCCGGCTTCCCTCCGTCGTGCATGGCGTCCACGGCCTTCTCGCCTATGGCGTGTTTCTCTGCTTCCTGAGCACGCTGTACGTCCCCGGGGTCGACTTCTGGTCCTATCTCAACAGCACGTACGCCCTTCACGCGCTGCTGCTGACGGTGTTCCTGGGCGGCATGACCACCGGCCATCGAGGCTTCGGCAAGCCCATCGAAGCCTTCTACTTTCCGCGTCGCTCTTCGCAACTGGTCATGATCGTGCACCTGTTTTCCGCGCTCGCTGTGGTGGGCACCTTGGGAGCGCTCATGCCGAAGTACCCCGTCGCGTTTTATGCCGCGGTCGCGCAGATGGCGGTCGGCTTCCTGCTGTTCCACGCGGTGAACCTCAAGCCGAAGGATCCCGGCATCCTCGTGGCGTTCCACCAGGGCATCGTGCTCACGATCACCCTGGCGATCGTGGCCGCGGGACACTGACGACGGCGGCAGCGCTGCTTCGGGCCGGCGCACGAGTCGTCGTGATCGGTGTCCTCGGCCTCCTCGCGGTGGTCGCATGGATCGGCTGGCGCTTCGGACCGACCCTTTCCCGCGTCACCGGCTGCTCCTCGTGGTGGGTGGCGTGGGCCTGCGGCAGCCAGGGCGGCTACGGCTACTGCCTCGCCTTCTTCCTGTTCGGCACGCTCGCGTGGGGAGGCGGCACGATCTGGTACGCCAGGCGTCGCGGGCGCTGGCCCTCGGTAGTCTCGGCCAGGCTGTTTACGCGCCTGCTCGGCAGCCGCAGCTCGGCTACGCACGTCGAGCTCCCCGCCGCCGTCATCGCTCCACGCCGCCGCCGATAGCCCAAGCCTCACCCGAGCCCATCCGGCTCTCGCCGCACTCCCACGACGCGCCAACCGACCCTCCAGCATCACTGCAACGGCCAGCCATCCCGGCTCCCCGCAAAGGCATCCCTGCCGGTCGGCGTCGCTGCGCTCCGCCTCGCAGCACACAGGCAGGTCGCGGGTGCTGACGGGTCCGGAGTGGCTTCCGAGGGCATCGTCGCGGTCGGGGATGAGCAGCACGGCGTGACCCTGCGGGTAATCGTCGATGCTCGTCTGTGGCTCGGGTTCCCAGGCGAGCACGGGATAGACGCCGAGCAACTCGGGCTGCTTGGCGGCGGGTTCGATCCAGAGTTCTGCGACCCAGCCGGGCTGTGTGGGGATCGGGTCGGCGACGGCGTCGATCAGCAGTGCCTCGAGGTTGCCGTACTGTGTCTCGATCGTGCTGTCGGGGTGAAAGTCGACCAGGTAGGGGTCGTCGCCGCTGATCAGCAGGACGCGCGGGCGTTCCCGCCCGTCCTCGCCGGGCGGGGCGTAACCGACGACTGGGAGGCGCACCATTCCCCCGGCGCGGCCCTCCTTGTCGATGAACTGGTAGCTCGCAAGCAGCCGGATCGTCACAGGCGCGATGCTACCTGTGGTCTTGGCGAGCCGTGCCGTCCGTCGATCGCCAACAGATCCGCAGTTCGTCGAACATAATTCCGTCTGTTGCATATGTTGCGTTTCATGCGCCAATGAGGTAGGGTGTTCGTTGGAGGCGCTGCCATGACCCCGACGCTCGACATCTCGCTGTTTGCCTATCCGACGCTCACGGAGGCGGCGTTGCTGCTCGGCGTGAGCGCCTCCACGCTCTCGCGGCGGAACGATCTCGTGTGCGAGCGGATGGGCGAGCGCGATAAGCGAGTCCCCGCCGGCGAGGTGATGCGCCTGGCGGCCGTCTACCGTAAGCGCTCCCTGGGGGAGGTGGCCGCTGATCTCATCGGCCGTGCCCAGGAGCGCTCTCCTGAGCACGCAGAGCACGTGCGGGATGAGGTCGAGCGCTTCTTCGAGCAGAGCCGGCCAGCGGTGCTCTCGGAGAGCGAGTTTCTCGCGGAGGCCGAGCGAGCCTTGCCCGCAGAGCTGTACGAGCAGGTGCGCCGGGTCTACCGCGCGTCGCACGGCGCTCGTCCGCCCGCGCTGGTCAGCGCCGGCCGGTAGCGTCCTGGCGCAGATGTCGCCCCGAGGGGCTGAAGCCGCTCACCCGGGGAGCGTCGCGGAAGCCGAGCTGGAAGCGCTGAACGAGATCCTTCTGGGCGGTGCGCCGTTAGCTCGCTTGCTCCTCGCCTTGCTCGTCCTGCTCGTCCTCTGTGGGGATGAGGTCGTCGAAGATGCCGGCGGAGTCCTCGAGCCCCTCGCAGTCCAACTCGGCTTGGGAACCGAGCTCGAAGTTGATCGTGTGCGAGGCGCCTTTCAGGAACAGCGCTCCGCCTGTGGGCGGATCGTCTTGGTAGACGAGCAGTCGTCCGGGATAGAGGAACGGCAGCGGGTCGGAGGGCACGACCGCGCGCACCTGCAGGGCGTCCCCCTCTCGATGCCAGGTGAGCTGCGTGTCGGCGGGCAGGCCGACGGGCGCATGGTAGGCGGTGCGCTCGGAGAGCACGGCGAGCGCCATGGTGATGAGGTGATCGACGCGTCTGAACGCCGCGAGGTACTCGCCGGTCCGAGCTTGCGCTTGGTCGTCAACCTTGCCTAGCACCGCGTGTGCATACTGCGAGCGCCGCATGAGTAGTCCGCCGGCGCCCTCGTCGATCACCGCCTCTGCGGTCCTCGCTTCGAACTCCTGGCGGATGCGCTCAAGCGCGGCGCGCTCCTCGCTGCTGAGCCGCGAGCTGAGCTCGGCGAAGGTCTGCCACGCTTTGTGGGTTTCCAGGGCCGCGAGCATCTCGCCGACGCTCTCGGCGAGCGCTGGCAGGTCGACGTCGAGATCCCTGCCGGCGCGCAGCTCGCGGTGCCCGTCGGGGTGGGCGGCGCGGGCGGCGGCGGGCCACGGAAAGCGCTCGGCGGCCATGAACCCGTCTTCGATGACGGCGGGAGAGCCGGCGCAGAGGTCGGGCACCAGGATGTCGGGGTATCCGGGCAGGCGGGAGCGCAGGTGCTCTGCGATCGAGAGGGCGGCGGAGGCGATGCGGGCGGCGGAGTCGAGGAACTGGGGTCCGCCCTCGATCTGGGTGATCTGGTCGTATCCGGGGATCGGCCCGATGGAGGGGATGCGGGGCAAGTAGAGGCCGAGCAGCAGAGGTCTTGAGCGGAGCGGGCCGAGCCCGGCGAGGGTGTGGTGCAGCAGCGTGACGCAGGGACTGCGCGCGCCGCTGGCGCCATCGAGGTCGATCGCCTCCCGTAGCGCCGCGGCGTGGGTGGAGAGGGCGAGCAGCTCGCCCGTGTGTCTGCTGGCCTGCCAGAGCTGGCGTGCGCTCATGCGCTCACACCGAACGGGATGGTCATCCGCCGAACCCGGCGAGCAGGTCGCTGAGCGCGGCGCGCAGAGCTCGCAAGGCGGCTTGGTATGGGCTTGGCCGCAGCCAGTCCTCGGCGCTCGTGCGGGTGGTGAAGGCGCTGCGATCGTGTTGGTCGTCGATCGTCACTCGTGTAGTGTTCGCTCTGTAGCCGTAGCTGAAGGCATGGTTGCGGCCGAGTTCGTTCTCGCTGGCCGGCCCCACGTTACCTTCGAGCCCGCTCCAGCCCGCGTGGGCGATCACGGCCTGCTCGAGCCGCGGGAGCGTGCCGGCCACGAGCTGCTCGCGCTGGGCTCCGAAGCGCGACTCTATCGCCGCGGCTAGTGCTGCCCGCTCGCCTGGCACGGGCTCGGGCGGCGAGGTGCGTTCGCGCAGGCTGTGGCGCAGGTGCTCGAACCACAGCGCGACCGCGCATGAGAGCGGCCCGGCGCCGGACGGCAGGTCGGCGCCGATCACTGCGCGCGCGAGTTTCTCCGGACCGTCGGTCGCGGGGATGAGCAGCACCCTGGTATGCCCGTGCTGTTTGCGGGTGATGACGAACATGCCCTGCACCGTCTCGCGGATCTGCGGCGCGAGATGCTCGATCAGCCGCTTGAAGGCGGCGGTCGCAAGCTCGTCGTGGTGCTCGTGACGCTGGTTGCGCTCGAGTGAGGCGGCGTGGGTGGCGACGATGGGGTCCTCGCAGAAGCGAAGCAGCGTGTCCGCGTCTGTGCTGGCCTCGGCGAGGTAGCCGGCGGCGGCGCTCCAGTCCGCGGAGATCTCACCGGGTAGCTGGGCGAGGCGGCGTTTGATCGCCTGTGCGGCCAGCCAGTCGCGGAAGGAGTCGTGAAGCAGCGAGAGCTCTGTCCCGTCATCGCTGTCCACGAGCACCCCGGCATCCTGCATGCCGTCGAGCACCTCGGCGGCGGTTAGCGTGCCGGCCAGACCGCGCTCTTTGAGCGCGCCAAGGGTTTGCTCCAGTGAGATCAGCCAGTCCCAGCGGGACTGGGTGAGCTTGTCCGCCGCGATCATCTGCGTGCACACCACGCCGAGGCAGGGGATCGCGAGCTCCCAGTCAAGGCCGCCTTGTGCCTTGGCGCGCAGCCCCTCGAGGAACCCGGCGAAGATCTCACCGATGCTTGCGGGGGGTCGCTCTTCGAGCACGAGCCCCACTGCCATCGTGAACAGCAGCGGGTTATCGACTGCGCCGTGCAGGTCGTGCTCGAGCGCCGCGCACACCTGCCCGGCAAACGGCTCATCGCCGGTGATCGCGGCGGCTATCGCCCTTCTGGTTTGCCGGTCGAGGCTCTGGAGCTTGTAGGCGGCGAGGTTGAAGAGCCTGAGCGTCGTGAGCGTGCGCGCGGCGAGGACCACGGTGGGCGCGTGCAGCCGCTCGCGTAGCTCGGCTATGTCCCGCGCGAACGCCCGGGCCATCTGCGGCGTCGCCTGTTCACCCGCCCCGTCGATCAGCAGCACGGTGTCGGGACGCGCGAGCAGCGTGGCGCCGACGCCCGGCCCGAGCTCGGTGGCGAGCTCGCGCGATAGTGCCCGGCGCACGAGCGCCGCGAGCTCCCCGGCGCGATAGCTCACCGGGGAGAGGACCACGGCGGTGAGGCCCTCGCTGGCGGCACGGCGCGCAAGGGCTCCAAGGGTTGTTGACTTCCCGGCCCCGGTGGAGCCGAAGATCGCGCAGTCACCGTCGAGTAGGTCCAACGCCGAGCGGGTCCCGCCACCGTCGGCGCGGGAGCCGGGGAAACCGGTGCCCTCGCCGTCCTGGGCGCCGATCGCGGAGAGCTGGGTGTAGGTGGGGAGCAGCTCGACGGCTTTCACCTTCAGATCGACGGTGTAGGCCGGAGCCGGGGCGGCGGTGATGAGCTCGCGCTGGTGGGCGGCGAGCTCCTCAGACCAGGGCTGCGCCGAATCCACCGTGGCGGGCGCGACGCCCACGATCGCACCGATCTGCTCGCGTGAGAGCTCAGAGGGGCCGTGGCGGCGGGTGCCGCGCTCGGTGACCGCGTGCAGCAGCCGCGACACGATGTGCTCGGCCTCCTCGTCGCTCACCGGGGCAGTCAGGTCGCGCAGCGCCCTGACCCGTCGCACGACGCGTTCGAGCTGGGCCCCGGCGCTGTCATAGCCGCTGTAGAGCTCCACACGGGCGAGCATCCCAGCCTGCTCGGGGGTCAGCTCATGGCGGGCCAGGTACTGCCAGTCCTCTGCGGTCGCCTCTGAGCGTGCTACCCGTTCGATCGCGGGCGCGAGCGAGGTGAGCGTCTCGCGGCTGAGCGTTCCGTCTGTGACGAACTGTAGCCGCGCGTTCTCGCTGCCAGGCACCTCGGCGAGGCGCCTGATGATGCTCGTGAGCTTCCCCGGCGCCCAGGTGTACGGCTCGCCCCGTGTCTTTGCCTGGCCGAGCAGCAGTAGCGCCCCAGAGGCGTCGCGGACGCTGTAGTCGACGATGTCAGGACCCGGGTCGACGTGCAGCGTCTCACCGCCCTCGCCGGCGAGCACATCGAGCGCCAGGCCCACGGTGAAGGCGGCCTGGAAGTTGATCCCGCGCGAGGTGTCAGTCCCGGCCATGCTCGCCGCGGCCGAGCTCAAGACGCCGGCGGTAGGCGCGGTGAAGCAAAAGGCGTGCCACGATGCTCACGCCGAGGTCGATCTGCCACTCGGTGACCGTCGTCCGCGAGGTGCCGTGCACCGCCTCGTTACGCGCCCTGCGAAGCCGCGAGAGCAGCTCCCACTCGGCCTTTGAGAGCAGCACGCCGTCGCGCTCGCTGGCAGCGCGCAGCCTGCTCATCAGCGCGGGCTCATTCAGCCGGTTGATCGCCTTGATCGCGCGCGCGCGAAGCGGCTGCGGCAGGTCCTTCGGCACCGCCTTTCGCAGCATGCGCAGCTGCGCGGGCGAGAACAGCTCGGGCAGCTCGACCTTCGCAACGTAGAACTCAACCGCCTCCCACAACGCCGTGATCGCCTGCAGGGGCTCCCAGCCGGACCCGGCGCGGCGCAGCGCCAGCGCGGCCTGGCGCTCCTGCAAGGAGAGCAGCCGCAGCTGCCCTGCGCCGAGGGGATGCCCGCTCTGCAGGTCAAACGACTGCGCCTGGGCGATGAACATCGGCGAGCGCATCCACTGGCGGGCGCTCGCAAGCCCGCGCACCCACACGAGATCACCCCGGCGCACAGAGGAGCGGCTCACCGCCCGGCTGTAGCTGCGCGCGCTCGCATCAGGCCACAGAGCCAGGCCGTAGCGCGCCTGCACCGAAAGCCACGACAGCGCCACGTCGATCCTCGAAAGCCCCGCCACCTCCGCGTCGAACATCCGCGTGGCGGTCACGAACGTCACCGCATGACAATCCGCGCCGGTGAACGAGCCCGCCAGCGGTTCCGCCACGCCCAGCCGGGCGACCGCCGCGCGCGCAGCCCCGGCAGGCAGGAAATACACGTCATCCAGGGCGGCGCGCTCTGGAACCTGCAGCCCCTGCACTGGGACGATCACTTCAAAGCTCTCAAACGGCAGCTCATCAAGGCCCTCGATGTTCAGCTGGCTCTCCTGCATGCCCGCCGAGCGAAGCATCCCGTGCGTGATCTCAGGCGCCGAGACCATCCACGCCACGAAGGAGGGCATCGCGCGCTCGTTCATCTCCGGCATCGAGGCGAGCGAAAGCTCAACCCTGCCTGCCGCGGGCTGCGCGCTCAGCACGCTCCCCGTGAACAACAGGTGCTTCTGCCCTGGCGCCACGCGCGCGATCTCCACAGGGGCGAAGTAGTCCGGCGGGCGGCCCCCCAGCAGTTCGAGCTCGAGGCCGAGCTCCGCGCTCGGCAGGTCGTTCAGCGCCGAGCGGGCTTTCAGACCACGCAGAGCGGCAGTGACCTCCACATCACCGAAGCGTGTTTGCGCACCCGAGCCGAGCGCCAGCAGCCCGAGCGCGTCCAGATCCTCGCCACCCGGCCCCCCCACAGCGCTATCCGCCATCCTGGCGCTCCTCGCCCGGCCCATCTCCCTCGGCTCCCTCCCCCTGCTCCTCGTGCGAGGAGACATCGAGCTCTTCGTCGCGAGCCGCGCGGATCAGCGCGGCAGACAGCGACATGCACAGCCGCGTAAGGGGCGCCAGCATCAGCTCCGCTACGGGAAGCGAGAACCCGAGGCTCACCGGCCGCGCCTCGTCAAGGTGAGCGCCGACCTCCCCCAGCAGCCGCAACCCGGCGGCGAGATCGGCGAGCTCGGGGTCACGCGCCAAGCGCTCCTCGAGATCGCCCGGCAGCTCGGCCATGCTCACCCCGGCGAGCTGAGCGGCACGTTCGCGAAGCGCCAGGCGCAGGTGAAGCACAGCCGCCTCCGGATCCCCGCGAAGTACCGCCTCATCGGCGAGCGACAGTCGCTCCCGCCACGGCCCGGTGAGGGGCACCGCAGGGGCTGGATCCTCTGGAGCAGAGGGCGCGAGCGCGCGCTCTGCCTCGAGCAGCTGGGCGCTGACACGGGCGAGCTGCGCCGCGCGCCGGCGGATCAGAGCAAACGCGCCGGCCTCCCACCACGTCAGCTCATCCGGGCCGCCGAGCCCGAACGGCGCCCGCGGCTCGGTGAGACCCCCGATGCCCTTGGCGACGCCGATCAACGCCCACATCTGCGCCACCGAGAGCGCACGCCACTGATCCAGCGGCTCGCCGTCCAGGCGCAGATGCGCGAGCACCGCGGGATCTTCGGGGTGGGCGGGGATCGCTGGGTTGATCCCGCGCGCCCGCATCCGCGCTTCCGCGTCGCTCACCTCCCGGTAGAGAGCGGCAAGCAGCGAGCTCCACTGCGCGCTCAGCACCTGCCCGGACTCGCCCAGCAGATCCGCCTCCAACGCATTTGACCACGCGCGCTGGGTCTCGGCGGGAAGCCGGCTCAAATGGTCGACCAGCACCCCGAAATCAAGCGGCTGCGGCTCAGCGGGCGGGGGAGGAGGGCCAAACACACCCGGGCCCCGCCCCTCGCCAGCAGCCTCAGCCTCTTCCGCGCCCAGGGCAGTCTCCTCGCCACCAGGAGGAGCCTCCTCCTCCTCCTCCTCCTCCTCCTCCTCCTCCGCGGTGGCGGCGTCCTCGCCCGGCTCGGCCGGCACCTCTGTGCCCGACGTGGCGGGCTCTGCCTGCGAGATTCCGAGCAGCGCCGGGGCGCGGATCAGCGCCTGCTGCAGCGCAATGATCTCTACCAACGGCAGCGCCCGGTGCGTGAAGCTCATCGACCCGGCCGGTGGCACCCCGTCGGGAAACCCCAGCAGCGCCGGAACGCCGATCAGCACCTCGGCCGCCAGGCGGCGCACAAGCAGGCTCGCGTCGCGAATCGGTTCCCGGCAGGCCAGTAGCTGGCGCGCGGTCATCATCTGCGCGACGTTCACGCCGCCAGCGAGCAGAACGGCCACCGTGTTCGAAAACGAGCCGGGCTCCACTCCGGCCACAGCGGCGATCGCCTTGAGCGGCTCGCCCCTTACGAGCAGCTGCCCATCCTCGAAGCCCAGCAGGTGGCGCGGATCGCGAAGCGGCTGCTCGAGCGCCGTCGCCAGGCACCACGCCGTGCTGTCCTCAAGCTCGCCGACGCGCTCGCGCAGCTCGTCGAGCGCGCCGTCATCCTCGGCGAGAAACTCGCCTGCGCCGGTCAGGATGTGCTCGGGCACGCGCGCGAGCGCTGCGATCACCGCCCGCGCCGAACGCGCGAGGGGCGTCAAGAGTGCTGCCGGTGGCGGGCGCTCGCGCCCGCCCAGCTCGCCGCACTCCTGCGCATAGGCCGAAAGCAGCTGCACCGACCGCTTGTACGCATCCGTCCCCGACAGCTTCTGCAGTAGGCCGATCGCCGCGTTCAGTCGCTCGAGCTCCTCGCCCGCGATCTCGCGGCCGATATTGATGCCCGGCGCGCCCGAGCCATCCTGGCTGGGCGTCTGGCCTGCGATCATCCACTGCAACTGTGGCTCTGAGCTCATCGGCGCAGTCTCTCACCCTCCGGCAGATCCCGGGGGAAGAGCGAGAGCTGCGAGGTGCTTCTGTTCTGACGGGCCGCTATTGCTCACCGTCTCCGAGTCAATGCGCCCGAGTGGACTCGAACCCACCATCTGGTTTACACAAGACAAGATCCTCAACCCGATACGGCCGGCGTAGATGGGTCCGAGGGCGTCCAGATCGTCCATTTTGCGCGGTTTCCCAGACGCACTGGACGCATTGGACGGTGTGGATGTTGCCCACGGTGTTGCCGCAGGATCCGCCAGTAGCCGAGCGCTTTCCTGTTTCCCCCAGTGGGTGACTCAGACGCCTTCTGCGAGGTACTCGGCCAGTGCGCTCACGGCCGACTGCGGGACCACCTCCACTCGGGATGTAGCGGTTGCCGTGCCTACCGAATCGGAGGTGTTCAGCGCCAGCAGCCTCTGACGGAAATTCGGGCGTGCCTGCGTGAAGCGTCGTATCACAATGCCTGGCGACGCGTTGTATTCGTCCGTTGGGAGACTCGGATCGACGATGGTGATCCGTCTCGACAGGTCGTCTGCGGCCCAGTGGCGGATGACTTCGTTGACATGGTTGTCGCGAAAGGAGTAGCCGACTACGAGGAGATGTTCTGCCTGTTCGAGAAGCCGCTCAAACTCGGCCAGCAGCGATAGGAACGGTCCCTTGGCGCTGAGCTTTTCGCGCTGCCCAAATATCAGCGCGGGTGACCGTGTCTCGCTGGCCACATCAAGAGTCCGGCTGACCGTGCTGATGCCCAGGTCACCCGGTGCCGCGGTGTCGTTCCAGCACCAATTGATGGAACCGTGGAGCTTCAACAAGCGCAACCCACTGGTTGGCCACCCCCATTCACGGTGACTCGTCCACTCGTCGAGTCCGGTGTAGACCGGCACGCTCGTCGCCTCTGCCACTTGCTCCACGGATGTGTCGTAGTTGAGCGTGGCGACGGTGATCCCGCCCTCGCGTCTTGCCGCGTCAGCGATCGGCTTAAGGTATGCGGCCCGCTGCGCATCCGTCTCAAGGAGGCGACGTAGCTCAGCCGTCATACTTCGGGCGAGCACCCTATAAGTTGTCCCGTCTCCGGCCTTCGTGCGCGAGTCGATCATTCCACCGATCACTTGCTCGATACGTCCGCCGTGATGATCTTTCTCAAGTGCGTCCTGCAGATTGCGACCGGCAAACGAGGCCACGCGCGGACGATCCCACGCGTCGACTGCGGGGTGCCAGCTCGCTACGAATGGCGTCACCTCGAGGTCGCGGCGTTCGGCAAGCAGGTCGATCGCCGAGATCACCCGCTCGACATCAAGCCCCGTGTACGGGCTGTCACCCTGAGCTGCGTCATATGCCATCAGGGCACCGCAGACAAAGTTGAGTGCTTGCGTCTCCTGGCCCCAGCGATGGCGCTCATTGATCGCTTCGACCAGCTTCTCGGTCATCTCGGTGGAGATGGGGATCCCGGCGTCGTGCGACGCGCCAGCGCCGAGCAGGACGAATGGCGCCATCACGACCGGCTTGGGCTACCTACGCCACCCAGCGAGCATCCGCCAGCTCGTTCTTGTACTTGCCCGTCGCCAGATACGTATGCAGGCGCCGTCCCGATACGAGAGGCCGGATCTTTGCCGCCGCCTGATTGGGCGTCCTCGCCTCGGTGGCATATACCCGCCGGTACTCGGGCGAGTCAACACCCACCGACGGGTCGGTTGCGATCACGATGAAGCCCCGGCGGGCGGCGCGGGCGGCGTTCGCCGCTCTTATGCGCTCGCGCTCAGCGTCCAACTCGCGTGCCCACGTGAGGAGATCTATCTGGGTGTCGGCGACTTGGCTCATGGCTCGGGCTGCTCCATAGCGTCTATCTTGCCACTGGCCTGGGACGGTACGCCGCAGCCACTGCTATGAAGCGTCCGCGCCGCTGGTGGCAACGAACCGCCGCAGGCCATCCATGGTCCCTCCAGTGTAGGCGTCGAAGACCTGCTGTCTGACCTTCTCGTAAGCCCACTCACGACCCGCGAGGCGTGTCGCGTCCTCGCACCAGCGACGCGCACGCCGGTCCTTGAGGGCGACATCGAGGTCCTCCTGGCCCTTCGTCTCGACGATGAGGCAGCTATCGTCGGTCAGCCGCACGACGAAGTCGGGGTAGTAGTAGCGCAGGGCGCCAGCCTTGGAGATGTACTCCAGCGCGAAGCGGCTGTTCATCGTGAGCTTCGCCCACGCAGCGACATCGCTCGCTCGGTCGAGGAACCGCGCAAAGCGCGCCTCCAGGGCGTTGTCGACGGGCGTGAGGTTGAAGACCGTTCGCTCGCCCTCGACGGTCTGGCGAGACCACGGGAAGGGTGGGGTTTCGGAGACGCGAAAGGCGTTCTCGGTGATCGTCGGCTCGCGCTCGGTGATCGACAGCGCGCGGATCGCCTCGCCGAATGCGCCCACCACGAGCGCCTGGGCGTCGTTCTCGGCCAGCCGGCGCAGGATCACCTTGTCCTCCAGCTCGACCGGCCGCTCGAACACGCGCTCCTTGAGGTAGTCGCGGACCATCGGCGCGAGCGTGGCGAACGCGCCGGAAAGCCGTTCGACGCCGCCCGCCCTGGCGACGCTGCGGGTGTAGTAGGTGATCACGCCGGAAGGGTCCTCTGCGTAGGGGACGCGGAACTCGTACTCCTCGATGACGCCCTTGTCGATCAGGTGCATGCCGCGGTATTGGACGTACTCGTCCGGCTGGATGTCAGGCACGGCAAGCCGGCTGCTTCGGGTCGGGCACGTCGCTGGGGTGGAGCTGGTTCAGTGCGCTCTCCGAGCGCGCCAAGGCGCGCGTGAGCTGCGGGATGACGATGTCGAAGCGGCGCTTGGCCTCATCGGCGAAGATCGTCACGGCTCCCGACTCGATCTTGTCCGCGTCCTCCCTCTCGATGACGAGACCGCCGTCGAGCTCCGTGCTCCAGAGGTCGCGGAAGGCCTCGTGCTCGATCACGACGACGCGCTCGTCGAAGCCCGAGCCCGGTGGCGTCATCCGTCGCAGGCCACGCCCAAGCGCCTGCTCGGGAAGGATCTTGTTGGCGGCACTGAGCGGTCGCAGCGTGACGATCACGCATACGTTGCGGACATCCCAGCCCTCGCGCAGCATCAGGACGCTGACGATGCAACGGATACGGCTGTCGGGTTCGTCGACCTCGCGCGCCGCGCGGCGCGCGAGGTCGAGATCGTCCTTGGTGATCTCACCTGAGCGGTTGGTGTGGATGACGAGCAGCCGGTCGCCGGCGAAGTCCGGGAGCTGGCGCAGATAGTCGCCAGCCTCGTCGGCGGCTTGCGTGTTCTCGCACATCACGAAGAGCACCGGCCGCTTACCGGACGGCGAGAGCGTCCTCGTGGAACACCCTCCAACGTCCGACCGCGACATCGAGCCACTGGCGGTTGCGCTGGAAGGAGGTGTCGCCGAGCTCGACCTCCGCGCCCTTGACCTCTCCGATCACCGGCGTCTTGACGATCCCGTCGGCGACCGCCTGCGCCAGCGGGTAGTCGACCACGACGTGGCGGAAGATCCCGCCCTTCTCGTACTTCGGCGTGGCAGAGAAGTCGAGCTGGGAGACCACGCCGGCGCCGGGGTCGTCGGGCGTGCGCTTGCGCAGCTCGTCGTGGAGCCGCTCGATCGTCTGGTTCCACTTGAGCTTCTCATCGTGGACGTGATGGGCCTCGTCGTTGACGACCATGACGCGCCGGCGCTCCGCGATGCCGTCGAAGAGCCGCTCGGCGGAGGAGGCGTCCACGTCACGGTTGACGCGAGGCCCGACCATCGCCTCGACCGGGTTTGGTGCCGGTCTTGTTCTTGCCGCGCGCCGTCGAGGGCTCGTACAGCCGCTGGATGTTCGTGAGATACAGGACGCCACGAGCCGTCACCGGGGCGGGATCGTCCTGCAAGAGCACAGCGAGGTCGAAGTCGTGCGACCACTCCGGCGGGACCAGCGGATCGCGCCGGAAGGTCGCCGCGTCGCCGAAGTCGGCCTTCAAGCGCTCGAACACGATCAGGTTCGGTGCGATGACGAGGAACGAGGTCGTCATCGGCGAGTCGGGCTCATACAGCGCGTGGAAGTAGGACCACGACGATGCAGAGGCTCATCGCCATCGTCTTGCCCGAGCCGGTCGCCATCTTCATCGCCAGTCGCTGGCGCTTGGTTTCGCCGGGCTGGAGCGTCATCCCGTGCTCGGCGAACTCGAGGAGATCCTTCAGCCCGTGAACCGGCTCGATCTCGGTCAGGTAGATGAACGTCTCGACGGCCTCGCGCTGGCAGAAGTAGAAGCGGAAGGGCTGGCCGTCATCGGAGCGGTGCTCGTCGGCGAACCAGAAGCTGAGCAGTCGCCGAGAGGTCGCCGATGCGCCCGGGTAGCCTTGGGCGCGCCAGGCATCGACCCGTGCTCGGACTCCGTTGACGGCATACGTGCCCTCGCTGGGCTTGCGCCGCTCGGGAACGGCGTAGGGATCGCCGGTCGGAGCTGTGGGCTCCTCCGTGCTCACTTGATGCGAACCTCGGCGAGCTTGGTGGTGTCGTTGCCGAAGATGTCGATGATCTTCACGACGATCGCGTAGCTGCCCGGCTTCGGATACTCGTGCCAGTCGCTCTGCGTGGCAAGGGCCGGGTTCTCGCGCGTCCGGTATGCCTGCCACTGGTTGTGGAAGACCTCGTCGCTGAAGTCGAAGTCCACCGACCAGTAGTCGATGAGATCCGACCACGACGCGATGCTCTCGCGGACCTTCGGTGGGATGAGATCCTCGCTCGGGATCGCGAAGTCCTTGAGCACCACACACGCCTCTCGGCCCTGGCGACGAACGTCGAGGTCGACGAAGGCAAGCTCGAAGAACCGCACCGCATCAGCCTCGGTCACCTGACGCTCCATGACCTCCCGCGGGATCTGCCGCGGTCGCACATCCAGGCCGCGGCGTCGCGCGCGCTCGGAGATCGTGTCGTGCAGCCCCATCTCCCACTCCCAGCCGAGCAGGTCGCAGGCCTCGATGCCGTTGTCGGCCATCTCGTCCATGACGCTGTTCCGTCTCGTCGATCGTCACCGGCGCATCGGTGGCGCCGACGTGGACCATCCGGTCGGCCTTGCGACCGTGGAGGTGGATGAACCCCTCGACGGGCTCGGCGTTGTAGAAGGCCAGGATCGTGTCCAGGTATGCGCGCAACGCGCCGTTGCCCGACTCGATCTGCCATCGCTGGCGCTCATACGCGCCCAGGTTCTTGATGTCGAATGGGTGGCAGTCGGGGATGTTCAGGAGTCGCTTTCGCGTGGTGTGGATCGCGAAGCGGCCGAGGTCGCAGCCGATCCAACTTCTCCCAAGCCTCTCGGCCGCAACCAGCGCTGTGCCGGACCCACAGAAGAAGTCAGCCACCAGGTCACCCTCGTTTGACGCCGTGGCGATGATGCGCTCGGCGACGGTTAGCGGCTTCTGTGTTTCGTAGCGGACGTTCTCCGTCTTATCTGCGGGCTGCAGCATGGAAAGACGCCAGACATCATCAACTGATCGTTCAGTGCTTTCCTGGTACAACACCTTTCCAGTGATCGGGTCCTTCTCATTGACAATGGCTTGCTTCTCCTTGTCCCAGACTCGCTTGATCTGCTGGACCGGTTTGTCACGGACCTCCTTCTGGCGGTTGAACGTATATGAGGCACTCTTTGAGTACCAGAAAATCACGTCGTGATTGGACGCAAAGCGATTAACGTTGCCCTGGTACTTGTTGTAGTACCACCAAACGATCTCGTTCAGAAACCGATCAGACCCAAATATCTCGTCGAGAAGCACCTTGACATAGTGACCCTGATGCCAATCAAGATGAACGAAAAGCGAGCCGTCGTCGGCGAGCAACTCGTGAATGAGGACGAGACGCTCATAGAGCATCGTCAGGTAAGAGCCCCTGCCTGCGCCCCACGTATCTCGATATGCGTGCTCCTCAAGAATCGACGGCATCTTCTCAATCGATCCGTCTCCAACGGACACGCGATAGGCAAAATCGGCGCCCGTGTCAAACCTCGAGTTTCGGGTTTTTCGAGGTCTGAGCGTGGTGTAGTGATGACTGGTGTGGTCGGCGCGCGGCGGGTGCGTCTGGCTGGCTGAGCGGCGGGGTTGGTGTGGGTTGAGCGCGACCGCAGGAGGGCTGGCGGCGACCCCGAATCCGGTGGGCGACAAAGTCCATCGGCCGCGGGGCGTAGTGAGCGTTCCCGCGGCCTGCCCATCGGGGGGTCGCCGCCATGCCTCAGGTTGCCAGTTCGCTCGCCGGCTTGCTGTCCCTGCTTGCGCCGTGCTTCACGGCACCCACGTACCGGACGTTCTGCATGCTCACGGTCGGCTTCATCGCGCGCATCCGCGAGAACACGGTCACGGGGATGCTGCAGGCAGCGGGCCTGGCGGGCGTCTGGCATCACAGCCGCGCGCACGCGTTCTTCGCCTATCGCCGGTGGTGCCCGGATGAGCTCGGGCTGCGGCTGCTGGACCTCCTGGTCTCGCTGCTGATCGGAGCCGACGGCCCGATCTCTCTGGCCGTGGACGACACCCTCTTCGGGCGCACGGGAAAGCGCGTGTGGGGGGCGCACTACCTGCACGACGGCGCGCAACCGGAGGGCTCGGGCAGGCGCACCCGCTTCGGCAACTGCTTCGTTACGGTCGTGCTCGTCGTGGCGCTGCCATGCACCGGCGGGCGGACGATCGGCCTGCCGGTCCTCTTCCGGCTCTTCCGACCGAAGGACGATGAGCACCCCGACCGGCCCTCCCAACCCGAGCTCGGACGAACGCTCATCGACCTGGTCATCAAGCGCTTCCCCGGCCGCCAGGTCGAGCTGGTGATGGACGGCGCCTACGCCTCCAGGGCCTGGCGGAGCCTGCCCGATCACGTCAGCCTGACAACCAGGATGCGCGCAAACGCCGCGATCCACGAGCTCCCCCTGGCACGCCGGCCACACCAGCACGGCCGCACGCCGCTGAAGGGCAAGAGGATGGGGAGCCTCGCCGAGATCGCCAAAGCCGCGACCTTCACGCCCGTCACGCTCACCGGACGCGACGGGCGGAGCCGCACCGCCCTCATCCACGAGTTTGTGTGCCTGTGGTACAAGCCGTTTCACACGCGGCCGATCAAGGTGATCCTCGTCCGCAGCCCCAACAGCACAAAGACCGACAGCTTCGACATCGCGATCGCATCAACCGACACCACCGCCACCGCCGTACAGACCATCGAACGCTACGACGGGCGCTGGGTGATCGAGACCGTCCACCAAGAGGCCAAGGCCCATGGCGTCGGCGACGCCCGCAACAGAGTCAAGGGAGCCGTGGAGCGCACCGTGCCGTTCGGTTTCCTGACGATCACGATCACGATCCTCTGGTACCAGCTCTGCGGCGACCCGCAGGCCGACCTGATCGAGCGCCGCCGCCGGGCTCCGTGGTACCGCCAGCCTCGATCTTGCAGCAAGCGTCTGATTCGGACCGCTTGCAGTAAGTCCTCGACCGGGCCGCGAGCGCGGCGGGAGGGCCTGCGCAGTGGTGGTGAAGGCCGCCGGAAGTGCCGTGCGGCCGGTTTGTCGGGGTGATGGGCGTGCCTGGGGGGACTGCGGTGTCGTTTGCGGGCAGGCTGACGCCGGCGGTGCTGCTGAGGGTCGTGGTCGCGGTGAGCGCCGACGGCGCTGGCGGTCAGCCGGTCGGGGCTGGGAGCGCTTGCAGGCGCTGAAATGCGGCGGCGAGCTGTTCTGACCAGGGCCAGTCGCGCGCGAGCCGCAGCGTCTTTCGGCGGGCGTGGCGGGCGATCCGCCCGGCCTGGTGGAGCAGCCGGTAGCGCAGCCGCTTGAGCTCCCATGAGCGTGCCTGCTCTGCGAGCGCGAGTTGCTTGGTCCAGGCGATCAGGTCCTGCGCGAGCTGAACGAGCCACAGCCACACCTGGTTGTGAGCGAAGGAGCGGAACGGCAGGTTCGAGAGTCCGCAGTCCTTGCCCTCGCGGATACGGTCCTCCACGCGCGCGTGGCCGCGGTGGGTGAGGTCGAGCGCCGTGATGTTCGGATCGGGCTGGTCGGTCAAGAACACGGCCAGCCGGTAGCCGTCGTGGTCGGCGAAGGACTGCTGCTCGCCCTCCTTGAGCTTGGTGCGCCTGGCGAAGAGCCGCGAGCCCTCCGGCCAGGAGGAGAGATCGACGTGGGCGGTGATCTCGCAGACCTGGGAGTCGCGGCGCGCTGAGCCGTCGGCGCGGATCGCCTTCACCCAAGCGCTCCGGGGCATGGCGAGGATCGCCTCGCGCACCCGCTCGTCGAGGTCAAAGCCGACCGAGAAGCGCATCCTCGCCTCACGGCAGTGAACGGTCAGCTCGTGCGTTGCGCCGGCACCGTCGGCGCGCACCAGGATCTCGCCCTCCAGTGCCACCTGGTCGAGCTGCTCCAGCGCGAGGTCGAGCACGGCGATGTGGTCTGAGGCGGTGTTCGAGCCGGCTTTGCCCTCCCGCAGGATCCCCGCGGGCGCCTCGCCCGTGTCGTCCAGATAGCACAGCAGGGGGTGGTGGCCGAAGCCCTTCTTGAAAGTGCCCTGGGCGCCCTCCTTCTCGGAGTGCGCGCCGATCAGCGTCGCGTCGATGTCGATCACCGTCCGCTCGGCCTGCTCGCAGCCCTCCCGCCGCTGCGGGCGCGCACCGAGCTTCCACGCCCGCGCCCTGGCCAACGCCACCGCCGCGCGCAACCGTTCAAGGCAGCGCTCATCGACCGAGTCGATCACCCGGAACGCGGTCGCGTCCGAGGCGACATCGCCGAACAGGTCCGCCCGGTCGCGCTGAGCTGCCAGATCCGCGAGACAGTCCCCGCCGTCGGCGAGCATCACCGCCAGGTCGCGCAATACCACGCCGGGATCGTGCGCCGAGCGCCGCTGCCGGGTACTCGCCATCGCCTCACAGAGCGCTCGCGTGAGCCCAACCCGATCCGCGACACCCGCCACCAACGCGCTGCCGGCGTGCCCCACCTGGCCGGTGCCGTCCGCGCTCACATGTAGCTTGTCAACCAGCCCTTCACGCTGCACCATATGGGTGATCCTCCTGGGGTCGAGATACGAGTGTCAGGAACCCGCATTCTCCCCGTCCAGGCGGACGTATTCGCGCCCCGGCCAGCCCGGGGCGCGACTGCTTAATGCAAGATCGAGGTCAGAAGGCCACCGTCAGCTACGCCGACATGCTCGCAGCGCTACGCCGCGAGCTCATCCGGCAGGAGTTTCATGCACAAGCACACCCGATGACCACGCATCAACAAATCAGAGAACCCCAGCTCTCATCAGCACTCGCGGCTGCCTAAACCGCGAAAGTCGAGTCAAACGGAGGGTCGATGTAGGCCAGCTTGACCTTGCCGGCATAGTCGTCGAGCAAGCTGCTCATCACCAGCTTGTTGTCTCCCCAGATGAGCACGTTCCGCTCGGACGCCGGCGGGTCGTCGCCACCGAACAGCGCGCCCGTGTCCCGCTCGCGGGTCGCCCGGGACTCGTTGATCGTCTCGACGGTCTGGAACGGGAGATGCAGGCGCTCGACGCGCTCGGGCTTCCCGTCCCACTCAAGGCGTACGGTCATGAGGCCGCCTCGTCAGGGGTCGCTGGCCAACGGTTCGGGGGCAGGACGTGCATGGGGCGACATCTTCGCGGTTGGCTCGGTCGTACCGGACGCCGTGCGGCCAAGCAGTACGTCGTGACCGGGCTCAAGCACGGTCAGGCGACGGCCGGTCGCCGACCTGTGGCCACCCGTCGCTGCCGAAGTTGATCCATCCCTTCGTAGCGTCGCCCTGGACACGGACGCAGCGCACCTCCCAGTCACCGCCGGAAACGCCTATGGTCGCGCTCCCAACGCGCTCAGTCCGGACATGGGCAGGCAGTCTGATCGGCCGAGTGGTCGTGGTCCCGCCGAGGCACCATCTCCAAGGGTTCGGGTAATGATCGCGAAGCAGCTCCGCCACGTCGAACACGTCGCCCTCGAAGATCTTGGTCGGACGATCCTGCTTCGGGGTCCAGCCCGCCTCGGGAGCTGCATAGACCAGGTATCCGGCGGCGGCCTCTGGCAGAGCCGTAAGGAGCGCCAGCTTCAGCAGGTCCCAGATGACCTCGTAGAGCTTGTCGACGCCGCACAGCTTCGTCTCGAAGTAGACTTCGGTCGAGCCGGCGGGTCTCATCAGCACGTCGACTCGACCCAGCCGACCCGACCAATGCTCCTTGACCACTGCCGGCAGCGGCCCCTCGACGCTGACGACCGGACCGAGCTGTGCTTGCAAACCACGGCAGAGAGCGCGTTGCAGATCGCTCTCATGAACCCCAACCTCGCCGACCGCGGAAACCCACGTCGGCACCGCTGTCATCGTCGCCTGCAGCTCGCCTGCTGCCGCAAGCAAGGCGCGTCGGACTGGGTCATTGATGGACAAAACGGCCATCCCTCTGGGTGACATATCCGGGATTGTCGCGCATCCCGTGCCAAGAGCTGCCGCGCCGTGGAGCCACACCCCACTTCGAACCCGGCCTCTTGCTCTCCAAGACCATCGACCAACCCGACGACGCCCAGACCCTTCTACTGGCGACGCTCGAGCAAGTGCAAGAGCACAATCATCCAAGCGATGACTACGGCCTCGGCGTAACCGATCGTGTGGGACTCCAGCCACGCCCACGACAAATGGAGAGCAGCAATCAACTCAAATGCATTCTTTGCCTGACCGAGGGTTGGCTTGCGGGACCGTAGCCACTCGAGAACTGGCGTCGACGCATCGCTGTCGAGAACGATGAAGTCGTCGAAATTGGAATGCCAACTGCCACTCGGTGCGGCTGGCAACCAAGCCGCCCTGCCCGCCATCGAGTCCGCGAGCGACCCGAGCCCTGTCATCTTCGAGAGATCCGCCGAAGCCGCCGCGTGCAACTTCCCAATGCCCGCCACCGACTCCGCCAACGACCCTGACCCAAACGCGCTCAGCGAGCCCAAGGCCGAACGCGAGCCCAACCCCGCCATCGAGTCCGCGAGCGACCCGAGCCCTGTCATCTTCGAGAGATCCGCCGAAGCCGCCGCGTGCAACTTCCCAATGCCCGCCACCGACTCCGCCAACGACCCTGACCCAAACGCGCTCAGCGAGCCCAAGGCCGAACGCGAGCCCAACCCCGCCATCGAGTCCGCGAGCGACCCGAGCCCTGTCATCTTCGAGAGATCCGCCGAAGCCGCCGCGTGCAACTTCCCAATGCCCGCCACCGACTCCGCCAACGACCCTGACCCAAACGCGCTCAGCGAGCCCAAGGCCGAACGCGAGCCCAACCCCGCCATCGAGTCCGCGAGCGACCCGAGCCCTGTCATCTTCGAGAGATCCGCCGAAGCCGCCGCGTGCAACTTCCCAATGCCCGCCACCGACTCCGCCAACGACCCTGACCCAAACGCGCTCAGCGAGCCCAAGGCCGAACGCGAGCCCAACCCCGCCATCGAGTCCGCGAGCGACCCGAGCCCTGTCATCTTCGAGAGATCCGCCACATCATGCAACCGGTACGCCTCGGTGAGCCGACTCACATTGAGCCTGGCTGCACTCGCGCGCTGCTGCCCTACCACATGCTCAGGCCGGTTGTCAGGACACTCGGGGTCCAATGGCAGATCGGTGGGCGTCACGATGGACCCCCACTACGCACAAGGCTCGCGATGGGAACCCGTTGCTCGTCCGCGTACTGAACCGAGGCGGGTAGTTTGATCTTGACCTGCATTTGTTCTCACCTGGAGATCTTTCATTCGGTCGGACACTGGTGACCGACTCTGCATCCTCATAAAGATATCGCCCGCGCAGGCGGACGATGGCCTACTACACCCCGTCACGCTGATCGCGTCCGTTTGGGCAACTCGCCAGCGCCTCAGCCGTCCGCTTTCTCCCCCAGCCAATTGTTCCAGCATCGACCGCGTGAAGCGGATGTGGCGTCCGAGGCGCAGACACGGCAGCCGTCCTGCCCGCACGGCTTCGTAGATCCAGTTCGGCTTCACGGCAAGCAGGCGGACGGCCTCCTCGGGGCGGAGTAGCGGCCGGTCGAGCTGTACCGCGTTCGGCTCTGCTGTCGATCCGATGGTGTCCATGTCGTTGACCGGCACCTGCTGAAACCGGCCAGCGACTTTCCCGACGGCTTCTCCGCCGTCGCCACCAGCACTCATCCCCGCCAGGCCGCAAGCGACCACACGCACGCAGAACGCCGCCCCTCAGCGCGTCAGCGACTCGCCGGAAGACGCTTGCTGACGACGGCTGCCACCGCGCCCGTCGCTGCGCTCCAACCCAGGACAGACCAGATGCACGGGGTGCAGAACTGCACCACCTGACCCACCTCGCCCGGATCGAAATTCGTTGGCCGGTTTTGGCTTCTCGCGGTCATTAACCACAGATGCCCAATCCGAGCCAGCACATAGGAGGTGGTCATGAGCCGCATCCAGATCAGCATTCCGACATCCACGATCGACCAGCTGCGCGCGATCGCCGACAGCGCCGGGGAGCCCGTCGCGCGTGTCGGCGCGCGACTCCTCATGTCCGGTCTCACCGACGGTCGAGCCGCGAGCCGCGTCCGGAGGCGGCCAAAAGAGACTGACGGCGGCGAGGCCGCCGAGGAGCCGATGATCGCGCCATGGCTTGAGCCCTTCGACGACGATGAGCGCCGGCTCTGGCGGCAGCGAACATGGGGAGACGCGGTAGCCCTCTACGGCCGCTACCCGACCTCACTTGAGCACCTGCCTGAACTCTGGTGGCGCGAGAGCGAGTTGCTCGAGAACGTCTGTGCGTTGGCGGCTTGGCGTCTGAGCATCGACTGCGCCGGTCGAGACCCCCGCGAAGAGCTCGCCTTCCACAATCAACTGGCGGACTTCCGTGACGTTCTACGTCGCCGAGGCGGCGGCATCACCAAGCAGTTCAAGCCCGGCGCGCCGCACGACGACTGGATCACCGGCTGGTGAGCGCGTCATGCAGCCCCTGTTGAAGCCCACTGACCTCGCCCGCCGCCTCGGCGTCTCGCGCTCGTGGCTCTACGACGCCGCGAAGGCGGGTCGCATCCCGTCGATCAGGATCGGTGGGGAGGAGGGGCCGCTGCGCTTCGTCCCCGAGGACGTGGAGCGGTGGATCGACGACGCGCGCTCCGCGTGGACTCCGGGCCGCCCCACGGTCGCCACGCGCCCTCCTGCGGTTCCGCGCCGCGTCAGAGGATCGCGCCGCTCTCGGGCACCGGCGAGCGGCCAGCAGAGCCTTCTCTAACGCTGCTTGACCGCCCGGGCGATCGCTTCTTCGGTGGCGAGCGCGCCGGCGGCGAGCACGTGGCGCTCGAGGTGTCCGTAGTAGTGCTCGGTCGTGCGGATGTCCGAGTGACCGAGCTGGCGTTGCACGTACATCAGCGAGTTCCCGCCCGCCATCCAGGCCGCGGCGGCGGTGTGGCGCAGCGCGTGCAGCGGCATGTCGCGCAGCGCGGCGTCCTGCAGCGCTTCCTTGTGCCAGTCGCGTGACACGGTGGTGCGGTCCATCGGCTCGCCCGCCCCGTCGCCGTTCCAGCGGCCGTGATCGTGTTTGCGCACGCGCACCGGCATCACGAACACGTGCGCGTCGTGCTGCGCGCGGGAGGTCATCTCGCCGCGACGGGCGAGGTGGTCGCGCAACACCCGCGAGAGTCCTTGTCCGATCTCCACCGAGCGGAAGCGATCGGACTTCGTGGAGCCGACCGCCTCCTTCCTCTTGCGCGAGCGGTAGACGACGATCACGCCGCCCTTCTGCTCGAGCTCCAGGTCGCCCACGCGCAGCGCCAGCGCCTCGGAGATACGCAGGCCGCTGCCGATCAGCAACTCGGCGAGCGGGCGGTAGACCTCAGAGCACGAGTCCAGGTAGAGCGGGATCTCGTGCAGGCGCAGGTATTCGCGCTCGATGTGCGCCGGCGGCAAGCGGTCCACGCGCAGCGCCGGGTTGCTCGCGATCAGTCTGTCCTCGACGGCCGCGTTGAGGCAGACGACGAGCGTGCCGAGGGTGTTGTTGATCGTCTTGGGCGCGAGCCCTCCAGCTTCCATCGCTTCGATCCACTGCTCCATCGCTTCGCGGACGTGCTCGACGTCGAGGCGGCCGAGGGGGCTGGGTCCCAGGGCGGGCAGCAGTCGCAGTCGGCCGTCGCGCTCGTAGGCTCGCCACGTCCCGTCCTCCAGATAGGGCTTGCGGCGAGCGAGCCAGCGCTCCCAGAACGCTCCGAAGGTCTCCTTGGTGTGGCGAACCTCGCCGCGCTCCTGCTTCTCGGTGAGCCGCCGGCGAGCGTCCCGCGCGGCCTTCTCGCTCGGAAAGCCGCGCTTGCTCGTGAGCGAGCCGCCGGTGCGCCTGATGACGTAGCGCCACCTGGCGCCCGCGGCGGTCTCATATGGATAGACCCCGCCGGCGCCCCGGTGCCGGCGCTCTTTGCGCCGCTCGGCGACCCCCTGGTCGTGGATTGCGCCGTCGAACGCCCTCGCGGCCGACTCCTGGGGGAAGCGCTGCGAGCGCTGCCGTCCGTTGGTGTCGCGCCACCTGACCTCCCAGGCCCCCTTGGCGTAGCTGCAGCTCATCCCGTGCCTCCTTGCTCGCCTCTCGACAGATCGCCGACCGATGTTCGGACGGTGTTCGGAAAAGTGTTCGGATTTGCCATTGGCAACAATCCGAACACTAGCGTGGGGAGGCGACGGAACGCCCTAGACATAAGAAAAGCCCCGATTTACGGGGCTTTTCAATGCGCCCGAGTGGACTCGAACCACCACGGACCAAGCGGTCCACAAGGCCCTCAACCTTGCGCGTCTACCAATTCCGCCACAGGCGCAGAGGGGGCGAGTATAGCCGTCTGGGGCTCCCGCAAGGCTCGTCCTCGGGTCCGTGCAAGGCTCGCCCTCGGCTCTCTCTGCGCCCGTCCTCGGGTCCGCATACAGCTCGCCCTTGCATCCGTCCACGGCCCGCGCTACTGTACGAACACATGTTCGTTTCAGGCCTTCATCAACGCGACCGGGGAGCCCCGCACACATGGATCTGACGAAGCGGCAACAGGAGATCTTCGACTTCATCCGCAAGTACTCGGCCAAGTACGGCTATCCGCCCACTGTCCGTGACATCGGCAAGGCGGTCGGCTTGGCGTCCTCGTCCACCGTCCACGCCCACCTCGCCAACCTCGAGAAGATCGGCCTTCTGCGCCGCGACCCCTCCAAGCCGCGCGCCATCGAGCTGTTCGACCGCGCGGTCGGGAGCGCCGTCGACAGCGTTCGCGGCATCGTTCGTCCCGAAAGCCTTCCGCTGCTCGGCTCTGTGGCCGCCGGTCAGCCGATCCTCGCCGAGGAGAACGTCGAGGAGTACGTCCCGGTTCCCAGTCTCGCCGGCGGCGGCGACGGCGACTATCTCCTGCGCATACGCGGCGAATCGATGAAGAACGCGGGCATCGTCGAAGACGATCTCGTGGTTGTCCACCAGCAGGACACCGCGCAGCAGGGTGACATCGTCGTGGCGCTGCTCGGCGAGGAGGCCACCGTGAAGCGCTACTTTCGCGAACCCGACCACATCCGACTGCAACCCGAGAACGACACCATGGAGCCGATTCGCACCAAGGAGGTCAAGGTGCTCGGACGCGTGGTGGGCCTGCTCAGGAGCATGTGATGGCCACCCTGCTGCTCGAGCGAACCCCGGTCCTCGAAGAGGGCTTCGAGCACGACACGCGCCGCCTGCTGGACGGCGCGCGTGTCTCGGGGCGGGCGGACGCGCACGGCAGGCTTACGCTGGACGATCTCATCACCGGCGTGTGGGAGGGCCTCGCCGTGCGCGCCACCGTCCAATGTCCGGTGTGCGAGGGTCCGATGGCATCCCGCCCTCGTGAGAGCGGCGGCGATCCAACCACGGGCGCCTGTGAGAGCTGCGGCTCGCGGCTCTCATAGCCCAGGGTCGGGGCGGTCTCCCAGTCGCGGCTCGCGGCTCGCGTAACCCGCGCCGTCCTTCGCCCGCGAGTGTCCAGCCGGCCCTTCACATGACGGCCCGCGCGCGCTACCGTGGTAGGGCAGGTCAAGCAGCCGCGGAGGTCCAGTGGGCCTTCGAGGAAACTCCGGACATCACAGGGCAGGGTGGTCGAGCTATCGACCCGGGGAAACCCGCGGGAAAGTGCCACAGAAACAAACCGCCGATGCCGGCCGTCCCACGTGAACGGCCGGCAGGCAAGGGTGAAATGGTGCGGTAAGAGCGCACCAGCGTCGCGGTGACGCGGCGGCTGGGCAAACCCCACCCGATGCAAGGTCAAACCGGATCGCTTGCAGGTTGCCCGCCGAGATCCAGGTAGGCCGCTCAGATGGATGGCTGCTCAACGACAGAATCCGGGTTATCGACCTGCTAAGGAAAAGCCCCGCTCCGGCGGGGCTTTTCTACGTCGGCCCGCTCGGGGGTGCCGCAGGTTGCCAGACACCTTCTTAATGAAAGAGTCGTGACGCCATGAGCACGACCCAAAAATCCAAACCAACATCGAGCGGACTCCCGCGTGAGACGCGGGAGTCGCGGAAGGCGGGTTTGACTGAGCGTCCCGCATGGATCGAGCTTGCCCGGCATTACGACGCGATCGCGAGCACCCACCTGCGCGACCTGTTCGCCGCCCACCCCACGCGCGGTGAGCAGCTCACCGCCGAAGGCGCCGGGCTGCACCTCGACTACTCCAAGAACAGGATCACGGACGACACGCTGCGGCTGCTTGTCGCGCTCGCAGAGCAGTCCGGCCTGGCGGAGCGCGCCGAGGCGATGTTCTCCGGTGAGCGCATCAACGTCTCCGAGGACCGTCCCGCGCTGCACGTCGCGTTGCGGATGCCCAAGAGCGCCTCGCTCCTGCTCGACGGCGTCGACGTCGTGCGAGAGGTCCACGCGGTGCTCGAGCGGATGGCCACCTTCAGCGAACGCGTCCGCTCGGGCGCTTGGACCGGCCACACCGGCAAGCCGATTCGCAATGTCGTCAACATCGGCATCGGCGGCTCCGACCTTGGTCCCGTCATGGCGTATGAGGCGCTGCGCCACTACACGCGCCGTGACATCGCCTTCCGCTTCGTGTCAAACGTCGACTCCACCGACTTCGTTGAGGCCACCCGCGACCTCGACCCCGCCCAGACGCTCTTCATCGTCTCCTCCAAGACCTTCGCCACCCTGGAGACGATCGCCAACGCCCGCTCCGCGCGCGAGTGGTCGCTCGCCGCGCTCGGCGACGACGCGGCGGTCGCCAAGCACTTCGTCGCAGTCTCCACCAACGCGCCGGCGGTCGCCGAGTTCGGCATCGACACAGCCAACATGTTCGGCTTCTGGGACTGGGTGGGCGGGCGCTACTCGATGGACTCCGCCATCGGCCTCTCCACGATGCTCGCTGTCGGGCCCCAGCGCTTCCACGAGCTGCTCGCCGGCTTCCACGCGATGGACGAGCACTTCCGCGGGGCCCCCTTCGAGCGCAACCTGCCGGTGCTGATGGGCCTGCTGGCGGTGTGGTACGGCAACTTCTTCGGCGCCCAAACGGTCGGGGTGATGCCCTACAACCAGTACCTCAAGCGCTTTCCCGCCTATCTGCAACAGCTCGCGATGGAGTCGAACGGGAAGCATGTGACGCTCGACGGCGTGCCGGTCGATTTTGACACTGGGTCCATCTATTGGGGAGAGCCCGGCACCAACGGTCAGCACTCCTTCTATCAACTGATCCACCAGGGCACGAAGCTGATCCCCGTAGACCTGATCGGCTTCGCGCGCACGCTCAACCCGTTGCGCAACCACCACGACCTCCTGATGTCCAACGTCTTCGCGCAAGCCGAGGCGCTCGCGTTCGGCAGGACGGCCGAGGAGGTGCGTGCCGAGGGCGCCTCCGACGCCGTCGTCGCCCACAGGGTGATGGAGGGCAACCGGCCCACCAATGTGCTGCTCGCCGAGCAGCTCACGCCCCACGCGCTCGGAGCGCTCGTCGCCCTCTACGAGCACAGCGTCTTCGTGCAGGGGGTCATATGGAACATCGACTCGTTCGACCAGTGGGGCGTCGAACTCGGCAAGGCGCTCGCCAAGCGCATCGTCCCCGAGCTCGAAAGCGACGTCGAGCCCTCGCTGCGCCACGACAGCTCCACCAACGCGCTCATCCGCCGCTACCGCGCGCTGCGCCGCGAGCCGTGAGCTCCCACTCCTCAAACCGCGATCCGGTCGTGACGGGCGCCCCCCGCATCGAGTTCCTGCCCGATGTCACCTCCGTCGCGCGCCGCGCCGCCGAGATCCTGGCCGAGCAGGCCCGCGTGGCGGTCGCCGAGCGTGGCGCGTTCACGCTCGCCGTCAGCGGCGGCCGCACGCCCTGGGCGATGTTCGCCGAGCTCGCACACACGTCCTTCCCGTGGAGTCAAACCGAGATCCACCAGGTGGACGAGCGCATCGTCCCCGCGGGCGACCCCGAGCGCAACCTCACCCATCTGCTCGAGAGTCTTCCCACCGCCGCCCTCCCACGTGTGCGCGCGATGCCGGTTGAGAACACCAACCTCGACGCCGCCGCGCTTGGATACGCGCAGTCTTTGCCCCACCGCTTCGACCTCGTCCATCTCGGCCTCGGGCCCGACGGACACACGGCTTCGCTCGTCCCGGGCGACCCGGTGCTCGACGTCCTCGATCGCGACGTCGCGCTCACCCAGCCCTACATGGGCCATCGCCGCATGACCCTCACCTATCCGGTCATCGACCGTTCGCGAACGCTGCTGTGGGTCGTCACGGGCGCCGACAAGCTCGACGCGCTCACCCGCCTGCGCCGCCATGACCGCTCGATCCCGGCCGGACGCGTGGCGGCGGAGCGGGCCCTCATCCTCGCCGACGCGGCGGCCGCGGGCGACTGACCATCCCGTCGGACGGGGAGGTTGCGACTTCCAAAAAACGGTGCCCCGCGCGCGCGTGGGGGGCGCTTTCAGCGCTACACCGGCAGCGGCTGGCCCTCCGAGGCGGTCCGCTCGTGCTGGAAGTCGCTCAGCACCGACAGCATCGTCTCCGACTCGCACACCACCGACGGCCATGTCTTGCGCGGGTGATCCTCGAGCGTCTTGAGCCCGTTGCCCGTGACGATCGCCACCACCACCGCGTCGGGGTCGAGCTCGCCCGCCTGCGCCAGCTTCCTCAGCACCGCGATCGTGGTGCCGCCGGCGGGCTCGGTCAGGATGCCCTCCGTCTCGGCGAGCAGGTCGATGCCCGCGAAGATCTCCTCGTCGCTCGCCGACCCGGCGCTCCCTTTGCGCGAGCGCACCGCCTCGATCACGAGATAGCCGTCTCCGGGCGTGCCGATCGCCAGCGAGTGCGCCACGGTCTCCGGCGTGCAGGGATGGATCTCCGCGTCGCCCGCCCCGATCGCGCTGGCGATCGGCGAGCAGCCCGCCGGCTGGGCGATGTGCATCTTGGTCGAGCTCGTCTTCGCGAGGCCAACCCTCTCCAGCTCTATCAGCCCCTTGTGCAGGCGCGAGGACAGCGTGCCCCCGGCGGTCGCCGACACGATGTGATCGGGCGCCTTCCAGCCGAGCTGCTCCACGATCTCATACGCCATCGTCTTCGCGCCCTCCGCGTAGAACGGACGCAACGTGATGTTCGCGAACTCCAGCCCGCTCGCCGCCGCCACCTTCTTGCACTCGCGGTTGGCTTCGTCGTAGTTGCCCGCCACCTGGCACACCCTCGCGCCGAGCGCCCTGACGGCCTTCGCCTTGGTCTCCTCGAGCCGGTTGGGGTAGAACACGTATGGCGTCACCCCGGCTTTGGCCGCAAGCGACGCCACCGCCGTGCCCACGTTGCCGGTCGACACGCACCCGATCTCCTCCCGCCCGAGCTCCAGCAGGCGCGCGATCGCGGTGGACACCACCCTGTCCTTGTAGGAGAGGCTCGGACGGCACGTGCTGTCGTCCTTCACGTACAGGTTTTTCAGGCCCAGCTTCTCCCCGAGTCGCGCAGCCGGCATCAGGGGCGTGAAGCCGGAGTACTGGCCCACGCGCGCCTGTGCGCGCGAGTCGCGGATCGGCAGCAGCTCGGACAAACGCCAGATGTTCGCCGGACGCTCCTCCATCGGCAGCTCCCGCAGACGGCTCGCCGCGAGCTCGTAGTCGTAGGCCACGTCGAGGCACTTGCCGCACTCCGGACAGAACGCCTCCCTGTCGGCGATCGGCAGCTTCACCGCGCATCTCTCACACACCAGTTCCGTCACGCACGAGCGCGTCGTCTCATTCTCCTCTGCGCGCCCTGTAGCGGTGCTCATCGGGTCTCACCTCTTCCTGTTGGGTTGGTTGGGGTTGGGGTTGGGGTTGGCATAGGCATCAGGTCCGGGTTTGGGCGTGGTGTTGGAGTCAGGGTCGGCGGTTCGCCATCGTCATCGTGGCACAAGCTCGCCGATCGGCCATGAGGTGTCGATCTCGCCGTTCCCCTCGGGCGTAGACGCGAGCAGCAGCTCCTCGGCGATGTGCGGGGCAAGCGGGACCAGCACGCGCGCCATCAACCTCAGCGCCGCCACGAGCGCCTCGCGATCCTCCGCGCACAGGCACCCACGCTTGGCGATCGTGCGCTTCTCGTAGTCCTTGATGCGGTCGAACAGGCGCATAGCGTTGCGCACCGCGCTGTGCATCTCGAGCTCCACCAGATCCTCGGTGATCTTCTCCACCGCGGTCTCACACCACTGCTCCAGCCGCTTGCGCAGGTGCTCGGTCTTCTCCGCACCCATCTCTTGCGTCGCCCCGTCGGTCCCGCTCGACAACGAGCCGGCCCCGTTGCCCCCCGATCCGCCGGCCTCATCGGGGGCCGCGCCGCCACCGTTTGACTCGGCTCCCGACTCGGCGGCGAGCGCGAAGCGCGCCTGCGAGTAGTCCCACAGCTGCCTGAGGAACCGCCGGCAGCGCTGCACCGCGCTGTCGCTCCAGTTCAGCGAGCGTTGCGGTCGCGCCGCATACAGCACCGCGAGCCGGATCGTGTCGGCCCCGTAGCGCTCGACCAGCTCGTCCGGATCGACCACGTTGCCGAGGTGCTTGCTCATCTTGCGCCCGTCTCTGATCACCATCTCGTGGAACAAACAGCCCGCGAACGGCTCGCCGTCCTTCAGGAACGCCAGCGGCCCGACATCGCGCAACGCCTTCGTCACGGTGCGCTGGTCGAACACGAAGTTGCCGCTGTCCGAGCCCGCCACCACGCGCTCGCTCGGCAGCCATCCGCGCAGATCGTCGAGCGCCAGGATCTCCTCGAGCGTGCGCTCGCGCTCCGATGGCGGCACGCACACCGGAACCCACAGCCACAGCGCGTCGAAGTGGCAGTCGAGCGTGTCCGTCTCCCGCTTCGCATCTCCGCCGCAGGTGGGGCATGTCGTGTTGACGAAGTCCTCGCGCTCAGCCAGCGGATTGCCCTCGCCCGTGGGCTTGAGGTCGAGCGGCAGGAGCACCGGCAGCTGCTCCTTGGGGATCGGCACGGCCCCACACGTCTCGCAATACACGATCGGGATCGGCGTGCCCCAAGAGCGCTGCCTGGAGATCGTGAAGTCGTTGGCCCTGTAGCGCACCCCCTCGCGGGCGCGCGTGGCGCCCCGAGTTGGGCTGGACGATGCAGGGGCGTCCGGCGAGGTTGTGCTCCTCGCCTCGTCGACCCCCTCGCGCGCGCGCGAGGCATCCTCCGGCGAGCCGTCGCCCGCAGAGCCATCCGATGGCCCGGACGCCCTCACGGGCGCAGGCAGGCGCTCGGCGATCAGCGCGTCGGTGCGGTCGCGCTCGGGGATTCCGAGCACCGCGGTCGGCCCGAAGCGACCGTCCACCGTCGGCGTGACAATCACCGGCAATGGCTCGCCGCCGACCGGGGAGGCGAGCGTGCGGCCGGTATCCACGACGGGCATCGTTTGCGCCTCGCGAGAGCTTCGCTCCAGTCCACCCGCTCGCAGCTCCTCGAGCCGGCGAGCCCATACCTCATCCCGTGCCCAATCCTCGACCCGCGGGTGTCTCGGCGACACGGCCACGAAGCGCGCCAGCTCGAGCGCGTCGCCGTGGGGCGTGAAGACGGTCAACGGCTCGCCGTCGTCGCCGCTCAGCTCGAGCTCCACCCCGTCCACCCTGCCGAGCACGAAGCGCTGCGAGGCGAGCGCGTTCTCGTCCCACATCCCGCTCGCCGCCAGATCCTGAAGGCGCCGGTCGTTCTCCTGCACATACGCGCTGATGCGCAGATACCACTGCGGCTGCTGAATCAATCGCACGGGGTTATGGCAACGCCAGCACTCCCCGTTCTCGACCTGAATCGTCGCGAGCGTCGTCTGGCACGTGTCGCACCAGTCCACGCTCCCCGTCCCCCGATACACCAGACCGGCGTCCAGGAGAGTCAGGAACAACCACTGCGACCAGCGGTACATGATCGGCTCGGAGCTCATGAACGCGCGCTCCCAGTCAAGCGAGAAGCCGAGTCGTCGCAACTGGCCGGTCATGTGCTCCGCGCAGCGCTCCACCCATGCGCTGGGGGACTCTTTGCCGGCGATCGCGCCGAGCTCGGCGGGCAGGCCGAAGGAGTCGAAGCCAAACGCGAACAGCACCTTCTCGCCGCGCGCCCGGCAGAAGCGCGCGTAGGCGTCGCCGATCGAATAGCTGCGCACATGCCCTATATGGATGTTCCCCGACGTGAAGGGCGCCGAGGGCTTTATGTACTTGCGCGGCCCATCCTCCCCGACGTCGGGGGTCCGGAAAGCGTCCCGCTCGCGCCACGCGGCCTGGCGACGGGCCTCGATCTTCCGCGGATCATAGCTGGGGAAATTGCCGTCGCTCATGCGACCGAGCATACCCAAGGGCACGCGCCGGAATAGATGGTGGGCGCCGGACATTCCGGCCCGGGGCTTCGAGCGCATTGCTATGCTCGTCCGCCGAGACTGCAAGGATTCCTCGATGGAAGTAGAGATTGGACGCGGCAAGCAGGGCCGCCGCGCATACGGCTTCGACGACATCGCGATCGTGCCCTCCCGGCGCACCCGCGACCCCGACGACATCGACATCTCCTGGAAGCTCGGCCCCTACCAGTTCGAGCTCCCGATGATGGCCTCGGCGATGGACGGCGTCGTATCTCCGAACACCGCCGCAATCGTGGGAGGGCTGGGGGGCCTGGCGGTGCTCAACCTCGAGGGCATCTTCACCCGCTACGAGGACGCCGACGCCCAGCTGGAGCGCATCGCGAAGCTGCCGAAGGAGGTGGCCACGCGCGAGATGCAGGAGATCTACAGCCAACCGGTCATCCCCGAGCTGATCGCGCGGCGGATCCGCGAAATCAAGGAGCAGAAGGTCGTGGTGGCGGCGTCGCTCACGCCCCAGCGCGTGCTCGACTACCACGAGATCGCGCTGGAGGCCGGTCTCGACGTGCTCGTCATCCAGGGCACCGTGGTCTCCGGAGAACACGTCTCCACGGTCTCGGAGCCGTTGAACCTCAAGGAGTTCATCCCCTCGCTCGACCTGCCCGTGGTGGTCGGCGGATGCGCCTCCTACCAGACGGGCCTGCACCTGATGCGCACCGGCGCCGCCGGAGTGCTCGTGGGCGTGGGACCGGGCGCCGCCTGCACCACCCGCGGGGTGCTCGGCATCGGCGTGCCGCAGGCCACCGCCATCGCCGACGTGGCCCATGCCCGCTCCACCCATATGCTCGAGACCGGCGACTACTGCCAGGTGATCGCCGACGGCGGCATGCGCAACGGCGGCGACGTCTCCAAGGCGATCGCCCTCGGCGCCGACGCGGTCATGATCGGCTCGCCGCTCGCCCGCGCCCACGAAGCGCCGGGGCGCGGCTTTCACTGGGGGATGGCCACCTTCCACCCGACCCTCCCGCGCGGCGCGCGCGTCGCCACCACGCAGAACGGCACGCTCGAGGAGATCCTCGTGGGCCCCGCCCGCGAGAACGACGGCACCTTCAACCTGTTCGGAGGGCTTCGCACGTCGATGGCCACCTGCGGCCACAAGGATCTCGCCGAGTTCAACCGCGCCGAGGTCGTGATCGCGCCGGCCCTCCAAACCGAGGGCAAGCAGCTCCAGCGCGAGCAGTCCGTCGGCATGGGCGCCAACGGCAGGGCGGCCGCTCTCGTAGATGACTGACTCCGCCACCACGGCTCCCGCCCCGACCGCCGATGGGCGCGACGAGGTGGTGGCCGCGCGTGAGGAGGTTGTGGTTCTCGACTACGGCGGTCAATACTCCCAGCTGATCGCGCGGCGTATCCGCGACTGTGGGGTGTTCTCGGAGCTGCTGCCGCATCACGTGGGCATAGAGGAGGTCGTAGAGCGCAAACCGCGCGGCATCGTCCTCTCCGGGGGACCCGCGTCGGTGTACGCGCCCGGAGCGCCCCGCCTTGAGCGTGAGCTGCTCGAGCTCGGGGTGCCCGTGCTGGGCATCTGTTACGGCATGCAGCTGCTCATGCACGAGCTCGGCGGGCGCGTCGAGCAGGCCGACGTCGGCGAGTTCGGGCGCTCCGAGCTCACCGTCACCGAGCCGGGCGTCCTGCTCGCCGGGATGCCCAGGGAGCAGACCTGCTGGATGTCCCACCGCGACACCGTCTTCGAGGCGCCCGCCGGCTTCACCGCGCTCGCCTCCTCGACCGGCTCGCCGGTTGCGGCCGTGGAGGACCGCGAGCGCGACATCTACGGCATCCAGTTCCATCCGGAGGTCGTCCACACGCCCTACGGCCAGGAGATCCTCACGCGCTTCCTCACCGAGGTGTGCGGCTGCGAGCGCACCTGGTCGCCCGCCTCGATCGCCGAAGATCAGATCGCCCGCATCCGCCGGCAGGTGGGCAGCGGGCGCGTCATCTGCGGCCTCTCCGGCGGCGTCGACTCCTCGGTCGCGGCGCTGCTCGTGCACCGGGCGGTCGGCGATCAGCTCACATGCGTGTTCGTCGACCACGGGCTGATGCGCAAGGACGAGGGCGAGCAGGTCATCGGCGCCTTTCGCGACACCTTCAAGGTGCCGCTCGTCGCGGTCGACGCCGAGCAGCGCTTCCTGGCGAAGCTCAAAGGCGTCACCGAGCCCGAGGCCAAGCGCAAGGCGATCGGCGCCGAGTTCATCAGGGTCTTCGAAGAGGAGGCCTCCAAGATCTCGGCCTCCAGCCCCGCGCGCTACCTCGTGCAGGGAACGCTCTACTCGGATGTGATCGAGTCCGGCGGAGGCACGGGCGCCGCCACCATCAAGTCCCACCACAACGTCGGCGGGCTGCCCGAGGACATGCGCTTCGAGCTCGTCGAGCCCCTGCGCGCCCTCTTCAAGGACGAGGTCCGCGCCGTCGGCGCCGAGCTCGGCCTGCCCGAGCGGCTCGTCTGGCGCCAGCCGTTCCCCGGTCCCGGGCTCGCCATCAGGATCGTCGGCGGCGAAGCCACCAAGGAGCGCCTCGACGTGCTGCGCGAGGCCGACCACATCCTGCTCCAGGAGATCCGCAAGGCCGGGCTCTACCGCGAGCTGTGGCAGTCCTTCTGCGTGCTCCCCGACGTGCGCACCGTCGGCGTCCAGGGCGACGAGCGCACCTATGGATACGTCGTGGTCATCCGCGCGGTCACCTCCGACGACGCCATGACCGCCGACTGGGCACGCCTCCCATACGACCTGCTCGAGACGATCGCCTCGCGCATGATCAACGAGCTGCGCGAGGTCAACCGGGTGGTCTTGGACATAACCAGCAAGCCACCGGGAACAATTGAGTGGGAGTAGGCAGGCAGCGCCTTGGAGCGCCTCGACGCGTCGCGTGCGACTGACGCTTCTCGCTGACACCGCGAGGCGACGCGACTTCGCCTATCATGCACTCCGCGCCGCGCGCTGTCTTCGCGTGGCCTTTTTCACGTTATGAAGACCTATGTAGCCAAGCCAACAGACCGCGAGCGCAACTGGCTCGTCGTAGACGCGAACGGCAAGACGCTCGGGCGGCTCGCCACGCAGATCGCCGACGCGCTGCGCGGCAAGCGCAAGCCCGAGTACACGCCCCACATCGACACCGGCGACTTCGTCGTGGTCGTCAACGCCGAGAAGATCTCGGTCACCGGCGACAAGCGCAAAGCCAAGCGCTACTACCGCCACTCGGGCTACCCCGGCGGCCTGCGCTCGCGCACCTTCGAGGAGATGATCGCGCGCCGGCCCGAGCAGATAATCAGGCTCGCCGTCAAGGGCATGATGCCGCGCAACCGCCTCGCCCGTAAGCAAATCACCAAGCTCAAGGTCTACGCGGGCCCCGAGCACCCCCACGTCGCCCAGAAACCACAACCGATGGAGATCGAGGCCTGATGGCCGACGAGCCGACAGAGCACCCCGACGAGCAGCCGCCCGATCCGCCCGGTCCGGTCGAGCCCGCCGCCGAGGAGCCCCTCGCCGAGGAGCCCGCCGCCGAGGAGCCGGTCGCCGAGGAGCCCCTCGTCGAGGAGCCGCTCGCCGCCGACGCGGGCGACTCCGAGGAGGAGGAAGAGGCGCCCGCGCCCCGCGTCAAGCCGAGCGTCCCTGGGGCGCACCTCGAAGTGGACATCGTCCCCGAGGGCGTCGACCCGCTCGCTCCCGAGCAGCCCGCCGACCCCTACGCGATCGAGGAGTACGACGAGCCGCAAGCCGAGGAGGAGCCCGACGGCGGCGAGCTCTCAGAGCCGATCGCCACAGCCGCGATCGACCTGGCGGCCGGCGCGCGCTACAAGGCCACCGGCAAGCGCAAGACGGCGATCGCCAGGGTCATCCTCAGGCCCGGCAGCGGCGCCTACCTCGTCAACGGGCGCGCGCTGGACGAGCACTTCCCGCGAGCCACGCTCCAGCGCAACATCCGCCAGCCGCTGGAGACGGTCGGCTACCAGGATCGCATGGACGTGGTCGCGCGCCTGCACGGCGGCGGCATCTCAGCTCAGGCCGGAGCGCTGCGCCACGGGATCTCCCGCGCGTTGCTCGAGGCCGACCCCAACCTGCGCGGCGAGCTCAAGCGGCGCGGGTTCCTGACACGCGACTCGCGCGCCAAGGAGCGCAAGAAGGCCGGTCTGAAGAAGGCCCGCAAGCGGCCGCAGTTCTCCAAGCGGTAGCGGGAGCGGCATTCGCCTCCCGGCCGCAGGGGCCGCTGCGCGGCGGGCGGCCGGGATTCGAATACCGTCCCGCTCAGCCGAGTTCAATCGCCCGGTCCACATTGCGCAATGACTCATAAGCTGTTTGGTACAGATGGCGTCCGCGGCGTCGCCGGCGAGCTGCTCACGGCCGAGCTGGCGCTCGCCCTCGGCAAGGCCGCCACCCGTCAAACCCGAGCGCGGCGCCCGCGCGTGCTGATCGTGCGCGACACACGCGAGTCCGGCGAGATGCTGCAGGCGGCGCTCGCGGCCGGCGTGAGCGCGGCCGGGGGAGAAGCGCTGCTCGGCGGCGTGCTCCCCACGCCCGCCGCGCCGCTACTGCTGGGGCGCTACGGCTTCGACCTGGCGGCGGTGCTGTCCGCCTCGCACAACCCCTACCAGGACAACGGCGTCAAGTTCTTCGGCGCCGACGGCTTCAAGCTCTGCGATGAGGCCGAGCTGGCGATCGAAGAGGAGCTGCGGGCGAACGGCAACGAGGCGGGCGCCGGGGAGATCGGGCGCGTGCGCGAGCTGCGCGGCACCCACGAGGACTACCTGCGCGAGCTCGAAACGCGCTTCGCCGAGTTGCGCCTCGACGGGCTCGACGTGTTGATCGACTGCGCCAACGGCGCCACCTACAAGGTCGCTCCCGAGATCTTCAGGCGTCTAGGGGCGAACGTGACGGTCATGGCCGCCGGCCCGAACGGACGCAACATCAACGCCGGATGCGGCTCCACCCACATAGCGGGTCTCGGCGAGCATGTGCGCGCTCAGGGACACGCGCTCGGCTTCGCCTTCGACGGCGACGGCGACCGCGTGCTGGCCGTCGACCGCGAGGGCACGATCGTGGACGGCGACGAGCTCATCGCCCTCGCCGCGCTGCATCTGCGCGAGCGGCGACGCCTCGCCGGCGACGGGGTGGTGGTGACCGTTATGACCAACTACGGCTTCCACGCCGCCATGCGCGACGCGGGCATAGAGGTGGCCTGCACGAGCGTGGGCGATCGCTACGTGCTCGAGGAGCTGCGCCGCAGGGGCTGGGCGCTCGGAGGCGAGCAGTCGGGGCACATCATCGACATGAACTTCAACAGCACCGGCGACGGCATCGCGAGCGCGCTGCTCACGCTCGAGGCGCTCGCCGGACGCGATCTCGCCGAGCGCGACGCGATGGAGAAGCTTCCGCAACGGCTCGTCAACGTGCCGGTGCGCGACAGAGGCGCGCTCGCCGGCGCCGACAGCGTGGCGGAGGCTGTGCGCAGCGAGGATCGCGCGCTCGCCGGTCGCGGGCGCGTGCTCGTGCGTCCAAGCGGCACCGAGCCGCTCGTGCGGGTGATGGTCGAGGCGCCCACCGACGAGGAGGCCGACGCCACCTGCTCGCGCCTGGTGGCCCTCGTGCAGCGCGAGCTGGCCTGACGGGAGACGACCCGAGGAGACCGGTGGCGCTCGTCTGGCGCGATAGCCCGCTGGTATCGTCGTCGCGGTGTGCGGCATCGTCGGCTACGTAGGCAAGCGTCCCGCCCGCGAGCTCCTGCTCGCCGGGCTGAAGAAGCTCGAGTACCGCGGCTATGACAGCGCCGGGATCTCGCTGATCGAAGGCGACCGCATCGAGGCGGTGCGCTCGGTGGGCAATCTGAGCGCGCTCCAGGCGAAGCTCGACGCCATCGGCGGACCCCACGCCGGTGAGGACTCGCACGGCACAAGCTCGGTCGGCGAGAGGGGGGTTGGTGGAGACGCCGTCGGCGAGGGAGCCGTCGGTGAGGGCGCGAACGTCGCGCTTGCCGAGCGGCCCGCCATGACCGGGATCGGGCACACGCGCTGGGCCACCCACGGGCGCGTCAGCGAGGAGAACGCCCACCCCCACTACGACCCCAAGGACCGCCTGCACGTGGTGGTCAACGGGATAGTGGAGAACTACATGGCGCTCAAGGAGCGCCTGGCCGCCGAGGGCAACGTGTTCACCTCCGAGACAGACGCGGAGGTGATCGCGCACCTGATAGCCGCCCACTACGACGGCGATCTCGCCGCCGCGGTGCGGACGGCGTTCGGCGAGCTCGAGGGTCACTTCGCGTTCGTCGCGATGAGCGCGGAGGAGCCCGACACGCTTGTGGGAGCTCGCAAGGAGTGCCCGCTCATCGTCGGTCGCGGCGAGGGCGAGCAGTTCATCGCCTCGGCGGTGCCCGCGTTCCTAGCGCAGACACGCTCGGTCCAATACGTCGAGAACGGCGAGATCGTCGTCTTGCGCCCCGACAGCGTCACGATTCTCACCGCGGCCGGCGAGACGGTGCAGCGAGCGGTCGAGCAGGTCGACTGGGACGAGGACACCGCCGAGAAGGGCGGTTATGAGACGTTCATGCTCAAGGAGATCCACGAACAGGCCGACGCGGTCGCCGAGACGATCGCCGACCGGGTCGCGCGCGGCGACGGCGTCGACCTCGACGAGCAGGGCGCGCTCGACGAGGCGATCCTCGCGAACGTGAATCGTGTGGTGGTGGTCGCCTGCGGGACCTCCTACCACGCGGGCCTCGTGGGGCGCTACGCGATCGAGGAGTGGGCGCGCGTGCCGGTCGAAATGGACATCGCCTCCGAGTACCGCTATCGCAACCCGGTGGTGGGCCCCGGGGATCTCGTGATCGGGATCTCCCAGTCCGGTGAGACGGCCGATACGCTCGCCGCGATGCGCATCGCGCGCGAGCGCGGCGCGAAGGTGCTCGCGATCACGAACGTCATGGGATCGCAGGCCACCCGCGAGTCCGACGGCGTGCTGTTCACGCGCGCCGGGCTTGAGATAGGCGTCGCGGCCACCAAGACATTCGTGTGCCAGGTCGCCGTCATCTACCTGCTCGGACTGCGCCTGGCGGAGCTGCGCGGCACGCTCCCCCCGGAGCGGATCGCCGAGCTCGTCGGCGAGATCAAGCGTCTGCCGCACTGCATCGACCAGGTCATCTCAGAGGTCGGGGAGCAGATCGGGAGGGTTGCCGACGATCACTGGCGCGACGAGTTCTTCCTCTACATCGGACGCCATGTCGGCCTGCCCGTGGCGCTCGAGGGGGCGCTGAAGCTCAAGGAGATCTCCTACATCGCCACCGACGCCTACGCGGCGGGCGAGATGAAGCACGGGCCGATCGCGCTGCTCGACGACTCCACTCCCGTGGTGTGCATCGCGACCGACTCCCCGGTGCTCGAGAAGATGGTGTCCAACATGCAGGAGGTGCGCGCGCGCGGCGCCCACGTGATCGCGATCACCACCGCGGGCAACGCCCAGCTCGCCGGCCAGGTGGAGGTCGCGATCCCGATTCCCGCCATCGACTGGATGCTCCAGCCGATCCTCGCGGTCATCCCGTTGCAGCTGCTCGCCTACGAAGTGGCGAGGCGCCGCGGCTTGAACGTCGATCAGCCGCGCAACCTCGCGAAGACTGTAACCGTCGAGTAGCGCTTAGTATCGCTTGGTCATGCGCGCCCTTCCCGACTGGTGCGAGCCGCTCCTGGAGGCGCCGCGGATGCGAGCGGTGGACCGCTGGGCGATCGAGCAGCGGGGGATCCCCTCGCTCGATCTGATGGAGCGCGCCGGGGAAGGGGTCGCGCAATCCGTCGAACAGCTCGCGCCCGACGGTCCGCTGGCGGTGGTGTGCGGCAAGGGCAACAACGGCGGCGACGGCCTGGTCGTCGCGCGGCTGCTGCGCCAGGCCGCAAGGGAGGTGACCGTCGTTTGCACCGGCTCCTCCGAGGAGCTCTCGCCGGATGCGCGCGCCAACCTCGAGCGCCTCCCCGGCCCACCGCCCCTGCGACTGGGCGAGCCCGCCGCGCGCGCCGCCATGCAGGCGGCCGAGGCGATCGTCGACGCTCTGCTCGGAACGGGCTTCGCGGGCGTGCCGCACGGCGCCGTGGCCGAGGCGATCGAGGCTGTGAACGCCGCGGGCAAGCGCGTTGTGAGCGTCGATGCGCCAAGCGGCGTCGACGCATCCACCGGCGTGGTCGCGGGTGCGGCGATCGAAGCCCACCGCACCGTCACCTTCCACATGGGCAAGCCCGGCCTGTGGATCCATCCCGGCAAGGGCCACGCTGGCGAGACCGTTACGATCGACATCGGCATTCCCCGCGGAGCGCCGATCGCCACCGGCATGGGCCTCATAGACGAGCGGGTGCTCGCCCTGCTTCCGCGCAGGACCGCCGGCTCGACGAAGTTCACGAGCGGGCATGTGGTCGTGGTCGGAGGCTCGCCCGGGTTGACGGGCGCCCCCGCGATGACCGCGCTCGCGGCAATGCGCGCGGGCGCCGGCTATGTCACGGCGTGCGTCCCCACCTCGCTGCGCGCGATCCTCGACACGCAGCTCATGGAGGTGATGACGCACGGTCTGCCCGACCAGCACGGCTCGCTCACGCCCGACGGGCTCTCCGAGGCAATAGAGTCGCTCGAGACAGCGCGCGCGCTGGCGCTCGGGCCGGGGCTCGGTCGCGACCCGCGCAGCGTTGAGCTCGCCCGGCGCCTCGCGCGCGAGGCGCCGGTGGCGATGGTGCTCGACGCCGACGGCCTGAACGCGCACGCCGGCTGCCTCGAAGAGCTCTCAGCCAGGAGGGCGCCCACCGTGCTCACGCCGCACGCCGGCGAGCTCGCGCGGCTGCTCGACACAGACAGCGAACGCGTCCAGCGGGAGCGGCTCTCGCACGCGCGGGCGGCCGCCGAGCAGGCGCAGGCATTGGTGGTGCTCAAGGGCGACGACACGCTGATCGTCGAGCCCGCCGGTCGAGTGGCGATCAGCGTCGGACAGAGCCCCGCGCTCGCGACGGCCGGCACCGGCGACGTGCTCACGGGCACGATCGCGGCGCTGCTCGCACAGGGCGTCGAGCCGTTCGCCGCCGCCGCCGCCGGCGTGCACCTGCACGCGCGGGCCGGACGCGCGGCGGCACGCCTCCTCGGCGCCCCCGAGGGCGTCATCGCGACCGACGTGATCGCCGCATTGCCGCGAGCGAGGCGGCTGTGAGGGCACGCTCGAGCACACCCCATGCGGGCGGGGAGGAGGATCGGACCGTGCGGGCGGGCACGGAGGATCGGGCCGTGCGGGCGGGCACGGAGGATCGGGCCGTACGCCGCGCCCTCGCGAGCGTCAACCTGGCCGCCGTGGAACGCAACTGCGTGCGCCTGCGCTCAGAGCTCCACAGCGGCTGCGAGCTGTGCGCGGTCGTGAAGGCCGACGGCTACGGACATGGCGCGTCCCGGAGCGCGCGCGCCGCGCTTGAAGGCGGAGCGAGCCGGCTCGCGGTGGCCGGCGCGCGCGAGGCGGTCGAGCTCAGGAAGGCGGGCTTCGAGGACGTGCGACTGCTCGTGATGGGCGCGCTCAGCCCCGTCGAGCTGCGCGAAGCGCTCGGGGTCGACGCCGACGTCGTCGTGTGGCGCCGGGAGGACATCCGGGCGGTCGCCGAGGCGGGCGGCGGGAGGGTGCACGTCAAGCTCGACAGCGGCATGGGGCGGCTCGGAACGCGCGATCCCGAGGAGGCCTCGCGCGTGGTGGCGCTGGCGGCCGGCACTCCCGGCGTGGAGCTCGCCGGGGCGATGACCCACTTCGCCACCGCCGACGACCGCGACGATCCCTTCTTCGATCGGCAGCTCGAGGTGTTCAGTCGCTGGGCGAGCGACATCAAGGCCGCACATGGGGGGGTGCTCGTGCACGCCGCCAACAGCGCCGCCGTCTTGCGCGAGCAGCGCGCGCACTTCGACATGGTGCGCTGCGGGATAGCGATCTACGGCATGGACCCCTTCGGAGAGGACCCCTCCGCCCGCGGGCTCGATCCGGCGCTGGAGCTGACCTCCTACGTGGCGGAGGTCAAGCGATGCGCGCCCGGTCAGAGCGCCGGCTACGGGCGACGCTTCGTGGCACAGCGCGACACCTCTCTCGGGGTGCTCCCGATCGGCTACGGCGACGGCTGGCGCCGCGCGCTGTCGGGCAACGCGGACGCCCTCATCGACGCGCGGCGCCGTCCGATCGTGGGAACCGTGAGCATGGACAACCTCACCGTCGATCTCGGCGATGCGCCCGAGGCGCGCGCTCTGCGCGGTGGCGAGGCGGTGCTGATCGGGGCGCGCGGCGAGCAGCGCATAACCGCCGAGGAGCTCGCGCGAGCGATGCACACAATCAACTACGAGGTCACCTGCGCGCTCACCGCACGGGTGCCGCGGATCTACCATCGCGACGGCCAGCCCGCGTGATGAGCGCCGCCGCGCTGGACATCGCTCGCGCCGGATTGGCGGGCCGGCGCGCCTGGCTGGTGGGCGGCGCCGTGCGCGACCTCGCGCTCGGACGGCCGCTCGCCGACCTCGACCTCGTCGTCGACGGCGATCCGGAGGACGCGGCGCGCGCCGTCGCACGGGCCGCCAGGGCGGCGGGCGATCCAGCGGCGTGCTTCGCGCTCTCCGAGGAGTTCGGCGCATGGCGTGTGGTCGCGCGCGAGGGCTCCTGGCAGGTGGACGTGGAGCGCCTGCGCGGAGGGTCGCTCGAGGCGGACCTCGCGCTGCGCGACTTCACCGTGAACGCCGTGGCCGAGCCGCTGCAGGGGGGGGAGCCGCTCGATCCGCTCGGGGGCATCGCCGACCTGCGCGCCGGACGTCTGCGGCTCGCCGGCCCCGGCGCCTTCGAGGACGATCCGCTGCGGGTGCTGCGGCTGGTGCGCGTCGCGGTGGAGCTCGACCTGGAGCCCGAGCCGGGGGCGATGGGGGCGGCCCGCGAGCAGGTCGCGCGGCTCGCGGAGGTTTCGCCTGAGCGCGTGTTCCTGGAGCTCCAGCGCATCCTCGCCGCCGCACAGGCGCCACGCGGGCTGGAGCTGATGGGCGAGCTGGGCGCCACCGGAGTGGTGCTGCCCGAGCTCGATGCGATGAGGGGCGTAGAGCAGAGCCGCTATCACCACCTCGACGTCTACGGCCACACGCTCGAGGTGCTCGAGCGCGTGGTGGCGCTCACCGGCTCCGATCCGGCGGCCGGCTCCGGGGACGAGCACAGCCTCGAAGCGCTGGCCCTGCCGGATGGGCACCGCGCCCAGGTGCTCGCGTTGCTGGCCGAGCCGCTCGCGGACGGGCTCACGCGGGGCGATGCCCTGCGCTGGGCGGCCCTGCTGCACGACGCCGCCAAGCCCGCCACCCGCTCCGTGCGCGCGCCGGACAGGCGCGTGACGTTCATCGGGCACGACCTGCTCGGCGCCGATCTTGCCCGCGACGTGCTCGGCCGCCTGCGGGCGAGCGTGCGCCTGCGCGAGCACGTGGCGGCGCTCGTGCTCCACCACCTGCGACTCGGCTTTCTCGTGCACGAGCCCCAGCCGCTCGCGCGCGACACCGTGTTCGCGTACCTGCGCGCCTGCGATCCGGTGGAGGTGGACGTCACGCTGCTGTCGGCATGCGACCGGCTCGCCACGCGCGGGTCGAAAGCGCAGGAGGCGATCGAAACGCACATGGCGCTCGCGCGCGCGATGCTCGGGGACGCGCTGCGCTGGCGCCGCGATGGGCCGCCGAGGCCGCTGCTGCGCGGCGACGAGCTGGCGCGGGAGATCGGCATCCCGCTCGGGCCGCGCGTGGGAGAGCTGCTGGCGGATCTCGCCCAGGCGCAGTACACGGGCGAGGTGAGCACCCGCGAGCAGGCGATCGCGTTCGTGCGCGAGCAGGGGTCGAGGGCCGGCGCCACCTGACGGGAGGATCCCCTCCTCTTCCTTGACATTCCGCCCAGTCGCGCGTCGGGGCGGCTAGGATTCGCGCCGATGGGCGAGGAGGACTGCATCTTCTGCAAGATCGTGGCGGGCGAGCTGCCGGCGACGATCATCGATCGGGACGACCGCACGATCGCCTTCATGGACATCAACCCCGCCACGCGCGGCCATGCGCTCGTGGTGCCGCGCGTGCACACTCCGGACCTCTTGAGCATCGAGCCGTCAGAGCTGGCCGCGGTGGGGAACGCGGCTCAACGCCTCGCCTCCCGTGCGATGGAGCGTCTGAAGGCCGACGGGGTCAACGTGATCAACTCCTGCGGCGCCGCTGCGTGGCAGACCGTGTTCCACTTCCACCTGCACGTGATCCCTCGCTACCAGGGCGATCCGATGAGGCTGCCGTGGATCCCGGCCGCCGGAGACCCCGCGGAGATCGCGGCCGCGGCCGCGGCGATCAAGGCCGAATAGCTTGCCCGCACGGCGGTCCAGGGGGAAAACCGGCGCGCGCGTCGAACCGCTACATCGTCTCCATCCTCGTGTTTGCTGTTGAATGGTCCATATGAAACGTCTATCCACAGTGATCTTGGCCGCCTGCGGGCTGACGCTGGTCCTGCCGGCCGGCTCGCTCGCCAAGCTCACCGAAGTGGGGGTCATGCCGGAAACGACGCCGCCCAGCGTGCCCAGCTGTCCGAGCCCCACCTGCGAGGCGGTGAGCCGCACGACCGGCTACCAGGTCAGCGTCGGCTCCACGCACGGCCCGCTGGCGGTGCCGCGCGACGGGACGATCGTCGCATGGACGATCGCGCTCGGCAAGCCCACCCCCGCGCAGATCAAGTTCTTCGACGCCAACGAGGGCGGAGCCGCGTCCGCCGGGATAGCGGTCCTGCGCCCCGACCGCCACCACAAGAACCTTCACTACAACCTCAAGCTCATCAGTCAGAGCCCGCTCGTGCAGCTCGAAAAGTACTTCGGCATGACCGCCCAGTTCCCGCTGGCCGGCACCATTCCGGTCAAGAAGGGCGACGTGGTCGCGCTCACGGTGCCCACCTGGGCTCCCGCGCTCGCGCTCGGCCTCTCCAAGAGCACCTCCTGGCGGGCGAGCAGGTCCAAGGCGCAGTGCGCCACCACCAACGCCCAGACCGCGCAGACGCAGGCCGGCTCGTTCGTGCAGTACTTCTGCCTGTATCAGACCGCCCGCCTGACCTACAGCGCGACGCTCATCTCGACGCCCTGACCGGTTTCAACCGGCTGGTCGGGTGTAGCCGGCAGCACGACCCCGACCCCTCATCTCGGGCATGGGACGTCAGCTCGAGGCGCGGTGGGAGGAGGGTCAGCCCGAGGGCGCGTTGGCGCCGCCGGTGGCGGAGGACCCGCCGCTTTCGTTGCCGCCCGAGGACGATTTTTCCGACGAGGCTTTTTCGCTGGATTCGCCGCCTGCGGACGTGCCACCCGCGGCGCCGCTTTCCCCTGAGGCTTTTTCGCTGGATTCGCCCCCGCCTTCTTCCGTGCCGGAGGTGGAGCTCGTGCCGGTCGTGGAAGTGGCGGCTTTCGAGGTCGTGGACGTCGAGGTCGTTTCGGTCGCTTCCTTTTCCGCGGACGTGTCGTTCGGCGGCGTGATTTCGGGCGTGCTCTTGGGCGTCACGTCCGACACGCTCGTCCCACCGCACGAGCCGAGGCCAAGGCCGGCGAGCAGTATGAGGGCGCTCGCGGCGAGCGCGATCAGGCGCGAGCGGTGCGGACCGCCGCTCACGCGCCGAGGGGGCCCATCCGGCGAGCGCAGGTGGGGCAGTCGTTGAGATCCTTCTGAGCGAGCTGGTCGCACCATGGGCAGAAGCGCAGGTTCTCGACGGCCCAGGGCAGCCGCGACGACGTCGGGGCGAGCGGCAGCGGCTTGCCGACGACCTCCATCGGCTCGCCCGACTCGCGGTCGAGGTAGATCTTGCCGGGGGACGCCTCGAGCAGAACCTCGCGGCCGCTGGAGGGGGCGCGCAGGCGATAGAGCTGATCGGTGCTCACGACGGGCACTTTAGCGGAGCGTGCGGGCGTAGGCCGTAGGCTGCCGAGCGTGCGCATCCTGATCTTCCACGGCTATCTGCTGAGCGGCACCGGCTCGAACGTGTACAACGCGCGCCTCGCCGAAGCGCTCGTGAAGCTCGGGCACGAGGTGCACCTGTTCAGCCAGGACAGGCACCCCGAGCGCCAGCCGTTCGTGGACGCCGCCGGCGACTGGGACAGCGGCGAGCTCCGGTTGAGAGCCTTGAGCGCGCGTCCCTCCGACACGCCGGGTGGGTGCACCGTGTATCGCCCCGACATCGGCGGGCTGCTCCCGGTGTATGTGCAGGACAGCTACGAGGGCATCGAGGCTAAGACGTTCGCGAAATGCGACGGCGCGGAGATAGCCGCCTACGTGCAGGCCAACGTGGACGCGGTGAGGGAGGTGGCCGAGCGGGTGCGTCCGGAAGCGGCGCTCGCCAATCATCTCGTGATGGGGCCCGTGATCCTCGCGCGCGCGCTGTCCGGCGAGACGCCCTACGCGGTGAAGGTTCACGGGAGCGCGCTGGAGTACACCGTGAAGCCCGAACCGGAGCGCTTCCTCGGCTATGCCCGCGAGGGGTTGGCGGGGGCAGGCGCAGTGCTCGTGGGCTCAAGGCACACCGCGGAGAGCCTGTGGCAGGCGCTGGGCGACGCGCGGCTCGAGTCGCGCACCCGCCTCGGTCCTCCGGGGGTCGACGTCGAGCGCTTCTCTCCACGCGACGCCGGGCAGGCCGAAGCGGCCATGCGGGATCTCCTCGAGAGATTGCGCGCCGGCGGACCCGCGTCCGTCGAAGAGCAGTCGAGCGCGTTCGCGCGCGATGACGCGGCGGCGGCCGATGCGCTCGAGAGGATTTTGGATGGGAGTGGCGTGCTCGTGGCGTTCGTGGGCAAGCTGATTGTCAGCAAGGGCGTTGACCTGCTGATCGCCGCGTGGCCGCTCGTGTTGCAGGCCGTGCCCGACGCGCGACTCGCGGTGATCGGCTTCGGCGCCTACAGGGAGGCGCTGGAGTGTCTGGTGGCACGGCTCGCGGGGGGCGACCTGGAGGGAGCACGGGAGATCGCGCGCGCCGGGCGGGCTCTGGAGGTCCACGACGGGGCGCCGGCGGGCGCTGAGGGGGCGACCGACGCTCCTCCGCTGCGCCACCTGCTCGCGTTCCTCGACTCGCTGCCGGACGCCGAGGCAAACGTCTATCGCGTAGCGGCACACGCGCTCGGCGAGCGGATCGTGTTCACCGGCCGCCTCGACCATGAGGAGCTCGCGGACGTGCTGCCGGTTTGCGAGGCGCTGGTCGTGCCGAGCACCTTCCCGGAGGCGTTCGGGATGGTTGCCGCGGAGGCCGCGGCGTGCGGGGTGCTGCCCGTCAGCGCGAACCATTCGGGGCTCGCCGAGGTGAGCGAGGCGATCGCCGCGAGGGTCCCCGCGGAGGCGGCTCGGTGGCTGTCGTTCCCGGTCGACGAGGACGCCGTGCGCGCGATCGCCGCATGTCTGGTGGGATGGCTCGAAGCGGACGCCACCCTGAGGGCGCGCACGCGCTCGGCGCTCGTGTCGGTCGCGCGCGAGCGCTGGTCCTGGGAGGGCGTCGCCCGCGGCGTGATCGCGGCCGCGCGCGGCGAGCCCGTCGCCCGACCCTTTGGATAGAGTTCCCGCGCTGATGCTTGTGCGGACAGTCCACATCGCGTCCCATCCCCATGCTCTCGGCGCGCTCGCGGGAGCGTGTTGTCTCGTGCTCGCGGCCTCAGGTTGCGGGGAAGCCAATCGGATTACGGGCAAGCAGGAGTTCGTGGCCAAGTGCGGCTCCTGCCACACGCTCGCGCGGGCCGGCACCAAGGGCACCCTCGGGCCCAACCTCGACGATGCCTTCCGGGCAAGCGTTGCCGAAGGCTTGCGGCGCAGCGCTGTTCGAACGGTTGTCGAAGGTCAGGTGGAAAACCCCAACCGCTTCGGAGCGATGCCCAGCGGCCTCGCAAGTGGAGCCAAATTGACCAGCATCGCGACTTACGTGGCCGAAGCGGTCGACCGGCCCGGCGCCGACAGCGGGCTGCTCGCCACCGCGGTGCAGGCGCCCGGCGCCGGCAAGCCGGCGGTCGAGCAGGGCGGCAAGCTCGAAATCGCCGCCGACCCGAGCGGTCAGCTCGCCTACGTCACCACCAAGGCGACCGCCACCGCCGGCGCCGTCACGATCTCGATGCCCAACACATCCGGCGTCTCGCACAACATCGCCGTGGAAGCCGGCTCACATGGAGCCACCCCGGGCGGGTCCACGCTCGCGGCCAGCAAGTTCGTGACGAAGGGCAGCGCCTCGATCGCCGTGACGCTCAAGCCCGGCGCCTACACATTCTTCTGCCAAGCACCCGGACACCGAGCGGCAGGGATGTACGGCACACTCACCGTGAAGTAGTCCGCGGCGCTTTCCTCAATTGCTGTTGCCGGCGGCGCATGCGCCGCCGGCCCGGTCCGCACATGTGCGGACCGGCGGACCGGCACATGTGCCGGTCCGTTCCGAGTGATAAGGAGTGATAAGCGGTCAGAAGACCGCGCGCAGGACGAGCACGACCACCACGATCGCGCCGATCACGGCCGCGACGTAGAGCAGGAAGCGAAACGCCTCGTCCTCGCTGCGCAGCGGGTTCAGCACGGTCAGATGACGTAGACGGTGGTGTAGACCACTATCCACATGATGTCCACGAAGTGCCAGTAGATCCCGGGCACCTCGACGCCGCGGTGCTGCTCGGGCGAGTAGTGGCCGCGGAATGCTCTGATCGTGACGATCGAGAGCAGCACGAGGCCGATGAGCACGTGCGCGCCGTGCAGGCCGGTGAGCGAGTAGAAGATCGTCGCCTGAGCGTGGTCCTGGGGGGCGAAGCCGATGTTCGCGTACTCGTTGATCTGGATGAACAGGAACGCGCATCCCAGCAGGAAGGTTGTGAGGATCCCCGCCTTCAAGCCGAAGCGGTTGCCCTTCTTGATCGCCGCCTCGGCCCAGTGCAGCGTGAACGAGGATGACATGAGGATCGCCGTGTTCACGCCCGCCACAGCCACGGGCAGAGTGGTCCCGTGCGCGGGCCAGGGATCGCCCTGGGCGACGCGTATGAAGAAGTAGGCCGTGAAGAAGGCCCCGAACACCATGATCTCGGAGATGATGAAAAGCAGCATTCCGAGCAGCTGCGGCTCCACTCGCGAGCTGCGGTGGGCAGGTGGCGGACCATGATGGTGCTCGCCTGCGCCCGCATGGGTGTCGTGAGCTACGTGGGTGACGCCGGCGGCCTCCATGATCCTCCCCCTAGCCGGCCGCCGGGGCCGCGGTCGCGTTGGACTGGACGTCTACCACCACGTGCTCAACCGGCGCCGCGGTGGAGTTGCGCACACGCTCGATCAGATTGCTCCTCATCCAGCCGGAACGCTCGCCCGGCAGGGTGGAGATGACCACGTCGTCGACCTCGAAGAGCTCGAGCGCGTTCATCACCGCGGTGTAGGGGTCGGGGTCGCCGATCATGCCCGCGCTGAGCAGCCCCGCGGCGTCGAGTCGCTCGAGCATCGCGGCCAGACGGATGCGAGCCTCCCTGGGCGCCGAGCCGCCGCGGTCCTGCTGGGGCACCACCGCGACGAACAGCCGGCGCTCCTCGCCGCCGGCGGCCTTGGCGGTGAGGCGGCCGATAAGCTCCTGCCCGCCGGAGGTCTTGTTCGCCACCACGAGCGTCACGTCGAACGGCAGGCCCTCATGGGCGAGGTCCACCACGATGTGCTCCACCGGCAGGCCCGATGCCCGCTGGACGCGCTCGATCAGGTCCCTTCGCAGCCATCCCGACTGGGTGGCGGGGTGCGTGGAGACGATCACCTCGTCGGGGCGGCGCTGCGCGATCGCGTCCATCGCCGCCATGAACGGGTCGGGGTCGCCGACTTCGCCGGACGCCGCGATGCCCTCCGTGGCGAGCAGCGACATGGCGAGATCCACCCGTACCTGAGCGGATTCGCGCACCGCCTCGTCGTAGATCACCAGCCCGGCCGTGGGCTTCGTCTGGGGGACCACGAGCCGGAACACCACGTCGCCCGCGGCGGCGCGCTCGCGCACCGCGGCGAGCAGCTTCTCGCCGCCGAGCGTGCGGTTGGCGATTACCAGGACTTCCCTCATCGGACCGGGCTCCTCCTCGGAACGTGTCTCAAACGGGCGTGCTGATCGTCTTGAGCCACGTTCCTACTCCGTCGGGGCATGGACGGCGCCGGTGGGACTGCCCGCCGCCCCACCCACGGTGGCCGGGGTGGGGGCGGGCGCGAAGATGCCGTGCACCGCGCCGGGCACGCCGTACTCGTAGGGGCCGCCCACAACGGTTGGGATGCGCTCGAAGTTGAACACGGGCGGCGGCGAGGACACCTGCCACTCGATCGTGAGCCCGCGCCAGGGGTTGCCCACCGCGCGCGGCCCCCCGCGCCAGCTCGTAACCATGTTGTAAACGAAGATCAGCGTGCTCGCCCCGAGCGCGAAGCTGGCGATCGAGATGAGCAGGTTGAGGTTGCTGAACTGTGAGGCGTAAGTTGCGACCCGTCGCGGCATGCCCTGCAAGCCAAGGACGTGCATCGGCGCGAACGTGATGTTGAAGAACACGAATGTCGTCCAGAAGTGCCACTTGCCGAGCCGCTCGTCGTACATACGCCCGGTCATCTTCGGGAACCAGTAGTACACGCCGCCGAAGATCGTCATCAGCGAGCCGCCGAACAGCACGTAGTGGATGTGCGCCACGATGAAGTAGCTGGCGCTCACGTGGATGTCGAACGGCACCATCGCGAGCATCACGCCGCTGATGCCGCCGAGCGTGAACGTCGTGAGGAAGCCGAGCGCGAACAGCATCGCGGTGTCGAGGTGCAGGATCCCGCGCCACAGCGTCGCAAGCCACGAGAAGATCTTGATTCCGGTTGGCACCGCGATGACCGCGGTCGTAATCGCCATCGGGATGCGGATCCAGGCGGCCATGCCGGAGGTGAACATATGGTGCGCCCACACGGTGAAGCCGAGCGCCACGATCGCCAGCAGCGAGAACGCCATCATGCGGTAGCCGAAGATCGGCTTGCGCGACTTCACGGCGATGATCTCGCTGACGATCCCGAACCCGGGCAGCATCATGATGTAGACGGCCGGATGCGAGTAGAACCAGAAGACGTGCTGGTACATCAACACGTTCCCGCCGCCGCCCGCATTGAAGAAGTTGAAGCCGAGCGCGCGGTCGAGCAGCACGAAGAACTGCGATGCGGCGACGAACGGGGTGGCGATCACCACGAGCAGCGAGGTCGCGAAGTTCGCCCACACGAGCAGCGGCATACGGAAGAAGCTCATGCCCGGCGCTCGCATCGTGATGATCGTCACGAGGAAGTTGAGCGCGGTCATGATCGAGGAGGCGCCCGCGAACTGCACCCCGATCGAGAAGAAGTCCTGGCCGATCGGCGCGTCGACCGACAGCGGCGCATAGGCGGTCCAGCCGTCGGCGAACGCGCCGCCGGGGGCGAGGAAGCTCGAGAGCATCATCAGCCCCGCCAGCGGCAGCAGCCAGTAGGAGAGCGCGTTCAGGCGCGGGAAAGCCATGTCGGGCGCCCCGATCATGAGCGGCAGCACGTAGTTGGCGAGGCCCGCGAACACCGGGATCACGAACAGGAAGATCAGCAGCGAGGCGTGCACGGAGAAGAGGCCGTTGTAGGTGTTGGCGTCCACGAACTGCGCTCCGGGCTGGGCGAGCTGGGCGCGCATCAGCATCGCGAGCAGTCCGCCCACGAGCAGGAAGAAGAACGCGGTCACCGTGTACTGGATGCCGATCACCTTGTGATCGGTGTTGATGCGGAAGTAGTCCCTCCAGCTGTACGCGCCGTGGCCCGAGTGGTCCTCGGGGCGCGTGGGCCTGCCGGCGGCCCAGTAGAACCAGTAGTCGAACCCGCCGAGGCCCACCAGGAAGAAGAGCGGGGATGCGAGCAACGAGACGGTCGTGATCGCTTCGCCGCTGAGGTAGTGGTGGAAGGTGGCGTGCCCGGTGGCCATGCGCACGAGCCATGTCAGGCCGGTGGCGAAGGCGATCCCGAGCAGGAAGCCCAGGGCGGCGCGATAGAGGCCGGGCGCGCGCAGCTTGGCGATCATCGGCGCGCTCTCCCGAGGCGGACGCTGGCCGTCATCGGCGTGCTCCCTCGACGCGGACCCCGATCGTCATCTGACGTGCAGCTCCCCATTGCACCGCTCACCTTACCCTCAAGCCCCACTCGCGGAAGCGCTCCCCTGGCGCTTCAGCCAGGTCTTGAATTGATCGGGCGTCACGACGTGGATCGTGGAGCGCATCAGCCCGTGCCCGACGCCGCAGAGCAGGTTGCACACGACGGGGTAGGAGCCGAGCCGGTCGGGCGTCGCGCGGTAGTGGGTGGTGATGCCGGGCACCGCGTCGATCTGAAGGCGGAAGGCGGGAATCCAGAAGGCGTGGATCACGTCCTTGGAGTGGATCGCGAAGTACACCGACTCGTTGTCAGGCACGTACAGCTGGGTGGTGTCCAGCGGCGCCCCACCGGTCACCGAGCTCGGATATGAGTACGACCAGGCGAACTGCTGGCCGGTGACCTCCACCCTCATCTCGGGGCCGGCGGGTTTCTTTTCGTTGTCGCGCAGCACCACGAAGGAGTAGGACACCAGCCCAAGCAGGATCAGCGCCGGGATCGCGGTCCATAGCACCTCCAGGCGCGTGTTGCCGTGGATCGGCGGCCCGTCCCGCAGCTCCTGGCCGGGCCTCATGCGGAAGTGCCACACCGAGAAAAGCACCACCGTCACCACGAGCACGAAGATCGGCACGGAGGCGATCACGAGCACGTGGTAGAGCGTGTCGGTGTTGTGCGCCTGCGTGGACGCCTGCGCCGGGAACCAGTGGATCGCGTAGCTGAGCGCGATTCCGATCGCGGTGGCGGTGAGCGCCGCCATGGCGGCTGCGACGATCGAGCGTCTACCGGGCATCGCCGGAGCCTCCACGGGCGAGCGCTGCACGTTTGGCTTGGGTTTGGGCGATCATGAAGGCGGTGATCCTAATGCCTCCGCCCGATGAACGTATGTCGTTGGGCCGGCGGGCCGTTCGGAGGTCGGTGGAGGCTCTCGCGACGGCCACTTGACGGGAGGCCCTCCAGGCAATACATTGAGGCAATCGTTGCAAGCAGTTTCGAGCACGGGAGGTGAGCCGGGATGGATGTGCGTGAAGGAATGAGCCGGATGGTCCTGACGGTGGGTCCGGGCCACACGCTGCGCGACGCGGCTCGGCTGATGTCCGAGCGCCACGTCGGGGCGGCCGTCGTGATCGACCCCGATGCGGGCGGTCCCGGGATCATCACCGAGCGTGACGTGCTCGTGTCGATCGGCGCCGGCCAGAGCCCCGACGTGGAGCTCGTGGAGGACCACCTGACCCGGGACGTGGTGTTCGCCGAGCCGAGCTGGTCGCTGGAGGAAGCCGCCGCCGCGATGGTTCGCGGAGGCTTTCGCCACCTGATCGTCGTCGAGCGTGGAGAGACTGTGGGGATCCTCTCCGTGCGCGACGTCGTGCGCTGCTGGACCGACGAGGGCGCCATCTGCCCCGTTCCGGCGAGCGCAGCCGTGGGGTGAGAGAGGGGGAGGTCGGACGCCTGCCGCGGGGAAGCGGGCGCGACCTCTCCATTGGGGCCGCGCGCGGACGGCGACCGCGCGCGGCGCCTCACCGCAGCGCGTCGCCCCTTTGTCGCCGGCGCTCCTTTGCGGCGACATCTGCGCAAGGCGGTCGGTTGCGCTCCGCGGCGAGCGGTCGCGTCAGTGCGAGTCGAGCGGGAGCTCGTCCACTTCGCGGCGGGTGTCCATGATCCAGCGGATCACGCACGCAATCGTCAGCACGCCGCCCCCGATCACGAGTATCAGGCTGATCGTGATGCCCACGATCGCCAAGGTGACCCCGGCGGCCGTGAGCAGCGGCAGGATCGACGGCCCCGGAAGGTGGATCTCCTCGCCCGCGGGCGGGATCTCGGGGTCGAGCGGGCTCACGATATGTACGCCGCGGCCACCACGAAGGTGATGCCGAACATGAACATGCAGATGCCCGCCACGATCAGGCCCGTGCGGATGTTCTTCTTGGCGAGGCGGCGGTTCATGGCGCGCGCAGTATACCCCGAGGCTCAGCGCTTCGCATCGGCCTCCACGGCCTGAGGTGCGCGCACCGTGATGGGCGCTTACAGCTTCGCGTCGGCCACCATCGCGCAGAACAGCAGCGCGAGGTAGGCCAGCGAGAAGAGGTACAGCCGCAGCGCGCTGCGCCGGTCCGCGCGGCGGTAGAGCCTCACCGCGCCCGCGATGAAGCCGAGCCCGAGCAGCAGCGAGGCGGCCAGGTACACGCCGCCGAATCCCCCCGCGCAGAACGGCAGCTGCGTGACGGCGTAGAGGAGCACCGTGTAGAGCAGGATCTGGCGGCGCGTCTCGGCCTCGCCGCGCACCACGGGGAGCATCGGCACCCCGACCTTCTCGTACTCGTCCTTCATCAGCAGCGACAGCGCCCAGAAGTGTGGGGGCGTCCAGAAGAACACGATGAAGAACAGCAGCGCCGCGACGCCGTTGACGGTGCCGGTCACCGCCGCCCAGCCCACGAGCGGAGGCACGGCGCCGGCGGCGCCGCCGATCACGATGTTCTGCGGCGTGCGCCGCTTCAACCACACCGTGTACACGAACACGTAGCCGAGGAAGCCCGCGAAGGAGAGGCTCGCGGCGAGCAGGTTCACCGTCAGCGACAGCTCCAGGAACGAGAGAACGGCAAGCACACACCCGAATGTGAGCGCCGCGCGCGGCGACACGCGTCCCGAGGGGACGGGCCGCCCGGCGGTGCGCGCCATGCTCGCGTCGATGTCGCGGTCGAACCAATGGTTCACCGCCCCCGCGCCGCCCGCCGACAGGTAGCCGCCGATGCACGTGAGCGCGATCAGCGCCACCGACGGATCGCCCGCGACGAGCATCGTCGTGATCGTCGTCAGCAGCAGCAGCGACTGCACCTTGGGCTTGGTCAGCTCGACGTAGTCGTGCAGCGCCTGCCTGCTCCGCGAGCGGGTGCTCTGGAGCGGCCCGACGACGGCGCCCGCGGCGTGCGGGGCGTAGGCGGATGCGGGTGAGCCGTCCATCACGAACGGCACCGCGAACTGCGGAGACTCTCCATCACAATCCGAACTCTACCGCCGCGCCGCGCGTTCGAGTCAAACGCCGACCTGCGTCGCCCCGGCGGGCACCGTGGCGCCCCCGGGAGCGGGCGCCACAGAGGTGCGCTGCTCGATCTCGCGCCTGATGTCCTTCATCGGCTCGTACGAGCGCACCTGCGGCACCACGTCGAAGTTGTTGGCGGGCGGCGGCGAGGTGGTGAACCACTCGAGCGTGTTCGCCTTCCACGGGTCCGGTCCCGCCACCGTCCCGTGCTTGAGGCTGCGGGCGACGTTCACGATCGTCACGAGCACGCCCGCGCCGAGAACGAACGAGCCGATCGTCGAGATCAGGTTGTAGAGGGCGAGGTTGCCCACGTTGTCGTACTCGTACACGCGCCTCGGCATCCCGTCGAGGCCGATCGCGTGCTGGATCAGGAAGGTGGTCAGAATGCCGAGGAAGATCAGGGCGAAGCTGAGCCTGCCGAGACCCTCGCTCATCATGCGCCCGGTGATCTTCGGGAACCAGTAGTAGATCGCGCCGAAGATCGGCATCACCGCGCCGCCCAGCAGCACGAAGTGCAGATGGGCGACGACGAAGTACGTTTCGTTGACCTGCCAGTCGATCGGGAAGGTCGCCAGGAAGATCCCCGAGATGCCGCCGATCAGGAAGATCGCGATCGCGCCCGCGCAGAACAGCAGCGGCGTCTTGAATTCCACCGCCCCTCGCCACAGCGTGGCGATCCAGTTGAGGATCTTCACCCCCGTGGGCACCGCGATGAAGTAGGAGCTGAGCATCATGAACACGAGGATCGCCTCGGGAATCGGCGCCGTGAACATGTGGTGCGCCCAGGTGAAGAAGCCGAGGAAGGCGATCGCCACCGTCGAGGCGGCGATCGCCTTGTAGCCGAAGATCGGCTTGCGCGCGAACACCGGCAGGATCTCCGATATCACCCCGAAGCCCGGCAGCACCATGATGTAGACCTCGGGGTGGCCGAAGAACCAGAACAGGTGCTGCCAGAGGATCGGCGAGCCTCCCTCGGTGGGGTCGAAGAAGTGCGTCCCGAAGTGCCGTTCGGTGAGCAGCATCGTGACCGCCGCCGCGATCACCGGCAGGGCGAAGATCAGCAGGATCGAGTAGGTCAGGATCGTCCATACGAACAGCGGCAGCCGGCTCCAACTCATGCCGCGCGCGCGCATGTTGGCGATCGTCACGTAGAAGTTGATCGCGCCGAGCAGCGAGGAGAGCCCCGTGAGGTGGATCAGATAGATCCAAGCGTCCTCGCCGCCGCCCGGCGAGTAGGTGGCGTTCGCCAGCGGGATGAAGCTCACCCAGCCCGCTTCCGGTGGGTTCCAGAAGATCGAGGCGTAGAACACGATGCCGCCCGCGAGCAGCAGCCAGTAGGAGAGCGCGTTCAGGCGCGGGAAGGCCATGTCGCGTGCGCCGATCATCAGCGGCAGGAAGTAGTTGGCCAAACCCGCCATCATCGGCACCACGAACAGGAACACCATCGTGGTTCCGTGCATCGTAAAGAGCTGGTTGTAGATCTGGGGGGACACCAGCGTGTTGTTTGCCAGCCCCAGCTGCAGGCGGATCATCAGCGCCTCGATGCCCCCCAGCGCGAAGAACACGAACGTCGTGACCATGTACATGATCCCGATGCGCTTGTGGTCGGTGGTCGTGATCCAACTCGTCCAGCCCTTCGGCTCGGGCTTGGCCTCGTGGGAAACGATCTGGGGGACTGGGGCTGCGTAGGTGGCCATCTTGCTGGGCTCCTAGTGTCCGGAGTCGAAGGTTCGGTGGGGGTTTGCCGAGCGACCGCGCGTCACGGGTTCTGAACCTGTCCGGCGCCGACCTGCTTGGCGAGCTTTGCGCGCGCGAGCTGTGCCGCGGCATTGGCTTCGGCTATCAGTTCCTTTTGATAGGCCAGCCACGCTTCGAACTGCGCCGGCGGGACGGCCTTGACGGTGGCGATCATGCGCGCGTGCCCGCGTCCGCACATGAGCGCGCACTGGCCGCGGTACACGCCGGGCCTTTCGATCTTGAACCACGTGTAGTTGTGGTAACCGGGCACCGCCTGGAACTTGCCGCCGAGCTGCGGCACCCACCATGAGTGCACCACGTCGGCGGAGACGATGTCGAGCGACACGGTGGTGTCGGTGGGCACCACCATCTCCTCGTAGGAGTAGGGCGCGCCGAGGCCGTCCGCTTCGCTTGCGCCCGGATAGACGTACTCCCACACGAACTGGCGGCCCACCACGGTGATGTGCAGCACCTTCCCGTTCGGGGGCAGCTTGCGCTCGGCGCTCGCATACGCGCGCGCGGCGGAGTCGCTGACGAGCGTGGAGCCTTCCGGTCCGGAGTCGACGGGATCCTGGATCGAGGAGAGCTTGGCGAACGTGAGCACCGCCAGCGCCAGCAGAATCACCGCCGCGCCCAACGTCCAGCCGAGCTCCAGGCGCGTGTTTCCGCGGATCTGCGCCGCCACCGCGCCCTTGCGCGCGCGGAAGCGCCAGAGCGCGTAGCCGAGCGCGCCCTCGACCAGCACGAACACCACAAGCGCCACGTACAGGATGGGCTTGTAGAGGCCGTCGATCGAGTTCGCGTTCGGCGACCCGCCCGACTGGGGGGTGAAGAACGCCGGCGTTGTGGCAAGCAGGTGGCCCAAGGCGGGCGGGATTCTATTCACGCTCGGGCGGAACGCGCGTGGTCGCGCTCACGAGCCCCCGCGGGCGCCCGTCGTGGGTCATATGGTGTGGGGCATGACCAGGCCGGCGATCGGCATATGCACGGCGCTCGAGCGTGCCCGCTGGGGCCTGTGGGATCAGGAGGCGGTGCTGCTCGCGCGCAGCTATGTCGAAGCGGTGCAACGCGCGGGCGGGCTCGTGCTGATGGTGCCCCCCGACGCGCGCCTGCTCGAGGACCCGGACGAGGTGCTCGACCTGCTCGACGGCCTCGTGCTCGCGGGTGGCTCCGACATCGACCCCGCGGGCTACGGCGCGCGGGCGCACCCCGAGACGGTGGACACCGTCCCCGAGCGCGACCGCTTCGAGATCGCGCTCGTACGCGCCGCCATTGAGCGCGACCTTCCCGTGCTCGGGATCTGTCGCGGCATGCAGCTCATCAACGTGGCCTACGGCGGCACGCTGCTGCAGCACCTGCCCGAACGCTTCGGCCACCACGAACACCTGCGCGTGGCGGGCACCTTCGACGGCGCCGACCACGACGTGGATCTGGTCGAGGGCTCGCTCGCGGCGCGCGCGGCCGGGGAGACCCATCACGCCACCAAGTCCCACCACCATCAGGGCGTCGACCGGCTGGGGGAGGGCCTGCTCATCAGCGGCTGCTCCGCGATGGACGGACTGCCCGAGGCGATCGAGATGCCCGACCGGCGCTTCGTGCTCGGCGTGCAATGGCATCCCGAGGCCGATGACACAAGTCACGTCGTCGGCGCGCTCGTGGCCGAGGCCGAGAAGCACATGCGCGAGCGCGTGGGGACGGGGACGGCGGCATAGCGACAGATCGGGCTGCCCCGTGCGCGCGCGTGGGAGGCCGTGTCATCGCTTGCCATACCGGGCTGGTCCCACGCGCGCGGGGGACCGCCGCATAGCGCCATATACTCCCCGCCCCGTGCGGGGGTCGAGGGCCATCAGGACAGCCGCCTGGGGCCTGGTGGCCGCGGGTGCGATGGCGCCGCTCGTGCGCAAGCGTCTGTCCACGCCGCCGATCGTCGCCCAAACCGTCGCGTTCGCCGCGCCCCTGGGCCTGTGCGTGGCGGTGCGCCGCTCGCGCACCCGCGACGTGGCCGTCTGCTGCCTGCAGATGTGGGCCTACCTGGCCGCCTACAAGGCGCCCAACGACGACGAAGCCGCGCAGGAAGAGCGCGTGCACGTCGACTACCCGATCGATGTGGACCGCGTGCTCGGGCTCGGGGAACTGCCGACGGTACGCCTGCAACGATGGCTCGCGCGTGGGCGATGGCGGCTCGGGGATCGCGTGCTCGTGTGGGCCCACTGGGTGTGGTTCATGGTGCCCCACGGGTCGCTCGTGTACGTCATGCTGCGTCATCGCTCCCGCTTCGATCGCTCGGCGGTGATGACCTACGCGGTGTTCGACATCGGGGCGATGATCTACTGGGTCCTGCCCACCGCCCCGCCGTGGTACGCCGCCGCGCACGGTGGTCGCGGCCACGACTTCAACGGGCGCCTGCTCGTGAAATCGACCTCCAACGGGACCTCGCAGGACATCGCCGGCGGGCGGGCGCCCCACGACCCCGTCGACAGCGCCGTCAGGCGCTCGACCGACATCGCCGTGCGGCGAATGATGGTCGAGTATGGGGAGTTCTTCTGGAAAGACGGCTGGGGTCCGCTCTACAGTGTGCTTGGAGGCAATCCACTGGCCGCGATGCCCTCGCTGCACTTCGCCACGTCGATGATGTCCGCTCAGCTTCTCTCGGAGACCGGGCCGGTCGCCGGCGCGCTTGGGTGGGGCTACACGGCGACGCTCGGCTTCGCGCTCGTGTACCTCGGCGAGCACTACGTCGTGGACCTGCTCGCGGGCGCCGCCCTGACCACCGCGATACGCCGCGCCGCGCCGCGCGCGACCCCGGCGCTCGTTCGCTTCGGAGGAGCCGTCGCCGCGATCGAGGCCGCGGCCCACGACGAGGGGTGAGCATGAACGAGGCGCGGCCACCTGAGCCGGTCGAGGAGGAGATGCCGCGGGCGCAGGTCACGCGCAGGAGCATGTGGCTGTTCGCCCTGTTCGTGGTAACCGCGCTCGCGTTCCTCTACCTGGTGCTGCCGCAGCTCGGCGGGGTGAGGCACACCTGGGACAGGCTCAACGAGGGCAACTCGTGGTGGATCGCGGTGGCGGTGCTCCTGCAGGTGGCCGCGATGGCGAGCTACATCGCGATCTTCCAGGGCGTCCACGTGCCGCCCGGGTCGCGCATCTCCTTCCGCGAGAGCTACCTCATCACGATGGCGGGTCTCGCCGCGACGAGGCTGTTCGCGGCGGGCGGCGCCGGCGGGGTGGCGGTCACGGCGTGGGCGTTGCGTCGCTCGGGCATGCGCCGCCGCGAGGTGGCGGAGCGGATGATCGCCTTCCTGGTGCTCATGTACGGCGCCTACATGCTGGCGTTGATCGTGTGTGGGGTTGGGCTCTACACGGGCCTGTTCGTGGGGCCCCACCCGTTCGCGATCACGATTGGACCGGCGATCGTCGCCGCCACCGCGATTCTCGTCGCGGTGGCCCTCGCCTTCGTGCCCCCCGACCTCGAGCGCCGTCTGAGCGGCTCGGCCGGCGCCGATCGCGCGCCCGCGCACTGGCTGCGCGGCCTCGCGACCGGGTCCGCGTCGATGTCCGGCGGGGTGCGCTACGCCGGCCGCAAGCTGCGCCACCCCGACTGGGCGATGCTCGGGACGGTGGCGTGGTGGGGCCTGAACATCAGCGTCCTGTACGCCGCGTTTCGAGCCTTCGGGCAGGCGCCGCCGACAGCCGTGCTCGTGCAGGCGTTCTTCGTGGGGATGCTCGCCAACCTGCTGCCGCTGCCCGGGGGGATCGGCGGCGTCGACGGCGGCATGATCGGCGCGTTCGTGGCGTTCGGCGTGAGCGGCTCGCTCGCGCTGATCGCGGTGCTGGTGTACCGGCTGCTGTCCTTCTGGCTGCCGTCGATCCCGGGCGCGATCGCCTACTTCCAGCTGCGCCGCACCGTCAGCCGCTGGAAGGGCTATACTATACAAAGTAAAGCGACTATTGAGGTTGAGGTTGACTGGGCGCGGCGGGGCAGCGGCCTGGCGGCGGCGCGAGACCTGGACTAGCGTGCGCGAGGCGCAAGCGACACTCGAAGGGCGACAGCGGACAGGAGACGACCAGATGGCGGATGTCGAGAACACGATCATCATCGGCAGCGGACCCGCGGGATACACCGCGGCGCTGTACACCTCGCGCGCCAACCTCTCCCCGCTGGTCGTCGAGGGCTTCGCCTGGGGGGGCCTCTTGCAGCAGACCACCGACGTCGAGAACTACCCCGGCTTCCCCGCGGGCATCATGGGCCCCGAGCTGATGACCAAGCTGCGCGAGCAGGCCGAGCGCTTCGGCGCGAGGCTGCTCACCGACCAGGCCGAGAAGATCGAGCTGGCCGACGAGCCGGGCGGGATACACAAGGTGTGGGTGGGCGACGTCGAGCACCGCGCGCGCACCCTGATCCTCGCGATGGGCGCCGAGCACAAGAAGCTCGGCATCCCCGGCGAGGAGGAGCTGAGCGGGCGCGGGGTGAGCTATTGCGCCACCTGCGACGCCGCCTTCTTCCGCGACGCCCACACGATCGTCGTCGGCGGCGGCGACTCGGCGATGGAGGAGGCGATCTTCCTGTCGAAGTTCGCGTGCAAGGTGACGGTCGTGCACCGGCGCGCGGAGTTCCGCGCGTCGAAGATCATGCTCGACCGTGCGCGCGAGCAGCGGAACATCGAGCTGCTCACCCCCTACACGGTGGAGCGCTTCGAGCCGGGCGAGAGCGGCGCGCTGAGCGTCGCCAAGCTGCTCAACACCGAGACGGGCGAGCGGCGCGAGATCTCGATCACGGGGGCGTTCATCGCGGTTGGACACGAGCCGCAGTCGGCGCTCGTGGCGGGGCTCCTCGAGCTCGACGAGAACGGATATGTGAGGGTGGAGGGGCGTTCTACGCGCACGAACAAGCCCGGCGTCTTCGCCGCGGGCGATCTCGTCGACCACACCTACCGCCAGGCCATCACCGCCGCCGGTTCGGGTTGCCAGGCGGCGCTCGACGCCGAGTGGTACCTGCGCGATACCCCCGAGGTCCCCACTCCCGAGGGCATGCCAGTGGGTGATTTGGCCGAGGCCCAATGGGCCCCGGCGGCCGACGCCGCGTTGTAGTCAGATAGCGCGGCGCCGCAGGGCGGGGGCTGGGCGGTAGCGCTCCTCGCGGTACTCGCTCCACAGGCCCTCCAGCACCGCCAGCACGTGCTCCAGGCCGATCTCTCGCGCCCATGCGAACGGGCCGCGCGGGTGGGCCATGCCGAGCACCATTCCCGTGTCGATGTCCTGAGCCGAGCCGACCCCTTCGCCGAGCGCGAACGCCGACTCGTTGATCACCTGGCACACGATCCGCCCGAGCACCAGTCCCGGCGCGTCGCCCACCCACTCCACATGCTTGCCGAGCGCCGCGAAGAAGCGCTCCGCGCGCGCCACGGCCGCCGGAGAGGAGCTCTCGCTGCGCGTGAGCTCCACCATGCGGCAGCGGTCAAAGGGGGGAAGCGCGTGGAAGCCCACCGACGGTCCGCCCGGATCGAGCGTGGCGAGCGAGCCGCGATCGCACAGCACCAGACGCGGTCCTCCGCGCGGCGCCGGCTCGCCGCCCGGCGCGCCGCACTCCACGATCAGCGCGGGGAGCTCGGTTTGGGGCTCGTGCGGGGAGTGAACCTCATAGCCGGCCTCCCGTGCCGCCTCGCGCAACTGTCCGGCGAGCACGTTCTCGCCCCCGATCACCACCACCGCCTCGCCGTCCCCCGGCGCCGCCGCCCGCGGCGGGTCCGGGTCGGCCGGCCGGTGGGAACCCTCGCCGGAGTAGTCGTAGTAGCCGCGTCCCGTCTTGCGTCCGTGCAATCCGGCCGCCACCTGGCGCGCCTGGATCGGGGAGGGGCGCCAGCGCGGCTCGCCGAAGCTCAGCTCGTAGAAGCTCTTCGACACGTCGAAGCCCGTGTCCACCCCCACGAGGTCGCTCAGCTCGAACGGCCCCATGCGAAAGCCGCCCCCCATCCGCACGATCCGGTCGATGCTCTCCACGTCGCCGATCCGCTCGGCCAGCAGTCGCAAGGCCTCCAGGCCGAACGGGCGGTTGCAGCGGTTCACGAGGAACCCCGGTCCGTCGGCGGCGCGGATCACGTCCTTGCCCATCGCCTCGCCCGTCGCGTCGGCCAGCGCGAGCGCCCGCTCGCTCGACAGCACTCCGGCGATCACCTCGAGCAGGCGCATCAGCGGGGCGGGGTTGAAGAAGTGCATCCCCACCACCCGCTCGGGATGGCTCGCGCCCGCCGCCACGGCCGTGATCGGCAGCGAGGAGGTGTTGCTCGCGAGCACGCAATCCTCGCTCACGATCTCCGACAGGCGCGCATACAGCTCGTGCTTGACGTCCAACCGCTCGGGCGCCGCCTCGATAACCAGCTCGCACGCACTCAGCCGCTCGAGTCCGTCCACCGGCTCCAGGCGCTCGGCGGCCTCCCGTGCCCGCTCGGCCGTCAGCTTTCCCCTGCTTGCTTCCTTGTTCAAGCCGTCATGCACGGCCTGCGTGCCGCGCGCGAGCGCCTCGGCCAGCGGGTCGTGCAACAGCGTTCGTGCACCGCTACGACAAGCAAGCTGCGCGATCCCGGCGCCCATCGTCCCGGCGCCCACCACCCCGATCGTCTGCGCAGGGCTGTCGCTCACGCTGGCACGAGCGCGTTGATGCCGGTCATCGCGCGGCCGATGATCAGCTTCTGGATTTGCGACGTGCCCTCGTACAGGGTCGTCACGCGCACGTCGCGGAAGTAGCGCTCAACGGGGTGGTCGTCGACGTAGCCGGCGCCGCCGTGCACCTGGATCGCCGTGTTCGAGCACTCCACCGCCGCCTCTGTCGCGTGCAGCTTGGCCACCGAGGTCTCAAGCGTGTTCGGGCGGCCCCTGTCCTTCAGGAACCCGGCTCTCCACACGAGCATCCGCGAGGCGTCGGTCTTCAGCACCATGTCCGCGATCATCGCCTGCACGAGCTGGAAGCTCGCGATCGGCTTGCCGAACTGCTCGCGCTCCTTGGCGTATTTGACGGACTCCTCCACGCACCCCTGGCAGATGCCCACGCAGCCGGCGGCCACCGAGTAGCGCCCGGAGTCCAGGGCGCTCATCGCCACCTTGAACCCGTCTCCGATCTCTCCGAGCATGTCCTGCTCGGCGACCTCCACGTCTTCCAGGGCAATGGACGCCGTGTCGGAGGCGTGCAGCCCCATCTTGTGCTCGATCGTGCTCGGCTGGTAGCCCGGCTGGTCGGTGTCCACCATGAAGCACGCCAGTCCGCGATGGCCCAGATCGGGGTCGGTCTGGGCGAAAATCAGCGCCACCTTCGCGTAGCTGCCCATCGAGATCCACATCTTTGACCCGTTGATCTGCCACCCGGAATCGGTCCTCTTGGCGCGCGTGCGCTGTTTGGCGGCGTCCGAGCCCGTGTCGGGCTCGGTCAGGCCGAAGCAGCCCAACCACTCGCCCGAGCACAGCTTGGGCAGGTAGCGCTGCTTCTGCTCCTCGCTGCCCCACTTCAGGATCGCGCTGCACACGAGCGAGGTCTGCACGGAGATCACGGTCCTCACGGACGAACAGCCCCTGCCTATCTCCTCCACCACCAAGCCGTAATCGAGATAACCGAGTCCCGCTCCGCCGTACTCGCGCGGAACGATCGCCCCGAGATAGCCCTGGTCGGCGATCTTCTTCACCAGGTCGAGGTCGAAGTGGTGGTTGCGCGCGTTCTGCTTGGCGCGCTCCACGATCTCCTTCTCGGTGAACTCGCGCGCCGTGCTGCGGATCAGCTCTTGCTCGTCGGTCAGGTCGAAGTCCATCTCTCTCCTAGCGGTCGCCTTGCCGGTGATGTCCGGGTGTGCCCGGACGCTAACGACTCTCGGTCCCGGGCGGCCCGAGCTTGGGTGTTCGCCACGGCGCCGCGAGGCGCTTTTCGAGCTCTGAGCCGAGCTCCTCGATCTTCAGGCGATCCTGGCTCAGCGAATCGCGGTCGCGGAGGGTCACGGTGTCGTCCTGTAGCGACTGGTGGTCGACCGTCACACCCCAGGGTGTGCCGATCTCGTCCTGGCGGCGATAGCGCTTGCCGATCGAGCCGCCCTCGTCGTACTCGGCCTGCATCCGCCCGCGCAGGTCTTCGTAGATCTTGCGTGCGAGCTCGGGCTGGCCGTCCTTCTTGACGAGCGGCATCACCGCCGCCTTCACGGGCGCCAGGCGCGGGTGCAGGCGTAGCACGGTGCGGGTTTCCGGCGGCTTGCCGCCTTTGCCCGTCGCCCCATCCTCCGTATCCGCGCTCTGCACGATTTCCTCGTCGTAGGCATCCACGAGAAACGCCAGCGTCGCCCTGTCGGCGCCGGCGGCCGGCTCGATCACATAGGGGATGTAGCGCTCTTTCGTCTCGGGGTCGAAGTACTCGAGCTTCTCGCCGGAGAACTCCGCGTGCTGCTTGAGGTCGAAGTCGCCCCTGTTGGCGATCCCCTCGAGCTCCGACCAGCCGATGGGGAACAGGTACTCGACGTCGCTCGTGCCCGAGGAGTAGTGCGAGAGCTCGTCCGCGTCGTGGGCGCGCAGGCGCAGGTGGTCGGGGCGCAGTCCGAGCGAGACATACCAACTCATCCGCTCGCCCAGCCAGTGCTCGAACCACTTCTGGGCCTCGCTCGGGGGCACGAAGAACTCCATCTCCATCTGCTCGAACTCGCGTGTGCGGAAGATGAAGTTGCCCGGCGTGATCTCGTTGCGAAAGGACTTGCCCACCTGGGCGATCCCGAAAGGAGGCTTCTTGCGCGAGAACTGCAGCACGTTCTTGAAGTTGACGAAGATCCCCTGCGCCGTCTCCGGGCGCAGGTAGGCGGTCGCCCCGGACTCCTTCACGGGTCCGATCGTCGTCTCGAACATCAGGTTGAAGTCCCTCGCCTCGGTCAGGTCGCACTCGCTCGTCTCGCCCGGGTGCTTGGAGGGCTTGCGCCCGCACGGCAGCTCTGAGAGGTGGTCGGCCCTGAAGCGCTGCCCGCACGTCCTGCAATCGACGAGCGGGTCCGTGAACCCGGCGAGGTGCCCCGAGGCCTCCCACACGCGCGGGTGCTGCAATATCGCCGAGTCGAGCGCCACGACGTCCTCGCGCTCCTGCAGCATCGCCCGCCACCACTCGTTCTTCACGTTGCCCTTCAGCAGCACTCCGTAGTGGCCGAAGTCATACGTCGAGCCCACCCCCCCGTAGATCTCCGAGGAGGGGAAGATGAAGCCGCGGCGCTTGCACAGCGCCACGATCTTGTCCATCGTGACCACGTCCTGCGTGTGTGAGGCCTGCCCTGACATGCGACCGGGATGGTATTCGGGTCCATGAAGCGCCGCTGCGCGGGCTCGGGGCGCGGGGGAGGGTCGTCCCGACGGACCGCGACTTAGGACCTATCCCGGTAGGCCTGCACGTCTGTGGCGGCCGATTGCCTTCGCGATGCTTTGTCCTCGGGGCTCGACTTGGTGCCACCAAGCCTTCGCCCCTGCGTCCGCGCCTCGCTCGACACTCAACCACCCCAGCCGCACACGCCTACAGGGATAGGTCCTTAGGCCCACAAAGAGACCGGGCTTGACATATCTTCGCAACTGTGTTTACATACGTTGTGTTCTCTTGCTGACAAGACGGCGGAGAGGACGGATCTCCGCCTGAAAGGTGACGAGCGCAAGAACGTGAGTGACTGAGCACGATCGCACATAGGGGTCCACCTGGGCGTCGTTACCCAACCTCTCCCGCGGCGCCCGCGCATGCCTCATGAAGAGGTCGAACGTGCCGGTCTCCTCGACAGGGCGCCGCAGCCCACACCGGCTGCGGCGCTCGCTGTTGCGTAGGATTGGCTCGTGTCGCGGGTGCTGATCGTGGAGGGCGCAAGCAGGGGGCTGCGCCTGGCCGCCGAGTTGATCGACGCTGGGCACGCCGTACGGGTCGTCGCGAGCGACCCCGCGCGCCGCGCGTCCATCGAGGCGGTCGGCGCCGAGTGCTTCATCGGCACGCCCAACCGCCTCGGCACGCTGCGCGGAGCGCTCGAGCACGTGACGGTGGCGTGCTGGCTGCTCGCCGATACGCACGGGGACCCGGAGCTGGTGCGGGCGCTGCACGGGCCGCGTCTGGAGCAGTTCCTCCGCGCCGCGATCAATTCGACGCTGCGGGGCTTCCTCTACGAGGCCGGAGGCGCCGCCGTCCCCGTCGAGGTGCTCGCCGAGGGCGAGCGGATCGTGTCGGAAACAGCCGCCCGCAACTCGATTCCCGTGGCGATCCTCACAGCCGACCCCGCGCATGTCGACTCATGGTCGGCGCAGGCGCGCGCGGCGGTGGGCTCGCTGCTCGAAGGTGGCCGCCACGACGTTTCAGCGAGCTATGCTGATGCCCATACCCCCAAAAGCCGATCGGCTTTTGACAATGAGGCTTCTACACAGGAGGACAGCTGACTTGTCCGGATACGCGAAGGACGTGCTCGTCGAGCCCGGCTGGCTGGAAGAGCACCTGGGCGACGAGGAAATCCGCGTCGTCGAGGTCGACGAGAACCCCAGCCTGTACGCGGAAGCGCACATCCCCGGGGCGGTCGGGTTCGACTGGAAGGAGGATCTCCAGGACCCCGTCAAGCGCGACTTCCTCGGCCCGGAGGACTTCGGCGCGCTCTTCTCCAGCAGCGGGATCTCGGGCGACCACACGGTCGTGCTATACGGCGATCGCAACAACTGGTTCGCCGCCTACACCTACTGGTACCTGAAGTACTACGGCCACAACAAGGTGCTCCTGCTCAACGGCCCGCGTGAAAAGTGGATCGCCGACGGGCGGCCCACCACCACCGAGGCGCCCAGCCATGCGCCCGCCACGTTCGTCGCCAAGCCGGGCGACGAAACCATCAGGGCGCGTCGCGACGAAGTGCTCGTCGCGATCGACGACTCCACCAAGCTCGTGGACGTGCGCTCGCCCGCCGAGTTCGCGGGCGAGATCATCTCGCCCAGCGGCTACGAGCAGGAGGGCGCCCAGCGCGCCGGCCACATCCCCGGCGCCGCCTCGATCCCATGGGCGCAGGCGGTCAACGAGGACGGCACCTTCAAGAGCGCAGAGCAGTTGCGCGAGCTGTACGGCTCCAAGGGGATTCTCGACGCCAAGGACGTCATCGCCTACTGCCGCATCGGCGAGCGCTCCGCCCATACATGGTTCGTCCTACACGAGCTGCTCGGCTCCGAGCGCGTCAAGAACTACGACGGCTCGTGGACGGAGTGGGGGAGTCTGGTCGGCGTGCCCGTGGCGAAGGGCGCGTAGCGGCACAACACTTCGGACCCTTCCCCTCGGGGTCCGTGGCGGCCGACCGCCGCGTCACGCCGTGGCGCGGCGGTCGAGCAGCGGCCCGATCAAACCGAGCCGGTTCGAGCGTCACCCTCAGGCTGCCGCGACGGTGCGCTCGACGCGCTCCTTGAACATGACCTCGCCGTCGAGCGTCCTGTGCACGGGGCACTTCGCGGCGATCACCTGCAAGCGCTCCACCTGCTCCTCCGGCAGATCGTCCGGCAGTCGCAACAACACGTCGAATCGGGTCGGGCACCCTCGCTCGGCCGGGCTGTACTGCACCTCCACCTCCACTTTGCCGATGTCCCAGCCCTTGCGCGCGGCATACATCTCCATCGTGATGGCGGTGCACGAGGCGAGACTCACGGCGAGCATCTCCTGCGGGTCGGGACCGGCGTCATCGCCGCCGGACTCCAGCGGCTCATCGACGGTCAACTGATGGTCACGCACCTGCACCGTGTGCGTGAACCTCGAGTCGTTACGACGAACACTGGCCTTCATCACTCCAACGCCTTCCGATCGGGTCATCCCAGGACCCTCCAATCACATGGTAGTGCGGCCACGGGCTACGCCAAGGGGTTGAACAACAGGCCGGTGAGCAGCTTCGGATAGAAGAAGGTGGACTTCGGCGGCATGTTCTCGCCGCTCGCCGCCACGTCGCGGACTGCAGACACCGGCGTGGGGCGCATCAGGAACGCCGCGTCGTACTCGCCGGAGCGCACCATCGCGACCGCCTCCTCCGTGCTGCGCGCGTAGAAGAGGCCGTTGAAGTGGGAGATGTCATCGTCGCTCAGCCCGAGCGCCCCCTTCAGCAGCAGCGCCTCGAGCACCCCCGTGTCGAGGCTTCGATACGCCTCTGAGAAGCCCTCCAGCGCCGCATCCGCGATCGCCTGGTCGGAGAGCGTGAGGCGGTATGCCTGCTGGTGATGGGCGTCTATGTACCCGAGCTGCAACGGTCCTCCACCGGGCTCCGGCGCGATCTGCTCGAGCGGGACCTCCACGATCTCGAAGTCGCGGCGCAGCGCCTCCCGCAGCGCCTCCTGGCGCTCGCGGTCAAGGCCGCGCACGAGCCGGTGCGTGGGGAACACCGTGAGGCCCGGGTCCTCGAGCGCCACCAAACACATGAGCACGTAGCGATGCTCGCCCTCTCCGCCGAGCTCCTCGGCGTAGGTGTTGGCGGTCTCGTAGCGATGGTGCCCATCGGCGATCAACAGCTCCGCGTCGCGCGTGGCGTCCCGCACGGCGGCGATCGCCCGCGGGTCGGTGACGCGCCACATGCGGTGCGCCGTCCCATCGCCGTCGGTCACCTCGCCCCACGGCGTGCCCCGCGTGGCCGGCTCCAGCGCCTTCCACGCCGTGCCCGCGGGGTCGGAGAAGAGCGAGAAGATCGGCGACAGGTTCGCGCGCGTTGCCCTCATCAGGCGCAGGCGGTCCTCCTTCGGCCCCGGATGCGTGCGCTCGTGCGGCCTTACGCGACCCGGTCCATACCCCTCGATGCGCACCCTGCAGAAGAACCCCCGCCGCGTGCGCTGCTGCCCGTCCGGGCCCGTGTAGGTCTGCGTATGAGCCCACAACGAGGGCTCGGGATCGCGCACCACCACGCCCTGCAGCTGCCACGCCTCGAACAGCTCGCCCGCCGTCGTATAGGGATCGGAGTCAGGCCCATCGCCCTTGGGGAGGTCAATCGCCACCACGTTGAAGGGCGAGCGCTTCAGCAGCTCCTCGCGCTGCTGCGCGTCGATCACGTCGTACGGCGGGGACGTCACGTCGGCGAGCTCGCCCACGAGCGATTGGTCGTAGCGCAGGGCGCGCAGGGGTTGGACGTCGGCCATGGCGGGGCGGACCCTAGCAGCGGAGGCTATCGCGGAGGGGTGCAACGCTGTCGCCGTTTGCAACTCCGACCCTGCGGTGATGAAGGTTGCGACTCGGTCCCCGACACGTTGCTTCGGGCACGTCTACAGGCTTGGATGGATCGTTTGCGGACAGAGTGGCAGTAGACTCAAGTCTCACGCTCGGGGCGTGGCGAAGCTTGGTATCGCGCTCGGTTTGGGGCCGAGAGATCGCCGGTTCAAATCCGGCCGCCCCGATTTGAAGGTCTTCACGTTTGAAGGCCTCTCCAGTTCACGTTTGGGCTTGCCGGCGTGTGTTGTGGTGGGCCTTCGTGCGTCGGGGGCGCTGATGGGGGGTACCGGCGGGCCGCCTGGAATCTTGTGGGAGGATCACAGGCCGCCCGGACGGGTTTTTGAGGCGCCGCGGGACGCTGAGGTCTGGTCGGCGTCGCTGGGAGGGTCTGCTTGGGTGTGTGTGAGGTTCAGGCCGCGAGGTGCGGCGGCGCGTTGGCCTGGCTGGTGAGGTCGTGGGGGCTGCGCCGGCGCCGGCGGCGTTTGCGCGGCGGCAGCCCGCAGGCGGCGCGGCGCTGGCTCTCGGCCTGGCGGGCGGCGAAGGCCTCCGCTGTGCGGATGTTGGTGATGATGAAGGCGCAGGTGAGCATGAGCGCGTTGGGGGTCAGGCCCATCAGGCGGCTCCATCCGCGGCTGGTGTCGATGCCGGCCGGGTCGCTCGTCTGCGAGAAGCTGCGCTCGGAGGCGGTGCGCCGGGCGTAGGAGACGCGGTGCGCTTTGGAGGGGTAGTCGTGCTTCTGGGCGGTCTTCGCGTTAACGCTTGCCGGCACGGTGATCGTCTGTTGGGTGCAGCAGAGGGGCGGGTGCTCTGGCGGGTTTGCGATCGTCGGGCGCTCATGGGAGAGCTGCATGGATGCCGGCCTGTGCGGGCAGCGGATCTTGCCGGCCGCGGCGGGGCAGATCACGCGGCGGTAGCCGTCTTGATCGGCGGCGGTGAGCGGGGAGAGCTTGTGGCGGGAGAGCTCTTCGCTCTTTTGGTCGTGGGCGGTGAGCTCGGTCTCTGTGGCTCCGGGAGCTGGCGGGCCGAGCTGGAAGAGCGCCCTGGGCGTGGCCGGACAGTAGAGGTTGCCGTTGCAGGCGATAGCGCCCTCATGGCTGCCGTTGATGCCGCGGTCGCCCGGGTGCAGGTCGATGACGAGTGCTGCGCCGGCCGTGCGCATCGGCGTCGCGAAGGTCTCTGGGGCGCGGTAGGAGTAGCCGCAGTCGCCGAGCAGGTCGCCGAGCTTTATGCCTTCGGCTGCCATGCGCTCGATCACGGGCACGATCATCGCGGGCGGGTCGTGCTTGGCGGAGGCGAGCGTGATCCTGCGCACGAGCTCCGGCACCTCGGGGCCGCCCTCTTCCTTGACGATCGTGGCGGCCTGCAGGTGGTAGCCGAAGAAGATCTCCTTCTTGCCGAAGGAGTTGGCTTTGCGGTGCCCGAAGGCGGCCTCCGGGTCGGCGCAGCGCTCCTGCTGCTTCTGCTCCCCCGCCTGCTCCTCCTCCTGCTCCTGCTCGCCGTCTGCCTGCCGGGGCTCTGCCTGCTGGGGCGGGCCCGGGCTGGCATCGCCTGTGTCCTTGCCCTCTTTCTCTTGAAGCGTCTTGCGCCCTCTGCGCGGCGGCCGCGCGAATGTCTCATAGTCGGTCCAGTCCACGGCCAGCGCGCTTGACTGGGGGACCCTCCCCCCGCCGAGCACCTTCACGCTGGCCTCGATCAGCGCGTCCATCACTTCAGAGAGCGCCTGTGAGGGCCGCCCGTCGGGCTTCTGCCTTGAGAGCGCCTCCTTCACGAGGCGGTAGGTGCGCTCCACCTGGCGGTAGGTGAGCTCATGAGGGCCCTCCTTCCAGTCGGCGATCACGCCCAGGCGGCGCTGATCGGGCTCGCTCAGGCCGATCAGCGCCCGGTGCACCCGCACAAGATGCGCGGGGCGGTCATCGTCGAGCGTGATCAGGGTCCCGAGCAGCAGCGTCCTGACGGAGAGCTGGCGGGGTCTGACGCCGACCGGCAGCATCGCCTCTATGCGCCGCGGCTCGCCGGAGGCGTCGAGGATCGCCTCAAGGCGCGGCAGGTCGGCGGCGGCGCTCACGATGAGCCCCCCAAGAGCGCGACTATCTCCCGCTCGGGCAGGGCGGGCAGGGAGAAGGCGATATCCCCCAGCCGCTGTGAGCAACAGACCCCGGCGGCGGCCATGAACGCCTGCAGGCCGATCGCCTTCGCGGCCTCAGAGAGCCAGGTCGATCTCAGCCGCCCGGTATCAAGCCGTGGCAGGCCGGGATCGCAGAAGAGGGCGGTGATCTCGCCGCTGAGGTTCTTGCGGTCAGGAGCTCTGCCGCCGAGCAGGTACCTTCCTCCCGCGAACGCGGCGGCCTGCCGCAGCGGCTCCTGGTAGCGGCAGAGCACCGGCACGCTGCGCGCCCTGCCGCCGCCGATCGCCACCAGAAGCCCGCCGGAGCGCTCGGCCACATCGATGCCGCGGACGTGGCGAAGCTCTGAGCCGATCACCCCCGCGCCCGCGCCCAGGCAGATCAGCGCCGTTGCGCGCACCCGCCTCGATTGCGTGGACAGCGCAGAGGCGGCCGCCAGGAACAGGCCGATCTCATGGTCGCTGTATGGGGGCTTGGCGCGCTCTCTTGGCAGCGGGGTCGGCCCCGGCGGCGGGTGGGTCTGAAGCGTCCGGGCGAGCGCGCGCAGGTTGCTGCGCAGCGTGCGGCGGGTTGCCGGCGAGAAGCCCTGCGTGCCGCAGAGGATGAAGCGCTCGATGACCGCGCCATCCAGCAGCGTCGAGGGCTCGAGTTCCAAGCCGACCGACTCCCCGAAGCCCGCCAGGCGACTTGCGGCGAACAGAAGCGCCTTCGCCCGCGCCGGGCTCTCGGGATCAGCAGCGCCCACCACCTCCCGCGCGAAGGCGCCCGCGGCATCGCTCACGCCGTGCGAGCGGTAGGCGCAGATCGCGGCTGATACCCCCGAGGCGGGGTCTCTCCCGCTCATCGTACGAGAGATATACTGTACGGTCAAGACGTGATGACTGCTCTCTCTGCCAGACTGTGCCCGTGAGCCGCGATCAGCCGGCACGCGAGCAGGCCAGACAGATCGCGGGCGAGCTCGCCAAGATCGCCCGCACCGGCAAGGTGCTGCCCGGCTCGATCCAGCAGCGCCTCACGCGCTGCGGACGGCCAGGCTGTGCCTGCCAGGCCGACCCACCACGCCCGCACGGCCCTTACTGGCAGTGGACGCGCAAGCTCTCAGGCAAGACCGTCAGTAGATGGCTGAACGCCAGCCACGCCGCCGACTATGAGCACTGGATCGCCAACGACCGGCGCATCCGCGAGCTGCTCTCAGCCCTGGAGGCAATCGGCATCGCCCACCTGGAAGCCGACCACTCGGCGCTGGCAAAAGACAAGCGCCCATCCGCCCGCCGCAGCGCCTGAGGCACGCCAGTGTGGTCAAACGCCGCTAAAGGTGTGGTCAACGCGCCAAGACACCCGAAAAAGCCCTGCAAACAACCAAACGTGAAGACCTAATTTGTAGGTGTTGGATGCTGGGAGGTGCTCGTGGCGGCCGGAGGCTGCATGGTTCGGCTCTGGGAGTCGGATTGCGGGAGCGTTGATGGCCGGCTGGTACATGGTCAACGAGCTTGAAATGCCCTCCGAGGATGTAGCCATCGCCCTCGGCCACCAGGATGGTGGCAACCTCGTCCGCCGCCTCTACGGGCGCCGCAACAGAGGCCGTGCGCTTGACCGGATCGTCGGCGCATACGCAACGCGCGCCGAGAATCGTCCCAAGCGATCGGGATCGTCAGTCTCTGCGCCCTCACAGCAAAGCTTGTTCGGAGACACTTATGTCTGACAGAAGTGCTAACGTATCTATGAGGCGTGTGCGGTTCGCCCGCTCGGCCACCAAGCACCGCATTTCCAAGGAGCGCATCCAGCATGTCATCTCACATTGCGGCCTCGCCTTCGAGGAGTCGGCGCCCTCACAGGCGTCAGAAGCTCGTGACGACAGGTTCGTCATCCTCGGCGACGACGCCGAGGGTAGGGAGCTTGAGGTCATGGCCGTCGAAGGGTCGGAAGGCGAACTGGTTGTGATCCCGCGATGAAGTTGCGCCAGAAGTATCGGGATCAGTACAAGGAGGCCAAGCAATGGCGACTCTGAGAACACGGAGCGGCACGAAGCTCACCAAGAAGGTCGTCGATGCCCTCGCCGAGGAGGCGGAGCGTGGCTACGACCTCAGCAAAGCCAAGCGAGTCCGCATGGGCCGTCCCGGCCTTGGCGACAGCGGCGAGTCGCCGCGCGTACAGGTGCGCGTCGATCCAGACCTCGCGAAGGCCGTGCGAGCACTCGCTCGCAAGGAGCACCGCTCAGTCAGCGAGATAGCACGCACCGCGCTGCGCGAGTACCTGGACCGGGCTGCCTGACGAGCTCCGACCGCCGGTCGCCCAAGTAACCGCACCCGGCCTCGCGAATCCCGAGCGTCAGAGCCAAACACCGCCATTCGCCCCGATTGACGAGCGGTGGCGATGTCGCCGTATCACGCGTGATACCATCTGTAGCATGGCTGAGGTCAGCATCCGAGATCTGCGCAACCACGGCGGCGATGTGGTGGACCGTGCCTCGCGCGGAGAGCAGATCACGATCACGCGCTCTGGCAAGGCGGTCGCTGAGCTGCGGGCGATTTCACCTCGTGCGCTTTCGGCGGAGGCGCTGTTGGGTCGGTGGCGGCGGCTGCCGCCCGTAGACCCCGTGGCCTTTCGTGAAGATGTTGACCGGCTGCTGGACGCGAGCCTGTGAGCGAGGAGTCGCCGCCTACGAGTGGAGTCCTCGACACCTCGACGGTCATTCTCCTGGGCCGCCTCCAAGACGCGACAGCGTTGCCCTCCGAACCGCTCATCACGGCCGTGACGCTCGCCGAGCTTTCGGTCGGTCCGCTGGTAGCCGATGAGGAGAGCGAACGTGCCGCGCGCCAATCCCAGCTCCAACAGGCAGAGGCGGACTTCGAGCCGCTTCCCTTCGATGCCGGTGCCGCTCGGGCCTTCGGGCGCGTGGCCGCCTCACTGCGGCGCTCGGGTCGCAAGGGCACCGCGCGGACCTACGACGCGATGATCGCCGCTACGGCCGTCGCCAACGACCTGCCGGTCTACACCTGCAACCCCGATGATTTCAGCGGCGTCGACGGCCTCGACGTGGTTGCCGTTCCCGTACCCCACAGTCCTACTACACCGACTACGCCGACGCAACTCCCGGCGAGCGCACCTCCCGGCTTCGCCATCCCCGAGAAACGCGGCGGGCTGCTGGGCGCCAAGAAGTAGCCCCGCTCGCTCGCGAACGCGGCGATCAGGCCGTCCTCAGATTCCCGCCCCACGGGTCGAAGGCCCCTCCTCGGCGATCGTCGGGCTTCGCTTGAGGGTCTCGGCGTTGGTCGCCGGCCGGCCTTCGCGCAGCGCCTGCTCCCAACGTGTGGGAGGGGAGATGCGCTCCGGCTCGCCCAGGTAGACGCCCTGGGCGTAGTCGACGCCGTATTCGCGCAACGCGTGCAGGGTCGCGTGGTCTTCCACACCCTCGGCGATGATGAGCTTGTCGAGGCTGTGCCCCACGTCGGTGATGGACCTCACGACGCGTTGATCGGTGATGTTGGAGGCCAGCTCGCGCACGAATTCGGCGTCGATCTTCAGGTAGCGGGTGGGCAGGTGCTTGAGGTAGCTGAAGGACCCGAAGCCGGTGCCGAAGTCATCGAGGGCCACGTCGCAGCCCAGGTCGCTCAGCGCTTCGGTGAACCTGCGGGCATCCTGCATGTTCGTCATCGCCGCCGTCTCGGTGATCTCGAAGATCACTTCGGCCTGGCCGAATCCCTCCCTCGCCGCGGTTTGCACGAGCTCGAGCAGGCTCGCATCGCCGATCGAGTGAGCCGAGAGGTTGATGCTGACGCTCTCGCCACTGCGCGCCAGACGCAGGCCTTCGGAGGTGGCCCAGCGATCGATGCCGTTGATCAATCCGAAGCGTTCGGCGGTGGGAATGAACGAATCGGGCGGAATCACGTCGCCGTCGTCGGAGAGCATGCGGATGAGCAGCTCGCGGTGGGTTGCGCGACCGCGGCGCAGGTCGACGATCGGCTGGGCGTAGAGCACGAAGTGCTCTTCGGTCAGGGCGTCGCGGATTCGCTGTACCCAGCCGAGCGCCGCTCCGGCGTCGCCGTGATACACCCGGATCTCGCCGCGGCCCGCCGCCTTGGCGTTGTACAACGCGACGTCGGCGGCCGTCAGCAGATCGTCGGCGATGAGCTCCTCGTCACGCTCGAACAGCGCGATCCCCACGCTGATCCGCACCGGCGGGTCGATCTCACACCGATCCAGGCGTCCGCGGATCTCGTTGGCCACGGCGAGCGCTTGGCGCTCACCGGCCTCGTGCAGCGCGATCGCGAACTCGTCGCCGCCCAGACGACCCACGACGTCGGTGCTCCTCATCCGGCCAACGATCTCGCGAGCGACGATCTTCACCGCCTCGTCGCCCGTGGCATGTCCGTGCACGTCGTTGACGAGCTTGAGGTTGTCGACGTCGACCATCAGCAGCGCGCCCGCGCGGCCGTAGCGCGAGGCGTAGCGCAGCACACGTTCGAGCTCCTCCGCGAAGCGCCGCCGGTTGAGCAGTCCGGTGAGCGGATCGTGGTCTGACTGATAGCTCAGCTGAGCCTTCAGGTGCCGGCCCTTGCGCGCGTACATCTCGTTGTCGGCCAGTCGCAGCAGCGCGGTCGTGTCGCGACCGTCCGCCGGACTCAGCGCGCAGCCATAGCTCGCCGTGACCGAGAAGCCCTCACCGTGCCGAGCCATCGCCGCGGCGAGCTCGGCGCCGATATGTTCGGGCGAGCCCCGCTCGAGGGGCAGCAGCGCGCAGAACTCGTCCCCGCCGATCCGGTAGGCGCGACCACGCGCCCCGAGCGCGTCCCTGAGGCCGCCCGCCACCTGGATCAGCAGGTCGTCTCCGGGGCTGTGCCCGAACGTGTCGTTGTAGGCCTTGAAGCCGTCGAGGTCGAACAGCACGAGCAGGGCGGGATGCTCGATCGTGGCCTCAGCGGCGCGCCGGCTCAGATCGGAGAGCAGGATCCTGCGGTTGGCCAGGCCGGTGAGCGGGTCGAGCGCCGCCTCGCGCTCGCGGGCGGCGAGCAGCCCGGCGGTTTCGCGCAGCGAGATCGACATTCGAGTGACTACGAGCGCAAGCGTGACGATCGCGCACACCAGGCCGGTCACGTTCAACTCGACGAAGTGCTGCAGGCTGAGCGCCGCCAGAGCGACCATCCCCGCCACGCTCGGAACGATCGCTCCCTCTCTATGACGTGTTTCGCCGGTCGCGCCCGCCGGGTCCGGGGAGATCGTGGCGGCGCTCACCGCCATCAGCATCAGCGCCAGCAGCCAGCCCGTGTCCAGCGCCCCACCGGCCCGGTAGCTCCCACTGGCGTTCTCGACGATGTAGAGCGAGTCTGAGAGCGCGAAGAGAGCCATGCCCGCCGCCAGCGGGGCGAGTCCGCGCGCGCCTCGCCAGCCGACGGTGGCCGTGGTGACCACGAGCATCGCAAGCAACGTGAGGTCGCCGATCGGATAGGCGATGTTCGTGAGGGCGCCCGCCAGCGACTCACCCTTGGTGGCTTCCAGCACCGGTTCGAGCACGAGCGCGGCTCCCAGGGTTGCGCACGCCGCCGCGCCGATCGTCCCGTCCAGCCAGAGGCCGATGCCGAGGCGCTCCCCGTGACGGCGCCGCGCCGCGATCACGGCGAGGTACATCAGCGGGTATAGGCCGATGAAGCCCACGTCGGCGGGCGAAGGGTTCGGCAGCGACGCGCCGCCGGCGAGCATGTGCTCGAAGTAGGCGTTGCCGAGCCCCCAGCAGGCCATGCCAAGCCCCGCGAGGCCCCATATGGCACGGTCGCGAGGCTCGATTGCGGCGCGCCACAACGACACCGACACCGCGATCAGCACGATCGCGTCGGAGATCCAGGTCGCGAACAGCACTTGCGTGGATGCGCCGCCGAGCCCCGTGAGAGCGCGCAGCACGAATGCCGCCAGCAGCAGCCCTCCGACGCCAAGCCCCGCACGCATCCGCCAGATCACGCGTCGACGCTCGGCCGATGCCCGGGTGGGCGCAGGCCGATGAGCGCTCATGCGGAACGCATCGGCCCAGTCGAGTGAACCCCGGAGCGTAGAAACTACGGTCAAGGCGGCGTCGAATGACGACGCTCACGCCGCTGACCGCCGCGGTGCCGGCGGACGCAGCCGGCTGTCACGAGGGGGATCTCGCCCTCCTCGGGGAGCCTCAGCCGACGCTCTCGGCGTAGGCGCGCATCGCTTCGATCACGGGCGCGAGCCGGCGCCCGCGCGTGGTGAGCCGGTACTCGACCGTCGGAGGGCTGGTGGGCAGCACGGTCCGCTCGATCAGCCCGGCTGCCTCGAGGTCGCGCAGGCGCTCTGAGAGCATCCGCGGCGAGATTCCCGCGACCGCCTGCGCGAATTCGTTGAAGCGCAGCGCGCCGGTCAGCGCCGCGTAGATGATCGACAGCTGCCAGCGCCGCTCCAGGAGATCCGCCGTCTGGCGGACCTCCACCGGAACCGGCTGGCATCTGCGTGAGCTGCGTGACATCTGACGGGGCTCCGGCTCAGGAGACCTGTGCGACCTTGGGCGCGGGCTCCAATGCCAGGTCGAGCGCTTCCTGGACGCTCATCACGGGGTGGAAGCTCATCTGCTCGCGCACCTCGTCTGGGATGTCGTCGAGGTCGCCGCGGTTGCGCTCGGGCAGGATCACGTCGGTCAGGCCGGCGGCATGGGCGGCGAGCACCTTCTGCTTGAGCCCGCCGATCGGCAGCACGCGGCCCTGCAGCGTGACCTCGCCGGTCATGCCCACCGTGTGCTTGACCGGACGCTCCGACAGCAGCGAGGCGAGCGCCGTGACCATCGTCACGCCCGCGCTCGGGCCGTCCTTGGGGATTGCGCCGGCGGGCACGTGCACGTGGAATTCGCGGTTCTCGAATGCCGACTCCTCGATCCCGAGCTCCTCGGCGTGGCCGCGAACGTAGGAGAGGGCGATGCGCGCCGACTCCTTCATCACATCGCCGAGCTGGCCGGTGAGCACGAGGCCGTTGCCGCCGGAGCCGCCCGCCTTCATGGCGGTGGCCTCGACGAACAACACGTCTCCGCCGGTGCCGGTGACGGCCAGGCCGGTCGCCACACCGGGCGTGGCTGTCCGCGCGGCCGACTCCTGGAAGAACTTCTGGCGTCCGAGCGCGTCGCGCACGGTCTCTGAGGCGATCTCCACGGGAGGCTTCACCTCGCCGGAGGCAATACGCGTGGCGATCTTGCGCAGCACGGTGCCGAGCTCGCGCTCGAGGTTGCGCACGCCCGCCTCGCGCGTGTACTCGGCGATGATCGTCCGCAGGATCTCGTCTGAAACGTTTATCTCCTCCTCGCGCAGCCCGTTGCGGTCGCGCTGGCGCGGCCACAGGTAGCCCTTGGCGATCGCGAGCTTCTCCTCCGAGGTGTACCCGTCGAAGCGGATCACCTCCATGCGATCGAGCAGCGGCCCGGGGATCGTGTCGGCGACGTTCGCCGTGGCGATGAACATCACCTGGCTGAGGTCGAGTTCGACGTCGAGGTAGTGGTCGCGGAAGGAGTGGTTCTGGGCGGGGTCGAGCACCTCCAGCAGCGCCGCGGAGGGGTCTCCGCGCCAGTCGGCGCCCACCTTGTCGACCTCGTCGAGCAGGATCACCGGGTTCATCGTGCCCGCGTCGCGCAATGCGCGCACGAGCCGTCCGGGCAGCGCGCCGATGTAGGTGCGGCGGTGCCCGCGGATCTCCGCCTCGTCGCGCACCCCGCCGAGCGACATGCGCACGAACTCGCGGCCCGTGGCGCGGGCGATCGACTCGCCGATCGAGGTCTTGCCGGTCCCTGGGGGACCGATCAGGGTTAGGATCGCCCCGGACTTGGGGTCGGCCTCGATGCCGCGATCCTGGCGCAGCTTGCGCACCGCCAGGTACTCGGTCACGCGGTCCTTGACGTCTTCCAGCCCGGCGTGGTCGGCGTCGAGCACCTCGCGCGCCGCCACGGGATCGAGGTGCTCGTCCGAGCGCTTGCTCCAGGGCACCGCGATCAGCCAGTCCAGGTAGGTGCGGATCATGCTCGACTCGCCCGTCTGCTCGCCCATCCGCTCCAGGCGGCCCAGCTCCTTCAGGGCCTGCTCCTGCACCGCCTCGGGCATCTCCGCCGCCTCGATCTTGGCCTTGTACTCCTCCACGATCGAGCCCTCGTCCTCGCCCAGCTCCTTGCGGATCGACTCCATCTGCTTGCGCAGGAAGTACTCGCGCTGCTGCTTGTCGGCGCCCTCCTGCACGTCCTCGCGGATGCGCTTGCGCACCTGCAGCTCGGCGAGGCTGTCGCGCTGCAGCTTGACCGCCAGCTGCAGGCGGTCGGTGACGTCCACGGTGCGCAGCAGCTCCACCTTGTGCTCGTATGTCAGGTTGGGGGAGTAGCCGGCCGAGTCGGCCAGCGGGCCGGGCTCGACGATCGCGCGCAGGAACGCCGCGATGCGGCCGTCGTCGCCGCGCAGCTCGAGGATCTCCTCGACCACGGCGCGGTATTCGCGCTCCAGCTCGCGTGTGCGCTTGGCGACGGGCACGTCGTCCGGGCGCTCGTCGACCTCGACGCGCAGCTCGCCTTCGGGCCCCGTCTGGGCGGCGCCGATCAGGGCGCGGTGCTCGCCGGAGAGCGCCACGGCGCGCGCGCCGCCGGGCAGGCGCAGCGTCTCTGAGACCTCGGCGATCGTGCCCACCTCGAGGAACTCGTTCTCGTGGCGCGGCACGAGCACCACGCGCTCGTCGTCGCCCACGTCGACCGTGAGCGTGATGCCCATGCTCGGGAACACCACCGTGTCGTCGAGAGGTATCAGCCGCAGCACGGGCTTGCGCGGCTGCTCCGGCGACTTTCCGTCTTGTGAGGGGGGTGAGGGGGATGAGGGGGTCGAAGCCATCGGCATACGCTCCATATGAGCTTACGAAAGTTTAGTTAGTATAGCCTGCTCGCGCGACTCTTCAAGGGTCATCGAACAGCCTGCGCGGCCACAGCCGGCGGGCGCGCACCACGTTCAGCTCGGCGGCGAGCACCGTCACCTGCCCGCCCAGGTAGAGCCAGGTGAGCAGGCCGAGCACGAACGCGAACAGGCCCGAGGTCTCCTTGGCGTGGCGCACCACGTGGTCCACGTAGAACCCGCCGATGTGCTGCAACAGCTGCCACAGCACCGCCGCCAGCACCACGCCGGGGATCAGGTCGTGCGTGTCGACATCCTTGGAGGTGAGCATTCTGAAGACCGTGAAGAACAGCAGCAGGTTCGCCGCAAGCGCCACCGGCACTCCGACGAGCACCGTCGTCGCGCCGGCCGTCTGGGCCGTGACGTAGCCCGCGGCGACGGTCGAGACGATGCTGAGCGGTCCGAGCACGACCAGCAGCCCGAGCCCGCGCAGGCGCCATGCGAGAAAGCCGAGCTGACGCCGGCGCGGAATCCCCCAGACCTTGTTGAAGGCGCTCTGCGTGGCGCCCGTCACCCCCAGCCCCGCCAGCAGCGATCCGACGATGCCGATCGCCAGCGCGAAAGAGCTGCCCTTCAGCGAGTGGACGTTGCTCTGCAGCTGGGTGCCGATGATCGGGAACTGGCTGAGCGTCGAGTGCAGCACGCTCTCCTGGGCGCTCGGGTTGCCGTCGAGCACGAACCCGAGCACCGTGACGAACACGAGCAGCAGCGGGAATAGGCAGAAGAACCCGTAGTAGGCGATCAGGGCGCCCAGCTGGACGGCCTGGTCCTCGTCGAACTTCTTGAGCACCGCAACCGTGAAGCCGAGACGCCGGCTGCGCTGCTGGAGGTCGTCAGCCGCTCGCAGGCGCTCGCGTGCTCGTTTGGACAGGCTCATCGGAACGGGCTCATCGGCTCGGGACGAATTGGGAGGGGGGTGTGCGCGCCATTTGCACCGACATGCTCGCGTGTCCACCCGACAGGAGGGCGAAATACGACATGGGGAGTGGCCGGCGGGCATGCCGCGGTGGAGTCGCCCGGGAGCGCTCGATCCCCTCGAAGCGGTTGCGCTGGTCGCACGCTCGCGTCGCGAGCTGCTGCTCTCCGTCCACCGTCACCGCCTCGCGCGAGAGGACCTCGAAGATTGCTACAGCCAGGCCACGCTCGAGCTGCTCGCCCGCACCCGGCGCGCGGGCGCGTTCGCCGGCAATGCGCATATCGCCAACGCGCTCGAGCAGCGGCTTCTATCGAGGATACATGACCGTCGGCGCGCCTTGAGCGGACGCAGCCCGATGGAGGCGGCCATCGCCGGCGCGCTCCCGCTCGCGGGCTGCGAGGTCCCCGGGGTCGACGTCGCCGACGTGCGCGCCGACGTCGAGCGGACCGCTCTGCTGCGTCACGACCTGCGGCGCATTGGGGAAGTCTCGCGCGAGCTCTCTCCCGATCAGCGGCTCCTGCTCGCGAGCCGGCTCTCCTGCGACATGGGCTGCCGCGAGTTCTGCCGCGCGCACGGTTGGTCGGCGGAGAAGTACCGCAAGGTCGCTCAGCGTGCGCGTGCGCGGCTCAGAAGGCTGCTCGCGGGGGAAGGCGGGCCGCTCGCGGCGGAAGGCGGGCCGCTCGCGGCGGAAGGCGGGCCGCTCGCGGGGGAAGGCGGGCCGCCTGCGGGGGAGTCGCGTGTAGCCCGCGTCGAGCCGTCCGCCCTGCTCGCCCCGCCGTGCGACAGGGATGTCGAGCCCCCTGTCCCGTTTTGCGCTCCCCGGTCGGATGAGAGAGCAGGGACCCACCTATGAACATCCCTCGCCCCCCACATAGGCGCGTCCCCTGGGACGCCGGCGATCGGTTGCCGAGACGATCGCGCGGCGCCTCCCATCCGCATGCAGTCGGCCGGGAGCGGGATATCTCCCCATCCTCGCTCCCGGTCGCCTGCGTGACCGATCGCTGGTCGAGGGAGCCGGCATGACGCTCTGGCGCAGGGCTCCGCGCGAGGTCTACCGCGTGTACGGGGAGGAGGAGTACCTCGGCGGCGACGCCCTGTCCGCCGACGAGGCGTCGCACCATGCGCCGGCCCACGAGCACGGGAACAGCCGCCACGCCGTCGTGGGGTCCCCCTCGTATCGCGCGCAAGCGGGCCGGCTCGTCGGACTTGGCCTGCTCGTGGGGGTCATCGTGAGCGCGGCTGCTCTCGTTGTGTTGAACGCAACGCATCGGCCACCGACCGCGCCGCCATCGACGGTCGCGCATGTCGCTCGTCCGGACGGCGCGGCTCGCGCGTCCAGCGGCGCCGCCAGCGACGGAGGATCGCCGGTGTCAGCGTCCAAAAGTCCTATGCCCCGTGTGCGCGCACGCGCGCGCGAGGGCGCCCATTCCTCGACCGGACACACCTCGACCGACCACCCCTCCGGTGGGCGCTCCTCGACTCGGCAACTCCACCGCTCGAATGGGCCGACCGGCGAACCGTCGGCGGAGCATGCAGGCGAACCGGCCCTCGCCGGGCGCTCTGCCGAATCCGTGTCAGGGGCGGCGTCGGCGCAGTCGCGGCGCCCAACTCAGTCCACGACCTCCGAACTCACGGGGTCAGGTGGGCAGGCGCCACCCATCGACGGCGAGTTCGGATTCGAGCGTTGAGGAGATGAAGAGCGCTCCCCCACACGCCACGGTCACAGTCGCCTCGCGGTCGATGTGGCGGATACGGCTCGCACGCGAGCTTCCGCGCTACCTGCTCCAGGCGCTCGCCGTGGTTGGCCTGCTCGCAAGCGCCCGCTTCGCGATCGCTCCGCCCAGGCCGGTCGTCCAGCGCGTCTCGGCGCCCAGCGCATCGCTGCGTGACCTTGGGGCCGAGGGCTTCGCGTCGTTGTTCGCCCGGCGCTATCTCACGTGGGACTCGAGCGATCTCGAAGCCCACAGCCTCGCGCTCGCGCCGTTTGCCGGCTCGTGGATGGAAGCGGACGGTGGCTTGCAACCACCGACCAGCGGCGAGCAGAAGGTTCAGTGGACGGAAGTCGTCCAGGCGCGCGAAGTCGCGCCCGGCGAACACGTGTACACCGTCGCCGCTCAGACCGACTCGGCCGGTCTGCTCTACCTGACGGTGGGCGTCATCCGCGGGGCCGACGGCAAGCTGGCGCTCGCCGGCTATCCCTCTTTCGTTGGAGCGCCCGCATCGACCCAGGCGGCGTCTCCGAGCCGCCTGCGCGAAGTCGAAGAACCGGCGCTTCAGACGATGGTGACGCGGGCGTTGCGCAACTACCTTGGGCGCGCCGAATCGGAGCTCGCGGCCGACCTCACCGCGAGCGCGCATGTCTCGCTGCCGGGTCTGACGCTCACGCTGCAGTCGGTCCACAGCCTCGACTGGTCCCCGGACGGGCGCTCGGTGCTCGCCGTCGTGCAGGCCCAGGACGAACGCGGGACCCAGTACACGCTCGGCTACGAGCTCGACGTCGTCTCAAACGCCGGTCGCTGGGAGATATCCGCGATCCAGATGGACCCCGACAAGTAGGGATGCGCACGCCGGACCTCGGACAGCGCGTGGACCCGCGACACACCCACACCACACAACCAAGGAGACCACGATGAACACACTCACCAAACCAATCCGAGCGCGAGCGCAAAGGGGGCTTGCCGTTCTGCTGCTCGCCTTCGTGACTCCGGCGGTGGCGCCGGCGGGCGCGGCTGCCGGGCCCGCGGGGCCGAGCACGACCGTCGGCGCGCTCGGCGGACTGAGCATGGCGGCCGTCGCCCCGCCCGCGGAAAAAACCGTGTCGCTTGAATCGGCGGCCAAAACAGCGAGCGACACCGGGCGCAAGATCGCGATGAGCCTGATCGCCCTGGGCCTTGCGATCGCGTCGATCGTGCTCGTCTTTCGCCGTGACTTCAAGGAGGCGGCGGGTGTCTTCTCCGTCGGGCTCGTCGCGGTTCTGCTCGCCACCAAGCAGGGCGTGGACCTGCTGGAAGGCACCGTCAAATTGCTGTTCGGATAGCCCCGATCGGGCCCGGCGCAAACGAGCGAGCACGGAGGTCGGCACATCATGGAGATCCGCTCCTACAGGACCGTGTTCGACCTCGAGCGGCGCATCTATCGCGTCGACCGCCTCAGGCTCAACCCGGCGGGGGTTCCGCTGCGGGGGATCGTCTACTTCCTGGCGATCGTCGCGGTGGCCCTGATCGCGGGCTCGGTTCCCCTGCTGGGCGCGGTCGTGGGAGCGCTGCCGTGGTACCTGCGCGATCTGGGGTTGCCCGGCGCGCTCGCGGCGGTGCTCACGATGATCCGCCTGGAGGGGCGGCCGTTTCACCTCGCGGCGCGCTCGCTTGTGAGGTACGCCGCCGGCCCGCGCCACCTGGCCGGAGTGCGCCCCTGCCGGGCGAGCGACTGCTCAAGGGTGGGACAGCGCTGGTATCCGCGGCCGATCGTCTCGTTCCCGGACGGCTCCGATGCCCGCTTGCGGCGCATGCGCTACACGGGGCCCGGCACCGTGCTCGTCACGGCGGCGCACCAGCGCGCCGAGTGGAGCGTCGGAGCGATCGGGCGCGCACTGCGCCGCCCGGACATGACGTTGAGCGGACTGGCCGCCCGGCGGGCGCCCGCCTCCGGCCAGGTGATCGCTCTGCGTCGGGGCGCGCGCCTGCGGGTGCGGTGAGACGTGCGCCCACCGATCGCATTCGTCTACGGCAACTGCGTCTTCGGAGCGAGCCTCAGCGACGCATGGGCTGCCTTTGAGGTATCGACCTCGTCGTACGAGTGGCTCTCCGAGGAGGGCAAGCGCGCCCGCCTGCTCGCTCTGCTCGGCGCCCTTGACGCGATCGAAGCGGACGTCCAGATCCTGCGCGTCTCCCGGCGCTGGGACGTGCGCGGGTACCTGGGGGAGCTGGGCGATGAGACTCGCGGGTCCCACGTGCGTGCGAGCGCTCGCCATGCCCAGGAGCACGCGAAAACTCGCGGGTCCCACGTGCGCGCAAACAGCCGCTATGCCCAGGAGCACGCCACCCATCTTGCGCAAGCGGGGGCGGCTCAACCGTCGGTGTTCCTGCTCGTCAGTCTGCGCGACCCCGAGCGCGACGTCGCCTCCTACGTGTCGCGGGCGGCCGAGCGCCATCCGCGCGAGTGGGTGCAGTCCCTTCGGGGTGCCCTCTCCGCACGCGACGGGCGCCTGCTGAGAGCGTCCGAGCTCGAGCGCGCGCGCGTGCGCGCCGACCAGGCTCATGCGCGCCTCGAGGACTTCCTGCCGGTGCGTCCCGCCCGCGGAGTCGAGCTGCAGTGGCTGATCCGGCGTGCGTTCTGTCGCGGGCTCGGGGAGCCGCTGATCGACGGGTTGCACGAGCCGCGAGCGCTCGTGTTCGAACGCAACGGCGAGGCGGTGCTGGCGCCGCTTGAGGCTGACGTCACGCGCTGGATGGACGGCTACGTCGAACATCGCGGCCGCTCGCTGCGGGTCGAGTCCGAGCTGGGCGTGAGCTGGCAGGCGCAGCTCGTGCTGGGGACGCTGCCGGAGCAGGCGTCCTTCCCGGGGGCGCGCGTCGAGTTGATGTTCGCGCCCGTGGAAAGCCTGCCGTTCGGGGTCGATCTGTCGCTGAACGCGCGCTTTCTGCCAAACGAGCTTGCCCTGCGAATCGCGCGGCGCCGGGTTCAGGATGCCGATCAGATCGTGCGAGCCGAGTCCGACGGCGACCAGGGGGTCTCCGATCTCGGCTACCAGCGCACCCAGGAGGCCCGCGATCTGCTGGGCTATCTGCAGGCCTCCAGCCGCCCGCCTCTGTTGAGAGCGACGCTCTCGATCGCGATCGGGGCCTGTAGCGAGGAGGAGCTCTCAGAGCGCGTGGAGGTGTGCCGGCGGGCCTACGGCGAGATCCGCCTGCACCGACCGCTCGGCGATCAGCTGGAGCTGTTCCTGCAGCACCTCCCCGCCCAGCGCACGCGCGTGGTCGGCTACGACGACACGCTCACGCTCGAGCAGGCCGCGGCGATGATGCCGACCGCCACGCACGCGGTGGGCTCGCGCAGGGGCTACTACCTCGGCCACACCCTCTCCGGGTCGCGCCAGCCGGTGCGCTTCAACCTGCGCGAGGGCTCCGAAAGCGATCGAAACACGACGATCCTGAGCGTAGGGGCGCTCGGCTCGGGCAAGACCACGCTCGCTCAGAAGCTCAAGTACGAGGGCTTCCTGCGGGGCGCCCGCGTGATCGACTGCGACCCGAAGGGCGACCATCGCTTTCACCTGCTCGAGGAGGTCGCGCCGCACGCCGAGACGATCGCCCTGCGCCCGGACCCGGCGCTGCGCGGGATGCTCGATCCGCTGCGTGTCGCGCCCGAGCACCTGCGCCAGGACGCGACGGTCTCGTTCCTGTGCGACCTCCTGCCCGGCCGCGCCGAGCCGGCCTGGGAGACGGCCGTGGTGGGGGGTGTCGATCGCGTGATCAGGCGCTCGCGCGAGCCGACCTGCCTGGAGGTCGTGCGCGCGCTGGCGGAGGGAGACGAGGTCGATATGCAGGTGTCAAAGACGCTCGAGATCTACGCCCGCTCGGGGCTCACCCAGCTCGGTTTCGCCGATCCGGAGCTGAAGCTGCCGCCGGTCGGCCACCGTCAGGTGACCTACCTGTCGATCCGCGACCTGCCCGGCCCGGAGCCGGGTACGCCGCGCTCGGAGTACACCCAGGCCGAGCGCGTCGGCCAGCAGGTCGTGCGGCTGATCGCGATGTTCGCGATGCACCTCATGTCCAGCGAGCGCGAGCGGCTGAAGCTGTTCTCCTTCGACGAGGGATGGCGCCTGCTGGGAGACCCGGTGGGGCGCACGCTGCTCGCCTCGCTGCAGCGCATGGGGCGCTCGGAGCTGGCGGTGCCGATCATCTCCACCCAGCTCGTCACCGACGCGCTCGTCGGCGAGCGCGAATCGCTGGAGAACCTGCTGGGCGCCACGTTCGTGTTCGGGATGCGCTCGGAGGCTGAGGCCGCTCGTGCGCTCACCCTGCTGGGGCTCGACCCCGAGGATCGTCGCGCGCGCGAGCGGCTGCTCGAATTCGAGGCCGGCCGCTGCCTGTTTCGCGACCACCACGGGCGTGTCGAGGCGATCCAGGTCGAGGTGGTGGCGCCCGCGCTGCTGCGCGCCTTCTCGACGACCCCGGATGCGAACGCGCCGTGAGGAACGTCTGTGTGACGTTGGCGGCCTGCTCGGGATTGGCCGTGGGGGTATCGGCCCCGCCGGTGGGGCAGGCGCGGGGGGCGACGATCTACACCTACAACGCCGGCGCGCCCGTGTCGTCCTCCGCGAGTCATCGCGCGGCGCCGGCGCCCCACCGTGCGCCGCGCCCGCAAAGCGATGTGCCGGCGGCATCGCCCCATGGTGCGCCGCACGCGCCGAGTGGCCCGCACGCGCCGCACGCGCCGGGTGGCCCGCCGGCGAAATCTCCCCCGGGCGTGCCGCAGGCCCCGAGCGGGCCGGTGCTCAGCTCGGGAGGGTCGGCCGGCAAAGAAGCGTCGGCTTCGGCCCCGGCAAGCGAAGGGGACCCGCTTACCGGCAACGGCCTGGGCAGCCCTCTCTGCCGCCACCCGAGCGGCCTGTCGGCCGCACAGCAGCGCAGCTGTCAAACCGACAACTTCGTGGCGGCGCCCGATCCCACGAACAATTACGCGTTCGACGTGAACATCAACACTGGGATCGGCGAATGGGGTAATAGCGTGATGGCGACGATAGACAACTTTGCCCAGTTTGGGTGGATGGCGCTGGTGTCGGCGACGCATGGCCTGGTGGTGATGTTTGAGTGGTGCTATTCGGTGAATCTGCTGAGTGACGCTCTGTTGAGCCAGGTCACCGCGGGGCTGCACAGCGCGAGGTTGACGTTTACCGATCCGTGGCTGCCAATCGTATTGTCGATCGCGTCGATTCTTGCCGTCTATCACGGTCTGGTTCGACGCCGGGTCGCGGAAACCATGGGGCAGGTTCTCACGATGCTGGCGATGATGGCCGGCGGCCTGTGTGTGATCGCCGATCCGGGCGACACCGTCGGGGCGGTCGAGCGGTGGGCCAATCAGGCAGGTGTCGGGACGATGGCGGCGGTTGCGAGCGGAACGCCCAACCATGCCGAACGCACATTGGCTGACAGCATGCAGGTGATCTTCGGCAGCGTGGTGAGCACGCCCTGGTGCTACCTGGAGTTCGGCGACGTGGGGTGGTGTGAGAGTGAATCGCGGCTCGACGGTAAACTGCAGAAGGCCGCGTTGGCAATTGCGGCCAATGAGCAGAAGCAGAGCGGGTGCCAGCACATCTGTGGCGCCCGCGCCAGCCCCAAGGCTCGCATGCTCTCCGAGAGTGCTGCGTTGCTGGCGGAAGCGCATAGCAACGGTGAGCTGTTTCTCGCGCTGCCGGCCAACGAACCGGAACGCAATTCGGTGACAGAAGAAGGCATGCTGCTCAACGTCCTGTGCGGCGACAACAAGTCGGCGGACAAATGCAAGGACCCGACGGGGCAACAGGCGGAATTCCGCTCTCAAAAGGGAACGGGGTCGCGCGTCATCGGACTGTTCGCCATTTGGCTGGGCGCGTTGGGGATGCTGCTGTTGCTGGGCTACCTTGCTCTGCGTCTGTTGAGCGCGGCGCTTATGGGGCTCTTCTTCCTCTTGCTGGCGCCCGCCGCGGTGCTCGCTCCGGCGCTCGGCGACGGAGGGCGGTCGGCCTTTCGCGGTTGGTTTGTGAAGCTGATGGGGGCGGTGACGGCGAAGCTCACATATTCGTTCTTGCTGGGCGTCGTGCTGATGATGATGAAGTTACTGCTGAGCATGTCCATCCTGGGGTGGTGGCCGCAGTGGCTGTTGATCTCCGCCTTTTGGTGGGGCATATTCCTGAAGCGTCACCAGACGCTCGGGTGGGCTCAGGGTGGTGAGCGCGGCCAGGTTGCCGATAGGCACAGGTCGATGACGCAACGGGTAGCGGAGAGGCTGGAGGCGCCGATGAAACTGGTGCACGCCGGGCGCACGTTGAAGGGTCTGGTGGAGCGCCCCGCGCCAGAAGTGAAACCGAGGCCCAAGGCGAGCTCGAAAACCCACAAAAAAACTCGGACGGGGTCGGATAAGCAGTCCCCCGCCGGTGGGGGGACGGACGCCGAGGGACCGGCGGGCGATGGCGGGGTTGGCAAGGGTGGCGGCAAAGGTGGCAAGGGTGGCGGGGACGGCGGAACCGCGCGAGGGCGCAAGCGGGCGCCCGGGGGCGATCGGGCAGGGCGCAAGCGTGGGCGTAGCCGGAAGCATGGCTTGGCGGATGGGCAGGCAGCCGCCGAAGCGGCGCTCGCGGGCGGTGGGGCCGGTCAGGCGGGGCAGCGCGGGCAGTTGGAGCGCGTGCGGCGCGAGCGTGAGAAGGCGCTCGCGAACGGCGATACGCGCAGGGCCGCGAAGCTGGGCGCTCGCGAACAGCGGATCGAAGGCAAGCACGCGCGCCGCGAGATGCTTGCGCTGGCGATGGTCGAGCCCGAGATCGAGGCGGGCGAGCTCGCGGCAAGCGCCATGGCCGGCAGGCACGCCGGCGGAAAAGGCGCCCAGAATGGGCGCGTAGGGGGCGGTCAACCAGCGGGTGGCCACTCGCAGGCGGTGGGTCCCGCGGGTGGGCGCGGGCGCGAGGGACCGCAGGCGCCGCGATCGAGCCTCCAAGACCCGTTGTCCTCGACGGCCGGGATTCGGCGGGCGGGCGAGCAAGGGGGTGCGCGGGAGCGGGCTCGGCAGAGCTCGAGCGTGATGGACGACGCCCGCGAGGTCGCGGCGCGGCGCAAGCGCCAGTTGGGATCGGGACCTGAGCGATCCGGACGGGGGCCTGGGCGGTCGGGACGAGGGTCGGAAAGGTGAGCGCGGGGTCGGTAGCCGAGCGGGGACGACCGGCGCACGGGCACGGACCCGCGCATGGGCATGGGCTACCGACGGGTGGGCATGGACGAGCGCATGGTCACGGAGGACCCGCGCATGGGCACGGGCGAGCGGCGCATGGACGGGTACGATCGGCAGGCCTGCGCGTGGGAGCGCTTGGGGGGCTGGTAGTCGTGGTTGGGCTGACCTTGACTGTCCTGGTGGCGACCGTGGGGATGTTAGGCGTCACCTTGAGCCTTCCGACAAGCTCCGCGGCGGGCTCCGCCGGCGCCACCTACGGCGCCTCGGCGAGGGCACAGGCGGAAATACCACCGGAATATCTCAAGCTCTACATGGAAGCGGCTGGGCGGTATGGGCTGGACTGGTCGATACTGGCCGGCATCGGCAAGGTGGAGTGCGATCACGGCCGCGATCCGGACCCGTCGTGCACGAAGGAGGGGGCGACGAACTCGGCCGGAGCGGGCGGGCCGGCGCAGTTCCTTGCCGCCACGTGGAGCCAGTATGGGGTTGACGGCAACGGGGATGGGCGCATTGACCGCTGGAACTCGGCGGATGCGATCTTCGGCATGGCCAACTACCTGCACGCGTCAGGCGCGCCCGGCGACTACAAGAAGGCGATCTTCGCGTACAACCATGCGGGCTGGTACGTGGAAGAGGTCGAGCACTGGGCGTCGCTCTACCGTGGCGCGGCGGAAGTGGGCAGCGCTGGGGCGAGGGGCACGGAAGGCGCCGCGGCGGGTGCGACGGAAGGTGTGACGACGGAGATCTGGCCGGGGGTGGGACCCGTGCTGATGACGCCCGGCGCCCGCGCGCTGCTCTCGCCGAGGAACGGCCACGTGGCGCTCGTGCCCGCGCAGGCGCCGGCGGTGGTGCAGGCGATGGCGATCGCGGGCAACGAGCTTCAGGATCTTCCCTACGGTCCGACCGGGCACCCCGATCCGCGCGGCGCCGACAGCGAGGACTGCTCGAGCACAGTCAACTACGTCCTCTACCGCTCAGGGGTGCGGCCGATCGCGGAAATACTGCGCAACAATCCGCTCGCCCAGGACTACGTCGGGTGGGGCGATCCCGGACCGGGCAGGTGGGTGACGATCTATGCGACCACAGCCCCCACCGACCACGTGTTCATCGTAATCGCCGGCCTGCGTCTCGACACGAGTCATCACGGCACCGACGTCGGCCCCAACCGCGCCGAAGACGGGCCGCGCTGGCGGATCCTCGACCACATTCCGACGTGGGCGCACTGGTCGGTGCGGCATCCCGCGGGGTTGTAAGGTGCCGAGAATGAGCGCGCGCGAGGTCGAGTTCCTGCTGATCGGCGGCGGCCTGGCGTCCGCCAACTGCGCGTTCTGGCTGCGCGAGTCGGGCGCAGACGGGGAGATATTGCTCGTGGGCCGCGAGCCCGACCCTCCCTACAACCGCCCGGAGTGCTCGAAGGGGTACCTGCGCGGGGAGGAGACCCGCGAGGAGCCCCAGGTGAGGCCGAGCGAGTGGTGGGGAGAGGCGAACGTGGAGCTGCTCACGCGCACGAGCGTGACGTCGCTCGACGCGCAAACGCGCACCGCCAAGCTCTCCGACAAGCGGGAGGTGAGCTTCGGCAAGGCGTTGATCGCCACCGGTGCGAACGTGCGCCGCCTGAACGTTCCCGGGTGCGAGCTCGAGCAGATCCACTACCTGCGCACGCTCGGCAACGCCGACGCGATCCGCGAAGGGGTGGCGGACGCCGAGCACGTGGTGCTCATCGGCGGCTCCTACATCGGTTGCGAGGTGGCCGCGTCGCTGTGCCTGATGGGCAAGCAGGCGACGATCGTGATGCAGGAGCAGGCCACGCTGGAACGGGGCTTCGGCAAGCGCGCCGGGCGCTTCTTCCAGGGGCTGCTCGAATCGCACGGCGTCACGGTGCACGGGGCCGACGGCTTGGAGCGCTTCGAGGGCGATACCCTGACGGGCACACCCTCCGGGGCACACGCGGGCGGGCGCGTGGGCAAGGTCGTGACGAGCAACGGTCTGGAGCTGCCCGCCGACGCGGTGGTGATCGGCGCGGGCGTGACACCCGACGTCGCGCTCGCCAAGCGCGCGGGCCTTCAGATCGGAGAGCGCGGCGGAGTGCTGTGCTCGTCGCGCCTTGAAACCTCCGCCCCGGGAGTGTTCGCGGCCGGGGACGTCGCCGAGTACGACTCGCCCCCGCACGGCGGTCACGTGCGCATCGAGCACTGGGACGTGGCGTTCAACCACGGCAAGACCGCCGCGCTGAACATGCTCGGTGGCGACGTGCCCCACGAGGTCGTCCCCTACTTCTACTCGGTGTTCGCCGACTGGGGCGAGCTCGAGTACGTGGGCCCCGCGTATGAGTGGGACGAGGAGATCGTGCGCGGCTCCTACGAGGATGGCGAGTTCACCACCTGGTACCTGAAGGATGGCCGCGTGCTCGCAGCCCTCACTTTCGGGCGCTCCGACGACCTCGACCATGCGCGCAGATTGATCGCCGCAAAGCCCGTGCTCGACGAGCGCGCCCGGGCGGCGCTCGCGAGCCTCGACGCGGACCTCGCCGCCTTGTAGGATGTCTCCGTTCATACGGTCGGTGGCGAAGGGAAGCCGGTGAGAATCCGGCGCGGACCCGCCACTGTGACCGGGGATGCCAGTCGCGGCGCGCCTCATGCGCGCAGCCACTGATCGGCCGCTCGGCGGATCGGGAAGGCGCGGGGGGTAGGCCCGGGAGCCAGGAGACCTGCCTCCGACCACAAGCCCACAAGCCCTCGTGGAAAGGGGTGGCTCCAACATGAAGCACTCACGTACCCTCGCCGTCGGCGCGTTCGCCGCCGCGGCTCTCACAGCCGTTCTCGCTCCGCTCGCCGGTCAGGCCTCTGCAGGCCGGTCATCCACTGGTCAGGCCTCTGCCGATCGGGTCTCCGCCGGCCAATCCTTCGCAGGCCGCGCGGCCCGTTCAGAACCCGCTCGCACTCATGTGAGCGTGGACGTCAGGGTCGAGGGGATCCCCTCGACGTTGCTACCCGAAGCGGTTGTGAGCACCAAGGCCACGTCGATCGACAAGGACGGCAAGCCGGGCGACACATGCGAAGGCGACACCGCCGCGGTGGCGTTGCAGGACGCCACGCACGGCCACTGGACAGCGGGCCCGTTCTCAAACGGCCTCGGCTATCCGGTGATCGCGATCAAGGGCGAGTCCTACCCGTTCGCCTCCGACTACTACTGGTCGTTCTGGGTGGACGGCAAGCCCGCCACGACCGGCATCTGCGGCGCCACCCTGCACGGGGGGGAGCGGCTGCTGTTCTTCCCGCAGTGCTCGCAGGAAAGCGCCGCGAGCTGCCCGCGGGGGATGTTCGATCCGGCGGTGCTGCTCGTCAAGCGTCCGGCGAAAGCGCGTGCGGGCAAGGCGGTCGCGTTGAGCGTGTCGGCGCTCGCCAACCTCACCGGCAAGCCCTCTCGGGGCGCCGGCGTGAAGCTGACCGGCGGCGGCCACGCGGTCACCACAGACGCCTCCGGCAAAGCGAAGCTCACGTTCGCGAAAGCCGGCAGCTACCGCATCGTCGCGACCGCCCCCAACTCGGTTCGCGACGAGCTCGCGCTCAAGGTGAGCCGTTGAGGGTGCGGGCCATATGGCGGGTCGAGGCGGTCGCGCCGTGGATGGGATGCGCCGCACCCGACGGCAAACGCGCCGGCGGCATGTCGAGGCCGTGAGCGCTCGGCGCTCACCGGCCCCCATGGTCGCGCTCGTGGCGCTGTGTGCGCTCGCGGGCTGCGGCCTCGGGCCGGGCCCGACGCCCAAGGACGTCCAGCTCACGATCACGCGCGACTTCGGCGCGCGCGTCCTCTACGGGGCGCGCGCGCCGAAAGTGGTGGGGCAGGAGACGGTCATGAGCCTGCTGCGGCGCAACGTCTCCGTGGGCACCCGCTACGGGGGCGGCTTCGTGCAGAGCATCGATGGCCTCTCCGGCGCCACGCAGGGCCGGGAATCGAGCGCCGGCGGCACCCAGGGCGGGGAACCGTGGGACTGGTTCTACTACGTCAACGGCTTACAGGCGCCCAAGGGGGCCGCCGAGACCACCGTGCACGCCGGCGACCGCGTGTGGTGGGACCTGCACGACTGGTCCCAGACCGAGACCGTGCCCGCGGTGGTGGGATCGTTCCCCGAGCCGTTCCTCGCGGGGATCGAAGGCAAGCGCCTGCCGGTGCGCGTGGAATGCGCCGAAGTGAGCGGCGAAGCGTGCGAGACGGTGGTGGCACGCATGCGCGCTGCCGGCGTGCCCGCGGCCATCGCCGCGATCGGCCCGGGCGATGAGCCCGAAACGCTGAGGGTGCTCGTGGGCGCCTGGCCGGCGGTGAGGGGCACGCCCGCGAGCGAGGCGATAGAGCGGGGCCCGCGCGCGAGCGGGGTGTACGCGCGCTTCGCGGGCGACGGGCAGTCGCTCACGCTGCTCGGCGCGCGCGGACTCGCAACGCGCACGCTCACCGCGGGCGCCGGCCTGGTGGCCGCCACGCGCTATGCGCAAGAGGAGCCGCTGTGGGTGGTCACCGGCACCGACGGCGCCGGCGTGAGCCGTGCCGCTGATGCCTTCTCCGAAGCGGCGCTGCGCGACCACTTCGCGCTCGCGCTCGAAGCCGGCGGCGCGGCGCGCCCCCTCCCGATGCCGGAATGAGACTCCACCGAACACGCAGACGCTCGCCCGCCGGTGGATCGGAGCGATCGAGATGATCGGAGCCACGAAGCGATCGGGGACGACGCGGTGATCGAGGGCGCGAGGTGATCGGGGCCACGCTCATCTACCGCCGCCTGGCCAGCCCCCTGCACGCGACGCGCGCGAGCGTGGGAGCGGCGTGGACGATCGCTCTGATCCTGGCGGCGCTCTCGACCGAAGATCCGCTCGTGCTGGCGATGCTCGCGTGCGCGATCGTGTGCTCGGGAGCGTGCGCGGGCGTGGGAGGGCAGGTCGTGCGATCGCTGCGCACGGCGACGATCGTGGCGCTTCCGATCGTCGTCGTGAACGTGCTCGTGTCGCGCGAAGGCCTGACGGTGTTCATGCGCCTCGGCGACTTGGGGCCGTTCGGTCAGGGCAACCTGACCGTCGAGGCGCTCGTGTACGGCGTGGTGATCGCGCTGAAGGTCGCGCTCATCATGCTTGCCACCACGCTCGGCAGCCTCGCGGTCGACCCGGATGAGCTGCTGCGAGGGGTGCGCAGGCTGTCATTTCGCTCGGCGCTGACCGCGTCGATCGCGACGCGCATGATCCCGGTGCTCGCCGGCGACGCGCGCCGCTTGGCCGAGGCGCAGCGCACGCGTCCCCCCTTCGCCGCGCGCCCGCGGCGGCGGGGCTTGCCCGCTCGGTCGAGTGGGTCGCGGCGAAGGGGTGGGTATGCGCGTTTGGCGGTGCCCCGTGCGCGCGCGCGCGAAGAAAGCCCTCTTTCGCGCGCGCGCGCACGGGTCCTGCTCGTGAGCGCCATCATGGCCTCCTCGCTGGACCGCGCGATGGACGTGGCCGCGACGCTCGAGCTGCGCGGCTTCGCGCAGGCAAGGCGCGCCCGGCGCAGGGCGATCCCCTGGTCGCGCCACGACGTCGCCTTCGCGGCATCCGCCGCGTCGCTGGCGGCGCTCGCGCTCGGCGCGCGCCTCGCCGGAGTCGCCGCCTTCGACGCCTACCCGCAGATCAAGGCGGGGAGCGCGCTGGAAGCGCTCGCGCTGGGCGCGGCGCTCGGGGCCGTGGTGCTGCTCCCGTTCCTCGACCGCAGGGGGATCGAGCCGTGAGCTCGGTCGTGTTCGAGCACGTCACCTACTCCTATCCGGGCTCCGAGACTCCCGCGCTCGACGACGTGAGCCTGCGGATCGAGCCGGGCGAGCTGTGCGTGCTGGCGGGGCTGTCCGGCCATGGGAAGTCCACGCTGCTGCGGGCCGCGTGCGGCCTGGCGCCGCACTTCCACGGCGGCTCGTTTGCGGGGCGCGTGACGGTGGAAGGCCTGGACACGCGCGAGCATCCCCCGGCGCGGCTCGGAGCGCTGACGGGGGCGCTCTTCCAGGACCCCGAGACGCAGCTCGTGATGGGCTCGGTCAGGGCCGAGCTGGCACTCGCGCTGGAAAGCCGCGGCCACAGCGCCGCGGAAGTGGCGCGCGGCGTGGAGGAGGTGGCGCTGGCACTCGGGATCGACCGCCTGCTCGACCGCTCCACGCACGAGATCTCCGGCGGCGAGCAGCAGCGCGTGGCGCTCGGCGCCGCGCTTGCGGGACGCCCGCGCGTGGTGCTGCTCGACGAGCCGACCTCGCAGCTCGACCCGGTGGCGGGCGACGAGCTGATCGGCCTCTTGCGGCGGCTCAACCAGGAGTGGGACACGACGATCGTGCTGTGCGAGCATCGCCTCGAGCGCTGCCTCTCCGTGGCGGACCGCGTGATCGCCCTGCACGGGGGCCGCGTCGTGCACGACGGCGAGCCGGGCGCGTTCCTGGATTGGGCGGGTCGCGCCGCCCCGGCGTTGCAGACCCCGGGAGCGAGGCTGTTCTCGCTGGCGGGCGTGTCACCGGCGCCGGTGGGGGTCAAGCAGGCGCGTGCCGCTCTGCGCCGCGAGGGGCTGCTGGCGGACGCGGGCGCGGATGCGCAAGGGGCGCCGGCCGGCGCGCGGGCTCTGTCGCGGCGGGCTTCCCGCCCCGAACCTCCTCCACGCCGCCGCGGCCGGTCGAGGCTTTTTTTTGGGGGAGATGCGGGCGTGCCCGTGGCGGCGCGCGGGCTTTGGTTCGAGATCCCACGCGGCCCGGCGATCCTGCGCGGCGTGGACCTGGTCGTCGAGCCGGGGGAGACGGTGGCCCTGATGGGACGAAACGGCGCCGGCAAGTCCACTCTGCTGCGCCACCTGGCGGGCCTGTTGACCCCCACGCGCGGGCGCGTGGAGAGTTCCGGAAGGGTGGCGCTCCTGCTGCAGAACCCGGGCGACTACTTCCTGCGCGAGCGCGTCGGCGAGGAGCTGTCCGCGCACGCGCTTGCTCGCGCCGGGCTTGGGGAGCTGGCCGAGCGCAACCCGCGCGATCTCTCCGGCGGCGAGCGCCAGCGCCTGGCGCTCGCGATCGTCGCCGGCGAGGGCGACCCGCCCGCCGTTCTCGCGCTCGACGAGCCGACGCGCGGGATGGACCGCGAGGCGAAAGCCGAGCTCGCCGCCGAGCTTCGCCGCCGCGCGGGGGAGGGGCAGGCGGTGATCGTCGCCACGCATGACCCCGAGCTCGCGGCGGCGTGCGCCGATCGCGCGGTATTGCTGGCCGACGGGCGCGTGATCGCCGACGGTCCGGCCGCTGAGCTGCTCGCGGGCGGCTGGTACTTCTCGACCGAGACCTCGCGCATCCTCGGGGGGAGCGGCAACGCGCTCGAGCCTGAGGAGGGCGCGCGAGTGCTGCGCGATCGGGCGCCGGCCGCCGAACCGGCGGCGACCGCGGCAGGGAGGCTCGACCGTGAGCCGGGCAGGGCAGAGAACGCGGCCGGGAGCCCGCCCGCGGCAGGGAGGCGCGACCGTGAGCCGGGCAGGGCAGAGAACGCGGCCGGGAGCCCGCCCGTGGTGAGGGAGGCGCGACCGTGAGCTGGGTGGCGGCATCTTTCGCGATCGTCTTCGGAGTGCTGCTCGCCGGGTGGCTGGCTTACGAGCGCTCGCGCCCTTCCGCGCGGATGGCGGCCGTCGTGGGCACGCTCGCGGCGGTCGCCGCGCTCGGGCGCGACGCGTTCGTGGCGGTCCCCGATGTCAAGCCGATCACCGCGATCACGTTGGTCGTCGGCTACGCGCTCGGCCCGCTGCCCGGCTTCGCGGTCGGCGCGGTGGGGATGCTCGCGTCGAACGTAATGCTCGGTCAAGGCTCCTACACGCCGTGGCAGATGGCCGCCTGGGGTCTCGTCGGCCTGGCCGGCGCCGCGCTCGGCAGGCTCAGCGGGCGGCGGGTCGGCCGCGTCGGGATCGCGCTTGCCTGCGCGCTGACGGCGATGGCCGCCAAGGAGATCATGAACATCTATACGTGGACGCTTGGCGCGAGTCATACGCCGGCCGCGCTCCTCGCCGCGGCGGGCGTGGCGCTCCCGTTCGACGTCACCGACGCCGTCGCGAGCTTCCTCTTCGGGCTCGCGTTCGGCCCCGAGCTGGCGCGCCTGCTGGGGCGCATGCGCGCGCGCATGGACGTAACGTGGGAGGCGGCCGCCATGCCGCCCGCGCTGGTGGCGGCGGTGCTCGTGTGCGCGGGCATGAGCGCGGCGGGTGCCCCCACGCGCGCGCGTGGGGCACCCGTTCTCGCGCTTGCGTCACGCCCACCGATCGTGGTCGGGAAGGCGGTCGTATCGCGAGCACCGACCTTCGCGCGGCGTACGCCGGCCGTCGCTCGGCGGGCAGCGGCGTCCGGCGCGATCTCGCGCGGCGTGGCCTACCTCGAAGGCGCCCAGAACGCCGGCGGCGGCTTCGGCGGCGCGAAGGGCCAGCGCAGCAGCGAGCTGTACTCGGCGTGGGCCGCGATCGGGCTGGCCGCCGGCGGACGCGATCCGCGCACCCTCGCACGCGGCGGGCACACGCTGCTGAGCTCGATCGAAGGCGAAGCCTCCACGCTGCAGGGCGCCGGCGATGAGGAGCGCACGATCCTCGCGCTGCGCGCGTGTGGGGCATCGACGCGCAGGCTGCCCGGGGGAGACCCGGTCGCGCGCCTGCTGCGCTTTCGCTCGAGCGACGGCTCGTTCGGCCGGCTCGTGAACCTCACGGCGTTCGCGGTCTTCGCCCTGCGCGCCGGCGGCCGGTCCGCGAGCGACCCGATCGTGCGCGCGACGGGCGCTTGGCTCCAGGCCCAGCAGAACCCCAACGGCGGCTTCAGCTACGGGATGCGCGGTGGCGCGAGCGACGTCGATGACACCGCCGCGGCGCTCCAGGCCGTCGTCGATGCGGGCGGCGGCAGCCCGGCGGTGGGGCGTGCGGTGGCCTATCTGCAGACGGCTGTGAACCGCGACGGCGGCTATCCCCAGCAGCCCGGGGGCGAATCGAACGCGCAGTCGACCGCCTGGGCGGCACAGGCGCTCGTGGCGGCCGGCCGGGACCCGGGCGGGCCTGTGCGCGGCGCGGCGCGCTCTCCGCTCGCCTATCTGGAAAGCCTGATCGCGAGCGACGGCAGCGTGCGCTACTCCCGCTCGAGCTCCCAGACCCCCGTGTGGGTGACCGCGCAGGCGCTCACCGCGCTCGCCCGTAAGCCCTTCCCGATCTCTCCGGCGCCCGCCTCGCGGTCAGTGTGGTACGCGCGCACACCCACGCATTCGCCCAGCGGCATCTTCGCCACGCGCGCACACAGGCAGGCATCCAGGCCGGCGGGGAGCACCCGTTCAGCGGAGCTGGCCGCCGGCGCCGCGAGACACCCGAAGGCGGGAGGCGACACCGCCGTCGAAGCCCGCCTCAACGCCATCGCACGTCTCGCCGGCGAGCTTGTGGGCCTCACGCTCACGCCGGTTCTGGGCTGAAAGGCCGTACGTTGCCGATTCATCGACGGGTGGGCGTCAAACGGGACACGCGAGGCTCCTTCAGCCGCGATTAAGCCGTCCTCCTAACCTTTGCGTGGATGTCGGTGATGCCCGTTACGTCGGCTCGTAGCCGCCGCGGCGCCGGTCCCCCGCTGCTGCTTGCCGGGCTGTGCGTCGCCGGGCTCGCGCTCACCTGGGTCTTCGCGGCGCTTGTTCCCGTCACGCACGTGAAGGACGCGGTCGCCCTGTATGACTTCACGCGGCTGGATCGTCCCATCGTCGAAGTCCCGGCGAATGCGCTGCTCGACCTGTTCGAACCGGCGTTCTTCGTCGTGTGGGGGATCGCGCTCGTGGTCGTCGCTCTCACGCGGGGTCGCCCGCGCGTGGCGCTCGCCGTGGCGCTCGTTCTGTCCCTCGCGCCGCTCAGCGCCGAGCTGCTCAAGCCGCTGCTCGCCCATCAGCACGCGGAGGTGGCGCCGCTCTACATCAAAGACGCGTCGTGGCCGAGCGGCCACGCGACCGCGGCGATGGCGCTCGTGTGGTGTGCGCTACTCGTGGCCCCCGCCGACCGTCGCGGGATCATCGCGACGGCGGGCGCCATGCTCGTCGCGGCCGTCGGCTGCGCGCTGCTGATCCTCGCCTGGCACATGCCAAGCGACGTGCTCGGCGGCTACCTGCTCGCGACGCTGTGGATGGCGCTGGCCGTCGCGGCGCTGCGGGTCGCCGGCCGGCGCGCAAGCATCGGGACGAGTGGGGCCGTCGAGACAGGTGGGCACATCGGGACGAGCGGGGCCGTCGAGACAGGTGGGCACATCGAGACGAGCGGGGTCATCGAGATGAACGGCCCGAGTCGAGCGAGTGGCGTGGACCGGGTCCCCGGGGCGTCTCAGGCGACCGTGTCCGCGGGGCCGCCGCCGTGCGCGCCGGGGGCCCACAGGGACTCGGATCCCGCCCCGGGCGCGCCGTCGTTCACCGCTCGACAGAGGATGAACAGCATGTCCGACAGCCGGTTCAGGTAGCGGATCACCTCGGGGTTGCACTCCTCGCCGACCGCGATCGCGCGGCGCTCGGCGCGCCGGCAGACGGTGCGGCAGACGTGCAGCTGGGCGGCCGCCGGCGTCCCGCCGGGGATCACGAACGAGCGCAGCGGCTCGAGCTTTGCGTTGAGCTCGTCGCACACTCGCTCGAGCCACTGCGCGTACTCGGGCGTGACCCGCAGCCGCGTCCGGCCCCTGCCGGTTGCGTCCGACGTGTGCCCTTTGGGTGGCTCGCCGTCGGGCTGAGCCGGCACCGACAGGTCGGCGCCGACGTCGAGCAGGTCGTTCTGCACGCGCGCCAGCCACTCCGCGAAGCTCGCGGGCAATGTGGCCTGCGCCAGGGCGACGCCGATCGTCGCGTTGAGCTCGTCCACGGTCCCGTAGGCCTCCACGCGGGGGTGCAGCTTGGAGACGCGGCTCATGTCCCCGAGATGGGTCTCGCCGGCGTCGCCCAGCTTGGTGTAGATGCGCGTCAGGTTGATCGTCACGACCGCCTGAGTCTCGCACACCCGTCGGCGAGAATCGCGCCCAGAGGAGCCGCTTTTCGCCCTTTCGGCACAGGGCCGCCGGGGGTCTGACTGCCGCCGGCGGGCGCAATCAGATACGTTTCCCCGCCGTCATGCGGGTTGGCGTTCCAAAAGAGACAGCCGAGGGCGAGCACAGGGTTGCGCTCGTGCCGGAGGTCGTAGCCAAGTTGAAGGCCAAGGGCCTGGAGGTCCTGGTGCAGAGCGGCGCGGGCGCGGACGCGCTGCTGCCCGACGCGGCGTTCGCCGGCGCGGGCGCGCGGATGACCGCCGACGCGGCCGAGGTGTGGCGCTCTGAGGTGGTCGTGAAGATCTCCCCGCCGAGCGAGTCGGAGATCGGGATGCTCGGAGCGGGGTCGATCCTGATCGGCTTCCTGGCGCCGCTCACGAGCCCGCAGACGACGCGCGCGCTGGCTTCCGCCAAGGCGACCGCGTTCGCGATGGAGTCGATCCCGCGCATCTCGCGCGCCCAGTCGATGGACGCGCTCTCCTCGCAGAGCAACATCGCCGGCTACAAGGCCGCGCTGCTCGGCGCGGAGAACATGGGCCGCTTCTACCCGATGCTGATGACCGCCGCCGGCACGATCCCGCCCGCCAAGGTGCTCGTGCTCGGCGTCGGCGTCGCGGGCCTGCAGGCGCTCGCCACCGCGAAGCGGCTCGGGGCGCGCACAACGGGCTACGACGTGCGCCCGGAGGTGGCCGAGCAGGTGCAGTCGCTCGGCGCGCAGTGGCTCGACCTCGGCTTGGAGGCCAGCGGCGAAGGCGGCTATGCGCGCGAGCTGACCGACGAGGAGCGCGCCCGCCAGCAGCAGGCGCTCACCGACGCGATCAAGGGCTTCGACGTCGTCATCACAACGGCGCTCGTTCCAGGCAGGCCGGCTCCCAAGCTCGTCACGGCGGAGGCCGTCGAAGGGATGAAGCCGGGCTCGGTGATCGTCGATCTGGCGGGCGAGGCGGGCGGCAACTGCGAGCTCACCGAGCCCGGTGAGACGATCGTCAAGCACGACGTGAAGATCGTCTCGCCGCTGAACCTCCCGGCGAGCATGGCCGAGCACTCATCGCAGCTCTTCGCGCGCAACGTGCTTGCCCTGCTGGACCTGCTCGTCGCGCCCAAGGAGGGCGGCGCCGAGGGAGAGGTCGAGCTGAAATTGAACTTCGACGACGAGATCGTCGCCAGTGCCTGTGTCGTGCGTGAAGGGGAGATCGTGAACGCCGGCGCGAAGGCCGCCGTGGACGCAGCAGGGGCGAGCTCATGATCCTCGCCAGCGTGCTCACCACGAACCTCGCGATCCTCGTGCTCGCGGGCTTCATCGGCTTCGTCGTGATCTCCAAGGTGCCGAACACCCTGCACACGCCGCTGATGTCCGGCACGAACGCGATCCACGGGATCGTGCTGCTCGGCGGGCTGCTGCTCTTCGGCCTTGCCGAACTGAGCGCGTTCAGCAAGGCGCTGCTGGTGATCGCGGTGGCCTTCGGCACGATCAACGTCGTAGGCGGCTTCCTGGTCACCGATCGCATGCTCGACATGTTCAAGTCGCGGCCCAAGCCCAAGCAGGACGACGGGGGCTCCCCGTCGGGCGGGCAGGCTGGGGCGGGCGGGGCCGGAGCGGGCGGGCGGGCCCCATCGGAGGGGAAGGCCGGCAATACGAACGCCGGCAACGGGAAGGCGGGGTCGTGAGCAGCCTGCCGATCGCCACGAGCTTCCTGCAGGACGAAAGCTTCATCTACGTCCTCTACATCATCGCCTTCGGGATGTTCATCCAGGGCCTGCGCGGCCTATCGGGGCCGACCACCGCCGTGCGCGGCAACCGCATCGCCGCGGTGGGGATGGCGATCGCCGTCCTCGCCACGCTGCTCAACCCCAGCGAGGGCAACTGGGGCCTGATCGCGCTCGGCCTCGCGCTCGGCGTCGTCGTCGGCGTTCCGGCGGCGCGCCGGGTGAAGATGACCGCGATGCCGCAGATGGTCGCCCTCTTCAACGGGGTCGGCGGCGGCGCTGTGGCGATCATCTCGTGGGTCGAGTTCCGCAGCCTTGGCTCCACCTACGGCACGCACACGGTCGAAGCCGCAGGCGAAACGGTCCAGGCCGGGGGCGTGGCCACGTATGTCGCGATCTTCTCGGTGTTCGCCGCGATTGTCGGGTCGGTGTCCTTCTGGGGCTCGAACATCGCGTTCGGCAAGCTCCAGGAAATCCTTCCGGGGCGCCCGATCTCGCTCGGTCCCGCCCAGCAGATCGTGAACCTCGTGCTGGCGGTGCTCGCGGTCGCCGCGGGCGTCGACCTGGTGGCGGGCGCGCACTCGGAACTGCTGTTCATCGGGATGCTGATCGTCGCGGCGCTGCTCGGCAACGCCGTCGTGCTGCCGATCGGCGGCGCCGACATGCCGGTGGTCATCTCGCTGCTGAACGCCTTCACGGGGCTCTCCGCGGCGGCTACCGGGATGGCGCTCAACAACCCCGCATTGATCGTCGCCGGCATGATCGTCGGCGCCTCGGGCTCGATCCTGACCAACCTGATGGCGAAGGCCATGAACCGTTCGATTCCCTCGATCGTCGCGGGGGGCTTCGGCGGCGGCGGGGCCGTCGAGGGCGCCGAAGGCGCCGGCGCGCACGACGGGACGGTGCGCTCCACGAGCGCCGCCGACGCGGCGATCCAGCTCGCCTACGCCAACCGCGTGGTGGTGGTTCCAGGCTACGGCATGGCCGTCGCCCAGGCCCAGCACGCGGTGCGCGAGCTCACCAAGGAGCTCGAGTCGCGCGGGGTGGAGGTCAGCTACGCGATCCACCCGGTCGCGGGCCGCATGCCGGGGCACATGAACGTGCTGCTCGCCGAGGCGGACGTGCCGTATGACCAGCTCAGGGAGATGGACGACGCCAACCCCGAGTTCCAGCGCACCGACGTGTCGCTCGTGATCGGCGCCAACGACGTCACCAACCCGGCGGCCAAGAACACCCCCTCCTCGCCGATCTACGGAATGCCGATCCTCGAGGTGGCCGACAGCCGCTCGGTGATCGTGATCAAGCGCTCGATGAACCCGGGCTTCGCCGGAATCGAGAACGAGCTCTACTTCGACCCGAAGACCTCGATGCTCTTCGGCGACGCCAAGTCGGCTGTGAGCGAGATCACGGCCGAGCTGTCGGCTCTCTGACGCTCGGCGCCCAGAGACGCCGCCTCGCTCCTCGCCGCCTCGCTCCTTGACGCCTCGCTCCCGCTGCCGCGCGCCGGTTGCAGGCGCGTACACTCCTGCGCGTGCCAAATTGGTACGCAATGTAGACAACAGGTACATTGTCAATGTAGGACATCGTATCTTACACTCAACTGAGGAGAGGAGACACAAGTATCTGAGGGGTCGGAATCCCGCTGCATCGCTTCACATCCTCGGGTCAAACGCGGTTCGTGCCGGCGCTCGCGCTGCTGGCATGCGCCGCTTGGGTCTCCGGCGTGGCTCGTCCGGCGGTCGGCGAGCCACCCCGGATCGACCCACGGCCCGCGCTCGTGCGCGCCCCGGTCGGAACGCCGGCCTCGACCCGCGCGAAAGCGAGCATCGTGGGCGGCAGCGGCGCGTCGATCGCGAGCTTCCCGTTCCAGGTCGCTCTATACGACCCGCGGGCCGGCTCGCCGGCGGCGGGCTTCTTCTGCGGCGGAACGATCGTCGACGCCACGCACGTCGTCACAGCCGCCCACTGCGTCGCCGGCGACGGGCAGGGCGGGAGCTCGGGTGGGGTTGCAGTCCTGGCGGGTTCCACCACACTCGACCCGACGGCCCCCGGGAGCGTGCGCGATCCCGTGCGCTCGAGCGCGTTCGACGCGCACTACAGCCCGCTCACCAACGACTACGACGTGGCGCTGCTCACGCTGGCCCGGCCCCTGTGGCCCGGTCCGAGCGCGCCGAGCGTCAACGGCGTCAGCACGATCGCGCCGCTGCCGCTCGATCCAGCCAAGGCGGCCGAATACGGCAACCCGAACGTCACTCCGGCGATTCTCGCCACGGCGAGCGGCTGGGGCGAGGAGAACCCGGTGCCCGGTCGCACGCCGAGCTACCCGACGAGCCTGCGCGCGGTGCGTATCCCGCTCGTCTCCGACTCGCTCTGCGAAGAAGAGTATGCGGCGATCGAACAGCCGATAACGTCGAGCATGATCTGCGCCGGCGGGGAACGAGCCCGTGTGGACACCTGCTACGGCGACAGCGGCGGACCGCTCGTCGTCGACCGGAACACTCCCGCGCGGCCCCCGGGGGACTACGTGCTCGCCGGGCTCGTCGACTTCGGCAGCGGCTGTGCTCAGCCGGGCTACGCGGGCGTGTACACGCGCATCTCGAACCCCGAGGTGATGCGCTTCCTGACCTCGCGCATCGGCCACGTGGCGAGGCCGGTGGGCTCGCAGGCAAAGCACAAGAAGAAGCACAAGAAGAAGCACAAGAAGCAGCACAAGAAGAAGCACAAGAGGCGCCGCCGGGCGTGACGTAGCGGTACACGCCCGGGAGCGCCATCGCCGAGCTGTTCGTGTCACATCCAGATGGCATGCGATCGCGGCCCTGCCGCCTGCTCTGGAACACTGGGAGCGTGCTCTCACGGGAGGATGCGATCGCGGCCCTGTGCGACGACGAGTTCGACCTCGTCGTGGTCGGCGGCGGGATCACCGGCGCCGGCGTGGCGCTCGACGCGGCGGCGCGCGGCTACAGCGTCGCGCTCGTCGAGCGGGCCGACTACGCGTCGGGCACCTCCAGCCGCTCCAGCAAGCTCGTACACGGGGGGCTGCGCTACCTGCAGCACTTCGACCTCGGGCTCGTTCGCGAGGCGCTGCTCGAGCGTCAGCTGATGGTGGCGCTCGCGCCGCACCTCGTGCGCCCGCTGGCGCTCGTCGTGCCGGCGTTCGACGGCGCCCGCCCGGACAGGCTGATGGGGGTGGGGTTGAACCTCTACGACGTCATGTCAGTCGACCGCGAGCGCCTGCGCGCGCGCCGCTCCCGCCGCCAGCGCGCAGAGTCGGGGGCGGGCGAGTCGGGGGCGGGCGAATCGGCGGGCGGCGCGGCGACGGCGGTGCTCGAGGAGGGGGAGTCATGGAGCCCCGAGCGCCACCGCGTGATCTCAGGCGAGGAGGTCGTCGAGCTGCTGCCGGCGCTTGCCGCGCGCGCCCCGACGAGCGGGTACGTCTTCTACGACTGCCAGACAGACGACGCGCGTCTCGTGCTCACCGTGCTCGGCGAGGCCGAGCGCTTCGGGGCGGTGTGCGCCAACCGCGTCAACGCAACCGCGCTGCTGGAGCGCGACGGGCGCGCGTGCGGGGTGCGGGTGCGCGACGAGGAGAGCGGCGAGCGCTTCGAGGTGCGCGCCGCCAACGTGGTGAACGCGACCGGGGTGTGGGCCGATGAGCTGCGCCCGCGCGAGCTCCACGACGAGGCCGAGCTGCCGGTCATCAGGCCCAGCCGCGGGACCCACGTGACCCTCCGCCACGAGGACCTGCCGCTCGTCGCCGGAGCGATCCTGCCGGCCGGAGCCGGTCGCACGATCTTCGCGCTGCCGTGGCTCGGGCGGACGCTCGTGGGCACCACCGACAACGACTACGAGGGCCCGCTCGACCATGTGCGCCCTTCGGGCGAGGACGTCGACTACCTGCTGGCGGCCGTCAACGAGTTCTTCGCCACGGATCTCGCCCGCGGCGATCTCGCCGGCGCTTACGCGGGCGTGCGTCCGCTGATCTCCACGGGCGACACGAAGAAGTCGGTGGACATCTCGCGCAAGGCCGAGCTGTACGAGACATCCAGCGGCATGATCACGATCACCGGCGGCAAGCTCACCACCTGGCGGCGCATGGCCAAGATGACCGTCGACCGCCTCGTCGAGCGCGAAGCGCGCGAGGCTCCGTGTCGCACCGCGGAGATCCCGTTGGGACAGGCCGTGACGGCCGGCGAGCTGCCGTCCGTCGACGGGGTCTCCGAGGCGGGGCGGCTCGCGCTCGCGGCCCGCTACGGCTACGGGGCGCACGAGCTGCTCGCGCTGATCGCCGAGCGCGCGGAGCTGGCGGAGCCGATCGTCCACGGGCTCCCCGACCTGGCGGCCGAGGTGGTGGTCGCCGCGCGTCGCGAGCAGGCTCGCAGCGTCGGGGACGTGCTGCTGCGGCGCACCCGCCTTGGGCTGATCGCGGCGCACGAGGTGCTGCGAGACGGCGCGAACGCCGGTTCATGCGCCGCTCGCGTCGCCTCCCTGCTGGCGGGCGAGCTGGGCTGGAGCGAGCAGCGCGCCGCCGCCGAGGCCGGGCGCTTCCTGGAGGAGGCTCGCCTGGAGGGCATCCTCGGACTCGGGTAGGGTTAGACGCGCACGTGGGTGCCGGCCGCTGTCCAACGCGGCCGGACGCCAACCGCCCCAACCACCACGAAGGAGACACACCCATGACAGTGCTCGACCGCTCTGAGCTTCAAGCGAGCTCGCTAGCCGACCTGCACCTGATCGCCGACCAGATCGGACTCGAGGGCTTCAGGCGGCTGCGCAAGGCCGATTTGATCGACGCGATCCTCGGCGAGGAGAAAGCGCAGGAGGGAGCCGCCGACGGCGACGGCACCCAGGAGGCCGAGCGGCGCGCTCCCTCGCGGCGCTCCCGCTCGACTCGCTCGCGGCGCGGCGCGGCGGCGCGGCCCGCGAGCGCTGCCGAGCCCTCCGACGAGCCCGAGCCCGAGCGCGCCCGGCCCGCCTCCGACGGCGCTCCTTCCGGGCGACGTGCCCAGAGGGCACAGGGCGGACGGGGTCGGCTGGAGCGTGAGAAGCCGGCGGAGCCCGAGCCCGAGCGCGTGATCGAAGGCGTCATCGAGATCCTTCCCAACGGCTCGGCGCTCGTGCGTATGCAGCCGCCGGGGGACTCCGACGCGGACGTGTATGTATCGGCCGCTCAGGTGCGTCGCTGCGAGCTCGTCCCCGGCGATCTCGTGAGCGGGCCCGTTCGCGCGCCCAGGCGCTCGGAGCGCCACCCGTCGCTGATCCGCGTCGACACGATCAACGGCGAGCCGGCCGATACGGTGTCCGAGGGCACGCGCTACGACGAGCTGCCGGTCGCCTATGCGAGCGAGCGGCTCTCCTTCGACTCGGAGGACCCGACGCTCAAGGCGATCGAGCGGTTCACGCCGCTGGGGCGCGGGTCGCGCGCGGTGATCGTGGGACCCGCCCGCGCGGGCAAGACGGAGACGCTGCGTCGCATCCTCGGCGCGCTCGCGGGCCGCGAGGGGATCGAGACGTCACTCGTGCTCGCCGGCGTGCGCCCGGAGGAGGCGGCCGAGTGGCGGCAGGGACCGGTGACGCCCGCGGCGGCGCTCACGTTCGCCGCCTCGCCCGACGCCCAGGGACAGGCGGTCGAGGCTGTCGTCGAGACGGCCAAGCGGCTCGCCGCGCGCGGGGGGCATACGGTGGTGTTGATCGACGGCCTCGACGGGCTGCACCCCCACACCGCTCGCAAGGTGCTCGCCGCCGCCCGCAATCTGGTGGACGGCGGCTCACTCACCATGATCGCGACCGCCGCGCGCCCGTTCGGCGGCGAGACGACGGTGATCGCGCTCGACGCCGTGCGTGCGAGCACGGGCCAATTGCCGGCGCTCGACCTGGCGCACAGCGGCACGCTGCGGCCGGAGCTGCTGGTCGGCGAGGACGGCGCCGAGGCGATCATCCAGGCGCGCGCGGCCGCGGCCGCGGCCGAGGGGTAGCGCTACCGCCTGTAAGCCACCCGCCCCCACGACGGCTCCGGGGCGAGCTCGATCGGCTCGCCGGAGCGGTCGTGCTGCACGTAGACGAAGCTGCCGGTGTCCTCGAGGAACGCGAACGTCAGCTCGCCCTCGTTGACGCGCTGATCGAGCCACGCGCCGCGGAACACCAGACGGCGCAGCCAGTGCACGAGCGAGCGCTCCGCCGGCCCCACGATCTCGGGCCAGCAGTCGTTCACGTGCTCTCCGAGGGCGGAGGCGGGATCCTGGATGTCTCCGTTGACGGCGAGGTTGACGAGATCCTCGAGCTCGTCCTCGCCGAGACGCCCGCCGACGAAGCCGAGCTTCAGCGCCGCCTGCTCGCTGCGTTCGCTGAAGTCGCGTTCGTTGAAGGTGAAGCGCAGATCGCCGTATTCCAGGACGAAGTCCTCACCGGAGTTGTAGTTGCCGCGGCGCATAGCGTCGGGATGATAAGTCGATCTCCTGCGGTTCCGCTTACGCTGCACGGGATTTTGCACCGGCGCCTCTATACGCTCCGGGTGGATGGCACGCCTCACCGAGCATGGGCTGCGCAAGTCGGTCGGGGTTCCCGGCCTGTTCGCGACCGCCTACGGCAACGTGGGCTCCTCGATCTACTACGCGCTCGGGCTCGTGGCGGCGCACGCGCTGGGTCTCACGCCGCTCGTGTTCGTGTTCGCCGGGGGACTCTTCGCGCTCACCGCCAAGACCTATTCGGAGGGCGCCGCGATGTTTCCCGAAGCGGGCGGCTCCTCCTCGTTCGCGCGCCACGCCTTCAACGAGCTCGTGTCCTTCTTCGCGGGCTGGGCGCTGAGCCTCGACTACATCCTCACGATCGCGATCTCCGCGTTCTTCGTGCCCCACTACCTGAGCGCCTTCCCCGGGCTGGGTGCTCTCAACCACAACCCGGGCGACGTCTTCGGCGGGCTGGCCGTGGTGGTGGCGCTCGCCGGCCTGAACATCCGCGGGTTGGGGGAGTCGGCGAAACTCAACTTCGTGCTCGCGCTCGTGGACCTCTCGACCCAGGTGCTGCTCGTCGCGGTCGGCGCGGTGCTCGTGCTCGACCCGTCGCTCTTGATCCACCAGGTCCACCTCGGCAAGGTCCCGAGCTGGCACGAATTGATCTTCGCCCTGTCATTGGCGATGCTCGCGTACACAGGCATCGAGACGGTCTCCAACATGGCCGAGGAGGCGCGCGACCCCGGCAAGCAGGTCCCCAAGGCGGTGAACCTCGTTGTGCTCGCCGTGCTCGGCGTGTACCTCGGCATCTCGATGATCGCGCTCTCGGCGCTGCCGGTTCTCCACCACGGCGTCGGCTATAGCCACGCCCTCGGCGAAACGTACAAGCACGCCGGCTATGCCACCGCGCTCGGCGGCCACTTCCAGAACGACCCGGTGCTGGGGATCGTCTCGCGGCTGGGGCTGCACGGCGCCGTCCTGAACGTGGCCCAGTACTACGTGGGCCTGCTCGCCGCGACGATCCTCCTCGTCGCCACCAACGCCGGCATGATCGGGATCTCGCGCCTGTCGTGGTCGCTGGCCGAGCACCGCCAGCTGCCGAGCATCTTCTCGGCACTGCACGTGCGCTATCGCACGCCGTGGTTCACGATCGTGTTCTTCTCGGGCCTCGCCGGGCTGCTGGTGCTGTACGGCAATACGAACGTGCTTGGCAACCTCTACTCGTTCGGCGCGCTGCTCTCCTTCACCATCGCGCACATCGCGGTGATCGCGTTGCGCGTGAAGGAGCCCGAGCGGGAGCGGCCCTACCGGCTGCCGTGGAACGTGCGCATCCGCGGCGCCTCGATACCGCTGACGGCGGCGATCGGTGGGATCGGCACGGCCACGGTGTGGCTCGTGGTCGTGTTCACGCACAGCGAGGCGCGTTACGTGGGCATCCCCTGGATGATTCTCGGGATGGCCGGCTATGTCTTCTACAGGCGCCGCCAGGGTTTCGACCTGCGCAGCACCCACCGCATCGAGCGAGCGGAGCGCCCGGCCGACTTCCAAGCGCTCGGCTACCGCACGGCGCTCGTGCCGATCTTCGGCGGGGACGTCAGCGCGAGCGCGCTCACGAGCGCGGCGAAGCTGATCGGCGAAGAAGGCGTGGTGTACGCGGTGTTTGTGCTCCCCGTGCCCAGCCAGCTCCCGCTCGAGGGGGGGCTGGAGGCCGAGGAGGCAGAGGGCCGCGCCGCCCTGGAGAGCGCGCGCATCAAGGCGCGCCGCTCGAACATCAAGATCCGCACCGGCTTGATTCGCACGCGCAACCCCGGAGCGGCGCTGGTGGAAGAGGCCGAGCGGGTCGGCTCGGACGTGATCTACTGGTCGACGATCCACGCCCCCGTGGGCGAGCAGCGGATCGGCCCGACCGCCGCCTACCTGCTCGCCAAGCGTCCCTGCCGGGTGATCATCGAGACCGAGAACCGCCCCGAGCGGGTGCGCGATGGGGCGGAGAGGGCGCCGGTGGGCGGGGCTTCGTAGGTTCTTCCGCCCGTGCCCGCGGGCCTGCCCGAATATTTTCCCGTCCCTCTTGACAAGTGAGCTCGGCGTGTATATCGTGGGTAAGTCTCGCCGTCCGGCCTGGCCGGCGGGGCAAGAACATAAGAACTGGTTTGGGTCGATCCCTGTGGTCGACGTCAAGCGCTTGAGATGGGGATTCCGGGAGAGGAACCGGGTCGCAACGAGAGGGAGTTGTAGTTCGCGTGGTTTCATCGGGGAATAGCGCAGTCGAGAGGTCGTGCGCGCCTGGCGGGTCCTTTATAGGACGTGTCAGCGTCGCTGACACGTCTCTCTCTCTCTCTCTGCGGCTCAAGCGCTAGGCCCCTCCGTCCGGCCTTTCGGCCGGCCGGGATCCCCGCAAGGGGATATGGGGAGAGGTGCGGCGCTAGCGCTTCTCGCCGCGGCCTAAGCTCGCCGGCGGCCTCCCCCTGTAGGGGAGGGGGGCTCGCTTGTCTTCTTAAGACGCGCGCGCAGGGCGCGCTGTCTGTCTTTCACGATCGTGGGGCGGTCGCCTGCGACTTGGTCTCCGTCCCGCCGTGCGCGGGCTTGCCCCTGGGCGCCATCTCCCTAACGGGCGCCCAGGGGTCCGCGCGATCCAGGGGAATGCGGTGAGATGGCGGGCGGGCGTCCAGCGAAGCGTCGCGGCGCGCGTGCGGCGCAGCGATACAACGGCGCGATCCGCGAGCAGCTCGCCGAGCTTCAGCGCGCGCGGATCCTCGGCGCGACGTTCGAGGTCGTGGCGCAGCGGGGAGCGGGCAGCGTGAGCGTCGCGCACATCGTCGAGCGCTCGGGCGTGTCGCGGCGCACGTTCTATGAGCAGTTCACTGATCGCGAGGACTGTCTGCTCGCGGCGTTCGAGCGCGCGTTGACGCTCGCCTCAGAGCGTGTCATCCCTGTCTATGAAGCCGAGAAGGGCTGGCGTGAGCGGATCAGGGCGGGCCTCGTTGCGTTTCTGGCCTTCTGCGATGAGCAGCCGAGCGTCGGGCGGTTGCTCGTGTGCGAATCGTTGGCCAGCAGTCCGAGGGTCCAGGAGCGTCGCCGGGATGCGATAGCGCTGCTCACCCAGATCGTGGATCAGGGGCGCACCCTTACCGGCACAAGCGGTGAGAGCAAGACCGACACGCTCTCCCCGCTCGCGGCGGAGGGGACCGTCGGCGGCGTGCTCGCGGTGATCCAGGCGCGGTTGCTCGCTCCTGCCCGCACGGCGCAAGCAAAGAGCGCGCCGCTGCTCGGGCTTGCGAGTGAGCTGATGAGCATGGTCGTTATGCCATATCTGGGCGCCGCGGCGGCCAGGCGCGAGCTCGATCGTCCAGTGCCCGCCCCGCCGGGCGTCCAGCGCGACGGCGCGCTGCTCTCAGACCCCTTCAAAGCCGCGGGCATGCGCCTCACCTACAGGACGGTGCGGGTGCTGCTGGCGATAGCCGAGCATCCGGACGCGTCCAACCGCGAGATCGGCGACACGGCGGGGATCACCGATCAGGGCCAGATGTCGAAGCTTCTCGCTCGCCTGGAACGGATCGGCCTCGTCTCCAACACGGGGATCCACCCCGGCAAGGGCGCCCCGAACTCGTGGGCGCTCACAGAGAAGGGCCGTCAGATCGCCGACGGCATCAAAGCTCACACCGAAGGCTTGCAGTGAAAGGAGAGGGAGCCATGAGGGCTTTCGCAAACAAGAACAGCAACGGGAGGAAACACCTCATGTTCTCCGCGACACGCAACCGCCTCACGGCCGCGACGTCCTTGGCTCGCTCAGCAGTCGGTGGCCGCGCTGAGCGCTCGGCAGACCTCGCCGCGTCTCAGTGGGGAGTCTCGCTGTTGCGTCGCCAACGAGGCGCTTGTTGTTCTTTTGCCTTAAGCGTTCAGTCGCTGGTCGGCGATTTCATAGACGCTGAGCGCTCCGGGGCCGGTGGGGTGTCGTCGTCCGTAGGCGATCGTGTAGAGCGCGTAGGGCCGCTTGGGGTCTTCGCCCGCGCGGAAGACGATGCCCCACGATCCGGTGGGCCAGGGGACGTAGGCCTTGATGCAGCCCGTCAGGTCGGTGCCGTCGCGTGCGTCGGCGTGGCAGGCCTTCAGATGCGTGTACGGGATGCCGCCGTCGCGCTCGACCTCGATGCGCAGCTCTCCCAACGCGGCGGTGGCCGCGTCCGGAAGGTGCTCCAAGTCGATCGCGAGGATATCTTCGTCGAAGACGACCGGCACGACCAATCCGGCCATCGCTCAGCCCTCGTCGTCGGTGGGCAGGTCCCCGAAGTGCCGCTCGAAGCTCTCGGCGCTCATGGGGGTTGCCCCGTGGCGGGCGAGGATCGCTTTGACGCTCAGGTCGGGCGCGATCACAAGACGACCGTTGGGTCGCCTGTCCTCGACGACATAGTCGCCGTTGATGTCGCCGCTCAGCGTCACGTGCGGTTGCGCTGCCACAGCGCTCATGATGCCAGATCCCCCTTTGATCGTGAAGCGGGTCGGGTTCGGTTCATGCGATCCACCGTACCCCGCGCTTGGGACGGTACTCGGCGCGGGGCGGTCTCTATGAGCACCAGTCACCAGGGGCAGGCCACATGAGGCGCCGGGGAGCAACGATGACCACGGCCGCGACGTCCCTGAATCGCTCAGCAGTCGGTGGCCGCGCTGAGCGTGCGTCAGCCCTTCTCTTGCGCCGGCGGCGCGGGTGTGTCGGGGTCCTGGGCCCGCAGATCCCTGGCGATGATCTGGTGGAGTCGCCGGTGGGCGATCTCGTAGACGGTGAGGGCGTGGGACCCCTTGGGATGGTGGCGCATGCCGAATGCGAGGTAGACCAGAACGAGCCGTCCTTCCTGGCGCTTGATGGCGAGGACCATTCCGAACTTGCCCACCGGCGCCGGCAGGTAGACCTTGGCGCAACTGGGCAGGTCGGTTCCGTCGGTGGCTTGTTCCTGGCAGGCGAGGAGGTCGTCGACCGGGCAGCCGTGTCTTTCGTAGGCGCTGCGTGTGTCCAGCGCGGTTCTGCGCCCGTTGTCGGTGGTGCGGCCGAGGTCGTCGTTGAACGCGAAATCGTCAAAGACGACCGGTGCGGCACCGCGTTTGGGGGGCATCGGCTACCCCTCGCCGTCAGGCGGGAGAACAGGTCCGTACTCGGCTTCGAACTCGGCGAGTGTCGCGGGCGTCAGATTGTGGCGCCTGGAAATCGCTGCGATGGACGTGTCCGGGACGAGCGTCAGCTCGCCGTCGGGACCCTCGTCCTTGACGACGTACTCGCCGTTGATGTCGCCGCTGAGCGTGACGTGGACCAGCTGCTCCTCTGCCGCCATGACTTTCATGATGGCACCTCTCCTTTCGATCGTCAAAGCGCGACCGGGATCGCTCGTCAGCCAAGCACCCTACCCCGCGCTTGCGACGGTACTCGGCGCGGGGCGGCCGTCGCGGAGCTGGATGGGCGGGGATCGGATCCCTTGAACCGCATCGTGGGCGCCCCCGCCAAGGGCTTGCAGGTGACTCAAACGATCCGCACTCACGCAGGCAACAACGGAGAGGTCGCGTGATGCGCCTCCGCCTCAACAGACCACACAGAGAAACGGGAGGAATCTGATGTTCTCAAGACTACGCAAGCGCGCCACCTACGCCAACGTCGCCATGACGCTCGCGCTCGTGTTCGCCATGACCGGCGGCGCCTACGCCGCCAAGAAATACCTGATCACCTCGACCAAGCAGATCAGCCCGAAGGTGCTCAAGCAACTTAAAGGCGCCAAGGGTGCCAATGGCGCGACCGGTCCCGCCGGCCCGGCTGGGGCCACGGGCCCCGCTGGTGTAGCTGGCGCCAAAGGTGAAACGGGGGTGACTGGAGCCACGGGTGCGACCGGCGCAACGGGGGCTACGGGCACCGGGACCAGGGGCGCGACCGGCCCAGCAGGCCCCAAAGGTGAACCCTGGACGCCCGGGTTCCTCCCCGCCGGCAAGACCGAGACCGGGGCGTGGAGCCTCTCGGGCGGTCCCGAACTGTTTCGCTGTGTCGCGGACACGGGCAAAGGCGAATACGAAGAAAGCGAATGTCTGACGCCAGCGGCAACAGCAAAAACAGGCGGCTTTGAACGCGAACCGATCGGCCATAACGGAGGCCCTAGTCTCGAGTTTCGGGTTTTTCGAGGTCTGAGCGTGGTGTAGTGATGACTGGTGTGGTCGGCGCGCGGCGGGTGCGTCTGGCTGGCTGAGCGGCGGGGTTGGTGTGGGTTGAGCGCGACCGCAGGAGGGCTGGCGGCGACCCCGAATCCGGTGGGCGACAAAGTCCATCGGCCGCGGGGCGTAGTGAGCGTTCCCGCGGCCTGCCCATCGGGGGGTCGCCGCCATGCCTCAGGTTGCCAGTTCGCTCGCCGGCTTGCTGTCCCTGCTTGCGCCGTGCTTCACGGCACCCACGTACCGGACGTTCTGCATGCTCACGGTCGGCTTCATCGCGCGCATCCGCGAGAACACGGTCACGGGGATGCTGCAGGCAGCGGGCCTGGCGGGCGTCTGGCATCACAGCCGCGCGCACGCGTTCTTCGCCTATCGCCGGTGGTGCCCGGATGAGCTCGGGCTGCGGCTGCTGGACCTCCTGGTCTCGCTGCTGATCGGAGCCGACGGCCCGATCTCTCTGGCCGTGGACGACACCCTCTTCGGGCGCACGGGAAAGCGCGTGTGGGGGGCGCACTACCTGCACGACGGCGCGCAACCGGAGGGCTCGGGCAGGCGCACCCGCTTCGGCAACTGCTTCGTTACGGTCGTGCTCGTCGTGGCGCTGCCATGCACCGGCGGGCGGACGATCGGCCTGCCGGTCCTCTTCCGGCTCTTCCGACCGAAGGACGATGAGCACCCCGACCGGCCCTCCCAACCCGAGCTCGGACGAACGCTCATCGACCTGGTCATCAAGCGCTTCCCCGGCCGCCAGGTCGAGCTGGTGATGGACGGCGCCTACGCCTCCAGGGCCTGGCGGAGCCTGCCCGATCACGTCAGCCTGACAACCAGGATGCGCGCAAACGCCGCGATCCACGAGCTCCCCCTGGCACGCCGGCCACACCAGCACGGCCGCACGCCGCTGAAGGGCAAGAGGATGGGGAGCCTCGCCGAGATCGCCAAAGCCGCGACCTTCACGCCCGTCACGCTCACCGGACGCGACGGGCGGAGCCGCACCGCCCTCATCCACGAGTTTGTGTGCCTGTGGTACAAGCCGTTTCACACGCGGCCGATCAAGGTGATCCTCGTCCGCAGCCCCAACAGCACAAAGACCGACAGCTTCGACATCGCGATCGCATCAACCGACACCACCGCCACCGCCGTACAGACCATCGAACGCTACGACGGGCGCTGGGTGATCGAGACCGTCCACCAAGAGGCCAAGGCCCATGGCGTCGGCGACGCCCGCAACAGAGTCAAGGGAGCCGTGGAGCGCACCGTGCCGTTCGGTTTCCTGACGATCACGATCACGATCCTCTGGTACCAGCTCTGCGGCGACCCGCAGGCCGACCTGATCGAGCGCCGCCGCCGGGCTCCGTGGTACCGCCAGAAGGCCACCGTCAGCTACGCCGACATGCTCGCAGCGCTACGCCGCGAGCTCATCCGGCAGGAGTTTCATGCACAAGCACACCCGATGACCACGCATCAACAAATCAGAGAACCCCAGCTCTCATCAGCACTCGCGGCTGCCTAAACCGCGAAAGTCGAGCCTAGTGGAAATGCCGTATTGGGCTCGATCTCGTTCTCGATCACGCTGGAAAAGTCCATGGCTGAACCTGAATGCAATGAAACGGGGAAGCCCGCCTGTCCGGTCCACTACATGAAGATCGGCGAAACTTCGACGGAATGCCCATCAACGGAAGCGCAGATCGACCAAGGCGAACCGAAGGCCGCGCCGGGCAATTTCTGCGTCTATGAACGACAGGGCAATCTGGAAAAGCTAGTTATCTCCTCACCGGGCAGAGCGTTCTTCGGGTTCCCGGAACACAACGAAGCCGGAACAACCGGAGCCATCCTGCTCGGGGCAGTCAACGGCGGAAAGGGTCTCGCCTTCGCCTTCGGCTCCTGGGCGGTGACCGCACCAGCCTCGATCTTGCAGCAAGCGTCTGATTCGGACCGCTTGCAGTAAGTCCTCGACCGGGCCGCGAGCGCGGCGGGAGGGCCTGCGCAGTGGTGGTGAAGGCCGCCGGAAGTGCCGTGCGGCCGGTTTGTCGGGGTGATGGGCGTGCCTGGGGGGACTGCGGTGTCGTTTGCGGGCAGGCTGACGCCGGCGGTGCTGCTGAGGGTCGTGGTCGCGGTGAGCGCCGACGGCGCTGGCGGTCAGCCGGTCGGGGCTGGGAGCGCTTGCAGGCGCTGAAATGCGGCGGCGAGCTGTTCTGACCAGGGCCAGTCGCGCGCGAGCCGCAGCGTCTTTCGGCGGGCGTGGCGGGCGATCCGCCCGGCCTGGTGGAGCAGCCGGTAGCGCAGCCGCTTGAGCTCCCATGAGCGTGCCTGCTCTGCGAGCGCGAGTTGCTTGGTCCAGGCGATCAGGTCCTGCGCGAGCTGAACGAGCCACAGCCACACCTGGTTGTGAGCGAAGGAGCGGAACGGCAGGTTCGAGAGTCCGCAGTCCTTGCCCTCGCGGATACGGTCCTCCACGCGCGCGTGGCCGCGGTGGGTGAGGTCGAGCGCCGTGATGTTCGGATCGGGCTGGTCGGTCAAGAACACGGCCAGCCGGTAGCCGTCGTGGTCGGCGAAGGACTGCTGCTCGCCCTCCTTGAGCTTGGTGCGCCTGGCGAAGAGCCGCGAGCCCTCCGGCCAGGAGGAGAGATCGACGTGGGCGGTGATCTCGCAGACCTGGGAGTCGCGGCGCGCTGAGCCGTCGGCGCGGATCGCCTTCACCCAAGCGCTCCGGGGCATGGCGAGGATCGCCTCGCGCACCCGCTCGTCGAGGTCAAAGCCGACCGAGAAGCGCATCCTCGCCTCACGGCAGTGAACGGTCAGCTCGTGCGTTGCGCCGGCACCGTCGGCGCGCACCAGGATCTCGCCCTCCAGTGCCACCTGGTCGAGCTGCTCCAGCGCGAGGTCGAGCACGGCGATGTGGTCTGAGGCGGTGTTCGAGCCGGCTTTGCCCTCCCGCAGGATCCCCGCGGGCGCCTCGCCCGTGTCGTCCAGATAGCACAGCAGGGGGTGGTGGCCGAAGCCCTTCTTGAAAGTGCCCTGGGCGCCCTCCTTCTCGGAGTGCGCGCCGATCAGCGTCGCGTCGATGTCGATCACCGTCCGCTCGGCCTGCTCGCAGCCCTCCCGCCGCTGCGGGCGCGCACCGAGCTTCCACGCCCGCGCCCTGGCCAACGCCACCGCCGCGCGCAACCGTTCAAGGCAGCGCTCATCGACCGAGTCGATCACCCGGAACGCGGTCGCGTCCGAGGCGACATCGCCGAACAGGTCCGCCCGGTCGCGCTGAGCTGCCAGATCCGCGAGACAGTCCCCGCCGTCGGCGAGCATCACCGCCAGGTCGCGCAATACCACGCCGGGATCGTGCGCCGAGCGCCGCTGCCGGGTACTCGCCATCGCCTCACAGAGCGCTCGCGTGAGCCCAACCCGATCCGCGACACCCGCCACCAACGCGCTGCCGGCGTGCCCCACCTGGCCGGTGCCGTCCGCGCTCACATGTAGCTTGTCAACCAGCCCTTCACGCTGCACCATATGGGTGATCCTCCTGGGGTCGAGATACGAGTGTCAGGAACCCGCATTCTCCCCGTCCAGGCGGACGTATTCGCGCCCCGGCCAGCCCGGGGCGCGACTGCTTAATGCAAGATCGAGGCTGGGCATCCCCTACTGCGGCGAATCCGAAATCCAGCGCGCCCGCGAACAGACCGGGGTGCAGGCGGAAACGAGCCCGGCGTGTCCCGCGGGCTCGGAAATCGGGCAGTCCGTCGCCAACGCCGGGGTCGGCTCGGTGCTGGCGCAGGCGCCGGGGAAGATCTACCTCGGCGGACCCTACGATGGCGCGCCGTTCTCGGTCGTGTCGATCACCGCGGCGCACGTCGGCCCGTTCGACCTCGGGACCGTCGTGATTCACTTCCCCCTCGACATCAACCCGGAAACGGCGGCGGTGACGATCCCGGCGAGCCCGTCCGATCGGATCCCGCACATCATCAAAGGGATCGTGATCCACGTCCGTGAAATCCGCGCGTTCATCGACCGCCACGACTTCATGATCAACCCGACCAACTGCGAACCCCGCGTGCTGTCCGCGACCGTCCTCGGCAACGGCCCCACAAACAACAGCGTCACGGTCTCCGACCCGTTCCGCGTGACCGCGTGCCAGGCGCTGGCGTTCAAGCCGTCCTTCAAGGTCTCGACGAGCGGCAAGACCTCGCGCCAGAACGGCGCGAGCCTGTCGGTGAGGCTCACCTACCCCAAGGAAGCACTCGGCAAAGACGCGAACATCCGCTCGGTCAAGGTCAACCTGCCCAAGCAGTTGCCCTCGCGCCTGACGACATTGCAGAAGGCGTGTACGGATTCTGTCTTCAACGCGAATCCAGCCGGGTGTCCTGCCGCATCAATTGTGGGCCACGCCAAGGCCCTCACCCCGATCCTGCCCGTACCGTTGGAAGGCCCCGCGTATTTCGTGAGCCACGGCGGCGCGAAGTTCCCCGAACTGATCGTCGTGCTGCAGGGCGACGGCGTCACGATCGACCTGCACGGGGAAACGTTCATCAGCAAAGCCGGGATCACCTCAAGCACGTTCCGCACCGTGCCCGACCAGCCGGTGGAGAGCTTCGAACTGACGCTGCCGCAGGGACCCGACAGCGCGCTCGCCGCCAACGGCAACCTGTGCGCCAAGAAGCTCGTGATGCCGACGGCGTTTACCGCGCAGAACGGCGCGCTCATCAACCAGTCCACCCCGATCGAAGTCACGGGCTGCCCGTACGCGCTTCTCGTCAGCTCAAGGAGCGTCAAGAACCACACGCTCACCCTGAAAGTGTCCGTTCCCCAGGCCGGGAAGCTCACCGCGACCGGCAGGGGCGTCTCGGAGGGGGCCAAGACAGCCAAGGGCCGCTCCACGCTCACCCTGACGCTCAAAGAGCGTCACGCGGGCAAGCTGCGCACGATGGTCCTGCTGCGCTTCACGCCCGCCAAGGGCAAGCAGCGCAAGATCCTGCGCAAGACGCTCCACGTCACGTTCCCGTAGGGGCTTTCCTCCCTCTCCACCACAAGCGCTCCCGGGCCAAGCACACGGTCCGGGAGCGGGGTGGAGGAGGGCACGTGACGGAATGGGGCGGCGGGCTGTCCGTGCCCAGGCTCGTGGCGGCGCAGGGAACGCCCTACGGTGCGTCAGCGCCCATCCCAACCAGTACATGCTCCGTACGGCGCGCCGGGATGAGCATTCCTCATGCCGGCCTGTGTAGCCGCTTCGCGGCCTGGTCGCCGGGCTGAGTCGTCGGCTCGAAGGCGCGTGTGGGCCGATCTTTCCTCGAAATGCGGAAGAAAGGCCCCTCGGAATGCGGAAGTAATAGCCCTCGGAATGCGGAAGATGGTTGGGAGATGCGGACCGGGCTTGTATGGAATTTGGTCGCTTCTACTACGTCGCTCTGCTCAGCGCAGCGGCGATGCACGGAGCTTCCCATCAGGCGCCACAGGTCTTTCAGGTCGTCACCGGCGGTTTCCCCGCGCCGCGTGACCGTGACCTGGCGCGGGTGCGGCTGCGCTTCTCTTCGAGTAAGCACATCGCTGAGGACGACGTGACGCGGATCGCTGTCCCGACCGGCTATGCGAGCGTCTCGTCCCGCGAGACGACCGTGATCGACCTGATCGGTCATCCCCGCGTGTCCGGTGGCTACGGCAACGTCGCGACGATCCTTGCTTGCGGAGATCGGCGAGCTGCAAGGGTGCGAAGCTCCCCGAACCGATCTTCGTGCTGTCGGGCTACGGCATCACCGTGGAGGGCAAGCAGCGTGAGGTGCTGCGCAAGACGCTGCACGTCACGTTCGGCTGAACGTTTCCCCTCCCCTCCGACGGTGCTCCCGGGCCCCTCGTCACGGTCCGGGAGCACCTCGGCGCGAGGCCCGCTCGATAGGGCGAGATGGGCCGCTGAAGGGGCCGCGACAAAATACCGTCGCAGGCGTTTGCGAAGCTTGGTCGATGACCACGACGACAGCGACGATCGAGCGGGCTGGCGCCACCCGGGCGTTCAGGCCGACGTTCGGGCCGGGCCGCCTGAGGGCACGGACGCTTGAGCCCTGCGGCTGGGAGGGGTAGCCTTGTGGCGATGGCTGCGACCGCATCTACTCTCACGACCGCTGAGCAGCTGCTGCTCATGCCCCGAGGCTCGCTGCGGCATGAACTCGTGCGCGGGGAGCTGCGTACGATGACGCCCCCCGGATTCGAGCACGGCCGGCTGTCCGTCAGGGTCGGCCATCTGCTCGCTGTCCACGTGGAGTCCACGGACAGCGGCGTAGTCGTCGGCGAGACGGGCTTCCTGATCGACCGGGAGCCCGACACTGTTCGCGCTCCCGACGCTGCGTTCATCTCCAAGCGTCGGGCCGACGCCGTCGGCCCGACGCGGAAGTACTGGCCTGGCGCCCCCGACCTGGCCGTCGAGGTCCTCTCGCCCGGCGACAGCTTCCACGAGGTGCAGGAGAAGGCGCTCGAATGGGTCGCTGCCGGCTGCGTGGCGGTGCTCGTGCTGGACCCGGACGAGCGCACCGCGACCGTCTACCGCGCCGGCGGCAACGCCCACGTCCACGGCGCCGGCGACACGCTCGACCTGAGCGACGCCGTGCCGGGCTTCACGGTGACGGTCGCCGAGCTGTTCGCCTGAGGCGGGCGCGCGGGCCGGCTGCCCGGATGTCCCTTGACGCGCCGTATCCACGCAAGATCGCTGCGGCAATCCTGCTCGCCCCCTGGCGGTTGCGCTTCGCGATGGACGCACGAAAGCTTTATGACCAGCTATGCGGACAGGTTGCTGCGGAAGCCCCCAGCGCCTGCGACGGGCTGGCGGCCGCCGGCTTCGCCCACCAGGCGCTGCACGACGAAAACGCCGAGAGGGTGCGTCGCATGTCACAGCTCTCAGGTCTATTGGCCGCGCTGATGGTCTGCCAGACGCTCGCGTGGCTCGCAGCGCTGGTGGTACATTGAGCTCATGACCTCAGAGCCCTCACCATCGGAGAGAATCGGGACGTTGCCAACGTGGGAGATCGGCATTGAGGAGACCCGCGGAGCGCCGCGGCCCTGGATCTTCAACGCCGAGGCGGCACGTCGCCACCGGCTTGAGCATCCAAGCCTCATCCGCAGGATCCTCGCGAAGGTCATGCCCTCGCGCGCGGCGCGGTAAGCACCGCACCGCCTTCGCACCAGCCCAAAGCCTTCTTCCGATGCCCCGTGTCAGCCACGGCGGCGCGAAGTTCCCGAACCGATCTTCGTGCTGTCGGGCTACGGCGTCACGGTGGAGGGCAAGCAGCGTGAGGTGCTGTACAAGACGCTGCACGTCACGTTGGGGGGCGACGCCGCGCAGGGCGCGCGCCGGGCGGGGCCTGTGAGGCTCAGGGAAGCAGCGTGAAGCTGTGCGTGTGGCGGGGGCGCACCACGCCGAGGTGGCGGCGGTCGAGGGTGGCGATCTCGGTTGCGTTGTGGCGCTCGGCGAGTGCCACCAGCGATGCGTCGGTCATCCCCAGCGGGAGGTCTTCGTACTGGCTCACGAGTTCGGCCACGCGCTCCCATTCATGGTCGAGCACCGCTTCGGCGATCAGCTCGCCCGCCGCGAGGGAGCGGGCGAAGGCAAGCTCGGCGTGGGCGCCGATGCGGTCGCTGAGCAGGTAGGACACCTCGCACACGACCAGCTCGGGCACGAGCAGAGGCCGCTCTGCTTTGGCGAGCAGCTCGACGCAGCGCCGGTGATCGCTGTCCTGTGTGGCCGCCGCCGCGTACAGCGGCCCAGCGTCGACTATCAGCACGACGCTATGAGGCGGGATGGCGGCGGTCGATCGCCCTGCCGACGAAGTCCTCCGCGCGCGTGGCCGCATCCGGCGGGCCGCCCGCCCCGATCGCGAAGAACGACAGCACGCCGTCTTGCGCGGGCTCGGGCAGCTCGTGCTCGAGCGCCTGCCGCGCCACGTCGGCGATCGACACGCCGCGCCTGCGCGCCTCGCCGCGCAAGCGCGCATCCAGCGTGTCCGGCAGCATGATCGTCGTTCGCTTCACGCATATAGCATAGCGGGTTGCAGTCCGGGCCCGGCCCGCCTGTGCCGGCAAGCTCCTGTTGGGGCGTTCCGTCCGCACGGGGTTGGCGGTCGCGCTGGCGCCGCCCTGCCGTGCCGCCACGAGTCGGGGCGCTCATGCGAGCCCAAGCACCACCTTGAAGCGCTCGACGCCGCCCTGGCTCGTGGCGCCCGCGGTGAGCGTGCCGAGCGACTTGAGGTAGGGCGCCAAATTCGACACGCCCGGGCTCTGGGTCAGGCCGACGCCTTCGAGGAAGCCGAGCAGCGTCGGGAATTCGACGATCAGGCTCGGTTCGATGCCCCCGCCCAGCGCTGAGGCGGCGCTGGAGTAGGCGGGCGAGCTGGAGAGCGTGCTGGAGGGGGCGAGCGCGCCCTGGACCGACGCCTGCCCGAGGCCGAGCACGAACCTGGTCTGGCCGCCCGTGCTCTGGCCGTCGGCGATGAAGATGACCGCCGGGAAGCCCGTGAGCTTGACGCTCGCCGCCGCGTCGGCGCCCGGGATCGAGGCGCCCGTCACGACGGCTCCGGCGCCTTGCATCAGCTTCGCGAGCTTGCCGACGGCCGCGCGCGAGGCGGTTGGGTCCTTGGAGGCGATCACGAGTGCCGCTTGGAGGTTGAAAAGCCCGGTGCCGCTGACGAACATCCCGCCCGACCCCGCCCAGGCGCCGAAGTCCTGTTGCAGTTTCGCGCCCGGTGAGCTCAGGGCGTCGAAGAGCTTTTCGATGCTTGGCCCACCGAAGGACGCGAACACGGTTGAGGCGCCGAGCGAGGCGACGCTGTGCAGCAGGGCGAGCGCGCGCGGGAGGTTGGCGCTCTTGGTGTCCACACCCGCCGCCAGCCATGAGCTTCCGGGCAGCCCAGCGAGGGCGTGGACGCTTTCCTGGTCAAAGAGCGACGCCGTCCCACTTACGGCATGAACTTCGCCCTGCAGCGAGATTGAGTTGGCGGTGGGCGTCACCGAGAGGGATGCCGAGTGGGCGCCTAGAAACAACTCTTCGAGCAGCGACAGGCCCTCTCTCATGACCCCGGCTGAGCCGCGGATAGCCGCCGAGAGCTCTTCAGGTTTGACGTAGGCGCTCGCAATGGCGTCGGTGGGCGGCGTCGAGTAGCCGGGCGCGGTTGTGATGGCGGCGCCTCCGAGCGACGTGTCGATCACGCTCTTCATCCCCGATTCGCTTCCGATCACCGCGAAGTCCTTGACGATGCCCTCGGCGGCTCCTCCCGAGGAGACCTGGAAGGAGATGCCCCGGTAGCTGGTCGTGCCGGCGTGCTGTTCGCTCGCGCGCTTCGCGAGGAACGAACGGGCGGCGCCCACGTCGGTGGTGTCGAGCACTATCGCTCCCTGGGTTCGCGTCGAGCCGAAGGCGCCGGTTCCGAGTGCGGACAGGTCGCTCGACAGGTTCCCTTCGAGCAGCCCCTGTAGAGAGCTTGCTCCTTGGGGCAGCGCGGCCGTGTCGAGCGAGGTCAGGAACACGCCGGCGTTCGCGCCCACCCAGGGCTCGACGTCGCGCTTGAATTCGGGGTGGGTGTTTTCGCCTGAGAGCAGCGCCTGGGCGAGGCTGCCGTATGGTTCGGTCAGGTGCGTGAGCTTCTTCGCGGCCGATTCCGCGGCGCCGTTCGCACCGCCGCTCGGCTTGATCGCGATGCGCGCGTACAGCGGCGCCGAGGCCGGCGTGACGGTCGCCGGGTCGGCGTTGCCCGAGCCGGAGGACCCGCATCCGGCGAGCGCCGCTCCCATCGCGAGCAGCGCCGTCGCGGTCGTGAGCAGGGTCGGCGCGAGGCGGCGGCGGCGGTGGGGCGGGCGCGGACGCCCGACGCGCGAGTCGCGGCAGGGGCGCGGGGGGATGGAGGCGGTGGGCAACGCGGTCCTTTCTCTGGGTGCGGTGTGGTGGAGGTTTTGCAACGAACGTTACACGCGCGGCTGCTGCACGTTCGCATGCACTCGTGCGGGGCGTTCCACGGTGCGCCTCCCACCGCCGAAACCGGCCGCTGAGCAGGGCATTTTGCGTGTTTTTGGGTCTTTGGGCGTGCATTGTGGGAGAAAATGTGCAATTGGGGTTGCGTTGTGGGGGAAAGTGGGGTAAGTTCGCGGTAGCGAGCCGTGGTGGAGGAGCTCCTCCCACTCCTCCACCGCGGCTCGATCTACTTGATTGGAGCCTTCCCAGTGGCCTTCCGCGGCACCTTCGACCACACGCTCGACGCGAAGAACCGGCTCACCGTTCCGGCTCGCTACCGGGCGACGCTCTCCGAGGGAGTGGTGCTCGCGATGCCCGTCGACCTCAAGCCCTACGTCGGCGTGTGGCGCCCGCAGGACTACGAGCGCTACACCGAGCGCTCGCTCGCGGAGCTCCCGCCGCTCTCCTCGCGCCTTACCGAGCTCGAGCGCTTCTTCTACGGCAGCTCCCACGACTCCGACCTCGACGCCGCCGGGCGCATCATGGTGCCGGGCTTCCTCGGCGAGCACGCCAAGCTGAGCAGGGAGGTCGTGGTGGTGGGCGCCGGCGAGCGCCTGGAGCTGTGGGACCGCACGAGTTGGAATGAGCACCGACCGGCGCTGCTCGGCAGCGTCGCAGAGATCACCGCGCGCGTTGACCATCCTGCTTGACATGACCGCGGTCCACATCCCGGTGCTCGCCGACGAGCTGCTCGAGCTGCTGCGCCCACAACCGGGCCAGGTCGCGATCGACTGCACCTTCGGGGGCGGGGGGCACGCGCGCATGGTCGCCGAGCGCCTCGGCCCGCGGGGCACGCTCGTGGCGATCGACCGCGACCCGCTCGCGCAGGAGCGCTTCCTCGAGCTGGCGCAAGATGTCCCGTGCTCGGCGCGCTTCGTCCGGGGCGGCTACGCGGAGGCGCTTGGAATGCTCGCCCAGGAGGGACTGCGACCCGACATGGTCTACTTCGACCTCGGCATGTCCTCGATGCAGATCGACACGCGCGAGCGCGGCTTCTCATACTCCTACGACGCGCCGCTTGACATGCGCATGGACCCGCGCCAGGAGCTCACCGCGCGCGAGATCGTGAACACCTGGGACGAGCGCCGGCTGGCGGCGATCCTGCGCGAGCTCGGCGAGGAGCGCCACGCCTCCCAGATCGCCCGCGCGATCGTGCGCCGTCGCGCGCGGGCGCCGATCGAGACGACGCTCGAGCTCGTCGAGCTCATCAGCTCCGCGATCCCCACTCCCGCCCGCTTCGCCTCGGGGCATCCCGCCAAGCGCGCCTTCCAGGCGCTGCGGATCGCCGTGAACGACGAGCTCGGACAGCTCGACGGCGCCCTGCCGCTCGCGTGGGGGCTGCTGCGCGAGGGCGGCGTGCTCGCCGGCATCTCCTTCCAGTCGCTCGAGGACCGGCGCGTCAAGCGCTTCCTCGCGGAGCGCGCCCGCGGCTGCATCTGCCCGCCCGACCTGCCGGTGTGCGGTTGCGGGCGCGAGCCCGAGGCGGCGCTGCTCACGCGCCGCGCGATCGTGCCCTCCGCGGAGGAGACGGCTCGCAACCCGCGCGCCTCCTCGGCGCGCCTGCGGGCCGCCACGAAGCTTGCCGGTCGCGCGGGCTCTCATACAAACACAGGAGGTGAGGCATGACCCCGCCCGCCACAGCCGCGGCCAGACCGGTCGGTCGCGCGCTCCCCCGCCCGTATCGCGGCCCGGTGCGCCATCCGCGCAGGATCTCCGGTCCCGCCCGCTCCGTGCGGCCGGCCGCCGTCGCCGTCCCGGCGGTCCGCGTCTCCGCCGGCGCTCTCCTCGACCGCCTGATCCGGGGGCGACTGTGGATCGGACTGCTCGCCTTCGCGCTGATCGGGATCGTCGCGATGCAGCTGCTCGTGCTCGAGCTCAACACCGGCATCGGCCGCACGCTCACGCACGTGGCCCAACTTCAACGCGAGAACGCCCAGCTGGGCATAGAAGACTCCATGTACTCCGCCGAAGCTCGCGTCGAGCCGCTGGCGGCGGCGACCGGTATGACGTTCGCAGCGTCGGGAACCGTCCACTTCGTCGCCGCCGGCCCATCCGACGTCAGCCGGGCGGCGGCGGCGCTCTCCACAGCGGTTCAGGCGCCCTCCTCCTCCTCCTCCAGCGGGGAAGCCGGCAGCGGGTCGAGCGAACCGTCCTCTACCGCGAGCACGGGTACGGGCACGTCGGTTTTGGCGTCCGCCACCTCCGAAGCCACCCCAACGTCCGCCACCGGCGCCCCCACCGGCGCCGCCACGCAGGCGAGCGGCGCGTCGAGCGCGCCGTCGAGCGAAAGCGCGGCGCCGAGCAACGAAGCGAGTGGATCCGGCGGGGGCACGCCGGCCGGTCCGGGCGGGTAGCCGATGGCGGTCGTACAGCGTCGCGTGGGGCTCCTGTTCGGGCTCTTCTTCGCGCTTCTGCTGCTCGCCGGCGCGCGCGCCCTCTACCTCGGCGGACCCCACAGCGGCGCCCTGCGCCGCGCCGCGCGCAGCCAGCAGCTCACAGACGAAACGGTGCCCGCCGAGCGCGGCACGATCACCGACCGCAACGGCGTGGCGCTCGCGATCTCAGAACCGGCTCAGGAGCTCACCGCCGACCCCTACCTGATCAAGAGCCCGCTCTACACGGCCCAGCGTTTGGCCCCGTTGCTCGGGCTCACCCAGGCCCAGGTGCTCACCAGGCTCAGCGAGCACACCGGCTTCGTGTATCTCGCGCACGCGCTTCCCTACCAGGCGGCCCATCGGGTGCTGGCATTGAAGATCGCCGGGGTGCAGGGTAGTCCCGTGATGCGGCGCGTATACCCGCGCGGGACGCTCGCCGCGCAGGTGCTCGGGATCGTCGGCACCGAACACGAAGGCGCGGGCTTGATGGGACTGGAGTACTCGCGCAACTCGCTGCTCGCCGGGCACGCGGGCGAACGCCGGGTGGTGAGCGACGCGATCGGACAACCGGTTTCGATCTCCGAAACCCGCCACGAGCAGGCCGGCGCATCGCTGACGCTCACGCTCGACGCGAACATCCAGCAGCGCGCCGAAGACGTGTTGAGCGCGGTTGGCAGGGAATTTCAGCCAAAGGACTCCACGGCGATCGTGATGGACCCGCGCACGGGCGCCATCCTCGCGATGGCCAACTGGCCGCCTGTGAACGCGAACCATCCCGGCTTCAAGGCCCCCGAAGCGCTCCAGAACCGGGCCGTCAGCTTCGACTACGAACCCGGCTCGACCTTCAAGGCGTTCACGGTCTCCGGAGCGCTCCAGGAAGGGCTCATAACTCCCGGCACGGGCTTTGAAATCCCCGATCAGATTCAGGTGGCGGACCGCACGATCCACGACGACACCGAACACGCGCCGGAGTCGCTGACGACGTCGCAGATCCTCGCCCAGTCGAGCAACGTGGGGGCGATCAAGATCGGAGCGCTGCTGCACGCCGAAAAATTCAACAACTGGGTGCACAGGTTCGGCTTCGGCGCCCCCACCGGCGTCGACCTTCCCGGCGACGAAGGCGGCGTCACGCTGCCCTTGAGCCGCTACTCGGGCTCCTCGATGGGCAACCTGCCGATCGGCCAGGGCGAGCTCGTCACCCCCATCCAGATGGCCACCGCCTACTCGGCGATCGCCAACGGCGGCGTTTTGCGCCCGCCGCACATCATCGCCCGGGTCGGCGGACGTCGAGTCTCGGCGCCCGCTGGGCGGCGCGTGATCTCACCCACCACGGCGAGCGAGCTGCGCACGATGCTGAAGGGCGTGCTGGCGCCCGGAGGCACCGCGAGCGAGGTCTCGATACACGGCTACGAGCTCGCGGGCAAGACTGGCACCGCCAGCAAGATCGACCCGCACACCGGCGAATACTCCACGAGCGCGTATGTGGCCTCGTTCGTGGGCTTCGCGCCCGCCTCGAACCCGAAGCTGCTGTGCGCGGTGATCATCGACGAACCGCGGGCCGGCTCGATCTACGGCGGCGTCGTCGCCGCTCCCGCCTTCGGTCAGATCATGGAATTCGCGCTTCCCTATCTGGGCATTCCGCCGGGATAGGGGGCCGATTCCGCTGGGATGGGGGCGATCCCCTCTGGCGCGAGCCCTAGACTCTCGCTCCTTGCATTCAGAGGGCGCAAAGCCATGAGATTGAACGAGTTGACCGCCACCGAGGTCCCGGGCCTGCGGGCCGTCTCGCCGATCTCCGAGCCGGTCGAGATAACGAGTCTCGCCTACGACAGCCGCCGCGCGGGCCCCGGGACGCTGTTCTTCTGCGTCGCGGGACAGCAACAGGACGGTCACGACTTCGCCCCCGCCGCGGTGGCCGCCGGGGCGGCGGCGCTGGTCGTCGAGCGCTCGCTCGGCCTCGGCGTACCCGAGCTCATCGTCGAGTCTTCGCGGGCGGCGATGGGTCCGCTCGCGGCGCGCTTCTACGGCGATCCCACCGCTCGGCTGCGCGTCGTGGGCGTGACGGGCACGAACGGCAAGACCACCACCGCTCATCTCGTGCGCGCGCTGCTGGAGGCCACAGGCGAGCGTTGCGGCCTGCTCGGGACGGTCGGGTCGCTGATCGCGGGGGCGGAGCGTCCGGCGGCTCGCACGACTCCGGAGGCGATCGACCTGCAGGCCGACTTCCGCGCGATGCTCGACGGCGGCGAGAGCTGTTGCGCGATGGAGGTCTCCTCGCATGCCCTGGCACTGGGACGCACCGACGCGGTTCGCTTCGCCGCGGCGGTCTTCACGAACCTCACCCAGGACCACCTCGACTTCCATGACACGATGGATCGCTACTTCGAAGCCAAGCGGCGCCTGTTCGCGCCGGCGGCGGCCAACGTCGGGCCGGTGAAGGGGGTGAGCTCGGAGAACCCCGAAGGACTGCCACCCGCCGCCGGGCCCGGTGTGAAGGTCGTGAACCTCGACGACCCCTACGGGCGGCGGCTCGCCGTCGAGCTCGAGGACGTCGTCACGTTCGCGATCGACACCGACGCCGACTACCGCGCCCGCGACCTGCGCATCGACCTCGGCGGCTCTCGCTTCGAGCTGGTCTCTCCCGCGGGCACGCACGCCCTTTCACTACCGCTTCCCGGCCGATTCAACGTGTCAAATGCACTCGCTGCGCTCGCCACAACCCACACCCTCGGAGGCGACTTCGACACGCTCCGCACCGCGCTGCGGCGCGGCGTGCGCGTGCCGGGGCGCGTGGAGCCCGTGGACGAGGGCCAGGGGTTCGCGGTGCTCGTCGACTATGCCCATACGCCCGATTCGCTGCGCAACGTGCTCAGCGTCGCCCACGAAGTCGGCGACGGCCGCGTGATCTGCGTGTTCGGCGCGGGAGGCGACCGCGACCGCTCCAAGCGTCCCCTCATGGGGGAGATCGGAGCGCGGCTGGCCGACGTGCTGCTCGTAACCTCAGACAATCCGCGCTCGGAGGACCCCGAGGCGATCGTCGCCGAGATCATGACCGGCGCCGCCTGCGCCCCGCGGCCGCCAGGCGCCCCGCCGGTCGCCGTCGAGGTGGACCGGCGCGCCGCGATCGAGCGGGCGGTCGCGCTCGCGCGGGACGGCGACGTGCTCGTGATCGCCGGCAAGGGCCACGAGCAGGGACAGGAGCTCGCGGGGGGCGTGAAGGTGCCGTTCGACGATGTGACCGTGGCGCGTGAAGCGCTGGGCGAGCGGGTCGGCTGATGGGGCGCGTCCTGATCGGCGGCACCGCCGCCCTGCTGATCTGCATCTTCCTGAGCCCGAAGTTCATCGAGTTCCTGCGCAACCGCGAGTTCGGTCAGCACATCCGCGAGGACGGACCGCAGGGCCACCACCAGAAGGCGGGTACTCCCACGATGGGCGGGGTGATCATCTTCCTGGCGATCACGATCCCCTACCTGATCCTCTCGGACTTCGAATGGCGCTCGGTGGGGGTCTTCGGGACGGCGATCGCGTGCGCCCTGCTCGGCTTCGCCGACGACTACACGAAGCTCGTCAAGCGCCGCTCGCTCGGCCTGCGCGGGCGCACGAAGCTCGCGATCACGATCGCCATCTCATTGGGGCTGTGGTTCGTGGCGTCTCACGAGGCCCATCTCGCGCCCACGCTGCGGTTGCGCTTCGTCGACTACCAGATCGACCTCGGGATCTTCTACCCGGTGCTGATCTACCTCGTCGTCGCCGGCACCACCAACGCGGTCAATCTCACCGACGGCCTCGACGGGCTCGCGGCGGGCTGCGGCGCGATCGTGCTGCTCGCCTACATCGGCATCACGTTCATCGCCGAAGACTTCGACCTGGCGATGCTCGCCGGCGCGCTCGTCGGCGGTTGCGTCGGCTTTTTGTGGTTCAACGCGTTTCCCGCCACCATCTTCATGGGCGACACCGGATCGCTCGGGATCGGTGGCGCGATCGCGGGGCTGGCGGTGATGACCAAGACGGAGCTGCTCTTGATCCTGCTGGGCGGGATCTTCGTGATCGAGGCGCTGTCCGTCGTGATCCAGGTGATCTCCTTCCAGATGACCCGCAAGCGCGTGTTCCTGATGGCTCCGATACACCACCACTTCGAGCTGCGTGCATGGTCTGAGACGAAGATCATCCTGCGCTTCTGGATCGTCGCGTCGATCTGCTGCGCCATCGGCTTCACCATCTACCGGCAGAGCCTTGGGTGAGAGCGTCCGCGCCGCTTGCGCGGGGCGAACGAGATGGGCTTTGCGGTGAAGGATCGCTCCGGCCTTCCGCCCGGCCCCTACCTCGTGGTGGGTCTCGCCCGCTCGGGCATCGCCGCCGCGCTCGCGCTCCGCGCGCGAGGGGAGCAGGTCGTCGGCGTGGACGGCGCCGAGCCCACCGGCCTCGACACGCTCGCAGCCGCCGGCGTCGAGCTTCATGTGCGCGAGCAGGGACTCGCGCTGCTCGAGCGTGTGAGCACGGTCGTCAAGAGCCCGGGCGTGCCCGCTGAGGCGCCCGTGATCGCCCTCGCGCGCGCGCGCGTTATGTGCGTCATCGGCGAGCTCGAGCTGGCATGGCGGATGCTCCCGAACGAGCTCATCGCGGTGACGGGCACGAACGGCAAGACCACCACTGTCGAGCTGATCGGGCACATCCATCGCGAGGCGGGGTTGGGAGTGGCCGTCGCGGGCAACGTCGGCGCTGCGCTCAGCGGCTTCGTCGGAAGCCTCGACCCTGCCGCGACGGTCGCCTGTGAGGTGTCGTCTTTCCAACTGGAGGATGCTCTCGCCTTCGCGCCCGAGGCGGCGGTGCTGCTCAACGTGTCGCCCGACCACCTCGACCGCCACGCCACCGTCGAGTCATACACGGAGGCGAAGTTGCGTGTCTTCGCCAACCAGGGGCCCGAGGACGTCGCGGTGGTGCCCTTCGACTTCGCCCCCTCGATCCCCGGCCGGGCACGCCGGGTCTCCTTCGGTAGGAGCGTGGACCGGGATATGCGCGCCGGAGCATGCGAGGGAGGGGGCACGGACACCGGCATGGAGGCCGAGCTGTGCCTGCGAGAGGGCTGGCTCACTTGGAACGGCAGTCCCCTGGTCGGCGCCAACGAGCTCTCATTGCGCGGACGCCACAACCTCCAAAACGCGATGGCCGCCGCCGCGGCGTGCCTGGCGCGCGGGCTCGATCCGGCGGCCGTGCGCGAAGGCCTGCGCACGTTCGCGGGGGTGGCGCACCGGTTGGAGCGGGTCGCCGGGGCCGGTGGCGTCGAGTACGTCAACGACTCGAAGGCAACCAACGTCGCCAGCACTCTGGTCGCGCTGGAGGCCAGCGTGGGCGGTCGGTCGTCAGCTCAGCGCTCGGATCAGCCCGCTCAGCCCTCGGATCAGCCCGCTCAGCGCTCGGATCAGGCGTCCGTCCACCTGATCCTTGGCGGCCAGGGCAAGGGGCAGGATTTCTCGTCGCTGCGCGACGCGGTTCAGCGCAGCTGCGTTGGCGTGTACCTGATCGGCGAGGACGCGCCGCTGATCGCCGCGGCGCTTGCAGGCATTGAGGCTCCCGTGGAGCCATGCGAAACGCTCGAGCGCGCCGTGGAGTTGGCTCATCAGCGAGCGCGGGCTGGGGAGACGGTGCTGCTCTCGCCGGCCTGCGCGAGCTTCGACCAGTTCGCCGACTTCGAAGCGCGGGGGGAGCGGTTTCGCGAGCTGGTCGAAGCCGCGTAGCCGCTCGCTCAGCCATCGCCGGCGGAGCAGGCATCTTGTGGTTCGCGTCGAAGTGGGCTCCGATGTCAGAAGCGGCGGCCGCACGGCGACCCAAGTCCCACGCACGGGGGGCTCGCAAGGTGTCGCGGTCGGCCGTCTCGCTCGAGTACAACCTGCTGCTCACCGCCACGCTGTGTCTGCTCGCGTTGGGCGCTGTGATGGTCTACAGCTCCTCCTCCGCCTCGACGCTGCTGCAGGGCCGCGGCAGCGGCACCGGCTATCTCGTCAAGTTCGTTCTCTACGGGGCGCTCGGGCTGCTCGTCATGCGGGTGCTCGCGCGCGACGGCATCGCGAGAGTGCAGAGCCTCGTCGCCCCGCTGCTGGCGGTCTCGTTCGTGCTTGTGCTCGCCGTGCACGTCCCGCACGTCGGGGTGAGCGTCAACGGCGCGCGGCGATGGCTCGGCAGCGGGCCGCTGCAGTTCCAGCCCTCCGAGCTCCTGAAGCTGGCGCTCGTGCTCTACGGCGCCACGCTGCTCGCCCGCCGTCCCACGCGAGTGCACGACCTGCGCGAGCTCTCCAAGCCGCTGCTCGTGGTGGTGGGCGCCGCCTGCCTGCTCGTCGCCACCCAGCCCGACATCGGCACCGCGATGGTGATCGCCTTCACGACCTGCGCCCTGCTCGTCGCGGCCGGCATACCGCTGCGCAACCTCGCCGTCATCGGCGGCTCGGCGCTCGCGGTGGTCGCGCTGTATGCAATCGCACGTCCCTACGCGCGCGCCCGTCTCACCTCGTTCCTCGACCCATGGGCGCACGCTTCGGGCAGCGGCTTCCAGGCGGTGCAGGGACAGATCGCGATCGGCTCAGGCGGCCTGTTCGGCGTCGGTCCGGGCGAGTCGGTCCAGAAGATCTTCTACCTCCCCGAGGCCCACACCGACTTCATCCTCGCGGTGATCGGCGAGGAGCTCGGCGTCGTCGGGGTGTCGGCGCTGCTGTTCCTCTACGGCCTGATCGCCTATGCCGGCCTGCGTGCCGCCAAGGCCGCGCGCAGTCTTCACAGCGCGCTGATCGCGGTCGGCATGACCTCCCTGATCGTCTCCCAGGCGCTGCTCAACGTGTTCGCCGTGCTCGGCCTCGCACCGCTCACGGGGGTGCCGCTGCCGCTCGTCTCCTACGGCTCGTCCAGCCTGATCGTCACGCTCGCCGCGATGGGCCTACTGCTCAACGTCGCCTCGGGCGGCACCGCGCACGTGCGCGCCGTCGCGCCGGCCCGGCGCACGCGCTCGCGTGCCGGCGCCGCCAATGCCACCATGCCCACTCGCGCCGGCGCCGCCCGTACGCCCGCGCCCGCCCGCGCCGGCGCGGGGGCCGAGCGGCGCTTTGCCGACGCTTCGCCGCGCGAACAGGCACGATGGGACGATGAGCGCAGCGCAGAAGCGGATCGTGATAGCCGCCGGGGGAACGGCCGGGCACGTGGTGCCGGCGCTCGCGGTGGCCGACGCGCTGCGCGCTGAGGGCGCTGAGGTCACGTTCGTTGGCGGCGAGCGCGCCGAGACGGAGCTCGTGCCCGCGGCCGGCTATCCCCTGCGCACGATCGCCGTCGAAGGTCTCAGCCGCGAGCACCCGCTGCATGCCGCCCGCGCGCTCCTGCGCGCCGGCCGGGCCGTTGTGCGCTCGCGCTCGCTGCTGGCCGAGCTCGCCCCGGACGCTGTGATGGGGGGCGGGGGATACGTCGCCGGCCCGGTCGGCGTGGCGGCGCTCACACGACGCATCCCGCTCGTGCTCACCGAGGCCGACAGCCACCTCGGTCTCACCAACCGCGCGCTCGCCCCGCTTGCGCGACGCGTGTGCCTGTCGTTCCCGATCGAGGGTCGCGACGGAGAGCGCTACCGGGTGACGGGCCGTCCGGTTCCCACTCCCGGCATCGAACGGGCAAGCGCCCGTGAGCGCTTCGGGATCGGCCCGGACGAGCTGTGCGTGCTCGTCTTCGGCGGCTCGCTCGGGGCACGCACGATCAACCAGGCCGCGCTCGGCGCGTTCACCTCGGGCGCCTTCCGCGTATTGCACGTGTGCGGGCGGCGCGACTACGAGGAGTGCTCGCGACAACCTTTGCGAGCCGGATATGACCTGCGCGAGTACCTCGACATCGACGAGTTCACCGAAGCGCTCGCCGCCTGCGACCTGGCCGTGGCGCGCGCCGGCGGGTCGGTGTTCGAGATCGCGGCGCACGGACTTCCGGCGATCCTCGTGCCCTATCCGCACGCCTCCGGCGACCACCAGAGCGCCAACGCGCGCTGGATGGCCCATGCGGGCGCCGCGATCGTGATCGACGACGCGGACCTGAGCCCCGCGCGGCTCGCGCGCGAGGTGGCCCAGTTGCTCGCCAATCCGGCGCGGCTGGCGGCGATGGCTAGCGCCTCGCGACGCCTGGCGCGTCCCAACGCCGCCCGTGAGATCGCCGGCGAGCTGTTGCGGGCGGCGGCACGATGAGCGAGCGACCGTGGGAGGGGCGCCGCCTGCACTTCGTCGGGGTCGGGGGCGCCGGGATGAGCGGCTATGCACGCGCGGCGCACGCCCTCGGCGCCACCGTAAGCGGCTCAGATAGGGTGCTGACGCCTTATCTGGAACGCCTGAGCCACGAAGGTGTGCTCAACGCCAGCATCGGTCACGATGCCGCCAACGTTCCGGAGGGCGATGACGTCGAGGTTATCCACTCGAGTGCCGTCCCGACGGAGAATCCGGAGCGTGCGTCGGCACGCGAACGGGGTCTTGCGGACCGTCCTCGCGCCGAGCTGCTCGCTGAGCTCACGGCGTTGCGCCGCACGATCGCGGTCGCCGGAGCGCACGGCAAGACCACCACCTGCTCGATGATCGTCCACATCCTGCGCGAGGCGGGAATCGACCCGAGCTGGCTGGTGGGCAGCTCCGTGGGAGCGGGACTCGCCAATTCGTATTGGGCCCCCACCCACTCGGCCCCCACCCATCCGGACCCCGCACACCCGGCCCGCGCGGGCGAGTGGCTCGTGGTGGAGGCCGACGAGTCCGATCGCTCGATGCTCAGCCTCCACGTCGAGATCGCCGTGCTCACGAACGTCGAGCTCGATCACCACGCGATGTTCGGATCGCTTGACGAATTGCGCGAGGCGTTCCGCGAGTTCCTGGCGCGCGCGCCTCAGGCGGTGATCTGGGACCGACCCGAGCTGCGCTCGCTGCGCTCGCTGCGCGACGGCCCCGCCGTCTTCTACGACGTTGCCGAGCCATCGACGAACGAGGAGGGCTCGACGTTCTTCTGGCATGGAAAGCAGGTGTCGGTCTCGGTGCCGGGCGCCCACAATGCGCTCAACGCCGTCGGCGCACTGGAGGCCGCGCGGCTCGCCGGCGCCGACGAGCACGCAGCGATCGCGGCCCTGGCCGGCTTTCGCGGCGCGGGCAGGCGCTTTCAGCGTCTCGGCGTAACCGACCGCGGGGCGGTCGTCATCGACGACTACGCCCACCACCCGACGGAGGTCGCGGCGACGTTGAGCGCCGCTCGCACACTCGACCCAAAGCGTCTCGTGGCGGTGTTCCAGCCGCATCTCTACTCGCGCACGGCGCTGCTCGCGGCTGAGTTCGGGGCCGCCCTGGCGCAGGCCGACGCGATCGTGCTGCTCGACGTCTACCCCGCGCGCGAGCGCGCCGAGGACCATCCCGGCGTGAGCGGCCTCACGCTCGCGCGTTGCGCCGCCGAGCAAGCCGGCGGGCGCCCCGTGCTGTGGCTGCCCGACTTCGACGCCGCCGAGCGCGTGCTGCGCGACCTGCTCGTAGCCGGCGACCTCTGCGTCGCGATGGGCGCGGGGGACGTCGACGCGCTCGCCCGGCGGCTGGTGGTGGATACGTCCGATGGGGCCACTCACGTGTGCGCGCGCGTGCGCGCGCACGGGACCTCCGATGAGGAGAGCCACACAACTGCCCCCGGTGCCTCGCCGCCTCCCGGAGCCGTTCCGTGAGCGCGACACCCACATCTGTAGTCAGGGACTTTCCGTTGGCCACGCTCGCAACCGTCCGCACCGGCGGTCCCGCCGAGATGTTCGCGCGCGCCGGCAGCGAAGCGGAGCTGCTCGAGCTGCTCGGCTGGGCCGAGCAGGCGGGGGTCGAGGTGAACGTGGTCGGCTCCGGCTCAAACCTGCTCGTAGCGGACGAGGGCGTGAGCGGGCTCGTGCTCAAGCTCGACCGCGAGCTCGCCGCGATCGCGTTCGACGGCACGAGCCTCGTGTGCGGCGGCGGCGCGCGGTTGCCGTCGGTGGCGGCGTATGCCGCGCGAAACGGGCTCTCGGGCATCGAGTTCGGCGTGAACATCCCGGGAACCGTCGGCGGGGCCGTGCGTATGAACGCCAACGCCTATGGCGGAAAGCTCGCGAGCGTGCTCGAGTGGGCCCAGATCGTGAGCGCGTCCGGTTCGCATCGGCGCGCGCCCGCGGAGCTCGGCTTCACCTACCGCGACTCCAACCTCCTCGCGGGCGAGATCGTCGCGCGCGCCCGCTTCTCGCTCGCCCAGTCCGACCCGCCTTCGGTCAAGGCCGCGCTCGCCCGTATGCGCGCCCGCCGCCACGAGGCGCAGCCCCAGGGGATCAAGACGTTCGGCTCCACGTTCAAGAACCCGGACGATCCGAGGGCCGCGGGTGCAACCGCGGGGCTGTTGCTGGCGGAGGCCGGCTGCAACGGCCTCACCGTCGGCGGCGCGCGCTTCGCGCCCAAGCACGCCAACTTCATAGAGAACACCGGCGCCGCCACGACCGCCGACGTGGTCGCGCTAATGGGTGAGGGTCGCCGCCGCGTGATCGAGGGCTTCGGAGTGGAATTGGAGCCCGAGGTTCAGACGCTCGGGCCGGTGCGCTTCCCCTGGCGGGATTGAACTGTCGGCTCATTGCGAGCGTGGCGGGTGGAGCGTCGGATAGCGCGCGGCGACATCCCTCAGGATGCCAAGCATCGCCGGCGTGGCGGGGGACAGGCGGGCGTCGGTGGGAGCGGCGGCGATCACCTGGCGCACCGGCGGTCGCGGAGCGAGCGCCCGGATCGCGATGTCCTCGCGCACCACCGACAGGGCGAGCTCGGGGATCAGCGCGACCCCCACGCCCGCCGCCACCAGGCCCTGAACCGTTTGATAGTCGTCGCTCTCGAACGCCACGTTCGGCTCGAATCCCGCCGCGTGGCTGCAGCGCACGACGTGCCGTGCGCAGGGACTCGACCGCGAGGTTTGCACCCACGCCTCGCCGCGCAGGTCCTCCAGGCGCAAGCCGCTCTTGCCGGCGAGCGTGTGCTCGCGCGGCAGCGCGAGGTACAGCGGGTCGCGCAGCAGCTCGATGCGCTTCACGCCGTCCATGCCCGTCGCGGGCTCGTCGAACTCGAACAGCAGCGCCAGGTCGAACTCGCCGGCGCGCAGACGCGGCGCCATCTCCTCCGGCTCGCCCTCGGCCAGCGTCAGCTCGACATCCGGGTAGCTCGAGCGAAACGTGGCGATCGCAAGCGGCATCAGCGTCGCGCCCGCCGTCGGGAACGACGCCATCCGCAGCTTTCCGGCGCGCAGGCCCGCGATCGCGGAAAGCTCCGCCTCGGCGGCCTCCAGGCGCGCCAGGATGCCCTCCGCGTGCTCCACGAGCGTCTGCCCGGCTGCGGTTAGACGCACACCGCGCGCACGGCGCTCGAGCAGCGTCATGCCGGTTTCGGCCTCGAGTGTCGCGACCTGCTGGGACACGGCCGACTGGGTGTAGGAGAGCGCGTCCGCCGCGCCCGAGAACGAGCCGCGCCTGGCGACCTCTCTCAGCACTCGCAGTCGACCAACGTTGAGCATCAGCTGTCCTTATAGCTCAGATTACGAAGTTCACTGGTGCTGATGGCAGGTGAGTGGCACGCTGTGATCGAAGCCCAATCTCAGATCGTGCCACACAGGACGATCGCCACCAAAGCCGGCAACCGCAGCCAGGCGACACCAAGAAGAGCCAGGCGAAACGGCACAAGAGAAAAGAGCGAAAAAATGTCAGCCAACATCATCGTCTCCTACGACGGCACCTACAACGAGGACGACGCCGTGGCGCTCGGTCGAGTGTTCGCGGACGCGGGCGCGCACGTCTCGCTCGCATACGTCCGCCATGCCCCCGAAGCCGAGACCAGCCGCGAGATCCTCGCCCAGCACGAGGCCGAAGCGCTGCTCGAACGCGGCGCCGAGCTGCTCGGCGACGCCGGCACGGCGCGCCACGTCGTCACAGACCGCTCGACGCCCGAGGGCCTGAGCGCCCTCGCCGGGCAGCTCGGCGCCGACACGGTCGTGTTCTGCTCCGACTCCCACACCGCGAAGGGCCACATCGCGGTCGGCAACTCCGCGCAGCGCCTGCTGGACGGTGGCGCCACCGCCGTGGCGATCGCCCCCGCCGGGTTCGCCCAGGGCGCGGGCGCTCCGCTGCGGCGGGTCGGCGTGGTCGGCGACGGCAGCGCGCACGGGAGCGCCGAGTCGCTCGCCGGAGCGCTCGGCGCCGAGATCGTCACGGCCGACGCACAGGGCGCCGACATCCTGGTCGTGGGCTCGCGCCCGGAGGCCGAGCAGGGCCACGTCTCGCTCAGCGCCGCCAGCGAGAACCTGATCGAGATCTCCACCTGCCCCGTGCTCGTCGTACCGCACGGCAAGGCCATCGCGTTCGGCGGCGCGACCGTGGCCGCATAACAAGCCGCGCGGAACCGGCCCGCGCGGTTGAGCGATCGCGCGGGCCGGTCGTGGGGGGGGGCGGGGGTCGTGTGTTGGGGGTTGTGCGAAAAGGGGTGCCCCGCGCGCGCGTGGGGGCACTGGTGGCGTGCTGCCACCTCTCCGGTCAGCGGGGCGTGCGGCCGGTCGCGCGGAAGCGCAGATAGCGAGCGAGCGCTCCGGCGAAATCGAGCGTCCCTCCCACCAGATGCCCGACCGGGCCGGTCCACAACCATGTCTCCAGGCGGCGCGCGCGGCGAGCGGGGATGGGCATCGAACGGCACGGTATCGTGGCAGCCATGCCGGCGACCCTCAAGACCACCGTCACCGAGCTGGGAGAGTCACGCGTGCGCGTGCAGGTGCAGGTGCCTCCCAGCGAGATAGAGGCACGCGTCGAGCGCAAGGCGCGCCAGCTCGGGCGCGAAATGAAGCTGCCCGGCTTTCGCCGCGGCAAGGTGCCCGCGCCGCTCGTGATCCAGCGGGTGGGCCGCGAGGTGGTGCTCGAGGAAGCCGTTCGCGACACGCTCGGCAACTGGTATTCCGATGCGATCGACACAGCCGGCATCGTTCCGGTGGGCGATCCCCAGCTCGACCTCGCCGACCTGCCCCAACAGGGCTCGGCGCTCGAGTTCTCGATCGAGATCGGCGTTCTGCCGACGGCTCGGCTCGGCGAGTACAGGGGTCTCGAGGTTGCTCGTCGCGAGGTGCTCCTCGACGAGGACGCCGTCCGGCATGAGATCGACGGCCTGCGCGAGCGTCTCGCTCGGCTCGAGACGGTGCGGCGGCCCGCCGCCTCCGGCGACTTCGTCGTGGTGGACTACGCCGGCTCGATCGACGGGGAGAGCTTCAAGGGCGGCGAGGGTCGCGACCAGCTCGTCGAGCTCGGATCGGGCAACCTGATCCCCGGCTTCGAGGAGGGCCTGAAGGGCGCGCAGGCGGGGGACACCCGCACCATTGAGGTTTCCTTCCCCGCGGATTATCAGAGCCAGGAGCTCGCCGGCTCCGACGCCTCGTTCGAGATTACCGTCAAGGAGGTCAAGCACAAGCAGCTCCCCGAGGTCGACGAGAACCTCGCCGTCGACATGGGCTTCGACTCCGTGGAGGAGCTCACCGAGGACATCCGCACGCGGCTCGGCGAGGCCGACGGCAGGCGCGTGGACGCCGAGTTCCGCGAGGCGGCGCTCGATGCGGCGGTCGCGAACGCCCACGTGGACGCTCCCGAGGCGCTCGCAAAGGCCAAGGCGGGTGAGATGTGGGACCGGATGCTGCACTCGCTCTCCCACCGCGGCATATCGCGAGAGGCCTACCTGAAGATCACGGGGCGCGAGGAGAGCGATCTGATCGCAGAGCTGCTGCCCGAGGCCGCCCAGTCGCTGCGTCGCGAAGCGGTGATCGCCGCCGTGGTGGCAGCCGAGAGGATCGTCCCCAGCGAGGAGGAGCTGCTCGAGGTGCTCACCCCCACCGCCGAGCGCGAGGACATCGAGCCGCGCAAGCTCCTGGAGGATCTGCGCGAGTCCGGGCGCCTCGATGACCTCAGCGAGGACCTCGCCGCGCGCCAAGCCGTCGAGTGGATCGCCGCGCAGGCCAAGCCGATACCGATCGAGCAGGCCCAGGCGCGCGAGAAGCTGTGGACGCCGGACTCCGAGGATCTCAAGGACGGAGCCGCCGGCGCGCGGGACGCGCGACTGTGGACACCGGACCGCTAGCCTAGGCACACACCCCGCTCGGGATATGTGGAGCGCTAGCCTAGGGCACACATCCTGATCGGGATATGTTCAGAAGGAATCCGGCCGGCTAAGCGAAACTGAAGCGAGGACCATGAGCCCACTCGTACCAATGGTGGTTGAGCAGACCTCGCGAGGCGAGCGCGCGTTCGACATCTACAGCCGCCTGCTCAACGAGCGCATCATCTTCCTGGGCACTCCCGTCGACGATCAGATCGCCAACCTGATTGTCGCCCAGCTGCTGCACCTGGAGTCCGAGGACCCCACCAAGGACGTCTCGCTGTACATCAACTCCCCCGGCGGATCGGTGTACGCGGGCCTTGCGATCTACGACACCATGCAGTTCATCAAGCCCGACGTGCAGACCATCTGCGTCGGCATCGCGATGTCGATGGGCGCGCTGCTGCTCGCCGGAGGCGCCCACGGCAAGCGCATGGCGCTGCCCAACGCGAAGATCCTCATCCATCAGGTGTCTTCGAGCTTCCAGGGCCAGGCAACGGACATCGAGATCCACGCGAAGGAGATCATCGACGTGCGCAAACGCCTCGATGAGATCATCGCCAAGCACACCGGCAAGGAGCTCGAGCGGGTCAGCAAGGACACCGACCGCGACTACTTCATGAGCTCCGAGGAAGCCAGGGAGTACGGCATCATCGACCGCGTGATCTCAGAACACTAGGCTCGGTATACGGCAAGGTCGATAGGGAAACGTTTATATGGCCAGACCCACTGACACCAACGAGCAGCTCCTGTGCAGCTTCTGCGGCAAGTCCCAGCGCCAGGTCAAGAAGCTGATCGCCGGCCCCGGCGTCTACATCTGCGACGAGTGCATTGATCTCTGCAACGAGATCATCGACGAGGAGCTGGCGGCGCCGCCGGCCTTCGACCTCGAGAACCTGCCCAAGCCGCGCGCGATCTACGACGTGCTCGACGAGTACGTGGTCGGCCAGGACGCATCCAAGCGCACCCTCTCGGTGGCGGTTTACAACCACTACAAGCGCGTGCAGATGATGCAGTCCGGCGACTCGGACATCGAGCTGCAGAAGTCCAACATCCTGCTGCTCGGGCCAACCGGCTGCGGCAAGACGCTGCTGGCGCAGACGCTCGCGCGCATCCTCAACGTGCCGTTCGCGATAGCCGACGCCACCGCGCTCACCGAGGCGGGCTATGTCGGCGAGGACGTCGAGAACATCCTCCTGAAGCTGATCCAGGCCGCCGACTACGACGTCAAGAAGGCCGAGACCGGCATCATCTACATCGACGAGGTGGACAAGATCGCGCGCAAGGCCGACAACCCGTCGATCACGCGCGACGTCTCCGGCGAGGGTGTCCAGCAGGCGCTCCTGAAGATCCTCGAGGGCACGCACGCCTCGGTTCCGCCGCAGGGGGGGCGCAAGCACCCCCACCAGGAGTTCCTGACGATCGACACCACCAACATCCTGTTCATCTGCGGAGGGGCGTTCGCGCACCTCGACAAGGTCATCGAGCGGCGCATCGGCCACAACGGCGTCGGCTTCGCCGCCGCGATGCAGACCAAACAGGAACGCGACACCGGCGAGATCTTCGAGCACTGCCTGCCCGAGGACCTGATCGAGTACGGGCTGATTCCCGAGTTCATCGGGCGACTGCCCGTCATGTCGGCCGTTCATCAGCTCACCTGCGAGGACCTCGTCTCGATCCTCACCGAGCCGCGTAACGCGCTCGTCAAGCAGTTCCAGCGCTTCTTCTCCTTCGACGGCATCGAGCTCGTGTTCGCCGAGGACTCGCTCCAGGCGGTCGCAGAGAAGGGCCTCCAGCGCGAAACGGGAGCGCGCGGACTGCGCTCGATCATCGAGGAGATACTGCTCGAGGTTCAGTTCGAGCTGCCCTCCCGACGCGACGTGAAGAAGTGCGTGGTCACCCGCGACACGGTCGAGAAAGGCACCACGCCCACGCTCGTCACCGAAGCCGCGCCCGAGGAGCCCGAGGAGCGCTCCCTGCGCGAGGAGTCGGCGTAGCGCGTCGATGCACGACGAGTTCCGCATCGAGATCGAGGTCCCGCGCGAGCGGGCGCGTGAGCTGCTGGATGCGCTCGGCTCCGTCGAGCGTCGCTCGCTCGGGGATGACGCGGCTCCCAAGCACGTGGCCGTAAGCCATGAGGATGGGCACGTGTTCGTGTACGCCGACTCCTCCGAGGACGCCACTCGCGCGCGCGTGGCGCTCGAATCTGTGCTCGCTGAGCAGCGCATCGTTGCGAAGCCCTCCTTGCGCCGCTGGCACCCCGAGGAGGAGGGCTGGGAGGACGCCTCGCTGCCCCTTCCCTCCACGCCCGTCGAGCACGCGGCTGAGCACGAGCGGCTGGAGGAGATTGAGACCGAGGAGTCCCAGGTGGCGGGTCACCCGGAGTGGGAAGTGCGCGTCACGCTCCCCACCCACCACGACGCCCGCGCTTTCGCCGAGCGGCTGGAGTCCGAGGGCTACCCGCTGCGCCGCCATTGGCGCCACTTGCAGCTCGGCACCCGCGACGAGGACGAAGCCCGTGCGCTTGCTGAGCGTCTGCGCGCCGAGGCGCCGCAGGGCAGCAGCTTCGAGGTCGAGGGCGACGCCTGGGACGCCTGGGCCGAGGTCACCGCTCCGGCGCGCCCGTTCGCGATCTTCGGCGGCTTGGCGCAGTAGCCGACGCTCGCCGACGTACACTCACGCTCCATGACAGAGCGCATCGCAGAGCTCGAGGGCCGCACCCGCTTCGAGCCCGGGGAGGTGGAGCCGCGGATCCTCGAGCGCTGGCTGTCGAGCGGCCTGTTCCATCCCGAGCCGCAGGGCGAGGCGAGCGAGAGCTACTCGATCGCCATCCCACCCCCGAACGTGACCGGCTCGCTGCATATGGGCCACGCGCTCAACGGCTCGATCCAGGACACGCTGATCCGCTACCACCGCATGAAGTCCCCGCCCACCCGCACGAAGTGGATACTCGGCACCGATCACGCCGGAATTGCCACCCAGGCGCAGGTCGAGAAGGCGCTGCGCGCCGAAGGCTCAAGCCGCCAGGAGCTCGGGCGCGACGCGTTCGTGGAGCGCGTGTGGGAGTGGCGTGAGCACTACGGCCACACGATCGTCGAGCAGCTCAAGCGGCTTGGCGCCTCGTGCGACTACTCCGAAGAGCGCTTCACGCTGGACGAGGGCTACGCGCGCGCGGTCGCGGAGGTGTTCGTGGCCCTGTATGAAAAGGGCTGGATCTACCGCGACCGCTACATCGTCAACTGGGACCCCGGAAGCCGCTCGGCCATCTCGGATCTGGAGGTGGAGCAGCGCCTCCAGACCGACACGCTCTACTCGATCGTCTACGACGTGGAGGGCTCCGGGAGCGTCACGGTCGCCACCGTTCGCCCCGAGACGATGCTTGGCGACACCGCGGTGGCGGTCCACCCCGAGGACGAGCGCCACCGTGACCTTCAGGGACGCATGGCGATCCTGCCGCTCGTCGGCCGTCACCTGCCGATCGTCGCCGACAACTACGTGAAGATGGACTTCGGCACCGGCCAGCTCAAGGTCACGCCGGCCCATGACCCCAACGACTTCGAGATCGGCATTCGCCACGACCTCGACCAGGTGTCGGTGATCGGCGAGGACGGTCGCATGACCGCGGAGGCCGGCGAGCGCTTCGCCGGGCTCACGGTGCTGGAAGCGCGCGAGGCGGTGCTCGCCGAGCTCGAGCGGGAAGGTCGCGTGGTCGCCCGCGCGCAGCACAACCACGAGGTGCCCTATTCGCACCGCTCGGGCGAGCGCATCGAGCCGCTCATCTCGCTCCAGTGGTTCATGAGCATGGAGGAGCTGGCAGGTCCGGCGGTGCAGGCGGTGCGCGACGGGCGCGTGCGGATCGTCCCCGACAACCACCGGCGCGTGTATCTCGACTGGATGGAGAACATCCGCCCCTGGTGCATCTCGCGCCAGCTCTGGTGGGGCCACCGCCTGCCGGTCTACTACTGCGGGACCTGCGGCCACGTCAACGTGGCGCTCGCCCAGCCCGAGGGCTGCGACGCGTGTGGGGGTCGTGTGCGCCAGGAGGAGGACGTGCTCGACACCTGGTTCTCCTCGGCGCTGTGGCCGTTCGCCACGCTCGGCTGGCCCGACGCCACGCCTGAGTTGAAAGCGTTCTATCCGACCAACGTGCTCTCCACCGCGAGGGACATCCTGTTCCTGTGGGTGGCTCGCATGATCATGATGGGCTTGGAGTTCACCGGCGAGGTTCCGTTCTCCGACGTCTACATCCACTCCGTCATCCAGGCGCCCGACGGACGGCGCATGTCCAAGTCGCTCGGCACCGGCATCGATCCGCTGGACGAGATCGAGCGTCACGGAGCCGACGCCGTGCGCTTCGGCCTGCTCGCGATGTCCTCCACCCAGGACGTGCGCTACTCGGCCGAGAAGGTTCAGCAGGGCCAGGCGCTCGCCAACAAGCTGTTCAACGCCGCCCGCTTCGCGCTCACCCGAATCCATGCGAGCCTCGGCGCTGAGGCCGCGCGAGCGCTTGAGCCGATGGCGATGCCGCGCACCGTCGAGGATCGCTGGATCCTCTCGCGGCTGGCGCAAATCGAGGCCGACACCGCCGCCCGGATCGAGGACTACGACTTCTCCCATGCGGCGCTCGGCATCTATGACTTCGTGTACGGCGAGCTGTGCGACTGGTACTTGGAGCTCGTCAAGCACCGTCTCCCGGATCTCAACGAGGAGCCGGGCAGTGAGGGACAGGGCAGTGAGGGACAGGGCAGTGAGGGACAGGGCAGTGAGGGACAGGACAGTGAGGGACAGGGCAGTGAGGGACAGGTGATCTCCACCGGAGATGACTCGCGCGCGCACACGCACGCGCGCGCGGGGTCCCCTCCCGACCCAGCCGAGCAAGAAGAGCGCTTGGCGCTCGCTGCCACGCTGCTTCATGTGCTGCGCGACACGGTCGCCATGGCGCATCCCGTGATCCCGTTCGTCACGGAGGAGCTGTGGCGCTACCTGGACGGGGGCGAGGAACTGCTCGCCGCAGGTACCTATCCGCGTCCGCGGGAGGACTTGATCGACCTCGAGGCGGAGGTGGTGCTGGAGCGCACCATCGAGGCGGTCACGCTCGTGCGAGGCTGGCGCGACTCGGTGGGCGCCCGCGCTGGTCTCATCGTGCCCGCCCGTTTGCGCGCCGAGGGCTATGAGGCGACCGGCGCGCTGCTTGCGCGCATGGCGCGGCTGGAGTTGTCCGACGATGCGTACGCCGCCGCCGCCGTGGCGGTGGCGTCGATCCCCGTGCCAGGGGGGACGGTGGAGATGCTTTCAGGTGTTGGGCTGGACCTCGGCGCCGCCGAGCGCAGGCGGGCCGCTGCCAGGGAGAAGCTGCTCGCCGAGATCGAGCGGGTGCAGGGCAAGCTTTCAAAGCCTGGCTTCGTCGAGAAGGCGCCCGTGGCGGTCGTCGAGGCCGAGCGCGAGCGTCTCGAGCATCTGCTTGCGGAGCTTGCGGCGCCATGAGCCAACCCTGGAGCCCCGACCGCGCCGAGCGTCATCTGCGCTCGCTTGAGCTGTTCGGAATGCGCTTCGGGCAGGACCGTATGCGCCGCATGATGACGGCGCTCGGATCGCCCGAGCGCAGCTTCGACACGATCCATGTGGTGGGCACCAACGGCAAGACCTCCACCACGCGCATGATCGCGGCGATCCTCGAGCGTCACGGACTGCGCACGGGAAGCTACGTCTCACCCCACCTGGTGTCCTACCCCGAACGCGTCCAGATCGCCGGGCGCGATGTGGAGACTCACGCTTTCGCCGCCGCGATAGCCCACGCGGCGTGGGCGGCCGAGCGGGTCAATCGCACGCTCGCCGAGGACGATCATGTGACCCAGTTCGAGCTGCTCACGGCCGCCGCCTTCTGGGAGCTCGCCGGGCTGGGAGCGCAGGTCGTCGTCGTCGAGGCCGGTCTCGGGGGCCGCTATGACGCCACCAACGTGATCGACTCGACCGTCGCCGTGCTCACGAACGTCAGCCTCGAGCACACGCGCTGGCTCGGTCCCACGGTGCGGGACATCGCCGCCGAGAAGCTGGCGGTGCTCGGCGAGAGCTCCGTCCTGGTGCTCGGCGCGGGAACACCGCCGGAGGTGCTCGATCTCGCCGCCGCGGCCGCCGCCGAATGCCACGCGGAGCTGCGGCTGGCCGAGCGGGCGCCCGCCGAGCTCGTCATGGGCGCGCTCGGCTCCTTCCAGCGCGAGAATTTCGCCCTCGCGCGCATGGCCGCCGAGTCATACCTGGAGAGCGTGGGGATGGAGCTGCGCGAGCAGTCGGTTCGCGCCGCGGCGGCCCTCACCTCGGTGCCGGGCCGTATGCAGGTGGTGGCGCGCGATCCACTGACCGTCGTGGACGGCGCCCACAACCCCGCCGCCGTCGAGGCGATGGCGGTGGCGCTGCCGGAGCTGCTCGCAGGTCGCACGCCCGCGCTCGTGCTCGGCGTGCTCGAGGACAAGGACGCCGCGGGTATGCTCGCCCGGTTGCTCCCACTGTTCGAGCGTGCCTGGTTCACGGCGCCTCCCGGCCCGAGGGCGCTCCCGCCCGCGACGCTCGCGTCGCTCGCCCGCCAGCTCGGCTTCGAGCAGACGGCGTGCGAGCCTCAACCGGCACGGGCTCTGGCGGCGGCGCAGAGCTGGGCTCGAGCGCGCCAGGGCGGCGGAGCGGTGCTCGCGACCGGCTCCATCTATCTCGTGGGAGATCTGCTGGCTCACGCGCGCGAGCTCGGCCTGCCCGCCGCCGCGTGCCCTCCGGGTATGTGCCCTCCGGGTACGCCCTTTGGGGTGCGCGCCGGTCTCGACGGGTACGCCGGTGTCGAGGAGTCCGCCGAACACGAGGAGCAGGCGCGCGGCGCCGGGGGGAGGGGAGAGGCTTGAACGACGACGGCCCATCGGTTCTCACGATGGTGGGCGCGGTCGCCCTGATCGTGGCGCTCGTGATCCTGGTGTTCTTCGCCGCCGGCTATGGTTTCGGGCGGCTGTTCCTGTGAGGGTCGACGCGTATCCCGACACGCCAAATCCCGGCGAATCGGTCGCTCCTTCCGCAATAGGCTCTAAACTCGGCCGCCCGATGCTCCGTAACGGATCGACGCGCCCCGTTTCGCGCCCGCTTGCAGGGAAATCACCGCACGGGGACGTATAGGGATCTTCGATGCCGCCACTCGCCTACTTCGAAATCGAAAGCAGCGGGCTGAGCCTCGCCATCGACCTGCTGATCCTGTTCCTCGTGGTGCTGTACGGGTCGCTCGTGTACTGGACCTACGCTGACGCCCGCCGGCGGATCGTCGACCCGATGCTGATCGGCTGCGCGACGGCGGCGTCGCTGTTCCCGTTTGTGGGGACGATCGTCTACATGATTCTGCGCCCGCCCGAGTATCTGGAGGACGTGCGCGAGCGCGAACTGGAGCTGCAGGCCGCTGAACTGCGTCTGCACGAGCTCGACTACAGCCTCTGCCCGCACTGCGACTACCGCATCGAGCGCGACTTCATCCGCTGCCCCAGCTGCCTGCGCAAGCTCAAGGAGCGCTGCACGAGCTGCTCCAAGCCGCTTGACCGCGCCTGGACCATCTGCCCGTACTGCGAGACGGAGGTGCCCGACGCCAAGCCGGCGCGTCGCGCGCGCCGCGAGCGCGCGTCGGCCACGGAGGAGGCCCCTCAACGCGCGCGCGCATCGGCATCGGAGGTCCCCGCACGCGCGCGTGCCTCGGCCACGGAGGTCCCCGCAAGCGAGCGCGCATCCGCTGCCGAGCCACCCCCGCGCGAGCGCGCATCCGCATCCGCCATGGAGGCCCCCTCGCGCGCGCGAGGGCGCGCGGCGGTACGCGCTCCCGAGCCCGCCACCTTCGTCGAGGAGCCCTCGCTACTGGTCTCCGAGCCGGCCCCGTTGACGGCGGAGCCCGACACGGGTCGTGAGAACGGGGAGCCCGAGCTCGCTCCCAAGTCGCCCGCCTCCTCGCGTGGAGCCTCTCGCCGGCGCTCCAGCACCTGACCCGACACCGATCCAAAGGACCCCATGGACCGTACGCTGATCCTCGTAAAGCCCGACGCCTTCGCCCGCTCGCTCACCGGTGAGGTCATCGCCCGCTTCGAGCGCAAGGGCCTGCGCATCGTCGCTCTGCGGCACATGACGGTGGCGGTGGAGCTCGCCGAGCGCCACTATGCAGAGCACTCGGAGAAGCCGTTCTTCGGCGAGCTCGTCGAGTTCATCACCTCGGGTCCGATCGTCGCGATGGTGCTCGAGGGCACAGACGCGGTCAAGGCCGCCCGCCAGGCGATTGGAGCAACCAACCCGCTCGACGCGGCACCCGGCTCGATCCGCGGCGACTTCGCGATCGAGATGTCTCAGAACATGGTTCACGGCTCTGACTCACCCGAGTCCGCGGCTCGCGAGGCGGCCCTGTTCTTCCCCGAGCTGGGCGCCTGAAGGCAGGCGAGCGGCGGCTGCCGAAGGTGGCGATGGGGAGGCGCTCGATGGGTGTGCTCGCAGGGTTCGCCTTCCCTGCGATCCAGCCATGAGCGAGTCCCGTCCGCTCGTTCTCGCCTCGGCCTCTCCTCAGCGGCGGGCGATCCTCGAGCGTCTCGGGGTGCGCTTCATTGTCCGGCCCACGGCTGTGGAGGAGATCGAGCGGGGCGAGCCCGCCGAGGTGGCGGCTGAGAACGCGCGGCGCAAGGCGCGCGCGGCACGCCTGGACGCGCGCGACACGGTGCTCGGCGTCGACACGGTGGTCGCGCTCGGGCGGCGCATCTACGGCAAGCCGGCGAACCGGGACGCGGCGCGCGAGACGCTGAAGGCGCTCGGTGGAGCCACCCACACCGTGTTCGGCGGCTTGACGCTGCTCCGCGGAGAGCGGGAGCACGTGGCGGTGGCCCGCACCATGGTCTCCCTGCGCGAGCTCAGCGACGAGCTGCTCGAGTGGTACCTGGGCAGGGGGGAGTGGCGCGGGAGAGCTGGGGGCTATGCGATCCAGGGCGCCGGGGCCGCGCTCGTGCGCGAGATCCACGGCGACTACGAGAATGTCGTGGGACTCCCGCTCGCGACGCTGCTCGACCTCTGCCCTGAGCTTCTGCGAGCGCCGTCATAGGGCGGTTTTGCCTGCAAATGCGCTGTCAAGCTTGCGGGAGGAGCGATGGGGTCCGCTAGACTCCCCGCCGGGTACGCCCCGGCCACCGGACGCCAGCCGACCGGTGAGGCGAAGCCGGATTTGAGCGTGCTCCCACTCGCAAGATGAGCATCCTCACGTACCTGACCGGATTCGGCGGCCGCGACATGGCGGTCGATCTCGGCACCGCCAACACGCTCGTGTACGTGCGCGGGCGCGGCATCGTGCTGTCCGAGCCGAGCGTGGTGGCGATCGACTCGCGCACCGGCGAGGTGCACGCCGTGGGGATCGAGGCGAAGCGCATGCTCGGTCGCACACCCGGGACGATTCAGGCGATCCGACCGTTGAAGGACGGCGTTATCGCCGACTTCGACGTAACCGAGGAGATGTTGCGTCACTTCATCCAGAAGGTCCACCAGAACCGCTGGGCCCACCCGCGCGTGGTGGTGTGCGTGCCGTCCGGGGTCACGGGCGTCGAGAAGCGGGCCGTCGAGGAGGCCTGTCTGTCGGCGGGCGCCCGCACCGCCTACCTGATCGAGGAGCCGATGGCCGCGGCGATCGGGGCCGGTCTGCCGGTCGGCGAGCCCACCGGCTCGATGGTGGTGGACATCGGCGGGGGCACCTCCGAGGTGGCCGTGATCTCGCTCGGAGGGATCGTCGTGTCGCAGTCGATTCGGGTCGGGGGCGATGAGATGGACGAGGCGATCATCAACTACGCGAAGAAGGAGTACAAGCTCCTGATCGGCCAGCAGACCGCCGAGGAGCTCAAGCTCGAGATCGGCTCGGCGTGCGCGATGGAGGAGGAGCTTCAGGCGGAGATCCGCGGACGCGACATGGTGGCGGGCCTGCCCAAGACCGTCGTGCTGACAAGCGAGGAGATCCGTCAGGCGCTCGAGGAGCCGCTGTCGCAGATCATCGAGGCGGTGAAGGAGACGCTCGACCGCACCCCGCCAGAGCTCGCCTCGGACATCATGGATCGCGGCATCATGCTCGCGGGCGGCGGCTCGCTGCTGCACGGCCTCGACCAGCGACTGCGCGAGGAGACGCAGATGCCGGCCCATCTGGCCGAGTCTCCGCTGACGTGCGTAGCGGTGGGCTCTGGGCGCTCGCTCGAGGAGTTCGAGGCGATCCACCGCTCCAACCGCAATTCGCGCAACCGCCGCCGGCGATGAGCGCGACTTGACTCGCGCATCTGGGGCGTGGGCGTGGCCCATCGGCTCGCGCATCGAGCCCTGCCAAAGCGGCGCGTGGCCCCTCGCTTGGCGCCTCGGGCCCTGCCAAACCTGCGTGCGGCCCCACGGCTCGCGGGTACCCTGTCGGATGAAGACTTCGGAAGGTCGCTACTGGTGTATGACAAGACGGTCCGGCGCAGGCGCGCACTGCTCGCACTGCTCGTTGCGCTCTCACTGATACTGCTCACCGCCTACTTCGGCGAGGCCCAGAGCGGCGGCTTGCACTCGCTGCAGAGCGGCTTTTTGACAGTTGTCTCGCCAATCCAGGACGGCGCCAACAAGGCCTTGAAGCCGGTGCGCGACCTGTTCGGGTGGTTTGGCAGCACGCTGCACGCAAAGAGCCAGAACAAGGAACTGCGCAAGCAGCTCGACCGCACTCGTGCGGAATTGACAGCGCACCAGTCAAACGAACGCTCTTACGCCGAACTGCTCAAGCTCGACCACCTCGACAACACGCTCAGCGTCGCCGACTACAGCCCGGTCAACGCCACGGTCGTCTACCAGTCCCCCAACATCTGGTACTCCACCGTGATCATCGGCAAGGGCTCCTCCTCGGGGGTGCGCGTCAACGATCCCGTCATCGACGGCGAAGGACTCGTCGGCAAGGTCACGCGCGTGGTCTCCGACGGGGCGCTCGTGAGCCTCATCACCGACAGCGAAGTCGAAGTCAAAGCCAGGATCAGCGCCACCGGCGCCGTCGGCATGCTGCAGCCCCAGGTCGGCGAACCCGGCCGGCTGCTGATGCAGTACCTGTCCTCGAATGCCCCGGTGACGCGCGGGGACTACGTGGTCACCGCCGGGACCGTCTCGGGCGAAGGCGACTCGCTCTACCCGCCCCGCATTCCGATCGGTCGGGTCACCTCCGAAAACGAACAGAGCCCCTTCAAGTCGGTCAACGTCAGCCCCCTGGCCGACCTGCACAACCTCGACGTCGTGCAGGTGCTCACCTCCACCCAGGGCTCGCGAGCGGCCCAGCTCGGCAGCTTGACCGCCCGTCTCGCTCCCAACCAGACGGCGGCTCCCGAAGAAGCAGGTGGCCGGCTCGCCTCGACGGAAGCCGGCGGATGAGCTCCAGGCCCGCCACTCGTCAGGCATCCGGCGGCGTGCAGGCGAACGCCGCCTGGCTTCCGGGCTCACTGCTGTGGCGCGTAGCCGTGCTCTCGCTCGTCGTCGTGTTCGTGCAGATCGGCGTCGTCTCCGAGGTCCCCGTCTTCGGCGTCAGCATCGACCTCTCTCCGCTCCTGGTCGCCTTCACGGGCCTGCTGTGCGGCTCGACCCTGGGCGCCGTCGCCGGCTTCGCCGTCGGCCTGCTGATCAATCTCGCCTTGATGCAAACGCTCGGCGTCACCTCGCTCACCTTCACCCTGATCGGCTACTGGGCCGGTCGCCTGCGCGAGCTGCGCGACCCGCAGGCCGCGCTCACGCCGCTGCTCGTCGGCTCCGCCGCCGCCGCCAGCGCGATGGTCGGCTACTCGCTGATCGAGTTCCTGCTCGGCGTGGACGCCCCCGTGAGCCTCGAGCTGCTGCGCGAGATCGTGGTCGGTGTGCTCCTGGACACGGTCGTCGCGCTGCCGATATGGGCCTTCGTGCGCCGCTGCCTGATCGGCGGCCTGCCCGACGACCCACGCCGGCGCCGCCGCCGCGCGTACACGACCGGCGGGCTGAGCCCGCTGTCGCGCTCCTCCGGGCGTGGCCTATGAGCAGCCGGACAGCCCATCCCGCGGAGGCATTCCCCCGCCGGCGGCCGCCACGAGCGGCGGATGACCGGTGAGCACGATCGAGCGCTTGAAGCCGAACGAGCCGCGCGTGCCGGTCTCCCCCCAGCTCGCTCTCCGGGTCGCGGTTCTCGGGAGTTTCGCCCTCGTCATGTTCGCGATCATCTTCTTCCGCCTCTGGTACCTGCAGATCCTCACCGGCGAACAGTACGTCCAGCAGGCCAAGGTCAACGATCAGCGCGTGCTGCCGATCGCGGCGCCGCGCGGGGAGATCCTCGACCGCTCGGGCACTCCGATCGTCACCAGCACCGTCGCAAACGCGGTGCGGATCATCCCCAGCTCGCTGCCCGCGGCGGTGCGCGAACAGGCAGCCGCATATCAGGCCGCGCTGGCCAAGGCGCAGTCCGAATATGTCGCCGCGCGTGAGCGGCTCAAGGAATACGAGGCCGACCTCCACGCCTCCCATCCCACGCGCGCCCAGGGCGCGGAGCTGCGAACGCTGCGCCGCGAGGCCGCCCACATCCGCGTCGTGCCGATCCCGCCGCTGCCCGCATCGGCAACCCCGGTCCGCCGCCTGTTCGACCGCCTCGCGCCGGTGATCCGCCTGAGCCCGAGATCGATCGACGAACGCGTCGTCGCGGGGATCACGCAGCTGCCCTATGCGCCCGCCACGATCAAGACCGACGCCGGGCGCGAAGCCCTGACCGTGCTGGGCGAGCGCCGCAACGAGTTCCCGGGCGTCCGCCAGCAGCAGGTCTCACTTCGGCGCTACCTCTACGGCGAAATGGCGGCGCAGGTGCTCGGCCACGTCGGCGAGGTGAACGCAGCGGAGCTGAAGCTGAACGCCTTCCGCGGCGTCCAGCAGGGGACTATCGTCGGTAAGGAGGGGCTCGAGTACTACTACGACCGCTACCTGCGCGGCGTCCCCGGCGCGGAGCAGGTGCAGGTCAACTCGGCGGGAGAACCGGTGCCGACGAATCTGCCCTCGACCGAACCGATCGCGGGCCACAGCGTCAGGCTCTCGCTCGACCTCGGCCTCGAGCGGGAGGGAGAACGGGCCCTGCGAGAAGGCATTTCGATCGCCCAAGCCTCGGGCAAGCCCGCCAACGCCGGCGCCTACCTGGCGATGGACCCGCGTAACGGGCAGGTCCTGGCGATCGGCTCATACCCGGGCTTCGACCCGAACGTGTTCGCAAAACCGCTCACGCAGTCCGCGTATGACGGGCTGATCAGTGGCGCGGGGGCACCCCTAACCGACCGGGCGGTCAACGGCCAGTACCCGACCGGCTCGACGTTCAAGCCGATCACCGCGATGGCGGCGCTGGAAGCGGGGGTGATCAACCCCAATGAAGCGTTCGGCCCGGGGCCCTGCATAAGCGTGGGCGGCGAGCCCTTCTGCAACGCCGGCCATGCGCCTCTGCCGGCGATGGCGCTGGTGGAAGCGCTGAAGGTGTCCTCGGACACCTACTTCTTCGAAGTTGGCGAGCGCGCCAACAACTACGGCAACGTCATCCAGCGCAAGGCCCACCAGCTGGGCGTCGGCCAGCCGACCGGGATCGACCTGCCCGAAGAGTTCTCGGGCGTCGTGCCCGATCGCCAGTGGCGGGAAACACGCAACAGGGAAGAGCTCAAGTGCGAGCGTCGCGAACACAAGTCATCGTGTGGCTACGTCGCCGAAGTCAGGCCCTGGAGTGTCGGCGACAACATGCAGCTCGCCGTCGGCCAGGGGGACCTGCTCACCGACCCCCTGCAGATGGCCGTCGCCTACTCGACGCTCGCAAACGCCTACACGCACGAAGGCTACGGCACGGTCGTGCGCCCGCATCTGGGCATGGAGATCGACGACGCGAACGGCGCCCTGGTACACGAGCTGAGCTCACCCCCGGTGCGCAGGGTGCACCTCAACTACTCCGACCTCAGCCTCGTGATGGAAGGGCTGCACAAGGCCGCCAGCGAATCGGGCGGCACCTCGGCGGACGTGTGGGCCGGCTGGAACCAGGCTCAACACCGTGTCTTCGGCAAGACCGGAACCGCTGAACACACAGGCAAGGCAGACCAGTCGTGGTACATGTGCTACATCGCCGACCCCCAGGGTGGGCACCCCATAGTTATCGCCGTGACCGTCGAGCAGGGCGGCTTTGGCGCGGAAACGGCGGCCCCGATCGCGCGCCTGATCGCCGCCAAGTGGTTTGACCAGCCCGAGAAGTTCGTCGCCGGCTCCTCGAAAACGCGATGACCCCGGATGCGATGACCCCGGATGCGATGACCCCGCCCAAGACACGGTCCCCGAGACGCGATCACCATCGCCACGACAAGCTGAGGCTCGACACGATGGCGCCCACGACGCTGTGACCCCGCCCGCCGCCAGCCCGATCGCCGCGCCCCGGGAGGTGCCTGTCCAGAGCGTACGCACCCTGCGACTGCCATTGGACCCGCTGCTGACGCTCGCCGCGGTGGGTCTCGGGCTCTGTTCGCTGCTGACCCTGCGGGCTGCGACCCAGCATCTGATCGCGGGCCAGCCGCGCTACTACGTCGATCGCCAGGCGGTCTATCTGATCGTGGGACTCGCCCTGATGGTGGCGCTCTCGCGGATCGACTACTCGCGCTTGCGCCACATGGCCTACGGCATCTACGGCGCGCTGCTGCTGAGTATCCTCGCCGTGCTCGCGCTCGGGCACACCGCCAAGGGCGCGCAGCGCGCGATCAATTTCCCGCTGTTCTCCTTCCAGGCCTCTGAGATCGGAAAGGTGCTGCTGATCCTCGCGCTCTCGGCGCTCGTCGCCGCGCGCTCGCGCCGTCTGCGCGAGGTCGGCACGACCGCGCGCGTGCTCGCGGCGGCCGCGGTACCGGCGCTGCTCGTGGTCGTCCAGCCTGACCTCGGCTCGGGGCTCGTCTACGCCGCGATCGCGTTCATGCTGCTGTTCGTCGCCGGTACGTCCTCGCGGCAGCTGGCGGCGCTGGCGGCGATCGTCTTGGCCGCCGGCAGCTTCGTGCTGGTGGCCGCTCCCGCAGCGGGCGTCCACCTGCTCAACTCCTATCAAACCGAACGGCTGACGGCGTTCCTGCACCCCACGTCCAACTTGCAGGAAATCAAGGAAAAGGAAGCGAAGACCAAAGAACCCGATCCCGCCTATCAGCAGCTTGAGTCGAAGGTGGCGATCGGGGCCGGTGAAAAGACCGGCCGCGGCGAAAGCGCTACCCAGACCAAGCTCCATTTCGTGCCCGAGAACCACACCGACTTCGTCTTCGCCGCCGTCGGCGAGCAGTACGGCTTCGTCGGCGCGGCGCTCGTCCTGTCCCTCTACGCGCTGCTCATATGGCGCACGCTGCGCATACTCACGATGGCCAAGGACCTGTTCGGCTCGCTGGTGGCCGCCGGGGTCGTGGCTATGCTGATGTTTCAGGTGTTCGTGAACGTGGGGATGTCGGTTGGGATAATGCCCATCACCGGCGTCACGCTACCGCTCATGAGCTACGGCGGCTCGTCGGTCATAACGACACTTCTGGCCGTGGGTCTGCTGCAATTGATCTACGCTCAGGCGGGCGCCTCCCAGGCGCAGAAGGGCCGCGTTTTCCGCTACTAACACAGATGTCCGCAAAAGCCCCCATACGACCAGCCATGGACGCGCCCCCGACCGCAACGGTCCGGCGCCCATCCGCGCTGGGCTTGGCCGCTACGACCGGCCCGCTGAGCATGACGCCGACCGCACCGGTCGCGAGTCCCCCAGCGCAGGGTCCGGCCACCACGACCGGTCCCCTGGACGGGACCCCGGCCGCACAGGCCGGGCGTCCCCCCACGTGGGGTCCGGCCAACACACATATCGAAAGACTGGATCAAATTGAGAAAGCAAGTGCTTGTCAGCGTCGATCGCGCGGAGACGCGCGTGGCGCTTCTGGAGGCAGCCGGAACGCCCGGCGCCCTACGTGCCCCGAATGGGGCATCACGTCCCGCCGGGCGCTCTCGCAAGCGCGCGGACGCCCGCCCGGGAGCCGGCTATCGCATAGCTGAGCTCTACATAGAGCGCCGCGGAGGGCGCTCGATCGTCGGCAACATCTACAAGGGCAAGGTCGACAACGTGCTCCCCGGGCTGGAGGCCGCGTTCGTGGACATCGGCCTGGAGAAGAACGGCTTCCTGCACGTTGATGAGATCGTGCTGCCCGGCGTGGAGGCGCCCAAGCGCGGTCGCGGAGGGGGCCGCAAGATCGCGGAGCTGCTGGGGCCCGGCCAGGAGATTGTGGTGCAGGTCGTCAAGGACCCGCTCAAGACGAAGGGCGCGCGCCTGTCGATGGAGCTCACGATCGCCGGGCGCTACATGGTGTACGCGCCGACCGGCGAGGGCGTCGGCGTGTCGCGGCGCCTCGAGGACAAAGAGCGTGAGCGGTTGCGCCGTCAGACGGCCAAGCTCGAGATCGGCAAGGGGGGAGCGATCATCCGCACGGCCGCCCACGGGGCGCAGCGGGCGGACTTCGAGCGCGAGCTGCTCTACCTGCACAAGCTGCACGAGGTGTTGATGAAGCGTGTGGAGGACACCCAGGCGCCTGAGATGGTCTTCCAGGAGGCCGACCTGTCGGTGAGGGTCGTGCGCGACATCTTCTCCGAGCACTTCGAGCGGGCGATCGTCGACGACGAGCAGCAGCACCGCCGCCTCGTGTCGTTCTTCGCGCGCACCGCCCCCGAGTTGGTCGAGCGCGTCGAGCTGTGGGAGGGGCCAGAGCCATTGCTCGACGCCTACAAGGTCACCGAGGCGATCGACGGGGTTATGTCGCGGCGCGTGGATCTCCCCAGCGGCGGCTACCTGATGATCGACTACGCCGAGGCGCTCACCGTGATCGACGTGAACTCGGGCAGCTTCATCGGACGAGGGAAGGGCGCGGGGCTGGAGGAAACGATCACAAAGACCAACCTGGAGGCCGCCGAGGAGGTCGTCAACCAGCTGCGCCTGCGCGACATCGGCGGGATCATCGTGATCGACTTCATCGACATGGCCCGCGCGCGCAACCGCGACGCCGTCATGAAGACCCTGCGCAGGGCGCTCGACGAGGACCGCACGAAGACCTTCACCGCCGAGCTGTCGCGGCTCGGGCTGGTCGAGATGACGCGCCAGAACGTGACCGAGGGCGTGCGCGAGATCATGAGCAGGCCGTGCCCCACGTGCGAGGGGGAGGGCGTGATCCGCTCGGAGGAGACGATCGCGATCGAATTCGAGCGCCGCTTGCGCGACGTCGTCGTCGAGCATCCCGACGCTGAGGCGTTCCTCGTGCAGATCAATCCGCGTGTCACAGCCCAGTTCACCGGGCAGGGCTCGCGGGTCTTGCATGCCCTGGAGGCCCAGACCGGACGCTCGTTCCACTTCGAGGGCTCCGAAGGGCTCACGCTCGATCATTTCGCGATCACCTTTCAGGGGACCCGCGAGCAGGTCGAAGAACGCGCGCTCCCGTTCCGCGAGGGCGACGAGGTGCTCGTGGACATCGTGGAGCCACACATGTACGACGTCGACGACGCCGTGGCCAAGCTCGACGGCTACATCATCTCGATCGCGGGCGCCGCGCGCCACGTGGGAGAGAAGCGCATGGTGCGCATCGACACCGTGGGGCGCACCGCGGCAAGCGCGCTGCTGCTCGACGAGTCCGGCGAGGTGGTCCGTCCGGCGCCGCGCCCGGCCGCGCGCCCGGCCGCCAAGCGCTCGCGCAGGCGCACCAGCTCCAAGCCGGTGGAGCGATCCGCCGCGAGCGAGCCCCAGGCGAGCCCGGACGGCCCTGCCGAGCCGAACGTCGCGCTCGAGCCGCCGCCCGCGTCGCGGGAGTCGCCCAAGGAGCCGCGCGAGGAGGGGCCGGACGAGGCGGGCGAGGATGACCTACAATCCAAGCCTCGGCGCCGCGGCCGCAGAGGCGGACGGCGCCGTTCGACTGCCAAGGCCCAGGCAACCTCGGAGTAAGAGATCACATGTACGCGATCGTCAAGACAGGCGGCAAGCAATACCGCGTCGAGCGGGGTCAAACCCTGCTCGTGGAGCGCCTTGCCGTCGAGCAGGGCTCCAGCGTGGCGCTCGAGCCGATCCTCTACCGCTCGGAGGACGCCGTGTTCGATGCGGCGCGGCTGAAGAAGGTGAAGGTCACCGCCAGGGTGCTCGCCCACGAGCGTGGCGAGAAGCTGCGCGTGTTCAAGTTCAAGCCCAAGCGCGGCTACAAGCGCCGCACAGGCCACCGCCAGGAGCTCACGCGCATCGAGGTCACCGACATCTCGATGGGCGCTCCCGTCCAGGAGACCGCCGCGACGAGCGCCGCCAAGCCGGTAGCGGCGAAGCCCGCTGCGGCCAAGCCGGCCGCGGCGAAGCCCGCCCCAGCCAAGGCGTCGGTGAAGCCGGCGGCGGCCAAGCCCGCGGCGGCGAAGGCGTCGGCGGCGAAGCCCACCGCCGCCAAGCCCACCCCCAGTACCCCCCCAACACCCGCCGCCGCCGCAGGCGGCGGTGAGGAGCAGGAGGACCGCAATGGCTCATAAGAAGGGACTCGGTTCCAGCCGCAACGGCCGCGACTCCAATGCCCAGCGACTCGGCGTGAAGACGTTCGCCGGCCAAGCGGTCACCGGCGGGGAGATCATCGTGCGCCAGCGCGGCACCCGCTTCAAGCCCGGCACGGGCGTTGGGATCGGCAAGGACGACACGCTCTACGCGCGCGCGGCGGGCACCCTGCAGTTCACGACCGGCCGGCGCGGCAGGGTCGTGAACGTGATCTCTGAGAGCAGCTAGCGGCGCGGCCCGGCAGCGCCGGGCCGGCCGCGATTGCGGATGCTCCACGACCGCGCGAGAATCGAAGTGAAGGCCGGCGCCGGCGGCGACGGCGCGGCCGGCTTCCGCCGCGAAGCCCATGTTCCGCGTGGCGGTCCCGACGGCGGCGACGGCGGTCGCGGAGGGGCGGTGGTGCTCGTGTGCGACGACTCGCTGCGCGACCTGCAGAGCTTCAGGCGCAAGGCCCACTACCGCGCCGGTCGCGGCGGTCACGGCGGAGGGTCGCTGCGCCACGGCGCCGACGGCGAAACGCTGCTCGTGAGGGTCCCGCCGGGCACGCAGGTGCAGGGCGTCGAGGGCGACGTCAGCGGGCGCCGCTGGGACCTGCTCGCGGGCGGCCAGCGCGCCGTCGTCGCCAAGGGCGGCTCCGGGGGGAGGGGCAACAAGCGCTTCGCCACGCCCACCCGCCAGGCGCCCCGCTTCGCAGAGCGGGGGATGCCGGGCGAGCAGGGCTGGCTCCAGCTTCAGCTCAAGCTGCTCGCGGACGTGGGGCTCGTGGGTCTGCCCAACGCGGGCAAGTCCTCGCTGCTCGCGCGCCTCACCAGGGCCACCCCGAAGGTCGCCGGCTACCCGTTCACGACCCTCTCACCCGTGCTTGGGGTGCTCGATGCCCCGTCCGGGGCACACGATGCTCCCGAGCGCCAGCTCGTGATCGCCGACATCCCGGGTCTCATCGAGGGCGCAAGCGGGGGCGCGGGCCTCGGTCACGACTTTCTCGCCCACGTCGAGCGCACCCGCCTGCTCGTGCACGTGCTCGACCTCGCGCCCGAGATATTTGATCCCGCCCACCCTTCGGACCTCACCCACGCTGCCGGCATGCTCGCCAATCACGCCACGATCGAGCACGAGCTGGCCGCGCACGACGAGCGCCTCGCTCGCCTGCCCCGCATCCTCGCGCTCTCCAAGGCCGACCTCGTCCCGCCGGAGCGCGTCGCCGAGGCCGTCGCGCAGTGGTCGCGCCGCCTCGGGCCCGAGGTGCCCGTGCTCGCCACATCGAGCGCCACGGGCGCCGGCCTGGGGGAGCTCGCCGCCGAGCTGCTTCACCGCGTTCCGGCGCTCACGCCACCGGCCTTCCCGGGGGCGCACGACGGCCTCGCGGCAACCCGCGAGGGACCTGTCACGGACGAGCTCGAGCTCGCCGAGCACATGGTCTTCCGTCCGGCCGGCCCGTCCGGCTTCGTCGTCGAGCGCCTCGCCCCCGGCTCCTTCGCCGTGAGCGGCAGGGGCGTGGAGCGCCTGCTGGCGCGCTATGACCTGAACAACGATGACGCGATGGCCTACCTCGAGACGCGCCTGCGCAAGATCGGCGTGATGCGGGCGCTGGAGGCGGAGGGCTTCCAGGCGGGCGATGACCTGGAGATCGCTGGGGTCGCATTCGAGCTCGATCCGGAAGAGCCCGGGTAGCACGCGATCCGTCGGCACACCATCTACGCTCCCCAGTCGATGAAGCGCGTGGTCATCAAGCTCGGGTCGAGCATCGTCGCAGGCGTTGACGGCGAGCTGCGCACGGGCGTGCTCGCCCGCATCTGCGACGCGGTCGCCTCGCTGCACCGCGAGGGCAAGGAGGTCGTGATCGTCACCTCCGGCGCGATCGCGCGCGGCGTGCGCATCATGGGCCTGCCCGCGCGCCCCGGCGCCGTGCAGGAGCTGCAGGCGGCGAGCGCGGTTGGGCAGGGCAAGCTCTACCGCGCATACGACGAGCTGCTGCGCGAGCGCGACATCGTCTCCGCGCAGGTGCTGCTCACGTTCATGGACATGAGCGCCCGCACCCACTATCTGAACGCGCGCCAAACCCTGCGCAAGCTCCTGGATTGGAGGGTGGTGCCGGTCATCAACGAGAACGACACCACCGCCACCGACGAGATCTCCTTCGGCGACAACGACTTCCTCGCCGCGCAGGTGGCGATCCTCACCGCCGCCGACCTGCTCGTGCTGCTCACCGACATCGACGGGCTCTACACCGCCGACCCGCGCCACGACCCGGACGCTCGGCTCGTGCGGGAGGTCACCGACTTCGAGGCGCTCGAGGCGATCGACGTCGGCCACACCACCTCGCCGCTCGGCTCGGGCGGCATGCGCTCGAAGGTGGTGGCCGCCGACATGGCCACCGCCGCCGGCATCCGCGCGGTGATCTGCAACGGCGTGCGCGAAGGGGCGCTGCAGGCCGTGCTGGACGGGCGCATGGAGGGCACCGACTTCCCGCCGCGCGCCGCTCGCCACTCCTCCTTCAAGCTGTGGCTGCGCTACGCCAAGCCGGCTCACGGCACGCTGCTGATCGACGCCGGCGCCGCCAAGGCGCTGCGTGAGGAAGGCACGAGCCTGCTTCCCGTGGGGATCGTCGAAGTGCTCGGGTGCTTCCAGGCCGGGGACGCCGTCGAGATCGCGGAACATGCCCCCCCGCCCGAGCGCCCGGACGTTGAACTGCCGGGTGGCGGCCCACTGCTGGGGAAGGGCATCTGCAACTACTCCGTCGAGGAGCTGCGACGCGTGATGGGCTTGAAGTCCAAGGCCGTCCAGGAGATCCTCCCGCGCGCCACCGAGGAGGCCGTGCACCGCGACTACATGGTGCTCGACTAACGCTGCCCCACGCGCGCGCGGGGCGGGCGGTGTCGAGCTGGAGTCGGCACGCGGCGGCCCCGACTCGGGCGGTCCCGGTCACGTGCCCCCAACGTGCGCGCGTGGAGGCTGTCGTACCCTGTAGGGCGATGGCAACCACCGTCTCATCGGTAGCCGACGTCTGCGCGCGCGCGCGCGAGGCGTCCAGAGTTCTCGCGCGCACCGACACCGCCACCAAGAACGCGGCGCTTCTTGCGATCGCCGCCGCCCTGCGCGCGCGTGGGGGGGAGATCTTGAGCGCCAACGCTCGCGACCTCGTGGCTGGGCGCGAGGCCCGCATCGGCGAGGCCCTGCTCGACCGCCTGCGTCTCGACGAGCAGAGAATCGCCGGCATCGCCGCCGCCGTCGAAACCGTTGCGGCGCTCGCCGATCCCGTCGGCGAGGTGATCGACGGCCACCGTCTCCCAAACGGTCTCGACGTGCGCAAGGTACGCGTGCCGCTCGGCGTCATCGCCGTCGTATACGAGGCCCGTCCCAACGTGACGATCGATGCCGCGGCACTGTGCCTGAAGTCCGGCAACGCGATCGTCCTGCGTGGCTCCTCCAGTGCCGCTCACTCAAACGCGGTGCTCTCCTCGATCGCGGCCGAGGCCGCGGTGGACGCGGGTCTCCCCGATGGCTGCATCGGCCTGGTGGCCGGCGGCGGGCGCACCCCCGGAGGGGGCGCAGGCGAGTCGCTCGCCGAGCTGGCCACGCAGGACGGGCTCGTCGACCTGCTCATCCCGCGCGGAGGGGAGGGCCTGAAGGCCGCGCTCAAGGAGGTCGCGAGCGTGCCCGTCATCTACGCCGCCTCCGGCAACTGCCACGTCTACGTCGACGAGTCCGCCGACACCGAGGAAGCCGAGCGGATAGTGCTCAACGCCAAGACGCAGCGGCCCGGCGTCTGCAACGCGGTCGAGACCGTGCTCGTGCATCAGACGGCAGCCCCGAAGATCCTGCCCGCACTGCTCTCCGCGCTCGCCGAGGCCGGTGTGACGGTGCGCTGCGATGAGGCGACGATGCGCTCGGTGGAGCTGCTTGCGGAGGTGTTCGCCGAAGGCGACGACCCGGAAGTGGTTGCGCATGTGCAGAGCATCCGCGACGCCGTGGAGCCCGCCACCGACGAGGACTGGGACACCGAGTACCTTGCGATGACGGTCGCAATCGCGGTGGTTGACTCGGTGGAGCACGCGATCGAGCACATCGCTCGCCATGGCTCCGGGCACTCCGAGGCGATCGTCACGAAAGACACCGCCAGCGCCCGTGCGTTCCAGCTCGGCGTAGACGCCGCATGCGTGTACGTGAACGCCTCCACACGCTTCACCGACGGAGGCGAGTTCGGGATGGGCGCCGAGATCGGCAACTCCACGCAGAAGCTCCACGCGCGCGGGCCGATCGGCCTGCGCGAGCTGTGCACGTTCAAGTACCTCGTCGAAGGCGCCGGCCACGTCCGCGCCTGATTCGCCGCCGGCGGGTGGCGCTGGCGGAGCGCCGGATTTGCTTGGGGATGTGCATTCGTCCGAGGGGGGCCATGTGTGCGCGCGCGTAGGCGCGCGTGGCGCCACCGATGAAACGCCGAGGCGCGTCGGCATCCTCGGCGGAATGTTCAACCCGCCGCACGCCGGCCACCTCGAGCTCGCGCGTGCGGCCGCGAGCGAGCTTGGGCTGGATCGCGTGCTGCTGACGCCGACGCTCGTCCCGCCGCACAAGCCGGCGAGCTGGGACCCGGGCGCGGAGCATCGCCTGCAGATGTGCCGCCTTGCCATCGCCGACGATTCGCGCCTTGCGGTGTGCACGCTCGAGCTCGAGCGGCCCGGCCCGTCCTATACGGTCGATACGCTGAAGAGCATCCATGCGAGCGATCCGGACGCTGAGCTGACCCTGATAGTCGGCGCCGACATGGCCATGACGCTCGACTCGTGGCGCGAGCCGGGCGAGATCGTTGCGCTCGCACGTCTGGCGGTCGCCGAGCGCGAGGGTTCGAGCCGCGAGCAGGTTCTGGCTGCGCTGCGTACGCTGTGCGGGCCGGAGTGGGTCACGTTTTTGCGGATGCCTTGCCATAACGTTTCCTCCTCGCTTGTGCGCCGCCGCTTGACCTCCGGTGAGCCGATCGCTGGGCTGGTCGGTGAGCCGGTCGCGCGCTACATCGCCGAGCAAGAGCTCTACGGCCGCCCGCCGGCCGGCGCGGCGTCCGAGGGGCCTGAGCAGGGTGAGGCGGCGAGGAGCGGCGACCAGGCGGCGGCCGGTGCGCAGGAGACGCCGGCGCCGGCGCGGCGGAGCCGATCGTGACCTCCGCCGAGCTGCTCGCCGAGATTCGCCGCTACGCGGAGGACAAGAAGGCGGCGGAGCTCGTCGAGCTCGACCTGCGCGGAGTGCTCGGTTACACCGACTGGTTCGTGATTTGCTCGGGCAACACCGAGCGCCAGACCAAGGCGATCCACGACGGGATCCTCGAGGGGCTCAAGCACGACCACGGCGTGCTCCCGCGACGCGTGGAGGGCCTGCCGAGCGCCGACTGGATACTGATGGACTATCTCGACGTGGTGGTGCACATCTTCACGCCCGCCACACGCGAGTTCTATCGCCTGGAGCAGCTCTGGGGCGAGGCGCCGGCCCGCAAGGCCGAGGGGGCCGGCGGAGCGTAGGGGACGCGCGCGGACGCTTTCCAAACACGTTCTCAGGGGCTCAACGGACCCTCAACCGACGACCTGAACCGCATAGTCGAGGTTGAGCGTGGCGCCGCCGGCAATGATCACCGCTCTGAACGTGAGCGGATAGCCCACGGCCGAGGACGGCCACGTGAAGACGTCGTGGAAGCTCCCGGTGAACTTGTAGTGCGAGCGGTGAGCCACCACCTGTCCGCCGAACAGGTACTCGTAGCGCACTTCCGCTTTGACCGGCCTGCCTTCATGGGTCACCACGAACTGAACCGGCCAATGCCCGACATGCGGGTGGTGAGTGGCCGCGTGCATCGTCGCCGTCACGCCGCCCGAGGACGCGCGCACGATGCCCGGGGAGGTTTCGGTGGAGCCCGGCGGGCTCTGAGCTGTGCTCGAGGTTTGGGTGGTGGCGATCGTCGCGGTCGCGGTCGTCGTGGCGGTGGCGCTCTTGCTTCCGCCCGAGCCGCCACACGCTCCAAGCAATACCGCGCACGACGCAACCGCGGCGATCGCCATGGCGAGTCTGTCCACACCTGATGGCGATCGAATCATCTCGACATCCTCCACCCGCAGACTAGCGTCGGCGGCGGCGGCTTGCGACAGGCACGCAGGCGTCAGCTCTCCGGCTTCCACTTGATCGAGCAGCCCACCGGGGTGGTCTCCGCCGGGTCGGGATCGCGCCCGTCGAGCACAGCGTCGAGCGCGTCGCGCAGGAGGGTGGCGCGCTGCGCCGGATCTTCGTAATCGGCGTCCGGCGCCCCGCGATAGCGCAGCAGGCGGTCCGCGTCGAGCACGAACACGTCGGGGGTTGTCTTGGCGTCGTACGCGCGAGCGACCTCCTGCGACTCGTCGCGCAGATAGGGAACGCCCTTGAGCTCACCCTGCTCCACACGGGCGCGCATCGCCTCGATGGAGTCGCGCGGATAGCGCTCGGCGTCGTTCGGGTTGACGGCGAGCACACGCACTCCTCGGTCGGCGTAGTCGCGCGCCACCGCGACGATGCGCTCGTGCCATGCGAGCGCGTAGGGGCAGTGGTTGCACGTGAACACCACCACCGTGGCGGGCGCTCCGCCCGGCTCGTGCACGACTCCCTCTGTGTCCGGCAGAACGAACGTGGGGGCGGGATCGCCGATCGCTGTCATCTCAGCTCCTCTCGGTGGTGGCGGTGTGGGTCTCGATGGTCGCGGCCCGCATCGCCGCCGTGAGCGCGTCGCGCACGTCCGCCGGGTCGGGCGTGGGCGAGACGCGGCCGTCGCGACGATGGTAGACGCGACAGGTCAGCCCGAACGGCTCCTCGCGGGGCGGCTGGACGTCCATGCCGTCGATGCGGATGGTGGGGGACCCGACGAAGTGCTCCCGCTCGGCGTCCGGGTCGGTGTGGACCTCGCGGACGACGACGGAGCTCGGGTCGAGCCCGACGTCCGTCATCGCCTCACGCAGATCGGCGAGCGCCCGCGGATGCGACGGGCAGCCCCGCCAGAAGAGAAGCTCTACGAGCATGGCTTTCACGTTATGACGACCGGCGCCGATTTGTCGTCACGTGCGCTCGAAGAACGACGATCCTTGGTTCTGTCGCCTCCTCTTGGATCTTTGCCACGACCCCTGGTTCTGTCGACACGTTCGCTGCCAAACGCCCATGTCGCAATACCGCCAGACATTCGCCTCCCGGTAGGTAAGACTGGGAGCTGTGATCGAGGACTTCGAGCGCTGCTACCAGGCCGCGCAGTCGCGAGACCCGCGCTTCGACGGGTGGTTCTTCACGGCGGTGAGCACGACGGGCATCTACTGCCGGCCGAGCTGTCCGGCGATGACTCCCAAGCGCGAGAATGTGCGCTTCTACCCTTCGGCCGCGGCTGCGCAGCAGGCCGGCTTCAGGGCGTGCAAGCGCTGCCGGCCGGATGCCGCGCCGGGGTCGCCCGAGTGGGATGGGCGTGCCGACGTCGTCGCACGGGCGATGCGCATGATCGCCGACGGGGTGGTCGACCGGTCGGGCGTGCCCGGGCTGGCGAGGCGGCTCGGCTACAGCGTGCGCCAGCTTCAACGGATGCTGCTCGCCGAGGTGGGGGCGGGGCCGATCGCGATCGCTCGCGCCCAGCGCGCGCAGACCGCTCGCGTGCTGGTTGAGACGAGCACGCTCACGATGGCCGAGGTCGCGTTCGCGTCGGGGTTCTCGAGCGTGAGGCAGTTCAACGACACGATCCGCGCCGTCTTCGCGACCGCCCCCACCGAGCTGCGCCGCCGCGCCGGCGCCCGGCGTGCCGCCGAGGGCCGCGCCGCCGACATGCGCTCCGCCGAGATGCGCTCCGCCGAGGGCTTGGGCGCGCGCGCCGGCGACCGCGGGGCCGGCGACGCAGCTCGCGCGATCGCAGCGGGCACGATCCTGCTGCGGCTGCCATTCCGCCGACCGCTGTGCCCCGACAACCTCTTCGGTCATCTGGCCGCGACGGCGGTACCCGGTGTCGAGGAGGTCGTCGGCGAAACCTACCGGCGCGCCTTGCGCTTGACACACGGGCCGGGCATCGTCGAGCTCACGCCCAACCCCGATCACGTGGCGTGTCGCATGACGCTCTCCGACCTGCGCGACCTCACGACCGCGATCGCCCGCTGCCGCTGGCTGCTCGACCTCGACGCCGACCCCACCGCCGTGGACGAGCTGCTGTGCGCGGACCCCGCCCTCGCCCCGACCGTGGCGAGGGCGGGGGGGCGCAGGGTGCCGCGCTGCGTCGACGGCGCCGAGCTGGCCGTGCGCGCGGTCCTCGGCCAGCAGGTCTCCACAGCCGCCGCCCGCACGCACACGGCCCGCATCGTCGCCCGGTGCGGCGAGCCGCTGAGCGACCCCCGCGGCGGTCTCACCCACCTCTTCCCTACGCCCGAGGCGCTTGCGGAGGTGCGGACAGCGATGCCGGCCGCTCGGAGGCGCAGCCTCACCGCCCTCGTGGAGGCGCTGCGCACGAGGCTGCTCGTGCTCGACCCGGGCTGCGATCGTGCGCAGGCGCTCTCCACCCTCTCAGCACTCCCCGGCTTCGGACCGTGGACCACGCAGGTGATCGCGATGCGGGCGCTCGGGGACCCGGACGCGTTCCCCGCCGCCGACCTCGGCGTGCGCCGCGCCGCTGAGACGCTCGGGCTGCCGGCCTCGCCCGCGGCGCTCATGGCGCGCGCCGAGAGCTGGCGCCCGTGGCGGGCCTACGCCGTGCAGTACCTGTGGTCGGCCGCCGACCATCCGATCAACCATTGGCCACCGCTCCCAGCCGGCGAGCGCGACACCAGGTCCGGCAAGCCAAGATCCACGCTTCGACCGGCTGCACCCCGAGCCGCATGAGCTCGACCCGCACGCCACCCAAACCCAAAACCATGAAAGGCAGGCTCGCATGACATCGAGCGTCACCGCATCCCCCGCAGTCATCGCCACCACGATGAACAGCCCAATCGGCGAGCTCACCATCACCGCCGCCGCCGGCGCGCTGATCGGCGTGCACATGCACGAACAGCGACACCGCCCCGCGCTTCCACCCGGATGTGAGCGCGACGATGCCGGACTCGCGCACGTGGTGGCGCAACTGAACGCCTACTTCGCCGGCGAGCTCGCCGACTTCGACCTGCCTCTCGCGATGCACGGCACCGACTTCCAACAGCGCGTGTGGGCGGGCCTGTGCGAGATCCCCTACGGCGAGACGCTCAGCTACGGCGAGCTCGCGCGCCGGGTGGGCAACCCCAAAGCCTCACGCGCCGTGGGGCTCGCCAACGGGCGCAATCCGATCGCGATCGTCGTTCCCTGCCACCGAGTCATCGGCGCCGACGGCTCGCTCACAGGTTACGGCGGCGGGCTCGACCGCAAGGTGTGGCTGCTCGAGCACGAGGCCGCGCCGCTTGGCCGCGCACGGGCCTCCGCTGCCGCGAATCCTGTCCGGGTGCTGTAACGCTGGGAGGAGTGCCGGCAAGAGAGAGATGATGTCGAAACCGGGCGACCGCCATGAGCAGCCGATTCGTGCCGCCGAGCAGCTTGAGGAGCTGTTTCGGTCGCATTACGCAGCGGTCGTCTCCTACGTGCGGCGTCGCGCGCCCGCGGAGAGCGCGGATGACGTCGTGGCAGAGACGTTTCTTGTCGCCTGGCGACGATTGGAGCACGTGCCCGCCGAGTCGCTGCCGTGGCTGCTGGCCGTCGCGCGCAACGTCATCGCGACCCAACGGCGGGGCACCCTGAGACGCCGCGCCCTGCATCTGCGGCTACAGAGCACCGCCGTAGAGACCGTCGAACAGCTGAGCGTTCAAGAGCTGGGACCCGTTGCGGCTGCTCTGGCGAGCCTCTCCGAGAAGGATCGGGAGGCGCTGACGCTGATCGCATGGGACGGCCTGCGGCCAAGTCAGGCCGCCGCGGTGCTAGGCGAGTCCCCGACCACGTTTCGCGTCCGTCTTCATCGGGCCAAGCGCCGCCTGAGACGCCTGCTCGACGAGCACAGGGAGCAAATCGAGTTGCCCACACCTCGTCCTTTGCAAGCCAAGGAGACCACCCCATGACCAGAGTCACACCTATCGCCGATGAGCAGTTGTTCGAGCTGCTCCGCGACGCCGATCCACTTGCTGCGGATCGCGGCCCCGCCTCAGCTGTCGAGCAAGACCGCCTGCTGCAGCGGATGCTCTCCAGCGAGCGCGTCAGCACCCCCCGACCGGACTGGCAACGCGCCCGGCGACGGCGGCGACTGGTCGTCAGCGCGGCATCCGGCGGCGGCGTGACCGCGGCTGTTGTAGCGGCTGTCCTCGTGTTCACGGCCGGTCACACTCCGAGCGTCGCGTTCGCGGGTTGGAGCGCAGAACCGACTGCGCCCGCGAGCGGACAGGCGCAGGTCGCGGAAGCGGAATGTCGGCGCGACCCTGCGCTCGCATCGCTCAAGCCCACTCTTGTGGACGCCCGCGGGCCGTACACGTTGCTCGTGTACGCCGAGAGCTCCGGCTGGCTGTGCGTCACGGGGCCCCATCTCCAATCGCCTACGGGGGAACCGCCGGTCTCTCCCCTCGGTGCTTTTCTTGCGGCCTCGTCGGCAGCGGGGCGTTCGGCGGCGCAGCAACGAGGACTGCCATACCCAAACAACCCAAACCCGCTGGACACCACCACCGTTGCTCCCGATGCAATCAAGAGGATAGATAACGCGTCGGTAATCACGAAAACGTCGGCTCCGCAGGCCGCGTTGAGCTTCAACGTTGGTCGAGTCGGCAGGAGCGTCACGGCCGTCACGCTCGTGCTCGAGGATGGCAGCCGCGTCGAGGCCACGACGTCCAATGGGTGGTTCGCCGCCTGGTGGCCCGGGAGCGTAGAAGCTCAGACCGCAGAAATCACGACGACACACGGTATTACCACACAGCAGCTCAGGCCCTCGCAAGGATACGAAACGCCTGCGCCCACCGGCAGCACCGGCACACGCTGATCGCATGGATCGAAGGAGCGCCGTCCCGCCGTCCCGTTGAGGGACGGCGCTCCTTTCGGAGGGCTACAGGACTACAACTCGCCTTACGGCGTGGCCGATCCCGCGGGTGCCGATGCTGGCGGCCGCGACAGCGCCGGCAAGTGGCGCGTCGTCACTTTGCCGGACGTTTCCTTGAGATTCACCGTGCTTGGGTTGCCGCTTGTTATCTCATACACGTTGTTCGTGACTGGAACACTCTCCGTTGTGCCGTCGGCGTTGGTGACAGTGACCGAGGCATTCCCCTTCGGCGCAAGACCCACGACGACGGGAGCGCCAGATGCGCTTTCCGTCGTGACCGCGAGCCCACGTTCTTCTGCGCCCGAGATGCTTCCACACACGCCGCCCAGGCGGCCGGCAGCTGCGGCCGCAGCAGCACTCATTCCCGTGGGACCACTGATAACACACGTAGAGGTTTCACCGGGAACGATCACGACCGGGTAGGTGTCGTTTACAACGACGGCCGCAGATGGGTCCAGGCCGGGAATAGCGCTCAGTGCTTCTCCCACTAGGGGCGTCTGAGCACTACTGACGGGCGACGCGAACGCCGCCGCCGCTCCGGTGTGGTAGCCGTACTCCTCCGCGTAGACGAAGTGGGTTACTTTCCCACCGTTCCACGCACGCGGATAGCCGTACTGCCCGGACGAAATCTGGGTCGCCACTTCGTTTGAGTAGTACATGCAGTGGGCTTCTGTGTATCTTTTTTCATTTTGGATACCAGTCGTCAATGCAGGTCTCGTGAGATTCACCACCAGCATCACCGAGATTCAGTTCGAGGTGCGCCCATTCGCTGCTGCCGTTAGGCGGGCATGTGCCGTCCACCCCCATGTTCTGCGAGCAGTACACGTGTTCGTACTGATAGCCGAACGCTGAAGTCGGCACTACCGCGATCGCCGCCGCAGCTAGAAGTGAAACCGCTCCTAGCGACAGCAGCTTTGCGAGCTTGTTTCTCATGTGACATACTCCTTCTGCTGGGTCCTCGGCTTCAAGGGGCCTTTTTGGGACTCTCCTGACGTTCCCGTGGGTCATGTGACTCGTCCGGGGAGGGGTGGGCAGAGTCCGGAGAGGGTGAGCTTGGCCAGCGCGATGAGCGCCTCGGCTGAGTGAAAGCCGAATCCGCGACGGGCGATCAGGCGGATCTGGGTGTTCGCTTTCTCGACGCGTGCGTTTGAGAGGTTGTTCTCGATCGCGGCGGTAATCCCCGAACGCTGGGCGGTGATCGTCTTTGCGAGCTTGACGAACGACGGCAGTCGACATCGTCTGGCCCACGCGATCCAGCGGTCCAGCAGCGCGAGCGCCGGCTCGGGGTCCAGCCGGTAGATCTGGCGCAACTGCTCCTTGAGCAGGTAGGCGCGGAAGAGGCGCTTGTTGGTCGCCTGGATCTCGGCGAGCTTGACGGTCTGGCGGCCTGTGAGGTTCTCGGGGTTCTTCCACAGCGCGTAACGGGCACCCTTCAGCCGGCGGGCGAGCTGGTCCTGGCCTTGACGGCGTGCCTGGTTCCAGACATCGCGGCGGACCTCGTCCAGCGCGTCGGTCGCGGCCTTCACGACATGGAACGCGTCGATGCACAGCACGGCGTTCGGGCAGCGCTCAGAGACCGGGCCCGCGATCCAGGGCGCCATGTCGGCCGAGACCAGGCGAACCTGCTCGCAGCGTTCGGGGCCGAGCGCGTCAAAGAACGAGCGCACGGTCGCCTTATCGCGCCCGCGCGCGGCCCACACCAGCCGGCCCGTGTCGTGGTCGATGACCACCGTGATGTAGCGCTGCCCACGACGGTGGGATATCTCGTCGATCCCGATCCGCTGAAGGCCAGCGAGCAGGTCTATCTCCCGGCCGGTGTCGGCCACGACGCGCTCGATGATCGACCCGACGGTGCGCCATGCGATCCGCATCAGCTCAGCCGTCGCGGTCTTTGAGCAGTGGACCGCCAGCCACGCCACCTGATCCTCGAAGGCGCGCGTGAACCTCGAAGGATGCCTCGCCCACGGCACCGCGCAGACCACGACGCCGTGCTCAGGACAACGCACCCTCGGCGCCTCGCCTTCCACATACGCGAGCCTTGACCCGAGATCCAGGGCACGCCAACGACGACGGCCCTCGCCGAGATCGAACCCCGGGCAGCGCCGCCGGCAGACACCGCACAAGTCACGCTCCCGCGATCGCGGTCGTGCAACCACGACGACTTCCCCCTGATCACCGCAGTAGACGTCCTCGACCACCGCCGCGCCCAGCCCCAACAGCCCAGCCCATACCCTTCTCTTGCGCACGTCGCATCCGCTCCTCTCGATTCCAGCCGTCAGAAGCCGGAAACCCTAGGAGCAGAGCGGCGTGTGCGACCGCTCAGGCCTTCACATCACCCACGGGAAGAGCAGAAGCGCCCCTTTTGGCCCACCGGCCGGGACCTTGGTTTATGCGGTTCGGCTCCGGGTCGCTCCTCTTCCCAGATGATGCGCCCGGGGCCGGTCTTTCAGGGTTGCTCTCTCCGCTCGTTTCGCTGCCTACGAGACGGTGAGTTCTCCATCGAGGACGCATGCGATCTTACGCGGCTCGGAGTGCAGATCAACGTCGCCGAGACGAGTGATTGGCCCGTTCAGTATGATCGGCGACGAGCGTTTTCTGCCCCTTTTGGACGACATCGAGTTCCCCTTTTGGCCGACAGGAGAGATCGGAAGGTGCGTGATTGGGGGGTGTGGAATGACCGGGCGCGAGCGGCGACGGCCGGAGAAATGCTCACCGCTTGACCGTGATTGGTAGCCTGCGCGACGAGCATCCTTTTCCTCGCTATTTGCGACCTTTTTGATTTGGGCCGGCTCGTTCGAGGCCTTGCGACCCCGCTGAGGTGTGTTCTCAAGCGTTCAACACCAAGGCCAGGCCGGCGAGCACGGTGCGCGCCGATGCGACGTCCCCGTCGATTGCGATAGCGTCGAACTCGCCGTTGAGCAGCGCTTCGCACCACACTCGTGGGGTGGCGCTGGCGCGTGCGTGTGAGTCGTTGAGTGCGAGTTCTCGCACGGTCATCCATCCGTCGATGAGCGATACCACCACGTCAGGCCAACCGTCCCTCCCCGGCGGCGCGTCCACGTGCAGCACGACACGAATCTCCTCCCCATCGGCCCCACGCACGCGCGGGGCGAGCATCCTGACAAGGCCCGGCAGATCGCCGGCCATGCGTGGGACGCACGCGGGAGTCCAGCGCCAGCGCCACAGCGCCGAGCGTACGGCCACCCGTCCCAGCCGCCATAGCTCGTCGCCCGCCCCGTAGAGTGCCGCTCCGCGCCGTGGCGCCGGCGACCGGCTCGCCAGGCCGAGCTGCTCCAGGCGCTCCAAGCGCAGGCTCAGACCGGCGGCGGTCAGCCGCGGCGAGCCCCGTCTGCCGTCCGGGTGCCAGGTGCCGTGCGCAAGCCGCAGCAGCTCGTTGAACGGCTGCGACGCTTCGAGCAGCACGCGCACGATCGCGCGGTCCCACGGGTCGGTGGCCACCTTGACGAGCACCGCGCCGAGGCCGCCGTTTTGTGTGTCGAGGCTCGCAGCCGCCAGTGCCAACTCCTCGCCGATCTCGAGCAGATCCCGGCCGCAGTGTGTGAGCAGGTACTCCCTGTGGCGGTGGTCGTGCGCTGCCTGCCGGGCGATGAACACCCCCATCTGCGTGAGCCGGTTCACCCGCCGGTCAAACGCGCTGCCACCGAAGTCAAGCCGCGAGATCAGCTCCTCGCGACCCAGCGGGCAGTCCCGTACGGCCCGCATCAGCTCCACGGTGCGCGCGTCGGCGAGCAGCCCGAGGAACCCTTCCCCGCGGGCGGGGCCGTCGAGCGGCGGGTTGGATTGGCTGGGCAAATCAGAGCGCTTCCCTCGTGGCGAGCCGCTATCCGGTGCCGCAGGCAGACGGCGCGTGCGGACCTCGGACCCCGCTGAGTGATCCAATGGTAGCGCGCGGCCGATGCGAACTATCGGTATAGACGCAATATCCGCGATACACCGCTGTCTCTACACGCTGCTCCCGTCGAGCGACATCTCGACGGACACGTGGCAATCATGCCGATTCTCGTGGCCGAAGGTCGCTCGCCAGCGGGCAGGCAGATCACTTCGGAGCGAGTCCCAGCGCGCGGCGCAGCTCGCCCGCCGCCACTCCCTCCACGCGCACGATCTTCTCGCGTGAGCGCTCGCCGCGGACCACGCTGACCCGCCCGCGGGCGATCCCGGCGCGCTTGGCGATCAGCTTGCACAGCGCCGCGTTCGCCTGTCCGTCGACCGGCGCCGCCGCGACGCTCACACGCAGCACTCCGTCGCGCTCGTCCACGATCGCGTTGCGCTTCGCACGCGGCTGCAGGCGGACCGTGAGATCTACGGCGGACATGCGATGCAGTATGCACCGCACGCGCCCCGTGCAGCCATGACCGCGCCAACGCCGGCACGACCGCCGCCTGTGATCCGCGCATGCGCCGTCGGCGGCTTCCCGCGTCGAATGGACGCGGCGATCGCGCTGTTACGCGGCCGCCGCTGCCTGGACCTCCGGTGGGAAGTCCGACATCTCGAAGATCTGCCGCACCTCGATCACGTCGCCGTCCCCGGCCGGGCAGCGCGCGGCCCACTCGACCGCCTCGTCCCTGGACCGCACGTCGATCAGCCAGTAGCCGCCGACCGTCTGCCGCGGCGTGTCGAACGGACCGTCGGCGATCGTCGGCTCGGCGCCGCCCGCAAACGACACGCGTACGCCCTTCGAGGTGGGATGGAAGCCGTCCAGAGACAGCAGCACGCCCGCCTCCGTGAGCCGCTGGTTGTACTTCCCCATCTCCCTGACGGCCTCCGGGCTCGGGGTCCAGTCATCGGAGGTGTGGTTGGGAATCATCAACATCGCGAATCGCATGGCCTCTCCTTTGTCGGATCAATGGCTGCACCTCATAGGATTCCCGAGGCTTGCGGAAATCATCGCGCGGGCGAGTCACGGCCCGGCGCGATGCGCCGTATACCACGGTATACTCCAGATATGGCGAAGGTGATGGTGTCCATGCCGGACGACCTCCTCAGCGAGGTCGATGCCGAGGCCAGCCGTCTCGGCACTTCTCGCAGCGCGGTGCTGCGAGAGTTCGCCGACTCCGCGCTACGCAGGCGTCGCACGGATCGTGCCGCGGCGATGAGCGCGCTCTTGCGGCACACCGGGCGACACGGCGGCGCCGCTGCCGAGCGGGTGAAGGCCACAAGGCCATAGCGTGAGCACGCTGCTGCTGGACGCGAGCGTGCTCCTCGCGGCGTTCGACTCCGACGACGATCTGCACGAGCCGGCGCAGGCGATTCTCGCCGATCCCGAGGTCACACTGGCCACGCTCGATCTTGCGCGCTACGAGGTGACGAACGTGGCAGTCCGCGCCTGGCGAGAACCGGCCCGTGCAGCTTCACTGCTCGAAGCAATCGACCGGATCTCCGACGATGGTGGGATCACGCCTTCGACGACCGCTCTGCTCGCACGCGCCGCACAGCTCGCTGAGCAGCACACGATCTCGGTCTACGACGCCGCCTACGCAGCGGCGGCCGGCCAAGCCGGCGCCACACTCGTGAGCTGTGACACCCGCGACCTCATCGACAAGGGACTTGCGAGCAGCCCCGCGGGCATACCCGACCAGGGACCGCTCCCTTCTGACAGCGGCAGCGCCGAAGCCCAGCAGCCATAGCCGGCACAAGATCTGCGCACGAGTCGGTTTGTGCGCAGGCAGAAGATGGGCGAAACTTGGCTGTGCGCAAACCATGCGCTGGTGGCGGCACCGGCGGTGGGAGTCGGTTGACGCGGGGCTTGCTTGCGCTCAGGAGGAGCGCGCCTCGGCCGTCGTTGGAGTAGCGGGCATCGCTCGGTCCGTGCTTCCGTTGTCGTCGCGCTTCATCTCGATCGCGCGACGAGCTCCCTGGGAAAGCAGCATCGCGCTTTCGGCCAGCTCGCGGACGGCCTCGGGGGTCGCCTCCACGAGTCGATCCCCGCGCACGATCTGCGCCACGTCGCGCACCCTATTGGAGCGATGCAGGCCGTTCTCCATGCCCTGAGGGTATCCCATGTCGCGGCCTTTCTCGCGCGTTCGATGCGCGTCGCGAGGAGTCGCGCGAACGGCTCAATATCCCCGTCCGGCGAGAAGAGCGCCGGTACGACGGCGTCGTCGTGGTCGGTCATGTCCGCATCCTGAGCAAATTCGACGGCAGGATGTGGCCTGTCGGCAGCGGCCTCGCCGGCCAGGCTGGGTGCTGAAGGCCGCCATCCAAGTTGCCGGCCGATCGGGACGAACCGATGCGAGCCAAGGACATCAATGCAGTCGCTGAGGCGTCGGTGGGGGAGCCGGTGGCGCGGTCTTCGGTCAAGGACGCTCTGGCTTCCAATGTCTCGGGCTCCTCGCCGCGATTCGTGCCGGTGGCGAGGGGGCGGTATGCGCTGGCGGGCCGCTGAATCGGCCGAAGCGTCGATGGTGGTTGGCACCGGGAGTGGGTCCGGGGCGCCCGGTACCGTTGCATGGTGCCCCGATCCCTGCTCACCGTCGGCTACGGCAACCGCGAGCTGGATGACGTTCTCGCGTTGCTCCGCGCACACGGGGTGCGGTACCTGGTCGATGTCCGCTCCGCTCCGTACTCGCGATTCAATCCGGCTTTCTCGAAGGCCCACCTGGCGAGCGCTGTCGAGAAGGTGGGGATCCATTATGTGTTCATGGGCGACACGCTGGGCGGCAGGCCCGACGACGAATCCTGCTACGACGAGGCCGGGCATGTCGACTACCCGGCATGCCGTGAGCACCCCGACTTCAAGAGCGGGTTTGAGCGATTGCGGTCCGCCTTCGAGCAGGACGCCGGGGCAGCGATCTTCTGCAGCGAGCTGCGCCCGGAGCATTGCCATCGCACCAAGCTGATCGCTGAGGCCATGTCGGAGATGGGCGTGCCGGTCGAGCACATCGACGCGGACGGATCGCTGACCAGTCATAACGCGGTGATGGAGCGCCTACATGACGCGCAGATGAGCCTGCTCGGCGGGTCGAGCGAGGCTACGCGCTCACGGCGCGCCATCGCGGCCTTCTGAACGCCATGGTGGGGCGGCTGGTGACCGTTGGTGTGTACGGGTTCACCGCCGAGCGGTTTCTGGCGGCGCTCAACCAGGCGGCAGTCGATGTGCTGCTCGATGTACGTCAGCGCCGGGGGGTGCGGGGCTCCGAGTACGCGTGGGCGAACTCGCGGCGCCTCCAGCAGGCTCTAACTGAACATGGCATCGCTTATGAGCACCTCAAGGAGCTCGCGCCGACCTCCGAAATTCGAGCGGCGCAGTACGCGGCCGACTCGGCTGCTGGTGAGGGCAAGCGCACGCGGACGGAACTCAGCGAGGACTTCAAGCGAGCCTATGTGGATCGGATCCTGAAGCCGGTAGACCTGAAAGGACTGCTGGCCGGCTTCGACGACTCCATCACCGCCGCACTGCTGTGCGTTGAGCGCGATCCGCGAGCGTGCCACCGCAGCCTGATCGCCGAGCGCCTCGCCGTTGATCAAGGCGTGCCGGTCGAGCACCTGGTGCCGTGAGCCGGGTCCTCGTGGTGTCAAAGACCCGCATGCGCGGCGGCCACGTCTGCGTTGGCGGCCACGACCTCGATGAGGCCATGCGCAGTCTACGTCTGTTGCGGCCAGATGGCGCCAACATGCCAGCCGACACGAGATTCGAGATCGGGCAAGTATGGGAGCTCAGCTACCAACCAGTCCCACACGCTCACCCGCCGCACGTGGAGGACGTTCATGTGGATCCTCACGGGGCGCGGCACGTGGATACCATCGAGCCGCTCGGCACGTTTCTGCGCACGAGGGTCAGCGCATGGGCGGGAGTACCGTTCGGGGGCACGCTGCGACGGACCGACAGCGGCACTGGTTACGTGCCCATCGAGGGACCATTCCCATCCTGCAGCACCGGCTACTGGCTTCCAGACGAGGTCTTGGAGTTCGACGGTGACAGTCGGTACGTGTTTCGCGCCGACGGTGGGCGGCGACGGATTCGTTACGTCGGCGTTGCCGATCCCGTGAACCGAATCGAGCCGAAGACGCTGGTCAGGGTTTCCTTGGCGAGGCCGTGGTCGCCTTCCAACGCGCCCGCCGGCCTGTACCTGCAGATATCGGGGTGGTATGCGGAGTGATCTCGCTTGTCCGGCAAGCCGGGTTGCCGTTGCGGTTTCGGCGAAGCTGGAGCGCGCGCCGTGAAACCCCGCGAACTATGAGCGCGCCTGCAGCGGTCCGCACATGCAGCGACCCAAATGGTTCGATCAGCGCTGCCCGCTTCCTCAGAAATGGGCCGTACCGGGCATTGCGCGAACCGGAAGGACGCCGCCGAGTTCACGGGGTGGGCGCTGGATGTCGGACATAGGCTCCCTGTGGCGGCGACGCATCGTCCAGAATCGGGCTGCCGTGCAGTTCCTGCCGCTTCGTGGGCGATGATTGGTCGGTGGCGAAGACCAAGCGCACGCAGGAGGATCGTTGGCAGCCCGTCTTCTACGAGACGGCTCGCGGGGAGCGTCCGGCATGGGACTTCCTCACCGGCGAGAAGACGCCGCGTGATGTTCGGATCGAGCTTCTGACGACTGTGAGGGCCGTGCTTCAGGTTGGCCCGCCGAGGTTCCCTACCTCGACGCAGCGCTGGCGTCTGATGCACAAGCCGGCCAGCAAGAAGGAGGTCGATCTCAGCGGCATCTGTGAGGCGCGAGACAAGCACTCCAACAAGCTCTACCGGCTGTTCTGCGTGATCGACCGAGACGCGCCGACACACGGGCTCGCGCTGCCCTCGCTGGTGTTGCTTGGCGGCGTGGTCAAGCCTGCGCGAACAGAGGCGCCGCAGTCGGAGTACCGGCGGATCGACCGCTACCGCAAGGACTACCAGACGACTCACCGCGTCGCGCTCGGACACGGCGGTGCCGAGTGGTGGCCGGATGTCGGTGCCGATATGTCATAGCTTCTATGCTACGATCTGCTCTCCCAAGCTGAGGTGACCGAGCTATGCACAAGTCCAAGGAAAGCGCCGTTTTCGCCGAATTGCTCGCCGAGAGCTTCCCGACCGCTGAGGCTCGCGCCGCTCACGAGCGCGAGGTCGCGAAGCTGGTCGCGTTCGCCGAGCTGCTGATCGCTCTGGACGAGGTTCGTGCGGGCAGCAAGCTCTCCAAGGCCGAGCTGGCGCGACGTGTGGGCGTGAAGCCGTCGGTCATTTCGCGCCTTTTGGACGGCAAGGGCCGCAACGTGCAGCTGGACACGATCGCCGACGTCGCCGACGCGCTCGACGTCTACATCGAGGTTCGTGTGCGCGCCCAGCCCAAGCGCAAGCGGGCGCGACACGCCCCGATCGAGGTTCTGGCCGCGTAGCGGTGCAGCCAAGAAGATCGACCGTAAGGTGGACCTGATCGGAGTTCTATCGAACCACGATCTACAGGGGTCGTTGGCCCGGCTGGTCAAGAAACTCGCTGCTCTGCGGGCCAGCAGTGGCCCTCGACGGGCGGTGGTGGCCTGTCGGCAGCGACCTCGTCGGCCGGGCTGGGTGCTGAGGGCGGTCGTCCAGGTGCTGGCCGACCGGGGAGAGCCGATGCGGGCCAAGGACATCCATGCAGCCGTCGAAGCGTCGCTGGGGGCGCCGGTGGCGTGGTCTTCGGTCAAGGCTTCCCTGGCTGCCAACGTCTCGGGTGCTTCGCCCCGCTTCGTGCGAGTGGCGAGAGGTCGGTACGTACTGGCGGGCTGACAGCGCGCAACTGAATCGACCGAAGCGTCGACGTGGACGTGGTTGGTCGTGGTAGGCCGCTGTTGATCGCCTATGTCGCTCGGGTGGGGTCCGGGGCTTGGCGTACCATCTGCTGCATGTTGACTGTTGCTGAGGCTGCTGATCGGCTGGGTAGGAACCCCGAGACTGTCCGCCGGTGGATTCGGTCGGGGCGCCTTCCGTCGCGACGCGTCGGTGCCCGACACGCGATCAATGATCGCGACTTGCGCGTGATCGAGGACGAGTTGCACCCGATGTCCGAGCTGCCCGAGGAGTGGCGGGTCGGGGATGACGGCACCCCGGCGCTCAATTGGGTCGCCGCGCTCCATCGCTCACGTCGCGGCCATTGACGAAGCTCCTGGTTGTTGACGCGTCGGTGGCGGTCGCCGCGTGCCATACGCCTGTGGGCTTCGCCAGGCTGCGCGGGCACAAGCTCCTCGCGCCTCAGCTCATGGTGACGGAGGCGAGTTCGGCGCTGCACGAGATGGCCTGGCGGGGGGAGATCACCAAGCCTCGCGCCAAGACGATGCTGGAGCGCCTCCTCAAGGCTCCGGTGGAGATCCGCACGCCCGACGGCCTGGTTCAAGCTGCGTGGGACGTCGCCGACGAACTTGGATGGGCAAAGACATATGACGCTCATTACGTCGCGCTCGCGCGGCTGCTGAAATGCCGGCTGGTGACAATCGACGAGCGACTGCTCCGAGGAGTCGCTCGGCTGAAGATCGCCGTGAGGCCACGTGAACTCTGAACACGGCCCGCGACAGCCCCACATGCGGCGACCAAAATGGGTTCGATTAGCGCTGCTTTCTTTCCCAGAAATGGAGCTAGTCGGGCTCGAACCGACGGCCTCCACGGTGCCACCGTGGCGCTCTCCCAACTGAGCTATAGCCCCGTGCAGGCCTAAACTATAGCCCGTGGCCGTTCCCGGTCAACGGATGTAGGTGCTGTCCGCACGTGCCAGTTCCGGCGCAGGGATGTCTCGAACTCGTAGTCTCGTGCCCATCGGATGCCCTGAGCTTGGCTGTTTCTGGTCGGGGCAAGCCTGAGATGGACTGCACGGCGATTGGCTACGTCGTGCAGGGGAAGCAGGTAGCAGCTCTTTGACGCTGGCGCATAGGCTGCGATCGCGTCAACTTCGTCGGCGGTGTAGCTGGTCGACACGTACCCCTGTGGGGTGTAGCGATTTGTCTTCATTGGCACCAGCAGAGCGCCGTTGAGCTGTCGGGCCAGCTTGCACTGAACCCGTAGCAGTGTTGGCTCGAGGTCGATAACGATGTCGTATCGGCGGCCGTCGCAGAGCGGGCGCAGCACCGTCAGTCCGAGTTCAATTGCCGCCGTGGTGATGGCGGCCTCCGCGACGGCGCCCTTCTGGCTCGGCGTCAAGTCCAGCATGCACGCAGCCTAACCCGGCAAATGTGACGCAACGCGCTTTTTTGCGCCGATTCCGTACCGGTTTTGCGATGCGTTTCGGCCCGCGCGGCGACGCTCCGTTTCGTGCGTTTACGCCCGGCCTCGTCTCACCCCCGAGGAATGAACTCCGGCACGTCGAGATCGCCGTCGGGCTCTTCGTGGGGCGCGCGGCGCGAGTGGGGGAGGCTGCCCTCGCGGCTTGTCTCGCGCGCCGGGGCGCTGCCCGGCGCGGCCTGATCCAGGCGGGCGGTCATGCTGCCGTGGGCGAGCTTCACGTCGCGCAGCAGCCGCTCGGCGTTGGTTCGCAGCGAAGCCGACAACTCGCGCAGGTTGCGCGACATCTCGCCGCCGTCGCGCAGCACTTCGCGTGCGATCGAATGCGCCTCGCTGACGATCTCGCGCGCCTGCACGCGTGCTCGCGCTCGCATCTCGTTCGCCTTCTCCTGCGCCTCGGTGCGCTGCACCGCGAGTCGCCGCTCCTGCGCGGCGAGCGCTTCGTTCGTCATCCTCTCGGCCTCGGTTCGTGCCTGCGCGAGGATCTCAGCGGCCTCCTCCTCGGCCGCCTGCACGCGGTTCGCCGCCGCCCTGTCGCCCTCCGCGATGCGCTCCTCCGCGCGCTCCTCCGCGTGCTCGCGCAACCGCCGAGCGGCCTGCTCGGCCGCGTCCACGATGCGCTTCACCTGCGCCGATGCGTCGCTCAACTCCATGCCCACATGGTAAACACCGGCGCTCGTTGCCCGGGGGTCGCGTATCCTCACCGGCTTGCGAATGTCCACCAGAACCGTTCGCGCCACCGTCATCGCGGCCGTCGCCGCGGCGGCGATCGCCTTCGCCGCGTCCCCGAGCCTCGCCGCCCGGGTGGCGCCCCCATGCGCTCCCTCCACGCTCAACGTCTCCTCCGCGCTCGCCGGCGGCGCGGTCACCGTCTCGCCCGCTCCCGACACGCGCGATGCATCCCACCTCGCCCAGATCAGCTTCCTCGGCGTCCCCGCGTCCGACGTCGCCGACGTCGCCGTGGCCGGCTCGCGCAGCGGCTCCCATTCCGGTCGGCTCGCCGCATACTCCCAGGGAGACGGCGCGAGCTTCCTGCCCTCCAAGCCGTTCGCCCAGGGGGAGGTCGTGACGGTCCACGCCGTCCTTCGTCAGGGCGCCGCCGCCACGCCGTTCTCCTGGCGTTTCACCGTCGCCGACATCGACCTGGCGAGCCGCTCGCTGGAGACTCCGCCGGGACCGCCACCCCCGGCTAAAGCGAGCGACTTCCAGCATTTCGTGTCGCGTCCGGACCTCAAGCCCCCAGCCGTCGCGGTCACCACGAGCACGGGCTCGCAGGCGCCCGGCGACATGTTCCTCGCGCCCTACGCGGGGCCGGGGCAGTACGGGCCGATGATCCTCGACAACGCCGGCAAGCTCCTCTGGTTCAAGGCAATCCCGTCGGGCGAGCGGGCGGCGGACCTGCGCCTGCAGGAATACGACGGCCGGCCTGTCCTCACGTGGTGGCAGGACCCGCTCGTCGCCGCGGGCCAGCGCGACGCAGGGATCGTGATCGCCGACAGCTCCTACGGAGACGTCGCGATCGTGCGTGCCGGCAACGGCTACCAGCCGGACCTGCATGCCTTCGAAATCACACCTCAGGGCACCGCTCTCTTCACGGTCTACGACGCCGTCCGCTGCAATCTGCGCGCCCACGGAGGTCCCTCCGACGGCGCCGTGGCCGACACCCTCGTGCAGGAGCTCGACCTGAAGACCGGCCTCGTCCGCTTCGAGTGGCACGCGCTCGACCACGTCGCGCTCGCCGACTCCTACATGCCGGTGCGGCACGGCGGCACCCCGAGCTCGCCGTGGGACTTCTTTCACGTCAACGCCGTCTCCCAGCACGGCTCGGATCTGCTCGTCGACTCGCGCAACACGTCGGCGGCCTACAGCGTCGACTCCCACGGCGGCCGCATCGTGTGGACTCTCGGCGGCAAGCATTCGAGCTTCGCCATGGGACCGGGCGCCAGCCCCGCCTACCAGCATGACGCCCGCGAGCAGCCGGACGGCACGATCTCGTTCTTCGACAACGGCGGCGCCCCGAAGGTGCATTCCCAGTCGCGCGTGATCGTGCTCGCGCTCGACCTCTCCCACATGACCGCCACGCTCGTCTCGAGCTTCACCCACTCGAAGCCCCTGCTCGCCCCCAGCCAGGGGGACTTCCAGCCGCTCGCCGGCGGCGACTGGTTCGTCGGCTGGGGTCAGGAACCCTACTTCTCGGAATTCGCCCCCGAAGGCCGACTTCTGTTCGACGCCCATCTCCCCGCCGCCTACCAGTCCTACACGGTGCTCAAGTTTCCCTGGACCGGCGCTCCCACCCAGCCGCCGCAACTCGCCGTCCGCGCACGCTCCCACGGAGGCCTTTCCGCCTACGCGAGCTGGAACGGCTCCACCGCCGTCGCCCGGTGGCGCCTGCTGGGCGGCTCCAGCCCGCGTGCGCTCGCGCCGCTCGCCACGGCGCCGCGAAGCGGCTTCGAGACGACGATCCCGGTCTCCACCAGACCGCGCTATCTCGCGCTGCAGGCGCTCGACGCCCAGGGAGGGGTGCTCGGCGCCTCTTCGACCATCCGCTCGTAGCCCGTCGCGCGCGGCGCCTTGGTCGCGATGGCATTGCCGTTTGCTGTGCCCCGCGCGCGCGTGAGGGGGTCGTTTGACGAGAACCGTTCGGGGCCTACCGCTAACCTGCGCTGTCCGATGGCAGAGCGTCGCTATGACCCGCAGGAGATAGAGCCCCGCTGGCAGGCCGTGTGGGCGGACGAGCACACCTGGGAGGTTTCGAACGAGGCGCTCCCCGGAGAGGCCCAAGACGTTGCCTGCTATGTGCTCGAGATGCTCCCCTACCCGAGCGGCGAGCCCCATATCGGGCACCTCAAGAAATACGCGGTTGGCGACGCCATCGCGCACTTCCACCGCCGCACCGGCCACCGCGTGCTGCACCCGATGGGCTACGACGCCTTCGGGCTGCCCGCCGAGAACCACGCGATCAAGACGGGCGTGCACCCGCGCGACTCCACGGCCGAGTCGATCGCCTCCTTCCAGCGCCAGTTCCGCTCGTGGGGCATCTCGATCGACTGGTCGCGCGAGCTCGGCACGCACGAACCTTCGTATTACCGCTGGACGCAGTGGATCTTCCTGCAGCTCTACGAGGCGGGCCTGGCCTACCGCCGCGAGGCGGCCGTGAAGTGGTGCCCCAACGATCAGACCGTGCTCGCCAACGAGCAGGTGCTCGACGGCTGCTGCGAGCGCTGCGGCGCGGTGGTCGAAGTCAAGCAGCTCGAGCAGTGGTTCTTCCGCATCACCGACTACGCCGAGCGCCTGCTCTCAGACCTCGACGGGATCGACTGGCCGGAGCATGTCAAGACGATGCAGCGCAACTGGATCGGACGCTCCGAGGGCGCGGAGGTGACCTTCCGTTGCGAGGACTTGGATCCCGCCCACCCGATCGACTACCCGGTCTTCACCACCCGTCCCGACACGCTCTTCGGGGCGACGTTCTTCGTGATGGCGCCCGAGCACCCGGACGTGATGCGCCTGGTCGAGGGCACGGCACAAGAGCAGGCCGTGCGTGACTACGTCAACCATGCGCTCACCGAGTCCGGCGAGCAACGCGGCTCGCTCGAGAAGCAGAAGACGGGGGTGGCGCTCGGGCGCACCGTCGTCAACCCCGTCAACGGCGAGCAGATTCCGATGTACGTCGCCGACTACGTGCTGATGGAGTACGGCACCGGCGCGATCATGGCGGTGCCGGGCCACGACGAGCGCGATTACGCGTTCGCCCGCGCGTATGACCTGCCGGTACGCCGTGTGATCGAGGGCGCGTCGGAGCCGCCACGGCTCACCTTCACCGACAAGGACAACCAGATTCAAGCGGAATGGGGGCTTACTGACGAGAGTCTGCCCTACTTGGGCGATGGGCCGCTCGTGAACAGCAATCCCGACTTCGACGGCATGCACAACCGCGAGGCGCTCACCGCCATCGTGCGCTGGCTCGACCGCGAGGGCAAGGGCCACGCGTCTGTCAACTACCGGCTGCGCGACTGGCTGGTTTCGCGTCAGCGCTACTGGGGCTGTCCGATACCGATCGTCTATTGCGATCGCTGCGGACTGCAACCGGTCCCCGTCGAGCGGCTCCCGGTGGTGCTGCCCGACATCGAGGACTACGCCCCCCGCGGGCGCTCCCCGCTCGCGGCCGCCGAGCAATGGGTCGCCACGGAGTGCCCCACGTGCGGGGGTCCCGCACGTAGGGAGACCGACACGATGGACACGTTCGTCGACTCCTCCTGGTACTTCCTGCGCTACTGCGACGCGCGCAACGAACAGGCCGCCTGGGACCCCGCGGCGCTGCGCCTGTGGATGCCCGTTGACCAGTACATCGGCGGTGTCGAGCACGCGATCCTGCACCTCATGTACGCGCGCTTCTTCACCAAGGCGCTCGCCGATCTCGGGCAGCTCGACTTCCAGGAGCCCTTCCAGGCGCTGTTCACGCAGGGCATGGTCACCAAGGACGGCGCCAAGATGTCGAAGTCCAAGGGCAACGTCGTCTCCCCGGCGACGATCGTGGAGCGCTACGGCGCCGACACGGCACGCTGCTACATCCTGTTCGTCGGACCGCCCGACCAGGACGCCGACTGGTCGGATGAGGGCGTCGAGGGCGTCCATCGCTTCCTCGCCCGCCTCTGGCGGTTGGCGGACGAGACCGCAGAAAGATGGAGGGGCAAGACAGGGCCGCATGCGGCCCTGTCCCCGACGGTGCATGCACCGTCGGGCCAGTCGGCGCATGCGCCGACTGGAACGATGGATTTGGGGGAGATCGACGGAGACGACCTCGAGCTCGCGCGCAAGGCCCACTGGGCGATCGACAAGGTCTCCGAAGACATGCGCCGCTTCGCTTTCAACACGGCCATCGCCGCCGTCATGGAGCTGCTCAACGACTGCTCACGCTTGCGCGAGCGGCTGCACGTCGACACTTTGCGTTTCGGCCTGGCCACCGCCGCGTCGCTGTTGTTCGGATTCGCGCCGCACGTCTGCGCCGACGTCTACGACATGCTCACCGGCGAGCGCGTGTGGGAGCAGCCGTGGCCGCTCGCCGATCCCGAGATGCTCGAACGCGACTCCTACGAGCTCGTGTGCCAGGTCAACGGCAGGCTGCGCGACCGCGTGCGGGCGCCCTCCGACGCCACCCCCGAGCAGCTCAAGGCGCTCTGCCTCGCCGCCCCCAACGTGCAGACGCACCTCGACGGCCACGAGATCGTCAAGGAAGTCGTGGTGCCGGGGCGGCTTGTGAACCTCGTAATCCGCTAGACGGCTGGATCGTCGGGCGGCTCGCCTAGACTCGCTGTTGTGCCCGCGCTCAAGCCCGCCTACCTGATCCACGGCGACGATCACGGCGCGATCGCCGAGCGCCGCGCGCGCCTGAAGGCGCTGGCGGAAGCCGACGGTGACGCGGGCAGCGTCGAGACGCTCTCAGGCGACGCCGCCACGCCCGAAGGGGTGGCGCTCGCGCTCTCCACGATGACGTTCGCCATCGGGCGGCGTGTGATCGTGGTGGACGGCGCCGAGCGCTTCAAGGAGGCCGAGGTGCAGGAGCGCATCGAGCCCGCGATGGCGGACATGCCGCCCGACACCACCATCGCCTTCTTCGCGCGCGAGGAGGGACGCGCCAAGGCGCCCGCCGCGCTCCACCGCGCCGTGAAGGCCACCAAGGGACAGATCGTCGCCGAGGCCACGATCAAGCCGTGGGAGCTCGCCGGCTGGGTGCGCGAGCAGGCCACGCGCCTGGGGCTCTCACTCGACGCGTTCGCCGCCAAGACGCTCGTGGCACAAGTGGGCGAGCGCCAGCAGCGGTTGCTGCGGGAGCTCGAGAAGCTCGCGCTCGCCTGCGACCGGCCGGATGGCGAGGGCAGCGCCGGGAAAGCTCCCCTGAAGATCGCCGCCGAGGACGTCGAGCGGCAGGCCGCCCGCTCAACCGCGTGGCGCGCCTTCTCGTTCGCGGACGCGCTCGTCGGCGCCGACGCCCCCGACGCGACGCGCTGCTACATGCGGCTGCGCGCCCAGGGCGAGCGGCTGTCCGGGTTGGTGTACCTGATGGCGCAACGCCTGCGCGACGCCGAGCGCGTGTCGGTGCGCCTGCAGGCGGGGGAGCCGCCCGCGGAGATCAAGCGCTCGCTGCGGATGCCCACGCGCGCGGCCGACCGCTTCATCGCCGACGTCGCGCGCTCCGAGCCAGAGCGCCTGCGCGCGGCCATCTGCCGGATCGCGGACCTCGAGCTCGACACGCGCGGGGGAGCGCCGCTCAGCTTCTCGCGCACGCCGCTCTGCTCGCTGGAGGAGGACACGCTAGCGCTGCGCGCGATCCTGGCTATTGCCGCTTAGCTCCTCAGCGGCCGGCGAGGGTGCGGGCCGCGCGTGACTTCTTGCGTGCGCCGGTGTTGCGGTGGAGCGCGCCGCGCTTGACCGCCTTGTCGATCGTGCTCACGAGCCGGCGGTGCTCGGTGGCTGCCACATCGCCGTCTTTCTCCTGGGCGGCCGTCTCGAGGCGGCGGAAGTAGGTCTTGATCGCCGACGTGTATTCGCGGTTCTCCAACCGCTCGCGCTCGGAGCGGAGGATGCGCTTCTTCTGTGAGTGGATGTTGGCCATGCCTGAGAGCGCCGCGGCCCGGGCAGCCTGCCGGGGCGCGCCGCTGGCCGATCTTTGATCGGCGCCGTACTATAGCGCCCCGTGGCTGTGAGCATCGGATCCGCGGAAGAGCCGGCCGGGCCAGCGCCGCCCGGCAGGGTCGCGCGCAACACGGCGATCTTCTCGCTCGGGACCGGTGTCTCGCGCGTGGCAGGACTCGCTCGCGAAATCGTGGCGGCGAGCTTCTTCGGCACCGGAGGGCCCGCGTCCGCGTTCACGCTCGCGTTCCAGATCCCCAACCTGGTGAGCAACCTGTTCGCCAACGCCGCGCTCTCGGCGGCGTTCGTGCCCGTGTTCACCGACCTGCTCGAGCAGGGCCGCAAGCGCGAGGCCTTCCGGCTGGCTTCGACCCTGTTCTGGATCATTCTGATCGTGCTGGGCGCGGTCACCGCGTTCTTCATCCTCGCCGCGGGCCTGATCATGCCGCTGTTCATGGGGCCGGCCTTCAACGGGCCGCTCGAAGCGCTGACGGTGGGCCTCTCGCAGGTGCTGTTCCCGGTCGTATTGATCCTCGGCCTGAACGGCCTGCTCGTCGGGATCCTGCAGTCCTACGAACACTTCACCATCCCGGCGATCTCACCCGCCGTGTGGAACATCGTGATCATCGTGCTGCTGGTCGTCCTGCGCCCGCGCTTTCCCGGTGGCTACCACGACGGCAATCAGCTGTACGCGTACGCGATCGCGATCCTCGTCGCCACATGCGTGATGCTGCTGATGGCGTTCGGGGCGCTCGGACGGATCGACTTCCGCCTGCAGCTGTCGATCGACTGGCACGATCCGCGCATCCGCCAGGTGCTCACGCTGATGCTGCCGGTGACGATCGGCCTCGGCATCGTCAACCTCGACCAGCTCATCAACTCGGTGTTCGGGACGCTCGTCAACGACGAAGCGCCGCGCGCGATCGACAATGCGTTTCGGATCTACATGCTGCCGCAGGGCCTCTTCAGCGTGGCGGTGGCGACGGTGTTGTTCCCGACGCTCAGCCGGATGGCCTCCAGGCGCGACGTGGCGAGCATGCGCAGGACGATCGGGGTGGGGATGCGCCAGATCAACCTGCTGCTGATACCCGCGTCGGCGTTCATCATCGTGCTCACGACGCCGATCGTGAGGCTCGTGTTCGAACGCGGCGCGTTCGGGCACCGCTCGACCGAACTGGTGTCGATCGCGCTGTTCTGGTTCGCCTTCAGCCTCCCGTTCGGGGGCGTGAACCTGCTGCTCACGCGCGTGTTCTTCGCTGTGCAGCGCCCGTGGATCCCGACTCGGCTCGCGGCGCTCAACATCGTGGTTGACATCGTTGTCAGCGTGGGCCTCTACAAGCCGCTGGGGATCGCCGGGCTGATCATCGGCACGGTGGCCGCCAACGCGGTGATGACCGCGCTGCAGCTCCACCGTCTGCGGGTCGGCTTCAACGGTCGTCTGGAGGGCAGGCAGACAACGATGATCACCGCCCGCATCGCGGTTGCCTCGGTGCTGCTCGGGGTGGCGTCGTGGGTGGTGTGGCGCGCGCTGGACGCGCTGCTCGGCGGCTCGCTGCCCGCGCAGATCGTCAGCGTCGGCGGGGCGGGGACCGCCGGCGTGCTCGTCTACGTGCGCGCCGTGTTCGCGATGCGCGTACCCGAGGCCCACCAGGTGCACCGCCTGATCATGACCCAGCTCGGGCGGGGCTGAGTGTTGCCGCACGGGGGGGTCCATGCGCGCGCCCGCGCGCACGCGTACGCGCGCACGGGGCATGCCCCACGCATCAACACAACACATCTCGCCACGGCACGAGAAGGGGCCGGGCGAGCTGATCGCTCCCCCGGCCCCGGTCCGGTCATAGATCGCCGTTGAACTACTACGTCCCAGGACTTGTGTCGTATGCCTGGGCGGCTATGACACTCCCGACCCCGAGACTGGCCATCCCCGAGGGGATGCGTTGCCCGGTTGAGCCGAAGCTCCGGTCGAGTGGGCGATCCGCCGGACCCATAAGGCTATCGCGACGCGGGCGCAGCCACCGGGCGCGCCCGCGCATCGGGTGGAGCGGTGGGCCTTCTACAGTTGGGACCCCCATGGACCAGCAGCGCATCCGTAACTTCTCGATCATCGCCCACATCGACCACGGCAAGTCGACGCTGGCCGACAGGATCCTCGAGCTGACGCACGCGGTCGCGGCGCGCGAGATGCGCGCGCAGGTGCTCGACTCGATGGACCTCGAGCGCGAGCGCGGCATCACGATCAAGGCGCAGGCGGTGCGCGTGTTCTACGAGGCGTCCGACGGGGTCACATATCAGCTGCACCTGATCGACACGCCCGGGCACGTGGACTTCACGTACGAGGTGTCGCGCTCGCTCGCGGCGTGCGAGGGGGCCTTGCTCGTCGTGGACGCCTCCCAGGGCGTGGAGGCGCAGACGGTGGCGAACACCTACCTGGCGGTGGAGGCGGGGCTGGAGCTGATCCCGTGCCTCAACAAGATCGACCTGCCCGGCGCGGAGCCCGAGCGGGTGGCGGGCGAAGTGGCGGAGCTGATCGGCGAGCCGGGCGAGTCGATATTGAAGATCAGCGGCAAGACGGGCGAGGGCGTGGGGGAGGTGCTCGAGGAGCTCATCCGGCGCGTGCCGCCGCCCTCGGGCGACCCCGATGCGCCGGCAAGGGCGCTTATCTTCGACTCGGAGTTCGACCAGTACAGGGGCGTGATCGCCTACATTCGGGTGGTGGACGGGGTGTTCGGAAAGGGCGAGGCCATCAGGGCGATGGCGGCGGGCACGCAGGCGGAGATCGATGACATCGGCTTCTTCTCGCCCACGATGACGCCGGTCAAGCAGCTCGCGGCGGGCGAGGTGGGGTATCTGATCACGGGCATCAAGGACGTGACGCAGTTGCGCGTGGGCGACACGCTCACGACCCGCGCCCGCGCGGGCGCGTCCTCGGTGGGGGCGCGGGAGGCCTCCGAGCCGCTGCCCGGCTACAGGGAGGTCAAGCCGATGGTGTTCTGCGGTCTGTTCCCGATCGACTCCGACCGCTACCCCGACCTGCGCGACGCGCTGGAGAAGCTGACGCTCAACGACGCGGCGCTCTCGTGGGAGCCCGAGACCTCCGACGCGCTCGGCTTCGGCTTCCGCTGCGGCTTCCTCGGGCTGCTTCACATGGACATCGTGAGGGAGCGATTGGAGCGCGAGTACGACCTCGAGCTGCTCGCCACGATGCCCTCGGTGGAGTTCGACGTGACCTTGACGAACGGCGAGGAGCTGGAGGTGCACAACCCCTCCGACATGCCCGATCCCGGCACGATCGCGGAGATTCGCGAGCCGTTCATAACGGCGCAGGTGATCGCTCCGCGCGAGTACGTGGGGGCGGTGATGGAGCTCTGCCAGGAGCGCCGCGGGGAACCGGCGGGGATGCACTATCTCTCGCCCGAGCGCGTGCAGATGAGCTACGAGTTGCCGCTCGCGGAAATCGTGCTCGACTTCTTCGACCAGCTCAAGTCGCGCACGAAGGGGTACGCGTCGCTCGACTACGAGCTGAGCGGCATGCAGCCCGCCAACCTCGTCAAGCTCGACGTGCTGCTCGCCGGCGACACGGTGGACGCGCTGTCGATGGTGGTGCACAGGGACAAGGCGTACGACATGGGGCGCACGCTCACCGAGAAGCTGCGCAAGCGCATCCCACGCCAGCAGTACGACGTGCCGATCCAGGCGGCCATCGGGTCGCACATCATCGCGCGGGAGACCGTGAAGGCGTTCCGCAAGGACGTGATCGCGAAGTGCTACGGCGGCGACATCTCGCGCAAGAAGAAGCTCCTGGGCAAGCAGAAGGAGGGCAAGAAGCGCATGAAGCAGGTGGGCCGCGTGGAGGTCCCGCAGGAGGCGTTCCTGGCGGTGCTGGAGCTGGGGGAGGAGTGATCCGTCCCGTTTGGGCCGGTTCGTCGGATAAGGGGGTATGCGCGCCTCCACGATCGAGCAGCGCCGTCGCCTGTATCTGCTGGCGCGCGTGGTGATCGCGCGCCACTACCGCCACCCGCTCACGCTCGACGAAGTGGCGCGGGCGCTTGCGAGCTCGCCGCGCCAGCTCACGCGCGCATACGCCCAGTTCGGCGAAGTGACATTCCGCGAGGACCTGCTCGCGCGCCGCTTGAACGTCGCCGCGCAGCTGCTGGTCGAGCAGCCCGCGATTTCGGTGCGTGACGTGGCGCGCCTGGTGGGCTACCGCCAGGCGCCGCACTTCGCGCAGGCGTTCCGGCGGCGCTACGGCCTCACCCCGGCCGCGTTTCGAGCGGAGGGGCGAGCGTATGCCAGGGCGGCTCGGCCGGCAGCGACTCCACAGGGCCCGCGCCCGGCAGGCGCAGGCGCATCAGCGTGCCTCCTCCGGGCGCCGGTTGGGCGCTGACGTCGCCGCCGTGCTGTTCGGCCACCTGGCGCACGATCGCCAGGCCGAGGCCGGAGCCGGGTCGTCCGCGCGCCTCGGCGCCCCGGTAGAAGCGGTCGAAGACGTGGGGGAGCTCAGCGCTCGAGATTCCCGCGCCGTGGTCGCGCACGGTCAGCTCGTCGCCGTGCAGCGCCACCTCCACGGGACTGCCCGGCGGGCTGTAGTTGACGGCGTTGTCGATCAGGTTGTTCACCGCGCGGCCCAGCCGGTCCGGCGCGCCGGTGAGCACGACCGGGTCGAGCTCGACGTGGAAGGGCGTGTCGGGAGAGTGTCGCCGGGCGCGATCGACACTCTCCTCGACGACGAGGTCGAGCCGCACGTCCTCGCCGCCGGCGCGCGGCTGCTCGCCGCGCGCGAGTTCGATGAGGTCGTTCATCAGCATCGTGAGCTCCTCGATCTGTTCCACCACGTCGTCGAGCATCCTCTGACGCTCCCGCACCCCCATGTCGCGCTCCTGCTTGAGGATTTCGATGTTCGTGCGCAGGCTCGTCACCGGAGTGCGCAACTCGTGCGAGGCGTCCGCCACGAGCTGGCGCTGGGCGTGCACGGATGCGTCGAGCGCGCTCATCGAGCCCTGCAGCGCGTCGAGCATCGCGTTGAAGCTCTCCGCGAGGCGCCCGATCTCATCGACGCCCGCCGACTCGATCCGCTCGGAGAGGTCCTGCGTGCGAGTGACGTGCTCGGTGGCCCGGGTGAGGCGCTTCACGGGCGCCACCGCGGCCCCCGCCACGAGCCGTCCGAGCAGCGCCGCGAGCGCGATACCGCCGACGTCGAGCAGCGCGAGGATCAGGCGCAGGCGTCGCAGCAGGCGATCGACGCTCGTGAGCGGCTGGGCGAGCTGCACGGCGTAGCCGGGGCGCAGCGCGTCGGTGAGGACACGTAGGTGGATCCCGCCGGCGTGTGCGTCTCGGTAGAAGGGCTTGCCCCCCTTCGCGGCGAGCCTGCGCGAGGCTGCGTCGATCGGCAACGTCACGTTCGAGGAGGAGCGGAACAGGATCTTGCCGCTCGAGGCGATCAGCTGCTGGTAGCCGCGCACCTGGTCGGGATGCGGGGACAGGTTGTCGAACGGGTTGCCCCGCGGCGCGGCCGGCGGGGCGCCGAGAAAGCGCTCGTCGCGACCGCGCAAACTGTCTGGCGCGGCGTTTGCGATGAAACGCAGTCCGCCGGAGCGGTTGCGCAGCTGTTCGTCCACCTGGCTGCGCAGCTGGTGGGAGGCGAGCAGGTAGGTGAGCACCGAGGCGAGCACGACCGCGATCGCGACGGCGGCGGCCGACACGAGCGTTATGCGCCGGCGGAAGCTCATGTTCGCGATCACGCTTCGCAGCCGGGTGCGGTTGGGCGGGCTCATCGCTCTCGCAGCACGTAGCCCACGCCGCGTACCGTGTGCAGCAGGCGCGGCTCTCCGCCGGCCTCGGTCTTGCGGCGCAGGTAGCCCATGTACACGCCCAGCGAGTTGGAGCCCGAGCCGAAGTCATACCCCCACACGTGCTCGAAGATGATCGAGCGCGTGAGCACCTGCCTGGGATGGCGCAGGAAGAGCTCGAGCAGCAGGAACTCGGTGCGCGTGAGGTTCAACGGCCGTTCCCCGCGTCGCGCCTCGTACGCGATGCGGTCCAAGCGCAGATCCTCGAAGCTGAGCGTCTCCTCCTTCTCGCCCTCCTCAGCCCTCCTCAGCAGGGCCCGCACGCGCGCCATAAGCTCGCGCAGGGCGAACGGCTTGACGAGGTAGTCGTCAGCGCCCGCGTCCAGGCCCGCCACCCGGTCGTCGACCTGCTCGCGCGCGGTGAGCATCAGCACCGGCGTGCGATCGCCCTGCTCGCGCACCCGCCGGCAAACCTCCAGACCGTCGAGCACGGGCATCGACACGTCGAGGATCACCGCGTCGTAGGCTCCGCCCGCGATGCGCTCCAGCGCGTCCCCGCCGTCGCCTGAGAGGGTCACGTCGTAGCGTTCGAGCGCGAGCGCGCGCGACAGCGCGTGCTGCACGGCGGGCTCGTCGTCGACGACCAGTATGCGCGCTTGCTCTGCCATGGCGGTTTCGCCCCTCCTCCGGCGGGCGCCGGAGAGGTGAGGCTATGGTGACGGTACCTGGAGGAACCTACGAACGAGGCTGAAGAGGATGCGAAGAATCCTCGATGAGGACGCTGCCGGGACGGTTCGAGCGCAGGGGAGAGGCTCGATCGCAAGCGGCGGGATGTCAACCCAGTCGCGCCGGCTGCGCAACGGCCTGATCAGCCTTGCGGTGTTCTTCGCGCTCGTCGTCGCGCTGCTGCTCGCCGTGCCGGGGCTGCGCTCGGCGGGCGAGCGCATCACCGACGCGAGCGCCGGCTGGATCGCGGCGGGCGTCGGCTTCGAGCTGCTCTCGTGCGCCGGCTACGTCGTTCTGTTCGAGCTCGTGTTCAAGATGGAGCGGCGCTTCAGCCGCCGGCTGTCGCTCTCCGAGCTCGCGGTCAACTCGGTCGTCTCGGTGAGCGGCATCGGCGGTATCGCGCTCGGCGCGTGGGTGCTGCGCACGAAGGGCGTCGCGGTCGAGCGCATCGCGCGGCGCTCGGTGCTGATGTTCGTGCTCACGAGCGCCGTCAACGTGAGCGCCGCGGCCCTGATCGGAGTGCCCATGTGGTTGGGTCTGCTGCCCGGCACCCGCAACGCGCTGCTCACGCTGCTGCCGGCGGCGCTTGCGATCGCCACGATCCTCGCGACGCTCGCGGCCGCCACGCTCGCGGGCCGGCTCGCGACACGTCTCGGGCTGCGCGACGGACGCATGCGCGTCGCGCTGGTGGCCGTCAGCGACGGCGTGCGCGACGCGCTGCGGCTGATTCGCGAACGCGACTGGCGCCTGCTCGGAGCGGTGGGCTACTGGCTGTTCGACGCGCTCGTGCTGTACGTATGTCTCCTCGCTTACGGACCCACATCTACGTTCTGGGCGGTGGCGATGGCTTACCTGGTCGGTTTGATGGGCAACTCGATCCCGATCCCGGGGGGCCTCGTGGCGGTCGAAGGCGGCCTGATCGGGATGCTCGTGCTCTTTGGAGTACGCCCCGTCTCGGCGGTGGTGGCGGCGGTCGTCACCTACCGCGCGATCTCGCTGTGGCTGCCGGCGCTGATCGGATCGATCGCGTTCTTCAGCCTGCGCCGTGAGATCGGCGAGCCGGCGGGGGTCTCCGTTGACCGCGCGACGCCCGAGGGCGCGACGGGACGCTAGCGTCCCGGCAGGGGCTTTTCGGCGAGGCGTTCGGCGGCGGCGATCGCCGCCGCGGCCTTCTGGCATGGACGGCCCGGGAGATGGCTCATGACACGCTGGATCCGCGGCGATTCGGGGCCGGAGAGGCCCGGGCAGTAGACGGGCGGGGGGAGCTTGCCGCTCGCCGACCCGGGCGCGTTGAGCGGGCGCAGCAGGCTCGCCGCGAGCAGCGCGTGGGAGAGCGTGTCCGAGAACACGTCGATCGAGAGCCTTCCGCTGTAGAGCTCCAGCGAGCGCCCTTCGTCGTAGATCGTCGCGGGCACCCCCCTCACGAGCGCGTTGCTCTGGGCGCCGAGCGCGCTGTTGGAGTGCAACTTGTAGATCACGCTCGTCACCTGTAGCGGCAGCAGGCAGCTCCCCCCGCCGCCGAGCAGCCCCTTGCCGTTTACGCAGTCGCCGTAATACACGGAGTCGCCGATCGCGGTGCTGTAGCTCTTCAACCCGTCCACGGCCGCGAGCGGCTTGCCGATGAAGCTCGGGCCAACCCAGTAGAGCTTGAAGTAGGGGAACGTCTGGGCTTCGGCGAGCCCCCTGCCGCCCAAGGGCGGCGGGTGCGCCGTGCCGCAGCCCGATGCGAACGCCGCCGCGGCGAGCAGCGCGAGCGCCAGCGCCCCGCGCGCGAGCGCCCCTCGTGCCGGTGGGCGGCGTACGAGTGTCCTCAGGCGTTCGGGCCGCTGCGCGCGGCCTCTCATGGGCGGGCTCTCTCATACGCGGTCGTCATCGGCGCTGATTATCGGCTACCGGCGCTCTCCGCGCGCGACGCGACTTCCGGGGCTCTGGTCTGTTCATACGGGCACAACCGCGCGACTCGTCCAATCGAGCTCGACTCACGCGGGAGCTGGGGCCCGGCGGGGTAGCACGCCGGGTCTCAGCTCACTTCTCGCCCGCCATACTGGCGGGCTGTGGAGAGTCAAGCACTCACCGAGCGCCCGTCCCCGCTGCAGGCCGTCCGCGCGCTCCCGCTCGCCCGCCTGCTCTCGCCGGCGCTGCTCCTGGCGTGCGTGCTCGTGGGGGCATGGCTGGCGCTCGATCCGCGCTCGCCGGACCTCGCGGCGCAGACCTACCGCGCGACCCTCTTCGAACACTTCGGCTTCACGGTGTGGGACGACAACTGGTACGCCGGCCACCACCTGCCCGGCTACAGCCTCGTGTTTCCCTGGGTGGCGCTGCTGCTCGGCATGCGCCTCGTGGGAGCGCTCGCGGTGCTCGTCTCGACGTTCGCGTTCGAGCGCATCGCATACGCGGTGTACGGGCCGCGCGCGCGCTGGGGAGCGGCGTGCTTCGCGCTGGCGGCCGCCGGCGACCTGTGGATCGGCAGGCTCACGTTCGCGCTCGGCGTCGCGCTCGCCGTGCTCGCCGTGCTCGCGCTCGTGCGCGAACGGGTGTGGCTCGCCGCGGGGCTCACCGCCGTGTGCGCCGCCACGAGCCCGGTGGCGGGCCTGCTGCTCGCGCTGGCGGGCGCCACGCACGTGCTCGCCACGCGCCGCCCGCGCGCCGGCTTGGTGCTGGTGGCGCCGGCGCTCTTTGTGGCACTCCCGCTTGAGGCGCTCTTCCCCGAGGGCGGGTGGGAGCCGTTCGCGGCGAGCTCGGTTACGGCGACGCTCGCGGTGACGCTCGCGTTCCTCTACGCGCTGCCCCGCGAGGAGCGGCTGCTGTGGAGGGGCGGGTGGGTCTACCTGGGCGTGACGGCCCTCTCGATCGCGCCCACTCCGATGGGCAGCAACATCGCGCGCTACGCCGTCCTGCTGGCGGGCCCGCTGCTGCTGTGCGCGCTCGCCCGCGACGGCTTCAGGAGGTCCGGGCGGCCGCTCGCGGCGACCGTTCTCGCGGTGGGCGGGATCGTCACCTGGACCGTATGGGGGCCGGTGCGCGAGAGCACCGGCGTGATCGGCGACCCCTCGACGAGCTCTGCCTACTACACGCCGCTGAAGCGCTTCCTCGCCACGCACGGAGGGCCGCTTGCGCGGGTGGAGGTCACGTTCACGCACTCCCACTGGGAGGCCGCGCTGCTCGCCCCGCAGTTCCCGCTCGCGCGCGGGTGGGAGCGCCAGTTGGACACCAAGTACGACCCAATATTCTTCAAAGATCCGCTCACCGCGTCCGCGTATCGCACCTGGCTGCAGGCCAACGCCGTGAGCTATGTGGCGCTCCCGGACGTGCGCCTGGACGGTTCGAGCGACGAAGAGGCCGCCCTGATCCGCGGGGGCCTGCCGTACCTGCGCGAAGTGCTCTCGAGCGCCCACTGGCGCGTGTTCGCGGTGCGGGGCTCCGCGCCGCTCGCCTCCTCTCCGGCGGTCCTGACGGAGCTTGGCCACGACTCCTTCACGCTGCGCTTCGCCACGCCCGGGCGGTCGGTCGTGAGGTTGCACTACACGCGCTACTGGACCGTCGCGAGCGGCGCCGCGTGCGTGAAGAGCGCGCCCGGCGGATGGACCGCCGTGAGCGTCAGCGCGCCCTCTGTGGTGCGTGTCGCGGCGCGCTTCTCGCTTTCGCGCGCGCTCGGGCTTAGCGGCGGCTGCGGGTCTTAGCGGCGGCTCTGTGCGCCGCGGCAACATGTCGCCCCGCGGCATGCCGCGTCGACGCATGTGAGGCGGCAGCGTGCCGGGTGGCCTTGCGCGCGGCGGCGGCATGCGCCACGGGTGTGACCGGGACGAGCGCGTAGAGGGCGTTGTAGCCCGTCATGTAGATGTTGTGCCCGTCGGTGATCACCGGGTCGAACGCGCCCGAGTCCATCGAGAACACCGCTTTCCCGGTCGAGATTGCGAGGCCGATCGTGCGGTGCGCGCCGAGGTCGGCGAAGTACACCACCCGCCCCACGATCGTCGCCGAGCCCGAGATGCGCCCGCCCGCGTGGTACTGCCAGTCGATGCGCCCCGAGTGCGCGTCGATCGCGTAGAAGGCGCCGTCGTAGGAGCCAAGGTAGATCGTCGGGCCGAGCCCGGGCGCGTTGGTGACGGCGGGCGACGCGTACACGTACGCGCCCGTCTGCACCGCCCAGTCGAGTTTGCCCGACGCCTGGTCGTACGCATACACGCGCCCGTCGGTGTTGCCGAGGAACACCCTCCCATACACCACCGCCGCCGTGGAGTAGAACGTGCCGCTGCCGAGCAGCGCGCCGCCCGATCCGCTCACCCACACCCGCCCGCCGTCGCGCTCGCGCACCGCCTGCAGCTCGCCCGCGTAGTCGCCGAAGTAGAGCACCCCGTTCGCCAGGCTCGGGCTCGCCTTCACCGCGCCCGCCGCATGGTAGGTCCAGATGACCTTCCCCGTGCGCGCCTGCAGCGCATACACGGTGCCGTCCTGGGTGCCGAAGATGAGCTTGTTCCTGTCGAGCAGCGGAGACGACTCGGCACGGCTCGGCAAATCCCGCGCCCAGCGGATGTGACCGTTGGCGGTGTTCATGGCCACCACCCGTCCCGACTGCGACCCCGGCGTGCGCGACAGCACCGTCGCATACACCGTGCTCGCCGACACCGCGGGCGAGGACGCCGACAGCGCGCCGAGCCGCCTGCTCCAAGCGTCGCGGCCCGTGTGCTTGTCGATCGCGTGTATCACCCCGTCGTCGCCGAGCTGGAAGAGGCGTTCGCCGTACATCACGGGCGGAAACTCCAGCAGCGAGTTGCCCGTGTGCACCCACACGGTCTTGAACGGGGCATGCAGGCTCGCCGAGGCGGGGAAGAAGCGCGTGTGGTTCTTCGTGTAGCCATACAGCGGCCACGCGAAGCGGCTCGGGCCCTTCGCGGGCAGCTTGGGCGCCACCGGCTGGGCCACGAACGGAGCGTGCGGATGGTAGATGTTGCCGGTGCGGTGCTTCTCGTAGAGATACCCCGCAAACGCGATCCCCGCGAACAGGAGCGCCGCGCCGCCGGCCGCCGCAAGCTTGCCCCTCGTGGAGCGCGGCAGCAGGCGCCGTCGTCGCTCGTCGGTCATCGCTCGGCCCAGCGCGTCGGATGGTCGGCGCTCTCGCCCGGGCGGTCGGCCCTTCGTCTCCGGTCGTCGATCTTCAAGCTCAGGCGGCCAGCCTGCCGGAGGAGTCGCGCTCGGAGGCGTCCGCCGGGGGCCGGCGGTTCGTGGCTTCGACGTCTTCGTGGGCTTGCCCGGGAGGGCGGCGGCTGGAGGGGCCCCCAAGCAGGAGCCTCAGCAGCCGTGCGCCCGCGACCGCCACCATGCCGACGGTGATCGCCGCGATCGGCAGCAGCGTGAGCCCCGACACGAGCGACACGACGTCGTGGCTGTCCGCGATCGACCAGTCCCACAACAGGTAGTCGCCCGCGGTGAGCGCGAGCAGCAAAGGTAGGACCCTGAGGCGCACGCCAGTAGCTTAGAGGGCCGCCGGGACGGTACGATGATGGCCGTCCCGCGGGCGAAGTGTTGTGGTTGCACAAAAGCCTTCCAAGCTTTTAGGGCGGGTTCGATTCCCGTCGCCCGCTTGCTCGGCGAGCCCTGGTCGCTCGCCGGCGTGAGGTAGGCTCAGGGGAGCACCACGGGGAGTGGCGCAGTCTGGTAGCGCACCCGGCTGGGGGCCGGGCGGTCGCAGGTTCAAATCCTGTCTCCCCGACTAGAGGAAAGGCCTGCAAATGGGCGGGTTTTGGTAAGCGTTCAGTGGGTCGGGGGAGATAGCTCGGCGGCGTCGAAACCTATGGTGTGCAGCGCGCCGAGGCGGAGGCGATCTACGACCGGGGCCGTGATGTCGTGGTGGAGGTGTTGCTGGAGCTCTCGGCGCAGAATGAGCGGCTGGTGGCGCAGGTCGAGCGGCTGACTGCGCGGGTCGCTGCCCAGGAGGAGCGCATCGCGCAGTTGGAGCGCAGGACCAAGCGCTCCTCGCGTAACTCCTCACAGCCCCCGAGCGCCGACCCGCCCCCCGCGCTGCCGCGGCGGGGCAAGGACCCCTCGGGCCGCAAGCAGGGTGCCCAGCCCGGTCACGAGGGTCATGGGCGGCCGCTGCTGCCGGCGTGGGCTGTGGACGACGTCGTCGAGTACTGGCCAGAGCGCTGTGGCTGCGGCCACGCTTTCGTCGAGGATGAGCGCGTGGCAGCCGGCGAGCCCGTGCGTTGGCAGATCGAGGAGTTGCCGGTGATCACGGTCCGCGTGATCGAGCATCGCGCCCAGCGCGTGCGCTGCCCGGAGTGTGGTGAGCGTGCGCGCGCCGAGCTGCCCGGCGAGATCGCAACGAGCGCGTTCGACCCTCGGTTTCAGGCGGCGGTGGCGACGCTGTCGGTGCGCAACCGCATCTCCCGGCGCGATGTGGTCGAGCTCTGCGAGCAGCTGTTTGGCTCGCGGATCAGCGTCGGCACGGTCGACGCGATCCTCAGCCGGACTGCCGAGGCGCTGGTGAAGCCACACGCCCATCTGCTGCAGGATCTTCGCGGCGCGGGCGCAGTGAACATGGACGAGACGGGCTGGCGGACCGCGGGTGAGCGCCGCGCGCTGTGGGGCATCTTCGATCAGCGCCGTGCTTACCTGCAGATCGAGCCCGACCGCCACGAGGATCGCGCCAGGCTGCTACTCGCCGACACCAGCGCGATTGTGACCTCCGATCGCTGGTGGGCCTATGCGCACCTGCCCTTGGCGCGCCGCCAGCTCTGCTGGTCGCATCTGAAGCGCGACTTTCAAGCTCACGCCGAAGGGCTGGCGGCCGAGAAGGAGTTCGGGGAGCACGGCCTCGAGCTCTGCGAGCGCGTCTTCTGGGCCTGGGAGGTCTTCCAGCACACGGGTGATCGACGTGAGCTCAAGCTCGCGATCCGCCGGCTGGCGCGACAGTACAAGCCGATCATCCGCCGCTACGCCTCAAAGCGAGCGCGCAACAAGCGCTGCCGCGGGATGGCGCGCAACCTGCTGAAGGCCTGGCCCGCGCTATGGACCTTCGCCGCCCACAACGGCGTGCAGCCCACCAACAACCACGCCGAGCGCGCTCTCAGAAGCGCGGTCATCTACCGCAAGCTCTCACTCGGCAGCCAATCCGAAGGAGGCGAGCAACGCACCGCGCGGCTTCTGTCGGCCCACACCACCTGCCGCCTTCAGCACCGATCGCTCTTCGTCTATCTCGCCGAGGCGCTCACCGCCCACGCCCGCGGCGACCCAGTCCCGCTCCTCACCTGACCCAACATGGGGCCAGGGGACTGAACGCTTACGGGTTTTGGGCGTGGCTCGGTCAGGCGGCGGGGTCCAATTCGGGGTCCAATTCGCGGAAAGACAGCCAACTCAGCGAATCTCAACCGACGTGACAGCAGGCCAGACGTACCAAGCGAACCTGCTCGTCCGGCCGCGGACCGGGCGGTCGCAGGTTGAAAGCCTGTCTCCTCAATACGAGAAGTGCCTGCTATTGGGCATGGTTTGGAAGCTGCGGGGCATTGCTGAAGCGTGCGGCGGGGTCCACGCGTGGTCCAATTGACCCTTGGGAGGCGATAGGCGATCTCGCCAGACGCGCTCCGTGGCGCTGGGGTCGTGGGGTCGGGAGAGGCGATGCCGGCCTCCGCGGCCTCACCCACGAGTACATCGCCGCCTGAAACCATGCCCGATCGAATAAACGCACCCCACACGGTCCCTGGGGTCATCAATGCCCGCCTCATCAGACTCGCAACACCGACACCGACACCGAGTCCGGCGTCCCGGCCCCGACGAAAACCACGCGCCCTCCGAACGGACGCGATCGAACACACAGACTTGACGACACAGCTACGTATCAGAGCGAGTGGGGGCCGAACCGCTCGATCGCAACGAACACGGCCAGCGCGAATATGACGACATCCAGGGCCACATGTGAGTATTCGTCGCGTCGTATCAGCGTGGTCGCGGCGACGACCATCGTGAGCGCCAACCCGCATGCTGCGATAGGCGTGAGGATCGGCGCGACGCCGATCGCCGCCGGCAGCACGACGCCGATCGCGCCGAGCACCTCGACTGTGCCGATGGCCTTGACCTGCCCGTCGGTGAAGTCCTCGACGTATGGGGTCTTCTCCTGCAGCGTCGCTCTCGGCTGCGTCAGCTTCATGAGGCCCGCAGCGAGGAATACGGCCGCGAGAATGCCCTGCGCGATCCAGATGACTGTGTTCACGTGTTCAGCTCCTGGGTTGTCAGTGGCAAGGTCTTCACGTTTGAAGGCCTCTCCAGTTCACGTTTGGGCTTGCCGGCGTGTGTTGTGGTGGGCCTTCGTGCGTCGGGGGCGCTGATGGGGGGTACCGGCGGGCCGCCTGGAATCTTGTGGGAGGATCACAGGCCGCCCGGACGGGTTTTTGAGGCGCCGCGGGACGCTGAGGTCTGGTCGGCGTCGCTGGGAGGGTCTGCTTGGGTGTGTGTGAGGTTCAGGCCGCGAGGTGCGGCGGCGCGTTGGCCTGGCTGGTGAGGTCGTGGGGGCTGCGCCGGCGCCGGCGGCGTTTGCGCGGCGGCAGCCCGCAGGCGGCGCGGCGCTGGCTCTCGGCCTGGCGGGCGGCGAAGGCCTCCGCTGTGCGGATGTTGGTGATGATGAAGGCGCAGGTGAGCATGAGCGCGTTGGGGGTCAGGCCCATCAGGCGGCTCCATCCGCGGCTGGTGTCGATGCCGGCCGGGTCGCTCGTCTGCGAGAAGCTGCGCTCGGAGGCGGTGCGCCGGGCGTAGGAGACGCGGTGCGCTTTGGAGGGGTAGTCGTGCTTCTGGGCGGTCTTCGCGTTAACGCTTGCCGGCACGGTGATCGTCTGTTGGGTGCAGCAGAGGGGCGGGTGCTCTGGCGGGTTTGCGATCGTCGGGCGCTCATGGGAGAGCTGCATGGATGCCGGCCTGTGCGGGCAGCGGATCTTGCCGGCCGCGGCGGGGCAGATCACGCGGCGGTAGCCGTCTTGATCGGCGGCGGTGAGCGGGGAGAGCTTGTGGCGGGAGAGCTCTTCGCTCTTTTGGTCGTGGGCGGTGAGCTCGGTCTCTGTGGCTCCGGGAGCTGGCGGGCCGAGCTGGAAGAGCGCCCTGGGCGTGGCCGGACAGTAGAGGTTGCCGTTGCAGGCGATAGCGCCCTCATGGCTGCCGTTGATGCCGCGGTCGCCCGGGTGCAGGTCGATGACGAGTGCTGCGCCGGCCGTGCGCATCGGCGCCGCGAAGGTCTCTGGGGCGCGGTAGGAGTAGCCGCAGTCGCCGAGCAGGTCGCCGAGCTTTATGCCTTCGGCTGCCATGCGCTCGATCACGGGCACGATCATCGCGGGCGGGTCGTGCTTGGCGGAGGCGAGCGTGATCCTGCGCACGAGCTCCGGCACCTCGGGGCCGCCCTCTTCCTTGACGATCGTGGCGGCCTGCAGGTGGTAGCCGAAGAAGATCTCCTTCTTGCCGAAGGAGTTGGCTTTGCGGTGCCCGAAGGCGGCCTCCGGGTCGGCGCAGCGCTCCTGCTGCTTCTGCTCCCCCGCCTGCTCCTCCTCCTGCTCCTGCTCGCCGTCTGCCTGCCGGGGCTCTGCCTGCTGGGGCGGGCCCGGGCTGGCATCGCCTGTGTCCTCGCCCTCTTTCTCTTGAAGCGTCTTGCGCCCTCTGCGCGGCGGCCGCGCGAATGTCTCATAGTCGGTCCAGTCCACGGCCAGCGCGCTTGACTGGGGGACCCTCCCCCCGCCGAGCACCTTCACGCTGGCCTCGATCAGCGCGTCCATCACTTCAGAGAGCGCCTGTGAGGGCCGCCCGTCGGGCTTCTGCCTTGAGAGCGCCTCCTTCACGAGGCGGTAGGTGCGCTCCACCTGGCGGTAGGTGAGCTCATGAGGGCCCTCCTTCCAGTCGGCGATCACGCCCAGGCGGCGCTGATCGGGCTCGCTCAGGCCGATCAGCGCCCGGTGCACCCGCACAAGATGCGCGGGGCGGTCATCGTCGAGCGTGATCAGGGTCCCGAGCAGCAGCGTCCTGACGGAGAGCTGGCGGGGTCTGACGCCGACCGGCAGCATCGCCTCTATGCGCCGCGGCTCGCCGGAGGCGTCGAGGATCGCCTCAAGGCGCGGCAGGTCGGCGGCGGCGCTCACGATGAGCCCCCCAAGAGCGCGACTATCTCCCGCTCGGGCAGGGCGGGCAGGGAGAAGGCGATATCCCCCAGCCGCTGTGAGCAACAGACCCCGGCGGCGGCCATGAACGCCTGCAGGCCGATCGCCTTCGCGGCCTCAGAGAGCCAGGTCGATCTCAGCCGCCCGGTATCAAGCCGTGGCAGGCCGGGATCGCAGAAGAGGGCGGTGATCTCGCCGCTGAGGTTCTTGCGGTCAGGAGCTCTGCCGCCGAGCAGGTACCTTCCTCCCGCGAACGCGGCGGCCTGCCGCAGCGGCTCCTGGTAGCGGCAGAGCACCGGCACGCTGCGCGCCCTGCCGCCGCCGATCGCCACCAGAAGCCCGCCGGAGCGCTCGGCCACATCGATGCCGCGGACGTGGCGAAGCTCTGAGCCGATCACCCCCGCGCCCGCGCCCAGGCAGATCAGCGCCGTTGCGCGCACCCGCCTCGATTGCGTGGACAGCGCAGAGGCGGCCGCCAGGAACAGGCCGATCTCATGGTCGCTATATGGGGGCTTGGCGCGCTCTCTTGGCAGCGGGGTCGGCCCCGGCGGCGGGTGGGTCTGAAGCGTCCGGGCGAGCGCGCGCAGGTTGCTGCGCAGCGTGCGGCGGGTTGCCGGCGAGAAGCCCTGCGTGCCGCAGAGGATGAAGCGCTCGATGACCGCGCCATCCAGCAGCGTCGAGGGCTCGAGTTCCAAGCCGACCGACTCCCCGAAGCCCGCCAGGCGACTTGCGGCGAACAGAAGCGCCTTCGCCCGCGCCGGGCTCTCGGGATCAGCAGCGCCCACCACCTCCCGCGCGAAGGCGCCCGCGGCATCGCTCACGCCGTGCGAGCGGTAGGCGCAGATCGCGGCTGATACCCCCGAGGCGGGGTCTCTCCCGCTCATCGTACGAGAGATATACTGTACGGTCAAGACGTGATGACTGCTCTCTCTGCCAGACTGTGCCCGTGAGCCGCGATCAGCCGGCACGCGAGCAGGCCAGACAGATCGCGGGCGAGCTCGCCAAGATCGCCCGCACCGGCAAGGTGCTGCCCGGCTCGATCCAGCAGCGCCTCACGCGCTGCGGACGGCCAGGCTGTGCCTGCCAGGCCGACCCACCACGCCCGCACGGCCCTTACTGGCAGTGGACGCGCAAGCTCTCAGGCAAGACCGTCAGTAGATGGCTGAACGCCAGCCACGCCGCCGACTATGAGCACTGGATCGCCAACGACCGGCGCATCCGCGAGCTGCTCTCAGCCCTGGAGGCAATCGGCATCGCCCACCTGGAAGCCGACCACTCGGCGCTGGCAAAAGACAAGCGCCCATCCGCCCGCCGCAGCGCCTGAGGCACGCCAGTGTGGTCAAACGCCGCTAAAGGTGTGGTCAACGCGCCAAGACACCCGAAAAAGCCCTGCAAACAACCAAACGTGAAGACCTAGTGGCTCTGGTCTGGATGGGATCCGGTGCGAGCGCTTACTGCGTGCGCACGGGGTTGGTGAGGACACCGAGCCTGTCTATCTCGACTTCGACCGTGTCCCCATCGCGTAGGAAGATCCCCTGAGGACCTCCCACGCCGGCGGGGGTTCCAGTGGCGATGATGTCGCCCGGCACCAGTGTGAGCGTCCTTGACAGCCACGCGACCGCGCTGGCCACGTCGAAGATTAGGTTCGACGTGTTGCCCTCCTGCACGACCTTGCCGTTGATCCTCGTGCGCAGGGCGAGCGAGCCGAGGTCGCCGGCCTCGTCGAGCGTCACGAGGGCAGGGCCGCAGGGCGCGAACGTGTCGACCGCCTTGCCGCTCGTCCACAGCGGGTTCTGAAGCTGCAGGTCGCGGGCGCTCACGTCGTTGAACGGCATCGCCCCGGCGACGTAAGAAAGCGCGTCGGCCTCCTTCACCCTGTTTGCCGTGCGACCGATTACGACGGCGAGCTCGGCCTCGTAGTCGACGTAGTCCGGGTGGGCCGCCGGGAGCAGGATGTCCTGGCCGCTGCCGATCAGGGAGTTTGCGAACTTCGCGAACCACAGCGGGGCGGCAGGGACCTCCTGGCCGGACTCTTCGGCGTGGTCGCGGTAGTTCAGGCCCAGGCAGATGATCTTCTCGGGGTCCGGCACGGGCGCCAGAAGCCGCAGTCCCGCGAGCGCGATGCGCTGCTGTGCGCTCTTCGCGCGCTCCCCCAGGTCGGCCAGGCCGTTTGCGTCCAACGCTTCGAGCAGCCCCTTGACTGAGCTGGCCGGTGCATCCAGGGCCGAGACCGGTACGACGTCCTCGCCTACCAGGAGGCCGGCGTGCGGGCAGCTGCCGTCGTCAAATGTGAGTAGACGCATCGATCAGTCCGCGTACGGGATGTCGGTAGGTGCAGCGCCGGGCGAGAACTCTTTCGCCTTCGCACGCTCGTGGATCTCGGTAAGCGTCGCCCCATCGGCTGCGGCCTCCGCGACCAGCGCCGGGTCGACGAAGGTGCCTATCGGGTTTGCATGGAACTCCTCGCTCTCGCGCATCCACTCGTTCGACTTCGCCCAGTCGCCGAAGATGTCGCACTGCAGCTCGACGTAGTTGCCGTCGGGGTCCTTGTAGTAGTAGGAGAACGTCATCCCGTGGTCGAGGCAGATGTCGGGTGTGATCCCCTCCTCGCGCAGACGCAGGTAGCTGGCGTTCAGCTCCTCGAAGCTGCCGTACTCAAACGCGCTGTGATGCATCCCTGTGCGCGTGTCCTTCTCCGGGTCATCTACGAACCCGTCGAAGGCGAGGAACGCGATCCGGTGGTTGGCCTTATCGTTGGATAGCCATGCCCCGTCGGGGGCCTGGAAGAGCACCTCGGCTCCCACGAGCGTGCGGTACCAGTCGATCATCTCCTGCAGGCGAGTCGTCTTCAGGTTGACGTGATGGAACTTCGGGTGGATTACTGTCTCGGTGCTCATCTGGCCTCCTGCTTGGTTGTGTTGCCGTCCCGCGCGCCGAGCTTGGCGCGCAGGTCGTCTATCAGCGCGCCGACGTCCGCCTGGTCTGAGGCGCCGCCGAACACGTACAGGTCGGGGCGCACCAGCACGGCGTGGACGCCTGCGTCGGCGAGCCAGCGAGTCGCACGCCCGTCGATGTCGCGGACGCCGTGCGGAGCGCCCTGCTGCAGCGACGCGACATTGCAGCCTAGACCATATGGGTCGCCGTCTTGGCGTCCGTTGAGGGTGTGAAGGTCGGCACCCGCGCATGAGGTGCGCGGGTTGAGGGTCCAGGAATGGCCTGGGCCCCGACCGCAATCATGGGGGTGCCGACATGACACAGGTTCGCAGTTGGGCTGGTTTGGATGTGCACGCGGCGAAGGTGCTCGCGGTGACGGTTGACGCGGTGTCGGGTGAACTCCGCTCGCGGACGCTTTCCGGGCGCACGAGCGAGGTGGTCGAGTTCTGTGGTTCGTTGCCCGGGCCGACGCGCGTGGCGTATGAGGCGGGGCCGACGGGGTTCGGGCTCGCGCGGGCGCTCGCGGCGGCCGGGGTGGGGTGCGTGGTCGCTGCGCCGGGCAAGATCGAGCGTCCCGCGCAGGACCGCGTCAAGACTGATCGTCGCGACGCGGAGCGCTTAGTGCGGTTGTTGATGGTCGGAGGCCTGTATCCGGTCAGGGTGCCGAGCACCGAGGAAGAGGCGCTGCGGGACCTCGTCCGAGCACGCGAGGACGTTCGTGGTGATCTGATGCGCGCACGCCACCGGATGAGCAAGCTGTTGCTGCGTCACGAGATCGTCTTCGAGGGTCCCGGCTCTAACTGGACGATCCGTCACCGCGAGTGGCTCGGGCGCCTGGAGCTGAGCGACCGGGGTGCGCAGGTCACGCTGCTTGACTATCTCGGCGCGATCGACGCGCTGATCGTGCGCCGGACCGCGCTGGAGGGCACGATCGGCGAGCTCGTGCCCGCCTCGCCGTGGGCGCAGAGCGTCGCTCGGTTGCGCTGCCTGCGCGGGATGGACACGCTCAGCGCGGTAGGGCTGTGCGCGGAGATCGGCGACTGGCAGCGCTTCGCCAGGGCGGGACAGCTGATGAGCTTCGTCGGCCTGGTCCCCAGCGAGGACAGCTCCGGGGAGCGTCGCCGTCAAGGCTCGATCACCAAGACAGGGTCTCGCCACGCCCGCCGGCTCCTCGTCGAGGCCGCCTGGCACTACCGCAGAGCGCCCGCCAAGGGCACCGCGCTCAAGCGCCGCCAAGACGGCCAGGACGCGCACGTGATCGCGCTCTCCTGGAAGGCTCAACAGCGCCTGCACCGCACCTGGCGGCGGCTCGACGCAGAACGAGGCAAGCGACGCACGATCGTCGCGGTCGCTGTCGCCCGCGAACTCGCCGGGTTCTGCTGGGCGATCGCCAACGCCGACTGACCCGACCAGCACCACGTCGGTCAAGGAGGCGGCGGGAACAACCTGGCCACCACGCGCGAGAGCACCCGCGGTCGCGCTATGAGCAACCCCCCAACCGGGGGCCACGCTCGATCCTAGTGTAGCGTCTTGTAAATAAGTTGGGTTTATGGTAGGGTGGCGTATGCGCTCTCCTACTGCTGCTATGACGCTGGCGGAAAGCCAGCGAGAAGTCCTCCAGAAGCTCGCCCGGTCGCGTACTGCCAAGCATCGTGATGTGCAACGGGCACGCGCGCTGTTGCTGGCCGGCGACGGGGTTGCGAACACGCGGATTGGTGGCGAGGTTGGTGTCTCGCCTACCACCGTTTCGAACTGGCGGGGGCGATTCGAGACCGAGGGTCTGGGATTGTTCGGTCCGGTCCGTCCGGGACGTGGCCGCAAGCCGTCGATCCCGGCGGAGAAGGTGGAGGCGATCGTGCATGCCACGCTGCACGAGAAGCCTTTGGGTGAGACGCACTGGTCGTGTCGCTCGATGGCCAAGGCCCAGGGCGTCAGCCCGGCTACTGTGCAGCGGATCTGGTCGGCTCGCAACATCAAGCCGCACCAGGTGAAGACGTTCAAGCTCTCAAACGACAAGCGTTTCGAGGAGAAGCTCGTCGACGTCGTCGGCTTGTATCTGAACCCGCCGGAGAAGGCGATCGTCCTGAGCATGGACGAAAAGAGCCAGATCCAGGCGCTCGACCGCACCCAGCCCAGCCTGCCGATGAAGAAGGGCAGGGCGGGCACGATGACCCACGACTACAAGCGCAACGGCACGACCACCCTGTTCGCCGCTCTGGACGTGCTCACCGGCACCGTGATCGGCGAGTGCCTGCCACGCCATCGTCACGTCGAGTTCCTGAAGTTCCTGCGCAGGATCGACCGCGAGGTCCCCAAGGGCCTACAAGTCCACCTGATCCTCGACAACTACGCCACCCACAAACACGAAAACGTGAAGAAGTGGCTCGCCAAGCACCCGCGCTTTCATCTGCACTTCACGCCGACCTCCAGTTCATGGCTGAACCTCGTCGAGCGATGGTTCGGCAAGCTCACCGACAAGGCGATCCGACGCGGCGTATTCCACAGCGCCCCCGACCTGGTAGCCGCGATCGAAACCTACCTGACAGTCAACAACGAAAACCCCGAACCGTTCATCTGGACCGCCACCGCCGACCAAATCCTCGAAAAGGTACGACGCGGACGCGCCACCCTCAACACAATCACCAACTAAAACAGAGACACTACACTAGACAGCGGGCTCTCACGACGAAACCCGGTCCTGCGGTACCCAACCCGCGCATATCAGCCTGACCGCGCGTCGCGCACCCGCCAGGCCCGCCGCCCCCTTGACCGACCAGGATGCCCGCCCCGTCGCGGGCATCCGGTGCTGGGCACTTGACAAACCGACGTCCATATCAGCGCGGAAAGGAACCCTCTCTGGCTCTCGTCGAGACCGGCGAGCGGGTCGCCGCCGGCCGCGAGCAGCGTGAATCCGGACCCGACAACGTCGTCGAACAGGCCCTCGCGGCCGCCGGCCTCGACGCGTGCCTGCACCGCCAGGGCGCCGGCCGGGCCCGCGGGCTCCCCGTTTGCATCCTTCCTGAGCACGCCCGCGGCAAGCGGTGGCATCGCTAGCGGCGGTGGCTCCTCGGCGGCCCGCAGCGCCGCGTCCCTCGCAGCCGCAGCTTCAGGGTCGAGCTCGCACAAGATCCTTCCGAGGTTCACCGCGAGCGTGATGAACCACTCGTTCTGCGGCTGACGCTCCACGTCGACCGTGTCAAGCAGGTCGGCCGGCGCGATCCCGCGTAGCACCAGGTCGAGCTTCCAGGCGACGTTGGCGGCGTCGCGTAGGCCGGAGCAGAGGCCCTGCCCGAGGAACGGCGGCGTCAGGTGCGCGGAGTCGCCGACGAGCAGCGCGGGGCCCATGCGCATCCGCTCCGCGAGCATCGAGCGGAACTCATAGACAGTCGACCTGGTGAGCTCCGCGGTGTCCGGGCTGCACCATGGCTCGAGCAGCGCCCATGCACGCGCCGCCTCGGCGAATTCGCTGTCCTGCTCTCCGGGAAGCAGCATGAACTCCCAGCGGTGGTGGCGGGGACCCCCGAGCACATGGGTGGTGGGCCGCGCCGGGTCACACCACTGGCAGGCGGGCGCGAGCGCGACCGGGTCGAACCCGTCCCGGGGCTGAACGTCGACGACGAACCAGCGCTCACGAAAGCCGAGGTTGCGGCGGTCGATGCCCAGGCTCTCCCGTACGAACGAGTTCGCGCCGTCTGCACCGACCACCCAGCGGGCCTCGATCTCGCGGGTGTTGCCCTGCGGCCCGTCCTCCTGTACACGGCGGACGGTCAGCCGGGCACCATTCGTGGCGGTCTCGAGCTTCTCAGCGGCCCAGCCGCGCTGCACTGTCACCGACGGCTGGGCGGCTACGGCCCGGTCCAGCGTCGCCTCAAGCGCCGGCTGGAAGAACAGGTAGTCGGGCTCCCAGCCAGAGGCCGAGGGGGCCGGCTGGCCCAGCGTCATCAGCGGCTCGCCGTCGGCGCCGAACCAGCGGTACTCGCTAACCGCCACCATCTCGTCGGCGAGCTCGTCGGCCAAGCCAAGGTCCTGTAGCAGGCGCATGATCTCGTGGTCGATGTGGACGGCGCGCGGCATGCGGTAGGCCTCTTGGAAGCGCTCGAACACGGCAACCCGGTGGCCGGCGCGGCCGAGCTGCAACGCGAGCGCCTGGCCGACCGGGCCGTAGCCGACGATCGCGACGTCGACGCTCTCGACGCTCACGCGCTTGCCTCGCGGCGTCGCGGATGCGCGCCAAGCCTCGCGAGTCGCGTAGCACGGCGTCTTCGTAGAGGTTCAGATCGCGCGCGGGCGCGAAGGGAGCTCCGGCGATGGGTGCGGACTGCACGAGTCTCTCCTCGGGGGTGTACCGAACGGAGCCACGATAGCCCTGAATTAGACATCCGTCAAGAAACAACTTGACAGACGACTAGTTCTCCAGTATGGTCGCCCGCATGGCATGTCCAACGTCGATAGCCAGCCGCGAGCCGGAGGACTGACTTGCAGGCCCCGAGCAACACGAACTCCTTAGACGACGCGATTCTCGGCACAGCCAAGACGACTCGTCGCGCCCCCCCCGCGCAGAGCGCGACGCGCTTCACCGCGGCGACACGGCGGGGTCGCCGCCGCTCGAGCCCCGGCCCCCAGCATCCGCGCGCGCAGCCCCCTCAACCCCACCGGGCACCGGGCCGGCCACGCGCAGATGCGTCGGTCGACGAGGGTGCGGTCCTTCAAACGGCTCTCCGAGCCTTTGCCGTGGGTGGATACGACGGCGTCTCCGTGCGCACCCTGAGCAAGCAGCTCGGAGTCAGCCACGGGTGGGTGCATCAGCGCTTCGGCTCGAAGGACGGGCTGTGGTATGCGGCGGTCGATCACGGCTTTGGCCGCCTTGATGCGCGCCTCACGTTCGACCCGACGATCACCGACCCGCTGGAGCAGCTCGAACACGGCATCCGCCAGTTCATGCACTACTCGGCCGAGCACCCCGAGCTGTTGCTGCTGATGAACGTCGAAGGGGCCCGGGACACCGAGCGGCTCACCTACATCTTCGAGAACTACATCGAGCCCGTCGCCGCACCGTTCGAGCGCCTGCTGCGCCACCTGATCGACGAAGGTCGCGTCCGGCCCGTACCGATGCGCACCCTGTTCCTGCTGGTGACACACGGAGGCGCGGCGCCGTTCACCCTCGTGCCGCTCGCGCGACTGATCGAGCGATCGAACCCGCTCTCGGCCAAGAAGGTCGGGGAGCACATCGAGGCGGTGGTGAGGATCGTGATCGACGGCCTGAGGGCCGAATGACCATGGACGTCAGGTATCGAAGACCGTAATCCACGAGGTTCGCAACTCAGAGAGTTATTCGAGTTTCCAATATCGGTTCAAGACTAGGAAGGGAAGGGGTCGCAGATGCAAGCACAGACGCAAGATCACAAGAAGGGGCTCGCTGGCACCAACGGTCATCGTTCGGACGAGCCGGCCTATCCGGAGCTGTTCGAGTCGATCAACATCGGCAAATGCAAGATCCCCAACCGCATCGTCATGGCACCGATGAACGTGTTGATGTCGCCGGGGAACCTTGGGTACGTCTGCGACCAACAGCTGGCGTATTACGCGGCTCGCGCGAAGGGGGGGACGGGCCTCATCATCACCGAGGCGGTGCTCGGCACCCGGCTTGCCTCACAGTTCCCGTACACGAGCAACCTGCACCTGTACAACACAACCCATGTCGCCGGCCTCGCCGAGATCGTGGAGACGGTCCACGCGTTCGGCTCGAAGGTCTTCATCCAGCTCTCGGTCGGGTTTGGACGACAGGGGCACAACCCGGACCATCTCTCGCCCCCCGCGCCGTCGCCGATTCCATACGAGACCGACCCGACGCGCCTGCCGAAGCGGATGGTGACCTGGATCACCAAACACCCCAGCTGGGTGCTCCATCCCGAGAGCCCGCTCGCGTCGCGTTCCGACATGCCCCGGGAAATGACCAAGGATGAGATCCATTCCGAGATCGAGGAGTACGGCCGCTCGTGCCGGCTCGCGGTGATGTGCGGCTTCGACGGGATCGAGCTTCACGCGCCGCACGGGTATCTCGAGCACCAGTTCCTCTCCCCGCGGTCCAACAAGCGGACCGACGAGTACGGCGGATCGCTCGAGAACCGTATGCGCTTCGTGGTCGAGTGCTACGAGTCGGCGCGCGGCGCGGTCGGCAACGCGGTCCCGATCGGCATGCGGGTCTCCGGTGACGAGCACCTCGAGGACGGCATCCACCACGACGAGCTGAAGGTCGTCGTCGAGAGGATGGGCAAGATGGGCATCGACTACCTGCACATGTCGGACGGGTCCTACGAGGCCACGAGCCACTTCTTCCCGGCCAAGGATGCGACGATGCTCGAGGAGGCCGCCAGCTTCAAGTCCGTGTTGCCCGCCTCAGTGCCCGTCATCTGCGTCTCGATCCACGATCCCAGACGCAGCTCCAAGGCGATCGGCGAAGGCAAGATGGACATGGTCTCGCTCGGCCGGCAGATGCTCGTCGAACCCGACTACGCCAACAAAGTCCGCGCCGGGGCGGACTTCCTGCGCTGCGACCGGTGCTGCCAGTGCCTGATGCGCACCGCAGGCGGGATGACCGTCCGCTGCAGGAAGAACCCGAACCTCGGACGCGAGCGATACATGCCCGAGTACTGGCGTCCGGCCGGGAGAGAGGTCGGCGTCAAGCTCGACGTCCTGCCACCCGCCCCGGCGATTCCCTGCCCGGGCCTCGACGAGCTGCTCGCGGCTGAAGCCTCCGACGAGCTCGCTCAAGTCTCGGCATAAGGGGGAAATCCATGACGACAGGTGAGTTCGCGGTCATCGGGACCGGTGAGGTCCCGTACGGCCGCTATCCGGACCGGAGCGAGTTCGAGATCGCATACCGGGTGGCGAAGCTGGCGATCCAGGATGCGGGGATCGACAAGGACGAGATCGGCGCGGTGATCGGGGCGGCCCACATCATGGGCGACTCCTACAACACCGAGCTCTTCTTCGGCCGGCTGCCGGAGGCGATCGGAGCCCGGAACTGCAAGATCACGGCATCGACGATCTCGGGGGGAGCGTCGAGCTTCTCGATCCGCAAGACGGTGGAGGGCATCCTGGCGTCGGGCGAGACGGACACCGTCCTGGTCGTCCACGCTCAGCGGTTCTCCCAGTTCGGCGTCAACGAGCTCGGGAAATACTTCGCGGCGGCCGGGTCGGACCCGGAGTGGGACGTTCCCTACGGGATGACGTACAACGCGCTGGCGGCGATGCTCACCCAGGCATACCTTGCTGCCACACCGACCACGATCGACGAGGTGGCATCGGTCTGCGTGACGCTGCGCAAGTGGGCCATGCTGCAACCGAACGCCATGTTCAACTCCAAGGAGCTGACCGTGGAGAAGGTGCTGGGCTCCAGGATGGTCGCCTACCCGCTGACCAGTCTGATGTGCAACCTGCTTGGCGATGGCGGATGCGCGTACATCATGACCACCGCCGAGAAGGCACGCCGGGTGTGTTCGAAACCGGTCTACGTGCTCTCCGATGCTTCGGAATACTCCCATCGGAGCATCACAAGCGCCAAGGTGAAGGACTTCTCGGAGATCGGCAAGCTGAGTGAGGTGGCGGACCGCGCGTACGAGCGGGCCGGCCTCGGGCCGAAGGAGATGGACATCTTCGAGGTCTACGCCTCCTATCCCAGCGTCACCCTCATGGTCCTGGACTCCCTTGGGATCACCGAGCCCGGGACGTCGGGGCAGCTGGTGGCATCCGGGAAGTGCGATCCCGGCGGGCCCTACCCGATCTCTACGAATGGCGAGGCCATGGGCATGGGCCACACCGGGACCGGCGTCGGCTTGAGCGTATTCGTCGAGTCGGTGCGTCAACTCCAAGGGAAGGCGGGCCGCGCGCAGGTCGAGGGTGCTCGCTTCCTCATCGAGAACTGCGGCGGTGGCGCGTTCATGGACTGCCACTTCACAGTGCTCGGCAACGAGATTCCCGCCTGAGCGCGGCGTAAGGAGACAAGGAAGATGGATCAGAACATCAGCGACATCCAGCAGATGCTCGGCCTCTCCGACGAGGAAATGGCCAAGCCGCTGCCCCAGCCCACACCGTGGTCGCAACCCTTCTGGGATGCGGCGCGCGAGCACCGTCTGGTGCTCCGGCGCTGCAATACGTGCGGCGCGTACCAGCATCCGCCCTATCCCTCCTGTGAGGTGTGTTACGAGGAGGATTTCAGCTGGGTCGACGCCGCAGGCCGGGCCTCGCTTTGGGCGTACACGGTCAACCACTTCTCCGTGCCGTTTCCCTTTTGGGCCGACCTGCCGTATGTGACGGCAATCGTCGAGCTCGCTGAGGGCGTGCGAATGATCTCGAACATCGTCGAGTGCGATCACGACTCGCTGTGCAACGGGATGGAGCTCGAGGTGGTGTTCGATGACCTCTCGGACGAGTTCACGCTGGCCAAGTGGAAGCCGGTGTGCCAATGAGCGCCGGCTACGAGACGCTCACGTATGAGATCGGCGGCCCGGGGGAGGCCGTCTGCTCGATCACCCTGAACCGCCCAGACCAGCGCAACGCGATCAACCGGCAGATGGCCGAGGAGCTGATCGACGCGTTCACCAGGGTGAGGGACGAGGAGGCGGTCAAGGTGGTCGTGCTGGCTGGGGCGGGCAAGTCCTTCTGCGTGGGCGGCGATCTCACCGTGCTTCCCACGCTCGACCACGGGGGCATGTACGACTGGATGGCCCGCACGGGCTACGAGTGCACCCGCGCGATCGCCGAGAACGAGAAGATCGTGGTCGCCAAGATCCACGGACACTGCATCGCCGGCGGCTTGGAGCTGGCGCTCGCCTGCGATTTGCAGTACGCCGCGGAGCAGACCAAGTTCGGCGTCACAGAGATCACGATGGGCATCCTCCCGGGCTGGGGCGGCACGGTCCGGCTAGCCCGCAACATGCCCCTCTCTCGGGCGAAGGAGCTGCTGCTCACCGGCCGCAGGGACTATCGCGCCGCGGAGCTGTTCGAGCTCGGCCTGCTCACCCGCGTCTGTGCGGAGGACCAACTGGACAGCACCGTCGATACCGTCGTCGAGCAGATCGCCGGGAACTCTGCCGACGCGCTCCGCATGGCCAAGAGCGTGACCAACCGCGCGGCCGAAGGCCTTCCGTCGGAGGCCGCCTACACGATCGAGCGCAACGCCATCGCCTGGCTTTACCACAGCGAGTTCGCCGGGAGCCTCAGGACGTTCGCCCTCTCTGCCATGCAGGCCAACAGCGAAGCGGCGAGCGAGGAGGGGTAGTGGACTTCTCTCTGACAACCGAGCAGGAAATGCTCCGAGACGAGGCCAGGGCCTTCTGCGAGAAGGAGCTGAACCGCGAGTACGTGCGTTGGATGGACGAGAACTGCGACTTCATCCCCGACGAGCTATGGCAGAAGATGGCCGCGCTCGGCCACTTCGAGATGACGATCCCGACGGAGTACGGCGGGCTCGGCCTCGGCTCGATGGAGGCGATGCTCGTGCTCGAGGAGGTGGCGAGCGCCTCCGTCGCCGTCGCGCTTGGTGTCGGGGCTGCCGTCGGCTTCGGCGCAAGCACCATCCGGAATCTCGGCAGCGACGAGCAGAAGCGCGAGCTTCTCCCCAAGCTTGCCAAGGGCGAGATCAAGTTCGCGCTGGCCCTCACCGAGCCCTCCGGGGGCACCGACATCCTGGGTGCCATCCGCACCCGCGCGGTGAATCGCGACGGGCATTGGGTGCTCAACGGGCAGAAGGTCTTCATCACCGGCGCTCATGTGGCCGACTACCTGATCACGGTCGCCATCACCGATCCCGACGCCAAGCGCAGCCATGGCCTCTCCATCTTCCTCGTGCCGCGACCGGCCGAAGGGCTCCAGACACGCCTCATCCCCAAGCTCGGCTGCCACGCGTGCGGCGCCAACGAGGTCTTCTTCGAGGACGTCGTCGTCTCGGAGGAGAATCTGCTCGGAACGTTGAACAACGGCTGGTACGAGCTGCTCATGACGCTCAACCCGGAGCGGATCGCGACGTCGGTGATGAGCCTCGGCATCGCACGAGCCGCCTTCCGGGAGGCAATGGAGTACGCCAAGGAGCGCCACGCGTTCGGCGGTCCGATCGCCCGGTTCCAGATCCTTCAGCACTACCTTGCGGACATCGCCATCGAGATCGAGAACGCACGGAACCTGATTCACAAGTGCGCCTGGCTGGTCGACCAGGGACTGCCGTTTCACCTGGAGGCGACGATGGCCAAGATCGTCGCCGCCCGCGCTTCGGAGAAGGCCGCGATCCATGGCATGGAGGTCATGGGCGGCTGGGGCTATGCGATGGAGTACGACATGCAGCGCCACTTCCGCGACTACAAGCAGATGGTGTTCTCACCCATCTCCGACGAGATGGCCAAGAACATGATGATGCAGTTCATGGGCATGCCGCGGTCGTGGTGACGGGAGAGAAGCGATGATCACCCTCAGCGACATCCCCCGCAAGTGGAGCCGACTGGCCGCCGACCGGGAGGCGCTGGTGTTCGAAGAGCACCGCCTGTCGTGGCGGGAGCTCGACGCACGTATCGACTGGCTGGCGCACGCCTTCCGGGCGCTCGGCATCGGAGCCGGCGAGCATATAGCCGTTCTCGCCTTCAACCACCATCGCTACGTCGAGCTGTACTACGCGGCTTCCCGGGCCGGCAACGTGATCGTGCCGCTCAACTGGCGCCTCGCCGGCGACGAGCTCCGGCACATCCTCGAGGACTCCGAAGTCGTCGCGCTCTTCGTCGACCCAGAGTTTTGGCCCGTCGTGCGGGAGATCCGCAGCGAGGTCCCCGCACTGCGGTCGGTGGTCAGCCTCACAGACCCCATCGAGGGAGCGGAGGACTACGAGGCTCTGCTCGCCGCCGCCCCTTCCGATCCCTTTGCGGATGTCCGTGACGAGAACGCTCTGTTCATCCTCATGTACACGGGGGGCACGACGGGCAAGCCCAAGGGGGTCATGATCAGCAATCGCAACATCATGACCGGCACGCTCGGGTGCCTGCAGGCGGGCGCCGAGATCCGTCAGACCGACAGCACGCTGATGGTGCTGCCTCTGTTCCACATCTCACTCTGGCCGGTGACCGGCGCCCATTACGCCGGTGCGAGGGTCGTGGTGAGCCGCCGCTTCGACATGGCCGAGATGCTCGACACATTGGAGCGCGAGGAGATCAACCATGTGAACTTCGTCCCCATCCTGATCGGGCTCCTGATCGACACGCCCGGCGTGGAGGACCACGATCTGTCGAAGCTGCGGGTCATCAGCTTCGGCGGGGCGCCGGCTTCGCTGGAGCTTCTGCTCAGATTGCGAGCGCGCTTCCCCGATGTCGAAATCAACCAGGGCTACGGCATGACCGAGGCTGCGCCGATCCTGTCGGTGCTCGACGGGGCGGCATACAGCGATACCGAGACGCCGCTCGGTCGCCGCCGACTGGAGAGCGCGGGACGAGAGGCGATGACAACGGAGGTACGGATCGTCGACGCTGAGGACAGCGTCGACCATCAATCACTTCCCGCCGGTGTCGTCGGCGAGGTTGTCGCCCGGGGCGCCAACATCATGCTCGGCTACTGGAAGAACCCCGAGCTCACCGCCGAGCGTCTCCGGGACGGATGGCTGCACACCGGCGACATGGGCATGATCGACGAGGACGGCTTCATCTTCCTCGTCGGTCGCAAGGACGACATGATCATCACGGGCGGGGAGAACGTCTACCCGCGTGAGGTGGAGGACGTGATCCTCGCCCATCCCGCGGTGGCCGAGTGTGCAGTCGTGGGAATGCCCGATCCGGTCTGGGGTGAGCAGGTCGCCGCCTTCGTGGTCCTGGAGTCCGGACATTCCGTGTCCGCCGAGGAGATCGTCGCCTTCTGCGAGACGAAGCTCGCCGGCTACAAGAAGCCACGACGCGTCGAGTTCGTCGCCGACCTGCCAAAGACGATGATCGGCAAGGTGTCCCATCGTGAGGTCCGCGACGCACAACGCCAGCGTGAGGACTCAAACACGGCTCCCACGTCGTCAACCAAAAACCAAGCGAGGCAAGAGTGACTACCGAGGGCTTTCAGTACGACGACTACTTCAAGATCGACCCCGAGCTGCATCTGGTGGGCGACATGCAGCTCTACAACCACTTTCCCGGCGTCCAGATGTGGTGGAAGGCGATCGCGAACATCGCCCGTCCGCTCATGACGGGCGCCCCGGAGGAGCTCCTCGCGCAGCTTCCGCCCGAGGACCTGGTGCCGACCACGGATCCCGAGGCATTGCTTGGGATCATGGACCGCTACGGCGTGGACGTCGCCTGCCTGCTTCCTGAGTCGATGATGGACACGACCGGCTTCTCGAGCCGCTGGGTCTCCAACGCGGAGATGGGCCAGGTGGTGGAGCGCAACCCCGACCGGTTCATGTACCAGCCGAATCTCTCACCCATCAAGCACCGGGGTGTCGATAACGCGATCTGGGAGCTCGAGTACTGGGTGAAGGAGAAGGGGGCGCGAATCTTCAAGTTCTACCCGCCCGAGGACACCTACGTGAATGACCGGGAGCTCTGGCCGTTCTATGAGAAGGCGGAGGCGCTCGGCATCGTCCTCGACGTTCACACCGGGTTCAGCTGGGTGCCGCCGGGCAAGAGCAAGTACGCCCTGCCCATACTGCTCGACGACGTTGCGCGGGACTTCCCGCAGCTGAAGATCGTCGCCTTCCACATGGGCTATCCATACTGCGACGACCTCAACATGGTGGCGATGGGACACCCCAACGTCTACCTGTGTCTCTCGCTGCTCGTCCCATGGGCGGTCACCTCGCCCTGGAAGTTCGCGCGGATCATCGGCGAGGCGCTCCGTTTCGTCGGTCCGGAGCGGATCATCTGGGGAACCGACTCGGCCGGGTTCGGCGCCCAGGTCGCCGGCGCGGTTGTCGGCTTCCGCGACTTCCAGATGCCCGAGGAGCTGCAGGAGCGGTACGGCTATCCGGCGATCAGCGATGAGGATCGAGCCCGGATCTTCGGAGGGAACCTGGCCGGACTGCTGGGGATCGAGCCAAAGCGGCGGATCAGCCTCACTCGAGGTTGAGCCATGGAGCAGCGCGCGGCGATTGTTACAGGGGGATCGAGTGGCATTGGCCTGGCGATCGCGGGCATGCTGGGTGAGGAGGGCTATTCGCTGACAGTGGCGGCGAGACCCCCGCAGGAGGTGACAGAGGCGGTTGAGGGCCTGAGGGGGCGGGGCTTTGAGGTCCAGGGGGTGACGGCCAACCTGGCGCAGGAGGAGGAGATCAAGCGGGTGGTCTCAGAGCATTCCCAGCGCTATGGGCGTCTGGATGTGCTGGTCAACAACGCGGGCGTGGGCTTCGCGGCGCCGGTGGGAGAGATCCAGACCAAGCGGCTGGACATGCAGCTCGACATCAACCTCCGTTCGATCGTGCTCTTCTACCGCGAATGCCTGGAGATGCTCAGGGCGGCGGGCGCTGAGCACGGGCAGGCGCTGGTGGTCAACACGGCTTCGATAACCGGCAAGATAGGCATAGGGGGCAACTCGGTCTACGCGGCTACCAAGCACGGGGTGGTGGGGTTCACCGAATTGATGAACAGCGAGCTGAGCGGCTTCGGCATCAAGTCCATGGCGCTCTGCCCGGCGCTCGTGAACACGCCGATGACCGACTTTGTCAAGGAGCACGTCAAGGCCGAGGAGATGATCCAGACGCAGGACATCTCCGAAGCGGTCAGGTACATCCTGAGGCTCTCGCGGATGTGCGTGGTGCCAGAGATTATGTTCCTGAGGCCTGGTGGTGCGGTGTAGGTTCGTGTCACTATTTCGACTGGGCTATGAGTGACCGCAGCGCGATGCTGATCAGCCGTCGAGGACATACGCGCGATCGTCGAGTGCTCGCCACAGTTCGGGCACACCGACGCCAGCTCGAAGCGGTGCAGGCAGTTGACGCAGCGGTATCTGCCCGGCAGGCGCGTCGGGCGCAGCCACGGCTCGGCGGGTCGGGTGGCGCAACGCCCTACCGTACCTCCCGTCGCTGGTATACCTGGGGCTCGTCCGCTCGGGGCTGAACATCCGCGACACGTTCCGTTTCGGCGGCACGTTCACCATCACCATGGGGAGCATGGTCTCGATCGACAGCGCCGTCCGTGGCGCGAAGCTGAGCGAGCGGGTAAAGAAGAAGTACATAGACAAGGGCGTGATGTTCGACGACGGCGCCGACAACGCCTGGGGTGCCATCATCGAGAGCGACGCCTACGGCTACTTCGAGCAGCTCGCCTGCTACGACCCGAGCGATCCCGACGCGGCTACGGGCATCCGCGAGTTCACACTGGAGAGCAACCTCGTCTCTATGGAGCACCATTGCGGTCCAGGACTCTTCTCCGGAGGGCCAGCTGTGAGCGCGCTGCTCAGCGAGTCCTGCGAGAACTACAACGACTGGCAACACCGCATAAAGGCCGTCTTCGACCCCGCCAACGCGAGCGAGGGAAGCTTCTACGTCGACCCCGACTACGTCCCCGACGAGCGCATGCCCGCCGAGCTGGCGCGCGTGCAAGCAGATCGAGCCCCACTCGATCCCAGCAGCGGCGAACTCCAGTAGATCGACATTCCAGATCGCCGGCGCTAGCGCACGCGGAAGAGCCTGAGGGGGAGGTCAAAGCCTTTGAGTCGGCGCTCGCCAGCGGAGGAGTAGGAGAAGCCCTCCCCCGCGGCCTCCCTCGCCGCGGCGTCGAGCAGCACGCTGCCTGGCCTGGCGACCCCGGTGATGCGGCTCGCCAGGTTGACGGGGCGGCCGTAGTAGTCGCCGGTCTGGGCCAGCGCCGAGCCATGCGCGACCCCGGCTCTCAGCAGCGGGAACTCCTCTCCCTCTTCCTCGGCGGCCGCGACGAGTCGGAGCGCCGCCCTGACCATCGGCGCCGTCTCGGTCGAAACCAGCATCACACCGTCACCGATCAGCTTTATGAGCCGCACCGGTGACTCGGCGACGGCGATCGCCAGCTCCTCCAACCGCCCGGCGACGAGGCCCAGCTCCTCCGCCGTGATCTCCTCGCCGAGCTTGGTGAACCCGACCAGGTCCGCGAAGCAGACGGCGACCTCGACGGTGCCATTGACCTGCCCCGAAGCGAGGTCGGCGGCACCGATCACGTCACGGCGGACCTGCTCCAGCATGTGGACCTGGAGCGCGTAGACGAGGATCGGCCCGATCAGCGGCAGCATGTGCTCGGCGGCGGCGGCAAACCGCAGGGCGAGGTCGCGCTCGGTGTCGCCCGGTTGCATCAGCGTGCGGACGATCAGCTCACGGTTCGCCTCGGCGATCCGCGTCGTGCCCATGCCGATCGTCCGCGTGACCTGGAGCATCCCCTCCTCCGGCAGGCCGGCGTCACGGAACGCCCTCACCCGCCGCGCGGCCTCCACGTCGGCCTGTGTCAGAGCCCGCACGTCGGGGTCGAGATGAGGAACGCCGAGCGCCGCTCTGGAGCGCTGCAGCAGGGCGAGGTCGACGCCCGAGACCTCGGCGACCTCGCGCGGCGTGTAGCGGGGGCCGTCGCCGGCCAGGGCTCGCTCGACCGGCAGCAGAGTCAGGCGTCCCGCGGCGACAGCCTCGCGCAACTCCTCGACGGTCGCGCCTCGCTCGTGACAGTAATGCAAGAGCTCGCGCCGGGCGCTGCGCTCGGCGTCATCAGCCACCCCCAGGTAGAGCAGCGGATCGTCAAGCGGATCGGCCTTCGTCGGAGACATGTCGAGATACGGTTCGCGGACAGTTGAGGGCTTGAGTGCCAGGCGGACCGGGGCAGGGGTAACCGGCTCCTACCGCCGTCCTTTGGTGAGCCGTTCCATCTCTCGCCCGAACGCCGCCTCGACCTCTTGGGACATGGTCATCTGGTAGGAGGCGAGCAGCGCGCGCGAGGACAGCGGGCGCAGGCTCTCGATCGACTCGGTCATCTCCGCCCAGCGCTCCTGCGGGTAGCCCGCGTCTGCGAACGGCTTCCACAGATCATCCAGGAACAGCTTCACGAACTCGCGCGCGACGATCTTGCACTGCTCGCGTAGCTTCGCTACGACCGCGATGGCGTGGGATAGCGGCACTCCGCGGCGCACGACCTCCTCGGCGGCGTAGAGCAGCGATGGCATCGGCGCCTCGTAGCGATCCTCGCCGAGCGCCACGAGCCACCCGAGCCGCTGCGCGCGCGCGAGCAGTCGCCCGTCGACCTCCCCGCCGAAGCGCGCGGACAGCTCGCCAAGCGTGAACACCCGCGGCTGCTCGGTCTCGAACGGGACGCTCATCGCCTCCCTGAAGCTCAACAATTGCTCGGGCCGGCCATGGGTCTCCTCCAGCAGGCGTCCGATGGCGCGCAGGTTGAACCCGTCGGCCTGCATCTCCTGGATCAGCCGCAGCCGCGCGAGGTGCTCAGAGTTGTAGTAGCCCACGCGCTCGCGCACCACTGGGGCTGGCAGTAGTCCGCGCGCGCGGTGCGCGCGAATGTTGCGCACCGTCATTCCGCTCTGGGCCGCCAGTTGTTCGATCGTGAGCGTGCTCTCCTGCACCATTACCCTCAATATACTCCAAACGGTGCGACGTTAAACAACGTGACATCACATCGTGTAGTCTTGGACCATGTCCACTCTCTCTGCGCCCTATGCCCGAGAAGCTGTGTGAGCCCAACCGGCTCACCATTAGAACCGAGCCACTGATCGTCGTCAAGGGACGCTTGGACCGACACGCCAACGGCGGCGGCCAGGTCAACCTGCTCGCCACCAGCCTCCACCGACTAACCCACACCACCGGCCATCCAGCGGCGATACGGGACCTCCCTCAGCCCGCCAAGCCGCCCGCGACCGACGAGGACTTCAAGCCCGTCGCGCCGCCCGCGATGAGCTTCGGGCGGGGACGAAGACGGTGAGCCCCTTTCTACTCCCGGTGGCTCGAAAGTCCCGCGTGGCGGCGAGCTCCAGCTGCGGACCGGCCCCGAACCGGCGCTCCTGCTCCGCGCTGCGCAGGCAGGCGTCCTGCAAGCGCCGGGCGATACGCTCCCAGCTCGTCCAACTCGGGCGTCTCGGGGTGTGTCTGGTGCGCGCTCGCATTGCTCCGGAAGCGGCCCCGGCGGTGGGTCGTCGTTTTCGCACCAGTGCGAATGTGAGTCAACTGAACAGCGAGCGCGGCGGCGGCGCATCGAGCCGCCACGTAGCCTTCAATTCGATGAGCGCCGACACTCCCCGCGATCGGGCCGCACCGGCCGCGCCGCGTCCGGGTGGGCGCAGCGAGCGCGTTCGTCGAGCGGTGCTCGACGCGGCTGCGGACGAGCTGCTCGAGGTCGGCTTCGAGCGTCTGTCGGTCGCGAGCGTGGCGCGGCGCGCCGGGGTCCACCACACGACGGTCTATCGGCGCTGGGAGACGAAGTCGCGGCTTGTGCTCGACGCGCTGCTCGATTTCACGCGCGAGCGCGTCCCGGCGCCCGATCTCGGGGACCTGCGCAGCGACCTGCAGGCGTACTTCGAGGCGATGGTGTCGGCATTCGCGCGCCCCCGCGTCGCCGCGCTCGTACGCGGCCTCGTGGCGATTCCGTCTGACGAGTTCGCTCAGGAGCGCAGCGCCTACTGGCAGGAGCGCTTCGCGGTCGCGGGCGAGATCGTCCAGCGCGCGATCGCACGCGGGGAGCTGCCTGCGCAGGGCGACTCTTGGCGGCTGGTGGAGCTCATCGCCGGCCCCCTGTGGATGCGGGCGCTCATGACCGGGCTGCCGGTTGATGGCGACTTCCTGACCCGAGCGATCGACGACGCGCTGCGAGCCCTCGCGCCCGACGGTCTACGCTGACGGCCCACGCTAACGCACGGCGCTGTGCGTTTGTGCTAGCGTCAACTTCGTGGCTTGCGCCGTGGTCCCTCTGACCGGCCGGCCCGCGCGCTTTGAGGGCGGACTGCGAGAGGTTGCTCCCCGCACGTACGCCTGGCTGCAGCCCAACGGCGCCTGGGGCGAGGCCAACGCCGGGCTCATCGTCGGCGACGGCGCATCGATGCTCGTCGACACCCTCTGGGACGAGTCCCTTGCGCGAGGAATGCTCGAGGCGATGGCGAGCAATGTGCGCGACGCCCCGATCCGCACGGTGCTCAACACGCACTCGGACGGCGACCACTGGTGGGGCAACGCGGCGATGCCACCCGAGGCCGAGATCGTCACGTGCACGCAGAGCCGCGAGGCGATGGACGCCGAGTCCTCGCCTCAGGCGCTCGCTCGCCTCGCGCGCCTGGCCGGGCTCTCGCGTCGGGCGCCCGGCTCGCTCGGCGGGCTCAACCGCTACATCGCCGACATGCTTTCCCCGTTCGATCTGGCCGCCGTGCGCTTGCGCTACCCCGACCGGACCTTCAGCGAGCGGCTGACGCTCGACGTCGGCGGCCGCGAGGTGCAGTTGCTTGTGCTTGGACCGGCGCACACCCCCGGGGACACCGTCGCGTACGTGCCGGACGCGGGCGTGGTGTTCGCGGCCGACCTCGTGTTCGTCAAGGCGATCCCGGTCATGTGGCACGGGCCGTCTGCCGGCTGGCTGAGCGCGCTTGAGACCCTGCTCGCCCTCGACGCCGACGTGTACGTTCCCGGCCACGGCGACATCGCCGGGACGCCCGAGGTGGAGGCGATGCAGCGCTTCTGGACCTGGCTGCGCAGCGGCGCCGGCGATCGCCACGCAGCCGGCGAGGACCCGCTCACGGCCACCGAGGCGCTCATCCGATCCGCGGGCTTCGACGAGTTCCGCGACTGGGAGTGTCCCGAGCGCCTGCTCATCAGCGTCGCGGCGCTGAACCGCGAGTTCGACGGGCAGCCCCCGATGCGTGTCACCCCGGCCGTGCGCGCTCGCCTCTTCCGCCACGTCGCCATCCTCAAGCGGCGCCTCGAGGACCGCTGACATGCGGCTGCGCCGCGTGCGACTAGTCGGCGGCGATGACGCGATCGCCGTGTGGGACGAGGAGGCGATGTGCTGGACAGCGATGGCTCCCGCCATCGCGGCCGTGGGCGACCCCGCCTTCGCGGAGCTGCCGGCCGACGACATGATCGCGCTGCTCGCCGGCGGCGAAGAGACGCGCCAGGCGCTGCGTGCACTGTGCGTCGCCGTCCGCGAGCGCAACGCCGCCGCCGAGTGCGAGCTCGTGCCGTTGCTCCCCGTGGCGCCTGTGCTGATGCGCGCATTCGCGAACTCCGAGCGTCACTGGATCCAGGGCGCGCGCGGCCTCGTGCGCCTGCACCTGCCGCGCGCGTGGCCGGCGATCCGCGCCATGGAAAGGGTCACCCGGCGCCCGTTCCCGCCATTTCGTCCAGGCAAGCTGTTCTATCGGCAACCGGCTTTCTACCTCGGGAACGCGCTCACGTTCGTCCCCAGTGGCGCGGAGGCGCCGTGGCCCGCCTACACCAAGCGCCTGGACTTCGAGATCGAGCTCGGTGCGATCGTCGTGCGCCCGCTGCGCGACGCCACCCTGCAACAGGCCCGCGACGCGATCGGCGGCTTCGTCGTCGTCAACGACCTCAGCGCACGGGACACCCAATGGGATGAGCTGCGCAACGGGCTCTTTGGTCCGGTCATCAAGACGAAGACCTTCGCGAGCGCCATGAGCGCCGAGATCGTGACCGCGGACGAGATCCTGCCCCGCGTGCGCGACCTGCACGCCGAGGTGAAGGTCAACGGCGAGCTGTGGAGCAGGACCGGCACGGCCGACATGCGCTGGAGCTTCGAGGAGATGCTCGCTCACGCCTCCGCCGGCGAGGACGTCCACGCCGGAGAGCTTCTATCCGCCGGAACGCTGCCGGACGGCTGCGGCCTTGAGCTCGGCCGCTGGATCGCGCCCGGAGACGAGCTCGAGCTGACGATCGAGCACGTCGGGTCGGTACGCAACCGCATCGGCTTCCCGCGGTAGCCACGACGGTCTCACGGGGGTCCGGAGGCATCAAGAACACCTGCTCACGATCACATTCAATGAAGTTCTGGGGCATACACAGAATGGTCTTAAACTCCCCGGACGGACCCGCGGGGTTTGTGCGACACCCACGACGAGACGCAGTCGTCCGCGCCGGTGCTGCCCTTGCACCTGCTTTCGCGAAGAGCGAGCGGGTCCGCACATCACCTAGTGTAGTGTCTCGTATTTGGTTATCTGTTTGTGGTATGCTTGTGGGGTGAATCGTCCTGCGGCTGCGTTGGAGTTGGCGGATGCTCAGCGAATGACGCTGGAGGTGTTGGCGAGGTCCTCCAGTGCGCCGCATCAGCAGGTGCGTCGCGCGCAGGCATTGTTGATGGCCGCGGCGGGTGAGGCGAACACGCGGATCGCTGAGCGGTTGGGAGTGACGGTGGTGACTGTTCGCTCTTGGCGCGCACGGTTCGCGCAAGCTGGGTTGGCCGATCTCGGTGTGATCCGTCCTGGGCGGGGCCGCAAGCCGTCGATTCCAGCGGAGAAGGTGGAAGCGATCGTACATGCGACGCTGCACGAGAAGCCTGTGGGTGAGACACACTGGTCGTGTCGCTCGATGGCCAAGGCGCAGGGTGTCAGTCCGGCGACGGTGCAACGGATCTGGTCGGCACGCAACATCAAGCCGCACCGGGTCAAGATGTTCAAGTTGTCAAACGACAAGCGTTTTGAGGAGAAGCTCGTCGATGTCGTCGGCTTGTATCTGAACCCGCCGGAGAAGGCGATCGTCCTCAGCATGGACGAAAAGAGCCAGATACAAGCCTCGATCTTGCATTAAGCAGTCGCGCCCCGGGCTGGCCGGGGCGCGAATACGTCCGCCTGGACGGGGAGAATGCGGGTTCCTGACACTCGTATCTCGACCCCAGGAGGATCACCCATATGGTGCAGCGTGAAGGGCTGGTTGACAAGCTACATGTGAGCGCGGACGGCACCGGCCAGGTGGGGCACGCCGGCAGCGCGTTGGTGGCGGGTGTCGCGGATCGGGTTGGGCTCACGCGAGCGCTCTGTGAGGCGATGGCGAGTACCCGGCAGCGGCGCTCGGCGCACGATCCCGGCGTGGTATTGCGCGACCTGGCGGTGATGCTCGCCGACGGCGGGGACTGTCTCGCGGATCTGGCAGCTCAGCGCGACCGGGCGGACCTGTTCGGCGATGTCGCCTCGGACGCGACCGCGTTCCGGGTGATCGACTCGGTCGATGAGCGGTGCCTTGAACGGTTGCGCGCGGCGGTGGCGTTGGCCAGGGCGCGGGCGTGGAAGCTCGGTGCGCGCCCGCAGCGGCGGGAGGGCTGCGAGCAGGCCGAGCGGACGGTGATCGACATCGACGCGACGCTGATCGGCGCGCACTCCGAGAAGGAGGGCGCCCAGGGCACTTTCAAGAAGGGCTTCGGCCACCACCCCCTGCTCTGCTATCTGGACGACACGGGCGAGGCGCCCGCGGGGATCCTGCGGGAGGGCAAAGCCGGCTCGAACACCGCCTCAGACCACATCGCCGTGCTCGACCTCGCGCTGGAGCAGCTCGACCAGGTGGCACTGGAGGGCGAGATCCTGGTGCGCGCCGACGGTGCCGGCGCAACGCACGAGCTGACCGTTCACTGCCGTGAGGCGAGGATGCGCTTCTCGGTCGGCTTTGACCTCGACGAGCGGGTGCGCGAGGCGATCCTCGCCATGCCCCGGAGCGCTTGGGTGAAGGCGATCCGCGCCGACGGCTCAGCGCGCCGCGACTCCCAGGTCTGCGAGATCACCGCCCACGTCGATCTCTCCTCCTGGCCGGAGGGCTCGCGGCTCTTCGCCAGGCGCACCAAGCTCAAGGAGGGCGAGCAGCAGTCCTTCGCCGACCACGACGGCTACCGGCTGGCCGTGTTCTTGACCGACCAGCCCGATCCGAACATCACGGCGCTCGACCTCACCCACCGCGGCCACGCGCGCGTGGAGGACCGTATCCGCGAGGGCAAGGACTGCGGACTCTCGAACCTGCCGTTCCGCTCCTTCGCTCACAACCAGGTGTGGCTGTGGCTCGTTCAGCTCGCGCAGGACCTGATCGCCTGGACCAAGCAACTCGCGCTCGCAGAGCAGGCACGCTCATGGGAGCTCAAGCGGCTGCGCTACCGGCTGCTCCACCAGGCCGGGCGGATCGCCCGCCACGCCCGCCGAAAGACGCTGCGGCTCGCGCGCGACTGGCCCTGGTCAGAACAGCTCGCCGCCGCATTTCAGCGCCTGCAAGCGCTCCCAGCCCCGACCGGCTGACCGCCAGCGCCGTCGGCGCTCACCGCGACCACGACCCTCAGCAGCACCGCCGGCGTCAGCCTGCCCGCAAACGACACCGCAGTCCCCCCAGGCACGCCCATCACCCCGACAAACCGGCCGCACGGCACTTCCGGCGGCCTTCACCACCACTGCGCAGGCCCTCCCGCCGCGCTCGCGGCCCGGTCGAGGACTTACTGCAAGCGGTCCGAATCAGACGCTTGCTGCAAGATCGAGGCAAGCATTGGACCGTACCCAGCCGAGCCTGCCGATGAAGAAGGGGCGTGCCGGCACGATGACCCACGACTACAAGCGCAACGGCACCACTACCCTGTTCGCCGCACTGGACGTTCTTACCGGCACGGTGATCGGCGAGTGTCTGCCCCGTCATCGTCACATAGAGTTCCTGAAGTTCCTGCGCAGGATCGATCGCGAGGTCCCCAAGGGACTCCAGGTCCATCTGATCCTCGACAATTACTCAACCCACAAACACGAAAACGTGAAGAAGTGGCTGGCCAAGCACCCACGCTTCCACCTGCACTTCACGCCTACTTCGAGTTCTTGGTTGAACCTCGTCGAGCGATGGTTCGGGAAGCTGACCGACAAGGCCATCCGTCGTGGAGTCTTCCACTCAGTGCCCGAACTCATCACCGCGATCGAGACATACCTGGCAGCCAACAACAATAATCCTGAGCCGTTCCTCTGGACCGCCACCGCCGAGCAGATCCTCGCCAAGGTACAACGCGGACGCGTCACCCTCAACCAACTAGCAAATCACAACTGAGACACTACACTAGGTGCGCGAACTTGCGAGCCGAACGGTCGCCGCAATGCTGTGGGGAGGGGCGGTTCGCATCTTCGTGCTGCACCACGTCACCTACAGCATCAACTCGCTGTGTCATTTCTTCGGTCGCCGGCGCTTTGACACCGGTGACCATTCGCACAACCTCAGCTGGCTGGCCCCGTTCTCGTTCGGCGAGGCATGGCATAACAACCATCACGCGTTTCCCACCTCGGCCTTCCACGGCATGGGCCGCAGAGAGATCGACCTGTCCGGCATCATGATCGCCGCCCTGGAGCGCCTCGGCCTGGTGTGGGATGTGCAGCGGGTCAGCCCGGACAGACTGGCCGCCAAGGCGCTCACGCAGTGAGCTTGCCCGTGGACAGTCCGAGGGCAGATCTCTCGGCGCAGTCGTCCCCCAGCCCGCAATCCTCCCCCCAGCCCTGAACCGACAAGTCCGGCGGCAGTGGCTTGCCTGGGCCACGTCGCTCGCCGCCCGCCGTCGTGCGACCATGGAGGTGATGAGCGAGCGCGCTTCGCCAGCGGCGCACCTGCCGGCACTGTCGGAGCCGGCCCCCCGGCGATGGATGCCGACGCTGGCCGCCGGCCTGTCTTTGGGGGAGTACGCCCGTTCGCTGGTGCGCCGAATGGCCGCTCTGACCGCTGTGCTGTTGGTCGCGATCTGGGCGCTCGGCGGGCAGGGGTACTTCTGGCCAGCCTGGGCGTGGCTGGGGCTGGTCGTGCCGGTTCTCCTCGACTACACCGCGGCCTGGGCGTGGCGGCATCCCCCCGGAGCGGTGCGTCGCGTCGCCTGCGTATGGGCGCTGGTGAGCGTCGCGGCCGTGATCCTGATGCTGACCTGGATGCTCACGTGGCTGCTGGCGGGCGTGAACCGGTTCTGGCCGGCGTGGGCGCTGCTGGGCCTCGCGACGGCGGCCAGCGGGTACTCGCTGATGGCGTTGCATGACCGCGTGCTGGTCGCGCATGGCCGACGTGCGCTCAGAGCGAGGATCGACCTGCTCACGCACACCCGCCGCCAGGCCGTCGATGCCCAGGCGGCCGAGCTGCGGCGCATCGAGCGTGACCTGCACGATGGCGCGCAGGCGCGCTTGGTCGCGCTGACGCTTCAGCTCGGGCGGGCAGAGCTGCGGCTCGAGGATCGACCGGAGGTCCGCGAGCTCATCCACGACGCCCAGCGTGAGGCTCACCACGCGATCGCCGAGCTGCGCGACCTCGCGCGTGGAATCGTCCCGCCGTTGCTTGCCGACCGCGGCCTGCTGGCGGCGGTGCAGTCGCTCGCGGCGCGCTACGGATTGGGCACCGCGATCCAGGCCGACACCCATCGCCGCGTGGCCCCCGCGGTGGAGAGCGCCGCGTACTTCGTGATCGCCGAGGCCCTCACCAACACCGCCAAGCACGCTGAGGCTGGGCATAGCTGGGTCCGCCTGAGCGAGGATCGCCGAGCTCTGATCGTCGTGGTGGGCGACGACGGCCGCGGCGGGGCCGACCTGGGCGGGTCCGGGCTTGCCGGCCTACGTGCCCGGGTGGAGGCTCTCGACGGAGTCCTGAGCGTCGATAGCCCTCGCGGTCACGGAACCGTGGTGGAGGTCAGCCTGCCGTGCGGGTAGTGATCGCCGAGGATCTCGCGCTGCTGCGCGAGGGCCTTGTGGCTCTGCTGCGCGAGAACGACATCGAGGTCTCAGCCCAGGTCGAAGACGGGCCGGGTCTGCTGCGAGCAATCGCCGCGCACAAGCCGGACCTGGCGATCGTCGATGTGCGGCTGCCGCCGACCTTCAGCGACGAGGGTCTGCGGGCGGCGATCGAGGCACGCATCCGTCAGCCGGAGCTGGGTGTGCTCGTCCTCTCCCAGTATGTCGAGACCGCCTACGCAAGCGAGCTGATCGGCGAGAACACGGCGGGAATCGGGTATCTGCTGAAGGAGCGCATCGGCGATATCAGGGCGTTCCTGGACGCGCTGCAGCGCGTCGCCTCGGGAGGCACGGTGCTCGATCGCCAGGTCGTCACCGAGCTGCTCGTCTCGCACGACGGCAAGAACGCCTTGAGCAACCTGACCGGGCGCGAGCGCGAGGTGCTCGAGCTGATGGCCGAAGGACGCTCTAACACGGCGATCGCCGAGAGCATGGTTGTCACTCAAGGCGCGGTCGAGAAGCACATCACGAACATCTTCACCAAGCTCGATCTACCCGTGTGCGACGACGATCATCGCCGTGTGCTCGCCGTGCTCGCGTATCTGCGTGTCGCGCGGTAGCTGCTCTGGTCGGCGGCGTCATGTCCTCAGTTACGTCCTAACCTCCAGCTGTCAGCCGCGTTGCCGATATGTGATCGATTCGATCGGTGTCCAGAGTGGAGCAGTTTGAGCTGGGGCGCCGGCCGAAGCTCAAAGCATGACCCGCCTGCAGCGTGATGTCATCTTCCGCCGCGGCAAGCACAGCGCCGCCAGCGTATGATTCAAAGCATGATCCGCCTGCAGCGCCAGGTCGACATGGGCGTCGCAGTCGTTCCCGCTCCCAGGCCGCTGGCGGCATGAGCAGCGGTCCCAAGGATGTCGGGCGCCTCAGTGGGGCGAGCGTCGCGGCCGCCGCGTCTGTGAGGCCACGGCTGCGGGGCGTCTCTCACAAGTACGCGTTCTTCGCGTCGCTGGCGTGCGGCGTGGCGCTGATCCTGACGGCCTCCGGCGGTGAGTCCACGATCGCGGCGGCGATCTATGCGGGCGCGGTCTCTGCGCTGCTCGGCACGAGCGCTCTGTACCACCGGATCACCTGGCGCCCGCGCGCGCGGCGCTGGATGCGCCGCCTTGACCACTCGATGATCTTCGTGCTGATCGCGGGAACCTACACGCCCGTGGCGCTGCTCGCGCTCTCCGGTGCGTTGGCGCGAGCGATCCTGATCGCGGTGTGGGCGGGGGCGGGGGCGGGCATCGTGTTCAAGCTGGTGTGGATCGACGCGCCGAAGTGGCTGTTCGCGGTCGTGTACATCGCCCTGGGCTGGGTCTCCGTGGCGGTCTTCGGCGAGCTGCCCGCGGCGATCGGATGGCTGGGCGTCGCCGGCTTGGCGGCCGGGGGCCTGCTGTACACGGCCGGAGCGATCGTCTACGCGCGCGAGCGGCCGAACCCCGTCCCCGGCGTGTTCGGCTACCACGAGGTGTTCCACGCGCTCGTGATCGCCGCCGCCGCGCTGCAATACGCGGTGATCGCCTTCGCGGTGCTGCCGCGAGGCTGATCGCCGAGACGCCTCGCAGGCGCTCGGCCTGATCGGGCGCCCTGATGTGCTGGACGGCCCAGCCGTCGCGCGTCGCGGTGGCCTGGGCCGCGGTGCGGCAGCTGACCGACGAGCCGGGTGGGAATTCCCGAGTTTTCTCAGCGCCTTCGCATCGGGGTTGCCCCAGCGGCTGTTGGGGGGCGAGCCCCATTCCCCGGGCAGGCTCAGAACGTTAGGGTCCCCTAACTATGAGTCTGAGCATTCGCTTCGTCGAGCCGCGTCCCCCTGGCAAGAACGTCTACGACCACATCTTGCTGCCGCGTCTGGGCTTGCCGCTGATGGCAACGATGCTCGCCGAGGGCGGTCATGACACCGGCGTGTTCTGCGAGATGCTTGGGCCGATCGACCTCGGCGAGTGCCTCGCCGCCGATCTCGTCGGGATCTCGGGCACGACGGCGACTCAGCCCGCGGGGTATGCCCTGGCCGACGAGCTTTCCGGGGCGGGGGTGGCGGTGGTCCTCGGTGGCTCACACGTCAGCTTCTGCGTCGAGGAGGCCCTCGAGCACGCTCCCTACGTGGTTCGCGGCGAGGGCCAGCAGACGATCCTCGAGCTCGTCGCCGCGCTCGAACGCGGGGTCCCCCTGGACGGGATCGCGGGGCTTTCCTGGCGCGACAGGCTGGGCAAGGCACATCACAATCCCGCCCGATCACACTGCTCTCAGTCCGAGTTCGAGCGCCTGCCGATCCCCGACCTCTCCCTGATCGAGGGGCACGAGCGCATGGCGGTCAAGCCCGCCATGACCCAGTGGGGATGCCCGTATGACTGCGAGTTCTGCTCGGTGACCGCCCAGTTCTCTCGCGTGGTGCGCCACCGCCGGACCGACCAGGTTCTGGCGGAGCTCGCCGGACTGTCCGCGAGCGATCTCTTCTTCCACGACGACAACTTCGTCGTCAACAAGCGCCGCACCGCCGAGCTGCTGCGTGCCATGCTGGGCGCGGGCTTGACGCCGAGCTTCGCCGCCCAGATGCGGGCTGACACGGTGCTGCGCTCCCGCGCTTCCCACGAGATCGACCACGAGTTTCTGGAGCTGCTCTCACAGGCGGGCTGCGGCATGGCGATGGTCGGCTTCGAGAGCATCTCCGAAGAGAACCTCACCAGCATAGGCAAGCGCACGAGCGTCGCGATCTCAGAACAGGCGGTGCGCGCCTTCCACAGGCATGGGATCGCGGTGCACGGCATGTTCGTGGTGGGGCTCGACTTCGACGACGCCTCCAGCGCACAGGCCACCGCTGCCTTTGCGCGGCGTCTGGGCATCGACACCTTCCAGCTGATGATGGTCACGCCAGCTCCCGGGACTCGCCTGTGGGAGCGGCTCGAGTCCGAGGGCCGCCTGATCGAGGCCGACTGGACCTTCTTCGACGGGCACCATGCGGTGCTGCGCCCCGAGCGGATGACCCCGCTCGAGCTCCAGCTGAGCGCGCTGGAGGCGATGCGGCGCTTCTACTCCCGCTCAGCCATAGCGGGCCCGGCGCTGCGGGGCGTCCTGCGCCACCTGCCGGAACTGCTGGGCATCCTCACGCGTCACGCCGGGGGTTTGGTGCGCTCTCTCGGCCGGGAGGCGCTGGGACCGCGGGAGGGCGACGCGGCGACAGGAGACGCGAGCCCCCTCGATGCGAGCGCTCCCTCCGCGCCTGTGTTCGGCCGGGCTCTGGAGACGGTCATGTCCTCGCTCACGCGCGACGAGCGTGCCCGACTCGAGGCGGCGCTGGGGGTGGCCGCGTTGCGCCTCTACGGCCGCCGTCGGGTGGCCGAATTTTCCGATCAGGACCACTCCCGCAGCCACATCGCGCGTCTCGCCGCCCTCTCGTGAGGAATCTGCCTGAAGGGTGCCAACACCCTGATCTGCCGTGAACGGCAGGCCTTGGCGGGCCCTGGGAGCATCGCGCGATGCTCTTCTCCTTCATCTACCTCGTCTTCGTCTCTCTGCTGAAGCTGCTGGTTGGCAGCGTGTAGGGTGCCAAAACTCCGTTCCGCTCATGCGGCAGCCCGGTGGATGCGCGTGGTGCATGCATCCGACTGCGTTTGTGCACCCCACAGGCGGTGCGAACTGGCCGGCCGCGGTAATCACGCTTCCGCCCGGGTTCATCTGCAGACCGAGAGCCCGCCGCCGGCTCAACTGCGCGCAGCGTCGAGAAGCCGTTCCGTGTAGCTGACACAGAGCGTCTCAACACGCGTCTCGGGCATACCGACGCGCAGCGCGCGCACCGCCAATTCGATACCGCGCCTCCCGCGCCTGCCGAACAGCTCCTCGATGTAGCCAATCGCCTCGACGGCTGCCGGTCCCGCGACCTCGTCGTGTGCCAGCATCGCCAGGGTGCCTCCTACGGCATCCGGGTCCGTCATCTGCATCAGGCGGAACACGTCCGCCGCGTCCTTGTCATCGATGCGCGTCGCCTTGTTCGACGCAATGCGATCGTTCAGCTTGTGAGCCTTGGCGACGAGCAGCGCGGCCGGTCCGGCGACCTCGACCTCAATCGAGCGAATGTCTGCGGGGTCGAGAGCCGCGATGGTCATGGTGCTGTGATCGACGAGCACCCCCTCGAGTCCCTTCGCGCGCCGGGCAGCGACCTTGCCGTGCGCCCCCAAGCGTGCTCCTCTTCGGCCACCGCCAGATGCCGCGCCCTCAGGGACGATCAGGTCAACGGGTATGAGGACCGGTTGACCGGCAACGCTCCCGCGCGCGACCCAGATGCCGGGCTCGACGTGTCCGCCCATTTCCGCCAGCTGGAAGCCGGCCCCGCGCATGGCGGTGTCGAGCGTCGGCTCGTCAGCCAGAAGGGATGGGTCGAGCGTAAGGTCTGCGTCGGTCGTGTAGGGCGCGATCGCGATGTCTGCGTCGCCAGTGTGTAGGTAGATCGCCTGTGCCCCGGCCACTATCACAGCAGCGCCGTGAGGCGCCAAGGCCGTGAGCGCGTCGATCAAGACGCGTCGCGCCTCTACGTAGCTGGCGTCGAGGCCGGGCAGCCTCGAGCTCTCGATGGGATCGGTCATGCCGCGCGCTTTGATGCGTCGAGCTCTGCCAGCGACTCGTATACCCACGACGATTCATTCTGCGCCATCCACGCCAGCAGCGCCTCACCCTCGGCGGGCATACGGCCGGTCCCGGTCAGGCAGTCGACTACCACCTGTGTGGGCGCCGCGTACGTCACGTCGCCATCTTCGGTTGTTCGCTCCCAGACGACCGGGTCAAACGGTCGCAACAGCACGACATTGCCGCCGTCGTCTGCGGGCAGGAGCCCGAGTCTGTTCGCGATCAGCGAGACATCGTCGCAGTACGCCAGCAGCAGAGCGGCGGCGGCAACTGGTGCGAGGCGGCCGGCGGCAAACGAGCCCGTCACCGTGACCCTGCCGGGCTGGTCCATCGTCTTGAGTTGCGCCAGAGTCGCAGCAGCTCCCGCCGGAGCGAGAAGCGTCGTCGCTTCGTTGCTCTGAAACACGTCGTAAGACTCCGCCCACCAGCGCAGAAGGCTCGGCACGTCAACGGAGGCGACCCCGCCTCGCTGCGAGCGCTCGATCAGCGCTTGGCGATCGAGTGCCGTCAGGAGACGCGAGACGTATCCGGGGGTGAGCTCGGTCGCGCTCGCTATCTCCCGCACGCCATACGGAGGCCGAACGTCAGCCAGAAGACGGACAAGGCGAGCGGCCTTTGGGCCACGCACGCGTGCTCGTCCCTGCGGGGTCGGCTCTGGATTGCGGCTGGCTCCCATCGATCTGATGTACAGAGCGGGACTCTCAAGCCTGAGAAGGGCGTTGCCGGTTAGGTCAATGAAGTTCATCCCCTCGGTCTCGAGAAGCTCCTGAGTCCTGGGGCTAAGCCAGGGCGCCACCACGAGCACCGGCACGTTGGACGCAAGCGTGCGTAGCACGCGGGCAAGGCCGCCAAGAACCCGCTCTACGTCGCGCGGTGCAAACGACTGCTTCGCCTCGACGGCGAACGTCGTGTATGTGCCGTTCGGGGCGTGTAGGTCGATGGCACCATCGAGCGGCTGCGGTCCGCCCCCGGGTTGGACAACGCCCCGATTTGACGGCTGCACGCGCCACGCCTGGGGCACGCGCTTACGAAGCTCAATAACAGCTGCCTCGAAGAGGTCTGGTGCCTTGGAGGCCATGTTTACGCTCATCGCGAAAGCAGCATAGCACGCAATGTTGCCGCTAACAGCCTGTTTACGAAGTCCGTAAACACCCGTAGGGTTCGAAAACTCGATTCCCGGATGGCTTATGTCGCTACCCGATACGAACGTGTGCTCGGGGTCCAATTCGGGGTCCATTTTGAGCGCCAGACGACCCAACTCAGCGCAACTCAACCCAAGCAATAACAGGCCAAACGCACCCACAGACCCCCGGTCCTGGTGCCTGGGGGCCGGGCGGTCGCAGGTTCAAATCCTGTCTCCCCGATTGTCTTAGTATCTGCGAATCTCAGCGAACTCGGGCGAATCGGCCCGAAAACTGGGGGTTTCGCGGGGCCCGGTTTGCTCGGGTTCGCGGGAGTTCGGTGGTCTCTGGGTTGCAAACGGGTTGCAGCGCAAGCCGAAACGGGTTGCAAACGGGTTGCAGGCTCCTCTTCAGGCGTTGATCGTGTAGTTCTGGCGCCAGCCGGCCAATGGCGGTGTCGGCGCCAGGTCTTTCAGCATCCGCCGAATGATCTCTTCGCCGTAGGTCCGCAGCGCGGCTGAATAGCGCTGGTAATCCGCGTGGGTGATGCGCACCAGGTCACCCTCGGCGTAGCGCAGCGAGGGGGCTTGTTTCAGTGCACGGGTGTCTATCCGTCCGGCGCGGTGCGCGAGCACATGGCGCAGCGCTACCACCTCGGTTAGTGCCTGATCGAGATCCTCGGGGATGGGGCGCTCCGGCGGAGCCTGGAGGCCAGTGTGGCGTAGCACTTCCTCCCAGCGCTGGGCTCCCGCTCCTCGCGGTGAAGAGTCGAAGTCCCCAAGTCGCTCGGTCAGAGCTTCTTGCGCCACCTGCATGAATGCCTCGAGAACTTGCTTATCGAGCTGAGCGGCGGCGTCAGGGTGCTGCTCAAGCGCTTGTTCGACGAACCCCCGTGCCTGGTGCTCGATCAAGATGTCGCGCGCGCGTGGCGCCAGCTCCTCCACGAGCGCATCCAGTGCGCCGACCATCGAGATCAGCGTCATGGCGTTGTGCTCGACAAGCTGATTGTCTTTCTCGGCGCGTGCCAGTTCGGCGCGCTCACGTGCCGCCTTGATGGCTCCCTGGCACCGCGGATCGTCTGCGTCGGGGTGGCCTTCGGCTATAAGGCGACGCTCTTCGTGGGCCTCTGAGTCGAGCAACTCCTCTAGGCCCCAGTCAGCCAGCGTGCGTACGCGCTCGGCAGCGCCCATTGCCGCCCACCAATCGGCCACCACCGCCTTGGGGCCGTGAGTTAGGCGAGGATCCCTCCGCGCGTCAGCGAGCTGACGGTCAGCCAGGCTTTCGGGCTGGTCCGCCGGAGATTTGGTCACCCGTGCAGGGTGACAGCTCCGCGAACCGAGAAGGCGGAGGCAGTCGGTCTACTCCTCCCCGACGACCTGCAGGTGGCGCCCGTCTTTCTTGGCTTGGCGCTCCTGGTAGTCGTTCATTGCGGTTTGCGCACGGTCGCGGGCCCGCTGATCGGCGAGCTTGGAGTAGACGGTCGAGATGAGGAAGCCTCCGTCGTCGTGGCCGACCATCTTCGCGACGGTTTGAGGATCGAGTCCGAGGCCGCCGTCATCGATTGGGTCGATCATCCATTGGATCGCGCGGTGCTTGAGCTCGTAGAACTCCTGGCCGGGCATGCCCGCTGAGGCGCGTGTGGCGTGCCAGTAGTGAGTCCAGTTGGATTGGGTCATGTAGCCGCCGCGGATGGCCGGGAACAGGATTGTGTCGCTGTACCTGGGCATGTGGCGCAGGTGGTCGCGCAGGACGGGGCTCATCACGACCCACCGCTGGTCGTCGTCCTTGGGTGAGACGCGCGTCTGGGTGCGGGAGTCGAGTTGGAAGCGGATATGGATGACGTTCTCTGTGAAATCGACTTCGTCGCGGTGCAGGGCGAATATCTCGCCTGGCCGTATCGCCGCCTCGCCGACGGCGAGGATTGCGCCCTCGATCACGAGGCCGTAGTCATCGGCGCGGCTTGCTCGCGCGCATCTACGCAGGTTGGCGTACTGGTCGGGTGTGATGATCTGGAAGTCGTGCCGGTCTACCCGTCGCTTGCGCTTGCTGGCGCCTGTGCGGGCGAAGGGGTTGCTCTTGATCAGCTCGCGGTCGAGGGCGTGGTTGAAGAATTGGCGCACGTTCTGCCGGGTGTGGGCGCCCTTGGGCCGAATCCACGTGAGCGCCTCATCACGGCCGAAGCTGTCTATCGGGCGGTCTGAGAACTCACGGATGAACGGTCGCAGCGCCTCTTGCATCCACTGGACGGAGTTGGCCTTGCGGCCCTTCTCCTTGCGGGCGCGCTCACCGGCGGGCCAGGTCATGCTGATCCGGCCAGTCTCCTTGTCGATCTTGGCGCCCGCGAACTCCAGCACCGTCGGGACCTGCCGGCGGCCGGGGTTGTCGACCTCCTCGCGCAGCTCGGCACGTCGCTGTGTTGCGGCTTTCTTGTACTCCTCCATCGTCGAGTAGGAGCCGACCCACTTCTTGTGGCCCTTGTAGCCGACCTGACCGACCCACTCGGGCTTGTGCTTGGTGCCTCTGTTGTGCGGCATCACGCGCTCCTGACGGCCGTAGGGGACGTGTACTGCTCACGCAGCCACGCTTCGACCTCTGAGATGCGGTAGCGGTTGACCGTCCCCAGCCGCAGGACAGGGAGGCCGAGATGCTGTTGCAGCTCGATCCAGCGCGGGGTCACGCGCAGGTGACCCGCGAGCTCTCGCTTGGTGAGCCACTGCTCGCCGAAGCTCGCGGTGGCTGGTGGGTGGGCTCCCAGCACTCGCCGCGCCGCGCGTGCGAAGCCCCGCGGGACGGGCGTCGTTCCTCTGCGGGGCGTCCGTGGGATTTGTGGCGATCTTGCTCTCATCGGTGTGGTGGCGAGTGCTCGCATGTGCTTCTCCTGGCGTGTGGGGATTGTCAAGCGAGCGCGCATCACGCACCCGTGCCTGTGTCTTGGGCTGCGGCGTGGCGCTCCAGGGCCTGCATCGCCGTCCGGCGCTCAAAGCGCCAGGGGGCCTTCGGTCCCTCGCCGATGCGGCGTCCGCCGAGCAGGTGGCGGTGCTTGTAGATCCAGGGGCGCTCGACGCCGAGGTATCGGGCGAGCTCGCCGGCGCTGATCAGCCGCCGCTCGCTCTGCTGCTCTCCCAGCAGCCGGTACGCGACGCGGTTGGCGATCTGCTCGACTGCTTGGGGCGTGAGGTCGACGACGACGTGGCGCGCCATTGCTCCGAGCCCTCGTCGTCGCGGCGGGTGAACTGCTCGGGTCGCACCCTGAAGGGCACAAGCAGTCGGGGGGGTTGAAGTACGGGCGTGCATGTCGGACTCCTTTCAGGCGTGCTCGCGTTGTGACGGGGTGAATGGGTCGGGGTGGGCGTGCAGCTTTGCGATGCGGGGCTTGGTGTAGGGGTGTGTGGCGCGTGAGAAGCGCATCCTTGGGATCGACCGCTCGTACGGGAGCGAGTCGTATCCGAGGGATTCGGCGAGCGCTCCTCCCTGCCCGAGGCGTGCGGCGTACTCGTCGGCGGCGAACTCGCGCGAGCGCCAGTACATCTCCCAGGCGTTGGCGGTGAACCACACGATTGCCTGTCCGGATGCGACCCACGCAAGGCCTCTGAAAGGCAGCGACCACAGCGGCCATATCTCCGGCGTGTCCATCGACTTGAGCAGCAGGAGGTTCAGCGCGCTCGTGAGGTGCGCGTCGCTTGAGCGCAGGTGTCCCAGCTCGTGGGCGATCACCGCGGCGGCATAGGGGCTTTCGAGCAGTCCGCGGTCGACGCGCAGCGAGGAGGCGTAAGCCGCTGCGTTGCAACCGGGCTCTTCGGCGACGAACCAGTGGCGGGGAGGGCGCAGGCGCGGATCGGCCTGTCGCAGCTCGCGGAAGGCGTGCTCGAACGCTTCGCGCTCGTCTTGCTCGGGTGGCCGCCCGCCCGTGCTCATCTCCCACCAGCGCCCGTCGATCGGGGCGATCAGTGGCGGGCAGAGCAGACTCAACAGCGATGCGGCGAGCGGCGCGAACGCGACCAGGAGCGCGATCGTGTTGGCCGGTATCGGCCAGCCCGTGAGCACGCCGGCGAACCACAGGACGACGAACGTGATCAGCGCCCTGGCCGTCGCGGCGAGCAGGTGTGCGGCGAGCGTGAGCGCGTAGAGCGCGAGTCCCGCCGATTGTGAGGTGAGATCGCGTGCTGTGATCGGGCTCATCCTTGGCTCCTTGTCGGTGACGTTCCTGTCGGGGTGTGCTTGTCGTGATTCTTTAGCCGGCGTCGTCGATCACATACCAGCGCTGGCGCTCGTTGCGTACCTCTCCGGCCTTCTTGGCCGTGCTGAGCAGTGTCCTGACGTTCGTCGCGGGCACGCCGAGCGCGTCGGCTATGTCCAGGCTGCGTGCCCCGGGGTTCTCGGCGAGATAGCTCTTCAGGCCCTCGCGGCTGAGCACCTTCGCGTTTGGGCTGCGTCGTCCGTGCAGCGCCGCTTCGGCCGCGCGCAGCCGTCTGATCCGCTGATCGAGCTCCACGCGCTCGCGGGTGGCCTGTTGAAGCTCGTGGCGGATCTCGCGCATCGCGCCCAGACCTGGTTGTCTACGAGGCGGCACGAGCGACCCTCGGCGATTCAATGTTTGTCATGAGAGCGAGCATAGTATAAGATGACCGGCATGTCAAGGAGGACGAGCGGCGAACCGTGGGGTCCCACCCACCAGTACATGGAGCCCCCGTTCAGGCGCCGGCACCCGATCGCCGCGTTCTTCGGGGGACTGTTCGCCCTGTTGCTGCTGTTCTTCCTGGTGGGCGTGGTGCGCCTGATGCTCGGCCTGGGCTCGGCCAACCCGATCGGCTGGACGATCGGCGCCGTGATCGTCCTGGGGGCGGCGAGGGTCCTGCTCATGCTCGCCGTCGCGCTCCTCACGCGAACCCCACGCACCCGCGCCCGCCCGGCGCCACTGGCACCGGTCGGGGATCGCCCGGTGGCGCGCAGGCCGGCGGCGCACAAGCCTGTGAGTCCCGCCACGCGCGTGCGAGAAGGCGTCCTGCGCGTGGGCGGCGGCGCCTATCTCGGCGTCAACGAGCATGGAGAATGGGTGGCGGCGGAGCCTGAGAGCGCTGTGATGATCCTCGGCCCGCCCAGATCGGGAAAGACCAGCGCGGTGATGATCCCCGCGCTGATGGGCTCCTCCGGGGCGGTGGTGAGCACTTCCACCAAGCCGGATGTCATGCGCGCCACGCTCGGCGCGCGCGCGGAGATCGGCGAGGTCTGGCTATTCGACCCCTCGGCGAGCGAGCCACTGCCGGACGGCGTGCGCCGACTGTCGTGGTCGCCGGTCAGTGCCGCGGCGACGTGGGACGGGGCGCTGATCATGGCCAGGGCGATGAGCACCGCCTCAAGGGCCGGCGCCGGCACCACCAACGAGAACCACTGGACCGAGCGCGCCTCAGCGCTGCTGGCGCCGTTGCTCCATGCCGCGCAGCTGACCGATCGTCCGATCGAGGAGGTCCTGCGCTGGACGCTGCGCCAAGACCTCGCACCAGCCTTTCAGATCCTGGCCGACGCTGAGACGCAGATCGCCGCCGACGTCTTGGTGGGGATCGAGCGCACGGACGCGCGCGAGCGCTCGTCGATCTTCTCCGCCGCGGCGGGAGTGCTCAGCGCGTATAACAGCGACGGCGCGCGCCAGACAGCGGCGCACCCGAACTTCGATCCGGCCCGCTTCGCCGCCTCCACAGACACGATCTACATAACCTCGCCCGAGCACCGCCAGGCGGTCTTCGCCCCGCTGATCGTCGGGCTGTTGGAGCAGGTCCGCCACGCCGTCTATGAGCAGGCTCGCACCGGTCGCGCTCCCTGGCCGGAGATGCTGTGGCTGCTGGACGAGGTCGCGAACATCGCCCCGATCCACGACCTGCCCGCGCTCGTCTCCCAGGCCGGGGGGCAGAGCCTGCAGGTCGTGATCGGCCTGCAAGACCTCTCACAGGCACGCTCTCGCTGGGGACGCGACGCCGCCGAGGGTTTCATGAGCCTGTTTCAGACGAAGGTCATCCTCTCCGGCATCGCCGACAGCGCGACCCTGGAAAGCGTCTCCCTCGCGCTGGGCGAATACGACCGCGACATGGTCAGTCAAGCCCTCGGTCGCAGCGAGCCCCAAGAATGGCTCAGCGAGCCGACGCACTCGGACACGGTCAGCTATCAGACCCAGCGCCAGCGGGTCCTCACACCGGGAGACGTCGCACGGCTGCCGGACGGGCACGGGCTGCTGTTGCGAGGCACCGATTGGGAGCTTTTGGGGCTCACCAGGTGGTATGAGCGCGAACCTTGGCGGCGGGTGGGCGGAAGCGAGGGGTGAGCGGACGCTCAGGCTGTTGCGGACATGTCACCGCGCCCTGGCTCGGCCTTTCGTGCCACCAACGCTCCCCCTGCGTAGGGCTGGGGGTGGGGAGCGTTCACAGAGCGCCCCGGGGGGAGTCGCGAAGCGACTGGGGCGCGATTCCGCGGCGCAGCCGCCGTGACTTGGCTGTTCAAGGCGCTGAAGGTGACTGTTGAGACGGGGTCAAGGCCGGCCCGCAGGGCCGCCCCATAGGGGCCGGAGGGCCTTGAGGCCGGCGACGCCGAGCCCGCCAACAACCCCACCATGCTCGCAGTCGGCAGCTCCGCTGCCGACATGGTCGCCCATCCTCTGCGTCTCGCGCCCTCGGGTAGGTTCCTTCCTTGCCACCCCTCGACGTCGTGCTGAACGTCGGCCTCCTAGCTGTTGCGCAACGATAGACGTCGATATGACCTCTACAGGGGGGCAGTCCCTCAGCGCGTCGGCACTTGCCGGGCTGATCAGACTGCGGGCGATGCTTGAGCGTGCGTTGCGCGAAGCCAAGGACAGCTCGGAGCCGAGCCGACATATTGCCTTGGTGACCTTGGATGGCGCGTGCGAGTACGTGATCCGTTTTTCCGCTCACCACCGGGGATTGGCATTGAAGCCGCAAGCTGGTTTCCACGAGGGCATCAGGGAGGTGCAAAAGCTGCCGGGATGGAAGTCAACTGGACCGTCAGGTTTGCGGGGCGTTATCGAGATGCACGAAGCGCGAAACCAGGTCCAACACATGGGCCTCCTGCCGGATCGTGAGCTCATGTCCCACTGGGTTCTCGATGCAGAGGCATTCATCCAGGAACTGGTGAAGGTGGCGTTCGGCGTTCAGTTGGACGACGTGATGCTCGCCGATGCGATACGCGACTCCGAGCTTCGTACCTTGCTGAGCCAGGCTGAGCGCACCTTGAACGTTGGGGACGCCACGAAGGCGTTCTTGATCGCGGATCAGGCTTTCCTGCACGCACGTGGACAATGGCGTGAACAGTATGGAGAGGCTCGCCGGGAAGACTCTGGCGTTGGCGCCAGCGGTGCCGTTGTGGTTCCGGCTACTCCGAGTGATCCTGTTGACCATCTCGAAGTGCAGGTTTTCGCCACGGACATGAGTCGCTACACCCAGCTGCTGACCACGCGCCGTCACTTGCAGATTGGCGGTCCCGAGCCTGACGAGGCGGAGGCCCGATCTGCTTTGCTGTTCGTGTTCGACTGGATTCTCAGCTGGGAGATATTTGTTGCGGGCTATCCAGTCGGCCGCTACACGGAATACTGGCAAAGCATAGGGCCGCCACAGCTCGATGATGGCGGTCCGCCCAGGATCGCGTGGCACGTTCACAGCTATCGGCTCGAAGCGGGAGCCGGTCGCGAGAAAGAGTACGAAATGATCCTTCAGCTCGCGAACATTCCATCGTGGAGAGCGAGCACCTGGGGGCTTGACTTTTCGGAGGCTCTAGCGTCGGCAGAAACCGAGCTCGGGCACACTACCCTGGGCATTTCCTCGAGCATTGATGTCCGCGGTCTGCTTCGCGTGCGCGTCGCGGTAAGCGCCGATCCAAAGGATGTTGCGCTCGTTCTCAACCGTGCCGTGGACATTGCGACAGAACGCTATGAGCGCAGAGACGAGGACATGAGAGCCGCCCGGGCGAGGGCTGCTGAGCTCCGCGAGAGCTACGCCGCAGTGCTGCGGGATGTCGCTACCGGTGGCGTGTTTGGCGAGGCGACCGTAACGCCGGAGCTATCGAGTATGGGCATTCGCTACACCGTAGGGCTTACCGTGCCATCAGCAACGCTGTCGGAGTTGAACACTGCGACGTCGATCTTCAGCGGTCAGGGTGGATATCTTGCCGCCACCTCACAGCAGGCCGGGAAGATCGTGTTCGAGGCCTTCCCGCTGGAGGAGAAGGCACTCGAGCTCCTCCTCAAAGCGATCGAGGGTACCGAAGAGGAAATCCTGCGCTACCGGAACATCGCAGTCGAACACGAGCGAGAGCGTCAGTCGTTCACCCAGCAGATCGAGAATCTGCTGGGTTCAGCACCGGTGGACATTGGCTCGCCGCAGGCAGCCGACGAAGACGACAGCGAGTAGCGCAATCGGGCGAATCACCCAAAGCATGCGAGCAGACTCACGCTTCTGCGCCCCAATACGTCTGCTTCATACCGTCGATCCGCGCTACCCATGCTTCGACGTCGTCGGCCATGTCGATAGTCTCCTCGAGACCCCAGATCGCACGGTGTATTCGGTACCAGGCGGCGAAGGTGTCATCGTTGGCATGGACGGGAGGCTTCTCGCCGTCACCGGACTGGCCGCGACGCTCGGTGACCAACCAGTTGAGTCTGCTCAATTCCCTAAAGGCAGGCGTGATCTCGAGCCAGTCCGACGGGCCCGGGACGTACGTCGCCAGGACAGGTCGGTGCTCGAGCCAGAGGGCGTCTGATAGCACGCGGTCGACGGCCCAGTAGTGACCTGCCTTGACTGCTTCCCTTATTAGTTGCTCAGCTTCGGAGAGCTCCTCGACGACGAGTCTGACAGCGAGTCGAAGTTCTCGTGCGTTGCGATCGGAGTCCCGCTGCTGTTCGCGTTTGGCCCGTCGGCTGTCGACCCATACCTGAGTCAGCGACGTAAGCAACACACCGACGATGACGCCACCAGCACCCACCACCGAGGTTGAAACGGCCAGAATCACCAGAACATAGTGTCGTCGGAGCAGGACATCTCAGGACAAGCCACGTCCGGCGATGGGGTCTAGCGGATCCATGAACCCCCGCAGCTTGCTGTACGGCGGGCTTGCGAATGCCTTGCCGTCGACTAGCGTGATTCGGGCGCTCAGGTTCTCGGGCTCCTTCGCGAAGCCGGTGTACCAGAGCTGGACGCCGTCTGGTTCGATGGTTCTTGGCATGGGGAGGTGCGAGAGATGTTCAGACCGAGCCGTTGTGAGATTGCTGAGATCAACTCTAGCTACTTGAACGTTGCGCTTTCCGGGATTATGTGCCCGGACGACGATCACCTCGCGAGCCACACCATCCTGGACCACGGGATGCCCCTGGTCATTCGTCGCCCTCACTCGACCGTCCTCGTCAACCACCAGCGGCGAGATGAACATTTGCACAGTAAGCCGCGGCTTCGACGCCGAACGCCACGCGATGAGTCGAGCTATGGCAAGGATGGTGGAGATAAGCGCGCCGTACAACGCCAGGACAGGGGTCATCGTCCGGAGCGTACCGCCAAGCCCCTTTACGATGAGGAGTCCGCGAGTTGTGTCTACTCGACCCCGAACCCGAGGTCGTGGTCGTTGTCTCGCTCCCGCCCGTTCTCGCGCTCTTCGGGTTGCTGCTCGCGTGTGAGCTCATCGCGCTCGCGCTCTTGATCGCGGTCGGCGCGTAGCTGCTCTTGGTCGTACTCAAGGGTCGCCTCGCGCACGGGGTCGGGGCCGGTTGTGGCGACGGCCCCGACCCCGCGGTCGGAGACTCGCTCGGTCTCTGGCTCACGGGCCTGGTCGAGACCGCGGTCGGCGACGGGCGTCGTGATGCTCGCCTCCTGTGCGTGGCTCTCTGCCATCAGCTCTCCGAGGCGTTCGATCGCGCCGGTGTCCATGCCCTGCTCGCCGAGGTCCTCGCGGGAGACGTAGATGTCGGTGCGCTCTCTTGCCCGGCTGGCGGCGACGTAGGTGTGCTCGCGGTCGGTTTGCCATCCGCCGGTGAGGATGCCCGAGGTCTCGGCCGTGAGGCCCTGGCCCTTGTATATGTGTACGGCGTAGCCGAGGCTGATCTCTGAGAACTCTTTGGTATCGAGCGCGACGTCGCGGGGCTGGGGCTCCTGGGTGTTGATCGTGACCTTGTCCTCGTCGCGGCTGGTGTCGATCACGGTGCCGAGGATCCCGTTCTCGACTCGCTTCTCGCCGGGTACGTGGTACTGGGCGGTGAACATGACGTGGTCGCCCGCGGCGAGGCCGTAGGGCTTGCCTGCAAGCTCGACTCGATGGGCTCCCAGCTCGCCGGCTTGGGCTCGGCGTTCCTGGGCCATCGCGTTGATCTGGTCGCGCTCCTTGTTCGAGGCGTCCGTGATCATCACCGCTTGCCCGTCGGGCACGCTGGCGCGGCTCTGGTCCCAGCGGTCGACCATCGCCTTGGCTGCCTGCTCGCGCGTGTCGTGGATGTGGAGTCTGTCGTGCGCTTGGTAGCGGGCGAGCGCCTTACCGGGTTGACCGTCGCGGATCTCCTGCCACGCCTGTCGCTCCCAGTCGTGGTGAGCGCGGTGCACCTCTGTCAGCTCGGCGGTCGGGACCTTCCCCTCGATCTCCTTGAACAGCCCGCCGGGTGCGATCGAGGAGAGCTGCGCGGAGTCGCCGGCCAACAGGAGCTTGCTCTCCCGCTCGGCGGTCGCCTTCACGAGCCGCGACAGTCGCTCGCTGTCGGCCATCCCGGACTCGTCCATCACGACGACCGTTTTCGAGTCGAGCCTTATCGTGCCCTGCTCGACCCTCGCCAGCAGCGAGTCGGTCGTCATCGCGCGGTCGGGTTTCGCGTCGGCCTGCAGGCGCATCGCGGTCGCCCCCGCGACGGCCGTGCCGATCACCCGGTTGCCCTCTCGCTGCCATGCCTTCGTCGCGGCCGAGATCGTGACTCCCTTGCCGGCGCCGGCACGGCCGACGAGCACGCTGATGCCTCCGGGGCCGGTGATCGTCGCGAGCGCCTCGCGCTGCTCGGAGGTGAGCGACCCGTGGATCTCCTTGCCCGTCTCACGACGGGCGTGGGTGAGCGCCTGGTCGCTGACCGGCGCCGCCTTCTCTGTGGAGCGAGACTCGGCGATCCTCATGGTTTGAAGCTCGCGTTCGCGCAGCTGCCTGGTCGTCCACATCCCGTTCTGCAGGCGGACCAGCTCACCGGAGCGCTCCAGGTCGTTGCGCACGCGGTTCGCCTCGGCCGGCCGGCACACGCCGGGACTCAGCTCGTACGCCTTCGCCTTGAGCTCTCGCTCGGCGATCATCGACCGCTGCCGTGTGACCTCGGTGAGTAGCTCTTTGTGGAGGTCGACCTTTGGCTCGCTGGCGATCGCACGGTCGTTGAAGAGCTCCTGGACGCGCTGTTTGGTGAGCCCGTGCTCGCCACCAACAGCTCTCCACGCATCGTTTACGTCGACGCGGTCGGCGGCGCTCTTGGCGCCCCTCGTGCTCATCGTCAGCGACCCGAGCTCGCCGGCCTTCGGCTCGCGCCCGTAGCGTTCACGGAAGACGCGTGCGGCGCGGTCTACGTCCTCGGATCTGCTCGACCATGTGCTCGCCAGCTCCTGGGGGACGCCCCTGACCTCGAAGTAGCGCTCACCCTTGCCGGTGCGACGCTCGACCTGCAGCCCGAGGCTCTTGAGGTTCTCCGCCAGCTCGGCGCGGTACCACGCGCCGTTCTCCCGGGCGGCCTTGTAGAGCTGGCGGGATTCCACGGCGGCGAGCTTGCCGTCCTTGCGCTCGGCGGCGAACACGACGACATGGGAGTGCAGCTGGGGGTCGGGGATCCCACCGCGCTCCTGGTCTTGGGCGAGGCGGCTGGAGGTGTGGACGAACTCGGCCGCCAGCAGCCGCTCGGGCTTCTCGAACCTGACGACGCCATCGCTCTTGCGGCGCACGACCGGAACCTCGCGCTCGGTCCGCTGAAGCGTGCTCTTCACGGCGCTCTTGTGTGCCGCCTCGATCTGGGCGCGGTGGTAGGGGTCAGACGCCGCCCACAGCGCCGAGACCGTCTTCGGCGGGGCGAACATCAGCTCCACCCCGGCGGTCCGCGTCCCATCGGAGCCGGCCGGTCGCAGCGGCTGACCATCAGCGGGGGAGAGGCCCTTCATCACCGCGCGCAGCTCGCCGCGCTCCACCGGCCGGCCGGATGACAGGCCGAGTGAGGCGAGGGTCTGCTGCGAGCCGTGCCACTCACTCGGCACCGGCTCATCGCGGTCGCCCTCGCCGTCGTGGGTGTAGTAGTCGCCACGCGAGGCCGTCGCGGTCAAGTAGTGCGCGTAGGTGTCGGCGGAGTCGCCGGGGATCTTGTGAGTTGTCTGCACCCGCTGAACGTAGCTGTCACCAAAAAGCGCGTCAAGCGGTTACAGGGTAAAGTGTTAATAGACGGCTATCACCAGCTATATGCGGCTATATAGCTCCCTTGGGTGCGTATAGTCTGCGCTGTTTTGGAGGTGACTGCATCGCAGTCACCGTTCACTGCCCGAAGGGCGGTGACTGTCTTTTTGAGCCCCGTAGGGGCGTCGTCGATCAGAGTTCTGGCTTGGGTTTTGTGAGTGGCGCGTGGCACGTGAAGTGCTCGGATTGACGAGCCCAGGCAAGTCGGTGCTCGGAGGCCGGAGTGTTTCGTAGGTGGATGACGAGCTGTAGCGGGTGTCCAGGCATTGGCGACCCCGCTCGAAGTCACCACCGAGCCGGAGTCAAGGCCGGCCCGCAGGGCCGCCCCGTAGGGGCCGAAGGGCCTTGACGCCGGCGGCGCCGAGCCCGCCACCCGCCCCACAATGAACGCAGTCGGCAGCTCCGCTGCCGACCTTATTGCCCATCCTCAGCGTTTCGCGCCCTCTGCTCGGATCTTCGTTGCCACCCGCTACCGGCACAGGTCGGCGAGTGCTCGCGTCGCTTACTCAGAGCCGCCCGGCTGTGCGCTCGCCAGCGATCAGCGCGTCGAGGTCGTCGAGCGCGGCCTCCACTGAGATTGGCAGGGCTGGCTGGCGGATGTGGTCGGGCGCGCCCGGCGGGTGCAGGTGGTAGGGGTGCTCGGGGTGCCCGTCGGGGTCGAACTCGTGGCGGACGCGGGCGTTGCCGGCCTGTCCGTGGTAGGAGTAGCTGCACAGGTACAGGCCCTCGCGCTGCTGCGCTTCGGAGATGGGGCGCTCTGACCAGCGCTCGACGAGCGTGAAGGTGATCCGCTCGTCGGGCTTGGCATCCTCGTCCTCATCGGCATTGGGCAGCAGCACGGCTCGCATGTGGAGGAGCCCGAGCGGCGGGTCGTCTTCCCAGCGTGAGCGCTCGCGCCCGCCGAAGTCCAGCAGATAGCCGCGAGCGTTCAGCAGCGCGTGGAGCTCCTCGAAGCGGCGCGAGACGAATGTGCTGATGTGCGCCACGGCGCGCGTGTCTATCAGAGCGGTGCGACGCGGCCGATCCGCAGGCTGGCCTAATCGTCGATTTTGTCGATTCTGAGGATGCCTTTGCTAAACTTGGCGCGTTGACGCCCACTGGCTGGAGATGAGCGCGTGACCGATCTCGATAGGCAGTACTGGAAGATCAGGGACTTCGCCGAGCACTTCGGCTTGGACCGCAGCACGGTCTACAACAAGATCGAGCGCGGCGAGATCCGCGCGATCCGCATCGGCACGACGGCGCTGCGCATACCCATCGAGGAGGTCCAGCGGATACTCGACAGCTTCGTGGAGCCTCGCGAGCGGCCCGGCGATCTGCGGACGCGCACACGCAACTTCAAGGCGCGCACGGGACGTTCGCCCGTGGACTACGCCGCCGCCTGGCGGGAGGGCGAGATCGAGGACACGCCGCAGAACGCCCGCGCGGCGATCGAAGCGCTCGCTCTGCGCGAGGCGATGCAGCCGAGCGTCCTCAGCGCGTAGCAGCCCACCGCTCCCGCCGTATCAACGCTCGATGGCGGTGAGAGCCTCCTCGTCGAGGGGGATGGTCGCGTCTACGCCCAGGTCGCGCAGTAGGTCTTGCAGGTGCCCCAGGTGGTCGTACAAACAGCGGCGCCTTGCGTGCGTCACGGGGATCGCGTCGTGCTCGTGCTCGGCGGCGATTGTGTCCTTGAGGCCGGGGGCGAGCATCAGGTGGCTTGCGAGGGTGCTCGTGCCCTCATGGCCGGTGTAGATGGAGTGCAGCTGCGTGCCCCTCTCGGGGAGGACCGTGTTCAGCACGAGCACACACGGGCCGACCGTGCTCGCGCGGGTACGGGAGCGCACGGGATCGCCGTCCACGACGATCTTCACGGGGATGTCGTTCTGTTCGGGCACCTGCCGGACGGTAGCGCTCGGGGCGCGCCAGACACACGGCCAATCGAACGCGGAGCACCGGTGCCGGGACCGCCGGAGTCCCGCTCGCCGCCTCCCGTCGGAAGGGGAGGAGGCGCCACGGCCTGCCCCCAAGCGGACGGCCCGCGCCTGACCCCAGAACGAGAGCGAAGGAGCGAATCATGGATCGAGCGGCGCAGGCAACCAACGACAGCGACCCGGGGCTCAACCGCGTGGTTCTCAGCGGACGGCTCGCCAGCGAGCCGCAGCTGCTCGTGACCGACGGCGCGGGGACGGCGTGCGTCCTTCGATTGGAGTGTGTCTCACGACGGCCCGCATGTGGACCGGCGAGCGACGAGGAGCGTGAGCCGCTCCAGTTCGACGTCCTGATCCTCGGCTCCGTCGCCGAGAAAGTCGCGCCCTACCTGTACGCGGGTCGCACGGTCGCGATCGACGGCTCCCTGGAGTCCGCGAGCTGGGAGTCGCACGGCCCGCGCGAGGAGCAGGGCGTGTGCGTGCTGGCCCACCGCGTCGAGCTCATCGGGCCGCCGCTGCAGGGGATCGCGCCGGCGCGCGAGGATTTCGCCGGCGACAGGTCGGTCTCGGTTGGGTTCAGCGAGGAGGTGTGGACGTAGTTCCCGCCCAGCAGCCACAGCAAATCCTCTGCCCCAAGCACCGGCACGGCCCCGTCCCGGATCAGCAGGTTCGGCCCGGCGGCGCTTTCGTCTGTGATCCTGCCGGGCACGGCGGCCACCTCCCGCCCGAGCGCGAGGGCGGCCTCGGCGGTGAGCATCGCGCCGTTCGTAACCGTCGCCTCGACGATCACGGTGACCTGCGCGAGCGCGGCGATCAGGCGGTTGCGGGCGAGCAGGGGATCGGCCTGTTGCGCGCGTGCGCCCGGGGCCTGCGTTCGTGCGAGCGGCGTGGGCGAGCTGGAGGCTGCCGGCGCCGTGACGCTCGTCGGGGAGGGGGGAGGGAGGAGACAACCCGACCAGCTGCTGCCCGGGCAGAACTCGTGTCGATCTTGCGCTGGCGTCGAGGGACTCAACCCGACGAACTGCCGATCAGCTGGCGAGCTCGGTCAGGAGGTGCACGCGATGTCGATCGGGAGGATGCGCGCTCGCGCCACGAGTCGTGCGAGCCGCTGGAGTCGAGCAGGACCCCAGTTCGCCTTCAGCGCCCCGTAGCGCGCCTCGGCCACGGTTTGCGGAGCGAGGGCGATCCGCTGCCCGAAGAGGTGCTTCGCGTACTGGGTGGCGAGCGGCGAGCGCTCGCGCAAGCGGGCCGTGAAGACGTTGGTGTCGACCAGGACGGTTCCGGTCACTGCTCCAGCGCCGCCACGAACGTCTCCCATTCCTCCTCGGTCAGGTCTGGGATGTCGAAGTGCTCGTCAGGATCAAGCGGCGCCACGTCGGCCATCAGCTTCTCGAGCGGCAGCGGATTCCAGAACAGCGAGTTCGCTTGCTCGATCAGATCGTGGTTGGCGGCAGGCTCTGGCATCGTGTTCAGCTCCAACCACAGTGTACGGCCAACTCCGCGCTCGCGCTGGACCTGAGATCAGCGTGGCGTGCGCAACCCGACGTGGGCGAAGCTCACGAGCCTCGCGCGGGCGCCCGTGCGCCAGCCTCCTGCGCGGCGGCTCTCCCGCAACCCGGTCGAGCCGCGACTAGCGCCTGACGATGTTGTGGATCTCCACCACCTCTGGCTGGCCGGGCTCTATCCCGACTTCGGCCAGCACCGGCATCAGGCGCTCCCCGAACGCCTCGAGCTGCTCGCGCGAGTCCCATATCTCGCTGACCCGGAGGTTGGGGTCCGAGCCGAAGCAGACGTGGTAGTCGAGCCCGTCAGCGGGCCACCCTAACACGAACACCCGTTCGATCGGGCCTCGGAGGCCGGCAAATTTCGGCGGCGATCCAGAAACCCCAAGGTTTCCGGGCCTCCGCGTCACAAAGTTGGCGCGCAAACGCTCACCGCCCGCAGCGCCAGCCTCCTCGTGCCGGACACCTCCTCCGTCGTCGGCTTCAGCGACGACGTGTGGTTCTAGGCCGCCATCCGGCGCTTCGCGCCGAGCAGGTCGAGAACGTCCTCCACCCTGAGCACCGGCACGGCCACATCCCGGATCAGCAGCCCCATCCCACCCCCCGTATACTCCCTCCAGAACTTATTTCGCCCCAAGCCTTGACACGTAGGTCAGCGTCTGTTATAAGGAAACTATGTCTCGGCACCCCACAAGGGATGCGGGATGAAATAGGATCTGGTTTGGGTTGGCCTTCGAGTCGACGTCAAGCGCTTTACGAGGAACCTTGGGAGAGGGATCGGGTTGAAGTTCGAGAGAGAGCAGTGTTTCGCGTGAAGTCTTTGGGGATCAACGTGTTGGAGAGTCCGTGCACCGCTGGGGCGTCCTTAATGGGACGTGTCAGCGTCGCTGACACGTCTCTCTCTCTCTCTCTCTCTCTCTCTGCGACTCAAGCGCTAGGCCCCTCCGTCCGGCCCTAGCGGGCCGACCGGGATCCCCGCAAGGGGGTAGGGGGAGCGTTGGGCTCCTAGCCGCTAGCGCCCACCGCCGCGGCAAGGCCGCAGGCGCCGCCGGACAGAAGGTCCGGCTTGGCCTCTCGCGCGCGTTAAGCGCGTTCTCAGTGTCGTACCAGCGTGGGACGGTCGCCTGCGACCCGGCCTCCGTCCTGCCGTGCGCGGGTTTGCCCCTGGGCGCCATCTCCCTTTTGGGCGTCCAGGGGTCCGCGCGTTCGAGGGCGGCGCTCTGATGGCCCCGCGCACAGACACCCGCGGGCCCCGTGCACAGAGGACGCCCGCGCCCACGCGCAAGGCGGGGGCCGCCCGCCCGCGCATCCGCTCCGGCGCTGAACGCTACGGCGGCTCAAGCGCCCTGCCGAGTGAGCTCGTCTCCGAGATCCAGCGCACGCGCCTCTTGGCGGCGGCGGTGCGGTCGGTCGACGAGCTCGGCTACACCCACGCGTCGGTCTCCGACATCACCCAGCGCTCGCGCGTCTCAAGGCGCACGTTCTACGAGCTGTTCGCAAATCGCGAGCAGTGCCTGGCCGCGGTGCTGGAGAGCGCGGTGGAGCGCATACGCGCCCAGCTCGCACAAGCGCAGCTCGACACCCCAAGGGGCGCAGGCACCCCAAGGGGCGCCCCCCATGGCGGGGGACAAGCAGGCGGCCTGCCATGGCGCGAGCGCATGCGCGGCGGACTGTGGGCGATCCTCTGCTTCCTCGATCGCGAGCCGGCGCTCGCGCGCTTCTGCGTGGTGCAGTCCGCGCGGGGCGCCCAACCGATGCTCGAACGTCGCGAGCAGCTCCTGCGAGAGCTGGCGAGCGTCGTGGACGAGGGTCGTGAGGAGGACGTCCGCAAAGGGGACTGCCCCCCGCTGACGGCCGAGGGGCTGATCGGCGCCGCGCACTCGATCCTCTACGCGCGACTGCTGCGCGGCGAGCGCGAGCCGCTCACGGGACTGCAGGGCGAACTGATGGGCATGATCGTGCTGCCGTACCTCGGACCGGCGGCCGCCCGCCGCGAACGGGCCCGACCGGCGCCCGCGCTCCCGGCCGCTGACGCGGCTCAGAGTCACGATGAGGTCGCCCCCCATGACGGGGGATACCCTGAAGGGCACAGGCAGGCGGATGCCTACGGCGATCCGCTGCAGGGCATCCACATGCGCCTGACCTATCGCACCGCGCGCGTGCTCGAAGCGGTCGCTGAGCTGGGTGGGCGGGGATCGGATCCCTCCAACCGCATGGTGGGCGATCACGCCGGGATCTCAGACCAGGGGCAGATCTCAAAGCTCTTGGCTCGGCTGAAGCGCCTCGGCTTGCTGGAGAACGGCGGCGAGGGGGGCCACGGCAAGGGCGAGGCCTACGCCTGGCAGCTCACCCCCACGGGCCGCTCGGTCGTGCAGGCGGTCGCCGTGAGCACCCGCCGCCAAAGCCAGGCCGCGTGATGGTCGACGTTCCGTGCCGGTTTCTTCCAGGAGGAGATGTGCTTCATGAATGCTCGTAGCCTGACCGTGACCGCTTCGGACTCGTCCCCGAGGGGACGCGTGCTGCTCGGCGCCCTCACCGCCCTGGCGCTTGCGTGCGCGACGGCCCTTGCGGGGAGCGCCCCGGCTCTCGCCGCGGAATCCTCCTGCGCCGCGTTGAAAGAACCGAAGCTCAAGGAAGAGGAACAGGTGCGCGCCGAATCGCGCTCCACGCAGCTGCCGCAGTGCCGGGTGTATGAGATGGTCAGCCCGGTGGACACGCAGAACAGCGGCGTGCGTTCCTTCGCAGGCGCCGCGCCCGACGGCGAAGCCGCGGAGTTCATCTCGCAGGGCGCCTTCGCGGGCGCCCAGAGCGCCACCCATACCCCCACCTACATCGCCCGGCGTGTCGAAAACGTGGGCTGGCAGACGGCGGCGGTCACCATCCCGGGGACGCTCGGCGGGATATCCAACACTACGGCAACCTCATACGACCTGACCAAGCAGCTGGCCGAAGTCATCTTCCAGAAGGGCAAAAAGGCGGGCGTCTGCGGCATGTTCCTGAGCGGGGATCTCCTCGCCGCGCCGGCGCTCACCTACGTGGAACTCTCCGATTGGCCAAGCAGGGGGCAAATCTTCCCGTGCGCCGCCTCCATCGAAGATGAGTCTCCGAACTTCGCGCACGTGCTCTTCCATCGCGGTAATAATGGCCCGCTCGTTGAAGTCTCCGGCGCCGGCGGCCCCGCGGAAGCGGAGCGGACCGTCAGCATCGTAGAAGGGAAAACGGTTGGGGGCGTGGCTGGAACCGGGAAAGGACAGGGAGGCACGCTGTTCCACGCGATCTCCAACGACGGCTCGGTGATCTTCTTCAGCGGCGGCTACGGAGTGTCGTACGCCCGCGTGAACGGGTCCGAAACGCTCCCGCTCGGCGGGCTCTTCCTGGGCGCCTCCGAAGACGGCTCGAAGGTGTTTCTCAAGGGCGCCGGAGAAGAACTCTACATGGATGAAATCGACAGCGAACCTGGCTCTGAGGGGGTGACCGCAAAAGTCTCCATCTCTCAAAGCGCCCGCGCTCTGTATGTGCGCTCCGGCGACGACGGCTCCCATGTCTACTTCGTCTCCAAGAGCGTGCTCGCTGTGCTCGCCAAGACGAAGAACGAAAACGAAGAAGAAGCGAAAGCCGGCGAATGGAACCTGTACGTCTACGACACCGTCAGCAAAGAAACGGACTTTATCGCGCGGACGCTGCCGGGGGGCAGCGAATCGCAGATCGGAGAAGGACTCCACGTCGAAGCGCAGGTCAACGGCTGCCCGAGCGCCGAACTGAAAGAAACCGAAGAACCGGGCTGCGAAGGCGGCCGCTTCTTCGTGTTCACGACCGCCGCCCACATCACCCCCGGCGACACGGCCGCCGGCCGGCAGGTCTTCGAGTACGACGCGAATACCGGGCGCCTCGCGCGCGTCTCGACCGGCGAAGGCGGCTACGCCAACAACGGCAACGGCAACGCCCTCGGCGCGTCGATCGCCCCGTTCGAACCCGCCGCCAACTATGGGGACCCCCAGCCGGAACTGTTCGAGGAGAATGCGCGCGCCGTCAGCGACGACGGCTCGACGGTCGTGTTCTCAAGCTCGGGGGCGCTCTCGCCGCGCGCGGTCAACGACCTGCAGCCACAGCAGCCGGGCCCGGTTGACGTCTATGAGTCCCACGACGGCCGGGTGAGCCTGATCTCCACCGGGCACTCGCTCACCTCCGACGAACAGCCGGCGATCACGCACTCGGGGAGGGACGTCTTCTTCACCTCGACCGAAGACATCCTGCCCCAGAAGTCCGACGGGCTCGAGGGCCTCTTCGACGCCCGCATCGAAGGCGGGTTCCCCGCGGCGCTGGTCGAAGAAGGCGGCTGCAACGGCGACGCCTGCCAGGGGCCGCCGAGCGTGCCCAATCTGCTCGCGGCGCCCGCGAGCGCGACCTTCTCCGGCCTGGGCAACCCCGCGCCGCCCGCGCCCATCCCCACGGTCAAACCGAAGCCCAAGTCGAAGCCCAAGGCGTGCAAGAAGGGCTACGTGAAGAAGAAGAACAAGTGCGTCAAGGCCAAGAAAAAGCACAAGGCCGCCAAGTCAAGCCGGAGGGTTAAGTAATATGTCTGTAAATAGAATTACTGCCCCCCTCGCGGTTCTCACCGCGCTTGTTGTCACACTCGTGCTCGCTGGCCCCGCCTCGGCCGCCGAACCCCAGTTCGGCATCGCGAGCTTCCAGATGTACAGCTGCGCGAACTCGAGCTCCGAAAACGGCCTGCCGTGCGACGCCCCCTACACCGAGGCCGGCGGCTCCCCGTACGCGCTGACCACGACGTTCCAGCTCAACGCGCTTGAATACTTCGAAATCGGCTTCCGTAAGTTCCAGCCCGTCGAGGAACCAAAGGACATCAAGGTGAGCTTCCCGCCGGGGATGGTCTTCAACCCGCAGGCGACGACGCGCTGCCCGATCGCGGTCTTCGACCACAGCGAAGGCACGGCGTGTCCGCCGAGCAGCCAGGTCGGGACGATTGCATCGGAAGTGAACAGCGCCGTGGAGGAGGTTCCCCTCTACAACCTCGTGCCGCTGAACGGCCGCCCCGCCCAGTTCGGCTTCCACAACTCTCTGAGCTTCTTCATCAACGGCGGCGCGCGCACCGGCGAAGGGTACAACCTGACCGCGACCAGCTCGGACATCCCGGAGGCCATTGTCACCTGGGCCTCGATCACGACGTGGGGCTACCCGGCCGACCCCTCCCACGATCCCCAGCGCGGCCTGAAATGCGTATGGCTCAACACCACTCGGCCGCCGGAAGAACCATTCAATAAATGTAAAGAAGGAGGCGGCGGCGAGTCGGCCCGCGGCCCGCTCGTGCCGTTCGTGACGCTGCCGACGGAGTGCTCGGCCCAGCCGCTGGCGGCGACGATCCAAACCGACTCGTGGGAACACCCCGGGGCGCTCGACGCCAACGGCAACCCGCTGCGCGGGGATGAAAACTGGAAGAGCGCGGTTGCCGACCCCCCGATTCCGCCGGTCACCGGCTGCGGGAATCTGATCTTCAACTCCTCGCTCACAGTGCAGCCCGACAACAGGCTCGCCGGTGAGCCTGTCGGCCTCGGTGTCGAACTGAACGTCCCGCAGACCTCCAACCCGGAAGTCCCCGCCACCCCGCAGGTGCGCGACGTGACGGTCGCGCTGCCGGAAGGGATGGTGATCTCCCCGTCCTCCGCTCAGGGGCTCGGGGTCTGCCACGACGACCCCGGCGTGAACCCGCGGGAAGCGCCCGACGAGTTCGGGTCGGGCTCGGCGAGCCCGGCCTCCTGCGAGGCGAGCTCGCTCGTGGGGCGGCTGACGATCACGACGCCCGACCTGCCGGCGCCGCTGAAGGGAGAGGTCTTCCTCGGCGCCCCGCTGTGCGGGCCGTGCAGCCCCCAGGATGCGCAGGGCGGGCGGATGGTGCGCCTCTACCTGCAGGCGATCGGCGAAGGCGGCGACGGGATCACCGTCAAGCTCGCCGGAACCGGGTCGATCGACCAGCGGACCGGCCGCCTGACGACGAGCTTCCCCGAAAACCCGCAGCTGCCGTTCGAACACTTAAAGCTGGAAATGACGGGTGGCCCCAGAGCGACGCTCGCCAACCCCAGGACGTGCGGCGCGGCCCTCACCGAAGCGGACCTGATGCCGTGGAGCGCGCCGTTCAACCTCGACTCCACGCCGAGCAGCGCCTTCGCGGTCACGGGCTGCCCGAAACCGCAGTTCTCCCCGTCGTTCACGGCGGGGACGACGAGCAACCAGGCGGGCGGCTTCAGCCCCTTCACGCTCGCCTTCGGGCGCAGCGACGCCGACGGGTTCCTCGATGGCTACCAGCAGCGGATGCCGCCGGGGCTCTTGGGGATGCTCTCCTCCGTGAGCCTCTGTCCCCAAGAACAGGCCGCCAAGGGCACGTGTGGCCCGGAAAGTGAGATCGGGCACGTGCAGGTGCTGACCGGCCCGGGCGCCGACCCGTTCCTCGTGACAGGCGGTGAAGTGTTCATCACCGGCCCGTACAAGGGCGCCCCCTACGGCCTCTCGATCGTGGTCCCGGCCAAAGCTGGCCCCTACACCCTCTCGGGCACGACCGGGGAAGGCACGGTCGTCGTGCGCGCCGCTATCAGTGTCGACCCGACCACGGCGGCTCTGACTGTGACCGCCGACCCGCTGCCGAGCATCCTCGACGGCATCCCGTTGCAGCTGCGGGTCGTGAACGTAGTGATCGACCGTCCCGGGTTCACGTTCAACCCGACCGACTGCAACCCGCTGTCGATCGCGGCCACGATGTCCAGCACCGAAGGTCAGAGCGCGCAGGTCTCCGCGCCCTTCCAGGTCACCAACTGCGCGGGGCTCGCCTTCAAGCCGCAGTTCAAGGTCTCGACCTCGGGCAAGACCAGCCGCGCCAACGGGGCGAGCCTCGACGCGAAGCTCTCCTACCCCGCGGGCGCGCTGCACAAATACGCCAACATCGCGCGCGTGAAGGTGTCGCTGCCAAAGCAGCTGCCCTCCAGGCTCACGACACTGCAGAAGGCGTGTGCCGCCGCGACGTTTGAAAGCAACCCGGCAGGCTGCCCGGCGGCCTCGGTCGTGGGGATCGCCAGGGCGTCCACGCCGGTGCTGAGCGCCGCGTTGAGCGGCCCGGTCTACTTCGTCAGCCACGGCGGGGAAGCATTCCCCTCCTTGATCGTCGTGCTGCAGGGCCAGGGCGTGCGCGTCGACCTGGTCGGCTCGACGTTCATCTCGAAGGCTGGGATCACCAGCTCGACGTTCAAGACCGTCCCCGACGTCCCGGTCTCAACCTTCGAGCTCTATCTGCCCGAGGGCGCCTACTCGGCGCTGGCGGCCAACGGCAACCTCTGCAAGTCAAAGCTCGCGATGCCCACCGAATTCGTCGCACAGAACGGCGCGGTGATCCATGAGTCCACACCGATCGCCGTCACGGGCTGTGCGCCTGTCCCCGGTAGGGGGAAGACAAAGGCGAAGAAGGCGAAGGCGAGCAGATCCAGGCGGGCGCATAGGGCGCGCAGAGCGCGCCTGCCTGTCCTTGCGCAGCGAGGGTCCCCGGTAGGGGGAAAGTCCAGCCACGGCACAGGGAGGAACTCATGACGCGCGTTCACAGGTTGCTGAGGGCCGGGCTCCTGACGCTCGGTGTGCTGGGCGGGGCATCGGCGTTCGGAGTCTCCCCCGCCCTGGCGGGGACCGGGCACGGGCCGGTGACGGGCGAATTCGGCGGACAGTTCTCTTTCCCGACCGGCATCGCGGTCAATCCGTCCAGCGGCGATGTGTATGTTATGGATTTGGTAAACCGTCGCGTGGAGTGGTTCAACTCTGCCGGCACATACGAAGGCCAGTTCAACGGCAGCGGCACCTTTGAAGTGAAAGGGAAAGTGGAAACAGGGACCGCCGCTCCGCTTGGCCAGTTCACCGTTGGGGAAGATGATGTGGCGGTCGACCCGAAAAGCGGCAATGTGTGGGTCTCGGATGACCATCACGGCGTCGTTGACAAGTTCAACTCCGAAGGCGAATATGCGGTGGTGCAGTTGACGGGAACTCCTGAAGGCGCGAAGATAACCGGCGAAGCGCCGTTCAGTGAACCCCGTCGCGTGGCGGTTGACCCGAAAAGCGGCAATGTCTATGTCGCGAACAGCAATGGTGTGGTGGATAAGTTCACGTCCGCAGGTGCCTACGTTTTGCAGTTCACGGCAAGCACCGCGTATGGTCTGGCGGTGGACTCGGAAGGCAACGTGTATGTCGGTGAGAGTGGAGGGGTGCAGGAGTTCAGCTCGACCGGGGTGTCCAAGTCCACGTTCGGCAGCGGCCACGGCCTTGCTTTCGCTGTCGCGGTCGATCCGTCCAGCGGCGATGTGTATGTGGACTATGGAAATGTGATAGGAGTTTTCCAGTTCCAGGCAGTACCTCTGAAGTGGGCTTTGATTTACCAGTTTGGCTCGCCGCTGACCGCGTCTTGGGGGCTGGCCGTCTCGTTGAACGGCACGATCTACGCTTCGGAGCTCTATGCGGACGATGTGAAGATCTTCGCGGCCGGTGCGACCGCGAACGAACCGAAGACCGAAGCGGCGACGAATATCGAAGGCACCACGGCGACGGTGAACGGCGAACTGAAGGAAGGCGAGAGCGGCTACTACTTCGCCTACAACGACAACGGCAGCTGCAAGGGCGCCGGCGAAACCCCGGAAGGCGCGGCACCGGGCACGGTGGTGAAGGAATCCGCGAATCTCACGGGACTGGAACCCAACACGCTGTACACGTTCTGCATCGCTGCGACGAACGCGTACGGGCCGGAATTCGGACCGCCGTTGACGTTCACGACCAAGCCGGCGCCGCCGCTCGTCGAAGAAGTGAGCGTGCTCTCCGTCGGGCCGGGCGAAGCGACGCTGCAGGCGAAGGTCAATCCCGAGAACTGGACAGCCGAATGCTGGGTCGAATACGGCAAGACGACGAAATACGAAGAAGCCCCAGTCTTCTGCGAACCGGCGAGCGTCGCCGGCCACGGCGGACAGCTTGCTGCCCTGCAGCTGGAAGGCCTGCAGGCGAGCACGGTCTACGACTACCGCGTCGTCGCGAAAAACGCCAACAAACAAACAAGCGGTCCGAGCGAAGGCGTCGGCGAATTCACGACCGCGCCTGAACCGACGCCGCTGATCGAAGCGGAGTCGGTGAGCTCTGAGAGGAAAGCCGAATCGGGCTCGGGGCTGGAAGTGACGTTCATCGCGCAGGTCAACCCCGAGGGGCGGCCGACCACCTCCTGCGCGTTCGAATACGGCAAGCTCGGCCAAGCCTATGGGCCGCCCGTGCCGTGCGAACAGTCCCCAGCGCAGATCGGCGAAGGGCACAAAGGCAAGACCGTCAGCGCGAAGGTGACCGGCCTGCAGGCGGGCGTCGACTACCACTACCGGGCCGTGGTGGCCAACAAGACCAACACGGGCAAAGGCGCCGAACAGGTCTTCGGGCCGCCCGCCGAAGTGACCACGGGCGCGGTGCTCTCGAACGTGCCGGGGGTGGCGCCGGGCACGAGCGCGACGGTCGGCGGGGAAGTGAACCCCGAGGAACTCGACACCCGCTACTACGTCCAGTACGGCGAAACGGAAGCGTACGGGCAGATCACGCCGTTCCTGCCGCCGGGCATCAAGCTCCCCCTGGGCATCGACGCGGGCTCCGGCAGCGTCTCGGTGGTCCTCGGCAGCAAACCGGCCACGCCCGACGTCCCACTGGAAGCTCTCAGTCCGGGCGCGACCTACCACTACCGGCTCGTCGCCTACAACGCGGACGGCACGTCCTACGGCGCCGATGAGATGGTCAAGGTGCTCCCGGCGCCGCAGGTCGGCCCCGCGAGCGTGAGCGAAGTCACGCAGGAATCGGCGACGATCTCAACGAGCGTGAACCCCGAGGGGCTGCACACCCTCTACAAGCTCGACGTGGGAACGAGCACCGCGTACGGCACGCCCCACCCCGGCGACGCCGGCTCGGGCTCGGCGCCGGTCCCGCTCACGTTCGACCTGACCGGCCTTGAGCCCGGCACGACCTACCACTTCCGCCTGACGGCCTCCAACGGCGACGGCATCTCCAGCGAAGCCGACCAGACGTTCACGACCGCCGCGAAGCCGCCGGAAGTGCCGCTCGAACTGATCAAACCCCCGTCCGAACTGGGGATCGTGTCGTTCACCGCGAAGGCGTTCCCGAACGAGCCCGTCGCGCCGGGGCCGCCACCAGTGCTTACCCGCGCCCAGAAGCTCGCCAAGGCGCTGAAGGCGTGCAAGAAGAAGCACCCAAAGAGCAAGCGCGCGGCGTGCATCAAGCAGGCTCGTAAGCAATACGCGCCGGCGAAGAAGGCGAAGAAATGACCAGCCGCAGCGCCGAACGTAACTCTCAACCACGAAAGGCAGCCATGTTCTCAAAGATACGCAAGCGCCTCACCTACGCGAACGTCGCGATGACGCTCGCGCTCGTGTTCGCGATGAGCGGCGGCGCCTATGCCGCAAGCAAATACATCATCACCTCGACCAAGCAGATCAAGCCGAGCGTGCTGAAGTCGCTCAAGGGCAAAGCCGGACCGGCGGGAGCCCAGGGCCTCAAAGGCGAAGCCGGAGCAGCCGGAGCGTCGGTCACCGGCAAAGAAGGTCCCGTAGGCAAAGAAGGCAAAGAAGGTCCACAGGGCCCTCCCGGCACCACCGGCTTCACCAAGACCCTCCCATCGGGCGAAAGCGAGAAGGGCGATTGGGCGCTGGGCGGAGAAGCCTCCTTCGTTGAGGGCAGTGTCAGCTTCGGCATCCCGCTCGGCGAAGCGCCCACCGCCCACTACATCAGGGTAGGCGGACTGGAAGCGAACTGGAACCAAACAACAAACAAACTTGAAGAAGTGGCGCCCACCAAGTGCGGCAGTCCGGTTGGCACCGCTGCCAAACCGAAGGCCAACCCCGGCAATCTCTGCGTGTATGCAAGCGAAGAAGTCAACACCCTCAAGGAATACGGATCATCTGCCCTCCCGAAGATCTGCGCTTTTGGGACTGCGGCGGGGTTGTGCGTATTTGAAGCAACGGAAGGCGCCGCCGACCCGTATGGCTTCGGTCTGTCCACCCTCTCCGAAGTAGCAGGAGTGGTATCGGTCCGGGGTACCTGGGCGGTGACCGCGAAATAGAGACAGGGATGCCTCCCTACGTCGAGCGGTGGCCGAAAGCCCCGCTCGACGAAGGGAACGGCACGTTGACGGCGCGGGATCGCTCAGAGCCCCCGGGGTTTGAGCGATCCCACCCGTACCCCCACCCATGTCTCTGCGCCATGGGCTCGCGACTGAACGGATGACGCCGTGCGGGTCTCGCCACAAGAACGGCAACCAGGAGGAGATGTGCTTGATGAATGCTCGTAGCCTGACCGTGACCGCTTCGGACTCGCCGCGCGGGTGGCGCGTCCTGCTCGCCGCCCTGGCGCTTGCGTGCGCGGCGGCCCTCGCGGGGCCTGCCCCGGCTCTCGCCGCGGAATGCGAAAACGAATCGCTGCGCGCCGAATCGCGCTCCACGCTGCTGGCGCAGTGCCGCGCGTATGAGATGGTCAGCCCGGTGGACACGGCGGACGGCGGCGTGATCGCCTTCCCGGGTGCCGCGCCCGACGGCGAAGCCGCGGAATTCGTCTCGACCGGCGGGTTCGCCGGTATTCAGAGCAACTACGCGTTCAACCGCTACATCGCCCGGCGTGTCGAAAAGGTGGGCTGGCAGTCCTCGGCGGTCGGCGTTCCCGCGGTGCTCGGCGGGCAGGATTCCGGCGTGTTCACCTCTTACGACCTGACCAAGCAGCTGGTCCGCTACTTCATCCTGACCGGCGAAAGAGCGGACACGTGCGCCGAGCTGCTGAGCGGGGATCTCCTCGCCGCGCCGGCGCTCTCGTTCGTGGAACTCACCGACTACCCAGACAGGGGGGTACCCCTCGCTTCGGAATGCATCGGTCCCCTGGACGAGTCTCCGAACCTCGCGGAGGTGTTCTTCGGTGATATCGGCTTCTTTAAAGGCCGGCCGGTCAGTGAAATCTCCGGGGCCGGCGGCCCCGCGGAAGCGCTGCGGCCCGTCAGCGTCGTCGAAGGGAACACGATCGAGGCCACGCTTGGACGCGGGAACGGAGCTGGGGGTGATCTGTTCCACGCGATCTCCGACGACGGCTCGAAGGTGTTCTTCGACGCCAGCGGAGTGTTGTATGTCCGCGTGAATGGCAGAACGGCGTCTCCAACGACGCTAAAGCTCGGCGCCGGGGTCTTCCAGGGCGCCTCCGAAAACGGCTCGAAGGTCTTCTTCAACGGCGCCGGCAGCGGGCTCTACATGGACGTCATCGGCAGCGAACCGGGGCACATGGTCGTGACCAAGAAAGTCCCCCTCACCCCCGGGGCCCCCGGCACCTATGTGCGCTCCGGCGACGACGGGTCGCACGTGTACTTCATCTCCGAAGGTGTGCTCGCCAATAACGACAACGGCAACGAACCCATCAAAGAAAAAGCACAGGCAGGCAAGGAAAACCTGTACGTGTATGACACGCTCACGGAAAAGACCGCGTTCATCGCGCAGGCGCGGCCCGGCGGCGATTTTTCCCAGGGAGGTATCGAAGCGCAGGTCAACGGCTGCCCGAGCGCCGAACTGAAAGAAGTCGTGGAAGCGGGCTGCGAAGGCGGCCGCTTCTTCGTGTTCACCTCCACCGCCCACATCACCCCGGGCGACACGGCCGGCGGCGCGCAGGTCTTCGAGTACGACGCGGGATCGGGTGGGGCCGGCTCGTTGACGCGCGTCTCGCTCGGCGAAGGCGGCTACGCCAACAACGGCAACGACAACGCCCTCGGGGCGTCGATCGCCGCGCCCAATTTTGGCGTCCCGAATCTCGAAACCCAGACGGAACTGTTCGAGGACGGCACGCGCGCCGTCAGCGACGACGGCTCCACCGTCGTGTTCAGCACCGCGCGGGCGCTCTCCCCGCGCGCGGTCAACGACCAGCAGTCCGGGCCGGGCCCGCTGGACGTGTATGAGTACCACGAAGGGCAGGTGAGCATGATCTCCACCGGGCACTCGCCAACGTCCGACGAAGCACCCGCGATCACGCCGTCGGGGAGGGACGTCTTCTTCACCTCGACCGAAAACATCCTGCCCCAGAAGTCCGACGGGCTCAATGGTCTCTGGGACGCCCGCATCGAAGGCGGGTTCGCCGCGGCGGCGGTCGAAGGAGGCGGCTGCAACGACGACGCCTGCCAGGGTCCCCCGAGCGTGCCCAATCTGCTCGCCGCGAACGGGAGCGCGACCTTCTCCGGCCTGGGCAACCCCGCGCCGGTGGCGCCCACCCTCGCGGTCAAACCGGGGCCCAAGGCAAAGCCCAAGGCGTGCAAGAAGGGCTACGTGAAGAAGCGGGGCAAGTGTGTCAAGAAGGCGAAACCAAAGAAGAAGGCTACGAAGTCCAGCCGCGACCGGAGGATCAAATGATGAGGATTCCCACCGCCTCCAAGACGGCGCTGTTGCTCTCGCTGCTCGGCGTGCTGTTCGCGGCGGTGCCGGCCGCGGCGCCGGCCGCCGAACCGCACTTCGGCATATCGAGCTTCCAGATGTACAGCTGCGCGAACTCCAGCTCCGAGGAGGGCCAGCCGTGCAACGCCCCCTACGCCCAGGCCGGCGGCACCCCGTACGAGCTGACGACGACGTTCCATTTCAACCTGCACGAATCCTGGAACCACGAGGGCGCTCGCACGTTCGACTCCGTGGAGGAACCGAAGGACGTCAAGGTCTCCTTCCCGCAGGGGATGGTCTTCGACCCGCAGGCGGTCTCGCGCTGCCCGATCGCGGTCTTCGTCCATACCGAAGGGAAGGGGTGCCCGCCGAGCAGCCAGGTCGGGACGGCCATCACGAACCCGTTCGGCAGCCTGGAGCAGGTCCCTCTCTACAGTCTCGTGCCGCTGGAGGGCAAGCCCGCGGAGTTCGCCTTCCACAACAGTGTGAACGTTTTCCTGTTCGGGGGTGCGCGGACCGGCGAAGGGTACAACCTGAGCACGACCTCTACGGACGCTCCGATGGTCGAACTGACGTCGGTCTCGGTCACGGTGTGGGGCGACCCGGCCGACCCGTCCCACGACGTCCAGCGCGGCCAGGAATGCGTTTGGCTCACACCCGATGCGCCGCCGGGACCGCCGTCAACTCCATGCAACCCCGGCGGGAAGTCCAGCGGCGTCCCGCCGACGCCGTTCGTGCGCCTGCCGACCGAGTGCTCGGGGCAGCCGCTCACGGCCACGATCGAAACCGACGGGTGGAAGCACCCCGGGGCGTGGGACGCGAACGGCAGCCCGCTGCGCGGGGATGAAAACTGGAAGAGCGCGACCTCCTACCCGCCGATGGCGCCCGTCACCGGCTGCGCCCAGTTGATCTTCGGCTCCTCGCTGACGGTGCAGCCGGATACCACGCTCGCGGGCGAGCCGGTCGGCCTGGGCGTGGAACTGAACGTCCCGGTGAACCTGAACGCGGAAACTCCCGTCACGCCGGAGGTGCGCGACGTGACGGTCGCGCTGCCCGAAGGGATGGTGATCTCCCCCTCCGCGGCGCAGGGCTTGGGCGTCTGCCGCGACGATCCGGGCGTCAATCCGCGCGAAGCAAAGGACGAGTTCGGCTCGGACTCGGCGAGCCCGGCCTCGTGCGAACCCAGCTCGCTGGTGGGGCGCCTGCGCATCACGACGCCCCTGCTGGCGCTGCCGCTGGACGGCGAGGTCTTCCTCGGCGCCCCGCTGTGCGGGCCGTGCACCCCCGCCGACGCCCAGGGCGGGCGGATGGTGCGCCTCTACCTGCAGGCGATCGGCGAGGGCAGCGACGGGATCACGATCAAGCAGGCGGGTACGGGGTCGATCGACCAGCGCACAGGCCGTCTGACGACGAGCTTCCCGGAAGAGCCGCAGCTTCCCTTCGATCACATCAAGCTGGAAATGACGGGCGGCCCCAGGGCGACGCTCGCGAACCCGAGGACGTGCGGCGCGGCGCTCAGCGAAGCGGACCTGACGCCGTGGAGCTCGCCGTTTACGCTGCACTCCACGCCGAGCAGCTTCTTCGAAGTCACGGGCTGCCCGGAACCGCGGTTCGCCCCGTCGTTCACGGCTCAGTCGACGAGCATCCAGGCGGGAGGATTCAGCCCGTTCACGCTCGCCTTCGGGCGCTCCGACGCCGACGGGTTCCTGGACGGCTACCAGCAGCGGATGCCGCCGGGGCTGTTGGGGATGCTCTCCTCGGTGAGCCTCTGCGGCGAACCGCAGGCCGCCAAGGGCGCCTGCGGCCCGGAGAGCCTGATAGGGCACGTGCAGGTGTTGACCGGCCCGGGCGCCAACCCGTTCCTGGTGACGGGAGGGAAGGTGTTCATCACCGGCCCGTACAAGGGCGCCCCCTACGGCCTCTCGATCGTGGTCCCGGCGAAGGCGGGGCCGTACACCCTCTCCGGCACGACCGGGGAAGGGACCGTGGTCGTGCGCGCCGCTATCAGCGTCGACCCGACCACGGCGGCTTTGACTGTCACCGCCGACCCGCTGCCGACGATCCTCGACGGCATCCCGCTGCAGCTGCGGGTCGTCAACGTAGTGATCGACCGTCCGGGCTTCACGTTCAACCCGACCGACTGCAACCCGCTGTCGATCGCGGCCACGATGTCCAGCACCGAAGGTCAGATCGCCCAGGTCTCCGCGCCCTTCCAGGTGACCAACTGCGCGGGGCTCGCCTTCAAGCCCTCCTTCAAAGTCTCGACCAGCGGGCACACCAGCCGCGCCAACGGGGCGAGCCTGGACGCGAAGCTCTCCTACCCAGCGGGCGCGCTGCACAAATACGCCAACATCGCGCGCGTAAAGGTGTCGCTGCCAAAGCAGCTGCCCTCCAGGCTGACGACGTTGCAGAAGGCGTGCGCGGCCGCCCAGTTCGAATCGAACCCGGCAGGCTGTCCGTCGGCCTCGGTCGTGGGGATCGCCAGGGCGTCCACGCCGGTGCTGAGCGCCGCGCTTTCAGGCCCGGTCTACTTCGTCAGCCACGGCGGGGAAGAATTCCCCTCCTTGATCGTCGTGTTGCAGGGCCAGGGCGTGCGCGTCGACCTGGTCGGCTCGACGTTCATCTCCAAGGCCGGGATCACCAGCTCGACGTTCAAGAGCGTCCCCGACGTCCCGGTCTCAACCTTCGAGCTCTACCTGCCCGAGGGCAAGTTCTCGGCGCTGGCGGCCAACGGCAACCTCTGCAAGAGCAAGCTTGCGATGCCGACTGAATTCGTCGCGCAGAACGGAGCGGTGATCCACCAATCGACACCGATCGCCGTCACGGGCTGTGCGAAGGCGAAGGCGAAGAAGGCGAAGGCGCGCGGGGCGCGCAACGCCCGCGGGGCGCGAAAGTCCAGCCACGGCAGAGGGAGGAACTCATGACGCGCGTTCACAGGTTGCTGAAGGCCGGCCTCCTGACGCTCGGCGTGCTGGCGGGGGGCCTCGCGCTCGGGGGCTCTCCCGCGCTCGCCGCCGGGGAAGGCCTCGGCATCACCGCCACGTTCGGCAGCTCGACCTCGACCACGCCGGACCCCGAACCGCTCTCTGGGCCGTCCGGGGTGGCCGTGAATCAGACCAGCGGCGATGTGTACGTCGTCGACCGGGGCAACAACCGCGTCGAGCGTTTCAGCTCGTCGGGTGCCTACGAAGCTCAGTTCAACGGCACCGAAATCGACGGGGCGCCGGCGGGAGCTGGACATGAAGCCCCGGCGAAGTTCTCCGAACCGAGTGGCATCGCGATCGACCCGACCAACGGCGACGTGTACGTGATCGACACGGGCCACAACGTGATCGACAAGTTCAATGAAGCGGGCGAATACATCGGACAGTTGAGCTTGACGCGATCTCTGATGGGCGTCGCCGTGGACAGCTCGGGGAACCTGTGGGTGTACGAAAGCCAGGGGATCGGGTACATCGCCGAGTTCAGTGAAACGGAGTTCAGTAAAGACGAAGCCCCTGAGAATCAGTTCTCATTCCAGCGTGAGACTTTCCCCGCCCTGGCGGTCGACTCGGCCGACAACGTCTACGTGGTTTTCCATCTCGGACAACCGCTGGGGAAGTACAACCTCATCGGGGTGCAGCAGGCCGCCTCCGAAACGGAAGCGATCCGCCCCGTGAGTGCCCTGGCGATCGATTTTGCGACGGACGACCTGTATGTCGGGCTCGGGACTTCGCTCGCGCAGTACGGCCCGGGCGGCGAACCCTTCAGCAAACCGCTCTACCGCTCCGGCGCGCGCAGCAGCACCCTCAGCGCCAGCGGGATCGCGGTCAACTCGACCAGCCACGCGGTCTACGTCACCGACTCCTCCAGGAACCTCGTGGACGTCTTCGCGCTCGGCCCCTTCCCGACGGAACCGAAGACCGCGGAAGCGAAAGTCGCAGGCGAAACGGTGGAACTGGAAGGCGAACCGCAAGGCGGCGAGAGCGGCTACTACTTCGCGTTCAATGACAACGGCGGCTGCGGGGGTGGCGGCAGGACACCGGAAGGCGAAGCGACGGGCACGGCGAAGAAGTCCGCGAAGATCGCCAGAGGGCTGCTCGAACCCGGTGCGCAGTACAAGGTCTGTCTGGTCGCGACGAACGTGTACGGGGAAGCGTCCGGGCCGCCTTCGACGCCGTTCCTGGCCCCGGCCGTCTCGCCGTTCGTCGAAGAAGCCCACAGCTCCGAAGTCGGGCCGTACGAAGCGACGCTGCAGGCGAAGGTCAACCCCGAGAAGCAGGACACCAAATGCGTGCTCGAATACGGCGAAACGACGAAATACGGCACGCCGGTGGCGTGCGAACCGGCGGACCTCGGGGAAGGCTACGGCCCGCAGCCCGCGAGCCTGCACCTGGAAAACCTCCAGCCGAGCACGACCTACGACTACCGCTTCGTGGCGACAAACCCGACGGGCTCGAGCAAGCCGACTGAAGGCACCGGGCAATTCAAGACCCCGCAGGGGCTGGAACCGAAGATCGATGCGGAGTCCGTGTCGGTGGAGTCCGGGTCGGGCGCCACCAGGGAAGTGACGTTCGCGGCTCAGGTCAACCCCGAGCTGCAGGAAACCTCCTCGTGCGTGTTCCAGTACGTCACCGAAAAGACCTTCGAAGAAACGGGCTTCACCGGCACGCCCCCGTCCGTGGGGTGCAAACCTTCGCAGACCTTCGGCAGGAACGTGAGCGGCGGCATGGGCGTCGAAGCGAAGCTCGCCGGGCTGCTGGCGGGCGTGGACTACCGCTACCGCGTCGTGGCAGCCGATAGGACCGGCACCGGATACGGGCCCGTACAGGCCTTCGGACCGCCCACGGTGCTCTCCAAAGCGCCGAGCATCGCGCCGAGCACGACCGCGACGATCGGCGGGGAAGTGGACCCCGAGTCGCTCGATACACGCTACTACGTCCAGTACGGCGAAACGGACGCATACGGGCAGATCGCGCCGTACCCCCTGCGCTCCGCCGAAGAAGAACTGAAGGGCGTGTACCCGGTCACCCCGGGCCTCGACGCGGGGTCGGGCGAAACCACGGTGGTGCTGGGGCAGAACGGCGGCCCGCCGGACATCTCGCTGGAAAGCCTCACCCCGGGCGCGACCTACCACTACCGGCTCGTCGCCTACAACGCGGACGGCACGACCTACGGCGCCCCCATGACGGTCAAGGTGCTCCCGGCGCCGCAGGTGGGCCCCGCCACGGTGAGCGAAGTCACGCCGGAATCGGCGACGATCTCAACGAGCGTCAACCCCGAGGGGCTGCACACCCTCTACGAACTCGAAGTGGGGACGAGCGCGGCGTACGGCACGCCCCATCCCGGCGACGCCGGCTCGGGCTCGGCGCCGGTGCCGCTCACGTTCCACTTGAGCGGACTGCACGCGGGCGACACCTACCACTTCCGCCTGAAGGCCTCCAACAGCGACGGCTCAAGCAGCGAAGCCGACCAGACGTTCGAAACCGCCGCGGCGGTGGTCGAAGCCCCGCTCGAACTGATCAAACCCCCGCTCGAACTGGGGCTCGTGTCGGTCACCGCCAAGGCCTTCCCCACGGAACCGAAGCCGACGACGACCAAGGCGCTGACGCGGGCGCAGAAGCTGGCGAATGCGCTGAAGGCGTGCAAACGCAAGGCGAAGAGCAAGCGCGCCGCGTGCGTCAAGCAGGCTCGTAAGCGTTACGGGCCCGTGAAGAAGGCGAAGAAATGACCAGCCGCAGCGCCGAACGTAACTCTCAACCACGAAAGGCAGCCATGTTCTCAAAGATACGCAAGCGCCTCACCTACGCGAACGTCGCGATGACGCTCGCGCTCGTGTTCGCGATGAGCGGCGGCGCCTATGCCGCAAGCAAATACATCATCACCTCGACCAAGCAGATCAAGCCGAGCGTCCTGAAGTCGCTGAAAGGCGCGAAGGGCGCAACCGGAGCGAAGGGCGCAACCGGGGCGCAGGGAGCCCAGGGCCTGAAAGGCGAAACCGGCGCAGCCGGAGCGTCGGTCACCGGCAAAGAAGGTCCCGAAGGCAAAGTAGGCAAAGAAGGTCCACAGGGCCCTCCCGGCACCACCGGCTTCACCAAGACCCTCCCGTCCGGCGAAACGGAGACGGGCACGTGGGCCGTCGCCCTTGGTACCGGAGAAGGCACAGTAGCGGATCCGATCTCCTTCCCGATTCCGCTCGAAAAAGCTCTCGGAGCAACAGAAGTCCACTTCGTCACCCATAAGGTGTGGGCGGGAGAAATTGGAAGCGGAGTAGAAGAACTCTGCGAAGGATTGACAGCAGGAAAAGAACTAGAAGAATGCGAAGCACCGTATAAGGCCATCGAGGCAGTCTGTCCGGGCACCGTCGCGGCGCCGAAGGCCCCGCCGGGCAGTCTCTGCGTGTACGAAGACGTATCGCTGGAAGCCACATTCAATGCGATCATCGCGCCCTCAAACGTCTCAGTTGGAGCCGACACGGCCGGGTTCCTGCTGCAGTACCAAGTTGCTGCTGGAGCGCTGAAAAGGGCCTGGGGCACCTGGGCGGTGACCGCGGAATAGGGACAGCCATGCCTCCCTACGTCGAGCGGTGGTCGGAAGCCCCGCTCGGCGAAGGGAAGGGCGCGTTGGTAAGGGCTCGCCAGTGAACAGATGACGCCGTGCGGGTCTCGCCACAAGAACGGCAACCAGGAGGAGATGTGCTTGATGAATGCTCGTAGCCTGACCGTGACCGCTTCGGACTCGTCCCCGAGGGGACGCGTGCTGCTCGCCGCCCTGGCCGCCCTGGCGCTTGCGTGCGCGACGGCCCTCGCGGGGAGCGCCCCGGCTCTCGCCGCGGGATGCGAAAACGAAAAAGGCGAACCGAACGAAGCGGTGCGCTCAGAAGCGAACTCCACGCTGCTGGCGCAGTGCCGCGCGTACGAGCTGGTCAGCCCGCGGTACACCGCGGACGTGGGCGTGAACTGGGGGTTCGGCGGCGGTTCGGCCCCCGACGGCGAAGCCGCGCAGTTCAGCTCGACCGGCGGGTTCGCCGGCGCGGGGAGCGTCTATCCGTTCAACTGGTACATCGCGCGGCGCGGCAAAGAAGGCTGGAAGACCTCGTGGGTCGGTCTGCCGGCGACGACGATCCAGGGCCAACCGGAGGGTACGAACATCTCCTTCGACCTGACCAAGGATCTCGTGCGTGAGCACAGCTTCAACGAAGTGAAGGACAGCCTGTTCGTGAGCGACAATCTGACCGCGGCGCCGGCGTTCTCCTTCACGGAACTGACCGGGTTCAGAGAAATACCAGGGTGGCAGCAATTTGCCGGAGGCGAAGAAAAGATCGGCGAAGACGAAGGTGCGGCTCCGGACTTCTCACACGTGGTCATCAAAACTTTCGAAGAAAACAGCCAGCTCTATGAGCTCGCCGGGGTCGGTGGCCCCGCGCCCGAACCGAAGCCGCGAATCGTCAACATCGCTCCCGGTACCAAAGAAAGCATACTCCCGGGTAAATCCGAGCTGGGAGGAGGCTCGCAGTTCCATGCGATCTCCAACGACGGCTCGGAGATATTCTTCAGCAACGGTGGAACGTCGTATGTCCGCGTGAACGGCTCGAAGACGCTTCCGCTCGGCGGGCTGTTCCTGGGCGCCTCCGAAGACGGCTCGAAGGTCTTCCTCGCGGGCGCCAGCGGCGAACCCTACATGGACGTCATCGACAGCAAACCCGGGCACGAAGGCGTGACCAAGAAAGTCACCATCGCCCCCGTCGTCACCGGACAGACCAATACCTACCTGCGCTCCAGCGACGACGGATCGCATGTGTACTTCATCTCCGAAGGTGTGCTCGCCAAAAACGAAAACGGCAACGAACCCATCAAAGAAAAAGCGGAAACAGGCAAGGAGAACCTGTACGTGTACGGGCCCGATCCCGAACACCCGGGACAGTACAGGATCGCGTTCATCGCGCAGGCGCTGCCCGGCGGCAACCTTGCCCGAGGGGAAAGCGAAACGCAGGTCAACGGCTGTGAGCTGAAGGAGCCGGGCTGCGAAGCGGGTCGCTTCTTCGTGTTCACGACGACCGCGCAGATCACACCGGACGACACCGGTCCCGCTCAGCAGGTCTTCGAGTACGACGCGGGATCGGGTTCCCACCCACCCACGCTGGCGCGCGTCTCGATCGGCGAAAACGGGTACGACGAAAACGGCAACGAAGGCGCCGCCGCCGCGACCATAGCGGCCCCCATGTACAAGCCCAACAGCTCGGCGAAGTCATTGGAACTGGCCGAGGGCAACACGCGCGCGGTCAGCGACGACGGCTCGACGGTCGTGTTCACGACCGCCCGGGCGCTCTCGCCGCGTGCGCTCAACGGCCAGCCGGACGTCTACGAGTACCACGAAGGGCAGGTGAGCCTGATCTCCACCGGGCAGTCGCTCACCTCCGACACGGAACCCACGATCGCGCCGTCGGGTCGGGACATCTTCTTCCTGAGCACCGAAAACGTCGTGCCGCAGGACTCGGACGGGTTGATGAGCCTCTATGACGCGCGGATCGACGGGGGGTTCCCCCCGCCGGCGGTCGAAGAAGGCGGCTGCACCGGCGACTCCTGCCAGGGTCCGCCGAGCGTGCCCAATCTGCTCGCGGCGCCCGCGAGCGCGACCTTCTCCGGCCTGGGCAACCCCGCGCCGCCCGCGCCCACCCCCGCGGTCAAACCGAAGCCCAAGTCGAAGCCCAAGGCGTGCAAGAAGGGATACGTGAAGAAGAAGAACAGGTGCGTGAAGAAGCCGAAACCAAAGAAAAAGGCTACGAAGTCGAGCCGCGATCGGAGGGGTAAGTAAAATGTCTGTGAATAGGATTACCGCCCCCTTTGCAGTTCTCGCCTCGCTCGTTGTCTTGCTCGTGGCGCCGGCCGCCGCGCCGGCCGCCATTCCGCAGTACGGCATCTCGAGCTTTCACATCTACAGCTGCGCGAACTCGAGTTCCGAGAACGGCCTGCCGTGCGACGACCCCTACACCCAGGCCGGCGGCACCCCGTACGAGCTGACCACCACGATCGATTGGAAGGTGCGCAACTACGAATCGGGGGGGATTTCCTACTACATCCCTGTCGAAGAAGTGAAGGACGGCAAGGTCTCCTACCCGCAGGGGGTCGTCTTCAACCCGCAGGCGATACCGCAGTGCCCGATAGCGGTCTTCGAGCAGACCGAAGGCAAGGGGTGCCCGCCGAGCAGCCAGGCCGGGACGGTCATCGCGAACCCGTTCCTCAGCCTGCACCAGGTCCCTCTCTACGACGTCACGCCGTTGGAGGGCCGGCCCGCCGAGTTCGCCTATTACATCAGTGGTGTGACCACAGTGTTCACCGGCGGCGTGCGTACCGGCGAAGGCTACAACATAAGCGCGGAGACCTCGGAAATCCCGCAGGTCCAAATCACGAAGTTCTCCGCGACGGTGTGGGGCGACCCGGCCGACCCGCGCCACAACGCCCAGCGCGGCCAGGAATGCCTCTGGAATCATGGTTCGCCACCAGAACCTGGTGAATGTAAAGGCGGCGAAGAGCCGAACACCGGCCCGACGACGCCGTTCGTGACGCTGCCGACGGAGTGCTCGGGGCAGCCGCTGACGGGCACGCTGGAAACGGACTCGTGGGGGCACCCGGGGGCGTTGGACGCCAACGGCAACCCGCTGCAAGGGGACGAAAACTGGAAGACCGTGCCCTCCTACCCCTCGATCCCGCCGCTCACGGGCTGCGGGCTGCTGCGGTTCAACACCTCGGTCACGGCGCAGCCCGACACCACGCTCGCCGGCGAGCCCGTCGGCCTGGGCGTCGAACTGAGCGTCCCGCAGACGAGCAACCCGGAAGTCCCGGCGACCTCGGCGGTGCGCGAAGTGACGGTCGCGCTGCCGGAAGGGATGGTGATCTCGCCCTCCTCGGCGCAGGGTTTGGGGGTCTGTCACGACGACCCGGGCGTCAACCCGCGGGAAGCGAAGAACGAGTTCGGCTCGCTCTCGGCGAGCCCCGCCTCCTGCGACCCCAACTCGCTCGTCGGGCGCCTGCACATCACCACACCCGACCTGCCGCTGCCGCTCGACGGCGAGGTCTTCCTCGGCGCCCCGCTGTGCGGACCGTGTACCCCCCAGGACGCCCAGGGCGGTCGGATGGTGCGCCTCTATCTGCAGGCGATCGGGGAGGGCGGCGACGGGATCACGGTCAAGCTCGCCGGCACCGGGTCGATCGACCAGCGGACCGGCCGCCTGACGACGACGTTCACGGAAAACCCGCAGCTGCCGTTCAACCATCTGAAGCTCGAACTGGTCGGCGGCCCCAGGGCGACGCTCGCGAACCCCAGGACGTGCGGCCCGGCGGTCACCGAAGCGGACCTGACGCCGTGGAGCTCGCCGTTCGTGCCGGCCTCCACGCCGAGCAGCTTCTTCGAAGTGACGGGCTGCCCGGAAGCGCAGTTCGCCCCGTCGTTCACAGCCGGGACGACGAGCAACCAAGCGGGCGGCTTCAGCCCCTTCACGCTCGCCTTCGGACGCTCCGACGCGGACGGGTTCCTGGACGGCTACCAGCAGCGGATGCCACCGGGCCTGTTGGGGATGCTCTCCTCCGTCAGCCTCTGTCCCGAGGGACAGGCCTCCAAGGGCGCCTGTGGCCCGGAGAGCCTGATTGGGCACGTGCAGGTGCTGACTGGCCCGGGCGCCAACCCGTTCCTCGTGACGGGCGGGCAGGTGTTCATCACCGGCCCCTACAAGGGCGCCCCCTACGGCCTCTCGATCGTGGTCCCGGCCAAGGCGGGCCCCTACACCCTCTCGGGCACCACCGGGGAAGGAACCGTCGTCGTGCGCGCCGCTATCAGCGTCGACCCGACCACGGCGGCTCTGACGGTGACCGCCGATCCGCTGCCGACGATCCTCGACGGCATCCCGCTGCAGCTGCGGGTCGTGAACGTAGTGATCGACCGTCCGGGGTTCACGTTCAACCCGACCGACTGCAACCCGCTGTCTATCGCGGCCACGATGTCCAGCACGGAAGGCCAGATCGCCCAGGTCTCCGCGCCCTTCCAGGTGACCAACTGCGCGGGGCTCGTCTTCAAGCCCTCCTTCAAGGTCTCGACCTCGGGGAAGACCAGCCGCGCGAACGGGGCGAGCCTCGACGCGAAGCTCTCCTACCCCGCGGGCGCGCTGCACAAATACGCCAACATCGCCCGCGTAAAGGTGTCGCTGCCAAAGCAGCTGCCCTCCAGGCTCACGACATTGCAGAAGGCGTGTGCCGCCGCGACCTTCGAATCAAACCCCGCAGGCTGTCCGGCCGCCTCGGTCGTGGGGATCGCCAGGGCGTCCACGCCGGTGCTGAGCGGCACGCTCTCAGGCCCGGTCTACTTCGTCTCCCACGGCGGGGAAGCATTCCCCTCCTTGATCGTCGTGCTGCAGGGCCAGGGCGTGCGCGTGGACCTGGTCGGCTCGACGTTCATCAGCAAAGCGGGGATCACCAGCTCGACGTTCAAGACCGTCCCCGACGTCCCGATCTACAGCTTCGAGCTCTACCTGCCCGAGGGCGCCTACTCGGCGCTGGCGGCGAACGGCAACCTCTGCAAGAGCAAGCTTGCGATGCCCACCGAATTCGTCGCTCAGAACGGCGCGGTCATCCACCAATCGACGCCGATCGCCGTCACGGGCTGCGCGCCTGTCCCCGGTAGGGGGAAGACAAAGGCGAAGAAGGCGAAGGCGAGCAGATCCAGGCGGGCGCATAGGGCGCGCAGAGCGCGCCTGTCCCCGGTAGGGGGAAGGTCCAGCCACGGCACAGGGAGGAACTCATGACGCGCGTTCACAGGTTGCTGAGGGCCGGGCTCGTCACGCTCGGCGTGCTCGCCGGGGGGTTGGCGCTCTGCAGTCCCGTCGCGCTCGCCGGCGAAGGCCTCGGCATCACCGCCACGTTCGGCACGGCCGGCTCCGGCAACGGCCAATTCAAAGAACCCAACGGGGTGGCCGTGAATCAGACCAGCGGCGATGTGTACGTCGTCGACCGGGGCAATAATCGCGTCGAGCGTTTCAGCTCGTCGAGTGCCTACGAAGCTCAGTTCAACGGCACTGAAATCGACGGGGCGCCGGCGGGAGCTGGACATGAAGCCCCGGCGAAGTTCTCCGAACCGACCGGCATCGCGATCGACCCGACCAACGGCGACGTGTACGTGATCGACTCGGGCCATAACGTGATCGACAGGTTCAGCGCCGCGGGGAGCTATATCTCGCAGCTCAGCGGCTTCAGCGACAGCTTGGCGGTCGTTGCCGTGGACGGCTCAGGCAATCTATGGGTGTACCTGGAACACCAAGTGGGGTATACGTGTGGGTCGTATAGAGGGACGAACACCAAAACTGAAGGGGCGCTCACCGAGTTCAGTGAGACGGGCACGGTCGTAACGCCGCAGTTCTACACGGGACACTGCGCGACGCCTGTCATGGGGCACGACTCGCTCGACGGCGTCTACGTGGGAACTTCCGGGGGCGGGCTAGTGAAGTGGGTGGGCGGGGCCGAAGCGGGATTCTTGGGCATCGACAACGAGAATGGGCTGACGTTCGATCTCGCGACGAACGATCTCTACGTCGATGGGGAAACTTCGATCGCGCAGTACCGCCCGTTCGGGGAACCCTTCGGCGCACCACCGCTCTACGTCTCGGGCGTGCGCAGCAGCATGGTCGCCGGCAGCGGCATCGCGGTGAACTCGACCAGCCACGATGTGTATGTCGCGGACTCCTCCAAGAACCTCGTGGACGTCTTCGCGCTCGGTCCGTTCCCGAACAACGAACCGAAGACCGAAGCAGGCGAAGTCAAAGGCCCGGTCGTTACGCTCAAGGGCGAGCTGCTGGGCGGCGAGCTCGGCTACTACTTCGCCTATAACGACAACGGCAGCAGCTGCGAAGGCGCCGGCCATACCCCCGAAGGCGACGCGACGGGCACAACGAAGGTGTCCGCGACGATCGACGGAGGGCTCGAACCCAACACGCTGTACAAGTTCTGCATCGTCGCGACGGACGCCTACGGCCAGGAACCGGGGCTGCCGCCGTCGACGTTCAAAACCGAACCGGTGCCGCCGCTCGTGACAGAAGCGAGCACGCCCTATGTCGGGGTCTTCGAAGCGACGATCGACGCGAAGGTCAACGCCGAGAACGACACCACGACATGCGTGGTCGAATACGGCAAAACGACGGCATACGAAGAAGCCCCAGTCTCCTGCGAACAGGCGAGCTTCAGCGGCCACGTCGGACAGCCCGCGAGCGCGAGCCTGGAAAACCTCAATCCGAGCACGACCTACTTCTACCGCGTCGTCGCGGAAAACGCCAACAACCAAACAAGCGGCCCGAGCGAAGGCACGGGGCACTTCACGACCGCTGTGGCGCACGTGCCCGCGATCGAAGCGGAGTCGGTCTCGGTGGAGTCCGGATCGGGCGCCACCAGGGAAGTGACGTTCGCGGCTCAGGTCAACCCCAACCTGGAGGAAACCACGAGCTGCGTCTTCGAATACGGCAAGCTCGGCAAAGCCTACGAAGCGAGCAAGGCGTGCGAACCGTTCCAGCACTTCGGCAAGGGCAGCAAGACCACTGTGGAAGTCCACTATGACGTCAAGGGCCTTGAAGCCGGCGCGGACTACCACTACCGCGTCGTGGTCGAAGACAAGACCGGCCCGAGCGATGGCAAAGACCAGGTCTTCGGCCCGCCGACGGCCGTGACGGGCGCGGTGCTTTCCGAAGTGCCGGGCGTGGCGCCGAGCACGACCGCGCCGATCGGCGGGGAAGTGAACCCCGAGGAACTCGACACCCGCTACTACGTCCAGTACGGCGAAACGGAAGCGTACGGGCAGATCGCGCCATTCCCGGTGCGGTCCGCCATAGAAGAACTGGAGGGCCTCTACCCGGTCCCCGCGGGTCTCGACGCGGGCTCCGGCGGCGTCTCGGTGGTCCTCGGCAGCAAACTGGCCACGCCCGACGTCCCACTGGAAGCTCTCATCCCGGGCGCGACATACCACTACCGGCTCGTCGCCTACAACGCGGACGGCACGGTCTACGGCGCCGACAGGACGGTCAAGGTGCTCCCGGCGCCGCAGGTGGGCCCCGCGAGCGTCAGCGAAGTGACGCAGAGCACCGCGACGATCACGACGAGCGTGGACCCGGAGGGGTTGCACACCCTCTACGAACTCGACGTCGGAACGAGCACCGCCTACGGCACGCCGTACCGCGGCGACGCCGGGTCGGGGTCGGCGCCGGTCGCGCTCACGTTCCACTTGAGCGGGCTGCACGCGGGCGACACCTACCACTTCCGCCTGAAGGCCTCCAACAGCGACGGCTCAAGCAGCGAAGCCGACCAGACGTTCGAAACCGCCGCGAAGCCGCCGGAAGTGCCGTTCGAACTGATCAAAGGCGTGCCCGAACTGGGGCTCGTGTCGTTCACCCCGATCCCCTTCCCCACGGAAACGAAGGGGACGACGACCAAGGCGCTGACGAAGGCGCAGAAGCTCGCGAACGCGCTGAAGGCATGCCACAAGAAGAAGTCCAAGAGCAAGCGCGCGGCGTGCATCAAGCAGGCGCGGAAGCAATACGCCCCCGCCAAGAAGGCGAAGAAATGACCAGCCGCAGCGCCGAACGTAACTCTCAACCACGAAAGGCAGCCATGTTCTCAAAGATACGCAAGCGCCTCACCTACGCGAACGTCGCGATGACGCTCGCGCTCGTGTTCGCGATGAGCGGCGGCGCCTATGCCGCCAGCAAATACATCATCACCTCGACCAAGCAGATCAAGCCGAGCGTGCTGAAGTCGCTCAAGGGCAAAGCCGGAGCGGCGGGACTAGCCGGAGCGCAGGGAGCCCAAGGCCTCAAAGGCGAAACCGGCGCAGCCGGATCCGCCGGGGTCAAAGGCGAAAAGGGTGACAAGGGTGACAAGGGTGAAACAGGTCTCGAAGGCAAAGAAGGCTCACCCTGGACAGTCAATGGCACGCTCCCGCCCGAAAAGACGGAGACGGGCACATGGGCCTATTCGAGGTCGGGTGGCCTCAAGCTGTGTGTCCCGGAAGCTGAAAACCAACCGACGGTCACTCCCACCAGTGGCGCCTGCGACACCGGATACAACCTGTCGGTCACCGGCGCAGGTCTCGTGACCGCTTCGATCTCCTTCGCGATTCCGCTCGAAAAAGAACTCGGAGCATCACAGGTATACTACGTCAAGGGTGCGGAATGGACCACCAAAAAAGGGCCGGGCGCATGCCCGGGCACCGTCCCTGCACCGACAGCCCTAGCGGGCAATCTCTGCGTGTATGAAGGCTCAGCGCTGGAAGCCACCTTCGCTTCGATCATCGCGCCTTCAACCTCACACGGTGGAGCCGCAACGGCCGGAACCTTGCTGTTCTTCGTATCTGGCGGAGAAGAAAGCAGAGCGTCGGGCACCTGGGCGGTGACCGCGGAATAGAGACAGGGATGCCTCCCTACGTCGAGCGGTGGTCGAAAGCCCCGCTCGGCGAAGGGAACGGCACGTTGACAGCGCGGGATCGCTCAGAGCCCCCGGGGTTTGAGCGATCCCACCCGTACCCCCACCCATCTCTCCGCGCCATGGGCTCGCCACTGAACGGATGACGCCGTGAACGCTCCCCACAGGGCCCAGAAGCTCGCCGCGATGACGCAGGTCTCAGAGATCCAGCGCGCGCGGCTGCTCGCCGCGATGACGCAGGTCGTCTCCGAGCGCGGCGCCGGGAACGTCACCGTCGCGCGCGTCGTCGCCCGCTCGGGCGTCTCGCGCCGCACGTTCTACGAGCTCTTCGAGGATCGCGAGGACTGCTTCCTCGCCGCGTTCGACGGGGCGATCGCACGCATCGCAAGCGAGGTCGTTCCCGCGTATGAGGGTGGCACGCGCTGGCGGGAGAAGATCCGGGCCGCACTGATCGCGCTGCTCGAAGTCCTCGACGATGACCCCGGTATGGGCCGCCTCGTGATCGTGGAGACGCTCGGAGCGGGACCCAGGGCGCTTGAGCGCCGCCGGCGCGTCCTCGCCCAAGTCATCGCCGCGGTGGACGAAGGCCGGCTCGAGGCGAAGGGGAGCGACGGTCCACCACCCCTGACCGCCGAGGGTGTCGTGGGCGCCGTGTTCTCGCTCGTCCACTCGCGGTTGTTGGCTTGTCCCCGCACGGGGGAGGGCAAGGACGGTCCGCTCGTGGGGCTGGTCAATCCACTCATGGCGATGATCGTGCTGCCCTACCTCGGTCCGGCCGCCGCACGCAGGGAGCTTGGGCGGCCAGTCCCGAAGGCGCTCGCCCGTCCGCGCCCGGCCAACGGCGACCCCTTGCGCGAGCTTCAGATGCGGCTCACCTACAGGACCGTGCGCGTCCTGATGGCGGTCGCCGCGAACCCGGGCTCCTCCAACCGCGCGGTAGCGGACGGCGCGGGCATCTCAGACCAGGGGCAGATCTCAAAGCTGCTCGCGCGCCTTCAGCGCCTCGGGCTGATCGAGCAGACGCGACGCGGGCCGGCCCGTGGAGGGCCGAACGCGTGGGCTCTCACAGAGCGTGGAAGGGAGGTGGAGGACGCCGTCACCCAGCAGAGCACGCGCTCCTGAGGGTGTCGGGGGCACGTGGCGGGTTGCAGTCCGATGAGTTGACCCATCCCCTCCGGACCTCGCCGTGAGCGCCGTCACATCCCTCTCCGTGGCGGCGCTCACGAGGGGGTCTGGGGGATAGACGGATTCGCGCCAAGTTTTTTGGCGTTGAGCCCGTGTTTACGGGCTCTTGGTTCTGATTGGGTCCCACCCACCCCGCGGGCCGGAGAGTTTCGTCACCGTCGCGGCCTAGCTTGCTCGGTCCATCCCTGACCGAAGGAGGATCACCATGTCCGCTGTAGCCGTTACAGACCAACAGGACGCCGTCTTGGCGCACGAGACCGCCCTGCGGGGCGCGCTTACGCACATCGAGCGGGAGTTCGGCGCGGGCACGCTGATGCGCATGGGCGACCCGGGCGCGCAGGTGCACTGTGAAGCGATACCCACGGGCGCGATCTCGCTCGATCTGGCGCTCGGTATCGGCGGGGTGCCGCGCGGGCGCATCGTCGAGGTCTACGGCCCGGAGTCCTCGGGCAAGACGACGCTTGTCTATCACGTGCTCGCGCAGGCGCAACGCTTGGGTGGGGTGTGTGCGTTCATCGACGCCGAGCACTCGATGGACCCTCTGTACGCGCGCTGAAGTTCTACGCCTCCCAGCGCCTTGACATTCGCCGTATCCAGACGCTCAAGGACGGCGCCGGCGACGCCGTCGGCAACCGCGTGCGGGTGAAGGTCGTCAAGAACAAGGTGGCCGCGCCGTTTCGCCAGGCCGAGTTCGACATCGAGTTCGGGCATGGCATCTCCGGTTCTGGTTGCCTGCTGGACCTGGGCGTGCGCTACGACGTCGTGTCCAAGTCCGGTGCGCACTACTCCTACGCTCAGCAGCGCCTCGGCCAGGGTCGTGGGGACGCGAAGGCGTTCCTGGAAACCCACCCCACGATCGCGGCGGAGATCGAAGAGGGCGTCTACACGGCGGTCGGGATCGGCGCAAAGCGCGCGGGTCCGATCGAGCGCGAGCTGGAGGCAGCGTGATGGCCGAGGATCTGTTGACAAGAATCCAGCGAGAGATGCACGAGCGCCTGCAGGAGTTGCGCGGCGCGGTGGACGAGCACGACCGGCTGGCGGTCGATCTCAGGGCGCTGGAGGCTGCGCCCGGGCCGCCGCCCGCGAATGTCGTGCGCTTGCCGGTGAAGCGCGAGCTGCCGCGCACGCGGATGGTCTCGCCGAAGGTCGCGCGGCTGATGCACACCCCGCGCCGGCCCGCGCTGGAACGCTCCGGTGTCGTGCGGGTGGGCGCCGCCCGGCTCGACTGCCTGCCGGATGATCTGGCCGATGAGATCGACGCGGAGGCGGAGGTCTATGAGCGGTCGGCGTGAGGGGGCGGGCCGGATCACTCCGGTCGTGGGATTCATACAGGGGTGCTGGTCGTCAGCTTGGCAGTGTCGAGGCGGCGCGTTCGAGGTCGCCTTCGAGCAGGTCCAATAGTCGTCGTCGGCTCTTGTGGTCGATGCGGCGCACGTCGCGCAGCGCGCGCTTGGAGAGCTCGACGTGGTACATCAGATCGAGCCCGGTAGGCTCTACCGATCGTTTGCGGGCTGGTCTGCTTCGAGTTCCGCGCGCACGTCTGCGAGCGACACGGTTTCTCCGGCCGCCAGCTCGGCATCGGCTACGGCCATCCCCTCGACGAACTGGGGCGCGTGGGCGAGCACGAAGTCCTCGAACTCCTCTGAGTCGACCGGGAGCACGTAGGCGACCGGCCGTCCACGGCGCGTAATCAGCGCCGGCTCCTTCTTCTGCTCGATGTCGTTGATGATCGAGCTTGCGTGTCTGGCAAGCTCACGAACGCCGATCGTGCTCATCGTCGTGCTCCTCACATATGCGTATCAATGTATGTACAAGGGTAGCATCTCGTCGCTTGGCTGCCGTCGTGGGGTCCGCTGCGGATGCGGGGCGGCCTCCGATCCGATATGGAGAGGCGCGGAGCTTGGTCTGGAGCCCGGATGGGGGTTGCGCATGGGTTGCGGGCCCCCTCAAGTGCCCGTGGCTATTGGGGTTTGAAGTTGTCTCCCCGACTAAAAAGTCCAAATACGAAGAAATGCGAACAAGGCGGGCGCGAGCCTCACAAATCGCCCAATTGCAGGCAGTTTCCGGCCTAGCACCTGCGAAAAGTGCGAACCGTCGCTCGGTGACGATGGGCTCAGATGCCCGCGAGTCGGTAGCAGCTCGGTAGCAGGATGGGCACCACTCGGTAGCAGCCAGCGGCGGGATGCCGGAAGCGAAAGATGGCGTGCGCGCTCCGTGCGAGGCGCATAGTCGCTTCATGAAGCATTGCCAGACCAACCTCCTCGGGGCCCCGTGACGCAATGGGAAGCCCGGCCTCTTCACTTGAGGGCCGGAGGCGAACGCAGTTCGCCGGAGGCCCATATGCGAAACGCGTCGTTGAGTTGGACGTTCTCGCAGGTTTGGAGCCCGGTCTGTTCGAGCAGCGCGAGCGTTTAGAGCTGCACTACGCCCGCGCCATCGCGCGTGCGCCCGAGCCGGAGTGTCCGAATACAGATGGCTGGTGGGCCATCTCGGACTGCTCCGGGCTGGCCGTTCCGAGACTGTGCAAACGCTGGACCTGTCCATCGTGCGTTCGCCTCAAGCGCGCAGCAGCGCTCGTCTCTATCCAAGACGGTCTATGCGCCGCCGCCGAGCGAGGCTCGCGCGTCCGCTTCATGACGCTTACGGACGGTTGCGGCGACATGGACTTTGCCGCCTTCTACGCGGCGTGGTCTCGCAAGCTTCGTCCCCGGCTCCGCCGCCGAGCGAAGCTCGGCGACTACGCCTGCGCGCTTGAGGTCCAGCCCCAGTCTGGTCGCCTCCACGGGCATTTCCTTCTCATTGACAGCGCCAAAGGCGGTGGCTTCATTGCGCAAGCTGAACTCTCCAGGCTGGCGGAGGCTTGTGGCTTTGGACGAATTGTTGATATACGCGAGGTGACAGATATTCCTCGCCGCGAACAGCGGCTCTCGGCGTACTTCACGAAGGGGACCTATCGAGTGGCAACGGAGGAGGCTGGTGTGGTTGCTGCGTATATGGCCAAGGTGTCGCGTGTTTCCCAGCTCGGGGAGCTGGCCGCAAAGCGGATAAGGCCCTTTCGTGTGTCGGCTGGCTGGCCTCTGAAACTCACAGAAGCTCAGCGCCGTCTCGTCGAGGAGTGGTACGGAGGCGGTGAGGACGATGGACCGTGGCGGCTGGTCCATGAGGGCCATGCGGGACGCTTTCTGCTTGCGGAGCGCGAGCATCAGCGAGAGTGCTCGACGGGACGCATCAGCTTAGGTGCGAGGAAGAGGCAGGCGTTGCTCTTGGCGGGTGAAGGCGGGTGAGGGACTTCCCTGTCCGCCAACGCGCCGGAGGGAGGCGACCGACCGAGCCCGCGTAGCGGGCGAGTGAGGGCGGCTCCGGTAGGTAAGTGGGCGGACGAGCCGCGCGGCGGCGAGCGCGACGCGAAATCTGCGCGCGTATGCGTGCTCGGGTCTATGGTCGGAAGATGAGACCATCGCCCCCGCTACGTCTCGCCGTCCCCGGTCTTGAGCAGGTTGGCTATTGGCTGCTCGCGGCGAGAACGCCCTCGGGCATCGCCCCAGCGTTCAACGACCGCAGGCTGGCTTTGTGGTGCCGCTTGGGTGTTCGACGCCGGGTGCCGAAAGCCATCGAGTTCGAGGCCGAGATAGAGGCGCTGCGCGACCTTCTCGTCGCGGATGAGCCCCCGCCTGGCGTGCTCTACGACGAGGCGACCGAGCGCGAGCTAAGCCGCAGCCTCCGTTGCCTTGATGTGGCTGAGGTTGCTGCTGCCGACGCGGGGCTCTTGGGATAGGTGCTCCGCTCAGGCCCTGCCGGAGCCATCGGAATCTCGCCCGCTGCGCCCAGGCTCAGCGCCCAGGCGCAGCTCCAGCCCTAGCGCCTCAAGCAGCGCGGCCAACTGCTCGACCTGTATGGGCTTCTTGCCGGTCTCCCAGGCCGATACCTGCGGTTGGTGAGAGCCGACACGACGCGCCAGCTCATCCTGGGACACGCCCTGTCGCTCGCGGGTCGCCCGCAGGAAGTCACCGGCAAGTGATGTCACGAAAGCGGAGGTTATAGGCGAACGGCTCTCGCCGAGCCCCGCAACGCAGGGCACTCCGGGTGTGCTCCCGGTCAGGCCCTCAAAAGGCCCGATGGTGTAGTCATGGACAGACGGTCTCCCGCAACGCAGGGCACTCCGGGTGTGCTCCCGGTCAGGCCCTCAAAAGGCCCGATGGTATGGGTCATGGACAGACAGCCCTCGCCGAGCCTGCAAACCAGGACACTTGAAGGACCATACGCGAACGCGTATAATCAGACAGATGTTCGGTTTTCCCCGGTCAGCCCCTCGCAAGCCCCTATTCGTATTGATATGGGCATCGTCATACCGTTTCCGCGCCGCACAGACTGGGAGCCGGAGTTGAGCAAGCGTCAGGTTGCTCAATGGTTCGGTTTCTCGACCCGCTGGGTCGAGCTGCGTGTGCGCGAGGGCATGCCTTCGCGTATGCGAGGCAACCGACGCCGGTTTCTGCTCTCCGAGTGCGAGGCGTGGCTCGCGCGGCCGAGTGAGGCGAACGCATGATTATCAAGCGCGGCAACCGATATGGCGTTCGCATCTACGTCGCAAAGCGGCAGGTTTGGGTCGGTAGCTTCCGCACACGTCAGGAGGCGCGGCTGGCTGAACGCGAGGCGCTTATGCGGGTCCGCCCAGCGAACGACGAGACCGTCGCGGAGTTCGTGGAGCGGTGGCTCCGTGACTTCAAGCGCCCGCGCGCCTCGACCAACCGCCACAACGCTTATATGGTCAAGCCACTCGTCGCTGAGTTCGACACGGTGAAGATGTCGGACATATCCAGACGCCGCGCCCGCGAGTGGGCGCTCCGGCATCGTGGCAGCGTTCCGGTTGTGCGCGCGATGTTCAACGATGCGCTTAACGAGGAGTGCGTCACCACCAACCCATTCGCCAACCTGCGCCTGAACCAGCGACACGGGCGGCGCGGCCTCATCGCGCTCACCGAGGCCGAGGTCCGCGAGCTTGCCGACACATCGCTCAGCCTGTTCGGGGCGTACGGCCCGACCTTCCGCGCCTGCATACTGTTCGCCGCGTATGTCGGTCTGCGACCCGCCGAGATGTTCGTTCTTAAGTGGTCCGACCTTGATATGGCAGCCAACAAGGTCCATATCAATCGCTCGCTCGGCAGCACGGGAGAGATAACTCCGCCCAAGAACGGACTAAAGCGGACCGTCGCTCTCCCGACGCAAGCCAAGGAAGTGCTCCTCGCTATGCCGCGCCGGGCGGACAGCCCGTATGTCTTTACCGCTCCCTGCGGTCGGCGGTTCTCCAAGACTTCGCACTACTACTACTGGCGACTGCTCCGTACAGAGGCAGGCCGCCCGAAAATGGCGTTCTACGAGCTTCGGCATTTCTGCGCGACGCACCTACTTGAACTCGAAGCGAGCCACGCTGATGTGGCCGTCCAGCTCGGCCACACAGACGGCGGCGCGCTTGTGATGAGCACCTACGGACACCCCTCCATTAAAGCATCGCTGGCGCGCGTTCTTGAGGCATTCCGACGCAACCCCTCGCGGCGTCTGAAAGCCGTAGGCGACTGACAGGCGGTTAGTGAGCAACGGGTCTAATCTGGCCCGCTCCCGTCGGCTTGCACAAGGCGCATGGAGCCGGAAAGCCTGTCGCCGGTTTGAGCACGAGATATACGGAGCCGCATCTGTCGCACTCCACCTTGATGAGCGGTCGAGTCATTTGAGTAAGAGATGGTTGGTTCGAGCAGCAAGGCGCGAGCACCATCGCGAGCGGTCATCCGAAGCGTATAGCTCGACGCGGAAAGAACATTGTCACCAAACGGCCTATCAGTCGGGGGAGCTTAGCCTTCGGAGTAGAGACGCGGTATCCGTTCTTCCGCGCCCGGTGGTACTGCCTCAGGCTTGACCCGCCAGCTTTCTCCGTTGGGTGATTTGCAAGTGGCATATTCCGCTTCGGGGTACTCTGGATTCGCGGTCCTATAGAGGTTGGTCACTTCGGCTTCTGGTCCGTGCTTTTCACGACACGCCGCCTTCTCCGTAAGGTTTTCTTCGTGCAGCGCTATTTCTCTCTCCTGTTCGCGATACCATTCCGCCGTATGCGCCGGTTCCTTGCCTTCACCAGCCTTTTCCACCCGTTCGGCAGCTTCCATGTCCTTTTGGGCGACTTCTGCGTTCGGCGGTTCTCCAGCTTCGTGCTGTCGTTCTTCTCCTTCGGAGCGTTCCTGAACGTACTTTGAGTTCGGGCTAAATTCAGGGTGAGCTTCTTCTTCGCGTTTCCTTGCCTGTTCCTTTTCTTCCGTCGCGTGTTCGGTCGCTGTCTGCTGCGCCTGCTGCCTGTGTGCTTCCTTCTGCGCGGCGCTTTCTCCGCACCCGGCCATGCCCCCGAGCAGGACGAGCACCATCGCAAGTGTCGTGAGCCGCCTCATGGCTTGCTTATCGGCTCTGCTGTTGGCGAGCTTTAGGCGCGAATGACGTGGTAGGATTGCCCGGATGACCGATGACGAACTGATATGGAGAGTGGTTTGTCAAGTGGGGTCGTCGATTTGTCGCATTTTGCGCTCCTTGGTGTTGGTGTGGTCGGCTGGGTGGGTGGCGGTCCGGCAGGCTGTGCGCGACGCGCGGTCAGACTGATATACGCGGGTTTGGGTTGCCGCAGGACCATGGTTCGTCGTGGGGAGCCGCTGTCTAGAATCGGGCGTGGCCAGCCTGTTGGGGCGGGTTGCTCATAGTTCGGTCGCGGGTTCCCCGCGCGTTGCCGGGCCGCCACCGACCCAGCCGACGGGATGAAGACTGTTGGTGGGGTTCGGTCACTCGATTTGGGTGATTGCCCAGCAGAAGCCGGCGAGTTCGCGGGCGACGGCGACCGCGATGATCGTGCGGCGCTTGGCGCGTCGTTCGAGCCTGGCCCAGGTGCGATGCAGTCGCTGCTGGGCGCTCCACGCGACCGCGATCGCCTCCGGTGGCTGGCGCTCTTGGCGGTCGGTGAGCGCGCGGCCGACGCTCGGTCGGGTGCGGTAGTGCCAGGCTGCCTCGACCAGCAGCCGGCGGGCGTGACCGGACCCGGTCTTCGTGATCGACCCGAGCCGGCGTTGCTGGCCGGTCGTGTTCTCGCATGGGACGAGTCCGATGTAGCTCATCAGCTGCTCGGCGCGGGCGAACCGCTCGAAGTCACCGATCTCGGCGCACAACCCGACAGCGGTGAGCGTGTCGACCCCGCGCAGGCACCGCAAGCGCCCGACCTGCACCGACCACGGCGAGTCGGGGATCATCGCGACGATCTCGCGCTCGAGCTGCTCACGGCGGTGCGTGAGCGCGTCGATCGCGCCGCGAGCGTCGAGCAACGTCGCCTGCGCTGCCGGCCAGTCCAGCGTCACTGTGGCCAACCAGTCGCGGTGGCGCTGGGTCCACGCGGCCCCGTCCTCGAACCGTATCCCGTGACGCAGCAGCAGCTTGGAGAGCCTGTGCCGGCAGCGCATCAGATCGACACGGACCGCCTCGCGGGCGCGGACCAGGTCACGCAGCGCTTCCTCCTCATCGCCCGGAACCCTGACCGGATGCAGCTTGCCGGCCATCAGCAGCCGCGCGAGCAACTCCGCGTCGCGGCGATCGGTCTTCACGCGGTCCCCGCTCGCGCGCGGAATCTTGCTCGGCGCCGCGACCACACACTCCACGCCACGCTTCGCGAGCTCCCGCGCGAGCCCGTACCCCGTCGGGCCGGCCTCATACGCAACGCGCGCTGGCCGCGGCAACCCCGCGCAGAAGCCCGCCGCCCCAGCGCTATCGCCACTCATCGCGAACGTCTGCAACTCCCCGGTCTCGACATCGAGGACCGCCGCGACGATCTTCGTCGCGTGCACGTCCAAGCCGACCTGGCTTCTAGCCTTCGTCATGGCTGGTTCCTCCAATATGCGATTGTGGGCCGCCGCGCGGGTTACAGCCACGCGGCGAGAACGTCACCCCACCAACAGCATGGGGGAACCGGCCTCTTCTACATCCCAGGCCGGACAGACGGTCAATCCATATTGTCTAGACGATGGACTGCTTCGCTTGCTTCGACAAGCTCGCCAGGACGAGGAGGACGACAAGACGAACGACCGGACGATGAAGTGTTCCGACCTCGCGTCTTTCGTAGGCGAGTCGGAGGAGCGAGTCCGGGCGCGTCTCGGAGCCCTGGAGGCTGAAGGGAGGGTCAGGGAATCCGCAGCCGCTCCCGATAGATGGATGATCGTGTGTCCGGGCGACTGAGCATGGAGCCCTATATCGTGTTCGACTTCGCTTGGGCTAACGACTCCGAGCATCAGGGTGCCGAAGCCGACATCGTGAGCCGGTTGTTGCGGGCAGGGTGGCAGGAGGTTGATGCGAGCGACGTGACACGGACGCTGCGGCCTCCCGACGGAGCGCTGTTCGAGGAGGCAATAGCTGAAGCGCAGCACTTGGTCGGGCAACAGCTCGTCACGGAGGCGAAGGCCGAAGGGTAGGCACGGCGGGCCGGCAGGCGCAACCGAGTCGCAATCGGGTAGCACGCCTCCGTGGAAGCCCGATGAACATTGGCCCTTCGCAGCCATCTGAACCTGTCTCCCCGATACGAAGAATCTCTTGCAAATCAGCTGCTTTTGCCTTTTGCGCAGGAGTCGGCAAGCTGGCGGCTCGCTCATGTACTGTTTGTGTTCTATTTATAGGCGCATCGCCTCTGCTGAAGCGCCCGTGTGCGCGTCCGACGGTCTTTCGGGCGATACATGCCGATCGTGAGTGGCCGATCCACGAACCACGGCTTCGTGAGCGTTTGGCCGGGCGGTTTGCGGCCCTTCGCGCGGCCAGCGCCCGCCTGGTCTTGGAGGTAGCGATGCAGCAGGGCTACCCACCGAACACCGAGGCCGGCGAGCTGGTGGGGATGCTCATCAACGCCCTTGGCAATGGCTTGGCGTTGGAGAAGCTGGCCGATCCCGACGCCGTCCCAGATTGGCTCTACGGGGACATGCTCGTGCTGATCTTCCAAGCTTTGGATGCGCTCGCACGCGAGAACCTGAGCGCGGTCGACCCGAGGACCAGAGACTTCTCGCGAGAGCCAGCGACGGAACAGAGTGGAACCAAGGATGGGTGAGGGCTCACAGGCCGTTGGCCGTGATGTACCGTCGCGCCCGCTCGTCGATCCCGGGCTGCGACGGACAACCTCGGCGAGGATGTCCACTGCTTGAAGGCGGTGCTGGCAGAGGCTTTCTTCGAGGACCCGATCCTCGGCTGGTTGATGCCCGAGGACGCCGGCAGACGAGCGCGCCTGCGTCGTTACTTTGGGATCGAGCTGCGCCACCTGACGCTGCCGCGAGGGCGGGTGTGGACGACTAGCGACCTCGCCGGCGCCGCGCTGAGCCTGCCACCCGGCGCGTGGCGTTCGCCACTGCGGGTCACCCTGCTGGAGGGCACCGCCTTCGGGATGCACGTGTCCAGGGCGGCAAGGCTCGGAGCTGCGATCGAGTGGCGCCACGCTCGCGAACCCCACTACTACGTTCGCGACGTCGGCGTACATCCGGACATGCAGGGCAGGGGTCTCGGCAGCGCGCTGCTGCGCCCTACGCTCGATCGCTGCGACCGGGAGGGCTTGCCCGCCTATCTCGAGGCGTCGAGTGAGCGCAACGCCGCGCTCTACGAACGCCTCGGCTTCCAGCTCACCGGCGAGCTGCGCGTCGGGGGCAGCCCGCCACTGCGGCTCATGCTCCGGCCGCCAAACCCAACCGAGGCGACCGTCGTAGGCAGGTCGCAGCAGGTAGGGCAAGCTTTCTCGACGGGAGCCAGCGAGCTATCGGGCGCGTCGGCGGCGTACCGTTGCCGTCTTGCCGACGCTGAGTGCGACGGTCTCCTGAGGAAACGCGGCTCGGACCTCCAGGCGTCCGCCGAGTGCCTCGACGTAGCGATTCAGCGTAGACAGTCGTACGTCGGCCTCGCCGCGCTCTATCTGGGAGATGTTCTCCTGCGTGACGTCGAGTCGGTCGGCGACGATGGCCTGAGTGAGGTCGAGCTTGCGACGTAGTTCGCCGAGCATCGCCGTCTTGTGCTTCTCGACGTTCGCGCGGCGGGCAGGGTCGGCGTCGATCTGCTTGCGCAACTCGTCGAATCCTTTGCGGTTCTTTGTGGTCTTGACGGGGGTCATGGGATCGCTCCTTCGTCGCGAAGTATCTGCAGATGTTCGTCGTAGAGTCGGTCGGCGACTGGGATCGCCTCGGCGTACCAGCTGCTCCAACGGTGGCTCTTGTCGCCGCCCATGAGCAGGATCGCCATGCGGCGAGGGTCGAAGGTGAACAACACACGCATGTGCCCGCCGTGAGGGCGCAGCTCCTTCATGTTTGGATGCCGTGAGCCTTTGAGGGTGTCCACGAGCGGACGACCGAGCGCAGGGCCGCTCTGCTCCAGCAGCTCGACCGCCGAGGTGATCCGATCCTGCTCCTCTGCTGAGAGTTCATCCCACCACGACCCAAACGTGTCGGCGTACTCGACTTCCCACACCCAGCAAGTATAACCCAAAGCTTGTAGAAGTCAAGACTTATGTCCGTCCAGGATCGGTCTCAGGAAGCGAAGCCGGGTTTACGTCGGGTATGGCCCTACCGAGACGCCTCTCGTGGCGATAGTGTGGCTCCAGCATGAGTCCCGGGACGGCCCACATAGACCTGCAGACCCTACGCGCTCGCCGTGAGGAGATCCTGAGTTGTGCTGTCGAGCACGGCGCGGGAAACGTACGCGTCTTTGGCTCGGTCGCTCGGGGGGACGCGAAGCTTGAGAGCGATGTTGACCTCCTTGTCAGGATGGAGCCCGGCCGAAGCCTGCTTGACCTTGTTGGCCTATGGCAGGACTTGGAGGATCTGCTTGGTGCCCACGTCGATGTGCCTAGTGTAGTGTCTCAGTTGTGATTTGCTAGTTGGTTGAGGGTGACGCGTCCGCGTTGTACCTTGGCGAGGATCTGCTCGGCGGTGGCGGTCCAGAGGAACGGCTCAGGATTATTGTTGTTGGCTGCCAGGTATGTCTCGATCGCGGTGATGAGTTCGGGCACTGAGTGGAAGACTCCACGACGGATGGCCTTGTCGGTCAGCTTCCCGAACCATCGCTCGACGAGGTTCAACCAAGAACTCGAAGTAGGCGTGAAGTGCAGGTGGAAGCGTGGGTGCTTGGCCAGCCACTTCTTCACGTTTTCGTGTTTGTGGGTTGAGTAATTGTCGAGGATCAGATGGACCTGGAGTCCCTTGGGGACCTCGCGATCGATCCTGCGCAGGAACTTCAGGAACTCTATGTGACGATGACGGGGCAGACACTCGCCGATCACCGTGCCGGTAAGAACGTCCAGTGCGGCGAACAGGGTAGTGGTGCCGTTGCGCTTGTAGTCGTGGGTCATCGTGCCGGCACGCCCCTTCTTCATCGGCAGGCTCGGCTGGGTACGGTCCAATGCTTGTATCTGGCTCTTTTCGTCCATGCTGAGGACGATCGCCTTCTCCGGCGGGTTCAGATACAAGCCGACGACATCGACGAGCTTCTCCTCAAAACGCTTGTCGTTTGACAACTTGAACATCTTGACCCGGTGCGGCTTGATGTTGCGTGCCGACCAGATCCGTTGCACCGTCGCCGGACTGACACCCTGCGCCTTGGCCATCGAGCGACACGACCAGTGTGTCTCACCCACAGGCTTCTCGTGCAGCGTCGCATGTACGATCGCTTCCACCTTCTCCGCTGGAATCGACGGCTTGCGGCCCCGCCCAGGACGGATCACACCGAGATCGGCCAACCCAGCTTGCGCGAACCGTGCGCGCCAAGAGCGAACAGTCACCACCGTCACTCCCAACCGCTCAGCGATCCGCGTGTTCGCCTCACCCGCCGCGGCCATCAACAATGCCTGCGCGCGACGCACCTGCTGATGCGGCGCACTGGAGGACCTCGCCAACACCTCCAGCGTCATTCGCTGAGCATCCGCCAACTCCAACGCAGCCGCAGGACGATTCACCCCACAAGCATACCACAAACAGATAACCAAATACGAGACACTACACTAGCGAGGGCGGCGTGAGCCCGCACCTACGCGAGCGCATCTACACCGACGCCGTAGTCCTGTGAGGGACGAGCGGCGGGGCGCGGACTGCGAGTCGGCCGAGCGGGTGCTCGGGCTGCTGTGAGCGGGCCCCGCGGCGCGACCGAGCACACTCGCGCCCTGCACGCGGTTGCGCTGCATGAGCTGCCGCCGGAGGATCGCGAGGACTTCGAGGACGCCGTACGGGGCCTGTTGGCGAGCGAGCCGGGTCTCGTGCTCGAGAACGATGAGGGCAGGGTTGTATGGGACTTGGACGCTTATCGTTTCGTCGAGCCCGGCGCGGCCGCGCCCGAGACGGTGCATCCGAGCCTCTGGCGCTTGACGCAGCTGAACGGAGCGCACGGGCTGTTCGAGGTCGTGCCGGGCATCTACCAGGTGCGCGGCTATGACCTCTCCAACATCACGTTCGTCGAGGGCGGGCGCGGCGTAATCGTGATCGACCCGCTGATCTCGATGGAGTGCGCCGCGGCGGCGATCGAGCTCTACCGCCGCCATCGCGGCGAGCGACCGGTGAGCGCGGTCATCTACAGCCACAGCCACGTCGACCACTTCGGCGGCGTTAAGGGCGTGGTCTCGGAGGAGGCGGTCAGGCGGGGCGAGGTGCCGGTGTGGGCGCCGGCCGGGTTCCTGGAGCAGGCGGTCAGCGAGAACGTGCTCGCCGGCACCGCGATGACGCGTCGCGCCGCCTACATGTTCGCGCCCGGTCTGGAGCGCGGGCCGCGGGGTCAGGTCGACGCGGGCATCGGCAAGACGACATCGAGCGGCACGGTCACCCTGATACCGCCCACGCATGAGGTCTCTGCGACCGGTCAGGAAGAGCGGATCGACGGTGTGCGCTTCCTCTTCCAGCTCGTCCCGGAGAGCGAGGCGCCGGTGGAGATGAACTTCCACTTCCCCGAGGAGCGCGTGCTGTGCGTGCCGGAGAACGCCACCCACAGCCTGCACAACGTGCTCACGCCGCGCGGCGCGCTCGTGCGCGACGCGCTGCGCTGGTCGAAGTACCTGGGCGAGGCCGTCGAGCTGTTCGGAGCAGACACGGATGTGATGTTCGCCCAGCACCACTGGCCGCGCTGGGGCAAAGAGCGGATCGTGGAGCTCCTCTCGCGCCACCGCGACCTCTATCGCTATCTGCACGACCAGACCCTGCGCCTTGCCAATCGCGGTCTCACACCGACCGAGATCGCCGCGGAGGTGACGCTGCCGCCGAGCCTCGCGCGGACATGGTCCTGCCGTGGCTACTACGGCACGGTCAGCCACAACGTGCGCGCCGTCTATCAGCGCTATCTGGGCTTCTTCGACGGCAACCCGGCACACCTCGATCCACTCCCGCCGCTCCAGGCCGCCGGTCGCTACGTCGAGTTGGCAGGAGGCATGGAGCCGCTGCTCGCCCACGCACGAGCGGCGTTCGAGCGGGGCGAGTATCGATGGGTCGCCGAGCTCTGCTCTCACGCCGTGTTCGCCGACCCCGACTGCTCGCCGGCGCGCGAGCTGCACGCCGCCACGTTGGAGCAGCTCGGCTATCAGTCCGAGAGCGCGGTGTGGCGCAACCTGTACCTGGTCGGCGCGAAGGAGCTGCGCGAGGGCCCGCCGCGGGCGCCGAGGGGACGGCGCGTGGCGAGCGCCGACGTGGCGCGGGCGCTGTCGATCGAGCAGCTGTGGGACGCGCTCGGCGCGCGCCTGGACGGGCCGCGCGCCTGGGATACGAAGATCGCGATCGGCTGGCACTTCACCGATGTGCAGGAGCGCTGGACGGTGACGGTGCAAAACGGCGCGCTCAGCACGGTCGAGGGCCGACTCGCGCCCGACGCCGAAGCGACCGTCACGCTCACTCGCGCCGCCTTCGACGCGGTGCTGCTCGGCGAGGGCGACTTGGCGGAGCTGTTCAGCAGTGGCGCCATCGCCGTGGAGGGCGATGGGGCGAAGCTCGGTGAGCTGTTCGGCCTGCTCGACGACGGCGACCCGGCATTCGCGATCGTCACGCCTTGAGGGATGAGTGAAGGCTCCGTGTCCGCAGGCGCTCCGGCCTGCGACTGCGCCAAGTCGCGGCAAACGCCCTACATGCCCTCTGCTCGACGCTTACTCCAGCACCGGCAGCCTGCGCTCGAGCCAGCCCGGCATCCACCATATGCGCGGTCCCGCCGCGCGCATGATCGCCGGCAGCAGCACGAGCCTGACGATCGTCGCGTCGAGCACCACCGCGATCGTCAGCCCCACGCCGAACTGGCGCAGCGGGATCACGTCGGCTCCGGCGAATGCGAGGAACACGGCCGTCATAATCGCCGCGGAGCCCGTGATTATGCCCGCGGTGTGCCGCAAACCGTGGCGGATCGCGTTGTTGGAGTCGCCCTCCGCGACCCACTGCTCGCGCATACGCGTCAGCAGGAACACCTCGTAGTCGATCGACAGCACGAACATGATCGAGAGGATGCCCGCGCCCGACGCCGCGTCGATGTAGCCGGGGCCGCCGAGCACGTGCTTCTCGGTGAGCAGCTCGAGCGTTCCAAGCGCCACGGCGATCGTCGCGAGGTTGAGCACGACGGCGATCAAGGGCAGCAGCAGCGCCCTCAGCACCACGATCAGCGTGAGCATCGCGACGATCGCGAGCGCGAGCACCAGCCATGGGACGCGGGCCGTGTTGGCGTTCTTGTAGTCGAGCAGATACTGCGCTCCCTGGCCGATCTCGACGTTGGCGCCGGTCGCCGCGGCGAGCGCGGGCAGGCTGCCTCGCAGCCGGCTGCTGAGAGCCGTGGTCGCCGGGGAGCTGGGCGGGCTGGAGGCGACCACCATGATGCGCGCGGCCTGGCCGCCCCCGTCGACGTTGACGAGCTGTGCGACCTGTTCGCGCATCGGCGACACCGTCCCGTCGAGCGCGGTCAGCACGAGGTAGCCGGAGTCGAGCGCGTTGGGGGAGTCGGCGTGCAGCAGCCGGTAGTCCTGCTGGTAGCCGCTCAGCATCGTCGCGTAGCTGCGCAGCGGCCCCTGCGCCTGACCGAGACCGGCGGCCAGCGCCGCGGCCTGGCTGTCACCGGCTGAGAGTCCGCTCGCGAGCCGCGCGTTGCCCGCGACGAGCACGCCGAGCCCGCCAGCGAGCTGTGCGTTGCCGGCGGCGAGCTTGCCCAGCCCGTTCGCCAGCTGCCCGTTGCCCGTCGTCAGCTTGCCGAGCCCGCCCGCGAGCTGCCTGTTGCCGTTCGCGAGCTTGCCCAGCCCGCCGGCGAGCTGCCCGTTGCCGTTCGCGAGCTTGCCGAGCCCGCCGGCGAGCTGGTCGGCGCCGCCACTCAGCCCGGTGAGCCCGCCCGCGAGGGTGTGTCCACCCGCGGAGAGGCGCTGCAGGGCGGAGTGGAGCGCGATCGCGCCTTCTTCGGATTCTCTCGTGCCTGTCGCGAGCCGGTCCGCGCCCGAGCGCAGCTGATCAAGTCCGGCGGTCAGCTGCGAGAGCTGCCCCGGCAGGCCCGAGAGCGCTTCCAACCCCTGACACAGCTGCTGCTGGATGCGCGCCAGCTGTGAGAGGCCGCCCTGTTCGATCAGCTGCGTGGCCGCGGTCAGGTCTTGGGCGAGCGCCTGATACCGAGGGTCGCTGCGTCCGACGGTCATCGCTTCCAGTTCACGCATCGCCTGGCTCATTCGGGTGCGCAATTGTTCGTCGGAGCTCTGCAGTGTTGTCAGCCAGCCTGTCCAGGTGTGGAGCTGCTGCGCGAGCAGCTCGATCGGCGCCAGCACCGCGTGCACGGTGTTGTCGAGCGTGTCCATGCCCTGCGCGAGCTGGCCGGCGCCGGTCGTGAGCTGACGGTCGGAGCTCGCCAGGCGTTCGGCGCCGGCGGAAGCTTCGTCGATCCCGTTTGCGAGCTGGGCCGAGCCGCCGGCCGCCTGGGCGAGGCCCGTCTGCAGCTGCTTGGCGCCGTTGCCGGCCTTGCCCGTTTCGCTCGCGAGTCGCGTTGCGCCCGCATGGGCGCGAGCCGTTTCGCTCGCCAGCCGCCTTGCGCCCGCATGGGCTCGGCCCGTTTCGCTCGCCAGTCGCTTGGCGCCTGTGTGGGCGCGAGCCGTTTCGCTCGCCAGCCGCCCCGCCCCGCTCTGCGCGCGCCCGGCGCCGCCGCTGAGCGATCTCGCGCCGGACGCGGCCGAGGCGAGACCCTGGCGCAGTTGCGCGACGCCGTCGCTCGCGCGGCTCAGGCCCGAGCGCAGGCCCTGGATGCCGTGCTGTGCGCCTTCCAGGCGCTTGGGCGCGGAGGCGAGCGCGGCGTGGGCTTCGGCGAGCTTGACTCGCGCGCCCGCGACCGATGCCGGGCCCAGCACCGCCGCGACGTCAGGCGTGCGCGCGATCGCTTCCTGCCACTTCATCAGCGCCCGCAGGCGCTGCGGGCTCGTGATCGCGCCGTTGCGGGCGCTCGCGACGATCACGAAGGGCGCCGACCAACCGGGTCCGATCGTGCGTTCCACCATCTCCACCGCGTGGCGTGCCGGGCTGGAGGCGGGGAGCTCCGCGGCGTCCGGCGGGCCCATGCGCAGCGCGCCGGCGGGGGCCGCGAGCGCCAGCATCCCGGCGAGGATCAGCGGGACCGTGATCGCGGGGTTGGCGATCAGCCTCTCAGCCAGCGCGCCCACGCCGCCGCGCCGTCCCTCGCGGCGGGAGCCGGGGAGCCGGATCTCCCAGCGGTTGAGCGAGGGGCCGAGCAGGCGCAGCAGCGCCGGCATCGCGCTCAGCGCCAGCGCTACGCTCAGAAGGCCCGAGATCACCACCCCGATCGCCACCGGGCCGAGCAGGCCCGGCGTCGCCACTGCGCTCGCTGCGAGCATCGTGAGCGCCAGCGTGCCACCGGCCGCGGCGATCGTGCGTCCGGCGACTTTGGACGCGATCGCCACTGCCGCTTCGTGGTCCCACCCGTCGGCCAGCTCCTGGCGTACGCGCGAAACCATCAGCAGCGCGTAGTCCACGCCGAGCGCGAGGCTCATCATCGCGGCGATCGCCACTCCCAGCGAGTTGATCGGCGTCACGAAGCTGGCCAGCCACAGCAGCCCGTGCCCCGCCATCACGGTCGCCGCGCCCATCGCCAGCGGCACCGCGGCGGCCACCGGCGAGCGGAACACCAGCAGCAGCACGAGGATCAGCACCGGCAGCGCGATGATCTCGGCCTGCACGGTGTCCGACATCGTGGCTTCTTGGAGCGCGTGCCCGATCACCGCCACGCCGGTCAGGTAGCCGTGCACCGGCGTGTGCACGGTGCGAGCGAGGATCGCTTCCGTTTCGGGCACCACCGCCATCGCGCCGCTCGGGGGCCGGATGTAGTTCACGAGCACGAAAGCGGCGCCCGGCTTGGGACGCAGCGCGCTCATCGTGCTCCCCTGATCCCAGGGCGAGAGCACCTGGACCTGGTTGACGCCTCGCAGCTTCTGGACTAACCGCTGTCCCTGGCTGTCGAGGAGCGCGGGCGGGCCCTTGAGCAGGATCGCGATCGGGATCGTGTTGCCGAACTTGGCGCGCAGCATCGCTTCGGCTCGCGAGGAGGGTGTGCCCGGCACTTCCAGCGATATCGGCGCCAGTCGTTCGGTGATGCCGGCGCCGAGGAACGTGAGCGCGATGATCGCCACTGTCCATGCGATCAGGGTCGACCACGACCTCCTCTTGGAGACCGCGCCGTCCGGCTTACGCCGTGCGCTCACAGCCGCCTCCAGGGCGCTCGTCGAGGAAAGGGCGATTTCGCACCAACATGTCTCTAACTAATGTATCATAGATTGAGGTCACATTGATCTGTGCGCCACCGAAACAGATAGGCTTTGGGGATGGCGACGGCGCACAACAGGCGGGGGAGGGAGAGGGCAAGGCCCGAGCGGCGGGACCCAGCGCCGCCCAATCAGCGGGCGAGCGTCCCATCCGATCAGCGGGCGAGCGCCCCGCCCGAGCAGCGGGCGAGCGCCCCATCCGATCAGCGGGCGAGCGCCCCGCCCGAGCAGCGGCTGACGATCGACCAGCTCGCCCAGAGCACCGGGCTCACCGTGCGCAACGTGCGCAACTACCAGTCGCGGGGGCTGATTCCCCCACCGGAGGTGGAGGGGAGGGTCGGCTACTACGGCGCCGAGCACCTGGCGCGGCTGCAGTTGATACGCGAGATGCAGGCCCAGGGGTTCAACCTCGCCGCGATCGCCCACGTGCTCGAGCAGGCTCACGAATCGGGCGAGGAGGTGCTCGGCTTCACCCGCTCCCTGATGACTCCCTTCGAGACCGAGACGCCGGAGATCGTCGAGCACGCCGATCTCCTCAAGCGCCTGGGCGGCGAGGTCGATCCGAAGCTCCTCGACAGGGCCGAGAAGCTCGGCCTCGTGATCCCGATCGCCGAGGACTGCTTCGAAGTCCCCAGCCCAACCCTGCTGGCCGCCGGCGAGCGACTGGTCGCCCTGGGCGTGCCCCTCCAGGACGCGCTCGACATGATGGATCAGCTCAAGCGCAACACCCACCGCATCGCGCAGCTCTTCGTGCAGATGTTCCTGGAGTTCATCTGGAAGCCATTCGACGACGCCGGGCGACCCGAGTCCGACTGGCCGGCCGTGCGAGCCGCGCTCGACCAGATGCGCCCGCTCGCATCCGAGGCGCTCCTCGCCGGCTTCGCGCCCACGATGACCCAGGCGGTCGAGGTGGCCTTCGGCAAGGAGCTCGATCGCGGCCGCGGCCGCAAGTCATAGACGGCGGCCTACACTTCGGCTCCACATGCCACCCGAACACGTTGACGTGCTGATCGTCGGCGCCGGCCTCTCCGGGATCGGCGCCGCCTGCCACCTGCAGGCCGGCTGTCCCGGCAAGAGCTACGCGATCCTCGAGGCGCGCGAGAGCATCGGGGGGACGTGGGATCTGTTCACGCCGAGTACTCGACGCCCAACGCGCGCTGGACGGTACAGGCGACGCGCGGCGAGGCGGGGGAGACCGTGCGGATGACCTGCGACTTCCTGTTCATGTGCAGCGGCTACTACCGCTACGACGACGGCCACACCCCGGACTTCCCGGGCGCCGAGCGCTTCGCCGGGCGCATCGTGCACCCCCAGCACTGGAGCGATGACGTCGCCTACGCCGGCAAGCGCGTGGTGGTGATCGGCAGCGGCGCCACCGCCGTGACGCTCGTACCCGCGATGGCCCGTAGCGCCGCGCACGTCACGATGCTGCAGCGCTCGCCCAGCTACATCGTCTCCCTGCCCGCCGAAGACCCGATCGCCAAGTGGCTGCATCGTTTCCTGCCGGCCAGGGCCGCCGCTCCGATCATGCGCTGGAAGAACGTGCTGCTCACGATGGCGAGCTCGGCGACACCATGAGCTACAAGGGCATGATGCTCAGCGGCGTGCCCAACCTGGCTGGACGTCTTCAACCCGCGCTTCGGCTCGCTGCGGGACGGCGCGATGGAGTTCTCGCGGGTCGGCTCGGCGGTGGACGCGCGCGAGCCGGTCGCCGTCTGAGCGCCGCCGCTACGAGCGCGGTGGGGGCGGCGCATAGCGGTTGTGGAGGATCAGGAGGTTTCCGTCGAGGTCGTCGAACAGCGCCATGTGACACACGCCCGTGTCGAACGTCTCGCCGGTGAACTTCACCCCGCGCCCTTCGAACGCCGCGCGGGTCGCCTGCACGTCGTCCACGTGCAGCGCTATCCCGCTGCGCACCGGAACGTGCTCCAAGCCCATCTTCTCCGCGTCGATCACGCTCAACGTCAGGTTGCCCGTCTCGAACTCCGCGTAGTTGCGCTCTTGCAGGTACACCGAACGCGCCAGGCCGAGCGTCTCCCCGTAGAACTCCACTGCTTTGGGAAGGTCGTGCGTGGGGACCCCCACAAAGTCGACACCGCTGATCGGTTGGGTAGTCGCGTCGGTCATGGTCGGGCTCCTTGCGGGTGGTGTGCGGATTGCGGGACGGGCACGCGCGTGAAATCTTGCTCGCCGGCGGCCTCGCCGTCAAGCTCGGGCTCGGATCCGCCGGCCTCGCGCTGCCGCCGCGCGAGCGCTCACGCGCTCTCGGCCTGCACGCGCCCCGACTTTACCGCCTCCACGAGCGCCTCGTAGTCGCGTTCGTTCTGGTCTGCGTACGCTTCGGAGAAGTCCACGATCGCCTGGTCGAACACGCCGCCGGCGCCGAGATAGGAGGCGATCGCGATGCGGTCCCCCGTGCGCGCGTGCGCGCGTGCGAGCGTCCACGCGCAGAGCGCGCCATACGCGCGCAGGAGCGCGTGGCCCATCGTCTCGATTTCCACGCTCAGCTTGCCGTCCCACAGCTGGCGCACGTAGAAGTCGCGCGTCACACTGTCGATCCCCACTGCCGGCAGCCACCCCAGGAAGACGTCGCTCGCGGCCTGCATCAGGCGCTGGCCCTCCACCACGCGCTGGCCGTGGTTGGGGTACCGCGAGGCTCCCGCGTGCGGCTCGAGCACCGACGCCTGCGCTTCCTTGGCCTGAAGCACGAGCGGGTCCCGCTCGTCGCGTCCCACGAACAGCATCACCCACGCGCGCGTGCCCACGCTGCCCACGCCCACCACCTTGCGCGCGATGCTCTGGAAGCTGTAGTCGCTCAGCAGCACGCGATGGTCGACGTCGAGGCTGTCGCTGTAGTCCTCGAGCATCCCCTCCAGCCGTTTGCGCAGCTCACTGTGCTCGGCCTCCCCCAGAAGCTCTTCCATGGGGACGATCAGCGGCGGTTCGCTCACGAACCGCAGGCGCCCGTCCACGGCTTCGGTGAGCTTCCCCATCGCGCGCGTGCTGTCCTTCGAGCGGGCCTTGCCCAACCGGCGTTCCATCTTCTGCAGGCGCTTGCCCTTCACGAGCTGCTGCCGGCGCACCACGCCCATGATGTCCTGCGCGTTCAGCTTCGCGTACCACACCCCCAGGTTGCCCATCTGCGCGAAGCCCCTCATCGACTGCCTGTAGGCATGGGCGGTCCATGCCAGCACGTCGGCGATCTCCTGCCTGCTCAGCTCCCGGTCGCGCCCCGCCACGCACAGGCTTGCGGCCAGGCGCTTCACATCCCACTCCCACGGGCCGGGCAGGGTCTCGTCGAAGTCGTTGACGTCGAACAGCATCTCACGCTCGGGGGAGGCGAAGATGCCGAAGTTCGACAGGTGCGCGTCCCCGCACAGCTGCACCTCCAGGCCCGACGCAGGCGTGCTCGCCAGGTCGGCGGCCATGATCGCCGCCGCGCCGCGGTAGAACGTGAAGGGCGAGACGAGCATGCGCCCGTAGCGGATCGGCACGAGCTCCTCCACGCGGCTCTCCGCCTGGGCTTGGAGGATCGCGATCGGGTCCTCGCGATCCGCCGCCGCGTGCCATTCGCCGTGACTGGAGCGCGGCGTGCGCTCGCGCGCCGACTTGCCCCTCGCTTCGCGCGCCGCCACGCTCTCGGGCATGCCGGCGCGCCCGGATGAGGGCCTGCGAGCACTCGCGGGTCCGGACGCGCGGCCACTCCCCTCCCGGGGCTTGCCGGCGCTCTTGGACGTGGGCACTCGGCCGCCATTCGGCTCGGCCATGCGTCTTCAGGCCGCCTGCGCGAGATCGGCTCGCCGGGCGTTGAATTCCTCGGTCGTGATCACCCCGCGCTCGTGCAGGTCGCTGAGATCCTTCAGCGCGCTCGCATACGACGCGGTCTGCTGGGCCTGGGCCTGGCGCACGGCCGCTTCCATCGCGGCCTGCTCGCCCGGGAGCGTGGGCCGCGCGATGAAGTAGATCAGCATCCCGAACACGGGCAGTATGAGCACGAATATGAGCCACAGCCCCACCGCCCACCATTTCAAGTCGCGCCTTCGCACGAGCAGGTCGACGACCGCGGCGATCCAGCACAGCGTTATCGGGATCACGATCAAGATCACCCACAGCACTTCCCATACGGTACTGCCCACGATTACCGGCACGATTAGCTCCTTGTTTGCAGGGGCAACATCAGGTTGTGTCCCTTGGCCTTCGAGCTTCCCACCCGATCGCGCACTTGCCAATGAGGCATGCACCCGAAACGAAGGGGGGTGGGCAGGTGGGGGTGGAGGGGGCTCCCACACACGAAGACTCTCGTACGCACGCGTCTGCTGCGCGCGACGTGTCTGCTGCGCGCGAGCACTCGCAGGCGCGCGCGTCCCCCACGCACGGGGACTCGCGCATGCGCGAGTCCCCGATCCGCGTTGCGCTCGCCGACGACAGCTATCTCGTGCGCCAGGCGCTCATCGCGATCCTCGCACGCTCCGAGGAAGTCGAGCTGGTGGCAAGCTACGCCGACGCGACGTCGCTGCTGGCCGGCATCGAGAGCGACCGTCCGGATGTGGTTCTCGCAGACATCCGCATGCCCCCCTCGGGCGACGACGAGGGCATCCGCCTCGCTGCCGAGCTGCGCCGCACCCATCCTGAGATCGGGGTGGTGGTGCTCAGTCAGTACGCCGAGCCCCGCTACGGCCTGCGACTGCTCGCCGACGGGTCGGACGGACGCGCCTACATGCTCAAGGAGCGCGTGGGCGACCGCAACGAGCTGCTCACCGCGATCTCCACCGTGGCGCGGGGCGGCTCCTACATCGATCCCAAGGTGGTGGAGGCGCTGGTGGCCGCCCGCACGAGCGCCGTGGAATCCCGCCTCTCAGAGCTCACTCCGCGCGAGCTCGAGGTGCTCGCGCTCGTCGCTCAGGGACTCAGCAACGCCGCGATCGGCGCCCGGCTGTTCCTCTCCAAGCGGGCCGTGGAGAAGCACGTCGGGGCGATCCTCTCAAAGCTCTGCCTGCCCCACACCGAGGACGTCAGCCGTCGGGTGATGGCGACCCTGATCTACCTGTCCGATCGTCTGGAGTAGAGCGCCGCCCCGGAGCGGGCTCGGTTTTGGGCTCGCGCGGCCGTGAAGGTGTCGCGGATGGCTTGACGGAAGCTGACCTGGAGCTCTGAGTCGGCGCGCCGGGTGGCGCGGGCGCGGCGTGCGGCGGAGGCGGGTCGTGCGGCGGAGGCGGGTCGTGCGGCGGAGGCGGGTCGTGCGGCGGAGGCGGGTCGTGCGGCGGAGGCGGGTCGTGCGGTCCACTCATGGTGACTGTCGCCAGATGCGCGTCCGGGAACTCCCGTGCGGTCTCGCGACGCAGCATCGCGGCCCCGAACACCGCGAGCACGACGATGATCACGATCCCCGTGAGCGTTCTCGTTGCCACGATCGGCCCCCATGCGAACAGGAGCAGCAGCAACAGCGCCACCACCCCGAAAGTGATGTCCGGCCGGTCGCGCAGGTAGGGGGCCATCAGGCGGCGCAACGTCGTGGCGGTTCGCGTCGGTCCCGCCAACATTCCCGCCAGAATTACGGGCACGCCGATGAACACGGTTGCCCACGCCACGTCGGCCAGCACGCTCGTGCCGATCGACCACGCCGCCTGCGCCGCGGGCCTCACGGCTTCGGTGGTTGCGAGCGAGTCGACCACCTTCTGCCCGATGATGCCCTTTGCCACGACCACCACCAGCCCCGCTCCTATGAACGCCGCTCCCACGGCGATCAGCGCTTGACGTCGTCGTCCGCGCGCCAGGTACACGGCCAGCGCGAACATCGCCACAACCAGCAGCGGCAGCACCAGCGCGAGGCCGCGCAAGAGGTTCACCGCGTTCTGCATCGTGCTCAACTGCTTCGAGCTCACGATCCGAAGCTGGGCGACTTTCGGCGGGATCTTGCTCACCACGCCGGCCGGCGCGCCCACCTTTTCGGCGACTTCGGTGAGCATTGGGCGCAGGTTGAGCACGACAGCGCCGCCGCCGGGCAACTTCACCACGCTGCCTTTGTTCTCGACCAGGCGCACGAACTCGGCGTGGGTCACCTGATTGGCCTTGCTCCACAGCTGCTGAACGCGCGGGCGTTCGAGCAGCAGGTCGATCCCCTTCTGGACCACGTCTTTGAGCGCGCCCGCCGCGGGCGCCGCGAGCGGCTTGAGTTCGCTCGGAAGCCCTTTCTTCAGTTCACCAGCCACATCCACGTTTGCGTAGAGCTGTTCGGTGAGATACCCGGACACCGCTTCGCGGATCGGCGGGCTCTCGATCAGCTTCGTGTTCGTGCTCGTCCAATACCCAGTGTCGAGCAGCTGCCGGTTGGCCCACACCGCGAAGATCGCTATGACCCCGAGCACGCTCGCCACGCCGATCAGGCTGCGCACGAGCCAGCGGTGGGGGTGGCCCGCGAGCCGGCCGCCGGGGGGGCGTGCGCCGGAGGCGTGGCCGGGGACGGGCGTGCTCACGTGTGCTCCCCTCGTCGGTGGCGAGCCAATCCCGGCACGTTGCGTCGCAGTGGCACCGATCCCATCACGGTCGCGCCCCGGCCGAGGCGCGATACGAGCTCGATCTCTCCACCGGCCGCGCCGACGCGGTCGCGCATGTTCACGATCCCGCCGCTCACGGGACGACCGCGGCACTCGAGCTCGCGGTCGTCGAACCCGCGACCGGTGTCGCGCACCTCGAAGTACAGCCCGCCGCGCCGCTCGCGCAGCTGGACCGTCACAGTCGCCTCGTTGCCCGCGTGCTTGACCGCGTTCTGCAGCGCCTCCATGCACGTGAAATAGACCGCCGCCTCGACCTCCGGCTCGTGCCGGCCTATCCCGGGCAGATCGAGGCGGGTGTGCAGGGGCGTATCCGCCGCCAGCGCTTCGATCGCCGCTTCCAGGCCGTCTTCGACGAGCACCGGTGGGTAGATGCCGTGCACGAGGTCGCGCAGCTCGTCGAGCGCCCCCTGCGCCTCGCCCGCCAGCTCGCTCAGCAGGCGGCTGCCCGCCTGCGGTTCCTGGGCGACGAGCTCGGCCGCCAGCCCGAGCTGGATGCGCAGCGCGATCAAACGCTGCTGCGCCCCGTCGTGCAGGTCGCGCTCAAGGCGCCTGCGCTCGTCCTCGACGCTCAACACGATCCTCTGGCGCGACGCCCTCAGTTCCCGACTCACCGCCAGCCGCTGCCCCTTCATGCGCACCGTGAGCGCCACGAGCGAGGTAGCCGCCGCGGTGCTCACCATCGCGTAGACCGTCAATCCGGAAACGACGGCAAGGCTCACGCCACGGAAGGCTATGCCGGTCATTTCCAGGGGTAACCGTGTAACGCCGCACGCCGGGGTCGGGTTTCCGTGCAACAAGAGCGATGGAGCGCGCCTGGCGTATACACGAGCGCCCGGGGCGCGGCCGGCGCATGAGAACGTCTTCTCGCGATGGGAGCACACGCCACGCCAAGGGGGTGCGCGCCGCCGCCGATCCACCGGCGCGCACCCTTGCCTCGGCGGGCGCGGTGGTGTCAACTTCGATCGCATGCGATCTCCCCGCCGCGGCAACCTCGCGCTCCTGTCGGTGAGCCTGCTACTGGGCGGTGTGCTCATGGGTGGGTGCGGCTCGAGCAAGCCGTCCTTCTGCTCGAACGTCGGCGAGCTCGAAAAGTCGGTGAAATCGCTGGGGAGCCTGAACGCGCAGGCCGGCGTAAGCGGACTCGAAGCGGACCTGCGGAAAGTCGACTCGAGCGCGAAAGCGGTCGTCAGCTCGGCCAAGAGCGAATTCCCGACGCAAACGGCCGCGATCGAAAGATCCGTGACGGCGCTTGACAGCACGGTCAAGGAACTCTCCACGGCCACCACCACCGGGGCGCGCAACGCGGCGATCGCGAAGCTCCCCGCGGAGGTCAGCGCCGTCGGCAGCGCCTTCGCCGAATTCTCGAGCGCCACGAAGTCGAAGTGCGGCTGACCGATCGAACCGAGCTGGAACCGGCTGGGCGTCTCTGGTGGATGGCGCTCCTGCTCGGGCTCGTATCGATCGCCGTGGGCATCCTCGCGCTCGCCTACCCGGGACCCACGCTCACCACGATCGCGATCATATTCGGCATCTACCTGCTGCTCGCCGCGCTCGTCCAGCTGGCGCTCGCGTTCGGCGAAAGCGAGCGCTCCAGGGGGGCGCTGCTGCTGAGCGCCGCGATAGCGGGCATCGCCGGAATCATCGTGATCCGCCATCCCGGCGGCAGTATCCAGGTGGTCGCGCTCGCCTTCGGCATATACCTCGTGATCATGGGGATGATGCGCCTCTATGCCGCCGTCTACGCGATGGGCGGCCGCGGGTGGCTGATGCTGTGGGGAATCGTCGACCTGGCGGCCGGCATCCTGATCGTGGCGTGGCCCAAGTTCGGCGTCGCCACGCTCGTGGTGGTGCTCTCCATCGTGCTGCTCGCGCGCGGGATCGTCCTGTGCGCCCTCGCGTTCGTCGTGCGCGCCGCGACGCGCGAGGCCGCCTAATCCAGCGTGCGGTGCTCGATCCCGCCCGGGCCGGCGATCAGGATGTCGCTGACGAGCTCGGGCGCGAACAGGCCGTGGTCGACCACACCCGGCGTGCACGAAAGTCGCGCCGACAGCGCGCGCGGATCGCCGACCGGACCGAGGTAGTCGGCGATCAGGTTCCCCTCGGGGCTCGGCGGGGTGTCGCGCAACGCGGCCTCTCCAAGCGAGGCGAGCGTCGTGTGGGCGCCGAAGCGCAGGATCTCGAGCGCCACCGGCGCGCGCAGCGCGGAGACGGCCTTCTCCGCGGATGCGATCACCACGAAGCGCGCCGCCGCCGCGGCGACGATCTTCTCGCGCGTGTGGGCGCCCCCGCCGCCCTTCGCGAGCCACCCGTTTGGATCGATCTGGTCGGCGCCGTCGATTGCGATGTCCAGGCGACCGAGCTCGTCGAGGTCTTCCACCACGAAGCCAAGCTCGCGCGCGGCTCGCTCGGTGGCCGGCGAGGTCGCCACGCAGCGCAGCTTCAATCCGCGCGCGGCGAGCGCGGGGAGCAGGTGCGCCACCGTGGAGCCCGTGCCGAGCCCCACACGCTCACCGTCGCCCACGAGAGACGCCGCGGCTCGCGCGGCGGCATGCTTCTGGCGCTCGACGTCGCTCAGGGACCGTGGTGCAGTCGCGCGAGGGGACCCCATCGTGCGAGCGAGCCTACAACTCGCGGCCCCTGAAGCGTCACGTGCTCGGGCGAGTCGGGCGCGCCGAGCAGGAAGCCCTGGGCGAGCGAGCAGCCCAGCTCGCGCACGAGCTGGAGCTGGGGCTCGCTCTCCACTCCGACCGCGACCGTCTGCATGCCGGCCGCGCGCGCGAGCGCGACGATCGCCGCGACGATCGCGCGCTTGGCCTCGTCGTCCTGCAGACCGGCGATCAGTGAACGGTCGATCTTGAGCATGTCCAGCGGCAGCGTGCCCGCGAGGCCCAGGCGCGACTCGCCCGAGCCGAACCTGTCGAGCGCCACGCGCACCCCGATGCGCCGCACGCCCTCGAGCGTCGCCCGGGCGCGCTCGGGGTCGCCCAGAATCGAGCTCTCCGTGACCTCGATCCACAGCGCCTCGCCCGGCAGATGGTGGCGCGCGAGCGTCCGTCGCAGGCGCTCGGCGAGGTCGAGCTCGGTGAGTGCGCGTGCGGGCACGTTCACCGAGACGGCCACCTGCTGACCGCGGGCGCGCCAGGCGGCCGCCTGGGCGCACGCCGTGTCGATCGTCCAGTCGCCGATCCGTACGATCAACTCGCTCTCCTGCGCGCGCGGCAGGAACGTGGCCGGGTCCACCGGCTCCTCGTCGGGCGGCTGCCAGCGCAGCAGCGCCTCGCAGGCCACCGCCGCGCCGCCGCAGAGGGGGAACATCGGCTGGTAGTCGAGCGAGAGCTCGTTGCGCGGCAGCGCGTGGCGCAGGCGCCGCTCGATGCCCAGGTGCGCGGTCACCTCGCGGCGCAGGCTCTCGTCGAACAGTTCCAGCCGGTAGCCGCCCGAGCGCTTCGCGCGGTACATCGCGACGTCCGCCTCGCGCAACAGCGCCTCCGGGTCGGTGTCGGAGTTATGGGAAACCGATACGCCGACGCTCGCCGGCATCGACACCTCGGTGGAGCCCACCACGAACGGCTCCCCCAGGGCGTGCAGCACACGCTCGGCGACGGTTAGCGCTTCCGCGTCGGTTTGCAGGTCCTCGGCGAGGATCACGAACTCGTCGCCGCCGAGACGCGCCACCGTGTCGCTGTCGCGCATCATCTTCGCGAGCCTCGTCGCGAGCGCGGTGAGCAGATGGTCGCCCAACGCGTGACCGAGGTTGTCGTTGACGGCCTTGAAGCGGTCGAGGTCGACGAACAGCATCGCCACGAGCCCGTGGCTGCGGTGCAGGCGGGTGAGCGCCTGACGCGCGCGGTCCATCAACAGCAGCCTGTTGGGGAGCTTGGTGAGCGGGTCGTGCAGCGCTTGGCGCTCGAGCCACATGCGGTCGGTGACGTCCTTCGCCGCCGCATACCAGGTGGCGCCGTCGCTGCGGGCGCTCCACAACAGCCAGCGCCACGATCCGTCGTGGTGGCGGTAGCGGTTCGTGAAGTTCGCGATCTGCGCCGCATGGTCGCGCCCGGCGAGCATCATCGCGGTGGTCTGCTGGATGTCGTCGGGATGCACGAGCTCGTGCATCGGGCGCGCGAGCAGCTCCTCGCGCGCCCAGCCGAGCACCTCCTCCCACGCGGGGTTCAACAGCGTGAAGCGACCGCCGGGCGTGATGGTTGCGAGCAGATCGCTGGTGGTGTGGAACAGTCTCGTGATCTGCTCTTGCTCGTCGGGCGCTCCAACTCGACGGTCGGGCGCGCTGGCCGCGCTGTCGGGCCCGATCCGCTCACCCGGCGCTCCCACGTGCTTGTCGCTCGCTCCGATGCGCTCGCCCGGCAGGCCCACCGGCTCGTCGGGCAATCCGAGGGCGTCGCGCCCAGCCTCGGACGGATCGGGGGAGGGCCTTTCGGGAGGTCTGTCGAATGCAGGGTGCATCTGGGTCGGACGCCCTCTCGACGCTCGGATGACGCGGATCTACCGCAAGGTTTCCTCGACCGTCGCCGCTCCCGGCTACGCCTGCCACCTATTCGAACGGACGAATTTCCTAGTTGGCGCCCACCTGGGCCGCACGGGCGCCGTCGGCGGCGCCGCCCAGCGGCGGCTCGAAAGCGGCGGGCGCTCCGCGCAGGAAGCGCCAGCTCGCAAGCACCATGAGGATGGTCATGATCACGGCGCTCGACGCGCACCACTCGCAGACCGCGTGGATCGAGAAGAGCTCGCGATAGGTGAGGTAGGCCGAGAAGCCGAAGCCCGCGAGCGTGAAGGCGAGCGTGGCGAAGCGAGTGGTCTCGTTTTCGGGGGCGAGCAGCGCGGCGAGGATCGCGACGTAGCCGACTAGGCCCATCAGCGCCACCGGCACGCCCGCGAGCTCGGAGTAGACCGACGTCTGCACCTTCGTGCAGCTTTCCCCGGCCGTGCAGGCGGGCTTGATGCCCGCGTAGTGGACGTAGGTGAGGTAGGAGGCGACCCCGAGGCCGATCGCCGCGAGCACGATCATCGTGATCCTGAGGGCGCGGCGGCTCATCGTGCGTGGGAGGGGGAGGGGCTCGCCGGCGCCATCGCCCGACCTTTCCTCAGCCTTTCAGCTGCTTTTCGATCGCCGCTTCGAACGAGCTCGGGTCGGTGAGCGACACGTATTCGAACTTCTGCATCGACCCGCCGGTCTTGCCGATCAGGAACGACGGGGTGCCTGTGAAGCCGCTCTGGTTGGCTGCCTGGGCGTCGCTTATCAGCTGGTTGGCGTAGGTGGGTTCGTTGCGCGCGGCGCTCCAGTCGGCGAGGTTCAACCCCGGCACCTGCGCAGCCAGCCCCTGGAGGTAGCTTTCCGTGACATAGCCGCTGCCCTCTCCCCCCTGCTCGTGGTAGAAGAGCTCGACGTAGTGCCACATCAGGTTCTGCTTGCCGGCCGCGAGCGCCGCCACCTGTTGGGTCTGAAACGTTTCGCGTTCGCGCGTGGCGGTCTGCATCGAGCGATACTCGACCTTCAGCTTGCCGGCGCGCACGTACTTTCCGATCAGCGTGGGCAGCGCTCCGAGCGTGAAATCCTTGCAGACGGGGCACTCGAGATCGCCGAAGTACTGCATCGTGACCGGCGCGTTCGGGTTGCCGAGCGTGATGCCGTTCTGGGGGATGCCCTGAAGCACGCTGATGACGGTGGCCGCCGCGGACTGGGCCGCCGCGCTTTTCGGAGCGGGCGCGCTTTTCGAGCCGCCGCCGCCGGTGGCGAGAAGGATGATCGCGATAATCACAACCACCACAACGGCCACGCCGCCGAGCTGCATCAGCCGCTTGCGCTGGGAAGCCTCCGCCGCGCTGGCTTCCTCCAACGCCTTGCGCTGTTCGCGCGCCTGTTCGCGGCGCTGCTTGCGCGTGAGGTCCGACTCGTGATCCTCCACCGGGCTCATGCACGCAACTTTTGCACACTTCGCCTCAAGATTGCTTAAAGGACGCGCATTTCAAGGGCTGGATGAGGCCCAGTCGCTTCCAGGACCGGATGAGGCCCGGTCGAGACCATACGCAGGCGGTCCGTGGCGTACCGTAAGACGGAGACATTGCCCCCGTAGCTCAGCTGGACAGAGCGTCGGACTTCTAATCCGAGGGTCGCAGGTTCGAATCCTGCCGGGGGCGCTTCCGATCGGGGCGCCGTGGCATGCACGGGGGTGGAGAGGATGCTCGGACCCGCACATGTGCGGGTCCGCCGGTAGGCGCATGCGCCTACCGGAACAGACGTGGCGCATGCGCCACGTCTCGGGGCCGCGCATGCGCGGCCCCGCACAGACTCATCGCGGGCGATCCGCCGAGGCGTCGGATGGTGCGCGACGTACCCTCGTGTTGTAATTTGTAGTCATGGCCAATCACAAGCTGCGGCGGGCGAAGCAGCGGCGAGCCGGGTGTCTACTGTGCAAGCCGCACAAGCGGCCGGCGCTGAAGAAGGCGGAGCGCAGACGTGAGCGCCGCGAAGCGCTTCGGCATGAGCTGCGTGCAACGCAGGAACCAGTTGCGTACTCGACTTGATCCACCCGGGCGATGGTGACCGACAGCACCCGTACCCCTGGCAGCCTGCTCGCCTCGCAGCGTTTTGACGCCGCGATCGAGGATGCGCTCGCTGACCGCCCAGCCCGGTATCCGAACGGGGCCGCTTTCGTCGGCGGCGACCTTCCCAACCTGGGAACGATCCTCGCGGAGGAAGCGCGCGAAGGGCGAGCGGTGGTGCTCGTGTATCCCGATGGGGAGGAGTGGGTCGTCGAGCCGCACAGGCCCGCGAGCGCTCCGAGGGCCGCATAGGGCTGCGCGGCGTTCGCGGTCGTTCAAGGTTGCATGAAGGTCTCCGTCGGCCCCTATACGTTCGATAACGTCTCCCATGACGCCGAGGCCGACGTGCTCTACCTGCACGTGGGCGATCCCTCGATGGCCGTGGATTTCGATGAGTCGCCCGAGGGCCACGCCCTGCGCTTCGACACCGATCGAAACCTGGTGGGCGTGACGATCCTCAACGCCAAGCTCCTGATCGAGCGGGACGCGGGGATAACGATCACTGTGCCCAGGGTCGTTCATGTCGACTCGGATGTCATCGCTCCGGCACTCGTGACCGCGTAGTCACGACGTCGGCTGTCGGCCAGCCGCCGGTTGACTCCGACGGGTCTGATCCGGCATGCCATGGTTGCGGGCTTTTGCCAGGGACTCGCTACGCGCTGACGGTGATGCGCAACGGCTCGGCTTCGCCGCTGTGCTCCGCCTCGGGTCGCTGTTCCAGGTCGCCGAGCGCGAGCAGGTATGTGTGCAGCGCGTCGGCGAGCAGCTCCTTGGCCTCGTCGTGCGACGGTCCTGCCGTAATGACGCCGGGCAGCTCGTCGATCGTCGCCTGGACCCATCCGTCCTCGACCGGCTCGAACCGCGCGGTGAAGGTCAGCGCTTGAACCATACAAAGGAGATTAGAGCAATGTGAGGAGGGGTCGTGCAGAGGTTGCCGACCCGCGCGCGCGGGTCTGTCATCGTGGATAGCCATGAGCACTTTTCCGCAATCGCCGATGGCCGGCCGAGTGCTGCCGTGATCCGTCGCCGCGACCTGGAAGCTCATCTGCGCGGTCATGGCGCCGCGCCGCTTCGGCACGGCGGCAAGCACGATGTGTGGATATCGCCCGGTGCGTCGAGGCCGGTCACGATCCCCAGGCATCCGCGCATACCGCGTGGGACCGCGCTCGCGATCTGCAAGCAGCTCGCGGTGCCGCCGCTGCCGTAGGCACGGGTGAGCGCGCCGCCGGATCGCCAATTCGACCCTCGTATTTCGAGAGTCTGTCCCCAGCCCGTACACGACTCGGCAGATCTGACCCCGGTGACCCCCACCCAACCCGACCGAATCCCGCTCAACCAAGCCAAAACAGGCGGTCAGCGACCCACTTCCTAATCCGAGGGTCGCAGGTTCGAATCCTGCCGGGGGCGCTCGCTCTCGAAGGGCACACCGCCGAGGCACTGGTCGCGGGCGGACGCGGCGCGGCGGTTGTCGGGGGCGTTCGGAGCCAGTGATGAGACGCTGCTGGACTCGCGAGACGCCGTCCCGCGCGGGCATCTGCGTCGTAGTAGCAGATGATGGTACGCGCGCACGAAACGAGCTACCGCGATGAACTCGACGCGGACGCAGCGATCGACGTTCGTTTCTTCACTCAGCGTGGAGAGGTCGTCGACTACGCAGTAGTGCTGCTCGTGGAAGAGCGAGATGCGTGGCACGCGGTACGCGTCTACGACAATGCTCACCAGATCCACGACATGCACCGATACAATCGAGCAGGCGAAAAGCAGCCGGCCGAGACGTTCCATCGCGGCTCCGCGAGCGAGGCTCTGCAGAGCGCGATTGAGACGGTACGAAGTGGCTACAGCGAGATGACCGAATCATGGCGACGGTAAGCAAAGAGACTCGAACACCGGGCAGCGTCCTTGCGTCACAGCGGTTCGACGCTGCGATCGAGGACGGGATAGCGGAACGTCCCGCTCGATATCCGAATGGGGCCGCGTTCGTCGGCGCCGACCTCCCAGGTCTTGGAGAGATCCTCGCCCGGAATGCGCGCGAAGATCGAGCGGTGGTGCTTGTATACCCCGACGGGGAGGAGTGGGTCGTCGAGCCGCATAGGCCCGCGAACACTCCAAGGGCCGCATAGGGCTGCGACGCTGAGAGCGGCTCGTGAGACGAGCTCCTCGCCCCGGTACCCGTGGGCGCGAAGCTCAGACCTGCGCCACGCCCACAGGAGCCTCGACGACTGCATCGGCGGACACCAGAATCGCCCCGTCGCCGGACGCGTAGGCCTCCTCGCCGTGTTGGATGACGTCCATCCCGAGCGCCTGCTGGTGGTCGGTGGCGCGCAGCGGCATCGCCAGGCCGATGAGCCGCAGCAGCACATAGGTCACGGTGAACGCATACGCCGGACCCGCCAAGGCGGCGATCGCCTGCCAGCCGAGCTGCGTCGCGTTCCCGTACACGAGCCCGTTCGACACCCCGTTCCACGCGTGCTGGGCGAAGAGCCCTATGAAGAGGATCCCGATGAAGCCGGCCATCCCATGGGCGGCGAGCACGTCGAGCGTCTCGTCCACTCGCGTCCGTGGCCTCCACATGATGATCGCGTAGCTCGGCAGCGCCGCCAGCGCGCCGAGCCCCATCGCCCACGGCGGGCTGACGTATCCGCCCGCCGGAGTGATCGCCACGCACCCCACGATGATCGCGGTGGCGGCCCCGATCGCGGTCACACGCCTGCCCCGCAGGAGGTCCAGCGTGAACCACACCACCAGCGTGCACATCGGCGTGAGCAGCGTGTTCGTGAACGCCAGCACGCTGGAGTGCCCGGTGGAGAAGCCGCTTCCTCCGTTGAACCCGAACCATCCAAACCACAGCAATCCCGCCCCGAGCAGCACATAGACGGCGTTGTGCGGCAGCAGCGCCTGCCTGCCGTAGTCCTTGCGCGCGCCCACAACGAGCGCCGCCGCCAGCGCGGAGAAGCCCGATCCCATCTCCACGGGCACGCCGCCGGCGAAGTCGAGTGTGCCGTGCGCCTGCAGCCAGCCGCCCCCGAACGCCCAGTGGGCGAGAACCGCGTACACGAGCACCGACCACAGGGCGGCGAACACGAGGAAGGCTCCGAAGCGCATGCGCTCCACCACCGCCCCCGACACGAGCGCCACCGTGATGATGCAGAACGTGGCCTGGAACGCCATGAACAGCAGTTGCGGGATCGTTCCTCCGGGGCGCGGCGCGAAGCTCACCCCGCGCAGGAAAACGTGGCCGAGCCCGCCCACGAACCCGTTCCCTTCGTCGAACGCCAGCGAGTAGCCCACCAGCGCCCACGCGACGCCCGCCACCGCGATCGCCCCGATGGACATCATGAACGTGTTGAGCGTGTTCTTGGAGCGCACCAAACCCGCGTAGAACAGCCCGAGCGCAGGGGTCATCATCAGCACGAGCGCGGTCGCCACGAGCATCCAGGCGGTGTCACCCGCGTTCACGCCGCCAACCCCGGCGATCGTCAGCGACGTCACGTGCCCACTGGCGTCACCGCGGCTTCGTCGGTCTCCCCGGTGCGGATCCGCACAGCCTGCTCCAGCGGCGCCACGAAGATCTTGCCGTCGCCCACCTCTCCGGTTCGCGCCCCCGCGCAGAGCGCGTCGATGGTGGGCTGCACGAACGCGTCGGACACCGCGATCTCGAAGCGCACCTTCTCGGAGAGCTCCACCTTGACGGTCGTCCCGCGGTAGGTCTCCACCCGGTCCAGCTCGCCTCCGTGCCCCTGCACGCGACTCATGGAGATCCCTCGCACCTGCGCCCGGTAGAGCGCCTCCAGCACGTCGTTGGCCTTCTCGGGGCGCACGATCCCGATCACGAGCTTCACGGTTCTCCACTCCTTCCTCAGGCGAACGTCATTCGGGAGTGACGGACACCCGCTCACACTCGACGGATCGCCACCATCGCCCCCCGCGAAAGCCGCGCGAGGTTATCACTCCGTCGGCGGCTGGGCATAGCCTTCGGATGTGTGAGCCCCGCACACCGCCGCCCTGCGGCCGACGAGATCCTGCTCGGCGACTGCCTGGAGATCCTGCCGCGCTTCGCCGACGGCTGCTTCCAGCTGATCTACATCGACCCTCCGTTCAACACGGGCCGCGCTCAAACTCGCAGGACGCTTCGGGTGGTCCCGGACGAGCAGGGCGACCGCGCCGGCTTCCAGGGCCGGCGCTACGCCACGAGGCTGCTCGCCGAGAGCTCCTACCGCGACGCCTTCGACGACTACCTCGCCTTCCTCACGCCCCGACTGGAGCAAGCCCACCGCCTGCTCGCGCGCGAGGGCACGCTCTACTTCCACATCGACTACCGCGAGGCCCACTACTGCAAGCTGCTGCTCGACGAGATCTTCGGGCGCGAGTGCTTCCTCAACGAGATCGTCTGGGCCTATGACTACGGCGCGCGCAGCCGCCGTCGCTGGCCCGCCAAGCACGACACGATCCTCGTCTACGTGCGCGATCCCTCGGCCTATTTCTTCGACGCCGAGGCGGTGGATCGCGAGCCCTACATGGCGCCCGGCCTCGTCACCCCCGAGAAGGCCGCCCGCGGCAAGCTCCCCACGGACGTCTGGTGGCACACGATCGTTCCCACCAACGGCTCCGAGAAGACGGGCTACCCCACCCAGAAGCCCGAAGGGATCGTGCGGCGCATGGTGCACGCCTCCTCGCGCCCCGGCGACTGGTGCCTGGACTTCTTCGCCGGCTCCGGCACGCTCGGCGCGGTCGCCTCCGCGCTCGGACGGCGTTTCGTGCTGATCGACTCCAACCCGCACGCCGTCGAGGTCATGCGCGCCCGCCTGCCCTCCGTGGGCGCGGCGACCGCCATTTGACCCTGCCCCGCGCGCGTACTCCCCCGCGCGCGGGGGGTAGGCCGTCCGCACCCCAACGGACGCCCGGGCGAGATAGTGTGCAGGCGGTGGCCAACCGCGTTCTGATCCTCTCCTGGGAGTACCCCCCGGTGATCGAGGGCGGCCTCGCCCGCCATGTGCGCAAGCTGGCCGAGGAGCTCGTCGCCCAGGGCGCCGTCGTCGACGTGCTTACGCGCGCGGGGGGGCGCGGCGGAGAGCGGCCCGCGGGGATCGAGGCGGCCGGGATCGAGGCGGCCGTGGAGACCTGCGAGGAAGACCTGCGCGGCGTGAGCGTCCATCGCGTGCGCGAGCCGGGCTGGCCTCGCGATCTCGACCGCTTCCTCGCCTGGGTGGAGCAGATGAACGACGACATGCTCACCGCCGGCAAGGCCCTGGCCGAAGAACACTCCTACGACCTGATCCACGGCCACGACTGGCTCGTGGCGCACGCCTCCGCCGCGCTCTCGGACCTGCTGAACGTGCCCTACCTCACCACCATCCACGCCACCGAGCACGGTCGCCACCAGGGTTGGGTGGACAAACCCCCGCAGTCGCACATCCATGCGACCGAGCGCTGGATGGCCCACCGCGCCGACTCGGTGATCACCTGCTCGCACTACATGCGCGGCCACGTCGCCGACATATACGACATCGACGAGCGCCGCATCACGGTCATCCCGAATGGGATCGACCCCGACGAACTGCGACCCGTCGACGATCTGGGGGCGCTGCGCCTGCAGTTCGCGAAACCGGAGCAGAAGCTCGTGCTGCTCGTCGGGCGGCTCGTCTACGAGAAGGGCTTCCAGCTCGCGCTCGACGCGCTGCCCGAAGTGATCGAGAAGCTCGGCGACGTGCGCTTCCTGGTGGCCGGCTCGGGCACCCACGAGGGCGAGCTGAAGGCGCAGGCCGAGCGTCTGGGCCTCTCCGAGCACGGCGTCTTCCTCGGCTGGATCGGCGACGACGCGCTGCACTCGCTCTACCGCATCGCCGATCTCTGCGTGGTTCCCTCGCTGTACGAGCCGTTCGGGCTCGTCGCGCTCGAGGCGATGGCGTCGGGCTGCCCCTGCATCGTCGCCGACACCGGCGGCCTGCGCGAGGTCGTCCCGGCGGGGGAGCGCGTCGGCCTGCGCTTCAACGGCGGCGACCCCGAGCACCTCGGCGTGATGATCGAACGGCTGCTCGTCGACGAGCAGCTGCGCGACCGGCTCGTAACCGAGGCCTCCGAGCACGTTCTGAGCTTCGACTGGAGCGATGTCGCCCAGCGCACCACCGGCGTCTACCGCGAGCTCGCCGGCCCGCGCGCCGAGCAGCGCGCATAGCGGAAGCCCCGCCATGCCCTCGCGCGCGTAACCGCGCCCCGGTTGTGTAATCGTGTCTTTTGGTCGGTCAACGAGGGTCACCGGTGGACGAGGCAAGCGAGCGTGGAGGAGTCAGAGAAGATGCTCGAAGGTTTGATGCAGGACGACTTTCAGTTGACGCTCCACCATCCCCTGCACCGCATGCGCTCGGTGCATCCCTCCGCGGAGGTCGTGACCCTCACCGACCAGGGCGCCGTCAGGGCGAGCTACGGCGAGGTGTGCGGGCGCGTGGACCGGCTCGCGCGCGCCCTCTCCGAGCTCGGCGTGAAGCAGGGCGACCGCGTGGGCACGTTCGCGTGGAACAACCAGCGCCATCTCGAGCTCTACATGGCTGTCCCCTGCGTGGGCGCGGTGCTGCACACGCTCAACATCCGCCTGTTCGCCGAGCAATTGACGTACATCGTCAACCACGCGCAGGACAGCGTCATCTTCGTCGACGACTCGCTCGTGCCCATCCTCCAAGAGCTCGCGCCCACGTTCGAGGGCGTGCGCCACTACGTCGTGATGGGCGACGGCGGGGCACACAGCCCGCAGGACGGGGTCTCGGGCGACGGCGGGGCACACGGCCCGCGGGACGGGGTCCCGGAGGACTGGGCCGGCTCCCTCCCGAACGCCTTGCGCTACGAGGATCTCCTCGAGCAGGCCGGCCCGGAACCCTTCGACTACCCGGAGCTCGACGAGCGCCAGGCCGCCGCGCTCTGCTACACCAGCGGCACCACCGGCAACCCCAAGGGCGTGCTCTACTCTCACCGCTCGATCTCGCTGCACTCCACCGCCACGCTCATGACCGACGCGCTCGGCCTCTCCCAGCGCGATCGCGCGCTCGTGGTGGTGCCCATGTTCCATGCGAACGCCTGGGGCATCCCGCACGGAGCCGCGCTCGCCGGCGCCGACCTGATCCTCCCCGACCGCTTCCTGGGGGCCGAGCCGCTGGCGAAGCTGATCGAGGCCGAGCGCCCCACCGTCATGGGCTGCGTGCCCACGATCTTCGCCGATCTGCTGCGCTACGCCGACGCTCACGATGTGGACGTCTCCTCGCTCACCAACGCCGCCTGCGGCGGCTCGGCCGTGCCGAGGCAGCTGATGCGCGACTTCGAGGAGCGCCACAACGTCAACGTGTTCCAGGCGTGGGGCATGACCGAGACGAGCCCCGTCGCCTCCTATTCGCGCCCTGAGGAGGCAGCCGGGCACGACGACGCCTACTGGGACATGCGCGCCAAGCAGGGCAAGCCTGTCCCGTGGGTGCAGGCGCGCCTCGTTGACGACAGCGGCGCGGAGGCGCCGTGGGACGGCGAGTCCACCGGTGAGCTGGAGGTGCGCGGACCGTGGATCGCCGCGCGCTACTACCGCGAGGACTCCGGCGCCCTCACGGGCGCCCCCCATAGCGGGGGGCACCATGAAGGGCATACCCCGAGGGCACACGACAAGCAGGCAGGCGAGTCGCGCTTCCACGACGGCTGGCTGCGCACCGGCGACATCGCCTCGATCGACGACCACTCGTTCATCCAGATCACCGACCGCTCCAAGGACGTCATCAAGTCCGGCGGCGAGTGGATCTCCTCGGTGGAGCTCGAGAACGAGGTGATGGCCCACCCCGACGTCATCGAGGCCGCCGTCATCGCCAAGCCCGACGAGCGCTGGGCCGAGCGGCCGCTCTGCTGCGTGGTGGTGCGCGAGGGCGCCTCCGTCACCGCCGATGACCTGCTCGAGCATCTGCGCGGGCGCGTGGCGAAGTGGTGGTTCCCCGACGAGTTCGCGTTCGTCGCCGAGGTCCCCAAGACGAGCGTCGGCAAGTTCGACAAGAAGGCGCTCCGCTCCCATCTGCACGACGGCACGCTGGAAGGCCGCGTCACGGTGACGGCTTGAGCCTTCCGCGCCTGCTCGGCACGCTGGGCGTTCTCGCCCTGCCGTTCGGCGCCGGCGGTGGGGCGTGGGGTCACTCTTCGGGACGTCCCGTGCGCGCGCGTGTGCGCGCGGGCGTGCGCGCACGGGGCACGCAAACCGGAACACACCCGCCGGCGAAGCCTGTCCGCTACCGCCCCGTCGGCTGCGTTGCGAGCGGCCCCTTCGCGGCCCGCGCCCACGGCCCGCGACGTAAGGTCGTCGCGCTCACATTTGACGACGGCCCGTCCACATACACGCGGCGGTTCGTGCAGATGCTGCGCGCCCAGCACGCCGTGGCGACGTTCTTCATGATCGGCGAACAGCTCTCCGCCGGCTACCGCTTCGTCCTGCGCGAAGAGCTGCGCAACGGCGACGCGCTCGGCGATCACACCTGGACGCACCCCGATCTGGTCGTCTCGGGCGGCGTGCAGAGTCAGCTGCGGCGCACCAAGAGCGCGATAGCGGCTCTCAGCGGCTACACGCCGTGCGTGTTCCGCCCGCCCTACGGCGACTACGACGGCTCCGTCGTTCGCACCGCGCGCTCGCTCGGGCTCGCGACGATCATGTGGGAGGTCGACCCCAGCGATTACACGCTCCCGGGCGTCGGCGCGATCGAGCAGCGCGTGCTCTCACAGGTGAGGCCCGGGTCGATCGTGCTCTCCCACGACGGGGGCGGCCCGCGCGGACAGACGCTCGCCGCCTACCCGCACATCATCGCCGCGCTGCGCGCCCGCGGGTATCGCTTCGTGACGGCGCCCCAGCTGTTGGGCTTTCGCACGATCTACAGGCCCTGCAGGCGCGACTGCGGGGAAGCGGCCATCCAAGGGCGACCGCCGCCCGGCTCGATAGTGCGGTCCGGCTGAGCGCCCGTCCGCCCGCGGTGGGCGATCGTGAGCGGTGGGTGATCGTCGGCGGCGTGCTGCTGCGAGCATAGGCCTGTCGATAGGCGCGGCGCGGCGCGGCAGGCATCGCGCCAACCGCCGAGGTCTTAGTTGACGATCACCAGGTCGCCGATCGAGAGCATCCCGAACACGCGCTGGGCCGTGCCGATCGGCAGCTCCACGCAACCGTTTGACTGCGGGGTGCCGTAGGAGGGCCGCGGGAAGCCGTGCACGGCGTCGCCGCCGTTGAAGTAGTTCACCCACGGCACGCCCGGATCGCTGTAGTGGCTGCCGTCGGGGTTCGTGCCGGTCATCGTGGTGGACACGTAGCGGACGTATATCGGGAACGTGCCCTGTTCGGTGCTCGCTCCAGGGACGCCGGTGTTGGTCGGCGTCGTGAGCACGACATGGCTGCCCTGGCGCACCTGCAGCGTCTCGGGGATGCGCTCGCTGACGGTCACGAACGTGTACGGCCGCGGGTCGCGGCTGCCGTGCGTCTCGGTGGCCAGCAGCGACGCCCATGTCGCGCTGCTCGGCACGCCCGTCGGGGACTGGCCGCGCGTCTGCTGGAAGACCATCAGCGCCCCCCGCGTGGTCGGGTCGAGGTGGTCGTACCAGAGTCCCGGGGCGCCCGCGATGTCGGGCTCGAGCGGCCCGCGTGGAGGGTCGAACGCGTAGTGCGCGGCCTTCGTGCGCGACTCGCGCGCGTGCCCGCCGTTGAGCCCATGGCTCGCGTGCACGGTGTAGGGCAGGTACCCGAGCCGCCCGAGCGCCTGCTGCAGCGCGAGCGTGCCCGGGCACACGACCCGCAGGCGCACGCTGCGGGCCCTCCCGAGCGGCCTGTCGCCGGTGGCGTCGGTTCCGGCCCAGACGGTCAGCGTGTACGACGAGCACGGCTGCAGCGTCGAGGTGGGCATGAAGAACATGTAGTCGCCTACGGCCCTCCACTCGCCGGCGACGTTCGGGCGCAGCGTGGGCATCGGCGAGTTGAAGGCCGGGGCGCTGGAGAGGCGCACGCGCAACGGCGCCGTGCCGTCGGTGACGACCGCTTTCGGGAGCTGGGTGATCTTCGTGCGCGGCGAGGGCTTGGGCGGCGGCGTCGGGCTCGTGGGGGTCGTGCCCGTTTCGGTGGTGGGCGGCGTCGTGCCGGTGGCCGGCGTCGTTTCGCCGGCCGTTCCGGCGGCCGGAGCTGTGGCAGGGATGGAGGCTCCCGCAAGCGCGCACGTGAGGCCGAGCGTGGCCAGGAGGGCGAGGCTGTTTCGCGCTCGGGTGCTCACGGTCGTGAAGGGTAGCCGGGGTTGCGGCGGGCCGTGGCGCTTGGGGGCTTGGGGACGGGGGGTGGCACGGCCGTCGGCTGTGTTTTTCGTCGGCATTGCCGTCCGGGGCGACGGCTAGCATCCGAACAGATGTTCGTTTCATGTCGACACACTCCTCCCGGCGTATCGCCTGCTAAGTTCTTGGGGCTCGCGGCTGTGGTGAAACTGGCATACACGCGGCCTTCAGGTGGCCGTGCCCTTACGGGCGTGGAGGTTCGAATCCTCTCAGCCGCATCGGTTTCAAGGTGCATCCGCGTCGCACCGTAGAGGCGGCGCTCGAGCTCGCAGACGACGGAGCGTGCGCCAGCGAGATAGCGCGGCGACTGAGGATTCCGCGCTCAACCGTGCGCGATTGGCTGCTCCCCGACGGTCGAGGGCGTCGTCGGCGCGTCGTGAGCGAGACCGGCTGCGACCGCTGCCGCGGTGAGCACGACTTTCAGCGACTCCCGGACGAGTACGCCTACCTTCTCGGCCTCTATCTCGGTGACGGTTGCATTTCGGCACATCCGCGCGGCGTATACCGGCTTCGGATCGTGCTCGACGTGAAGTACCCGGGAATCATCGACAGCGCGGCGGCGGCGATGGGCTGTGTTCGTAGCGGCAAGACGCACATCCAACTGAGACCGACGAAATGCGTGGAGGTCTCGTCCTACTGGCGGGCGTGGCCGTGTCTCTTCCCACAACACGGCCCCGGCAGGAAGCATGAACGCGAGATAGCGCTTGTACCTTGGCAGCAGGACATCGCAGAGCGCTTGCCCGAGCAACTTCTGCGAGGTCTGATCGAGTCGGACGGTTGCCGATTCCAGAACACCGGTCGATGCAGCTGGTCGTGGCCACGGTACTCATTCGTAAACAAGTCCGACGGCATCCGCGCGATCTTCTGTCGTGCCTGCGAGCAGATGGGCGTGCATTGGACCGCATCGGGCTCGGACAGGATCTACGTCTCGCGCAAGGCCGACGTGGCCAGGCTCGACGAGTTCATCGGGGCGAAGCGGTGACGTCGGCGCCGATTGGCCCCGATCCCCGCACGCCACCGGCGATCCGCTCCCCGCTTTGCTAGCCTCGACGGCGACTTCCCAGGCCGCCATCGTCTAGGGGACTAGGACGCCGCCCTCTCACGGCGGTAACACGGGTTCGAATCCCGTTGGCGGTATGGCGTCTGGCTTCGTGTTTACGGGGCTTTTCGCGTTCTGGGGTGCCGTGCGCGCCAGTATGCGCGCCAGTGAGGCGAGGACGGTGCTCTGCGTAGACGCACGGCGCGACGCCGCCAGCTCTCCAGAACGACGAACGCCCGGCCAAGCGACCGGGCGTGTCGAGGGCCGCCAGCGGACAGCCGCCGGGCGTGTCGCGGGGTCAGCCGTCGGCGTCCGGCATCGGGTGCGTGAGTCGAGGGCTACCTGGGATCGTCGACGCTGACCGCGGTCGGGCGGGGCCGCAGCTCAGATGCCGTTCCGCTCCTGCACGGCGAAGCGCACCAAGGCAACGATTTCAGGTGTCGCGTTCACGATCTCGATGCGGGGGCGTTGAGGCCGCTCAGCGAGCTTGCCGAACACCTCGTCGGCGAACGATGGCGACATGGACTCGATGCCAGCGCAGTCGAAAACGACCTCGGTCGCCCCTTGCTCGATCGATTCGCGGATCAATGCGCCGCGCGTCCTGCCGCTGATATCCGGACCCAACTCGGCGAGGTGGATCGTCTGCGTATTCGGAGTTTTAGAAGCCAAAGCTGTCGTCGTCATCGGGGAACTCTCCACTGTCGTAGACCGCCATGGTGTTTATCGGCCTATCCGTACGAAACTCTACAACTACAAGCGTGCCTGGCCAAAAGTGCTCTGTCACGTCGTGCTCGCCGTCGCCATCCACCAGCAGCCCGCCGTCCTGCGAGAGGATCAACAGTTCGCCTTCGTTGCGGCGAATCACCTCGGAGGCGACCCATAGGCCGATCCCGCGCTTGACATCGCCCGTCGCCGTGACGTTCTTCTCAAGCGCGAGCCGGATCGCCGTGCAATCGTCGGTTACCTGGTCCCGGTACTCGGGAACCTTCGACAATGCTGCCCTGATTCCTCGGCCGGTGTCGGCGATCACGAGCTCGGCGACCTTCTTCTTCTTGTACGCCTGGGCGCACACGAGCGCCTCGATGGGGGATTCGGCGTGGTAGAAGACATTCTCGACGATCTCGTTCAGACAGCTCTTGAGGGCGCCGAGAGAAGGCTCATCGAGGCGCGCTTGCTCCTGGACGGCATCCGCGAGCGCCCTCGTGGCCGCTGGCGATCCGTCCTCGCCCTGGACGTGCGTGACCGGAGAGAAGCCCTTCGGCTCGCGCCGCTCGAAGCTCTCCGGAGGCATCGACACTCGAAGCTCGCTGAAGAAGTTCATGCGCTGGAGGTACTGCTGCAGGAGCGGACTGCGCGGCATCCAGATTTCGCCGCCCCTGAGCGCCCCGCGGAGAAAGAGGTCCTCGATCGCGGCCGCGAGGATGGTGATGCCCGTGGGACTGCAGAACGCGACCGACGTCATGTCGAGCAGGGCTTGGCGAGTCTCGCCGGGCTCCTCGGCCCTCAGCGAGGGCTCCAGGTGCGCGAGCACGTTCCCGATTTTGTCGAACGTGACCTTGTTCGGCGCCTTGATGTGGAGGACGTCGGGAGCGTCGGGGTCGAGGGTCATACGCTGGATGTTGCCAGCTCACCATCGCTCGGGAGCGGGTGGGCCACGTCGAGCGCCCCACGTCCACGAGCAGCCGCTGGCGGGAGCAGACGAGCCAGACGGCCGGTGCGATCGGCGCGGTCAGGATCGGGGTTTCAGCGATCATCGTCTTGCTTCTCGTTCGGCTCGGCTCGTCAGGCGCGCCGGAGCCACCGGACGCGCGACCGCGCCGGAGCGCGGTTTCGCCGCTCAGACGCTCAACTCGGCTGCCTTGACCGCAGCTTGCGTCGGCCTCCACTTGCCCTCGGCGTCGCGCACCGCGAGGTCGTAGCTAGCCGGGGCGCGGTCGCGACGCTCTGCTCGTTGACGGCGAGCGTTTCCCAGCGTGCCCGTGGCGGCTGGGGGAGGCGTGGGTCACCGGCTCCTCGCCGAGCTGCCGGGATGCTTAGTTGACGGTCCAGGTGGATCCGGCGTGCAGCAGCGCTTCGAGCTCGGCGGGGCCGTTGGTTTCGCGTGCGGCCTCGATCTCCTGCTGGCTGCTCTCGCCGTGCACCGGTCGCTCCACGGCGCGGAACACGCCGATCGGCGTCGGCTCGCTCACCTGATGTGAGAGGTGCGCGAGCGCGAATGCCCGGCTGGGATCGGCGCAGTGGGCGTCGTGCACGAGCAGGGCATCCTCGCCGACGTCCGCGACCTCGACAATCGCGAGGCTGCCGTCCGGCCGCTGTGTCACGCCGCGCTCGCCCTCGGCCCCGAAGCGAATCGGCTGGTCGTGCTCGAGGCGGATTTGATAGGCGTCCTTGGTGTCCTTGTCGGTAAGGATCGCGTAGGCTTCGTCGTTGAAGATCGGGCAGTTCTGGTAGATCTCGACAAACGCCGCGCCCGGGTGCGCGGCCGCGGCGCGCAGCACCTCGATCACATGGCGACGGTCGCGATCGACCGTGCGGGCGACGAAGCTCGCACCGGCGCCGAGCGCCAGGGCGAGCGGGTTGAATGGCTGATCTTCCGAGCCGAACGGCGTGGACTTGGTTACCTTCCCGAGCTCGCTCGTCGGCGAGGTCTGTCCCTTGGTGAGGCCGTAAACCTGGTTGTTCAGCACGAGGATCTTGATCGGCATGTTGCGCCGCAGCGCATGAATCAGGTGGTTGCCCCCGATCGAGAGCATGTCGCCGTCGCCGCCCAGCGCCCAAACCGACAAGTCGGGTCGCGACACGGCCAGGCCTGTGGCGAGCGCCGGCGCGCGTCCGTGGATGCCGTGCATTCCGTACGTGTTCATGTAGTAGGCGAAGCGCCCGGCGCAGCCGATGCCGGTCACGAACACGATCTTCTCGAGCGCCAGCCCCAGCTCGGGCAGGAACTCCTGGACCGCGGCGAGCACCGCGTAGTCGCCGCAGCCGGGACACCAGCGTGTTTCTTCACCGCTGGCGAAATCCTGCTTGGTGAGCGTGGCCGCGCCGGAGCCGTTCCCGGACTGGTGGCTGTGCGTGTCGTCAGTCATCGGCCCTCACAATCGTTCCAGGATCTCGTGCTCGAGCTCGGCGGCGAGCAGCGGCTCGCCCTCGAGCTTCGCAAAGCTCTCGGCGTCGATGAGGAACTCGGCGCGCACGATCCGCGAGAGCTGACCCGTGTTCGTCTCCGCCACCAGCACGCGGCGGTAGGAGCGCAGCACCTCGCCGGTGTTGGCGGGCAGCGGATTGAGATGGAAGAGGTGGGCGGAGGAAACCTTGCCGCCCCGCTCGCGAACGCGGCGCACGCCCGCCCTGATCGGTCCGTAGCTCGAGCCCCAGCCGAGCACGAGCAGCTCGGCGTCGTCTTCGTGGTCGACCTCCAGCGGCGCGATGTCGTGCGCGATGCCCTTGACCTTCTCCGCCCTCAGGCTGGTCATGCGGGCGTGGTTGGCGGGCTCATAGCTGATGTCGCCCGTACCGTCCTCCTTCTCCAGCCCGCCGATCCGGTGGGCGAGCCCGACCGTGCCGGGGACCGCCCATGGACGGGCGAGGCGCTCGTCGCGTAGGTAGGGCAGGAAGTCGCCGTCGATATTGGGTCCTTCGGCGAAGCGCGGATCGATTCGCGGCAACTCCTCGACGTTCGGGATCAGCCACGGCTCCGAGGAGTTGGCGAGGAACGCGTCGGAGAGAAGGATCACGGGCGTGCGGTAGTCCACCGCGAGCCGGGCGGCCTCGAGCGCCGCCTCGAAGCAGTGCGCCGGCGTCGCCGCGGCGATCACCGGCAGCGGCGACTCGCCATGGCGGCCATAGAGCGCCATCAGCAGGTCGCTTGCCTCGGGCTTGGTCGGCATGCCGGTCGACGGGCCGGCCCGCTGGACGTCGACGATCACCATCGGCAGCTCGAGCGCGACCGCGAGGCCGATGGTCTCGGCCTTCAGGTCCATGCCTGGTCCGCTCGTCGCGGTCACCGCGAGCTGGCCCCCGAACGCGGCGCCGAGCGCCATGCTCGCGGCGGCGATCTCGTCCTCGGCCTGAACCATGCGCACGCCGAAACGTCGCTGGCGCGCGAGCTCGTGGAGCAGCTCCGAGGCGGGAGTGATCGGGTAGCCGGCGAAGAACAGCGGCAGCCCGCTGGTGACGCTCGCCGCGATCAGTCCGAGCGCGGTCGCGGTGGTGCCGTCGACGTTGCGGTACGTGCCGGGCCGCAACGCGGCGGGCTTGACGCGGTACTGAACGTCGAGCAGCTCGGTGGTCTCCCCGAAGTTGTAGCCCGCATGGAAGGCCGTCAGATTGGCTGTCAAGATGGCGCCGCGCTTGGCGAACTTCTGCTCGATCCACTCCTCCGTCACCTCCACCGGACGCCCGTACATCCAGGACAGGACGCCGAGCGCGAACAGGTTCTTTGCGCGTGCCGCGTCGCGACTGGACACGCCCTCGATGTCCTCGGTGGCTCTCACGGTCATGCTCGTCATCGGCAGGCGATGGACGCGAAACTCGGCGAGACTGCCGTCCTCGAGCGGGTTGGAGTCGTAGCCCGCCTTCGTGAGATTGCGCTTGCTGAACGCGTCGTCGTTGACCACGATCGTCGAGCCGCTCTCGAGCTCTTCGACGTTCGACTTCAGCGCGGCCGGATTCATCGCCACGAGCACGTTCGGCGTGTCGCCCGGGGTGAGGATGTCACGCGAGGCGAAGTGGATCTGGAAGGCGGACACGCCGCGCACCGTCCCCGTGGGCGCGCGAACCTCGGCGGGGTAGTCGGGCGCCGTCGAGAGGTCGTTCCCGAAGACCGCCGTCGCCTCGGTGAAACGCCCGCCCGCGAGCTGCATGCCGTCGCCCGAGTCGCCCGCGATGCGGATGACGACCCGTTCCTTATCGACGATTCTCGACACTGCCCTGCATCCTTTCACAGATCCCAGACGCGACGCAGTCCCATGCTGCACAGACGCGACGCAGTCCCATGGTGCACGGACGCTTCGCAGCGGTCATCGGCAGGATGCCGCAGGACTCCACCGATGAACTACGGAAATCCACGTAGGCTCGCGTAGCCGGCGGCCACCGGCGCGCTGATCGTGGCGCGTTCTGGCTTGGGTCGCCTGGGTGGTCGTCCTCGGCGAGCGTCGCGGGGCCGATCGCGCCCTTTACACGGTACGTGCTGTTTCGTGTAGTATGGCGTTGTGGAGCGGCTGAACATCACGCTCGATGACGAGCAGGCGGAGAAGCTCGAGCGCCTCGCCGATCGGATGCATGTCCAGCCTGGGACGGTCGCACGCTCGCTGCTCTCCAGCGCGCTTGACGATGCCGACCCCGACGCGCGCAACGTCGCGGAGCTGCTGGACGGCATTCCCGGCGCCCATGAGCGCGCGCAACTCGGCCGCAAGCAGGCGCAGGCCGGCGAAACCATCTCGCTGAGCGCGCTGTAGCTCGTGGCGCGCGTCGAGCTCGCCCGCGCGGCCGTCGAAGACCTCGAAGGCCTCATCCGCACGCACAGCCTGCCCGCCGACACTCGTGCCCGGGTCGCACGGTCGCTGCGTGCGCTCGAGCGCTTCCCGCTGCTGGGAGGAGCGCTGAGTGGACGCTGGGAGGGCTTCCGTTTCCTGCTGGGGCCGTGGCGATGGCTGCTGCTCGTGTACGTGTTCATCGAGTCCGAGGACCGAGTCGTCGTCGTCACCATCCAGGATGCTCGCTCATCGACCGCCGCCGCCGCCACTCGTCGATAGGCGTCGGCCGGGCTTCACGCGCGGGCGGCCCGCCGTTGACGGCGCAGCTCACCGCCGCGGCTTCCCGAAGGGAGGATGACGAGGGGTTCGGCGCCCGGGGTCGAACAAGCCTGAATGGAACTCTTGCTCCCGTTCCCCCGCCGATCGGAGCTCGATACCCCATTCGGGGCCCGCACTGGGATCTCCGATCGGCCGACACCGCGTCGCGGGGGGGTGCCGGGCAGGCGCGGTGGTGCTCGCGCAGGAGGGTCCTCGCGCGCGCGGGCGAGTCACCCGCTCGACGCGCTCCGCCACAACCGGCTCGCGCTGCGCGTGGCGCTGTGCGCGCTCGTCTCCGTCCCCCTGCTCGGGGGAGGCTGGCTGTGGCTGCGCGACTCCTCGCTCGTAGCCGTCCGCCACGTGCACATCGTCGGCGTGCACGGGGTCGAGTCGGTGGAGATCCGCGCCGCCCTGGACGCCGCGGCGGGGCGGATGACCACGATGGACTTCGACGTCGCCGCGCTGCGTACCGCGGTCGCCCAGTTCGCGATCGTGGGCGGCGTGCGCGCCACCACGAGCTTTCCCCATACGGTGAGCATCGTCGTCGGCGAGCGTCCGCCGGTCGCGGCGCTGGTGAGCGCGGGCCAGCGCACCGCCGTCGCCGCCGACGGCACGGTGCTCGGGCTTGCGCTCGTGTCGAGCTCGCTGCCCGTCGTCAGCGGAGCGGTCGAGCCCGCTCCGGGCGCGCGCCTGCGCGAAGCGGCCCCGCTCGCGGCCGTCGCCGTGCTCGGCGCCGCCCCACCGTCGCTCGCGCGTTTCGTGGCGCGCGTCTACAGCGGCCCCGAAGGGCTCACCGCGGCGATGCGCAACGGGCTGCTCGTGTACTTCGGCGACGCCTCCCGACCGCACGCGAAGTGGCTGTCGCTCGCGCGCGTGCTCGTCTCGCCGAGCGCCGCCGGGGCCTGGTACGTGGACGTGCGTCTGCCCGAGCGTCCCGCCGCCGGGCTCTCCTCGGCGTCGGTGTCCTCCAGCTCCACGCCGGTCGAAACGGGCGCCTCCGATCCCACCGCCGCCGCGCTCGCGGCTCGCCTCGCCAACGCGGTCGGCGGAGGCCCCTCGGGGGCGTCCACGGGCGCCTCCAGAGCCGGCGAACGCGAAGCATCCATGGGCTCCTCGGAAGCATCCGAATCGGGGAGCGGCGAATCTTCCCCGACGTCCACCGGTGCCCCGTCAAGCGCGTCGGGAGCCTCCACCGAAGCTCCGGCGACGTCCACGAGCGAACCGTCCTCGGCGTCCGTCACGGGCGGCTGAGAGACACTCAACCTCTACACGAGGCTTACCGACTTCGGAAGTCGATTCTCAACCGGTGGTCGAGAGTTGGCGGTTCTGCAACGATTGTTGCGAGAGTGAGGGTTGCCGTTGACAGGGCGAAGTTCCCTGCATAACTTGCGTATTCTGACGGTTTGCTTCGCAGTGCGGGGCAAACCTTAAACAACTACTTGAAGGCTCGGACATCATGGAGAGCGGCGGTAGCTACCTGGCGGTCATAAAGGTCGTGGGAGTCGGCGGAGGCGGGACCAATGCGGTCTCCCGCATGGTCGACGCGGGCCTGCGCGGCGTGGAGTTCATCGCCGCCAACACCGATGCCCAGGCGCTCGCGATGTGCGACGCCGACATCAAGCTGAACATCGGCCACGAGTCCACCCACGGTCTCGGCGCCGGCGCCAATCCAGACGTTGGCTTCGCCGCCGCGGCGGAGTCGCGCGATGACATCAAGGAGGCCCTGAAGGGCGCCGACATGGTGTTCGTCACCGCGGGTGAGGGCGGCGGCACCGGCACCGGAGCGGCCCCCGTGATCGCCGAGATCGCCAAGAACGAGATCGGCGCGCTCACCGTCGGGGTCGTCACCCGCCCGTTCGAGTTCGAGGGCGCCCAGCGCTCGCGCCAGGCGGTCGAGGGCATCGAACGGCTGCGCGAGGTCGTGGACACCCTGATCGTGATCCCCAACGAGAAGCTGCTCGCGGTCGTCGAGCGGCGCACCTCGATGCTGGATGCCTTCAAGGAGGCCGACAATGTCCTGCGCCAGGGCGTGCAGGGCATCACCGACCTCATCACCATCCCCGGTCTCATCAACCTCGACTTCGCCGATGTGCGCACGATCATGCACGACGCCGGCTCGGCCCTGATGGGCATCGGCACGGCGGGCGGCGAGGCGCGTTGCGCCGACGCGGCCCGCGCCGCGATCTCCTCGCCGCTGCTCGAAGAGTCGGTCGACGGGGCCACCGGCATCCTCTTGAACATCACCGGCGGCAAAGACCTCGGCCTGTTCGAGGTCAACGACGCCGCCGAGATCATCCAGAACGCCGCCGACCCCAACGCCAACATCATCTTCGGCGCGGTGATCGACGAGTCGATGACCGACGACGTGCGCGTCACCGTGATCGGCACCGGCTTCGACCACCGTCCCGGCCGTGCCGTCCGCGGCGACCGCAAGCGCCGCGAGTCAGGGCGCCCCGACCGCGGCCCCCGCATCGACGATCGCCAGCGCTCGGCGCTGGAGATCTCCGACGACGACATCGACGTACCGCCGTTCCTGCGTTAGCCTGCGCGGGTGCGCCGCACCCCTCTCTATGACCGCCATGTAGCCGTCGGCGCCAAGCTCGTCGACTTCGCCGGCTGGGAGATGCCGGTGCAGTACTCAGGTGGCGTGCGCGCCGAGCACATGGCGGTGCGCGAGCGCTGCGGCGTATTCGACGTGTCGCACATGGGCGAGATCGAGGTCAGCGGGCCGCAGGCCGAAGCGCTGCTGCAGCGCCTGCTCTCAAACGACGTCTCGCAGATCCCCGTCGGCGGCGCGCAGTACAGCGTGCTCTGCGAGGAGACCGGCGGAGTGCTCGACGACCTCTTCACCTACCAAATCGACCCGGATCGCTACCTGACCGTCACCAACGCCGCCAACCACGAGCGCGACCTCGCCTGGTTTCGCTCCCACACCGCCGAATTCGACGCCGAGGTGAGCGACCGCATCGAGGACTACGCGATGCTCGCCGTGCAGGGCCCCCGCGCGCGCGAGATCGTCCAGGCCATCTCAGACACGCCGCTGCCGGCCCGCATGACCGTCGCCACGCGCCGCCTCTCCGGCGCCGACGTGATCGTGTGCGGCACCGGCTACACCGGCGAGCAGGGCGTCGAGCTGCTGCTCGCGCCCGAGGACGCGCCGGCCCTGTGGGACGAGCTCCTGCACCGCGGCGCCGTTCCGTGCGGCCTGGCCGCGCGCGACACGCTGCGTCTGGAGGCCTGCTTGCATCTCTACGGCAACGACCTATCGCGCGAGCGCAACCCGATCGAAGCGGGCCTTGGCTGGTGCTGCCGCGAGGACACCGGCTTCATCGGCGCGGAGGCGGTGCGCTCAGCGCGCGAAGACGACACGGCCGAGCGCCTCGTCGCCTTCGCGATCGACGGCCCCGGCATTCCCCGCCAGGGCAACCCGGTGGTGGGTGGCGGCGTCGTGACCAGCGGCACGATGTCGCCATGCCTGGGGGTAGGCGTGGGCATGGCCTACGTCCCCTCCGCTCGGGCGGCCGTGGGCGAGCGATTCGAGATCGACGTTCGTGGCAAGATCCGCCCTGCCACGGTCAAGGCGAAGCCTCTCTATCGAAAGGACCAGTAGATGGCTGACTCAAGCTATCCAGACGACCTGCTGTACCACCCCGAGCACGACTGGGCGCGCATCGATGCCAACGACCCCGACGTCGCCACGCTCGGCATCACCTGGTACGCGCAGGACGCGCTCGGGGAGGTGGTCTTCTTCGAGCCGCCCTCGCCCGGCACGCTCGTCACCAAGGACGAGCCCTACGCCGAGGTCGAGTCGGTCAAGGCGGTCTCCGACGTGATCGCGCCGCTCTCCGGTGAGATCGTCGAGGTCAACGAGGCGCTCGCCGACGATCCGCAGGTCATCAACGACGACCCCTACGGCGCGGGGTGGCTCGTCAAGGTGCGCCTCGCCGACCCCTCCGAGCGCGACGCCCTGCTCGACGCCGACGCCTACTCCGCCACGCTCGGCGGCTGACGGAGCCCTCGGCGCAGCGGCTAGGCTCAAGCCGAGTTGACCACCTACACCTCAGTCACCGGCAGCGACCTGGCCGCGATGCTCGCGACGATCGGGGTCGCGAGCGTGCAGGAGATCTTCGACCGCCAGATCCCCGAGGCCGTGCGCCTGCGCCGCCCGCTCGACCTGCCCGACGGGATGGGCGAGCAGGACGTCTACGAGCACCTGCGCGCGCTCGCCGCCCGCAACGTCTCCGCCGAGGACGAGCTGTGCTTCCTGGGGGCGGGCATGTACGACCACTACGTGCCTTCGATCGTGGACATGCTGATGGAGCGCTCGGAGTTCCTCACGCCCTACACGCCCTACCAGCCCGAGATCTCCCAGGGCGGCCTGCAGGTGATGTTCGAGTACCAGACCGCGATCTGCGAGCTGACGGGCCTGCCGGTGTCGAACGCCTCGGTATACGAGGGGCCGAGCGCGGTCGCCTCCGCGGGCTATCTCGCGAAGCTCCACAACGGGCGCACGCGGTTCGTCGTCAGCGCCGGGCCGCACCCCCACACGCTCGCCACGCTGCGCACCTACGCGCACGGCTACGGCATCGACGTTGTCGAGGTGCCGCTCCGCGACGGCGTCACCGATCCGGAGGCATGGGCGCAGGCGATCGACGAGCACACGTCCGCCGCGATCTTCGCTCAGCCGAACTTCTACGGCGCCGTCGAGGACGCCGCCGCGCTGTGCGCCGCCGCCAAGGCAGCCGGTGGGGAGGAGCTCGTCACCGTCTCCCAGGTCGACCCGATCGTGCTCGGCGTGCTCGCCCCGCCCGGTGACTGCGGTGTGGACGTGGCGGTGGGGGAGGGCCAGTCGCTCGGCAACCGCCTCGACTTCGGCGGCCCGTCGTTCGGCTTCTTCGCCGCCCGCGAGCCCTACCTGCGCCGGATGCCCGGACGCATCGCGGGCGAGACGCGCGACGTGGACGGCCGCCGCGGCTTCGTGCTCACGCTGCAAACGCGTGAGCAGCACATCCGCCGCGAGAAGGCCACCTCCAACATCTGCACCTCGCAGGCGCTCAACGCGCTCGCGGGGGTCGTCTACCTCGCCTGGCTCGGTCGCCGCGGCCTCGTCGAGCTGGGGGAGCTGCTGCTCAAGCGCACCCACTACGCGCGCACCACGCTGTGCGCGCTGGACGGGGTCGCCCCGCTTCACTCACAGCCCGTCGTGCGCGAGTTCGCCGTGCGCCTCGACGCCGATGTTACGGCCGTCCGGCGCCGCTGCGCCGTCGAGGGCGTCAACCCCGGGGCGGACCTTTACGCGCTCACCGGGCGCGAGGAGGATCGCGGCGGGCTGCTCGTCGCGATCACCGAGCGGCGCTCCCGTGCCGACATCGACCGGCTCGCGGAGATCCTGGGGTCGGCGGTTGCTGCCGAGCGTCGTTCGTCGGAGGGCGGGATGCTCGCGATGATCGTATGACCGAGACGGGCTCCATCCCGACCGTCCCGACGATCGGCGTGACCGCCTTCAGTCCGAGCGGCTTGGAGGTGTGGGTATGAGCGAAAGCGACACCCCCGTGCGCGCGCGTGCGCGCGCACGGCCCCCCGCGGAGGGCACCGACACACCCCTCCAGCGCGAACCGGCCGTCACGATCTTCGAGCGCGGCGCGTCGGGTCGGCGGGCGTTCCAATGCCCCGAGCTCGACGTGCCCGACGTGCCGGTACAGGAGCTGCTGCCCGCCCGCCTGCGCCGCTCCGAGCCCCCACGCCTGCCGGAGGTCTCAGAGCCGGAGATCGTGCGCCACTACGTGCGCCTCTCCAAGCGCAACTTCGACCTCGACTCCGGCTTCTACCCGCTCGGGTCGTGCACCATGAAGCACAACCCCCGCCTGCACGAGCGCGTCGCGGCCCTTCCGGGGCATGCGCGTCTTCACCCGCTGCAGGACCCCCCGCGCGCGCAGGGGGCGCTCGAGCTGATGTGGAACCTGGAGCGAGCGCTGTCGGAGATTTCGGGCCTGCCGCACGTCTGCCTGCAGCCCTCCGCGGGCTCGCATGGCGAGCTCGCGGGAGTGCTGCTCACGCGCGCCTATCACGAGGCGCGCGGTGAGAGCCGCCACAAGGTGCTCACCCCCGACACGGCTCACGGCACCAACCCGGCGACCGTCACGATGGCGGGCTTGCAGGTCGTCAAGCTCGCCACCAACCCCGACGGCGGCGTGGACCTCGACGACCTGCGCGCCAAGGCCGACACCGACGTGGCGTGCCTGATGCTCACCAACCCCAACACGCTCGGGCTGTTCGACCCCAACATCCAGGAGATCGCGCGGGTGGTGCACGAGGTGGGGGCGACGCTCTACTACGACGGCGCCAACCTCAACGCCGTCATGGGCCTCTCGCGGCCCGGCGACATGGGCTTCGACATCGTCCACTTCAACCTCCACAAGTCCTTCACCCAGCCGCACGGCGGTGGCGGGCCCGGCTCCGGCCCGATCGCCGTGTCCGAGCGGATCGAGCGGTTCCTGCCCGTGCCGCGCATCGTGCGCGCCGAGGACGGTGTGTTTGACATCGTGGGGGAGGGGCCCGCCCGCGCGCGCGAGGGCGAGGGCCAGGCCAACGGCACGGACCAACACGAGGAATCGGGCCAGGCCAACGGCACGGACCAACACGAGGAATCGGGCCAGGCCAACGGCACGGACCAACACGAGGGATCGGGCCAGGCCAACGGCACGGGCCAACACGAGGGATCGGAAACCGGCGCCTCGATCGGCCGCCTGCGCGGCTTCCAGGGCAACTACGGCTGCTTCGTGCGCTCCTACGCCTACATCCGCTCGCTCGGCGCCGCCGGCCTCAAGGACGCCTCCGAGACGGCCGTCCTGAACGCCAACTACCTGCTGGCACGGCTGCGCGAGCTCGGTGTCTGCGAGCACCTGCCCCTGGCCTACGGCGACCTGTGCCTCCATGAGTTCGTGCTTTCGGGCGGACCGATGAAGCGAGAGCTGAAGATCAAGACGCTCGACCTCGCCAAGCGCTTGCTCGACTACGGCTACCACCCGCCCACGGTGTACTTCCCGCTGCTCGTGGAGGAGGCGCTGATGGTGGAGCCCACCGAGACCGAGACCAAGGAGACGCTCGACTCCTTCGCCGAGGCGATCGCGGAGATATTGCGCGAGGCCGCCGAGGACCCCGAGATCGCGCTGCAGGCGCCCTACACGACCCCTGTACGCCGACTCGATGAGGTCGGGGCCGCGAAGCGGCCGGTTATCCGGCAGGAGATCCTCTGAGTTGGGGGGATGTTGTATCTCTTTTTTGAAATTTTGCCATCGTGACTACAAGCGTAAATACCATCGCAAAATTTCGTAATTTAGACATAACCCCGCGGGTCACCCCCCTTATGTTTGAGACAATCTCCCCGAATCGCGCCTTCCCTCAAACCGGCGGTAGCTGACGTGCGCATCTTCTCCGGGATACAGCCCACGGGCTCAAAGCACCTCGGCAACTACATCGGCGCGATCAGGCAGTACGTGGCCGGCCAGGACCGCGGCGAGGCGATCTACTGCATCGTCGATCTGCACGCGATCACGGTGGCTTACGAGCCGGCCGAGCTGCGCTCACTCACCTACGACACGGCGGCGATCCTGTTGGCGGCGGGCCTCGACCCGGCACGCTGCATGCTCTTCCGCCAGAGCGATGTGCTCGAGCACGCCGAGCTGACGTGGCTGCTGTCGAGCGTCACCGCGTTCGGCGACCTTCAGCGCATGCACCAGTTCAAGGACAAGTCAGCCACCCAGCGCGAGCTGGTTTCGGCCGGACTGTTCTTCTACCCGGTCTTGATGGCCGCCGACGTGCTCGCCTACGGCGCGACAGACGTCCCTGTCGGCGATGACCAGCGCCAGCACGTCGAGCTGATGCGTGACATCGCGATTCGCTTCAACGCGCGCTTCCCCCGTTCGGGGACAGGCGGCTCCGGCGGGGATGCGCTCGTAGTCCCGGAGCACCGCATCCCCGAGGTGGGCGCCCGCATCATGGACCTGCAGGACCCGACGCGCAAGATGTCCACCACCGGCGGCTCCGCGCAGGGGACGGTGTACGTGCTCGACGAGCCCGACGTCATCGTCAAGAAGCTGAAGAGCGCCGTCACCGACTCCGGGCGGGAGATCGAGCGCTCGCCGGAGAAGCCGGGCGTGTCCAACCTGATCGAGATCCTCGCCGTGGCGCGGAGCGTGGCGCCCGAGCAGGTGGAAGCGGACATGCGCGACGCGCGCGGCTACGGCGAGTTGAAGATGGCGACCGCCGACGCGGTGGTGGCGATGCTGGCGCCTGTGCGCGAGCGCTACGTGCAGTTGCGCGAGGACGAGCAGGCGCTGGAGGCCGTGCTCGCGGCCGGGGCTGCGCGCGCGCGGGAAATCGCCGCCGAGACATTGGCCGACGTGCGCGATCGCATGGGCGTGGGGGCTCCGCGCGGCAGCCGTTCCTCCGTTTGAGTGGCGAGGGGGATCGGGTGTTGGTGTTGCATTTTGAGGGGCGCCGTGCGCGCGCGCACGCGTACGCGCGCACGGCATGCCGTTTTGCGGGACATCCACCCATGCGCGCCGCGCCGTCGGGAGCGATCGGTACGGTAGGCGGGTGACGCTCCCCGCGCTCGACCTGGACCTGGAGATCTTCAGCGGCCCGTTCGACCTGCTGCTCGCGCTCGTGCTGCGCGAGGAGGTGGACCTGCTCGAGCTCGAGCTCGCGGACGTGGTGCTCGCCTACCTCGACCACCTCGAGGGTCGCGGCGAGCTGGACCTTGAGACCGCCACCGAGTTCATCGTGCTGATCGCGGCGCTGCTCGAACTGAAGTCGCGCTTGATGCTCGCCGAGGACGGCGAGGAGCTGCTCGACATAGAGCCGAGCGAGGCCGCCGAGGAGCTGCTGGAGCGGATGCTGCAGGCGCGCCGCTACCGCTCGGCCTCGACGCATCTGCTCGAGCTGTTCAAGCGCGAGGAGGGCGTGCGCTTCCGCAAAGCGCCGCTGCCCGCGCGCCTGCGCAAGTCGATCGTGGCGCCCACCGACGGATCGCAGGACCCGGCGCTGCTCGGTGAGGCGGTGGGAAGACTGCTGCGGATGCCGCCCACCATCAGCGTGCGCCACATCTCGACCCAGCGCGTCACAGTCGCCGAGCGTCTGGACCACCTGCGCGGGCTCTTGCGCCGCGGGCGCTTCTCCTTCGAGGAGGCCGTGCGTGGCGAGGATCGCATGACCGTCGCCGTCACCGTGTTCGCGCTGCTCGAGCTCTACAAGCGCGGCGAAGCGTGGTGGGAGCAGGCCGAGAGCTTCGGCGAGATAGCCGTGCACGCGGTCGCCGCCGCGCAGGCGTCCCCAGCGCGCGCCGGGGGGCTCGCAGGTTGAACGATACCCCCGGGGGTGCAGGTGAGCCGGGGCGGGAGCAGCCGGCGCTTGAGGATCGGCAGCCGCCTGCCGATCAAGACGATGTGCTTGCCACCGACGTCGAGTCAGAGCAGATAAGCGACCCCGGTCAGGACGAGGAGTCCGAGGGCGCCTGGCCTGTCGATGACGCCCCCGCCGAAGACGCCCCCGTCGATGACGCCCCCGCGGAAGACGCCCCCGCGGAAGACGCCCCCGTCGATGACGCCCGCGCCGATGACCCGCCCGCCGATGACCCGCCCGCCGATGACCCGCTCGCCGAAGGCGCCGCCTCGAGCGCGCTGGACATAGAAGGGCTGCCAGAGCCAGAGTTCGCGCTCGTGCGCACGATCGAGGCGCTGCTGTTCCTCGCGCCGGACCCGCTCAGCCCCCAAGATCTCGCCGACGCGGCCGCGACCGAGGAGCTTGGCGTGATCGCGGCGCTCGCGGAGCTGGCCGAGCGGTATGCGCCCGGCCGCAGCGGCATCCACCTGCGCGAGCTGGGGGGAGGGTTCACGTTCGCCAGCGACCCGCTGACGGAGGACGCCGCCAGGCGGCTGTTCAGCCGGTCGCGCGCCTCGGCGCTGACCCCCGCCCAAGCGGAGACTCTTGCGATCGTCGCCTACCTGCAGCCGGTGTCGCGCCCTGAGATCACCCGTATTCGCGGCGTGAGCGCCGACTCGGCCGCCTCGACGCTGCTGGAGCGCGGTCTGGTGGAGGAGTCGGGGCGCTCGCAGTTCGGGGCGGTGCTGTACCGCACGACCACGCAGTTCCTGAAGCTGTTCGGCTTGAAGGGCATCGAGGAGCTGCCCGACGTGGCCCAGTGGGACCCGAGCCCGGAGGAGCAGGCGGAGCTGCGCGAGCGGCTGTTACGCGCAGGCGAGGCGCGCGCGGGCGACGGCCATGCGGGGGTCGAGTAGCGCTCAGGCGGCGCGCGCGGCGAGCTGACCGCAGGCGGCGTCGATGTCGCGTCCGCGCGTGAGGCGCACCGTGGCCTCGATGCCGCGCTCTTCCAGCGCGCTCTTGAACGCGGCGATGGACGCGCGGGTGGAGCCTTCGTACTCCGAGTCCGTTGGATTGAATGGAATCAGATTGACCTTGAACATGCGGGGCGGCTCGTGTGTGCGTCGCGGGGAGAGCAGCCGGGCGAGCGCGAGCGCCTGCTCGTAGCGGTCGTTGACCCCCGCGAGCATCACGTACTCGATGAACACGCGGCGGCGCTTGCGCTCGTAGAAGGCGCGGCACGCGTCGATCACGTCGGACAGGGGGTAGCGCTCGTTGACGGGCATCAGCTCGCTGCGCAGCGCTTCGTCGGCGGCGTGCAGCGAGAGGGCGAGGCGCAGCGGCATGTCGCAGTCGGCGAGGCGTTCGATCCCGGGGATCCAGCCGACCGTGGAGATCGCGGTGCGGCGGTTGGAGATGCCCACGTCGGGGAGCCGCTCGCACGCGGCGAGCACTTCTTCGAGGTTGAGCATCGGCTCGCCCATGCCCATGAACACGCAGTGGTCGATGGGTTCCATGCGGCGGAAGTGCAGTGCCTGGTCGACGATCTCAGAGGCCGTGAGATTGCGCGCGAACCGCATGCGGCCGGTGGCGCAGAACGTGCACGTGAGCGGGCAGCCCGACTGCGAGGAGACGCAGATCGAGCGCCGGCCGCGTGCCTGTTTGCCGTGTGCCCTTTGGGTATGCCCTTCAGGGCGCGCCCCTGGGGGTGTGCCCCGCGATGGGGTATCGCGGTAGCGCATCAGCACGGCCTCGATCGGCCGCCCGTCGGACGTCGAGAACAGCGCCTTGACGGTGCCGTCGCTCGCGGTGCGCTGCTCGCGCAACTCGAGGCTCGAGAACGGCACGGCCGCGTCGAGCCGCTCGCGCAGCGCGGCGGGGAGGTTGGTCATCTGCTCGTAGCCGGAGACGCCCCTGGCGGCCCACTCCCACACCTGGTGGGCGCGGAAGGGGGGCTGGCCGTCGGCGGCGAGCGTCTGGTCGAGGAGCTGTAGGTCCATGGAAGCGGGTTTTGGGGGGGATTGTTTGGGCGTGCCGCCGTCGACACGCGCCATGAGGTCGTCACGGCGCGTGCGTTCATCTTATGGTTGCCGGACATGCGTCCCGTGGGCGAGCGATGCGTCTAGCCAAGTATCTGGCCCACGCCGGTGTCGCCTCGAGGCGTGCCGCGGAGGCGATTGTGCGCGAGGGGCGCGTGAGCGTCGCGGGGGAGGTGGTGGTGGACCCCGCGCGCGACGTGGACGACCGCAGCGGCGTGGCGGTGGACGGCCGTGCGCTCCACGGGCCCGAGGGACGCGTGGTGTATGCCGTGAACAAGCCGGTGGGCGTGGTGAGCACCGCGCGGGACACCCACGGCCGCCCGACGGTGGTGTCGCTCGTGCCCGATGAGCCGCGGCGGTTGTATCCGGTGGGGCGGTTGGACGCCGACTCGAGCGGGCTGATGTTGCTGACGAACGACGGAGAGCTCGCGCACCGCTTGACCCATCCGAGCTTCGAGGTGGGAAAGACCTACCGCGTGCGTGTGGGCGGGGGGCCGGTCGGCGAGGAGGCGTTGCGCAGGCTGCGCGAGGGGGTGCGTTTGGCGGACGGGATGACGGCGAGGGCGCGCGTGGAGCGGGTGCGCGGGGGGGAGCTCGAGGTCACGATCCACGAGGGGCGCAACCGCCAGGTGCGGAGGATGTGCGAGGCGGTGGGTCATCCCGTGGAGGCGTTGCAACGCGTCACGTTCGGGCCGCTCAGACTGGGCTTGCTGGCGCTCGGGGCGCATCGGCGCCTTAGCGAGGCGGAGACGGAGAGGTTGCGCGGCCTGTCGAGCAGGCGAGCGCGAACGCGCGGCACGTGAGCGGTTACCCAAGCAGGAGACCGCTCGCGCGGGAGGCGTGAGCGGGGACTCCGCTCGCCGGCTCTGACACAATCGCGCCCGATGGAGCAACGCCTGCACGCCCTGAGGGGCGCGATCTCGGTGGGACACGACGACGCCGGGGAGATCCTGGACGCCACCACCGAGCTGATGCGGGAGATCATGGAGCGCAACGCGCTCGCGCCCGATCGGGTGGTGAGCTGCATCTTCACGGTCACCGACGACCTCACCGCGGAGTTCCCCGCGGTGGCGGCGCGAGCGCTCGGCTTCGAGCGCGTGCCGCTGCTGTGCGCGCGCGAGATCCCGGTGCCGGGCTCCTTACCACGGGTGATCCGGGTTCTGATTCACTACTACGCCGATGAGGGTCACCAGGCAAGGCACGTCTACCTGCGCGAGGCGGCGGGGTTGCGGGCGGATCTTCAGGCGGCGCAGTAGGCACAGCCGCTCAAGCTCGGCTGGCGGGTCGCCGATGCTGGACGGGTGCAGGGAAGGGCGATGAGTCGGACAGCCCGGCCAAGGACGCTGTCGAGCACCTTGGCGCGCGCCGGTTTGGTTGTGCTGCTCGTATTGTCCGTGACCCGTGCTGGCGTCACGGCGGCATCGCGCTCACGAGTCTCGCCCCTGCGTCCCTCGTCCGCCTTGCATGGCGGCGTGAGCCCGTTCAAGCTCGCTGGCGGCAGCGCGCACGGCATCGTGCCGCGCCGCCAGATCCTGGGCATTCGAGCCGCCTCCCGCTACGCCGGGGCTTCGTGCACCACCTCGTGCCCCGGCCAACTGCTCTATCGAGGCGGACCCGTGCTCCACGGTCCGATCAACTACTCGCTCTACTGGGCACCCCCCACCCCCGCCAGCAATGGGCAGGCCGGGACCTCCTTCACGCCATTTCCTCGCCCCGACTACGAAGCGACGATCAACTCGTTCCTCTCAGATGTCGCGTCGGCGAGCGGCACGTTGAGGAACGCCTATTCGGTTGACACCCAATACGCGGGCGGCGGCCCGGGTGAATATAGATCGACGTTCGGCGAAGGGTTTCTTGACACCCACGAATATCCGACTCGCAACCTCACCACGTGTCCCGCGTCGACAAAGTCGGGGGATGGCCTGCCGCCGGCGACCCAGCCGTGCATATCCGACTCCGAAGGCGCGTTGCAGATCCCCGAAGAGATCGTGCGGCTCATGAACGAATACAACGCCGCCCATCCCACCAAACACCTCCCCACGGGACTTGGAGCGGTCTATTACGTTTTCACGCCCAAGGAAGTCAACAGCTGTGCGGGGTCAGAAGGTGGCGTGGCTGCGTGCAACACCAACAGATACTGCGCATATCACAGCGCGTTTCTGCTCGAACCGGGGGAACGCATTGTCGTATATGCAAACATGCCCTACAACGCGGTGCCAGGCTGCAGCACGCCCGACGAGCCTCACAAAAGCCCGGCCGACGATGAGATCAACACCTTGAGCCACGAGGACAACGAGGCGGTCACCGATCCGTTGGGCGACGCTTGGTACGACAATGCGGGGAATGAGGTCGCCGACAAGTGCACCTATCCCCTCTTCAACCCCGGAAGCGACAGCAACGTCGAAACGGATGCCTATGGCGAGCTCTTGGGAGGCACGCCTCTCTCCGGCAGTACGATTGGAACGGCTTACAACCAGCTGGTCAATGGAGGCACCTACCTGCTCCAGCGCGAGTGGAGCAACGCCGCAGGGGGGTGTGTCACACAAGCGCCGGTGCCCGTGGCCTCGTTCAAGGTGTATCCAAGCCCCGCCACGGTCGGGCAGACCGTGTCGTTCAACGGCTCCGGTTCCTCGGCTTCGGCTGGGGCCATCACGAGTTATCAGTGGGAATTCGAAGGCGGCCAAAAGGCGAGCGACCCGGAAGCCACCTACACGTATCAATCGGCCGGCTCGTTCAAAGTGCTGCTGAGCGTCACGAACGACAGTGGCGCATCGGCCAGCACGTCGCAGACCGTGACGGTCAACGAAGCGCCGCCCGGAGGCCAGACGACCACCGTCACGACAACTGTAACGACACCGGCGCCGCCGCCGACAACTGTGACGACGCCCGCGCCGCCGCCGGTCACGCTGACCAACACGGTCCTCGTGCCCGCCGAACCGACCGCCTACACCGCCGCGCAGATCGCCCGCAAGCTCGGCCTGCCGCGCAACGGCGCGAAGCTCCCTGGCCTCGGCACGATCGGCCTCGGCCATGCTCAATGCCCGCCGGTCTGCTCGGTCGTACTAGACGTGTATACGCGCGTCCCGACGACCAGGCACGGCCGCCGGGGGACTAGGCGCATCCTGATCGGCACGCTCACCACGACCGTGGCCCCCAAAGGCACGGGCGCGCTCGCATTGCGGCTCAACGCCGCGGGCCGTGCGCTCCTGCACAGGGCCCACATGGCGCGCTGCACGCTCGTCGTGACCGTCCAGGGTCAGGAAGGCGGGGTGTGGCGCATCACCCGCACGCTCACGCTCGCAAACTCCGGGCGTGTTGTCAGCCGCCATGGCTCGCGACGCTGAGCACTGGTCCACCGCGATCGCCGCTCGCAGCCTGCCGTCGCGGCGCGTCGGGACGGAAGCCGCAGCGCCGCGCTCCGGCTGGACCGCGCTTCCGCCACAATGAGCCCGTGGCGATCGAGTTCTCAGAGCGCATCTCTCGCATCCCCGTCTACCCGGCCGCCGGCGGCTATGCCGAGCGCGCGCCTAAGGTGCGGCTCGCCTCCAACGAGTCGCCGTGGCCGCCGCTGTCCGCTGTGATCGAGGCGATCAAGGGGGCGCTGCCGACGCTCAACCGCTACCCCGACCCCACCAACTCGCTGCTCAAGCAGCGGCTGTCCGAGCGCTACGACGTGCCCGCGTCGCGGATCGCGATCGGCAACGGCTCGTGCGACATCCTGCTCGCGGCGGGGGAGGCGCTGCTCGAGCCCGGCGCGGAGCTCGTGTACGCGTGGCCGTCGTTCTCGGTCTACCCGCACCTGAGCGCGGCCTCGGGCGCGCGCGCGATCACCGTCCCGCTCGACGCGTGCGAGCGCCACGACCTGCAGGGGATGCTGCGCGAGGTCACCGCCGCCACGCGGCTCGTGATCGTGTGCAACCCCAACAACCCCACGAGCACCGCGCTGCCGCTCGCGTCCATCGCGGACTTCGTCGCGGAGGTACCGCGCCACATCTGTGTAATCGTCGACGAGGCCTACTGCGAGTTCAACCTGCTCGAGGACCCCGATGCCTCGCTCGAGCTGCTGCGCCGTCACCCCAACCTCGCGCTGCTGCGCACCTTCTCCAAGGTCTACGGGCTCTGCGGCCTGCGCGTCGGCTTCGCGCTGTGCGGCTCGGATGACCTCCCGCGCGCCGTCGACCAGATCCGCCAGCCCTTCTTCTGCAACGCGGTGGCCCAGGTGGCGGCCGTGGAGGCGCTGGCGCACCAGGACGCGGTCACCGAGCGCGTGACCCGCACGATCGCCGAGCGCATCTCGGTGGACGAGCGCCTGCGCGCGCTGGGCATCGAGCCGGCCGAGTCGCAGGCGAACTTCTGCTGGTTGCGCCTCGGCGGGGACGATCCCGAGCGGGCGGCCGCCCGCGAGGCCGATGTCATGCGCGGCCTCGCCGAGCGCGACGTGCTCGTGCGTGGCGGCGGCTCGCTCGGCAGGCCGGGCGCGCTGCGCGTCACCTACGGCACCACCGGGGAGAACGCGCTCTTCCTCGACGCGCTCGCCGAGCTCTTGTGAGCACGAGCCCCGCGCGCTGCGCGCGGGCGGCCTGTGAACAGTCGGAGACGATCTGCACTCACGACTGGACCGCGAGCCGTGTGTCTGCTACAAACCTCCTAGACGATCATGCAGACGACCGCCTCGACATCCGCAGCCGCACTCCGCGCGTCGTACCGGTCGTTTCGCTGCGCCTGGCGATTTAGCTAGGCGCTCCGGCCGTGCCTCCGTCCGTGAGCGGAGGCCGCTCTAGCCGCACGGGGTCCCTCACCGGGCCGAGCGCCGTTAATCGGGCACTACGCGCCCACACCCGCATCGCGACGCGCCTCACGGCGGCGCGGTCCTCACGGACAGCACGCACGCAAGACCCAAAACCAACCCGTACTTGAAAGGATGAAGCAATGATGATCGTCATGAAGGAGGCCGCAACCGATCAGGAGATCGACGCGGTCATCGAGAAGATCGAGAGCGCCGGCGCGCTCGCGCACCCGATCAAGGGAGCCCGCCTCACGGTGATCGGGGCGATCGGCGACGTCGAGCAGGACGTCAACATCGAAAGCCTGGGGCTGGAGGGCCAGCCGGGCGTGGACCGCGTCGTGCCGATCCTCAAGCCCTACAAGCTCGCCTCTTCGCAGATCCGCCACGGCGAGCGCACCGTGATCGAGATCGAGGGGCGCAAGATCGGCGGCGATCACTTCGCGCTGATCGCGGGGCCGTGCACGGTGGAATCGCGCGAGCAGCTCCTGAAGACGGCCGACGTCGTCAAGGACGCCGGCGTGGCGATGCTGCGCGGCGGCGCCTACAAGCCGCGCACCTCCCCCTACGCCTTCCAGGGCCTCGGCCAGGAGGGCCTGAGGCTGCTCGCCGAGGCGAAGCAGCGCACGGGCCTGCCGATCGTCACCGAGCTGATGGACGTGCGCGACATGGAACCGGTGCTCGAGGTGGCCGACGTGATCCAGGTCGGCGCGCGCAACATGCAGAACTTCCCGCTGCTGGCGGAGATCGGCCGCTGCGGCCGTCCCGCGCTGCTGAAGCGCGGCCTGTCGGCGACACTGGACGACCTGTTGATGGCGGCCGAGTACATCCTGAAGGAAGGCAACCCGAACGTGATGTTGTGCGAGCGCGGCATCCGCACGTTCGAGACGTCCTACCGCGTGACGCTCGACCTGCAGGCGGTGCCGGTGCTGAAAGAGCTATCCCACCTGCCGGTGGTCGTCGACCCGAGCCACGCCGCCGGGCGGCGCTCGCTGGTGGCGCCGATGTCGCTCGCCGCGGCAGCCGCCGGGGCCGATGGGATCATCGTCGAGGTGCACCCGAACCCCGACGAAGCCCTCTGCGACGGCCCGCAGGCGCTGCTGACCGACGATTTCGCCGACTACGTGGCGGCGGTGGAGCGTGTCGCCGCGCTCGCTGGGAAGGCGTTCAGCACGGCGTGAAGGTGGCGGTGCTCGGGGTAGGGCTGATCGGGGGCTCCATCGGCCTGGCCGTTCGCCGTCGCGTGGGGGCGCAGGTCGTCGGATACGACTCTGAGGCGAGCGCGCTGTCGGGCGCCGTCGAGCTCGGCGCTATCGACGAGCCGGCGTTCGAGATCGCCGACGCCGTGCGCGGCACGGACGTCGTGTTCGTGGCCACCCCCGTCGGAGCCGCGACGCAGAGCGCGCGCCAGGCTCTCGACGCGGCGGGCGCCGAGTGCGTGGTCAGCGACGTGGGCTCCACCAAGCGCGCGATCGTCGGCGCGATCTCCGACTCGCGCTTCGTCGGCGGTCACCCGCTCGCCGGGGCGGAGACGTCCGGCGTGGGGAGCGCGCGCGAGGATCTCTTCGACGGCGCCACGTGGTACCTCACGCCCGTTGCCGGAGCAGCATGGCGGGCCGCCGGCGCCTGCTCGCCCGCCGACGCGACCCCACCGCCCCCGATCGATGCGGCGCCGTGGGCGGTCGAGCGCCTGCGCGGGCTGATCGAGCGCATCGGCGCGCGGCCCGTCGCGATCGCCCCCTACGCCCACGATCGCCTGATGGCAAACGTCTCGCACCTTCCGCACGTGCTCGCGAATGTGCTCGTGACGCAGGCGATGCGGGCCGTCGAGTCAGACGACATGACGATGCGGGACGGCGGGCTGATCGCCGGTCCCAGCTTTCGCGACGCCACGCGCGTCGCGGGGGCCAACACGGCGATCTGGACCGACATATACATGTCCAACCACGACCTGCTCGCCGAGGCGGTCGAACTGGCGATGGAGGAGCTGGGCGCGGTGCGCGATGCACTTGACGCCCGCGACGCCGAGGCACTCACGGCGTGGAACGAGCGCGCGCGCGCCGAGCTCGAGAAGCTGCGACGGGCCGGCCTGGCCCCGGGCTCTTAGGGTAGAGACACGATGGATGTGCGTTTCGAGCCCTCGAGCGGGCTGCACGGCGAGCTGACCGCTCCCGCCGACAAGTCGATCTCCCACCGCGCCGCCCTGCTCGGCGCGATGGCCTCCGAGCCGACCCGCATCGAGAACTACCTGCACGCGGCCGACACCGACTCCACGCTCGCGGCGGTGCGGGCGCTCGGAGCGCTCGTCGACGAGCGCGACGGTGTCATCACGGTACGAGGGACCGGCCTGCGCGAGGCACGCGTGCCCGACGGGCCGATCGACGTCGGCAACGCCGGCACGCTGCTGCGCCTCTTGCCCGGTTGGCTCGCGGCGCAGGACGGCCGCTGCTTCACGCTCGACGGCGACGAGTCGATCCGCCGACGTCCGGTGGACCGCGTCGCTGAGCCGCTGCGCTTCATGGGCGCCACGATCGACGCGCGCGAGGACCGCTTCCCGCCGCTCACGGTCCACGGCGCACGCCTGCGCTCGATCTCCTACGAGCTGCCGGTCCCGAGCGCCCAGGTGAAGTCGTGCGTGCTGCTCGCCGCGCTCGCCGCGGATGGCGCCACGACGGTGGGGGAGCCCGCGCGCAGCCGCGACCACACCGAGCGGATGCTCCTGCGCGCCGGTGTGAACATCCACCGCAACGGCAAGCACGTCACCGTCGTGAACGCCGACGAGCTGGTGCTCGACCGCGTGGTGGTGCCGAGCGACCCGAGCTCCGCCGCGTTCGCGATCGCCGCCGGCGTGCTCGTGCCAGGCTCGCGTTTGCTTGTACGCGACATCGGCGCCAACTGGACGCGCACCGGCTTCGTGCGAATCGTGCAGCGCATGCGGGGCATCGTGCTCGGCGACCTCGAGGACGAAAGCGGCGAGCTGATAGCGCACGAGCCGATCTGCGACCTCGACGTCGCCCACGGGGCGCTGGAGGGAACGACCGTCGAGCCGGAGGAGGTCCCGCTGGCGATCGACGAGCTGCCGCTCGTCGCGCTGCTCGGCTGCTTCGCCGAGGGCGAGACGGTCGTGCGCGGCGCGCAGGAGCTGCGCCTCAAGGAGTCCGATCGCATCGCCACGGTGGTGACGGGCCTGCGCGGCCTCGGCGCCGACATAGAGGCGACCGACGACGGCTTTACGGTGCGTGGCACAGGTGGCCTGAAGGGCGGTGCGATCGACGCCGCCGGCGATCACCGCCTGGCGATGATGGGCGCGGTGGCGGGCCTGGCTTCGCGCGAGGGCGTCACCGTGCGCGGGATGGAGGCGGCGGCCGTGTCCTACCCGGGCTTTGTCGAGGACATGAAGGCGCTCGCGTCGTGAGCGGCCGACCGCATGCGGCTCGCCCGCGACACGCCCGCGATGCCCGACCACCGCACTTCGAACCCCCATGCTGATCGCGATCGACGGTCCCGCCGGGGCCGGCAAGTCCACGGTGGCACGTGCGCTCGCATCGCGACTTGGGTTCACATACCTCGACAGTGGCGCGATGTACCGCTGCGTGGGGCTGCTTTCCCTCGGCGCTCCAGGCGAGGCTCCCGCGGCGCTTGCGGCGTCGGCCCCGATCGAGTTCGCCGCCGGCGCCGATCCCGCGCTCGACCGCGTGCTGCTCGGCGGACGCGACGTGAGCGAGGCGATTCGCGCGCCCGAGGTCTCCGAGGCCGCATCCCGCGTCGCGGCCGATCCCGGCGTGCGCGAGGCGCTCGTTGCCAAGCAGCGCGAGCTGATCGCCGGCGGCGACTGGGTGGCGGAGGGTCGTGACATCGGCACCGTCGTCGCGCCCGACGCCGAGCTGAAGGTGTACCTCACGGCCGACCCGGCGGAGCGCGCCCGGCGCCGTGCGATCGAGCTGGGCGGCGATCAGGCGACCGTCATGGCCGAGCAGACCTTGCGCGACCAGCGCGACTCCACGCGCGCGCACAGCCCGCTGCAGGCCGCCCCCGGCGCCGTCGTGCTCGACACGACCGGCATGACGATCGATCAGGTCGTCGAGCACATCGCGGGACTCGCACGCGCCGCCGGCGCGCCGGCCTGAATGTCGCTGTCCGGGCCGCCGGCGTGTCCACCTGAATGTCGCTGTCCGGGCCGCCGGCGTGTCCACCTGCAGGTCGTTGACAGGACCGGGGGTGCCCGCCTGAATGTCGCTGTCCGGGCCGCCGGCGTGTCCACCTGCAGGTCGTTGACAGGACCGGGGGTGCCCGCCGCTCCGGGCTGCATGCCCCGGCCGGTCATACTCACCTGATGCAGAAGGTGGCCATAGTCGGATACCCCAACGTGGGCAAGTCCTCGCTCGTGAACCGTCTGGCGGGCTCGCGCGAGGCCGTTGTGCACGAGCGGCCGGGTGTCACCCGCGACCGCAACGAGATCGAGTGCGAGTGGAACGGACGCACGTTCGCGCTGATCGACACGGGCGGCGTGGACTTCCAGGACGAGGATCCACTGTCCGGCTCGATCCGCGACCAGGCGCGCGCCGGGCTTGCTGACGCTCTCCTCGCGGTGCTCGTCGTGGACGCCCGCGCCGGACTGCGCCCCGGCGACGAGGAGATGGGGGAGCTGCTGCGCCGCTCGCCCCTGCCGACGATCGTCGCCGCCAACAAGTGCGACGGGGTCGCGGACCTCCCGCTCGCCGCCGACTTTCACCGTCTAGGCCTCGGCGAGCCGCTCGCGATCTCAGCCGCCCAGGGGCTGGGTACCGGCGATCTGCTCGACCGGATCGTCGCCCTGCTCCCGTCCGAGGAGCAGTCCGACGTGGTTGACGATGAGATCCGCCTTGCCGTCATCGGGCGCCCGAACGTCGGCAAGTCCTCGCTCGTGAACCGCTTTCTCGGCGAGGAGCGCGTGATCGTCTCCGAGGTGGCGGGCACCACCCGCGACGCGATCGACACACCGCTTATGGTCGACACCCCGGAGGGCGCAGGCGGGCGACGGCTCGTGCTTATCGACACCGCGGGCATGCGCCGCCAATCGAAGGTGTCGGACTCGGTCGAGTACTACACCACCTTGCGCTCCCAGCGCGCCGCCGAGCGCGCCGACGTCGCGCTCGTCGTTTGCGATGCCTGCGACGGGGTCACCGCCCAGGACCTGCGCATCGCCGAGCTCGCCATGAAGGCCGGCTGCGCCACCGCGATCGTGCTCAACAAGTGGGACCTGAATGAAGGCACCGAGCAAGACTTGGATCACGAGCGAGCGCGCGTCGCCCAGAAGCTGCGCCTGCGCCCGCGCGTGCTCACCGCCAGCGCGAAGACGGGTCGCAACGTCTCGCGCCTGATCGCCGAGACGCTCGCGCTCGGCGACCGCCGGCGCGGACGCATCCCCACCCCCGAGCTCAACCGCTTCCTCGCCGAGGCCGTCCAGGCTCGCCAGCCGCCCGTCGGCACCCGCCGCGGATCGAGCCAGCATCGCCTCAAGCTGATCTACATGGCCCAGATCGGCGAGCGCCCGCCGCGCTTTGCGATCCAAGTCAACTCGCGCGCACGCGTCACGCGCGACTACGCCTACTTCCTGGAGAACCGTCTGCGTGCCCGCTACGGCATGGACGGGGTGCCGCTCATCATCGATTTCGTCGAGCGTGGCGCCCGCACGGACACGCGCACCCGCACACGGGTGGCATAGCGCCCCTCTCGAATAGCGCCCCTCTCGATCGAGCTCGCCCTGTCCCCCGAGCGGCCGCCGGGTAAATCTCGAGCGGAGATTCCGGCTCGTCTTAACGCATACACTTCTGCGCAACTTCAAGCCTCGACCCTGGAGCCGACCACCAAGCCATGAGCCATCATTCCGACAGCGAGTTCCTGTTCACCTCCGAGTCGGTCACCGAGGGCCACCCGGACAAGATCGCCGACCAGATCTCAGACGGCGTGCTCGACGCGGTGCTCACCGACGACCCCTACGGCCGCGTCGCCTGCGAGACGCTCGTCAACACCGGTCTGATCGTCGTCTCCGGCGAGATCTCAACCGACACCTACGTCGACATCCAGCAGGTCGCGCGCGAGACGGTCCGCAAAATCGGTTACGACAACGCGATCTACGGCTTCGACTGCGACACCTGCGCGGTCATCAACGCGATCGACAAGCAATCGCCCGACATCGCCCAGGGCGTCGATGCGGCGTATGAGACGCGCCACGACCCCGCCGACGAGGACGAGCTCGACGTCGCCGGCGCGGGCGACCAGGGAATGATGTTCGGCTACGCCTCGAACGAGACCGACGAGCTGATGCCGCTGCCGATCGCTCTGGCTCACAAGCTCTCAAAGCGCCTCGCCGAGGTGCGCAAGGGCGAGGTGCTCCCGTATCTGCGCCCCGACGGCAAGACTCAGGTGACGGTGCGCTACCAGGACGGCCGTCCCGTGGAGATCGAAAAGATCCTGATCTCAACCCAGCACGCCGACGGCATCGATTCCGAGACGCTCATCAAGCCCGACCTCTTCGAGCACGTGCTGCACCCGGTGCTGCCGGCTGAGCTCTACGACGAGAAGAAGCTGCTCAAGAATTTCCTCGTCAACCCCACCGGACGCTTCGTGATCGGCGGGCCCATGGGCGACTGCGGCCTCACCGGACGCAAGATCATCGTCGACACCTACGGCGGCATGGCTCGTCACGGCGGCGGCGCCTTCTCCGGCAAGGACCCCTCCAAGGTCGACCGCTCCGCCGCATATGCCGCCCGCTGGGTCGCCAAGAACATCGTCGCCGCCGGCCTGGCCGACCGCGCCGAGGTGCAGGTCGCCTACGCGATCGGCGTCGCCCGCCCCGTGTCGGTGATGGTCGAGACGTTCGGCACCGAGAAGATCGGTCGCGGTCAGATCGCAAAGCTAGTGGACGAGCACTTCGACCTGCGACCCGGGGCGTTCCGCGAGGAGCTCAAACTGCACCGGCCGATCTACCAGAAGACAGCCGCCTACGGCCACTTCGGTCGCGAAGATCACGACTTCACGTGGGAGAAGACCGACAAGGCGGAGGCATTGCGCTCCGCGGCCGGGCTCGCTCCCGCCGGCGCCGCCGCCTGACCCCGATCGCAAGACGGTCCGGCGCTCACAGGCGGTGGGCGCCGGTCAATCTGATGGTCCGCCGCGCCGTTTAGTGTTGGCCAGTGTCAGCGATCGTCCAAGTCGAGCCGATGACGACGGCCCGTGCGCTGCGCGGCCCCTTCGACTACCTCCTACCCGCGGAGTTGCGCGCAGGCGTGGATGTCGGCTCGATGCTCGTCGTCCCCTTCGGGCGCCGCCAGATACTGGGCGTCGTGACGGCGCTGGCCGACCACAGCGAGGTCTCACAGGAGAAGCTGCTTGCACCTCTGCGCGCACTCGATCAAGGCTCGCCCACCCTTCCGATCGACCTCGTAGCGCTCGCCGAGTGGCTCGCCGAGGAGTACTGCTCGACGCTCGCCCGCGCGCTCGCGCTCGTGCTGCCGCCTGCCGCCACCCGTCGCCTCAGCGGCCGCAAACGGCGCGTGGCGCCCGCTCGACCCGAGCACATACAGGTGGGCGCGCGCACCCTCGGCCCGCCGCCGCTCACCGACGAGCAGGCGGGGGCGCTGGCCGAGCTTTCGAGGGCGCTCGCGAGCGACACGCCGCATACGCGACTGCTCGCCGGCATCACCGGGTCGGGTAAGACCGAGGTCTATCTGCGCATCGCCGCCGAGGCGCTCGAGCAGGGTCGCGGCGCGATCGTGCTCGTTCCCGAGATAGCGCTCACGCCGCAGATCGTGGGTCGTTTCATCGAGCGCTTCGGCGACACGGTCGCGGTGCTCCATTCGCGCCTCACGGTGGCCCAACGTCGTGAGGAGTGGCGGCGACTGCGCGTGGGGGAGGCACGGGTGTGCGTCGGTCCACGCTCGGCGGTGTTCGCCCCGATCGAGCGGCTGGGGTTGATCGTGATCGACGAGGAGCACGACTCCTCCTACAAGCACGAGGGCGACCCCCGCTACGACGCGCGTACGGTGGCCGCCCGCCGGACGCGCGACTGCCGCGCGTTGCTGCTGCTCGGTAGCGCCACTCCGCGCCCGGAGAGCGTCTACGCCACCGGCGGGGCGAGCACCCGCACATCCAGGCCGGCGGCAGAGCCAGTAGACGGTACGACGGACGCCACCGCGGGCACGTCGGGGCTCCTGCGGCTCTCACGGCGCGTGGACGGCCGCCCGCTGCCGCAGGTGACGGTGCTCGACATGCGAAACCACGAGCACGGTCTGCACCCGCTCACCGCGCAGGCGCTCGCCGACGTGCGCGCGACGCGGGGTAAGGCGATCGTGCTGCTCAACCGCCGTGGCTGGTCGAACTTCCTGACCTGCCGCGCCTGTGGGCGCGTATGGTGCTGTCCGCAGTGTGACGTGGCACTCGTGCTGCACCGTGCGGAGGCGCGCGTCGCATGCCATCACTGCGGGCACTCCGAGCCCGCGCCGCGCCGTTGCAAGTGTGGCTCTGCCTCCGTTGCCCGCCACGGAGCCGGCACCGAGCGCGTGCAACACGACCTGCAGAGCACGCTCGAAGACGGCGATTTCCCGGTGTTTCGTCTCGACGCGGACACCGCGGGCGAGGAAAACGGCGCGGGCGGGGTGGGTGCGCTGCTCGCCCGCTTTCAGGAGGCGCCCGCCGGTGTGCTGATCGGCACGCAGATGGTGGCCAAGGGCCACGACTTCCCCGACGTCACGCTCGGCGTCGTGTTGGACGCCGACGCCACCCTGCGCTTCCCCGACTTCCGCGCCGATGAGCGCACGTTCGCGCTCGTCACCCAGCTCGCCGGGCGCGTGGGGCGCGGCAACGAGGGGCGCGTGCTTGTGCAGACGATCGCGCCGTCCGCCCGCTCGATCGTGCACGCCGCAATGCACGACAGCGACGGCTTTCTCGCAGGCGAGCTGCAGCGCCGCGAGGCGCTCGCCTACCCGCCCTTCTCGAGCCTCGTACGGGTGGTGTGCGCCGCCGAGCAGGCGACCCGCGCGCGCGCCGCCGCCGAGCAGGTGCGCGACGGGATCTCGGGGTCCGGCGCGAGCGTGCTCGGTCCGGCCTCGCTGTTTCGCTTGCGTGGGCGCGAGCGCCAGGTGCTCGTCGTCAAGGCGCCCCCCGAGAACCGCTCGGCCGTCATCCACGAGGTCGGCGAGGCCGTCAGACGTGTCGCCGCCGTCCGCACGCATGCGCGCGTCAGTTTCAGCGTGGACGTCGACCCCCAGTAGCCGCAGGCCCCGGCGAGCGCGAACTAGACTTTGCCAGGATGAGCGACGAGGAGTTCATGGACGCCGAGGTTGAGCCCGAGGAGGGCGCTCCGACCGCGGCCGAGCTCGACCCCGAGGCACGGGCGCGTCGAGACGCGGCGCTGCGCCACGTGCGCAAGTTCGGCGACCCGGTGCTGCGCGCGACGGCGCTGCCGGTCGACCGCTTCGACGCCGCGCTCGCGGATGAGGTCGAGCGGATGGGGGAGCTCATGCACGACGCGCTCGGAGTCGGCCTCGCCGCGACCCAGATCGGCGTGCTTCACCGCGTGCTCGTCTACCGCGCCTACATCGACGACCCGCTCACGGCGCTCGTCAATCCCGTCATCGAGTGGCGCGGCGAGGAGCTCGAAGTCGCCGAGGAGGGGTGCCTCAGCCTGCCGGGCGTGCACGTGGAGGTGGAGCGGCCCGCGCAGCTGCGCGCCCGCGCCCGCGAAGCGCGCGGCGAGGAGATCGTCGTTGAGGCCGAGGGCCTTCAGGCGCGCATCATCCAGCACGAGATCGACCACCTCGACGGCATCCTCATCCTCGACCGCATATCCCGCGAGCAGCGCAAGCAGGCGATGCGGGCGATGCGCGAAGCCGTCACGGCCGCAAGCGCCGCGTAGTCGAGGGCCGCCATCGTCGGGTCGGGCCGGCGGCATGCGGCTGGGTCGGGCCGGCGGGATGCGGCCGGGTAGGCTGACCCCACCTGTGCGTACAGTCTTTCTTGGCACCTCCGAGTTCGCCGCCGCCGTGCTCGGGCGCTTGGCGGGCGATCCCGCCGGGCCGGAACCCCATCGCCCCGTGCTCGTTCTCACACGCCCCGACCGTCCCGCCGGACGCGGGCGCAAGCTCACCCCGCCGCCGGTGGCCGACGCCGCCCGCCGGCTCGGCATCGAGCTCGCCAAGCCCGACAGCGTCAACGACGCGGCCACCCGTGAGCTGATCGCGAGCGTCGCCCCGGACGTGCTCGTCGTCTGTGCCTTCGGCGCGCTCGTCAAGGAGCCGTTGCTGTCCAGCTGCGAGCTGCTCAACGTACACCCTTCGCTGCTCCCGCGCTGGCGCGGCGCCGCGCCGATCGAGCGCGCGATCATCGCCGGCGACTCCGACACCGGCGTGTCGATCATGCGCCTCACCGCGGGCCTCGACAGCGGGCCGGTCTGCCTGGCCGCGAGCGAGCCCATCCGCCCCGGTGACACCTACGGGTCGCTCGCGCCGCGGCTGGCGCAGCTGGGGGGAGAGCTGCTCGTGAGCGCTCTCGACACGCTCGATCGGGGCGAGCCGCTCGCGTTCGTCGAACAGGACGAGCGCCTCGCCACCTATGCGGAGAAGATCTCCGCGCCCGACCGTCTGCTCGACCCGAGCCGCCCCGCCGTGGAGCTGGAGCGCGTGGTGCGCGCGCTTCACCCGCACATCGGCGCGCGCGTGATGCTCTCCGACGGGACGCCGCTCGGCGTGGACCGAGCGGCGCTCGCACCGCTTGACGCCCCGCCTGGCGACGGCGTATACGCGGCCGAAGGCCGTCTGCTGTTTGCGTGCGCGCCCGGCACGCTCGAGCTGCTCACCGTCCAGCCTCCGGGCAAGCGCCCGATGGACGCGGGCGCCTTCCTGCGCGGCCACGGCCTGCCGGGCGCGTGATGGCGCAACCGCCCGGACGCCCGCGCCGGCCCGCGAGCGCTCGCGCGAGGAGCACGGACACGCACACCTCCCCACGCACCCCGAGCGCCGGCGCGGCCCCGGCGCGGCGCTGCGCATACGCGGTGATACGCCGCGTGTTCGAGCAGGGCGCCTACGCCGACCGCGCTCTGCAGTCCGAGGCACGCTCGCTCGATGCGCGCGACCGCGCCCTGGCGATGCGGCTCGCGTTCGGCGCCGTCCAGCGGCGCGGCACGCTCGACCACCTGATCGAGCGTCTCGCGGGACGGCCCCCCGCACAACTCGACGCGCCGCTGCTCGCGGCGTTGCGCCTCGGTCTATACGAGATGCTGTACCTGAGCGGCGCCCCCGACCGCGCCGTCGTGGCGGACGCCGTGGAGCTGGCGAAGACACACGGCCCGCCCGCCCGCGCCGGTCACGGCCTCGTCAACGCGGTACTGCGTCGTGCCGCGCGCGAAGGCCCCGACGCGCTGCTCGGCGATCTGCGCGATGACACCCCGGAGCATGCGGCCGTCGCGCACTCGCACCCGGAGTGGATCGCACGGCTCTGGTGGGAGGAGCTCGGGCCGCACGAAGCCCGTGCCCTGATGGCCGCCGACAACGAGCCCGGGGAGCTCGCGCTGCGCGTCAACACCCTCTGCGCCGACCCCGCCGCCGTCGCCCAGGGGCTTGGTACGCCTGCTCACACCGACCCCGAGCTGGGAGAGGCGCTCGTGCTCGACGGCCCATTCGACCTGCACCGCTCCGCGGAGTGGCGCTCGGGCGCGGTCATCGCACAGTCGCGCGCCGCGATGCTCGTCGCGCGAGCGCTCGACCCCCAGCCGGGCGAGCGAGTGCTCGACCTGTGCGCGGCGCCCGGCGGCAAGAGCACCCACCTGGCGGCGCTCATGCGCGGTCGGGGCGAAGTGCTCGCCGTCGAGCGCAACCCCAAGCGCGCCGCCGAGCTGCAGCGCACCGCACAGCGGATGGGAGCCGCGCAGACCGTGCGGGTCGAGCTCGCGGACGCGGCGCGCGAGCGCCCTGAGGGCCCGGTGTTCGACCGGGTGCTCGTCGACCCGCCCTGCTCGGGGCTCGGCACGCTGCAGTCGCGCGCCGACCTGCGCTGGCGCGTCACCCCGCAGCACGTGCGGGAGATGGCCGACGTCCAGGCGGCGATCCTCGCGGCCGGCGCCCGCGCGCTCCGTCCGGACGGCGTGCTGGTCTATTCGACGTGCACCATCTCCCCGACCGAGAATGAGCGACAGATCGAGCTGTTCCTGCATCGGAACTCCCACTTCGCGCTGGAAGACCTCACGCACGAACAGCAAATCCATACCCATCCACGAGCGCCGAGCGTTCTCCTGACGATGCCTCACCGCGACCGAACGGCGGGCTTCTTCGTCGCACGCATGCGGCGAGTGGGCGAGCCGTCCACGGGTAGGCTCTGAGAATGGAGGACAGCCATCACACCCCGGCGAAAGAGCGGGTCGACCTGGGGCCGGTCTGCCCGAACTGCGCCGAGCCCTGGCTGCGCCCGACGAACCTCCCCGGACGCTACCGCTGCGTCTACTGCCTGCACCGCTTCGAGCTCTCCTCGGTATGCCCCAACTGTGGCGAGCACTCCACCATCGTGCGCATGTCCTCGACGGCGATCCTCAAGTGCAACAACTGTGGCGACTCGATGCTGATGCCCATATGAGGGCGTGAACTGAGAGGATCTGAGCGTGTCCAGAGGAGATCTCCTGCGTGAGGTGCGTGTGGCGCCGTCGATCCTGTCGGCCGACTTCGCGCGCCTCGGCGCGCAGGTGGGGGAGGTGCTTGCCGCGGGCGCGCGCGTGATCCACGTAGACGTGATGGACGGCCACTTCGTCCCCCCCATCACGATCGGCCCGCTCGTCGTCGCGGCCCTGCGCGAGCAGGTGGAGCAGGCGGGGGGGATGCTCGACGTCCACCTCATGATCGAGCGCCCCGAGCGCCACGTCGCCGAGTTCGTCAAGGCGGGCGCCCACTCGGTCACCTTCCACGCCGAGGCCACGCCTCACGTGGCATACACCGCGAGCCTCGTGCGCGGCAGCGGCGCGACGGTGGGTGTCGCGATCAACCCCGCCACGCCCGTCGGCGCGCTGGCGGAGGTGGGAGTGCTCATCGACTTGGCCCTCTGCATGACCGTCAACCCCGGCTGGGGTGGACAGCCGTTCATCGAGCATTCCTTGGAGAAGATCGAACGCCTTCGACACATCCTCCCCGAGCGCGTCGCGCTTGAGGCGGACGGTGGGATCGACCCGCTCACCGCCGCGCCATGCCGAGGCGCGGGCGCGAACTTGTTCGTCGCCGGCTCCGCCGTGTTCGGCGCCCCCGACCCGGCGGCCGCCTACAGGGCGATCGTGGAGTCCGCGGGCGCTGTCTGAGGGCGAGGCGCCGCCTACCGGGCGATCGTCGAGGCGGCCGGCGGCGTCTGACGCGTGGGTGCGCCGCGCCTGTACACGGTGGCGAGCATCAAGGCGAGCAGACCCGTCGCGCCGAGGTAGCCGATCTCAGTGCGCAGCAGTTCTTCTCCCACGAGCGGCAGCAGCATCCAGGCGACGAACACGACAGCCGCCACGATCCAGCACACGGCTGCCGCGCGAGCTTGGTTGCGGGCCAGCGCGGCCTGGTTGAGCGCCCCGGAGATCAGGTGCATGCCCATACCCAGCCCCATCAGCGCCAACCCGGCGCGGCCGTAGTCGAAGGACTGGCCGAACAGCGCTTTCATGACCGGCGGACCGATCGCGAGCAGGCCGAGCGCCACCGCCCCGGAGAACGTCGCGATCGCGAGCACGGTCACGCGGATGGCGCGCGAGAACGCCTCGTGGCCCTCGGTCGCCTCCAAGCCCGTCAGGTGGGGCAGCAGCGAGGTCTGGATCGCCTGGAAGAGCTGCAACGGCGCCCGCGCGATCAGCAGCACGTTGAACACGATACCCGCGAGCGCCACGTTCACTGACGTCACGTCGACGGTGAGCACCGCCGCATTGAGCAGCGTCTGCTCGGAGAGCATCACGCCCGACACGGCGAAGGCGAAGCCCGACCCACGCCGCAGCGACAGCTCGTCGGCGGCGACCGCCTCCTCGACCCCCTCGGTCCCCGGACCCGCGAGCGCCGCGTCCAGATCCTCGATCTCCGGCGCCCCATGGCGCTCGCTCGAGCGTCGCGCGAACGCCGCGGGCACAACCACGAGCGAGACGAACGGAGCCGCCGCGATGCCGAGCGCGACAGCGGTCTCCCCGCTTGCGATGCCGAGCGCGACAGCCAGTACGAAGCACAGCCGCGAGAGCGCCTCCATCAGCACGAGACCGCCGAACAGGCCGAAGTACTCGTGGCCCGCCAACCATCCGCGAGCGAAGTAGCTGGCGGCGTATGCGAGCGTGCCGACGACGAGCACGTAGTACAGGGCCGAATAGTGGTCGAACACGTTGTCGATCAGCTCTTCCTTCAGCGCCAGCGCCACGACCAGGAACGCGAGCGCGAAGCCGGCCTGGATCGCGATCGGCACACGCACGGAGTGCTGCGCGTGCCCGCGCGCGCGGCGGTCGGCGATCGTGCGCGAGAGCAATTGTTCGATCGGCCGGTAGATCACGGAGATGATCACGAACATCACCGACCACAGCAGGTCCACGCGCTTGGCCGCGACTTCGCCGAGCACGTGGCTTGCGATCGAGAAGTACGCGAATGTAAGGACGCCGGTGGTGGCGATTCCGATCGAAAGCAAGCGCGCCCCACTGCCATAGGAGCGGTCCTTTCTCATCGCATTCTGTCCGCTCCCCCCGCGCGCGCGGGAAGCCTGGCTGGACACGTTCTTAGGGCCGAACAAGCAGCATCGTCCAGGGGAACGGCGAGCGTGCCTGCACGACCTCCCCGTGGCGCGAGAGCAGGTGCGCGAACGACCGCTTGGACCAGTGGTTGAGATGGCCGGGGGTGTTGCCGAGATCTCCCCAGTAGGCGCCTCGCGCCATGTTCAGCATTCGCCACAGAGGCTCGCGCGGGACCGACACGAGCAGGTGGCGCTCGGCGCAACGCGCCATCTCCGAGAGCGTGTGCTCGGGGTCGGGGACGTGCTCGAGCACCTCGATGGCGCACACCAGGTCGAACTCGTCATCGGCGAACGGCAGGCTCTCGGCGCGCATCACACGGTACTCGAGGTTCGGCGCCCGCCGCTCCGCCCAGCCCGCCTGGATCGACGGCTCCTCGAGATCGATCCCCACGACGCGTCGCTCGCCGAGCCGCTGCGCCCACCTGTGCACGAGCACGCCCTCGCCGCATCCCACGTCCAGCAGCGATCGCGGGCCGGCGGCGGCGATCAGCTCGTCGAGCGTGCGCTCGAAGCCGTCCATCATGCGCCTCACGAGCGGGTTCTTCGAGCCGTACTTGTCGTAGGTGTTGCCGGTGACGATGCCGTCCTCTGAGACGGTCATCCCGCCGCTCATACCTCGACCGCCTTCATCGGCACCTACCTGCCGGGCAGGGGGCTGCTGCTGAGACGGTCATCCCGCCGCTCATACCTCGACCGCCTTCTCCGCGCCGCGTGTCGCCTCGGCGGTCGAGTCCTCACCGGGCGCCGCCGCGCTCCCGGCGAGCGAGCTGGGCTTGCTCGCCGCGCGCTCCGGCGTCGTCGCTTGACCCGGTTCGTAATGGGATGGCCCCACGCCGAGCTGCAGCTCGATGCGGCGCACACGCTCGAAGGTCTTCTGCGTCATCACGCGCTGGGCGGCGAGCAGGTCGCCGATCACGCCGAGCGCCCACAGCACCACCGCCGCGATGAACAGCACCGCGCCGAGGATCAGCGACTGCACGTGACCCTTGCCGTTGCCTTCGGCATACGCCACCGCGAAGCGGATCCACACGGCCAGCGAGACGAGGCCGATCAGGGCGGCGAGGCTCCAGAACACGCGCAGCGGCTCGTACTGCGCGTAGATGCGGAAGATCGAGATCGAGTTGCGCCGCACATACGCCCACATCGACGGGAACAGGCGCGACTCGCGCGTCTTCGGGTTGGTGCGGATCGGGACGTGGTCGATCGCCACGAGCTGCTTGCCCGCCTGGATGATCGTCTCCAGCGTGTAGGTGAACTTCGAGACCACGAGCATCTGGATCGCCGCCTCGCGGTTGTAGGCCCTGAAGCCCGAGGTCGTGTCGGGCACGCTCGTGGAAGACGCCTGACGCACCACCCACGAGCCGAGGCGCTGCAGGCTCTTCTTCAGCCACGAGAAGTGCTCGATGTTGGTCACCTCGCGGTCCCCCACCACCATGTCCGCGCGACCCTCGAGGATCGGACGCACGAGCCTCGCCACGTCCGGCCCGTAGTACTGGTTGTCGGCGTCGGTGTTCACCACCACGTCCGCGCCCAGCTTCAAGCACGCGTCGAGCCCCGCCTGGAAGCCGGCCGCAAGGCCCTTGTTGTTCGTGAGACGCACTATGTGGTCGATCCCGTGCGCGCGCGCAACCGCGATCGTGTCGTCCGTCGAGCCGTCGTCGACGATCAGCCACTCCACGGCGTCGAACCCCTCCACCTTGCGCGGGAGCTCGGCGAGCGTCCGCGGCAACTGCTCCGCCTCGTCGAAGCAGGGGATCTGGATGATGAGCTTCACCGAGTGGAAGCCTAGACAATATGGATTGACCGTCTGTCCGGCCTGGGATGTAGAAGAGGCCGGTTCCCCCATGCTGTTGGTGGGGTGACGTTCTCGCCGCGTGGCTGTAACCCGCGCGGCGGCCCACAATCGCATATTGGAGGAACCAGCCATGACGAAGGCTAGAAGCCAGGTCGGCTTGGACGTGCACGCGACGAAGATCGTCGCGGCGGTCCTCGATGTCGAGACCGGGGAGTTGCAGACGTTCGCGATGAGTGGCGATAGCGCTGGGGCGGCGGGCTTCTGCGCGGGGTTGCCGCGGCCAGCGCGCGTTGCGTATGAGGCCGGCCCGACGGGGTACGGGCTCGCGCGGGAGCTCGCGAAGCGTGGCGTGGAGTGTGTGGTCGCGGCGCCGAGCAAGATTCCGCGCGCGAGCGGGGACCGCGTGAAGACCGATCGCCGCGACGCGGAGTTGCTCGCGCGGCTGCTGATGGCCGGCAAGCTGCATCCGGTCAGGGTTCCGGGCGATGAGGAGGAAGCGCTGCGTGACCTGGTCCGCGCCCGCGAGGCGGTCCGTGTCGATCTGATGCGCTGCCGGCACAGGCTCTCCAAGCTGCTGCTGCGTCACGGGATACGGTTCGAGGACGGGGCCGCGTGGACCCAGCGCCACCGCGACTGGTTGGCCACAGTGACGCTGGACTGGCCGGCAGCGCAGGCGACGTTGCTCGACGCTCGCGGCGCGATCGACGCGCTCACGCACCGCCGTGAGCAGCTCGAGCGCGAGATCGTCGCGATGATCCCCGACTCGCCGTGGTCGGTGCAGGTCGGGCGCTTGCGGTGCCTGCGCGGGGTCGACACGCTCACCGCTGTCGGGTTGTGCGCCGAGATCGGTGACTTCGAGCGGTTCGCCCGCGCCGAGCAGCTGATGAGCTACATCGGACTCGTCCCATGCGAGAACACGACCGGCCAGCAACGCCGGCTCGGGTCGATCACGAAGACCGGGTCCGGTCACGCCCGCCGGCTGCTGGTCGAGGCAGCCTGGCACTACCGCACCCGACCGAGCGTCGGCCGCGCGCTCACCGACCGCCAAGAGCGCCAGCCACCGGAGGCGATCGCGGTCGCGTGGAGCGCCCAGCAGCGACTGCATCGCACCTGGGCCAGGCTCGAACGACGCGCCAAGCGCCGCACGATCATCGCGGTCGCCGTCGCCCGCGAACTCGCCGGCTTCTGCTGGGCAATCACCCAAATCGAGTGACCGAACCCCACCAACAGTCTTCATCCCGTCGGCTGGGTCGGTGGCGGCCCGGCAACGCGCGGGGAACCCGCGACCGAACTATGAGCAACCCGCCCCAACAGGCTGGCCACGCCCGATTCTAGACAGCGGCTCCCCACGACGAACCATGGTCCTGCGGCAACCCAAACCCGCGTATATCAGTCTGACCGCGCGTCGCGCACAGCCTGCCGGACCGCCACCCACCCAGCCGACCACACCAACACCAAGGAGCGCAAAATGCGACAAATCGACGACCCCACTTGACAAACCACTCTCCATATCAGTTCGAAGGGTGCCCCCCAAAGGGGGGCGACGCCGGGAAGGGGAGGGAAGCTTCACCGGAGAAAGCCTATCCCGTCGGCCCGGCGTGTCTTGTGTGTCTCCGATTGGACTGCCTCGCGCGGATATGCGCTGCGCGCTGCGACTGCGCCACGCGCGCGCGTGCGCGCGCGTGAGGGGCAGTCCGAATCGGATGGTGGGGCAGTCCGAATCGGGATGGCCCGCCGCAGTCCGAATGGGGATGGCCCGCCCGCGCGCGCGGATAGGCTCTACGGCCGGATGGCAAGCGCTACGTCGATCAGGCCCCACCCGCCCGCGCCGGGCGGTGGGGGTGGGCGGGGTGGGTGGGTCCCCATTGATCAGAGACTCCGCGCGACGCCCGCCTCGACGTGGGCGAAGCTCGCGTTCGGCGTCATGTGCCTGCTCGCGCTCGTCGGCTACTTCGCCTTCCCCACCTACCCGACGTATGACTCGTTCTACGCGCTGCTGTGGGGACGCGATCTGCTGCACTTGCACATGCCCGACTTCAGCGTCTACCGTGGCCCCACCGAGCATCCGCTCGCGATCGCCTTCGGAGCGCTCTGCTCGATCTTCGGGCAGGGAGGAGCGCGGCTGGTTGTGCTCGGCTCGATCGCCTCTTTCGTGGCGCTCGTGGCGGGCTCCTACCGGCTCGGACGGCTGTGCTTCGGGCCGGTGGTGGGCGCGGTCGCCGGGCTGCTCGTGCTGAGCCGCTTCTTCGTCGAGAACCTCGCCGCGCAGGGCTACCTCGACATCTCCTACGTGGCGCTGGTGGTGTGGGCCACGGCGCTCGAGGTCGAGCGCCCCCGGCGCGGGCCGCTCGTGTTCGGGCTGCTCGCCGCGGCCGGCCTGCTGCGCCCCGACGCCTGGGTGCTCAGCGGCATCTACTGGGTCTGGTGCGCATGGCCCGCCGACAATCCCACGCGCCTGCACTACCTCGGCCTCGCCCTGATCGCGCCCGCGCTGTGGATCGCCCTTGACGCGATCGTCACCGGCAACCCGCTCTTCTCACTGCATTCGACCTCTGGGCTCGCCGCCGAGCTCGGGCGCACCCAGGCGCTCTCGGGCGTGCTCTCGTCCACCTGGGCCTACGAGGTGCGGATCGACAAGTTGCCGGTGGTGCTCGGCGCGATCGCCGGGATCCCGATCGCGATCTGGCTCCAGCCGCGACGTGTGCTCGTGCCGCTCGTGGTGCTCCTCACCCTGTTGCTCGTGTTCGTTGCCGAGGGCGCCGCCGGCGCCTCGGTGGTGGACCGTTACATGATCGGGGCGGCCGTCGTGATGCTCGTGTTCTGCGCGTTCGTGCTCGGCGGCTGGTCGATGCTCGAGCGTAGGACGACGCTGCGGCGCGTGTGGATCGCCGGCGCCGTCCTGCTCGCCCTCTACGCGACGGCGTCTGTCGCCACGAAACTCAGCCCCACGAGCCTGCGCAACACGCTCGCCTACCACGAGGACTTTCACGAGGGGCTCGTCGCCGCGCTGCATGCCCCCGCCGTGAAGGCCCAGTTGAAGCGCTGTCCGCTGCTGTCGCTGCCGAACAACAAGCTCATCCCGGACGCCCGCTGGATCCTCGACACCGTCGGACAGCGCGAAATCGTCGCTCGCTCTCAGGCGAACGCCGACGCGGCGAGACGCGCCTACGCGCTGCGACACCGCATCCTCCGTGGAAGCGTCGCGGTCTATCCGCTCGGCGCCGCGGTGTTCTTCGAGGCGATCGTCGACGTCGGCGACAACCCGCGCGACCAGGTTCCGCCTGCGGGCTTCAAGCGCGTCTACACGAGCCGCTACTACGCGGTCTATGCCAACTGCTGAGTCTGACGGCGGCGCGGGCGAGCCGGCACGGCGGCGGCCGGCCGCGGGGAGCGTCGCCGGCAATTCGGCCGGAGCGCCGCTCGCCGGTGCGGCTGTGGGAGTGGAGAACGCCGCCGGGGAAGACCCTGCGCGTGCGCGCGTGCGCGCGCGAGGCATCGCTCAGCGGGACATGGGACGCTGGGCCTGGCCCGCCTTGGCGCTCGTGCTGCTTGTGGCGCTCGGGCTGCGGCTGTGGGGCGTGGGCGAGGGCCTGCCCTACGTCTACAACATCGACGAGGCCGGCCATTTCGTGCCGAAGGCGGTCGCAATGTCCCAGCCGGGACACGGCCTCAATCCGCACTACTTCGTCAATCCGCCCGCGCTCACCTACGTGCTGCACCTCGTCTTCGCCGTCTGGTTCGGCGGCGGGCACGGTGTGCTGCGCGAATACGCCTCTCACCCCGACCGCGTCTTCCTCGTGGCGAGGGTCGTCGTCGCCCTGCTCGGGACGGGCGCCGTGTGGCTGCTCTACCTGCTTGGCGCCCGCCTCTTCGACCGCCGCGTGGGCCTGCTCGCGGCGGTCCTCGAGGCGGTGGCGTTCCTGCCCGTGTTCTACGGCCATTTCGCGCTCAACGACGCCGCCACGCTGCTGCCGCTGACGCTCTCGCTGCTCGGGAGCGCGGGCGTCCTGCGGCGCGGGCGCACGCGCGACTACGCGCTCGCCGGGTTCGGCCTCGGCCTCGCGTGCGCGAGCAAGTACACCGCCGGCATCGCGATCGTGCCGCTCGCCGCGGCGGTCGCGGCGCGCTACCTCGACTCCATGGATGGGATGCCCACCCACCCGATGCCCACCCACCCCGGGGGGCGCCAAGTGCTCGCAGGGATCGCCGTTGCGGGCGGCTGCGCCCTCGGCGCGTTCCTGCTCGCCAACCCGTACGCGCTGCTCGACTTCCAGCGCTTTCACTCCGAACTCGTGCACCAGTCGAGCCTCTCAGAAGAAGCGCAGGGCAAGCTCGGCGCGCCGAAGGAGAGCGGGTTCGTCTACTACCTGTGGTCGTTGACCTGGGGCCTTGGATGGGCGCCGGCCCTCGCCGCGCTCGGCGGGGCGATCGCGATCTGGCGTCGAGATGCCCGCGTCGGCTGGCTGCTCGTGCCGGCGCCGCTCCTGTTCCTCGCCTTCATGGGCCTTCAAAATCGCTACTTCGGGCGCTGGCTGCTGTCGATCTTCCCGATCGCCTGCGTGCTTGCGGCCTACTTCGCGTTCGTGCTCGTCGCGGCGGCAACGGTCCGCGTGGCGCGCCTCCCGCGGTCGCCGGTGGAGCGCGAGTCCTCGCCGCCCCGCGGGACGGACCGCTCCGGGGTTCGTGAAACAGGCGCTCCCACGCGCGCACGAGTCGCCGCGATCCTTGTGAGCGGCCTCGCGACGATCATCCTGCTCGCCCAGGGTCTCCTCTACAGCGCGCACAACGACCTCGTGCTCGCGCGCGCCGACACACGGAATCTCACGCGAAACTGGATGGTTGCGCACGTGCCGTCCGGCGGCCGGATCGTGCTCGAGCCGGTCGTGTTGAATTCGTGGATCGAAGAAGGAGGGGGCGCATCGCGTGGGGAGCGATGGCTCAAGTACCTCGCGACGCGGTCGGTGATCGCACCCGACGGACGCCTCGCCCCGCAGGCGCCCCGCGACGTCGCCCTGGAGGACTATGAGACGACGCTCAGCCCGGCGCTGATCGGCTGGTACGAGCGGCAGGGCTACTGCTGGGTGGTGAGCGGCTCCACCGAGTCCGGCCGCGCGCTCGCCGACCCGCTCGCGGCGCCGCTCGCGGTCGCCTACTACCGCGCGCTCGCCGCCCGGGCGCAGATCGCCTACCGCGTCTCTCCCTACGCGCCGGGCTCCCGCCCGCCCGCGTTCAGCTTCGACTGGACGTTCGACTACTACCCGCTCTCCTACCGCCGCCCGGGACCGGAGATGACCGTCTACCGTCTGCGCGGGGGGCGCTGCGGGCGGGGCGCTCCGGGCGCAGCTCGATAGGCCCTCAACTTTGCCGTGAAACATCTTGCAGGCACTCCGACACGGCCGTCCATTCTCAAGGAACCCCTATCCTGGGTGAGGGCATGTCAATCACCGCAGACACCGACCGCGCCCATCTCGCACGGGCGATAGAGCTCGCCCGGCACGGAGAGGGGGAGGTGAAGCCCAACCCGCTCGTGGGAGCGGTCGTCGCGCGTGACGGTCAGATCCTCGGCGAGGGCTGGCACGAGCGCTACGGCGGACCGCACGCCGAGGTGAACGCGATCGAGGCGTGCGGCGGCAGCGACCTGAGGGGCGCCACCCTCTACGTGTCGCTCGAGCCGTGCTGCCACGACGGCAACACGCCGCCGTGCACCGACGCGATCCTGCAAGCCGGCATCGGACGCGTGGTGGTGGCCTCTGATGACCCTACCGAGAAGGCATCGGGGCGCGGACTCGGGATCCTGCGCGACGAGGGCGTCGAGGTGCTCGTCGCCGACGGCGAGCTCACCGCGCGCGCGCGCCTGCTCAACCAGCCGTTCCGCAAGCACGCGCGCGTGGGGCGTCCCTGGGTCGTGTTCAAGTCGGCGATGACGCTCGACGGCAAGGTCGCCACGAGGGCCGGGGACTCGCAGTGGATCAGCGGCGAGGAAAGCCGTCTGCTGGCGCACACCTGGCGCGCGTCTGTCGACGCCGTGGTCGTGGGGATCGGCACCGCGCTCGCCGACGACCCCCAGCTGACCGCGCGGCCCGACGGAGTCCTGGCCGAACTCCCGCGTCAGCCGCGCCGCGTCGTGTTCGACGCGCTCGCGCGCCTTCCGATCGGCTCGCAACTCGTGAGCGCCGTCGAGAAGATCCCGCTGACGGTGGTCGTGTCGCGCGCGGCCGCGCGCTCGGACACCGACGCTCTGGAGGCCGCCGGTGCCCAGGTGCTCGTCGCCACGGGGGAGAACGAGCCCGCGCGCGTGCGCTCCGCGCTCGACCAGCTCGGCGCCGCCGGCATCGCCTCGATCCTGCTGGAGGGCGGGCCGCATCTGGCCGGCGCGTTCCTCGACGCCGGCGAGATCGACGAGATCCGCCTCTTCCTCGCGCCGATCCTGCTTGGGGGGCGCACCGCGCGCGACCCCCTGGAGGGAGAAGGTGTCGAGCGCATCTCCGACGCCCTGCGGGCGCTCACGTTCGACTGCGACCGCGTCGGCGAGGACCTCCTGATCTCGGCGCGCCTGCGCGAGTGGTAGAGCGTCACCCCGATGAGGTCCCAAGCATGTTCACCGGCCTGATTGCCGACCTCGGGAGCGTGAGGAGCGTCGAGCGCGACTCGGACGGCGCGACGCTGGAGATCTCGACGCGCCTTGCCGGGGAGCTGGCCGAGGGCGACTCGGTGGCGGTCAACGGCGTGTGCCTGACAGCGACCGCGGTGGACGACGGGAGCTTTCGCGCGCAGGCGATGGCCGAGACGCTGAGACGCTCAACGCTGGAGCGCTTGACGGTCGGCTCGCCGGTGAACCTGGAGCTCGCGCTGCGAGCCGACGGGAGGCTCGGTGGACACATCGTGCAGGGGCACGTCGACGGGACCGGGACGATCGAGGCGGTGCGCGAGGATGGCTTCGCGCGGATCGTCTCGATTGGGGTGCCACTCGAGTTGATCAGTTATCTGGTCAACAAGGGCTCTGTGGCGGTGGACGGTGTGAGCCTCACCGTGAGCGAAGTGCGCAGCGGCGGCTTCTCGGTGTCGTTGATCCCGGAGACGCTGCAGCGTACGAGCCTTGGGGAGGCGCAGGTAGGGGATCGAGTCAACATCGAGGTGGACGTCCTCGCAAAGCATGTTGAGCGGCTCTTGCAGGTGGAGCCCTCGCTCAATTGATATTCGAAGGAGCCAATTGGATGAGCCAGTCCAGGGCAACAACCCCGTTCGCCACCGTCGACGAGGCGATCGAGGAGATCAGAGAGGGCAAGATGGTGGTGGTTTGCGACGACGAGGACCGCGAGAACGAGGGCGACCTCACGATGGCCGCCCAGTTCGCCACGCCCGAGGCGATCAACTTCATGGCCAAGGAGGGGCGCGGGCTGATCTGCCTCTCGCTGAGCACCGAGCGCTGCGACGAGCTCGGGCTCGACCTGATGGCAGCCAAGAACGAGTCGTCGTTCGAAACGCCGTTCACCGTGTCGGTGGAGGCGCGCGAGGGCGTGACCACCGGCATCTCCGCGCACGATCGCGCGCACACCATCCAGGTCGCTATCGATCCCGAGAGCGCGCCGCGCGATTTGGTGCAGCCCGGTCACGTCTTTCCGCTCAAGAGCCGCGCCGGCGGCGTGCTCGAGCGGGCTGGACAGACCGAGGCCGCCGTCGATCTCGCACGGCTCGCGGGCCTGAACCCGGCCGGGGTGATCTGCGAGGTGATGAACGACGACGGCACGATGGCGCGCGTCCCGGACCTCGTCGACTATTGCGCCCGCCATCAACTGAAGATGATCACCGTCGCGGACCTGATCGCCTACCGCAGGCGCCACGATCGGCTCGTCGAGAGAGTCGTCTCGACGAGCCTGCCGACGGCGTTCGGCGACTTCGAGGCGGTGGGCTACCGTTCGCTCGTCGACGACAAGCACCACGTCGCGCTCGTCAAGGGGGACGTGTCGGGCCGTGAGGACGTGCTCGTGCGCGTGCACTCGGAGTGCCTCACCGGCGACGTCTTCCACTCGCTGCGATGTGACTGCGGGGAGCAGCTCGCCTCCGCGCTGTCGATGATCGAGCGCGAGGGGGAGGGGGTGCTGCTGTACCTCTCCCAGGAGGGGCGGGGCATCGGATTGCTCAACAAGCTGCGCGCCTACCGCCTGCAGGAGGACGGCCTGGACACGGTCGAAGCCAACGAGCGGCTGGGCCTGCCGGCCGATCTGCGCGACTACGGGATCGGCGCGCAGATCCTCGTCGATCTCGGTCTCAGCTCGATCCGGATTCTCACGAACAACCCCAAGAAGATCAAGGGACTGGAGGGCTACGGGCTGTCGGTCAGCGCGCAGATCCCGATCGAGCACGCGCCCAACGAGCACAACGAGGCATACCTGCGCACGAAGGCCGAGCGGATGGGGCACATCCTGCACCATCAGGGACTCAACCTGGACGAGGAGCTGCTGCGCGCCGAGCGCGCCGGCGACGTCGCCCGCTCCTCGCCCGAACAGCCGGGCTCGGGGCGCGAAGGCCCGGCCGAGCCGGAGGATGAGCACCCTGAAGGGCATGAGCGGTGAGGGTGCGCTACGCGATCGCGATCGGACGCTTCTACGAGGATCTCGCCGAGCGCCTTGAGCGAGGCGCCCGCGAGGCGTTCGAGCTGGCCGGGCATACCGACGTGGAGGTGTTCGACGTGCCCGGCGCCTTCGAGCTGCCGCTCGCCGCGAGCTACGCCGCGCGCTCGGGCCGCTTCGCCGGCGTGGCGTGCCTGGGGGCGGTGATACGCGGTGAAACCGACCACTACGACTATGTCTGCGCCGAGACGGCGCGAGGCATCCAGGATGTGGCGCTCAGCACGGGCGTGCCGTGCGCGTTCGGGGTGCTGACATGCGAGACGATGGAGCAGGCGCTCGCGCGCGCGGGAGGGGACAAGCGCGACCAGGGGCGTCATGCCGCGGAGGCCGTGCTGAGGATGGTCGCCTTGCGTGCCGAGCTACAGAGCGGCTAGACTGCCCACCTGCATGGCCAAGGTATGTCACAGCTGCGGGAAGGGTCCCGCGTTCGGCAACAGCCGCAGCCACTCGATGGTGGCGACCAAGCGACGCTTCGACCCCAATCTCCAGAAGGTCAAGATCCTCGTCGGGAAGGCTCCTCGTCGCGTGTATGTGTGCACCCGTTGCCTGAAGGCCGGCAAGGTCACCAAGGCCCTCTGAGCGGCTGCTCGGATCGTCCGGCGCGCGCTCGCGGCCGGAACGGCCGGTCGCTGTGGCGATATGAGGAGGGCGGTGAGCGGCATCTACGGGCGCACGCGATGGAGGAAGGGTGACTGACACCAACCTGATCCGCTTCAGGGCGGCCGTGGCCGGGGCGCTCGCGCACCTCGAGTCCCGCAGGGAGGAGGTCAACGACCTGAACGTGTTCCCGGTCGCCGACGGCGACACGGGCGACAACATGATGCTGACGCTCAAGGCGGTGCTCGAGGAGCTCGACCGCCTGCAGGGCAGCGACTCCTCGAAGACCATCGACGAGATCGGACGCGAGGAGATCGTTCAATCGGTCGCGCGCGCGGCGCTGCTCGGGGCCAGAGGCAACTCCGGCGTGATCCTCTCGCAGCTGATCAGGGGCGCCGCCGAGGAGCTCGTGAGCCGGCCCGGTCAGCTGATCGACGCGGCTTTGATCGGCGCGGCGCTGGCGAACGCCGCCGACAGGGCCTATGCGTCGGTGCGAGAACCGGCGGAGGGCACGATCCTGACAGTCGCCCGCGAGATGGCCCACGGCATCATGGGCGACGTGGCGCATGGCCGGGACGCGGGCGCGCTCGGACCCGCCACCGAGCCGGCGGAGCAGGACCTCGCGATCGCGAGCACGCTCGAGCGCGCCGTGTCGGCCGGTCAGGAGTCGGTCAAGCGCGGCCCGGAGCTCCTGGCGGCGCTGCGCGAGGCGGGCGTCGTGGACGCGGGCGGCTACGCGCTGACGGTGATCTTCGCCGGCGTGGTGGCGGCGCTGCGCGGTGACGCGCCGCCCGATCTCGACCACTATGCGCCCGCCAAGATCACTCATCCCGAGCACAGCTCGAGCACCTACCGCTTCTGCACGAACTTCGCCGTGACTGGGCGCGAGCTGGTCCCCTCGCGCTTCACCGAGGCGCTCGAGGCGCTCGGCGACTCGGTGCTGGTGGTGGGCGATCCCACGACGCTGAAGGTGCACCTCCATACCGACGATCCCGAGCGTGCCACCGCGCTGTTCCACGGCGCCGGCGAGGTATCGCACCTCGACGTGGCGGACATGCGGGCGCAGGTGGCCGAGCGCGAGGAGCGCCTGCGGGGAGTCGTGGGCGCCAACGGCGCCGGGCCGAGCGCCGGCGGCGACGCGGGCGCTCTCCCGCGGGTGCGCTGCGGGGCGCTCGCGGTCGTCAACGGGGCCGGAATGATGCGGATGTATCGCGAGCTCGGGGTGCACACGGTGGACGGGGGACCGACGTTGAACCCCTCGACGTATGAGCTGCTCGCGGGGATCCACGAGGTGCCGGCCGAGGAGGTGGTGGTGCTGCCGGGCAGCGCGAACGTGGTGATGGCGGCCGAGCGGGCCGCCGAGCTGTCGGACAAGCAGGTGCGTGTGGTGAACGCCACGAGCCAGCAGACCGGTCTCGCGGTGGCGGTGGCGTTGCGCGGCGACCGTGACGTGCGCGAGAATGCCCGAGCGATGAACGAAGCGCTTGCGGCTCTGCGCGTCGGCGCGGTGGCGCAGGCGGCGCGTGCCGACGCGCAGGGCCGCTTCGACGAGGGCGAGGCGGTGGGGTTCGTCGACGAGCAGGTGCTCGCGTGGGGCGAGCCCCGCGAGACGCTGCTCGCGGTGCTGCGGGCGCTCGCCACCGACGCGGAGCTCATCAGCGTGCTCGCGGGTCTTCACGCTCCGCTCGCGCTGGAGCAGATCGCCGCGCTGATGGATGGTGAGGTCGAGCTCGAGCTGCGCGACGGTGGGCAGGCCGCCTACTGGTGGCTGCTGGTCGCCGAGTAGTGCACGAGGCACACGTCGACTCGACATGTCTCATACCAAGCCGCAGTCAAGTTGAGGGATCTGATCCACGGGCGATTGACGAGGGGATTGAATTGTGGAGTGGTCCCTATCGCCTGCCTTGACTGCCATGTGGTATCAGGGACTTGATGTGGTTTCCCTGAAGGTTCAGAGCGCGTGATCGACGACGAGGACAACCAGGTTGAGGTGCCCAGGGGCTTGATGTGCTTTCCCTGAAGGTTCAGGGTGCTGTTCGGAGGCGCATGAGGGGGATGTGGGGTGTTCCATTTTGAAATTTTGCGATAGTATATACAAACTGTATCTATAATGGTAAAATCGTAAAAAATATATATGTCTCCCCTCCTTGACCCTCCGCCCATGAGAGCACACACCTCGGTGCTCCCGAAGGCGACCGGCCGGCAGGTCATCATCCTTTGTTGGAGATGCCGCACGCCACCGCCACCACCACTGCGACGGCCACTGCGACGGCCGCCGCGACCGCCGAGCCGGATCGCGCCTCAGTGCGGGACATGCGCGACGGCCAACGCGCGTTCGCCGCATCGCGGCGGCTGGCGTGGGAGGAGATGCTGGCCGCGCCCGTGCGCTGGCCGAGGCCGTCGCGCCTGCGCGAGCCGCTGAAGCTGCCCGCAGGCAAGGCCGCCGATGGGATGGCGACGCTCGGTCTCCACACCGTGGGGGAGCTGCTGGAGCACCTGCCGCGCGACCGTCGCGAGGCGCGTGCGGTGGCGCGGCTGGGAGTGGGCGAGCAGGCGACTGTGGCGGTGCAGGTGCGCTCGATCTCGGGCCGCCCGGTGCGTCGGCGCGGGATGCGTGGACTGGTGGAGGCGACCGTGTTTGACGAGAGCGGCTCGATGCGGGCGACGTTCTTCAACCAGCCCTGGCTCGTCGATCGCTATCCGTCGGGCACCCGCGTGGTGTTGCACGGCAAGGCCGACCGTGGGGGCCGCTTCCGCGTGTCCCACCACGCGCTCGGCTCGGACGTCGGCTCGGAGGAGGAGCAGGCGGGGTCGGTGGCGCACTATCCCGCGGCCGAGGGCGTGAGCTCCACCCAGATCCTCGCGTTCGTGCGCGAGGCAAGGCACGCTCTGCGCGATCTCCCGGAGCCGCTCGCGGCGAGCATCCGGGTGGCCGAGCGGCTGCCGGAGCGCGCGGCTGCGCTCGCGGCCATCCATTTCGAGGGCGCGGGCGAGGCGCCGCGCGAAGGACTCCACAGACTCTCCTTCGAGGAGCTCCTGCTGACCCAGCTCGCCTTCCTTGTGCGCCGCGGACGCCGCGCGGAGCAGGTGCGCGCAAGACCGTTGCGGGACCCGCCGACGCTGAGCAGGCGCTGGCTCGAGCGGAGCCTGCCGTTCGAGCCCACCGGCGATCAGAGCGCGGCGATGGCGAGCATCGGTCGGGATCTCGAACGGGACAGCCCGATGCAGCGGCTGTTGATGGGCGAGGTGGGCAGCGGCAAGACGGTGGTGGCGCTGTGGGCGATGCTGCGCGCTGTCGAGCACGGCGCGCAGGGGGCGCTGATGGCGCCGACCGAGACGCTCGCCGAACAGCATTTCGCGACCTTGCAGCGGTTGCTCGGCTCAGAGCCGGTGGCGGTGGCCCTGCTGACGGGATCGACCGCGGCGGGTCGGCGGGCCGATACGCTCGGCAAGCTCGCAAGCGGGGAGCTCTCGCTCGTGGTGGGCACCCACGCCCTGATCGAGCCGGCCGTGCGCTTCCGCGAGCTCGCGGTGGCGGTTGTCGACGAGCAGCACCGCTTCGGCGTGCGCCAGCGCGCCGCGCTCGAGAGCCAAGATGCCGCCAACCCTCCCCACACTTTGCACATGACCGCGACGCCGATCCCACGGACGCTTGCGCTGGCGCGTCACGGCGACCTCGATCGCAGCGTGCTGCGCGAACTGCCGCGGGGGCGCCAACCGATCGACACGCGCATCGTCGCCGGCGAGGAGGGTCGCGCGGAGGCCTACCGCCTGCTGTGCGAGCAGCTCGACGCGGGACGTCAGGGGTACGTGGTGTGTCCACTGGTCGAGGAGGGTCAGGACGGCGCGGGCGGGCAGTCCGAGAGCGCGCGCGGCGGGCAGCTCCACGGCGCCGGTGAGGCACGCGCCGCGACGGTCGAGTTCGAGCGGCTGCGACGCGGAGAGCTCGCCGGCCGGCGCTTGGCGCTGCTTCATGGTCAGATGCGCCCGCGTGAGAAGCAGCAGGCGATGGAGGCGTTCGCGTGCGGGCGAGCCGACGTGCTCGTGGCGACCACCGTGATCGAGGTGGGGGTGGACGTGCCGAACGCAACCGTCATGCTGGTGGAGAACGCCGAGCGCTTCGGGATCGCGCAGCTGCATCAGCTGCGCGGACGCGTCGGGCGCGCAGAGCACCGTTCCACGTGCTTTCTTTCCACATCCCACCCGCCCGCCGGCTCCGCGCGCCTGCGCGCGCTCGTCGAGCACTCCGACGGGTTCCGGCTCGCCGAGATCGACCTGCGGCTGCGCAAGGAGGGCGAGCTGATCGGCACGCGCCAGTCGGGACTCGGACAGTTCAAGTTCGCGAGCCTTCCGGAGGACGCCGAGCTGCTCGAGCGGGCACGGGCACGGGCACGAGCGATCCTCACCGAGGATCCGTGTCTGCGCGGCCCGCTGCATGGGCTGCTCGGCACGGCGCTCGAGGATGCGTTCGGCGCCGAGGCGCTGCTGCCGATCCCGGCGTGAGGGCGATCCCGGCATGAGGGGCGATCCCGGCACGAGCGGCGATCCCGGCACGAGCGGCGATCCCGGCATGCGAATGATCCGGGCGTGAGGGCGATCCCGGCATGAGGGTGATCGCGGGGCGTTTGCGCGGGCGGCCGTTGAAGGCGCCGCAGGGGCAGGAGACGACCAGGCCCACCTCGGATCGGGTCCGGGAGGCGACCTTCTCGATGCTCGGCGAGCTCGACGGAACGGTCGCGCTCGACCTGTTCGCCGGGACCGGAGCGCTCGGAATCGAGGCGCTCTCGAGGGGGGCCGAGCGGGTGGTGTTCGTCGAGCGCGACGCCGCCGCGCTGCGGGCGCTGCGGGCGAATCTGGGCCGGCTCGGGCTCGTCGCTCCCGAGGCCGAGGTGAGGGAGGGCGACGCGTTCGCGGCACTGCGCAACGCACGCGCGCGCGGCGAAACATACGATCTGGTGTTCATCGATCCCCCATACGGACATGCGCGCGAGCTGGAAGGCGGGCTGTCGGCGCTGTTGCCGGCCCTGCTCGCGCCGGGAGCGCGCGTGGTGGTGGAGAGCAATCGACGAGCCCCGCTGCAACTGCCGCTTGCGGCGGCGCGGGAGAGACGCTATGGAGACACAGTCATCACAATCCACCGCCACGTCATCGAGGGCGACGATGGGCGTCGATAAGTCGATAGCCGTGTGCCCGGGCTCCTATGACCCGATAACCAACGGCCACCTGGACGTGATCAGACGCGCCGCGAATCTCTACGACGAAGTGGTCGTGGCGGTCGTGAACCGCTCGGTGCGTAAGAACACGACGCTGTTCGACATTGATGAGCGGATGGCGTTCATCGAGGAGGCGCTCAGGGGTCTCCCGGGCGTGCGGGCGGAGCCTTTCAACACGCTCGTGGTGGACTTCGCAAGGCGGGTGGGCGCCAAGACGATCGTGAAGGGATTGCGGGCAATCTCGGACTTCGAGTACGAGCTCGAGATGAACCAGCTCAACCGCAGGCAGGATCCCGAGATAGAGTCGGTGTATCTGATGGCAAGCCCCCAATACAGCTTCCTATCCTCGAGCGGCGTGAAGGAGCTCGCCACGTTTGGCGGACGGATCGACGATCTCGTGCCCCAAGCGGTTGCGAAGCGCTTGCAGGAAGAGTTGCGGCGCTGACGAACTTTGGTTGACGTGAGACCCATCTTGAGAGACAACTCTGCTCATGAGGGCCTATCCGGGATAGGCCCAAAGTCGTGGCGCGGGACGCTCCACGGAGGTGACCGCTGATGGACGTGTTGGTGCTGATCGACAAGCTCGACGACTTGGTGCACAACGCCAAGCCGGTGCCCCTCACCGACCAGGTGAGGGTCGACAAGGAGGAGATCTACGACATCCTCGACCAGATGCGGGCGACGATCCCCGAGGAGATCAAGCAGGCGCGCTGGATCGTCAAGGAGCGCCAGGAGATGCTCGCGGAGGCCAAGCGCGAGGCGGAGCGGATCGTCAAGGAGGCGCGCGAGCGCCAGGAGCGGCTGGTGGGCGAAGAGGAGGTCACCAAGCAGGCCGAGCGCGCCGCCGAGGACGTCATCGAGGACGCCCGCGCGCGCGAGCGCGAGATCAGGCTCGGGGCCGAGGACTACGCGGACGAGATCCTCAACACGCTCGAGGTGAACCTGTCGAAGTTCATCGCCGCGGTGCAGCGAGGCCGCGAGCGGCTGCAGGGCAAGGACGAACCCGCAGAAGTCAGCTAGCGCGGCACGCGGGCGCGCGAGGGTGGCCCTTTTGAGTAGTGTGCGGGCGTGAGCCCGCCTCTGAAGCATCGCCTGGAGGTCGCGAAGACCCTGCTCGGCACCGGCATGATCGCGCCGGTGCGGCCCGACAGGGCGGTCCGCTCGATTGTGGCTCTCAAGCGCTGGGGTCCCACGCCGGCGGCCGCATACACGGGCTCGGCGGCGCGCTTTCCCGACCGTGCGGCGATCGTCGACGACCGCGGGACGCTCACCTTCGAAGAGGTGCACCGGCGCACCAACGCGCTCGCGAACGAGATGCGGGAGGCGGGCATATCCGAAGGCGACGGGGTGGCGATCATGTGCCGCAACCATCGCGGCTTCGTCGAGGCCACCGTGGCGTGCTCGAAGCTCGGGGCGAGCGCGCTCTATCTGAACACCGCCTTCGCGGGTCCGCAGATCACGGACGTGATGTGCCGCGAGAACCCGGCTGGGCTCGTGTACGACGAGGACTTCGCGAACCTCGTGAGCGACGGTGGCGAGGGACGCAAGCGGTTCGTCGCGTGGAGCGATCCGGGCACCACCCCGGAGGACCCGCTCGTCGAGGATCTGATCGCCAGAGGAAGCACCGCCGATTGCAAGCCGCCCGTAGAAAGCGGCAGGGTTGTGATCCTCACGTCGGGCACCACCGGGACCCCCAAGGGGGCCGCGCGCAAACAGCCCGATTCGCTGGAACCGGCGGCGGCGCTGTTCTCGAAGATCCCGCTGAAGGCACGCGAGACCACCATGATCGCCGCGCCGATGTTCCACTCGTGGGGCTTCGCGCACTTCACGCTCGCGCTGCCGCTCTCCTCAACGCTCGTGCTGCGCAGGCGGTTCGATCCAGAGGACACTCTGAGGGCGGTCGCGGAGCACGGGGCGAGCGCGCTCGCGGTGGTGCCGGTGATGCTGCAGCGCATACTGGAGCTGGGAAGGGAGACGATCGCGAGCTATGACGTGCGCGCGCTGAAGGTGATCGCCCTGAGCGGCTCGGCGCTGCCGGGGGAGCTCGCGATCCGCGCGATGGACACGTTCGGAGAGGTGCTCTACAACCTGTACGGCTCCACGGAGGTGGCGTGGGCGACGATCGCCACGCCGGAGGACCTGCGCGCCGCGCCCGGCACCGCGGGCAAGCCGCCGATGGGGACGGTGGTGAAGCTGCTCGACGACGAGGGGCGCGAGGTCGCCCAGGGCCAGAGCGGGCGGATCTTCGTTGCCAACGAGATGGTGTTCGAGGGATACACGGGCGGTGGCGGCAAGGAGATCGTCGGGGGGCTTATGAGCACCGGCGACATAGGTCGTTTCGACACGGACGGCCGGCTGTTCGTGGACGGACGCGACGACGAGATGATCGTGTCCGGTGGCGAGAACGTGTTCCCGCGCGAGGTCGAGGACCTGCTCGCCGACCACGAGGGTATCGAGGAGGCCGCGGTGATCGGCGTGCAGGACGCCGAGTTCGGCCAGCGCCTGAAGGCCTTCGTGGTGGCCCGCAACGGATCGGGGCTCAGCGAGGACACGGTGAAGGACTACGTGAAGCACAACCTCGCCCGCTACAAGGTGCCGCGCGAGGTGGTGCTCTTGAGCGAGCTGCCCCGCAACGCCACCGGCAAGGTGCTCAAGCGCGACTTGCGCGACGGCCGCTAACACGACCCGCGGGCCCGCGCGGGCGGCGGGCGGCCCAGAGGCTTGACACGGGTTCCCCGGAGGCTGAGAATCGTGTTCGGAAGGGCCTCGTGGGAGATGTGGGATGTTCTATTTTGAAATTTTGCGATAGTATATACAAATTGTATCTATAATGGTAAAATCTCAAAAATATATGTTGACCTCCCCTCCTTTATCTTGGGTCAGCGCTCCATGACGGACGTCCAACCCGCGTCGAGCCTCTAGCCTGAAGACGATGACCGTAGTGACGCACGTTCTCGACCTGGGGGGCATGCGCTTGGGCGCTGGGGAGGGGCGGCGTCTGGACCTCGCCGTGAAGATCGATCCCCTCACGCTGGGCGGCGAGCCGTACGCGGCCCGTCCGGACGTTGTGCCGGTGAGGCTCGACGTTTCGCGCATGACCGGCGCCGGCTACGCGCTTCGATTGCGCTTCGAGGCGACGCTCGCGGGGCCGTGCATGCGCTGCTTGAAGGACGCGGCCCAGCCGATCGACGTCGATGCGCGCGAGGTCGACCGCCCGGGCGGCGGCGAGCAGCTGTCGAGCCCGTATCTGGCCGATGAGACGCTCGACCTGGCCGGCTGGGCGCGCGATGCGCTCGCGCTTGCGCTGCCCATCCAGGTGTTGTGTCGGGAGGACTGCGCGGGGCTGTGCGCCGTCTGCGCCGCCGACCTGAACCAGGTGGGGCCAAATCATCGGCACGAGCGGCCGCCCGATCCGCGCTGGGCGAAGCTGAGCGAGTTGAAGCTCGAGTAGCCGAAGCCATATTCTCATCGCGACTGGTCCCATCGCGGCTGGTCCCTGTGCGGCTAGTCCGAGTGCGGCTGGTACCTGTGCGGAATAGTCCGCGTGCGGACTATTCCCTGTGCGGCCCTGGTAGCCTGTGCCGCCGATGGCGGTTCCCAAGAAAAAGCAATCGCACAGCCGCACGGCGCTGCGGCGCGCCAACCACAAGATCGACGCGCCCGCGGTGAACGACTGTCCCCGCTGTCACAGCCCACGCAGGCCGCACCGAGTGTGTCCCGTGTGCGGGACCTACGCGGGCCGTGAGGTCGTTGCCCTAGAAGCGCACGGCCACGATCACGATCACGAGTAGTCGGTGAGCGGAGGGTCCGCTCCACCCGGCGGTCGTGCCGCATCGAACGACGCGGCGCGTGCGCGGCCGGTCGTGGCCGTCGACGCCAACGGCGCCGACATGGGTCCGGCCGAGGTCGCCGCCGGCGCGAGGATCGCAGCGGAGCAGGGTGTACGCGTGCTCCTGTTCGGCCCCGCCGAGGAGTTTGGGGATGTGGGGTCGCGCGTGGAGGTCGTAGATGCGCCTGTGTCGGTGGCCAAGAGCCCGGATCCCGCGCGCGCGGTCCGATCGACGCCTCAGGCATCGATCGTGCAGGCGGCGAGGGCGGTCGGCGACGGTCGAGCTCAGGCGCTTGTGTGCGCCGGCGGCACCGGGGCGGCGCTCGCGGCTGGACTGTTCAACGTGAAGCGGGCGCACGGGGTGCATCGACCGGCGCTCGCGCTGCCGATACCCATTCCGGGACCCCCACCCGCGCGTCCCGTGACGCTGCTCGACGTGGGCGCCAACGACCAGGCGCGCAGCGAGCACCTCGTGCAGTTCGCGTTCATGGGCGTCGCGTTCGCCAAGGCGGTGCTCGGCGTCGAGCATCCACGCGTAGGGCTGCTCTCGAACGGGGAGGAGCGCGAGCGCGGCAGCGAATTGGTGCTGGCGGCGGGCGCCGCGCTGCGCGAGCGCTCGCGCGAGCACGGGCTGCGCTTCGTGGGCAACGTCGAGGGCGGCGACGTTGTCAGCGGGGTCGCGGACGTGATCGTCACAGACGGCTTCACCGGCAACATCGCGCTGAAGTTGATGGAGGGCGTCTCCCAGACGATGCTCGGCGCGGTGAGACACGCGGCGAGCTCATCGCTGCGTGGCAAGCTCGGTGGGATGCTGCTGCGCCCGTCGCTCAGGGGCTTTCGCGAGGACATCGACCCGGAAGGCCAGGGCGGGGCCTACCTGCTCGGGCTGCGTCGTCTCGCGGTGGTTCCGCACGGACGCTTCTCCAGGCACGGCTTCGCGCAGGCGATCGTGCGCGCGGAGCGGGGGGCCGGCGAGGACGTCGTGGGCGCCACGCACGCTGCGCTGCGCGACGCGGGAGCTTTGAGGAGGGCCCCTGTGTCCGCCGATCCGGCTAGCCTGGCAGGCGAATGACCCGCGAGCAAGTGTTCGTCCTGATACAGGCCCACCTGGCCGACGAGCTGGATGTGGAGCCCGAGCGGATTGTGGAGGGCACTCGCTTCAAGGAGGACCTGGAGGCCGATTCGCTGGACCTCTACACGCTCGTGCAGGAGCTCGAGGACACATATGGCGTGCAAATCTCAGACGAGCAGGCCGCCGACATCCTGACGGTCAGCCAAGCCGTGGATTTCGTAATGGCACACTCAAGCGATGACTGAGTGCGGTTGGAGGCGATGACGACGGCTGAGCAGGACACGCTGGGCGGGGTGGCGCTGCTGCAGGCGCTGCTGGGCGAACTGCCGGAGGAGCTCGCGCGGCAGGTGTTCGCGCACGCCTCGTGGACCGAGCGGCGCAGCGACTCCTACACGCGGCTGGCTTTCCTGGGCGACAGCGTGCTTGCGCTGGCGCTCACCACACACCTCTATCCGCGCTCTGAGGCGGAGCGCTTCGGAGCGGGCCGGCTCACGAAGATTCGCGCCCAAGCCGTCTCCGGACGCTCGTGTCGCGCTGTGGCCGAACGCCTGGGGGTGGGAGAGCGCCTGCGCGCGGCCGCCCCGGAGAACGGCGAGGGGAGGCGTGTGGGGCTGCTCGAGACCGAGCGGGTGCTCGCCTCGGTGATTGAGGCTGTGATCGGCGCGTGCTATCTGCACGCGGGGTACGAGCGCACCGCGGAGGCCGTGGTGGAAGCGTTCGCGCCGGAGATCGAGCATGCGCTTGACCATCCGCTCGACTTCAAGTCGGCTTTGCAGGAGCAGCTCGCACGGCGCGGGGAGACGATCGCCTACGAGGTGACCGACGAGCACGGTCCGCCGCACAACCGCACGTTCGTGGTGGTGGCTCTGGTGGACGGCAAGCCGCTCGGGAAGGGCCGCGGCCGCAGCAAGAAGCACGCCGAGCAGCAGGCCGCCAACGAGGCGCTGGAGAGCCTCGCGAAGGCATGACCCGACTGGAGCGAGTGGTCATAAGCGGCGCCGCGGGCCACGCGACTTGGGGGGTCGGCCGATGCACCTGAAGTCGCTCACGCTGAAGGGATTCAAGTCGTTTCCCGACCGCACGAAGCTGGACTTCGGTCCCGGCGTGAGCGTGGTGGTGGGGCCGAACGGGTCGGGCAAGTCCAACGTCACCGACGCGCTGCTGTGGGCGATGGGCGAGCAGTCGCCGCTCGCGGTGAGAGGCCAGTCGATGCAGGACGTCATCTTCGGCGGCGGCCGCGGCGTGCAGGCGCGCGGCTCGGCCGAGGTGGAGATCGTGCTCGACAACTCCGACGGCACGGTGGACGTGCCGCTCGCGGAGATCTCGATCGTGCGGCGGCTCGACCGCTCGGGCGAGGGCGAGTACCGCCTCAACGGCGCCCGCTGCCGCCTGGTGGACGTGATCGAGGTGCTCTCCGACACGGGCCTCGGCAAGGAGGCCCATTCGGTCATATCGCAAGGACGGGTCGAGGCGATCGTCACCTCCAAGCCACGTGACAGGCGCCTTTTGATCGAGGAGGCGGCGGGCCTCGGCAAGCACCGCAAGCGCCGCCGCCGGGCACAGCTCAAGCTCGAGCGCACCCAGGAGAACCTCGACCGCGCGCTCGACGTGGAGCGCGAGGCGCGCACGCGTCTGCGGCCGCTCAAGCGCCAGGCCGAGGCGGCGGAGCTGCACGAGCGGCTGGAGCGCCAGATGCTGGAGGCGCGCCATGAGCTCGCGCGCGAGGCCGTGCGGGCCAGGCGGGCGGAGCTCGTGGACGCCGAGGAAGGGGCGCAGGCGGCGCGGGCGGCGCGCGCGCAGATCGAGTCGCGCCTGCAGGCGGTCGCGCGGCGGCGCGAGCAGGCCGAGCAGGCGCTCGCGCAGCGCACCGAGCGCCACGACGCGCTCGCGAAGCGCGCATACGAGGCCCGCTCGGCCCGCGAGCGGTTGCAGATGCGCGGCGAGCAGGCGACCGCCACCGCCGAGACGGTTGCGCGGCGGGCGGCCCGGATCGAAATCGAGCTCGGCGCGCTCGAGCAGAGCCACGCGGGCGACGACGACGACGATCCGGCGTCCTGCCAGCGGGCGGCGGGCGAGGATCGCGTGCGCGCGCTCGAGGCCGCGCTTGCGGAGATCGACAGCGAGCGCGAGCGCGAGACCGAGCGCGAGATCGAGGGCTTGCGCGCCGAGCGGGAGGCGGTCGCGGAGCGCGCCGAGGAGCTGAAGGCGGAGCTGCAGGCGGAGCGCGAGGCGCGCGAGCAGACCGACACGCGCGCCGAACAGGCCCGCGCGGCCCTGCGTCAAGCCGAAGCCGAGGCGGAGGTCGCACGCCGCGACGCCGCCAAGATCGGCGCGGAGCTGGCGGCGGCGAACCAGTTCCTGCGCAGCCACGCGGGCGCCGGCGGGTCCCTGGCCGGCTCGCCACGCGCCCTGAGCGAGGCATTGCAGGTGAAGCCGGGATACGAGCTCGCGCTCGCGGCGGCGCTCGGCGGGCGACTCGACGCGGCGCTCGTGCGCGACATGGACGGCGCCCGCGCGCTGCTCGACCGCGTCGGGCAGGACGGCGGCGCGGCGCTGCTGGCCGGAGAGGCTGCCGGCGAGGACGCGGATGTCGGGAGCGACGGCGACGAGCGCGCACCCCACGCGACCCGCGCCACCGACGGGAATCCGCCCGCGTCCGGTGCGCTCAGGCTGCTCGATCTCGTGGGTGGGTCCGGCGCCGTGCTCGAGCTCGCACACAGGCTGCTCGCCGACACGTGGGTGGTAGACAGCCTCGATGGCTTGGACGCGGGCTTCGAAGGTGTGGCGGCCACACGCTCGGGGAGGGTGCTGTTCGCAGGTTGGGGCGAGGTGCGCCAGGTCACCGAAGGCGGCGCGGAGCGGGTGCTGGCGCGGCGTAACGAGCGCGATCGGCTGATCGGCGAGAGCGAGACCGCCGTCGCCGCCGAGCACGCCGCGCGCGCGACGGTGGAGCAGGCGCTCGGGCAGGTACGCGATGCGGACGAGGCGCGCGATCGGGCCGACGGCACGCTGCGCGAAGCCGACCGCAAGCTTGCGGAGGCGGCCGAGGCGCAGCGCAAAGCGGCGTGGCTGATCGAGCAGCGCCGCGCCGCCCCCGAGCAGGGGCCGCTGGCCGTGAGGCGCGCCGAGTTGCGGGGGGAGCTCGCCGCCGAGCGCAGGGCAGCGGAGCGCAGGGCCGCCGAGGAAGCGCAGCGTGTGCAACGGATCGAGCGCTTGAGCGCCCGGCGTGCCGCCGACGTGGAGCTGGCGCCGCGCGCGAAGCGTCTGGCCGAGGCGCTCGCGGGCGCGGGCGAGGCGATGGGGGGGCTGCTCGCGCAGATCGAGGAGCTGCTCGGCCAGGACAAGGCCGAGGGCGAGCAGGTGTCGGCCGAGCTGCGCGCCTGCGCGCAGCAGGAGACGGAGATCCAGGCGGCGCTGAAGGTCGAGGGCGAGGCGGTCACCGGCGCCGAGGTTGCGGCACAACGCCTGCGCGACCAGGCCTCGGAGGCCGAAGAGGAGCTGCGGAGCGTGTGTGAGCGGCTCGAGCTGCCCGCGCCCGGGGTGCTTGCCGACGGGCAGACGGAATCAGCGCAGTCGACGGAGGGCGTGGGGACGGAGCCTCGGCGCGAGCAGGGCCCACCGAGACCCGATCCCGCGCAAGCGGCTCGGCAAAGCGCGGTGGAGCCACTGGGAGAGGACCAGGAACAGGCGCTCAGGGCACGCTTGGAGCGACTCGCTCGGCGGCGCGAGCAGCTCGGTCCCGTGAATCCGCTCGCCGGGCAGGAGTACGCGGAGGCGATCGCTCACGTAGAGGAGCTCGAGGAGCGGCGCACGGACCTCGAGACCGCGCTGCGCGAGCTGAGGGGCGTGATCCGCGAAACCGACCGTCAGATCCACGAGACGTTCAACGAGACGTTCAATGCCGCGGCGCGCAACTTCGAGGAGCTCGTCGAGGATGTGTTCCCCGGAGGTAGCGGACGGCTGAGGCTCGTCTCCGACGAGCAGACTCCACGGACGGTGCTCGGAGGTCAGCCGGCGCCGGAGAGCGGCGATTCCGCCGACGTGGAAGCCGAGGCCGAGCCGGTGCAGGACGCCGAGGAACGGGCCGAAGAGATGCTGGGTGTGGAGATCGAGATCACCCCGGCGGGCAAGTCCACCAAGCGGCTGTCGCTGCTCTCGGGCGGGGAGAAGTCGATGACCGCGCTCGCCTTTCTGTTCTCGGTGTTCCTGGCGCGCCCATGCCCGTTCTACGTGCTGGACGAGGTCGAGGCGGCGCTCGACGACCTGAACCTCGACCGTTTCCTCACGCTCTTGCGTCGCTACGCCGACCGTGCGCAGTTCATCGTGATCACCCACCAGAAGCGCACGATGGAGGCCGCCGACTGGCTGTACGGCGTGTCGATGGCCGACAACGGCGTCTCCAAGGTGCTCTCGCGACGGCTTCCCACGGAGGAGCCCGTGTCCAAGGTCGCGCCGGCTCCCCAGGTCGCGCCGGTCGCGTCGGGCTGAGCCGTGCCGCGCGACTGGGCCGACCTGTTCGTCACCGAGGCGCCCGACGGCTCCGCTGAGAGCTCGCAATCCGGGGAGGGCTCCGAGCGCCGCCGGGGCCTGCTGCGGCGTCTTGCAGAGAACCTCTCGAAGACCAGGCAGGCGCTCGGCTCGGAGATCCACGCGACGCTGTTCTCGACGCTCGACGAGCACACCTGGGAGAGGCTCGAGCAGGCGCTCATCATGGCGGACGTGGGCGCCACCACCACCGCATCGGTCGTCGAGGCCCTCGAGACGGAGGCCGCCGAAGGCGGGCTTGCCGGCGGGCAGGCGCTCTCAGAGCGGCTGATCGAGCTGCTCGCAGACACCGCGAGGAGCGAGAACGGGCGCATCGACATCCGCGCGAAGCCCACCGTGATACTCGCCGTGGGGGTCAACGGCACCGGCAAGACGACGACGATCGGCAAGCTCGCATGGCACCTGCGCAAGGAGCTCGGAGTGAGCGTGCTGCTCGGCGCCGCCGACACCTTCAGGGCGGCGGCCACCGAGCAGCTCGAGCAGTGGGCGCAGCGGGCCGGATGTGAGATCGTCACCGCGCCCGAGGGCTCGGACCCGGGGTCGGTCGCGTTCGAGGCGGTGGCGCAGGCTCGCGGCAAGGGAATCGACGTGGTGATCGTGGACACCGCCGGGCGCCTTCACACACAGGACGATCTTATGGGCGAGCTCGCGAAGGTGCGCCGCGTGATCTCAAGGCAACTGGAGGGCGCGCCGCACGAGACCCTGTTGACGGTCGACGCCACCACCGGCCAGAACGGGTTGCGCCAGGCGCGGATGTTCGCCGAGTCGGCGGGAGTGAGCGGAATCGTGCTCACGAAGCTCGACGGCACCGCGCGCGGGGGCATCGCGCTCGCGATCGCCCGCGAGCTTCAGCTGCCGGTGAAGCTGATCGGCATCGGCGAGCAACTCGAGGATCTGCGCCCCTTCGACGCCGACGACTTCGCCCGCGCGCTCGTCGCTGAGGGATAATCCAGTCATGGACGCTTGGATCGTTTGGTTGGTGGCCGCATGCGTGCTCGGCGTGGGCGAGATGCACCAGGGCGGTTTCTACCTTGCGCCGTTCGCCGTGGGAGCCGCGCTCGCGGCTGTCGTGGGCCTGCTCGGCGTCGGCCTGGCGCTGTCGGGTGTCGTGTTCCTGGCCACGTCGGGCATCGTGTTCGGAACGCTCCGCCCCGTGGCGCGCCGCCACCGCAGGCTGCCCCCGTCGATCAGGACGGGCGCCGCGGCGCTCATCGGTCGCAAGGCGATCGTGCTCGAGCGGATCGCCAACGACGAGGGAGTCGGCTGCGTGAAGATCGACGGCGAGGTATGGACGGCGCGCAGCTTCGACGAAGACCAGGTCTTCGACCCGGGCGAACGCGTCGAAGTCGTCGAAATACGCGGCGCGACAGCGCTCGTGATGCACTGAGACACTGGTAGGGCCGGAAAGCCCGATAGAAAGGAAGAGCCAACTCTTATGGTCGCTCTCATCGTCATAGCCGTAGTCGTTTTGTTCGCGCTCGTGGTGGCCGCGCGCACCATCCGTGTGATCCCCCAGGCGCGGGCGGGCGTGGTGGAGCGGCTGGGCCGCTACAGCCGCACGCTCGAGCCGGGCCTGACGATCGTCACGCCGTTCATCGATCGCGTCAAGCCGCTGGTCGATCTGCGCGAGCAGGTGGTCAACTTCGCGCCGCAGTCGGTGATCACAGAAGACAACGTGGTGGTCGGGATCGAGACGGTGCTCTACTTCACGATCACCGACCCGCGCTCGGCCACCTATGAAATCGCCAATCCATTGCAGGCGATCGAGCAGCTCACGGTGACCACCTTGCGCAACGTGATCGGCGGCCTGACGCTCGAGGCGACCTTGACCGCCCGTGAGAACGTCAACACCGAGCTGCGCGTGGTGCTCGACGAGGCGACCGGCAAGTGGGGCATCAGGATCAACCGCGTCGAGATCAAGTCGGTCGACCCGCCGCCTGACATCAGGACGGCGATGGAGAAGCAGATGCGCGCCGAGCGCGATCGGCGCGCGGCGATCCTGACGGCGGAAGGCGAAAAGCAGGCCCAGATCCTGACGGCCGAGGGGGAGAAGCAGGCGGCGGTGTTGACGGCCGAGGGAGCACGCCAGGCGGCGATCCTGCGTGCCGAGGGCGAAGCGAAGGCGATCGATACGGTCTTCACAGCGATCCACGAGGGTCGCCCCACCCGCGATCTGCTCAGCTACGAATACCTGCAGATGCTTCCGCAGCTCGCGGAAGGCGACTCGAACAAGGTATTCGTCATACCCTCCGAGTTCGCCGAGGCGTTCGGCGGCATCGGCGAGGCGATCGCGCGACGCGGCGAGCACAAGACCGAGTAGGTCCCATGTTCGACACCCTCGCCGAGAAGCTGCAGGCCACGCTGGGCGAGGTTCGCCAACGCGGAACGCTCACCGAGAAGGACATCGAGCAGACGATGCGCGAGATCCGCCTCGCGCTGCTGGAGGCGGACGTCAACTTCAAGGTCGTCAAGCGCTTCACGGACGACGTGCGGGAGCGCTGCCTGGGCGCGGACATCGTCGGCAAGCTCAACCCCGGCCAGCAGGTGGTGAAGATCGTCGCCGACGAGCTCACCGAATTGATGGGAGGTCCACCCGCCCTAGGACCGAATGACGAAACGCCCGCCCTGAGCTTCTCGCCGCGGCCACCCACCGTGATCCTGATGGCGGGTCTTCAGGGATCGGGCAAGACAACCGCCACGGCGAAGCTTGCGCGCTACCTGCGCGAGGAGCATTCCTGCACGGTGGCGCTCGCCGCCTGCGACGTATACCGGCCCGCGGCGGTGGAGCAGCTCGTGAAGGTGGGCGCCCAGGCAGGCGCCGTCGTGTATTACCGAGACCCCACCCATCCCGAACGCGACCCGGTGGAGATCGCCGCGTGGGCGCTGCAGCGCGCCGAGCGCGAGGGCAAGGACGTGCTGATCGTCGATACGAGCGGGCGCATGCATGTCGACGAGGAGCTGATGGCGGAGCTCGTGAGGATCCGCGATGCGGTCAAACCGCACGACGTGCTGCTCGTGGTGGACGCGATGACGGGCCAGGACGCGGTGAACGTGGCGGAGCAGTTCGCCGCGGCCGTCCAGTTCGACGGCGTTGTGATGAGCAAGCTCGACGGCGACGCGCGCGGTGGCGCCGCCCTGTCGGTCAAGGCCGTCACCGACAAGCCCATCCTGTTCGCCTCCACCGGCGAGAAGCTCGACCAGTTCGAGCGCTTCCATCCGGACCGCATGGCTCAGCGGATACTGGGGATGGGCGACGTGATGAGCCTCATCGAGAAGGCCGAGCGTCTCCTCGACGAGACGCAGGCCGCCGATCTGGAGCGCAAGCTGCGTCGCAACGAGTTCGGGCTGGAGGACTTCCTCGATCAGCTCAAGGCGATCCGCCGGATGGGACCGCTCACGAACGTGCTCGGCATGATCCCGGGCTTCGCGGGGGCTCAGATGAAGGGCATGAAGGTCGACGAGCGCGAGCTCGATCGCGTGCAGGCGATTATCCTCTCGATGACCCCCGAGGAGCGCAGTCGTCCCGAGCTCATCAAGGGGTCGCGGCGCCTGCGAATCGCGCGCGGATCGGGCGTCAACGTGCAGCAGGTCAACCAGCTCGTCAAGCAGTTCGCCCAGATGCGCAAGGTCTTCAAGCAGGTCGGCAGCGGCAAGATGCCGGACCTGGGCGCGCTCATGCGCCAGGCGCGTTGAGCGCCCACCGTCTAAGCTCTCAAGCTGACTTCAAGGTATCTCGCAAGCACCCAGAGAGGAAACCGTGTCGGTAAGACTCAGGCTCACGCGAGTGGGCGCAAGGAAGAACCCGGTGTGGCGCGTGGTCGTCGCCGATCAGCGCTCCCCGCGCGACGGTCGCGTGATCGAGACGATCGGCCACTACAACGCTCAGACCGACCCCTCCACGATCGTGATCGACGAGGAGCGAGCCCGCAGCTGGCTGGCCCGCGGAGCGCAACCGTCGGGCACCGTGCGAAAGCTGCTGCGCATCCAGGGCATTACACCCTGAGCGCGGCTCGACGGGAGAGGGGTCACCTGGTGGCGAGCAACGAGAGAATGCGCGAGCTGCTCGAATACCTGGCTCAGGGCTTGGTCGATCGACCCGAAGAGGTGTCGGTGGAGCAGTTCGAGGAGGACGATGGCACGGTGGTGCTCGAGCTGTGCGTGGCCGACGGCGACTACGGCCAGGTGATCGGGCGTGGCGGTCGCACCGCCCACGCGCTGCGCACGGTGGTGAAGGCCGCGGCGGTGAACGAGAAGCGCCGCGTGCTCGTCGACATAGTCGATTGACACGCCGTCCCACCACCTCGACCACGCCGTTTGCTGCTCGACGGAGCCAGAGGTGAGCTGAGATGACCGAGAAGACGGGCGGGTTCCCCGCGAGGCGTGGCCACAACCGCCCCCACACGATGTCCGCGGGTCGCGTGGGCCGCGCGCATGGCCTGGATGGCAGCTTCTACGTGACGGGCGCCCGTCCGCGTCTGCTCGCGCTCGGCACAGCGGTTGCTATCGACGGGCGAGCGGCCACCATCGTGCGACGCGCGGGAACCGACGAGCGTCCGATCGTGCGCCTTGAGGGTACCGAAAACCGTGCGGCGGTCGAGGCGCTTCGGGGACTGGAGCTGACGGTGGACCGCGACGAGGCGCCCGAGCTGGAGGAGGGGGAGTGGTGGGCCGGCGATCTGGAGGGTTGCGAGGTTGTTGACGGCGAGCGGCACGTGGGGACCGTCGCGCGGCTCGTGGAGCTGCCTTCGTGCGAGGCCTTGGAGGTGCGACTCGACGCCCCCGCGTCGCGCGAGGTGCTTGTGCCGATGGTGCGCGATGCGATCCGCTCCGTGGACGTGGCGCAGCGGCGCATCGACGTCGACATGAGCTTCCTGGAGGACGCGTTGTGAGGGCAGGCCCCGCACACGAGCCGGCTCACAGGCTCGCCTTGACGCCGGATGCGGGCGGTGAGGTCTGATGGAGATCGACGTCTTCACCCTGTTTCCCGAGTGGTTCGAGTGGTTTCAGACCCAGCGCCACGTACGCAACGTGCTCGACGGCGGCTCGACTCTGCGCTACGTGAACTTCCGCGGCCACACGCCGCTCAGCGGCGGGCAGGTCGACGACACGCCCTTCGGCGGCGGCGCCGGGATGGTGCTGCGCGTCGATGTGATGGATGCGGCGCTCAGCGCCCATTACGGCATCGACGCCGCTCGCGTTCGCGACAGCCGCCGTGTGATAGCGCTCGCGCCGGGTGGACGGCTGCTGGACGAGCAGTACGTCCAGGAGCTCGCCGCCGAGCCGGCGCTGACGTTGCTGTGCGGGCGCTACGAGGGATTCGACGAGCGCATTGTCGAGCATTTCGCGAGCGAGACGCTGTCGATTGGACGCTATGTGCTCTCGGGCGGCGAGCCTGCCGCGATGGTCGTGTGCGACGCTGTCCTGCGCAAGCTTCCGAACGCGCTCGGACACTCCGAGTCGGCCGTCGAGGAGTCCTTCAGCGCGGCGCTCGGCGGGGCGCCCGAGTATCCCCACTACACGCGCCCCGCCGAGTATCGCGGTTGGCGCGTGCCTGAGATCCTGCTCTCCGGGCACCACGAGCGCATACGCGAGTGGCGTGCCGAGCAGAGCAGGCTTCGCCGCATATGACCGCTGGCTCTCGGTGAGCGCGCACTCCTGATCCGCTGTTCCGGTCGGCACATGTGCCGACCGGCCGACCGGTGCATGCACCGGTCGGGACCGCGCCGCATGCGGCGCGGTCTTCCCCGAGACAGAGAGGATGAGACGCTCCGCCGGGCAGCGTTCGCTACCATTCGCGGGCGCGTCGAGCAGTGCAGCGACTCCCGCTCACACGACGCGTTCTTTCCCATGAGCACAGTCATCGAAAGCATCGAGCGTGCGCAACTGCGCCGCGTCCCCAACTTCGCGCCCGGCGATCGCGTCAAGGTGCATTTCCAGGTGATCGAGGGCACCCGCAGGCGCATCCAGGTGTTCGAGGGTGTCGTCATCAAGCGCCAGGGCCATGGGGCCCGTGAGACGTTCACCGTGCGCAAGCAGTCATTCGGCGTGGGAGTCGAGCGCATGTTCCCTGTGCATTCGCCCAAGATCGAGCGCATCGAGGTGGCGGCCAGAGGCGATGTGCGTCGCGCCAAGCTCTACTACCTGCGCGACCGTGTCGGCAAGCGCGCGCGTGTGCGCGAGCGTCGCTACACGGGCCCCGAGGAGGCGGTCGAGTCGGGCCTGCTGTACGGTCCCGCGGAGGCCACCGACGCCGAGGGCGCGACCGCCGAGGAGACCGTCATGGAGGCTGAGGGCGCGACCTCAGAGAACACCGTCTTGGAGACCGAGGGCGTGGAGTCCGCGACGGCCGCCGAGGCGACCGTGGACGCCGCTGCCCCGAGCGGCGGCGATGAGTCCTCCACGGCAGCGCAACCGGCGTCCGCTTCCAACGACGACACGCCGCGTCGCGAGCAGGGCACGGCCGCGCGGGACGACGGCGATGACAGTCCCGGCACGTCGAGCGCAGCCGCCGGAGAGGCGGACTCTCCCTCGGACGCCGGCGACGCGCCGTCCGGCGACGCGGCGGCGTGAAGGCCAACTCCGCCTCGGCCGAGGGCGCCGAGGGCAAGGGCGAGGGTGGGGGGGCACCCAAGTCGAAGACCAATTCGATCGTCGAGCTCATCGTCATAGTGCTCGTCGCGATCGGCTTGGCGCTGGCGATCCAGGCGTTCATCATCAAGCCGTACAGGATTCCGAGCGGCTCGATGGAACCGACCCTTAGAGTGGGCCAGAGAGTGCTTGTGAACCGCCTGGGGATGAACTTCAACGGGCCTCATGTCGGCGAGATCGTCGTGTTCCACCCGCCGAAGGACGCCGAACAGCAGGTGTGCGGGCCGGCGCCACACATGGTCACGCCCGGCGGCGCCGCGTGCTCGACGCCCGAGCCCCAGGAGGGGAGCGTGAACTTCATCAAGCGCATCGTGGCCGGTCCGGGCGACACGCTCTACATCAAGGAAGGCCACGCCTATCGCAACGGAAAGCCCGAGAGCGACCCCTACATCAACCCGTGCGGCGGCGGCTCTGAGTGCAACTTCCCGACGCCCATCAAGGTTCCCGCCGGTCACTGGTTCATGATGGGGGACAACCGTGGCGAGTCGGACGACAGCAGATTCTGGGGACCCGTTCCCGCAGGCTGGATCATCGGAGGGGCCTTTGCCACCTACTGGCCCCCCGACCGCATCGGGCTCCTCTAGGACCCAAGGCTCCGCCGGCGCTCAAGACTCCTCCAGCGCTCAAGGCGCCTCCAGTTCCCAAGCCTCTTCGAGTTCCCAAGCCTCTCCCAGCGCTCAAGGCTCCTCCAGGGCGCTCCACTCGAAGCACGCGGCTCGTCGCCGGGCGCGCGCGGGGACGAGCGGGCGGCGTCTGTTCGCGTTCGACCGCCGGCTCGGGACGCGCATGGTCGCGGGCGCCGACGAGGCGGGTCGCGGTTGCCTGGCGGGACCGCTCGTGGCCGCGGGCGTGCTGTTCGACTACGAGCGGCTCACCACCCGCGAGCTGCATGCGCTCAGGGCGCTCAACGACTCCAAGCAGCACACCCCGCAGGCGCGTGAGGAGCTCTATCCATTGGTGCTCTCGACCGCCGTGCGCGTCACAGTCGTGTCGCGTTGCGTCGCCGGGATCGACTCCCGCGGCCTTCACAAGACGAACCTCGCGGCATTGCGCGACGCGATACGAGGGGTCACGGACGGTGTCGAGGGGGAGGTGCAGTGCCTCATCGACGGGTTCGCCGTCCCGGAGTTCGAGCGCCCGCAGCGTCCGATCGTGAACGGCGACGCCACGAGCGCCGCGATCGCGGCCGCGTCGATCGTGGCGAAGGTCACGCGCGACCGCTACATGCGCCACGCCGACGAGCTCCACCCGGGGTGGGCCTTCGCCGAGCACGTCGGCTACCCGACGCCGGTGCACCGCGAGGCGATTCTGCGCCAGGGAGTCTCCCCGCTTCACCGCATGTCCTTCCGGTCGCTGGCCTACCAGCAGCTGGCGCTCTGACAGCAGCCACCGAGCCTCTGTCAGCGCTGCGCGTACAGGTCCGTGCGTGCGCGGCTACACCGGTAGCAGATCGCCCACCGGCTCGACCTGGAAGACCGTCGGGAAGCGGTCTGCGAGGCCGCTTGCGTGCAGGGCATCGCTTACGACTCGCGCCGCGTTCTCGGCGGCGGCTGCCGGGTCGGGCTGGTCATCGGCGGTCACCACCACGATCGCCGACCCGTCCTCCTCCCATGTGGCGATCGGGCCAAGCTCGTCGTGCTCGCTCTCCAAGTGCCTCATGAAGGGCAACCACATGGATTCGTCGCCGAACGGCAGGTTCGCCACAGAAGTCCAGGTTCGGTACTCCATGTTCGTTCTTTATAGCGTCACCAAGCCCCCTCGATGTGGTCGAGGCGCAGGAGGCGGTCGGCGCCGTCGACGATCACACCGATCGCGTCGAAGCGGATCGTGTGGGCCTTCGGGCGCGCGGCGGTGTTCTCGTAGAGCCATGCGCACGCGAGCCGCTTCAGGCGTGCACGCTGGCTGAACCTCAGCCATGCCAAGGGCTGTTCCTCCGGGCAGAGCCCCCTGCGGCGGTTGCTCGCGCGTCTCGTCTTGACCTCGGCGAACGCGAGCACCCGCCCGTCGAACGCGATCAGGTCGATCTCGCCGTGGCGGGTTCTCACGTTGCGTGCCACCAGCACGAAACCGAGGCGCCGGAAGTGCTCGACTGCGAGATCCTCGCCGAGCGTGCCCAGCAGACGCCGCCCGTCGCGAGGAGCGGGAGCGCCTGAAGGAGGGGAGCTCTCGGAGCGCATCTGCCGACAATACGCCGCAAAATGTGGCGCAAAACGCACAGAGGTGCCGATTTGCGCCCAAGTGTGTCGGCTGCCGTCTCAGGCGCGGCGCTCGGCTCGTCCGGCCGCCGGATATCCTGGCGTGGGCTCAGCCGAGTCGTCACCGCGATCGGCAGCTACGCGATCTTCCCCGCCCGGAGCCGTCAGCAACCCTGACGTTCGACGCCACCCGGGCGCAGCCGCCCGGGCTCCTCCGGGCGGCAAGATGTAATTCGACCGATCTTCCCACACGCGATGCCCTACACATACCGCACACCTCGCGCCCTCACGATCGCCGGCTCGGATTCCGGCGGTGGAGCGGGCATCCAGGCCGACCTCAAGGCGTTCGCGCGCTGCGGAGTGCACGGCACGAGCGCGATAACGGCGATCACCGCGCAGAACACGCTCGGCGTGAGCGCCGTGCACCAGATCCCCTCGGACATCGTCCTCGCGCAGGTGCGCGCGGTGGTGGGTGACATCGGGGTCGACGCCGTCAAGGTGGGCATGCTTGGCACCGTCGAGGTCGTCCACGCCGTGGCCCAAGCGCTCGACGAGCTGCCCGACGGCATCCCCGTGGTGGTGGACCCCGTGATGGTCGCCGAGTCGGGCGCCCAACTGCTCGACCCCGACGCCCAGGACGCGCTCGTCGCGGAGATCCTGCCGCGCGCCACCATCCTCACGCCCAACGTCCCGGAGGCGCGCGCGCTGGCTCGTCACGCGCCCGCTGCCGGCGCCGGCCCCTCGCGTCGTCGCGATGCCCTGTCGGCGATCGGTACGCCGGCCGATGCCTCGTCAGCGATCGGTACGTCGGCCGATGCCCCGTCGGCGGTGGGTGCATCGGCGGGAAACCGTGCGCGCGCGCACACGCGCGCGAGGGGTCACGCGCGGGGAGCATCTGGGATGCAAGACCTGACGCAGGAGCGGGAGCAAGAGCAAGCGCTCGCGCTCGCCCGAGCTGTGCTCGAATTGGGCCCGGGCATCGTGGTGCTCACCGGGGGTCACCGCGCGCAGGCCGTCGACCTCTTCCTCGAAGCCCGCGCTCCCGAGTACGTCGTGAGCATTCCCGGCAAGCGCCACCCCGACGGCGCCGCTCACGGCTCCGGGTGTACCCACTCCTCCGTGCTCGCCGCCCAGCTGGCGCTTGGGCGCACGCCGCTCCAAGCAGCCTTCGCGGCTCGTGCGCTCGCCGGGGCCGCCGTAGCCGCCGGCCTGCATGACGTGGGTGAGGGCCCCGGTCCGGTGGACGTGATCGGCCTCGCCCGGATGCGCTCTCGCCGGAGCGTCTGAACGTCTCGCCGGTCGGGCCGGGCGGTCGGGCGCGCGGACGGATCCGGCGTCGCGCCGGTAGTGTTTCCGCGCTGTGAGCGCTTCCGCCCCCTTCGACGTCAAGCACCGCTCCCGCGCCCTCACCGACGGCCCGGAGCGCGCTGCCGCGCGCGCCTACCTGCACGGCATCGGCTACACCGCCGAGGACCTGGACAAGCCGATCGTGGGCGTCGCGCACTCCTGGATCGAGACGATGCCCTGCAACTTCAACAATAGGGTGCTCGCCGCGAAGGTCAAGGAGGGCATACGCGCCGCGGGGGGCACTCCGATGGAGCTCAACACGATCGCGATCTCCGACGGCATCACGATGGGCACCTCCGGGATGCGCGCCTCGCTCGTCTCACGCGAGCTGATCGCCGACTCGATCGAGCTGGTCGCCTCCGCGCACCTCTTCGACGCGCTCGTGGTCATATCCGGCTGCGACAAGACGATCCCCGGCGCCGTGATGGCGCTCGCCCGCCTGAACATCCCCGGCCTGATGCTCTACGGCGGCTCGATCCGCCCGGGCTGCTACAAGGGCGAGGACGTCACGATCCAGCAGGTCTTCGAGGCCGTCGGCGCCTACGCCGCGGGCAAGATCACAGAGCAGGAGCTGCACGACTTGGAGGAGGTCGCCTCGCCCGGCGCGGGCGCGTGCGGAGGGCAGTTCACCGCCAACACGATGGCCATGGCCTTCGAGGTATTGGGCATCTCGCCCGCCGGCTCCTCGATGGTGCCCGCCGAGGATGGGCGCAAGATCGAGGTCGCCGTGCAGTGCGGCGAACTGGTCATGGACGTTCTCCGCAAAGGACTGCTCCCCAGCGAAGTCATCACCAAGCCTGCCCTGGAGAACGCGATCGCGGCGGTCGCGACGAGCGGCGGTTCCACCAACGGCGTCCTGCACCTGCTCGCGGTCGCCCGCGAAATGGGAGTTGCGCTCTCGATTGACGAGTTCGACCCCATATCGGAGAGCACCCCGCTACTGTGCGACCTGCAGCCAGGCGGCCACTATGTCGCCACCGACCTCTACGAGGCCGGGGGCGTGCCGCTTGTTTTGAAACGTTTGATGGAAGCTGGCATCCTGCGCGAGCAGGCGATCACCGTCACCGGCCGCACGGTCGCCGAGCACGCCGCCGAGGCGACCGAAACACCCGGACAGCGCGTGGTGCGATCGCTCTCAGAGCCGCTGCAGCCGACCGGCGGCTTCGCGATCCTGCGCGGCAATCTCGCCCCCGACGGCTGCGTCGTCAAGCTCGCCGGCCACGAGCGCCGCCGCCATGTTGGTCCCGCGCGCGTGTTCGACGGCGAGGAGGCCGCCATGGCCGCGGTGCTCGCCCATGAGATCTCCGCGGGCGACGTGGTCGTGATCCGCGGCGAGGGCCCCGCCGGCGGTCCCGGCATGCGCGAGATGCTTGCCGTCACCGCAGCCATCGTCGGCGAGGGCCTGGGGGAGAGCGTCGCGCTCATCACCGACGGGCGCTTCTCCGGCGCCACCCACGGCTTCATGGTCGCCCACATCGCCCCCGAGACGGTCCGCGGCGGTCCGATCGGCGCGCTCGCCGACGGCGAGGAGATCGCGATCAATGTGGATGCCCGTCGCATCGACGTCGCCCTCACCGACGCCGAGATCGCCGAGCGCCTCTCCTCCTACGTTCAGCCGCCGCGTGCCGAGGAGCATGTGGACGTGGCGATTCAGAAGTACGCGAGGCTTGTAGGCAGCGCCGCCGAGGGCGCCGTCACGAGCTGATCCGCAGAGGTCTGACGCTCGCCCACACGCACCCGCGAGCGTCCGCCCTACGCGTCGAGCACCTCAGGCAGTGCGCCGAACGCGGTCCGGGTCGGCGGCGGTGAGAGGCGCCGCCGTGATCGATCGCGAGCCGCTGCCCTACCAGGCACGACGCGCGCGAACCGCCTCGAGCAGGTAGCCGGCGAGCGAGATCGGCGACATCATGAACTGGTAGCAGAAGAAGTAGAACAGCAGCCCGCGACGGTTCTTGCGCACGCGTAGATTCACGGTCGCGAAGATGCGGCGCTGGTGGAAGAACATGACGCCGCCGAGCACCGCGTTGAGCGGCATCACCATCAGGGTCATCGGCCCGACGATCGCGAAGTTGCCGGTCGCGGCCAGCACGACGCCGGGGATGAACGCGAGCGTGAAGGTGGCGTCGAGGAACGGGAACATGAAGTTGCCGGCGATCGAGTGCGAGTAGAAGTTCAACTGCCTGAGCAGGCCGAAGCCGTGGTCGCGCAGTCCCTCGATCATCCCCCGCGCCCAGCGCCGTCGCTGACGGGCGAACGCGGCCCAGCCCGAGGGCGCGTCGGTGAACGCGACCGCGGTCGGCTCGAACACGCTGCGTCCACCTTGCAGCAACATCCGCCAGGTCAGCACGATGTCCTCGCCGATCCGGTTCGGCCAGCCGCCGACGAGCTTGAGGGCGGTCGTGTCATAGACGCTGAACGCGCCCTGCGCGACGAGTGTTCCCTGCAGCAGCGACTGGGCGCGCTTGACGCTGGCGATGCCGAGGAAGTAGTCCCACTCTTGCGCGCGCGTGAGCAGATTCTCGCGCGAGTTGCGCACGAGCACCGCCCCCGCGACCGCGACCGTGTCGGGCGGCGAGACGAGCAGGCGCGCGACGGCGCGCCTGAGCGAGTAGGGCATCAGCAGCGTGTCGGCGTCGATCGTCGCTACCAGCGGCGCGCTCACGGTCTCAAGGGCAGCGTTGAGCGTGTTGGCCTTGCCGCCGTGATCAGCCGCGAGCAGCCGCACGCGCGGATCGCGCGCGACGTATTCGGCGACGATCTCCCGCGTGCGGTCGGTCGAGCCGTCGTCTGCGACCACGATCTCGAAGTCGCCGGGGTAGTCGGCTCGCAACGCGTAGTCGAGCGTCTCCTCGATCGACCCCTGCTCGTTGTAGGCCGCGACGAGCAGCGCGACCCGCGGAAACTCGACGTCGAAGCGCAAGGGTCGCGGGAAGTCGAGCAGGATCGAGCTGAGCAGCTGGATGTTCAGGTAGCCGGGGATCAGCGCGATGCCGGTGATAACGAGGATCGCAAGCGGCGTCGTGATGTCGTGTCCGAGCGTCCTGATCCAGCTGCGCGAGAGCCATAGCGAGAAGCAGACCCACAACAGACCCGCGACGAAGGTGAGCGAGACCCGCAGCTTCAATGGGATGTAGATGCTGTGCCGTCGCTTCACGCCAGGTGGGCGACGCCGGCGCTCGACGGACGGCCTGAGCCGGAGCGCTGGGACATTGCCAGGCGTCGGGGGACCGGCGATGGTGGGTTTCTTCCCGAGGACTCTCATCGACGTGTACGCTGCTTCGGCTCAGCGCTGTTATCGACATGGCTCGACGTACGCTGAAGTCGCTCTCCGCGACTTGCAGACGCTTCCGCGGCGCCGTCTGGTGAAGCGGGGCACGGCAGCGGTCCTGCTCATCCTCGCGGCTGTGCCCGTGGCGGCGCCGGACGCCGTTCCCGGGCTCGTGGTGCCGAGCGCCGCGCACAACGCTCGCGTCATGCAAGCCACGAGTATTGGATGCTGACGCCGGACGATGGAGGTGAACGTGGCTTCGGCGATTGGACACATAAGCGCTAGTATGGACATATGAGCTTGGTACTCGAACGGCTGGCATGCGAGGTGGGGGTCCATGAGCGCACGCTCCGCCGGGCGGTTGGCAGTGGTCTGATCCATGCCCGGCGGCCGAGCGCACGCCGGCTGACGCTGCCGGACTCGGAGGCGGCATGGGTTCGTTCCCACTGGCCGCTGGTCGGGCAGCTGCTCGCTGTCCTCAGGACGGAGCCCAATCTCCAGCTTGCCGTGCTCTTCGGCTCTGTGGCGCGCGGCGACGACGTGCAGGGAGTCTCCGACGTTGACCTGCTGGTCGAGCTGCGTCGTTCCCACGCCGCTGCCCTGCATGCGCTGCGCCGGCGGTTGAGTGAGCGCGTTGGGCGTGCGGTGCAGCTCGTGCCTCTGCAGGCCACGCGGCGCGATCCGCATCTGCTGGCCGAGGTCTTGCGCGATGGTCGGCCGCTGGTGGATCGTGGACAGATGTGGGCACAGTTGCGAGCGCAGCGAGAGCAGACGCAGGAGCAGGCGGCTTCGGCGGGACGCGAGCTGCGCGACGAAGCGCATGTGGCGCTCGACTACTTCAAGCGGCTGGCGGTCCAGCGGGCTCCATCGGCGCTCGGCGGCGGTCGGTGAGCGACCCCAGGCTGGCTCTCGTCACGAATGAGGCGCACCGCAAGGCCGTCGAGCAGGCGCTGACGCAACTTGCGCGCACGATGGAGCAGCTGGCGCTTGGGCGGAGGGACTGCTGACTGACCAAGCCGCCGAGTGACGCCCCTCTGAGCCTGCCCGGATAATGGGATTCGGGGTAGGGTGGATGCTCGCCGTCTTGGGTCGGTGTTGTGAGGAGGGTGTCCCGTATGGGTGGTCTGGCGATCGTGGTGTTCAGCGACCTGGTCGATTCGACCGTGTTGCTCGCGCGCCTCGGGGACGATCGGATGGAGCGGGTCCGCCGCGCGCATGTCGACGATGTGACGGGCGTCGTTGAGGGTGCCGGCGGGCGAGTGATCAAGACCCTTGGGGACGGGCGCGATGGCCAGCTTCGACAGCGCTCTCGGCGCGTTGCGCGCGGCTGCCGGCATCCAGGTGGCGGTTGAGCGCTTGGACAGCGCTCAAGGTGGGCTGGGGATCGCCGCGCGGGTGGGGGTGGCGGCCGGCGAGCCGATCTCCCACGAAGACGATCTGCACGGGATGGCGGTGGTGATCGCCAGCCGCCTCTGTTCCGCGGCGGAGAGCGGGCAGGTGCTCGTGCAGGACCTGGTGGCGGCGCTGGTGGCATCCCGCGACGGCGTGGCGCTCGACGAGCTTGCCAGCTATGAGCTGAAGGGTGTGCGCGCGCCGGTGCGAGCGTCGAGCTTGCGCTGGCGCGAGCTCGTGGCGCCCGCCGCCGATCGACCGGTGGGAGCTTCCCCGGGCGGTGAGCCCGCGCCGGCGAACGGCGCGGCGCGTATGCCGGACAACGGCGCGCGCCCGCCGGATGGCGTTCCGTTGCCGCGGGTGCTCGCGGCCTATGCGACCGAGCCGTTGATCGGTCGTGACCGGGAGATCGGGTTGTTGCGCGAGGCGACCGTGCCGCGTGAGGGTCGTCGTGCGGTGCTGGTGTTGGGCGAACCGGGGATCGGCAAGACGCGTCATGCCGCGGCTGCGGCGGCTGACGCGCACGCCGGGGGCGCCTTGGTGGTTTTGGCGCGGTGCCCGCCGGAGGCTGTTATCCCGTTCGAGCCCTGGGTGCGTGCGATCGGCGAGCTCGCTCGCGCTGGGGGCGACGCTTGGTGTGAGGAGCTCGCCACGGCGGCCGGGGCCGAGCTCTCAGCTCTGGCGCCGGAGCTCGGCAAGCACTCGGTCGTAGCCGAACGAACGGGCGCCGGGGAGATGGTGGCGGCTGAGGGCGCCCGCTACCGCTTGTTGCACGGTATTGCCGCGGCACTGGCCCACGCCGCTGGGGGTGCGCCGTTGCATGTGGTGCTCGATGATGCGCATTGGTGTGACGCGGCGTCCGCGCAGGCGCTCGGGCATCTGCTGGACGGCGCTCTAGTCGCCCAGCTGGTGTTGACGGTGACCGCGCGTGAGCGGGAGATGGGCCGCAGGCACCCGGTCTCGCGCGTGCTGGCGGACCTGCGCCGCACCGGTGACCTGACTGAGATGCGTTTGGAGGGTCTTGACGCCGGTGGTCTTGCGGCACTGGTGGCGGCACGGGTCGGGCGGGCGATCACGCCGCGCCTGGCGGCACGGCTGCAGGCGCGTACGGCGGGCAATCCGTTCTTCGCGGCGGAGCTGGCGCGTGACCTGGACGAGCGGGGTGCCTTGCAGGAGGGTGAGGTCTTGGACGCGGCGCCTGTGCCCGACGCGGTCACCGATCTCGTGGAGGAGCGCCTGGCGCGACTGGACCCAACCACCGAGCGCCTGCTCGTGGCGGTCGCGGCGATCGGCCCCTCAGCGCCGGTGGCGCTCGCCGCGCGGGCGGCCGGGATGAGCGGAGAGGACGCGGAGCGTGCGGTGGCGCAGGCGCTGTCGGAGCGACTCGTCGATGAGGTGGCCGCCGCGCGGCCGACGGTCGTGTTTCCGCACGCGCTGATCCGCGAAGCGCTCACCGCGGGCGCCGATGACGCGACCCGCTCGCGGCTTCACCTCGCGATCGCGAGTGCGCTGGAGGAAAACCCGGATGCTGAGCCTGCCGAGCTTGCTCGCCACTGCGGCCTGGCGGTGGCCGTGGGGGGTCCCGAGCGCGCGATCGCGGCGTATAAGGCAGCGGCCGTCGCGGCGGCTGAGGGGCACGATCACGAGCAGGCCGCCGTCCACATGCACAGCGCGCTCGCACTGCTCCCAGAGCGTGATCGGATCAGCCGCGCGCCGCTGCTGCTCGAGCTCGGCGAGCAGGAGCTGCTCGCGGCCGACCTGGGCCGCGCGCGAAACGCGTTCCGTGCTGCGGGCGATGCCGCGCGCGCGAGCGGCGACGCAGGCATGCTCGCCCGTGCCGCCCTCGGCTTCGCCGGTGGTGACATCGGCTTCGGCTGGGAATTCAACAGCGATGACACCTCGACAGTGATGCTGCTGCGGGAGGGCCTTGACGCGCTTGGCGACAGCGAGCCGCGTCTGGCGCTGAGGATGATCTTCCGGCTTGCCTACGCGCTGATGTACACCGACGACGACTATGTTCTGACTGCGCTGGCCCGGCGCGCGGAGGAGCTCGACCAGCAACTCGGTGACGCTGAGTCCCGGGTTCTGGCCCGCTCCACGGCGATGACCGCGGCATGTGGCCGCGGCCCCGACCCGCTGGCCGTGTACGACCGGCTCGAGGAGTTCCTCGACCTGAGCGACGTGGCGGAGGGGTGCGGCCGTGAGGACCTCCTGTTCCGCACCGTCCAGTGGTCGGCCTTCGCTCACTACACACTCGGGCGCATAGCGGAGTGCGAGCGGGCGATCGAGCGTGCCGCGGAGATCGCAGAGCGCCTGGGCAGTCCCCGCTTCACATGGGAGATCGACCTGAATCGTGGCTTTCGGCTGGTGGACCGTGGCGATCGTGAGGGCGGCGAGTCGCTGATCCGCCGCGCGGGGGCGACCGTCAGGCGCCTGCGCCCCGACATCCATATAGCCGCGGAGCTCTCGGCGCTGTTGGTGACCGCATGGATCTACGACGGCGAGATCGCAACGAGCCGCACGGTCTATGCGGCGATGGAGGAGGCTGGACCCTCGGGGCTCGTGTCGGCGCTCGCGACCTGGGCGGTTGCGCTCGACGGAGACCACGACACGGCGCGGCGCCGGCTGGCGAGCCAGCTCACCGCCGACCTTGCTCCGCTGCGTCGCGCCGACATCCATGTGCCGGCTGTCCTGTGCCTGCTGGCGGCTGCCGCGACGTTCGCCGACGACCATGCGGCGGGCGAACGGCTGCGCCCGCTGCTGGAGCCGCTGCGGCCGTATCTGGTGCAGGCGGCGCCTGGAGTCGCCTTTGGTCAGATCGTCGAGTGGCACATCGGCCGCCTGGAGCTGCTGGCGGGCAGGCCCGAGGCGGCCGTCGGCGAGCTGCGCGCGGCGGTCGCGCGGGCTGACGACATAGACCTCGTATATCTAACCGGGTGGGCACGTGTGGACCTCGCGACAGCGCTGCACCGCCGCGGCGATCCCGGCGATCGCGAGGAGGCGCGCGCGGTGCTCGCCGAGGGCGAGGCGATCGCCGAGCGCGACGCCATGCGCTGGGTCATAGGCCAGGCCGCGCTGGCTCGCGCTGAGCTTGAGGGCCGCGACCGACCGGCCGCCGCAGCCAAGGGCGAGCACACACGTCCGATCCGTGCCATCACCTCCCGCACCGGTCGCCGCGCGCTGGCGGCGATGGTCCGCGGCCAGGACGACGAGACGCTCGAGCGCCGCTTCTCAGAGCCCCGCCGCCAACGCGCGCTGCTGCGCGCGATGGCGCGCGGATTCCAGCCCGCGCACGCCGGCGGGTTCAACGGAGTGATCGCCTACGAGCTGGAACCCCTCGCGATCGAGCCACCGCCCGAGGCCCCGTGGCGCTGGGCGATTGAGGTCGACTCGCGCGCCGGCCATGCGCGGCTGCTCGAGCCCGCGCCGCTGGACGCCGCGGTGACGATCCACTTCGGCCTGGCCGAGTGGGTGCGCGTGCTCGCCGGTGTGCAGAACGCCGTGACCGCGATGGCCGCCGGGCGCTGCAGCGTCGAGGGCGACGTCATCCTCGCCGCGCGCCTGGAGAGCATGTTCGGCGCGCAGTGACACGGCGTCACCGCCGTCGACGCCCGCTGTTCGACGCCGGCGTCTACTGCCCCACGGCCTGGGAGTCCGCGGCCCCGAGGAACTCTATGAGCAGTTCGTTGACGCGCTCCGGAGCGTCGTGCTGGACCCAGTGGGTGGCCTGTGGCAGGCGCTCGACGCGTACGTTGGGGACCCACTTCGGGTTTGGTTGCGCGAGCTCGCTGCCCAGGTATGAGTCGCGCTCGCCCCAGATGACGAGCACCGGGGCATCGATTGGGCTCATCCGCTCGAGCGCCTTGCGCGGCGATTGGCGCAGCGCGGCCCTGTAGTAGTTGATCATCCCCGTCAACGCCCCTGGCTGTGACCAGGCCTCCACATAGCGCTCGACGTCCGTGTCGCTGAACGAGCTGGGCGAATCGGCGCGCAGCGAGCGCTTGGCGAAGGAGAACTCGTCTCGCGCCAGCAGCCTCTCCGGCAGGACGGGAATCTGAAAGAAGAACATGTACCAGCTCTTGCGTAGCTGCCTGACGGTCCGCAACGCCGCGAGCATGCGCTCGGGATGGGGCACGTTCAAGATCGCAAGCTTCTCCACCGCGTCCGGATGTTGCATCGCTGTAAGGTAGGCGACGGCCGCGCCCCAGTCGTGGCCGACCACATGCGCTTTCTCGACACCGAAATGGCGGATCAGAGCGGCGACGTCACCGGCGAGATGCTCGGCGTCATACGCCCGCCAGCGGGCGGGCTTCTCCGAAAGGTTGTAGCCGCGCATGTCGGGCGCGACGACGTGGTAGCCGGCGTCTACGAGGGCAGGGATCTGGTGGCGCCAGGAATACCAGAACTCCGGGAACCCATGGAGCAGTACGACCAGCGGACCCTCGCCCGCCTCGACATAATGCAGACGAACCCCGTTGACCTCGGCATAGGAGTCGCTGACCCCCGCCGCCTCCATGAACGCCGCCGGAGCGCTCACGCCGATGTCGCGTTCGTCAGCGCGACTCGCGCGCTCACCCACCCTGCACGCGCGATCAAGCCCGGTGTAAGGATGCGCTGCGGCGTCGCCATCCGGCTCACCCCCGCCTCTACGTGCGCTCCGACGATTGCGCAACAGCGGGAGGAACCTTGTCGGCCCAGCTCGCAAGGAAGGCCTCAGTCGCGGCTGCGTCGAGGGGACGGGCATAGAGGAAGCCCTGCCCGTTGTCGCAGTCCTCGTCCCTGAGCACAGATAGCTCTTGCTGCTGCTCGATGCCCTCGGCAAAGGTCTCGAGCGATAGGGCCTTGCCGAGCTGCACCAGGGTGTGGATGAGCGTCTCGCCCTCCTGGTTGCTTGTCATCCCCGAGATGAACGACCGGTCGATCTTCAGCGCGTCGACTGGGAACTTTTGCAGGTGGGCGAGCGAGGAGTATCCGGTGCCGAAGTCGTCGATCGCTATTCTCACGCCGAGCTTCTTGATGGCTGTGAGCCTTCGCGCGGTGTCCTCGATGTTGCGCATCAGCGCCGTCTCGGTGATCTCGATCGTCAACGCCCCCGGGTCGAGGCCGCTCTCGGTGAGCGCGCCTTCGATGTCTGCTATGAGCTGGTCTGAGTCGAGCTGGCGTGCGGAGACGTTGACGGCGATGTCGATCGGATATCCGGCCTGACGCCATGTGGCGCCCTGAGAACAGGCCTCTCGCAGAACCCACTTGCCGACCTCTCTGATCAGCCCCGTCTCCTCGAGCAGCGGTATGAAGTCGTCGGGTTGAACGACCCCGCGGACCGGGTGATCCCAGCGGATCAGGGCCTCCACGCCGGTGGGGGTCATGTCGCTCAGGTTGAACGTGGGCTGATAGGCGAGCACGAACTGCTGGTTCTCCAGAGCATCACGCAGATCCATCTCGAGCTCCATGCGGTTCTGGAGCGTGTCCTGCATGCTGGTCTCAAACACGACATAACTGTCGCGGCCCTCCCACTTGGCGCTATACATCGCGATGTCCGCGTCGCGCAAGAGCTCCTCGGCCGAGGTCCGGTACCCCGCCGCGATGCCGATGCTCGCCGTCACGGTCACACGTGTCTCCTCGTTCTCGCCGAGCTTGAACGGCTGCTTGAGCGCGTCGAGCAGCCGCTCGGCGATCAGCTCGGGCCCCACGGCGAGCGGAATATTCTCGGAGATCACGACGAACTCATCGCCACCCAAACGCCCCAGCGTATCGGCGCCGCGTATCACGCCATCGAGCCGCGCGGCGACCGCTTGCAGCAGCTTATCCCCGGTAGCGTGACCGAGCGTGTCGTTGACGCTCTTGAAATTATCGAGATCGATGAACAACGCCGCGACGGGCATATTGCCGCGAAGAGAACGCGCAAGTATCTGCTCGACACGATCCAAGATCAAGGTGCGGTTCGGCAAGCCCGTCAACGGGTCGTGCGTCGCCAGGAACGAAAGCTCCTCCTCACGCCGCTTGAGCTCCTCGTCAGTTTGCCGGCGCTCTGACTCAAAGCACTCGCACATCCGCAGCAGGCTGAACTCGAGGCTCAGCTGCAGGATGCCCAGAGCTTGCGAGAGCGCCTCTCCTGAGGTGTCCAGTTGCGCGGCGCTCTCGCGCAGCATCTCGGCCATCACATTGCGCCAGTGGAAGGATCGCCTCGTCACCTCGTTCAGCGACGCCGCGCGGTGCGCAGCGAGCTCACCGAAGATCTCCCAGGTCTCCCGGCCGGCCTCGACGGCTACCTCGATGCCCTCCCCGGCGATCCAGCGGGCCACCGCCATCGTGGAGCTCGTGCAGATCCGCTCGAAGCTCTCCTGAACCACGGCGTCGACAACCTCGCCCGAGCCGATGGTCCGCGCGACCGTCTCGGTGAGCACATCTCCGGCCCGCGCCTTCAGGACCTCCCCAAGGGGGGGGAGATCCTCGCAAAGCTGCAGCAACGTAGCGGGCGGCACAGGCGGCGCCGGCACAACCCCCCCTTGCACGCTCAAGCGTTCAACGGCCATGTCAACCACTCGAATCGGCAGCAAACCCCCAATACTTGAGTGAATGCAGGTGTTCCGGCCTCCGGGCCGGCACGCCGGCCCCCTGGAGGCGCCCCAGCCTCCTCTGCCTACTCGCTCAAGAAGTCCTCCAGTAGCTCGTTGAACGCCGCTGGACGCTCGAGCATCGCCATGTGGCCGGTGTCCTCGAAGATCACCTTGCGCGAACCGGGGATCAGCTCCTCGAACACGCTCGCGTCGTCCACGGGTATCACCTTGTCTTCGTCGCCCCACACGATCAGCGTCGGGCAGGCGATCTCCGGGAGGCGCTCGCGCACGGGGTAGTCGATGTTGGCCCTCAGCGCCTGCATGAACCCGGGCTTGCCCGCACCGCGCAGCTGCTCGGCGGCGAGCGGCGCCGGCAGGCGGCCCGGATGGCGCGTCACGAGCCCCAGCGTCAGGTTGCGCAGTCCAGCGCGCCTGGCCACCCGGTCGGACCTGGCGGCCGTCCAAGCGGTGTACACGGCGACCATCGGCGCCACGCGGCGCAGGTACGGCTCGATCCGTTCGACGTCGCGGTGGCGGTAGGTGCTGATCCCGGCCGCCGACACGAGCACGAGGCGCTCGACCCGTTGCGGGAAGGCGATCGCAAGCTCGGCCGAGACGAACCCGCCCATCGAGTTGCCGACAAGCGTCGCGGCGCTCACGCCGAGTGTTTCCAACAGGCCGTCGAGGATGCGTGCGTACTGCGAGATCGTGATCGGATCCCGCGGCATCGGCGAGTGGCCGAACCCCGGCAGGTCCATCGCGATCACCCGATGATCGGCTGCGAACACCGGTAGTTGCTCGAGCCAGTTGGGCCACGAGCCCGACAGCCCGTGCACGAACACGATCGCCGGACCCTCGCCCAGCTCGATCACGTTGACGGGTCGCTCGGAAACCGTCACCCAGCGTTGATGGGAGCGCCAGTCGACGTCCAGCCACGCCGAGTGTCCCTCGGGCCCGTACGGCGGGAGCCGATCGTCGCGGAACGGCCGCGCCGGTTCGTCAGATGTCGGGACGCGAGCCCCTACGCCGTCCATCTGCATAATCTATCCGACCCGTGCGCATCGCCATCGACGTCGACTCGACCCTGCACCACTACTGGGACGTCCTCTCGGAGGTTTCCCTGCGCCGTTTCGGGGTTGAGCTCCCCTACGAGGAGCAGTTCACCTGGGGCATCACGCGACTGCGACCCGACCAGCTCGCCCTCTGCATCGAGGAGAGCCACAGCGACGAGACGATTCTTTCCGGTCGTCCCTACCCGGACGCGGCGGAGACCGTCCGCGCGTGGAGCGCCCAGGGACACTTCATCCACATCACAAGCCATCGCCCCACCGCGTGCGCGCCGGCCACCGCGATGTGGTTGCAGTCCATCGGGGTCCCATTCGACGATCTCTGCTGCTCCCACGACAAGGTGTCGCGTTGCGTCGAGCTCGACATCGACGTCCTCGTCGACGACAGCCCGCTCAACCTCAGCGCCGCAATCGAGCGTGGCATCGCCACTGCCACGATCCTGCACCCGTGGAACGCCGAGCTGTGCGAGGTCGAGGACGTGCTCGGCGCGCACGACTGGCGCGAGCTCGCCACTCGGCTCGCGCCCATACTCGCGACACCCACGCCCACGCTCGTCGCTCCCAGCTGATCGCCCCGGCAGGGCGCGTGCCCGTCACGGCGAACTATGCGTAGTGATGAGCGCCGCGGAGGCTGACATTCCCCCGAGCCTCGGCGAGCCATGGCTGCGCGCGCTCGCGCTGCTCGACGAGGACCTGCGTCGCACGAGCGCCGCGCCCCGCACGCGACGCGCCTACGGCGTGGACACGCTCCAGTTCGCCTGCTTCGCCGACACGCACGGCCTGATTCCGTCCACCGTCGGCGTTCGCGACGTCCGCCGCTACATCGCGCGACTCTCCGAGCAGCGCTTCTCGGCGACCACCACGGCGCGCAAGCTCGCGGCGATCCGCGCGCTGTTTCGCAGCCTGCGCGAGCACGGCCACATCGAGCAGAGCCCCGCCGACCTGCTCGCCACGCCGCGTCGCGGCTCCCATCTGCCGCGTGTCCTGAAGGCGCCCGAGGTGGCCCGCCTGCTCGACTCCATCCCCGCGGACGGGGTGGGCGGGCCACTCAATATCCGCGACCGCGCGCTATTCGAGCTCGCCTACGCGTGCGGCCTGCGCGCGGAGGAGATCGTCTCGCTGAACCTCAGCGACGTCGACCATGACCGCGAGCAGCTGCGTGTCGAGGGCAAGGGCTCGAAGACCCGCTTCGTGCCCATCGGCGAGGTCGCCCTGACGGCCGTGGGGGTATACGTGAAGCGTGGTCGTCCAGCCCTGATCGGCCCGCCGCGCCCCACCCGGCCGGTGGACGGCCCCGCCACCGAGTGCTCGCGCGGGGCCGACGCAACCGAGCAGGCGCTCTTCCTCAGTCGCTCCGGGCGGCGCCTGGGCACCAGCGACGTCCGCCGCCGCCTGCGCGCCTGGACGACGCGGGCGGGCATCCCCGGCGGCGTCTCGCCGCACGCCCTGCGCCACAGCTTCGCCACCCACCTGCTCGACGGCGGCGCCGACCTGCGCTCGATCCAGGAGCTGCTCGGCCATTCGAGCATCTCGACCACCCAGGTCTACACTCGGGTAGAGTCCGCCAGACTCAGAAGCGCCTATGCGCGCAGTCACCCTCGGGCCTGATCGGCGGGAGAAGACCCTGGAGACGAACGTCAAAGCGATCGAGCTGCGCGAACTGTGGCGGCGCTACAAGTCCGAGAGCGACGCTCGCGCCCGCGAGCGGCTCGTCGTCGCCTACTCGCCGCTCGTGAAGTACGTGGCCGGCCGCACCGCGGCCGGTCTGCCTCCGCATGTCGAGGAGGCGGACCTCATCTCCTACGGCCTGGTGGGCCTCATCTCCGCGATCGAGCGCTTCGACCCCTCGCGCGAGATCAAGTTCGAGACGTACGCGATCACGCGCATCAAGGGCGCCATCATCGACGAGCTGCGCTCGATCGACTGGGTGCCGCGCTCCGTGCGCGCTCGGGCACGCGAGATCGAGCGCGCCAACACGAAGCTCGAGCATCGCCTCCAGCGCACACCGACCGACGAGGAGATGGCCGCCGAGCTGAGCCTCACCGTGCCCGAGTTCCACGAAGCGCTGCTCACCATCTCCCACTCCTCGGTGGCGGCGCTGGATGAGATGTGGAGCGTGTCGGACTCCAGTGGCGACCAGGTGTCGCTGATGGACACGATCGAGGATCCCCACGCGCCCGACCCCTCGCGCGCTCTCGACGTGGGAGACCTGAAGGATCGCATCGCCGACTCGATCGCCTCGCTGCCCGAGCGCGAGAAGCTCGTGATAGCGCTCTACTACTACGAGAACCTCACGCTCCGCGAGATCGGCGAGGTGCTGGGCGTCACCGAGTCGCGCATCTCCCAGCTCCACACCAAGGCGGTGCTGCGCCTGCGCGGCAAGATGCAAGAGGCGGCCTTCGACGCGTAATCGTTGACGTTCTGCGGTTAACCCCCTAGCCGTGGGTTCGGATCGGCTGTATCTTGCTGGCAGCGTCCAGCAAGGAGACAGTCATGCGCCCGACCACCCCCGATCGGATTCGCAACGTAGCTCTCGTCGGCCATCGCGGCTCGGGGAAGACCTCGCTGCACGAGGCGCTGCTGTTCGAGGCCGGCGTCATCGGCAGGCTCGGCACGGTCACCGACGGAAGCACGGTTTCCGATTGCGACCCCGACGAGCAGGCGCGCCAGATGTCGATCTCGACGGCGCTCTCGGCCGCGCAGTGGCATGAGCGCAAGGTCAACCTGCTCGACACGCCGGGTGACCCGAGCTTCATCGCCGACGCGCTCGCCGCTCTGCGGGTGTGCGAGTCGGCCGTGTTCGTGGTGAACGCGGTCAACGGCGTCGAGGTCACCACCGCGCGTCTGTGGGCACGCGCCGCCGAGCTCGACATCGCCCGTCTGCTGTTCGTGAACATGCTCGACCGCGAGCGCGCCGACTTCGCGCGAACGCTCGACTCGCTCAAGCAGGCGTTCGGCGCGCACGTCGTGGCCACCGAGATCCCACTCGAGCTCGGCGGCGAGACCGCGGGGGTGATCGACCTGCTCGACATGACCGCCTTCCGCCAGGACTCCGCCGAGCGCGGCGCGTTCGTTGAGATCCCTATCCCCGACGAGCAGCTGGCGCTCGCCGAGGAGTACCGCGAGCGGCTGATGGACGAGGTGTCGGAGGTCTCCGACGAGCTCATGGAGCGCTATCTCGAGGGCGAGCCCATCTCCCACGAGGAGATCGCAACGGCCCTGAAGCAGGGCACCAACCACGGCAGGCTGTTCCCCGTCGTGTGCGGCGTCGCCACGCGCAACCTCGGCACCTCGCGACTGCTCGACGCGATCGTCGAGGACCTGCCCTCGCCGGTCAAGCACGGCCCGCTCGCCGTCGGCGACGTCGAGCTCTCCGCAGCCGCTGACGCCGAGCTGTTCGCCTACGTGTTCAAGACCCGCGCCGACCCCTACGCAGGTCGCATGAACCTGCTGCGCGTCTACCAAGGCGTGCTGCGCCACGACACCCACGCGCTCAACACCCGCTCCCATGCGCGCGAGCGGATCGGTCAGCCGATCGTGTTCTCCGGCAAGGGCAGCGAGCAGGTGCGGGAGATCGGCCCGGGCGACATGGGAGCGGTTTCCAAGCTCAAGGACACGCACGCCGGCGATTGGCTCGCCGAGCGTTGGCCGATCCTCGGCCCTCGTGGGGCGGAGATCGGTCCGCTGCAGATGCCCAGTCCGAGCCTGCCGGCGCCGGTGATGGCGTTCGCCGTGGAGGCCGCCGCCAGAGGCGACGAGGACAAGGTGTTCGCCTCGCTGCGGCGCCTTCAGGAGGAAGATCCGACGATCGACCTGCACCGCGACCCTCAAACCGGCGAGCAGATCGTCGCGGGCCTCTCACAGGTGCACGTCGAAGTGATCGTCGACCGCCTACGCTCGCGCTTCGGCGTCGAGGTCGCACTCAAGCCGCCGCGCGTGCCCTACAGGGAGACGATCCGCGCTTCCGCCGCCGCTCGCGGGCGCCACAAGAAGCAGACCGGTGGGCGCGGCCAGTTCGGCGACTGCGAGATAGAGATCGAGCCGCTCTCGCAGGGTGAGGGCTTCGAGTTCGTCGATCGCATCAAGGGCGGGGCGATCCCTCATCAGTTCATCCCGGCTGTCGAGAAGGGCGTGCTCGAAGCGATGGGCGCCGGTCCGGTGGCGGGCTATCCCGTCAAGGACGTGCGCGTGACGCTCCTCGACGGCTCCTTCCACCCGGTCGACTCCTCCGAGCTCGCCTTCAAGCTCGCCGGAGCCCATGCGATGCGCGAGGCGCTCCGCGCGGCCCACCCGGTGCTGCTCGAGCCCGTCATGCTCGTCACGGTGTCGGTCCCGGAGGAGCACGTGGGCGATGTGATCGGCGACCTCAACAGCCGTCGCGGCAGGCCACAGGGGATGGAGCCCAAGGGCGCCACCACCGAGATCGCCGCCGAGGCGCCCATGGCCGAGCTGCTCGCCTACGCCCCCGACCTGCGCTCCATCACCCAGGGCCAGGGCGACTACACGCTCGAGCTGCTGCGCTACGAGGAGGTGCCGGCACAGCTCGCCAAGAGGCTGCTCGAGCAGGCCACCGCGGAGCCCTCCGCCGCGCACGTGTGAGCGCCGTCGCGGCCGTCCGGCTACCCTAGTGGGCCGATGGTCACCCGCGCAATCGTCACCTCCCAACCGGTTGTCGCCTGCGACGTGTGCGGCCGGCGCCTGCTGCGAGGCGAGAATCCCGACGTCTTCCTCGCCGGCGGGCAGCGTCGCACCGTGTGCGAGCTGTGCGTCCCAAGGGCCTCCGCGGAGGGTTGGCTGCGCGAGGCCGACAACCACGCTTCGAGCGTGCGTCCGAGCCGCTCGCGCCGTGCCGGCTCGCTGCTCGGACGGCTGCGCCAGCTGCGCGAGCCGGCTCAGCGACCGCTTCGCCGCGAGAGCCAACCCGCTACGGGCTTCGCGGGCGCCGGCGCCGGCGAGCTCGTCGAGGACGAGCTCTACGACTTCCTGGAGGGCGGCTCGATCGAGCGCGCCGGGACCTACGAGCGGGAGCTCTACATCGGCTCCGTCGAAGCGGGCGACCCCGCCGAGGAGCAGTGGAGCGCCGTTACGAGCGGCGAGTTGAAGGTGGCGCGCGCGCTCGAGGTCTTCAACGCGGGCGAGCCCCCGCGACGCGTCGCGGGTGTCGCCCGGTCGCTGGGCGCCCCGTCGGTCATGGCTCGTCCGCTCGAGGAGTCGGGCAGCGCCGTGACGATCGTGGTCGCCTGGGAGCTGTGCTGGTATCGCTACGAGGTGGATCTCGGCGACGAGGCCGCCGGACCGCGGCTCGTCTCCCAGGGTTTGGAGCTCGACGAGCTGCCCGCGGAGGACCGGCTCGCCAACGCCTCCGCCGACGAGCGCGGCGAACTGGTCGCGCTTCACGCCTAGCCGTCCGCGCGTCGCCCGCGCGTCGTGCGTCGCGCGCAGTACGATCTAGCACGATGATCTACTGCGTCGTGCCAAAGGAGATGGCCGACGAGCTCTATCCGAAGCTCGTCAAGCACTACGAGAACGACGACAACGTCACTGTCGTCATCGACCGCCGCGAGGCCGATCGTCGCGCGCGCGGCTCGCTTGCATCCGAGAGCGAGAAGCAGCGTCGTGTGATACGCGACCGCCGGCGCGCCCGCGTTCCGGGCGATCTTCCGCCGCTCGTCGACGGCTCGTAGTGGCTGTGCGGGAGCGGATTATGAGGTCGAGGCGCCTGACCGGTGGATGCCAGACGCCGTGGGTGGCGTCTGGCGCCGCCGGGCGATCGTGAAGCTCGTGGTACACGTGGACGGCGGCTCGCGGGGCAACCCCGGGCCCGCCGCGGCGGCGAGCGTCGTATCGACGCCCGACGGCGAGATCCTCGACGAGGCATCCGAGCTGCTCGGGACGGCCACCAACAACGTCGCCGAGTACCGGGCTCTGCTGCTCGGCCTCGCGCGCGCGCGCGCGCTCGGGGCCACCGAGGTGGAGGTGGTGAACGACTCCGAGCTGATCGCCAAGCAGGCGCAGGGTCTCTACAAGGTCAAGCACGCCGCGATGCGCCCGCTCCACAGCGAGGCGATGGCCGCGTTGCGCACGTTCGACGCGTGGAAGATCCGCACGGTCCCGCGCGCTCAGAACGCGCACGCCGACGCGCTCGTGAACGCGGCGCTCGACGGCTCTCCGGCGACGGCGGGTTGAGGGTTGCCCGGGTCGCCTGGGCGCGGCTCGTGGCGCCGGCGGCTGGGTGGCGCGCGCGCAGTGCGGTTGCCGGGCTCCCGCCCGCGGCTCTCAGTGCAGCGGCTGCGTCGCTTGTGCGATCGCGATCATCTGCTGGTTTGAGAGGTCCTCGAGCAGGGTGTTGCTCACGAAGTAGACGACCCTGCCGACGCGCCACCCGATGTCGTGGATGTGCGAGCCGTCGTCGACGAGCAGGTAGGAGCGCCCGCCGATCTGCTGCGCTCGCGCGTGGGCGAAGAGGGGGATGTTCACCCAGTCCATGCCCTCCACGTCGTAGTAGCCGCCGAGCCCGGTTTGCTGCCACACCGCGACGTAGGCGTGGTGGAGGTGTTTGTGCTCGTCTTCGAGCGTGTAGGAGTGCACTTCCTGCGGCATCGCGGGGCCGGTCTGCACGGTGGGGTACTCGAGCGGGAACGGGAGGTTGGGCGCGGTCGTGAGCGCCTGCGCCCTGCCCGTCGCCGAAACGGGATAGAGGTCCAGCGACGCCCCGGACGTGCTCGCGGTGCGATGCGAATGGTGCGAAGAGGACGAGGACGGCAGTTTCAGCTGTTCGTGGCTGTGCAGGAATTCCCGCACCGTCGCTTTGATGAGCGTGGGCGAAGCGGTGACGTAGCTGACGCCGCCGATCATCGCGTTCGCGTTTTCCACCTGGAATTTGACTTGGCGCAGCGGCTTCAGCTGGGAGAACGCCGCGAGCTTCGCCAGTTCGATCAGCTGTCCCGCCGAGGAGTGGAAGGTAGTGGTGACAGCCTTGCCCACGGCCTTTGACACCGTGTCGATCTCACCCGCAAGGTTGCCCACCGGCACCTGCTCGCGCAGATTGCGCAGGAAGTCCTGCTGGCGCGCCACCCGCACGAAATCGGAGTCGCCGTGCCGGTAGCGCACGTAGCTGAGCGCGTTTTCGTAACACAGCTTCTGGTAGCCGGGCTGGAGGTTGATCGAGGAGTAGTTCTGGGCTTCGGTTGCTTCGCTCTGGTGCAGGTAGCGGTGGTCGACGTTCACGTACACGCATCCGAGCGTGTCCACGACGTCGCGGAAGCCCTTGAACGACACGTCGATCACCCCGTTGAGCTTGATGTGCAGGAGGTGCTCGATCGTGGATGCGGTGAGTTCGACGCCGCGGTCGGTCCCGCCTTCGGCGCTGCCGATGGTGTAGGCGGCGTTGATCTTGCTCGGGTAGTACACCTGCCCGCGTCTTGTCGTGATGCTCACGAGCAGGTCGCGCGGCACCGAGAGCACCGAGATCTGTCCGTAGTTGGGGTCCAGGTGCACGAGCAGCAGCGTGTCGCTGTGGGGCGGGTCGTTGCGGTCATAGGCGTCTTTTGAGCCCGCCCGCCTGTCCGAGCCGAGGATCATGAACGTCTGCGCCTCACCGCTGTAGGCCGTTTCCACGACGCCCTTGGCGACGTGGATCTGGCTGCCCTTGGGGAATACCTCTTCGGCGATGTGGTTGAGCTGGGTGAGCGCGACGGTCGCCGTCGCGCCCCCGCTCAGCAGCAGGATCAGCACGCCCGCGATCGCAAAGCGCAACCACATGCCCCGCGCGAGGGAGGGGGGACGCTCGTCGTCCTGGGGTGTCGCGGGCGGGAAGCTCATGTGCGATTCGTGGCAAGCGCCGTCCACTGCGGCCCGGCCGTCACGGCAAGCCTAGCGGGGCTGTCGGCCGATCCGCGCCGGGCATCCCGATACGCTCGCACCCATGCTCAAGCCCCGCAACCGCGAGCTGCTCGGCCTGATCCCGGCCGCGCTGCTCGTCACCGCCGGCTTCACAGCGATCTTCATCCAGGAGGAAAACAGCTCGCTCGGCGCCTCCACGAACGTCACGCTCAACCATGCGTCGAGTCTGTCGCTGACCTACGGCCTGCTGTTCCTGGGGCTGTGCCTGGCGGCTCATCTGGTGATCCGCTTCGCCCTGCCGCACGCCGACCCGTATCTCTTCCCGCTCGCGGCGGTGCTCGCGAGCGTGGGCATTGTGATGGTGTACCGCATCAACCCGTCGCTGGCGCGCCAGCAGGCGCAGTGGATGGTGCTCGGCCTGATCCTGTTCGCCGCCACCATCGTGTGGCTCAGGCGCACGGGCGTGGGGGTGCTCGAGCGCTATCGCTACACGATCGCCGCCGTGGGGATCGCGATGGCGGTCCTGCCGCGCTTTCCGGTGGTTGGCGAGCAGGTCAACGGCGCCTACCTGAACATCCACGTCGGCCCCGTGTCCTTCCAGCCGGCCGAGCTCGCAAAGGTCGCGATCGTGATCTTCCTGGCCAGCTACCTGCGCGACAACCGCCAGATCCTCGTCACGGCCGGCCGGCGCGTGCTCGGCGTCACGATCCCGCCGATGAAGCAGTTCGGGCCGATGCTCGTGGTGTGGGGGGCGGCGATGGCCACGCTGCTGCTGACGCGCGAGCTCGGCACCTCGCTGATGTTCTACGGCGCGTTCCTCGCGCTGCTCTATGTGGCCACGGGCCGCTTCTCGTTCCCTTTGATCGGGCTCGTGCTGTTCGCCGCGGGCGCTTGGTTTGTGGCCAACCATGTCGGTCACGTGCACAGCCGCGTGCTCGCCTGGGAACATCCCTTCGATCCGGCCCTCTACAACGAACGCGGCGGCAGCTACCAGCTTGCCCAGTCGCTGTTCGCGCAGGCCGACGGGGGTCTGCTCGGCACGGGCTTCGACCAGTCGCTGCTCGTGCTGCCCCACCACCGCGAACCGATCCTGCCGGTGCCGGAAAGCGACATGATCTACGCGGTCATCACGAACGAGCTCGGGCTCGTGGGCGCCGCGGCGCTGCTGCTCACCTACCTCCTGTTCGTAGCGCGCGGCCTGAAGACGGCGATGCTCGCGCGCGACTCGTTCTCCAAGCTGCTGGCCGCGGGTCTGTCGTTCATCGTGGCGATGCAGGTGTTCGTGATCGTTGGCGGCGTCACCCGCGTGATCCCGCTCACCGGCGTCACGCTGCCGTTCGTCGCCTACGGTGGCTCCTCGGTGGTGATGAACTTCGTGCTGCTCGCGCTGCTGCTGGTGGTGTCCGAGCGCGCGCGCAGACCCTACTCGCCTTCTCGCTGAGGATGATTGCGCGCTTTTATGCAGGTTTGCTGCCGCTTTCGGTCGAAAACCTCCACATACCCGCTCATGCGCGCCGCGGGGCGTCGCGGTGGGCGAACATCCTCCGCATATGCCAACCTCCACGACAGACCTCACTTCGAGCTTCGTTCTGCGGGCGCGCGACATGCGCGGGGTGGGTGGGATCTCGATTGACCGTCGCCGGCGCTACCCGGGTCCCATCGGCAACTTCTCATCGCCCGCCGGCCTGCACCCGAGGCCGTGGCTTGAGCGTCTGCGCAGGGGACTGCGAGAGGATCTGTTCGTCCTGCACTACCAGCCGATCGTGTCGCTGCAGAGCGGGGCGATCTCTCACTACGAGGCGCTGATCCGGCTCGCCGACGACCCCGACGGGTCGCTCGCGCCGCCGTGCAGCTTCCTGCCCGCGGCGGAGCGCTACGGGCTGATCGGAGAGATCGACCGCATGGTGATCGGCAAGGTCGTGGCCCTGATGGGAGGCGAGCTCGCGCAGCGCAGGGCGCGCGTGGCGGTGAACCTCTCGGCGCTGTCTATCACGGATCGCGGCATGCTCGCCCACATCGAGCGGGAGCTCACTCGCCACGACGTGGACGCCGACCGCCTGGTGGTCGAGGTCACCGAGACCGCGGCGATCAGCGACATGCGCCGCGCGCAGGCGTTCTGCGAAGGCGTACACACGCTCGGCGGCTCCGTCGCGCTGGACGACTTCGGCGCCGGCTTCGGCTCCTTCCAGTACCTCAAGCACCTGCCCTTCCACTATCTGAAGATCGACGGCGACTTCATTCGCACGCTGCCCACCTCGCGCAAGGACCAGCTCGTGGTGCAGGCGCTCGTCGGCGTCGCCCGCGGCATGGGCTCCCAGACGATCGCCGAGTACGTCGGCGACGAGCCCACGATGCGCCTGTTGCGCGACTACGGCGTCGACTTCGCGCAGGGCTTCGAGATCGGGCGCCCCTGCGGCCAGCTCGAGGCGTTCGCCGCATAGGCCCTCGGGCAGGGGGTGTGGTGCTCGCAAATGGGGCGACACGCGTGCGCGCGCGCACGCGCGGGGCATGCCCAAATGGACATATGGCTCCCCGTCGCCGCTCAGCGCGGATGGGGCAGCTGGGTGCGCAGCATCGCGTCCCACAGCCTGTCGGGCAGCAGTTTGCGCTGGAGCACCGTCAGGTGGGCCGAGGGGGTGAGCAGCATTCGCGAGGGCGCTTTGCGGCGCGAGATCGCCTTCTCGATCGCCTTCGCGACGACCTCCGGCGCGCCGCCGAGATGGCGCACCGGGCTCTCGTACACGCCGGTGGTCATGGCGGCGAGCTTCACGTTGAAGTCTTGGTATGGCCCACCGGCTCCACCAGCCCCACCACCCCCACTGGCCGCACCAGACCTACCAGCCCGATCGGCTCCCCGGCCCTCCCCGGCGCCGTCCGCGCGCGCGTCGAGCGCTTCGCCGACGGTCGCCACGGCGGTCTTGGCGAAGTCGCTGGTGATCAGTCCCGGCTCGACCAGCACCACGTCGACGCCGAAGCCCTTCACCTCGAAGCGCAGCGCGTCGCTGATCGCCTCCAGCGAGTACTTCGTCGCGTGGTAGAGGCCGCCGCCGGGGAACGTGAGCCTGCCGCCCATCGAGCCGACGTTCACGATCTTGCCCCAGTGCTGGGCGCGCATCGCTCCCAGCACGAGCTGGATGAGCGCGATCGCGCCGAACACGTTCGTCTCGAACTGGCGGCGCACCGCCTCCATGGGCACCTGCTCGATCGGACCACCCTGGGAGTAGCCGGCGTTGTTCACGAGCACGCCCACGGCGCCCTGCTCGCGCTCGACGGTTTCCACCGCCGCGCGCATCGACGCTTCGTCGGTTACGTCCAGTTGCAGCAGCTTGCAGCCCGCGTTCGCCAAATGCTCGATCGACTCCGGGCGCCGCGCGCTCGCGTACACGATCCAACCGTGGCCCGCCAGGCGCCGCGCGGTGGCCTCGCCGATCCCCGAGGAGCACCCGGTGATGAGGACGGCCTTGGATGGGGACTCGCCCATCGGTGCAGAATAGGGGAATGATCCGGGACGGCACATGTGCCGTCCCGCCGAGTCGTGCATGCACGACTCGGAACGCAGGGGCGCATGCGCCCCTGCGAACAACATCGTGGACTTCGGTTCTCTAGGCTGCTCTCTGCGATGCGTGCCGTCACCTTCCAGGCGCCCGGCGAGGTGCTCGTAGCGGACGTGCCGGAGCCCGAGATCTCAGACCCCGGCGACGCGATCGTGCGGATCGAGGCGACGGGCGTGTGCGGGTCCGATCTGCACATCTACCACGGGCGCGTGAAGATCGAGCCGGGCTTCACGATCGGGCACGAGTATGTCGGCACGGTGCTGGCGGTCGGTGAGGCCGTACGGAGTGTCCAGGTCGGCGACCGCGTGCTCGGCTGCTTTCAGACCGCCTGCGGGCGCTGCTTCTTCTGCCGTCGCGGCTGGTTTCACAAGTGCGAGCACTCGCGCACGTTCGGCCATGGGGCGACGCTCGGCTCGCTGCAGGGAACCCAAGCGGAGCAGGCGCTGATCCCGAGCGCAGAGCTCGTGCTGCGCAAGATCCCGGCGGGCATGAGCGACGAGGCGGCGCTGTTCGCGGGCGACGTGATGGGCACCGGCTATCACGCGGTCGCCGGCAGCGGCCTGCGCGCGGGGGACGTCGCGGCGGTGCTCGGGCTCGGCCCGGTGGGCCTGTGCGCGGTGCAGGTCGCCAGGGCCGCGGGAGCGGCGCATGTGATCGCGATCGACACGGTGCCCGAGCGCCTGGCGATGGCGGAGTCCTTCGGCGCCCACGCCGTGCACCTGCACGACGGCGATCCGCGCGCCGCCGCGCGCGACGCCACCGAGGGGCGCGGGGTGGACGTGTGCATCGACGCGGTCGGCCACCCCCAGGCGTTCGATCTCGCCCTGCGCTTGACGCGCAAGTGCGGCACGGTGCACGCCATCGGCGTGTACGCCGAGCGCGCCGAGGTCCACATGGGCCTCTTGTGGATCAAGTCGCTGCACGTGTGCGCGGGGCACGCCAACGTGATCGCCCACGTGGACCGTGTGCTCGCGATGATGTCGGCCGGGCTGCTCGACCCCGGTTCGCTCGTCACACACCACATGAGCCTGGAGGAGGCCCCGGAGGCGTACGCTCTGTATGACCGCCGCGAGGCGCTCAAGATCGTCCTGGCGCCCTGAGCCTGAAGCATCGCGCGACAGAGCCGGCGTATATACCATCGCAAGTTTCGTAAGAGAGAAGACATCACCCCCGCCCCGCACACCGCCACCGGCACTCACATTCGTGTGTGTACGAGGCATCGCGGGATACTTCAGGAGGAGTCACGATGAGCACCGTCCTACCAACAGCCCTCCCCGACGCGCTCGGCGACGCCGCGCGGGAGTTCGTCGCCAAAGAGCACCGTCTGCTGATCGGCGCCGAGCGCGTGCCCGCGGCCGACGGGCGCACGTTCGCCACGCGCGACCCCGCCAACGGACGCGAGATCGCGCAGGCGGCTCACGCCGGCGAGCAGGACGTCGCCCGTGCGGTGCAGGCGGCGCGCGAGGCGTTCGAGCATGGCCCGTGGGCGACACTGCCGCCGTCGGAGCGCGCCCGCCTGATCGCGGCGCTCGCCGACGCGATCGACGAGCACCAGCAGGAGCTGGCCGAGATCGAGTCGCTCGACAACGGCAAGCCCGTCAAGCTCGCCCAGTACGTGGACGTGCGCGGCACGGTCGCCCACCTACGCTACTTCGCGGGCTGGCCGACGAAGATCGAGGGCAGCGTGCTGCCGGTCACGGCGCCCGACATGCTCTGCTATACGCGCCGCGAACCGGTGGGCGTGTGCGGGCAGATCATCCCGTGGAACTTCCCGCTGCTGATGGCCGCCTGGAAGATCGCGCCCGCGCTCGCCGCCGGCTGCACGATCGTGCTCAAGCCGGCCGAGCAGACGCCGCTGAGCGCGCTGCGCCTCGGCGAGCTGGCGCTGCAGGCCGGACTCCCGCCCGGCGTGCTCAACGTGATCACCGGCGACGGCGAAACCGGCGCGGCGCTCGTCGAGCATGCGGACGTGGACAAGATCTCGTTCACCGGCTCCACCACGGTCGGTCGCGAGATCGGCGCGAAGGCCGGGCGGGCGCTCAAGCGCGTGACGCTCGAGCTGGGCGGCAAGTCGCCGAACGTGATCCTGCCCGACGCCGACGTCGAGGCGGCCGTGAAGAGCGCCTTCCAGGCGGTCTACTTCAACTCGGGCCAGGCCTGCAACGCGGGGACTCGGCTGTTCGTGCCCGCCGATCGCTTCGACGAGGTGGTCGGCGCGCTGGCCGAGCGCGCGGAGAGCACGCGGCTCGGGCCGGGCCTTGACCCGCGGACGCAGCTCGGGCCGCTCGTCTCCGCCGAGCAGCGCGACCGCGTGATTGGCTACATCGAGTCGGGTCGCGAGCAGGGCGCGGAGCTGCTCGCCGGCGGCGACGTGGCGCTCGCCGACAGCGGCGGCTGGTTCGTGGCGCCCACGCTCTTCACGACGACCTCGGACGAGCTGCGCATCGCCCGCGAGGAGATCTTCGGACCGGTGCTCGTGGCGTCGCCGTACGACACGCTCGAGGAGGTGGCGCGGCGCGCCAACGACAGCGACTACGGGCTCGCGGCGGGCGTGTGGACGCGCGACGTCGCCGTCGCGCACAGGCTGGCGGCGATGCTGCGCGCCGGCTCCGTCTACATAAACCACTGGGGCGGCTCCGATCCCGCGGCGCCGTTCGGGGGCTTCAAGGCCTCGGGCGTCGGCCGCGAGCACGGTCACGACGGGCTCGACGCCTATCTGGAGACGAAGACCGTGTGGACAGCGCTCGGCTGAGAACGCGGACCCTGGCAAAGGGCGCCCACGGTGCATTAGAGTCCCGACCATGAACGGGCACGGTCCGAGGCCCGGGAGCCTCGAGATATCGAGTTCGCTCTCAGGCGACGCCGTCAGGATCTCCCTTCAGGGAGAGCTCGACCTTGCGTCGGCTCGCAGCATGGAAGAGCGTCTCGCGGCGATCGAGGAGCAGGAGCCCGCGCGCGTCGTGATCGACCTCGGGGGGCTCGCGTTCATCGATTCGAGCGGGCTGCGGGTGCTGCTGCTGGCGGACAGCCGCGCGCGCGAGCGCGGTTACGAGCTCGTGCTGGCGCCCGGCCCCGAGCCGGTGCAGCGGGTGTTCGAGATGACCGGCGCGCTCGACCTGCTGCGCTTCGAGCGTTGAGCTCGGTAGCCGAGCAGCGACCGCTGCAGGCAGGCGGCGCGATCTCGACCGATCGGACGCGACGCTGGGCGCCCGTGCTCGCCGGCGCGCTGACCGCGGTGCTGCTCGCGGCGACGCTCGAGATCGTGCTCGACGGCGCGACGGATCATTCGCCGCTCATCCCGAAGTCGCCGCAGATCGCCGGCTGGATGGGCGGCATCGGCGAGCATCTCGGCTACAGGGTGTTCCTGATCGCGCTGCTCGCCTACGCGGGCGCCTACGCGGGCATCCTGCTGCTCGCACGGCGCATCGGGACACGCTGGGCGATCGCGCTGATCGTGGCGCTGCAGGCGATCGTGTTCGCCGGGCCGGTCCTGCTCTCAACGGACGTGTTCAGCTACATCGCCTACGCGCGCATGGGGGTGGTACACGGCATCAACCCCTACATCCACGGCCCGCAGTCGATCGCGAGCGACCCCGTGTATTACTACGTGGGCAAGGACTGGAGGACGGCGGCCACCGCCTACGGCCCGCTCTACACGCTGATCTCCTATCCGCTCGGGCTGCTCGGCGTGGTGGGGGCGCTGTGGGGGATGAAGCTGATGGCGCTCGCCACGAGCGCGGGCACGCTCGTGCTGACATGGCGCTGCGCGCGCGCGCGCGAGCTTGACCCCAGGATCGCGCTCGTCGCGGTGGGCTTGAACCCGCTGTATGTGATCTACGGGGTGGGCGGCGCCCACAACGACCTGATCATGATGTTCCTGACGATGGCCGCCGTCAGCCTCACGCTCGCGCGGCGCGAGGCCTACGCGGGCGCCGCCGTGATCGGCGCGACGCTCGTGAAGGCCACCGGGATCGCGCTGCTGCCGTTCATGCTGCTCAGCCGCAGGCGCCTCGCGCCGCTCATCGGCGCCGCCGTCGCCGGGCTGGCGTGCGCGCTCGCCGCCTACCTCGCCTTCGGGATCCACGGCGTGGACGTCCTCGCGGCGCTCAACCGCGACGCGGCGTTCGTGTCGACCGACAGCTTCCCGACCGAGATCGCGCATCTGCTCGGCAAGCCGGGGGTGTTCCCGATCGACCACGACCTGCTCAAGGCGGCGCTCGTGCTGATCGTGTTGCACCTGATGTGGCGCACATGGCGCGGCTATGACTGGGTGGAGGCGTCCGGCTGGACGTTGCTCGCGATCGCGGTGACGGCCACTTGGCTGCTCGCCTGGTACACGCTCTGGGCGCTTCCGCTCGCCGCCGTCAGTCGTGACCGCCGCCTGCTCGCGACGACGCTCGCGGTGCAGGCGCTGTTCGTCGTCCACCAGACCGCGCCGCTGTGGGCGCCTGTGTCATGAGCGACTCGCCCACTCAAGCGGCGGGCGGCGCGCCCGCCCGCCTGCCCGAGTGGGCGCGCCCGCGCGCGAGCGAGCGGCGCGGGCTGGGCAGCCTGCGGCTCGCCGAGACGACCGTGCTGATCCTCTTCGGTGTGCTACTGGCGGTGGCCACGGTGAACGACGTGGCGCGCCAGACGCACGTCAACCACCGTCTGATGGCCGACACGCACACGTGGCGGGTGGCGACCGGTCACGACTATCACAACCTCGCGACATACCAGGACTACAAGGGCTTCACCACGCGCGACACCGTCTGCGGGAACCTCTCGCCGGGCGGTGCGAACGAACGCACGCAGCTGTGCCTGACGCTCCTAGGGCCGACGATCGACGGCAAGCGCGCGATCAGCGGCGGCTTCTACCTGCCGCCGGGCTCCGAAAACGAACCCCACGAACGCTATGCGTGCTTCGGCGCGGCGGTGAGGGCGAGATTGTGCGGCAAGGGCTTGCCGCCGGCGGGCTCGCCGCCCGCTCCACCCGTGAGGCTGGGCCTACCATGAGCGAGGCCGCGACAGGGGCGGTGGGGACGCCGACCGGCGCGCCGCGCGCCGGCGCTCAGAGCCCGGGCCGCACCGGGCGCGCGAGCGCATGGGCGGCGTGGTGGCCGCTGATCGCGCTCACAACGCTCGCCGCCGTGGTGCGCCTGGCGACGCTCGGCTCCCAGAGCCTCTGGTACGACGAGGCGTTCACGGCCGTGCATGTGCTGCGTGGAGGGCTCGGCGCGACCCTGCACAACGTGGCGCACAGCGAGAACACGCCGCCGCTCTGGTATGCGCTCGAGTGGGGCGTCTGGCGCGCGCTCGGCAGTGGGGCGGTGGCGCTGCGCCTGCTCTCCGCGCTGGCGGGCATCGCGACGGTGCCGGTGGCGTGGGCGATCGGCGGCGAGCTCGCCGGACGTCGCGCGGCGATCGTGACGGCGGCGCTCGTCGCGAGCTGTCCGCTGCTGGTGTGGTACTCGCAGGAGGCTCGCGCCTACGGTCTGTTCGTGCTCACCGCGTCGCTCGCGCTGCTGTGCTTCCTGCGCGCGCTGCGCGACCCCACCAACGGACGTCTCGCCGCATTCGCGCTCACCGCATCGCTTGCCCTGCTCACCCACTACTTCGCGGTGTTCCTGCTCATCCCGATGATTTTGTGGTTGATCTGGAGCCATGGCGTGCGCGCATTGCTTGCCGGGGCGATCCCGGCGATGGTCGGAGCGGCGCTGATCCCGTTGATCCTCGCCCAGGGCGGGCACGGAACGCAGTGGATCGGCGAATGGGCGTTCGCGAGCCGTTTGGAAGCGATTCCGCAGTACTACCTCACGGGCTACACTGGCGCCGCGCTCGGGCACGGGGTGGAGCTGCTCGTGGCGGCGGTGGTGCTCGCCGGGCTCGTGTATGGGCTGTGGCGCGCGCTCACCCCGCGCGAGGAGCGCGGTGCGCTGATCGCGCTCACAGTGGTGGGCTGTGGTGTGGCGATTCCGATCGTGCTGGCGGTGCTCGGCGCCGACTACCTCGCGCCGCGCAACCTGGTGGCGGCGATGGTGCCCGTGAGCGCGCTGCTGGCGATCGTGATCGCCGCTCGACGCACGGGGCGCGTGGGCATGGCGCTCGCCGGGCTGCTCGCGGTCGCGTTCCTCGCGTTCACGGTCGACGTGAGTCTCAGCCCGCGCCTGCAGCGCGGCGACTGGGCGGGTCTGGCGAAGCGGCTGCGGTCCTCGTCCTCGGCCAAGGCGGTCGTGACGGTCGAGCTGGGCACCGCGCCGCTGGAATACTATTTGCCGGCGCTGCGCGTCCTGGCGCGCGGATCGAGCGTGCGGGTGAGAGAGGTGGACGAGACGGGCTACGCTCCGCTGCGCAAGTCGGCGGGCACCGCGCCGGCCCCTGGCTTCCATCTCTCCGAACACGGTGACGTGCATGGGTTGATCGTTTACCGCTTCACATCCAGCGCGCCTGTCACGATCTCAGAGCAGGCGCTGCGGGAACATACGATCACGCTCGTGCCGCACCCCGAGGTGCTCGTTCCGTCCATGTCAGGGAAAACCGCATAGCCTTCAGCGCCATGTCATCGCAGATCGCGCAGACACTCAGCGAGGCGCAGGTGACACTGGAGCGGGCCCGCGAGCGCCTGCTCGCGTTGCAGGACCAGCAGGGCTGGTGGCGGGGCGAGCTGCAGACGAACGTGACGATGGACGCCGAGGACATGCTCCTGCGCGAGTTCCTCGGCATCCGGCGCGCCGAGGAGACGGAGCGCTCGGCGGCGTGGATCCGTTCACAGCAGCGCGCCGACGGGACGTGGGCGAACTTCCACGGCGGGCCGGGCGAGCTCTCGACGACGATCGAGGCCTACTGGGCATTGCGATTGGCCGGTGAGGATCCCGAGGCCGACCACATGCGCGCCGCGGCGGCCTTCGTTCGCGAGCAGGGCGGCATCGAGCGGGCGCGCGTGTTCACGCACGTGTGGCTCGCGCTGTTCGGGTTGTGGTCTTGGGATCGGGTTCCCGCGCTGCCGCCGGAGATCGTGCTGCTGCCATCGTGGGTGGCGCTCAACATCTACGACTTCGCATGCTGGGCGCGTCAGACGATCGTGGCGCTCTCGATCGTGATGGCCCACCGGCCCGCTCGCGAGCTGCCGTTCGACCTCGAGGAGCTGCACGGCGCGCGCCCGTGGACGCCCGCGGCGCCGACGAGCGCGCGGGGGAGATGGCTGGCTCGCCTGGACAGCGCGCTGCGCGCGTACGAGCGCCGGCCGGTGCGCCTGCTGCGCAGGATCGCGATGAGCAGGGCCGAGCGCTGGATCGTGCGCCGCCAGGAGGCCGACGGGTCGTGGGGGGGCATCCAGCCGCCGTGGGTGTACTCGCTGATGGCGCTTCATTTGAACGGGTACGCGCTCGACCACCCGCTGATGCGACGGGGTACCGAGGGCATTGACGGCTTCATGGTGGAGGAGAGCGGCGATCCGCTCGGCGTGGGCGCCCCCCCGGGGTCGAGTCGGCGCCTGGAGGCGTGCCAGTCGCCGGTGTGGGACACCGCGTTGAGCGTGGTGGCGCTCAGCGACGCCGGCCTCGATCCCGACCATCCCGCGCTCGTGCGCGCCGGGGAGTGGCTGCTGGAGGAGGAGGTGACGGTGGAGGGCGACTGGCGCGTCGCCCGCCCGGCGCTCGCGCCCGGCGGGTGGGCGTTCGAGTTCGCGAACGTGAACTACCCCGACGTGGACGACACCGCCGAGGTGGTGCTGGCGTTGCGGTGTATCTCTTTCGAGGGTGACTCGCGCGCGCGCGCGGAGAAAGCCCTCTTCGCGCGCGCGCGCGCGAGTCATGCCATGGAGAATGGTCACCAACCCCCTTCCGACTCCCCTCAGTCGGACCCTCCCTTCCCCAACTCCACGCAATCGCGCGCGGAGCGCGCCATCAACTCTCCCACCCTCGACTCGACTCAATCGCGCGCGGAGCGCGCGATTGAGCGCGCGGTGAGGTGGACGAAGGGAATGCAGAGCAAGGACGGCGGTTGGGGCGCGTTCGACGCCGACAACACGCGCTCGCTCGTGCGCGAGCTGCCGTTCCTGGACTTCGGCGAGGTGATCGACGAGCCGAGCGCGGACGTGACCGCGCACGCGGTGGAGATGCTCGCGGCGCTCGGCAGGGCCTCGGACGTCGAGACCGTGGAGGCGGTGCGCTGGCTGATCGAGCGTCAGGAGCCGGGCGGATCGTGGTGGGGGCGCTGGGGGGTTAACCACGTGTACGGCACCGGCGCGGTGGTGCCCGCGCTGGTCGCGGCGGGAGTGGCGCCGTCGGAGCCGTGCGTGAGGAGCGCGGTGGGCTGGCTGGTGGAGCACCAGAACGACGACGGCGGCTGGGGGGAGGACCCGCGCTCCTATGACAGCCCGGAGTGGGTGGGGCGCGGGGCGAGCACCGCCTCGCAGACGGCATGGGCGCTGCTGGCGCTGCACGCCGCCGGAGAGCGGGGCTCGGGCGCGGTGGCGGCGGGCGTTCGCTGGCTCGTGGACACCCAGCGCGAGGACGGAAGCTGGGACGAGCCGCAGTACACGGGCACGGGGTTTCCGTCGGACTACTACATCAACTATCACCTCTACCGCCTCATGTTCCCCGTGATGGCGCTCGGTCGCTGTTTGACAGGCCTCCATACCCTGCGCGGATGATGCACGCGGTGCCGCTCGAGCTCTCGCCGCCTGGGACCCCGAGCGCGCAGGCGGTGATGGCGAGGGCGGGTAGCGAGAACTTCCCGGTGGCGGCGCGAGCGCTCTCGCGGCGGCATCGTCGCGGGCTGCTCGCCGTGTACGGGTTCGCGCGGCTGGCGGACGAGCTGGGCGACGATCTGGAGGGCGACCGCCTGGCGGCGCTTGACTGGCTGGAGGGCGAACTGGACCGCGCGTACACGGGCCGGGCGCGCCATCCGCTGCTGTGCGGCCTGCAGGCGACGCTCGCCGAGTACGCGCTGCCGCGCGGGCCGTTTGCGCGGCTGATCGACGCCAACCGCCTCGACCAGCGCGTCACCCGCTACGAGACCTGGGAGCAGCTCGCCTCCTACTGCGAGCTGTCCGCCAACCCGGTGGGCGAGCTGGTGCTGTGCGTGTTCGAGCTCGCCACTCCCGAGCGCATCGCGCTTTCGAACCGTGTGTGCACCGCGCTACAGCTCGTCGAGCACCTGCAGGACGTGGCGGAGGATTCGAGTCGCGGGCGGATATACCTCCCCGAGGAGGACCTGCTGCGCTTCGGCTGCTCGCACGACCAGCTTGCTCGGATGGTTTCGCGCGGTGGTTTGGCTTTGGATTTGGGCGTGCTCGGCGGGTCCAGCGGGCCGGGCGGTGGGGACGGGGGCCGGCCGGGGGGACCGGGCGGCGTGCTCGCTGCTTCGTCCACTGGAGGCAAGCACCGCGAGCGCCCGGAGGATCGTTTGCGCGATGCGATCCGCTTCGAGACGGCGCGCGCGCGGGAGCTGCTCGCCGCGTGGCTGCCCCTGGCGGCCGGCGTGCACGGCCGCGCGAAGTTCGCGTTGGCGGCGTTCGTGGCGGGCGGGCACGCCGCTCTGGGGGAGATCGAGCGGGCGCGCTTCGACGTGCTCGCGGGCGTGGGGCGCGCGAGCGGGGCGCGCCGTGCGCGGGCGCTCGCGCGCGTGCTCGCGGGGGGCCGCGTGTGAGGCCTGGCGAGGCATACGACTACTGCGAGGCGCTCACGCGCGCGGCGGCGGCGAACTTCTACTACGGCATTCGCCTGCTGCCGCGCGAGAAGCGCCGCGCGATCTGCGCGGTGTACGCGTTCGCGCGCCGCGTGGACGACATCGGCGACGGCGGGATCGAGGCGCGCGACAAGCTCGGGCTGCTCGACGCCGCCGTACGCTCGCTCGAGCGGCTGCCGACGTCTAGCATGGACCCGGTGGTGGTGGCGCTGGCGGACGCGCAGACGCGCTTCGCGCTGCCCGTGGAGGCGCTCGAGGATCTGATCGCGGGCGTGCGCATGGACGTCACCGGCACGAGCTACGAGCGCTTCGAGGATCTGCTGGGCTACTGCCGCCGCGTGGCCGGCTCGATCGGGCGCCTGTGCCTCGCGATCTTCGGCGCTCGCGAACCGGAGCGGGCGCGCGCTCTCGCCGACGATCTGGGCGTGGCGATGCAGCTGACGAACATCCTGCGCGACCTCTGCGAGGACGCCATGAGCGGCCGCGTGTACGTGCCGCGCGAGGATCTCGTGCGCTACCACCTCAGCACCGACGGACGTTACGAGGGCGAGGAGGGACAGCTCGACGCCCTGATGCGCTTCCAGGCGCGGCGCGCGGACGAATGGTTCGACCGCGGACTCGAGCTCGTGCCGCTGCTCGACGGGCGCAGCGGGGCGTGTGTGCTGGCGATGGCGAACATCTACCGCGGCGTGCTCGCCCGGATCGAAGCGGACCCCGAGGCGGCGCGCAGGGCGCGCGTGTCGCTTCCGATCTGGGCGAAGGGGTGGGTGGCGGCGCGCAGCGTGCTCACGGCGGCCGTGGGGTGATCGCAGGAGGCTGGGTTGTCGTGAAACGTTCCACACAAAACCTTTCGCCGAGCCGCGGCACTGGAGCACGATTCCTAGGCGCCCGGCCGGTTGACGTTCCCGGACTACCCAGTGGGTCGTGACCTACGACACTCGGCGCGTTCGTGCTGCAGACAGGCCTGCTGCGGCACAACGACGCGGGCGACATCGGCTTTCACATGCGTCCGTTGAGCGAGACGCTCGGGGAGCCGGCCGAGCGTGCGCTGGAAGGGACTGGGGGAGTCGCCGATCGTTAACGTGCACGTCGTGTACGATCGGCGTGTGTGCGACCTGGGCTTTGCGGCGGGCGTGGGGACGCCCATGCAGTACGTGTTCGATCGCACCGAGTCGGTAGGGCTCCACCGTGCGGGGAAACGCGCTGGGGCGCACCCTCAAGGGCACACCGTGAAGGGCGCAAACGAGCAGGCGGGCGCCGAGGGTCAGTGCCTGGCGGTGTCGTTGTCGGGCGCCGAGCAGGAGATGCGCATGGACGCGCAGGAGCTGCGCGAGCGGTATCTGGGCGCCCTGCGCGAGCTGTTCCCGCGTGCCCGCGAGGCGGTGGTGCGCAGCGTGCACGTCAGCCGCGAGCACGCTGCCACGTTCAGGGCGGCGCCGGGCAGCGGAGCGCTGCGCCCGCACGGCGTGCGCGGGCTTGTGCTGGCCGGCGCCTGGACCGACACGGGCTGGCCGGCGACGCTCGAGGGCGCGGTGCTGAGCGGCAATGCCGCGGCGCGCGAGGCGCTGGCGGCATGAGACGCGGTGCGCGAGGCGCCGGCGGCACCAGACGCGGCGGCGCTATGCCCGCGCGCGGCGCTCGCGGTCGGGCCGGCAGTAGGACGCCAGGTCGGAGATGGCGCGCATGAGCGACGTGCTCGTGACCGCGCCGCTGCGCCTGGAGGCGCTTGCGATCAGAGCCGGGGCGCGGGGGTTGCGCATCCACAAGACGGGCATGGGCCCCGCGCGCTCGCGCGCGGCGGTGCCGCTGCTGCAGAGCGACCCGGCGGCGGCGCTCGTCGTGATGGGGGTGTGCGGCGGCCTCGACGAGCGGTGCGAGCCGGGCGAAGTCGTGATCGCCGAGGAGCTGCTCGACGGAGAGCATCGCGGCGAGGGGTCGCGTCTTGCCTGCCCATCGGCGCAACCGCTCGCCGACGCGCTCGAGCGTCATGGTGTGCGGGTGCGGCGCGGCACGGTGGTGTCGGTGGGGCGCATCGCGCACGGGGACGCGCGCGTGGAGCTGCGCGAACGCGGGGGGATAGTGGTGGACATGGAGTCCGCATGGCTCGCCCCCGGCGCGGGAGGGCGCCCGTTCGCGGTGATCAGGGTGGTGGCGGACACGCCGTCGCGCGAGGTGACGCGCCCGCTGCTGACGCTCGCGGGAGCGGCGCGCGCGGCGCTGTCGCTGCGGCGTACGGCGGCGGCGCTCGAGCAACTGGTGCGCGAGCACGGGGCGCACACCGTGCTCGGCGGCAGGTGACCCTCCGGCCGCCTATTGACCTTCCCTCCTTTATCTTGGGTCGGTCCTCCATGACGGACGTCCAACCCACGTCAAGCCTCTAGCGGACCCAAACGAGCAAGCGAGGTCGAGTAGATGTCGGTTCCAACGAGACAGGCTGCACGCATGGGCTGGTATCTGATGCGCCAGCGCCTGGCGAAACGGGACAAGTTCCCGTTGCTCGTGGAGCTGGAGCCGTTGTTCCAGTGCAACCTTGCCTGCGCTGGCTGCGGCAAGATCCAGCACCCCGAGCACGTGCTGCGCAGGCGCATGTCCGTCGAGCAGGCCGTGGGGGCGATCGAGGAGTCGGGCGCCCCGATGGTGTCGATCGCCGGTGGCGAGCCGCTCGTTCACCCTGAGATCCACATGATCGCGGCGGAGCTCATCAAGCGCAAGAGGTTCGTGTACCTGTGCACGAACGCGATCCTGCTGGAGCGTAAGCTCGATAATTTCAAACCCAGCGCGTACTTCTCCTGGGCGATCCACCTCGACGGCCTGCGTGAGCGTCACGACGCCTCGGTCGAACGCGCGGGCGTGTTCGACAAGGCCGTATCGGCGATCAAGGTCGCGAAGGCCGCCGGCTTTCGCGTGACGACCAATACGACGTTCTTCACGCACGACTCTCCCCAGACGGTGCGCGAGGTGCTCGACTTCCTCAACGACGAGCTGGAAGTCGACCACATGGAGATTTCTCCGGCGTACGCGTACGAGAAGGCGCCCGACCAGGAGCACTTCCTGGGCGTCCAGCAGACCCGCGAGCTCTTCCATGAGGCCTTCGCCGACGGGCGGCGCAAGAAGTGGCGCCTGAACCACAGCCCGCTGTTCCTCGACTTCCTCGAAGGCAAAGCCGAATTCGAGTGCACCGCCTGGGGCATACCCAGCTACTCGCTGTTCGGCTGGCAGCGGCCGTGCTACCTGATGTCCGACGGCTACGCCGAGACGTACAGGGAGCTGGTCGAGACGACCGACTGGAGCTCCTACGGGCGTGGGAGAGACCCGCGCTGCGAGAACTGCATGGCGGCCTGTGGCTACGAGCCCACCGCCGTGCTGGAGACCACCCGTTCGCTGCGCCAGTCGCTGCGGGCCTTGCTCAGCTGACCGTCTGAGCGCGGCGTTTATTCATCGACTGACCCGGTTCTCGCCCGGCTGCGGCGGATGTCCTGCCAGGTCATGCCCTCTCTGAGCAGCGCGGGAATCCCGAGCGCGAACGCTGTGATCAGCTCGACCGCCTGCAGGATGATGCCGTACGCGAGGGCAGCGCCGGCGCCGATGCCGTAGGCGGCGAGCACCACGAGGCACGCGGCTTGGAAGACACCCACGTTGGAGGGCGTGGCGGGCAGCACGGCGGTGACGTTCACGGCCAGCAGGACCGCCGCCGCCGTGACGGGTGTGGCGCGCGGGGTGAGCCCGAGGGCGAGCAGCACCACGTAGCAGGAGCCCCACTGGAGCGCCCAGGCGAGCAGCTGGAAGCCCACCGCGGGCACTCCCCGGCGTGGCGTGGCGAACACGACCAGGCCGCGCCGCGCGAGCCGCAGCAGTCCGGCGAACGCGAGCGCGGCGGCGCGAATGCGCAGGCTTGGCGCGCGCCGGGCGAGGCGCAGCAGCGGCGGGCCGCCGAATACGAAGAGGGCGATGAAGGCGGGCACGGCGAGCACCGCCACGAGCGCGGAGGGGTGACCGTGGAGCAGCGGCACGCTCGTGAAGGTGACGGCGGCGAGAATCCCGAGCGCGACGAGGTTGATGAGCGTCTGTGAGAGCACCGTGCCCGCCACCACCGGGAACGTGCGCCCGGCGGGGCCGTCCAGGCGGCGGCTGAGCACGAGTATGCGGGTGGGCTCTCCGAGCCGGCCGGGGAACACCGCCGAGGCCATCACGCCGATCATCGTGGCGCGCGCCACCGCCCTCCACGCGATGCGGGCGCCGGGCAGGGCGGCGCGCAGCACCGCCTGCCATGAGGCCGCGCGCGCGAGCAGCGAGAGCATCATCAGCGCGAGCGCCAGTACGATCCATCCCGGCCTCGCCGAGATCAGGGCGTGAGCGACGCGCGGAAGGTCCAGGCGGCTCAACGCGAAGGCGAGCACCGCCGCCAGCAGGATCGCCCCCGCGATCAGGCCGGCGCGCCCGGCGACGCGGCGTAGATTCGGTGGCGAGCCCATTGGAGGGGTGTGTATCAGAGCCTCACCGTAGGGCTGGTCGCGGTCGGGACGGCCGGTGAACCGGGCTTGTGCTCGTTCGCTGCGAGCGATCCAAATACCTGGTCGTATACGCGACAGAGACATTCGATTACCACCGGAATGTCTTGCAAACAGCCGGGGTAGTATCGAGAAGTGGATCGTTAGGGGCGTTTTCTTGGGTGGCTCCTCCGGACTCTCACAGCAGACCGTGTGGCTCGGTGGCATTCCGGCGGAGGCCCTTGAGAAGCGGTTGAAGTGTGCTCGCACCACACACGGCCCTGTCGCAGGAAAAGCGGCTGAAGGGACTCGCACCCTCGACCGTCTGCATGGCAATCGCCCGAAGGGTTGTCACTTTCCGCAAAGACCGGGGGAAACGGCTTAGATACAGGGGTCTTTTGGGGGGATTGGTGAGGTTGGTTTGGTACCCGCCGTGGTACCCGCGACAGAATCCGTCCGGATTGCGATCTATTGTCTGCGCCGCAACCGACCAAGGAAGGCGTCGAAGTGCCGAATCTTCCGAGGGTGAATCTGCTCGTGGTGGAGCGCAAGGACGGACCCGTGTACCGCGCGAAGTGGCGACACGATGGCCGGGAGGTGAAGCGGCGCATCGGTCCCGCGTGGATCGTGCGCGGGGACGCAGCCAAGGCCGAGCGGAGGCGAACGCGGCCGTCGCCGAGAACCCCGACATGCCGACCTTGCGCTTCCACGCCCTGCGCCATACCTTCGGAACGCTCGCCGCCCAGGGCTTCGATCTTGTCAACGTGCAGGCGATGATGGGCAACGCCGACTCGCGCACCACCTCGCGCTACCTGTACGCCCGGCCGGCCGCGGAGGATGCCGCGAAGCTGTCGCGGATCTTCGCTCAGGACATGCCAAGCGCGGTGTCGGCCGCGAGCCTGGTAGCGGCGTGAGCGCCAGCTACACCAACATGCTCGATGGGTTCCTACGAACCTTCATCCATGTCGAGTTCACGACTGTCGGGCGGGATGTCGTGGATTACGTGGTTGTGCTCCTGGTAGAGATGGACGGCAAGCTGGAGACGGTGCGCGTATACGACGGCGCTCATGGCAAGAACGAGCTGCACCGATACACGCGCCGCGACGGCAAGCAGGCCGCGGAGATCGTCCACGATGGCAGTGTTGGCGAGGGTATGCGCGCCGCCATCGAGCAGGTGGAACACGGATTCGAGGCTATGATTTGGGTCATGGCGCAAGCAGTAAGGACAAATGACGACTACCGCTCGCCTGCGGCGCGCGTGATGAACGAAGCCATCGAGCTTGCGATTCAGGAACGCTCCCCCTACCCCGAAAGGGTCGCGTTCCTCGACGCGGGCGACCCCACGGTCGGCGCTGAGATCCGCAGAGCGGTCGACGAAGATCGCGCAGTCGTACTCGTGGCTGCCGACGGCAGCACCCGCACCCTGCTGGCCGAGCCGGCACGCAGCTAGTGTAGTGTCTCAGTTGTGATTTGCTAGTTGGTTGAGGGTGACGCGTCCGCGTTGTACCTTGGCGAGGATCTGCTCGGCGGTGGCGGTCCAGAGGAACGGCTCAGGATTATTGTTGTTGGCTGCCAGGTATGTCTCGATCGCGGTGATGAGTTCGGGCACTGAGTGGAAGACTCCACGACGGATGGCCTTGTCGGTCAGCTTCCCGAACCATCGCTCGACGAGGTTCAACCAAGAACTCGAAGTAGGCGTGAAGTGCAGGTGGAAGCGTGGGTGCTTGGCCAGCCACTTCTTCACGTTTTCGTGTTTGTGGGTTGAGTAATTGTCGAGGATCAGATGGACCTGGAGTCCCTTGGGGACCTCGCGATCGATCCTGCGCAGGAACTTCAGGAACTCTATGTGACGATGACGGGGCAGACACTCGCCGATCACCGTGCCGGTAAGAACGTCCAGTGCGGCGAACAGGGTAGTGGTGCCGTTGCGCTTGTAGTCGTGGGTCATCGTGCCGGCACGCCCCTTCTTCATCGGCAGGCTCGGCTGGGTACGGTCCAATGCTTGTATCTGGCTCTTTTCGTCCATGCTGAGGACGATCGCCTTCTCCGGCGGGTTCAGATACAAGCCGACGACATCGACGAGCTTCTCCTCAAAACGCTTGTCGTTTGACAACTTGAACATCTTGACCCGGTGCGGCTTGATGTTGCGTGCCGACCAGATCCGTTGCACCGTCGCCGGACTGACACCCTGCGCCTTGGCCATCGAGCGACACGACCAGTGTGTCTCACCCACAGGCTTCTCGTGCAGCGTCGCATGTACGATCGCTTCCACCTTCTCCGCTGGAATCGACGGCTTGCGGCCCCGCCCAGGACGGATCACACCGAGATCGGCCAACCCAGCTTGCGCGAACCGTGCGCGCCAAGAGCGAACAGTCACCACCGTCACTCCCAACCGCTCAGCGATCCGCGTGTTCGCCTCACCCGCCGCGGCCATCAACAATGCCTGCGCGCGACGCACCTGCTGATGCGGCGCACTGGAGGACCTCGCCAACACCTCCAGCGTCATTCGCTGAGCATCCGCCAACTCCAACGCAGCCGCAGGACGATTCACCCCACAAGCATACCACAAACAGATAACCAAATACGAGACACTACACTAGCGCGAAACACGCGCAAAAGCCTCGATCGCGCCCGCTACCAGGGTCTCGCGCCGCTGGCGAAGCGGCGGCCAGGCGGAGTCAAGAGTCGTTTCGCCCGACCGCGTTTGCGGCATCCCTATGGGGCTGCGAAGCGTGCAGTCAAGACCCCGATTTGGTACCCGCGAGTGGTACCCGCGCCCCTCGTGAGCAGCTCGCCAGCGAGGCCAAAACGAAAAAACACAAGGATTAGCAGCTCGAGTTTCGGGTTTTTCGAGGTCTGAGCGTGGTGTAGTGATGACTGGTGTGGTCGGCGCGCGGCGGGTGCGTCTGGCTGGCTGAGCGGCGGGGTTGGTGTGGGTTGAGCGCGACCGCAGGAGGGCTGGCGGCGACCCCGAATCCGGTGGGCGACAAAGTCCATCGGCCGCGGGGCGTAGTGAGCGTTCCCGCGGCCTGCCCATCGGGGGGTCGCCGCCATGCCTCAGGTTGCCAGTTCGCTCGCCGGCTTGCTGTCCCTGCTTGCGCCGTGCTTCACGGCACCCACGTACCGGACGTTCTGCATGCTCACGGTCGGCTTCATCGCGCGCATCCGCGAGAACACGGTCACGGGGATGCTGCAGGCAGCGGGCCTGGCGGGCGTCTGGCATCACAGCCGCGCGCACGCGTTCTTCGCCTATCGCCGGTGGTGCCCGGATGAGCTCGGGCTGCGGCTGCTGGACCTCCTGGTCTCGCTGCTGATCGGAGCCGACGGCCCGATCTCTCTGGCCGTGGACGACACCCTCTTCGGGCGCACGGGAAAGCGCGTGTGGGGGGCGCACTACCTGCACGACGGCGCGCAACCGGAGGGCTCGGGCAGGCGCACCCGCTTCGGCAACTGCTTCGTTACGGTCGTGCTCGTCGTGGCGCTGCCATGCACCGGCGGGCGGACGATCGGCCTGCCGGTCCTCTTCCGGCTCTTCCGACCGAAGGACGATGAGCACCCCGACCGGCCCTCCCAACCCGAGCTCGGACGAACGCTCATCGACCTGGTCATCAAGCGCTTCCCCGGCCGCCAGGTCGAGCTGGTGATGGACGGCGCCTACGCCTCCAGGGCCTGGCGGAGCCTGCCCGATCACGTCAGCCTGACAACCAGGATGCGCGCAAACGCCGCGATCCACGAGCTCCCCCTGGCACGCCGGCCACACCAGCACGGCCGCACGCCGCTGAAGGGCAAGAGGATGGGGAGCCTCGCCGAGATCGCCAAAGCCGCGACCTTCACGCCCGTCACGCTCACCGGACGCGACGGGCGGAGCCGCACCGCCCTCATCCACGAGTTTGTGTGCCTGTGGTACAAGCCGTTTCACACGCGGCCGATCAAGGTGATCCTCGTCCGCAGCCCCAACAGCACAAAGACCGACAGCTTCGACATCGCGATCGCATCAACCGACACCACCGCCACCGCCGTACAGACCATCGAACGCTACGACGGGCGCTGGGTGATCGAGACCGTCCACCAAGAGGCCAAGGCCCATGGCGTCGGCGACGCCCGCAACAGAGTCAAGGGAGCCGTGGAGCGCACCGTGCCGTTCGGTTTCCTGACGATCACGATCACGATCCTCTGGTACCAGCTCTGCGGCGACCCGCAGGCCGACCTGATCGAGCGCCGCCGCCGGGCTCCGTGGTACCGCCAGAAGGCCACCGTCAGCTACGCCGACATGCTCGCAGCGCTACGCCGCGAGCTCATCCGGCAGGAGTTTCATGCACAAGCACACCCGATGACCACGCATCAACAAATCAGAGAACCCCAGCTCTCATCAGCACTCGCGGCTGCCTAAACCGCGAAAGTCGAGTTAGCAGGGCTCTTTGCGAAGCGGCTGAAGGGACTCGAACCCTCGACCTTCTGCATGGCAAGCAGACGCTCTAGCCAACTGAGCTACAGCCGCATAGGGCGGCTAACTATAGACCAGGGTCGCTGTGGAGCGCCGACGTGGCGGGCGCCGGCTCGCTTGTGAGGAAGTCCTCGCTCGCGGGTCGCCTCGGCAACGGCGCGCGAGTGTGGTTTCGACGTATATGATGCGCGCGCCGGGACTGACGTACCTACTGAGCGATGAGGCTCGCTCGATAACCGCGGCTCGTGCCGCTGATGGCCTCTACGACAACGTCCAACGACGCATCGTGGAGGTTCGCAAATGGGATCGGTTCAACTCGCGGCGATCCTTGCCGGGGCCGTTCTGCTCGCCAGCATGGTTTCAGTCGAGGTCGGCATCTCGGTCGCGCTCGTCGAGCTGGCGCTCGGTGTCGCGCTCGGCAACGTCTTGCACCTCGATCCCAACGCGAGCTGGCTGGCGTTCATCGCGGGCTTCGCCTCGGTCGTGCTTACGTTCCTCGCCGGCGCCGAGGTCGACCCCGACGACTTCCGCGAGCGGTTCTGGGCGTCGATCGCGATCGGCGTCGTTTCCTTCTTTGGGCCGTTCGTCGCGGCGACGCTGGTCGCGCTCGGCCCGCTCGGCTGGACCACGAAGGCGTCCCTGATCGCCGGCACCGCGCTGTCCACGACCAGTCTCGCCGTCGTCTATGCGGTGCTCGTGGAGACCGGGCTCAACACGGTTCGGGTCGGCAAGCTCATCATGAGCGCCTGTTTCGTGACCGACATGTGCACGGTGATCGCGCTGTCGGCGATCTTCATCAAGCCGACCGTGTGGTTCCCGGTGTTCCTCGTCGCGTCGGTGGCGCTGATCGTGCTGTTGCCCAGGCTCTCGCCCTGGTTCTTCCAACGCTATGGCGACCGCGTGATCGAGCCGGAGATCAAGCTCGTGTTCGTGATCCTGCTCGCGCTGATGGTGCTCGGCAACGAGGCCAACGGCCAGGCGGTGCTGCCCGCGTTCGTGCTCGGCCTGGCGATGTCGCGCCATTACCAGCGCCACCAGGAGGAGCAGCGTCGCCTGCGCGTGGTCGCGTTCGCGTTCCTCACGCCATTCTTCTTCTTGCGCGGCGGCCTGAACGTCTCGTTGACGGCGGTGTTCGCAAATCTCGGCGTTCTCGGCGTGCTCGCGGTGGCGAAGATGGTTCCCAAGCTCACGCTGCTCTACCCTCTCGCCCGCCGGCACGCGAGCCCGAATGCGACGTTCACCACGCTGCTGATGAGCACCGGCTTGACGTTCGGCACGATCAGCTCGCTATACGGGCTGAGTGCGCACATCATCGACCGCACCCAGTTCTCGTTGCTGGTCACGGTGGTCGTGCTCTCGGCGATCGTGCCGACCGCGATCGCCCAGCGCTGGTTCTCGCCGCCGGAGCCGAGCGAGCACCGCCACCACCTGCTGCCGCCGGAGCCGTCGGAGATCCTGGTCGGCGAGTCACCCTAGCCACGCGTGCGGTGGCGCGAACATGGCGGGCCGGTCAATCGGAGTCCTGCCGAACCGTTACCCAGCCTGCCGGCCGGCGCTCGGCAGATACCGTCCGCCGTCGCCGCGCAGGAGCAGTCCCTCCAGCTCGAGCTCGATGAGCGCGACGGCGACGTCGCTCGGCTCGGCGCCGCGCGCCGCGAGCTTCGCCGGCGTGTCGTGTCCGGCGCTCACCAACTCGAGCACCCTCGCAAGCCGCGGTTCGAGTCGTGCCGCGCCGCCCGCAATGCCGCCCGGCGGGTCGCCGGCCTCGCGTGCGCCCGCGCCGTAGAGCAGGTCGAGCGCGTCCTGCGGAGCTCTCACGAGGCTCGCGCCGTGCATGAGCAGCGAGTTGGCGCCCTTCGACGCGGGCGAGCTCACGCGGCCCGGCACGGCCGCGACATGTGTTCCATGAGTCCGTGCGATATGCGCGCAGGCAAGCTCCCATGGGCGCTCACCGGCCTCGACCACGATCACGAGTTGGGCGAGCAGGGCGAGCGTACGAGCGCGGGCGGGCTGCCACCAGTGGCGGGCGCGCGGGCTCAAGTGGCCCTGAACCTCGGATATCGCGCAGCCGTCGCCCACGATGCGGCTGTAGAGCGCGGCGCACCACGCCGGCGAGCACCGCTCCACGCCGCCGGCCGTCACGGTGAGCGTGCGCCCGCCGGCTTCGAGCGCGCCGGAGTGCGCGGCGATCGGGATGCCTTCGGCGAGTCCGCCGGCGACGGTGACCCCGGACGCGGCGAGCCCGCGCGCAAGCTCGCGGGCGATCTCCATGCCGTAGTCGGTGGCTCTTCGCGTTCCCACGATCGCCACGACCTTCTGCTCGAGCATGCCGGTGAGCCGCTCGGTCCCGCCGCGCACGCTGAGCGCGCGCGGGGCGAACGCGTTGCCGCGCAGGCTCGACGGATATGCCGAGTGGTGGGGGCACACGCTCTCCACGTGCTCGTCTGCGCGCGCGGGGCAGGGCTCCCACTCGGCATATTGCACCCGCAGCTCCGCTCGCCGCCGCCCGCCGAGCGCCTCGATGAGCTCCTGGTCGGGCAGCTCCAGGAGGCTCCAGAAGCGCGAGAGATCGCGCGCCCTGAAGTCCAGCGCGACGCTCAATCTCTCGAGCAGCCAGGCGCGTCGCGCGCACTCTGGACAGATCCCGCTCATGCGGCTCTGCGGCCGGAGAGGCCGGACTCCGGTCGCAGCGACAGGGCTTGCGAAAGGTGCTCGGCTTCGACCCTCTCTCGGCGGTCGAGATCGGCGATCGTGCGCGCCACGCGCAGGGCGCGGTGCTCGCCACGCCCGCTCAGCAAACCGCGCTCCCGAGCGCGCGCGAGGATCCGCTCGCCGCGCCCGTCCAGCTTGATGTGACGACGAAGCATGGGAGCGTCCATCTGCGCGTTCACGAGGACCCCCGCGTGCCGCAGCCTCGCCGCCTGGCGTTCGCGCGCCTCGATCACCTTCTCACGCGCTCGAGCGGAGCTCGTCGCGGCCTCGCCGGCGAGATGGTCGGCCGTGGTGCGCTCCATGCTCACAAGCAGGTCGATGCGGTCCAGCAGCGGCCCGTTCAGACGGCGGCGGTGGCGGGCGAGGTCCCCTTCGCTGCATCCGCAGCGCTCCTGCTCGCCCGCGTACCCGCACGGACAGGGGTTGGTGGCGGCCATCAGCATGAAGCGCGCCGGATAGACGGCTGAGTGGCGCGCCCTCACAATCGCCACCCGGCCGTCCTCGAGCGGCTGGCGCAACGCGTCGAGGGTGGCGCGCGCGAACTCGGAGAGCTCGTCGAGGAACAGCACTCCGTTGTGGGCGAGCACCACCTCTCCCACCCATCCCCGCCGAGCGCCGCCGATCAGCCCCGCGGTGGTGATCGAATGGTGGGGCGCCCGGAAGGGCCGCTCGGAGCAGAGCTCACCGCCGGCGAGCCTCCCGATAACGCTGTGGATGCGCGTCACTTCGATCGCCTCGGAGCGCTCCAGCGGCGGCAGGATCGACGGCAGCCGCTGCGCGAGCATCGTCTTGCCCGTCCCGGGTGGGCCGCTCAGCAGGCTGTTGTGAGCGCCCGCCGCGGCGATCATGAGCGCGTCAATCGCCTCTGGGCGGCCGCGCACGTCGCTCAGGTCGGGGACCTGCCGCGCGCCGGTTTCCGCGGGCGCCCGGCACGGCTCGGGCAGCGGGTCCGGGTCGCCACCGGCCAATACACGCGCCGCGCTCGTGAGTCGCTCAACGACACCCACCTGTAGACCCTCCACGAGCGCCGCCTCGCGTGCGCGCGCGGGGCCCAGCACCAGCATGCGCAACCCCGCCTTCATCGTCGCCTCGGCGACGGCGAGCGTGCCATGGCTCGCGCGCACCTCGCCGTCGAGCGAGAGCTCTCCGAACAGCGCGTGCGTGTCTAGCAGCTCGCGCTGGATCTGCCCGCTCGCCGCGAGTACCCCGCAGGCGAGCGCGAGATCGAACCCCGGACCGACCTTCGGCACGTCGGCGGGCGCGAGGTTGGCCGTTATGCGACGCGCCGGGAACTCATACCCCGAGTTGAGCACCGCCGCGTGTACCCGGTCGCGCGCCTCGCGCACGGCGGCGTCGGCAAGACCGACGATCGTGAAGGCCGGCAGGCCGGGCCTGATGTCGACCTCCACGGTGACTGCTCGTGCGTGGAGCCCCTCTATCGTAAACGTGCGCGCCCGAGCGAGCATCGATGCCTCCCTTTCGTGGTTGTAAGGAGAGGCAGGTAAAGCTAGGCCGCGCTTGGGACGGTACTCGGCGCGGCGGCTCGAAACGGGGGAGACGACGGCCCTTGTGAGTGCTCTGCGGCGCCACTTCACACGCGCGCGCGGGGCATACTCTCGCCGCGGACGTACCGCCTCGCGCCGGACCTACAACCCCGGCGGGTGGCGCACGACGTAACCCCCGGTGGAGGTCATCGAATCCGACCAGCGCGAGCCCGTTTCCTGCTGGGCGACCGTGTCGAAGCGCCGACCGTCGATCACCATCCACGCGTGTTCTGAGTTCGCGTAAATCGTGATGTGGCTGCCGGCGCCGGGTTCGCCATAGGACTCGAGCGCGCTCGAGTCCTCGGGCGAGCTGAGCAGCCCGCCGCCGTGCAGCGCGTAGGAGACCGACCCCGAGCAGTCATAGCCGACCGACTGGAAGGAGCCGTGGCCACCGCCGTAGACGTAGGGCCTGGTCGCGATTTCGTCGGCGGCCGCGATCACGCGCTGCACCACGCTCGAGGATTCCCCGCCGGTGCTGCTGCTCGAGCCGCCCGATTTGTGTGAGAGCGCGTGGGGAGGGTGAAGCGTGGTGTGAGCGCTGATGCCGAGCGCGCTCCACGTTTCCGGACCGACGACGCCGTCCACGGCGAGGCCGCGATGCGCCTGCAGGCGCTTCACCGCAGTCTCGGTTTCCGGGCCGAAGGTGCCGTCGGCTTCCACATGGAGGGCTTCCTGCAGACGGCGGACCGCATCCGCACGGCCGATGGGAGCGGACGTGTGAGCGCTCGCGCGGGCCGAGGACTGCGTGTGAGCGCTCGCGCTCGCACGATGCGCGCCGGCGCTTTGCGGCGCCTTGGGCGGGTGAATGGTGACATGCTCGTTGATCCCGAGCGCGCTCCAGGTTTCACCTCCCACGACCCCGTCGACATGCAGGTGACGACTGGCTTGCAGGCGGCGCACGGCTCTCTCCGTTTCCGGCCCGAAGGTGCCGTCGACCTGCACTCCGAGCGCTTCCTGGAGGCGTACGACGGGACTCGTGATCCGTTCAGTCGTGCTCCTGCCGGCCTGGGCGGAGCTTTCGGGCGCGCTTGTGCTCGCGGCGAGCATGGCGCTCGGCGCGGCGATCGCCGCCGACGCGCTCGCCGGAGCGCCGCCCGCGAGCGCGGCGCTCGTCTGCGGTCCGACGACGCCGTCCACAGACAGGCCGTTACGCGCTTGAAAGGAGCGCACGGCCGCTTCGGTGCGCGGGCCGAACTGACCGTCCACGGCCACGCCGAGCGTGTGTTGCAGGATGCGGACCTGACGACCTTCGCTGCCGCTCTGCAGTTGGATGTGATGTTCGGTCGTGGTGGGCGGCTCGGGAGCGGGCGGAGCGGTGCGAGGCGTGCCGTTGGCGTCCGCCAGGCCCGCGGCCGGGCCGGCGGCGATCGCGATGAGCGTGCCGAGCGAGACACGGCGCGCGCGCGTGGCGGTCGGGACGAACTGCAGCTCGACGGCGCGGCGGCGCGTGCGCGAGCGAAGCATCGAGAGATCCCACGGCTCTGTGTCGGCGAGGTTGCGCGAACCGATCGGGGATCGGAGGAATCCCCGATCGTCCAGCAGCCGGTTGCGCGCGTCGATCAGGTTGGAGAGCCGCATGGGGGAGCGGGCGACTCGCTTGTCGGCTCGTTCGCGGCGCGCGCGAGAGCGGGCGAGCGAAGCCTCCCAGGGGTCAGCGGCAGCGAGATCGCGCGGGAATCCCGACATGTGAAAAGCGTCCTTTCGGTTATCTCAGGGCGCCTACGGGGTTAGCTGTCGGGCTCGCGTATTTACGCTACGCCACAAACTGTGGCGATTCGCCCCCGCAGCCTTTCGGCTGCACTGGGTCCCCCGCTCCTCACCCCCGTGGGGACAAGGACTCGGCACGAACGCGAAGCAACGTATCAGGTTCGATTGCAAGATGCATCACACGGGAAGGGCTGCAACGTTTCTTGCCGACGTTCTTTGATTTTGGCTCGTGCTATGCGTTAAGTGGTGACTACTGACCGACGAGCGGGCTCCACACGGTATTCCTTCTCGTGCCATGGGGATAACCTGACAGGCGGATGCCGGCTCGAGGACAACCGAGCTCCAGCCAGGTTCGCGACGCGAACCAGGAGTTCCATACGGGCAGCGGCGAGCGGGTTCTCCTGGTGGAGGACGAGCGATCGATCTCAGAGCCCTTCTCCCACGCGCTCGCGCGCGAGGGGTTCGTGCCGACCGTGGCGGCGAGCGCGGCCGCGGCGCGCGAGGCGCTCGCGGCGTGCGAGCCCGACATCGTGCTGCTCGACCTGATGCTCCCCGATGCGGACGGGCGCGACCTCGTGCGCGAGCTGCGCGGGCGCTCGCGCGTGCCGATCATCATGCTCACCGCGCGCGCCACCCGCACCGACCGGATCGTGGGCTTAGAGCTCGGCGCTGACGACTACGTCGTCAAGCCGTTCGACACCGCCGAAGTGATCGCCCGCATCCGCGCGGTGTTGCGCCGCGCTCGCGAGCGCCGGCCGCAGGGTCGCCTGCGGGCCGGCGCGGTGAGCGTGGACGTGGCGGCACGACGCGCCTGGTGCGAGGGCCGGGAGCTGTCGCTCACCCGCAAGGAGTTCGACCTGCTCGCGCGTCTGCTCGCCGACCCCGGACGGGTGGTGACGCGCGTGGACTTGATGAGCGATGTGTGGGATGAGAACTGGTTCGGCTCGACCAAGACGCTCGACGTGCACCTCGCGGCGCTGCGGCGCAAGCTCGGCGACGATCCCGCGGCGCCGCGCTACATCCAAACGGTGAGGGGCGTCGGCTACCGCTTCGTGCCGGGCGACGGGGAAGAGCCCTGAGGGGCCGCGCGGCCCCTGAGAGACGGCCCTACGGTGTTTGGATGAGTTGTCCATGTCCGTTCCGGCCACCCGCGGGCCCATGAAATCCCGGCGCGGGGGCGTATTTCCCATGAGAGCCGCATGGAGTCTGCGCACGCGCCTGCTGCTGTCGCTTGCCTATGTGCTCGTGCTGGCGGTGGTGTCGCTCGGTGTGCCGCTCGCTATCAGCCTGCGCGACCGCGTGGACGCGGAGGTGCACTCCCAGGCGCTCAGCCAGGCGGACGTGGTGGCGGCGACCTCCGCCGATCTGCTGCGCCCGCCGAACACGAGCGCGTTGAGCGCGGTGGCGCGCTCCAGCGCCACCACCGTGCGCGGGCGGGTGCTGATCGTGGACTCGCGCGGCCTCGTGCTCGCCGACAGCGCCGGCTCGGCTACGTTGCGCAGCAGCTACCGCAGCCGGCCGGAGATAGCCGCCGCGCTGCGCGGCAGCGCCGTACAGACCCAGCGCCGGAGCCGCACGCTCGGCGAGAGCATCCTCGCGACCGCGACGCCGATCGTGCGCGGCGGGCGGGCCATCGGCGCGGTGCGCATCACCCAGAGCGTCGCCGCGGTGCAGCGGGCGGTGAGCAGCACCGTCGCCAAGCTCGCACTCGTGGCGGGCACCGTGCTGCTGCTCGGCCTGCTCGCGGGCGGCTTGATCGCACGCCAGGTGGCGCTGCCGCTGCGCCGCCTGGAGGAGGCGGCCAAGCGGATCGAGGGTGGCGAGTTGTCCGCGCGCGCGGCGGTCGAGGGCAGTTCCGAGCAGCGCTCGCTCGCCCTCTCCTTCAACGAGATGGCGGGACGCGTGCAGCGGCTGCTGACCGCCCAACGCGAGTTCGTCGCCGACGCGTCACACCAGCTGCGCACGCCGCTGACCGCCCTGCGCCTGCGCATGGGGGAGGCGCGCGCGGCGGGGGTCAGCGACAGAGCCTCCGCCGAGCTCGACACGGGCGCCGCCGAGATAGACCGTCTCGCGGCGATCGTGGAGGAGCTGCTCGTGCTGAGCCGCGCCGAAGACAGACGGTCGGCTGTCGAGCGGGTCGCTCTGCGCGACGCCGCGCGTCGCGCGGCGGACCGCTGGTTGATGGCGGCGCGGACCGAGGGGATCGAGTTGAGCGTGCGGGACGAGGGCGGTGGCACGGTGGTGTGCTCGGAGGCCGACCTCGACCGGGCGCTCGACGCGCTCGTGGAGAACGCCGTTCGCTACTCGCCCGCGGGCAGCCATGTGACGATCGCGAGCGTAGGCGCGCGGATCGAGGTGCGCGACCGCGGCGTCGGCCTGGCGCCCGGCGAGGAGCGCGAGGTGTTCGAGCGCTTCCACCGCGGTCGCGCGGGACGCCGGGGCCCGGCGGGCAGCGGATTGGGGCTCGCCACGGCGCGCGCGCTCGCGCGCGGGTGGCACGGCGATGCGCGCCTGCGCAACCGCGAGGGTGGCGGCGCCGTGGCTACGCTGGAGTTCGAGGAGACGCTTTCGTGAGCCCCAAGAGCAAAACGGCGGTCATAGTGGTGGTGGCGCTGCTCGGGATCGTGCTCGCCGCGGCGGTGACGTGGGGCACGAGCCAGCTGGTGCGCCAGCGCATCGGCCTCGCCTCAGAGCCGCTGACGGCGGGACAGCGCTTGCTGCCGCCGTCGCTCACGCATACCACCCGTGCGCCCTCGCCGCGCGGGAAAGCTCGGGTGAAAGCGACGACCACGGTGACGACCACCGTGCCGGTGCCGGTGACACCGGCCCCCGCACCGACCACCGTGACCCCGGCGCCGGCTCCCGAACCCGCTCCGACGACCACGAGCGCTCCGGCGCGGAGCGCGCCATCCTCGCGCGACGAATCGCACCGGAAAGGCTCGGACTCGACCCACTCCGCCGGGCGCGACGACTGACAACGCGCGTCTCGCTTGGACGTTCTTAGCGCTCCGAGAAAGCCTTGCCTACTTTTTACCTGGACTTGGCACTCGCCTGACCGTCGGGGAGTCACAGTGGGGGGAGCCCCGACCTTAGGAGTGCCGATGAGACGTACAGAGATGATGACCGCGGGAGGCGTGACGCTCGCCGGACTGGGCCTGCTTGCGGGACTCGCCATTGGATCGGGCGACGGCAACCCTGCGACGGTCGCCGCGCGCCCGCAACCGGTGGAGGTGCGCACCCAGATCATCCGCAAGACGGTGCACGTGTACCGTCGCCCGAAGCCCCATCACGCGGCGGGCGGCGGCTCTCCCGGCTTGCACCGCTCCGCCGGCGCCGGCGCCGTGGCGGTCGGTGCGTCCGCGCGCACGCGCTCCAGCGGGTCGCATGTCGCGGGCAGCGTGGCCGCGGGATCGGCTCCCGCGGCGGTTCGCACCCACAGCAGCGGCGCCTCGGCGCCGGTGCACAGCTCCGCTCCCGCGTCGCATCCGGTGAGCACCCGCACGAGCGGCGCGAGCCATCCTTCCAGCGGTTCGGCCGCTCCCGTGAAGACGCGCTCGAGCGGCCACGGCGGCGACGGCGGGGACGGCGGCGGGCATGACAACTGACGGGCATAATGCCGTGGGCCGCACGCCGGACGGCGAGCGTCCGACCGAGGTAGCGCGTTCGACTGCGTTCGAGCGTTCGCTCGCGTCCGAGCGTCCCGCCGCGCCCGCGCGGCGCTCTGCGAGGCATCCGCTGGTCGGAGTGTTTCCGCTCGCGGTGATGACCCTGGCGACGTTCCTCGTGGTGTTCGCGATCATGATGGCGCGGCTGCAGGGCGGCCTGGACCCGGCCCTGCGCGCCACGGCGGGGAGCACGACGATGGTACGGGGCTCCGGCGGCGCGGTGGTGACACGCGCGAGCGGCGGCGCCGCCCCCGCGCTCAGCCCGAGCGGCGCGCCGGCGCGGTCGGGAGGCCCGGTGATCACCCGCACGAGCGGGTCGAGCGGCGGCGGGGAGTCAGACGATGCGTGAGAAGCGCGCGGGAGCGCGCCGCGCGCGCGGCCCGTTCACCGCGATATGGGCGACCCTGGCGGTCTTCCTGGCGCTGCTGGCGGTGCTCGCGGCGCGTGTCGCCTCCGGCGAAGACCCAGGGCTGCTGGCGCTCCAGGCGAAAGCTCCGCGACCGGCCCGCCAGGTGCTCGTGCGCCGCATCTACGAACGCGTGGTGGTGGTTCACCTGCCCGCCAACGCCGCGCCGCAGAGCGCGAGCTCCTCCCAGCAGGTGAGCTCCGAAGCGGGCGCGGCATCCGGCGCGCCCGTCACGAGGACCTCATGAGCGCGCCATGCGACATCCGGTTCCGCTCGACGGGCGGCGGCATACCCGTCACGAGGACCTCATGAGCTTGCCGTGCGACATCACGTTCCGTTCGATGGGCAGCGACATCCGCCTGATCGTCGAGGCTCCGCTGCTCGGACGGCTGCCCGCGCCCCTGCGGGCCGCCGAGGCGCAACGCCGCTACGTCGAGGACTTCGCGATGCGCCTGTCGCGCTTTCGCGAGGACAGCGAGCTGTGCGCGCTGAACCGCGACCCGCGCGCGGAGGCGCCCGCGTCGATCCTGCTGCGCACCGCGGTGTCCGCGGGGCTGTGGGCGGCGCGGCGCAGCGGGGGCCTGGTGGACCCGACGCTCGTGGACGAGATCGAGTCGGTGGGCTACGTGCACTCCCAGGAGGGCCGTACCCCCGCCTCGCTGGCGCAGGCGCTGGAGGCCGCGCCGGCGCTCGCGCCGGCCAGGCCAAGCCCGCGCGCGCTGTGGAAACGCGTCGAAGTGGACGACGAGCGCGGCACGGTGCGCAGGCCGCCGGGCGTGCGGATCGACACGGGCGGCACCGGCAAGGGCCTGGCGGCCGACGCGGTGGCTCACCGGCTGCGCGGGTACACGCGCTTCGTGGTCGACTGCGGCGGAGACATCGCCGTCGGCGGTGTCGGCGCCCAGACCCAGCCGCTGGACATCGAGGTCGAGCATCCGCTCACCGGCGAGCCCATCCACACCCTGCGCGTGACCGGCGGGGGCGTGGCGACCTCGGGCTTGAACGTGCGCATCTGGCGGCGCGCGGACGGAAGCTTTGCCCACCACCTGCTCGACCCCGCCAGCGGCGAGCCGGTGTGGAGCGGGCTGATCGGAGCCACGGCGCTCGCGCCGAGCGCCTTGGAAGCCGAGACGCTCACGAAGATCGCGCTGCTCAGCGGCCCGCTGGGCGCGCGCCGCGCGCTCGCCGAGCACGGCGGGCTAGTGGTGCGCAACGACGGCGAGGTGGAGCTGATCGGCCCGCTCCGCGGGCCGCCCAAAGTCTCTCTGCACCTGAGCGGGGCCGCCGCATGAGCCACGCTGCCCCCGCCAACTACATCTGGTGGCTGATGAGCCGCTCCGCGGGAATGGTGGCGCTGCTGCTGGTCAGTTGCTCGGTGCTGCTCGGGCTGGCGATGGCCGCGCGCGCGATCCCCGCGCGGCGCAAACGCGACGCGGTGCGCCTGCACGAGCACCTCGCCCTGATGGGGCTGGCGGCGATCGCCGCCCACGGTCTGCTGCTGCTCGGCGACGCGTGGCTGCGTCCGGGCCTGAAGGGGATCGCGCTGCCCTTCGCGATGGGCTACCGGCCGTTATGGACTGGCCTCGGCATCGTCGGCGGGTATCTCGCGGCGGCGCTCGGTTTGAGCTTCTATGCGCGCCGGCAGATCGGCGCGCGCTTGTGGCGCCGCTTGCACCGGCTCACGGTGGTGGTGTACGCGCTGGGGCTCGCCCATACGCTCGGCGCGGGCACGGACGCTCAGATCCCGGCTGTGCGGATCGCGCTGCTGGCGAGCGTCGCGCCCGTTCTGTTCCTGTTGGCGCTGCGCGTGCTGAGACAGAGGGAACGACCCAAAATCCATCCAAAAGGAGCGCACGATGAGCTACAGCATCAAGATCGACCAGGGAGCGTGCATAGCCCAGGGGGACTGCGTGGAGCTCGCCCCGCAGGCGTTCCGGCTCGATGACCGTGCGAGCGTGATCGGCACGGGCCCCGACGATCTGCTGCTTCAGGCAGCCGAAAACTGTCCGGTGGAAGCGATCACGCTCGTCGACGAGCACACGGGCGAGCAGGTCTATCCGTAGGCGCTACCGCGAGTAGACGGCGAAGAAGTCGCGGTCCTCGGGTGCGAGATAGCGCGTCGCCGAACGCACCATGTCGGGCAGCAGGTTGCGCGGACCGCCCGCTCCGGGGGCGCGGTAGGTGATGAAGCTCACCCAGTAGGAGTTGATGTCGAGCTCCATCGCGCGCACCGCGCCCGCGTGCACGAGCGTACGCGCGAGGCTGCCCACCGTCTGGTTGTCCCCGGCCAGGTAGATCAGGTTGCCGTGGCGATCGATGCCGATCGCCGAGCGCCACACGAGGATCGCGTTGCCGACCGTCGCGCCCCATTCGGGTCCGTCGTTGAGGTTGGGGTTGGGACGGCCGCTGTCGACGATCAGCGGCAGGTTCTGGCGGGCGAAGGACACCGTCGCGGGCGCGCGCGGGCCGTAGTGCCAGGCGATCAGGTCCACCCGCCCGTCGCGATAGCCGACGAGCGTCGCCTCGCCTTCGCGCATCGGCGCGTAGGTGCGGCCGTGCAGCACGAACCCGCCGCCCGAGTCGCTGAGCTTGAAGCCGCTGTTGAACGTCGCCAGCAGTCGCGCGCGCGGACCGCGCGGCACGTCCATCGTGCCGCGCGGGACTTCGACCGAGGGCTCCACTCGTCCCGGGTTGAGCGTCAGCACGGCGCGTTTCGTGTCGATCCACGCCAACCCGGCCAGCACGCGCGGATATTCCGGCTGGTTGCGCAGCGTGGTCACCAGCAGCGGCGGCTCGGGGCCCGCGTTGGGTCGGATGCCGCGCCACACGCCCTCGCCCGGCAACGCGGGATGGATGAGCGGAGCGATACGGTGCGGCGCGTAGGCGACGGCCACCGGGCGACCCTTCGAGGAGTAGCCGACGCTTGGGAGCGAGTGGAGCGTGGGCCCGCCCTTGGCGGGAGCGGTGAGCGAGTAGTAGGCCGACTCGATGCTCGACACGATCCCGGCCGCACCGTGATCGCGCAGCCACTCCACCGTGCGCACGCCCAAGCTCGAGTCCGAAGGCTGGGCCATCGTGCCGACGTACGAGAGCGCCGCCGGAATCAGCGCCACGATCGTCGCCACGACGGCGATGCGACGGATCCGCAGTGCGCGCTCGGGGTGGGGTTCAGGGCGTTTGCGAGTGCTCATCGTGTGGGTAGCGAGTGTGGGAGGCGCGCGCGCCTCACGTTTGGACACGCCTTCCGTTCACACTTTACGGCGCTCCGCCAGATCTCCTCGCACATGCTCGATTCATGGGAGAGTTCTAAATAAGTGGATTCTCACCATTAACGAGCGTCTACCGGCGTGGGGCGAGCTCGATTGTGATGATCATTGGATGACGCCGCGCAGTCACCCTTTCCGGCGTACGAGCTGACGGAGGATCCACATTCATCGACTAGAGGCCACAGCGGACAGCGAGCGCGCCCGCGCCCGTCTTCGGACTCGGGCGGCGTCCGCACGCGCGCGTCCGCTTCCACGCGTTTCGTCTTCCGCGTCCGTCCTCCGGCGCGCCCGGCCCTCGTACGCGCTCCTGCGCGCCGCCCGTCCGCGCCAATGGAGCAAGAACGTGCTCGTGCTCGCGGCGCCCTGCGCCGCCGGCGCGATCACACACCCCGCGGTCGCCACGCGCGTGGGGGCCGCCTTCGTGGCGTTCTGTCTGCTCGCGAGCGCCACCTACATGCTCAACGACGTGCGCGACGCCGAGCAGGACCGCTCGCACCCGCGCAAGCGCCTGCGCCCGGTCGCGGCGGGCGAGCTCTCGGAGCGCGCCGCCCTGCTGAGCGGAGCGCTCCTGGCCTTCGTGGGGCTGGCCGTCGCCACCGCCGTGACGCCCGTTCTGGGAGCGGTCGGATTGGCGTACCTCGCCGTCACCGCCGGCTACTCGCTGTGGTGGCGCGGAGTGGTGGCGCTCGACGTCGTCGCGGTCGCCTCCGGGTTCGTGCTGAGAGCCGCCGCCGGCGGCGCCGCCGGGATGGTGCACCTGTCGCGCTCGTTTCTGCTCGTCGCGGCGTTTGGCGCTACGTTCCTGGTCGTGGGCAAGCGCTACGCCGAGCTGCGACAGGAACCCACAGGCTCGCTCACGCGGGGAACTCTGCGTCGCTATTCGAGCGACTCGCTGCGGCTGGTGCTCGCGGGCTCGGCATCCGCGGCTGTCGTCGCCTATGCGATCTGGGCGTTCGCCGGGCCGGGCCAGGGCGCGTGGCACGCGCTCTCCATCCTCCCGTTCGGGCTGTGGCTCGCGCGCTACGCGACGCTCGTGGCAGGCGGCGCGGGCGAGTCTCCCGAAGAGGTGATCCTCGGCGACCGTGCGCTGCTGGCGCTGACCGCCGTATGGACGGTGCTGTTCGTGAGCGGGGTCTATGCGGGTCGCTGAGCCGGCCGCGCCCGCCTCGCTGGCGGGCGACGAGCGGGAGCTCTCGCTGTGTGGGTGGGGGGGTATCGCGGCGAGCAGCGCGCGCGTCAGGAGCGCTGTGCGGCTCGAGGACGTGGTTGAGGCTCTGTCGGGTGGCCCGCGCGCGCGAGGGGGGGTCGGGGGTGTGCATGCGCAAGCAGACGCTCCGATCGGCGCCTCACACGCGCGCGTGGGGGCGATTGAGCGCGGCGCCGGCCTGATCGCGCGCGGCGCCGGTCGCAGCTACGGCGACGCCGCGCAGAGCGCGGGCGGGGAGGTGCTCGACATGCGGGGTCTCCACAACATCGTCGCGCTCGATCGCGCGCGGCTCACCGTGACCGCCCAGGCGGGCGTCACGCTCGCGCGGCTGCTCAACCATCTCGGCGCGCTCGGCCTCACGCTGCCGGTGGCGCCGGGCACGCGCTACGTGACCGTCGGAGGGGCGCTCGCAAGCGACATACACGGCAAGAGCCACCACCGCGACGGCAGCTTCGCGCGGCACGTGCGCTCGATCTCGCTGTGCCTTCCGGGCGGCGAGCTTGTAGAGACCTCGCCGCACGCCGACCGCGAGCTGTTCGAAGCGACGCTCGGCGGGATGGGGCTCACCGGCGTGATCGTGCAAGCCACGCTCGCCGTCGAGCCGCTCGCCTCGCCGTGGGTCGCCGAGGACCTCGACAGGACCGAGGACGTCGAACACACGCTCGCGCTGCTCTCCGAGCACGACTCGCGCCGCTGGTCGGTGGCGTGGCTCGACCTGCTCGCCGAGGGCAGAGGCATGGGAAGGGCGCTCGTGAGCCGCGCCGACCCCTGGCCCGCGCAGCCGGGGATCGCCCGTGTCGATCCCGGGATCGCGGGGCCGGGCGTCGCGAGCGCCAACCCCGAGAGCGCGCAGCCGGGGGTGGGGCGCGCCGGCATCCGGGCGCGGCGACGCGCCGGCGGTCTCGCGCTGTCCGAGCGCCCGCGCGTGGAGGTCCCTCGTGGCTTTCCCTCCGGCGTGTTGCGCCCCTCGCTCGTGCGGGCGTTCAACGCCGCGCGCTGGCGTCGCTCACCGCGCCGCGTGCGCGGGCGGCGCGTGGGGCTCGGCGCTTACCTCTTCCCGCTCGACGCGCTCGGCTCGTGGAGCAGGCTGTATGGCGTCCAGGGCCTCGTGCAGTACCAGCTGGTGGCGCCTATCGGCGAGGAGGCACGGCTCGTGCGCTGCATCGAGCTGCTTCGCGCCCGCGGGCTGCCGGTCTACCTCGCGGTGCTCAAGCGCTTCGGCGCGTTCCACGGGGGGCCGCTGTCGTTCCCGATCGAGGGCTTCACGCTCGCGCTCGACCTCCCGGGCGGCGCCCCCGGACTGCGGGGCGCCCTCGACGAGCTCGACGCGATCGTCGCGGAAGCCGGCGGACGCGTGTACCTGTCAAAGGACGTGCGCATGCGCAAGGATGTGCTGCCCACCATGTACCCACGGCTCGACCGCTTCCACGCGGTGCGCGCCCGCGTCGACCCGCACGGCATGCTGCGCTCGGATCTCGCGAGTCGGCTCGGACTGTGCGAGGACGGTCGCTGAACGTGCGCTCCCAACAGGATCGGAGGCGTCCATGAAAGGCGCGTCCGTCGGCTCCGCCGCCGGGCGCGTGCTCGTGCTCGGCGGCACGTCGGAGATTGCGTTGGCGATCGTCGCGGAGCTGCAGGCGCGCGCTCCGCGCGAGGTGGCGCTGCTCGGACGCGACCTCGCGGCGCTTGACGACGCCGCGAATCGCCTTGCGAAGCTGGGTTGCAAGCGCGTCATGACCGCCGTGCTCGACGCGCTCGACACCGCCAGCCACGAGCGGGTGCTCGCCGACGCGTTCGCGCAGCTCGGCGGCGCCGACGTCGTGATCGTGGCGGTTGGGCTGCTCGGAGAGCGCGGCGCCCCGGATGCCGACGTGCCCGCCGCGCTGCGGGTGCTCGAGGTGAACGCGCTCGGAGCGGGCTCGCTCCTGTTGCGAGCCGCGCAGCGGCTGCGCGAGCAGCGGGCGGGAACGCTGGTGGTGCTCTCATCGGTTGCCGCCCTGCGCCCGCGGCCCGCGAACGTCGTGTACGGCGCCTCCAAGGCGGCCCTGGACGCGCTCGCGCAGGGTCTCGGAATGGCGCTCGCCGAGGACGGGGTTCACGTGATGGTGGTGCGCCCCGGCTTCGTGCGCACGCGCATGACGCGCGGCCTGCCCGAGCCGCCGCTGGCGACCACGGCGCAGGCGGTCGCGCGGCGCGTCGCCGACGGGCTCGATCGACGCGCCGCGACGGTGTGGGCGCCGCCCTCGATGCGCTGGGCGATGCTGGTCATCCGCGCGCTGCCGCGCTCGGTGGTGCGGAGGATGAGACAGTGAGCGCGCAACCCACCGACGACTACACGGCGCGGAGAGCGAGCCGTCGCGCCGCGAGCCGTGCGCGCAGGCGACAGTTGAACGCGCGCGTGGACGTCGCGGTCGGAGTGGCGGTGGCGATCGTGGCGCTGCTCGCCGCGCCCGGTCTCGCGATCGTGGCGCTGCTCGCGGCGATCGTGCTGGCGGCCTGCGTGGTTTCGCTCGGAGTCGAGCGTCCCAGGCGCAACCGGGGCGAGCGTCGCGATCAGTAGGCGCCACGGACGTCGGTGCGCACTTTCACCGATGCGGACGGGGGCTCCCGGGGCTAGCTTGCACACGATGAGCGACACGGCACGGCGACAGCGGGGGAGGCGTTCGCGATGAGCGGGCAATCGGTGCAGGAGCAGGGCAGCTATCTCACCCCGAGCCTCGAGCACGCGCGTGTGGCGGACGCCATGCGTCATGGGATCCTCAGCTGCTTCCCCGACGCCACGCTGAGGGCAGCCGCGCGGACGATGAGCCTGCATCACATCCACACGATCGTGGTGCACGACCCGGAGGACAGCCGCGTCGTGGGGGTCGTCTGCGACAGCGATCTGGTGTCCGCGCTGATCGCTCCCGAGAAGGGGCAGCGCGTGATCGCCGACGTCGCCCGGCGGGACTTCGTGAGCGTCTCCAGCGCGCAGCCGCTGATCGAGGCGGTGCGCGCGATGCGCGAGCGCGACGCCGCGCACGCCCTCGTGGTCGACTCTCACAGCGGCAAGGCGACAGGGATGCTCTCGACGCTCGACGTACTGGGAGTGTTCGCCTGGGGCGAGGCGTAGCCGTCGCGCCACGATCGCGGGCGGTGTGCGATCGTGCGAGCCGACCTGTCAGGCAACCGAGTGGGAGGTGGGGAGTGTTTCATCGCATTCTCGTCGCGATCGATGGCTCCGAGCACGCGCAGCGGGCGCTGCGCGAGGCGATCGACCTGGCGAAGCTGAGCAACGCGAAGCTCACCGTGATGACGGTTCACCAGAGGCCGTCAACCCTGCTCGTCGGCGGTCCGGTGGCGCCGCCGATCGACATGCGCGGGCTCGACGAGGCGCTGGAGCGCGAACACGAGCAGCTGCTGGAGAGCGCGCTCGGGGAGGTCCCTCAGGACGTGTCGGTCGTGAAGGTGCTCGCGCAGGGCTCCCCCGCGAGCGCGATCCTCGAACAGGCCCGCAAGGACGGCAGCGACCTGATCGTGCTCGGCTCGCGCGGCCACGGCCAGGTGGCATCGATGCTGCTCGGCAGCGTGAGCCACCAGGTGCTGCAACGCAGCGGTACGCCGGTGCTCGTGGTGCATGTCGAGGGGGCCGCGGAGGTGGCGGCGGCCACGGCCGCTGGGTAGGTTGCGCTCGATCGGTGAGCCGGGGGAGCCGTTGGTGTGCCGTTGCTAACGTCCGCACGCGTGAGCGCCGCCCCTCCGGCAACCGTGCAAGCCGCTCGTGGCTACGCCGCCATCGGAGGTGGGCCATCGGCGTGGTCGTTGCGCTGCTTGTCGTCCTCGCCGCGTTGGCGGCCGTGAGCTGGTCCTTCTCCTCCGCGGCGCTGGTGCCCGGCCATTCGGCCCGGCCTGCCGATGCCAGCGTGGCTGCACCCCGAGGCGCGCATGCGGTCCTTCGGTCGTGGGGCGGCATCTTTCCTCGACTCCTCCCATCTGGTCGTCGCCTACTACACGGAGGCGTGCGAGTCAAGACCGGCGCTTTCCGTGCCCGAGGCGAGTACGGACGTTCAGCAACCGCTGTTCGTCGGCTGAGTCCGGGCCAAATCGCGGGCTGAGCCTCAAGGCGGGCGAGTTCTGCGTCATCCTCCGAGAGGGACTTGTGCGGCTCCTCAAGCTCATGGATCGACAATAGGCATCACACAACGTCGTCGCCGAAGGGCCGCCGTACGGCGTTCTCGGCGCAGTTTGCAGGGTCGCCACAAGATGCCGTCGCCGGCGACCCGTACAGTTGCTCGTGTCCAGTTCGAGGAGTCATCGATGTTCAACGAGGCCCACCACAGCGAAGTCGAGAAGGTTCTGCTTTACATCTCCGAGGCGCGCGAGCGGGCCGAGCGGGCGCGCATCGCGCTCGCCCGGGACGGCGCCGAGCAGCACCTGGTGGCCGCGCTCCAAGAGAGCGAGGAGCGTCTGCGCCAGGAGCACCGCCGGCTGCTCCAAGCGACCTTCTACGCCGTCCCGAATCAAGAGCGTCTCGCCGTCTGATCGCGGCGTATGCCGGCAACGCAGAAGGAATGGATCAAGCGTCTCCAGCAGGAAGGCTGGACGCTGGAGCGCGGCGGAAAGCATCAGGCCAAGATGACCAAGCCGGGACATCGGCCGATCACGCTCCCGGAGAACAAGCGCCGCGCCTACTCCAAGGGCTTCGAGGCACAGCTGCGCCGCGAGGCCGGGCTACAGGACAAGCAGGCTTGACCCGATATCTATGATGAAGACGATGCCAGAGCCACAGCAACTGCACGTCAACGTCCGTCTCGAGGACGATGCGCTATGGGCCACCGTGGACGAGTTCCCCGGCGTGTTCGCCACTGGCGACAACCTCGATGAGCTGCGCGAGAGCCTTCAGGAGGGGATCGCGCTGGTCCTTGCCCGTCCCGGGGAAGAGCCGCCCGCGGTGACGCTGGCCGCGCTACATCCGGAGCCGGTCGCGACGACCGCCAGCTCCGAGCTCGTTTACGCCTGACGGCTCGGCGGCCAGATGGAGGACAGCGCCGAGGGCATGCAGCGTTCAAACGTGAACACCTGCCGATTAGGTCTTCACGTTTGGTTGTTTGCAGGGCTTTTTCGGGTGTCTTGGCGCGTTGACCACACCTTTAGGGGTCACTCCTTTTCTACTGACGGGATGATTGTGTAGTTCCACTCGGGGTGGAAATTGTCCCGTTCGATTTGCACGGCGGCGAGTTGCTCGTCGGTCACTTTGAGTTTGGTTGGGTACTCGTTCTCGTCTAGGCGGGCGTAGACCTTCAGGCCGGTGCTCGTGGTAGTCGAGGAGATCAGGTCGATCACGACCTGTCTGCTGACCAGGGGCTTCGCGCGCCAGTTGATCGAGATGTAGCTGAACAGGCGGTGCTCGATCTTGTTCCACTTCGAGGTGCCGGGCGGGAAGTGGCAAACGGCGATCTGAGGCCGGTCTCATCAGCGAGGGTCTGCAGCTCGGTCTTCCACATGCGGATGCGGTAGCTGTTGGAGCCGCCAGCGTCGGCGGTGATGGTCAGCGTCTTGGCGTTCGGGTAGCGGCCCTGGCCGAGGTGCTCCCACCACGCCCGGATGCTCGCGACCGAGAACTGCGCCGTGTCGCCGGAGACACCGACGCTGACGTATCCCTCGTCCTTGGCGATGTCATAGACGCCGTAGGGGACGGCCTTGCCCTGCTCCTCGTCGGGGAAGTCGTGCGTGTTGACGAGGATCGGACGGCCACTTGAGCGCAGCTCCCTGCCGGCGTTCTTGTAGTTGCCGATCAGCTCCTTCTTCTTCGTGTCCACGCTGATCACCGGCTGCTTGGCCGCAAGCGCCGCGCCAGCGACCGCGGCGATGTGCTCGAACTGCGCGTTGCGATCCGGATGATCAGAGCCCTCACGGCTCTTGCGGTTGGCCTGGAGCGTGAACCCCATCGCCTTCAGCATCCTACGAACCGTGCTCTGATGAACCGTGAACCCCTGCTCGGCAAGCCTCTCGGCCAGATGCTGGGGGGTCAGGGTCGTCCACAACAGCGGGGACATTGGATCCCCCGCAGTCACCCCGTCCAGCAACCAGAGCAGCGCCTGCTCGACGCCGGGCTCGCGCTCGGCGATCCGCTTTCGTCCACCGCCCGCGCGACGAACCCGACCCGCGGGAACTTGATCTCCCTCCCGAACCTCCGCAAGGCCCCGGCGGACTGTGGACTCCGAGATCCCCGTCGCGCGCACGACAGCCGCCATACCACCACGCCCGTGAGAGCTAGCCTCCGCCGCCGCCCATCGCCGCCGACCACGCTCATCCAACGCATCCTCGACGATCAACCACCGCTCACGGATCCCAGACTCATCGACCATCACTGCCGACATGATGGTCATAGCTACGCCCCGCCCCGCCAGAACCCTCCCCGATACCGGCAGTTATTTAGAAGTTACGCCTTAGCGGCGTTTGACCACACTGGCGTGCCTCAGGCGCTGCGGCGGGCGGATGGGCGCTTGTCTTTTGCCAGCGCCGAGTGGTCGGCTTCCAGGTGGGCGATGCCGATTGCCTCCAGGGCTGAGAGCAGCTCGCGGATGCGCCGGTCGTTGGCGATCCAGTGCTCATAGTCGGCGGCGTGGCTGGCGTTCAGCCATCTACTGACGGTCTTGCCTGAGAGCTTGCGCGTCCACTGCCAGTAAGGGCCGTGCGGGCGTGGTGGGTCGGCCTGGCAGGCACAGCCTGGCCGTCCGCAGCGCGTGAGGCGCTGCTGGATCGAGCCGGGCAGCACCTTGCCGGTGCGGGCGATCTTGGCGAGCTCGCCCGCGATCTGTCTGGCCTGCTCGCGTGCCGGCTGATCGCGGCTCACGGGCACAGTCTGGCAGAGAGAGCAGTCATCACGTCTTGACCGTACAGTATATCTCTCGTACGATGAGCGGGAGAGACCCCGCCTCGGGGGTATCAGCCGCGATCTGCGCCTACCGCTCGCACGGCGTGAGCGATGCCGCGGGCGCCTTCGCGCGGGAGGTGGTGGGCGCTGCTGATCCCGAGAGCCCGGCGCGGGCGAAGGCGCTTCTGTTCGCCGCAAGTCGCCTGGCGGGCTTCGGGGAGTCGGTCGGCTTGGAACTCGAGCCCTCGACGCTGCTGGATGGCGCGGTCATCGAGCGCTTCATCCTCTGCGGCACGCAGGGCTTCTCGCCGGCAACCCGCCGCACGCTGCGCAGCAACCTGCGCGCGCTCGCCCGGACGCTTCAGACCCACCCGCCGCCGGGGCCGACCCCGCTGCCAAGAGAGCGCGCCAAGCCCCCATATAGCGACCATGAGATCGGCCTGTTCCTGGCGGCCGCCTCTGCGCTGTCCACGCAATCGAGGCGGGTGCGCGCAACGGCGCTGATCTGCCTGGGCGCGGGCGCGGGGGTGATCGGCTCAGAGCTTCGCCACGTCCGCGGCATCAATGTGGCCGAGCGCTCCGGCGGGCTTCTGGTGGCGATCGGCGGCGGCAGGGCGCGCAGCGTGCCGGTGCTCTGCCGCTACCAGGAGCCGCTGCGGCAGGCCGCCGCGTTCGCGGGAGGAAGGTACCTGCTCGGCGGCAGAGCTCCTGACCGCAAGAACCTCAGCGGCGAGATCACCGCCCTCTTCTGCGATCCCGGCCTGCCACGGCTTGATACCGGGCGGCTGAGATCGACCTGGCTCTCTGAGGCCGCGAAGGCGATCGGCCTGCAGGCGTTCATGGCCGCCGCCGGGGTCTGTTGCTCACAGCGGCTGGGGGATATCGCCTTCTCCCTGCCCGCCCTGCCCGAGCGGGAGATAGTCGCGCTCTTGGGGGGCTCATCGTGAGCGCCGCCGCCGACCTGCCGCGCCTTGAGGCGATCCTCGACGCCTCCGGCGAGCCGCGGCGCATAGAGGCGATGCTGCCGGTCGGCGTCAGACCCCGCCAGCTCTCCGTCAGGACGCTGCTGCTCGGGACCCTGATCACGCTCGACGATGACCGCCCCGCGCATCTTGTGCGGGTGCACCGGGCGCTGATCGGCCTGAGCGAGCCCGATCAGCGCCGCCTGGGCGTGATCGCCGACTGGAAGGAGGGCCCTCATGAGCTCACCTACCGCCAGGTGGAGCGCACCTACCGCCTCGTGAAGGAGGCGCTCTCAAGGCAGAAGCCCGACGGGCGGCCCTCACAGGCGCTCTCTGAAGTGATGGACGCGCTGATCGAGGCCAGCGTGAAGGTGCTCGGCGGGGGGAGGGTCCCCCAGTCAAGCGCGCTGGCCGTGGACTGGACCGACTATGAGACATTCGCGCGGCCGCCGCGCAGAGGGCGCAAGACGCTTCAAGAGAAAGAGGGCGAGGACACAGGCGATGCCAGCCCGGGCCCGCCCCAGCAGGCAGAGCCCCGGCAGGCAGACGGCGAGCAGGAGCAGGAGGAGGAGCAGGCGGGGGAGCAGAAGCAGCAGGAGCGCTGCGCCGACCCGGAGGCCGCCTTCGGGCACCGCAAAGCCAACTCCTTCGGCAAGAAGGAGATCTTCTTCGGCTACCACCTGCAGGCCGCCACGATCGTCAAGGAAGAGGGCGGCCCCGAGGTGCCGGAGCTCGTGCGCAGGATCACGCTCGCCTCCGCCAAGCACGACCCGCCCGCGATGATCGTGCCCGTGATCGAGCGCATGGCAGCCGAAGGCATAAAGCTCGGCGACCTGCTCGGCGACTGCGGCTACTCCTACCGCGCCCCAGAGACCTTCGCGGCGCCGATGCGCACGGCCGGCGCAGCACTCGTCATCGACCTGCACCCGGGCGACCGCGGCATCAACGGCAGCCATGAGGGCGCTATCGCCTGCAACGGCAACCTCTACTGTCCGGCCACGCCCAGGGCGCTCTTCCAGCTCGGCCCGCCAGCTCCCGGAGCCACAGAGACCGAGCTCACCGCCCACGACCAAAAGAGCGAAGAGCTCTCCCGCCACAAGCTCTCCCCGCTCACCGCCGCCGATCAAGACGGCTACCGCCGCGTGATCTGCCCCGCCGCGGCCGGCAAGATCCGCTGCCCGCACAGGCCGGCATCCATGCAGCTCTCCCATGAGCGCCCGACGATCGCAAACCCGCCAGAGCACCCGCCCCTCTGCTGCACCCAACAGACGATCACCGTGCCGGCAAGCGTTAACGCGAAGACCGCCCAGAAGCACGACTACCCCTCCAAAGCGCACCGCGTCTCCTACGCCCGGCGCACCGCCTCCGAGCGCAGCTTCTCGCAGACGAGCGACCCGGCCGGCATCGACACCAGCCGCGGATGGAGCCGCCTGATGGGCCTGACCCCCAACGCGCTCATGCTCACCTGCGCCTTCATCATCACCAACATCCGCACAGCGGAGGCCTTCGCCGCCCGCCAGGCCGAGAGCCAGCGCCGCGCCGCCTGCGGGCTGCCGCCGCGCAAACGCCGCCGGCGCCGGCGCAGCCCCCACGACCTCACCAGCCAGGCCAACGCGCCGCCGCACCTCGCGGCCTGAACCTCACACACACCCAAGCAGACCCTCCCAGCGACGCCGACCAGACCTCAGCGTCCCGCGGCGCCTCAAAAACCCGTCCGGGCGGCCTGTGATCCTCCCACAAGATTCCAGGCGGCCCGCCGGTACCCCCCATCAGCGCCCCCGACGCACGAAGGCCCACCACAACACACGCCGGCAAGCCCAAACGTGAACTGGAGAGGCCTTCAAACGTGAAGACCTTCCGATGCCGGAGGAGGGACTCGAACCCCCGACACGCGGATTATGATGGCGTGCCTCCACCTCAGATTGGCTCCAGTAGGTCGGTTTTGGCCCGAGAAACATAGGCCATTTGCGGGCCGGCTCGGCCCTCTGGGGAAATCGTAGGGAAATCGCTCGCCCTGCCACCGAACTCGTTGGCCGTTTCGAGTTCCTGGAGGTCATAGACATCATGAGCGGTTCCATACGCCCCACGGGGCATCTGCAGGTCAAGGTCGACTGGAACGGGCGCACGCGGTCGTTCTGGGCGTTCTGGCGCGATCAGAACGGGGATAAGCGCGGATGCCGGCTGGGTCCGGCGCATGTCCGGGATTCGGGTCGAAGGACCCCACGCGGGGCGATCCTTTGGCGGGCGGGGAACGGACCCCGACCGACGGCAGAGCATCTGACGCCAAAGGACGCGGAGGGGCGTCTCGCGGAGATCCTGGGCCGCCTCGTGACAGAAGCCCAGGCGCACGAGGATGCTCGGGAGCAGAGCGGCTCGCTCAGGCAGGCCGCCGAGGGCTGGCTCGCCGAGCGGCAGAGCGAGAGGGGCCTGAAGCGCTCGACCGTGGCGGGCTACGAGGACATGTTCGAGCGCATCTACCGCGAGCTGGGCGAGGACACACCCGTCCGTGAGCTCGCCGATGGGCGGCTGCGCGCCTACTTCGCCGACTTCCAGTCCTTCCGGGTGCTGGGCGAGAAGGCCGCGAGGAAGGCTCTCGCCGAAGGCAAGGACGTCAGGGAGGTTCAGGTTGAACGCTGGACGGCGCAGCCGCCCGGCAGCCAGGCAGTCGAGGTGGCGACCAAGGGTGAGGCCGAGCGATTGGCGCGCGAGATGCCCGGCACCTGGAAGCACCGGCGTCGCGGCGCCTATCGTGTCGTGCCGCTCGACGCACAGCGCCCGCGGCGTGTCTCGCTCGCGACCGCCACGCAGCTGGAAGCCGAGGGATGGGTCATCGGACGACGTACTGCGAAGCGCTGGATGCTCGTCGCCCCGGCGGCGGCGCAGACGCGCAACGCATATCGCGACATCCTCGGAGCGGTGATCGACTACGCCGTGCGCGAGCGCTGGCTGGACGCGAATCCCTTGGCCGAGGTCAAGCGTGCCAGCAAAAGGCGCGAGCGCGAGCGCATCCTACGCCGCGACGACTTCTACGATCCCGATGAGGTCGACCGGCTCCTGCAGCGCGCCCCAGGCGAGATCGAGGAAGCGTTCTGGCTCTGCGGTGCTCACGCCGGGTTCCGCCTGCCCGGCGAGGCGCAGGGCCTTCGCTGGGGCGCGGTGGACTTCCAGGCGGGCGTCATCAGGCCCTACGACAACTGGGTGCGCAACGCCGCCGACACCACCAAGACCTCGGACTCGGCGGCGATCCCGATGACCCCGAGGCTGACTCGCGCGCTCGCGGCGCTCAAGCAGCGCGGGTTCGCCACCGGCGACGAGGACTTCGTATTCGCAAGCGAGCTGCGGGACGGTCCCGTAAGCGAGCGGCCTGTCCGCGCCGCGTTCAAGCTCGCGCGGCAGGAGGCGGGTTTGAAGTCGATCCGGATGTACAACCTGCGCCACTCGTTCGGCACGACCCTGGCTCGTAACGGCGTCGACGTGAGGACGATCCAGGCGCTCATGCGCCACGACCGCCTCAGCACGACCGAACAGTACATGGCCTACTCGCCGCGGCCCGAGCTTGCCGATCAGATCACGCGCGCGCTCGACCCGCATAGCCTGGTCGAGAACGGCCCGTCCGTCGCTCGACCGCCCGAGGGTGCGGCGGCAACGTTCCTTGAGCGCCTGGAGGAGGAGATTCCGGCGAAGTGGCTGCGGGAGGTTCAGCGTGTGTACACGGAGACGGGCGGGCTGCTCCCGGCCAGCGCAACGCTACACGGACCGCGATCTTGATTGAAACGTTCGGTGGCGTGCACCAACTGGCGCCCGAGGTCGCGAGAGATCGGCGCGCCCCCGATCGTCCGTTGCGAGTGCCGCGGGCCTGGCGACTACGCGCTCGCCTCCACGCGAGAGCAGAAAGCGGCATGACGGCCGAGTCCACCAAGGGGACTCTCGTGATCGCCCTCCTCGGGCCTTCGGGATACCATTTTGAGAATGCTGGATTGATCCGTCCCCCGGGAATGGCACCATCTTGCATCGGTGAGGATCGCTCGGGTCCAGATAGACAATTTCCTCTGCTTCCGGCATCTGACCCTGCCCTTGGACCGATCGCTCCAACTGCTAGCAGGACCGAACAACGCTGGGAAGTCCTCGTTCGTTCGACTCCTCGAAGCGTTTTTCAGCGACCCGGACGGCGACAGGCTGGTCGAATTGCTGCCCCGACATCCGTATTACACAGATGCGGGCCCACGCACCCTGTCATCCATAAAGGTCTGGTTTGACGATCTTTCGGAGAATGAGATCGCTGACGTCGGAGATGCTTACCGCAGGGATCACACGATCTGGATATCGCTCCGGTGTGGTCGCGCTGGCGGAGTGAGCTTCCAGGCTTCGAAGGTCACGCAGGAGGAGGCCCGTCACCTCTATCGATACGTGCTTGACCGCTACCATTTTGTGAAGATTCCGTCCGTTCGTGTTGGCGGGGCCGGGGATGCCGAGCAGCTCGCGTCACTCGAGAGGCTACTGGACACAATGGAAGCCATCCTCATCCGCCGCACCGCCGGCAAGCCGACCGCGATTCAGCAACAGTTCGCAAAGAAGGCTGAGGAGGTCGAGGCGGTCGTCAAGAAGGTTCTCGACGAGTCGGCGAGGAGTATCGGCGAGGATCTCCCGTTCCAGGGAGGAGCTGTCACGTTCGCCCTCGCGGAGTCTCGTTTCGCGCTCCGCGGAATGCTGGAGGCCGCGACCATTGAGAGTGGTGAGGGAGCGCACGTCGCTGTGGCTGAACGGGGAACGGGGTTTCAGTCCGCGCTCGTACTCGGGATGTTGCGATATGTCGCTGACCAGGAGGCGCAAGGAGCGGGCGAGGTTCTATTCGCGATCGAGGAGCCGGAGGCATTCCTGCATCCACAGACACAGCGAGCGATGACGCAGGTCCTGAAGCGCATCGCAGAGGAGGCCCAAGTCGTCGTGACGACCCACAGCCCTGTCGTCGTCGATACGTTCAAGCTGACGCAGATTGTGCGCCTACCTCTAGCGCCAGACGGAACCAACTTCGAGTGGACCCGGCCAGAACTCGACGACGCCCAAGAGGGGCGACTGACCCGCTATTGCACGGCAGCAAATAGTGAGCTGGTTTTCGCGAACGCAGCGATTCTCGTGGAGGGGGAGGGCGACTACCATGCGGTCGAGTACCTACTTGGTCGGATCTGCCATGGTGTGGGTGGCCACTACGCCAGGGGCGTTACTGTCATCGAAGCCGGCGGGATCGGTCGGATCAAGCGACTAGTTGAACTAGCTGAGCATTTCGGTGTTCGGGCGTTCGCGCTGGTCGATCGAGATGGTCTGCGCGCGGCAAACGACCGCGTTCTACTGGACATCCTCGATGGCCGTCCTGCTGGTCCCGACGCAACTGTGAAGGAAGCACTGAGAAGCGCTGCGGACCGCCCGTGTCCCGACTACGCTACGGCTCTCGCGGTGCAATCGACCATCAATGGACTGCTAGCCAGCTATGACGCCTACATGATGGTGTCCGATCTGGAGGGGATGTTGATTGACGCTTTTGGCGTGGAGCACATGATCGAGATGCTCGGCCAGCAAGGCGAGCGTGCACTTGAGCAGCAGTTCATCGACCAAGAGCTTGATGGTCAGTCCGACGCTCGCGACAAGCTCGGACGGCACCTGGGCTCCAAGGGCTGGCAGGCTGACATTAAACCTAGTGGAAAGCTCGAAACGCACCTTCCGAAGGTCCTGTTGGGGAGGGCTTTGGAAGGCCAGGTTTCCGTGCCAACCGAGATTGAGAGGCTCGAATCTTGGCTTAAGGGGATCGTCGACGGGATAACGACCAGCGCCGTGTAATCGGGCGACCCAGGTCACCGACCCCGCGCTTGCCATTTGCTCGACGAAAACGGAGCGGGTGGAGGGGGTCCCGTCCTCCGTTACCCCAGTCCACTCGACAGGACAGCGAGGAACCGCGTATCACGACGCAGCGTGTGCTCGTTTTGGCGTCGGTCCTAGTCGGCCTCGTCCGGACCGTTGGGCTCGTCCGGGTCGGCAGCCGACCCGTCGGATGCGTCATCCCCGGAGTCCGGCTGCCAGTCCTCCGGCGGGATCGGAATGCCGAGCGACTGCAGCCGCCGATCCCACTCGTCAATAATCGATGTGTCCTCTGCAAATCGGTCCAGAGCTGCGGTGAGCCGGCGCGTCGGCTCACGAAGAACCCTGGACAGTCGCGCGTTGCTGTTGATCGAGTCGACCATTCCGGCGAGGCTCGCCATGCTTTCGCGAGTGATTGCGGCGAGTCGCCGGGTTAGCATGCCGAACTCGTGGCCGGCGTCGAGCTCGGCCGGGTCCTCCTCCATCCTGCCGACGAGCGCTAGCGTCCCGGCCGACACGGCGAGGAGGACCGACGCGTACCGGTCCACCGCCGCGTCGAGCCGGTCGGCGATCGCGTCGACGCCGCTTGCGTACCTCGCGGTGACCTGCAGCCTGCCGCGCATGCCCTTGCCGGCCGCGTCGCTGCGCGCGATCTGCTCGGTAGAGGTCCCGGTTAGCTCCCCGAGTTCCCCCACGCACTCGCCGACCGCGTTGAGCGCCGGCGCGAGCTCCTCCTGCTGCTCCTCGGCCTCCGCCATGATGTCCAGGAAGCCCCGTTCGTCGGTGTCGCCCCTGCCTAGGTCGGCATTGCTCTCCCCAGTCCGCTCCTCCTCCATCGCGGCCGCGTTAGGTTCTGGAACGGCACCCTGCTCGGTCCAGATCCTCGTGGCTGTCACCCGGTCGTAGTCGCCGGCAATGCCTGCCTCGAGGACTCTAATCAGCTCGTCGCGTGCGTTGATGAGCCCCATCGGCGAGCGACTGAACTGGATCGTGCGGATCGTGTTGACGTCGAACGGGAGGCGGCCGTACTCGCCGATCTGCACCGTGAGCTTGTCGCGGGTGTGTCGCAGGCCCAGCTCGTACATGACATTGGCGTTTGCGCCGGTTAGATCAGCGATGATTACGTCGTCCTCTCGCAACCGGCGGAAGATCTGCTCGGTGATTTCACCGGCTCGGGCTAGGTTGTCGGCTCTTACGGACACTAGTCCGTGATGCGCGCACGCCGGGGAAATCAGGCGCTTCTGCTCTTCCCGTGGGTGATGTGAAGGCCTGAGCGGTCGCACACGCCGCTCTGCTCCTAGGGTTTCCGGCTTCTGACGGCTGGAATCGAGAGGAGCGGATGCGACGTGCGCAAGAGAAGGGTATGGGCTGGGCTGTTGGGGCTGGGCGCGGCGGTGGTCGAGGACGTCTACTGCGGTGATCAGGGGGAAGTCGTCGTGGTTGCACGACCGCGATCGCGGGAGCGTGACTTGTGCGGTGTCTGCCGGCGGCGCTGCCCGGGGTTCGATCTCGGCGAGGGCCGTCGTCGTTGGCGTGCCCTGGATCTCGGGTCAAGGCTCGCGTATGTGGAAGGCGAGGCGCCGAGGGTGCGTTGTCCTGAGCACGGCGTCGTGGTCTGCGCGGTGCCGTGGGCGAGGCATCCTTCGAGGTTCACGCGCGCCTTCGAGGATCAGGTGGCGTGGCTGGCGGTCCACTGCTCAAAGACCGCGACGGCTGAGCTGATGCGGATCGCATGGCGCACCGTCGGGTCGATCATCGAGCGCGTCGTGGCCGACACCGGCCGGGAGATAGACCTGCTCGCTGGCCTTCAGCGGATCGGGATCGACGAGATATCCCACCGTCGTGGGCAGCGCTACATCACGGTGGTCATCGACCACGACACGGGCCGGCTGGTGTGGGCCGCGCGCGGGCGCGATAAGGCGACCGTGCGCTCGTTCTTTGACGCGCTCGGCCCCGAACGCTGCGAGCAGGTTCGCCTGGTCTCGGCCGACATGGCGCCCTGGATCGCGGGCCCGGTCTCTGAGCGCTGCCCGAACGCCGTGCTGTGCATCGACGCGTTCCATGTCGTGAAGGCCGCGACCGACGCGCTGGACGAGGTCCGCCGCGATGTCTGGAACCAGGCACGCCGTCAAGGCCAGGACCAGCTCGCCCGCCGGCTGAAGGGTGCCCGTTACGCGCTGTGGAAGAACCCCGAGAACCTCACAGGCCGCCAGACCGTCAAGCTCGCCGAGATCCAGGCGACCAACAAGCGCCTCTTCCGCGCCTACCTGCTCAAGGAGCAGTTGCGCCAGATCTACCGGCTGGACCCCGAGCCGGCGCTCGCGCTGCTGGACCGCTGGATCGCGTGGGCCAGACGATGTCGACTGCCGTCGTTCGTCAAGCTCGCAAAGACGATCACCGCCCAGCGTTCGGGGATTACCGCCGCGATCGAGAACAACCTCTCAAACGCACGCGTCGAGAAAGCGAACACCCAGATCAGCCTGATCGCCCGTCGCGGATTCGGCTTTCACTCAGCCGAGGCGCTCATCGCGCTGGCCAAGCTCACCCTCTCCGGACTCTGCCCACCCCTCCCCGGACGAGTCACATGACCCACGGGAACGTCAGGAGAGTCGGAAATCACCTCCTCCATGATCCTCAGCGAATCCTCGTAGGCTTCACGCTCGGGGGTGCCGACGGCGGCCAGACGGTTGCCGATCGGACCGATGACGAAGCACGTCAGCGACGAAGCTGCCTTCTCTGGCTCAGAGCTGCTCATTCAAAGGGCAGAGTAACGTCCGGCATTGTGAAACGTAGCTCATGCTGAAAGCGACTGCTTCTGCTCCGCGCGACGAGCGAGTATCCCAGGCCCCCGCACGAGCTCCACTCGCCGTCCGAGACCGTCGTCTCGACTGCTGGCCGTTGGCTCCCCGCCCGCTGGTCGCTCGCAAGTGATTCGACGTGTTCGCGGCCCTGTGCCGACTATCCATCGGCCGTCCTCCTGCGCCTGGGTTTTCGTGACTGGCGACGCCGGCCGCGGCCGATGCGTCGAGCCGGCCGCATACCATCCGCGCGTGCCGTCCCGCGACAGGATCAGCTACGCAGCTTGCCGCTCGTCTGAGCGCAGCGCGTCGGGGACCGCCATCTCGAAACCGAGCTTTCGCAGGGCGGTGATGAGCGTGAGGAACTTCTCGCGCTTGTGCTCGGCGTACGCCGAGGGATCGTCGGCAAGCTCGGCGATGCGCACGGCGTGGTACTTCGCATACCACGCGCCCGCAGCTCGAAGCGCCTCAAACTCGGCGGGCGTGAGATCCGTGGTCGTGATGGGCGCAGCCACGCGCCGCACAGTAGCCGTCGCTCCGGATGCTTTTCTTGCGGACAAGGCCGACGACGCGCTCGTTGCAAGGTGCCATAAATGTCCAGGACAGCTATCGAAGAAAGTTCATCCCACGGAAGGAGCGCGGGTGCGCTCGGCGAAAGCGAACATCCGATGCCGCATCACGACTCCCGCCTCGACGCCATTGACGCTCCGTATCGAAAGCGCGCAAAGGCCGTGCTCGACACGCTCCAGTCGTTCTTCATCGAGATGCCGCGCGGGGAGTCGTTCTGCGAGCGGGCCGACTTCCAGCGGGGATATGACGTCTTGCGCCGGGCAACCCGCAAGGGCGCCGACCTGACCGGCGACGCCCTGTTGGCTGCGATCGCCGAAGAGCCTCGGGCTTGGTTGGTGCTGCGGTGCATCATCGGGATGTCTCCGGGCGAGGTTGCCTACCTTGCTGTCGAGGAGGCCACCGCGAACGGTCAAGCGCTTGTCATCGACCAGGCAGATGCGCGGGAGATCGACTCTCGTGCAAAGCGTGGTCAGCAGCTCTTGTTCGACGAACCCCCGCGTGGACGCAAGCAGCAGGACTACGACCAGCTGCTGCGCACGGTCGTTCCCCTCCTTGCCGAGGTGATGGGTCGTCCAGTTCCGACCGTGCCGGCAGACAGGGTCCATCGGCTGGACAAGCTCGACACGGTCGGCGGACATGCCACCATCGCGAAGGCACTATCCGCTGGCAAGGTGCCGTACTCCGAGCTGCTGTATGAGCGGCTGCTCGGCAGGCCGTATGCGTCCCATCGTGACTCCGTTTCGGGCATCGTCGGCCGGCTCATCGAGAACGCCATCGAGGAGCTGCTCGACCTGCATGACATCGATGGACGAGCGACGCGGGACCGTGAGAGCGTGCCGGGCTTCGTGCAGGCTCCGGACTTCCTCATTCCGTCGGAGAACGCGAAGGTGATCATCGAGGCGAAGCTCACCGAGGACGACGGCACGGCGCGCGACAAGGTCGCGCGCGTACAGACGCTCCGGCAGTACGAGGACGAGCGTCGGCCCGTGGAGCGCCGAACCATCGTTGCCGTCATCGACGGTCGCGGGTTTGGCCACCGTCCAGCCGACCTCAACCGGATGCTGAAGGCGTGCGAGGGCAACGTCTACACGCTTGACGAGCTTCCGAAGCTCGTCAAGAAGGGCGGTCCGCTTCGATCGTACGTGGGTACGCGGAAGTCTTAGGAGGCAGCGCGCCCGGCGAGGACCGCAGGCACGATCAACGGGGCATCGACATCCGCGTTCTCCGACAGCGCGACGAGGCGTTCGCGCGCCGCGGCCATGCGCTCTGTGATGGGCGCCGACGAGTCCCAGGTGGGTGCGAGAGCGCGCATGGCATTCTCAGTGAGAAGCCCGTGACGAATGCAGCGACGGTCGCCATTTGTGACCGTGAGGCCGGCATCCACGAGGTTCTGCACGTGCCCGATCAGGCGCTCGTTGATCGGTGTGGCGCGATTGCCGACGACCTCGACCGGCGGCTTGCGCAAGACGAAGATGCTGTCCACGCGGCTGGAGTCGGTGCTGTTGATGTGGATGGAGCCACGCATCTCCGATGGGCACACGAGCGTGGTGGTGGGCACCAGGCCGGCATCGAGCACGGCGACGACGAGGGCCGCGTAGGAGGAGAGGTCGTTGTGGTGGTAGGTGAAGACAAACGGCGACCCCGGACGAAGCGCCTTCGTGGCCACCCGGTAGACGCCCGACAGGCGCTCGGCGAAGATGTCGATGCCACGGCCGTCGGTGAGGTTCCCTATGACCTCGTCCTCGGACTTCGATGTCGCTTTCTCGAAGAACGGCGTCTTGGGCATCAGCCGCTTCAGCCATGCGTAGCAGAAATCCATCAGCTCCGAGTACTGGACGTTCGCGAAGTAGGGCGGGTCGGTCAGAACAAGGTCGACGCTGTTCTCGGGCAGCGGCTGCGCGGTGATGCTCGCACAGCGCAACAGCGTCGCACGCTTCCGTCCAAGGTTGGCGGGGTCAACGACGAGGGCGGATAAAATTCGCTCGCTCGGCGCCGGCACGCGCTTCTTGCGACCGTCGACGCGCATCGTCTCGAACGGCTCTTGGCAGTAGCGCTTGGCGGCTGCGTACTTGGCCAGGAAGTGACGGTACCCCCCTGAGCCGACCCTCGGGATGCCGATGAGCGCGGCCTCGCACTGCACTCGATGGACCGGAAAGCCGTGCACGGAGAAGACGTCGAGAACCTTGAGCGCGGCTGTGTCGTACCGGCAGACCATGTTCTGGTAGCGGATGAAGTCCGAGTAGACGGTGGCGAGCGCCGGCCGCAGCTCCGCGGGCGCCCGGCGGATGCGCTCGGCCAGGATCGCTAGGCCAAGCAGCTGCCGCTCGTTGTGCAGGTCGCGGAAGCGCCGGTAGCCCCATCGAAGGAGGCGGTTCGTCTCATCGCCCGGCGGAATACCGTCCTCAGGCCAGAAGGGCGAATCGGTCGCGGCGAAGCACTCTCGCGCACTGGCAAACCGCGCGTGGTCCTCGGCGTCAGCGCCCTTGAAGAAGCGGCCACGGCGCCCCTTGCGGCCCTTGCACGTGTCGCAGTGGTACTCCAGCGCGAACAGCGTGTGCTTGGGTGGCCCGTCGTTCTCCGGCCGGCCAACCACGAATGGGTGTCCGCAGGCGCATGCGCCCTTGGTGGGCGCCTTGGTGTTGGCGTAGGGGCTTGCACAATGGGGACAGTCATCGGGCATCTCACGGGGGAGGAACTGCTCGACGGTCCGGCAGGAGCCGCATACGACGACATCGTGCGTATGCCGGCCCATCTTGCGTCCGGCGACAAGCGAGCCGGGAAAGAGCAAGGTCTCCTCGCCGCACTCGCAGACATGCGTCTTGACCCACATGAAGAACTTGACGGGAACGTCCTCGCCACACTCCTCGCAACGAGTCGTGTACAGGTCACGCAGCTTCTCCTCCACCTCAACGGCGATGGTCTCGCCCTCGCGTTCGAAGGCGTCAACGTCGAGCTGCTCAAGCTCGCGCTCGACGAGCCAGCGCGACATCGGATTCGTGTCGTAGCCGATCACGGAGAGGCCCATGCGGTTGGCCTCGAACATCGAAGTTCCGCCTCCCATGAACGGGTCGAGGATCACGCCGTCGAGGTCGTGGCTCTCGAAGTAGTGCTCCGCAAGCGGCCGGTCCACGAACTCCGCGAGGGCAAGTCCGCGAAAGAGCGTTCCGGGCCGCCGGGCGAACCACTTGTGCACCCCGATGATCGGTCGGTAGCTCTGCTGGACCTGCTTCTCGGCGGCGGCTAGTCCAGCGACCAGCGTCTCGTCGAAGTTCGTCTCCATTCTCGCTGGCTGACAATACGGATCGGAACGGACCGAAGAAGATGCAACCTCTCGTTGCCTCGCCAGCGTTGGCTCCCGCTCAAAGGTGGGCTCGCGTGATGTCGCACGAATAGGCTCCCAAAGAACGGATTGCCTGCCCTGGCTCGATTGTGCAGACAGTTGTCTCATCGAGTGTACGTTCGCACAGGCTGCGGACGGCATGGTCGTCCCGCGACGCGTTCTACGTGCTTGACGCCTTGAGAGGGACATGTTGCAACGCGGCGTTGCAGCATTGCCTGGACGGCTAGGGGTGCGGGCGCGACACCGGGGCGCGCATCTCAAAGCCCTCGAAGGACAAAGCCGCGCCGCAGGCCACAGGCCCCTGACGCCTGCGCTTCGCTCAGTCAGTCGCCCGCACCCACCGCGAACTCTCCCACAAACGCCTTCAGCCAGCAAGCGGGCTCTCGCTCGCGCTGCCGAGCCGTCTGCCGTCGACTCTCCTGCCAGTCGCTGGCACCGAACACTCCAGCGTCGCGCAGCTCGCCAAAATCCAGGACAGACTAGATGCACGGGGTGCAGATGTGATCCACCGGTGGGCCTCGAATTCGTTGGCCGCTTTCGCGATCTCACGGTCATAAACCGAGAGGCGCGAACAGCGCGATCGTCCAACCATGATGGAGGCGACCAATGAGCTACCGCATGAAGATCACCCTGCCCGACCCCACACGGGCCCAGCTTGAGGCCCTGGCCGAGCAGCGCGGAGAACCAGCATCACGAGTAGCGGCGCAGATGATCTGTGCCGAGATCGCGGACGGCAAGGCCCCTCAGCGGAAGCACGCCGCGGTACCGGCGACGACACAAGAGGACGACCCGGACCGGCGTGCTCCGTGGATTGAGCCCTTGTTCGACTACCGAGAGTGGCGGACCCAAATGTGGGGCTCGATCGTCGCCCTCCATGGCCGCTACCCACGCCAGCTGGCCTGCCTGAAAGACGGCTGGTGGGAGGACACTGGTCACGTCGAGATGCTGTGTGCGCTCGTCGTCTGGCGGGACTGGATCGATCAGATAGCGGATGACCCGCGATACGAGTTCGCGTTCCACGCGCAGCTTGCCAACTACGGGCAAGAGCTTCAGCAGGAAGGCGGCGGGGTCACGCGGGCGTGGAAGCCGGGAGTGCCGCCGGACGAATGGGCGTAGGACGAATAGGCGTGGCACAGTTCGCCAGATCCCTGGAGGGGCGCTGGCGGGCGTGGGAAGATCCAGGGCGATGATCGAGCGAATCGTGATCGAGGGCTACCGGCTGTTTGCCCGGCTCGACCTTAAGCCGAGCCCCGGGATGAACATCGTCGTGGGCGATAACGAGAGCGGTAAGTCGACGCTGCTTGAGGCGATCGCGCTAGCGCTCACGGGCAAGATCAACGGACGGTGGGCCAACGAGGAACTCAACCCGTTCTGGTTCCATCGGCCAACCGTCCTGAAGTTCTTCCAGACCTACGGTAGCGGTGAGGCGACCGCACCACCACGAGTCCTGATCGAGATCTATCTCTCCAACGAGATCAATGCGCTGCAGCACCTGCGTGGGGTGCACAACACGCTCCAGATCGACTGCCCGGGGGTCGCGCTCGCCGTCGCGCCGTCCGAGGACTACCGCGCCGAGCTGGGCGAGTACATGGACAGCGACCCACCCATGGTCCTCCCTGTCGAGTTCTACTCGGTCGACTGGCGCGATTTCGCCGATAACCGGCTTGGCCGACGGCCCCGCGAGCTCGCGACCTCCTACATCGACTCGCGAACCGTACGCTCCACATCCGGGGTGGACTACCACACCCGGGAGATGCTCAGCGAGCACCTCGACCCTGGTGAGCGGGTGAAGATCTCACTCGCGCACCGCCGCTCACGCCAGAAAATTACGGACGAAACCCTCGCCGCGATCAACGAGCGTCTTGAGGCGGGCAGCAAGGAGCTGCACCACAATCCGATCGGGTTGCAGATGGACCAGTCCGCCCGAGCATCTTGGGAGACGGGGATCGTCCCGCAGGTGCAGGACATCCCGTTCGCGATGTCCGGGCAGGGGCAGCAGGCCGCGATCAAGATGTCCCTGGCGATGAGCCGTACCGCCGATGCTTGCACGTTCGTGCTGATTGAGGAGCCCGAGAACCATCTCTCATACACGAGCCTATGGCGGCTGATCGCCCGCATCGAGGCGCTCGCGGGAGAGGACCAACAACTGTTCGTCAGCACGCACAGCTCGTTCGTGCTCAACCGCCTCGGTGTTGACCGCTTGTTGCTGCTGAGCGACGGCGTGCCGGCGAAGCTCTCAGACCTCGAGCAGAGCACCGTGGATTATTTCCGCAAGCTCGCCGGATACGACACGCTCCGGCTCGCGCTGGCAGACAGGGCGGTGCTCGTCGAGGGGCCATCGGACGCGATCATCTTCGAGCGCGCCTACCGCGATGAGACCGGCGCGCCGCCTATAGGGGCCGGGATTGACGTCATCTCGATGGGCGGGCTCACGTTCAAGCGAGCCCTCGAGCTCTGCGCGGCGCTGGACCGCGACGCGGTCGTCCTGCGGGACAACGACAGCAAGACGCCGGAGGAAATCCGAGATGGGTTGAAGGACTTACTCGAGCAGGGCAAGCGCGAGCTGTTCGTCGGTGACCCATCCGCCGGGGAGACGCTCGAGCCGCAAATCGTCTCCGCCAACGGCGAAGAGACGCTCCGCGAGGCTCTGGAACTCGGTCAGAACACCGATGTCGCAAGCTGGATGTTGAACAACAAGACCGAAGCGGCGCTACGGATCCACGACTCCGAGATCACGATCACGATGCCCCCGTACATCACGGAGGCGATCAAGTTCCTGCAGTGAGACAGCTGGTGCTCTCGGTCGCCGGCGGCCGCAAGACGCAGTCGATCGTCGAGGAGTGCGCGGCCGCGCTGCCAGAGCGGCGGATCCTAGTGCTGACCTACACGCAGACAAACCAGCAGGCGCTGCGCAGCCGGCTGGATGGCGTACGGCCGCTCAGAGCACGGGTGGAGGTGCTCGGCTGGTTCAGCTTCCTGATGGCGCACTGGGTGCGCCCCTACCTGCCGCTGCACTTCCCCGGCCGCCGCCTTCGCGGGCTGAACTTCGAAGGGGACCCCGGCATCTACGCGACCGGACGGGTCCGATTCTTGGACGGCGAGCAGCGGGCCTACCGCCTGCATCTCGCACAGCTCGCCGTCGACGTGAGCGAGGCCTGCGGTGGAGCGGTCATCGACCGGCTTACGCGGATCTACGACGCGATCCACATCGATGAGGTGCAGGACCTAGACGGCTATGACCTGGAGGTGCTGGAGCTGCTCTTGGACGCACCGATCGACCTCGCGCTGGTCGGAGACGTGCGTCAGGCGCTGCTGGCGACGAACCCGCGCGAGCCCAAGAACAAGCAATACAAGGGTCCCGAGATCAAGAAGTGGTTTGACAAGCAAGCGACGGCAGGGCGTCTAGCGATCGCGCACAGCAGCCAGACATGGCGGTGCAACCAAACGATCGCGGACTTCGCCGACCGGATCTTCGACGCGTCATGGGGGTTCCCCCCTACCGAATCACACACAACCAAGAAGACCGGGCACGACGGAGTGTTCGCTCTTGCCCGGACCGATGCCGCCGAGTATGTCGAGACGTTCGAACCCTTGTGCCTCCGGCACAACGCGGGCTCGGCACGAGGAGTCGATCTGCCGTTCGAGAACATCGCCGTCGCGAAGGGTAGGGATGTGGAACGGGTGCTCATCTGGGCGACCGAGCGAATGGAAAAATTCCTCGACGACGGCATCATGCTGGAGGGGACGCCCTGCTGCGAGCTCTACGTGGCCGTAACGAGAGCGCGCGCGAGCGTCGCGTTCGTCCTGAAGAAACCAGAGGACTGCTCTGTCCCCGTATGGCGACCCAGCTAGGCTGCCTTGAATCAGTGCTGGCACTCGCGGCGGCAGTCCTTCAGTCCTGAAGCGCGATGACAGCCTCGGCATGGTCGCGCGGCGTTCAAGGGGCTCGGGCACCACGTGGTGGGATTTGAGAGCTCGTCTGTGATTGCCCAGGCTGCAACAGAGGATCTACCTGCTCCGCCAGCCACTCCTCGAGCATCCCTCGCGTGAAACGAATGTGCCGTCCGCCTCGATCTTGCATTAAGCAGTCGCGCCCCGGGCTGGCCGGGGCGCGAATACGTCCGCCTGGACGGGGAGAATGCGGGTTCCTGACACTCGTATCTCGACCCCAGGAGGATCACCCATATGGTGCAGCGTGAAGGGCTGGTTGACAAGCTACATGTGAGCGCGGACGGCACCGGCCAGGTGGGGCACGCCGGCAGCGCGTTGGTGGCGGGTGTCGCGGATCGGGTTGGGCTCACGCGAGCGCTCTGTGAGGCGATGGCGAGTACCCGGCAGCGGCGCTCGGCGCACGATCCCGGCGTGGTATTGCGCGACCTGGCGGTGATGCTCGCCGACGGCGGGGACTGTCTCGCGGATCTGGCAGCTCAGCGCGACCGGGCGGACCTGTTCGGCGATGTCGCCTCGGACGCGACCGCGTTCCGGGTGATCGACTCGGTCGATGAGCGGTGCCTTGAACGGTTGCGCGCGGCGGTGGCGTTGGCCAGGGCGCGGGCGTGGAAGCTCGGTGCGCGCCCGCAGCGGCGGGAGGGCTGCGAGCAGGCCGAGCGGACGGTGATCGACATCGACGCGACGCTGATCGGCGCGCACTCCGAGAAGGAGGGCGCCCAGGGCACTTTCAAGAAGGGCTTCGGCCACCACCCCCTGCTCTGCTATCTGGACGACACGGGCGAGGCGCCCGCGGGGATCCTGCGGGAGGGCAAAGCCGGCTCGAACACCGCCTCAGACCACATCGCCGTGCTCGACCTCGCGCTGGAGCAGCTCGACCAGGTGGCACTGGAGGGCGAGATCCTGGTGCGCGCCGACGGTGCCGGCGCAACGCACGAGCTGACCGTTCACTGCCGTGAGGCGAGGATGCGCTTCTCGGTCGGCTTTGACCTCGACGAGCGGGTGCGCGAGGCGATCCTCGCCATGCCCCGGAGCGCTTGGGTGAAGGCGATCCGCGCCGACGGCTCAGCGCGCCGCGACTCCCAGGTCTGCGAGATCACCGCCCACGTCGATCTCTCCTCCTGGCCGGAGGGCTCGCGGCTCTTCGCCAGGCGCACCAAGCTCAAGGAGGGCGAGCAGCAGTCCTTCGCCGACCACGACGGCTACCGGCTGGCCGTGTTCTTGACCGACCAGCCCGATCCGAACATCGCGGCGCTCGACCTCACCCACCGCGGCCACGCGCGCGTGGAGGACCGTATCCGCGAGGGCAAGGACTGCGGACTCTCGAACCTGCCGTTCCGCTCCTTCGCTCACAACCAGGTGTGGCTGTGGCTCGTTCAGCTCGCGCAGGACCTGATCGCCTGGACCAAGCAACTCGCGCTCGCAGAGCAGGCACGCTCATGGGAGCTCAAGCGGCTGCGCTACCGGCTGCTCCACCAGGCCGGGCGGATCGCCCGCCACGCCCGCCGAAAGACGCTGCGGCTCGCGCGCGACTGGCCCTGGTCAGAACAGCTCGCCGCCGCATTTCAGCGCCTGCAAGCGCTCCCAGCCCCGACCGGCTGACCGCCAGCGCCGTCGGCGCTCACCGCGACCACGACCCTCAGCAGCACCGCCGGCGTCAGCCTGCCCGCAAACGACACCGCAGTCCCCCCAGGCACGCCCATCACCCCGACAAACCGGCCGCACGGCACTTCCGGCGGCCTTCACCACCACTGCGCAGGCCCTCCCGCCGCGCTCGCGGCCCGGTCGAGGACTTACTGCAAGCGGTCCGAATCAGACGCTTGCTGCAAGATCGAGGCCCGACACGCAGGCAGGGCACGCGGCCTGTGCGCACCGCCTCGTAGACCCAGCTCGTCTTGACCGACAGCAAGTGGGCGGCCTCGTCGGGACGAAGCAGCGGGCCGTCGGCCAGTGTGGTCGGCGAGCTTGCCGTCGATGCTCCGTTCATGTCGTTACTGACCGCGACTTGCCCGAACCGGCCAACGGATTTCGCGCCCGCTCGCCATCGCCCGCTCGGCGCCGACGATCGCCACGAAGGGCCACCCAACCCGCCCCGAGACTCCTCCGCGCCCCCAAAGCGGCCCTCCAGGGAAATCGCTGGGGAAATCGTCGAGACATCCGCAAGCCCTGATACGATCCAAACCGTTCGGTTTGCAGGGCAGTTGCGATGCCGGAGGAGGGACTCGAACCCCCGACACGCGGATTATGATTCCGCTGCTCTAACCAACTGAGCTACTCCGGCGGGAGCGGGGAGTTTAGCCCCTCGCGGAGGATCGTTCGGTTGTCCTTGCCGGTCGCTGGCCGACCTCGCCCTATCATGCCCAAGCTACCCCTGCTAGCCGTTCCCAACGTCTCCGAGGGGCGCGAGCAGGCGACGATCGACGCGATCGCAAAGGCATTCACCGCACATGGGAAGAGTCGTTTGCTGGACGTGCACTCCGACGTTGACCACCATCGCTCGGTGTTCACGCTCGCGGGCGCGCAGGGCGAGCTGTCGAGCGCGCTGCTCGCGGGCGCGCGGGTGGCGGTCGAGCGGGTCGACGTGGGCGAGGGCCGCGACCCGGCGGACATAGGCGAGCATCCACATGTGGGCGCGGTGGATGTGATGCCGCTGGTGTACCTCGATGCGGCGCAGCGTGGCGCGGCGTGCGCGGAGGCGCTCGTGGTGGCGCACGAGCTCGGCGAAGGGCTGGGGGTGCCGGTGCTGCTCTACGGGGAGCTCGCGCGTGGGCGCGCGCGCGCGGAACTGCGTCGGGGAGGAGTGCACACGCTCGCCGCCCGGCTGAGCTCCGGTGAGCTGCGCAGTGACTTCGGCCCTTCGCGGCTGCACGCGACGGCGGGCGCGACGCTCGTGGCGGCGAGGGAGCCACTGGTGGCGTTCAACCTGGAGCTGGCGGCGCCCGCGGGCATGGAGGACGCGCGGCGCATCGCGAGCCTGATCCGGGAGGGCGGGCCCGAGGGCCTTGAGGGGGTGAGGGCGATCGGCGTGGCGTTGCGCCGGGCCGGGCGGTACGACGGGCAGGGCCACGTGGGGTCTCGCGATGGAGATGGAGGGCCTCGCGCGCGCACGCGCGCACACGGGACGCCCCCTGGAGAGCATGTGATCGCGCAGGTGTCGATGAACGTGGAGCGCCCGCTGGAGGTGCCGTTGCGGGCGGTGGTGGAGGCAGTGCGCAGACATGCGCAGGTGGCGCGCGCGGAGGTGGTGGGTCTCGTGCCGCGCGCAGCCATGGAGGGCTTCCCGGCGGATGTGGCGCTTGGCGATTTCGACCCCGGCGCGCACGTGATCGAGAACGCACTAGGGTTCCAGGTGTCACGCGAAACGGCGGGACGCGAGAATCCCCTGTAGAGACCACGAACGAGGCGAGATGGCCCAGACGAAGCGCAGACGGCAGACCAAGCACCGCGGCAACGCCGCCGGCGTGGTGGAGTCGCGCGGGCGCACGGGGCGCAAGCCGACGACGGCCGAGAAGACGGGCAAGGCCGGTTCATCCGGGTCGGCGAAGGAGAAGCGCGTGGATCGCCTGGAACGCGCGCCCACGTGGCGTGGGGCGTTCTACAGGGCGATGGCGGCGGCCGTGCTGATGCTGCTGCTGAGCCTATTGGCACTCAAACTGAAGAACCCCAACCAGGCGATAGCGCTGTTTCCAATCGTGTTGATTGCATACATCCCGATCAGCTACTACACCGACATGTGGCTGTACAAGCGCAGGATGGCGGGCAAGGCCAAGCAGGCGGGTGGGACGGGCTCGAAGTGACCGAGGGCCCGCGTCCCAACGTGCGTGAGGACCCCCGACCTGACGTGCGTTGCTTCAGCGTGGGGCCGATCCAGGAGAACGCCTACATCGTGCGCTCCGACGCGGCAGCGAGCAAGGCGCTGATGATCGACCCGGGCGAAGAGCCCCAGCGGCTGCTCGACGCGGCGGACGCGCTGGGTGTGGAGATCGAGGCGATCCTCATCACCCACTGCCACTTCGACCATGTGGGCGCGGTCGCTCCGGTTGCCAGGGCTACGGGCGCGCCCGTGTACTGCCCGGAGATCGAGACGGGGGTGCTGGCGGACATCGTGAAATGGACGATGGAGGGGTTCGGGCCGTTCGAGAGCTACAACGCCGAGCACACGGTGAAGGGCGGCGAGCGGCTGGCGCTCGCGGGGATGGACGTCGAGGTGATCTCCACACCGGGTCACAGCCCTGGCCATGTGACCTACGCGATCTCGACGGCAAGGACCAATGGAGAGCCCGCATCGGCGGGCGCGCCGGGGGAGGGCTCGCGCGGGGTCGGCTCATCCGGGAGCGCTCCGGCACTGCTCTGCGGCGACGTGCTGTTCCAGGGGTCGGTTGGACGCGCGGACCTGCCTGGCGGGAACTGGGCGACGCTCGAGCGCTCGATCGGGGCGCTGATGGAGCGCTTCGAGCGCGACACGGTGGTGTATCCCGGGCACATGGGTGCGACCACGCTCGGGGGCGAGTGGGACACGAACCCGTTCCTGAGCGAGCTGCGCGCGGCGGCCGAGACTTCGGCATCGTCGTCGGCGGACGCGAGCGGGACGGGAGCGGCGCACCCAAGGGGCACACGGCGGGCACAGTCGAGTTGAGCGGCGAGCGGATAAGGGCGCCGCGGGGCACGTATGACGTGCTCGGCGAGCAGGTGGCGGCGCGTTCGACGCTGGAGGCCAAGGCGCGCTCCATCCTCGAGGGAGCGGGCTACGAGCGGATCGAGACGCCCACGTTCGAGGCGACCGAGCTGTTCGCGCGCGGGGTGGGCGCCTCCACGGACATCGTGCAGAAGGAGATGTATACGCTCACCGACGGCAGCGGGCGCTCGCTGACGTTGCGTCCCGAGGGGACCGCGCCGGTGTGCAGGGCGTATGTGGAGCACGGGATGCACAAGCTGGCACAGCCGGTGAAGCTGTGGTACCTGTCGAGCTTCTTCCGCTACGAGCGCGCGCAGAAGGGGCGCTTCCGCCAGTTCTGGCAGGTTGGCGCGGAGGCGCTCGGCTCCGAGGACCCGGCGGTGGACGCCGAGTCGATCGTGCTGCTCGGGGCGCTGCTGGAGGAGATGGGGGTGAGGAAGGCGCGTTTGCGGCTGTCGAGCCTCGGCGGCAGCGATAGCCGTTTGCGCTACCGCGAGCGGCTGCAGGAGCATCTGCGCGCCAACGAAGAGGGGCTGGCGGCTGAGGTGAGGGAGCGCATCGAGCTGAATCCGTTGCGCGCGTTCGACTCGACTCACGAGGGCACGGCCGCGGTGATGCGCGACGCGCCGCGGCTGCTGGACGAGCTCGACGCGCAGGACGCCGAGCATTTCGCGGCGGTGCGCGAGCTGCTCGACCGCGCGGGCGTGGCGTATGAGGTCGATGGGACGCTGGTGCGCGGCCTCGACTACTACACGCGCACGGTGTTCGAGTTCACGAGCGACGCCCTGGGGGCACAGAGCGGTGTGGGCGGCGGAGGGCGCTATGACGGGCTCGTGGAGCAACTCGGCGGCCCGCCGACAGCGGGGATGGGTTGGGCCGCCGGCGTCGAGCGGATCATGCTTGCCGGCAATCCGCCCGCCGCGGGCGTGGAAGCGGTGGATCTGTATGTCGGGCTTGCCGATTTGGGGGGGAGGGGGTCGTGCCCGGGGGTGAAGGCGGCTGCGTTTGGGGTCTTGGGCGAGGCTCGTTCGGCGGGCTTGAAGGCGGTGATGGAGATGGCGGGCCGCTCGCCCAAGGGCCAGCTCCGCCAGGCGGACCGTGTGGGGGCCCGATTCGTGGCGATCGTGGGCAAGGGCGAGACGGTGTTGAGGGACATGCAGGATGGCCGCCAGGAGACGATGGAGACGGGCAAGGTGGTGCACGCGGCGTTGCGCGGACTGCGCGAGCTCACGTAGCGTTCAACTCCCGGCGCAAAGCTGCCGATGTGAGGAAGGATGGCTCAGCTTTCGCGTCCCTATCAGATCGCCCTGGGGGCGGTTGCGGTGCTCGGGCTCGTGTGGGTTATGGCGCTTCGCGGTCACGCGTCGAACCCGAGCGAACCGGCGCCCGCCGCTCCGTCGGCGCCCGCTTCGACGCCCAACGCGGCGTCGGAGGCGAAAGCCGCGGCGGCGCCCACGCCCGTCTACCACGGCGCCGCCCCAGGCGTCGAAGGGCTCACGCGCGCGATCGCAAAAGCGCACGGGGCGGTGGCGACATCTCAGCAGAACGCCAAGCAGCTGCAGCGCAGGTCAAGCGAAGCCTCCGGCGAAGCGCAGGCGTCCACGAGCGCGCCGGGAGGCGCAGTTGCCGCGAAGGGCGCCTCGGGCTCGGCTGCCGCCACGCACGGCGCGAAGGGTGTGGCGGGCACGCGGCACACGACCGGCGCCGCGGCGCACGGCAAGACGACGACAGGGATGCACGGCCCGGCCGCTCCGTCTTCCAAGTCGCACAGCGGACGGCCCGCCGCGCAGGTCGCCGTCGAACGCGAGCTGGCGCAGGGCAAGACCGCGATGCTCGTCTTCTGGAACCCGAAGTCGAGCGTCGACCGGAATGTGCAGGCGCAGGCGAAGGCGCTCGCGGACGGGTCGAAAGGGACGGTGACCCTGCACGTCGCCCGCGCGAATCAGGTGGGCATGTTCGGCTCGATCACCGAAGTGGCGCACATCAATGAAACCCCCACGATCCTGATCGTAAACCGCCACGGTCTCGTGAGCACGCTCACCGGCCTCGCCGACGTGTTCGTGCTCCAGCAGGCCGTGCGCGAAGCCCGGCAAGCCGGCCGCTAGACGGCTCCGTCCCGCATAGCCTCGCGGCGTCTTACGACGATCCGCGAGCGTCGGCGGGCAGCCGGCGCGGGACGTCCTCGCACGGTCCGCGCGGCGTACCATCGCAAGCGCCTCTTAGGGCCTACCGAGATGGGTCCTTAGGGCCCTTACACTCGACTGACGATGAGTGTCGAAGCGCTCGCCAACCACATGGAGCGGCCTGTCGGGCGCGGCCACATGCCCGCGGACGCCTGCACGGGCGCGGCCGGGGGCGCGGCGTGCGGCGACTTGATCCGGCTGTCGCTGACTGTCGATCCAGACGACCTCGACGGCAGGATCGTCGACGCGGGCTTCGACGCGAGCGGCTGTGGGGCGGCGATCGCGGCGGGCAGCGCCACGGTGGAGCTCGTGCGCGGCGAGAGCCTGCTCGCGGCGGCGCGCGTCGGCGCCGCGGAGATCGCCGAGGAGCTCGGCGGCCTGAGCCCCGCCAAGCGCCACGCCGCCGAGCTGGCCGCCGACGCGCTGCACAGGGCGCTCGGCTGGGCGCTGCGCGAGCGCGCGCGCCTCGCCTCGTCGCGCACGCGCACGCTCGTGGCGATGAGCGGCGGGGTGGACAGCGCGGTGGCCGCGCTGCTCGTCGCGCAGGACGGCGAGGAGGCGGTGGCGGTGACCTTGGAACTGTGGTCTGACCCCGAGAACGACGGGGAGCGCAGCTGCTGCTCGGCGCAGGCCGTGCGCTCCGCGCGGGAGATCGCGCACGGGATGGGGATGGCGCACTTCTCGATCGACCTTCGCGAGGAGTTCCGCGCCGGGGTGGTGGAGGGCTGGCTCGAAGACCACGCCGCGGGTTTCACGCCGAACCCGTGCGTGCGCTGCAACGGCAAAGTGCGTCTCGACGCGATGCTCGAGCTGGCCGAGCGCCTGGGGGCGCACACGCTCGCGACCGGCCACTACGCGCGCATCCGTCACGGCGCCGATCCGATGTGCGGCGACGATCACGGGTCGGGGGGCGAGGGCTCGCTCGCACGCGACGCGACGGCGGACGAGCAGCCGCTGCTGCGGGTAGCGCTGGACGAGAGCAAGGACCAGAGCTACGCGCTGGCGGCGCTCTCGCCGCGCTCGCTCTCCCGCCTGCGCTTCCCGCTCGGTGCTTTCACGAAGCCCGAGGTGCGCGAGCGCGCGGCGCGCGCGGGCCTGGAGGTGGCGCGCCGGCCCGACTCCCAGGACCTCTGCTTCCTGGCGGGCACCCACCGCGCCGACTTCCTTGCGCGCCACGGCGGCCTTGGCAGGCGCGTGGGCGCGATCGTCGATCGCGACGGACGCGCGCTCGGCGAGCACGAGGGCGTGCACACCGTCACCGTCGGCCAGCGCCGCGGCCTCGGGATCGGGGGCGGGGATCCGCTCTTCGTGATCGCCACCGACGCGCGTGCCAACACGGTCACCGTCGGGCCGCGCGAGCAGTTGCGCACCCACCGGGTGAGCGTGCGCGACGTCACCCTGCACCGCGACGGCGCCCGCGTGGACGGCCTGAAGGTGCGCTACCGGGGGCGCCGTGTCCCATGCCGCATCGAGGGGGTCCCGCGCGTGGGCGCGCACGCGCGCGTCGAGGTGCTCACGGTCGATCCGATCGAGCGCACCGCCCCCGGGCAGATGGCCTGCCTGTACGCGGGGGATGAGATCGTCGGCCACGGCACGATCGTCTGACGAGACCGATGGCCTTCGCCTGACGGCGTTCTACCGATCGGAGATCGACGGGATCTCCGATCGGCCAGCTCGCGTGCCTAGCACGCCACCGACCTGTCTGTGCCCCGAAGGGGTGCGTCCCGGTGAGGCTCGACCCTCGGCTCCGTCAGATGGACAGACCGATGCGGCGATGTACCCCTAAGATCGTCCCACGATGAGAACCGACGAGATCCGTGAGCGCTACCTGGCGTTCTTCGAGGAGCGCGGCCACCGTCGCATCCCCTCGGCCTCGCTCGTGCCCTCCTCGCACGACCCCTCCGCGCTGCTCACGGTCGCCGGCATGCACCCGCTCAAGCCCTACTTCCTGGGGCGGGAGGCGCCGCCCGCGCCGCGCCTGGCGAGCTGTCAGAAGTGCTTTCGCACGGTGGACATCGACAACGTGGGCAACACCAACCGCCATCTCACATTCTTCGAGATGCTCGGCAACTTCTCGATCGGCGACTACTTCAAGGCCGAGGCGATCTCCTTCGCCTGGGAGCTCTCGCTGGAGGTGTTCGGCTTCTCGCCGCACGACATCTGGGTGACGGTGTTCGAGGGCGACGAGCAGCTCGGCCTCGGCCCGGACGAGCAGGCGATCGAGCTGTGGCGCGCGGCGGGGGTGCCGAGCGAGCGGATCGTGCCCTGCCCGCGCTCGGAGAACTTCTGGCAGGCGGGCCCCACGGGGCCGTGCGGGCCGTGCTCGGAGTTGTACGTCGACCGCGGAGCCCACATCGGCGAGCCGGGCGACCTTCCGGGCGGTGAGAACGAACGCTTCCTGGAGTACTGGAACCTCGTGTTCATGCAGTACGACCAGCAACCCGGCGGCGGGACGGTGGATGGGGCTCCGAATCCGATGCTCACCGAGCTGCCGGCGCGCAACATCGACACGGGACTCGGCCTGAACCGCATGGCGGCGATCATGCAGGAGAAGCGCTCGGTGTTCGACACCGACCACTTCCAGCCGCTCATCGAGCTCGGCGAGCGGCTCTCCGGTCAGACTTACGGCGAGGACTTCAACGCCGACCGCGCGCTGCGCATCCTCGCCGACCACTCGCGCGCGATGACGTTCCTGGTGGCCGACGGGGTGGCGCCCTCCAACGAGGAGCGCGGGTACGTCCTGCGCCGGGTGATGCGCCGCGCGATCCAGCAGGGCCGCGCCCTGGAGATGGCGCCCGGCTTCCTGAGCCGCTACGCCGAGGTTGTGCGCGAGCTGATGGACGGCGTCTACCCCGAGCTCGACGAGCAGCGCGAGGCTATCGGCAAGTGGCTGTCCTCCGAGGAGGAGGGATTCGGGCGCACCTTGGAGCAGGGGATGGGGGTGCTGCGCTTTCACATCGACCACGCCCGCGAAAAGGGTCACGACTTCGTGCACGCCGAGGACGCCTTCAAGCTGCACGACACCTTCGGCTTCCCCTTCGAGCTCACCCGCGAGCTGCTGAGCGAAGAGGGCTTGCGCGTCGACGAAGCGGGCTTCGAGGAGCTGATGAACCGGCAGCGCGCCCGCGCGCGCGCCGCGACGGGGGCGAGCGCGCGCGGCGAGGACCCCCGCGAGCGCGCGCGGCGCTTCGCCGAGCGGGCCGAGGCGCCGACCCGCTTCACAGGCTATGAAACCGAGCGCCAGCCCACGAGCGTCGCCGCGGTCGCGCTCAAGGAGGGGAACGGCGTCGGTGAGCACGCCGCCGACGGGGACCACGCGCGCGCGCGTGAGGCAGGCATCTCCGCGGACGAGTCTGGCGCCGTCGCCGGGACGCGCATGCTCGTCAAGCTCGACGAGTCTCCCTTCTACGCGGCCGGCGGCGGGCAGATCTCGGACACCGGCACGATCGAACGCGAGCGGGGGGACTGCCGCGCGCGCGTCGATGGCGTGTACCGGCTCGGCGACGATCAGGTGCTGTCGGTTGTCGTTGAGCGCGGCACCCTCAACGCAAGCGAACCGGTGCTCGCGCGCGTGGACCACGCCGCCAGGCACGCCACCCAGTGCAACCACACCGCCACCCACCTCCTGCACGCCGCGCTGCGCGCCCGCCTCGGCGTGCACGTGCGCCAGGCCGGCTCCTACGTCGGCCCCGACAAGCTGCGCTTCGACTTCTCCCACAGCGCCGCTCTGACGCGGGAGGAGCTGCGCGACGTCGAGAACCAGGTGAACGCCTGGATCGCCCGCGCCGACCCGGTGCACCCAATCACCACCACCCTGGACGAGGCCAAGCGCCTCGGGGCGATGGCTCTGTTCGGCGAGAAGTACGGCGATGTGGTGCGCATGGTGGAGATCGGAGAGGGCGACTACTCGCGCGAGCTGTGCGGCGGCACGCACGTGCGCACCACCGCCGAGATCGGCGCCTTCCGCGTGACCGCCGAGACCTCCAGCGCCGCCAACGTGAGGCGCATCGAGGCGCTCACCGGCCCCGCCGCCGTGGAGCTGCTGCGCGAGCACGACCACGAGCTCGAAGAGATCGCCGCGGCGCTGCGCACCGCTCCCGCGCGCGCCGCCGAGGCGGTCCGCGAGCGCGAGACCGAGCGCAAGAAGCTGCAGACGGCCGCGCGCCGGGAGGGCGGCGCGGGCGCCGTGGACGTGGACGCGCTCATCGCCGGCGCGGAGGCGATCGACGGAGCCATGGTGCTCGCCGCCGAGGTCGCCGCGCCCGACGCGAAGGCGCTGCTCGACGTGGCCGACCGTCTCAAGGGCAAGCTCGCCGGCGACGCGGTGCTCGTGCTCGGCGCCGCGATTGACGGTCGCGTATCGCTGGTGGCGAGTGTCGCCCCGGCGCTTGTGAAGCGCGGCTTGAAGGCGGGCGAGATAGTGAAGATCGCGGCGCAGGTCGTGGGCGGCGGGGGAGGGGGCCGCGACACGATGGCCCAAGCCGGCGGGCGCGACCCGGAGAAGCTGGGTGAGGCGCTGGCGGCGGCGGAGGCGGCGATCCGCATGACGCTGGCAGCGAATGCGCCGGTCGAGCCTTGAGGCGCCGGCGCGGTACGCCGCCCTGTTGCGCCGCAAAGGGCGGGATGGGGCGCCGGTTGTGACAGTGCGTGCGCATACAGAGATCGTGCTTGGCGTCGATGCGAGTCCTGGCGCTTGACTACGGCAGCGCGCGCTGCGGCTGCGCGCTCAGCGACCCCACCGGCACGATCGTCACGCCGATGAACGCCGTCCCTCAGCCCGCCGGCCGGCGCGGACTCGCCGCGCTCGCCCGGCTCGTAGCCGAGCGCGAGGTGGAGCGCGTCGTGGTGGGTCTGCCGCTCTCGCTGCGCGGCGATGACACCAACCAGACGCGCGAGACACGCGGGTTCGCCGCCATGCTCGCCCGCCGGCTGGGCGAGGGTGTGCCCGTGGAGCTCTACGACGAGCGCTTCACCACCCGCATAGCCGCACGCATGGGTCACGCCGCCGCGGACGAGCACTCGCGCGCCGCGGCAATCCTGCTGGAGGGCTGGCTCGCGCGGGGGCGGTAGGGTCATCGACTTGGCCAGAGACCGCAGATCGGACACCCCCACGCAGCGCACCGACGCCCAACGCGCGCGCGCGCGCGAGGAGCGCGAACGCCGCCGCCTCGCCAAGCAGGGCGACGATGGCCCGCCGTTGCCGCCACCCGTCGTTGCGCCCGTCCACGATCCGGTGGAGTCCGCGGCGTCCACGGCGATCGAGTCGCACGCCTCTGACCATCCGCCCGACGACCCTTTGCCGGACGACCCTCTGGATGACGAGCCGCAGGGGCGCCACCTCAGCGGACCCGACGTGCGGCGGTCCCACCTCCACGCGCCTCACGTGCACCGGCCCCACCTCCACAGGCCGCACATGCACCGGCCCCACCTCCCGCGTCGCGCCTCGCGTGTGCGCACGGGGGCGGCGCGCGCCGGCGCGCTGCTCGCGCTCGCGGTGGTGCTCGCGCTGCTCGCCGCCGCCGCCGTGGTGCTCGTCAGGCGCGCCAACCGCTCGACGCCGCCGCCCGCGCCGAAGATCGTGAAGATGGTGATCCCTGAGGGGTACACGGGCGCGCAGATCGCCTCCCTCGCGCGCGCTGAGGGCCTGCGCGGCGACTACCTGAAGGCTGCCGCTCACGCCGAGCATGCCGGTCTGCTGCGACCCTCCGCCTACGGCGCCCCGGCGGGCATACGCGAAGGGCACGCGGCGGGCGGCCTCGAAGGCTTCCTGTTCCCCGCCACCTACGAAATCCACTCGGGCGCCCCCGTATCCAGGCTCGTCTCAGAGCAGCTGACGGCGTTCCGCGAGAACTTCGGCGGCGGCGAGGTCCACCGCGCGAAGGCGCTCGGGATCACGCCCTATGAGCTCCTCGTCGTCGCCTCCATCGTCGAACGCGAGGCGGCGACCGCCCACGACCGCCCGCTCGTCGCGGCCGTCGTCTACAACCGCCTGCGCCTGAACATGACGCTCGGCATCGACGCCACGTTGCGCTACGCGCTGCACGACTTCATCCACCCGCTCACCGAAGCAGAGCTCGCGAGCCGCTCGCCCTACAACACGCGCATCCACAAGGGCCTGCCGCCGACCCCGATCTCCAATCCGGGGGTCGCCGCGATCAAAGCCGCCGCGCGGCCCGCTCACGTCTCCTACCTCTACTACGTCGCGGGCGCCGACGGCTGCGGCGAGCAGGTGTTCTCCACGAGCAACGCCGAGTTCGAACGCGCCGCCGCCGCCTATCGCGAAGCGCTGCGCAAGAACGGCGGACGCGTCCCGACCTGCAAGAAGGGGTAGGCGCGTTGCTCGGAGCAGACGCATGAGACGAACACGCCGCGGTGGGCTGGGGAGCTAGTGCCGAGGCTAGGAGTCATCGGCTGGCCCGTCGCCCACAGTCGCTCCCCGGCGATGTTCAGGGCCGCGTTCGCCGCGTGCGCGATGGACGACTGGAGCTACCAGCGCTTGCCGCTCCCGCCCGAGCTGTTCGAGCAGACCACACGCGCGCTCGGCTCGAGTGGGTTCGTCGGAGCGAACGTCACGATCCCCCACAAGCACGCCGCCCTCTCGCTCGCCGACGGCGCGAGCGAGTCGGCTCGCGCGATCGGAGCCGCCAACACGCTCAGCTTCCGCCCCGACGGCGCGATCGAGGCGGAGAACACCGACGCTCCCGGCGCCATCGCGGCGCTGGGGCGCTTGACTGGGATGCCCGCCCACCCGAGCGCGCTCGTGCTCGGGGCCGGCGGGAGCGCGCGTGCGGTCGTGTGGGGGCTCCTGAACGCCGGCGCCTCGGAGGTGTCCGTGTGGAATCGCACCCCCGAGCGGGCGCTCGCTCTGGCGGCGGAGCTCGGGGCTCGCGCGGTGAGCGCTCCGGTCAGCGCTGAGGTGCTCGTCAACTGCACCTCTGTGGGACTGCAACGCTCGGCCAGTGACGCCGAGGCGCTCAACCAACTGGGCCTTACAGCCGATCAGGTCGGTGGGTATCCGTATGTCGTCGATCTTGTCTACCGAGCCGGCTCCACTGCGCTGCTCGCCGCCGCGCGCGCGCGCGGAGCCGTCACGGTTGACGGCCTGGAGGTGCTCGTGGCCCAGGGAGCGCTCAGCTTCGAGCTGTGGACCGGAGCGCCGGCCCCGCTCGATGCCATGCGGCGCGGCGCGGGCATCGAGCTGCGCCCCTAGCCGGCCGGCCGCGCGAGGGGTCGTCGGTCGATGAGCAACCCCTCGACCGGGCTGCACGGAGGCGACGACCCGCTCGGCCGCTCCGAGCCGCAGGTGAGCGTGGAGATCGAACGCCCCGAGCCGGACCTCGGCGTGCCCGAGGAGGGCGACGGCCGGGCGCCCCACGAGGGCGGGCAGCCGGCGCGGCCCGGCGAGAGCGACGCCCAGGCGCCCCGGGACTCTCCCAACGGGGTCACCAACCCCTCGCGGCGCGGCTCCTCCTCGCGCTTCCTCACCGACGTGATCGTCGAGATGGGGCTCGTCCCGCGCGAGCGCGTAGACCGGGCGATCGACTCCTCCCGCAGCGAAGGCACAACCCCCGAGCGGGTGCTGCTCGCGGGCGGTGTTCTCACCCCCGACGGCCTCGCGCGTGCGCTCGCGGAGCGCTACGGCCTGGACCATCTCGACCTGGACGTGTTCCCCGTCGACATGGGCGCCGCCAACCTCGTCACCAGCACCGCCGCCAAGCGCTACCGCGCGGTGCCGGTCGCGTTCGCCGACAAGCGCACCCTGCTGCTCGCGATGGCCGACCCATCGAACGTGCTCGCGGTCGACGACGTGGCGATCATGACCGGCTACGAGGTGCGGGTCGCGGTCGCCTCCCCGGAAGCCATCGACGACCTGATCTCGCGCATGGACCGGCTCGAGGACGTCGTGTCCGGCGAGGCCGCACTCGCCGAGGAGGCCGAGCAGAGCGGCGCGGAGATCGTCAACCTGCGCGAGACCGCCGACGACGCGCCGGTCGTCAAACTCGTAAACCAGATCGTCGCCCAAGCCGTCGAACGCGGCGCCTCCGACGTCCATCTGGCCCCCGACGGCAACGAGGTGCGCGTCAGGGTGCGCGTCGACGGCATCCTGCACGACATCACCACCGTCCCCCGACGTATGGCCCCCGGCGTGGTTTCCCGCGTCAAGATCATGGCCGACCTCGACATCGCCGAGCGGCGCCTCCCGCAGGACGGCCGCGTCAGCCTCACCGTCGACGGCCGCCACGTCGACCTGCGCGTCGTCACGCTCCCGAGCGTCCACGGTGAGTCGATCGTGATGCGCATCCTCGACAAGGACGCGGTCGTCATGAAGCTCGAGAAGCTCGGCATGGGAGACACCGAGCGCGAGCGCTTCGAACGCGCCTTCCACGAAACCCACGGCGCCGTGCTCGTCACCGGGCCCACCGGCTCGGGCAAGTCCACCACGCTGTACGCGGCGCTGCTCGAGCTCAACACCCCCGAGAAGAACATCATCACCGTCGAGGACCCCGTCGAGTACCAGATCGCCGGGCTCACGCAGGTGCAGGTCGCAACCAAGGTCGGCCTCACGTTCGCCACCGGCCTGCGCGCGATGGTGCGCGCCGACCCCGACGTCATCATGGTCGGTGAGATCCGCGACCGCGAGACCGCCCAGATCGCGGTCGAGTCCGCGCTCACCGGCCACCTCGTCCTCTCGACGCTCCACACCAACGACGCCCCCACCGCCATCGCCCGCCTCACCGAGATGGGCATCGAGCCGTTCCTCGTGGCCTCCGCCGTGGACTGCGTGCTGGCTCAGCGCCTGGCGAGAATGCTCTGCCCGAACTGCAAGCAGCGCACCATCGTCCCCGTCGACGTGCTCCGCGAGAACGGCTACAAGGCGCTCGTGGACCTGGAGGCCTACGAGCCGGTCGGCTGCCGGCGCTGCGGCGGCACCGGCTACCGCGGGCGTATCGGGCTGTACGAGGTGATGACGCTTTCCCCGGAGATCCGCCGCATGACCCTGGAAAGGCGCTCGGCGGACGAGATCCGCGAGCTGGCGGTCCACGAGGGGATGCGCCGTCTGCGCGACGACGGCCTGGAGAAGGCCCGCCAGGGACTCACCTCGGTGGCGGAGATCGCGCGCGTGATCGGCAGCAGTTGAGATACGCGACGCACCTGCCGATAAGGAGCGCATGAGCCTCGACTTCGCCGAGCTTTTGATGGAGGTCGTCCACCGGCGCGCCTCAGACCTGCACCTCTCCGCCGGCGCCCCGCCCACGCTGCGCGTGCGCGGACGCCTCATACGGGTCGAGGGCTACCCCGTGCTCTCCGGCGAGGACACGCGCGAGATCGTCTACTCGATCCTCTCCGGCGACCAGCGCCAGCGCCTTGAGACCAACTGGCAGCTCGACTTCGCCTACTCGATCCCCGGGCACGCCCGCTTCCGCGTCAACGCCTACTACCAGCGCGGCGCGATCGGCGCCGCCTTCCGCCTGATCCCCTTCGGCCTGAGCTCGATCGACGAGCTCGGCCTGCCGCCAGCGGTGCACGAGTTCACGCGCCGCCCGCGCGGCTTCGTGCTCGTCACCGGTCCCACGGGCTCGGGAAAGTCCACCTCGCTCGCCGCGATGATCGACGAGATCAACTCCACGCGCGAGGAGCACATCATGACGATCGAGGACCCCATCGAGTTCCTGCACGCCCACAAGAAGTGCCTCGTCAACCAGCGCGAGCTCGGCTCCGACGCGCAGTCCTTCGCCGATGCCCTGAAGGCGGCCCTACGCCAGGACCCCGACGTCATCCTGGTCGGCGAGATGCGCGACCTGGAGACGATCTCCACAGCCCTCACCGCCGCCGAGACCGGCCACCTCGTGTTCGCCACGCTGCACACCCAGGACACCGCGCAGACCGTGGACCGCATCATCGACGTCTTCCCGCCCTCCCAACAGGGCCAGGTGCGCACGCAGCTGTCGGTCGCCCTGCAGGGGATCATGACCCAGCAGCTCCTGCCCACCGCCGACGGCTCGTCACGCACCGTGGCATGCGAGGTGCTCGTGCCCAACGCCGCCGTGCGCAACCTCATCCGCGAGGGCAAGACCCACCAGCTCTACTCCGTCCTGCAAACGGGCTCCGCCCAGGGCATGCAGACGATGGACACCGCCCTCGCCGGGCTCGTGCGCTCCGGCAAGGTCTCCCAGCAGCTAGCCGAAGCGCGCTCCTCCACCCCGGAAGAGCTGCGCCGCCTGCTCGGCTCCGGAGCGATGGCGGCCTGATGAGCACGTACGTCTTCAAGGCGATGGACCTCGCGGGCGCCAAGGCCCGCGGCGAGATCGAGGCCGATTCCAGGCAGGCCGTCTCCGCCCAGCTCAAGGCGCGCGGCATGATCGTGCTCGACGTCGCCGACAAGCACTCCTCGCGCGAGATCAAGCTTGACTTCCTCCAGCGCGTGACGGCGCCCGAGCTCGCCGTCTTCTCCCGCCAGCTCGCCACGATGATCGCCTCCGGGCTGTCCATCCTGCGCGCGCTGTACGTCCTCGAAGAGCAGACCGAGAGCAAGTTCCTCAAGGCAACCATCTCCCAGGTGCGCAAGGACGTGGAGGCGGGCCGCTCGCTGAGCGACGCGATGGAGCGCCACCCGAAGGTGTTCAACCCGCTGTTCGTGGCCATGACCCGAGCGGGGGAGGCCGGCGGCCTGCTCGAGGAGTCGCTGATGCGCGTCGCCGACCAGCTCGAGAAGGACGCCTCGCTGCGCCGCCAGATCCGCACGGCGATGATCTACCCGACGCTCGTCATCACCTTCGCGGTCGTCGTCATGCTCGCGCTCGTCGCCTTCCTCGTGCCCGTCTTCGAGGGCGTCTTCAAGCAGTTCGGCGGCGAACTGCCCGCCATCACGAAGGTGTCGGTGTTCATGTCGAAGGTCGTCACCTCCTACTTCTACGTGATGTTCGCCCTCACCGTCGCGGTCGTGTTCGCCTTCCTGAAGTGGAAGAAGTCCTCATGGGGCCGTCCGCAGTGGGACCGCTTCCGCCTGCGCGTGCCCATGAAGATCGGCGCCATCGTCCAGCAGGTCGCCGTTGCGCGCTGGTCGCGCACGCTCGCCTCGCTCACGTCCGCCGGGGTGCCGCTGCTGCTGGCGCTCGACATCACCGGCAGGACCGCAGGAAACATAGTCGTCGAGGAGGCCATGGAGGGCGTGATCGCGTCGGTCAAGCGCGGCGGCACGATCTCAGAGCCGCTCTCCAAGGCCCCCATCTTCCCGACGATGGTCACCCAGATGGTGGGGGTGGGGGAGGAGACGGGCGCGCTCGACGCGATGCTCGCCAAGATCGCCGACTTCTACGAGGACCAGGTCGAGGCGTCCGTGAAAGGGCTCACCTCGATCATGGAGCCGGTCATGATCATCGTCATCGGCTCCATCGTCGGCTTCATCATCATCTCGATGTACATGCCGATGTTCACGATGTACAACCACATCGAATAGAGGATTCCCTCGACCCCACGCGCGCCAAGGCGCGCGTGAATCGGGCGATCTACGGCGCGATCTCGAGCCGTCCCTCGTGGACCGAGAGCGAGACGCGGCCGTCGAGCAGGTCGAGCAGCTCCCGGCCTACGAGCTCCCGACGCCAGCCGCGCAGCGTGCGCACGTCCGCGCGCTCTCCCGTTCGCTCGCCCACCACCATCGCCTGCAGGTCCGAGCGGGAGGCGAGCAGCTCGTAGGCGAGGTCCGCCTCACGCGCACGCGCTCTCACGAGCGCCTCCGAGAGGGCTATCAGCGGCGCGTCCCGCGGCTGGGGCTGGGCGGATCGCGATTCGCCCACCAGGGGCTGCGGCGTGCGCTGCACGCCCCTCTCCACCGCCTTCAGCAGCTCCTCGCCGCGCCGGCGCAGGCTGTTCTGACCGATGCCCCTGATCTCCTCCAGCTTGCGCAGCGAGGAGGGCCTGCGCTTGGCCACCTCCACGAGCCCGCTGTCGCCGAGCACGCTCTGCACCGGCCTGTCGCGCTCGGCCGCCGTCCGCTCGCGCCACTCCACCAGCTCGCGCGCCACCCCCTGCGAGGCGGCGCTCAGGCTCCGGATGCGCGGGAGTCGCTCGAAGATCGAGACGAGGTCGCGCTCGTCGCTCACACGCTCCAGGTACTCGCACTCCTCGCGCGCCCACCCCAGGCGCCCGATCCGCTCGAGCCGGCTCTGGATCTCGGCGGCGAGCTCCAGCAGGTGCACGACGTCCTCGCGCGCGTAGGCGAGCTGCTCGGGCGAGAGCGGGCGAACGTCCCAGCGCGTGAAGCTCGCGCTCTTGGCGAGCCTCACCCCGAGCGTCTCCGCCAGCAGCGTCTCATACGAGCACTGCGCGGACATCCCCAGGAAGCCGGCTGCCACCTGCGTGTCGAACACGTTGCGCACCTCGCATCCGAGCGTGCGGCGCAGGAGCGCAACGTCCTGACGTCCCGCGTGCACCACGATCTCGACTCGCGGGTCTTCGAGCACGCGGGCAAGCGGCTCGCCCCAGCGATCGGCTGCCGGGGTAGCCGACGCCGCCGGCCTGCCGCCTTCGAGCGGATCTACGATCTCGATTCGCTGCTTCCCATCGCCGCCCGCCACCGCGAGCTGGATCAAGCACAGCAGCGTCCGGTAGCGACCCTCGCCCATGAACTCCGTGTCCAGCCCGATCCGGCCGGTCTCACGGGCACGGCTCGCGACCTCTTCGAGCACGGTCGAGGCGTCCGGTGTGGTCGGGCCGGGAGACAGCGGCTTCATCGGCCTATCCTCGCCGATCGCTCGCGCCTGCGCGGCGCGGGCCCGCGAAGGAACTCAGCCGGCGGCGGCGTCCTCCAAGCGCCCCGCCGGCAGGCGCAGGGCGAAGCACGCGCCGGTCTCCTCGGCGCCTCGTGCCCCGTCGAGCAGCTCCAGCGAGCCCCCCATGCGCAGCGCGAGCTCGCGGCCGATCGCCAAGCCGAGGCCAAAGCCGCTGCGCCCGCCCGAGGCGCTCCCGCGCTGAAAGCGCTCGAAGATCCGCTCGCGCTCATCCTCGGAGACGCCGGGTCCGCTGTCGCTCACGATCACCTGAGCGCCGGACTCCGAGACGGCGGTCCGCACGCGCACGCTCGACCCTGCCGGCGCCACCCCGATCGCGTTGTCGAGCAGGATCCTCACGATCCGCGCGATCGCGCCCGGGTCGCCCTGCGCCCAGCAGGCGCCGAGCGCGGGATGCATCACGACCTGGACGTCGCGCTCGCCCGCGCGGCGCTCGAACTCCGCCGCCACCGCGCGGCACAGCTCGCCCAGCTCGACCGGCTCGGCGCGCAGCCCCACCTCGGCGTCCAGGCGGCTGAGGTCGAGCAGGTCCGAGGCCAGGCTCGACAGGCGCCTTGACTGCTCGCGCGCGCGCGCGGTGCGCTCGCGCGCGTCCTCGACGTCGAGCCGCTGCGGGTCGAGGTCGTCCTCGAGCAGCTCCAGCGTCCCGTCGAGCGAGGCCAGCGGGGTGCGCAGCTCGTGCGAAGCCGTCGCCACGAACGCGTGACGCGCCTGCTCCTGACGGCGCAAGCGCTCCTGCATGCTCGCGAACGCGCGCGTCAAATCGCCGATCTCGTCGCGCCGCCCCTCCACGTGGATGGGCGCGTCCAGTCCCCGCTCCTCCAGATCCCATGCCGCTTCGCGCAATCGCTCCAAGCGCCGCAGCAGGGTGGTCGTGAGCGCGATCCCGAGCAGCAGCGCGATCCCGAAGCCAACCGCCGCGGCCTCGATGAACGCGTTCTGCACGACGTGCACCGCCGAGCTCACATACTGCAGGCGGCGCACGAGCACCACCGCGTAGGTCGGGCCGTTCTCGCCGATCCGCATCGGCTCGGCCGCCACCAGCTCGGCGCCGACGAGCGTGTGCACGCCGCGGCCGGTGCTCAGCGCGCGCCGCGCCTGCGCGTAGTAGTTCGGCACGTCGAGATCCTGGTTGGCGGGCGCGTAGATCGTGTTCAGCCGGCGGTCGAGGATCGTCACCTGAGCGCCCGCACGGCTGCGCAGCAACGTGACTGTCGCGGCCAGTTCGGCCTGGTTGGGGCGTTTGGTGGCGGGGTCGAGGGCGATCTCCGCGAGCTGGGGGCGCGAGGCCGCGATCGCCGTGAACACGGCCCGCTCGCCGTCTTCGCGGAGCCGCTGCTCCAGCGGCGAGAGCAGCGCAAGCGCCGCCACGGCGAGCGTCACGGCGCTGGATAGCAGCAGCGCGGCGAACACCTTGGGGCGCAGCCCCATCACCTGCCGGCGCCCGCGCCGCTCGCTCACGGCTCCTGGAAGCGGTATCCGGCGCCGCGCACCGTCAGGATCAGCTTGGGCTCCTCGGGCTTCTGCTCGATCTTCTCGCGCAGATGCCTGATGTGGACGTCGATCGCACGCGGGTCGCGGTACGCCGAGTCGCCCCAGATCGCGCGCAGCAGCTCCTGACGGTTGAACAGCCTGCCCGGCTCGCTCATCAGATGGGCGAGCAGCTCGAACTCCGAGAACGTGAGCCTCACCTGCCCGCCGTCAACGGTCGCCTCGCGGTGGCCGCGGTCGAGCGTCACCGGCCCGATGCTCAGCACCTCGCGCCCCAGCGCGCGCGGCCCGCTGCGGCGCAGCACCGCACGGATGCGGCTGCGCAGCTCCGCGAGCCCGAAGGGCTTGGTCACATAGTCGTCCGCACCGGCCTCGAGCCCGTGCACCGCGTCCGCCTCGGTGTCCAGGGCGGTCAGCATGATGATCGGCACGATGTTGCGCTGCTCGCGCAGCGTGCGGCACACGTCGTAGCCGTTCGGACCGGCTCCGAGAGCGACGTCGAGCAGGATCACGTCGAACTGATCCGCGCCCGCGCGCTCGATCGCCTCCGCGCCGCTCGCGACGGCCTCGACGGTGTGCCCCTCCTGGGAGAACGAGCGCGTCAGCGTGTCGCGCAGCGAGGCCTCGTCGTCGACGACCAGTATGCGCATCGAGGCGGCCCCATCCATCGCATTCACGGCCTCCACGCTACCGCCTCAGGCGGTCCCCCGACCCTCCGCACGCGCGCTTGCGCGCGCGGAGGGAAATATTGAGGGGAGTCGGTCCCCCTGGGCACGGCCGGCGGGAGGGGACGGTCGCGCGGGCTCTCAAGGCAGGCGCCACAGGATGCCTTTGACGCGCAGCCCGGCCTGACGCGACACGTCGGTCGCGTGAGCGCGCACCCAGAGCGCCGCCGGCGCGCACCCCGCGGCCGTCTTCGGCGTGTGTGTGCCGCACTGGGAGTCCAGGAACGCGTAGCGCACCTCTCTCTTTGCGATCAGCGCCTCCAGTTGGGCCACGCTTGTCAGCGGCCGCCCGTTGTACGTAGTGAGCACCACCACGGGACGCTGGTCCTGCACGATCAGCGAGCCGACCGTGGTCGCCGAGGCGGCCGCGAGCTCGTAGCGCGCGGCGCCCTGGTGGACGCGCAAGTAGGCGCTCAGCGCGGCCTGCTCGGCGGCGCCCATCGCGCCGACGTTGCCGGCGTCGGTGCTGTGGTCTTCGACCGCTTCGACGCTCGCCACGAGTGGAACGATGAGCAGCAGCGTCAGGGGCAGGGCCAGCCAGCGCAGGCGTCTGCCCGCACCCGCGACGACGCCGACGCCGATCCCGAACATGGCCGCGACCGCCGGCGCGAAGCTCTCCACGTAACGGGGGTGCAGGCGCGCCATCGCGCTGAACAGGACGATTCCGGTCACGAGCCACACGAACACTCCGACGGCGGTCGCACGAGTCAGGCGTCCGGCTCGGCGGCGCGCCACGGCCACGACCGCGACCGCGCCGAGCAGCAGCGCGACCAGCGCCTCCCAGCCGAGCCACCCGGCGGGCAGCTGGCCTTCGCGGGCGAGCAGGCGGGTGGGGGAGGGGGGAGCGATTGGGGTCGATCCCGACGACGCCACCCCGCCCCCGCCACCACTGTGCCGCGTCGCGGAGCCCGCCTGCCCGACTTCCACGGCTTTGCCGGTGAGGCGTTCGGCGCCGTTGAACACGAACGCCGCGTTCCACGCACTGCCGTTGGTGGAGCCGATCGCCCACGGCCGCTCGCCGGCGGGGTAGAGCAAGGTGGCGCCGAGCCAGGCCAGCGCGACGACCACGTAGACGGCGGCGGCCGCGAGCAGCTGCAATGCGGTGCGACGCCACCGCGCCGGCGGCGCCCTTCTGAGCCCACTCGACTGCGCAACGCCTTGGTCTGCGTGGTCTTCCGACCCGGCGGCATCGTGCTCACGTGCGTAGGGGAGGCCCAGGCACGCGAGCACGACCAGGCCCGGCAGGGCCACCCCCGACTCGAACAGCTTCACGTTGAACGCCAACCCCAGCGCCGCGGCAGCGCCGAGCAGCCAGCGTGTCGAACCCCCTTCACAGGCCCGGACGAGCAGAAGCAGGGCCAGCACCAGCAGCATCATCATCACCGCGTCCATCGTGTCGCTGCGCGCGGTGAGCACCTCGATCGGCAGGACCGTCAGGGCGAGCGCGGCGAGCAGGCCGGCGAGCGTGCCGAAGGGGCGGCGGATCGCGGCGTAGAGCAGCGGCACGGAGACGATCCCCGCAAGCGCCTCTCCCAGCTTCAACGAGACGGAGCCCCAGCCGAACAGCTTGACCGAGGCGACCTGCAGCCACAGGTCCACCGGCGGCTTGTCGATCGACACGCTTCCCCCGGGCTCATAGGCGCCGAAGAAGAAGTTCTGCCACGACACGCCCATGCTGCGCACCGCCGCGTCGTAGAACGGGTCCAGCCGCACGGCGCCCAGATCGACCAGTCGCAGCGCGGCCGCGAGCGCCGTGATCAGCGCGAGCGCCACCCAGCGCAGGGGCATTGCGGGCATCCTCACGCCCGGAACGCTAACCCAGAGGGGGATCCCCCGACCCCTGCACGCGCAGGCGCGCGTGCGAGCGGCTAGTGTGGCGAGTCGATGAGTGACGCACATGATCCCAAGCAGCCCGAGGAGTCGCACGACCCACGCCCCTGCATCCCGTGCCACGGCAGCGGCAAGGTCATCTCCAACCTCGGTGGGCACGCCCGCAAGGTGACCTGTCCCTGGTGCCACGGCGGCGGCACCCGTCTCGTCGGCGCCGACGCCCAGGAGTGGCGCGTCGAGCAGGACCGGGCGCACGTTTAGGCGCGAACCGTGTAAATCTTCAGCCGGAGTTCAGAATTGCACGGATGATTTGGTGGGTTGCCTCTGAAGTCGTCGCGCTGAAGCGGCTCTGAGCGGACCTCAAGCCGTCGCGCCGGCGCGCCGATGTCTGTGGCGTGAGATCTCGACTGCGCGAGAACGCCGTCTGGGTCGCCGTGGCCGCCGCGGCGACCGGTGCGATGGCCTGGCTCGGGCTGTACGGGTTCGGCTGGAACGACTACGAAGTCGAGGCCCAGCCCGCGGTCGATGCCCTCGTGCACGGCCATCTCGGCGCGTTCTTCGCTCTCGCGCCCGTCTACGGCGGCTCCCTGCTGGAGCGCGCGCCGTTCGCGCTCGCGCCGAGCCTGTGGGGCGGCGGCGAGCTGGCCGTCTACAGGATGCTGGCGCTGCCGTGCCTGCTGGCGGCGCTCGTCCTCGGTTTGGCGCTGCTCGCACGGGCGCGCTCGCAGGGAAGCGGCCTCCTGACGCAGGTCGTCGCCCTGGGGCTGTGCGTCGCCAACCCGCTGACGCTCGCGGCACTCGAACTCGGGCACCCGGACGAGCTGCTCGGGGGCGCGCTGTGCGTGGCCGCGGTGCTGCTGGCCGCCAAGGGCCGCCCCGCCTGGGCCGGCCTCGCCCTGGGAGCGGCGGTCGCCAACAAGCAGTGGGCGCTGCTGGCGCTGGGACCCGTGCTGCTCGCGCTGCCCGCCCGCCGCGCGCTGTGCGTCTCGGTCGCGGGGGCGGTGAGCGTCGCGCTGTTCGCCCCGTTCGCGCTGTTCGGGTCAAGCGCCTTCGCCGGCGGTCTGCGCGGCGCCGCCACCCCCGACAGCACGATCTTCCAGCCGTGGCAGCTGTGGTGGTTCTTCGGCCATCACGGCCATGTCGTCCACGGCCTGTTCGGCGCCGTCAAGCCGGGCTACCGCACCGCGCCCGCTTGGCCCGCGACGATCAGCCACCCGTTGATCATCGCGGCCGCGCTGCCACTCGCGCTCGGGGCGTGGCTGCGCCTGCGTTCGACTGCGCGGTCGCTCGGGGCGAAGCGCGCGACGTCGACGGGAGACGGGCAGGAGCAGCGGAACACCCGCGAGGGATCCGCCCTGCTGCTGCTCGCCCTGCTGCTGCTGCTGCGCTGCATGCTCGACACATGGGACGTCGTCTACTACGCCCTGCCCTTGGTCCTGGCGCTCACCGCATGGGAGACGCTCACGCTGCGAAGGGCGCCCGTGCTGGCGCTCTCGAGCGCCGTGGCCGTGTGGGCCGGGTGCCGCTGGCTGCCCTCGTTTGCCTCCGCGGACGTCCAGGCCCTGTTTTTCGCGGCGTGGTCTGTTTCACTGGCGATCGGGCTGGGAGTCGCGTTGTACGGCCGGCCCGCGCGCGTGCGTGTGACACGGTCCGCGAACGTGAACGCCGATCCGTTGCCTGTCACCCCTCGCCGCGCCGAAGGCTCCGTCGCGCTCACCCGGTAGAAGCGTCCAGGACTCGGTGCAGGGCTCAAGTTCCCACCACCATTGCCGATGCACGCCGAGACAAGCCAGACCACGGCACAAGGCTCATGCCCGAGGGTGTGATGCAAAGCCGGCGGATCTCAGGGTCGAGCGATCGGTCATGGGGGACGCATCGCCAACGACAGGTAGGCGGTTGGGCCGGGGCTGGCGCCAAACCGGATCCGTAAGGAGACAACATGTTGTATCGACTGCGCCAGCGCGCTTCGGATGAGGGTGGCTTCACGCTCATCGAGCTGCTGGTCGTGATCCTGATCATCGGCATTCTCGCCGCGATCGCCATTCCGTCGTTCCTGAACCAGAAGAGCAAGGCCAATGACGCCGCCGCCAAGACCCAGGCACGCACGGCTGAGACGGCGGCTGAGACGTACTCGACCGACCACAACGGCGAATACACGGGTATGAACCTCGCCGAATTGGAAAAAATTGAGTCGACGCTCAAAGAAACGGCTACTGTGAAACTGACTGTGAGCGGCGTTACGGCCACCGTGTACAAGGTCACATCGACATCGGTGCCGACCGGGGACACGTTCTCTATCGAACGCAAGGCTGGCGGAGAAATCGAACGAACCTGCACGAGCGCCGCAACCGGCTGCAAAGGTGGGACGTCCGGTAGCTGGTAGTTGCAAGAATCCAAAGCACCATGCTTTGAAGAGACAGACCTAGCATCACAAGGGGGCGGCCAATGGTCGCCCCCTTGTTGTGTTTTTGTTAGGAAAATATGTTGCATCCATGTGCCCAAGCTCAAGCTCGGGCGCCCAGGGTGCCGATTAGCTAGCAGCCAGGCACGGAATACGGCAAGCACCGAGGTGCGAGAACAAAGCCGACGGCTCGCGAGAGCCGGGTCGCAAATGGGCGACAGGCGGGCACTGGCATCCCATGGACGTCAAGACATAGGAGTTGCCGGTGCCACATCAACGACATATGCGAGCGAAGGAGGAGTCGGGCTTCACGCTCATCGAGCTCCTGGTGGTAATCCTGATCATCGGCATTCTCGCCGCGATCGCGATTCCGTCGTTCCTGAACCAGAAGAGCAAGGCCAACGACGCGGCTGCCAAGGTGCAGGCGCGCACCGCCGAGACGGCGGCTGAGACGTACTCGACCGACCACAACGGCGAATACACGGGTATGACGACAGTTAACTTGGGAGAAATCGAGTCCACGCTCAAAGACAAAGCCAGCGCGGTGCTTACCATCCCCGCCGTTGAAGCGAACGGCTACACGGTCACCTCGACCTCGAACCAGACCAAAGACACGTTCACGATCAAGCGTACGTCCACCGGCGCAATCGAACGCACCTGCACAAGCGCCACTACGGGCTGTAAAGGTGGGACGTCCGGCAGCTGGTAGGCGAGGCGTCCGACGGCGGCCGGCATTCGACGCGATCGAAGCCGGCGCCACAAAGTAGCGCCAGAGGGCGGCCATCGGCCGCCCTCGTTGCGTCTCTGCTCCGAGGGAGCGCCTCGACGCGACGAACAGCGGGGCGCGCGAGGGACATTGGGCGAGCGATTGCAGAAGCGCTCAAGTGCGACGCCACGCGAGCCGATCATCCGTCCATGGAAACAGCAACCTTCGAGACCATGACGTTCGCCGGAGTGCTCGGCGCGATCGTCGGCTCGTTCCTGAACGTCGTCGTGTACCGGCTGCCACGCCGCGAGTCGCTCGTGCGCCCGGCATCGCACTGTCCCACCTGCGGGGCGGGCGTGAAGCCCTACGACAACGTGCCGGTCCTCTCCTGGCTGCTCCTGCGCGGACGCTGCCGCGGCTGCTCGGCCCCCATCTCCAAGCGCTACCCGCTCGTGGAGGCGCTCACGGCGCTGCTGTGCGTCGGCGCGGTGCTCGCGGGCGGCGGCTCGGCGACGATCGTCCTGAACGTGGCCTTCATCCTGCTGCTTGTCCCGATCGCCCTGATCGACGCCGAGCACCGCATCATTCCCAACAAGCTGACCGCGCTCGGCGCCGTGCTGGCGCTCGCGCTCGGAACGGCGCTCGACCCCTCCGGCGAGCCCGAGCGGCTGATCGCGGGCGCGGCGGCCGGTGGCGCCCTGCTGATCGCGGCGATGGCCTACCCGGGCGGGATGGGCATGGGCGACGTGAAGCTCGCGGGCGTGATGGGGCTGTTCCTCGGAAGCGCCGTGGCCCCCGCCATGCTTGTCGCGCTGTTCGCCGGAGTGCTGTTCGGCGCGCTCGTCGTGGCGCGCGAGGGCGCTCACGCGGCACGCAAGACCGCGGTTCCGTTCGGCCCCTTCCTCGCGCTCGGATCGATCGTCGCCGTGTTCGCCGGCGGGCCGCTCGTACACGCGTACACGACCAACTTCCTGCAATGACGCCCGCACCGGAGCCTGGACGCATGACCAACTCGGACCTCGATCTGCTCAGGCCGCGATCGATCGTGGTCGATGCTGGTGTGCTCGATGCTCACTCCGAGTCGGACGCAACCCCCTCGCCGGTCGCCGGCGCCAAGCGCAAGATGCCCACGCTCTCGCTCCCCAACCCGCGGCTGAAGCTGGATCCGAGCGCCCTCAAGGGCGCGCTCTCCTCGCTGCAGGGGCGATCGGTGGGTCGTGGGAGCCGTGCGGGCCGCAAGGGCGCGACGCTCGTCGGCCTGGACGTCCAACCCGGCTACGTGGCGGCGGTGCAGGCGCGCGTGAACGGCTCGATCCTCGTGCAGCGGGCCGCGGGAGCTCCGCTCCCGGCCGACACGGTCCGCGACGGCGAGGTGCTCGACGAGGGCCTCTTGGCGGAGGCGCTGCGCGAGCTGTTCCAGGACTCGCGCCTGGACAGGCGCGTGCGCATCGGGGTGGCCAACCAGCGCACGGTGCTGCGCACGCTCGAGCTGCCGCCGCTCACCGATCGCAAGGAGCTCGCCACAGCCGTGCGCTTCCAAGCCGAGGATCAGATCCCGATGCCGCTCGAGAACGCGGTGCTCGACTTCCATCCGCTCGGCATCGTCGAGACCCCGGCGGGCCCGCGCCAGCGCGTGATCGTCGTCGCGGCCCAGCGCGACATGGTCGAAAAGCTGCTCGCGGCCGTGCGCCGCGCCGGCCTGCACGCGGGCGGCGTCGACCTGTCCGCGTTCGCGCTGATCCGCTCGCTGTGCCCGGCCGAGGCGCAGGACGCGGAGGAGACCCCGGAGCGGACGCTCTACCTGAACGTCGGCGGACTCACGAACATGGCGATCGCCGAGGGTCCGGTGTGCCGCTTCACGCGCGTGGTCGGCGGCGGCCTGGAGTCGATGGCGGTGGCCGTCGCCGAGCGCCACACGATTGCGCTCGTCGACGCGCGCGCGCTGATCGCGGCGGCCGACCTCAGCGCCCCACCGGCGACCGAGCCGGTCACAGGCCCCGACGCGCGCGGCGTGCTCGAAGGCGGCGTGCGCGACATCGCCGGCGAGGTGCGCAACTCGCTCGACTTCCACCGCTCCCAGGAGGGTGGAGGAGAGGTCGCGAGCGTCGTGCTGAGCGGCCCGGCGCTGCAGATCACGGGCTTCGCGCAGGCGCTCGAGCGCGAGCTCGGCGTGAGCGTGCGTTCGCAGACGGTGGGCCTGCTCGCCTCAGACGCCGCCGGATCGGCCTCGGCCGACCACCTCGCAATCGCGGCCGGCCTCGCGGTCGAGGAGGCGCCGCGATGAAGGCCGTCAACCTGATCCCGGCCGAGCAGCGCGAGGGCGCGGGCGGCCTTACGGGCCGCTCCGGTGGCGGCGCGCTGATCGTGCTCGCGCTGCTCGCCGGCCTCGCCGTGCTCGCCTTCCTGTACGGCAAGAGCGAGCACGGCATCTCCAGCAGTCGTAGCGAACTGGCCGCCGCGAACACCGAACTGGCCGCGGCGCACACCCAGGTCGGCAGGCTCGCGCCGTACACCACCTTCATCGCCTCCGCCAGCCAGCGCGCGCAGGAAGTCTCCCAGCTCGTCGCCTCGCGCTTCGACTGGTCGCACGCCTTCGCCGAGCTCGGGCGCGTGCTGCCCAGCGCCTCCGCGCTCACCACCCTGAGCGGCACGGTCGGCGCGGGCGCCGCCACGCAGACGGCGGCCGCGAGCGGCACGTCCGCCACGCCGCCCGGCAGCACCCCCGCCTTCACACTCAGCGGCTGCGCCACCAGCCAGTCGGAGGTCGCGCTGACGCTGCAGCGGCTGCGCCTGATGGACGGCGTCGTAGAAGTGACGCTGCAGACGTCCACGAAGTCGGCCGGCGGAGCATCCTCCAGCGCCGGCTCGGGCGCCGCCGGCGGCTGCCCGCCGAAGGGCGCGACGTTCAGCGCCCAGGTCTCCTTCCAGCCGCTGCCCGCGTCGTCCACGACGCCCGCCGGCCCCGGCGCTTCGACGGCCACCGGCACACCGGCCTCGACCGGCGCCGGACAGGCCGGCGCCGTGCCCGTGTCAAGCTCCGGCACAGGGGCGTCTCGATGAGCGCGCGCGACAGGCTCGTGCTGATGGCTATCGCCGCGCTCGCGGTGCTCGGCGCCGTGTGGGTGCTCGCGGTCTCGCCGGCGCGCAAGCAGGCGTCGGCGCTCGACGGCGAAGTCGCCTCCGTGCGCGGCCAGCTCGCCACCGTGCAGGGGGAACTCGCCGGCGCAATCAGCGTACGGGCGCGCTACGGCAGCACCTACGCCTCGCTCGTGAGCCTCGGCAAGGCCGTGCCCACGTCCGCCGAAGTGCCCGGGCTGATGTACGCGATCGACCAGGCCGCCAACCACAGGAAGGTGCAGTTCACCTCGATCAGCAACGGAGGCGCCTCCGGCAGTTCGGCGAGCCACACCTCATCCTCGCCCTCCTCCTCCCCGGCCGCGAGCGGCGCCGCCGGGCAGGGCGCCGGCCTGAAGCAGCTGCCGTTCACGTTCATTTTCGACGGCAGCTATCAGCAGCTCTGCCGCCTGCTCTCCGAACTCGAAGGCTTCACCGCGCAGGGCCGATCCGGGACGCTGCGGGTGAGCGGACGGCTGCTCACGATCCAGGGCATCACGCTCGGCGGCGCGAGCGCCGGCGGCTCGCGGGGCGCCTCCGCGGGGCAGAGCGGCAAGCCGAGCGGCGAAATGACGTGGACGATCACGGCGACCGCCTACGTGCTCCCGGCGAGCGCGGCGAGCAGTGGCGGAGCGACGCCCGCCGGCCCGCAGTCCTCAGGCGGGGCGGCCACCACCAGCGGCTCGCCTTCGAGCGGCGCAACGACGGCCCCCGCCGTGGTTCGGGTGACCCCATGACCGAGATGCTCGAGTCCATCAAGGCCGACCTGCTATCCAGGCGCATGCTTCCGCTGCTGATAGCGCTGGCCGTGGCGCTGGTGGGCGGCGCCGCGTACGCGCTCAGCGCGGGCGGCTCCGGCGCCGCGACTCCGCCGGCGGCTCCGCCGGCGCCCGCGCCATCCGCGTCGATCCCGGCCCCCGCGAGCACGCTGCGCGTGGCCGTCGCGCCCGCCAACGCGTATGCGGCCGTCGCCGAGACGCCCGCAGGCGTGCACTACCAGAGCCACGGTCCCACGCGCGACCCGTTCACGCCGCTGCCCTCGCCGCCCGCGGCCAAGAGCGCCGCTGCGACGGGCTCGTCGAGCAAGTCCGAAACGTCGAGCTCGAAAGGGTCGTCCTCGTCCGGCACGGGCGCTTCGAGCGGAGGCTCGAGTCCCGGCGCGAGCGTCCCGCCGAAGCCCGCGCCGAAGCCGATACACGCCGGCCTGACCGCCACGCAGTCCTATGGCGTCGCGCTCTCGCTGACGACCTTCGCCGGCGGCCTGAACACGATCGACCCGCTCAAGCGCCTCAGCGTCCTTCCGAGCCAGCAGCAGCCGCTGCTCGTGTACCTGGGCGTGCTGAAGGGCGGCCGCGACACGCTGTTCGTCGTCCAGCCGGGAACCGTCGTCAGCGGCCCCGGGACCTGCATGCCGGGGCCGACCGACTGCGAGATCCTCTCGCTGGCTCAGGAGCAGATCGAGAGCCTCTCGGTCAGCACCGGCGCCGGGACCTCGAACGTCGCGCTGTTCGCCGTGACCGCGATAAACGTCAAGGACCATGCCTTCGCGGCCGGCGCGAAGCGCGCGCGCCACGAAGCGTCGGCGGCGGGACGCGCGCTGCTCGACGCCTCGACGCTGCCCGCCCTGCCGCTGTTCGAATACCAGCCCGACGTGGGCGCCGTCGTCGACCTGCGAAACCTCGAAGCGGGAGGCAAGTGATGCGCCGCCACCTACTGCTCGCACTCGCGTGCGGCGTCTCGCTGTTCACTTGGGCAAATACCGCTCAGGCCGTCGTTGTGGACATGGCTGGGACCGGCACGAGCGTCGCCTATCCGACCGACCACGAAAGCTATGTCGGCGTGGCGCTCGCCCCCGGTACGCGCGGCAACCTGCAGAACGCTAAAATCCCGGTCGTCACGACAACAGGGCAATGCAATGATCCGCTTCCGGCGGACTTGATCCGGCCAAACATGCCCGGAGGCGGCTTGTGTTGGCACGAAGGGCCGGTGACGCACGCCAACGAGACATTTGCGCTCGTCTGGGACCCGCTCCGACAGTCCTTCGCGACGACCAAGGAATACGTCGAGCAGTTCCTCAGGGACGTAGCCGACGGAAGCGGGACACTCACCTCTCCGTACGCGGTTACAAGCCAGTACACCGATAGCTCTGGTCGTGCCGCGAACGCCTCTCTCTATGGCGGCGCGTGCGACGACTTCGGTGTTCATGGAGGCTCCGCATGCGCCTTCTCCTCGGGTCCCCTCCTCCCGGGCCACGAATACACGCCGGCAGCAGGCTGTCCGGCCACGGGAACCAATGATTTCTATACGCCAGAACCACGACCCGAACCAAGTCCAGAACTCGAGGAAGGACCGAATCACGTCTGTCTGACCGATGCCCAGCTCAAGAGTGAGATTACGGCCATGGTCGAACAGACAGGGATCATCGGTCGCACCCAGCCCGGCTACACACCTCTGCTGGTGCTGCTCACGCCGACCGGCGTAGAGACGTGCCTGGATGCAGCGGGCAAGCTGTGCTCCTCCAACGGAAGCCCCAGACCACCGGAACCGAAGGTGATTGTGAAAAGTACCGGTGGCACCCTTGAACGTGGCGAATACAAGGTCGAGATCACATACGTCACCGCCAGCGGCGAAGGCCTTCCGACCGTCCCGGAGACCGTCACGACGAGCGGGTTGACGTCGACGATCACGATCGAATCACCGCCGGCCGGGTCGGGCGCTACTGGATGGTATGCCTACGTCACAGAATTGGACGGCAAAGTCTTTGCTCGTCAGCAGTCTTCGCCGACGTCGATCGGATCGTCGCTCACCCTGACCGCGCCGCCTGCCGCAGGTCCCGAACCTGAACCGAACCCGTACTTCTGCTCCTACCACTCTCAAGTTAGCGTCGGCGGGACTAAGGTCGACTACGTGGTGCAGCCGTGGACGGCGATGACGGCATGCGATGAGCCAGAAGCGCCCCAGATCCCACTCAACAAAGCGTTCGATCCCAAGGTAGTGGAGACCCAACTCGGCGAACAACTCGTCAGCCCGCTCAGCCAGTCGCATATCGCCGCGGTCGTGAACCCGGAAATGAACGGCTGGTTTGCGCTCGATGGATCGGAGATCAACGACGACGGGTGCATACCGCTCGAAGAAGGGCTCGACAAGGTTACGGTCGCGGGCAAAGGCTATCTGCTGCGGCGCGAGTTCAACAACGGCTGGCTGTTGCAGTCCGACCTATACGTTTTCCGGTGTGCGCCCAGCGTTTACCTGGAACCGAAGTTCGTCGTTCCAAGCCCCATCAACCAAGGCAAGGTCGTCGAGTTCGACGGGTCCGTCAGCCCCTCGACGCTGGTCGTGCCCGCCGCCGGGTATGAATGGGAATTCGGCGACGGCACGAAGGGCACAGGTCCGAGCGTCGAGCACGTCTACGCTCAGGGAGGCGTCTACTCCGTCAAGCTGACGCTGACCGACAGGGGCGACAACGTTCGAAGCGTCACCCAGACGATCGACGTCATCGGGCCGCCGGTGAACGCGGGGCTGCCTGCGATATCCGACCTGACGAGCCTCAGTCCGGCCAACGTGGTCTCGGGCGACAGGCTTGAAGTCTCGACCGGTTCCTGGACCGGCTATCCAACCCCCGTCTACGCCTACCAGTGGCAGGACTGCAACGCCGTCGGCGAATCGTGCACGGCGATCAACGGCGCGACTGCCGCGACGTACACAGCCGTCGCGGCCGACGTGGGGCACACGCTGCGGGTCGAAGTCACGGCCAGCAACGCGGTCGGCTCGGGCAAAGCCACATCGGCCCAGACCGCAGTGGTGAACGCCGGTTCAGGGCAACTCTCGACATCATCGCTCGCGCCGGGAGGGTCAAGCACTTCGACGGGGACGCCAGGCAGTTCCGCGGGGCTCAACGTGAAACTTCAACTGGTGCCCGAGAGCCTCAAGACGCTGCTTCGTAGCGGCGTGGCGCTCGTGGCTACCGCCAACAAGGTCGCCGACGGAGTCACTTCGATCGCGATCACGCGAAGCGAGGCCAAGCACGCCCATATCCCCTGTAGGCCCTCACAGTCTGTGGTCGTCATCGGCCGCGGGACCGTGAAGGGCCTCGTCAACGGCGCTGACCACCTGCACCTGCGCCTGTCCAAGCGGATCGCAGCAAAGCTCAAACGGCTACGTCGCGTGGTGCTGACAATCCAGCTGAAGGCAGTCGACAGCAGGGGCGAGAGCCAGACCGTAAGCGCCACCGGGCGCTACTGAGCGCAATCGCGCCTCACGGGCAGTGAGACGGCAGCTAGGCTCCAGCGGACATGACGCTCCGCCTGATCACCGCCGGTGAGTCGCACGGGCCCGGCTTGACGTGCATCGTCGAGGGGCTGCCCGCGGGCCTGCAGCTGCGGTCCGAGGAGATCGACGCCGACATGGCGCGCCGCCAGCTCGGGCACGGCCGTGGGGGGCGCATGAAGATCGAGCGGGACACGGCCGTGGTCACGGGCGGCGTGCGGCACGGCCTCACGCTCGGCGGACCCGTGGCGCTGCAGGTGGCAAACCGCGACTACGCCAACTGGGAAGAGCGCATGTCGCCGTGGCCGGTCGAGGGCGAGGGCGAGGTCGAGGAGGTGCACCTGCCGCGACCCGGGCACGCCGACCTCGTGGGCACGCAGAAGTACAAGCAGTCAGACGTGCGCAACATCCTCGAGCGCGCCTCCGCGCGCGAGACCGCCGCGCGCGTGGCGGGCGGAGCGCTCTGCCGGGCGTTCCTCGCCACGCTCGGCGTGCAGGTCCGCTCGCATGTCGTGCAGATCGCCTCCGTGTGCGCCCCCGAGCCGGGGCGGGCGCTCGAGCTTGCCGACTTCGATCGGGTCGACGAGTCGCCCGTGCGCTGCCTGGACGCGGACGCCTCGCGCGAGATGGTCAGCGAGATCGACAGGCTGCGCAAGGCGAACGAGTCACTCGGCGGCGTCTTCGAGGTGCAGTCCTTCGGGCTGCTCCCCGGACTCGGCTCGCACGTCTCCTGGGAGGAGCGGCTCGACGGGCGCCTGGCGATGGGGATCCTCTCGATCCAGGCGATGAAGGGCGTGTCGATCGGCGAGGGCTTTCAGATCGCGGGCGTGCCCGGCTCGCAGGCGCACGACGAGATCTTCTGGTCCGATGAGCGCGGCTACCACCGCGAGACCAACCGCTCGGGCGGGCTGGAGGGCGGCATGAGCACCGGCGAGCCGCTGATCGTGCGCGGCGCGATGAAGCCGCTGCCGACGCTCACCAAGCCGCTGCGCTCGGTCGACATCTCCACGCACGAGCCAGCCGAGGCGCTGCGCGAGCGCACCGACTCGTGCACCGTGCCGGCCGCCGGGGTCGTCGGCGAGGCGATGGTGGCGCTCGTGCTCGCCGACGCCCACCGGCGCAAGTTCGGCGGCGACCACATCGACGACGTGCGCCAGGCCGTGGGCGCCTACCGCGAGCGGATCGGTTGGCGTTCGTCTTCATAGGCTTCATGGGCGCCGGCAAGAGCACGGCCGCCGCCGAGGTCGCGGCCGCGCTCGGCACGCACGCGCTCGACAGCGACCGTCTGCTCGAGCAGGCGCTCGGCCACTCGATCGCCGAGGAGTTCGAGCTGGGCGGCGAGGCGTCCTTCAGGGCGGCCGAGGAGGATCTCGCCTGCCGGCTGCTGGCCGAGACGGGCGCCGACGCGGTGATCGCGCTCGGCGGCGGCAGCGTGCTCTCACAGCGCGTGCGCGACGCGCTCGCGCCGCACGTGACGGTGCTGCTCGACGTCGACGCGCAGACGGCGTGGCGGCGTGTGGGCGCGCGGTCGGGCCGGGAGAAGCGTCCGCTCGCCGGCGACCGCGAGACCTTCCTCTCGCTGCACGCGAGCCGCGCCGCTCTCTACGAGCGGATCGCGGACGCGATCGTGCCGGCGCTCGACCCGCGCATGGGCGTGCGCGCGCTGCCCGGCCTGCGCGCGCTCGCCGCCGCGCCCCGCGGGACGCGCCTGCTGTGGGCGAGCTCCGCGTCCGCCGACTACCCCGTGCTCGTGGGCCGCGGCCTGCTGCGCCCCGAGGTGTGCGTCGCTCAAGGCGTATGGCCGCTCGACCGCGCGACCTCGCGGCCGTTCTGCGTGTCGGACACGAGCGTCGCGCCGCTCTACGCCGAGCGTCTCGGCGGCGTGCGGGAGCTCGTTGAGATCTCACCCGGCGAGCGTCACAAGACGCTCGCGAGCGCCGAGGCGGTGTGGAGCGCGCTGGTCGCGGGCGGCATGACCCGCGCCGACCACGTGGTGGCGCTCGGAGGCGGCGTGGTGGGCGACCTCGCGGGCTTCTGCGCCGCCACCTACCAGCGCGGCGTGCCGGTCGTGCACGTGCCCACCACGCTCGTCGCTCAGGTCGACTCCGCCTATGGGGGCAAGACCGGCGTGGATCTCCCGCAGGCGAAGAACTACGTCGGCGCCTACCACCATCCGGCCGGGGTGCTGGTCGATCCCGACACACTCGCCACGCTTTCCGCGCAGGAGCTCGCGGCGGGCTACGCGGAGGTGCTCAAGACCGCGCTGATCGCCGGCGGGGAGCTGTGGGAGCGCGTGGCGGCGGATGAGCCGCTGGACGAGCGCACGATCCTCGCCTGCGCGCGCACGAAGCTCGCGGTGGTCGCCGAGGACGAGCGCGACGCCGGCCGCCGCCAGGCGCTCAACCTCGGGCACACCGTCGGGCACGCGCTGGAGACGGTCACCGGGTATGAGCGCTACCGCCACGGCGAGGCCGTCGGGCTCGGGCTGCTCGCCGCCCTGCGGCTGTCGAACGCGCCCGAGCTGCGAGCGACCGTGCGCGGGCTCCTGCGCGCGCACGGGCTGCCCGTGCAGCTCGACGGCGAGGATGTCGAGCAGGTGATCGACGCCACCATGCGCGACAAGAAGCGCACGGGCGCGCACGTCCCGTTCGTGCTGCTCGGCGCCCCGGGCGACGCGCGCGTCGGCTGTCACGTACCGGCGAGCGAGCTGCGCGCCGCGGTCGCGGAGCTGCAGGCGCGCCGGTAGCCCTCGGAGCGCACCACACGCGCGCGGGGTGTGCCTCGGCGCCTGCCCGCCCCGAGGCTCGGCGCGGCTGCCGGTAGGCTCTGCGCCACAATGCCCGGGCCGTTTCGCATAGAGGTGATGCACGGGGTCAACCTCGACATGCTCGGCAGGCGCGAGCCCGAGCACTACGGCACGCTCACGCTCGACGAGCTCGAGCGCCGGATCGAAGGGTTCGCCGGCGAGCTCGGGGTCGAGGCGCGCTTCTTTCGCACCAACTTCGAGGGCGAGTACGTCGAGCACCTGCACAACCTCGACGAGCTCGTCGACGCGGTGGTGCTGAACCCCGGAGCGTGGACGCACTACGCGTGGGCGATCCACGACGCGCTGGTCACCGCGGCGCTGCCGGCCGTCGAGGTGCACCTCTCAGACGTCAAGGCGCGCGAGCTGTGGCGCAGGCTCTCGGTGATCGAGGACCTGTGCGTGGCCTCGTTCGCCGGCGAGGGTCCGGACGGCTACCGGCTGGCGCTCGCGCGGCTGCGCGAGGAGCTCGGGGGCAAAGACGCGTGAACGAGCTCGCGCGCGCCGCTCTGCTGGCGGCGGAGATGCGCGCGCTTCAGGTGGACAGGCTGCTCGTGAGCGCGCCCGTGAACCTGCGCTACCTGACCGGCTTCACCGGCACGAACGGGCTCGCCGTGATCGCGGCTGGCGAGCACGCCGCCCATCGCTTCTTCACCGACTTCCGCTACGCCACCCAGTCGGCCGAGCAGGTGCCCGACGGGTTCGAGCGCTGGCCGATCGACGATCCCGTCGATCGTCGATCGGTCGCGCCCGCCGAGCTGCTCCAGGATGTCGCGCGCTCGCTCGGACCCGGGGGTGTGGAGGAGGAGCGGCGGCTCGGCTTCGACGACGCGTCGCTCACCGTCAAGCAGCACGCGCGCCTGCGCGAGCTGCTGGACCCCGGCTGGGAGCTCGTACCGTGCGCGGGCGCGGTGGAGCGCCTGCGCGAGGTCAAGGACGAGCGCGAGATCGCCGCGATCGCGGCCGCGGCCGCGCTCGCCGACGAGGCGCTCACGGGCGTGCTCGAAGCGGGTCTGGCGGGGCGCACAGAGCGCGACGTGGCGATCGACCTGGAGCTGCGCATGCGCCGCCTTGGCGCACAGGCGCCGAGTTTTCCCTCGATCGTGGCGAGCGGCGAGCACGGCGCGCTGCCGCACGCCGAGCCGCGTGAGGCGGAGATCGCGCGGGGCGTGCTCGTGACGATCGACTGGGGCGCCCACCTGGATGGCTACTGCTCGGACTGCACGCGCACCTATGCCACGGGCGCGCTCGAGGAGGAGGCGAGCGCCGTATACGACTTAGTGCTCGAAGCCCAAGAAGCGGCCCTAGCCTCGGTGCGGGCCGGGATCAGCGGGCGCGATGTGGACGGCGTCGCGCGCTCGATCATCGAAGAGGCCGGCCACGCCGAGCATTTCGGACACGGCGTCGGTCACGGCGTGGGCATGGAGATCCACGAGGCGCCGCGCCTCTCGCGCACAGCGCCGGAGGAGCCGCTGCGCGCCGGCAACGTCGTGACGGTCGAGCCGGGCGTCTATTTGCCCGGGCGCCTGGGAGTGCGGATCGAGGATCTAGCGCTGGTGGGCGAGCACGGGTGCGAGCGGCTCACGAGCCTGCCGAAGCAGCTGGTGGCGCTCGACTAGCGCGCGCGGCTTGTACAAGGTGAAGGCAAGCAGCGCGGTGAGCGGTAGCGACCACGCGAGGAAGAACGCCGCCTGAATGTCCGGAGAAGCGTGCGAGGGCAGCCACTGGAAGCTGATCCATACAAGCGCCGTGCTCGACAGGGCAAGCACGGGCGGGCGCACGGTGGGGCCACTGATCTCCCAGGCGAGCAGGGCGAAGACGAACGGCAGCGTGTAGTACATGACATCCCAGTCATCGAGAAGACACCGCACCAGCAGCACGAGCGCAAGCAGCAGCAGTGCGTCATGCTCGCTCACGGCGGCGGTGCGCGTCCTGCGCCGCCGTTGTAGCCGGAGCGCTGCCGCCAGTGCCAGCCCGAGTGCGACGATCAACGGGTGGGGCACGCCGGACAGCCATGTGGGAGCCCAGCGCCACTGAGGGCGAGTGCCCAAGGGTGCGCCCATTGGAATGGCCCGTATCACGCCGTTTGGCACGGGCACGTGATTCGGGGCTCCGAAGAACCACCACACCTGCCACGGCTGGAATATCGCGCCCGTCGCCGTCGAGGCGAGCGCACGTGTGCCGGCCACGAACCCGCTCGAACCGACAAGGGCAAGCGGTGCGAGCACGGCGGCGCTGACCGCGCCGGCGCTCGCCAGACACGTCAGCCTGCGTCTTGTCGGAAGTACCAGCAGCACCGGTCCGAGGGCAAGCAACGCCCACTCCTTGTTGGCGACAGCCAGGCCCAGCAACGCGCCCGCCCAGAGCGAGCGCCCGCGGCTTGCCAGCAGGACCGCCGTCACGCACAGGCTGGCGCCGAGGATCTCCTCGGGATGGCCGATTTCTAGCGCGTTCAAGCTGATCGGGTTGGCCACGCAGAGCCCGAGCGTGACCGCGCGCGCGAGCGAGGAGCGCGCTTGCGCGCGCATGCGCGCCACCAGCCACACGCCGAGTGCCGCAGCGGCGAGCAGGCAGGGCAGGGCAACTATGCGGTACACGGCAAGCTCGCCGCCGCCCCACAGCGACGGCATCAGCGCGAACGGCGCACGCTCCACAAGGGATCCGCCGTAGGCCGGAGCGAGGCGCAGGAACTCGACCACGTGCCCGTGCACGAGTGCGTCGAAGGCCGGCCGCGCCTCTTCTTCGTAGTCGTTCCATGCGAACCCGTACAGGCCCAACCAAGCCATCGCGGCGCTGCCGGCTCCCGCCGCGAAGGCGCATAGAGCGTTGTCGCGCACCAGTCGCCTCACCTATTCTGCATCGGCCCGAAAGGCCCGCCGCTTGAGAGAGGAAAGTCAGTCGACGGACCGCGCTCGCGTGGGGTGGCAGCTCCGCCCGCTACCCTCTCGCTCGTGATCACCACCAACCAGTTCAAGAACGGAAACCACATAGACGTGGAGGGGGCGGTCTTCAAGATCCTCGAGTTCCAGCACGTGAAGCCCGGGAAGGGCGGGGCGTTCGTGCGCACGAAGCTGCGCAGGGCCTCTGACGGCGCGGTGATCGACCGCACGTTTCGCGCCGGGGAGAAGTTTCGGGCGGTGCGCACCGAGGCGCGGAGGATGCAGTTCCTCTACACCGACGGCACGGACGCGCACTTCATGGACAGCGAGTCGTTCGAGCAGATCGCGGTGCCCGAGGGAAGCGTGGCGGACGCGCTGCGGTTCACCACGCCGAGCAGCGAGGTGGATGTGCTGTTCATCGACGACGAGCCGTCTGACGTGCAGCTGCCCAGCTCGGTGGACCTCGAAGTGACGCAAACCGATCCCGGCTTGCGCGGCGACACGGCATCCGGCGGCGGGAACAAGCCCGCGACGCTCGAGACGGGCGCCACCATCCAGGTGCCGCTGTTCATCGAGGTGGGCGAGAAGATCCGCGTGGATACGCGCTCCGGCGACTACATGTCGCGAGCCTGATGTCCCCGGTCGAGTTGGCTCCGGTCGAGTTGGGACGCTAGCCGCATGCGCCGCTCCGAGCAGCGTCGGGCGGCTGTGTTCGCGCTCTATCAGCACGATCTCACGGGTATGCCGCTCGCGGACGCGCTCGGAGCGAACGCGTCGCTGCTCACGCGCGCGCTCGCGCACGCCGCCGCCGATCGCGCGGAGGAGCTCGACGAGGTGATCGACCGTCATTCCCACGGCTGGTCGGTGCAGCGCATCCAGCCGTTGGAGCGCAGCATCATGCGGGTGGCGTTGATCGAGATGCTGCATCCCGACGCGGCGCCCGCGGACACCCCGATCCCGCCGGAGGGGGCCATCGAGGAGGCGCTCGAGAGCGCCAAGACGTTCTGCGGGTCAGACGCGCCGGCGTTCGTGAACGGCGTGCTGGGTGCGGTGTTGCGCGAGGTGCGCCACAATGCGGCGCATGAGGGCGCGTAGGAGACGATGACAATGAGCCTGCAGCGAATCGACGATCTGATCGAGCGGTTGGAGCGCGCCGCCGAGCAGCTGCGCTCGGGTGAGCTGTCGCCCGACGCCGCCGCCACGATGGTGGAGGACTGTGCGGCGCTGGCGACGCAAGCCTCCGCCGAGCTCGAGCGTGAGGCGCGCGCCGAGGCATCGCCGGTTGTGCCGGGCCAGGACTCGCTGCTCTAGACGAGGGCTCGTGGACGCCGGCTACCCCGAGCACCTGCGTGAGGAGGTGGAGCGCCATTTGGAGGGCATGCGCTTCTCCGAGGCGGCGCTCACGGGGGGCTTGGAGGAGGCGATGCGCTACTCGCTGCTCGCGGGCGGCAAGCGCATCCGGCCGGTGCTCGCGCTCGCGACCGCGCGCGCGGTGGGCTTGGAGAGAGCGCGCGCGATGCCGCTGGCGGTGGCGCTCGAGCTGATACACACCTACTCGCTCATCCACGACGACCTGCCGGCGATGGACGACGACGCGCTCAGACGAGGGCGGCCGACGTGTCATGTGGCGTTCGGCGAGGACGTGGCGATCCTGGCCGGCGACGGGCTCTATGCGGAGGCCTTCCGCCACCTGCTTTCGGCTCCCACCCGCGCGCCCGAGCGGGTGCTGGCGGCCGCGGCCGAGCTGGCGGCCGCCACCGGGGTCAACGGGATGGTGGGGGGGCAGTACGTGGACGTGCGCGCGAGCGCGCCGGCCGGTCCCGAGGGGTTGCGGCGCCTGCACGAGCTGAAGACCGGCAGGCTGATCGGGGCGTCGGTGGTGTGCGTGCTGTTGCTGGCCGGCGCGCGCGAACCTGCGACAATGGCGTTTCGACGTTTCGCGGCGGAGCTGGGTGTGCTGTTCCAGATCGTCGACGACATCCTGGACGTCACCGGCACCGACGAAGCGCTCGGCAAGCCGCGGGGCAGCGATGAGAGACACGGCAAGCGAACATACGTGAGCGAGTTCGGCATCAATCGAGCAAGAGATCTGGCGGCGGAGTCCCATCGCACGGCCCGTGACGCGCTCGCGCAGGCCGCGCTCGCGGTCGCGGCGGCGCCCGCCGGGCACACGCACGCGCGCGCGCGTGCGGGCACCCCCCTCGCGAGCTCCACCACCACAGCGGCCGCCGCGACCGCCGAGCTCGAGCAGATCACAGACTTCATCTACACCCGCACATCGTGACGATCATCGACCGCATAGACAGCCCGCAGGACCTCAAGGCGCTCTCAGAGGACGAGCTCGCGCAGCTCGCGCAGGAGGTGCGCGAGCACATAATCGACACCGTCGGGGAGATTGGGGGGCACTTCGGCGCGAACCTCGGCACCTGCGAGCTGGCGGTGGCGCTGCATTCGCTGCTCGAGTCTCCGCGCGACAAGATTTTGTGGGACGTGGGCCACCAGGCATACCCCCACAAGATCCTCACGGGCAGGGGGAAGCGGCTGCACACGATCCGTCAGTACGGCGGCTTGGCGCCGTTCTGCTCGAGGGAGGAGTCCGAGCACGACATCATGGGCGCCGGGCACGCCTCCACGTCGGTGGGGTATGCGGTGGGGATCAAGGAGGGCATGCGCCTGCTCGGCGACGAGCGGGCCGACGGGAAGGTGGTGGCGGTGATCGGCGACGGCGCCATGACCGGCGGGGTGGCGTTCGAGGCGATCGGGCAGGCGGGCGGGCTCGGAACGCCGATCGTGGTGGTGCTCAACGACAACGGCATGTCCATCGCGCCGAACGTGGGCGCGCTCTCGCGCTACTTCAACCGCGTGCGCCTCAACCCGAAGCTGTGGCACGCTCGCTCGGGCGTCGAGGGCGGGCTCACGCGCCTGCCGGGCGGCATCGGGTCCGCCTTCGAGCGGCTCGGACCGCAGCTGAAGGAGTCGATCAAGGCGTTCTGGGCCCCGGGTCTGTGGTGGGAGGAGCTCGACTGGGCGTACATGGGAGTGATCGACGGGCACGACGTGCGTGCGCTGCGCGAGGCGCTGCGCGAGGCGCTCGCCGCGGAGCGTCCCGTGGTGGTGCACATCGCCACGGTGAAGGGCAAGGGCTTCGCCCCCGCCGAGGACGGTGGCTTGGAGGGGATGGAGAAGTGGCATGCGGCCAAGCCGAAGTCGATTGTCAATGGAATGCCCGCCCCGCCCAAGCCCGCGCCCTCCACGCCGGCGCCCCCGCCCGCCGTCACGGCCGCCTCTGCGGGAGCCGCCACAGCCGCTCCCGCATCCTCCGGCCCAGCTGCCCCCGCGCGCCCGGGGGGCGCCGGCAAAGCGTCCCCACCGCAGTACACGCAGGTGTTCGGCGAGGCGCTCGTGCGCGAGTGCCGGCGCGACGAGCGCGTCGTGGGGATCACGGCCGCGATGAACTCCGGCACGGGCCTGAACATCCTGCAGGAGGCGATGCCCGACCGGTACTTCGACGTCGGCATCGCCGAGCAGCAGGCGATCCTGTTCGCGGCGGGCCTCGCCCTGCAGGGCGTCAAGCCGGTGGCGGCGATCTACTCGACCTTCCTGCAGCGGGCATTCGACCAGATCGTCCACGACGTTTGCCTGCAGCGGTTGAACGTCGTCTTCGCGATGGATCGCGCCGGCCTCGTCGGCGACGACGGCCCGACACATCACGGCGCGTTCGACATCGCCTACCTGCGCTGCCTGCCGAACATCGTGCTGATGGCCCCACGCGACGAGGCGATGCTCGTGCACATGCTGCACACGGCGCTCTGCTACGACGACGGGCCGATCGCACTGCGCTATCCGCGCGGAGAGGGTGTCGGCGTGCCACTGCCCGCGGAGCCGCGCGCCATCACGATCGGCACCGGCGAGATCCTGATCGCTCCCCACTCACCCGGCGCGGCCAGCCCGATCGGTGGGCGTGTCGCCCTGATCGGCTACGGGTCCGGGGTCGGCAAGGCGATCGAGGCGGCCGAGTTGCTGGCCGGCGAGGAGATCGCCGTGACAGTCGCCGACGCGCGCTTCGCCAAGCCGATCGACGCGGGTCTCATGGCTCAACTCGCGGCCGAGCACGACCTGCTCGTGACCGTCGAGGAGGGCGTCTTGGCGGGCGGCTTCGGCTCCGCGGTGTGGGAGACCCTCAACGAGGCGGGCGTCGCTCCGCCGCGCATCCTTCGGGTCGGGCTTCCAGACCGCTATGTGACGCACGGCAAGCCCGCCCTGCTGCACGAGGAGGTCGGGTTCACCGGTGAGCGCATAGCCGAGCGCATTCGCGCCGTGATCGCCGATCGGTGGTCGGCCGTCATCGAGGCGAATTGATCTGCTGTTCCGGTTGGTACATGTACCGATAACGGCCGGTTCCGCACATGAGCTATTTGAGCCGAGATGCTGTTCCGGCCGGTACATGTACCGGCCGGCCGGGCCGTACATGTACGGCCCGGGACAGCGCCGCATGCGGCGCTGTCTTCCCCATGAAAATGAGATGAGGTTAAATGAAACGACCCGCTGGGGAAGCGGGCCGTTTCGGGGAGGAGGGATGCTGCTGTACTTCGGGTCGAGGACAATCATGCACCAGGGGAACGCATGTTTGTGTGATGTCCATCACAGAGGCCCCGATCTCTTGGGAAAGCTCGAACTTGTGAGATCTGTGTCGAGCGTGAAGGCTTTGCAGCGGATACCGTCTGTGCGAGTCTCATGACTAAGCAACGTCTGGACACCCTTCTGGCAGAGCGTGGGCTGTTCCCCTCGCGCACGCGCGCGGCCGCCTCGGTGATGGCGGGGGAGGTGACGGTCGGCCGGTACGGTCGGCGAGCCGGCAAGCCGGGTGAGCTGGTGGCGGTCGATGCCGAGCTCAGCGTGCGCGAGCGTGCGCCGTTCGTGTCGCGCGGCGGGGTCAAGCTCGCCAACGCGCTCGCCGCCTTCGACGTCGTCGTGGAGGGACGCCGCGCGCTGGACGTGGGCGCGTCCACGGGCGGCTTCACCGACTGCCTGCTGCAACGCGGCGCGGCGGAGGTGGTGGCGGTGGACGTCGGCTACGGCGATCTCGACTACGGGCTGCGCATGGACCCGCGCGTGACGCTGCTGGAGCGCACGAACGCCCGCTCGCTCACGCCCGGCATGCTGCCCTACGCTGCCGAGCTCGCGGTGCTCGACGTGTCGTTCATCTCGCTGCGCAAGGTGCTCCCCGCGGTGCTGGGCTGCCTCGCGCCCGGCTACGACGCGCTCGCGCTCGTGAAGCCCCAGTTCGAGGTGGGACGCGAGCGCGTCGGCAAGCGCGGGGTGGTGCGCTCCCGCGAGGATCGCCGCTCGGCGCTCGTGGACGTGGGGGCCGCCGCGCTCGAGCTCGGCGCCGCGGTGCTCGGCTACGGCTCATCGGGGCTGCCGGGGCCGAAGGGCAATCTCGAGACGTTCGTGTGGCTGGCCGAGATGGGGCGTGGCGGCGGCGCGCACGGGGTGGGGGATCTCGAGCGCATGGCCCGCGAGGTGGAGCCATGACCGGTGAGGCGGGCCATGCCGGCGCCCGCGAGCGCGCCGGAGGCGTCGGCGGCGGAGCCTCCAGCGACAGCGAAACGGGCGCCCCTGGCGGTGGCGCACGCGTGCCGCCGGCCAGGGCTGTGCGCGAGGTCGCGGTGCTCACACACAGCCACGCCGCTCAAACCTCCGCCGCCCTTCAGACGCTCCTGGATGCGGCCGAGGCGTGCGGTGTGACGTTGCGCTTCGACGAGGGGGAGACCATCAAGCACGGGCTCGCCCCACGTGCGCGTGCGCACGCGCACGTGGCAGTCGATGCGAGAGCGGGCGAGGAGGTGGACCTCTGCATGGTGCTCGGCGGCGACGGCACCATCCTGCGCGCGCTGCGCCGCTACGCCGGCACGGCGGTGCCCGTGTTCGCGGTGAACTTCGGCGACATCGGGTTCCTGGCGACGATCGAGCCGGAGGAGCTCGTAACGGGCGTGCGGCGCGCCTTCGAGGGCGACTTCGAGCTGCTGAGGCTGCCGGCGATCGTGCTCGACGGGGTGGGCGGGAACAGCAAAGAAGTCGAGCGCGCGTTCAACGACGTGGCGATCCACCGCAGGGTCGGCGAGCGGGTCGCGGAGCTCGCCTACGTGCTCGACGGCGAGGAGCTCGGCAGCGTGCGCTGCGACGGGCTGGTGGTGGCCACCCCCGCGGGCTCCACCGGCTACAACCTCGCCAACGGCGGCCCCGTGATGGCGTGGGGCGTGGAGGGGTTCGTGGTGTCGTTCATCGCGCCCCACTCGCTCACGGCGCGCACGCTCGTGGCAGCGCCGAGAGATCGCCTGGAGATCCACAACCGCTCGCGCGAGGCGCTCGACGTGTCGGTCGACGGGCGGCCCGTAGGCGAGATCGCGCCGGGAGCTGCCATCGACGCGCGCTTCGTCGACGACGCGGGCATCATCGCCCAGCTGCCCGGCTCATCGTTCTACCGCAGGCTGCGCGAGAAGTTCGGGCGCCTGGCGCGCTGAGGACGCTCTCCAAGCGCGCGCCTCGCCGGTCGGCCCCGGAGGGCGGCGATCGTCCGCTCGACGGAGCTACCCGTATGTCTCAGGCTACGTTTGTGCGCCGCGAGGGCGTCTTGCCGGTGCCGCGCTTGGGCGTCTCGTCGGTGCGGCGCAGCGAGGCGATGAAACCGTCGAGCTGCTCGCGCGAGAAGCGCCGCTGTCCGCCCGGCGTCCTGTAGCCGGTGAGATAGCCCGCGTCGGTCCAGCGACGCACAGTGGCGAGCGACACGCCGAGGTATCGCGCGGCCTGTGAGCTTGTGAAGACGAGCTGATGCTTGTGGGTGGGGTCGGGTGTGGTGGGCATCGTCGCCTTTGTCGGTCGGGGTCGCCTTCGTGGCGCTTTCCTGCGGGAGCCCGTCTATCGAGCGCCCCTATGAGTGGATATTCGGCACTCTGACCGCCCAACTTGAGCCTCCCGCAGCTTTGTGGACCTTTGATCGAGAATAGCGCCAGAAGAACGCCCTGAATACGTTCCGTATTTTTCCCTCACCCGTCGCGGAGAAGCCGAACACTCGCCGCGGACCATCCGAGCAATTCTCGCCCCACACCAACCGCGAAACGGCCTTCCTGACGGCCCTCACGCGCCGCCTCGATCGGCAAAAGGCGCTGTGAGCAGGGGAAAACGTCGCCGCCGCACGTCCACCCCCTGCCGCTGCAAGCGATCGTGCAGCCGCTTGTCCCGCTGTGAACAAATCCGCTCAATGCGCTACTATCCTGATCGAACCTACTCAATGCTCATTGTGCCTGGCCGAGGATGGAGGCCGTCGCACGGGAGCGGTTGGTCCTGCCGAGCGACGGAAGGAGCGTGCAATGGGTTGGAAGGGCTAAAAAGACTTCATTCGATCGTCAGCAATCGACGATCGGGGCTGTGAGGCGTCGCCACCGTGGCGGCGCCTTCGCTCGTTAAGGAGTCGCCAGCTGGGCTTGTCGCCACGGCGCTGACCTCAGCGCAGCGACGGCTCCGCAAGCGCGCGCGCGCGGCGCTCGAAGGCCAGCTCTACCTCGAAGTCGGCCTCTTCGCCATGGGCGAACGTGACGGGGCCCTCGCGCTCGAGCATCGCGACGAACGTCTCGACGATCTCGGGGTCGAGCTGGCGCCCGGCGACCCGGCGCAGCTCGGCGATCGCGTCCTGAGGGGTCATCGGCGAGCGATAGGTGTCGCGCGCGGTGAGCGTGTCGTAGACGTTGCACACCGCGACGACGCGCGATGCGAGCGGGATCTCGTTGCCGATCAGCCCCGCGGGATAGCCGCTGCCGTCGACGTGCTCGTGGTGGTAGAGGATCGCGTCCGCCACAGGGCCATACCCGTCGAGGCGGCCGACGAGCGTGGCGCCCTCCTGCGGATGGCGGCGCACGACCGCCCAGTCCTCGTCGGAGAGGATCTTGGCGTGCAGGATCCGGTCGGGCAGCGCGAACTTGCCGATGTCGTGGAGCAGGCCGGCGGTGTGCACAAGCTCCTGCTCGGCCTCGTCGCAGCCCATCTCGCGCGCGAGCGCCCTGGCGTAGCGCGCGACCGCGGCCGCGTGGCGAGCCGTCATCCGGTCTCTCAACGCGAGCGTCTCGACGAGCGTCACCAGCATGCCGAGCTGCATCGAGGCGAGCCGCACCGAGCGCGCCTCGAGCTGCTCGGCGCGGTCCTCGGATCGCAGCAGCGCGCGAGAAAGATATTGGAAGATCAGGATTACGACCACTACGCCGACAAGCGCTGGATAACCGAGGTTCGTGTACGCGACCGCCAGGATCGCCGCGAGGATCGCGGCCGCGAACTGACCGGGCAGCATCGGTATGAAGAGGGTGCGAGCCTGCATCGCGAGGCCTCGTCCCTGAAGCACTCGCTTCTGCATTGCGATCAAGGCAAAGTTCACGACGTTTGTCACCAGGAAGGTGCCGAACACGATCAGCGCGAACGTCGCGCTTCGTGTGGTGTGCTGGATCGCTGGGCTATGGACGTCACCGACGACAGCGCGTACGAGCAGGCCGCCAAGCAGGGCGAACGCGACATACGTAGCGAGGTTTGACAAACACACCGCCGCCGCCGGCCGGCGAGTGAGCGAATCCGCAGTGATTGCCACGATGGCGATGGCAACCGCGGGAGCTGGCCCCAGCAGCGTCATCGCAAGCACGAGCGCCACGAACCCCGCGGACAATCTCTGGCTGCCCACCGTGATCTCCAGGTACTCCCCAAGCATGCTAAGGGCGAGCAGCAGCGCGACGAGCTCGGGTGCATGCCATTCGGCAGGTCGCGATGTAAGCACGGCCGCAGCAACGACGCCAGCCAGGAGCATCCACTGGCTGGCTAGGTAGAGCCGGTCGATATGTCGTCGAGAGATGGCCATCAAGGATGCCGGCAGCGTTCTGTCGTACTTAACGGCCGACACGGCGTTGTCCTTAAAGCGCGCTGGACGCCTTGCGCAGGCGAATCGGCGCTCCGCTCGTGCCGAGGAGTGCCAGCATCCCGAGCCGTAGCGGGCCTGCCCTCGACGCAAGGAGTCTCGCGCCGCCGCACTCCACGGACGTCTATTGGGTAGGGGTTGCCAGGCTCGGCTCGGCTGTGACCGCGATCTGAGCGTCGTCCGTGGACAGCAGGCCGCGCAGCGGAAGGCGCATGAACGCGAGCGTCGCCACCGTGGCGACGGCGCCCGCCACGACCATCGCCCCCCGCGGCGAGCTGAGCGCCGCGATGCTGCCGCCGAGCGCGAAGCCGATCGCCGGACAGAGCGCGTTGAGCGACCCCACGGCGCTCATCAGACGCCCGTGTAGCGCGGCGGGCGTCAACTGCTGCACGGCGCTGATCAGCGACGGCCACTGAATGCCGTTGCCGATCCCGCCGATCACGGCGGCGCCGCAGGCCAGCGCAAGCGTGGGAGCCACCGCGAAGCCGAGATAGGCCAGGCCGACGAGCAGCGTGCCGCCGGTCAGCATCGGCGTCAGCGGCCGGTGGACCGAGCGCGCGAACACGACGGCCCCAAGCGCGGCGCCAACACCCCAGGCGGCCACCAGCAGCCCGAAGCCGAGGTCGCCCGCGTTCAGAGTTGCCTTCGCGTAGAGCACCTCGACCGGCTCGACCGAGGCGAAGAAGACCAGCGCCACGGCCTGGGTGAGGAGCAGGACACGCAGCGCCGGCACGGCCTGCATGTGTTCCACGGCCGCTCGCAAACGGGTGCGAATCGACTCTCCACCAGACTCCGCGACGTGCGTGACCACATGTACGAGCAGTCCTGCGCAGACGAGGAACGTAGCGGCATCCGTCAGGAGCACCGCCGGACCGCCGACCGCGTGAACGAGCGCGCCACCGAGGGCGGGGCCGGCCGCCAGCGAACCCATGAAGGCGATGTTCAGGGCGGCGCTGGCCTGTCGCTGGGCGGCGTCCGCGGAGCTCTGCGGCGCGACGGATCCCGGCTGCGGGTCGGTCGTATCGACCGCCTCGCTGACCATGACCCTGGCCGCCGACGCCCGCACGAGCGCCGTGGCGGCTACAGCCACAACTCCGTCGACGGTGACCAGAGCCAGCACCCCGGGCAGCCAGAAGCGCCAGAGCAGAGCGGCAAGACACACAGTCAGCGCCGCCTCCAACACGTAGAGGCTCGCGAGTCGACCGCCGCGGGTAGAGCGCTCGACGCGAGCCACGAGCACCGGCGCCAGCAATGCGGGCAGCAGCCCCCTCGCCACGAACAGCCCTGCCGTGGCTATCGCGGAGTGCGTGTGGTCGTACACGCCCAGCGCGAGCGCCACGTACCCGAACCAGGTGCCCAGTTCGTTGACCGTGTATGCAAGCAGGATTCTCCGCAGTCGGGGAGACTTGGGAAGCAAGGACGCCTCTCGACGCTGGCGGTGGCTCGGCGATTGGTCGCCGGGTCAGCGGGATTCTACGGTGAACCGCCGACAGCAGACAGCAAGACTGCGACATCTCGGCCGAATTGCGCCCGCGCTGGGCTCTACGCGCCGGCCACGTCGACATCCGCCGCGACACGCGTTGGCGTCTCCCCGCCCACGGCGAGAACCGGCAGGGTCGGATGCCTGCGGCCCAGCACTCTTACGAGCGACTCCGCCGAGACGTCGCCGAGATCGCCGGCGAGCACCACCATGCGGCTGCCGGCGGCGCGCGCGATCACCTCCCAGGTTTCACGCGCCTCCAGGAAGCGCGTGCTCGCGGGCAGCAGCCCGCGCAAGTCGTCCAGCATGCTCGAGCGTCTGTTCGCGTCGGCTCCCGCAACCAGCACGTGGGCGGTCCGGTCGACCGGCGCAGCTTCCCGCGCGGCGAGCTCGTCCTCGCGAGGCTGCGCACCCTCAGGGGCACACCCAACGGGCACACGGCAGACCGGCGTGCTCGCGGGAGTCGCGGTATGCACCAGTCGCAGCGAGCGCCTGGAGTGCGCCGGCGCGCCGGTTCTGGTGGCGGCGCCGCTCACCGGGAGCCGCCCGCGGTGAGCAGCGAGAGCTCGAGCGGATGGAGCTGCTCGTGCGCGAGCGCTCCGTCGCCGGCGAGCAGGGCGGGGTCGTCCTCGCCGCGGCCGCTCGCGAACATCCGTTCGAACGCGGCGAGCCACTTCAGGCTGACGGCCGATATGGCCACCCAAGCGAGGACGACACCGAGATCGGCCATCACGCCGGCTCCTCGTGGCGGTGGGCCGCGGGAGCGCTGCCACCCAGCCTGAGGTGGGGCTCGTGAGAGATGTCTGGCATGGTACGGGCAATGATGGCGCTCCCAACGTCGCTTGTCTGTAGGGCCGGCGGTGCCGATCGTGTCGTCCAAAGGTGCCGATCCATGTCGTCCCAAAGGTGCCGATTCGTGTCGTCCCAGGCGGGCCGTCACGCGCCTGGCGCCGAGCCTGTGGACCCCCGCCCGGGAACCTGACTTCAGGTGCGCGGCCCGTGCTCCGCGCTGCCGCCCGCGCAGCCGGTACGGTTAGCGGTTCATGGCGGCTGAGGCTCCCGGCGTCGACCGGCCCATAGACGTTGTCATCGCCGACGACCACACGGTGGTGCGCGACGGCATCCGCGCGGTGCTGGAGCGCGAGACCGGCGAGTTCAGGGTGGTCGCCGAGGCGGCTGACGTTCCGGCCACGATTCGCGCGGTGAGGGAGTTCAAGCCCGACCTGCTCACGCTCGACCTCACGATGCCGGGCGGATCGAGCCTCGCCGCGCTGCCCACCTGCTTCGTCGCCCATCCCACGCTCGCGGTGGCGATTCTCACGATGCGCGAGGACCCCGAGTATGCGCGCCAGGCGCTGCGCGCCGGCGCGCGCAGCTACGTGCTGAAGGAGGCCGAGCCGGCCGAGCTGCTGCAGGCGTTCCGGCTGGCGGTCGCCGGCCGCAACTACCTGCACCCGAGACTGGGCGCGCTGATCGCGACGGGCGACGACGCTCCGCGCGACGGCCCGGCGCTGAGCGAGCGCGAGCGCGAGGTGGTGCGGCTGATCGCGCTCGGCTTCACCAACCCGGAGATCGCCGAGCAGCTGCACGTGGCGGAGCGCACCGTGAAGACCTACCGCGCGCGGGCGATCGAGAAGCTCGGGTTCTCTTCGCGGGCGGAGATAACCGCCTACGCCCGCAAGCTCGGGCTGGTGGAGTAGGTCCTTGTGCTGTTCCCGGCCGCACATGTGCGGCCCGGCCGGACGGTGCATGCACCGTCCGGGACCGATTGGGGGTCAGATGAGATCCCCAATCGGCCAGCCGCATGCGGCGATGTCGTCCGTGAAAGGGGGAGCGGGAGAGTTGGTCCGCTGAGGCATGCCACGCGCGCGTACGCGCGTACGCGCGAGGCACCCCAAATTTGAGTACCCACACCCCGCTCACACCGGCGCGGGGCGCCCTGCCAGGGGCACTGTCAACCGCATCGTCGCGCCTCCCCCCGGCGCCGGCGCGAGCTCCAGCTCGCCGCCCACCAGCTCGGCGCGCTCGCGCATCCCGGACACGCCGAAGCCGCCCTTCAGTTCTTCGCCGGGGGTGCGCGGCCTGGAGGGCCCGCCCTCCGGCAGGCCCTCGCCGTCGTCGGTGACGCTCGCCGTCACCCTTCCGTCGCGCCGGCTGACGCTGATCGTCGCGCGCGTTGCTTTCGCGTGGCGGCTCACGTTCGTGAGCGCCTCCTGCACGACTCTGTAGAGGGTGCTCTCGAGCTCGGGGTCCAGGCGTCGTTCGCCGCCGCCCTCGCCGTCGCCGCCGAGGTCGATCTCGGTCTGAACCTCCAAGCCGTCGATCGCCTGCGCGCGGCGGGCAAGCGCCTCGAGCGCCGGCACGAGCCCCAGATCGTCGAGCGCGGCGGGACGAAGCTCGGTGATCAGGTGGCGCAGCCCGTCGATCTCCTGTCCAAGGCCCTCGAGCACCGTGTCGACGGCCGTGCTCAACGCGACCTGGTCGCCGAGGTCGCGCGCGTTGGCGAGCCGCAGGCGCAACGCCCCGAGACCCTGCACCGTCTCGTCGTGGATCTCCCGCGCCCAGCGCGTGCGCTCGCGCTCGCGCGCCTGCATGCCGAAGCGCAGCCGCTCGATCTCCACCGAGCGCTCGGCCGCCAGCCGCTGCGCGACGCTTGCGGCGAAGGCGCTCAAAGCGCGGCGGTCGGGCTCGCGGAAGCCCGAGTCCTCGCGCACCGCCACCACCATTCCGCCGCCCTGACCCTCCAGGCTGAAGGGCTCGACGAGCACCGCGCGGGCTTCGAGTCCCAGCTCGTGCAGCCATGTCGCTTCCTGGCCGCGCGGGCGCTCCAGCGAGAGCGCCCTGCCGGTCGTGTAGAGCGCGCCGAGGGCGCTGCCCTTCACGGGGAGCACCCGCACCCCCGCGGTCGCCTTGCCGCTGGACGCCGCGACGCGCAGCTCGCCGCCCTCCTCGACCACCATCAGCAGCGCGGTGGCGTCGAGCAGCGCCAAGCCTCGATCGGCCATCAGTCGCAGCAGCCACAGCTCGGACCCTGAGAGCACGGGGTCGGATTATGAAGGTCTGAGCGTCGACATCCCGCTCGCGCCGATCTCGGGCTCGGCGATGAGCGCGGCGCGGCGCCGGTCGGAGGGGTCGCGCCGCTGGGCCGCCAGGCGGGTCTGGGAGAGCAGCTGCTCGCCGCTGAGGCCATCGCGCCATGCCGCTATCCCCATCGAGATGCGCAACGGCCGGCGTCTGCCCTCGACCTCGATCTTGACCGCGTGCAGCCTGCCGAGCGCGCGCCGCGCGACGATCTCTCCGCGCTGTTCGTCGGCTCCCGGCAACACCACCAGCAGCTCCCCCTCCGCGACGTGCCCCACGCGGTCGAAGCAGCGCAGCTGGCGACCCAGCGCGCCGCCGAGGTAGGCGAGCGCCTGAGCGGGCATGCTCTCGCCGTGCGCGCGCGCGAGCTGCTCCACGTCGCCGAGGCTCACCAGCAGGCAGGTGAGGGCGCTGCGATGGCGCGCCGCGCGGTTGACCTCCTCCTCCAAGCGCGCCGCGAGCTCCGCCGGGGAAAGGGGGTCGCTGTGGTCGCGTGGGGTGAGAGTGGGGTTCTGGGAGTCGCCGGCAGCCATGCCTGTGGACTTGGGAGAGATGCGTCTGACCGCCGTCTGTGGCGGACCCTGCGCTGTAACTTCAGATTATGGACCCTGAGGGGCCTGATTGTGGACCCCCCACATGCTCTCAGGAGGGCGCCCCGTGCGCGTGCGCCTGTGTGCGTGGGGACGATCACATGCTCTCAAGAGGGCGCCCTGCGTGCGCGCGCGCGTGTGCGTGGGGACGATCACATGCTCTCAAGAGGGCGCCCCGCGTGCGCACGCGCGCGTGCGGCGCCCTTCAGCCGTGGGAGGAAATGCGATCTGTCGGTGTGCGCTGGTACACCTGTCCGTGTGCTCTGCGAGCTGCGCGTCGAAAACCTGCTCCTCATCGAACGGGCCGAGCTCACGCTCGCGCCGGGCTTGAACGTGCTCACCGGCGAGACGGGAGCGGGCAAGACCGTGCTCGCGAACGCGCTGGATCTATTGATGGGAGGTCCCGCCCGCCCCGGGCGCGCTCGCCCGGGGATCGTGCGGCCCGGCTGCGAGGATGCCTACGTCGAGGGCGTCTTCGCGGTGCCGGAGCGCATGCAAGCCGAGATCGCCGACTGCCTGCCGGAGAACCTTCGAGCCTCCGGGGAGCAGGGAGAGCTGATCCTTGCGCGTCGCGTGAGCGCCGACGGCCGCACACGCGCTTACCTGAACGGTCGCGCCGCCACCGTGGGAGACCTGCGCGAGCTCGGGGCGCGACTGATCTCCTTCTACGGGCAGCACGAGCACCGCAATCTGGTGCTGGCAAGCGCGCAGCTTCAGATGCTCGACGAGGTGTGCGGGCCCGAGCACGCCGAACGGCTGCACGCGTGCGCGGCCGCCTATCGTGAGACGCGCAGGCTACAGGACGAGCTCGAGCGCCTGGGGGAGCTCGCGCTCTCCCGCGAGCGCGAGCTGGAGCTGCTCGAGCACGAGCTCTCCGAGATCGACGCCGCCGCGCCCGAGGAGGATGAGCATCGCGCCCTGCTCGCCCGCCGCGAGCGTCTGCGACGCGTGGAGGCGCTGCGCTCGGCCGCCGGCACGGCGGCGGATGCGCTCGCTCCCGAGTCGGGCGAGGGTGCGGGCGCCGCCCATCTGGCGGCCGCGGGCGCCGCGAGCCTGGAGACGATCGCCGGGGTGGACGCAGAGCTCGACGCGCTCGCCGCGCGCTGCCGGGCATTGGCGATCGAGGCACAGGATCTGGCGGGCGGCTTGCATGGATACCGCGAGGGCGTCGAGGCCGAAGACGGCTCGCTTGAGGCCGTCGAAGAGCGGCTCGCGGCCCTTGATCGGCTGATTCGCAAGCACGGTGGCACGATCGCAGCGGTCCTCGAGCACGCAGAGCAGGCGCGTGCGCGTCGAGACGAGCTGCTCGACGCCGAGGTCGCCCAAGAGCACGTACGCGAAACGCTCGCGGCCGAACGGGACGTGCTCGAGCGCCACGTTCGGGAGCTGCGCGCAGGCCGCGAAAGCGCGGCCGCTTCACTTGCCGAAGGCGTACGCAAGCAACTGGCGGCGCTCGCCATGCCGGACGCCACGTTCGAGATCGCCTTGACGCCGACGGCCGCGAAAGCGAGCGGGGGGGACGCGGTCGAGTTCACGATCGCCCCGAACCCGGGCGTGGCGGCGGCGGCGCTGCGGGAGACGGCTTCCGGGGGCGAGCTTTCGCGTGTGATGCTGGCGCTCACGAGCGCATGCGACGAAGGGGCGCTGCCGGGCACGGGCTCGCCAAAGTCGACGCTCGTGTTCGACGAGGTCGACGCCGGCATCGGAGGGCACACCGCCCGGGCGGTCGGCGAGCGGCTGCAGAGCCTCGCGCGGGGCAGGCAGATCGTGTGCATCACCCATCTTCCGCAGATCGCCTCGCTCGCCGCGCGCCACTTCTCGATCGCGAAGGACACGACGGCCGATGTGACGCTCGCGAGCGTCGTGCAGCTCGACGAGGGCGCGGTCGTCACCGAGCTCATGCGGATGCTCGGCGCCGACGAGCAGGACAGCGCGGCACGCCGGCACGCGCAGGAGCTCTTGCGAGCCGCCTGAGTCCGTCCCAGCAGATGCGCGGGCCGCCCGGGGCCGTTACTCTCGCATTCCATGGCCGCGACCCGGCAGCCGCCCGGCACGACTGCGCCTTCCCTCGGGGCTTTGCGCGCGCCGTCGCGCGACGTCAGCGGGCCGGTGCGGCTGGGGCGCAAGACGAAGCTGCTGGTGAGGCATCTCGTGGCGGGCGACATCGCGGTGATCGACCATCTCGACATCGACCGCGTGTCGGCCGAGGAGCTGATCGCCGCCGGAGCCGCCGCGGTGCTGAACTGCCGCGCGTCGACGAGCGGCACATATCCCAACCTGGGGCCGCAACTGCTCGTCGAAGCGGGCGTGCTGCTGGTGGACCTGGCCGACGACTCGCTGTTCCGGTCGCTCTCCGACGGCGATCCGGTGACGGTGCGCGTGACCGAATCGGGCCGCGCTGGCGAGGTGCTCTACAGGGGTCAACCGCTCGTGAGAGGCGAGGTGCTCGACCTGGCGCGCGTGCGCGCCGACACGGAGGCTCGCCGGCGTGAGATCGGCGAGGCGCTCGAGCGCTTCGCGCACAACACGATCGAGCACATGCGCGAGGAGCGCGAACTACTGGCGGGTCGCATCGATCTGCCGCGCTTTCGGACCGACTTCCGCGACCGCTCGGCGCTGGTGGTGGTGCGAGGCGTGGACCATCAGCGCGACCTGCGGGCGCTGAAGCCGTTCATCAGGGACACGCGGCCCGTGCTCGTGGCGGTCGACGGCGGCGCGGACGCGCTGCTCGAGGCGGGCCTGCGGCCCGACATGATCGTGGGCGACATGGACTCCGCGGGCGAGCCCGCGCTGCTCGCCGCGCGCGAGGGCGGAACCGAGCTCGTGGTGCACTCCTATCCCGACGGGCGAGCTCCGGGCAGACACCGCCTGGAGGAGCTCGGCGTCCCCTTCAAGCTCGTGCCGGCGCCCGGCACGAGCCAGGACGTGGCGATGCTGATCGCGGCCGAGAAGGGAGCGAGGCTGATCGTGACCGTGGGTTCGCAGTTCAACCTCGTCGAGTTCCTCGACCGCAATCGCGAAGGGATGTCCTCGACGTTCCTCACGCGCCTGCGCATCGGGGAGATCCTGGTCGACGCCAAGGGCGTGAGCCGCCTCTATCGACCGATGCCGGGACTCGCGCCGCTGGTCGTGGTGATCGTGGCCGGCCTGATCGCGCTGATCGCGGTCGTGTGGATGACTCCGGCGTTGCGCGACGTGGTCGACCTGCTATGGCTCAAGCTTCAGGTGCTGTTCGGCTCCGGCAGCGGTTGAGCAAGCCTTCGACGATGTTCGACTATCGCTATCACGCGCTCTCGCTCGCCGCAGTACTGTTCGCGCTTGCCGTCGGGGTGCTGATCGGGGTGGCGATCGGCGACTCGAACCTCGTCTCCTCGGCGCAGAACGGGATCGTGCGCAACCTGCGCTCGGAAGTGGCGGGCTCGCAGCACAACCTTGAACGGGTCGGCTCGCGGCTCTCAGAACAGGAAACGCTCGCCACGGATCTGTGGCCGTTCGCGGTGCACGGGGTGCTGAGCGAACGGAGCATCGGCCTGGTGTTCCTCGGCGACTCCTCCGATCAGATCGACTCGCTCGTGCGCGACGGCGTCGGGGAGGCGGGCGGCAATGTGAAGGCGGTGGTCGCGGTGCGCGAGCCGCTGGACACGAACGGCATCGCGGGACAGGCCGGCACGCACTACGCGGCGCTCACCACAAACCCGGCTCTCCTCAGGCAGTTCGGGGCGCACATCGGCAGGGAGATGGTGAGCGGGGGAAAGCTGCTCGAACGCGTGCAGACAAGACTGTTCAGCTCCTATGACGGGAACCTGGGCAGCCTTGAAGGGCTTGTGGTCGCGCGCGGCGACCCAGCCGGTATGAGCCGGGCGGCGGCCAGGGCCACCGCTGAATTCGAGTCGGGCCTGGTCACCGGAGTCGCCTCCAAGGGCGTGCCCGCGGTGGGGGTGGAGTTGAGCAGCACCGAACCGTCGCAGATCCCGTGGTACAAGACCGAAAACCTGGCGAGCGTCGACGATCTGGAGACGATCGCGGGACGCACGGCGCTCGCGCTTGCACTCGCCGGAGACCACGGCGCCTACGGCGTCAAGCCGACCGCCGATGCCCTGCTGCCGTCAGCGGTGAGCGCGGGCAGCCGGCATTGAGGGCCCGTCCGCGCCGGCCGCTAACTTGCGCGGGTGCATGCGCTTCCCTTCGTGCTCGCCGCCGCCGCCGCCGCGGTCCTGGCGCCACCGCTGCTGCGCGCGCTGAGAGAGAACGGGCACGTCAAGGCCAACTACCGGGAGCGCAGCGTCGCGTTTCCCTTCGGCGTGTTGAGCGTGGCGGGCGCGCTTGTGGCGCTCGCGCCGCTCGCGCTGCTCGATCGGCTCGAAGTGACAACGATCTTCCACCCGGGGACTTCCACGGTGGTCGTGTACGCCCTCGGAGTCGCGTTCCTGGGCCTCGTCGACGACACGCTCGGAGACCAGACACGTGGCTGGCGCGGCCACGGCCGAGCGGTGCTGCGGAGGGGAGTATCCACCGGGGCGCTGAAGGCGGCCGGCTCGCTCGGGCTGGCGCTGTACGTGACGAACTACTTCGAGCTTTCCGTCGGACGATGGCTTCTTGCGAGCGCCGTGCTGGTGCTCGCCACGAACGTTCTCAACCTGCTGGATCTGCGCCCCGGGCGGGCGACGAAGGTGTTCGTGCTGCTCGGCGCGGGGCTCACGATCGGCGCGGCGAGCTTGCGACCGCTGTGGATGCTCGGGCTGTTCGTCGGCCCTGCCCTCGTGGCCGGGCTGTACGACCTGCGCGAGCGGGCGATGCTGGGCGACACCGGCGCCAACCTGCTGGGCGCGCTCGCCGGACTGTGGATCGTGCTCACGCTGTCGGCGGCGGGACAGGCGGTCGCGCTCGCATTGCTGGTGGTGGTAACGGTTTACGGGGAGCTGCGCTCGATCTCGGCGCTCGTGGAGAAGGTGCCGCTGCTGCGCGGGCTAGACTCCTGGGGCGTACCTCGATGACCTCGCCTCACTCCGACCGCCACGCACAGGCTCCGGCCAAGACCCGGTTCATCTTCGTAACCGGCGGCGTGGTGTCCTCGCTGGGGAAGGGCATCGCCGCGGCGTCGATCGGGCGGCTGCTCGTGGCGCGCGGGCTGACGGTGGGGTTGCAGAAGTTCGACCCCTACATCAACGTCGATCCGGGCACGATGTCCCCCTATCAGCACGGCGAGGTGTTCGTCACCGAGGACGGCGCGGAGACCGACCTCGACCTCGGCCACTACGAGCGCTTCACCGACTCCAACACGAGCCGCGCCTCGAACGTCACCGCGGGCGGCATCTACGACACGGTGATCCGGCGCGAGCGCCGCGGCGACTACCTGGGAGGCACCGTGCAGGTGGTGCCGCACATCACCGACGAGATCAAGCAGCGCATCGCGTTGATCGCCGAGTCCACCGACGTGGACTTCGTGATCACCGAGATCGGCGGCACCGTCGGTGACATCGAGTCGCTTCCGTTCCTGGAGGCGATCCGCCAGTTCCCGGTGGACGTGGGCCGCCGGCGCTGCATGTTCATCCACCTCACGCTCGTCCCCTACATCGGCCACGCGGGCGAGCTCAAGACAAAGCCGACGCAGCATTCGGTCAACGAGCTGCGCAGGATCGGCATCGCGCCGGACATGCTCATGTGCCGCTCGGAGGGGGCGCTCTCGCAGGAGATCCGCAAGAAGATCGCCCTGTTCGCGAGCCTCCCGGCCGACGCGATCGTCTCGGCGCGCGACGTCGACAACATCTACAAGGTGCCGCTCTCCTTTCGCGACCAGGGGGTCGACGACTTCATCCTCGACCACTTCGGCGTGGAGGCGCCCGCGCCGGACCTGTCGAAGTGGCAGGAGCCGATCGAGCGGGCCGAGCACGCGCAGCGCACCGTTCGCATCGCGCTCGTGGGCAAGTACGTGCAGCTCGAGGACGCCTACCTGTCGGTCTGCGAGGCGCTTCGTCACGCCGCGGCGCTGCAGGACGGCAGAGTGCGGATCGACTGGATCGACTCGGAGGCGCTGGAGGAGGGCGGGTCGGCCGTGGCGGAGGAGCGTCGAGGGGCGCGCGAGCTGCTCGAGAGCGCCGACGGCATCCTGATTCCGGGCGGCTTCGGCGGTCGCGGGATCGAGGGCAAGATCGCGGCGGCGCGCGTCGCGCGCGAGCGTCGCATCCCATACCTTGGGATCTGCCTGGGAATGCAGATCGCCGTGGCCGAGTTCGCCAGGCACGTCGCCGGGATGGAGGGCGCCAACTCGACCGAGTTCGACATCGAGACGCCCTATCCGGTGATCGACCTGCTCCCCGAGCAGAAGGAGGTGGCCGATCTCGGCGGCACGATGCGTCTCGGGGCCGACCCGATCAAGCTCCACGACGGCTCCAAGGTCAGGGAGGCCTACGGCGAGGCGGTTGTGTACGAGCGCCATCGCCACCGCTACGAGGTGAACAACCTGCTGCGCAAGCGTTTGCAGAGCGCGGGCCTGCTCATCTCGGGAACCTCTCCGGACGAGCGTTTGGTCGAGGTGGTCGAGCTCGACGACCACCCGTTCTTCGTGGCTTGCCAGTTCCATCCCGAGTTCAAGTCGCGCCCGGAGCGCCCGGCCCCGCTGTTTCGGAGCTTCGTGGCCGCCGCGCTGCAGCGGACGGACGAGCGCGCCGCGGGCGATCGAGCGCTCGCCGGCCGATCGTGAGCGCGGAGCTGTCGTCCGGCGAGCGCCCTGAGCCGCTCGGCGCCCTGCGCGTGCAAGCGCTCTTCAGGGTCTCGGGAGAGCAGGCGGCGCAGGCTGTGGCGGCCAAGATGATCGACAGCGCGCACGAGATCGCCAACCTGCCGGATTGCGAATGCGACGTGGACGTGAGCGTCGAGTGGGAGCCGCCCGGCGGTTCGCCCGGCGGCGCTATCGCCGGTCCGCCCGGCAGCGTCGCCGCCGCCGCGCCGGACGGCCCGCTGAGCGGCGCCGCCGATGTGGCCAAGTTCGGCGGCTCGCCTGTTCCCGGGCATCCCGCCGAGCGATAGCTTCTGAGGGCAGATGCTGAAGCTCCGCCGAGCCATCATCGTGGAGGCCCATCCCGCCCGCGGCCCAGAGCAGGATCTCCTCGTCGAGCTGGAGGACGGCGCGCGCCGTCCCGCGATCGCCGACGTGGGGCTGCTCGGGCGCAGCGAGGCGGGCGACGAGGTGATCGTGAACGTGCAGGCCCGCGACTTGGGCCTCGGGTCGGGGGGTTTCGACATCGTGCACGTCAACCTCACACGCGGTCTCGGCGCCGACGGCGTGCCGGGGGCGCATGTGATGAAGCTCAACTACACGAGCCTGCAGCACGCGGTGGAGCCGGTCGAGGACACCCAGACGGGCGCACCCTCGCGGGCACACCCCGAAGGGCGCACCCGTCCGAGCACACCCTCTGGGGCGCAGGCAGGCAAACAGGCAGGCGAGCGACTCGAACTGCCGCTGGAGCGGCCGGTCGGGGTGCTCGCGTTGCACGGCCAGCTCGCCGCGGTCGCGTGGGCGTTCGCGCAGGCGCGGCCCGATTGCCGGCTCGGCTTCGTCCATACGCCGGGAGGGGCGCTGCCGGGCGGTCACTCGCGCATCGTGCGCACGCTGCGCGAGCGCGGCCTGCTCGCCGGTCACCTCACCGCCGGTGCTGCATACGGCGGCGAGCGCGAGGCGGTGAGCTCCGCCGGAGCGCTGCACCACGGGTTGCGCACGCTGGGCTGGGATGCCGTCGTGTGCGGTCCGGGGCCGGGGATCGTTGGGTCGAGCTCTCCGCTCGGCCACGGGGGGATGCACGCGCTCGACTCCGCTCACACGGCGCTCGCGCTCGGCGCGCCGACGCTGCTCGTGGCGCGCATGTCCTCGGCCGACTCGCGCCCGCGCCACCGGGGCATCTCCCACCACACGCTCACGGTGCTCGACCTGCTGCTCGAGCCGGTGACGGTGGCGCTGCCCGCCGGTATTCGCTCGCCGGTGGGCGCGGACCTGCGCGCGCGGCTCGGCTCGGTGTTCGGAGCCTCCGCCGAGCGTGGCAAGCCTCAGCTCGAGCTGGAGGTGGATCGCCCCACCGATCGAAGACCGGCCAGCATGGCCCGCCACGACTGGCGGCGCGCGCCGGTGGACATGCCGGGATACCTCGCGAGCGGGCTGCCGGCCGAGACGATGGGCCGCGCGCTGGTCGAAGACCCGCTGTTCTTCGGCGCGGCGCTCGCCGCCGGAACCGTGCTCGCCGAGCTGTGCGCGCCCTGAGAGCGGGCTTGCACGCCCAAGGAGCCTTCGCCGGCGAGGCGAAGTGGTGGGAGTGGCCCACTCTCCCACGCTCGCCGCCGTCGAGGGGCCGCGCTTCGAGCGGCTGACGCTCGACTTCCTAGCCTATCTGGAGCTGGAGCGCGGGCTGTCTCGCAACACGCTTGGCGCCTACCAATCCGACCTCGCGCAGCTGGGAGAGTTCCTCGCGCGCCGCCGCGTCCGCTCGCTCGACGCCGAGCACGGCGATCTCGCGGCGTTCCTTTCGGAGCTCGCCGGCGGCGGCGAGGACCGCCCGCCGGTGGCCGCGGCCACGCTTCAGCGCAAGGCGGCCTGCCTGCGCTCCTTCTACCGCCATCTGCGACGCGAGGGGCTCATCGACCACGATCCCACCGCCGATCTTCGTGGACCGCCGAAGACCAAGCGGCTGCCGAAGGTGCTCTCGCGGGAGCAGGTGGCGAAGCTGCTCGCGCAGCCAAAGGGCACAGAGCCGCTCGCGCTGCGCGACAGGGCGCTGCTGGAGACGATGTACGCGTGCGGCCTGCGCGTGTCCGAGGCGATCGCTCTGGAGGTCGGGGACGTGGACCTCGAGGAGGGGATGCTGCGCGCACGCGGGAAGGGCTCCAAGGAGCGCATCGTTCCGGTGGGACGCCGGGCGGTGGCGGCGCTCGAGGCGTACGGCCGGCGCGGACGCCCGCGGCTCGTCGGCGTGCGGGCGGAGACCCACCTGTTCGTGAACCATCGCGGGTCGGTCCTAACGCGTCAGGGGCTCTACAAGATCATCCAGAGCCATGCGCGCGCGGCGGGGCTCGCGCAGCGCATGACCCCGCACACGCTACGTCATACGTTCGCTACGCATCTGCTCGCGGGCGGCTGCGATCTGCGCTCGTTGCAGGAGATGCTCGGCCACGCCGATCTGGCGACCACGCAGATCTACACGCACCTGTCGGCGGAACGCCTCAAGGACGCCTACTTTGGGGCCCATCCCCGCGCGCACGCGCGAAGCGCGACCACGCGGGCCTGACACGGCCACACCGGCCTGACGGCCGCCCCCACGCCGGGGGGCGACCGCGCGCGCTTGGCGGGCGTCCCTATGCTGGCGCGTGCAGATGCCCGAGCTTCCGGAGGTCGAGACGATCAGGCGCCAGCTCGCGCCGTTGGTTGAGGGCCGCACGCTCGCGCGCGTCGAGATCCTCGACGCGCGCTGGTGCAGGCCGCTTGCTGCGAGCGAAATGGAGGACGCGCTGAGAGGGCGCGAGGTGGAGCGGTTGGGACGGCGCGGGAAGTACCTCGTGTGGAGCCTCAGCGAGGACGTTCACCTCGCTCAGCACCTGCGCATGACGGGCACGGTGCTGTGCGACCCGGACCCGCGCCAGACGCACGTGCGCGTGCGCGTGCGGATCGACCTCGGCGATCGGCGAGCACGCGGAGGGAGTGGGGAGCGTGCGCGGCGCTCGTCATTCGCCGACCTCGGCTCCCGCCGGCTGGCGTTCGTGGACCCGCGCAGGTTCGGCACCGGGGAGCTGCTGCTCGGGGGCGAGGCGCTCGACGCCTTCTTCGACGCGCGACTGGGCTTGGAGCCGTTGGACGAGCGCTTCACGGTCGAGCACCTGTGCGCGCTCGCGCGCGGGCGCACGGCCCCGATCAAGGCGTTTCTGCTCGACCAGCGCAGAATGGCGGGCGTGGGGAACATCTATGCCGACGAGGCGCTTCACCGTGCCGGAATCCACCCGCTGCGTCCCGCCGGGCGGCTGAGCGCCGACCAGCACGCGCGCCTGCGCGAGGCGCTGGTGTGGGCGCTGCGGGCCGGCATAGAGGCGCGCGGGGCGACGATCGACGACTTCCGCCACGTGGACGGCGTGTGGGGCTCCTTTCAGGACCGCTTCCAGGTGCACCGGCGCGAGGGGCAGCCGTGCGGGCGGTGCGGAACCACGATCGTGAAGCTCGTGGCGGCGGGGAGGGGCACGTACGTCTGCGACACCTGCCAGCCGCCCCCGCGCGGACGCGGAGCGGCTACGCGGGGAGCAGCTCGTCGAGACGTCCGCTCTGCACTGCGCTGAGCGTCTCCGACCAGCCGCCGAGCAGCTCCTCGCCGACCAGCACCTGCGGAAAGGTCATCATGCCGGTGCGCCCGGCGAGCTCCGCGCGTCCGGCGGGGTCCTTGACGAGGTTGACCTCGGTGAAGTCGAGGCCGCGTGCGCTCAGGAGGCCCTTCACGCGGGCACAGAACGAGCAGGGCTCGGTTGTGTACACGGTGATGGGCGCGTTGCCGCTGGTCGCCTGGCCGGTCATTACTTCATAAAGTGTAGCGATGCTTTGGCGGGCGTCCCGGTGAGCGGTCGCGTAGCGTCCGGCGCCGAGTGCTCCGCCTCCGCTCGGCCTAGACTCGGCGGAATGGGTGGGCTTGTGAAGACCGATGCCGTCGTCCTGCGCTCGATGCGCTACGGCGAGGCCGATCGGATCCTTCACATCTACACGCCCCACCAGGGCAGGGTGAGCGCGATCGCCAAGGGGGTGCGTCGCGCGCACAGCCGCTTCGGGGGTCGCTTGGAGCCGTTCTTCCGCCTGCGGATCGAGCTGCACGAGGGTCGCGGCGAGCTGATGACCGTCACCGGCGCGCAAACCGTGGAGGGCTATTCGCGCCTGCGCGACGACGCCCGCGCGCTGGACGCCGCCGCGCGGGCGTGCGACGCGGTGGGGCGCCTGTTCGAGACCTCAGAGCCGCATCCGGGCGTGTTCAACCTGCTGTGTCGCAAGCTCTCGCTGCTGGACGAGAACCCGGCCGGCGCCACGCGCGCGAGCGCGCTCGCGTTCCGCCTGAAGCTGCTCGTGGCGGCGGGACTCGCGCCCCAGCTCGGGTCGTGTGCGAGCTGCGGCGAGCACGAGCGCCTCGTCGGCTTCTCGGGTGCCGCCGGGGGGGTGGTGTGCGGGACATGCTGGCCGTCTGAGTCTCCCGTCGAGACTCAGACGGTGGGGGCGTTCCCGCTTGGGGAGCAGGCACACGCCTTCATGGTGGAGGCGCTCGGGAGACCGCTGAGCGAGGCCCCGGAGGGCGAGGAGCGCGCGCTGGGCCAGGTGGAGCACGCGGTGGCCGAGACGCTCGAGCACCACGCGCACGTGCGCCTGATGCCCGCGATGGGGCGCCGGCCGCACGCGCTGCCACAATCGGCTGCGTGAGCGCCGCAAAGGACACCGAGTCGGTCGCGGCGGCCTTCGCGGGCCGCCGCCGGGAGCTGGAGGCCGTCGAGCTCTCGCCGCTCGCGGCGCGCTCCTATCCGGCGCTCAGGATGCGAGCCGAGCAGGACTGCGGGCTGCGCACCCCGTTTCAGCGCGACCGCGACAGGATCGTGCACTGCAAGGCGTTCAGGCGCCTGACGCACAAGACGCAGGTGTTCGTGGCCCCCTTGGGGGACCACTACCGGACGCGCTTGACCCACACGCTCGAGGTGACCACCATCTCGCGCACGGTGGCCAGGGCGCTCGCGCTCAACGAGGACCTGGCCGAGGCGATCGGCCTCGGCCACGACCTCGGGCACCCGCCGTTCGGGCACATCGGCGAGGAGGCGCTCGACATATGCTTGAAAGAGCGCTTCGGACGCGAGTTCCGCCACTACGAGCATTCGCTGCGAGTCGTCGACGCGCTGGAGCGCGACGGCGCCGGCCTGAACTTGACGGAGCCCGTGCGCGAGGGAATCGCGGGGCACTCGAGCCGTGCGCCGCTGCCGCGCACGCTGGAGGGGCGGATCGTGCGCGTGATCGACCGCGTGGCGTACATCAACCACGACATCGACGACGCGATCAGGGCGGGGCTGTTGCGCGAGGACGAGCTGCCGCAGCGGCCGATCGCGGTGCTCGGGTCGACCGGGTCGCAGCGGATCGACGCGCTCGTGCACGACATGGTGGAGCACTCGCAGCAGGCGGAAGACATCGTGCAGGGACCCGAGGCGGGACCGGCGATGATGGAGTTGCGCAAGTTCATGTTCGAGCACGTGTACCTCGGTCCGGCGGTGCGCGCCGAGCACGCTCGCATCGCGAACGTCGTGAGGAGGCTGTTCGAGCACTATGTCGAGCACCCGGAGCTCTTGCCCGACGACGGTGCGGGGCAACGCGACATCGCCGAGCGCGTGACCGACTACGTGGCGGGGATGACCGACCGCTACTGCATCCGCGCGTACACCGACCTGGAAGTGCCGCGCGTGTTCGCGCGCTAGTCCCCGTGCCCGCGCCGCGGGCCCGCACGGGCTGATGAAAATGGGATGATCTGGATGTCGCCCGCGACGCCGATCTTCGCTTGGTGCTTGTGAGCCCGAGGCTAGTCTGGCGTGTGGGTCTCCCCGGACCTCCGGACTGTTGCTATGAGCACGCCTGTCAGATTCTCAGGGGCCCCTGGGCGACGATTGTGTCCTTCGATCCCTCGGGAGGTTTTCATGGAGACGGTCGTCGAGCGCCCTGGGGCGCTGGATGTTCATAAGGCGCAGGTGACCGCGTGTGTGCGCGTTCCGGCCGATGGCGGTGGACGTGAGCAGCACGTGGCGGAGTTTCCTACGACGGTCGCGGGGCTTTTGACGCTGCGTGACTGGCTGGCCGCGCACGGTGTGACGCAGGTCACGATGGAGGCGACCGGTGTCTACTGGAAGCCGGTGTGGGCGATCCTGGAGGACGAGTTCGAGTGCTTGCTGGTCAATGCTCGTCACGTTAAGCAGGTCCCCGGACGCAAGACCGATATCCAAGACGCTGTGTGGATCTGTCAGCTCGCGGAGGCTGGATTGTTGAAAGCGAGCTTTGTGCCCCCCAAGCCGATCCGTGCGCTGCGGAACCTCACGCGGTATCGCAAGACCCAGATCCAGGAGCGCTCGCGGGAGGCCAACCGTTTGCACAAGGCGCTGGAGGACACCGGGATCAAGCTGGACTGCGTCGCAACGAACATCCTCGGCAAGTCCGGGCGGCTGATGCTCGACGCGCTCGTGGCCGGCACCACCGACCCAGAGGTGCTCGCCGACCTCGCCAAGGGCAGGCTGCGCGCAAAGCTTCCTGCGCTGCGAGAGGCTCTGGAGGGCCGCTTCGATCATTTGCACGCTGTCTGGATCGGCGCGATCCTCGCTCACCTGGACTTCCTGGACGAGCAGATCGCTGGACTGACCGAGACGATCGGGGAGCAGATCGCCCCTTTCGAGAAGGCCGTTGAGTTGCTATGCACGATCCCCGGTGTTCAACGGCGGACAGCTGAGGTGATCGTGGCGGAGATCGGCGTCGACATGAGCGTCTTCCCGACCGCCAAGGAACTGGCCTCCTGGGCCGGGATGTGTCCCGGCAACGACCAGTCCGCCGGCAAACGTCGCTCCGGGAAGACCCGCAAGGGATCGAAGTGGCTTGACTGGGCGCTGGAGGAGGCCGCCCTGGCCGCCACACGCACCAACGACGTCTACCTCGCCGCCCAGTACCAGCGGCTGCGACCCCGCCGTGGTCACAAGAAGGCCCTCGGCGCGGTCAAGCACTCCATCATCATCGCGTGCTGGCACATGCTCTCCACCGGCGAGCTCTACAAAGACCTCGGCGGCGACTACTTCCGCAAACGCGACCCCGAGCGCACCACCAAACGCCTTGTCGCCCAGCTCGAAGCGCTCGGACACAACGTCACGCTGCAAGAGGTGGTGGCCGCCTGAACTCCATTTTCCTGTCAGCGTAGGCGCGATGGCCCGCTACACACCGGACTCGCGCGATCGGGTGCGCGACGCGATCGACTTCGTGGAGCTCGTGAACACGCGCACCGAGCTGCGCAGGGCCGGCCCGCGCAGCTACGAGGGGCTGTGCCCGTTCCACGACGAGCGCACCCCGTCGTTCAGCGTGGAGCCGGTGGAGAAGGTGTACTACTGCTTCGGCTGCCAGGCGTCGGGCGACGTGTTCACGTTCGTGCAGGAGACCGAGGGCGTCGACTTCAAGGGCGCCCTGGAGCTGCTCGCCGACCGCGCCGGGATCGAGCTGGAGGTGGAGAAGGAGGACCCCCGCGAAGCGGAGCGCCGCGCGCGCCGGGAGCGGCTGCTGGAGCTGCTGTCGCGGACGACCGCCTACTACGAGCGCTACCTGTGGGAGTCTGAGGAGGCGGCGCAGGCGAGGAGCTACCTGGCGGGTCGCGGGCTCGGCGTGGAGATCTGCAAGGAGTTTCGCGTGGGCTACGCGCCCAGCGCGTGGGACCGCGTGCTGCTCGCGTCCCGGCGCCAGGGGTTCTCCGAGCAAGAGCTCTACGAGACGGGCCTCGCGCAACGCTCTCAAGAGCGAGGAGGGCTGTATGACCGCTTTCGCGCTCGCATCATGTTCCCGCTGGCCGACATGCGCGGTCGGGTACTGGGCTTCGGGGCGCGCGCGATGAGCGAGGGGCGCGGTCCGAAGTACCTGAACAGCACCGACAACGACGTCTACCACAAGGGTCGCCATCTCTACGGCGCGGACCTCGCGCGCGCGCACGCGGCCAAGGCGGGGGTGGCGATCGTTTGCGAGGGGTACACCGACGTGATCGCGCTGCACCAGGCGGGCTTCAGGAACGCGGTGGGGCTGATGGGCACGGCGCTCACCGACGAGCAGGTGGGCGAGCTGGGACGGCTGGCCCAGACGGTGCTGCTGGCGCTCGACGCCGACAGCGCGGGGCAGGAGGCGATGTTGAAGGCCTCAAGGCTGGCGGCGCGGCGCAAGCTCGAGCTGCGCGTGGTGGAGCTGCCGGCGGGTGCGGATCCGGCCGAGCTCGTCCAGCGCGGCGGAGCGGAGGCTGTGCGAGAGGCCGTGGCACGATCGGCGCCGTTCGTGAGGTTTCGCGTGGAGCGCGCGCTCGCGGGCGGCGACGACACGAGCCCCGAGGGTCGCGACCGGATGATCGCCGAGCTGAGGCCGGTGTTCGCGACGCTGCCGCCGAGCGCGATGCGCATGGAGCTCACGAGGCTCGTGTCGGGACGGCTGGGGTTGAGCGAGGGACTCGCCGAGTCGCTGCTCGCGGGTGGTGGCGGGCAGGGGAGCGCATCCCCCGTCGGCGGGCGGGGCCGCACGAGCGAGCGCGCGGGCGCCGGCGCGGACGGGTCGGGCGGGCAGGGCATGCGCACGTCGAGCGCACCCGGCGCGCGCGGGAATGACGGGACGGGACGGCACGCCGGCGCGGAGGCGGACTCGCGGGCCGGACGGGTGCTGGCGGGCCGCGAGGACACCGAGCGCGCGTTTCTGGCGCTGTGCATCGCCGCGCCCGAGCACGGGCAGCGCGCGCTGGAGGAGGTCGATCTGGAGGGTGTGTTCACCAGCGAGCTGCTGCGCCGGGCGGCAGCGCATCTGAAGGGGGGCCATCTCGCCGAGCCGCTGAAAGGCGTGGACGACGAGGACCGCGAGCTGGTGGGCCTGCTCGCCGAGCTGACCGTCGAAGCGGGCCGCTGGCCCGCCTCAGAGCGCTCCACCAAGCCCGCGATGCTGGAGGTCCAGCAGCTGCAGCTCCAGCTCGCGGCGATCGACCGCCGCATACACGCCGCGCGCGCGCAGGGAGCGGGCGAGGTGAGCGACCTCGCCCGCCGCCGGGGAGAGGTGAAGCGCGACTTCGACCGCGCCCAGGAGCGGGCGTTGGCTGAGACGGGTTCGGAGGTTTAGCTCGGCTCGACCCTATTGGACCCACGAACACTCGTTCGCTTTTCCGTCCGGTCCATCGTAGACAATACGGTGCATGGATCGCGCGTCGCTGGAGAGCCTGCTAGGCCGGGGACTGCCGCTGGCCGAGATTGGGAAGCGGTTCGATCGGCATGAAGCGACGGTCGCCTACTGGGTGGAGAAGCACGGGCTCGCGGCCGTCAATCGCGAGGCGCACGCGGCGAAGGGCCCCCTGCGCCGGGAGGAGCTGGAGGAGTTCATCCAGGCAGGCTTGTCGACGCGGCAGATCGCCGAAGCGATGGACCGAAGTCAGACAACGGTCAGACACTGGCTGCGCGAGTATGGACTAAAGACCAAGCATGCGGAACGCCGAGGCGCGGGCGACCAACGGCAGCGACGCATCATGCTTGAGTGTGCACACCACGGCCTCACAGAGTTTCAGCGCCGATCCTCCGGCGGATATCAATGTCTGAGATGCAGGTCTGAGGCGGTGGTGCGCCGGCGTAGACACGTAAAGCGTCTACTCGTCGAGGAGGCTGGTGGCGCGTGCCGGGTATGCGGCTATGATCGCTGCGTCAGGGCGTTGCACTTCCATCATCTCGACCCTGCGGAAAAGCAGTTCGGCTTGAGCCTGCGTGGCGTTACCCGGTCGTTGGCACGAGCACGCAACGAGGCTGAGAAGTGCATCTTGCTGTGCAGCAACTGCCACGCTGAGATCGAGGAGGGGCTCATCTCTCCTCCTTCCTAAGATCCGATTCCCGCGCTATCGTTTCGTGGGTAGCACGATCCGGGGTAGCTCAACTGGTAGATTGCGCTCGCCTGTTAAGCGAGAGGTTGTGGGTTCGAGTCCCACCCCCGGAGTCTTCTGACTCAACGAGCCGCTCGACGAGGGCGGACGCTGTGGCACCCGCTTCGTGGGTGGAGGACCATGTGGCCAGCTCCCTTGCCCGTGCGCGGATCGACGGATCGTCGATTACTCGCTCTACCGCATGACGAAGCGGGCGCGGTGAGATGAAGCGCCGTGGGAGGCGGACGCCGGCGCCCGCCCAGGCGAGCCGGGCGGCGTTCTCGTTCATGTCGCCCGCGACGGGGCAGGCGACGACCGGAACGCCGGAGGCTAGCGCGCGCGAGAGCGTGCCGTGGCCGGCGTGGCAGACGACGGCGTCGCAGAATGGCAGGGTGCGCGCGTAGGAGAGCCAGTCGACGACGCGCGCGTTGGCGGGTACCGGCAGGGGACGCGACGGCAGGCGACGGTTCCAGGTCGCGAGCACGCGCACGGGAGCGTCGGCGAGGCCGCGCAGGGCCGCGTGGAGCAGCCGGTGGTCGGGGTCCTGGGAGGTGGAGGGGGCGATGAGGACGAGCGGATCGTCGCCGGGCGGCAGGGCTATGTCCTCGGCGGGGGGCTCCCAGAGCAGCGGTCCGACGACGTGGACGTGGGAGGGCCAGGCGCGGGGGTACTCGAGCTGTGGGAAGGTGGCGACGAGCGCCAGCTCGCGGCTCGTGCCGCCGTGGGGGTGGGCGAGCGGCGGCAGGCCGACCTGAGCGCGCGTGCGGTTGAGCGCGAGGCGCCCGCTCTCAAGGCCCCGGCGGACGGGCAGATGCGCGCGGCGCCAGAGGGCGCGGCCGAGGCGGGTGCGGGGGAGCAGCGCTCCGAAGGAGTAGATCGGGAAGCCCGGCTCGGTGTCGGGGTGGACGTGGGGGATGAGCGTGGCGCACGGGATGCCCGCAAGCTCCCCGGCGAGGGCGGGGCCGAGCGTGAGGATGTCGTGAACGACGACGTCGGGTCGAAGGTCCTCCACGAGCGCCAGCGTGTCGCGCGTCGTGTAGACGACCGCCTCATAGAAGTCGAGCGGCCGGGGCAGGCCGTGCCGATCCGGAACGGGGATCGGGAACGCGCTGTACTCGGGCGCGGGGGTGAACGCGAGGCCCTCGGCCTCGACCGGCGCGCGCCAGCGCTCCCATGTCTGCAGCGTGACGTCGTGGCCGCGCGCGGCGAGCGAGCGCCCGAGCGCGATCATAGGGAAGGCGTGGCCGGGATCGCCGAATGCGCCGAGCAGCACGCGCAATGGCCGGCGCGGGAGGACCGCTTGCGCGCTGGTCAAGAGAGAGTGACTGTGGCCCACATCGCACGCCACTTCCAATCCCCCAAAAAACCCGCCGCGCTTCAGACGGCAGCCAGCTCGGCGACGAGCCGCAGCTGGGCGAGTCGATCGTCCCTGGTGAAGGCGATGGGGGTGATGCCGAGCGTGCCCACACCTGCGTCGCGGTAGACGGAGATGCGCTCGCGCACCGCATCCCTGGGGCCGCACAGCGAGACCGTGTCGATGAGCGCGTCGGGGATCGCCGCCATTGCCTCCTCGCGCTTGCCTTCCAGGTAGAGGTCCTGGATCGTTTTCGCCTGCTCCTCGAAGCCGTAGCGGCAGACGAGGTTGTTGTAGAAGTTCTGCTCTCGCGAGCCCATCCCTCCGACGTAGAGAGCGATGAACGGCCGCATCGCGTCGCGCGCCGCCTGCAGGTCGTCGGTGATGAAAACGTTTACCGTCGGCGCGACGTCGAAGCCCTCAAGCGAGCGCCCAACACGGTCGGCGCCTTCCTGCAGGAGGGGTCGCAGCTCCGAGACGTGCTCGGGGGAGAAGAGCGTGGGGATCCAGCCGTCGGCGATCTCACCGGCGAGCGCGGTGTTCTTGGGGCCGATCGCGGCCAGGTAGACCGGAATGCGCTCCTGGACGGGGGCGATCGTGAGCTTGAGCGCCTTGCCGGGCCCGTCGGGGAGCGGAAGCTCGAGCGTCTCACCGTGGAACTCGAGTCGTTCGCGGGCGAGCGCCATGCGCACGACGGCGACGTACTCGCGGGTGCGCTGGAGCTGGCGTGCGAAGCGCTGGCCGTGCCAGCCCTCTGCGACCTGGGGACCGGAGGAGCCGATGCCGAGCATCATGCGCCCGCCTGAGAGCTGGTCGATCGTGGCGGCGGTCATCGCGGTCATGGCCGCGCTGCGGCCCGGCATCTGGAAGATGCCCGAGCCGAGCCGGATCTTCGACGTCTGCCCCGCCAGCCAGGCGAGCACGGTGGCGGCGTCGGAGCCGTAGGCCTCCGCGGCCCATACCGAGTCATACCCCAATCGCTCGGCTTCGTGGACGATGTCGAGCTGGTCTTGGGAGCTGAGGCCGAGGCCCCAGTAGCCGATGTGGACGCCTAGCTTCATGTGGTGTTCCTTTCAGCTGAACCGGGGTCGGGCTACAGGGCGTCGCCCGGGCGGACGAACATGATCTCAGGAACGACGCAGGCGGGGGAGGTGCGCAGCATGAAGCGCACGGCCTCGGCGATGTCCTGCGGGCGGATCATCTCCTCGGCCGGGACCTCGCCCTTGGCGAAGTCGGTCATGGGCGTGTCGACGAAGGCGGGGCAGAGCGCGGTGGACTTGATGCCCTGGGAGCCGAGCTCCTTGTTCATAGCTTCGGTCCAGCCGACGACGCCGTGCTTGGTGGCCGAGTACACCGACAGCCACGCCTCGCCGCGCTTGCCGGAGATCGAGGAGGTGTTGACGACGAGCGCGCTCGAGTGCTCGGCGCCGGCCGCCTGGAGCATGGAGAGGCACTCGCGGTAGAAGAGGACGATCGAGCGCAGGTTGACCGACAGCTGCATGTCGAGGTGCTTGGTCTGGATGTCTGCGACCGGCGCGCCGATGCCGACGCCGGCGTTGTTGACGAGCACGTCGAGGCGGCCGTAGCGCTCGCGGTGGGCGGCGACCACCTTCTGGATCTCGCTCTCTTCGGACAGCGCCGCGGGGACGGCGTGGACGTCGAAGCCCTCCGCGGCGAGGCCGTCGACGGCGCTCTGAAGCTTCTCGGGGCGACGGGCCGCCATCGTGACGCCGTATCCCTCCTCGGCCAGCACATATGCGATCGCGAGACCGATGCCGCTGGACGCTCCCGTGACGATCGCCGCCCGCTCTGCCATCTGACGCTCCCCTCGTGGTTGACCGCGATATCAAACCACGGAGCGCCCGCCGGCGCGCGAGACCGGAGCTCTCCGACGTACATGACTGACGCGCTGGTAGCTTCTGGGGAGTCGCGAAAGCCGCGACGAGGGCCCGTAGCTCAGTTGGTTAGAGCCGCCGACTCATAATCGGTTGGTCCCTGGTTCGAGTCCAGGCGGGCCCATGAAACGAGCCGCGTTCTAGCGCGATCAGTGGTGGACGAGGCGAGAGGCCGGCTCGAAGTCCCCGTGCAGCACGAGGGGATCGAGGTCGGCTCCGTTGGGCCAGACGACGGTGCCCAACTCCTCGTCTACTCGCACCTGCGCGAAATAGTCGGGATCGGCCAGCGGCTCGAACACGGGGCCGTGCAGCTCTTCCGTGAGATCGACATCGCGCGTGCTGCCGTCGCTGAAGCCAAGCCGGAGCCTGTAGTGACCCAGCACATCTACAGAGGTGACGCGTACGAACTCCATGCGCCCATCTTACGGCAACGGGTCGATGGGCTCCGGAGAGCCCCCATCCTTTGCCCGCTGCCAATCTGCTTCCAAATCCTCGCGGTGCAGACTCGCCCACTCGGTCGCGAGCTTGAGTGCACGACCGGGGAGGCTGCCCACGAGCACCTCATTGCTGCCGATCACGATGGCCGCGTGGTACTCGGCGTACTCGGCGTGGAAGTGGGGCGGGTCGTGGTCGTAGAAGTACATCGTCACGACGATCCCGTAGAAGAAGCTGATGCGAGGCACGGCGCCATCATGAGCGTCGCTGCGGACGGAGAATGGACGGGTGCTTCAACCTCAACCGGACGTCTCGGAGGCAGCTCGGAGGCAACCCGAACCTCGGCGGCCCGCCGGATAAGGGCGAACCGGCTCCGCGTAACCAATCGGGCCCATGGCTCACGGCCCTGGCGCCACCGAGGGCTCGGACACCGCGATGTCCCGACCGGTGAGCTCACTCCTCACACAGTGCGTTGACACCCCGGTCGCGCGATCCGGCGGATGACCGTTATCCCGTATAAACGCTGGCAAATCAGGCCCTCCGGCGTGGCTGACCGGGTAGTAAGCTGGCCCCGGTCATGGGGGGATCTGTCACAACTGGGGCAATGGGCCGTCGCATGGTGGGCGGGGCAGCCATCGTCGATGCTCGCCGCATGGCGTTCGCGGATGTCTGGCTGGCGCTCTGGACTTCGCGGCTCGCGGTGTGGCTGGCCGGCGTCTACGCGGTGCTGACGGTCGGTTTCCGACCGACCGGCGGCGCGCCGTATACGGGAGCGCCGTTTGGGAACCTTGGAGAGCTCGTCTTCGGAGTGGCGCAGCGTTGGGATGCGACGTTCTACCTGTCCATCGCGGGCCACGGCTACCACTCTGTGGCGCTGGCGGCGTTCTACCCGCTCTATCCCATCGCGGTCGACGCCGTGGGCGTGCTGTCAGGCTCGCTGCTGATCGCCGGCATCGCTGTGTCGCTCGTCTCGTTCGCGGTCGCGCTCTACCTGCTGCACCGGCTCGTCACGATCGAACTCGGCGGCGAGCATGCGCGCACGGCGGTGCTCGCGCTCGCATTCTTCCCCACCGCGATGTTCTTCTCCGTCATCTACCCCCAGGGACTGCTGCTCGCGCTCACGATCGGGGCGGTGTACGCAGCGCGCACCGGGCATTGGGCATGGGCGGGCATCGCGGGTGCGCTCGCATCGGCGACGCACAGCTCCGGAGTCCTGGTCGCAATCCCTATCGGGTTGCTCTACCTATACGGTCCGCGCGCCGACCGCGATCGGGCGCCGGCAGCGTCCACGACCCCGTCCACGAGCCCATCCACGACCTGGTGGCGACCGCGCTACCGTCCTGCACTCGACTTCCTCTGGCTCGCGCTCGTACCGCTCGGCCTGGTCGCCTTCTTCGCCTACATGGGCATCGAATACGGTGATGCGCTCCGGCCCTTGCATGTCAACGACACGGTCTGGCACCGTCACTTCGAGATCTTCGGAGGCATCACGGGAATCGTAAGCGCGCTGTGGCACGGTTTGCACACGATCGCCTCCGCGCCGGCCGGCCGATTGTTCCCCGCCACCAACGGTCCCTATCGCCTGGCCGCCGCAAACGTGGTCGATGCCGCGGCGCTCATCTTCGCCGTGTTCGCCACCATCGGCGTGATACGACGCCTCCCGCCGGCGTACGGCGCCTACACGGTTGTCTCGCTCGTAATCCTCACATCGGCGCCGAAGTCGACCGAGCCGCTGATGTCGCTTCCGCGTTTCATCCTCGTCCTGTTCCCCCTGTGGATGTCACTCGCGCTGTGGCTCGACAAGCGAGGACGGCTCGGAGTGTGGATCGCGTGCAGCGGGGTCGCGCTCGGCGCAGCCTCGATGCAGTTCGCCACCGGGCGATGGGTGGCGTGAGTCTTGTGAGCGCCGCCATCGATCTCCGCCCGGCGCCTCGGCGGAACGGGCGAGCCTCGCCCGCAAGTGCGGGGAAGGGGATCTGCCGCCTCACCCGGCGGGCGCGAGGAAGTAGATCCGCGCGGGCGGGAACGGCGCCCACGAGAACACCTGCCAGGAGCGCCCGCGGTACTTGAAGATGCCGTGACTCGGGATGTGAGCCGGTCCGGAGTCGCTGCCGGCGAGCTGCGTCGATCCGGCGCGCACGTAGGCGAGGCCGGCGGTCGAGCCCTGAAGCACGCGGACGAAGTCCTGGTAGTGCGCCGTCAGCGGGGAGAAGCGCCCCGCGATGTGCTTCGCCACGTTGCCCCACGCGGCCGCGCGCACGGCGTCGCAGCTCTGCGCCGCCGTCGCATGGTTGGGCGTGGACACGAACAGGGCGGCCTGCAGCTTGCCGGTTGGGAAGGCGTTCGCTTCGAGCACCTGCGTGAAGTAGCCGGCGCCGGCGACTCTCACCGTCGCCCCCGAGCTCACGGAGGAGGGCGCCGGCTTGAGCGTGCCCATCAGGAACGACCCGGGCGGGTGGGGCGGGTGGGGCGGGTGCCCATACAGGTCGATCGGCACTCCGATGAAGCGGCTGACGAGCTTCACGTAGCCGATGTCGTCCTGCACGGACATCACGAAGCTCCCCACCGTCCGCCCGTTCGCCCTCAAGGAGCCGGTCACGGGAGCGATGATGTAGGGCCCGCCGACGTCGGCGAGCACATGCCCTCTCTGAACCACGCGCAGTCGCACGATGTGCCAGAGGGGCGTGTACACGATCGTGTGCACCGCCGCGTAGACTGCCCGCGTTTTGGAGCTCGCCAGCGCGCTCAACAGTTCCCGTGAGCCGGTGATGTGGGCGACGTCGGCTTCCACCTCCCTGCCTGCGATCTCACCGGCGTAGATGCGCAGGGCAACCTTGGCGTCCACGCCGGCGATCGTGAGCGCGCTTTCCGCGCCGCACGAGCCCGGCGCGGCGCCGGACGCCGTGTTGGGCGCTGTCGAGCCGCTCGCCGAGGCGCCCGACGACGTGCCCGAGACGGCAAGCCGCCGCGAGTTTCGCGCGGCGGGCCCCGAGCCGTCCTGGTCCGCCGCGGCGACCGCCCCGCCGACGACCGCCGTCGCGGCTATGCCCGCCAGCAGCCATCGCCCGGTCGAGCGCTTTCCTTTCGCGGACATGGCGCGGAGCTTCGAGCGCGCCCCTTAGCGCCAGATGAGCAGCGTGTGAGAGATGTCACATCCTAGCGTCCCGAGTCGACTCGGGACGCTACGCCGAGAACGCCCGGTCGGCCGGCGCTGGGTCGCCGAGCGTGTCGAACGCGACGAGCTTGCCGTTGCCGTCGTAGGTGAGCACGTCGACGCTCTCCTCCGACTCTCCCGCGAGGCTGACGGTCGTGAGCACGACGACCTTGTCGCCGTCGGCGATGAAGTCGTGCGGCGCGGTGCGGAAGCCCTTGCCGAGGAACTGCCCCCACAGCTCGCCGACCGCCTGCTTGCCTTTGTGGACGCCGGTCAGCGTGTTTTTGCCGCGCACCGTCCAGGCGATCGAGTCGTCGATGTTGCGCATCGCGCCCTCCGCGTCGCCGCTGCTGAACGCCGCGTAGGCGGCCTGTGCAGTCTGCTTGTTCTCTTGCGCACCCATGGTTCTGGCCCTTTCTGAGGAGGTGAGGTGGTAACGACAAGGCCGAGCCCGCCCACTCGTGCGGGCTCGCGCCCGTAGCGGCTGCGGCGCCGGAGTCGAGCGTTGACGGGCCGAGCGCTACCACCACGGTGTACCCGCGCGGCGGCGATCCCATTCCGCCGTCGCGCCCCGCGCGGCCCGCCCGCCCGGGCGCCGCGCGAAATGACCTTCCGACCCGCCCACTACGCTTTCACCATGGACTCGCAGCTCGAAGAGCGCGTCGCGGTGATCGACCTCGGGTCGAACTCGTTTCGGATGGTCGTGTTCAGGGCGAGCGGCGCGGCGTGGGAGCGCGAGGACGAGCTCTCGGCGGCGGTGCGCATCGGCGAGGGCCTCGCCGCGAGCGGGCGGCTGAGCGAGGAGGCGATCGCGCGGGCGCTGCGCACGCTCGACGAGTTCACGGAGCTGTGCACGCGGCACGGGCTCGACGAGCGCTCGGTGGACGCCGTCGCCACCAGCGCCATCCGCGACGCGGAGAACGGCGGGGCGTTCCTCGAGCAGGTGCGTCTGCGCACGGGCTTGGACGTGCGCATCCTCAGCCGCGAGCAGGAGGCCCGCTACGGCTATCTGGCGGCGGTGCACTCCACGACGCTCACCGACGGCTGCGTGCTCGACCTCGGCGGCGGCTCGCTGCAACTCGTGCGCGTGGCGGGGCGCATCGCGCGGGAGTCGGGCTCGTGGCGGCTGGGGGCGGTGCGTATGACCGAGCGCTTCCTCGCGGATGAAGGACCCACCCACCCCGCCAAGCGCAGTCAGTGCAGGGCGCTGCAAGCTCATGTCGCGCGCAAGCTGGAGCGCGCGCCGTGGCTGCAGGCGGCCGGCCCGCGGCTCGTGGGGCTGGGGGGAACGGTGCGCAACCTCGCCGCGGCCGCGGAGCGGGCGGCTGGTTTGCCCGCGGAGGAGGTCCAGGGGTTCGTCCTGGAGTTCCGCGCGCTGAAGGAGCTGATCGGACGTCTCGCGGCGCTGCCCGCGCCCGAGCGCAGCCGCGTGCCGGGCATCAAACCGGCGCGCGCCGACATCGTGCTGGCGGGCGCGCTCGTCATCCAGGAGGTGATGCGGCGCGGGAGCTTCGACACGCTCGAGGTGACGGGCGCCGGCTTGCGCGAGGGCATCTTCTTCGAGCGCCGGCTGATCGGCCGCAAGGCGGACGCCGCGCCGGCTTTGCGCGGCGCCCGCGCGGCTTGAGCGCCACCGGCCGGGCCGACGGGTGGACGGCGGGAAGTGGCGGACGGACGGGCGGACGGTCCTAATGGCCGGTTGACGCCCTCAGCGCCCGCTCGCGCCCGGCGCAGTCGAACAGCACGAGCACCTGCGGCCCCGGTGTGGGGCCGTGCCACGCTTCGGCGGGCACCTGCGGGCAGGCGCGCAGCACGGCCGCCGTCGCGAGGTTGCCTCCGCGCGAGGCGTAGGCGCCGCCGAGCACCACGTAGCGCGCCTCCCCGCGCGCGATCAGCCGCGCGAGGGAGGGGCCGTCGAGTATGGGGTCGCTGCCGCCGTAGCCCCCCAGCGCCCCGGCGGGAGAGCCGAGCAGGATCAGCGGAGCGGCGGTGGGGGAGGCGTCGGTGAGCACACTCCAGCGCGTGGCGGGGCGGTGCGTGTCGACGTAGCGGACGAGGTTGCGGTCGACCCGCGTGTCGGTGGGGCCGATGCCGAACATCCCGGAGCCGGCCGCTTCGTGGGGGCCCGCCGCGGGGAAGGTGCCCTCCACGGGCGCGAGCCAGGTGGTGGCGGCATATCCCGTGGGCGCCACCAGCAGCAGACCCACCAGGAAGGCCATCGCGGGCGCGGCCAGCCTGCGGGCCGCGATCGCCGCCAGCCCGACCGCGGCCCCCCCGATGAGCGCCGGGACGAGCCATTGCATGTAGCGCTGGTCGTTCAAGATCGAGATCTGGGCTATGACCGTCGCGACCACGGCGCAGGGGAGCAGCAGCACGCGCGGGTCGCCGGCCGATCGAGGATCCCGCTGCGTGCCCGGGTGGGTGGGCCTCCTATTCCGGTATCGATCCTCGATCGGTCGGGCGAAACGCGCGAACGCGACGGCGCCCGCGCCGACCATCGCCGCGGCGGGCGGGGCCATCGCTGAGATGTAGTAGGGGTGGACGATGCCCTTGGAGAGGCTGAGCACGGCGACCTCGACCAGCAGCCAGCCGCCGAGCACGATCAGCAGCGCGAGCCGCGGATCTCGACGCTTGCGCCCGTCACCGCCAAAGGCGGGCTCGGCTTGCGCCGCACGAGTCGCCCCCCCGCCGAGCGTGAGCAGCGCGAGCGCGAGCATCCCGAACAGGGCGAACGGCAGCATCCAGGCGCCCTGTCCGGCGAGGCCCGCGCCGAACAGCCGCAGCGGCCCGACCGGCCCCCCGAAGGCGACCGGATTGCGATAGCGCCCGTTGGGCAGATACCGCGACAGCCGCGCTCTGGGCGCCGCGCCCCCGGGCTTCCCGCCCGGCGGGGCTTGAGCGGCGGATGGGCGATGGGGGGCGCTGTGAACGATCGCGCCGCCGCGCGTGGGGATATTGCCCGGGCCGCCCACCTCGCCTTCCACGCGGCCGAGGCCGTTGTAGTCGAACGTGAGCCCGAGCTCGGTGTTGTTGGTGGAGCTGCCCACATAGGGGCGCTGCGAGGCGGGGGTGAGTTCGACCAGCGCGATCCACGAGAACGACACGATCGCCATCGACAGGCCCGCCGCGAGCAGCATCACGACACGCCGCCGCCATGCGCCGGGCGCGCATACGAGATAGCCGAGCGCCATGCCGGGCGCCACCAGATAGGCGGCGAGCGTCTTCGTGTTGAACGCGAGCCCCACGAGCACCGCGCTCGCCAGCAGCGAGCGCCAACGCCCGCTCTCGATCGCGCTCAGCGCCGCGACGCAGGCGAGCAGCATGAGCAGGACGAGCAGCGGGTCGACGCCGTTGTCGCGCGACACCGCCACCCACGAGGGGAACACGGCGAGCGCGAGCGCGCCGGCGAGTCCCGCGACGACGCCCAGGCGGCGCGTGAGCACGAGGTAGAGCACGGCGACAGCGGCCGTCCCCATGATGGCCTCGGGCAGCAGCAGGCTGAGGGGCGTGAAGCCGAACAGCTTGGCGCTCACGACCTGCGGCCACACGCCGAGCGGGGGCTTGTCGATCGTGACGAGACCGCCCCGGTCGAAGGAGACGAACAGGAAGTTGTGCAGCGAGCCGAGCATCGACTTGACGCCCGCCGAGTAGAACGTGTTCGCCCACGCGTTCTGGGCGAGCTTGCGCGTGTTCAGCACGACCGACAGCGCGAGGATGCCGGCAAGCGCGAGACGGTGTGGTCGGAGCGCCGCGCGCCACGCGAGCGCGGGTCGGGGCGGGGTGAGAGTGGCGGTCCCCATGCTTGCTATGCCGCGGGTCTTACCGCTTCGACCGACTGCGCGCACGTGGGCGGCGCGAAGCCGGCCAGGATGTGCGCGCCGGGCAGCCGGCGCGGAGGCGTTTCGAACGGAACGAGCGCTTCCTCGGTGAAGCTGGGCTGCTCGATTATGGGCCCGGCGACACGCGCGGCGAGCGGGGCGGGCGCTCCGGGCAGGGAGAACCCGACCGTGCTCGTGCCGGGGGCGAGGGTCAGCCGCCTGGCGACCTTCACAGGCGTGGCGGTGAGCGTGCGCGGTTCGTTCTCCCCGCCCGCATAGTGGATCAGCAGCGTCGTGGGTTTGGTCGCGTTCATGCTCAGCCGCATCTGCAGCGTGGCGGTGCGCGGCGTGGGGGAGGGGTTGATCAATTCCAGGCCGTCCGAGCCGCAGGCGGCGCGCAGCGGGTGGAGCGTGGCGGCGCGCAGTTCCCGCAGCCGTGCGGCGCCGTGGGCGCGCGCGAGCGCGGCGGCGAACGGGCGCAGGTCGAAGAACATGAGATCGCCGGCGGGGCTGTAGAGCGGGGCGACGCCCAGCAGCTTTGCCAGCGCGGGCGCGAGTCGCGGCCGGGTGACGGCGCTGTAACCGTGCGGATCGACCCACAATCCCTGGAAACCGTCGGCGGCGGCGGCGGCGAGCGAGAGATACAGCGGCTTGGATGCGAGCTCGGCCTGCCAGTCGGCGGGCCTGCCCTTCATCGCGCCGTAGCTCCAGCGCAACCGTTGCGAGTGGATGTAGCCGCGCGCCAGTTCGTAGGTGGTGCCGAAGTTGGGGTTGGGCGCCGACACGCCCGTGCCGGTCGCGCCGTAGCCCTCGGGGAAGGGCACATAGGGCAGTTGGAAGATGGCCGCCGCGGGGGGCATGCGCGTTTCGATCTCCGCCACGAATTGCGCGTCGCTGGTCCACTGGCGCGCGTTCTTGGCGTACTTGGGCAGGAAGTAGCCGGAGGTCTCGTCGAGCGCTCCGAAGGCGAGCACGCCCGCGAGAGCCACCGCCACGGCGAGCCGCGCGGCGCCCGTCCCGGCGAGCCGTCGCCGGCCGGCGTCGAGCAGCAGGCCGACCGCGAACAGCGAGAAGAAGGCGATGAACAGCGAGATGCGGTTCCAGCCGCGGATGTCGCGCGTGAGGAAGAACGCGATCAGGCTCGAGAGGCCGCCGATGGTGGCGAGCGTGAAGGAGAGCGCCATGCCGAGCGCTGCGGGACGGTAGTCGGCGCCCACAACCCGGTTGGCGCCGGCGGCGAACGCGCCCGCGGCGCCCGCTATCGACGCGAGCGCCACCACCGCCAGCCACAGGAAGCCGACGCTGCCGACGGCGCCGAGGTTCTCAAAGCACGCCTCGCAATAGCCCGTGGAGATGGCTTCGGTGTAGCGCTGGTTGACGTTCGAGAGCGGGCCGAATCGGTGCTGCTGTACGGGCAGCAGCAGGTCGGTGAGCCGCAGCCCGAACTGGTCGGCTTCGATCGTGGTGCGCTTGATCGCGGTGTTGGCGCCGTGCGCGGAGCGGTAGGCGAGCGTGGGAGCGAGGTTCGCGGCGAGCGTCGCCGCGATGAGGGCCGAGGCGATCAGGCCCGAGAGCGCCGTGCGCGGTGCGCGACGGACGAGCAGCGCGAGCAGGCTGCCGCCGAGCAGGAGCAGCAGCGCGAACACGGCGTAGTAGAGCCCGGTCGAGCCGACCACCAAACAGCAGGCGACGGTGAGCAGCGACGTGCCCGAAGCCCACGCGCGTTTGGAGTGGCGCGCGAACAGGCCGCGCTCGTCCCACAGCCGCAGGAACAGCAATGCTCCCAACGGGACGCCGTAGTAGGCCGACAGCAGCACCTGCGACTCGCCGCGATTGAAGTGGTAGGGCAGCAGCGCGAAGATGACGGCGCACACCACGGCGGCGCCCACGGAAACCCGCAGCCGCCGCAGGGCCGCGTAGGCGCTCACCGCTGTCAGCGGGAAGGTGAGCAGGAAGAACACGTTCAACACGAGCGCCGGGTTCTTGGAGAAGAGGCCGATCGCCCTGACGAGCAGCAGGTTGAGGTTGTCGGCGCCTTGGGGGAAGTCGTAGAGCTGCAGGCCGAAGGGAGCGCCGAGGCTCGAGTTGGTCTGGTAGGAGCCGTGCGTGACGATCGACTTGACGAGCAGCAGGTAGAACTTGGTGTCGCCCTCGCCCGCATAGCTCCAAGGGAGCGAGAGGCGCGCTTCGCCGAGTTCCAGCACGAGCGCGGCGATAAGGATGCTGAGCGCGAGCGCGGCGAGGGCCCCCGCGAGCACGCTGCCTCGTGCGCGCGCTAGCGCGTGCACACGGGGCCATCCGATGGGGACGTTCATACCGACGACCATGATCCGCTGGGTACGCTCATCGCGCGGACCGTCTGGCGTACCGTCGGGCGGGCCGTCGTGCAAACCGTCGGGCGAACCGTGTGGCGCACTGTCGTGCGTGCCGTCGGGCAGGCCGCAAGCGGCTCAGGGGCGTGCGTCGAAGGGCCCTCATAGAGCGAGGTGCGCCAGCAGCCGGTCGAGGTCGTGCTCGTCGTTCCAGGCGCCGACCGAGGCGCGCAGCCACGGTAGGTGGGGGATGTCGCGCAGGACGATGCCCTGCTCGGCGAGCGCGGCGCGCTCGAGCGGCGGATCGGCGCTCGCGAAGGACACGAGCGTGGTGTGCCCGCGCGGGGCGACCGCGCGGTCGATCGACTCGAGCCGCTCGACGAGCGACCCCGCGAGCGCGAGGGCGCGCTCGCGGACGGCCGCCCAGCCGGCGTCCTCGAGCGCTTTGACGGCGGCGAGCGCCGCGGCGAGCGTCTCGGCGCTGAGGGCGAGCGTGTCGAAACGCCGCGCGTCGTCGTGAAGTCGAGCGTCGAGCCCGGCGTCGGGATCGAGCAGGTTGCCGTAGCCGCGTCGCTTCACGCGCACGCGCTCGCGCAGGGAGGGGGCCACGTAGAGCATGCCCGTGCCGTCGGGGCCGCACAGCCACTTCTGGCCCGCTCCGGCGTAGGCGTCGCAGCCGAGCGCGCGCACGTCCACCGCGACCGCGCCGACGCCCTGGGCGCCGTCGAGCACCACCGGCACGTCGAGCTCGGCGAGCTCGGCGGGCGCGAGGCGTCCCGTCATCCAGCTGACGTGCGAGCACGCCACCAGGCGCGTGCGGGGGCCGACCGCCTCGGCGATGCGCTCGAGCGGCGCCATCCGCACGACCGCGCCAAACGACTCGCGGGCGGCCGCCAGCACTCCGAGCAGGCCGGAATGCTCCTCGTCGCTCGTGAGGATCTCCTCGCCCGCGCGCAGGTCGAGGCCGTCGATGACGATCGAGAGGCCCTCGGTGGTACAGGTGGTGAGCGCCACCTCGCTCGCCTCGCAGCCGAGCGCGCGAGCATAGGAGGCGCGCAGCGCGGCGCCGAGCTCTGTGCGTCGCTCGAAGTGCTCGCGCGCGCGTCCACGGCGGGCCTCCCCGAGCAGCTCCTGGGCGCCGGCACGCGCCGCGGCCGCCGGCAGGGGGCCATCGGTGCCGGCGTTCAGATAGGCCAGCCGCTCGAACACGGGGAACTGAGCGCGCAACGCGTCGATGCTCACGGGCGAGCACAATAAGGCCCGGGCACGATGTTCGGATGCAATCGTGCGGGGCTTGCGCTTGGGGGGTGGGAGCGGATATGACTGGCTCCGACCGCTGGAGCGGAGGGTGTCGCCGGACACCCGCCGTGGAGGCCGGTGGTGCGGGGGGCATGGGCGCCTCTGTGAAGAGCCGCTAGAAAGGGGGATGCACCATGTCCAGCCAAGAGGATCAGCTTCCGCTGTGGACGCCGTCGGCCGAGCGGGTGGCGGGCGCGCGGATGACCGCGTTCATCGAGTGGGCGGGCGAGCGTCACGGACGCCGGTTCGCCGACTACGGGGCGCTGTGGGAGTGGTCGGTGGGCGAGCTCGAGGAGTTCTGGGCGGACGTCTGGGAGTACTGCGGGGTGCGCGCGTCCGCGCCGTATGAGCGGGTGCTCGCCGATCGGGGATCGGTCCGATCCCCGATCGGCCGGCGGGAGATGCCGGGCGCGCGCTGGTTTCAGGGGGCGCGGCTGAACTACGCCGAGAACATGCTGCTGCGCAACCGCGATCCCGATGAGCCCGCGGTGCTGCACGCATCCGAGCTGCGTCCGCTGAAAGAGCTCACGTGGGGCGAGCTCTCGCAGCAGGTGGCGGCCGTGGCGGAGGGGTTGCGCTCGCTCGGCGTTGAGCGCGGCGATCGCGTGGCGGCGTACATGCCGAACGTGCCGGAGACGCTGGTGGCGTTCCTGGCGTGCGCGAGCATCGGGGCGATCTGGTCGTGCGCGGCGCCGGAGTTCGGAGCGCGCAGCGTGGTGGACCGCTTCGCTCAGATCGAGCCGAGGGTTCTGTTCGCCGTCGACGGCTATAGGCACGGCGGCAAGGACTTCGACCGCTCAGGCGCGCTCGCCACGATCTTGGAGGGGTTGCCGTCGGTGGAGCACACGGTGATGCTCCCATATCTCTTTGCCGAAACCAATGCCCCGCGCGCGCGAGGAGCGCTCACTTGGGACGAGCTTCAGGCGCGCGGGGCGGGCGCGGAGGCGCGCTTCGAGCAGGTGGGGTTCGACCACCCCCTGTGGGTGCTCTACTCCTCGGGCACCACGGGTCTGCCGAAGGCGATCGTGCACGGGCACGGGGGGATCCTCGTGGAGCAGCTCAAGAAGAGCCTGCTGCACCTCGATTTGCACGAGGGCGATCGCATGTTCTGGTTCACCACGACCGGCTGGATGATGTGGAACTTCCTGATCGGGTGCCTGTTCAGCGAGGCGGCGATCGTGCTCTACGACGGCAGCCCCGGGTATCCCGACCTCGGCAGGCTGTGGGAGCTCGCCGAGCGAGCGCGCATCACCTGCATGGGAGTGAGCGCGGGCTTCTTGACAAGCTGCGAGAAGGCGGGCGTCGAGCCTGCGCGCGACTTCGAGTTGAGCGCGCTGCGCGCCATCGGCTCGACCGGCTCGCCGCTGCCGCCGGAGGGCTTTCACTGGGTGTACGAGCACGTGGGTCGCGATGTGTGGCTGTTCTCCACGAGCGGGGGCACCGATGTGTGCACGGCGTTCGTGGGCGGCTGCCCGCTGCTGCCCGTGTACGAGGGGGAGATCCAGTGCCGCGTGCTGGGCTGCGCGGTGGAGTCCTGGGACGAGCTGGGGAGGCCGCTGCGGGACGAGGTCGGCGAGCTGGTGCTCACCGAGCCGCTGCCATCGATGCCGCTGTTCTTGTGGGGGGATACGGTTCCCGCCGACCCACACGATCCGGAGGATCGGGTCGGCGAGCGCTACCGCGAAAGCTATTTCGACGTGTATCCGGGCATCTGGCGCCACGGCGACTGGATTCGCATAACCAAGCGCGGGGGAGCGGTGATCTACGGGCGCTCGGACTCCACCATCAACCGCCAGGGCGTGCGCATGGGCACCAGCGAGATCTATCGCGTTACCTCGGCGCTGGAGGAGGTGACCGACGCGCTCGTGGTGGACGTTCCCAGCGGGGGCGGGGCGCACGGTCGGGACGGCCGGGTCGACGAGCTTCAGATGATCCTGTTCGTGGTGCTCCGCGACGGCATCACGCTCGACGAAGAGCTGGAAGCGCGCATCAAGCGGCGCGTGCGCGAGGACTGCTCTCCGAGGCACGTGCCGAACCGGATACTGCAGATCGCGGAGGTGCCGCGCACGCTCTCCGGGAAGGTGCTCGAGGTGCCGATCAAGCGGATTCTGATGGGCGCGGCTGCGAGCGACGCGGCGAGCGTCGAGTCGCTCGCGAATCCCCACTCGCTCGACTACTTCGTGGAGCTGGCGAGACGCTGTCGCACGGATGTGGGGCGATCGTAGAGGAGTAAGGGGCGCGCTTGTCGAACAAGAGCGCCGATGAAACGTCTAGCGACCCCGCCGGAGAAGCCCCCCGTGAACGGGGCGGGCGCCAGTTCGGGCATAAACGAGCACCAGAGCCTCTCCCTCTACATACACACCCGCTTCGAGGAGTGCTCGCGCTCGCAGAAGGACGTGGCGCAGTACATCGTGGACCATCTCGACGAGGCGGCTTTCCAGACTGCGGAGGAGCTCGCGCGGCGGGCGAACACGTCGAGCTCGACCGTGGTGCGCTTCTCGCAGGCGCTCGGCTTCGAGGGCTTCCCCGAGCTGCAGGCGGCGGCGCGCGAAGAGTACCGGCGCATGCACGCCCAACCGCGGTCGGGAGCCTCCCCCGACAGCTCCACGCCGCTGTTCTCGCTCGACCAGAACGAGTTTGAGACGGCGCTCGCGGCCGACCACCTGAACGTGGAGGAGACCGCCCACAAGGTGTCGCGTCCGGCCGTGGAGGCGCTCACCCAGGCGATCGTGGACGCCGAGAAGGTGCTGGTGGCGGGAACCGACCAGATGGCGTTCTTCGCGAGCTACCTGCGTCACCTGCTGATGCTGCTCGACCTGCGCGTGGACGTCGTCGCGAGCCCCTCCCAGGAGGCGCTCAGCCGGCTCGGGCGGATCGACGGCGCCACGCTCGTGATCGGCCTCTCCGCGGGTCGCCCCCATCCGCTGGTGGTGCGCGCGATGAAGCTCGCGCGCCACCGCAAGGCGCGTACGGCGGCGATCACCGACGCCACCCTCTCCGAGGTGGCGAAGCTCGCGCAGATCAAGCTCTACTACTCCTCCAACAGCCCCGCCTACGTGCGCTCGCACACGGCGCTGCTGAGCCTCATCCAGGCATTGGCGTACGGCGTGTATGCGAAGGACAGCGCCCAGTACGACGACCGCATCAAGGCCTTCCGGCTGAAGTAGTCCCGCCGGAACCTTGTTTCCATCTTCATGGAAGACAGGGCCGCATGCGGCCCTGTCCCCGACCGTGCATGCACGGTCGGGCTGACCGGCACATGTGCCGGTCAGGATAAGATCATTTGATATGCGCGACGAGGCGACATTCACCGTCAAGAGCGGCCTGGCCGAGATGCTCAAGGGCGGGGTCATCATGGACGTGGTCACCGCCGAGCAGGCGAAGGTCGCGCAGGACGCGGGCGCCTGCGCGGTGATGGCGCTCGAGCGCGTGCCCGCCGACATCCGCCGCGACGGGGGGGTGGCGCGCATGTCAGACCCGGAGATGATCGCCTCCATCCAGCAGGCGGTGAGCGTCCCCGTGATGGCGAAGGCGCGCATCGGGCATTTCGTCGAGGCGCAGGTGCTGGAGGCGCTCGAGGTGGACTACATCGACGAGTCCGAGGTGCTCACGCCCGCCGACGAGCACAACCACATCGACAAGTGGGCCTTCAAGGCGCCGTTCGTGTGCGGCGCCACCAATCTCGGCGAGGCCCTGCGGCGGATCGGAGAGGGCGCCGCGATGATCCGCTCGAAGGGCGAGGCCGGCACCGGCGACATCGTCGAGGCGGTGCGCCACATGCGCGGCATAACCGGGGAGATCCGCCGTCTCGCGGCGCTCCAGGAGTCAGAGCTCGCGAGCGCCGCCAAGCAGCATGCCGCGCCGCTCGACCTCGTGCGCCGCGTCGCGCAGGCGGGACGCCTGCCGGTGGTGCTGTTCTGCGCGGGCGGCATCGCCACGCCCGCCGACGCGGCCCTCATGATGGCGCTCGGCGCCGAAGGGGTGTTCGTGGGGTCGGGCATCTTCAAGTCGGAGGACCCCCCCGCGCGCGCGCGGGCCATCGTGGAGGCCACCACCCACTGGCGGGACCCCCAGCGCGTCGCCGCCGCCTCGCGGGGGCTCGGCCCGGCGATGGCGAGTCTGGAGAGCGCGAAGCTGCCCGAGGAGCAGCTGCTGGCGCAGCGCGGTTGGTAGGGCCATCCTCATCGGGGACCCCCGTGCGCGCGCGCGAGGCGCCCTCTGCGGACATCTCGCCGGCGGCGCCGGCAAGGCCGGTGGTGGGCGTGCTTGCGCTGCAGGGAGACTTTCAGGCGCATGGAGCAGTGTTGGAGCGGCTGGGCGCCCACGTGCGCGAGGTGCGCGTGCCGGCGGACCTCGACGGCCTCGACGGACTCGTGCTGCCCGGCGGCGAGTCCACCACGATGGCGCTCGGCGTCGAGCGCGAGGGCTTGCGCGAGCCACTGCGCGAGCTCGCGCGCGGCGGCGGGGTGGGGGGGATTCCCATACTCGGCTCCTGCGCCGGACTCATCATGCTCGACCGCGAACACCTCGCCATCATGGACATTCGCGCCGAGCGCAACGCGTTCGGCCGCCAGCTGCGCAGCTTCGAGGCATACCTCGACATGAAGGAGCTCGACGGGGGGCCGCTGCGCGGCGTGTTCATCCGCGCCCCCTGGATAGCCGAGCACGGCTCAGGGGTGGAGATCCTCGCCGAGCTGGACGGCCGCGCGGTGGCGGCGCGCCAGGGACGGCTGCTGGCGGTTGCGTTCCACACAGAGCTCGGCGACGACGATCGCGTTCACCGGCTGTTCCTGGCGGACGTTGCCGCGAGCGGCGGCCGCGACGCCGTGGGAACCGCCTGAGTCGCGACAGGCTCCGCCGCATGGCCGGGCTGCTCGGTGGCGCCGGGCTCCGCGGCGATGGCGGGCTGAGCCACGAGAGCGGTGAGCCGCGGCTCGTCCAGCAGTCCGAGCACCCGGTTGAGCGCCCCGTGGATCTCTCCCTGCAGGAGACCTTCGTCGTCGAGCCGCTCAGCCTCGCCCCACTCCCAGGAGCGCGACACGTGGATTGTCGGGCGCAGGTGCGCGAAGCGACGACCGAGCGCATGCAGGAACGGGTCGAGCCGCGCGCGGTCGTCCTCTGAGGCGTAGCCCCGCTCCAGCAGCCACGGCCACAGGTCGGGGAGAATGTGGTTGCGGTGGTGTGCGCCCACCCGCTTCCAGTCCTCGCCCTGCCAGCGACGCGCATACTCGGCCGGGTCGAGCCCGCATGTGAGGTACACACGCGTGCGCACCGGCGCGTTGCGAAAGCCGAGCAGCGGCTGCGGGCGCACCTGCCATGCCCCGCCGTCGCCGTCCTCTTCGATCAGCTCGCACAGCCGCTCGGCGTGCCCGCCGGCGTACAGGTGCTCGGCCTGGGCCTTCAGCTCGCCGGGCCACAGGTGCAGCGTGAGGCGCTCCTGCTCGACGTCGAGCGCCGCGCGTTGCAGCGAGCGCACCCCGAGCGCCACGTCGAGCCGCACGTGCACGAGGCCCGCGCGCTCGGGCACGATCCCGGTGGCTTCGCGCAGCAGCGAGCGCAGCCGCCACTTGCGTCGCACGGGGTCGCTGCCGACGCGGCGCAGCGTCCCGAACGGCAGCAGCTGGCCGAAGTCCTCGTGGGCGTAGGAGAGCACGTCCGCGACGATCGCCTGCTCGGCCGGGGCGAGCACGCCGAGCTCGGCGAGCCGCCACCACGACTCCAGCAGGTCGTGCCAGCGCAGCACGCACGTGCGCCGCTGCTGGAAGCGTGTGCCGTTCAGGTTCAGCTCCGCCACGCGGTGCCCGTTGCGCCGCGCCCAGCGGCGGCACACCTTGCTCTCGAGCACCACCACGAGATCGGGGTCGAAGCGCAGCACCCCGTCGAAGCGCTGTCCGCGGTCGATCTCGGTTATCTCCCGCGCGAGGTCGAACGGCTCGATGTCGGGCGTCAGGAACACGCTCACGAGCCGCCCGCGCTGCACCTGGCCGTTCGACACGCCTTCCTCGGAGGGGTCCACGATGTTGGTGGCCTGCATGTCCACCACACAGTCGGGCAGCTGCGCCTGGGAGGGCTCGCCGATCGACTGCAGCAGCGTCTCGCGGGCGAGCGGCACGAGCCGCAGCACGATCATGGCGGCGCGCGTGAGCTGATCCTCGTGCCCGCGGGAGAGCTCGCGGTAGGGCTCGAACACGTTGAGGTGAGGATTCGAGGTGCCGCTCTCCATTCCACCCCCGCCCTTACTAGGAGTCATGGAGTTTATTGTACTCTAATGTTTCAAGCGGCTTCGAAGCGCACCACGCCGTCCGCTTCGCGCTCCACCACGCGATCTTCGTCCACCAGCAGATCCACGTGGCCGAGCACCTCCGAGAGCGTCAGAAACGCCTGCGTCACCGCCACGTTGCCCCACATCTCCTGGGCGAGCTCATAGGCGTTGCGCGGACGCTCCTCGATCAGCCCGCAGAGCTTGTCGGCGCGGCGCGCGTGCATACGAAAGCGCTCGTCGATCAGCCCGCGATGATCCTCCACCGGCTCGCCGTGACCGGCGTAAACGACCTCCAGGTCCATCTCGCGCGTGAGGCCCAGCGAGTCCAAATATGTCATCAACGCCCTGGGCCGCTCCTGGCTGGACGACGACCCAAGCGGCTTGGACCCCTCCGTCTCACTCCGTCTGACCCCGCCAGGGGGCAGAGGCTCAAGGGGCTTCGACAAGAGGGGGTTCGAGGAGATGTGCTTGATGAGATGGTCGCCGCCGAACAGCTCCCCGGACGCTTCGTCCCAGAAGACCGTGTCCGAGGGGGAGTGCCCCGGGCGGTGCAGCACGCGCCAGCTCCGCGAGGCGAACTCGAGCGGCTCGCCGTCGCGCAGCGGCCGGGTCACGTGTGCGGCGGCGCCCCACGCGCGAAAGCTCGCCGACACCGCCCGCAGCGCGTAGATGATGTCCTGCGGGATGCCGTTGCGCAGCATGATCGCCGCCGAGAAGCTGTCGTTCTCCTCCATCTCGCGCCTGTAGTCGGCCAGCCATGGGGCGAGCCGGTCGAGCGCGCACACCTCCGCGCCCGAACGCGTCGCGAGAATCTGCACGAGCCCGATGTGGTCGATGTGCTGGTGGGTCACGACGATCCGGCGCAGATCCTCCACGCGATGCCCGTGCTCCGCCAGCGCCGCCTCGAGCGCGGTGAGCGAAGTGGCCGAGTTGGGTCCCGCGTCGAGCAGCGTCAGCGGGTCGTCCTCGATCAGGTAGCAGTTCACGCGCCCCACCGCGAACGGCGTGGGGATCGCCAAACAGTGCACCCCGTGCGTGCGCGCGTGGGCCTGCGCGGCGCCGCTCACGAGCGAATCAACGCCAGCACCTCGTCGCGCGCGCTCTCCATGTGCTCGCGTGAGCGCAGCGACTCCAGGCACAGGCGCAGCAGCGGCTCGGTGTTGGAGGGGCGCACGTTGAAGTGCCAGTCGTCGTAGGAGATCGATATCCCGTCCAGCCAATCCTGCCGGGCGTCGCCGTAGCGCTCCGAGATCTCCCTCATCTTCGCCTCCTGGTCCTCCACCTCCGAGTTGATCTCACCGGATATGAAGTAGCGCTCGCGATAGGGCCTCAGCAGCTCGGAGAGGCGCTTGCCCTCCCGGGAGAGCCGCTCGAGGATCAGAAGCGCGGGGATCGTGCCCGAGTCGGCGCAGTAGAAGTCGCGGAAGTAGTAGTGCCCGGAAACCTCGCCGCCGAACAGCGAGCCCTCCTCGCGCATGCGCGTCTTGAAGAACGCGTGGCCCACCCGGTTGATGTGCGCAACGCCCCCATTGCGCTCAACCGTGTCGGGCACCGCCCAGCTCGCGCGCACGTCGTAGAGGATCGCCGGGGGATGGGTGGGGGGGTGGGGGGGATCTGAATTCTTGCTCAGCAGCGACTCCGCGAGCAGCGCGGTGAGAAAGTCGCCGTCGACGAACTCTCCCGTGTCGTCGATGAAGAAGCAGCGGTCGGCGTCCCCATCCCATGCGATCCCCACCTCGGCGCCGGTCTCGCGGACCTTCTCGATGACGAGCCTGCGGTTCTCCGGGAGCAGCGGGTTGGGCTCGTGGTCGGGGAAGTTGCCGTCCGGGGTCCAGTAGGTCTCGATCAGATCCAGCCCAAGGCGCTCGAGCAGCGGGCCCACCATCGGGCCGGCCATGCCGTTGCCGCCGTCCACCACCACCTTCAGCGGCCGCACCGCGTCGGGGTCGATCATCTCGAGCACGGCCGCCTGGAACTCCTCGTAGACGTCGAGCTCCTCGACCGTGCCCCGCGCGTGTGCGCTCGCTCGCGAGGGGCCGCCGATGCCCGCGTCGCCGCCGAGAGGGTCCCCGCCGTCGAGCCCCGCTTCTATCGTGCGCCGGACGTCCTGGATGCCCGCGTCGCCCGACAGCGCGATCGCCCCCTCGCGCACGAGCTTCGCGCCCGTGTAGGCCTTGGGATTGTGCGAGGCGGTGCACATCAAGCCGCCGTCCAACTCGCGCGAGCCGACGAGGAAATAGAGCATCTCGGTGCCCACCTCACCGATGTCGAGCACGTCGGCGCCCTCGACGAGCAGCCCCTCGCGATAGCGCTCGCACAGCTCCGGCGCGGTCAGGCGCATGTCGCGGCCCACGCCCACGCACAGCTCGGTCGTCGGCTTGCCCGAGAGCTCTCCCAGCACGCGGGCGAACGCGCGGCCGATCGCGAGCGCCACGTCGGCGTCGATCTGCTCCCCGTAGAGGCCGCGGATGTCATACGCCTTGAAGATCGCAGGGTCGAGGCTCATGCGGCGCCCCATCCTAGAGGCTTGAAGTGGGTTGGATGCTCTTCGTGGAGGACAGGCCCGAGTCTTCGTGGAGGACAGGCCAAGCCTTCGTGGAGGACAGGCCAAGCCTTCGTGGAGGACAGGCCAAGCCTTCGTGGAGGACAGGCCAAGCCTTCGTGGAGGACAGGCCCAAGATAAAGGAAGGGAGGTCAATATATTTTTTTAGATTTTACCATTATAGATACGGCTTGTATATACTTTCGCAAAATTTCAAAAGAGGAACATCCCACACCTCCCCAACCCCACGGCCGGCCTTGGCCCAGGCGCGAAGTATCCTTCCCGGCTATGTCAGGACACTCCAAGTGGGCCAGCATCAAGCACAAGAAGGCCGTCGTGGACTCCCGCCGCGGAGTCCAGTTCACCAAGCTTGCGCGCGCCATCACGGTGGCCGCGCGCGACGGTGGGGGGGACCCGGCTGGCAACGCGACGCTCGCGCTCGCCATCTCCAAGGCCAAGGCCGCGTCGATGCCGAAGGACAACATCGAGCGCGCGATCGCCAAAGGGACGGGCGAGGGCGGCGAGGCCGACGCGATCGAGACGGTCCTCTACGAGGGCTACGGCCCGGGCGGCGTGGCGGTGCTCGTGGAGGCGCTCACCGACAACCGCAACCGCACCGGCGCCGACGTGCGCCACGCCTTCTCCAAGCACGGCGGCAGCCTCGGCGAGCCCGGCTCGGTGGCCTATCTGTTCGAGAAGAAGGGCACGATCGCGATCGACGCGGCGGCCTACTCCGAGGACGACCTGATGCCGGCGGTCGAGGCGGGCGCGGAGGACATCTCCAGCGACGACGACGCCTTCGAGGTGGTCGCCCAGCTGGGCGACTTCGCGGCCGTGCGGCGCTCGCTCGAAGAGGCGGGGATCGAGATCCAGAGCGCCGAGCTGGCCTATCTCCCCAAGAGCCTCGTGCCGATCGACGAGCCGCGGACGGTGCGCCTGATGAAGCTGATCGAAGCGCTCGACGACCTCGACGACGTGGACGAGGTGTACGCGAACTTCGACGCGCCCGCCGATGTGCTCGAGCGAGTAGCCGGGTGAGCGACCCCGCACGAGCGCGCGCGCCGCGCACATGACGCGCGAGGGTCGGCGACACGCCGACAGCGACAGCGACCGCTCGCCGGCCGCGAGGAGTGCCCGGCCGCCCGTCGCGATCCTCTGCGGCGGGCGCGGCACGCGCCTGCGCGTGCAGGGCACCGCCGCCGAAGGCGGTGGTCAGGAGATTCCCAAGCCGCTAGTGGAGATCGGCGGGCTGCCGATCGTGTGGCACGTGATCCAGCTCTACGCGGCGCAGGGCTTCGAGCGGTTCCTGCTCGCCACCGGCTACAAGGGCGGGCTGATCGAGCGCTTCGCCGCCGATGCCGCCTGGCCGCGGGGCGTGCGGGTGCGGTGCGTGGACACCGGTCTCGACACCCCCACCGGCGGGCGCATCGAGCTGCTCGAGGAGCGCCTCGCGGGCGAGCGCTTCTGCGCAACCTACGCCGACGGTCTCGCGAGCGTCGACTTCGACGGCCTGCTCGCCTTCCACGCCGCCCACGGCAAGCTCGCGACGATGACGGTGGTGCGCCCCGAGCTGCAGTTCGGCGTGACCGAGCTCGACGCGGGAAACGGGCGCGTGCTCGGCTTTCGCGAGAAGCCGCGCTCCGAGCATTGGATCAACGGCGGCTTCTTCTGCTTCGAGCCGGGCGTCTTCGACTACCTGGAGCGCCACAGCGTGCTCGAGCGCGACCCGTTGGAGCGCCTGGCGCAAGACGACGAGCTGCGCGCCCACCGTCACGAGGGCTTCTGGGAGTGCATGGACACCTACAAGGACGCCGTCGCCCTGAACGACCTGTGGGCGTCGGGCGAGGCTCCCTGGCGCATGTCGTAGCGGCAGGCGTCCGGGCCGCCACGCAGAATCCCTATGAGGATGATCGTGCTCGGGATAGATCCAGGCCTGGCCAATACCGGCTACGGCGTCGTCGCGCGCGAGGGCGGACGCCTCGCGGCGCGCGACGGCGGCGTGATCGAGACGCGCGCCGGAGTCCCGCGGGAGCGGCGCCTGGCCGACATTCACGCCGCGATCGACGTGCTCCTGGCCGAGCACGAGCCCGACGCGGTCGCGCTCGAGGAGCTCTACTTCGGTCAGAACGTGCGCACGGCGTTCGCGGTCGGCCACGCACGCGGCGCGGTGATGCTGGCGGCCGGACAGCGGGGCGTGCCGTGCGCCGGCTACACGCCGCAGAAGATCAAGTCCGCCGTGTGCGGCAACGGGCGAGCCGCCAAGGACCAGGTCGCGCGGATGGTGCAGGCGCTGCTCGCGCTGCCCGCCGCGCCGGCGAGCGACCACGCCTCCGACGCGCTCGCGGTGGCGATCTGTCATCTCAACGGCGCGCCGCTCAACGAGTCGGTGACCCGAGCCATGCAAGCCGCCGGGACGGTGCTCGCTCGATGATCTCGCTACTGCGCGGCGAGGTCGCCATCCGGCGCGCCGATCACGTGGTGGTGCTGTGCGCCGGCGTGGGCTACCGCGCCGCGGTGTCGGCCGAGACGCTGCGCCACGTGCCGGCGGTGGGGGGCGAGACGACCCTGCACACGCACCTGGTGGTGCGCGACGACGCGCTGCTGCTGCACGGCTTTCACTCAGAGCAGGAGCGCGACCTGTTCCTGATGCTCCTCTCCGTCCAGGCGGTCGGTCCGAAGGTCGCGGTGGCGGTGCTCTCAAGCGGCCCCCCGCGCGAGCTGCTCGCGGCGATCGCGGGCGCGGACGCCGCGCGCTTCCAGGCGGTGCCGGGGATCGGCAAGCGCACCGCCGAGCGCATCATCGTCGAGTTGCGCGAGAAGGTCGGGATGGACACCCATCTCGAGAGCGTGGGCACGGCGGGGCGCAGCCGCGGCGAAGGGCCGCGCGCACTCGCGCACGAGGGCCTGCTCGCGCTCGGCTACAACGCGCTGGAAGCCGAGGAGCTGCTGCGGGGGCTCGACGGCGAGAGCCCCGAGGAGTTGATCGCGGGTGCCCTGCGCACCACGCGTGCGGCATGAGGCGCCCAGAACGTGTCTGGAAACCCACTGATCCCTCCTCAGACGGCCGTGGGACGCGATCTGACGGGTTTTCGGATAGACGCTCAGCCGTGACCCAATGACCCAGGCCGAGCGCATACAGACCCCCTATCTCACCCCCGAGGACGAGCTCGACCGCTCGCTGCGACCGCGCGCGCTCGATGAGTTCATCGGCCAGCCGACGCTGCGCGAGCAGCTCGCCGTCGCGATCGAGGCGGCGAGCGCGCGCAACGAGGCGCTCGACCACCTGCTGCTCGCCGGACCGCCCGGGCTCGGCAAGACCTCGCTGGCGCAGATCGTGGCCGCGGAGCTCGAAGTGCCGTTCGTGCAGACCGCCGGACCGGCGCTCGAGCGCAAGGGCGACATCGCGGCGTTTCTGACTGCGCTGGAGCCGCGAAGCGTGTTCTTCGTGGATGAGATCCACCGCCTGCCGCGCACCCTGGAGGAGACGTTCTACCCGGCGATGGAGGACCGTCGCCTGCCGATCACCGTCGGCCAGGGCGCGGGCGCGCGCGTGGTGACGCTCGAGCTTCCCCCGTTCACGCTCGTGGGAGCCACCACGCGCACGGGCCTGCTCACCACGCCGCTGCGCGACCGCTTCGGCATTCAGGCGCGTCTGGAGCACTACGGCGTCGAGGATCTCGCGCTGATCGTGAGGCGCTCGGCCGAGATCCTGCAGATCGCCGTCGACGAGCAGGGCGCGCTCGCGATCGCGGCCCGCAGTCGCGGCACCCCGCGCGTGGCCAACCGCCTGCTCAAGCGCGTGCGCGACTACGCCGAGGTGCGCCTCGACGGGGTCGTCGGCGCCGGCGCGGCGCACGGCGCGCTCGAGCTGCTGGAGGTCGACGAGCGCGGTCTCGACCGGCTCGACCGCGAGATCCTCAGGGCGATCTGCGTCAAGTTCGACGGCGGGCCCGTCGGGCTCTCGACGCTCGCGGTGGCTGTGGGCGAGGAGCAGGACACGATCGAGGACGTGTACGAACCCTACCTGCTCCAGCAGGGTCTCATAAAGCGCATGGCGAGGGGCAGGACCGCCACGCTCGCCGCCTTCGAGCATCTCGGCATCGATCCGCCCGCGCCCGAGGCGGGCACGAGCGCGCTCTTCTAGAGACGCGCCGGCTCGGCGACGGACGGGCGGACGGGATCAGGCCGCATCGCGCTCACGACGGTTACACGCCGTCCCGCCGGCTCCCCTACTCTGTGGAGTCCGATGGCTCATCCGTTCATCTGCCCCAACTGCGGACATCGCACGCGCGAGATCGACCGCAACATCGGCTTCACGCGCCAGCCGAAGGGCTGCGCGAAGTGCGGCTTCGCCTTCCTGTTCGAGCTGCTCGACGACTACTACCCGGCGCCGGACGCCGCGTTCTTCGTGTGCGACGGCGAGGGCCGCGTGATCGGCTGTGGCAAGAACTCGTTCGCGTTCACGGGCGTGGAGGAGGAGGGCGTGATCGGACAGCGCGTCGAGCAGGTGCTCGGCTTGAAGTTCGCAAACGGCGACGACCCCGTGGAAACGGTGCTCGAGTGGGGTGTGCGCGCGCTCGACGTGCCCGTGCGGGTGAGCGGCGAGCGCGACGTGGAAGCGCAGGCCAAGGCGGACATGTTCCCCGCATACGACGACGACGGCGGGCTCTTGCTCGTGCTCACCCCCGACAAGTAGGCTCCTGTGGTGACGCGTCCCGCGGATCCCCGCTCGCCTGGATCGGCCGCAAGCCGGCGCCCGCCCCACGGGAGGGGCCGCTAGGCCATGGCCGACCGTCGCCGAAACACACTCGTGCTTCTGATTGTGCTGGGTCTGGTGCTGGCGTCGCTCGCGGTCATCGCGAGCAAGCCGACGCGCCTCGGCCTGGACCTGAAGGGCGGCGTGCAGCTCATCTACCAGGGTCGCGCCACCGCGCAGGCGAAGGTGGACACCGAATCGCTGAACCGCGCGATCGACATCATGCGCAAGCGCGTCGACCAGCTCGGCGTGGCCCAGCCCGAAATCAAGCGCAGCGGCGGAGAAGAAGTCACCGTGAGCCTGCCGAACGTCACCAATGCCCGGCGCGCTCAGGAGCAGGTCGGCAAGACCGCGCAGCTGCACTTCTACGACTGGGAGCCGAACGTGATCGGCCCGAGCGGTGAACCGGCGCCGACCGAAGCAAAGGTGACGGGCGGGCCGAACCCCGCCTCGGCGGAAGCCGGACTGCCCGAGTACGAAGCGGTGCTGCGCGCGCTCAAGCGCCCGGCGATCATCCGCAAGAACGACACGACCTACGCGGCGGGCTGCACGCCCAAGCAGGCGAACGGCTGCATCTACGGCCAGTGGTACCTGCTGGACGTCACCCACAAGAAGGTGCTGCGCGGCCCCGAGGACACCGAACAGAACCTCTTCGGCGAAGGCAGGAAGCCGCCCGCCGCCGTCAAGACGCGCGCCGTGCGCGTGAACCCCGGCACGGTGCTCGCGCAGGCGCAGCCGATCACGGGCAAGGAAGGGAAGGTCACCCAGCAGTCGCCCGAAAGCTGGTACGTGCTCAACGACAACCCGGTGCTCAGCGGCGAAGACATCAAGAACCCGCGTCAGGGCTTCGACAACGGCGGCTCCGGCCAGCCGAACGTGACGTTCGAATTCAGCTCCAGCGGAGGCAAGACCTTCCAACGTGTCACCAGGGAAATCGCCGAACGCGGCCAGCAGCGCCAGCTGCCCGGCATCTCCAAGAACGGCGCCGTACAGCACTTCGCGGTGGTGCTCGACAACCAGGTGATCACCGCGCCGTTCATCGACTACACCGCCAACCCGGAAGGGATCGACCCGACGAGCGGCTCGCAGATCTCGGGGGGCTTCACGCTCACCTCGGCGCAGAACCTCGCCGACGAGCTCCAGTCCGGCGCGCTGCCGATCAAGCTCGAACTGATCTCCCAGTCGCAGGTTTCCGCCACGCTCGGCAAGACCGCGCTCAACCAGGGGCTCGTCGCGGGACTCGTCGGCTTCGCGGTCGTGTGCCTGTTCCTGCTCGCCTTCTACCGCGTGCTCGGGGCGATCGCGGTCGGCGGCCTGCTGATCTACGGCATGTACTTCTTCGCGCTCATCAAGCTCATCCCGATCACGCTCACGCTGCCGGGCATCGCGGGCCTGATTCTCACGATCGGCATCGCCGCGGACGCGAACATCGTGATCTTCGAGCGCGTCAAGGAGGAGATCCGCGGCGGGCGCTCGATCGCGGCGGGCATCGCCACCGGCTACAAGCGCGGCTTCGCCGCGATCGTGGACGCCAACGTGGTGACCTTCATGACCGCGTTCATCCTGTTCGCGCTCGCCACCTCCGAAGTGCAGGGCTTCGCGTTCACGCTCGGGATCGGCACGCTGCTGACGCTGTTCACCGCGGTGCTCGCCACGCAGGCGGCGCTCGGCGCGATGGGACGCTCGCGCGCGGTGTCACACCCGGCGCTGCTCGGCGCGGGGCGCAAGGGTCGCAAATGGACGTTCGACTTCATGGGCTCCTCGCGTTGGTTCTTCTCGATGTCGGGCTGCATCCTGATGATCGGCGCGCTCGCGATCGGCGGCAGGGGCATCAACTTCGGCATCGACTTCAAATCCGGCACGCGCATCCAAACGGCGTTCGTCAAGCCCGTCACCGAGAGCCAGATCCAGTCGGTGATGTCGGCGAGCGGCTACCCCAACGCCGAGATCCAGAAGTTCACGAGCGTGGGGGTCGGCGGGCAGGGCTACCAGATCTCCCTGAAGAAGCTGCAACCCGAACAGGTGCAGCGGGTGAAGGCGGCGCTCGACACGAAGTTCGGGTCGGGTCCGCTCTCGCCGGGCACGAAGAACTTCTCCAACACCTCGATCGGGCCGACCTTCGGGCAGACGGTGGCGAAAAGCGCGATCATCGCGATCATCGCCTCGCTGCTGGTGATCTCGATCTACATAGCGCTGCGATTCGAGTGGAAGTACGCCGTTCCCGTGCTGATCGCCCTGATGCACGACCTGCTGATCACCAGCGGCGTGTATGCGCTCACCGGGCGTGAAGTGACGACCGCGACGGTGGCGGCGCTGCTGACCATCCTCGGCTATTCGATGTACGACACGATCATCGTGTTCGACCGCGTGCGCGAGAACGTGCCGCGCATGCCGCGCGCCGCGTTCTCGCAGATCGTCAACCGCTCGATGTCCGAGGTGCTGACCCGCTCGCTGGCGACGAGCTTCTGCACGCTGCTGCCGGTGACCTCGATCCTGCTGTTCGGTGGGGCCACGTTGAAGGACTTCGCGTTCGCGATGCTCGTCGGCATCGCCTCGGGCGCGTACTCCTCCATCTTCATCGCCTCGCCCGTGTTGACGCACTGGAAGGAGCGCGAGGGCGTCTACCGCAACCGTCGCGCCCGCATCGTGCGCGACGTCGGCTATGTGCCGGCGTACGCGACGGCCCTCGGGGAGGCCCCGATCGACGTCGAGCCGCAGGCGGCCTCCAGGCGCGGCCGTCGCGCCGCCGCGCTGATCGACGAGGAGGCGGGAGAGCAGCTCTCCAAGGAGGAGTTCGACGAGCTCGTGCGCGAGATCGGCCCGGAGCTCGCCGAGCAGTCGGGACGCGCCCCCGCCGGGGTCGGCCCGCGGCGCGGACGGCGCGCCGGCGCGACAGACGCAAAGCGGCGCGAGGAGACGGCAGGCGTCGAGGACGACGGGCCGGCGCGCGATCCCGCCGCCGACCTCACGCCGGAGGACCTGGTGCTCAAGGACCAGCCTTCGCGGCGCGCAAAGCCGCGCAGGCCGCGAAACCGCAGGCACGGGAGGGCACGTTAAATGGCCCCCTCGGCAACCGCGCCGGCTTTCCGCGGGATGACCCGTCGCGCTCACGGAGGGGGCCGCTGATGGGCATGCTCGCGTGGGTCATGATGGGCCTGTCGATCTGGCACTTCACGATCTTCCTGCCCGACCGCTTCTGGGGCGGGATCGTCGGCGCGTTCGTGGGCTCGCTCACGGGCGCCGTGCTCGTGGGGCTCTTGATCTACGGGGTAAAGACCTCCTCGCTGCAGGTTCCCGGCCTCAAAGCGACCGACATCGCGGTGGTCCTGTATGCCGTGCCCGGCGCGCTGCTCGGGATAGCGGCGGTCTACTTCGAGGGCATCCGCCGCGGCAGCGCGCCCGCCGCGGGACGCGGCGCCTGACGGGGGCTCTCGCGCTTCCGTCCAGCTCGCGCCGTAGTGTGGCCGGGCGATGGTGCGTTTCGAGATCTCCGACTGCAGCCGCGAGGAGGTGGCGCGGCTGTGCGGCCACTTGGGCGTGAGCGACGCCGTCGGGCAGGTGCTCGTGCGGCGCGGCTACGGCGACCCCGTGCGCGCGCGAGCGTTCCTGGAGGGCGACGAGCGGCACGAGCTGGAGGCGTTCGAGGGCCTGCTCGACGCGGCGGCGCTGATCCTCGCGCGCGCGCGCGCCGGACGTCAGATCACCATCCACGGCGACTACGACGTCGACGGGGTGTGCTCCACGGCCGTGCTCGTTCGCGCCCTGCGCAAGCTCGGCGCCCGCGTGGACTGGTACCTGCCGGACCGCGCCGGCGACGGCTACGGGTTGAGCGCCGCCACCGTGCGGCGGCTTGCCCGGCGCGGCACCGAGCTCCTGATCACCGTCGACTGCGGGATCACCGCCGTCGAGGAGGTCGCGCTGGCGCGCTCGCTGGGGGTGGAGGCGATCGTGAGCGACCACCATCTCCCACGTGCCGACGGCGCCCTCCCGGACGCCCCGATCGTGCATCCCGCCCTGTGCGGCTATCCATGCGTGGAGCTGTGCGCGGCGGGCGTGGCCCACAAGCTCGCCCAGGCAACGCTCGAGGTGGCAGGTCGCGACCCGCGCGAGCTCGACGAGGACCTCGACCTCGTGGCGCTCGCGACGATCGCCGACGTGGTGGCGCTGCTCGGCGAGAACCGTTCGCTCGTGCGCCGCGGCATGCGCGCGCTCGCGCGCACCTCCAAGCCGGGGCTGCGCGCGCTCATGTCGGTCGCCCGCGTGGAGCCGGGCAAGTTGAACGAGCGCGCCGTGGGATTCGCGCTGGCGCCGCGCATCAACGCCGCCGGACGCCTGTACAGGGCCGACGCGGCGCTCGAGCTGATCCTCACCGAGGACCTCGCGCGCGCCGCCCAGATCGCCGACGAGCTCGATCGCGCCAACTCCGAGCGCAGGCACACCGAGCAGTCGATTCGCCATCGGGCGGAAGCGCAGATCGCGCGCTTGGGCGATCCACGGGAGCGCTCGGCGTACGTGCTCGCGGAAGAGGGGTGGCATACCGGCGTGATCGGGATCGTCGCCTCGCGCCTCGCGGAGCGCCATCGCAGACCGGTCGTGCTGGTGGCGCTCGACGGCGAGGCGGGCCGCGGCTCGGGGCGCAGCATCGAGGGATACGACCTGCTCGCCGGGCTGACGGCCTGCTCGCAGCGGCTTGTGCGATACGGCGGCCACAGCGCCGCCGCCGGTGTGGAGCTGGCGCGCGGAGACCTGCCCGCGTTCGCGGAAGCGCTCGATGCGCACGCCCGCGAGACGCTTTCGCCCGAGCAGCTCGTCCCGCGCGAGCGCGTGGACGCGATCGTGGGCGGCGCCCAGCTCGGCATGGAGCTCGCCGAAGAGCTCGCCGCGCTAGGCCCCTTCGGGAGGGGCAACCCGGCCGTCTCGCTGATGGTGAGGGACGCCGTGCTGCGCGACGTGCGCCCGATGGGGGAGGGCAAACACGCGCGCTTCACGGTGCAGTCCGACGGGGTGCACGCGCGCGCCGTGGCGTTCGGCAACGACGGGAAGCTCGGCGTGCCCGACGGCGAGCCCGTCGACGCGACGTTCGCGCTCGAGGTGAACGAGTGGAGGGGGGTGAGCGAGCCGCGGCTGGTGCTCCGCCACGCCCAACCGGCCTCCGAGGGGGCTACGCTTAAGCCATGCCTCACAACGGGCCAAGCTCAGTCCACGCTGTTCGATCTGCCGACGCCTCTCGCCGCGTCGCCCGCAACGAGCTGAGCGAGCTCGAGCGACGGCTGCTCGACGACCTCTTCGCGATCGTCTCCGAGCACGCCGCCGACGCGGTGGTGGAGATCGACCGCGAGCGCGTGGAAGATGCGTTCGTGTTCGCCTGCGAGCACCACGCCGCGCAACGGCGCCGCTCCGGCGAGGACTTCATCACCCATCCCGTCGGCGTGGCGCGCATCTGCGCGGGCATGCGCCTTGACACCGAGACGTTGTGCGCCGCGCTGCTGCACGACACGATCGAGGACACCTCCGCCTCTGTCGAGGAGGTGCGCGAGCGCTTCGGCGAGGAGATCGCCGTGATCGTCGACGGCGTGACGAAGCTCACCGGCATCACCTTCCAGTCGCGCGACGAGGCGCAGGCCGAGAACTACCGCAAGATGATGGTGGCGATGGCCACCGACCCGCGGGTCATCCTGATCAAGCTCGCCGACCGGCTGCACAACATGCGCACGATCGACGCGATGCCCAAGCAGAAGCAGCTTGAGAAGTCGCGCGAGACGCTCGACATATACGCCCCGATCGCCCATCGGCTGGGCATCCACGCGATCAAGTGGGAGCTCGAGGATCTCGCGTTCGCGACGCTCCACCCGCGCAAGTACCGCGAGATCAAGGAGCTGGTGGCCCAGCAGCGCGAGGACCGCGAGCGCTACGTGACCGAGGCCGGCGCCTATCTGGCGAGCGAGCTTCAGACGCTCGGGATATCCGCGCAGATGAGCGGGGCGCGCCAAGCACTTCTACTCGATCTACTCGAAGATGACCAAGAAGGGGCGCGAGTTCAACGAGATCTACGACCTCACGGCGATGCGCGTGATCGTCGAGTCCGAGAAGGACTGCTACGGGGCGATCGGCGTGATCCATTCGCTGTGGAAGCCGCTGCCCGGGCGCTTCAAGGACTTCATCGCGATGCCCAAGTTCAACATGTACCAGTCGCTGCA
>CAWCFD010000004.1:0-190792 GCA_963794845.1 uncultured Solirubrobacterales bacterium
GCCACCTCGTCGGTGGCGGCGTTCCACTTCTCGACGACCGCCTCGTGGCGCTCCTCCTGGGTTATGAGGCCCATGTCGTACTGGTCTGTGATGTCGCCCACGAGCTTGTCGTACTTGTCCAGGATGGACTGCTTCTCGGGCGGGATCACGACGTCGTTCTTGGAGATCGTGATGCCGGCCTGGGTGGCGTACTTGAAGCCGAGGTCCTTGAAGGCGTCTAGCACCAGCGAAATCGTTGTGGCGCCGTAGGTCTGCACCAGGGCGTCTATCAGGCGCGTGGTGTCGCGCTTCTTCATCGACTGGTTGACGAACACGTACTTGGACGCGTCGAACTGATCTCCCAGGGCCTCGGCGAGCGCGCGCTCGATGCGGTCGTTGTAGATGATCCTGCCGACCGTCGTCAGCAGATGGCCGCCCTCGCGCCCGAACGGGCGGAACTCCGCGATGTCGTGCAGCTTCACGACGCCCGCCTCGTAGGAGAGCTCCGCCTCCTGCGCCGTGCGGAACACGTGCGGGCGCGGATCGTGGGTGGCGCGGTCGATCTTGGCAAGCTCCTCCGCCTCGAGTCCGTAGGTGAGGTAGTAGGCGCCCAGGATCATGTCCTGGGTGGGGGTCGCCAATGGCGCGCCGTGGGCCGGGGAGAGGATGTTGTTGGAGGAGAGCATCAATATGCGCGCCTCCGCCTGGGCCTCGGCCGAGAGGGGCAGGTGGACCGCCATCTGGTCGCCGTCGAAGTCCGCGTTGAAGGCGTGGCAGACGAGCGGGTGGACCTGGATCGCCTTGCCCTCCACCAGCAGCGGTTCGAACGCCTGGATGCCGAGACGGTGCAGGGTGGGCGCGCGGTTGAGCAGCACCGGATGCTCGTGGATGACCTCCTCGAGCACGTCCCATACCTCGCCGATCATCGAGTCGACCATCTTCTTGGCCGCCTTGATGTTCTGAGCGGACTTGCGCTCGACCAGGCGGGCCATGATGAACGGCTTGAAGAGCTCGAGCGCCATGATCTTCGGCAGGCCGCACTGGTGCAGCTTGAGGTAGGGGCCGGCCACGATCACCGAGCGACCCGAGTAGTCGACACGCTTGCCGAGCAGGTTCTGGCGGAAGCGCCCCTGCTTGCCCTTGAGCATGTCCGACAGAGACTTCAGCGGACGGTTGCCGGGGCCGGTCACGGGACGACCGCGGCGGCCGTTGTCGAACAGCGCGTCGACGGCCTCCTGGAGCATACGCTTCTCGTTGTTGACGATGATCTCGGGCGCGCCGAGGTCGAGCAGGCGCTTGAGGCGGTTGTTGCGGTTGATGACGCGCCGGTAGAGGTCGTTGAGATCGGATGTGGCGAAGCGACCGCCGTCGAGCTGGACCATGGGTCGCAGCTCCGGTGGGATCACCGGAACGGCGTCGAGCACCATCATCTCGGGCTTGTTGCCCGACTGGATGAACGCGCTGACGACCTTCAGGCGCTTGACGGCGCGCGCCTGCTTCTGGCCCTTGCCGGTCTTGACCAGATCCTCGAGCTCGAGTCGTTCTGCCTCCAGGTCGACCTGCTGGAGCAGGTCGCGGATCGCTTCGGCGCCCATGCCACCGCGGAAGTACTCGCCGAAGCCGTAGGAGGAGCCGAAGCGCTCCTTGAGCTCGCGGAAGGTGGTCTCGTCGTGCTCGATCTGCTTGGGCTCCATCGTCTTGAAGAGCTCCCACACGTTGCGCATCCGCTCGGCGCCGTCCTCGACGTAGGCTTCGGTGTCGGCGATGTCGGCCTCGAAGGTCTTGTTCAGTTCCTTGACCAGCTTTTCGCGTTCCTCCTCAGAGATCTTCGAGAGGTTGAGCTCGAGCGAGTCGGCCCACAGGTGGTCTTCGTCGTTGAAGGAGGTCTGCTTGGCGCTCTGCAGGTACTTCTCGCGTCGCGCCAGGGACTCGCGCAGTTCCAGCACGCGCTCCTGCAGCTCGGCCGCGTAGGAGTCGAGGACCTTGTTGACCTCCTTCTCCAGCGAGTCGAGATCCTTCGAGCGCGCCTCGTCGTCCACCCACGTGACGATGGAGGCGGCGAAGTAGAGCACCTTCTCGAGCTCCTTGGGGGCCATGTCGAGCAGGTAGCCGATGCGGGAGGGCACGCCCTTGAAGAACCAGATGTGGCTGACGGGAGCGGCCAGGTCGACGTGGCCCATGCGCTCGCGACGAACCTTCGAGCGCGTGACCTCGACGCCGCAGCGCTCGCACACGATGCCCTTGTAGCGCACACGCTTGTACTTGCCGCAGTAGCACTCCCAGTCCTTGGTGGGACCGAAGATGCGCTCGCAGAAGAGGCCGTCCTTCTCGGGCTTGAGCGTGCGGTAGTTGATTGTCTCGGGCTTGGTCACCTCGCCCGAGCTCCAGCTGCGGATCTGCTTGGAGGAGGCGAGAGAGATCTCGATGGCGTCGAAGTTGTTGATGTCGATCATCTGGTGGCGCTTTCGCTCGCGGGTGAAACGGGGTGGTGTTTTGGGTCAACTCTGAGAACTGCGACCCGGGCCCTGCTCGCCGCCGCCCGTCCGGTGGCGCGGCCCCCTTGAGCCTCCCGTCCTCTCAGACGGGAGGTCTGTTTGCCGACTATGTCTCGGTCTCCTGTGCCGGCTCCTCGGTGAGCGCCTCGTCGGCGCCGCCCGGCCCGTCGAGGTCGATGCCACCCTCGATCAGATCGCCGACGTCCAGCGCTCCGTCGCCGTCCGCGTCCTCGCCGTCCGCGTCCTCGCCGTCCGCGTCCTGCGACCCTGCGGCGGCCGTCTGGAGATCGGTGTCGACCTCGCTGGTGAGCTCGCCGGTGGGAGCGCGAACGCCGGAGAGGTCTATGCCGAGCTCCTCGGCGGCGCGCAAGAGGTCGTCGTCTTCGTCGCGCAGCTCGGCGTGCTGGCCCTCCTCGGAGACGACGCCGACGTCGAGAGCCAGGGACTGCATCTCCTTGAGCAGCACCTTGAAGGACTCGGGGATGCTCGGCTCGGCGATGTTCTCGCCCTTGACGATCGCCTCGTAGGCCTTCACGCGCCCAACGGTGTCGTCAGACTTGATCGTCAGCATCTCCTGCAGCGTGTAGGCGGCGCCGAAGGCCTCCAATGCCCACACCTCCATCTCGCCGAAACGCTGACCGCCGAACTGCGCCTTGCCCCCCAGCGGCTGCTGGGTGACGAGCGAGTAGGGCCCGGTGGAGCGAGCGTGGATCTTGTCGTCGACGAGGTGCAGGAGCTTGAGGATGTACATGTAGCCGACGGTGACCTGCTCCTCGAAGGGCTCGCCGGTGCGGCCGTTGAAGAGGGTCATCTTGCCCGAGGCCTGCTCGCCCACGCGGTGGGACTTGTCGACGTCCATGCGGATGCGACCCTCGTGGGCGTCCTGCCACTTGACGAGCGCGGTGTCGACATCTTCGACGGTGGCGCCGTCGAAGACCGGGGTGGCCACGTACACGCGTCCGTTGCCGCCGTTTGAATGGGCGTCCCTGTATGCCTCGGTGCCGTCGTCGTACCATCCCTGCGCCGCGGCCCAGCCGAGGTGCGTCTCGAGGATCTGACCGACGTTCATGCGGCTCGGCACGCCGAGCGGGTTGAGGATCACGTCGACCGGGGTGCCGTCCTCCAGGAACGGCATGTCCTGCTGGTCGACGATCTTGGAGATGACCCCCTTGTTGCCGTGACGGCCCGCGAGCTTGTCGCCCTCGGAGATCTTGCGCTTCTTGGCCACGAACACGCGCACGAGGTCGTTGACGCCCGGCGGCAGGTCGTCGCCCTCGTCGCGGGAGAAGGTCATCACGTCGATCACCACGCCGCCCTCGCCGTGGGGCACCTTCAGCGAGGTGTCGCGCACCTCGCGGGCCTTCTCCTTGAAGATCGCCCGGATGAGCTTCTCCTCAGCGGTGAGCTCGGTCTCGCCCTTGGGCGTGACCTTCCCGACGAGCAGGTCGCCCGAGGCGACCTCCGCGCCGACGCGCACGATGCCGCGATCGTCGAGGTTGCGCAGCGACTCCTCCGAGCGGTTGGGGATGTCGCGCGTGATCTCCTCGTCGCCCAGCTTGGTGGTGCGGGCGTCGATCTCGTACTCCTCGATGTGGATCGAGGTGAGCTCGTCGTCCTGCACCAGGCGCTTGGAGAGGATGATGGCGTCCTCGAAGTTGTAGCCCTCCCAGGACATGAAGGCGACCATCAGGTTCTTGCCGAGCGCCATCTCGCCCTTGTCGGTGGAGGAGCCGTCGGCGAGCACGTCGCCGGCCTTCACCTTCTGGCCGGCGCTCACGCGCGGCTTGTGGTGGATGAGCGTGCCCTGGTTGGAGCGCATGAACTTCTGCAGCTCGTACTCATCGTGCTCCCCGCCATTCGTCTCGACGACGATCCGGTTGGCATCCACGAACTCGACCGTACCGGTGTTCAAGGCCAGCAGCACGTCGCCGGTGTCGAGCGCGGCGCGGCGCTCCATGCCGGTGCCCACGAGCGGGGCGTCGGTCTTGAGCAGCGGAACGGCCTGGCGCTGCATGTTGGAGCCCATCAGGGCGCGGTTGGCGTCGTCGTGCTCGAGGAACGGGATCATGGCGGTGGCCACCGACCAGATCTGTTCGGGGGAGACGTCGACGAGGTCGACGTCCTTGGGGCCGACGGTCACGTACTGGCCGGCCTGGGTGCGGCAGAGGATTTCCTTGCCAAGCAACTTGCCGCTCTTCGGATCGATCGGCGTGTTGGCTTGAGCGATCAGCTGCTCCTCCTCCTGGTTTGCGTCCAGACGCACGACCTCCTCGGTCGCCACACCGTCCTTCACGACCCGGTAGGGAGTGGTGACGAAGCCGTACTCGGAAACCTCCGCGAACGAGGACAGGGAGCCGATCAGGCCGATGTTCGGACCCTCGGGGGTCTCGATCGGACACATGCGCCCGTAGTGGGTGGGGTGCACGTCGCGCACCTCGATCGGGGCGCGCTCGCGCGTGAGGCCACCGGCCCCGAGCGCGGACAGGCGACGGCGGTGCGTGAGGCCCGCCAAGGAGTTGGTCTGGTCCATGAACTGCGAGAGCTGGGAGGAGCCGAAGAACTCCTTCAGCGCGGCCACCACCGGGCGGATGTTGATGATCGTCTGCGGCGTGATCGTGTCGGCGTCCTCGGTGGTCAGGCGCTCGCGCACGACGCGCTCCATCCGGTAGAGCCCGATCCTGAAGGCCTCCTGGATCAGCTCGCCGACCGTGCGCAGACGGCGGTTGCCGAAGTGCTCGTACTCGTCGAGGTGCTCCTCGACGGGCTCGCGCGGCATGCTCGTCGCCTCGGCCGCATAGTCCTTGATCTCGATCTCCGGCTCCTCTGGCATGCCGAGGCGCTTGGGCAGCGAGGCGAGCTCCTTGACGAGCGCGAGGATGTCGTCGTGGGTGAGCGTGCGCGTGTCGATGTCGATGTCGAGGCCGAGCCGCGAGTTGAGCTTGTAGCGACCGACGCGCGTGAGGTCGTAGCGCTTGGGATCGAAGAACAGCTGGTTGAGCAGCGCCTTGGCGTTCTCCACGCTCGGCGGCTCGCCGGGGCGCTGCTTCTTGAAGAGCTCGATCAGCGCGCCCTCTTCGGTGCGCGTCTGCTCGGTGTCGGCTTCGATCGTGTTGCGGATGTAGTGCGAGTTCTCGAACAGCCGCAGGATCTCCTCGTCGGAGGCATAGCCCATCGCGCGCAGCAGCACCGTTACAGGGAGCTTGCGCTTGCGATCGATGCGGACGAAGATCTTGCCCTTCTTGTCGATCTCGAGCTCGAGCCAGGAGCCGCGCGCGGGCATGAGGTTGGCGATGAACACCTGCTTCTCGCGGTCCTTGGGCTCCATCAGGTAGGCGCCGGGGGAGCGCACGAGCTGGGTCACAACCACGCGCTCGGTGCCGTTGATGACGAACGTGCCGCGCTCGGTCATCCACGGGAAGTCGCCCATGAACACGGACTGCTCGCGGATCTCGCCGGTCTCGCGGTTGATGAACGCGACGGTGACCGTCAGGGGGCGCGCGTATGTGAGGTCCTTCTCGCGGCACTGCTCGAGCGAGGCGACCGGCTCGTCGAAGACGAACTCGCCGAACTGGACAGCGAGATTGCCGGTGTAGTCCTCGATCGGGGAGATGTCGTCGATCGTCTCGCGCAGCCCGCCCTTCTGCGGGTCGGTGAGCCAAAGAAACGAGCGGCGCTGGATATCGATGAGGTTGGGTACGTCTACAGACTTGGTCAGACGCGCGAAAGACCGGCGCGTCCGGAGAGCATCAACAGCAGCCAAGAAGTGACTCCTTCGGAGGGCGAGAGACGGGCAGAGGCGGGCGCAAACGCGCGACCAGCAAATATAGCACAGACAATCGGCGCCCTCAAGTGGGGCAGCCGGCGCTCACGGACCCCACCCCTGACAACCGCGTATGTGGCGCGGCGTCGACTTCGATTGGGTGGCTGCGACTATCGGCCAGCGAGCGGGATTGTACAGGAAGTAAGCCGATTTTGGGAGAACCGCGAGCGGCCGGCCGACACTCTCTTGAGGAGTCGGGGAGCTCAGAACACCCCTCACGCGCGCGCACGGGCACCCCGATTTTGGAATCGCCGACACGCGCAGCCGATGCGCACAGGCTGGGCCCGTGGAATCGCCGACACGCGCAGCCGATGCGCACAGGCTGGGCCCGTGGAATCGCCGACACGCGCAGCCGATGCGCACAGGCTGGGCCCGCGCGCAGGCGCCGACGCCCGACGCCCGCGCGCGACCTCTGCCCTACTTCAGCTCGACGGCGCCCCCCGCCTCCTCGAGTTCGGCCTTGAGCTTGTCGGCCTCCTCGCGCTCGATGCCCTCCTTGACCGGCTTGGGAGCCTCGTCGACGAGCGCCTTGGCCTCCTTCAGCCCGAGGCCGGTGGCGGCCCGGACGACCTTGATCACCTGGATCTTCTTGTCGCCGGCGGCCGTGAGGATCACATCGACGGTGGTGGGACCCTCTTCCTCGGCGCCGGCGTCGCCTCCTGCGCCACCGGCGGCTGCCGCGACAGGCGCCGCGACGGCAGCCGCCGAGACGCCGAACTCCTCCTCGAGCGCCTTTATGCGCTCGGCGAGCTCCAGCACGGAGATGCCCTTGAGCTCGTCGATCCACTCTTGTGTGCTTGTTGCCATCGGTCAGTCCTCCTTGGTCGCTTCGGCGCTCTCTGGCTGCTCTTCAGCCGAAGCGTCCGTCTGGTTGTCGTCTTGCGCCGGCTCGGATGCCGGCTCCGCTTGGTTTTCCTTCTGCTCGCGCACCTGGGCGAGCGCCACGGCAAGCCCGCCGACGAGCGAACCGAGCGTGCGCACCAGCCCGGTGACGGGCGAGGCGACGATCCCGACGAGCTGTCCATAGAGCGCTTCGCGCGAAGGAAGGCGCGAGATCGCACGAATCTGGTCTGCCTCGAGCACGTCGCCGTTCAGCAGCCCTCCCTTGAAGGGCAAGAGCTGCGTGGCGCGGGCATGGTCTGCGATCGCCTTCGCCGCGAGAGCGGCGTCTCCACGAACGAACGTGAGGGCGGTGGGTCCCGAGAGCAGGGGCTTGAGCGACTCCGCGCCCACCTGGTCGGCGGCGCGTTCGGTGAGCGAGTTCTTGACCACCGTGAAGGTGGCGTCGACATCGCGCAGCTTCGTGCGCAACTCGGCTGCCTGGGGCACGGAGATGCCGCGATAGTCAACGGCGAAGACGGCCTCGGATCGGTCGATCTCGGCCGCGATGGCCTCTATGGTCGCTGCCTTCTGCTCTCGGTTCATCTCATCCCTTGCTCTCGTAAAGACGCGCAACGCCCGCGCACAGGCGGGCGTCGAGAGCGGGAGTGCAACCGCTTTCGCTCGCTCCACCTGCCCCGGTCTTCTGCGCGCCGATCACAGATCGGCCGGCGGCGCCGGGGGTCTCGGGCGGTGAGCTGTGCCGTGGATTAAATCAGGCCGCCGCCGCTTGTTCGACGATGTCGCGGGTTCGGGTCGGGTCCACCTTCACGCCCGGCCCCATCGTGGAGGTCATCGTGATGTTGTGCAGATACCGGCCCTTCGCCGCCGAGGGCTTGGCGCGGACCAGCTCTTCGACGACGGCGGCGTAGTTCTCGAGCAGCCGCTGCTCGTCGAAGCTCGCCTTGCCGATCACCATGTGGACGATCGCGGTGCGGTCGGTGCGGTACTCCACCTTGCCGGACTTGGAGTCCTCGACCGCTTTGGCGACGTCCATCGTGACCGTGCCGACCTTGGGGTTCGGCATCTTGCCCGACGGGCCGAGGATACGACCGAGGCGCCCCACCACCGACATGAGGTCGGGAGTGGCGATCGCGACGTCGAAGTCGTCGAAGCCCTCCTCGATGCGCTTGGCGAGGTCCTCGGCGCCGACGACGTCGGCGCCGGCCTGCTCCGCCTCACGAGCCCTGTCGCCCTGCGCGAACACGGCGACCTTCACGTCCTTGCCGAGTCCGTTGGGAAGCGCGATGGTGCCGCGCAGCTGCTCGTCGGCGTGGCGCACGTTCAGGCCGGTGCGCACGTGGATCTCGACAGACTCGTCGAACTTCGCGCTCGCGAGGCTCTTCACGAGCGCCACCGCCTCGGCGGGCTGATGCTCGCGCTCGCGGTCGACCTTCTCAAGCGCCTCGCGGTGGCGACGTCCATGAGCGCTCATGACGCTACCTCTACACCCATAGAGCGGGCGGTGCCGGCGATGATCTTGACGGCCTGGTCCACGTCGTGGGCGTTCAGGTCGGGGAGCTTGCGCTCGGCGATCTCGCGCAGCTGGGCATCTGTGATCTGGCCCACCTTGTTGCGGTTGGGCTCGCCCGAGCCCTTCTCGAGCTTGAGCGCCTGACGGATCAGGACCGCTGCCGGGGGGGTCTTCGTGACGAACGTGAACGAGCGGTCCTCATACACGGTGATGACCACCGGGATGATGGTGCCCGTCTCGCTCAAGGTCTGCGCGTTGAACGCCTTGCAGAACTCCATGATGTTGATGCCGTGCTGGCCCAGCGCAGGGCCGACCGGCGGAGCCGGAGATGCCTGCCCGCCGCGCGCCTGCAGCTTGATCGTTGTCAGTACCTTCTTGGCCATTGGATATTCAGCTTATCTTGGGTCGTTTTTCTGAGCGTTCCGGCTGGGGCGTCTAGGACGTTCGCTGGTCAAGCGATACAAGGACGCAAGGAGCGAAGTGTGCTTCGCACACGAGCGACTGAGGACGCCGTAGCGCGCCGGCCAGCGGGCGTCCTAGAGCTTCTTGACTTGGTCGAAGCCTACCTCTACGGGGGTCTCGCGTCCGAAGATTGATACCAGGACCTTGAGCTTGGCGGCGTCGTCGTTGATCTCGGAGATCTCTCCGGAGAAGTCCGACAGCGGCCCGGACACCACCTTGACGGTCTCCCCGATCGCGAACTGAGCGCGGGTGCGAGGCGCGGTGGCGAGTTCCTTGTGGAGCAGCCGGTCGACCTCGACCTGGGTGAGCGGCACGGGCTCCTGAGAGGACCCCACGAACCCGGTGACGCCCGGGGTGCCCTTCACGACTCCCCAGGAGTCCTCGTTGAGCTCCATGTTCACGAGCACGTAGCCCGGCATGGTGCGCTTCTCGACGGTGACCTTCTGGTTGTCCTTCATCTCCGAGACGGACTCGGTGGGCACGACCACATTGCGCACCGCGCGCTGCTGGCCCAGGGATACGACACGGTGCTCGAGATTGTGCTTGACCTTGTTCTCGTGACCGGAGTAAGTGTTGACGACATACCAACGGAACATTCAGCGTCCTGACAGCTTCAATGGGTGGACAAGACAGGGGATAGTACGGAGACGGATTGCGCGCCGCGCGTTGCTGGCGGCGCTGTTGCTAGAGAATCAGGTTGACGATCTTCTGGGCTGCCCAGTCGGCGATGCCCAGGTATACACCGGCGACCACGAGGAAGCCGAGCACCACGGTTGTGGCCTGCGTGACGTGGCGGCGATCGGGCCACTGCACGCGTTGCAGCTCCGCCCAGCTGGCGCGCAGGAAGGCGATGGCGCGGACACGGAACGGCTGGGTGGGACGGCGAGCGGGGGCAGCACCCTCGGCAGGGGCACCCTCGCCAAAGGCTTCCTCGGCCGAAGCGGGTCCGCCTCCGCGACGACCGCCGCGTCCTCCCCCGGCGGGAACCAGCTCGGCCGGCGCCGCCTCACGGGAGCCCTTGCCGTTCCGCTCGACCTCGAGTTGCTGCTCGACGGGGACACCGCCGGCGCCGCGGACGAGCGCGGCGTCGAACTCGTCGACGTCTCCGGCGTGGTCGAGCGCCCCGGGCAGGTCCGCCCGCACCGGACCCTTCTGGGGTGGGGCGGACGCAGCCTCGCGTACGGGCTTGGGCACCGCGTCCGAGGGACGTGGTCGGCGTCCTCTTGCACGCTTGCGGTCACGGGCCACAGCTGCGCTCCCGCGCTAGCGAGTCTCCCGGTGGCTGGTGTGACGACGGCACCAGCGGCAGTACTTGCGCAGGGTCACCCGATCGGGGTTGTTGCGCTTGCTCTTGTTCGTCTGGTAGTTGCGGTGCTTGCACTCCTCGCATGCGAGGGTGATTGCGATCCGAACATCTCCGCGAGCCATAGTCAGATATCCCTGCGTGGTTGTCGAAAGCGGCGCCCGGCGAAGAAAAACCCCGCCCGGCGCGAGGTGGGGCAAAGTCTAGCGCGCTCGGCCCGTCGGCGCTCCCCACGCGGGCAGGCGTTACGGTGGCGCGATGCGACCGGCGCAACGGAGGCGACTCGTGCTCGCGGGAATCATCGTGGCGGGCGCCGCGGCGCTGGGCGCCGGTTTGCTGGCAAGCGGCAAGGGCACTAGCCGACCCAGGAGCCGACCCGACACCCCCGCGCGCGCAGGCGACGCACGCGGGGGCGCGCGCACGAGTCCCCCCGATGGGACAACAACCACCCCAATCGCCCCCCCAGCCGACGAATCCGCGGAGTCCCCACAGCTCCGCGGCCTGATCGCCCTGGGCAAGCCGATCTACTGCGCCGGGCACAGAGGCGACGAGGTGGCGCTGACGTTCGACGACGGGCCCGGAACCTATACGAAGCTGGCGATCGCAAAGCTGCGCAAGCACGCGGTGAAAGCGACATTCTTCATCGTGGGGCGCAACATCCCGCTGCTGCCCGGGGCGATCCGCGAAGAGCGGGCGCTGGGGGCGGTGGGCGATCACACGTTCACGCATCCGCTGCTCACGTCCCTTCCCGCCTCGCTGGTCGAATCGGAAATCGTGCGAACTCAAGGGGCGCTGGAACGCGCGTCGGGCGGGCCGGTGTTCCTGTTCAGGCCCCCCTACGGCGCGCACGACGCGACGGTCGACTCGATCGCGCGCGAGCACAACCTGCTGGAGATCCTATGGACCGTGGACAGCCAGGACTCGCTGGGAGCGAACTATGCGCAGATCGAACGAAACGTGATCGCCGGGATGCGTGCGGGGGCGATCATCCTCATGCACGAGAATCACGGGCAGACGATCAGGGCGATGTTGAGCATCTTCGCGGCGCTGCAGCGCAAGCACCTGCGAGCGGTGAGCGTGCCGAAGCTGCTCACCGACGACCCGCCGAGCGAAGCGCAGGTGCGCGCGGGGAGCCTCGGATGCGGCGCGGGCGCAAAGGCTGGGCGGGGCGGAGGCTGACACCCGGCTTGGGTGTGGCGTCCGCGGGGTGAGCCAGCGGCTAACGTCCAGCGGGAGGCTGCCGACAAGCGTGCCGATAAGCCTGCCGAAGGAGCCTGCTCCACGCGCACGCATGGGGCAGGCGAAAGAGCGCCACATCGAGCGAACCCGCGAGAAGGAGACACGAGCCATGCACCTGCCGGAGCCGATCAAGGCGACCGTCCATGACGAGACGTTCGCGGGCGTGACCTACCACATCCGTGGCGAGCTCGTGCCCGAGCTCCAGATCGAAGTGGGCGGCGCGAGCGTGATGTTCGAGCATCACGTGCTGCTTTGGAAGGAGACCGGCGTGAACGTCGAGCTCAAGAGGCTGCCAGGAGCCATCAAGCGCAAGATCGCCGGGCTCGAGTTCTTCGTCACCCGCACCGCGGGAAGTGGAAGGATCGCGTTCTCGCGTGACTCGCCCGGCCAGTGCGTACCGCTTCATTTGCGCCAGGGCGAGGGGCTCGACGTGCGCGAGCACCAGTTCATCGCCGCCACCGACAACCTCGACTACAGCTTCGAGCGCATCAAGGGCGTACAGAACATGCTGCTCGGCGGGTCGGGCTTCTTCATGGACAAGTTCAGGGCCACCGACGGGGACGCGCTCGTGTGGCTGCACGGCCACGGCAACGTGTTCCTCGTCGAGCTGGACGCCGGCGAGCAGATCGACGTGGAGGCCGGGGGTTGGCTGTTCAAGGATCCCACGGTGAAGCTCGAGGCGGTCACGATGGGACTGAAGTCGGGCATGTTCGGCGGCGGGGGCAAGCTCACCTGGAACCGCTTCACGGGCCCCGGACGGCTGGCGATCCAGACGATGTTCATCGCTCCGCTCGAGGGCATCGAGAACAACGCCGGCGCCGCCGCCACGGGCGGCGTGGCAGGGGCGATCGTCGGAGGGCTGCTCCGCGGCTAAACCCTTTTCCGGGGATCACCGAGACCAAGACGCCAGGAGAGACAGCAGCTCGCCGGCCACCCACCACCGCGACCGGCGACCCCGCGCGCGGATCGCCGGATGAAAGCGTTCGACGACGCCGTGCGCCTCCAGCGTGTTGAGCGCGTCCCGCCCGGCCCGGTCGGTCACGCCAAGCTCGCCGGCAACGGTAGACGCGTTGAGCACCGGATGGGCCGGAAGCAGGTCAAGGACGCGGTGGGCCGCCGCATCGGCTCGCACAGCAGAGATGCGGCCCTCCCAACGATCTCGCAACTCGCCGACCGCCGTAACGAGGTTCGTGGCGGCGTCTCCAGCGCCGGCCACCACGTCCGCGAACCACGCCACCCAGGGATCAACCTGGTCCAGCCGGAAGAGAGTGAGGCCCGAGAGATATCCACCCCTGTCCGTGGCTATCCGGACGCTGATGGCGGGTGGGGTGATCAGGCCCAGGCGACGCGTCAGGATCCAGCCGGCGAGGATCCTCCCCACCCGTCCATTCCCGTCGGCGTAGGGGTGGATCAGCTCGAATTGGGCATGTAGGACAGCCGCCTGGGTGACCGCGTCCATGTCGGTACGATTGGCAGCCGCCACCAGATCGTCGAGCAGCGGACCGATCCGCTCCGGAGGTGGCGTCACAAGCGCGGCATCGAGCGGGCTCGTACCTCCGATCCATCCCTGTAGATCCCGAGTGGCGCCGATCAGGTTGTCGGGAAGGTGACTTGCGCCCGCCATCAGCTGTCGATGCCAACGGTGCAGGGACTCGAGCCGGAGGGGACCGTGACGGGCCTCCGCTGTCGCCGCGAGGACAGTCGCGAGATTGTCGGCCACCCATGCCGCGGTCTCCCCCACCGTGGGATCCAGCTCCGCCGCGGCCACGTCGGCCAACGGAGCGCGGATGCCCTCCACGAACGAGGACGCAACCCCCTCCGCCCGAAGCAGCAGCCGAGCGAGCGCCTCCCAGCGGGGAGGTAGCGAATCGCTGCCCCGTCGCGCGGCAGCCGCCGCCTGCTCGGTGCGCCTCGCCGTGGCCTCCGTCAAAGACAGATCCCGTCCCACGAGCGGGTCTGGCACCCACGCCGCGACGGTGCGGCCGTTCCAACGGACGAGCACCTCGGTTCCGGTCATAGCCATCCTTCCGTAAATGGGACCTTTACGGAAGGATACTGCCAGTTCCTTCTGTAAAGAGAGGGACGGCGGGAAGCCCTCAGGCGCTCAGGCGATCGAGTGCTCGATCGCGCCGAGCCCCTCTATCTCGATTCGCACGACGTCGCCCGAGGAGAGGTAGCGGGGTGGGTCGAGGCCCATGCCCACTCCACTCGGTGTGCCGGTGAGAATCAGGTCGCCGGGCTGGAGCGTGCAGGTCTCGGAGATGAACGCCACAAGCTCGGGCACCTTGAAGATCAGGTTCGATGTCGATGAGCTCTGACGCAGCTCGCCGTTGACCCAGGTGCGCAGCGAGAGCGCATGCGGGTCGGGGATCTCCTCGGCGGTGGTTATCCACGGACCGTAGGGACAGAAGCCGTCGGCGCCCTTCGCGCGGGTCCACTGGGGCTCGCGCTTCTGCAGATCGCGCGCGGACACGTCGTCGGCGACCGCATAGCCGGCGACCCGGCCGCCGGGGCCCATCACGACGGCGAGCTCGCCCTCGTAGTCCAGGCGCTTGACGACCGCCGGACAGCGCACGGGCGCATTCGGCGGAGCGGCCGAGGAGGGCAGCTTCATGAACACGAGCGGCGTGTCGGGCGGTGTGGCGCCCATCTCGGCCACGTGGTCGGCGTAGTTCATCCCGATCCCGAAGATCGCACGGGGCTCGGGCACCGGCGCGAGCAGGGCGACCTCCGCAAGCGCAAACGACGGGCCGTCGGCGGGCGCGCCGGTGGGGTCGCGCAGGCGGTCGAGCACCGTGACGCCCTCCTCGGCGAACGCGACCACCCGATTCCCGCGCACCTCGCCCGCGCGCGGGGTCGAGCCGTCGGGCGGGATGAATGTGGCCAGGCGCGCGATCGGCGAAGCCTAACGGGAGGCACTCGACATAGAACCTACCGCCCCGACCCACACTATTGTCGCCCACACATGAGCCGCCTCACCCCTCTGGAGCGTGCCGCGCTCGCGACGATCGGCGTACTGACGGCGCTGGCCGGAACCGCCAACTACGGGCGCTGGGCGGCGGTGCCGCGCTTCGCGGTGGCGACGCTCGCGCTCGCGGGGCTGGCCTGGGTGGTGTCGTTTGCAACCGAGCAGCTCGGGGAGCGCTTCGGGCCGGCGATCACGGGGATGATGCAGTCCACGCTCGGAAACCTCCCAGAGCTGTTCGTCGTGATCTTCGCGCTGCAGAAGGGCGAGCTGGTCGTCGCCCAAACCGCGATCGTCGGGTCGCTGTTCGCCAACGCCATGCTCGTGCTCGGCCTCGTGATCGTCGTCGGCGCCCGCCGCGCCCCCGACGGCGTGATGCGCTTCTCGCATCGCCTCCCGCGCGACACCGCCACGCTGCTGCTCGTCACCGTGTTCATCATCGTGCTGCTCGGGCTCTCGCTCGGATCGCACGATCCAGCCAGTCATCACGTCGAAGCGATCTCGGCCGTGGGAGCGGTGAGCCTGCTCGTGGTGTACCTCGCGTGGGTGTTCCCCTACCTGCGTGCCGACACACTTCCGGGCGGCAAGGATCTCCCGTCGGGGCAGCCCGATGCACGGCGTCTCGCGTGGGGGCAGCCCGAAGCACGGCGTCTCGCGTCGGACGAGCCTCCGGCCGAGCAGCTTGCGCCGGGTCGGCCCGCCGCCGTGCGTGTTGGCGGTCCGAGACTCTCGCTGCGGGTCACGCTCGCGCTGCTGCTCGTCGCCGGGGTCGCCTCGGCGTTCGTGTCCGACTGGTTCGTGAACGCGCTGGCTCCCGCGATCGTCCAGCTGCACATCTCCCAGGCGTTCGCGGGCCTCGTGATCGTCGCGATAGCGGGCAACGCGGTCGAGAACACAGCCGGGTTGGTGCTCGCATGGAAGGGCCGCTCGGACCTCGCGATCTCGGTCGTGAAGAACTCGGTCGCCCAGATCGCCGCGTTCCTGTTCCCGCTGCTCGTGCTGATCTCGTTCCTGCTCGCCACCACGCTCACGTTCGCGCTCGCCCCCGTGTACGTCGGGGCGCTGCTGGTGATGGCGCTGGCGATGTGGCAGGTTACCGCCGACGGGGAGGCCGCCGCATTCGAGGGCTGGGCGCTCGTGGCGCTGTACGTGATCCTGGCCACGCTCACGCTGTACGAGTGAGCTTCAGTGGCTCTCGAGCACCCGGTCTATCAGGCCATACTCGAGCGCCTGCTCGGCGGTGAAGAAGCGGTCGCGCTCCATGTCTTCGCGCACCTGCTCCTTGGTAAGGCCCGTGTTTTCGGCGTAGATCTCATCCAGGCGCTCCCTCACGTTGAGGATCTCGCGCGCGTGGATCTCGATGTCGGTGGACTGGCCTTCGAAGCCCGCGGAGGGCTGGTGGATGAGGATGCGCGAGTTCGGCAGCGCCGCGCGCTTGCCCTTCGTGCCGCCCGCCAGCAGCAGCGAGCCCATCGACATCGCAACCCCCACGCACATCGTGGCGATGTCGGGCTTGACGAAGCGCATGGTGTCGTAGATGGCGAGACCCGAGTAGACGCTACCGCCCGGAGAGTTGATGTAGATCGAGATGTCCTTCTCGGGGTCCTGGGACTCGAGGTGCAGGAGCTGCGCCACCACGAGGTTGGCGACCTGATCTTCGATCGGTGTGCCAAGGAAGATGATGCGCTCGTTGAGCAGCCTCGAGAAGATGTCGAACTCGCGCTCGCCACGGGCGGTGCGCTCTATGACCATGGGGATGAGCTGCATGTCCACGCCCACACCCTATCGGCGTGCCGCCTCCGGCGGCCCGCCGGCCTGCTCGAAAAGAAAAGCCCTATCGGCGTGCCGCCGGAAGGCGGTTGGTCGGCCTCCTCGAAAAAGAAGAGCCCTATCGGCCGGGCCGCCTCCGGCGGCGGGCCGGCCTTTCCTCTGAGAAGGCGGGCCACGCCATATCGAGAGAGGCGGGCGCGGCGGAGGTGGAGTGTGTCTCCCCGCGGCATGCCATGCGCGCGCGCGGCGAGTTAAACAGCTATGCGCGTTCCTGCGCACGCGCGCGCGCATGGACCTTCCACGGCGGACATAATGGTCAGAGCGCTAATGCCCTTGAACCTCCCCAATCTGCTGACGGTGCTGCGCATCATGCTGGTGCCGGTGCTCGTGGTGGCGCTGCTCGGCAACACCCCATCCGGTGACGTGCTCGCCGCGGTCGTGTTCGCGCTCGCTTCGCTCACCGACTTCATCGACGGCTATCTGGCGCGTGCACGAGACTCGATCACGACATTCGGCAAGCTGATGGACCCGCTCGCCGACAAGCTCCTGATCGTGGGGGCGCTGCTCTGCCTGGTGTCGCTGCACCGCCTGGAAGGGTGGGTGGCGATGGTGATCATCGCGCGCGAGCTTGCCGTCACCATGCTGCGCGTGAACGCCGGCCAGGCGGGCGTGGTGATCGCCGCATCGATGTTCGGCAAGGTCAAGACGTGCATTCAGATCGCTGCGATACTCGCCGTGATCGCGGTGCACGGCTCGCCGCTGTGGGTTTCGCTGCTCGTCTACCTCGCGGTCGCCATCACGGTGCTGTCGGGCCTCGACTACTTCCGTCGAGCCACCCGTCCAGGGTCGTCTGACGAGGCGCCGGCCGACCCGTCGCGATCTCCAGGCGCAACTCCGACATGAGCCCGTGGCGTTCGGCCACCACGTTGTGCTGGTGGATCGTCTCCAGGTTCTCCTGACGGGCTGACACGAAGCTGCCGTCGTCGAGCTCTCCGAAGCGGCTCACAACGCCCGCCACCATCTCCCGCACGCAGTCCTCCACGAAGCGCGGCCGGCGGTGGGCCTTCTCGACCACCTCCACCTCGTCGGAGCGCTTCATCAGCTCGTAGATCTCTGAGGACATCGAGCCCTCCACGATCGCAAGCAGCGCCGAGGCGTCGATCTCCGCGTCGCACTCCTCCAGGCAGCCTATGTGCAGCGTGCCGAGCCCGCGCTGATTGTGGGTCGCAATCGGTACGTGTTCCAGAACCCGATCAATCTGCTCCCCGCTGAAGCCATCGGCCCGCAGGCGCTCCCGCGCGCGCGCCTTCACGAGCTCCTGCGCGCATGGGCAGGCGGTCATGCCCGTCGCAGATACGCCCACCACCCGGCGTGTGCCGGTGGGCAGCGCCAGCGCGCGGCCGTAGAGGGTGTAGATCTCCTGCGTACGCACGCCCGAGACGGGCGCCGGCTTGTGCTCGGGGTAGCGCGCCTCGATCGTCACCTCGGCGCGCTCGGACCCCTGGCGCTCGCGCACGAGCTCCGCGATGTGCTTGGCGAGCGTCTCCGCCCGGAAGGGCGACTCTTTGAGGAGCACCTCGCCGATCGCCTCGTTCACGACCTCCTCGAAGCGCGACATATGGGCGCCCTTCTGATCGGAGCTCAGGTCGACGAAGCACTCAAGCCGCGCCAAGAACAGCTCGTCGCGGATTCGGATGACCTTCTCGACTCCTGTGACCCCAACGCGCGAGAGGCGCACGGGGATAGACGGCGCGCGGGCCTGGACGTCCTCGGCGCCGACCGCTTCGGATAGCGAGGGATTTGAGCGCAAAGTGATGTGCACCTCGCGGCAACACTAGCGGCCGCGCAAGCCCCTCCCGGACGGCCGCCTACAACGGCCACGAGATCTGGTATCACTCCGCACATAGGACAGCTCACCGGCGGGTCGATCGGGGTTGGGCTCGAGTAGCGCGGGAGGCGCAGAGACCGCCAATGCCAAAACGGAATCGCATAGGAGGCACGTAGTCAGATGAGGGGAGGTTGGAGCGGACCTTGCTCCGACGGGGAGTCGCATTTGGGTTGTGGGGGGTTCGAAGTTGAGTACCAACGCTGAGGGGTTGCTGGTCACCACGGACGCTTTCGTGGCAGAGCTGGAAGAGGACGAGATCGAGATCGACCATCTCGCTTTGCGCTCGCGCCTGGAGGAGCTGCGCAGGGCCGAGGTCGACATGAGCGTCGAGCCGAGCCTCGACTCGCTGCGCCTGTACCTCGGCTCGATCGGTCGCGTGCCGCTGCTGAGCGCCGAGGAGGAGGTGTGCCTGGCAAAGCGCATCGAGCGCGGAGACGTGTCCGCCAAGCAGCACATGATCGAGGCCAACCTGCGCCTCGTCGTGTCCATCGCCAAGGGCTATCTCGGACGCGGCATGAACTTCCTCGACCTGATCCAGGAGGGTTCGCTCGGGTTGATCCGCGCGGTCGAGAAGTTCGACCATCGGCGCGGCTACAAGTTCTCGACGTACGCCACCTGGTGGATCCGCCAGGCGGTCACCCGCGCGATAGCGGACAAGGGCCGCACGATCCGCATCCCGGTGCACATGGTCGAGCGGCTCAACAAGGTCATCTACGCCGAGCGCGCGCTCATCCAGCAACTGGGCCGCGAGCCCACGCCCGCTGAGATCGCCGCCGAGCTCGAATGCTCCACGCGCGAGGTCCGCGAGGTGCTGCGCATGTCCCAGCAGCCCGTGTCGCTCGAGAAGCCGATCGGCGACGAGGACGACTCGGCGCTTGCCGACTTCGTCGAGGACGCCACCGCCGAGTCGCCGTTCGAGGTGGCCTCGGAGGAGATGCGCCGGCAGAGCGTAGGCCGGGTGCTCGCCTCGCTGCCCCGGCGTGAGCGCGAGGTGCTGGAGATGCGCTACGGCATCACCGGCGACCGCGTGCGCACGCTCGACGAGGTCGGCCGGGCCTTCAACATCACGCGCGAGCGCGTACGCCAGATCGAGAGCCGCACGCTCAAGAAGCTCCAAACCTCACCCGAGGCCCAGCAGCTTCGCGAGGCGAGCTGAGCGAGATCGGCGCCGCCGCGGGCGGGCGCCGGTTTTGAGCCGGCCTCACCCGGCAAGCAAGCACTACAATCAGGCTCTCGCCCACGACGCATCGTCGGGGACACCTGGTGGGGTGTCCGAGTGGTTAAAGGAGATCGGCTGTAAACCGATTGGCTCTGCCTACGCAGGTTCGAATCCTGCCCCCACCATCCACTGCCCCACCATCCTTCCGGTCAGCCCCCGAAACGCCGCGCGAGCTCACACGCGTCCGGCGTGCTGAGCGTAACGCGTTCGAGCGCGCTGTCGATCTTTTCCTCGGATAGGTGCATGCGCACCGTCGGAAGGGTAATCAAGTGCTGAGAGCAAACCCTCATCGGGTCGTCAACCCCGGCGCAGCCAGAAGGGAGTTCCAGCCATGGAGTCCTCCGCCCCAGTGCGTGTGCTCGTAGTGGAGCACAAGACCGCCACCACGCAAGCGTTGCTCGATGCCGTCCGGGAGCGGGCGCGGCGCGGGCCGTGCGCGTTCACCCTGCTCGTGCCGAACCCCGCTCCCGGCCTTCACAAGGTCGTCGACCCGGAGGACCAGGGCGCGGGGCACCCTCAGCGAGACGCTACCCGCGCTTCGGGAAGCCGCCGGGATGCCCGTGGAGGGAATCGTCGGCGATGCCGACCCCGTGGCTGCTGTGGAAGACGCGATCAACCTCCACGGCTTCGACGAGATAATCATCTCGACCCCCACTCCCCGCTTGGCGCGCTGGCTGAAGCTCGACCTGCCCAGCAAGGTTTCTGGAATGGGAGTGCCGGTGACAAGCGTGGCCCCCTCCCACAACCACCACCCGGCAGTGGCAGCATAAGAGCCGATACAGAGCACCGACGATTGTCTGTAGACCTTCCGTCTGCGGCCAGCGACAGTGTGAAGCATGGAACCCGTCCGCCAGCAGTTCGCCGCCAATCTCCGCCGCCATCGCAAGCGGGTGGGGCTCTCCCAGGAGGCGCTCGCGGACGTATGTGGTCTCCACAGAACGGAGATCAGCCTCCTGGAGCGCTGTAAGCGCTCACCGCGGCTCGAGACGATCGTAATCCTCTCCAGGGGGCTCGAACTCTCCTCGCCGGCCGAGCTGCTCGAGGGAATGAGCTGACGACCGCCAGGTCACGGCCGGCCAACTCGGAATCCCGCTCGGCCAACTCGGACACTACAACTCGAGCCGGTCGAAGCTGGAGGCGGCTCGTGTGGCGAACACGAAGTCGCCGACGCGATGGATCAAGCCTGCCGCGTGCAGGCTCGCCAGGCCGTCGACCACCTCCAGGCGCGACGCGCTGAGCTGGCGCACAACCTCCTCCACCGACCAGATGCTTCCCGCTTCGAAGTTCAAGAGCAGGCCGAGAATCGCTCCCTCCGCCTGCTTCTCCTGCTCTGCCGTGACGCAGCTGCCGCGTCCGCTCATCTCTTCGGCCCTCCTTTGCGCCGAGGCCTCAACCACCACCCACCTGCCGGCAGCCGAGCCCGCCCTTTCGTAGACGTCGATGAAGTTACTCAGCCCTCCGGACGGGAAATGCGAACACACGTTCGCCATAGCCACGGCGGCGATCCAAACGTCTCGCGGCAACGGGGCCTGACGGCGGCGAATCGGCAACGATCGAGCGCGATGACGCGCTAAAGTCCGCGTTCCCGCCCACCTAGCTCAGTTGGTAGAGCACTTCCATGGTAAGGAAGGGGTCATCGGTTCGAATCCGATGGTGGGCTTCGAACAGTCGCTACAGTCGTTAACCTCGCGCGCGCACGGGGGTCCGTTGTCGGAAGCCCCCCCACGCCCAAGATCGGGGCATCGATTCGAGGAGGATGGTGGGCTCGTGGGACGTCTCCGATTCAGCTTGCGACGAAGCGCCGAAGACCCGGTTGCCCCGGCACGGGGATGCTGTGAGCGTAGGCCCAGATCTGGTTGCCCGGACAGTGGCGCCCGCCGTGACAGGAGTGCGACACGACGAAATAGAAGCGCACACGATGCTGGGCCACCTGAGCCCGCAGGCTCCTGGTGGGTGTGAGCGATCCGTCCACGCTGTTGAGGACGAGGACCGGCAGGTCGTCGCGTGCGACGAGTCCCACGATGTCGTTGATGTTGGCGCTCGCAACCTCGTAGTGGGCTCCGTCGCGGTGGGCGCGCAGATATCGACTGAGCGCCGGTGTGCTGAAGTCGGTCAGCAGCGAGTCCGTGCGGGCGCGGTGAATCACATAGGCGTCCTTGCTCAGCGACGCCGCCAGCAGGCCGATCCCTACGCACATAAGGACGATGCGGAGTGCCCGGGCTCTGCGGCGTGCGGGGTGTCCCGAGGTGCGACGGCCGCCCAGACCGCCGCGCCAGAGCACACTCAGCGACAGCCCGAACACGGCGCACACAGCGGGCGCGAACGCCTCCAGGTAGCGAACCTGCAGGCGTTCCATCGCGCTGAAGGCGATCAGCCCGACGAGGAACCACACCACTATCCCGACGGCAAGCCGTCCCGGCGGGTCGCGGAGAGCCGTTCGCGGCTGCTCACGGCCCTGCGCGAGCAGCGCAGCCAGGGCCAGCAGTCCGAGCAGCGAGGTGGCGAGCAGCGCGACTCCGATAAGGGTCGAGTACTGCATGGGGCCGGCGCTCAGCAGACGCAGCGGCCCGGCTCCGCCTTCCGCTGTCCCGGTGGCGCCGTGGCTGGAGAGGCGATCCAGGCCGTTGTATACGAGCGTCACGTGCCAGATGCTCCCGTTGGACGAGCCGATTGGAAACGGTCGCATGCCGAGTGGCGTCAGCGAAGCGATCGCCGTCCACGACAGCGCTGCCGCGAGGAACGCGCCGCCGGTGGCCAGCGCGACGCGCACGCGGGTTCCGGGAGCGGCCGCCCACAGCCACAGCAACACCAGGGCGGGCAGCGCTATGAGCATCTCCGCGAGCTTGACATTGAATGCCAAGCCCATAACCGCGGCGGCCGCCACCGACCAGCGCATGCGCCCGCTCTGAAGCGCGCGCCATGACAGCCAGAGCGCCACGATCTCCAGGGCCGCGAGCACCGAGTCCATTGTGTCGCTGCGCGCGGTGAGCACCGACACCGGCAGCACGGCGAGCGCAAGCGCCGCCGGCAGCGCCGCCGCGTGCCCGAACGGTCGCCGCATAACGCCGAGCAGCAATCCGCAGGCGACGACGCCTCCCAGTGCCTCCGGCAAGTGAAGCCCGACCAGACCGAACCCCAACACGCGTGTGGCGGCCACCTGCAGCCACAGATCGATCGGCGGCTTGTCTATCGAGACCGTCCCGCTGGGCTCGAGCGCGCCGAAGAAGAGGTTGTGCCAGGAGGCGCCCATGCTGCGCACGGCGGCGTCGTAGAAGACGTTGCCCGGCACGTCGTGGATCTCCCACAGGCGCAGCACGCAGGCGAGAGCAAGCACCAGACCCATCGCAAGCCACCCCGTCCGACCGGTGTTTGGGGGCGAATGGGAGGGGATCTCCAGCGGCCTCGTCGCCGGCTCAGCGCCGACGATCACGCTCGCGCGACCGCGCCGGCAGAGAACATTCGGTGGAGCATCGAGCGCATGTCTAAACCGTGGGTCAGCTTATGGTGAGAAACAGCTTAGTGACGCGCGGCGTTCCCCCATGTGGTGCTACACACCAGCACAATGAGAAGCGTTCCCCCATGTGGCGCCGCACACGAGCGGGATGAGAAGCCCTTCACACATATCTGATCGAAGGGCGCCCCCCGGACGTGGGCGAGCTTCGCGATCTGCGCAAGCTTGCGGCGAGAAGCGGATGGCACGTTCTGCTCACGATTGGTCTCGCCCACTATGACCCGCGCGCGGCAGCTCGCGAGGCGGCCGCCGCGAAGCGGGTGTCGTAGCGCCGAGCACAAGCCCGGTCGCTAGCGTTTCGGGCGTCCCGGAAGCACCCTCTACCCGGGCGCCGTCGCCCACAGCCACCGCGAGCTCCTGTGCCGCCAACACCACAACACCCGTCGGACCCCCCAAGCGAAGAGGCCACCCGTCGGAGGGTCACGGAGCGCGATCTGGCCAGGACCGAACGCGCGCGGGCCGTTCGGCGTCAGCGTATGCTGGCGCTCGGGACCGTCGTGCTCGTGGTCGCGGCGGTCGCCCTGGTTGCGCTGGGCACAATCACGCCCGCCCCGCGACGGCATGGAGGCGCCACCCCTCCCATGCCGAGCACGAGCGCGGCACGGAGCCCGGGTGCGAGAAAGCCCTCCTCTTTCGCGGTTGGGCTGCGCGTGATACGGCTCGTGGACACGAATCGCACTATCGATCTCCCCAGCGGGGAGGCTGAGCCTCGCGCGCTGCTCACCTACGTCCGTTACCCGACGCTCGAACCGTCTCGGGGGACCGATGTGCGCGATGCGCCCGCGGCGCGGGCGGACGGCCCCTTCCCGCTTGTCGTGTTCGGACATGGCTTCGCGCTCACACCCGAGGTGTACGCGTCCATGTTGCGGAGCTGGGCACGCGCGGGGTATGTGGTGGCGGCTCCGGCGTTTCCACTCGAGAACGCGAACGCGCCCGGCGGGCCCGACGAGTCCGACCTGGCAAATCAGCCCGGCGACATGCGCTTCGTCATCAATCGGCTGCTCGCGGCAAGCAGCGCGAGCTCGGGTCCACTGGCCGGATTGATCGACTCGAGCAGGATCGCGGTCGCGGGACATTCCGACGGCGGCGACACGGCTCTGGCGGTGGCATATGACCGCCGCTATCGCGATCCGCGGGTGGGCGCGGCCGTGATTATGTCGGGCGCCGAGATGCCGGGCGTGGGGGGGTTCGCATTCCCGCGCGGAAGCCCACCGCTGCTGGCGATACAGGGGACAGCCGACACCGTCAATCCGCCAGGCTCAACGCACGCGTTCTTCGACGTTGCACAGGGACCCAAGTACCTGCTCAGCCTGCCGGGCGCGGAACATCTGCCGCCCTACTCCACACAGCAGCCACAACTCGGGATCGTCGAGCGGGTGACGATCGCGTTCTTTGACGGATATCTCAAGCACAGGCCGGCGGCTTTGCGACGTCTCTCCTCGCTTGGCAGCGTTCCGAAGGCCGCCTCGCTGGTGTCCGAGCCGTAGGAGAGACCGCGGCCAAGCCGCGCGGTGAATCAGGCGCTGTCGAGCGCGACGGGTCGAAGGCTCGAGCCGGACTCGGCGGGGACGCTCGACCTCGCGGGGACGCTCGACCTCGCGGGGACGCTGGACCTCGCGGGGACGCTGGACCTCGCGGGGACGCTCGACCTCGCGGGGACGCTGGACTCGGCGGGGGCTGCAGGCGCTTCAGCCATCGCGATTCCACCCTCGTGATCCAGCGCTTCGATCTTGACGCCCTGGAAGCCGGACTGCTTCAGCGCTTGATCCCACCAGGCGACGTTGGCGGGGTACTCCCAGCGTCCGGTGACCAGGCGGGCGGCGTTCTTCAGCAACCGCCACACGCCGGGGAGTCCTCGACGTGCGATCTTGCGCAGCTTGGCGCCCACAACGCGACGGTCGCGGGACTGAATGGGGTTGAGCGAGAACATCATGTCGCCTATCACGATCCGCCCGCCCGGTTTGAGCACCCGTCTGGCTTCGGCGAGAGCGCGACGCTTGTCGGCGTGACGCAGCTCGTGCAGACAGTAATTCGAGACCACGAGATCGGCTATGCCGTCGACGAGAGGAAGGCTTACGGCAGAGGCCACCACGCTCTCGATGTTGGGGAGGTTTGCGCTGGCGGCCTTCACGCGCAGGTAGTCGCGCATCGCGGGCGAGCTGTCGATCGCCCACACGCGAGCGACGCGAGCGGCGAAGGCGAGCGACAGCAATCCCGTGCCGGAGCCGAGGTCGACGACGACGTCCTGCGTATGCGGCTCCGCCAACTCGACTATCCGGTCGCGCAGGTCGCGAAACCCGGGACTGCGCGCGATCACCTCAGCCTCGGCGACGCGCGCGTCCCAGTCCTTGGGAGACGCAAACATGCCCCAACCTTTCACAGACCACCTAAGCGCAGGTTATGCGCCCCAATAGAGTCTTCTCATCTACGACCGAGACGTAGATTGTCGAGAGTCGGGTCATGGGCTCGGGCCGAGGAGGGGGCTCGGGCCGAGGAGGGGGCTTCACGCGCGCGCACGCACACGCGCGGGGCCCCCATAGACGAACACCCACCCCACGGCCGAGAGCCGGTGCTTACGGCTCGGCGGGCAAACGTCTCAGCGCTTGCGCCGGTAGCGCAGCTCGGCGAAGTGGGTGAGCAGGATGCCCACGAGCAGCGAGATCACGATCACGATGATGAGCGGCGTGTTGCTCTTGCCGAAGATCCAGTTGACTTCGACCTCTTTGACGTTGAGCACCGCGAACAAGGTCATGAGCACCGCGAGCAAAACCAAGCCTCCGGTGCGAGCCATCTCACGCCGGCTGCGCTGGTGCTCCGGTGTTTGGGTGGGCTCGGACATCGGCAGCGTGATCCTACCCGCTGGAACCGGTGTCGCAACCGCGATCTACTCGGCGGGCGGGGCGCTCTCGCCGGCAACGGCGTGGCCCGCAAGCTCGGCCTGGACCCAGGAGCAGCCCGCGGAGAGCTCGGCGACGCCCATGGCGGCGGCCACGTTGAGGGCCATGCCGTGGCGGAAGAAGTCGTCGAGGCGCTCGGGGTCTGCGTTCGAGAGCTCGCGCGCGAAAGCCACCAGCTCGGCGTAGCGGCGGCGCACGCGCGCGCACACGAGGGGGTCATCGCAGGCGGCGTAGGCCTGGTGCTGGAGCATCAGGTAGTCGCGGTCGGTGTCGAGCAGCTCCTTGTAGGCCCTGCCCATCGCCATCAGCACGTCCTCGCAGTCCTCGGGGGCGTTGCCCGCGCGGAACTCGGCGGCGGCCCGCGCGAACGTGTCGGCGAAACGGTCGAAGCCGCGATCAATCGCCGCGAGGAACAGCTCGCGCTTGCCCGCGAAGAGGCTGAAGACGTATGGCTGGGCGACGCCCACGCGACGTGCGATGCGATCGACCGGGGTGCCGTGGAGGCCGCTGCCGGCGAACTCGTGGACGGCCGCGGAGATGAGCGCCTCGCGACGCTCGGCGGCGGGTACTCGTCGGCGGGCCCCTTCCCTGGGAGCCTCGCCGCCTATTGATGTCATGCGGATCTCCATGCTCGCGACCGTACCTCCACGCATAGCTTAGCAGTCGCTAATAATTTTTGGGGAAGTCGGTCGTGCGGAGCGTTCCGCACGGGCGATCCGAATGGAAACCGGCGGCGGCCCCACCGGCGCTTACCTGCGAGGACCGGGGTCTACCGGCGAAGACGGCGCTCTACCGGCGAAGACGGCGCTCTACCGGCGAGAACCGGCGCGCAACGAGCAGACCAATGCGAGGATGACGGCCGGTGAGGACGAATAGGGTTGCCAGGATGATTGCTGGATCCAAGCGAGCTCGGATGCTGCTGCTCGCCGCTACGGCGGGCGCGCTCGCGCTGAGCGGGTGCGGCTCGGGGGGCACGAAGACGGTGTCGGTGTCGAGCGCCACCTCGGCGACCTTGGGGACCACCACCCAGAGCACAACCGCCACGAGCACGACCCCCTCCTCCCCCAAGACCACCGGCACCGGCGCGACGGCGACCGGCGGCGCAGAAGCGACGCGCACGACCACCGCTCCGGCGTTCACCAGGGAACCCACGAGCGCCGAAGGCTTGAGCGGGGCGCTCGCTGTTGTGAAAGCGCACGGCTTCACAGCCAACAACACCTCCGACTACCACACGGCACAGACCCTGCGCGTGCTCGTCGGGACTCGCACGGGATCGGGCGACGGGTATGCGCAGCAGGCGTTCTTCTTCGTGGGCGGCCGCTACATCGGCACCGACACCAGCCGGCCGAGCGCGAGCGTGAAGGTGGTGGGACAGGGCGACACCGAAGTGACACTCGCCTACCCGCTCTACCGGCCCCACGACCCGTTGTGCTGCCCGGGCGGAGGGCAGGCGAGCGTGCGCTTCCAGCTGAACAACGGTCGCCTCGTGGCGCTCGGCTCGATCCCGCCGGCAAGCTCGCAGACGGGCCTCAGCCGGGGGTAGCGATCAGATTCAGAGCTGAAGCGCGGCGGATGGGTACATTGCTCTGAGACGCCTCTCAACCAGGAAGGGTATCCGATGAGCCAAGCGATCGAAGGTCGTGCCGAGGAACTGCTGAAGGGGAAGAACTTCGCGGTCGTGTCCACCATACGCCCGGACGGGTCGATACACGCGGCGCCCACATGGGTCGACGTGCAGGACGGCCGCCCCGTGCTGAACACCGCCGAGGGGCGAACCTGGCCGCGCAACCTGCAGCGCGACCCGCGCGTGACGCTGACGGTGCAGAACATGGAGAACCCCTACGAGTACGTCACGATCCGCGGACGCGTGGCGCAGCGCACGACCGAGGGGGCCGACGAGCACATCGACGCGCTGGCGATGAAGTACATGGGTCAGGAGTCCTACCCCCTGCGCCAACCCGGCGAACAGCGCGTGATCGTGCGGATCGACCCGGAGCACGTCCACGCCTACGGCGGCTGACGGCCCTCTCGGGCTTCATTCACGCCAAAAAAGCCGCCGCCACAGCGAGGGAGGCCGCGGCTGGGTGCGCAGCCACTCGTCGCGAAGCACCAGCTCACCTCGCTTGCGGGCCGCAAGCACGCACATTGTGTGCGCGTGGCGGCGACGGCTTTTGTCGTCTTCGGGAAAGATCAGCATGTGCTCGCTGAGCGCCGGCAGCTGCCGCCCGCAGAAGGGGCAGCGGTAGGTCGCGGGCTTGCGGTTGTGCGCGCTGCGCACCGTCCACCATCGAGCCGCGGGCAATCTCGCCATGCCCACATTCTCGCGGCGATAGCCTGCGATGTGGCGGCGACATGCGATGACCTCCAGCAGCGATCCAAACCCGACGGCGAACGCGGGCTCTCGGTCAGCGACGTCGAGGGACGATTCGAAGCCGCCCGAGCCGAGCGCCGTCTCCGGCCGGGCCGGCCCGAGCGCAGACTTCGACCCGGCTGACCATGCCGAGCTGGTGCACGAGACGCGCAAGACGATCAAGCGAATGCGGGCGCTCGCGCGACTGCTTCGCCATGAGGTAGGCGAGGCGGAGTTCGACCGCGTCAACGCCTCGCTGCGCGCGGCGGGACAGCGTCTGGCGGGGGCACGCGACGCGGAGGTGCGGCTCGCCACGCTCGAGCGGTTGAGCGCGCGCCATCCGCAAGCTCTCGCGCTCGGGGGCATCGAGCTGCTGCGCACGCGCCTGGAGCACGAGCGAGCGCGGGGGGGCGGGCAGACAGGCGGACGGGCGGACCGGCGCGCGGGCGCGCGGACGGACGGGCGGACCGGCGCGCAGGCGCGCGGACGGACGGGCGCGCAGGCGGGCGGGTCTTCGTCAGAGCACGAGGTTCTCGGGGAGGTGCTCGGCGACATCGCCGACATGCGCCGCAACCTCTCGCGTTGGAACCTGCTCGACCACGACTTCGAGCGCCTCGCGCCCGGGCTGCGGCGCATCTACCGCGAAGGGCGCCGCCGCCACGCCCGCGTGAGGCGCGAGCGCGCGCGCAAGGCGGAGGACCTTCACGACTGGCGCAAGCGCGTCAAGAGCCTCTACTACGCGCTCGACATGCTTGGCGGGGCGAGCGCGAAAAGGACACGGGGCGTAACCAGGCGCGCCGAGCGCCTCGGGGACATGCTCGGCGAGGAGCACGACCTGTGGATGCTCGCGCTCTATGTCGAGCAGCATCCGGATGCTTTCGGAGGCGACGACCGCGCGCGCGAGGTATTGCTGAAGCTCACCGAGCGACGGCGCAAGCGTCTGCGCAAGCGGGCGCTCGCCGCCGGAGCGCGCCTCTACGGAGACCGGCCGGGCAGGTTCACGCGGCACGTGGGCGACGCGCTCTCCCGCTGACCCACTCAGGGTTTCCCCGGTCGCCGCCGATGTACTTGGCGACCGCATGCCCATGCGCGCACGACGACTCCATCCCTCGACCCTCCTCCTCGCCGCCCTGATCGGCGGACTGGGCGTGCTTGCGCTTCACACCATGCTCGACTTCGGAGGCAAAGGACTCGACGAGGTGTTCGGAGACGGCGTCTACAACGTCCTGATGCTCGGCTCTGCGCTGGCGGTCCTCACGCGAGCAGCCTCGGCCGGCGAGGAGCGCGCCGCCTGGCTTGCGATGGGCGCCGGGCTGCTGTTCTGGAGCCTCGGCGAACTGTATTACTCGCTGTTCATTGAAAGCACGAGCGCAGAAGCGGGCGGCAGCGTGTCTCCCGCCGACGCGCTCTACCTGGCGATGTACCCGTGCTTCTACGTGGCGATCGTCCTGCTTGCCAGACGCCACCTGCGGGACGTGCGCCCCGGCATGTGGCTTGACGGGCTGATCGCCGGACTCGGCGCGGCGAGCGTTGCGGCCGCGTTGATCCTCCCCCCCATCCTCGACCACGCCACCGGCGCGCACAGCTCGGTGGTGGTGTCGCTCGCCTATCCCATCGGCGACTTCCTGCTGACGGGCTTCGTGCTCGGCGCGATCGCCATCGCCGGCTGGCGTCCCGGGGGAATGTGGCTGCTGATCGCCGCCGGAATGCTCGTCAGCGCCGTGGCCGACTCGACCTACCTCTACCAGACGTCAACCGACTCCTTCCGGTCGGGCACGTGGCTTGAATGCCTGTGGCCGCTCGCGGCGATCCTGCTCGCGATCGCCGCCTGGATGCCCGCAAGCCGCGTGCAGCCGCGGCGACTGCAGAGCTGGCGGACGATGTCGGTGCCGACCCTCGCGCTGCTCAGCGCGCTCGGCGTGCTCGTGTACGGCAACGTCGGGCCGCGGCTCGCGCTTGCGGCCGTGATCTTGGCGGCGGCGACGGTGCTCGCAGCGGGGGCCCACCTGGTCGTCGCATGGCGCGAGAACCTCGCCCTGCTCGTGCACTCCCAGCGCCTGTCGCTCACCGATCCGCTCACCGATCTCGGCAACCGGCGGCTGCTGATGGGAGATCTGCGGCTCGCCTGCAAGACCGCCCACCCCGGGGAGCCGTGCGGTCTCGTGCTGTACGACCTCGACGGCTTCAAGCTCTACAACGACAACTTCGGCCATCCCGCCGGGGACACCATGCTGGTGCACCTGAGCGAGCGCCTGCAACGCGCCGTGGAGACCCACGGGACCGCCTACCGCATGGGCGGCGACGAGTTCTGCGTGCTGTTCGACTGCTCCCGGGACGGCGGCGAGGCCATCGTGGAGGCGAGCCTCGCGGCGCTCGCCGAGCAGGGACCCGGCTTCTCGATCACCGCATCGCACGGAGTGGTGCGAATCCCGGGAGAGATGAGCGATCCCGCCTCGATCCTGCAGCTCGCCGACCAGCGCCTGTACCGGCGCAAGGAGGCAGCCGCCGCGCGGCGCGTGGGGTCCCGCCTGAACGTGGACGCCGGCGGCGGGCTTCTCGCACCGGACGGGCTGCTCGCACCGGACGGGCTTCTGCGCTCAGGCGACGCTCACGACGGTGAGCAGGCTCTCCCCCTTGGGGAGCACGACGGAAGCCCGCTCGCCGGCGCGGCGCCCGAGCAGGGCGCGGGCGACCGGCGAGTCCGCCGACAGCCGCCCCTCTGAGGGCGAGGCGTCGTGCGAGCTGACGATCCGCCAGGTGCGCCGCACGCCCGCCTCGTCGCTCACCACGACGGTCGAGCCGAACCCCACGGCGCCGTTTCCGGCCTTTGACTGCTCCACCACGACGGCCGTGGAGATGCGCTCGCGCAGTTTCGCGATCTTCGTCTCCAGGTGCGCCTGGTCGTTCTTGGCGTCGTGATACTCGCTGTTCTCCTTCAAGTCGCCCCACTCGCGAGCCGTTTTGATGCGCTCGGCGATCTCGCGACGACCGTCTCCCTCGAGGGTGGCGAGCTCCGCTTCGAGCTCGGCTCGTCCCTCGACGGTGATCATGTTGGCTGCGTCGGCGCTCATCCGGGCGAAGCCTACCCGCAATGCGGGGCCCGCCGGCGCCGGCCCCTAGAAGTAGGTGGCGGGGGCCGTCGAGAGCAGCGCGTATATCTGCACGATCGCCGCCTGCCCGAGCAGCTGCGAGGAGGGTGGCGAGCCGAACACGAACAGCCCGCTCTTCAGGCGCCGGTTGACCCACATGTAGTTCACGTAGGACTGCGCGAGCCGCGCCCCCGGCGGGTCATGGGTGATCGAGTCGAGGTACATCAGGTTCCTGAAGTACACGGCCGGGAAGAACGGGTTTTCGCCAAGCAGCCGTTCGAGCGTGAAGTACGACAGCGCCGCACTGGCTGTCTGGCGCGCCTGGTAGAGGTAGGCGCCGTTGCCGGTCGCCTGGTAGAGCAGCGCCCCCGCGCCGATCATCGACCCCTGGTTGTAGCTCCACAGCGCCTGGCCGATGGCGCCGTGCTGGCGGATGTGATCGAAGTACAGGTTGCCCGGCGCCGTCAGGCAGCCGCGCACCCATTCGTAGGCCGTTTGCGCGAACTGCAGATAGGCGCTGTTGCCCGTCAGGCGGTACAGCTGCACGCCGAGCTCGGCGGCGGGACCGTCTGTGACCGTGTTGCGGTCGGTGTTGCTCGGGGAGTCCGAGAACGGCACCCCGCCCGGGCAGACGAGCTTCGGGTTGGTCTGCCAGGCGGCCATCACGAACGCCATGATCTGCTCGGCCTTTTCGAGCAGGGGCGCTTCGTGGCGCAGCTTGTAGAGGCGCGCGAGCTCGATCCCCACCCACTCGTTGTCGTCGTAGTAGCTCACCCCTCCGGGCGGCACCGTGCTGCCGTTGAACGACGGCAGCGTCACGGGCGGCACGCCCGCCGTTTCAGGGGCTTCCGTGCCTTCTTCGGCAGCTTCTTCTGTTTCGGGCTCTTCGCCGGGAAGCGGTTCGCCGGCAGGGGCGGATGGGCCCCAATATCTCGCCAGGCCGTACATGTGCAGCTCCAGTTCGCGCGAGTACGCCCTCGACTGCTTGGCCGCCTGACCCGGGATGTTGGAGACGCTCACGCTCGCCGCCAGCGCTTGGGAGAAGGGCCACAGGTAAGAGTACGGTTCGCCGACGTAGAGGCCCGTGCCGGGTATGTAGAAGCTCTGCTGCAGACCCGCATACCCGACGAGCGCCCGCGCCGGGTTGCCGTGCAGGCCGGGCTTGGGCTTGGGCTTCGTGCGTTTGCTCGTCTTCGTGTGCCCGCCCGAGCCTGCCGGCGCGCCGCCCGTGCTCGATGAGCTGTGGGCGAATTCGCCGGGCCGCGCCGGCTTGCGCGGATATTCGGCGCCCGCCGGATAGCGCGAGCCGGCGCCCTCCCCTCCGTGCGGACGGGCGGCCGCCCGAGCAGGGGAGCCCGGCGGCGCGAGCAGGCCCGCGACGGCCAGGACGCTCGCTACGGCAAGGACGACGGCGGCGGCGCGGATGCCCGCAACGGCGCGGATGCCCGCGGCGGCCGCCGGCAGCAACCGAGCCCAGGCCCGTCGGATATGGCGGTGCCACCTGATCAAGATCAGACTCCCACAACAAACCACGTACGCAAACGATGCGGTCGAGGGTATTGTGCCCAACCTGGAGGACAACCGTGCCCGGCGTGGCGACGACGTTAGGAGAGAAGCGTGACGACAGTCAGAGAGGCCGTGTTCGAGCTGCTCCGCGCACGCTCGATGACAACGGTGTTCGGAAACCCGGGCTCCACCGAGCTTCCGATGCTCGCCGAGTTCCCCGCCGACTTCCGCTACGTGCTCGGCCTCCAGGAGGCCACCGTCGTCGGCATCGCGGACGGGTACGCCCAGGCGAGCGGCCGTCCGGCGCTCGTCAACCTCCACACCGCGCCGGGCGTGGGCAATGCGATGGGGGCGATCTTCAACGCGCAAGCCAACAAGAGCCCGCTCGTGATCACCGCCGGCCAGCAGTACCGCTCGCTGATGACCCTGCAGGCCAATTTGACGAACCGCGACGCCACCCGCATGGTGCACCCGCTCGTGAAGTGGAGCTACGAGCCGCCGCGCGCGCAGGACGTCCCGCATGCCTTGGCACGGGCGATCCACATGGCGGCGCTGCCTCCGCGCGGACCGTCCTTCCTGTCGATCCCGATGGACGACTGGGGGGCCGAGGTGGACGACGGGGCGGTCGCCCATCAAACGACCCGGTTGGTGTCCGGCGCGAGCATGCCGGACGCCGGCGTGATGGCCGAGCTCGCCGAGCGGCTGCGTGGCGCCGCCAAACCCGCGCTCGTCGCCGGCCCGGACATCGACGCGTCAGGCGGATGGGACGCGGCGGTCCGCCTTGCGGAGCTCCAGCGCCTTCCGGTGTATGCCACGCCCGCCCCCGGCGGCGGGCGGATGGGCTTCCCGGAGGACCATCCGCTCTTCCAGGGCATCCTCCCCCCGGCCGTGCTTCCCGTGGGGGAAATGCTCGCCGCGCACGATCTCGTGCTGGCGGTGGGAACGTCGGTGTTCCCCTACTACCCCAACGTCCCCGGCCCGCTGCTCGCAGACGGCACCGCGCTCGTGGCGATCACAAGCGACCCCGACGAGGCCGCGCGCGCGCCGATGGGCGACGCGATCGTGGCCGACCCCGCGCTCACGCTCGCCGCGCTGGCGGACATGGTCGGCGAATCCGATCGGACCGCACCCCCCGCGCGAGAAGCGCCCGAGCCCGCGCCGCTCACAGACCCGATGAACCCCTCTACCGCGGTACGCACGCTCGCCGAGGTGTTTCCGCGGGACGGCGTCGTGGTGCTCGAGTCGCCTTCGGCCACGCTCGCGCTGCGCAACCAGCTGCGCCTGTCTGAGCCCGGCGGCTACTACTTCTCATCCGGCGGGGGGCTCGGCTTCGGGATGCCCGCCGCGATCGGCGTGCAATTGGCGCAACCGGGCCGCCCGGTGGTGTGCGTGATCGGCGAGGGCTCGGCCCAGTACACGATCCAGGCGCTGTGGACGGCGGCTGCCTACAGAGTGCCCGTCACATTCCTGGTGCTGCGCAACGAGGAGTACGCGATCCTCAAGTGGTTCAGCATGCTCGAGGACATCGTGGGCGCCCCGGGACTCGACCTGCCCGCGCTCGACGTGGCAGCGGTCGCAAGCGGCTACGGGGTCTCCTCGCGCGTCGTGAGCGGCGTCGAGGAGCTGGGCGACGGATTGAGCAAGGCCCTTGCCTCCGGCAAGCCCGAGCTGGTGGAAGTCAGAGTCGCCCCGGGGATGGCGCTCGCGTGAGGCCCCAACCACACCGCTCGAGCCGCACGGTGAGCCGGTGCGTCGCCAACTCCCCCCAGGCGCGGGGTCGGCCGGCGGGGCTTGCCCCATGACTGACGAGCGCCCCGACGCGATCGTGGTCGGCGCCGGGCTCGCCGGCCTGGTGAGCACGCTCGAGCTGCTCCGCTCTGGGCACACAGTGCTGCTGCTCGACCGCTGCCGCCCCGAGGAGATCGGCGGGCTGGCGCGCGAGGCGTTCGGGGGCATGTTCATGGTCGACTCGCCCGAGCAGCGCCGCTCGCGCATCCCCGACAGCGAGCGGCTCGCGCTCGAAGATTGGCTGCGGATCGCCGACTTCGATGACGAGGACACGTGGCCGCGGCGCTGGGCCGAGCAGTACGTGACCCGCGCCCGCGACGACGTCGGCGCGTGGCTGCGCGAGATCGGCGTGCGCTTCTTCCCGGTCGTCAATTGGGCCGAGCGGGGGAACTTCGGGGACGGCAACTCCGTGCCGCGCTTCCACCTCACGTGGGGCACCGGCAAGGCGCTCGTGCAGGCGGTGTGGGGCGCGATCCAGGCGCACCCGCGCCGCGACGCGCTCGACGTGCGCTTCCAGACGCGCGTGGACGCGCTGATTGTGGAGGACGACCGCGTCGTCGGCTGCCGCGTCGTCCCCGATCAAGGCGCCTCGTCCGCGCGCGAGGGAGTGGGTGGTGTGAACACCTCCGAGGGGGCCGCGCGCGCGGGCGCACGCGCGCGCGAGGGGGTCGGCGCAGACGCATACGACGCCCGCGCGGGCAAGGCGGTGGTGCTGGCGTGCGGTGGGATCGGCGGCAACCTGGAGATCGTGCGGCGCGAATGGCCCACCTCAGAGCTCGGCTCCGCGCCCGAGAAGCTCTTGATGGGCTCCCACTACTACGCCGACGGAGCGCTCCACGAAGAGGTGAGGCGGCTCGGCGGCAACATCACCCATCTCTCGCGCATGTGGAACTACGCCGACGCCGTGCGCCACCCCAAACCCCAGCGCGAGCACCACGGGCTGAAGCTGATCCCGCCGCGCTCCGGCGTGATGCTGAACCCCGACGGTCGCCGCTACGGGCCCGTGCCGGTGATGCCGATGTTCGACGCCTACGCGGCTCTCGAGCGCATGTGCGAGGACGAGCGCAAGTACTCATGGCTGATCTGCAACTTCAAGATCGCCAAGCGCGAGCTCGACGTGTCGGGCTCGCAGCACAACCCCCACCTGCGCGAGCGCCGCATCGTCCCGTTCCTGCTCAGCGTGCTGCTCGGCAAGCCCGGTTTGGTCCGGCACTTCCTCGACGGCTCCCCCGACTTCGTGTCGGCCTCGACGCTTGCCGAGCTGGCCGCCAAGATGAACGAGGTGACCGGCGAGAGCGCGATCGACGCCGCGACACTCGAACGCGAGATCGGCCGCTACGACGAGACGATCGCGCGCGGCAAGGGTCTCTTCAACGACGACCAGCTGCGCCGCATCGGCCAGCTTCGCAACTGGCGCGGCGACCGCCTGCGCACCGCGCGCTTCCAGCGCATCGTCGACCCCGATGCGATGCCGCTGATCGCGATTCGCCTGCAGGTGATGGCGCGCAAGAGCCTCGGCGGCATCCAAACCGACCTCGGCTGCCGCGTGCTGAGCGAGCCGGGCGGGGAGGCGATCCCGGGCCTGTACGCGGTCGGCGAGGCCGCGGGCTTCGGCGGGGGCGGCATGCACGGCAAGCGCTCGCTGGAGGGCACCTTCCTGGGCGGGTGCGTCTTCACCGGGCGGCTCGCCGCCGCGAGCATCGCGGGCGCCGAGCTGCCGCTGCGCATCCCTCCGCGCGTGGCGTGACCCGGGGCTACGACTACACCACGGTCGGACACGTCACACTCGATCTGATCGAGGACCGGCCGGGAGACGACGTCGCCCAACCCGGAGGGGGCGCCTTCTACAGCGCGCTTCAGGCGGCGCGCCTGGGTCTGCGCACGCTGATTCTCACGCAGGGCGTGCCAGGGCAGATCGAAGGGCTGCTCGCCCCGTACATCGAGGAGTTCGACCTGCACGTGATTCCCGCACGGCACACCACCACACTCGCCACCACCGGCAGCGGGCCCACCCGCTCTCAGCGCGTGCTCGCGTGGGCGGGACCGATCGTTGAGCCGGTGGAGATCGACAGCTCGATCCTGCACCTCGCGCCCATCGCGCGTGAGACACCGACGGAGTGGAGCGGGAGCGCGGGGTTCGTGGGCATCACCCCGCAGGGTCTCGTACGACAGTGGCGGCCGGGCCAAGAGATCTCGCTCGTCGCGCTCGACCCCACAACCCTGCCGTCCCACTTCGACGCGGCTGTGATCGGCGAGCGGGAGCGCGGTAGCTGCGATGCGCTCTTCGAGGCAGCGCGACACGTCGGCGCACCCGTGGCCGTGACCGCCGGTACGCAACCAACGACGGTTCATCCGCCCGAGGACGGACCCGTGTCGCAAGCCGTGGTCCCTTCGACTGCCACCATGCGCGATGACCTCGGCGCCGGAGATGTGTTTGCCGCCGCTTTCTTCGTGTCGCTGTTCGAGGGCTTGGCTCCAATCGACGCCGCGGCGTTCGGCAATGCGGCGGCCGCGCTCAGGGTCGCCGGCGCCGGCGCGGACGCGATCGGCGGCCGTGCCCAGATCGTCACTCTCTGAACACGCCCTCCCGGGCGAGCACCGCGTCGAGCAGCGGCTTCAACTCCGCCGGATCCACCGCCTGCTCACGGCCGGCGACACGCGCGGCGAGCAGCAGGCAGCCGCCCACGGGCGCCATCTCGACGACCGCCACGCGCGCAAGCGGCGCGACTCGCCGCACGGCCGCCGCGAGCGGCTCGACGAACAGCGAGCCCGCCTTGAACGCGCTGCCGATCAGCCCCACGGGAAAATCTCCCGTGAGGCACGTCTGCTCGATCACGGTCGTCACCAGCGCGCCGAGCTCGGCGGCGGCGCGCTCGTAGAGCCCGCGCGCGACCGCGTCCCCGGCGTGCGCCACGCGCGCGGTTTCGACGGCGAAGGCGGCGATCTCGCCCTTGGTTAGCGGCTTGGAGTACACGAGCGTGGCGAGCGCCTCGACGGAGTGCACCTCGAAGAAGTCAACTGCCGCCGCGCTCAGCGCGGTCTCGGGCCCGGAGCGCTCGCGGTCGGCGAGCGCGGCCCTGATCGACTGCACGGCGAGCCGGTAGCCGCTGCCCTCGTCGCCCAGTATGTGGCCCCAGCCTCCGGCGCGCCAGACGCGGGGATTGGGAGGAGCCCCCCGCCCGCGTCCCCCACCCCGAACACGTTGCTGCCGGTTCCCGAGATCGCGCCAACGCCCGGCTGCGCGCCGGTGGCCGCCGCCCAAGCCCCGACCACGTCGTTGACCACCACCCACGTCTTGGGGCGTCGCTCGCGCACGTGGGCGGCAACCGCGTCGGTATCGGTGCCAGCGATCGCCAGCACGGCCGCGTCGAGCTGCTCGCGCGCGATCCCGGCTCGCGCGATAGCCTCGTCGGTGGCTTTCACCAAGGACTCTGTCGCCGCGCGGGCGCCCACCGCGTCGGCGTTGCTCGAGGCGCCGTGGCCAAGGTGGAGCGTGCGCTCGCGCACGTCGAGCACGGCCGCGAGCGTCTTGGTGGCGCCCCCGTCGACCCCCATCACGAAGCGCGCGCCGACCCGGCCCAACCCAGCCCTGCTGGCTGTGTGCCCGACCCGGTCCTCCGGCCCGCGTGCCCGTGCCTCGGCCGCGGGCGCCGTCAGAGCCGGCGGCAACGTCACGAGCGGCTCCCGTCGCATGGCGTGATCCTCGCAGGAGTTAGGATCGCAGGCATGGCGGTGTCCGCGGTCTTCCCGAGGGCCCCCCTGGACAGGGGGATGTACGAGTCCTTCTACCTGCGCGCGGTCTCGCCCGAGGAGCCGGTCGGGGTGTGGTTGCGCTACACGGTTCACAAGCGTCCCGGGCACGTCCCCAGCGGATCGCTGTGGTGCACCGTGTTCGACGCCGCCGCGGGCAGCCCGTTCATGCACAAGCGCACAACCGAGCAGCTCACGGCGCCCGCCGGCGGCTGGATCGAGATCGGCGGGGACTCGCGCCTGGGCCCCGGCGTAGCCGAGGGCGTCTGCGGACCGGCGCGCTGGTCGTTGCGCTTCGCGGGCGAGGAGCCCGAACTTCGCCACCTCGAGCAGGCATGGCTGTACAAGGCTCCGCTGCCGCGCACCAAGCTCACGAGCCCCCTCCCGGCGGCGCGCTTCGAGGGAACGGTCATATTGGAGGGCCCACCCACCCGCACTCTTCGACTGGATGGATGGCGGGGCATGATCGGCCACAACTGGGGCTCCGAGCACGCCGAGCGCTGGATCTGGCTGCACGGGATCGGCTTCGAGGAGGATCCCTCCGCGTGGCTGGACGTGGCACTCGGACGGGTGCTCCTCGCCGGTCGACTCACGCCGTGGATGGCGAGCGGCGCGATCTCCCTCGACGGTCGGCGCGTGCGCCTCGGGGGGCTCGGCGCGCGCGGGCTGAAGGTCGCGGAGAGCGCCGCCCGCTGCACGCTCTCGCTGCCCGGGGAGGGCGGCTTGACCGTCGAAGCCCACGTCGACACACCGCAAGGGGCAGCCGCCGGCTGGCGCTACGCCGATCCGGGGGCACACGGCCCGGAGGGCTGGGTCGGCGAGCACGACGTCGTCAACTGCTCGGTGGCCGCGCTCGCGCTCAACGTGCGCGCGCGCGGAGAGGCCGCCCGCACGCTCCACACTCCTCACGGCGGGGCATACGAGCTCGGGATGCGCGAGCGCGATCATGGCGTCCCGCTCGCACCGTTCTCCGACGGCTGACGCGGGTTTCCAGACACGTTCTGAAGGGAGGTGGGACTTCTCCTTTTTGAAATTTTGCGATAGTATTTACAAACGTATCTATGATAGTAAAATCGTAAAAAAACATATTCCCCCCGTGTCTTCCAGACTCATCCAGTCCACGTACCGCGCGCCGCCGTCTTGGCTGCTCGGCCAACTTCCAGCCCGCCACTGATACGGTGGCCGAGCCATGCCGACCGGCTCACCATCGCGCGGCTCGCTCGACGCATTCGTCGCCTCCGCCCCACCGCTGCAGCGGGCCGGAATGCGCGCGCTGGTCGCGCTTGCCCGCAGGCCGCGTGGAGCCGCGCTGCTCGCGTACGCGCCCGCGGCCAATCAGCTCGCGCAGATCGTGCTTGCGCTGGGCCGCTACGACGATCCTGAGGTCGGCCGCGCACTGGGATGGGACGGAGCCGGGGTCGTGGCCCGCGGGCGAGCGCTGCGACGTGCCGAGGGGCGACCGTGAGCGCCGCCCGCTCCCAGCTCATCGAGGCGGACGTGTGCGTGATCGGAGCGGGCGCCGGCGGCGCCGTGGTGGCGGCGGAGCTGGCCGAGGGCGGCGTGGAGGTGGTGGTGCTCGAGGAGGGCCACTGGCACGACCCGGACGGCTTCACCGCCCGACCGCCGGAGATGCTGGCCCGCCTCTACCGCGACGGCGGGCAGACGATGACGCTCGGCGCTCCCCCGATCCTGCTGCCGCTGGGCAGCGGGCTGGGCGGCACGACGCTGATCAATTCGGGCACCTGCTTTCGCACGCCGCCGCGCGTGCTCGAGCGCTGGGCGCGCGAGTTCGGGCTCGACGTCAGCGAGGAGTCGCTGCGCGCGTGCTTCGAGCGCGTCGAGGGAGCGCTGTCGGTGAGCGAGGTGACGCCCGAGCTGGCGGGTCAGAACGCCGCGGTGGCGCGGCGCGGCGCCGAGCGGCTCGGCTGGTCGCACGGCTACCTGCGCCGCAACGCGCGCGGGTGCGTGGGGTCGGGCGTGTGCGCGTTCGGTTGCCCCACCTCCGCCAAGCAGCACACGGGCATCACCTACATACCGCGCGCCGAGCGGGCGGGCGCGCGGATCGTGACGGGCGCACGGGTGGAGCGCGTGCTCGTGGACGACGGCGCCCCCACCCACTCGCTCACACACGCCCACCGTGTCGCACCGCCGACGGCGAGCGGCGAGCGGGCGACGAGCGGGATGCGGGCCGCGAGCGGTGTGCGGGCGCGGATGGCGAGCGGCGCCGCCGTGGAGGTGCGCGCGCCGATCGTGATTGTGGCCGCGGGCACGATCAACACGCCGCTGCTGCTGGCGCGCAGCGGGCTCGGCGGTGGGTCCGGTCAGCTCGGGCGCAACCTTTCGCTGCACCCGGCCACCGCCGTGTTCGCGCGCATGGAGGAGGTCGTGAACATGGCGCGGGGAGTGCCCCAGAGCTTCTATGTGGACGAGTTCGCCGGCGAGGGCATCGTCTTCGAGGGCGTCGCGGGGCCGCCGGCGTATGCGGCGATGTCGCTGCCGTTGACCGGCGCGCGTCACGCCGAGGCGATGGCCGACTACCCGCGTTTGGCTCAGTTCGGCGTGATGGTGTCCGACAGCTCGCGCGGCAGCGTGCACACGGTTGCCGGACAGCCGCTGATCCGCTACGACCTCACAGACGCGGACCTGCACCGCTTCCGCACCGGCCTCGCGCGGATGCGCGAGCTGTTCGAGGCGGCCGGCGCGCGCGAGGTGTACCTGCCGCTCCCGGACGGCGTGGCCCCCGAGCGGGCGCGTTTGCGGGATTTGAAGCTGATGGCGTTCCACCCGCTCGGCACCGCCCGCGCGGACGCGCGCGCCACGCACGGGGTGATCGACGGCGAGCTTCAGGTGCACGGTGTACGCGGCGTGTACGTGGCGGACGGCTCGGCCGTGCCGAGCGCGCTCGGCGTGAATCCCCAGATGACGATCATGGCGCTCGCCACGCGGCTTGCCTTCGGGCTGCTCGGCCGCGACGTGGAGGGCGCCCAAGGCAACCGGGAGGCGGCATGAGAGGATTGATGCACGTTCGAAGCGACCCACACTCAAGCGAAGAGGAGACGCAGGCATGTCGTTCCTGATCGATCCCCCCCTGCTGTACAGCGGGGGCCGCACGTATGCCCGCGCGACGCGGGGTCTCCAGCCGAGCGCCAGGCGGGATCTCACCGTCGGCGTCGCGTACATGGCCGTGTTCTGGGGCATCAGCATCGGCCTGTACCTCGACCAGGGTTGGACCAAGCCGGTGTGGAAGATGTGCCGCGCATCGTCCGGACGCGACTGGATGCTCAACTCAGGCGTGTTCAGATTCGACTGGAGAGCCGCCGGACCGCGCACCCACAAGCTCTCGACCGCGATCTTCGCCACCTACCCGCTGTGGCTGTGGCTGGGGATCCGGCGCGGGCGCCGGTAGCCGTCTGAGCGAGCCGCGCCGGCAGATCCACATCGTCGCGGTCGACCACCGAACGGGGCGCTGCGCGGCTCAGCCGCCGAGCAGCTGCTGGTAGATCAAAAAGACGTTCATGAGCGTGATTCCCGCCGCCAGTGTCACGCCGACGACCGTCGTGAGGGCACGGTTGACGTGCACGCCCATCACGGCGCGGCGGCTGGTGAGAACCACGAGCGGGATAAGCGCAAGCGGGATTCCGAACGAGAGCACGACCTGGCTGAGCACGAGCACGCTGGTGGGGCTCATCCCGATCGCCAGCACGACGATCGCCGGGATCATCGTGACGGCGCGCCGCGCGAGAAGCGGAATCCTGACCTTGATGAAGCCCGCCATCACGACCTGCCCCGCGTAGGTGCCGACGCTCGAAGACGACGCGCCTGAGGCAAGCAGCGCCACGGCGAACGCCAGCGCGGCGCCGCCGCCGACGAGATGGCCGAACTGGGCGTGGGCATCCTGGATCGTGCTCAGGCCCGAGAGGGCCGGGGTGTGGAAGAGCTTGGCGGCGACGGCGAGCATCGCCATGTTGATCAGGCCGGCGACGCCGAGCGCCACCAATATGTCGAGCCGCTCGAAGCGCAGCACGCGGCTGCGCTCCTGGTCATTGCGGACCGGCGTGCGGCCGTTGGTGAGCGCCGAATGCAGGTAGATCGCGTGCGGCATGACGGTCGCGCCGATGATGCCCACAGCCAAGTACAGCGAGCTGGTTCCATGCAGGCCCGGGAGCAGCCCGTGCAGCGAGCCGCTTGCGGACGGGCCGATGCGCAGGGTCTCATATAGGAAGCCCATGAAGATGATGCCGAGCAGCGCGGTGATAGCGAGCTCGAAGCGGCGGAAGCCGTGGGTCTGCAGCTCGAGGATCGCGAACGCGATCACCCCTGTCATCAGGCCAGCCGGCAGCAGCGGCACGCCGAACAGCAGATTGAGCCCGAGCGCGGCACCGAGGAACTCGGCGATGTCCGTCGACATGGCCATGATCTCCGCCTGCACCCACAGGCCCCATGTGACCGCGCGGGGGAAGCGTTCGCGACACAACTCGGGCAGGTCGCGGTCGGTGGCGATGCCCAGCTTGGCCGACAGGTACTGGATCAACATAGCCATCAGGTTGGCGGCGAGCACGACCCACAGCAGCAGGTAGCCGAAGCGGGCGCCGCCCTGCACGTTGGTGGCGAAGTTGCCCGGGTCCACGTAGGCGATCGCCGCGACGAAGGCGGGGCCGAGCATCGCCAGCGTGGCGCGCAGCCTGCCGCGGGCGAGCAGCTGTTCGAGCGCGCTCGGCGCCGCGATGGCGTCGGGCAGCGCGACCGAGGCGCCCTCGAGCGCGGCTGCGGGTCGCAGAGCGGTCTCGCTCACAGGGCAGCCCCCGATGCGATGCCGGCCGGCGCGACCCAAGCCGGCGCGATGCGAGTGCTGTCCGAGGCGTTGCTCACGCGCCCCCCTCGCTGAGGATCGACGACGACTTGACGTTCACGCGCATCGCGCGCAGAAGCCCTCCGCCGAGGGTGTGCTCGCGCCCGTCGACGCCCACGAGCAGCGGGCCGCCGAACGGCTGGCGTTCGAGCACGTGGATGCGCCCGCCGGGCAGGATTCCCTGCCGGGCGAGGTAGCGCAGCATCTCCGGATCGGCGTCGGACACGCGCACGAAGGTCCCCTGCTCGCCGGGCGCGAGGCTCTCCAGGCTGCGGGTGGGATGCTCGTGGAGCTCCAACTCGGCGCTGGGAATCGGATCGCCGTGGGGGTCGATCGTGGGATGGCCGAGCTTGGCCGCGATCAGCTCCTCGAGCTCCTCGGAGAGGACGTGCTCCAGCACCTCCGCCTCGTCGTGCACGCGATCCCACGGCATCTGCAGGGCCTCCGCCAGATAGAGCTCGAGCAGGCGGTGATGGCGGACCACCTCGAGCGCGAGCCTGCGCCCCTCGGGGGTGAGCCGCACCCCGCGATAGGGCACGTGCGAGATCAGCCCGAGCTCGTCGAGCTTGCGGAGCATTCCCGACACCGAGCCGGTGGTGAGCTCGAGGCGCTCGGCGAGCGCATTCGTGGAAACGGGCTCCTCGGCGCGGCTTTCGAGCGTGTAGATCGCCTTGCAGTAGTCCTCGACAGCCGGCGAGCGCACGCTTTCCTTGGTGGCCATGCACAAAAGATAAGGCATGCCAAGACTTTCTTCAAGTGCCTCCGCGAACACGGCGCCCGGCGGCGTGGCGCTTCGGCGCCTGGCTGTGTAGCCAAACGAGCGGGCGATGGGTAACATCGAAGCTCGCATTCCCCGCGCGGCGACTTGGAGGCTTCGATGACGGCGACCGACGCAAACCTCGAGGACAGGCCGGCTGACGTAAGTCTCGAGGACCAGCTGACCGACGTAAGTCTCGAGAACCAGCTTGTGCTCGAGCGCGAGCACTGGGTGGACGGTCCGCCTCATACCCTCTTCAAGGAGCTGCGTAGCGGGTGTCCGGTGCACTGGACCAGGGAAGTCACCGAATTCCCCGAGGAAGGGGGCTTCTGGTCGGTCACCACCGCCGAGGACGTGCACACGGTGAGCCGCGACTGGCAGACCTACTCCTCGGAGCTGGGCGGGGTGACGGTGATCTCATCCGTGTTCCCGGTGGAGCTCGCACGGGCGATGTTCATCGGCATGGACCCGCCCAAGCACGACCGCGTGAAGGCGCTCTTCCAGGCGGGGTTCACGCCGAAGCGGATCGCCGCTCACGAGGATGCGATCAGGGAGATCGTGAAGAGGACGCTCGACGGCCTCGCCGGGAGGGAGAGGTGCGATCTCGTGAACGACGTCGCTCAACCGGTGGTGTCGCGGGTGATTGGGAGCTTCATGGGCATCCCCCCGGAGGACGACGCGATCTGGGCGCGGCTGATGAACTCGACGCTCGGAGCGGGCGACCCGGACCTCAACCCCGACGGCGTCGAGGCGGTCATGGAGAAAGAGATCCCGGAGATTTTCGAGCGCTGCGGGCGGATGATCGCGCAGCGCCGCGAGAGCCCCACGGACGACCTCACGAGCGTGCTCGTGCACGCCGAAGTGGACGGGCAGAAGCTGGAGGAGCACGAGATCGTAATGGGCTTCTTCCTGCTCGTGGCGGCCGGCAACGACAGCACGAAGGCCACCTATTGCAGCGGGATGCGCGCGCTGCTGGGAGACCCCGAGCAGCGCCGGCTCGTGCTCGACGACCCACAGCTCGTCCCTGCCGCGGTGGAGGAGTCGCTGCGCATGTTCCCGGCGTTCGCCCACTTCAGACGCACGGCCACGAAAGACACCGTGCTGGGCGGCAGGCAGATCAAGGAGGGGGACAAGGTGGTGATGTGGTACGTGTCCTCCAACCGCGACGAGACCCGCCACGAGGACCCCGACCGCTTCGAGTTGCGCCGTACCACCGAGCACCAGGCGTTCGGCGCCGGCGGGCGGCACTTCTGCCTCGGCACCGCGCTCGCGCGCCTGGAGCTTCGGATCCTCTTCGAGGAGACGCTCGCGCGCTTCCCGAACATGGAGCTCGACGGCCGGCCGCTGATGGTGGAGTCGGGCTTCATCAACCAGCTCAAGACGCTGCCGGTTCGCTTGAACGCGTAGTCTCGATCCGGGCCTCGCCCACGCTGCGGCGCTCCGCGGGCATCGCGGTTCCGGTGGCGCTTATGAGCCGCGCCGTCGCATAAGCCACAATCTGTCCTGTGATGGCGTCCCCTGAGAGCAGCGACGCCGGGTTCAGGTTTGGCCTTGTCTTCCTGCTGACATTCACGCTGCTCGTGTTCGTGATCGTGGCGCCGGGCGCGGACTGGTCGCGCGCCGTGGGGTGCGCGCTGCAATGGCTCGCGCTGCTCGCCGTCGTGGCCACCTCGCGCGCGAGCAGCAGCGTGCGGAGGCCCGCGGCGGTTGCGCTCTTGGCGCTTGCGTCCTTCACGGTGGTGAGCGAGGCCGCCGGCGCGCTCTCGGACACCGCGTTGTTCGCGATCGGCGGCCTGCTCTCGGCGGCCATCCCACTCGCTTTGATCGGCGGCCTGACGCGACTCGTGCGTGCGCGCGGCGTCACGCCGCAGGCGGTGGCGGGAGCGCTCACGCTGTATCTGCTGCTCGGACTTGTGTTCGCGTGGGTCATCGGCTTCGTCGCCAAAGTGGACAGCGCCCAGTACTTCGCCCAGCAGGCCAACGCCTCCATCAGCCAGATCGTGTACTTCAGCTTCACCACCATGACGACCACCGGCTTCGGCGACCTCTCGGCCGTCACGAAAGTCGGCCGCGCGCTCGCCGTCGTCGAGATGCTGCTCGGCCAGCTCTACCTGGTCACGGTGATCGGGGTGCTCGTCGGGAACTTCGCCGGACGCGCACGTCGATCCTCGCCGGAATCACCCTCGGGGGAGCCGTCGACCCCGGGTCCCGCTGGCCCGCCCTGAGCGTTACCACCGCGACCGCCTGGGTTGAAACCCTCGACTCAACTCTTTCCAGACGGCGAGCAAGAACGTAGGGTGTGCCGATGCCGCACGCAACCTTCTACTTCGATCTCGGATCGCCGTTCGCGTACCTGGCGGCGGAGCGCCTGCACGAGGTGCTGGGCGAGCCGGTGCGCTGGCAGCCGGTGTCGCTGGGAGCGCTGTTCAAGCTCGCCGATCGCTCTTCGTGGTCGCTGGGCGACGCCGAGCGCCGGGAGACCGGCATGGCGGAGGTCGAGCGCCGTGCGCGCGTGTACGGGCTCCCGCCGCTGCGCTGGCCCGAGCCGTGGCCCGGCAATTATCTGACGGCGATGCGAGCGGCCACCTTCGCCGACCGCAGCGGATGCGGACGGGAGTTCGCGACGCGCGCCTTCCGAAGCGCCTTCCAGGAGGGCAACGACCTGAGCGTCACCGAGCATGTGCTCGGCGCGGCTCGCGACGTTGGGTTGGACCCCGCGCGGGTGGAGCAGGCGATCAAGGACCCGGACGTCAAGCTGGGTTTGCGCGAGGCGACCGACGCCGCCCACAGCCTCGGCGTGTTCGGCGTGCCCACCATAGCCGTGGGCAGCGAGTTGTTCTGGGGCGACGATCGGCTCGAGCAAGCCGCCGCGCGTGCCGGGCGGGCCGCCTGAGAGGCCAAGCGGCCAAAGCAATCCCCTATCGGTGCCGACCGGTACATGTACCGGTCGGCCGGGCCGTGCATGCACGGCCCGGAACGGGGCCGCACATGTGCGGCCCCGCCAGTCGGCGCATGCGCCGACTGGAACAGGAGACTCGTCAAGGGCACAGCTGGGACGCCCGCTTGGCGGCGTGACGTCGCCGATCAGGCAGTCGGCGCCGGTTGCATCACCGTGAAGGAGGCTCCCTGGAGATTGATCAGGCCGGCGAAGCGTCCGATCGGCATGTCCATCGGCCCGTTCGTGACCGTCGCGCCGAGCGCGCGGGCCTTCGCGACAATGGCGTCACAGTCGGCGACCGCGAAGACCACGCCCCAGTGCGGCGGTATCTCGGCCGGGAAGTACTCGTCGCTCATCTGCATCATGCCGCCGACCTGTTTCCCGTCCAGCTCCCAAACCGTGTACGTCTCCGGCGCGCCCTCGAACGCGGGGGGACGCCCCTCCCAACCGAAGACTGCCGTGTAGAACGCCTTGCCTGCGTCGGCGTCACGGGTGAGCACCTCGTTCCAGCAGAGCGAGCCCGGCTCGTTGACGAGGTCGGCGCCGGTGAAGCTCTTCGGCTGCCACACGCCGAACACGGCGCCGGTGGGATCGGCGAAGAAGGCCATCCGTCCGATGTCCATCACGTCCATCGGCTCGACCACCACGCTGCCGCCGGCCGCCTTGACCTTGGCCGCGGTCTCCTCGGCGTCGGCAACGCTTATATAGGTGGACCACGCGGTCGGCTGACCCTCCTGCATGATCCCCATCAAACCGGCGACGTTCTTGCCGTCCTGCTGGAGCATGCGATACCCGCCGGTCTCGGCCGGCCCCGGCTCTGTCGCGCTCCAGCCCATCAGCTCGCCGTAGAACTCCGCGGCGGCATCGGTGTCTGGTGAGGAAAGTTCGATCCAGGACGGGGTTCCAGGTGCGTACTCGGGCATGGTTCTCCTCTCGCAAACGGGGACAATCACGATCCTGGCACATCGGCGCGTGGAGCGCGCTGCCCGATACGCTCGGCCGGCTCACAGCTGTTCAGGGAACATCAGGCATGAGGGCGCTGAGGACCCGCCCGCCACCCGTGCAGCGTATGAACGGACTGTGCTTGCGGACGGACGTTTTCTTGCGGACCCGCACGCCGGCGCCGCGGGCGAGGACGCACGCGTTGGCGTCACGCAGCCGCGGCCACCATTGTCGGCCGGACCGCGGTGAGCAGCACATCGACGACTTCGCGCAGTTGCTCGCGCAGGTCTTCGTCGTCGAGCCGGCCGTGCTCGTCGAAGCGCTCGGCGGCGTGCCCCGCGGCAAGCTCGGCGTCGAGCACGCGCGTACCTGTGGCGGCGAGCACCTTGCGCAGCTCGGCCTGCGCCCAGACGGCTCCGAAGGCGCCTGTGCTGGCGCCGATGACGGCCACCGGCTTGTTGCGCAACACGCTGGTCGCGAGCGGCCGCGAGGCCCAGTCGAGCGCGTTCTTGAGCTGGCCGGGGATCGAGGAGTTGTACTCGGGCGTCGCGACCAGCAGCGCGTCGGCGCCGGCGATCTTGGCGCGCAGCCGCGCTACGGCCAGGGGCGCCGGCTCGAGGTCGTCGTCCTGGTCGTAGGGCGGCACGGCCCGTAGATCCTCGTACAGCTCGAAGTCGACCCACGCGGGCAGCAGCTCGGCCGCCGCGAGCAGCAGCGCGCGGTTGTAGGACTCCCTGCGCAGGCTGCCTGCGATGGCGAGGATCTTCATCGGACTACGCCTCCCTCGTGAGGAACAGCTCGGCGGTCACCCTCACCTCGTCGGCGAGCGCGGGGTCGCCGCTGGGGAGCGGGTTGTTCCAGTTCAGGCCGAACCGCGTGCGGTCGATGGTGGCCTGCAGCTCGAGCCCGAAGTAGGGCCGCTCCATGTACTGCTTGCGCTCGCCCACCTTGCCCCTAACCGTGACCGGCAGGGTGGCGCCCTTGATCGTGAGCTCGCCGTCGATCTCGAGCTGCTCGCCGGAGGGGCGGATGGCCGTGGAGGCGAAGGAGATCTCGGGCGTGCGCTCGGCGTCGAAGAAGTCGGGCGAGAGCAGGTGCGCGGCGAGGTTCTCGTCCTGGACCTTCACGCCGCTCACCGGAGCGGAGCCCGTCAGCTTGGCGTCGCCGTCCTCGCCAACCTCCAGCTTGGCCTCTACGGGGGAGAAGCTGCCGCGGAAGGTGCCGACGTGGTAGCCGACCGCGAAGCCGACCTGCGAGTGGACGGGATCGACGGTCCACGTGCCGACCGGCAGGATCTTGGGTGCGTCAACGGTGGTGCTCATTGCCTTGGACCTCCTGGAAGGGATATACTTGAGTAATCAACAATCTAGCAGCTAATCCGTGACTAGTCAACTATTGAGTGAGCAAGAGTCCAGGACTGTGGGCGCCTGGATCCGCTTGCTGCGCGGCCACGCAGGCATGCGCCGCTCGGTAAGCGCGCAGCTGCAGGCCGACCACGGGTTGACGGTCAACGAGTACGAGGCCCTGCTGCTGCTCTCGCGCGCGGAGAACAACCACATGCGCAGGGTCGATCTCGCCGACAGCCTCCAGCTGACCCCCTCGGGCGTGACGCGCCTGCTCGATGGTCTGCGCGCGCGGGGCTACGTCGAGAAGGCCGAGTGCCCCGGCGACGCGCGCGTCACCTACGCCGTGCTTTCCGACGCCGGCGCCGGAAAGCTCCGCGAAGCCTCCTGCTCGCACGTGGCCACCATCCGGGCATTGTTCGATGAGCGCTACAGCGGACCGGAGATCGACACGCTCGTCGAGCTGCTCGGCCGGCTCCCCGGCGCCGGCGGCGAGGCGAGCTGCACCCCATAGCCGGGACTGCCGTCAGTCTTCGTACTCGTCCTGGCCTGCTCGCCGGGTTCGCCGATACGGCGGCCTGGGCGTCAGACCGAGCGTGCGTGCGCTTGGATGAGCTGCACCGTCTCCGGCGAGGCTGTTTGCGGGGAGCCCGAGTCGAACGGCGGCTGGGGGTCGTACTCGATCGAGAGCTGGATCGCCTGCGCGACCTGCTCGCCCGCGATCCGTGCGGCGAGCGCCAACGCCATGTCAATGCCGGCAGACACACCGGCCGCGGTCACGATCTTGCCGTCGAACACGACGCGCTCGGACACCGGCTGAGCGCCGAAACTGCCCAGCTCCTCCATAGCAATCCAGTGGGTCGTGGCGCGCTTGGCCTTGAGCAGTCCGGCGGCCGCGAGGATCAGCGAGCCGGTGCACACCGACGTCGTCCACGTGGAGGTCTCGTGCGCTGCGCGCAGCCACTCGTGCACGGGCCCGTCGTCCATCAGCGCCTTGCGTCCGATGCCACCCGGGACGAGCACGATCTCGGGAGCGGGCACGTCGGTAAGAGCGGCATCCGCCGTCAACGCGAGCCACCCATTCTCGGTGCGCTTTGACCCCGGCTCGTGCGCAACGAATGTGACCGTCGCACCAGGCAGGCGGCTGAGAACCTCATAGGGCCCCACCGCATCGAGCGCCGTGAGCCTGTCGAACAGGAGGATGGCTATCTGCATGTGACGGTCCTCCTTCTCGCTGTGGGTAGGGATGGGACCATGACGTGATCATGCTCGATCCTGTCTATGTCCACAAGGACAGGTTTCCCACGATGCCTGCCACGAGGTAGACGGCTCAACTCTTGCTGCCCGTAGGCTCCACCTTCACCTCGCCGTGCTCGCGTTCGCGCTGCGATACGCACGGCCCTCGTACATGCCAGTCGAGCGGACGACGGCATAGAGTCACGCTCAGCCCTGCTCGGGCAGCGCGACTTGCTCGAGCCCTTCGGCCTTGGCTACGGCGAGCACGTGGGGGTCAGCCGTGGCGATACGGTCTTCCGGCTCGGCCGAGGCGATCAGGATGGCATCGGCGAGCGACAGCGGGCAAGAGGAGCGGTGATAGTGCCGTGCTCGGATCTCAGCGGCGCGCCGTGCGACCGTGAGGTCGAGTGCGACGGCCGTGAGCGGTCCCTCCAGCAGTGGCTCAAGAATCTCCATCGCACGCGAGATCGACAGTCCGTGAAGACGCTGTGAGACATCGAGCGTCTCGGCCAGGTTCGCGCTCGCCACTGCCGCGTCGCCCTCACGCAGGATCGCACGGACCTGTGGTGTCGCCGGTCCGCCGATCAGAAACGCGATCAGGGCGTATGCATCCAGGAGCGTCACCGGCCCCGACGCCGGGGTTCGGACGCCCGCTCATCCTCGCGCGCCTCCTGGCGGAGCCGCTTTAGGTCGAGTCCGGAGAACTCGCTTGCGAGCGCGCCTTCGGCCGCGGCGATCGGGTCGTCCGGCGCGGGCTCGAGCACGATCCGATGACCCTCGTCTCGGAGAGCAACCGTCGAGGTGCCCCACCGATGCCGGATCGGCGCCGGGATCGAGATCTGGCCCCCTTTGGAAATCCTCACGCGTGTTCTCATGCTCATGAATTTTATCATGAGGCCTACCGCCGGGCGGAGCCGGCGCCGACAACTGTGACCACACGCTCGACACCCCCTACTCTTTCCCGGCCATGAACCACGATCTCTGGACTGCCGTCGACGGCTACATCGCCGAGCAGCTGCTTCCGCATGACCCGGTGCTGGACGCCGCGCTCGCTGCAAGCGATGCCGCGGGTCTGCCGCCGATCGCGATCACCCCCAACCAGGGCAAGCTGCTCGAACTGCTCGCGCGCATCCACCATGCGCGCAGCATCCTCGAGCTGGGAACGCTCGGCGGCTACAGCACCATCTGGCTCGCCCGCGCGCTGCCGCTGGGCGGACGTCTGGTGACGCTCGAGCGCGATCCCCACTACGCCGAGATCGCCCGCGCGAACATCGCGGGCGCCGGTGTTGACGAGATTGTCCAGGTCCGCGTGGGTCCCGCGCTGCAGACGCTGCCAGAGCTGTACGCCGAAGGGGCCGGCCCGTTCGACATGATCTTCATCGACGCGGACAAGCAGAACTACCCGGGCTACCTGGAGTGGTCGCTCAAGCTCTCGCGCGTCGGCACCTTGATCGTCGGTGACAACGTCGTGCGTGGCGGCGCGATCCTCGACCCTGACGCGGACGATCCCGGCTTCGAGGATGATGGGGTGCGCTCACGCTCGAACCGCTCAAGCCAATCTTCGGCAAGCGCGCGGCCCAGCCTCTCCTGCGCCCGCTCGACAACCTCGACCAGCAACAGGCCTTGATAGTCCCGGCGAGCCTCAGCCAGCGTGGTCGGCAGTCCCTCTGCGGTCAACAGCTCTGCGAGCACTCCGTTGGAGATCACCTCGCTGTCTACCAGCACCCCATCGCAGTCGAAGATGACCAGTTGGGGATCGCGCGACATGAGCGACGATATCGGTCAGCAGGCCGGCGCGAGCACCGCTCGCACGTGTAGGAATCCTGGGCGTCGGCGCCAGCGCTCGACCTCGGGCAGAGCCGCCAGATAGGCGTCGTCCTCCATCACAAGGATTCTCACGACTTTGAACGCGATCCGGCGAGATCCCCGGGCACGGGTAAGTCAGGATCTTTTTGGATGGGCGCCGAGGCGCCGTCGGGCGTGCCCTGCGCCGTCACGAGCCTGGGCACGGACATCATGTCGAGCGGTGGCGCCCCTCCGGCCGCGGTAGGACGGCAAAACGCGCTTTACGCCTGCGGCAGAATGTGCGCTAAGATTGCGGCAGAATATGCACTCAGCGCTTTCGACCGCCAACCTCCACATCCGTCCGCGCCACGCACAGGCGATCGTCGAGCGCGCGCTCGGCGAGGCACGGGTAGTGGTCGTGAACGGCCCTCGGCAGGCCGGCAAGACGACATTGAGCCGACACATCCTGCGGGGCGGCCATTGGGTGAGCCTCGACTCCCAGGCGACGCTGGACGCCTGCCTGACCGACCCGGCGGGGTTCCTGGAGGCGTACCCCAAGCCGCTGTTCATCGACGAGTTCCAGCGGGCCGGAGACGCGCTGGTCCGTGCGATCAAGCTGGAGGTTGACCGCGACAGCGCTCGCGGCCAGTACCTGCTGACCGGCTCAAGCCGCTTCCTCACGGTCGCGACGATCTCCGAGTCGCTGGCGGGTCGTGCGCAGATGGTCGATCTTTGGCCGTACGCGCAGGGCGAGGCGGACGAGCTCGGGCCAGACGCCGACATCCTCCTGTACAGGCTGTTCGACGAGCGCACCCGGATCGTGACGCAGCTCACCGGCCCCGCCGTAGGGCGTGCCGAGTACTTCGAGCGCGTGTGCCGCGGCGGATATCCCGAGGTCAACGAGCTCGACGGAAAGGAGCGGCAGCGGTGGTTCCAGGGCTATCTGCGAACCATCGTCGGGCGCGATGTGCCTCAGATCGCACGCGGACGGCACCTCGGCGAGCTGCCGAAGCTGATCCGTGTGCTGGCCGCACGCACAGGCCAAGAGCTGGTCGTGGAGAACATCGCCCGCGAGAGCGGCATCGAGCGCACGCTGCTCACGCGCAACTACCTGCCGCTGCTGGAGACCGTCTACCTCACGGTCTCGCTGCCGGCGTGGTCGCGCAATTTCACGAGCCGTGCAATCAAGCACCCCAAGGCGTACATCGCGGACTCGGGCCTCGCCGCGCACCTGCTCGGCGTCGATGCCGCCGCGCTCTCGGCGCCGGTCTGCGCGGCGCGCGGCGCACTGGTGGAGACGTTCGCAGTCGGCGAGCTGGTGAGGCAGGCGTCGCGGCAGCTCGATCCGCCCGTCACGCTCCACCATTACCGCACGCGCGACGGAGCGGAGGTCGATCTCGTCGCGGAGGCCGCCGATGGCCGCCTCGTCGCGATCGAGATCAAGGCCGCCCGCACGCCCGACCGGCGCGCCTTCCGCACCCTCGCGGGCCTGCGCGACCGCGTCGATCGGGCCGGGGGTCGCTTCGTCGCCGGCATCGTGCTCTATCTGGGCGAGGAGGCGCTGCCCGCCGGAGACCGTCTCGCCGCGCTGCCGCTATCGCGCCTCTGGGCGCGGCCGGCGCGGTGAAGAGCGACCGGACGTGGTCGGGCCTGTTCTTCACCAGGCAGCTCGGCCTCGGCGCCGCGCTCGCCGCGATCGAAGCGAGCATCGTCAGCGCGCTCTTGGTGCCGTCCCTGATGGCGCTCATGGGCAAGTGGAACTGGTGGGCGCCCAGGCCGCTGCGTCGCCTGCACGACCGCATCGGGCTGTAGGAGTCCGCTCCAGCCGGCGTGGAGTTCTAGTAGCGCCATCCTCTCCGGCTTCGGGGCCACTGCGCGAAGGTAAGATACGCGATGTGGCAGAGCAGGTTCCGGCGGTGTGCCACGTGCTCGATTCGATCGAGCGTGGCCGTTGGGAGCGCTTGGCTTTTCTGCTGCACCCCGAGATCCACTGGACGACGGCGGCCGAAGAGGATCTGTACTGTACGGTCCACGCGAGGTGATCGCGCGACTCTCGGCCGATCCGCCCCCTGCTCCGCCCTCCTTCCACGAGGTGCGTGACGGGCTGATGTACCGCTGGATCGACTGCCCCGGCTGACGCTCACCCAGGGACGCTCCTCCTCACAGGCTCGCGGCGACGCCGGGTCACGCTCAGCGCGACGGCCTGGGTCGCCAGCGCGGCGGCGGTGGCCAGCAGGAAGCTTTCGGCGGTCCCAAGCGGACCCAGCGCCACGGCCAGGACGAAGAACAACAGCGCGTAGGCCACCAGGCCGGTTACGAACCCGCGCATGATCCGCAGCAGGTCCGGCCGGCCGTGCTGGGCGTGCGTGAACACGGCCAGCACGCTTGCGATCACGGGGAACGGCGCCAGCAGGCCGCTCAGCTTCGCTCCCAGCTGACCTGCCACCGCCGTCAGCACCAGCACCAGCGCGAGCGCGCTCACAGCGCGCAGCGGCAGATCCCAGCTGGGCAGCGCCACCGCGCCCATGCGCTGCCCGCGCGCCCTGGGCAGCGCCAGCAGCGCCGCTCCAACCGCCGCCAGCACCACCACGAGCGCCGGATCGGCGCCCAAGGTGACGGCGCTCAGCGCCGCGGTCATCGCGAAGAACGACCCCCATCCCAAGATGAGGCTCGTCCCCCAACGCACGCGACTCGCCAGGTGCGCGTAGGTCACGATGAACGCGAGCAGCGACACTATCCCCAGCAGCGTGGCCGCGGCGGCGTCGGCCGCGAACGCATGCCCATGGCTCAACGCGAACACCAGCAGGATCGGTCCCGCCACCACCGGCAGCCCACCCACGAGCCCGCCGATCCACGCTCCATAGCGCCGCGCCGTCAGCGAGGCGCCCATCACGAACGCGGGCGCCAGCAGGATCTTCGCCGCGAACACGCTCATCAGGCCAATAATGACGACCGCGAGAGACCATCACGCTGACTGCCGCGGCCGATGGCTTTATGTGGCTGGCGAGACGCGGCTCGTCGAAGAGGGACGTCGAAGCGCCGACTGCGTTCAGGCGCATACGCTTCACCAATGCCGAACATCAACGACCCTCTCTTCGACGAGCCACGCGAGCACCCGGGATTTCGTTGTAAGCGCGCTCGTCTGAGTCGCCAGGCCGGCAGCGAGCGGCTGGGATTGAGTCTGTGGGAGGTGCCGCCCGGCGAGGCGGCCTATCCCTACCACCACCATCTGGGCGAGGAGGAGCTCGTGGTCGTGCTCGAGGGCCGGCCGAGCCTGCGCACGCCGGAGGGCTGGCGCGAGCTGGCCGAGGGCGAGGTCGTTGCCTTCCCGCGCGGCGAGCACGGCGCCCATCAAGTCGTCAACCGCACGCAAGAAACCGTGCGCTTCTTGGCGCTCAGCACCAGTGGCGACCCGGATCTCGTGATCTACCCCGACTCTGGCAAGGTCGGCGCGTTCGAGCGCCTGCCCCAGGGCGGAGGCCTTTGGGCGATGTTCAGGATGGCCGACACCGTCGACTACCACGAGGGCGAGCAGCCACCCGACGAGCAGTGAAGCTGGAAGCCTGGCGTACGCCGTCTCACGGTAGGCTCCCGCGGACGTGCCGAAACGCAGCCTGATGCTCGTCAACAGCCTCTTCCGCCTGGCATACGGCGTGGGCGCGCTGCTGGCTCCCGCGAAGATGGCCACCATGCGGCTGGCGGCGGATACCGAAGGGCAGCCGCAGGCTAGGTTGTTCGTGCGGGGCTTCGGTGCTCATCAGGTGGCCGTCGCGCTGCTCGGCCTCGCCAGTCGGCGCTGGCGGCGGCTTGAAAAGCCGGCCGCATTGGCTGCCGTGACGATCAATGTCGCCGACATGATCTCAGCGGTAGTGGAGGCCGGCGACCGGGGAGCGATGGACACTGATCTGTCCGGTGGCCTGGTGTTCTCCGCGGCGGGCGTGGCCACGGCCGGGATCGCCCTCATCGCATCGGCATAGATGATGGCAAACGTGTTCGAGCCACAGTGGAATGAGGAGCAGGACCGTCCGCCGTTCTCATGGAGGCGAGCCCGGCGATGAACGGCTCACGTACGGCCGGGTCGCAGTGCTGCTGCTCGAGCGCCCGCTTCTCCGCGTCCGGGTCATCGCCTGCTGGATAATCGTCTCCCGAGCCGCAGGCGAGCGGCAACGGGGAGCGGCCATCCCACGCGGCGCCTGGGAAAGTCGTGTCGAGCTCCACACGCCGCCCGTAGAGCGTGACCGTGATGTAGCGGTGGACGTCGACCAGCCCGTCCTCGGGAACGACTGCGGCGACCGCCGCCCCGAACAGCTCGTGAGCACGAGCGCGATCGAGCGTGTAGACACGGTGGACGATCAGCGGTTCGGTCTCAGGGAAGCGCTCGGCGAGCATCCGGGCGAGGAACAGGTGCTTCGTGGAACAAGTGCCACGCCGCTCACGCAGCATCCCCTCCACGGTCCGGTCCTGTGGGCGCCCGTAGGGAAGCGCCCGCACCGCTTCGACCAGATCGAGCAGCGGGGCATCCTCAGCGCGCAGCGCATCGTTTGCGACCGCGTCCTGGAGTTGGCCCATGGTGAACAGCGAGCGCAGCTGAAGCCCCTCGCGCGCGAGGTTCTCCGCTCCGCCGGTCTCCCGGTCGATCACGCACAACACGACAACGACCTCGGCGTCACGCTGAGAGAGCTCACGACAGGACTCGATCGCCTGCCCGCCCGAGGTGATCACATCCTCGACCACCACCAGCCGCCTGCCGGCGAGCGGTCCACCCTCCGCAAGCCGGCAGGTGCCGTACCCCTTGGCCTGCTTGCGCACGAACAGCGTCGGCAGCCCCGACACCTGCGAGCAGACGGTCGCCAGCGGTACGCCACCAAGCTCGAGGCCCGCCAGCGCGTCCACACGTTCGGGAAGGAGCCCCACCAGGGCTTGCGCTATCTCTCGCAGCAGCCGCGGGTCTGACTCGAACAGGTACTTATCGAAATACTCGTTGCTCACAGCGCCCGAGCGCAGGACGAAGCTCCCGGTGAGATGAGCACGCTCGTGGATGCGGAGCGCCATCAGACGCCGCTCCCAGACCGAGGCACTCGCGGAGCCGGACGAGGGTGGCTCCTGGGTCGGGTCCTGCGGGGAAGGACTCGTCAAGCCGGTTGGGGTCGGGGCTTGGCCTCGCTGAAGCGCTGGAGCCCATCGTCGGGGATCGGCTCCCAGGGCGCCGCGTAGGCGAGGAAGGAGCGCCAGCTCGGTCGGATGCCGGGGTCGCTATCGAAGGCGCCCATGCGTACGCTCATCTGCGCGTGATCGTCGGGATTGCGGCTGAAGAGGTGCGCTCCGCACTCGCCGCAGAAGAGCTTCTCGTGGCCGCCCTCGGGATGACACCACGCCTTCAGCAGCTCGTTGCCCTGCAGCAGCCGCAAGGTGCGCCCGTCGATCCTCGCCTGCGCTGAGCTGGCGGCGCCGGTTCGCCGCTGGCAGCGCGTGCAGTGGCAGTAGCCGGCGGTCAGCGGCGGTGCGGTGAGCTCGAAGCGCACACCGCCGCACAGGCAGCCTCCGGTCAACGAGAAGGTCTTGCTCATGGCGTGAGAGTGTGCCACGCGGGCCGTCACTCGGGTTGCGGCGGTCAGTCCTCCGCGAGGCGCACGATGGGAGTTGGCCGCGCTCACAATCGCGTCCACGTGCTGCTTGGTGATGTCAGCCAGCACAAGCTCAAGGGTGGAACGTGACATCACGGGTGATTTGGCTGAGCGGCGTCGAGGTCGTCGGACTGCTGCCTGGACGTTCCGCCATCGATTGAAACGCTACCGAGCTTCTTGCCGGAATACTCGAGAGCAGCGCCCGTGAGAGATACGCGTTGCAGGTTCTCGAGAGATAGACCCGCCCGCTGGTGGTCGTGTATCATCCGGAGGGCCGCAAGGAACACTAGGCGATAGATTCTTGTCGTGGTGTCCCGCAGAGTTCTACCGATCCCCACAGCAGCGATAGCCCTTTTCGCGCTGGCGCTGGGTGTGGCTCAGGCGTCGAGGGCGCCCACCGGCAGGGAGGCGAAGGAAATCCGCCAGGACGCCAAGCTCTACCTGACCGGCCGCGGCTGGCAAGTCAGCGGCATCCGTGTCTCGACTGTGAACGGCAGCTATGCGAAGGCGTCGGTGCAGCAGGGACGGCGGGGAGCGGGCGGCGAGATGATCCTGCGCCTGCGCCACGGCATCTGGCACGAGGCGTTCCTGGGAACCAACGACTTCTGCTCAGCGCCCGTGCCCAAGCGGGTGCTGAACGATCTCGGTTTCCGCTGCTGATCGCGAACAGGCATAAGCGCTCCCGATGGGCTGGGCGCGAGGTCACAGCCGGGCGCGGTCCTAGAGCTGGAGCTCGACCACCAGCGGCACACCATTCTCGAACCAGCCGCGATGCAGCTCTTCGATCTTCGCGCGCGTGGGACGCCCGCCTCGGTGAAAGGCGCACTCGATGTAGTCGAAGCGGCTGACCGTGCTGCAGTAGACGGCCATCGCCTGAGCTATCTCCGCCGCGTCGGTGAGCTCTCGCGCTACACCGGCGAACGTGCCGCCACGAATGCGCAGGCGCACGCGCGGGTCGGCGCGGACGTTCAACAGCCAAGCCGAGACGGCGCCTGGGCGCCCGAGCAGAACGGGACCGAGCATCACTATGTACGCCTTCGGGCCCCGACGGATCACGTGGATGCACTTGCGGCGTGCCTTGCCGGTCTTGCGGCCAGTCGTTGTGAGCACGCCGAAGCCGGCTGGAGGGCGCACCAGAAAGAGCGGGAGCATCAACGCGCTGAGGATCCGGCCGCCCTGCGCGGAGCGCATGAACGGGTTGCGCTTGCGCTCAGCTATGCGCGTGCTCATGTGACCGTCTGGCAGTCGTCGTGGTCGGCTTGCGCGAGAGCCGCCGGCAGGCTTCGAGCGGATCCCAGTCGGGCCCATGATGGCTCAGGCGAGTCTCGTCGACAAAGACGCTGCCTGCGGTGATCTCGCCGCGCAGGTCGCGCCCGAGCACGCTGCTCGCACACGCAACACCGCCCAGCATCACGCCGGCGATGCCGTGGGCGTAGAAGGTGCTCGCGCCGGCCAGGAACAGACCGTCGATCTCGGTCTTCGGGCGCGGGCGGCGCAGGCCCCACTGGTCGGGAGAGTGCTCGAGTCCGTATGAGGTGCCGCCGGTGGCGAGCGTGTAGCGCTCGTGCGTGATCGGCGTCGCCGCCTCCTTCCAGACGATGTGCTCGCGAATATCACCTATCAACCGCGCGGCGATGTCGATCATCCGCTCGGTCAGCTCGCCCTTCAGGTTGCGGTAATCGGCTTCGCGACTGTAGGAGCGGTCCTCCGGCGGGCGGTCCTGTACCTGCCAGAAGGAGTAGTGCGCCGGCGCGACGGTCATCAGCTGCAGGCTCGAGCAGCCCGGTGGCGCGATCGCGGGCGTGTGCGGGTCCTTCAACGAAGCGACCGTCAGGTAGACGGGGGGACTCTGCGGGAAGCGGCCCTCGTAGCAGTCGCTGTAGGCGGACTCCACATCCCAGCTGTCATACAGGTAGTAATTGGTGTTGGAAAGGCGCTGGCTCAGGTCGACGTCCAGCCCCAGATAGACGCACAACAGCGGCAGCGACATTCGCATCCGGGCGAGCCGCGTGCGCGTGCGCTCGCGCAGGTGCTCGCGGCCGACCAGGTCGAGATAGGTGCGCTTCAGGTCGGCGTTGGAGATGACGACAGGCGCGTGCAGCTCAGCGCCGTCTGAGAGTCTCACCCCAACGGCTCTGCCCGCGTCGATGAGGATCTTCTGCACACGCGCGTGCGTGCGCACAGAGCCGCCGTGCGACTGAACGACCTCGAGTAGATTCGCGGCGATCACCTGGCCGCCGCCTCTGGGGTAATAGCCGCCGCTGCGCAGGTAGTGGTCGGTCAGCACGGCGTGCATCAGCACCGAGACCCGCGAGGGCGGTGCCGCGTAGGTGCCGGACTCGGCGGCCAGCACCGCCCGCGGCCCCTCGCCGAGAGCACAGGCATCGAACAGGTCCGCCAGCGTCCGCGTGCTCCAGCGCGCCAGCGTGGGCGCCCGCAGGGGCGTCGCGAGCAGCTCGCCCAGACCCCGCGGCGGGCCGCTTGCCATCGCCTGCGCCGCGATCTTGCGCAGCACGCCCACGCATCTGCGCAAGCCCCGCTGCTCGCCCGGGAACGCGGCGAGCAGATCCTGCTCGTAGCGCTCCCAGCCGGGCCTGACCCTGAACGTCAAGCCGGGAAACAGCAGCGTGTCAAAGCCGTCTGCGTCCATCGGCAAGAACTCGATCCTGCCCTCCAGCCCGACCCCGCGCAGGATCGTCGGTATCACGCCGTCCGGGGCGCAGTCGCCGAGATAGTGCACACCCACGTCGAACTCGAAGGCGCGCTTGCGGCGAAAGACGTGAGAGGAGCCGCCGACGACGTCGTACTGCTCGAGCACCAGCGTGCGCAGGCCGTTGCTGGTCAGGTACGCGGCGGTCGTGAGCCCCCCGAGGCCCGATCCGACGACGATCGCGTCCCAGCGGGCATCGCTCATCGCGTCCGTCCTTTCGTCGTGGTGGACTTGCCCTTCGCCGCGGCCGCCGGCCGCTGCGCCTTGGCCGTGCGCGCCTCGGCGGCCGTCCGCGGGGCTGGGCGGGCGAGGCGCCGCTCCGCCTCGTCCAGCCACCCTTCGACCGCCTGCAGCGTGGCGATGCCCGAGCGCAGCACCAGCAGTTGCGAGCCGTCCGGCAGCGCGCGGGCGGCCGGTTCGATCTCCCGCAGCCGGCGCAGCGCCGCGCTGTTCTGGCGGCGCATGCTCTTCAGCTGCTCACGGGCGATCTGCTGCTCCTCGGCGCGCAGGAAGAACAGCTTCAGCAGCCCTTCGAAGCGCAGCTCGGGTGGGGCGGGAGGTTCCTGCAGCCATGCCTTCAGCACGTCCTCACCGTCGGGTGTGAGCGTGTAGACGTTGCGCCTCCGCGCGCCGCGCGGCGCCGACTCGCCCTCGATCAGCCCTTCGCGCGCGAGGCGGCGCAGCTCGGGATAGAGCTGGCCGTAGCTCGCCGCCCAGAAGAAGCGGGTGGACTGGTCGACGGCCTGCTTGATCTCATAGCCGGACATCGGCTTGATTCGCAGCATCCCGAGGATCACGGAAGCGGTTCCATTGAGCGTCATGTACCGGCATGATATACCGTGACGATATATCTGTCAAGTATATGTCTGGAATAAGGAGGACTGCATGCCCATGCGCGACCCCGAGAACCTGCATCGCCTGTTCGCCGAGCGCGTGAACGCGGGCGATCTCGACGGCCTCGTCTCCCTCTATGAGGGTGGCGCGACGCTCGTCGGTCCCGACGGCGCTCAGGCGCAGGGAGGCGTGGCATTGCGCGAGAGGCTCGAAGCCCTGCTCGCGATGGCGCCCAAGATCGACCTGGGCAGCAGCCGAGCGCTGATCGTGGGGGACATAGCGCTGATGTCGGGCAGCTGGCGTATGACGTTCGGCTCCGAGAAGAGCGCCGGCGCCGGCTTTCAAGGCACGAGCACGGAGGTCGCCCGGCGTCAGGATGATGGAACGTGGCGCTATGTGATCGACGATCCGGCCTCTGCGGCCATCGCCGAGAAAGCGCGACTCCTCCCAGCGACCGGTCCTCCCGACTTCGAGCAGCTCCGCTACGAGGAGGACGGACCGGTCGCCCACATCACGCTGGACCGGCCAGAGCGCCATAACGCCCTCTCGATGCGGCTCTCCGAGGAGCTCACCGCCGCGCTGGATGTCGTGCGTGACTCGCAGAACGTGAAGGTGCTCGTGATCGCTGGCGCCGGCGGAACGTTCTGCGCTGGCGATGACATCACCGAGATGGGGCTCTGGGGCGACGCCAACCAGATCATGCGGCGCGTGCGCGGCTATCAGCGCATGGCCGACGCGCTCGCCGATCTGGACAAGATCACCGTCTGTGCCGTCGACGGCTACGCCGTCGGCGGAGGGCTCGAGATCACGATGGCGTGCGACTTCGTGGTCGCTACCGCCCGCGCCAAGTGGGGCATGCCCGAGATCGACGTCGGCATCACTCCCGGCTGGGGCGGCACGACTCGCATGGCGCGCTTGATCGGACGCAGGATGACCAAGGAGATCAACCTCCTCGGCGCGCTGCACCCCGCCAGCCGCGCCGTCGAGCTGGGGCTGTGGAACCGTGTCGTGGCAGACGACCGGCTCGAGCGGGAGGTCGACGCGCTCGTAGGAGTCCTGCTCTCCAAGAACCAGCAGGCGCTACGGCAGCTGAAGTTCATCATCGACAAGGGCGTCGAGGCGGACCTCCACACCGCGCAGGGCTTCGAGGCGCTCTCGGCCGGGCTGACCGGCGCAGTCAACGGCGCCTGGCAGGTCTCAGACGCCGACCAGGCCTCGGGCATCGTGAGCTTCATCAGCGGCGGCGAGCAGTGGAAGGCGCGGCGCGATCTGGCGCGCGACTTCTGGACCGACGGGCCCAAGCGATCAGACTCTGCGGAGGCTTCTTGATGCAGATTTCTCAGTTGCCGCACATAGATGAGCACACGAGGATCATTGCGGCCGACGTCGAGCGTGTCTGGCTCACGCTGATCGAGGTGGTAGATCGAGCTTTCTCGGGATCTGGCAAGGCCCGCATCGCTCAAGTCCTCGGATGCGATCAGTGCACAACATCCGGCGCGCGTCCGCTCGATGTCGGCTCGACGATGCCCGGGTTTCGGATAGACGCTGCCGTTAGGGGATCTGAACTGGCGCTTGTGGGACGCCACCGCTTTTCGTGCTACGCCCTGATCTTTCGCCTCGAGCAGATCGGTCCAGGTCAGTCACGACTGACAGCCGAAACTCGGGCTGCCTTTCCCGGCCTGGCCGGCCGCGTATATTGATTGCTCGTCATTGGCACACGCGGGCACCTCGTCGTCGTGCGTGGCCTGCCCACAGTCATAAAGCGCCGATCCGAGCGATTCCCGACAGCCAGCGACGCCACACGGCCGTAGCTCGATTGCGATCCCCCGCCGGCGCCAGTCGGGATGCACTGCAAGGCGGTAGAAGCTGCCCCGCCACCCATCCCACGCAGCGATCAGCGACCCGACCAGAGTGCCGTCGTGCTCGGCGAGCAGCAGCGTTTCACCGTCGCTGGCCAGCAGGCCCTGCAGCCCCTCGCGCGTGTCGGTGACGCTCGGCGGACCACCAGCCGCGTCCCACAAGCAGAGCGCCGACTCGATGTCCTGCTCGGTGGCGCTGCGGAACGTGCGATCGGACACAGGCTGACCTCACTCGTTGGGAATGGTCGGCTCGCCGGCAGGCTGAACGCGGTGAATGAACTGTGTGATAAACGGGACGGCGCCCCGCCGTTCGTAGAGACGAGCCGCCTCGGTGTTCGTCGTGACGACCGCGATGACCATGTCCTCGATCCCGAGCTCTCCCAGCTTCGCCTCGACCGCGTCAAGGAGCGCTGAGCCAGCGCCCTGCCCGCGAGCCTCGGGTAGAACGACGAGCGTGACGAGCTCGGCCAACGGCTGCGAGGCGCTCCACGACGCCGCGAACCCCTCGCCGGAGCGAACGCGCACGAACGCATAGCCGACATAGCCGTCGGCGTTCTGCGCCGCGAGGACGAATGATTGCGGCTCGGATTGCAGCCACTCTCGCTCGAGGCCCCGGCGGGTCTCCCAGGCACGCTCGAACGGGACCTCGCGGTGCCGTAGATGCGGCGTCAGAGCGCTGTGGTGGTCGTACAGCACTCGCCACAGCGACTCGAGATCGTCGAAGCGAGCCTCTGGCACAGGGACGATCGTGGGTCCGCTCATGCCGGGAAGCGTCGCAGAAACCCCGCGCGTCGAGGCCCGTCCGCCGATTGATCCGTCATCCAGGCCTTCAGAGCCGTCCAGGGTGCGATCCGAATACGCTTGGGCTCGTGGCTGATCACCATTGCCTGGAACCACGATGACCCGTACGCGCGCACTGATCGTGCTCGGCATCGCGACCGTTGCGTTCACCGTGATCCTCGAACTGATCGACCCGTCGCATGTTTCGAGCGGGCCAACAATCCTCGCGTTCGAGTTCGCCGGCAGCAGCTCACGCGCGGCGCAGATCATCGCCGAATGGGGAGCGAAGGGCAGGGGCGCCGCGCACCTTTCGCTCGTGCTCGACTACGGCTACATGCTCTCCTATGGGCTGTTCTTCGCGCTCGCGGGCTTCGCTATCCGCGACATCGCAAGAGAGCGCGGCTGGCGGCGTCTTGCGGCCGCCGGCGTCGTGGTCCCGTTCTTCGCGCTCGCCGCCGCGACGTTCGATGCGAGTGAAAACGTCGCTCTGCTGCTCACGCTCGCCGGCAAGGGCGGCAGCTTCGCTCCGCCGTTCGCCACCGTCTGCTCGGCGATCAAGTTCACACTCATAGGCATCGCCATCCTCTACGTACTATGCGGACTGGCCATTCGTGTGAGAGCGCGCGTGCTGCAGCCGAGCCGATCGTGAGTGGCCCCATCCCAGTCGATCCAGCACAGCGACCGCGGCGGAATGTCGAGTGCAAGGCTCTCGATCCCGACCCGGACCGCTCGCTCGAGGTATGCCGGCAGATCGGGGCCAAGGATCACGGGCAGATCTGGCAACAGGACACCTATTTCAACGTGGCGAATGGCGGTTTGAAGCTCCGGGAAGAGCATCCGGGCAGGCCGCACCTCATCCAGTTCGAGCGCGCCAACGAACCGCAGCAGCGCGAGAGCCGCTACAGGATCATCGAGGTCGGGGACGGGCCGATGCTCAGCGCCGCGCTTGCCGCCGAGCTGATATGGACGTCGGTTTGTCAAGTGCCCAGCACCGGATGCCCGCGACGGGGCGGGCATCCTGGTCGGTCAAGGGGGCGGCGGGCCTGGCGGGTGCGCGACGCGCGGTCAGGCTGATATGCGCGGGTTGGGTACCGCAGGACCGGGTTTCGTCGTGAGAGCCCGCTGTCTAGGATCGAGCGTGGCCCCCGGTTGGGGGGTTGCTCATAGCGCGACCGCGGGTGCTCTCGCGCGTGGTGGCCAGGTTGTTCCCGCCGCCTCCTTGACCGACGTGGTGCTGGTCGGGTCAGTCGGCGTTGGCGATCGCCCAGCAGAACCCGGCGAGTTCGCGGGCGACAGCGACCGCGACGATCGTGCGTCGCTTGCCTCGTTCTGCGTCGAGCCGCCGCCAGGTGCGGTGCAGGCGCTGTTGAGCCTTCCAGGAGAGCGCGATCACGTGCGCGTCCTGGCCGTCTTGGCGGCGCTTGAGCGCGGTGCCCTTGGCGGGCGCTCTGCGGTAGTGCCAGGCGGCCTCGACGAGGAGCCGGCGGGCGTGGCGAGACCCTGTCTTGGTGATCGAGCCTTGACGGCGACGCTCCCCGGAGCTGTCCTCGCTGGGGACCAGGCCGACGAAGCTCATCAGCTGTCCCGCCCTGGCGAAGCGCTGCCAGTCGCCGATCTCCGCGCACAGCCCTACCGCGCTGAGCGTGTCCATCCCGCGCAGGCAGCGCAACCGAGCGACGCTCTGCGCCCACGGCGAGGCGGGCACGAGCTCGCCGATCGTGCCCTCCAGCGCGGTCCGGCGCACGATCAGCGCGTCGATCGCGCCGAGATAGTCAAGCAGCGTGACCTGCGCACCCCGGTCGCTCAGCTCCAGGCGCCCGAGCCACTCGCGGTGACGGATCGTCCAGTTAGAGCCGGGACCCTCGAAGACGATCTCGTGACGCAGCAACAGCTTGCTCATCCGGTGGCGTGCGCGCATCAGATCACCACGAACGTCCTCGCGTGCTCGGACGAGGTCCCGCAGCGCCTCTTCCTCGGTGCTCGGCACCCTGACCGGATACAGGCCTCCGACCATCAACAACCGCACTAAGCGCTCCGCGTCGCGACGATCAGTCTTGACGCGGTCCTGCGCGGGACGCTCGATCTTGCCCGGCGCAGCGACCACGCACCCCACCCCGGCCGCCGCGAGCGCCCGCGCGAGCCCGAACCCCGTCGGCCCCGCCTCATACGCCACGCGCGTCGGCCCGGGCAACGAACCACAGAACTCGACCACCTCGCTCGTGCGCCCGGAAAGCGTCCGCGAGCGGAGTTCACCCGACACCGCGTCAACCGTCACCGCGAGCACCTTCGCCGCGTGCACATCCAAACCAGCCCAACTGCGAACCTGTGTCATGTCGGCACCCCCATGATTGCGGTCGGGGCCCAGGCCATTCCTGGACCCTCAACCCGCGCACCTCATGCGCGGGTGCCGACCTTCACACCCTCAACGGACGCCAAGACGGCGACCCATATGGTCTAGGCGACGCGCTCCGGATCACCGACGAACGTCTCGTCGCTCTCGGCTACACGGAGCAGTTGCTTCAGGCACGCGGTGATCCCGGCGCAGCATAAATGACGTGCCGCAGTCCAAGTCCTGGCAGGCGACCCGTTGAGCACTACGCAGCGTCATCGAGCGACATCTTGCCGGCCGCTACTCGCGGCTCCATGGAAGCCAACGGTACTGCTGGTGGGCCGATCGTTGGCCTTGGCCGCCGGTTTGCGACGGAAAGGCAGGCCTGCCCGCAAGATGCGCTGTTCGAGCGCCTGGTGGCTGATCCCGATGCTCCGGGCGGCAACGGTGAGCGTTGCACCTTCTTCGTAGTACGCATGGTAGGCACGGAGCGTTTCCGCGTGTCGCCTGCGAGCCGCCATCTCGCGAGCGGCGTTTCGCGTGGCTAGGGCTCGAGCCTGGTCCGGGAGGCCCGCGAGACGCAGTATCTCGACCCAGTCCCCGCGTTCCGTGCGCGGCTTCAACGGCCGACAAAGGCGGCCAGTCCGTCATCAGGCTTAACCGACGGGTTTCGAACGACGATCGGGTCATCCGCATGCGAGGCTCATGAAGTTCGGCCGCCTCTCGTAGGATCGCCAGCGCGAGGCGCCGCGGCGGATCGGCGCTCATCCGATCCGCCGATCGTGTGAGCGTTGGCTCCGATGGTCGCCTACAGCGCGGCGAGCGCGCGCCGGGCGAGCCACGTGTGCTCGACGCCCTCTCCCAGGAGCGTCGCGCCGAACAGCACGCCGCCAGGCGCGAGAGCACCGAGGGCATGCTCGAACACGACGGCCTTCTCAGGGATCGCTCCCGGGAGGCAGTGCAGCAGGTGGCACATCGCCACCGAGTCAAACGATCCCTGCGGGAGGCCCCAAGGATCGAGCACGTTCGCCCGATGTGTGCGGGGCGCGTAGCGCGCCAGCCGCCGCGCCGCCGCATCAAGCGAGTTGGGGTTGAGGTCCATCAGCGTGATCTGCGGCGCCGGCACCGGAAGGCGCAGCTCTGCGGCGTGCAGCCGCGTGCGCCTGGTATCTCATCCCAACCGGCAGGCAGCGGCTCACCGGGCCGCCCGGTTCGGGGGTAGACGTAGACGACCAGCAGCTCGCGTGCGGCATCGCGGATGTCGAGCAGACCTCCGAGCGTGGACGGCAGGGTCCCGCTCGGCACATCCAGGCCAAACAGATGGGCGGCCGCGCCATCGTCAATCGGTACAGGACGATTGTCGATCACTGCGCGGGTTCGCTCTTGCAGGCTCGCGCCGCAGCAAGCCGCCGCCGCAGGTTGGCGCGCACGTCCGGCCACTCCAGATCGGTGATGCTGTAGTAGGCGGAGTCGCGCACACCGACGTCCTCGATCGTCATGTGGCGGCGGAAGATCCCCTCGAACTGTGCGGGGAGAGCCTCAAGCGCGGCACGCGAGCGCTCGTTGCGGCTGTCGGTCTTGAACTCCACGCGCATGCACCCCAGTCGCTCGAAGGCGTGCTCGAGCATCAGTAGCTTCGCCTCGATGTTCGCTCCGGTGCGCCACGCCGACGGTTGCAGCCAAGTACCGCCGATCTCAAGGCGCCGGTGCTCCTCCGTGAGCTCGTGATAGCCGGTGCTGCCGATCGGCTCTCCACTCGAGCGATCGAGCGTCGCGAACACGCACTGCTCACCCGCCGCGCCGGCGCGCAGGCTCGCCTGAAACCACGCTTGGAAATACTCCCGACTCTTCCCCCTCGGGTAAGTCCACGTCCAGATCGCAGGATCCTGCGCAGCCGCCCACAGCCCCGCCTCATGGCGGGCGTCGAGCGGCTCGATCACGACGATCTCGCCTTCCAACCGAGCTGCAAGTCCGTTCCACATGGCGCGTGCCACCCTAGTCGACCGACCTGAAGCCGGCCAGGTCCAAGTAAGCGCGAGATTCAGGGGCCAAGGCGACGGGGCGCAACGTTGCGCACGAACCGTGCTCGGTTCTGCTGCTGTTCGTATCCAGTCGCCATCCAAAAGCCCATAGCATCACGATCGTCGTCGGTGACTATCGCAGTGAACCTGGCCGCGCCGCGCGCCAGCAGACGACGCTCAGCTTCCCGCAATAAGGCAGTCGCGATGCCTTGCCGTCGCCAGGCAGGGTGCACGGCCAGCCGGTAGAAGCTGCCCCGCCACCCATCCCATGCGGCGATCAACGACCCAACAATCTCACCGCCATCTGACTCCACGACCAGCAGCGCCTCGGGATCAGCGTCGAGCAGGCCGAGCACGCCGTCGCGCGTGTCGGTGACGGTCTCAGCGCTGCCCGCCGAATTCCACAACGAGAGCACCCGCTCGACATCATGCTTGCTTGCGTGACGGATCGTCCAATCGGGCACGGCAGGATCAATATCAACTACAGCGCTCTCGCCGCCATCAAGTAGATCCCAATCTGACCCGCACAGCATCTCCCTCAAAGAGGCAGCAGTATCGGCAGCGCTGCCCCAAGTGTCGGAGCACGTGGCCACTACACTCGCCGCGATGCTCGACTTGGACGCCTACCTGGAGCGGATCGGCCTGAACGGACGCCCGAGCATCGCACAGGTGCACAGGGCGCACCTAACCTCGATCCCGTTCGAGAACCTCGACCCACACCAGGGCCTGCCGGTGTCGCTTCAGGTGGAGGACATTGAGCGCAAGCTCGTGACCGAACGCCGCGGCGGCTACTGCTTCGAGCAGAACCTGCTGCTGAAGGCTGCGCTGGAGGCGCTCGGCGCGGATGTGGACATGTTCCTGGCACGCGTGCGCGTGGGCGCGAAGCCGGGTGTGGTGCGCCCCCGCACTCACCTCGCCCTGCGCGTCAGCGAGAACGGCGCTAGCTGGCACGCCGACGTGGGATTCGGCGCTCGCGGCATCCTCGACCCGATCCCGTTCGGACCGGGCCCTGCGCAGGAGCAGTCGGGCTTCGGCTTTCGCGTCGTCGAGGACGGCCCCGAGCTCGTGCTCCAGAAGCTGGCTGGGGACGAGTGGGTCGATGCTTACGGCTTTCTTCCGCAGCCGGTTCCGCTGATTGACGTCGAGCTCAGCAACTGGTGGACCTCCACGCATCCGGGCTCGCTGTTCGTCACTGGCCTGATCGTGGGCGTTCGTGGCGATGACGGAGCGGGCACGTTGCTGTGCGACTGGAGCGATCTGTCCCTCAGCGAGGAAACGCCGGCGGGCACGAGCGTGACGCCGTTCGAGCGAGAGGCCATACCGGAGCTGCTTGCCACGCGCTTCTCGCTCCCCGGCTTCGCGCTCGGCGCCGACGAGCGTCTCGTCCGTGCAGCGGCTGCGCCATAGATCGATAGGTGCGCATGGAGCCGAGGAGTAGCGGCTCGGGCCCCGTGCGACGGAGAGCCGCCAGGGAGAGGGCTCACCTCACCGGCCTGTGTACGAGAAGTGTCTCGGACCGATCTCGGCGTATCAGCGATCGGTGGGCATCGTGTACGGCTTGCCCTCGGGGAAGCGCTCAAGCCCGTCCTCGGGTATCGCCTCCCACGGCACTGCGTAGGCGACGAACGCACGCCAGCTCGGTCGCACGCCGGGATCGTCGTCAAAGGCGCCCATGCGCACGCTCATCTGTGTGTGATCGTCGGGATTGCGGCTGAACAGGTGCGCGCCGCACTCGCTACAGAAGAGCTTCTCGAAGCCGCCGTCCGCATGACGCCAGCTCTTCAGCAACACCTCGCCACACAGCAACCGCAGCGTGCGCCCGTCGATCCGTGCCTGTGGCGACGCAGCGGTCCCCGTCCGTCTCTGACAGCGCGCGCAGTGACAGTAGCCGGCGTCCGCCGGTCGCTCGGTGAGCTCGAACCGCACGCCGCCGCACAGGCAACCGCCGTTAACGCTCGAACTGCTCACGCCCGCGAGTCTCGCAGACCAAGGCGGAACACGATCGTCTTGGGTGTCTGGAGGCTCAGCCATCCAGCATCTCCTCCGCATTATGGCTGTCCAGCCCGAGCACGCCTGCGACCGCGCGTGCCGCCAGCAACTCGTCGTGCGGCGCAAGCCCTGCGAGCGCAATCACGGCTCCCTCGAGTGCGCCCTGCAGCGCCAGCGCCACCGCTCTGGCGGGCGGCCCGGGTGGAATCGACCCGGCTTTGCGCCCAGCGTTGATGAGCCGGACGCAGCGCTTGATGAGCGTTTCCGAGATCCGCTCGATCTCGCGTCCCACCGGATGGTCCTGGACGGCGAACTCCAAGCGCAGCGCCATCACGACGCGGGCGATGTCGCGACGGCAGAAGACGGCGTGGCCGCGCGCCAGCGTCAGCAGCTCGACGACCGGGTCGGCTTGCTGCATGGCCGGCTCGCCGACCTCGCGCATCCAGTTCTCATAGACCCACCCGATCACCGCGAGAGCAAGGTCCTCCTTGTCCTTGAACTGGTGGTATAGAGCGCCGCGCGAATAACCGGCCTCGCGTGCCACCTCCTCGAGCACGAGGTTGCCGTAGCCGTAGCGCGACAGACCCCTCGCGGCGGACTCGAGCAGCGCGCTGCGCGAGCGCGCGCGCCGCTCGGCCTGAGTAGGGCGCTTGCGCGCCGTGGGCGTCGAGGGGCTCATCAATCTTGCGAGCTCAGCCCAAGCAACATACATTCAAGTGCGTATGTATGATAGGACTGCGCAGGCGATCGAAATGACTCCGGCCTCCCCCCAGCACTCAAATGCTCCCCGTCGCGACGCACCCGCGGCCACCTCGACCATCCACTGGCGACGCGAAGTCCCCGAGGCGATCCGCTCCCTCGGTGCGCTCGCGGGTGCCGACTACGCCGATATCGTCACCGCGACGATTGCCCAGACGCTGGCGGATCCCGAGCAGTTGATCCAGGCGGCGTTGCAGGGTCTGCCGCGTGGCCTGCTCATCTTCATCCCATTCATCCAGCGTGTCTTCCTCGGTCTTCGTTTGAAGCTGGCGCCTTCCCCGGATCACCTGCTGGGGTGGAAGATCGCCGACCGCGGTGAGAACTGGATAAGGATCGAGGCTGCCTCGTGGTTTTTGACCGGCCACGTCGTCATGCACGCCGATCACGGTCAGCTGTCGTTCGCGTCTTTCGTCCGCTACGACCAGCCACTCGCGAAGCTCGTCTGGCCGCCGGTATCCCTCATCCACCGTCAAGTGGCGCTCGCCCTGGTACGCAGCGCGATACGAGCGCAGTGATCGGATCAAGACCCAACATCGCATGTATGAAGGGACAAGCGAGACTCCCAAACAGCGCGCACACATCCCAACCCTGGCGCATCCACGAGATCGCCCCCGACTTTCACTTGGAGGACGTATGGGCGCTACCCGTGCGCGGCGAGCAGGGCGACTTCCCCGAACTGGTGCATGGCATTGCCGCTGGCGACCCGTCACAGGGCTCCTCCCGGCTCGCTCGCGCGCTGTGGGCGATCCGCTGGCAGGTCGGCGAATTGCTCGGTTGGGATGAGGCGCAGGCCGGACTTGGAGAGAGGGTGCCGACGCTGCGCGAACGCCTGCCAGCAAACCTGTTGGACGCGCCGTGTCCGAACTTTGAGTCCCTCCCATTCACCTCGCTGTACCTGATCGAGGACGAGTTCGCCGCCGAGATCGCCAACCGCACCATGCAGGGGGTCATGCACCTTGGCTGGGTCGCGGACGGGACCGGTGGCTACCGTGGTCAGATGGCTGTCCTGGTCAAGCCGAACGGGCTCCTCGGGACCGCGTACATGGCCGCGATCAGACCCTTCCGGTACCTCATCGTCTATCCCGCGGCGATGCGTCAGATCGAGCGCGAGTGGCAGGTGCGCACAACGTGAGATCCTGGGAGAAGACCTCGAAGGCGCGTTGGTCGAAGAGCCAGAACCGCGCCTCTTGCACCTCCGTGTGAGTGCACGCACTCGCTCATAGATCCAGCACCTGTTGCGGGCGGGGTGTCGCGTTCATCCTTCGGCCCTCAATACGATCTGCGACTGGGTGACGCGCGCGCAGATGCGACTCTCTGCGTCCGTCACGTCTGTCTCGATGACGATCACGGAGCGTCCCTTGTGCAGCGGTCGCGAGACGGCTTCGATCGTCCCGGAGCGGATGGCGCGCAGGAAGTTGGTCTTCGACTCAACAGTGGTGGTGCCGGTGGCGCCGTCGGGCAGGTTCAGCGCGGCGCAGATGCCGCCGGCAGCGTCGGCGAGGCCCATGATCGCGCCGCCGTGCAGCCCGACCCCGACGCCTTCCAACCGCTGCTGCCACGGCAGCCGGCAGCGGACCTCCGCAGGCGCCGCAACGATCAGCTCGATCCCGAGCGTCTCCACGAACGGCATCAGCCGGTGAAGGCTCTCAGTCGTCAGGCTCGGATGGTCGGACATGCGCGGGACTATAACCGAATGAATCCTATGTTACATTGTATATCCTATGTCGAGCGATCGTGACGGACGAGCAAGGCGGCGTTCTCGCCAGCAGGAGCGCAAGGAGGAGACGCGGCGCGAGCTGATCGACGCTGCCGCGCGGGTATTCGCGCGTCGCGGCTTCCACGGCGCTTCGGTCGAGCAGATCGCGCTGGAGGCTGGGTACTCGACCGGCGCTGTGTACTGGCACTTCAAGGGCAAGGACGACCTGTTTCTCGCAGTGTATGAGGCGCAGGCGGCAGCTCGCGCACGCGACATCGAAGCCTTCCAAGAGCGCGCAGAGGGAGAGCTGCCCCAGCGGGCTCGCGCCTACGCCGACCAGTCCATGGCGCGCCTGGACAGCGACCCGGAGTTCTGGATTCTGTCTTTGGAGTTCCTGATCCACGCGTGGCGCAACCCGCAACTGCGGGGTGCCTTCTCGGACAGGGTCGCATGGGGCCGCCTGCTCACTGAGCGGCTACTGCGCGAGAACGTGGGCGAGCTGCCAATGCCGGCCGGGGATCTTGCGAGCGTGCTGCGCGAGCTCGGCACCGGTCTCGCCCTCGCCCGGCTCGCGGACCCCGACGCCATCCCCGACCATCTCTACGGCGACTTCGTGGAGCTCTTCTTCGAGCTGCTCGCAGAGCGCAGCAAGAGAAGCGACGCTTCGAGAAGACGTGCAGCGCGATCGGAGAGCCGACGGTGAGCACACATGCGAAAAACGTTTCGTCTCTGCCGGCGGCAGCGTCCCTGCCGTTGCCCGGCGGCTCTGCGGGTGCGACTGTGCGGCTGCATCCGCTTCTGTGTGGCACATCGCTCGCGCCTCCCGGCTGGACGTTTCGCCATGAGGGGCGGGGTGCAGCTCGCCGCGCGCTCGGGATCGGCGTGCCCCGCAGCGAGTGGCTACAAGGCCCGATCGGGGCATTCCTGCTCGATCACCCCACCGCAGGACCCATCATCGTGGACACAGGACTGCACCCATCTACAGCCGAGCGGCTGAGAGAGAACTTCGGCAGAGTAAACGCGTATTTCTTCCGCACGCTGCGCACGAGCCCAGACCGGTCGGTCCCCGCGCAGCTCAGCGCGAAGGGCATCGATCCTCAGACGATCCGCCTCGTGTTGATGACACACCTTCACGTCGATCACGCGAGCGCGATGTCCGAGCTCCCTGGGGCGACATTCATCTGCACCGACGCGGAGTGGCAGGCCGCAACCGCGCCGCTCGGCGTGTGGTCGGGCTATGTACGCCGCCAGCTTCGCGCGCCCTCGCGCGTGCGCACGATCGACTTCGACACCGACCGCGCAGAGCACCGTCCGCCGTTTGAGCGGTCGATCGACCTGTTTGGCGACGACAGCGTGAGGCTGCTGAGCACCCCTGGGCATACGAGGGGACACATGTCGGTGCTCGTCCGGTTGTCCGGTCGCGAGGCGTTGCTCATCGGCGACGCCGTCTACGCGCTGCGCAACATCCGCGAGGACGTTCTCCCATGGCGCACGATCAACGACGCGGTGTACAGGCGTTCGATGGGCGAGCTGCGCGCGTACGTCGAGCAGAACCCCGGTGCGCTCAGCATCCCGACACACGACGACGAAGTATGGGCGAGCCTCGATGAGCAGTATTGATCTGAGCGCGGCGGCGGCGGGCTCCTGCACCGCTCCGGACTTCGCCGCGGCGGCGCTGATCACGATCGACGTGCAACGCGACACTCTCGACGGCGGGCCGCTGGAGATTCCCGGCACCAGCGCGGCGGTGTCCGCGATGCGGATGCTGCTCGACGCGTTCCGGCGGTCTGGCCGGCCGATTGTGCACGTCGTCCGTCTCTACCGGCCCGATGGCAGCAACGTCGATCCCTGCCGGCGTAGCGCTGTCGAAGGCGGGTTGCGAGTGCTGACGCCCAATCTGGAGGGCTCACATCTGGCAGCTGGGCTGTTGCCGGACGCCGGTCTCGCCCTCGACGCGGAGCTTCTGCTCGCCGGCGTCGTCCAGCAGCTCGCGCTGAGAGAGGTAGCCATCTACAAGCCGCGCTGGGGCGCGTTCTATGACACGCCGCTGGATGCACACTTGCGGGAGCAGGGCGTCACAACCCTCGTTTTCTGCGGCTGCAACTTCCCCAACTGCCCGCGGACTTCCATATACGAGGCCAGCGAGCGCGACTACCGCATCGTGCTCGCCACAGACGCAACCTCCGGCGTCTACGAGCGAGGCGAACAGGAGCTTGCAGCAATCGGCGTACAGCTGATGACAGCCGGCGAAGCAACAAACGCAGTCGCCGCGGCCGGCGGGAGACCCTCGTCAGCATGACTCCAAAGCAAGGGCACAGCGCGATGAGCGCGAGCGAGAGACCGCAGCGGCAGATCCGCGAGGTGCTTGCCGGAGAGACGCGCCTTGTGTATGACGCGATGCGAGCGCTGCGGACTAACTACGAGGACGAGCAGCGCTTCGTCGAGCATGTCGACGGTGTGCTGCGCCCCGCCGGCTACAGACTCCTCGGCGCGTTCGTGCCCGCCGAGGAGCAGGCCGTCGCAGCAGCCGGCTTCCGCGTCGGCGACAGCCTCGCCTGGAGTCATCATCTTTACATCGACGACATCTCCACCATTCCCGACGCCCGTCGGCAAGGTCACGCCGGCGCGCTGCTTGACTGGCTCATCGAGGAGGCACGACGGCTCAAATGCGGCCAGCTGCATCTTGACTCCGGGACCGGCCCAGAGCGCTTCGACGCGCACCGGCTCTACTACAGCCACGGCCTGGCGATCTACTCGCACCACTTCGCCCGCAGGCTCTAGCTGCAGTCCCTGGAGGCTGTTGACAGTCTCCGTCGAACAGGCCGCCGAGCGACCGTCGAATCGCCGCGAGTGCTCATCCCGGACAGTCGATCCATCGCCAGACCAGCCCGTCGCGTACCTCGTGGTAGGACGGTGGCGCCGGCGGTGCATCGCCGGATAGGCACCCGATCACCGCGTCGGGGCCGCGCAGCTCGTCTTCAGCCGCGGTCGTCCAGTGCACTTCTGGGTGCAGTAGTCCCGCGAGGCGATCCCAGTTTCGCGCCTCGATGGTGGCGAGCACGTCGCATACGACAGGTACCTGCTCGGCCATGCACTCAGACTCCTCTATCCCGCAGCCTGTCTCGACCGCTCATGCCGAATGCAGCACCGGCGCGTCTGCGCGCAGCCACTCGAGCTGGGTCTGCACGTCGAGCAGGCGGTCGGATGGGTCCTCGTGCTCGATCGGCTCGCTGATCGCCGCGAAGAACGCCAGATACACGCGGCGGGTCGGTGACGCCACATGCTCAAAGTTCGCAAACACACCGCCGGGCTCGAGCAAGTCGAAGACCTCGCCGTAGAGCGCGCGCTTGCATTCGTGCTCGAGATGGTGGATGGCAAACGAAGAGACGACGGCGTCGAACCGCCCGAGCGGGGGCAGCGGCTCTGAAAGGTCGTGCTGACGAGCTCGACGCGCTCCTCATCGGCGAAGCGTTTGCGTGCCGCGTCGAGCATGACCTCGGAGCAGTCAACGCCCACGCAAAGCATCTGAGGACGATCGGCATGCAGGATGGCGAGCAGGCGGCCATCGCCCGTCCCGAGGTCGAGGATGCGACGACGTCGCCAGGGACATGCCCGAGCAGGACACTCTCTCCCTCTGCGCGGTGCGGGAATCCATCCGCCCGGTCGAGATAGCGAAGGACATGCTCGGGGGTCGTCCACTCGTCGGGGGGCACGCCTTCATTATCGGGCTTTCGCACCTCCATTCGTTCGATGGTTCTCGTGGTGGGCACCGGCGCCATGACACGCGGAGGGTGCTCTCAGGGACCGAAGGGTCGGTAGTGGGTCTGTTTCAATTTAGATGCGCCGGGAGACGCGCCAGGGCGAGGTTCATCGGCAGCGCGGTTGACCCGTGCCGACCCCAGCCCGGGCGAGCGCGGCGATGAACGGCTCACGTACGGCCGGGTCGCAGTGCCGCTGTTCGAGCATCCGGGCGAGGAACAGGTGCTTCGTGGAACAAGTGCCGCGCCGCTCGCGCAGCATCCCCTCCACGGTCCGGTCCTGTGGGCGTCCGTAGGGAAGCGCCCGCACCGCTTCGACCAGATCGAGCAGCGGGGCATCCTCAGCGCGCAGCGCATCGAGATCGCGCATCCCCGAAGTGTCCCAGGCCGCGGCTATATCGCGCCGAACGACGACTCCTCGAGCCAGACAAGTACCTCAGAGGCGTTGCGCTCAGACGGGAACACGGGATAGCCTCATCAGTCAGCCGGCTTGGGATGAGCCCTGAATCATCTCCACCACGACCCGTTCGGCCTGTTGGCGCTGGAGTTTCATGTCGAGGCGCAGGAGCTTCCAGACGAGCAGGTCGGTCGCGATCACGATCGCGGTCAGGCGCCGCTCGCGCGCGTGCCCTCGCAGGCCGCGCAGGAGCGGCGCGAAGGTTGTTTGCGCCCAGTGGTGGTGGTAGGCGCGCCCGGCTTCGGTCATCTGGTGGACCGTGGGGATGCGCTCCTCCTGGGAGAGCATGCGCAGAATCGCCGATCCATGCGTCTCGTAGCGGTCGTAGAGCTGGGTGATCGTCACCACCACATCAGCGGTGGGGATAGCTGGGCGCTCTGCCATCTCCCGCCGGCCGAACCAGGCATACGCGGCGGTGAACAGCTCCTCCTTGGAGCCGTAACGAGCGTGCAGCGTCTGCGGGGTGACCTGCGCCGCGGCGGCGATCTCGCGCAGTAGCACCTCCTCGTAGGGGCGCGTGGCGAAGTGCCGCCACGCCGCGGCGAGCAGACGCTCGCCGGTCGCCGCCGTGGCCTGCGCGCGGGCGGTCATCCGGTACGGGCGCTTCTGTGACGAGCTTGACATGTTCATTTGATATGAGCTAAAGTCAAATACTACAGATGGCGCGCATCCTCGCCTATACCTCGCCCGGGCGCAGTCACCTGTTCCCGCTCACCCCGATCCTCGACGAGCTGCACCGTCGCGGGCATGAGATCGTGCTGCGCACGCTCGCCTCGCAGGTTGCGCTGATGCGCTCGCGCGGCTTTGACGCGGAGCCGATCGACGAGCGCATCGAGGCGATCGAGCACGACGACTGGCGGGCGCGCAACCCGCTGGGATCGGTGCGCATGAACGCAGCGGTCTTCTGTGCCCGCGCCGAGCACGACGCGCCCGACCTGACCCAGGCCATAGCCGACACGAACCCCGACGCGCTGCTCGTGGACATCAACAGCTGGGGCGGTCTCATGGCCGCCGAGGCATGGGGCGGACCGTGGGCCGTGTTCTGCCCCTACCCGCTCGCGCTGCCCTCAGAGGACGCGCCCCCGTTCGGTCCGGGGTTCGCGCCCGCGCGCGGACCGCTGGGGCGAGCACGCGACCGGCTGGTTCGCACGCTCGTGCTCGGGACCGTCGAAAGGCAGGTGCGTCCCCCGCTGAACGGCATCCGCGAGCGCGTGGGTCTCGCCCCGATCGCGACCATGCAGGAGTGGTTCGGTCATCTGCCGCTCCTGCTCTACATGACCGCCGAGCCGTTCGAGTACCCGCGGCGTGACTGGCCCGAGAACGTGGTCATGATCTGCCCGTGCGCGTGGGACCCACCCTCCGATCCCCCACAATGGCTCCAGCGGATCACGCAGCCGATCGTGCTCGTGAACACCTCCACCGAGTTCCAGAACGACGGCCGGCTCGTACAAGTCGCGCTGCAGGCCCTCGCCGAGGAGCCCGTTACCGTCGTAGCGACGCTGCCCGCCGGGACCCCGCAGGCCTGCAGATACCGGCCAACGCCCACGTCGAGCGCTTCGTACCCCACACGCCCGTGCTCGAACGCGCCGCCTGTGCCGTCACCCACGGCGGGATGGGCTCTACGCAGAAGGCGCTCGCACACGGCGTCCCCGTATGCGCCGTGCCATTCGGACGCGACCAGCTCGAGGTCGCCCGCCGCGTCGAGGTGGCACAAGCCGGAACGCGACTGACGGCCAAACGCCTGCGCGCAGATCGCTTGCGCGCGAAGGTCAAAGAAGCAATGAGCTGCACCGATGGAGCACGACGAATCGCCGCCGCCTATGCCGCCACCGGCGGCGCTCACACCGCAGCCGACGCCTTCGAGACACGCCTGCTGCGGCGCGCGGTACAGGCGGGACCGCCCTTGTGATCGTAGCTCCCATTCGGGCGGGCGTGGCGTACCGCCGAGCAGGTGCGCCGCGCAAAGCAGGTGCAGCGTCTGCTCGCCGCGAAGCACCAGCGCGGCCGCACGGTCCCCGATCTGCTCATCGCCGCCGCAGCCGAGGCTTGCGGTGTCACCGTGCTGCACTACGACGCGGACTTCGACCTGATCGCCTCGGTCACCGGACAGCCTTGCGAGTGGGTGGTTCCGGCGGGCTCGGTCGACTGAAGACGAGCGGCGCTATGCGCGGGGTGGAGGCTCACTCACGCGTGCTCGCGCAGCCAGCCCTCAACCGCGGCCGACGGCTTTATGTGGCCGGCGAGCGGCGGCTCGTCGAAGAGGCCACGAGGGCGAGCAGCCACCCGACCCTGTGTATGCGGGTCAGGCGCTTTAGGCGGCCGCGGCGCCCTCGTCTGCCAGACGCTCGCGCAAGACGCGTATCTGCTCGGCTTGCGCGGTGAGGTCCGCATGCGTGAGCTCACCCTTCTCGATCAGCCCATAGGCCGTTTGGCCGAGCTGGTCGTAGGCCTGCGAGAGCGAGCGCTTGGTTTGCACGTCGTCGACGCCCTCCTTGACCCGGGTGCTCGCCTGGTCGGCGACCGCCTTTGCCTTGTCCAGTATTCCCATCGTGTCTCTCCTATTCGTCGTGGATGCTTCCAAGCAGTGAGCCGCCGACGCTACCAGCCTCGCATACTGGTCAGGGTGCAGGCTCGCACATCAAGGCTGCAAAATGCCTCACAGACAGATAGCAATGCAGTATCGCCTATCGGCTAGTCCTGCAAAGCATGCTATCTATGGTATATTCCGCAGTATGCCAAGGCCAATGCAACGCCTTCTGGGTATCGCCGAGGAGCAGTGGGGGCTGTGCACGCGCAGGCAGGCTCTCGATGCCGGCGTGGCCGCCAGCTCGCTCGCTCGGCTCGTACGCGACGGCCTGCTCGAGCGTGTCGCTCACAGCGTGTACAGGGTCCGGGGCGCCGGCGAGCCGGACCATCTCCAGCTGCGCGCCGCATGGCTGCAGCTGGACCCGGCCGTCCCCGCCTGGGAGCGGGTGCGCTCGCCCGGCGTGGCGCTCGTCTCCCACGCCTCGGCTGCTTCGCTGTACGGGGTCGGGGATCTGCGCGCCGATATCCACGAGTTCACACTGCCCGTGCGCCATCAGACCCGCCGCCCTGACGTGCGAATCCACCGTGGACACGTGCCCGATAAGCAGCGGATCGTGCTCGCGGGACTTCCCACGACACGTGCCGCCCGCATGATCGGCGACCTGCTCGGCGACCATCTCGAACCATCGAGCGTCGCGCAGATCACCGCCGAGGTGATCGACCGGGTGCTCGACTACCCGAACGACGTCGCCGAATGCGTCGCGCCCTATGCGAACCGATTCGGCTTTCGTCGCGGCGACGGTGTGGGGCTGCTTGACTATCTCCTCACGCTCGCGGGCTACAGCAGGGACCGCGACATGATCCGGTCCCTGGCGCGTGGCGAATGAACCCGGGGCCGTATGCCGACCCACAGGCGCTGCGTTCGGCGATCGCCGACCGTCTCCGACCGCTCGCGAACGAGCGAGGCATCCAGCTGACCAACCTGCAGCGGCAGTTCGCTTACGACCGGCTGCTGTGCCGGGTGTTCACGGACGAGCCTGGGCGGTGGGTGCTCAAGGGCGGCACCGCGATGCTCGCAAGGATCGGACCCGAGGCCAGGCACACCCGCGACATCGATCTTCTGAGCCGCGAAGGAAGTCTGCAGGAGGCCGAGCGGGCGCTGCACGCGTCGACGCGCCTTGATCTGGGGGACTTCTTCACCTTCACGCTCGCTACCGGCCAACATCTCACAGAGGGAGTTCACGCCCTGCGCGTTCCGGTGGACGCGCATCTCGGCCTGAAGCGGTTCGCGCAGTTCCATGTCGATCTCGTGACCGAACTGACGATGACCGGTAGCACCGACTCAGTCTCAGAGCTCGTGCCGGCCGACATTCCAGGGCTCAAGCACGCGACCTACGTCGCCTACCCGCTCGTCGACCACATCGCCGACAAGGTGTGCGCGCTCCACGAAACGCACCGGCGGGCGAGTGGTCTGCGAGAGCCCAGCAGTCGCTACCGCGACTTGGCCGACCTCGCTGTCTTCGCGCACACGGTCGAAGTCGACGCGCGCGACCTGAAGGCTGCGCTCGCTTCGGAGGCCGCCAGGCGCGCGATGGCCCTTCCCGGGCGCATTACCGTGCCCACGGACAGCAGCTGGTCACGAGGGTACGCGCGTATGGCGCGAGACGCGCCTCGCCTCCAAGAGCGCAACCTGGAGGCTGCGCTCGCAACCGTCAGGCTGTTCATCGACCCAGTGCTCGCCGGGTCCGCCGAGGGCCGCTGGAATCATGACCGGCTCCGCTGGTAAACAACAGCGGGCGCCGAATCCGAGCACAACATGAACGACGTCCCATTCCAGGAAGACCTCACCGCATGCGGTGAGGTCCCGGACCGCACATGTGCGGTCCGGCCGGTCGGCACATGTGCCGACCGGAACAGACCATTGACGAACGATCCACTGCGCACGGCGAACGCCAACGACGTGCACCGCCTGAAGGCCGTGCTGGCGGAGGCGTTCTACGACGATCCGATCTTCGGCTGGCTGATGCCCGACGAGCAGAGCAGGCTCGCGCGGTTGCGTCGCTTCTTCGCGATCCAGCTGCGCCACGTGGCGTTGACGCGCGGATGTGTGTGGACGTCGAGCGAGCTTGCCGGCGCCGCGCTGAGCATGCCCCCGGGCGCCTGGCGGGCGCCCCCGCGCGCCGCCCTGCTGCAGGGCGCCACTTTCGGCATTCGCCTGCCGAGAGCCGCGAGGCTGCTGGTTGCGATCGAGTCGCGCCACCTGCGCGAGCCGCACTACTACTTCGCCGACGTCGGGGTCCTCCCGGCGGCGCAGGGGAAAGGGCTCGGCAGCGCGCTGATGCGCCCAACGCTCGAGCGCTGCGACCGCGAGGGCGTGCCCGCGTACCTGGAGGCGTCCAGCGAGCGCAGCGCCGCGCTCTACGAGCGGCTCGGCTTCCAGCTCATCGAGGAGCTGCGAGTGGGCGCCGGCCCGCCGCTGCGGCTCATGCAACGGCCCCCAAGCCCGCCGGCGGACACCCCTGATGTCGCGGGGTCATTGCGGGGGCGGTGTAAAGCGGGGGCCGCCGTGGACCCATCAGCGATCGTCGGGTCGCTATAGAGAGAGCCGTCCACTGGCCTGATCTGTGAACGTACCGCCGCTCGTCTACTTCTCAGGCCACGAGGTCGGCGAGCAGCCCGTCGAGAACGAGCTCCTCCTCAATTCGTCGTCCAACACGGTCCATGGCTCCGCTGAGGCGTGGATCCCAGGTTGCTGTCACCGGAACACCCGTAAGCGGCTGAGACGAGGCGACCGACTCTGCGACACGCAGGTATTCGTCGGCGTCGAAACGCCATGAAGCCAGGGGCAGACGGGCGTGCAGCACATTGCCGATGCGCACCCCGCCCCAGTCGAAGTCGCCATGGTGGACCAGTCGCACACCGGCGCCGGCGAGCGCGCGCAGGAGATGCATCGTCGCGGCGCCCGGCTGACCGCCGGTACACACGAGCGGCGCACACTCGGGTCCAAGACGGTCGGCGGCAGAGGCCACGATGACCGGGTTCTCACAGATGTGGACCGTTCGTCCCGAGAGCCCGCCTCCGGAGACGCTCGCCCAGCGCGGCATGTCGCGCACGAGCTGACGCAGCGTCAACCACACAGGCTGCCCGCTCTCTCGTGCAACGCCCAGGATCCGACCCGAGGCCGTCTCCTGCTCGCCGCGCAAGCCCAACGTGAGCACGGTGCTCGAGAGCTCGTCGCACAGCAGTCCGACGCCAGCCCACGATTCGCGGCGCGCCTCGGTCTGCGACTCCCCGGGGGCGCGTCCATCGAGCTTCCCGATCGCCCGGGCCGCGCCGAGTGCAAGCGCGGCAAGCGGCCGGCCGTCGTCGAGCGCGTGAGCGCTGCCGACGGTGCGCGCGGCGAAGCGACCCAGCGGCTCGCCCGCGGCCGGCAGCGCTTCGAGCACCGTGGCGAGTCGCTGGAGCAAGGTGCGTGCCGCGTCTGGATTGGGCTCTGTGCGCTTGACCGCGCCCGAGCCGCGCAGTCGCTGAAGCCAAGCGGCCAGCTCGTCGCACCCGGGCGCGCCCGCCTGCACCCGCCGGCTGACAAGCTCCGTGAGCGGCGCAAACGCGCGCTCCCAGGCGCTTTGCTCGGCCGCGCTCGCCTCGGCGCGCACGACCGCCGGTCCCGTGAGCGCAACGACCGCTGCCTCCAGACCGTCCGGGCCGACGCCCGAGCGACGCACTACCTCGTCCACGACACGCAACGGCACGCTGAGCGCCCTTCCCGCGTGCGGCCGGCGCCCGAGCAGTCGCTGGACCGCGCGACGCTGAGCGACCGAGGCATCCGTGAGCGTGACGACACCGTCCAGCCGCCGGCCCAGTTCGATCCGGCGACGCACCCGTACGATCAGCCATTCGAGCTCGGGGCCGCCGAGCAGTCGCTCGAGTCGTTCCCGGTCAGAGCTCAAGGAGCCCGCCGTCGCCATGTGCATCGGCGTCGGCCTCGGCCGGCGTTGCCGCCGCGACAGCCGCCACCGGGCGCTCGACGCGCGTCCGAGACGCGCCGTCCCACTCCCAATGGCTGACAAGCACCGCCGGGATACCGTCCATGCGGGCGAGCTGTGCGATCGCCAGGCCCGGGACCTCGCGGTAGCAGCCCCACTCGCGCTCGCTGGTCATCACCACGTCCAGATCGAAGGAGGTGAGCAGACCGAAGCACTTGGCACGTGAGTCGTCGTCGACGCCGGCGAACGCCTCGTCGAGCATCACCAGCCGCGGCGCATGCGGGTTGCCGGCCGAGGCGTAATAGGAGGAGGCCGCGGCGAACAGGGGCACGCTCGCCGTCAATACCCGCTCCCCGCCGGAGGCGGGGCCCGTGGCGCTGCGCCAGGCGCCGCCCTGGTGGCGCTCGATCGCAAAGCGATGCCAGGCGCGGTAGTCGAGTGCCTCGGTGAGCTGCTCGATCCAGGTTCCGGCGACGTCGCGCGAGCGCACCTCCTGGATCTGGGCTTGCAGGAATGCCCCTACGGCGACGCGATCGTCCTCCGACCATGCGTCGGCGGACTGACGCAGCAGACGCTCGCGCGCCTCGGCCAGGCCCGGCGGACCGTCCTCGGCGACGCGCCAGCGCAGGCGCAGGCGCATGCCCGTGCTCGTCGGACGATCCGCCAGCTCGCCGTTGACGTCCCCGACGCGATGCTCGGCGTCGGAGATCAGTTCCTGCAAGGTGCCGGCGACCTCGCCCACGAGATGGTTCTCGAGGATCTCGCGCTCGCGCTCGTCGAGCAGGCGTTCGCGGTCGCCCACCTCCTCGGCGAGAGCGCTCGCGAGCTCGGGCACCGTCGTCGAGCGGCCGCGGAAGACGACCTCGACGACGATTCCTTCCTCGGGCATCGTCGCCGACGCGTTGTTACCGTGGCGGCGCAGCGCGTCGCCGAGGACGTTCAGCTCGTCGGTAACTCGACGGGAGGCGCGCTGCAGGGCAGGCTCGTCGTCGGGGGCGTCGGCCAGCTCCTGCTCGATCAGGCGGGCCACGCGCAGCCCGGCCGTAACGCTCCACTCCTCCCCGTCCTCAGGAAGCTCGACATCGCCGAGCGCGACCGCTATCAAGCCGGTGCTCGCGAAGCGCCGCAGCGCGTCCACGTCCGCCAAGCGTTGCTCGGTCGCCTGCTCGAACTGGACCGTGAGCTGCTCACGTCGGCCGTCCTCTTTGCCCTTCTCGGTCTGAGCGTGTGAGCGCCGGTCCTCAGCCTTCGCCTGGGCACGCTCGTTCGCACGCAGGTCGGTTGCGACATCGGCAAGCTGGCGCTGCAACTCCGCCACCGCCGCTCCAACCGTTTGGGCGAGCGTGTCGTGGCGCTCGGTGCGCTCGCTCGCTTCGCGCTCGGCCGCCCCGCGACGCTCGTCGCACTCCAGCGCCTCGCGCATTGCGCTCTCGACGTCGCTGCCCGCCTCGACCACCGCCTCGCGGGCCCGATCGAGCGCGGCGACTGCCGGCCAGACGCCGGCGAGGGCAACCCCGAGGGACTGCAACCCAACCCGTACGTCTTCGAGTGCCGCGGGCTCCTCGGGCAAGCTCAGCTCGGCGGCGCTCTCGCGCACGGCACTCTCCGCCCCGGCCATCGCCGCCTCCGCCCGCTCCAGCTGCTTGGCCGCCTTCGCGAGGTGCTCGGCCAGGCGCACTTGCTCGCCATCAACAGCGGCGAGCTTGCTGTGTGCGTCGCGCAACGGCTCATCGCTTGGCACCGCGCACAACTGGCGCTCCAACTCGACGCCGCGCTCGCGCAAGCGCTCGCGACCGTCCGCCAGCTCCTGCAACCGCTGCTTGATCTCGGCAAGGTGGCGCTCCAGCTCGGCCAGCCGGTCACGACGGGCCGACTCGCGGGCGCCGCGACCGATGAACACCGCCTGCGGCTTGCTCCAAGCTCCGCGCAACACGCCGTTGCGAAACTCCCCGTCGGGGGTCACCCAGACGGGCCCGTCGTCCTGCGCGAGCGAAACCGCCGCGAGCACGCGGCGCACCGCCTCCTCGCCCACAGCCCGCGCTTGGGAGTCCTCCGGATCGAGCGCCGGTTCGAGCACGTCCTTTAGGCGTGCGCCGGCGTCTCGGGCACCGCGCACCGTCGCGCCTTCCCCGGTATCCGACGTAAGCGAGCCGTCGTCAGCCTCCGGCGCGAGCAGCACATCCGCCGTGCCTGGCGCGAGCAGCTCGCCGTCTGGGCTCACCCAGGCATCGAGCATCCCCGACGCCTCAAGCGCAGCCTCGATGCCGGCCCGCCGCTGCTGGGGCACGTCCGAGCGAAAGTCGACCAGCAGCCACAGTGGCGCGCCGGCGCGCCGCTCGCGCGTGACCGGGTCGCGTGTGTGCGGAGCCGGCGGCAGCTCGTGCTCGCCGGCACGCAAGCGCTCGATCGAGGCTTCCAGTTCGCTCGCCAGCTCAGTCGTCTCGCGCTCCCCCGCTTCGAGCTCGGCTTGCTCTCGCGCGAACGCCGCGCTTGCCTGACGACCCGCCGCGCCGACCGCCTCAGCCAGCGGGTTGGGACCGCTCAGCGTCTCCACCCACAGCTCCAGGGCGGCGAGCGGCTCCGACGCGTCTGAGACGGCGAAGGCGGTGGCCGTCTCCACATACAGGCGCGCCGCCCTACCGAGCTCGCGGCCGGCCTCGGCCACTTGCTTGCCGGCTTGCTCGCGCCGCTCGGCAAGCACCGTGGCTTCGCTTGCGCGCTCCTGCTGACGCTCGCGCGCGGCAAGCAGCTCACGGCGGCGATCGACGGCCGCCGCGAGCAGCGCGGCCAGATGGTCGACGGCGCGCTGTTGGCTCTCGACGAGCTGCTCGGCGCGGCGGCGCAGCTCTGGCACATCGGTGACGCGCTCGGGGGACGCGTCGAGCGCGCTGTCCACCGACTCGGCAAACGCGGTGGCAATTCCGGCCGCCGAAGCCTGCTCGGCGGCGGCGGCTCGCACTCGGGCCAGCTCTTCACCGGCCTGTGCCGCGCGCGCGTCGGCGTCGGCGAGCCGCTGCCGCTGCTGCTCGACCCTGGCGAGTGCCTGCTTGTGCGCCGAGTTGGCCCCGGCCGCCAGCTCGGCGGCACGGCGAGCGTCCTCGGCGGCGCGCTGCAGTTCGCGCGCGCTGCGCGCCTCCGGGCTCTCGTGCAACGCGCGTTCGCGCGCGCGCAAGCGCTCCTGCTCGCTGCGCAGCGCCGCCAGCGCCTCCTGTGCCTGTGTCAACTCGGCACACGCCTTCTCATAAGCCGCCTGGGCTTCGGTCAGCTCGCGGCTGACGCGATCGAAAACGGTCTGCGAGCGACGGGGCGGGGCCGCGCGGCGACGGCACGCGATGCGCGCGTAGTGGCGGTAGGTGTCGAGGTAGCCGGTGGCCGCGTCTCGTGCCTGCACCATCGCGGCGAGCGCATTGCGATCCTCCTCGAGCCCGCGAAAAGCCTCGGCGACGTCGGCGATCAGGGCTTGGTCGAGCGGCGGCAGGGCTCCCGTGAGCGCTGCCGAGAGGTGACGCTCGTCTGGGCGCTTGGAGAGCTGGGGTGCGCGGATCTTGATGAGCAGGTCGATCAGGGCGGCGTAGCGCTGCTCACCGAGGGCGAACAGCGCCTCGTCGACCGCACGCCGGTAGGCACGCGCGGTTCGATGCACCGCGCCGTGTGTGCCGATCTCATCCTCCAAGCGATCGCGAGTGAGGGCGTGTTGGGTGCGGTCGACCAGCGTCAAATCCTCGCCGATGCGCTGGTCGCTGATAAAGAACCAGTGGTCGGAGATGCCGCGGCCGGCGAGCGCCTTCAAGCCGCAACCGAGCGTGCAGAATTGGGCGCCTGTGTCGGCGTCGAGCCGGCCGAACTCGAGCCACGTGTAGCCGAGACGCTCGGGATTGGGGTGCTCGCCGCCGAGCAGCAGGTTCCAGTCCATGCGCTTCTTCGGGTCGGCGTCCGGCTCCACGCGGTGTGGAGAAAGCTCGCCGTCGAGCAGGAACGGGAGCGTGAGGGCCAGCACCTTGGACTTGCCGGTGCCGTTGTTGCCGCGCAGCAGGAGTCGCCCGTCGCGGAAGCGGAACTCCTCCTGGTCGTAGTAAAAGACGTCCACCAGGCCGGCGCGCAGCGGCTGCCAGCGCTCGCGCTCCGGTTGCGGGAGACCTTGCGTGCTCATGCCGAGAGCTCCAACTGCGGGCTCTCTGCGATCGTCGGCTCCGCAAGTGCGTAGCGGGCGAGCGCGGGCAACGGCGTCACGCCGTGGGGTCCGCGCCGTACGAGCCGCAAGGCCGCGAGCCGCTCAAGTGCCGTCTCCACCAGGAGGGCCTCGGCACCCGGCTCCTGCGCGGCGCGACGCCAGTAGGACTTGTGCTCCTCGGCCAAGCTCCTGACGAGCCGGCACAGATCATCCTCGGGGACCGGTCGCGGGCCGCCGTCGACCCCGAATGCCCCGTCCGCTCCGAGCTCCTGCTCAGCCCCCGCGCCGTCCCCGAGCCGCCGCGCCAGGTGCTCTGCCAAGAGCAGCGTCACGTGGCCGTCGGTGCCGACGTCCGGCATTCGCACGTCGGTGAGGTCGTCGTCCGGGTCGACCATCGCTATCCCCTCCGCGCGAATCTCCGCGACGAGCCCAGTCAGCTCTGAGACGCGCCTGGTAAGCGCGGCGCGCTGGCCCGTGAGATATGCCAGCTGCTCGGCATCGAGTTCCTCGTAGTAGAGCACCGGGTCGTCGAGCAGGCGTCGCGTGAGGTGGTGTCGCAGCGCGCGGTTGCGGGAATCCTCCGCTTCGGGTAGCGGATCGGCCGCGAGCTGGGAGAGTCGCTCGTCGAAGTCGCTCGCTGCGATCGTCGACGGCCCGCGCGCGGGCGCGAGCACGCCGGCCAACACCCGTCGCTGCACGTCATAGAGGGCATCGCCGGCATCGCGTATGTATGCCTCCTCCTCGCCCGCCACCCTGACCAGCACGCCCAGCTCGAGCAGCAGACGCACCACCGCGACCAGGTCGCCTCGCTCCTCGCGTCCACTCAACGCGAACGTCATGCCGGCGCTCGCCAGCTGCTCGTCGGCGGCGGCCTGAATCGTCCTTTCCGCCAGGCGGCCTAAGGTGATCTGGGCGTCTGAGCGCTCCAGAACCGACAGGGCCAGACACGTGAGCACGTAGCGCCGGCGAGAGAACGGCGCGCGCGAGCGTGTATCGCGCGCCGGATGCGTGGCGTCGTCGGTCATGGGAGCCAGCTTGATGAGCCTTGCCACCTCGCTGTCGACGATCAAGCGCCAGCCCGTGTTCGCGTCAAACCACGAGCGCAGCTCGGCGGCGTAGCGGCGCACGAGACGGAACTCCTCGACCTGGGCGCCACCGGCACGAAGCAACGGCCGGCGCAGCAGCGCACGCACAGCGCGGCGCAGGTTCGCCTCCCTGGCGCCCTCCAGCGCGCTGTCGAGAGCGTGGCTCATGTCAATGCCACCGGAGTCGCCGGCGGGCCGGTTGTGTCCAAACCAGCAAGCGCGTCGGTCTCGATCGCGTCTGTGGCGCTTTGGCCGGGCTCAGCGGCGGCGCCGGGGGCGCCGTTTGGACAGGGGCCGATGTCGGCTATCTCGATCACGTGGTCGGGACCTCGGAATATCCCGGCGGGGGTGCGTATCTCCACTGCGGGGGCATCCGCGAGTGCGACCAAGCGCACGCGGAGCGTGCCGTCGACGGTGGTGGTGGCGACCTCGCGGCGGTCGGGGTGGCGCGCCGCCAGGGCGTCGCCGAGCAGTGAGAGGAACAGGCCGAAAGCATCGGGGTCCAGCTCGCCCAACTCGCCCAGCTTGGTGGGCCGCCCGGTTGCAAGCCGAGCCCGTGCGGCCGCCGTGTGTTCGCTCTGCTTGGCGGCGAGCCGCGCCAGCAGGAGACGGCCCTCCTCGCGGTCGGCGATCCGGTTGGCGCGGCCGCGACGCTCATAGCTGCCCGTGCGCCGCAGGCGCGGGCTGATGTGCAGGGGCGGAGCGTCGCGCCAGGACGTGGACGGTGGCACCGGCTGCTCCTCGCGCGCCGTGCGCGTGTCGCCATCTAGCACCAGATGGCGCGAGCCATACAGCCCAAACGCGCCGCGCCACAGCCGGTGCAGGGCGCCGTCGTCGGGCGCCTGCGCGAACCACAGGGCCAGGGCGCGGAAATCGGCGGTGCGATCGGAGCGCCCCGAGCGACGTTCGTTGAGCGCCGCCACCACCGCCAGCAGATCGGGGATAGCCTGGCGGGCGCGACTGCGCAACAGCTTGGCTTGGCTTGGGTGGCCGGGCTCGGAGACAAACCATTGGCGCAGGCCCTGCCAGCGCTCCCGCCACATCGTCATGCCGGCGCGATAGGCGAGGACGCGGGGGTCGCTCTCGCTCGCGAAGTTCTCGTCGCGCGGGCTGTCCTCCTCGCCCGACGCGCCTGCGCTGTCTCTCCCCGCAGTGGCGCCCGGCGCGGCGTCTTCGGCGTCGCGGCGCGCCACGATGCTCAGTAGACGCGTCACCTCGGCATCCTCAAAACCAAGCAGCAGTCCCGATATCTCCGCGCCAACCGTGACGAGATCCTTGATGAAGCGCTCCAGGTAGTTGACCAGCTGGTCCTTGTAGGCGCGGAACGCTTCGACATCGGCGTCGTGGAGCTCGATCGTGCGCCGCAGCGATCCCATGAACGCCTGGGCGTTGTTGGCGAGATCTTCAGAGCGATCGACAAGGCCGCGCAACAGCAGGCCCAGGCCCGCGGGATCGGGATCGGCCTCCCCTGCCAGCTCGCGTAGCGCGCGCAGCTGGGTGGCGATATCCGCCAGAGCGACAGCTTGCAGGGAGCCGCGCTTGCCAAGCTGCTCCTCGTACACGCCGAGCGCCCGCTCGGCGGCCTCGCCCGCGTGCGTCAGCTGATAGAGAAAGCGCGCGCGATGGAAGTCCTCGACCGTCGTGACGCGACTCGTATCGGGGTCGGCGCGCAGATTGCCCCATTCCACGAGCTGACCGAGCGCGTCGGCAAGCGCCTCCACGGGCACGTGGCGCTCCGGCTCGCCCCGTACCACGGCATCGTGGAGATCCTCACTGCGAAGATGCACCACGAAGCGCCGCTTCGCGGCCACGAACTCGCCCATGATCCGCCTGTAGGAGGCCGCGTTGGGCGTTGCAAGATGGGCGAACGGCCTGAACGGAGAAGACTCCACGTTGGGACCTTAACCGTCGAGGGGGACTGTTCGGGACGGGGCTGACCAGATTGGCCTGTCTTTGTTGTTCCACCCGGCGCATGCTGGCCGATCTTTGATCGGTGTGGCGGGGCCGCACATGTGCGGCCCCGTTCCGACCCGTACATGTACGGGTCGGCCGGCCGGTACATGTACCGGCCGGGACAGCGCCGCATGCGGCGCTGTCTTCCCTGAGATTTGAGTGTCCCGTATCGAGCCAGGCGTCGGATCAGGCAGGAGCAAGCAACGAAAGGGAGCTCATGTCCGCACACGTCGTCCTCATTTCTGTTCTCGTTCTCGCCACGAGCATCGTGGGGTTCTTGATGCTGCGATCCGGCGAGAACCTGCGGTTCGAGACGCCGTCCGACCCGCGTCGCGTCGTGATGGCCGCCGTCGGCATCGTCGGCACCAAACGCCACTGGCAGGTCATGTCCCAAGGCGAGGACGGAGCAAGCTTCCGCTATCACCGCAGACCCAAAGCGCTCGTGGCCTTCGTCCTGCTGCTGTGCTGGCTGATTCCCGGAATCGTCTACATGGTGCTCGCCGGCAAGCGCGAATCGCTCGTGCTGAACATCTATCGGGACACGGCCGGAACGACGGTTGCCCAGATCACCTCAAACGGATTCCGTGGCAAGGCCGCCGGTCGCGCGCTCGCACGGCAGATCTCGGTGCCGGCGGGCGCATCGGCCATCAGCGCGACACCGGCGCCAAGCGTAGGCATGCATTGAAGGGGGCTGCCCGATATGAGCCGCCACACTCTCTATCGTCATTCCGTTCGCGAGAACCCGCGGATGGCGAGCGCGATGAAGATGGCGGCGAAGACCACCGTGATCGCGATCTCGGTGCCGATCGAGAGCGTGTGGCCGAAGAGCTCCACGGTCGCGGGGAAGCGATGGCGGGCGGCCGGCGGCATGTTCTGTGCGGCGAACACCACCTGGCGCAGCGGGGCGACCGCGTAGGTGAGCGGGTTGATGTGCGTGAGCACGTTCAGCCAGCCCGGCAGCGAGTTCAGCGGGAACAGCGCGCCCGAGAGGAAGATCATCGGGAACAGCAGCATCTGCATGACCACCTGAAAGCCTTCCATCCTTTCGATGTGGGTCGCCACGAACACGCCGAAGGCCGTCAGGGCGATCGCCATCAGCAGCTCCAGGCCGATGATCTCGAGCACGAGCACCGGTGTGAGGCGCACGCCGATGAGTGGCGCGAGCACGAGCATGATCGTTCCCTGCAGCGCGGCGACGCTCGCGCCGCCGGCCGTCTTGCCGAGCGCCAGCGATGCGCGGCTCGTGGGCGCGACGAGCATCTCCCGCAGAAAGCCGAATTCGCGGTCCCACACGATCGACATGCCGGAGAAGATCGCGGTCGTCACGACGCTCATAGCCATGATGCCGGGGAACATGAACTTCTTGAAGTCGAACCCCCCGGTGGCGCCGACCAGCCCGCTCATGCCGTAGCCCATCACGATCAGGAACAGCAGCGGCTGGATCAGCCCGCTGAGGATGCGTGTGCGGGTGCGCTCGAAGCGGATCAGCTCGCGCAGCCACACCATGCCGGTCGTGCGAACCTCATCGCGCAGGACCGTGTCGGGGCCTTCGGAGATGCTCGAACGTAGGGGAACGCTGCTCACCTCAGCGCCTCCTGCCGTGCCAGGCTCGCACGCGCGCCGGCATCGTGTCCGCGTGCGCCTCGCGGATCTCACGGCCGGTGTGGTGCAGGAACACGTCGTCGAGGGTGGGTTGGTGGACGTGCACGCTGCGGACGGGCACGCCGGCCGCCTCGACCAGCGCCGCAACCGCGTTCTCGCCGTTCTCGACGAACACGCGTGCTCCGCCGGAGGTGGCCTGCACCCGGTACCCGGCGCGCTGCAGCGCCGCGATGGCGGCCGCGTCGTCCGTGGTCCCCAGGTCCACCGTGTCGGCGCCGATCTGCGCCTTCAGCGCCCGCGGCGTGTCAAGCGCGACGATCTTGCCGTGGTCGATGATCGCGATGCGGTCTGCGTTCTCGGCCTCGTCCATGTAGTGCGTCGTGAGGAAGACCGTGACATTCGCCTCCGCGCGCAGCCGCAGCACGTCCTCCCACATCAGCGCGCGCGTCTGCGGGTCCAGGCCGAGCGTCGGCTCGTCGAGGAACAGCACCCTGGGGACGTGCATGAGAGCCCTCGCGATTTCCAGACGCCGCGCCATCCCGCCGGAGAACTCCGACACCAGGTCATAGCGCCGGTCGCTCAGGTCGACGAGCTCGAGCACGCGCGCGATGCGCTCGTCGACCTCGTCGCCGGGCACGCGATAGAGAACGGCGTGGAAGCGCAGATTCTCCTGCGCTGTGAGCCTGTCGTCGAGGGTCTGGTCCTGGAAGACCAGGCCGATGTTGCGGCGCACCGCCTTCGGGCGCTCGGCGACGTCGAAGCCGGCGACCGCGACGTGCCCGGACGTCGGGCGAGCAAGCGTGCAGAGCATGTTGATCGTGGTCGACTTGCCCGCGCCGTTGGGGCCCAGGAACGCGAACACCTCGCCCTCGCGAACGTCGAAGCTGATGCCGTCCACCGCGGTGAACTCTCCGAACCGTCTCGTGAGGTCGCGAACCTCGACCACGTTGGGACGCGGCGCCGGCGCAGCCAGGTCGGCGATCGCGGAGCGCGTGACTGTGCCGGCCATGTGTCCCATCCTCGCCGCCGCATGGCCCACATTCATCGGTACGGCCATCGGAGCCGGCATACGTACTTTCCAGCACGACGTCAGCGGCGGAGGCGATCGGGAGCGACCGACATGGGGCTTCTACCGATCACCGCCCATAACCGCCACGTGTTGATGGGAGCGGTGGACAAGTGCCTATGCCAGGCGCATGTGCGCTACCGGGAGGTCGTGGCCGCACCAGAGCTCGCCGGCGCGCCGCTTGGGGGCTCGACGGCGGCTGTGGCGTAGGCGTCGTCCTGGTCGAGGGTCTCGTGGTCGAGGAGGGCCTGTGCGAGCGCATCGAGCTTGCCGCGGTTTGAGCCCAGCAGATGGGTGACCCGCTCGTGGGCGTCGTCGACGAGGCGGCGGACCTCCTCGTCGATGAGCTGCCGGGTCGCGGGGGAGATCTCCTCGGCGCCGGGGTAGACCGCTGCAGGGCCATCCTCGCCGATCAGCGCGAGCGGGCCGATCACGTCGCTCATGCCCCATAGGCCGACCATCTTGCGCGCGAGCTCGGTGACCTGCTTGAGGTCGTCCTGGGCGCCGGTCGTGACCTCCTCGAACATGAGCTCCTCGGCCACGCGACCGCCGAGCGCGATCTCGATCTTGCCGAGCAGGTAGGAGCGGTCGTAGCTGAAGCGGTCGGCCTCGGGGGCGGACAGCGTGACGCCGAGCGCTACGCCGCGGGGGATGATCGAGACCTTGCGCACCGGGTCGGCTCCGGGGGTGAGCATCGCGACGATCGCGTGGCCGGCCTCGTGGTAGGCGGTGCGCCGGCGCTCGCCGGCGCTCAGCAGGATGCGCCGCTCGGTGCCGAGCACGAGCTTCTCCAGCGCGTCGTGCAGGTCGCCCATCGCGACCGCGTCGTGGCCCCGCCGGGCCGCCATCAGCGCCCCCTCGTTGACGACGTTGGCCAGATCGGCGCCGACCATCCCGGCCGTCACCGCCGCGAGGCGGTCGAGGTCGACGTCCGCACCGAGCGGCACCGAGCGCACGTGCACGTCCAGGATCTTGCGCCGCCCGGCGGTGTCGGGCGGCTGCAGCGCGACGCGCCGGTCGAAGCGCCCCGGGCGCAGCAGCGCCGCGTCGAGCACCTCGGGGCGGTTGGTCGCGGAGAGGACGATCACGCCGACCGAGGGGTCGAAGCCGTCCATCTCGGTGAGGATCTGGTTGAGCGTCTGCTCGCGCTCGTCGTGGCCGCCGCCGAAGCCGCCGATCGCGCCCGCGCGCGAGCGCCCGATCGCGTCAAGCTCGTCGATGAAGATGATCGCCGGCGCCGCCTGCTTGGCTTGTGTGAACAGGTCGCGCACGCGTGAGGCTCCGACGCCGACGAACAGCTCGACGAACTCCGAGGCGGAGATCGAGAAGAAGGGAACCTGCGCCTCGCCCGCGAGAGCGCGCGCCAGCAGCGTCTTGCCTGTCCCGGGCGCGCCCGTGAGGAGCACCCCGCGTGGGATCCGTCCGCCCAGGCGACGGTACTTCTGCGGGTCGCGCAGGAAGTCCACCAGCTCGCTGAGCTCCGCCTTGGCTTCGTCGATCCCGGCGACGTCGGCGAAGGTGAGATGCTGCTGGGAGGGCTCCACGCGCTGGGCGCGCGAGCGTCCGAACGCCGTGACGCCGCCGCCAAGGCCGCCCGCGGCGCGGCGCATCAGCCACACGAACAGCAGGATGATCAACAGCGCGGGCCCGAAGCTCAGCAGCAGCGTGACGAGCAGCGACGTCCCGCTGGAGGGCGCCGACGCGTTGACGACCACCCCCTTGGACTGAAGCAGCGCCAGCAGCGCCTTGTCTTCCGCGAACGCCGGCAGCTCGGTGGTGAACCGCTTCGCAGGCGTCGCCTTGCTGTTCGGATAGCGCACGGCGGTGCGGAAATCGCCTTCCACGGTCGTGCCGCGCGAGGAGATCGAGCTCACGTTGCCGGCGCCGATCTGCGCGAGGAACGTCGGGCTGTAGGGGATCCGCACGCGCGCCGGCTGCGGGGCCTGGACCAAAGAGGCCACCAACACGTTCAGCAAGAGCAACAGCAGGATGAAGATCAAGAAGCCCCGGCCAAGTCCCCGCGCCGGGGTTGGCGGCCTGCCGCGGCCATCCGGTCCCGGACGGATTCGCCAGCCGTCGGGGTGTCGCTCGCCACGGGGGTCCTGTGCTGGAGGCTTCCCACCGTTGGGGGGTTCTGATCGACCCTCTGGCATCCAACTCACACTCGTTACGCCTGTGGTTTACACGGAGAGGGCGGAGACTCGGAGACAGCCCAACCTAAACCCGCCCTGTCGCGTGGGCATCGGGGTTCTGCCGCCGAGCGCTTTGCGCAAACTACGGACACATACGGTCGTGGCCCCCTGTTCGAGCTCTGGATCGTCCACGGACGAGATCCCCGCCTGGGCTACTCAGCCAGCGCCCTTTGCTCCGCCGCGTGCGCCAGTGTCGCGTAGGCGGGCGCGAGGAGCTCCACGAGGTTTCGTCCCCCGGCCTCGACCGGGGCGGGACCGAGTTGGCGCAGCAGCGCGTCGGGCGCCTCGCCGGCAAGCGGATTCACATGGAGAGCCTCCAGCTCGGGCCCGCAGGACCAGAAAGAGTCGAGCACGGTGGACAGGGGAGCACCCGACTCGGACACCTCGGGGGCCTTCGCCGAGGGCGCGTTCGATTCGGCGCCGCGACCGGCGGGCGCGCGCCGCGCGCGCAGACGCTGCACGAGCTCCTCCCGGTCGCGACCTCTCCAGGTGAAGATCAAGAAGGGATCCTCGTCGAAGCGCTCGGCGAGGATGTAGTAGGCGGCGGCGATGTGCTTGCACGGGTTCTCCCAGTCAGGACAGGTGCACGTCGCCGCCAACTCGCCGGCGGAGCGCGGGAACAGCGCCAGCTTGCAGGAGGCGAACAGCTCCTCGACGTCGTGCGGCATCTCGCCCGCGAGCAGCTTCGCGAGCGGCAGCGCCTGTGAGGCCATCGCCTTCTCCGCCCGGCGCCACTGGCTCTCCGACAGCGCCTCGAAGCGGATGCGCACGCGATAGGGCGAGTAGCGCGACCCCTGCACCTTCGCCAGCACCACCCCGGGCTCGACCTCCAGCTCGACGACCTGGCCGGCGCGCGCGTAGGTGCGTCCGCGCTTCAGCCTCGAGCCGGCGCCGAAGGACTCGAGCAGCTCGATGAAGCGCCTCGACCACCATGTCTCGCCGATCGCCCCGCGCCGGCTGCGCGCCTCGATGCCGCCGTCCGCGGGCAATGGCCGCGAGGCCTCGTAGAAGGGGTAGTGGTCGAATGGGGCCATCGCTAGTCGAGGTTGTCGTCGAAGAGGGCCATGGTCAGTCCGCGACCGCGTCGGCGGAGAGCGTCACGAGCTCGCGCAGCTGGGCGGTGTCGAGCTCGGTGATCCAGGCCTCGCCGGTGCCCACGATGCGATCGGCCAAGTCCTTCTTGCGGGAGATCAGCGTGTCGATGCGCTCCTCGAGCGTGCCCACGCACGTGAGCTTGCGCACCTGCACGTTCTTCTTCTGCCCGATCCGGAACGCTCGATCGGTCGCCTGGTCCTCGACCGCGGGGTTCCACCAGCGGTCGAAGTGGACCACGTGGTTGGCGGCGGTCAGGTTGAGCCCGGTGCCGCCCGCCTTCAGCGACAGCACGAACACCGAGGGTCCGTCCTCGGACTGGAAGCGCTGCACCATCTCGTCACGGGCGCTCTTGGGGGTGCCGCCGTGCAGGAACATGACCTCGCGGCCGAGGCGCTCCTGCAGGTGAGAGCGCAGCATGTGCCCGAACTCGGCGAACTGCGTGAAGCAGAGCGCGCGGTCGCCCTCGGCGAGCGCTTCGGCGAGGATCTCCTCCAGGCGCGCGAGCTTGCCCGAGCGCCCGTCAAGATCGGAGCGGTCCTTGAGCAGGTGCGCGGGATGGTTGCAGACCTGCTTGAGCTTCATCAGCGCCGCCAGGATGATCCCCGAGCGTTCGATCCCCTCGACCTGCGCCGCCTTCTGAAGCATCTCCTCGACGACGGCCTCATAGAGGCTCGCCTGCTCCTTCGTCAGATTGCAGTCCACGCGCATCTCGATCTTCTCGGGCAGATCGGTGATGATCTGCTTGTCGGTCTTCAGGCGGCGCAGGATGAACGGGCCGGTCGCCTGGCGCAGGCGCGCGGTGGCGTGCTCGTCGCGGTAGCGCTCGATCGGCGTCGCGTAGCAGCGCTTGAACGTCGCCGCCGGACCCAGCAGACCCGGATTGAGGAAGTCCATGATCGAGTGAAGCTCGGTCAGGCGGTTCTCGACCGGCGTGCCCGTGAGCGCGACGCGGTGACGGCCCGGCAATGAGCGGATCGCGCGCGTCTGCTTGGTGTCGATCGTCTTGATGTTCTGCGCCTCGTCCAGCGCGATCCGCTCCCACTTCACCGCGCCGAGCGTGTCGCGGTCGCGGGTGGCGAGCGCGTAGGTCGTGATCGTGAGATCGCTCGCTCGCGCGGCGCGCGCAAACTCCTTGCCGGCCAGCCGCTCGGGACCGTGGTGCACGTAAACGCGCAGGCCCGGCGCGAAGCGCTGCGCCTCGCGCTCCCAGTTGCCCGCCACCGACATCGGACAGACAAGCAGCGTCGGCGCGAGGCGCTTGCGCCGGCGCTTGACGGCGCCCGCTGGGGTTCGGGTTGCCGTCCCTCGGGTTGACCCATTGGACTGCCCCCCATTGGAGCGCCCCTCGGCGTGCTCGCGCTCGGCGAGCAGGAGCGCCAGCAGCTGCACCGTCTTGCCGAGGCCCATGTCGTCCGCCAGGCACGCGCCGAGGCCGAGGCTCGACAGGAACGACAGCCACGCGAGCCCCCGCTGCTGGTAGGGACGAAGCTCTCCCTCGAAGCTCGCCGGGGTGGGAACCTGCTGCAGCTTGCGATCGCCGTTCGTGGAGAGCAGCTCCTTCAGCCACCCTTGGGCCTCTATCTCGACAGCCGGCGCGTCGGTCTTGGCCTCGGCGCCGGCATCCAGGCCAAGGCTCTCGCGGATGAGCTCTCCCGCCGGCGCCTGGCCCCGCTCGGCGCGGCGCTCGAAGAACGCGAGCGCCGCCTCGACGTCCTCCGGGCGCAACACGATCCAGCGCCCGCGAGCCATCACCAACGGCAGCTTCAGGGCCGCCAGCTCGCGCAGCTCGGCCAGCGAGAGCGTCGCGTCGCCGACCGCGATCCTCCACTCGTACGCGCACAGGCCGTCGAGCCCGAACAGCCCGCTGCCCTCCTCGATCTCCTCGAACGGCTCCACCTTCAGTTTGAGGCGCAGCCGCTTGTTCCACCACGGCGGCGCGAGCACTCCGAAGCCGGCCTGCTCGAGCGCCGGAGCGGCGTCGCGCACGAACCCGATCGCGGCCTCCGGGGCCAGATCGACGCCGGTTGGGGCGGCTTCGCGCAGCGCCGGCTCGAGGTCGGGCCACAGCCGCAGCGCGTGACCGAGCCCGCCGAGCAGGCGCTCCTGCGGATCGGCCAGCCGATGGCCGAGCGCCTTCAGCCCGCTTCCGTTCGAGCTCCACACCTGCTCGGCCGGGACGAGCACGCTCGGATCGTCCTTGGCCTGGAGCAGAAACTCGACACGCCAGGGATCGGTGAGAGGCCGCTCGTCGTCTTCGTCCAGGCCGGGACGGCCGCTGGACTCGTTCCCGCCGTCCCCGTTTGAGTCGTCCCCGCCGTCGGAGTCCGCATCGAGCTCGCCACCAGGCCACTCCGCCGGTTCCTCCGGCTCGCACAGCCGAAAGCAGGTCCGGAACATGCGGTGCTCCGCATACCGCTCGCCCGCCTGGCGCCACTCGTCGATCTCCTCGGCAAGCAACGACAGCTCCCGTTCATCCGCATCGATGACCGGATCGGGGTCCGTCAGCGCCTCAACCCATGCGTCGACGACCGGGAGTCTGCGCTTGGAGCGTCGGCGCGTTCGCCGCCCGGTGATTCCGTCGGAGAGGAAACCTCGCGCGCACGCGTCGACGACCGTGCCCAGCAGATCGCCCACGACAGCCTCGGGCGCGTTGCCCTCCTCGGAGGAGGAGATCTCCGCCCGCACGAGCGGCGGCATCGCCGCCACCAGCATCCGTACGCGCTCCACGTCCTCGGGATCGCCGGGCATCGCGCGCCACCACGCGACCCATCCCTCCTCACGCCGCGCCAACCCGGGGAGCACCCGGCCGCGGGCGACCAGCTCGAGTGCAAGCTTGCCCGCCTCGGCCAGGAACGGCAACGAGTCGCCAAACGCTACGCCGGCAGGCTGAAGGGCATCGTTGTCGTATCCGGGGGCGCCGCCCGCGTAGTCGCCGGTCGGCAGCGCGAGCATCAGCTCGAGCGCGGCGAGCGGCCCGAGTCCGATCGCCGGAACGACCCAGGGGTCAAGCAGCTTCGCGTTTCCTTGGCGGCGCTCCTCGTCTCCCCGCAACAGCTGTGGCGAATGCTGCGGGCCGTCGTCGGAGGAGGGCAGCATCAAGTGGAGCTCGCGCTCGAGGAGGGCATCGGATTCGAGCGAAACACCCAAGGCGTCCAACGCGCCAGTCAGATCCGTCGCCGCGCAGGCGAACGGATGCTTGCGCGGCCGCGGTTTCGCCGGCCTGCCGCCGCGACGCCTCGGGGCTCGCACGGGCAAGGTCGAATCCTCTCCCCATACGCAAAGCCTCGAGTCCCGCGACCAGATGGCGTGCAGAGCGATCACGCGCGCATTCTGGCGTGAGCGACGGACATCATCGTCTTGCAGCGACCGACTCCTCCGCCCGGTCTCCGTGTGCTGATCTCGACTCGGAACAATGGCACCCCGGCCGAGGCGGCTGACCCAAGAGAAAGAGCCCGGAAATCCGGTCTCTTTCCGAGTTAGGTCTTCACGTTTCGTTGTTTGCAGGGCTTTTTCGGGTGTCTTGGCGCGTTGACCACACCTTTAGCGGCGTTTGACCACACTGGCGTGCCTCAGGCGCTGCGGCGGGCGGATGGGCGCTTGTCTTTTGCCAGCGCCGAGTGGTCGGCTTCCAGGTGGGCGATGCCGATTGCCTCCAGGGCTGAGAGCAGCTCGCGGATGCGCCGGTCGTTGGCGATCCAGTGCTCATAGTCGGCGGCGTGGCTGGCGTTCAGCCATCTACTGACGGTCTTGCCTGAGAGCTTGCGCGTCCACTGCCAGTAAGGGCCGTGCGGGCGTGGTGGGTCGGCCTGGCAGGCACAGCCTGGCCGTCCGCAGCGCGTGAGGCGCTGCTGGATCGAGCCGGGCAGCACCTTGCCGGTGCGGGCGATCTTGGCGAGCTCGCCCGCGATCTGTCTGGCCTGCTCGCGTGCCGGCTGATCGCGGCTCACGGGCACAGTCTGGCAGAGAGAGCAGTCATCACGTCTTGACCGTACAGTATATCTCTCGTACGATGAGCGGGAGAGACCCCGCCTCGGGGGTATCAGCCGCGATCTGCGCCTACCGCTCGCACGGCGTGAGCGATGCCGCGGGCGCCTTCGCGCGGGAGGTGGTGGGCGCTGCTGATCCCGAGAGCCCGGCGCGGGCGAAGGCGCTTCTGTTCGCCGCAAGTCGCCTGGCGGGCTTCGGGGAGTCGGTCGGCTTGGAACTCGAGCCCTCGACGCTGCTGGATGGCGCGGTCATCGAGCGCTTCATCCTCTGCGGCACGCAGGGCTTCTCGCCGGCAACCCGCCGCACGCTGCGCAGCAACCTGCGCGCGCTCGCCCGGACGCTTCAGACCCACCCGCCGCCGGGGCCGACCCCGCTGCCAAGAGAGCGCGCCAAGCCCCCATACAGCGACCATGAGATCGGCCTGTTCCTGGCGGCCGCCTCTGCGCTGTCCACGCAATCGAGGCGGGTGCGCGCAACGGCGCTGATCTGCCTGGGCGCGGGCGCGGGGGTGATCGGCTCAGAGCTTCGCCACGTCCGCGGCATCGATGTGGCCGAGCGCTCCGGCGGGCTTCTGGTGGCGATCGGCGGCGGCAGGGCGCGCAGCGTGCCGGTGCTCTGCCGCTACCAGGAGCCGCTGCGGCAGGCCGCCGCGTTCGCGGGAGGAAGGTACCTGCTCGGCGGCAGAGCTCCTGACCGCAAGAACCTCAGCGGCGAGATCACCGCCCTCTTCTGCGATCCCGGCCTGCCACGGCTTGATACCGGGCGGCTGAGATCGACCTGGCTCTCTGAGGCCGCGAAGGCGATCGGCCTGCAGGCGTTCATGGCCGCCGCCGGGGTCTGTTGCTCACAGCGGCTGGGGGATATCGCCTTCTCCCTGCCCGCACTGCCCGAGCGGGAGATAGTCGCGCTCTTGGGGGGCTCATCGTGAGCGCCGCCGCCGACCTGCCGCGCCTTGAGGCGATCCTCGACGCCTCCGGCGAGCCGCGGCGCATAGAGGCGATGCTGCCGGTCGGCGTCAGACCCCGCCAGCTCTCCGTCAGGACGCTGCTGCTCGGGACCCTGATCACGCTCGACGATGACCGCCCCGCGCATCTTGTGCGGGTGCACCGGGCGCTGATCGGCCTGAGCGAGCCCGATCAGCGCCGCCTGGGCGTGATCGCCGACTGGAAGGAGGGCCCTCATGAGCTCACCTACCGCCAGGTGGAGCGCACCTACCGCCTCGTGAAGGAGGCGCTCTCAAGGCAGAAGCCCGACGGGCGGCCCTCACAGGCGCTCTCTGAAGTGATGGACGCGCTGATCGAGGCCAGCGTGAAGGTGCTCGGCGGGGGGAGGGTCCCCCAGTCAAGCGCGCTGGCCGTGGACTGGACCGACTATGAGACATTCGCGCGGCCGCCGCGCAGAGGGCGCAAGACGCTTCAAGAGAAAGAGGGCGAGGACACAGGCGATGCCAGCCCGGGCCCGCCCCAGCAGGCAGAGCCCCGGCAGGCAGACGGCGAGCAGGAGCAGGAGGAGGAGCAGGCGGGGGAGCAGAAGCAGCAGGAGCGCTGCGCCGACCCGGAGGCCGCCTTCGGGCACCGCAAAGCCAACTCCTTCGGCAAGAAGGAGATCTTCTTCGGCTACCACCTGCAGGCCGCCACGATCGTCAAGGAAGAGGGCGGCCCCGAGGTGCCGGAGCTCGTGCGCAGGATCACGCTCGCCTCCGCCAAGCACGACCCGCCCGCGATGATCGTGCCCGTGATCGAGCGCATGGCAGCCGAAGGCATAAAGCTCGGCGACCTGCTCGGCGACTGCGGCTACTCCTACCGCGCCCCAGAGACCTTCGCGGCGCCGATGCGCACGGCCGGCGCAGCACTCGTCATCGACCTGCACACGGGCGACCGCGGCATCAACGGCAGCCATGAGGGCGCTATCGCCTGCAACGGCAACCTCTACTGTCCGGCCACGCCCAGGGCGCTCTTCCAGCTCGGCCCGCCAGCTCCCGGAGCCACAGAGACCGAGCTCACCGCCCACGACCAAAAGAGCGAAGAGCTCTCCCGCCACAAGCTCTCCCCGCTCACCGCCGCCGATCAAGACGGCTACCGCCGCGTGATCTGCCCCGCCGCGGCCGGCAAGATCCGCTGCCCGCACAGGCCGGCATCCATGCAGCTCTCCCATGAGCGCCCGACGATCGCAAACCCGCCAGAGCACCCGCCCCTCTGCTGCACCCAACAGACGATCACCGTGCCGGCAAGCGTTAACGCGAAGACCGCCCAGAAGCACGACTACCCCTCCAAAGCGCACCGCGTCTCCTACGCCCGGCGCACCGCCTCCGAGCGCAGCTTCTCGCAGACGAGCGACCCGGCCGGCATCGACACCAGCCGCGGATGGAGCCGCCTGATGGGCCTGACCCCCAACGCGCTCATGCTCACCTGCGCCTTCATCATCACCAACATCCGCACAGCGGAGGCCTTCGCCGCCCGCCAGGCCGAGAGCCAGCGCCGCGCCGCCTGCGGGCTGCCGCCGCGCAAACGCCGCCGGCGCCGGCGCAGCCCCCACGACCTCACCAGCCAGGCCAACGCGCCGCCGCACCTCGCGGCCTGAACCTCACACACACCCAAGCAGACCCTCCCAGCGACGCCGACCAGACCTCAGCGTCCCGCGGCGCCTCAAAAACCCGTCCGGGCGGCCTGTGATCCTCCCACAAGATTCCAGGCGGCCCGCCGGTACCCCCCATCAGCGCCCCCGACGCACGAAGGCCCACCACAACACACGCCGGCAAGCCCAAACGTGAACTGGAGAGGCCTTCAAACGTGAAGACCTTCGAGTAGCGGGGGCGGGATTCGAACCCGCGACCTTCGGGTTATGAGTTGTATCGGTGGGGGTGCGCTCAGATCAAACCGCCTATATCGCGGGCGATCAGCTCCCTCAGATTCCCCCAGTTTTGCTCAAATTGGTACGCAAATTGGTACGCGACCAAAATAGTGAGGAATAGGGACGTGGCATCGCCCGCAATCGCCGAAGACAGCTCAACCAACCAGCAAGCGATAGGCCGCGCGGGCCACGCGCAGGCGATTGGCCTCGAAGCTCTCCCCGAGCGCGGGATCGTCGATCGCGAGTCGATCGGAGATCGACCGCAGCCATCCGATCTCCCTGGTGGTGATCTCGGCGCGCGCGGCGCGCGGATCATCGAGGAGGCTCAGGAGCGTGACGAGGTCGTGGCGCTGGTCCTCGGGTCGCGAGTGGACGGACAGCGCGCGCGCCTTGAGGAGGATCGCTGCTATGAGCGTGGGCCGCCGGAGCGTCACGGTGGTCTCGTCGACCACGATCTCGACGACCTCGATGCGGTGCAGCGCCTGCGTCCCCCCGGGTATCTGGATCGTCTTGAGCTTGCCGGTCGTGGTCGCGCCGGAGGGGCCGAGGCCGTCGGGCGCGAGCACGTCGACGATCTGGCCGTCGAGGTCGAAGCGAAAGCCGCGCTCTCGCTCGGATGCTTGACGTTCACGGAGGGTTGCGCCGAGGGCCTTGAGGCGTCCGGTGGCCCACGCCGTCCCACTCGGACGCGCTCGGGCGTCCGTGAGGACGTCGATGTCGGTCGTCGCCCGCTGGGTCTGCTGCGCCTCGATGGCAAACAGGGCGACCATGAGTCCGCCGACGAGACACCAGCGACGATCTCGGCCGAAGGCCGCGGCGACCTTTGCCACTGTGCGCCACAGCTCCATCGCGTCTGGATCGATCAGGTCGATGCGAATGGACGCGACAGGCGCACTGTCGTCGGTGCGCGACACCGTCACGCAGCCTTCATGTCGCGGTCGATGCGGGCGACGAGTTCAGCGCCGACGCGCGACGCGCGGGGATCGGCGTATGAGCAGAGATCGACGGCGACTGCCGCGAGAGGAGCGAATCGTCGACCATCAAGGATCCACGCATCGTTGGGGACGGCGCGCAGGACGACGTTCGATTCGGGTCCAGACATTCGCTCCAGCGCGTGTTCGCGTCTCAGCGACGCGATGAGGCGCACGGGTACGTAGGCGTCGATGGCGTCGGGGCCCACGAGACCGAGGTCATACGCGGCGGCCGCCGATGGACCGCTGAGCACCAGATCGGAGCGATCGCGCAGGGCTCGCAACTCGCCGGCAAGCGCCCAATACGAGGAGGGCTCGGCGCGTCGAGTGAGGCGCGGGCGCAGAGCGCCCAGACCGTAGATCTCGAGCGCCCGGCGAACCCGCCAGCGTGCCGATGACTCCAGCCCCGACGGCAGCTCCTCGCCGGATGCCGCGAGCAACGACGCCCACGCTTTGGCCGGCGAGAGCGGACGCCCCGCCGAGGTCTGCTGACGATTGCGGCCCGCGACGCTGGCGCGATCGACCAGCCAGACGCCGCCAACCTTCTCGGCCGCGAGGGCGCCGGACGCGATCAGCGCCCGTATCCGCGACGGATGAACGCTCAGCTCATCGGCAGCGGCGGAAACGGGCAGCAGGTCAAGCATGCCTTATTTATAGCATCTGCAATAGGATTTTGCTATTAGAGGCGTCCCTGCTACTATTTGACCACTCACGCACGGTGCGATCGAAGCCCCCACCGTGCGACGCTGACCGTCCTTGAGCGCCAGTCGGCCTCGGGACGCCTCGATTGCGCCGGCCTCTGGCGTTGAGGTGGCATCTGCTTTCGGGGCAGTCCTGGTGGTGGGCACCTTTGCACAACAGCAGACCAGGCCAGCGCGAGTCGAGCTACAGCTCGACTGCCACGCGAGGGCGTGAGCGGTGGCGGCTTGGTTCGCATCTATGATGGGTTCGCGGGGCCGGGTGTCTACGTCGGCGGCGCATCGGGCTCGCCGCTGATCCTCATGCGCGCCCTCTGCACCAACCCGCGGCTGCATCGGCAGTGGGCGTCTGTTGACTACGAGTTGCGCTTCGTCGAGAAGCACCCAGCCCGCGCGGCCATGCTGCGCGCGAAGCTCGCGGAGCTTGAGACGGCGATGCGCGGTGGCCCCGGGTGGAGTGAGCGCGTGTCGTGGTCTGTGACCTGCGGACGCTACGAGGACAACGTGCCCCAGCCGGTGACGGGACGGAACTCAGCGCTTTTCCTTTTCTTGGATCCGTTCGGGTACAGCCATGCGCCGATGACGCTCACCCGCGACCTGGTGCAGCAGCCCAAGAGCGACACGCTCATCTTTCTTCCGCTGAGCTTCGTCAACCGGTTCGTGGGTCGCGAGGGACAGGAGCGTGCGCTGGACCGCTTCTTCGGTAATCCCGCGTGGCGGGAGGTGCCCGACGGGCCGGGCCGTCCCGCCGTCCTGCTGACGCTCTTCCAGCGGCAGCTGCGGTCCGCCGGCCTCAGGTGGGTGCTGCCGTTCCGCATAAGGCCGGAGGAGCGGAGCAACGAGTACTGGGTCGTTGGAGGCTCGAGCCACCTCCGCGGCTTCGCGAGTATCAAGGAGGCCTACTGGACGGTGGACAAGGTCAATGGGCAGGGCTTCACGGCACCCCGGGCGGCTCCGCCAGATCAGGAGGCCCTGACATTCGACGAGATGGGCTCGCAGGAGACGAATACGGCGCCTCTCCTCGAACTCTTGCGCGAGCGCTTCGGCCGCGAGCCGTTCACCGTCGAGGATGCCATGGCACTCACTGAGCGCTCGCGCTTCCTCGACACACATCTCAAGCGGATGACGCTCGCCCCCGCGGAGCAGGCGGGAATGCTTGAGGTTCGCCGCCCCGCGGGCGCGCGCCAGTTCAAGGAGGGCAGGGGGATCTCGTTGCGTTTTGTGTGATCGTCCTGCCCTTATGCGAACATAGGTTCGTATCGTTGATATGCGGGAATCGGAGCGGACAGGGAGAATCAGTCGCCATGGCGCAGGTCAGCACGATTGAGTGGACCGAAGCTACGTGGAACCCGGTCACGGGATGTCATCAGGTGAGCCCTGGTTGCGCCCACTGCTATGCGAAGGTCTTCGCCGAGCGGTGGCGAGACATCCCAGGTCACCCCTACGAGCAGGGATTCGATCTTCGGCTTTGGCCAGAGCGCCTCGACCTCCCTTTGCGCTGGCGCAAGCCGAAGACGATCTTCGTCAACTCGATGTCCGATCTCTTCCACGAGGACATCCCCCTTGCGTTCGTCGAGCAGGTGTTTGCGACGATGCGCGCGGCCCACTGGCACACCTTCCAGATCCTCACCAAGCGCCATGAGCGGCTCGCCGAGCTGGCGGACCACCTCGAGTGGCCGCCCAACGTCTGGATAGGTGTCAGCATCGAGAACCGGCGGTTCGTGCATCGCGCCGACGCCCTGCGATGTGTACCGGCGGCCGTGCGCTTCATCAGCGCCGAGCCGCTACTCGGGCCGCTTGAGGGCCTGGATCTTCAGGGCATCGACTGGCTGATTGCCGGGGGCGAGTCCGGGCCCGGTCACCGTCGGGTTGACGCCGATTGGGTGCGTGAACTGCGCGACACGTGCGCAGACGAGGGAGTCGCCTTCTTCTTCAAGCAATGGGGCGGGCACCGGCCAAAGTCCAACGGCCGTGAGCTCGACGGCCGTCATTGGGACCAAAACCCATCGTCTGTCGACAGGCGCGTCGTGGTTCTCGGGAGGTAGCGTCAGCGGCTGTTGCGCAACGAACGGATCACCGCAACAGATGAGCGTCTCGTTTGCTGCCCGGTTCGCTCCCGCCTGGGACGAGCTGCGCAAGCCGAGGTCGCACGTTGGTTGCCTCGTCCCTTCAACCACGAGCGTAAGCGTGCTTGTGCCTCAAGTCGATGATATTGGACGCGCAACGCCACCGACAGAGCCTCCCCCGTGCTCGACCTAAACGCGCCGAGGAGCACCATCGCAGCGTCGGCGTGGCTCTTGGCCGGCGCCAGCCTCCGCAAGATTGGTACGCAATTGGTACGCACGGTCTCGCCGCCGAGACCGCTGCCCCACGAAAGAGCCCCGCCGTAGCGGGGCCTTTTCAAGTAGCGGGGGCGGGATTCGAACCCGCGACCTTCGGGTTATGAGATCGCAGCGGGTAGGTCGGGTACGGTTGGGATGCCCGTGCTTATTGGGGTTGTGGGTGGTTCGCTCAGCCTGGATTCGCTCAAATTGGAACAACGAATGGAACAATGGCGACCCTTCCTCGCGGGCGATCCGCGAAGAAGAAAGACCCCTGGCTCACGCAGGCCTCAACCCATTCGCCGGACCGATCGAGCACGTACTGAGATCGTCGAGCGACGAGAGACCATCAAGCCGCTCGCCGCGTCCACCTCCGCCTACCGGCAGCGCGCTGGTGCCGCTATTCACCCAGCACCTGCGCGCCGACGCGCAACGCGCGCCTTGTCGCCATCTGGCCGACCTTCGCTAATCGTTGTGGTCTCCATCCGAGCCAACTAGGGCGTTCTCGAGGACTTCGAGGGCCTCGCTGTCGTCCTCCTCCTCGAGCGCGTCCTGCTCGTCGGCGATGCTGAGGAGGATGATGTCGCGGATGTCCGACAGGCTGGTGGGCATCGTGCCGACGAGCCTGCGGTCGAGACCGTACTTGTCGATGAGCGCGCGACTATCCGCGTCGCGGATCTCGAACAGCTCATTCACAAACTTCTTTAGTTGGGCCGTCAGACCCACGGCGCGCCTTTGCGCTTCCATGAACTTATCGTGCGGCGACATCTCCTCGTCCTCGTCTTCCTCCGAGTCGCTAGGGCGCTGGGCACGGAAAGCGAGTTCGCGCAGATGCACGTTTGCACCCTGGTCGGGGTGTAGGTGCACCGGCTGGTCGTCCTCGCCGAGGACGGGTTCGCCATCGGCCACGTAGAGAATCGGCATGAGCCTCGCGGGATCCTCGGCCTTCTCGGCGGCCTCGCAGAGGATCTTGAGTCCCCCAGGACAGAGAACCAAACCGCTGAGGACCTTGGCGACCGAGCCGCGCAGCCAGGAGTCAGAGACCTGGCTGCCCTGGTCCGAGTAGACCAGGCCTAGTTGAGCCAGTGCGCCGAGAGAACGGGCACACAGCTCGATGGCCGCCGGTGACCACGTTCCTGGATGGTCCGTGATGTGGACGAGTGCCTTATCGAGCAGGTCACGCACGGTCTGATCAGGGTGCACCGACCATTCGCGAGTGTCCAGCTGGGCCGGCTGGAACTCCTGTGTGAGGGCGGCGACGGCGTTCTTCTGCTTGTCTTGTGTGTCGCGATAGATCGTCAGGAGGAGAGGCCCGACGGTCTGCGCATAGCGCTTGCGCGTAAGCTGCTGACGACTCGCATCCTCCAGCACGGCCTGCCGCACCGACTCGCGAGCATCGGGGTGGCTCGTCGCGCGCAGTAGGTGCCCCGCGATCACATTGGGGGGCGTGGTGACCTCATGATGTTCATCGCGGCCCACTATGTCAGCGGCCGCCTCCTCCGAGAGGTACCCCTGTACGGAGAGGTCGAGGACCAGGCGCTCGCCACGCACACCACCCTGCGCGAGCGCATTCCATGGGCGCGGCTCCTCATGAATGGACTGGACGAACTCCGAGATGACCTCCGGAAAAGCGGTGGTCGATGGCAGGCCGTCAGACCCCAGGACTCCGATGATGATGTGCGCCGGGAGGCTCGAGACCTTAACTGCATGGTGAGCCTCCTCGGACGTGGGGGACAGGGCGAGGCGCTGTGCAATGCCGGCGCGAGCGCGGCGAACGAGGTCGAGCGTGTTGCCGGCGAAACTCACCGGCAGATCTCGATCTAGACCAATGCCAGCCTGGCAGGTGACCAGCCGGGTGGAGCCCTCAGCGGTATGGACGAAGGCTGATTCACTCTCGATCTCCCCGTCAGCGTCGGCCTGTACCACCACGGACCCTGGGACGACAAAGATCGGGTTCCAGACCCCGTAGGGATGGTCCTTGACACGCATGTGCAGATCCTGGTTCGAGATCCTCGCTGCGTTCTCACGGACGGACTCGCGCATGCGATCGGTGTCGCGGGTGATGTAGCGCATCGCAGGCTTCCCATCGCCATTTGACGGGAGTGGCCAGACCGATCGACCGGACAGCTTGGCCTCCAGGCGACCGCGCCCGTTCGCGCCGTCGGCTGACACGCCCGCCGCCCAGACGCGTCCTTGAACGGAGACGAGGGTATGTCCCGATGGCGTCAAGTGCAGCGAGACCCTCTTGCGATCGACGTCCACGCGCAACTGCGTGGGGTCGACGACCGCCGTGGCTATAGCCATTGCCTCGGGCTCGGGGATGCTCAGCACCACGCCTTCGCCCAGCTCGATCCCACGGGTGAGCTTGCGAGCTGCGGCGGTCACCGACTGCCCCTTGGCGACCGTCGGCAGGTTAACGAACTTGCCCTCACCGACAGGAAACTCTTCCTGGTCGGAATGGGCGGCTGGGTTTACGTTCTTGATGTCCATTGAATGCTCCTCGTGATCTCGCACGAGCGCGCTGGCCTTTGCCCGCACCGCTTCGATCACCGACCTCGCTGAGATCCCGACACCGGTCATGGCGACTTTCAATCGTCGGCCCTCTAGTGGCCAACCGGTATCTGGTAAGGGCGGTTATCTCGTGGTCGTCGGGTGTCCGGTCAGTCTCGTGCGTTGTCTTTGGCGCTATGGGCGCCCTGATTGATAGTCAGGTGCAACCCGCGCGGTTGAGCACGAGGCAGACACCCGATGGTTTGCTATCCGCAATCGCAATCGCGGTGTGCTCCACTCGGTTGTCACCCCGGTCCCCTCCTGCGAGCCCTCAGCTGAGATTCGGAATCCCCACATATGGGGACCGACGTGTCGACTGCGGTTACTGCTCGTAGAAAAGCCCGGTGATGACGATCCGTTAGCAATGATACCAGCCGACCGTCGCCGGCTGAGCCACGGCGATGTTTCGCGACGTGTTCAGTCAGCCAGCTATCAGCGAGCCCGACCAGCGGGCGGCGCTCTCAGCTACCGCCAGAGCAGCAGCGCGATCCAGCGCGGTCGGCTCGTCGTAGCGGAGCTCGGCCGCCCAGGGAGTCAGCCAATCGACACTGGCGAGCTCCTCGGGCACTTTGATCCCCGCCTCCTCGACCTGCTCGACAAGGGACTCCAGATCATGCGTGCGCGGGAGTTCAACGTCCTCTAGAACAAGCGCCACCTTGAGGGCCTTCTCGACACATTGTTGAGCATGGAATCCAATGATGCTGTCGTCGATATCCGTGTCGTCGGCGAGCTTCCGGCAGACATGGAGATCGCCCGCCGCCCGGCGTTGGAGCATCTCGGCGTACTCGATCTGCTCAGGACTCGGCGACAACACGCCCCTCGCGCAAAGCTCGATCGACCATCGTGCCCTTGACCTTCGCACGTCGCCCAGCGAGGGCCTCGTCCATCACGATCACATCCACTGGAACACGGAGGCCTCGCAGCGCATGACGAAGTCTGACGGCCTCCGCGAGCCGGTCCTCAACCTCACGCTCGATCACCAGGAAGTCGAAGTCGCTGTCCTCGTCGGCGTCGCCGCGGGCATGTGAGCCGAACAGGATCACCTTGGCCGGCGCCTGCGCGGCATCAATCAACGCACGGCCGGCACGCTCGATCAGCGCCTCGGCGGCTACGGCGTTCATCGGTGACCCTCGTCGACGACCGTCTGACGCTGAGGCTCGGACGGGGTTGTGCTGAACGCCCGCTCGACCAGCTGCGCTCCGTTGGTCGGATCGGGCGCGTAGTGGCGGTAGATCTCGGTCGTCTTGGCGTCAGCGTGGCCCATCCACTCCTGGATCGCGCGCAGCGGAGCGCCGGCGGCCGCCATCTGCGTGCCGAACGTGTGGCGCAGCTCGTGGAAGGTGATCTCACGCACACCTGCCCGGGTGATGGCCTCACCGAAGCGCTTTCGCATCTTCGACGGGTCGAGCACGTTGCCGGTGTGGGGATGGCAGAAGACCAGATCCTCGTCTGTGCGGTAGGCCGAGCGCTGGAAGTGAAGCTCGAGCTCTCGCGCCAGACGGTCGGCCATCGGCACCGAGCGGCCCTCGTGGGACTTGGGGCTGTCGAACTTCCCGCGGGTGTAGTTGTCGGCGACCCGCACCCTGCCCGCCAGCCAATCGACGTCCATCCACTTCAGCGCCAGCAGCTCGCCCTGGCGCAGTCCGGTCAAGGCAGCGGCTAGGTAGAGCGGCCGCTCGACGGCGCCCAGCGGATCGTCGGGGACCGCGCCTATCAGCTTGTCGAGCTCGCGGGGCTGCAGGAAGCGGATGCGCCGGTGCGGCGAGTGCGCCTTCTTGGGGCGGTCGACGTGATCCACCGGGTTGGTCAGGACCCAGCCGCGCTTGAGCGAAAAGGCAAAGACGCCGTGCAGGAAGTTCAGGTGGTTCTGCACCGTCTTGCTCGACAGGCCGCCTGCGCGCTTTTGCTTCAGATACGAGGCGACCCTAGCCGGGTCGATCCTGTCGATCGGCGTATCGCCGAAGAATCCCTCGAGGTGTCCGCGCAGGTAGCCGCGATAGTCCTGGATCGTCGAGCGCTTGCGGTCCATCACATGCTCCAGGTGATCAATGTAGAGCGCGCCGGCGTCGGCGAGCGTCTTACGCTCGGCGGTGGCAAGCACGAGGTCGTGATCGATCCGCTTGCGAAGCTCGCGCTCGGCCTGAACCCGCGTCAGACCGCTCGTGCTGCCCTGTGAGCGCTTAGGGCCGATCTTGCGCTGGACTCGCCTCGTTCCAACTCGCCACGAGCCGTACCAGCTCTCCCTGCCCGTCTTGTCCTTGTAGACGAAGAGACGACCGCTGCCGTAAGAGCGCTTAGCCATGACCGCTCGATTGTAGGCCGCAGGGCGGCTGGCGAGCATCGGAGTCGAGCCCACGAGAGACCGGCAATACGGCGCGGGGCTCGTGGGCGTGCGGTCAGGCATGGGTGTTGTCGGCCAGCCACTCCTCCAACATTCGTTGTGTGAAGCGGATATGGCGGCCGACCCGCACGCACGGAAGACGCCGAGCCCGCACGGCTTCGTAGATCCAGCTCGTCCTCACGGAGAGCAGCCGGGCTGCTTCCTCCGGTCGCAGCAGTGGGTCTTGCAGCCGCGCACTCGGCGAATCGGCGATGGACGGCTCGTTGGTCGACTTCGTGATGGGCATCATGCGGTTCCCTTCGGAAGCTCGTGGTTTGTTTGCGCTGTCTCGGTTAATGACCGCCACGCGCGCCAAACGGCCAACGAGTTGATCAGCGTCCACCGCGAGCCGCGCCACGCTCCGGTGCGCGATCGAGATTCCGCGCGGTACGGGTGAGCCAGCGCACGAGGCTTGGCGGTCGCATCCGCCCGAGGTCGAATCCCGGCCCCCAACGTGGGTCGGGCAGCTCGGGGTGCGCGAGCGAGGGTGTCTGCGCACGACTCTGGCGCATCCGGTCGGCGAGTTGCATAACGCGCCGCTCGTCCTGGCCCTCGGCGCCGAGCTCGTCGCGGGCGAGGAACCACTCGGTGGCCTGGCGGGCGCGGCTGGCCTCGACGTAGGCGGTCTCCTTGCTGGTTTGCCATCCGCCGGTGAGCACCACGGAGCGCTCGACAGTGGCGCCCTGATGGCGGTAGACGTGCTGGGCATAGCCGAGGCGCAGAGACTCCAGATCCTCGCCGGCGAGCCCAACCTGGCGGTCGGAGCCGTCGAGCGTGATGGTCAGGCCGCCGTGTTCGTTGACGTGTGTGACCTGGCCGCGGGCGCCGTTCTCGACGCGGGGCTGTCCTGGTGGCCTGTGCTGGGCGGTGAACGCGATCAGATCGCCTTCGCGAAGCCCGTAGTGCAAGTGCGGGAGCGGAACCTCGCGAGGGCCGAGTTCGCCGCGTTCGGCGCGTAGGTGTTGGGCGCGGGCGTTGAGCCGGTCGATCTCCTTGTTGGAGGCGTCGGCGATCAGCGCGACTTGACGGATGTCGTGCTCCTCGGTGAGGGAGATCCAGCGTTGCACGGCGGCCTCGCCGGCCTGCTCGCGGTTGTCCATGAAGTAGAGCTGGCCGCGGGCCTGGTAGTGCGCCATCGCGCGCTCCGGTTCACCGGCCCGCAGCGCGGCCCACGCTCGTCGCTCCTCGGGGTCGCGGGTGCGATGGATATCGGCGAGCTCCGCAGCCGGGGTGTGACTGGCGATGCGGTCGAACATGCCGCCGGGGCCGATCGAGGGGAGCTGCTTGCCGTCGCCGACCGCGACCAGCTTCGCTCCCGAGCGCTCCACCAGCTCGGTGAGGGCGTCCAGGCGCTTGTGGTCAACCATCCCGGCCTCGTCGAGGAACACCGTCGTGTCCTGGCCGACCGGCACGGTGCCCGTGTTCGCCCGGGCGACCAGAGCGTCCAAGGTGAGCGTGCGTCCGGCAAGCGCGGGGCTGTCTGCGCCAAGTCGCTCCGCCGTGGAACCCGAGACGGCAACGCCGATGGTGTCGCGACCGACAATCTGCTCTGCGCGTGCGGCCGTGTCGATCACGACGCCCTTGCCGGTCCCGGCGGGGCCGACGAGGGTCGCGACTCGCTCAGGCCCGGTCAATGTTCGCAGCGCCTGGTCCTGCTCAAGGCTCAGACGTCCGGCGATGCGCTCGGCTACCTCGCGCGTGGCGTTGGTTCTGGCGGTGTCGCCGACATCCCGCCCGGCGGGCCTGGCGAGGGCGGCGATCCGTCGCTCGATCGCCTGCTCTTGCGCACGAACGGCGAGCGTGGTCATCCGTCCGCCCTCCAAGCTCAGCACCCGCCGGTCACGAACCATGCCCCGCGCGATCCCGAGGGCCTCATCCGGCGTCACCTCCCCGGCGGTCTGCTCCAGCACGACGCTGCGCAGATCGCGCTCCTGAAAGACGGCGTGGTGCTCGGTCAACCGCGCCTCCACTCGGTCCTCGACCGGACGCTCGGGCCGGCTGGGCTCGGGACCGGCGAGCAGCCGCAGCGCCTCGTTGGGGCCGAACCCGTAGCGGCCACCCGTCTCCGTCCAGACACGCTGCAAGTCGGTCCGGGTGGTGAGGGTCTTGGCGCGGCGGTTCTCAAGCGCCAGCTCGCGCAGCTCCCCATGCTCAGGCGCACGGCCATGACGGGCCCGAAACCGCTCCGCGGCTCTCGCGACCTCACGGCTGCGACCGGAGAACGCCTCGGACAGCTCCCTCGGTACCCCGGCGATCTCGAAATACCGGCCGTCCTTCCCCGTCGCCTGCTCGATCCCATAGCCCTCCCGTGTCAGCTCACCGGCAAGCGCGGAACGGTAGAACGCGCCCAGCTCACGTGCGCTGCGAAAGACCGGCCGCGAGGCGACCGCGACGAACCGCTCGTCCTCGCGCACAGCCCCAGCGATCACGACGTGGCTGTGCAGCTGCGGGTCCGGGGCCTGCGCGCCCGAGACGCCCCTGGCAGTCGTGTGCCGGTACTCCGCCGCAATCACATCCCGCGCGGGCTCCTCGACCACCTGGCCGCCATAACGGCGCCGCACAAGTGGCACCCGCTCGCGCATGTAGAGGATCGTTTGCTCGACAGCGCGGGCGTGCGCCGCCTCGATCTGCTCGCGTTGCCACGGGTCGCCCAACGCCCACACCGTCGAGACCGACTTCGGAGCGCTGAACGTCACATCGATCCCGCCGCCACGGCCGCCACCGGCGCCCTCCGGTCGTAGCCATCGGCCGCCGCCTGGATGGCGGCCCTCCATGAGCGCGATGAAGTCCGCACCGTCCACCGGCTCGCCCGCCTCAATCCCCAGCCGGCCGAGCGTCTCCTCATCGGCGAGCCAGCGACCCGGTGCCTGCGCCATCTCCCCATCCGGGGTCAGGTAGTAGTCGCCACGCTCGGGCTCCACGGTCTTGCCCTCCAGGTAGCGCGCGTAGCCGCCGCCCCGGGATGCACCTATGCTCGCCGCCGTCATCACATAGTTAATGACCGTCAGCACCTCGAAACGGCCAACGAGTTCGCACGGCAATCGCACAGCAACGGCATCCTCGTGCATATGGCCTGTGCGTGCTGGCCGTTGGAGCGAAGCGATCGGCAGCCGAGCCACAGCAAGGGAACGGTTCTACAGCGGGCCGGTTGTCGCTGGTAGGACGCGGCGTGAGGCGGTATCGCCTATGCGGCGCAGATCGTGTTGTGGGCGACGGATCGGGTCTGGGGCTGGGCCGGCGTCGTCGTGACCGCAAGGCGGCCGAGACGCTCAGCTGGTCGGCTCAGGGTCGCCTGTCCTGGAGCCCTCTCCGGCGGAGATGACGTGATGCGCTCACGATCCCGCTCCTGAACTCATCGAGCGCTTCGGGTTCGCGCAGAGGAGCTCCAAGCGCGGGCTTGCCGGAATCGACAGCCTGCCAGGCGGCGACCGCGCTCACCATCTCCTCGATCAATGGCGTGGATTGGGGTTCGGACGCGGTCAGGGCATAACCGAGATCGGCGGCTTCGGTGGTGCGCAGGCCCATGTCTGGGATCTTGCCGTCCACCTGGCAGAAGCGGGTGAGGATCGTCTTGATGATCGAGGTGTGGTCGAACTGCTGCTTGCACACGCCACGCGTGGCCCAGGGCGAGACGATGAGCGCCGGCACGCGAACCCCCAGGCGGTTGAATGGCGGCTCGTCTTGAGGGCGCATCGGCGGCGGGACATGGTCGTACAGACCACCGTGCTCGTCATAGGTGATCACCAGCAGGGTACGTTCCCACGCGCGTTGATTGCTGATCAGTGCGCGGTAGATCATCAGCACGAGCTCCTGGCCGGGTCGGATGTCCGACGGCGGGTGATCGTCGTTCGAGGGGTGGGTGTAGCCGGTCGGTTCCTGGAAGTTGGGGTCAATCCAGGAGACCTGGGGCAGTTCGCCGGCCGCGGCGTGGTCCAGGAAGCACGCATCCTCATGGAGAAGCAGGTCTCCGACATCGACCGCGTCTCTGAACAGTCGCCCTTTCTTGGTGGGCGTCAGCGCAGGCGCCCTCCGGTCGACATAGGCGAAGTTCTCGTGATGGCTCACGCGGTACTTCGGGTCGATCATGCGCAGGCTGCCGGGGAAGTAGGAGTACCAGCGCCAGCTGACGGGCGGCCTTGCTCTTTCCAGCTTGCGCACGAACGAGCGCTCTGCGTAGATCGGTGGTTTTTCATCCTCGCGACTCTTCGCACCGCCCGTAATCGAGAACAGCCGGTTTGGCCAGGTCGCCCCGGGGACAGAGCTGAACCAGTGATCGCACACGCAGTAGTTGAGGGCGAGGTGGTCGTATACGGGCAGTTCCCCGCCGTCGTAGTAGCCCATCACCAGCCCTGGATCGGCCTTCGGATGAGTAGCGGCGAAGTTCGCGACAAACCCGTCGTTGTTGTTTGCCAGCTGCTGATCGACCGCGCTCCCGCCGTGTTCGGGATTGAACCCTTCCAACCCCGCGCGACCCAGCGGATGGACGGGGTAGGAGCGCCCGTCGTACTCGTTGGTCATGCTCGCTTCCAGCCCCTCCACCTCGGGCATGACACCGTCGAGCTTTAGATAGCCGAGCATGTGGTCGAACGAGCGGTTCTCCATCATTAGGACGACGATGTGGTCGATCTTGCTGAGGTTCCCGCTGCTCGAACCAGTCAGCGGAACCCAGCGCGTGCGCTGTTCGGGCAAGCGCGTCCGGAGGGTTTGGAGCCACACGGGTAGGACCACGGTGCCATCGTACGCCTCGCGGCGCAGTGGCGTAAGCGCGCGTTACTTACCGCTGGACGGGCGGGGAGGACGAGGAGCAACCGAGCCGCCTCGCTTCTCCAGGTTGAAGATCGTCTTGGCAGCTTCGATAGATCACGACCGCCCGACTATCGAAAGGCTCTGTCCAAACACCATCCCGTGTCGTCCACGCGACATGTAGCAGCTAAGCCTGGCACGCCTGCTGACCCGACACTGTCGCTCGATGGGGGCAGCGAGGCTACTGACTCCATCGCTCGAGCGCCGCAGTCATAGCCACATCCAGCCAATCAAGCTTCCACTCAGTGTGAAACGCAATGTCGTGAGAGTCCGGCCGATCCGTAACCTCGTCCACACACACAAGCGACGGTACGCTCACCGAGTCTCCGATGAGAGCGGTGTTGCGCGCAGAGCTGCGGCAAGTTCTCGAAGGACCGTCCGCGGTGGGGGTACCGCCGTGCGCATCATCATCTGCGGGAGTTGGGCTGGGAGGTGAACCGCAAGCGTGTGCAGCGCCTGTGGCGCGAGGAGGGGCTGCGGGTGCGGCGCGAAAGCGCAGCGCCGGCGGCTCGGGGAGTCGACGGTGCCGGCGCAGCGTCTGCGCGCCGAGCGGCCAACCACGTGTGGGCGTTCGACTTCCAGTTCGATCAGACCGCCTGCGGGCGGGCGCTGAAGCTGCTGAACTCGTGGACGAGTTCACGCGCGAGTCGCTGGTGATGATGGTCGAGCGCAGCATCGACGCCGAGGAGGTCGTCACGACGCTCGAGCGGCTGTGCGCCGAGCGCGGCGCCCCGGAGCTTTGAGGATGGACAACGGTCCGGAGATGACCGCGCACGCGCTGCGGGACTGGTGCGTGCTGTCGAAGACAGGGAGTGATGACGATCGCCTCCTGTCGCTCCAGTGAGGGCAAGGCGTCCGTGATCACATTGAGATTGTCAGGCAGCAATCGCTTCACATACCGCTGATCAGTTGGGTTTGTTAGGCGCATGGCGACAAAGTTGTTGCATTGCGAGAAGACGGTCTCGGAGATCTCGGATGGCCTCTGGCTAATGATCATGAGTGAAATCCCGTACTTGCGGCCCTCCTTGGCGATCCGCTCGATCGCCTTCTTTACCGACCCATACCTTGCACCCTCGCTCTGCGGGATGTAATTGTGGGCCTCCTCGTAGACGAGCAGGAAGGGTAGCTCACGCTCATCGGTCGGCTTCTTGGACTTCTTGAGATAGAAGTTGAACGTGAATATGAGCCGCGTCATCAGCGACACGACGACGCTCAACACCTCAAACGGGATTCCGCTGAGGTTGATGATCGTCACGTTCGCCTTCTCACCACCGTAACCGATGAGGTGCTCCAGCAGTGCAGCGAGATCTTCCGTCTTGTACTCAGACTTCTTGTCCGGCTTCATGGGTGCGAGCAGAAAAGCTAGACGCGTATCGCTATACCGACCCTCTAGGCGCATGAGAAATCGGTTGAACTCGCCGTGGAAAGGGCCAATGGTCGCCTTCGCACTGCCGGAGCTCACAGTTGGGACGAACTTCTGCTCGCCGTCGAAATACACATCAGGCCGATGCTTGACAAGATCGCCTGACTCCAGCTTGGGATATCCCTCTTCAGGTGCCCTACCGATAACCTCCGCGTTCAGATTAGCAAGATAGCGGATCACCTCGACCAGACTAAAATAGACGGGCGAGTCGTAGGAGATCGTTTTTCCGATGTTTGGATTATGTCTCTGCTTGTTCTCAATGACAGCCTGCCTGAACTGTGAGACCTGGTTGTGAGAGTTCTGCTCGTGGCTCTCAATGAACATCTCCTCCAGCTCTTCGGAGTTCATCAGCCAATACGGCAACTTCAAATCCTCGGCATCTATCAGACGTGCCGTTGGAAACGCTGGCGCATACTCTCCGTGCAAGTCGAAAATGATGACATGGGAATTGTTAAGGATGCCGCCCTTGACCTGACTATCTGAGCCTTTGATCCCCTCTTGGAGAATCTTGGCCACAGTACAGGACTTGCCCGAGCCGGTAGAACCCACCACACCAATGTGCTTCCCAAAGAACTTATCACCGTCCACGACGACGCGGACTGACGAGTCCTACGCGAGCGTCCCAAAACTAAATCTCTTTGTGGAATCAACCGTATCGTAGATCTCGGCCAGTAGATCGCTGGATGCGATTTCTACGTGCTTTGGTGGAATAGCAATCTGCTTGCCGCCGCGTCGGAACTTTCCGTCCTCCAGCCGACCAACTGGTTGCGCATCAATAACGAACGTTGGCTCAGTAACCTCCATCCCCTCCGACCCTCCAACGCGATCCCGAATTCGGTAGCTCTGGACTATCGCCACCATCGTAGATCCGCCGTCGTCGGATATCTTGAGATAGCTACCGATCTCAAGCTGCTGGTCGAGTTGTGCGTACTCCTCTGTGGAGCTGACCTCAATTTGGATTAGATCTATTTTTTCTATTTTCGATTTGCCCGAGCAGATCGTCATGCGCGTGGTCGAGCACGTCGCGCGCGTGCGCCGCTGCGTGGGCTGCGGGCGTGTGCACGCGGGACGCTTCCCGGAGAGCGTCAAGGCACCGGTCAGCTACGGCGAGCGGATCAAGGCGCTCGGCGTTTACCTGCACGTCTTCCAGCACATCCCCTACGAGCGTGCCTGCCAGCTGCTGGGCGATCTGGCGGGTGTCGAGATCTCGACCGGCACGCTTGTGGCATGGGTCGATCAGGCCGCCGCGGGTCTGTGCGCCTTTGACGAGGAGCTGCGCAAGCTCTTATCTCCGAGCCGGTTGTGTGCTTCGATGAGACGGGCGCCAGGATCGCCGGGCGCCTCGACTGGATCCACTCGGCCTCCACGCAGACGCTGACGCGCTACACGGCGCATGAGAAGCGCGGGGTGCAGGCGATGGATGATGCCGGCGTGCTGCCGACTTTCAAGGGATCGCGGTCCACGATGGCTGGAAGCCCTACCGCTCCTACGAGCAGGCGATCCACGCTCTCTGCGGAGCGCACCACCTCAGGGAGCTGATCGCCGCCACCGAGGCCGGGCAGAGCTGGGCCTCGGGCATGAGCGCCTGCTGCTCGACACCAACGACGCTGTGCAGCAGGCCAAGGCGGCCGGCCTGAAGGAGCTCACCGACCAGGCGCTCTGCGAGCTTCACCGCTCCTATCGTGGCTTGATCTCTCTGGGCTACGAGCAGAACCCCGGGCTGGCCGAGAACGCGCACAAGCGGATCAAGCGCACCGACCCCAGAACCTGCTGCTGCGCTGGACTGCCGGCAGGCCGAGGCGCTCAGGTTCGCACACGACTTCCGGGCGCCTTTTCAAACAACCTGGCCGAGCAGGACATTCGGATGGTCAAGCTGCAACAGAAGATCTCCGGCTGCTGGCGCACGAAGGAGGGCGCCGAGCGCTTCCTGGCCGTGCGCTCCTACGTCTCCACCGCTCGCAAGCAGGGCTATCGCCCCTGGACGTGCTCGGGAAGCTCACAGCCAGCCGACCTGGCTGCCGGCCGCCGCAGAGACGTGAGCGGGACCGTCCGTGACCGCGGCGATAATCGCAGGCCAAGCATGGGCAAGCGATCCCGACGCGACAGAACACAACGCCGGCTGTCGGCGGCCGCGGGCGGCGCCTCCCCGCCGCCGCGCGATGATCGCCAGCAGACGCCGAGCCGGCCCGAGCGGCTGCTGCTCGACCAGATCGCGGCCGGCGCGCTCGATGAGCACCTGATGTCGATCGCCGACGCGATCCACGCGCGGCTCCAGCTGCTGGAGACGGTCAACTCCGCCAAGGCGCTGGCGATGCTCAACGTCGGCGACCGCGTCCGCTTCAACCACCGCACCAAACCCCAATACCTGCGCGGCGTGCAGGGCGTCGTGATCGAGCTTAGATCCGGAGATACCCCGACGACGCTGGCCATGTTTGTGATATCCGTCATTTCGCGACCTCCAAAAGGTTCAAGATGTCCTCGGGACGCCACCCGGGGACATCGAGCGTTTGGGTTGCCCCCGCGCCGAGGAAGTCGGCGGCGCGTGCGGTGGCGAAGCTGATCAGGACGGTCGGCGGATCGATCTGGGCGAGGTGCGCCTTGTAGGTGGCGGCTGCGATCACGCGGACGTCGTAGGAGGTGCTCTTGATCTTCTTGCTGGATCGGCGGGTGTTGATCGTCGGTGCCCGGTCGAACATCTTGGGGCTGAACCTGACCGTCTCAAAGCCGTCGTGGTAGGCGACTCCAAGGTCGATCAGCCGGCGCTTGAGCTTCAAGACGTCCTCAGCCGGCGCGTCGTAGATGACGGTCCACGGCTTAGCGCTCGAGAGCTTGCCCTCGCCGTAGCCGGTCGTGGCCAGCTTCTCGACGAGGTGTGAGACCTGCACCAGCTCGCCCGCTCCTGCGCGTGCGTCCTGCCCGAGGACGATCAGCCGGCGCTTGTCGCCTGCGAGCAGCCCAACGGCTCTGATACGGCGCTTCAACGATGCTCGCATGCTCTCGGCGCCAACAATCTCCGTGTGCCATCGCGTGTAGATCTCGGGACGCCTGTCGAGGAGCGTGAGGAACCCGGGGCGGGTGATGTTGCGCTGAGACTCGTTGGGGCGCATCGCGAGGTCGAGGATGATGGACACGGCCTTCGGGTAGTGAAGGTCGCGCACGTCCTCGGCAGTTGCTTGCAGCGCCGTGCACAGTGCAGCGCGTACTTGCGTCTGCTGCTCGGAGAACTCGGGGCCCGACTCGATCGTGAAGCGTTCGAGGAACGCCTCGAGCGTCCCGTTGTCGATGCCGGCGTAGTGCCTGACGGGCGTCGATCGTGATCGCTTGTGCTCGGTGAGCGACTGCTTTAGCTCCTTGATCGTCAGCGTTTGAGGCACCCCTGTCGGGTCGCCGTAGTGGACGTACAGCCGGTAGTGGCATTCCCTTCCGTCGACGTACGCACGGAGCATTGGCAGAAGCGGTTTGCGTAGCCCCGCGAGCGAGTATTTCGCGGCGGCGAGATACTTGCACTGCACCGATTCCTGTCCGGTCTCCCGGTCAAGGTCGATGTCCTCACAGCCCTCGACGATGATCGTGTCCTGATCGCCGGCGGCGAGAACCTCAAGCGTCGTGAGGTCGAACTGGTAGGCGTATCCCTTGATCAATGCAGTTGCGGCACGGTCTCGTGAGTTAGCAGGGGGTTGATTGCTCATGGTGTTTGGGGATAGGTGTCTGCTGGTCGCCGAGATCAGCTTGTCGTTGGAACCCTGAGAGACGATCGGCCGCTGTCCATCATTTGTCTCAGACTTACGAGACTGAGAGTCATCCGAGTGAGATGACCTTCGCGCCCCCCACGCCGCGGTAGCGACCGGGCTCGCAGGTGAGGACGATCACCTGGCAGTCCTTGCCGGCGACGTTGAAGGCAGCACCGATCTTGGCGAGTTTGTCGGGGTCGGAGTAGCCGAGCGCGTCGTCGATGACGACGGGCACGCCGCCGAGGGTCCCGTCGGCCGCGGGTGGGCTGACGAGTGCGCCGCATGCGAGGCGTGCGATGACGGCGAGCTGCTCGCGCGCGCCCCCGGAGAGCTGCTGGAAGCGCTCGGGCTTGCCGTTGAGGGTGCGGCCGGTGATCTCGAATGTGCGTGGGTCGACCGCGATCTCGACGTCAGGGCCGTAGAGGATGCGTGCGTACGCGTTGATCTTGTCGCGGTAGGGGCCGATGTAGGCCTGCTTGGCGGCTTCGCGTTTTGCGGTGAGGATGGCGTGGAGGCGCTCGACGGCAGCGGCCCTCCGGTTTTCAGATTCGAGGTCCTGTTCGAGCTCGGTGAGCTTGGCCTGGGTGTCTGCGAGGCGTCCAGCGAGGCCTTCGTGTCCCTCGAGCTCGAGCTGCGCGCGTGTTTCGGCGCTCTCAATTTCGCGGGCCTTGGTGTCGTCGTGGAGGCGGGCCTGTAGCTCCTGGGCATTTTCCAGCTCGGCGCGGGCGGTCTGCGGGTCGGCAGCGGCGAGCTCCCCCTCGGCGCTCTCACGCGCCCCGGTGGCTGCGGCGGCCGCGGCCTGTGCCTGCTCGACGATCTCCTCGAGCGTCACGTCGGCCGTCTGCTCGCGCTGGGCTTTCAGTTCTCCTGCGCAGCGTGCCGCGTCGTCGTTGGCCCCTTGCAGGCGGGTGCGATGCTCGATGGCCTTGTCCTGCAGCATCCGGAGGGCGCCGTCCGCGACGGTGACGGCGGTCTGCTGCTTGTCGTCGTGCGTGCGTGCCTGTTCGACTTGTGTATCGGCTTCGCCGGCGAGGGCGCGAGCGTCGTCGATGGTCGTGGCGTCGGCGGCGGCTGTGTCAACCTGCGCTTCCAGCGCATCGAGCCGTTCCTGTGCGCGGCTGAGCTTCGCCGCGAGCTGTGGGGGGTCGAGGTCGTTCAGATCGGCGTCCCTGCGCTGCCTGGCGTTCTCTCGGTCTCCCAGATACCGGGCGCGTTCGCGTGCGAGCTCGCGGGCGTGCGCGGGGGATGATGCGTCGGCGTCGGCGAGCATCCGGTCGAGTGTCTGCTGCGCGTCCCTGAGCGCGCTCTCAGCGTCACCGTCTGCGTGAGGGCGCGTGACGATGATCCGCGCAAGATCGCCTATCTCGGCCTCGAACCGGCCTGCGACGGCGGCTTCGACCGGTTCCCCAGGCGTCGCGTCAACGCGGTCGCCGTCGATGATCATCTGGACGGGGCGGAGGGCTTCGAGAGCGATGTGAGGCTGGCCGCTCTCGGCGCGTCCTTTGGCGACTGCGAGGTTGGTCGCGGCGGTGTCGATATCCGACAGCTTGGCGTCGTCGATGCTGCACCCCGAGAGGAACCGCTCGGCGTCGGCGATGATCACGTCGGCAGCTTCAACACGCTTCAGGCGCTCGCTGAACTGGTCGCGTTGGAGCCGCAGTTCGAGCAGCTCGGCGAGGCCGCGCCGGCCGGCAGCTTCACCCTCGGCCTCCTCGAGCGCGCCCGCAGCCCCGCCACGGGCGGCTGTCGCCGCTGCGAGCGCCTGTTCCGCGGCGTCAAGACCGGGGGCTGCGGCGGCCAGGTCGGCCTCGATCGTGGCGAGTGTCGCCTGCGCCGCCTCGGCGGCCACCACGAGCGCCGCGCGGGCCTGCTGGCTGGAGGTCGCTGCGCGGAGCGCGGCCTCGGCTGTCTCGGCGGCATGTGCGGCGCGCTCGAGCTGACCCTCGACGCCCTCGACCCCCTGCACGGCCTTGGAGGTGTCAGCGACGTGCTGTTCGATTTCGGGTGCGCGCCCGGCGAGCTCGATCAGTTCGCGTTCGATCTGGAGCTGCCGTTCGGCGACGGCGTCGAGCCTGCGGATCCTGTCGCGTGCCTCGTCGGCCTGTGCGCGGAGATCCTCCGCCTGCGCGGCCTTGCTCTTACGTGCTGCGGGCACCGCGCCCTTGTCGGTGAAGTAGCGCAGCCTCTCGGTTTCGACGCGTTCCAGCAGGGCGTCGTGGCCGCCGATGTCGGACGATCCCCCTCCCCCTCCTGCAGCCGCGTCGAGCGCGGCCTCGAGGCTGCTGGCGTGCTCGAGGCTGGCTTGGGTGATGGCGATGCCCTGCTGGTAGCGGAGCGCACGGAACAGGGTGGGATCGGTGTGGGCGTCGAGCAGCTCGGTCATGCGGTTGTGGGCGGCTTCCCCTGTGAGCTGCGTCGGCTCGGGCCCTTTGATCTCGAGCTCGGTCTTCTTGTCTTTAAGCCACTGCTTGCGGTAGATGAGGCGGTGCGGGCCGAGCGTGAGCTCCGCTTCCGCGAACGGCGGCACGTCCTGTCCGATCGGCTGGATGTCACGGATCACCTGTGTGCTTGAGCTGTCCTTCGAGTCGAGCAGCAGCATGAAGGCGTCCGCGAGCGATGTCTTGCCGATCTCGTTGCGTCCTTCGACGATCGTGACGCCGGACGTGTCGAACTCGACGTCAGCTTTCTCGACGCCGCGGAAGTTGCGCAGCGTGATGCGGTGGATCCTCATCTTGCGAGCCGATACAGCAGGTTCAGGGCGTCGCGCGCCACGATCGCCTGGTCGCCCGTGGAGTGCGTCTCCTCCTGCAGCTGCTCGAGGGTTTCCCGGACGTAGCCGGTGACGTCGAGGCCGGCCAGCTCGTGCTCGCTGGGTTCGACCGAGAGTTCGGTGTGTCGTTCCCAGGTGTTGAGGGACGCGAACATCAGCCGGTTGTGCTCGAGGATGTCTTCGAGCTTGGCGTTCGCGGCCAGGCTGAGGGTCCCTGTGAGCGCGAGCTTCAGCACCGTCGTCTGCTTTGAGGGCAGCCCGTCGAGCCATGCCGAGAGTGCTTCGACGTCCTGTTCGCCGGTGAGGTCGCGAGCGGGCCTGTAGAACGTCCAGCTGCCGATCTTGTGCGGCTCGACGGTGCAGCGGTCCGGGTCGACCGTGACGATGAGCGCCTGGTTGGGGTCGATCTCGCCGTAGTCGCTGGAGACCGGGGTGCCGGAGTAGCGGGCTCGCCCTTCGGTGCCGTCGATCTCGGTGACCGAGTGCCGGTCGCCGAGGGCCACGTAGTGGATCTGCCCGCTTGTGATCGCGGCCCTGAGCGAGGAGGCTGAGATCAGGGACGGGTCGTCGGAGTCGGGAGTGAGCTCGTCGACGATGCCGTGGCCGACGACGACACGCGTCGCTCCTTCGGCGGGGGCGGGGAGCGTGTAGGCGGCCGCGAGCGGGTCCCCCAGTTCGTGCTTGGCGTGCCATGGGCAGCCGACGACCTCGACGCCGGCGACGCCAGGCACCTGCATCACCGCGGCCTCGTCGATGACGGTCGCGTTCTCGGGCCTTCGCTCCAGCCACGCGGCGGTCCGCAGCACCGACGACGGGTCGAGCGGGTCATGGTTGCCCGCCAGCAGATACACGGGCACGGTGAACGCAGAGAGCGCGTCGATGCCCTTCGCGACAGCCTGCCTGTCCACATGGTTGGAGTCGAAGATGTCCCCCGCGACGACGACGAACGCGCATCCCTCCTCCCGCGCGAGCTCGGCAATGCGCCGGACAGCGTCGAATCAATCCTGCGCGAAGCGGGCGCGAGCCTCCTCCGGCAAGAAGTGCGCCTGCATACCGAGATGCCAATCGGCTGTGTGAATGAACTTGACCATCATGGGGTCATTTCGATAGCAGCTACGTTGGCTAAGAGAGATCAGCCTGATGTCGGAAGGGACGGGAGCCTAGCATCCATCGAGGCCAAAACATGGCATCAATCAGTTCCTTGGAGCGGAGTCGCTCGCCACCTCCTCATCCAGTCGCGGCGTCCCTACACTCCTGGCGATCTCAGCGGACTCGTCGGTCGGTCCCTCATCCTCGGGCTCGACCATCCCAGCTCTGTGACCGGCGACACTCACCTATGTTTCGGGCGACTGGCGCTGTTGTCTCCCACAAACAAATTCCACCCATCTCATCCCATCCCTCAATGTTCCCGTCCCAACCCAATGGCAAGATGAACCACATGGAGCAGATCAACCCATGACCACGGCCACCGACACCCAGAGCGACCTCTTCGCCTGGGCTCAAGACCTCGAGCGGGAAAACAAGCGCATCGCCGAGATCAACGCCCAGCGGGTGCGCAACCGCGGGTATCTCGTGTTCGCGACCAACCCCTCCGAGGGCGTCGACTCGGCCGAGTACCGGCAGGTATATGCGACCGAGGCGCGCACGCCCAACCAGGCGATCGCGAAGGTCCGGCCGCTGGCCGAAGGTCGCCGGCTGCAGACGTTCCTGAGGACGGGGAAGTACAGGGGTGAGGTGGTTGGAGGCGCGGTGGGTGGGCTAGTCGGCGAGCAGCCGGTGAGGACACCCTCCATGGCTCCCGGGCAGATCGGGGCGGAAATCTCTCCCTTGATTTTAGTCATCGTGATGTATAACATCCTGAATCGAGATGTCCAATATCCCGATCGAGAGCTCCAAAGCAGCCGACCAGCTCCTCCACGCCCTCGCCGATCAGCTCGCAGCACACGGCGAGCGCTACACGCTTGCCGTCGTCGGCGGTTCGGCGCTGCTGGCGCTCGGACTCGTGTCCCGCGCTACGAAGGATGTCGACGTCCTCGCGATCGTCGAGGATCGGGGGCTCGTGTCGGCGCAACCGCTCCCCGCGGCCCTGCTCGATGCCGCACATACCGTGGCCCGCGACTTCGGGCTGTCCGATGACTGGCTGAACCCAGGACCCACGTCGCTGCTCGACCTCGGACTGCCCGACGGCTTCTATGAGCGGGCGCAGCATCGAGGCTACGGCCCCGGCCTGGAGATCCTGTTCGCGTCCCGCGTCGATCAGATCCACCTGAAGCTTTACGCGACGGTCGATCAGGGCGCGGGCAAGCACCTCGACGATCTGGAGGCGCTGCATCCCACCGAGCAGGAGTTGCTCGACGCCGCCCGCTGGAGTCGCTCGCACGATCCATCGGAGGGTTATCGCAGCGTCCTCGAGCGCGTCCTCGCCCACTTCGGAGTCGATGATGGACGTCTCGACCCTTAGCCACCATCTCAGCGACCGACTCGTGGCGTTTGCGTGGGATGAGTGGGCGCAAATGGGACTGCTCGCCACGCCGCACCGGCGCAGCCCGTGGGCGCAGGATCCCGAGGCGCTGATCGTGTTCACCTTTGAGGTCGCGCGCGCCGAGCCGCGCCTGTTCGACGAGCTGATGGACTGGATGCTCGTCAACGAGTCGCTGCTGAGCGTCCGGCGCCTGCGCGCTATGTGTATCGACGAGGCCGACCGTGCGCTTACGGCAGCCGCGCTGGGGTGGCTCGCCCGCCAGCGCCCCCGAGCACGCCTGAGCAGCCGGGGACCGGCATCGCCCACGGCGACGCTCCAGGCGCTGTTCCGCTCCGGGGGACCCGTGCGCAAGACAGACGAGGACTTCGCCGCCGCCGGATGGGTCCGATCGCCCCTGAGCCCATCACACAAGTCCTGCCCGCCGGACCCGACGGCGCCCATCAACCTCGCCTTTCGGCTGCGCCAGATTCTCGGCGTGGGCATCCGCGCTGAGGTCGTCCGCATCCTGCTGACCATCGAGGCTGCATGGGTCAACGCCCAGACGCTGGCCCGATCCACGGGCTATGCCAAGCGCAACGTCCACGATGCGCTCGCCGGCCTGAGCGTCGCCGGGGTGGTGTCTGCGTTCACCGTCGGCGCCGAACAGCGCTACACCGCGGACCGTCCCGCATGGGCAACCCTGCTCGGCAGCGAACCCGACGAGCTGCCGACCCACCGCGACTGGCCCCAGCTACTCGGCGCTCTCAGACGCATCCTGCGCTGGTCAGAGCAGCCCGAGGTTGAAACCACGTCGGACTATCTACGCGCCAGCAGCGCCCGCGACCTACTCGAAACCATTCGCCCAGACCTGGCGTTCGCCGGAATCCCCACAGACCTCAGCCCGTCACCCAAGAACACATTGAGCGAGCTCGAAGAGGTCATCAAGTCTGTGCTCATGACCATGAGCGCCGGTTCTGGCGATTAGCCGCACGCGGCCCCACACGCCGGAGATTCATGCGCGTGTTCGATCGTCCCCACCCTGCGTGCCACCCCGAGTTCCAAAACAAATTGGAACGATATTGGAACAATGGCCGCCAGGACCAGCCGACTCGCCCAAAAGAAAAGGCCCGGATTTCCGGGCCTTTTCTCTAGTAGCGGGGGCGGGATTCGAACCCGCGACCTTCGGGTTATGAGCCCGACGAGCTACCAGACTGCTCCACCCCGCGTCGCACCACATGTTCTAGCAAAAAGCGCGGCCCATCAGAAGCCCCAGGTGCCCGATCCCGCCGACACCCCATACGCTGGACACCCCATACGCTGGCTACGGCTACGCACGCGTGCGCGCGCGTACGCGCGGGGCATACCAATCGCACCAAACACCGCCCACCCGCCCACGTTTCTCGCGCCCGCGTGGGGCTATGCCGAAGCGTCTCAGAACCCATCGGAGCCCATTGCCTCTACGATCTCCGCCTCATGCGCACGGCTGTGGTGGACATCGGCACCAACTCAACCCGTTTGCTCGTCGCCGACGTGGATACCGCGACGGGCGCGGTGCACGAACTGCACCGCGAGTCCCAGGTGACGCGCCTCGGAGATCGGGTGGACTCCGGCGGGCGGCTCTCCGAGGAAGCCATCGGGCGGGTGTTCGCCACGCTCACCGACTACCGCGCCACGATCGACCGCTTCGGATGTAACGCCAACCTGGCGGTGCTCACCTCCGCTGTCCGCGACGCCTCCAACGGCGCCGAGTTCACCGAGCGCGTGCGCTCCGAGCTCGGACTTCACGCGCGGGTGCTCTCCGGCGACGAAGAGGCACAGCTCACGTTTCTCGGCGCCATGAGCGACCGCGACGGCTCCTGCACCGAGCCCACGGTGGTGATCGACATCGGCGGAGGCTCCACCGAGTTCATCGTGGGCGCCGCCCACACCGCCGCCTTCCACGTGTCGGTGCAGGCGGGAGTGCTGCGCATGAGCGAACGTCACATCCACACCGATCCGCCCGCCCCGAGCGAGCTCCAAGGGCTCGCCGCCGAGACCCGCACGATCTTCCTCGGAAGCCTCCCCGTCGAGCAGCGCGCATCGGTGACGCGCGCGATAGCCGTCGCCGGCACCGCCACCTCCGCCGCCGCCATCGACCAGGAGCTCGAACCGTATGACCCCGAGCGCGTGCACGGCTACCCCCTGTTGCTCGCCACGGTCGAACTGCTCATCGCGCGCCTCGCCGACATGACCGAAGCCCAGCGCCGTCAGGTTGTGGGCTTGCACCCCGATCGAGCGCCCACCATCGTCGCGGGGATGATCCTCCTGGACGAGGCCATGCGCGCGTTCGACCTCGACCGGGTGGAGGTCTCCGAGCACGACATCCTGCGCGGCGGCACCCTCCTCCTCGCAGGCCTCGGCTAAGCGAGGTTCGACTTGCGGGGGTAGGCGACGGTTGGGTCGGTGAGCACGTTCACGAGCGCCGGCCTTCCCGACTGGAACGCCCGCTCGAGCGCGGGGGCCACGTCCGCGGGCCGTTCCACCAGCTCGCCGTGCCCGCCGAGCGCCTCCACCACCTGGTCATAGCGGGTGGCGGGACGCAGATCGGCCGCCACCGAGTACCCGTAGAGGAACTCCATCGGGTGCTTCTCGAGCGCCCAGATGCCGTTGTTGCCCATCACGCCCACCACGTTCACGCCGTGGCGTGCGAGCGTGTCGAACTCCATCCCCGAGAACCCGAACGCGCCGTCGCCGAGCAGCAGCAGCACCTGGCGCTCGGGGTGCGCAAGCTTCGCGGCGAGCGCATACCCCGGTCCGGCGCCCAGGCACCCGAACGGTCCGGGGTCAAGCCAGCAGCCCGGCTGGAAGCTGTCGATGACGCGTCCCGCGTAGGACACGAAGTCGCCGCCGTCGCCGATCACGATGGCGTCGCGGTCGAGCGCCTTCCCGAGCTCCGCATACAGACGCATCGGGTGAAGCGGCGCGCGCTCGTCCTCGAGCTCAGCGCGCTCGGTTTCGCGCTTCCCTGTCTCTGAACCCCGAAGGTGTGCGACCCAGGAGGAGCCGCCAAGCGCCCTGCCGCCCGCCGCGGTGCACAGGTCGCCGAGCGTGGACGGAAGGTCGCCGTAGAGCTCGACCGCCGGCTCGCGCGGATGCGGGCGCTGGGGCTCGGCCACGTCGATCGCCACGATCGCGGTGTCCTCGCCGAAGGAGCCCCCGAAGCCGAGCCGGAAGTCCATCGGCACGCCGATCACCAGCGCCACGTCGGCTTCTTTCAAGGCCTGGGAGCGGGTGCGCGAGAAGAACAACTCGTGGTCCGCCGGCAGGCACCCTCGCGCGAGGCCGTTGAGGAACACGGGAACATGCAGGGTTTCGGCGAGCTCGAGCAGGGCCTGCTCGCCGTGGCCCCAGTAGAGGTCGGTGCCGGCCATCACCACCGGTCGCTCGGCCTCGCTCAGAAGGGTCGCAGCCCGTTGGATTGCCCCAAAATCGGCCCCTGTATTGCCCTGTCCGCCCCGTTGTGGCGGCGCCTCGGGCTCGGCGGCGCTCATGAACACGTAGTCGAGCGGGAAGTCGAGGAACGTGGGGCCCCCGTGCGGCGCCATCGCCACGGCGAGCGCCTCGTCCACGAGCCCGGGAATCTCCGCGGCGCTTTGCGCGGTGGTTGCGAGCTTGCACAGGGGCCTCACGAACGGGATGTGGTCGATCTCCTGCAGCGACCCCTGCCCCCAGCGCATCGCGGGAGCCCTCCCGCCGAGCACGAGCATCGGGGTGTGGTTGGCCTGGGCGCTCGCGATCGCGCTCATCCCGTTGGTGACGCCCGGTCCGGCGGTCAGCGCGCACACACCCGGCTCGCGCGTCACCTTCGCCCAGCCCTCGGCGGCGAACGCGGCGGTTTGCTCGTGGCGTACGTCCACGATCTCGATGCCCTCCTCGCGGCAGCCGTCGTAGATCGAGAACAGGTGCCCGCCCGAGAGCGTGAACAGCCTGCTCACGCCGTGCGCCTTCAGGCGGCGCGCGATCAAGCGTCCGCCATGCAGCTCCTGGGCCTGATCGGTGCTGTTTTGCGTGCTGGGGGTGGACATGGCGCCCGCGACTCTACCTGAGCGCGGTTCGCGCGCGCCCGCGAGTGGCCCCGTGCGAACGCGCCACGAACGGCTGATGTATATGGGTATTGGGTCGTGCCCACGACGATCGAGCGACTCGCACCGTCAGCGGGCCGGGACGCGCCAGGTTGCGTCGTGCCCGCGGTGGAACTCGCCCGAGATGATCCATGCCCAGGGTGGGACTCGAACCCACACGCCCTTACGGACTATCGATTTTAAAGTCGACGGCGTCTGCCAATTCCGCCACCTGGGCAATCATTGGCACTCTAGACCCTATGGAGGGTGACGTCCGGCGCGGTTGGTAAGCATGGTCGGTCCCCCGACACGGTCGGGGGTGTTACAGCCGCGCGACTAGTCCTCGCGCGGCGCCCACAATCGCATAGGAGGAACCGACCATGACGAAGGCTATGAGCCTCGTCGGTCTGGATGTGCACGCGCGACAGACGCACGCGGCGGTGCTCGTCCCGGACACCGGCGAGCTGACCGTCAGCAAGCTGCGAATGGAACCGGTGGAGGTAGTGGGGTTCCTGGAGGGGTTGGGGTCTGGGGTGCGCGCTGTGTATGAGGCCGGTCCGACCGGGTTCGGGCTGGCCAGGACGGCCCGGGAGCGCGGGGTCGACGTGCACGTGGTGGCGCCCGGGTCGATCCCGAAGGGCTCGGGCGACCGGGTGAAGACCGACCGTCGTGACGCGATCCGTCTGGCACGGTTGCTCGCGGCCGGGGAGTTGAGCTTCGCGTTCGTGCCGAGCGTGGAGGATGAACACTTCCGTGACCTGGTGCGCGCGATCGAGGACGTCCGCGGGGATCTGATGCGCGCCCGCCACCGCCTCGGGAAGTTCCTTTTGCGGCGAGGGGAACGCTACCAGGGGCCGGGCGGGAGCTGGACGGCCAAGCATCTGGCCTGGCTGCGCGCGTTGCGCTTCGATGACGCCTGCTCGCAAGCCACTTTCCTTGACTACCTCACGTCCGTCGAGCTGCTGATGGGCCGCCGCTCCTCGTTGATCAGCGCACTGGAGCAGCAGATCCCCGACTGTAGCCACGCGCCGGTGATCGCACGGTTGCGCTGCTTCCGCGGGATCGACACGCTCACCGCCGCCGGGATGTGCGCTGAGGTCGGCGACTTCGCCCGTTTCGCCAAGCCGACTCTGCTGTCCGGGTTCCTGGGGCTCGTGCCATCCGAGCGGACCTCGGATACCAAGCGCCGGCAGGGTTCGATCACGAAGGCCGGCCCTCCCCACGCACGCCGGCTCTTGGTCGAGGCCGCCCACCACTACCGTCACCAGCCGATCATCGGGCAGACACTCGCCCGCCGACAGGCTGGAGTGGACCCCAGGGTGATCGAGATCGCCTGGCGCGCCCAGCGACGCCTGCACCAACGCTGGCAGCACCTGCACCATGAGCGACGCAAGCCCGCGGGCGTCGTCGCGATCGCGTGCGCCCGCGAGCTCGCCGCCTTCTTGTGGGAGGCAGCCACCCTTGACTGACCACACCCCGACCATCGCGCCCGGGACGCTGCCGGGGCGAGCACGAGCACCAGGAAGGCCCAGCACCGTCGCGCGAGGCTCGCGATCTGACTATGAGCAGCCAGCACACTGCCGGCAGCGCCCGTTTCTAGACGGCGAGCCGCGACGAATACCGGGTCTTGAGGTAAAGCCCTCGAATATCAGTCTGACCACGCAGTCGATGAGACTGGACCTTCCGCTCGTGCCGCCCCGACAGCGCCCCGCCAACGCCAACCACCACAACATCCGACAACGAAGCCCCTTGACAAACGACACTCCATATCAGTCCAGTTGTCGATGCCCATGTCCAGCATGCATACGAGAGCATGTCCGCGCGCGCCGCTGTCTGTTGAGCAAACGCAAAGATTACGGCCCAACCACTTCGACCATGCGCAGAGGGCCGCGACGCTTCGGTGAGACCGCAACTCCGCGATTGGTACGGTGTCTGTAGGACAAGAGCAGCGAAAGGACCGCCGTGGAGGTCTCCGCACTAAAAGCCCCCGTCGCGCCCGCCCTGAGAAGCCCCTCGCCGTTGCTGCGCCTGCAGTCCGACGAGCGCCTCATCGCGCTCATCCGTGAAGGCCGGCACGCGGCGTTCGAGGCGCTCTTCTCGCGCTACCAGTCGCGCTTGCTCGCCTTCTGCAGGCACATGCTCGGCTCGCGCGAGGACGCCGAGGACGTGCTCCAAGAGGTTTTCGCGGCCGCCTTCAACGCGATCCTCGCCGACGAGCGCGAGATCAACGTGCGCCCGTGGCTCTACCGCATCGCCCGCAACCGCTCGCTCAACCACCTGCGCCGCGCGAGCGCCATCGGGATGGACTCGATGGACACGCATTTCGCCGACGGCGGCCTCTCCACGGCCGAGAAGGTGATGCGCCGCGAGAGCTTCCGTCAGCTCATCGGCGACGTGCAGCAGCTCCCCGAGACGCAGCGCACCGCGCTGTTGCTGCGCGAGATCGACGCGCTCTCCTACGAACAGATCTCGGACGCCATGGAAACCACCGTGCCGGCCGTCAAGTCGCTGCTGGTGCGCGCCCGCATCTCGCTAGCGGAGGCGGCGGAGGCACGCAGGCTGACCTGCGACGAGGCGCGCCTTCAGATGGGCGAAGTCGCCGAGGGCCTGCTCAAGACGAGCCCGGCTGTGCGCCGCCATGTGCGCGACTGCGAGCGCTGCCGCGCGTTCCGCAAGCAGCTCAAGGACAACAATGTGGCGCTCGCGGCGATGCTTCCCGTGGGGCCCTTGCTGCTGCTCAAGAAGCTCGTGCTCACGAAGCTCGGGTCAACCGCCGGCGCGGGGGGCGCCCATGTGGCGGGCGCCGGCGGGGCGGGCGCCGCAGCGACCGCCGGCGCGGCCGGGAGCGCGAGCGCGGGCGGCGGCCTGTTGACGGCGGGCGCGGGAGCGCTCGCGACGAAGGCGGTCGCCGGGCTCGCCGTCGCCGCGATCGTCACGGCGGGCACCGTGGAGGCCAACCACGCGACGGGTCGCTCTCACCTCCACCCTCACGCGGCGGTGGCGTCGACCCTCGGCGTTTCCGGTGCGAGCGAACCGGTCGTGAGGCACGACATCTCACAACCCGTCACGTTCTCCTCGCACGCCACCGCCGGCGCGCCGGGAGCTGCGAAGCCCAAGGCTCACGCAGCCAAGAAGGCGAAGACCGCCCTCCCGCCGGTCGCTCCCGCCCAGGTGGCGACGCCGCTTGAAGCCGCCCACAACGGCACGTCCACCGTCGCCAAGCCGGCGACCCCCCCGGTGACCGAGGTCACCACCGACTCGACCCAGCTTCCCAGCACCCAAACGCAGTCGAGCGTACCGGCCGCGCCCGCAGAAGGGGTCAGCAGCAGCAGCGGCGGCGCCACGACGCCGGCGCCGCCGATCGTCACCGAAGCGACGACGCCCACGACCACGACATCCACGACGACGACGACTCCCCCACCTCCGCCTCCGCCCCCGCCTCCACCCGAAACCACGGACGGCTCCAAGCAACTATCCACGACGAACAGCTCCACGCAGCCGACTAGCCCGGGCTCGAGCGGCGAGACGCTGAAAGACGGCGGCACGCCGACGCCCTGACGTCCGCGAGCGAGCCGCACGCCTGTGCCGGCCGATTGGAGATCCCTCCGACCACCGCCTTCGGCGGCGGCGCTCCAATCGGTTGCGGGCTCATCCCATCCACAGCCCGACCCCCTCAACCCGCCGTCTACTCTGGCGCGGGGCTACCCGAACGTGAACGTCTTCAGCGGCGTTTCGAGCACCCCGGAGCTCGCCACCGGCTTGGACACGCTCGCGTGTTCTCTTGTGAGCATCTCGACCACCACCCCTTCGCGCATGTGGTGGCCCGCGGGCAGCAGCATCACGTCGCGCCCGTACATCGTGCGCCCGTCGACGAGCGCTCTGTAGCGCACGTCATAGCCGCCGAACGTGGAGCTGATCCGCGTCTTGCCCTCTCCCTCGAGCCTGAAGCCGGCGAAGCGTCCCGCAAGCACGCGCGTGTAGGCGGCGGCGAACAGCGGAAGCTCCCCTGTCACGCTGGCGCCATAGGGGGGGAGGGCGAGCGGCGCAACCGCGAAGGAGTCCCGCAGCCGCCCATGGGAGGTGCGCGCCACCTTCACATAGCCGCCGGGGTTCGGCGCGGTTCGGTAGAGCCCTTTGTACCTGAAGCTGAACGGCGCCCTTCCGCCATGCGCGTAGCTCGCGTCCAGCAGCGTCAACACGCCGCCGGCGGCGAGCGCGAGCAGCGCGACGGCGGCGGCGATCGCGAAGGCGCGCACGATCGGCGCGGCCGACCGCCAGCGCGGCTCCAGCAGACGGCCGAGCGTGGGACCGTACTGCGGCTTCAACGGCACCGACGCCATCGGTGGTGGCGCTACTCGCCGATCGAGAACAGCGCCTCCAGGTCATGCCTGGAGAACGCGGCGAACGCCACCATCGTCTGGGTACGCCCGACCCCCGAGAGCTTGCCGATCCTGTCGGTGACGACGTCAGCGAGCTGCTCGTGGTCGGGCACACGCACGATCGCCACGAAGTCCCACTGACCGGTCACCGAGTAGGCCTCCGCCACCCCCTCGATGTCCGCCAGCTCGCCCCCGAGCGTCAACAGGGCGTCGCGCTCGGCTTCGATGAGGACGATCGCATGGGTCATGGTCATAGCTCGCGCGTCACTCTAGAGGGTTCTGGCGCGGCTCAGCCCGAGCCCGACCGTCAAGCCGAGCGCGGCGCCGGTGACACCCGCCAGCCAGCTCACCTCCGGACGCGCGAACGGCATGGCGAGCAGCACCGCGGCGATTGCGGCGGCGCCGAGCAGGTCGGCCTCGTAGTGGTCCCCCGCTCGAGCCGCCGCCAGGTTGGGCGCCGCCCATGCCGCGAGCAGCGCGAGCGCGCCCGCGTTCGCGCCGCTGAGGATCGGAAACGCATAGAGCGCCTCGGCGGCAAGCGTGCCCGTGACTCCCGCGGCGAAGAACAGCCCGAGCACCACCAGCGGGCCGTGGCGACGCTCGACGAGGCTGCCGAAGATCGCCACCGCGAACAACGTCGCGAACATGAACAGGCCGCTGGAGAAACCGCGGAGGTACACGAACTGGTGGCTCAGCAGCCGCCACCAGTCGCCGTGCAGCGGGCCCAGGATCATGAGCTTGCCGATGTTCAGATAGGCGCCCTGAGCCGCAATCCACACGCCGCAGCCGGCGAGAACGAGGGCGAGCGTGGCATATGGAGGCTCCTCGACGCGCACGCCGGCTATCTCACCGCGGCGCAGGCGGCCAAGCGAGGCCCTCCGAAACGGCCCCTTGCGTGGATTGCCCAGGCGGTCGCGCGGCAGCTTCGGCGCGCGCCGGCGCAACCTGTGGCCGCAGTAGGGGCACTCCGTTATGTACGGGCTGACCTCCGATCCGCACTTCTTGCAGACCACGAACAGATCGGCGCCTGAGGGCATCGGTTCATTCTAAGAGCCAAGCTCTCCAACCCCGACACATATCCAAGCTCTCCACCTCGACGCATACCGGTCAAGATCGGTGCCCGCGACCGATCGAGGCCCCACCGGCGGGGCTCCGGCGACCCACCGGCGGGGCTCCGGCGATAGAGTTCAGCTGTCCCTCGCCAGTGGCTTGCGGGCCCCAGGCGGGTCCCCTGCGAGGCGGTACCAGCGACTGCCAAAGGAGACCAATCGATGCAACTCGGTTACGAGAAGAAGCTCTACATCCTCGCCTGCGACCACCGCGGCTCCTTCCAGAAGAAGTTCTTCGGGATCGAGGGCGAACCGGACCCTGAGCAAACCGCGATGATCGCCGACGCCAAGCACCTCATCTTCGAGGGCTTGCAGCGCGCCGTCGCCGCGGGCGCGGACGCTTCGATCACGGGCGTGCTCGTCGACGAGCAGTTCGGTGGCTCCGTGCCCGAGGAGGCGCGCGCCCAGGGCCTGAAGCTCGCGATGCCCGCCGAGCGCTCGGGTCAGAACATGTTCGACTTCCAGTACGACGAGCAGTTCGGCGAGCACATCGAGAGCTTCGACCCCGACTTCACGAAGGTGCTCGTGCGCTACAACCCCGACGGGAACTCCGACGGCAACCGCGAGCAGCTCGAGAAGCTGAAGCGTCTGTCGGACTGGCTGCACGCACACGAGCGCAAGTTCCTCTTCGAGCTGCTCGTGCCTGCCGAGACGGCTCAGTTGCAGGAGGTGGACGGCAGCACCGAGCGCTACGACGCGGAGCTGCGTCCCGAGCTGATGCGTCGCGCGATCGCGGAGATCCAGGACGCGGGCATCGAGGTGGACATCTGGAAGATCGAGGGCGTCGACGAGCGCTCGGACTGCGAAAAGCTCGCCGCCCAGGCGCGCACAGGCGGCCGTGAGGGCGTCGTGTGCGTGGTGCTCGGCCGCGGCGCCGACGACGCGAAGGTCGACCACTGGCTCACCCAGGCCGCCCCGGTTGACGGCTTCGTGGGCTTCGCCATCGGCCGCTCGATCTGGTGGAACCCCCTGAAGGAATACGTCGACGGCAAGATCGAACGTTCCACGGGCGCCTCGCAGATCGCGGATAACTACCTGCGCTTCGTGAAGGTGTACGAGCGCGCCGAGGGCAAGACTCCCGTTGCTTAGAAGGCCCGGCGGAGGAGATCACGCTCGTGAAGATGAGGCAGAGCCTTACGGAGCTTGAGCGGGCGTTCGCCCGCGAGATCTCGATGGAGCGTCACCGGCGGGCGTCGCTGAGGCGCACCGCCGAGCAGCGAACCATCAAGCGGGAGGTGGAGCGGCGTCACAAGCGCGGATCGGTGCGCTTCGTGCTGCTCGTACTCACCCTCGTCATGACCGCCGCGATCGTCACGGTGGTGATGTTCCGCACGCTCTACCTGCTGCTCGGTTAGCGCTGCTCAGGGCGCGTCGCGCAATTTGCCGAGAGCGTCGTCAACCTCCGCGCGCACAGCCTCGCTGGAGGGACCGCGCTCGCCCTCCTCGCGCTGGATCTCGACATAGATCTCGGTGCGGAACACCGGGATTTCCTGAGGCGCCTGGATGCCGATACGCACCTTGTCGCCCACCACCGAGAGCACCGACACCTCGATGTTGTCCCCGATCATGATGCTCTGGTTGGGCTTGCGCGTCAGAACCAGCATGAGCAGCACCCTTCTAGTTGGCCACAGGCTAAGGGCGAGATCGCCCGCCCGGTCCCGCCCTCCGGCAAGCATAGTGTTCCGGCCGACCGAACGCTGACGCGCTCCCGCTGCAGGCGATTCGAATGTGGTTTGTGGCCGCGCTGGGACCACCGTGGGGCTCACGTCAGCGAGCCGTCGAAGCATGCGCTAGTCTCCCGGGCCGTTCATGGCACGTAGATCACTGCGCCCGCACCTAAACCAAATCCGAAGCTGGGTACGACAAGGTCGTACTGACGCGTGGGTGGCCCACCAGCTCGAGGTCACCGTCCAGGACATCGAGCAGTTCAAGCGCCAGAACGACCTCCTTGGCGACGAGGGGCCCTCAGAGGGGGTCGCGGCGGTCGCCTACCCCGAGGAGATCGACCTGCGAGCCGAGGACGATGAGCTGATCGCCGCCGAACTGGAGGCCGCCATGGAGGCCGAGCGCGCGAAGGCCGCCGAGGCGCAGGAGGCCTGCGAGGCTCAAGAAGCCCGCGAGGCGCACGAGGCCGGCGAGGCGCACGAGGCCCGCGAGACCGGCGAGGCGCACGCGGCCGGCGAGGAGGAGGACGCTCCCAGCGCTCGCCGCAGACGGGGACGTCGCGGACGCCGGTCCACCCCACGCGACGCCGGACCCCTCGAGGGCACGTTCGACCACGGCGAAGAGGGCTACGGGCTGTGGCTCGACCCCGCCGTCCAGGACAACCCGATCTACGCAGAGCACTGGGCCGGTCACCGACCGGTGGAGGTCACGATCGAAGAGGATCAAATCGTGATCCGTCGCACCGGCTCTGAGGACTAGTAGCGTTCGGGCTCACGCGGTCTGGATCCTCGGTTGCCGGTGGGAGCAGCGGCGTCGCCCCTGACCCGCTCACGAGTGCCCGGCTCACGCGGTCTCGATCCCCGGTTGCCGGTGGGAGAGCGTAGGGAGATGTCAGTTCTCTTTTGTAAAATTTTGCAATAGGCTATACAGACGTAGATGCTATAGCAAAATTTCAAAAAAGACATTCAACATCTCCGCCCCTACCTCGACCCATCCAGAGCGGAGCGACAACCTCAAGCCTCCAGGGCGCCACTACGCTTCGGCTGGGATGAGCCGCCCGCCGGCGTAGTCCACGGCCTCGCGCAGGTAGCGCGCGAAGGCGGCGTCCACGACCACACGCGAGTCCCACGCCCAGGGGTCCTCCGGGGCGACGTCCATCGCGAGCTGCAGGCACCACGATGTGCCGCGCCCGTAGAGCTCCGCCAGTTCCTCGGCGGAGAACCGCCCGCCGAGACGTTTGCGCAGCTCGACCACCAGCGTGTCGGCGATCCGCTGGAGCAGCGGCCGCCGCTCGGCGGGCGCCTGCGAGAGTCGCCGCTCGCCCTGCTGCCACTGGTAGATCGCGTTGTCGAACCCCGGCACGAAGGGCGAGGCTAGCAGCGCCCCGCACGCCGCTCCGCGAAGGCCCTCGACCGTCTCAGTTGGCGGGGAGCCCGCTCACGATGTAAGGCTGCTCGTCGCGGCGCACCATCCCGAGGCGACGCGCCTCCGCCTGCACCGTGCCGGGGCTTGCAAGGGCGGCGTGCTGATGCTGGAGCAGACGGTTCTGGCGTTCGAGCACACGCACCTGGGCGGTGTCGCGTTTGGACTCGCCCCACGCCGAGAAGAGACGCACGCCGGCGCTCAGGTAGAGATAGACGATCGCCACCATCACGCACAGCATCGCGATACGTCCCAACCGGTCCCACCGCACGCGCGCGACGGAGCCCGTGGACGTCGATCGGCGAGCGGCCGGGGCTCTGGACGCGGAGGAGGAGGAGGAGGAGGCGGCGGAGGCGGAGGCGGAGGAGGCGGCGGCGGCGGCGGGCATAGGGTCGCATTCGCCCCCGCCGGGCAACCTCCTGCAAATCTGGACGTGCCCGCCCGGCAGAGCTCCAATGCGCCCGTGGACGCTCCTCGGTGGGCGTATCGCGGAGGATGCTCAGCCGCGAAACACAGAGCGCCCCGGGAACTCGGCGTCGGCGCCGAGCTGCTCCTCGATGCGCAACAGTTGGTTGTACTTGGCAACCCTGTCCGAGCGCGAGGGGGCGCCGGTCTTGATCTGCCCGCAGCCGGTGGCCACGGCGAGGTCGGCGATCGTCACGTCCTCGGTCTCGCCCGAGCGGTGGCTGATGACGGCTGTATAGCCGGCCTCGCGTGCCATCGCGATCGCGGCGAGCGTCTCTGAGAGAGTGCCGATCTGGTTGACCTTGATGAGGATCGAGTTCGCCACGCCGAGGTCGATCCCGCGTCGCAGGCGCTCGGTGTTCGTCACGAACACGTCGTCTCCCACAAGCTGCAGGTTGGCCCCGAGACGCTCGGTGAGCGTCTTCCAACCGTCCCAGTCCTGCTCGTCCATGCCGTCCTCGATCGACACGATCGGATAGCGCGAAACCAGCTCGGCCCAGTAGTCGGTCAGCTCGACGGCGCTGAGCGTGCGGTTCTCGTGCTCGAGCACGTAGGCGCCGTCTCGGTAGAGCTCGCTCGTGGCCGGATCGAGCGCGATCGCGACATCCCCGCCGGGCTCGTAGCCGGCCGCTTCGATGCCCGCCACAAGCATCTTCAAGGCCTCCTCGTTGGAGGCGAGGTCGGGCGCGAAGCCGCCCTCGTCGCCCCCGGCGGTGGACAGGCCGCGCTCGTGAAGGGTGCGCTTGAGCGCGTGGAACACTTCTGCGCCCATCCTCAGGCACTCGGAGAACGTGGGCGCCCCGCAGGGGACGATCATGAACTCCTGGAAGTCCACCTTGTTGTCGGCATGAGCGCCGCCGTTGAGCACGTTCATCATGGGGACCGGCAGCACTCGCGCGGCCTCTCCGCCGAGGTAGCGCCACAGCGCCACGCCCTCCTCGGCCGCCTGCGCGTGGGCGGCCGCCAGCGATACGCCGAGAATGGCGTTGGCGCCCAGACGCGACTTGTTGGGCGTCCCGTCGAGCGCTATGAGCGCCTCGTCGAGGCCGCCCTGGTCGGAGGCGTCCATACCGATCACGGCATTGGCGATCTCGCCGTTCACACCCCCCACGGCGCGCGTCACGCCCTTGCCGAGCCAGCGCTCCCCGCCGTCGCGCAGCTCGGTGGCCTCGAACTCGCCGGTGGAGGCCCCCGAGGGCACCGCCGCGTGGCCGTGCGCTCCCGAGCGTAGGGCGACCTCGGCCTCCACCGTCGGGTTGCCCCGGCTGTCGAGGATCTGGCGGGCGTGGACCTTCTCAATCTGGCTCATTGCTCTCCCATTCGACTGTGCGCCTTTCGATGCCGGGCGCACCCCACGGCGCGGGAGAGGTTATCCGGATCGGCGGTGAGCCGGATCGCGGGCTATTTCTTGGCGGTGCCCGTCGATGTGGTCGTCTGGGGAGCGCTCGTCTGCGGCGCCGGCGTGCTCGGCAGCGCCGAGGTCTTGGGCGCCTTGTAGCCCTTGCAGTCCTGCACCGAGTAGGCGCTGCGGCATTCGGTGAGAGCGGTCCACTTCTTGCGGAAGTTCTTGACGAATTCGCTGAGCCCCTTCTGCTGCTTCTGCGCCGCGAGCTGCTGCTGAATCGAAGACTGCACCTGCGCAAGCGTCTGCTGGCTCGCGGGCAGAGCCTTCTTCACTTCGTACACGTAGTAGCCGAAGGGCGTCTTGATCGGACCGCCCAGCACGTTCAGCTTGGCGCTGAAGATGGCCGTGTCGAGCGCCTTCTCCTCCTGGCCCTTCACCACGCCCGGGAGCGACCCACCGGCGGCCTTGCTGACCGGGTCGATCGAGACGCTCTTTGCAACGCTCGCGAAGCTCTTGCCCGACTGAATTTCCTTCTTGGCCTTTTCAGCCTGAGCCTGAGTCTTCGTGAGGACGATCAGGATGTTGCGACGTTCGGGCTGGCCGTACTGCGACTTGTGCTGTTCGTAGTAGGCCGTGATTTCCTTCTGGCTCGGCTTCTTGCCCGCGTCCTTGGTGACCTTCTGCTGGATCTTCGACGAGAGCATGTTGAGCTTCACGCGGAGCAGCAGATCGGAGATCGTCTGCCCCGAGCCGGCCAGGAACTTCTGGAAGTCGGCTTCCTTGGGGAACTGCTGGGTCTTGATCTGGTTGAACTGCTTCTTGACTTCGTTGTCGGACACTTTCACACCCTGGGAGGAGGCTTCGCCGATCACCCAGTTGGCGGATATCAGGAAGCCGAGCACCTGCTGCTTGAGCGCGGTGTACTGCTGTTCGCACTGCGTCTTGAGCGTCGCCGCCGTCGGCTTGGGCTGGCCCTTGGCGGGCTTCGGCGCGGTCGCTTCGAGATGTGCGACGCAGGCTTTGTAGGTGGGTGGGTCGGGAACGACCGGCTTGGATGCCTGACCCGTGGCGGTCGCGGCCGAGCTCGATCCCGCGGCGACCATCATCCAGTGGTTGAACGTGGAGGTCGTGATCGGGGTGCCGTTGACGCTCACGACGGCGTTGCCGGGGATGCCTCCACCGCACGCGGCGAGCGTCAGACCTGTAAGCAACACGGCGCCGAGCGCCGCGATTTGACCCGATGGCTTGGACACGACGCGGGCACTCTAGCGGAAACATCCCAAGTCGTGCTTAACGACTTCATTAAAACTCGCTAAGCGGCCCCTCGCGTACGCGCGCACGGCCCCCCAAAATCCCGGACACCCCCAACAGCGCGCCCGCCATAGCTCCTCACGCGTGCGCCTCGCAAGGCATCGCGTAAACCGGACGCCCTCAGGCCCTGCCGCTAAGCCGCCTCGCGCACGACCGCGAGCAGCACGTCGGCGGCGCGCACCACGGTGGGGAAGCGCTGCTCGCCCTCGCGCGGCACCCGCACCGACACCTGCGAGCGTCCCGCCTCGTACAGCGCCTCGGGGAGCTCTTCGCGCAGGCGCTTGGCTCGCACGGAGTCGAGCTCGATGGGCGTCACCGCGAGCCGGCCGCCGCGGAAGCTCACCGCCCGCGCGCCGGCTTGACCGAACTTGATGCGCGCGCGCTGCAGCGCCAGCAGGTTGGCCAGCGGCTCCGGCACGGGCCCGAAGCGATCCTCGAGCTCCTCGCGCAGGCGTTCCACCTCGGCGACCTCGACGGCGCTTGCGACGCGGCGGTGAACGTCGATCTTGGCCTGCTCGTAGGGGACGTAGTCGGCGGGTATGTAGGCGTTGACGTTGACGTCCAGACGCACCGGCTCGGGTGGCTCCCCGTCCCGCTCGTCGGCCGGGCGGGTGGGATCCGATTCCCGGACGGCTTCGTCGAGCATCTGCATGTAGAGCTCGAAGCCGAGCGCGGCCACGTGGCCGGACTGCTCGTCGCCGAGCAGGTTGCCGGCGCCGCGGATCTCAAGGTCGCGCATCGCGACCTTGAAGCCGGCCCCGAGCTCGGTGTAGTCCGACAAGGTCGACAGCCGCTGGGCGGCCTCGGGCGTGAGCGCGGCGGCCGAGTCGTAGAGGAGGTAGGCGTAGGCGCGCTCGCGGCTGCGTCCCACGCGTCCGCGGATCTGGTAGAGCTGGGCGAGCCCGAACGCGTCGGCGTGCTCCACGATCAACGTGTTGGCATGCGGGATGTCGATGCCAGACTCGATGATCGACGTGCACACGAGCACGTCGGCGCCTCCCTGCACGTAGTCCATCATCACCGCCTCGAGCTCCCCCTCGCCCATCTGGCCGTGGGCCACCGCGAAGCGCACGCCGGGGCACAGCGCGCGCAGGCGCTCGGCGGTGTCCTCGATCGACTCGACGCGGTTGTGCAGGAAGAACGCCTGCCCGCCGCGCGCGTGCTCGCGCACGATCGCCCGCTTGACGAGCTCCTCCTCGTACTCGCCCACATATGTCCTGACGGGTCGTCTGCCTTCGGGGGGCGTCTCGATCACCGAGATCTCGCGCAATCCCGCGAGCGACATCTGAAGCGTGCGCGGGATCGGCGTGGCGGACATCGAAATCACGTCCACCTTCAGCTTGAGCTGGCGCAGCAGCTCCTTCTGCTTGACCCCGAAGCGCTGCTCCTCGTCCACGATCAGAAGGCCGAGGTCCTTGGCGCGCACGTCGCGCGAGAGCACCCGGTGGGTGCCGATCAGGATGTCGGTGCGCCCCTGGGCGAACCCTTCGAGCGCCGCCCTCTGCTCCGCCTGGCTGCGAAAGCGCGAGACGTGGTCAACCGTGATTGGGTAATCGGAGAGGCGCTCGGAGAAGGTGCCGTAGTGCTGCTGGGCGAGGATCGTCGTGGGCACCAGCATCAGCACCTGCTTGCCGTCGCCGGCGGCCTTGAAGGCCGCGCGCATAGCCACCTCGGTCTTGCCGTAGCCCACGTCCCCGCACACGAGCCGGTCCATCGGGCGGGGCGCTTCCATGTCGACCTTCACGAGCTCGATCGCTTCGAGCTGGTCGGCGGTCTCGGTGTAGGGAAAGCGCTGCTCGAACTCGCGCTGCCACTCGCTGTCGGGCGCGAAGGCGTGGCCGGCGCGGCGGCGGCGCTCGGTGTAGAGGTTGAGCAGCTCGCCCGCGAGCTCCTGCGCGGCGCGGCGGGCCCTCGCCTTCATCGCCTCCCAGCGAGAGCCGCCGAGCTTCGACAGCGGCGGCGCGCTGTCGGCGCCGCTCGCGCCCACGTAGCGCGAGATCTTGGCGAGCTGGTCGGTGGGCACGAACACGCGGTCGTCGCCCTGGTATTCGAGGTAGAGGTAGTCGCGCGTGACGCCCGCCACGGTGCGCGTCTGAAAACCGGCGAAGCGGGCTATCCCGTGGTCCTCGTGCACCACGATGTCGCCGGTGCGCAGCTCGGTGAACGAGCGCAGGACGCCACGTGATGACGGCCTACCAGTCCCGCCGGGGGCGGCCGCGGCGCCGCGCTCGGCGCGGCGCCGGCGCAGGAGGCGGTGCTCGGGGAACACGGCGAGCTTAAGCGACGGCGCGACGAAGCCCTCGCGCAGCGACGCCGCGACGAAGCGCAGCGACGGCTCGGAGGGCGTGCGCGCGACGTCCACGTCGCCGTCGAGCCAGTCGGCTTGCAGGCGGCCGAGGTTGTAGGCGGCGCGCTCGCCTTCACCCCTGCGGGGGAAGGCGACGACCGTGCGGTAGCCTGAGCGCACGAGCTTCTCCAGCTCCGGCTCGGCCTCCGCGAGCGAGCGCGCGGCGGTGTCGGCGCTCGATGCCCGCAGCTCAATCTCCTGGTCGGCCGACATCGCGGAGAGCCAGACGCGCGTGCGCGCGGTCACGGCGGCCAGCACCTCCTCAGGGCTCACGTACAGGTGATGGGCGTCGTCGTCCGCGAACGCGGCGCACACGTCGCTCCAGTTGTCGCCGAGCGCGGGCGCGAGCTCCTCCTCGGCGGCCACCAGCAGGTCGGTGTCGGGACCGATCAGGTCGAGCAGCGCGCCGAAGCGCTCGACCGGGAGCAGCTCGGCGATGTCGGGGCGACCGTCGGGCTGCTCGCCTTCGGCCGCTTGCCGTGTGCCCTCTGGGTATGCCCCCGAGGGTGCGCTGAAGGCTCCGGTCGCGGCGGCGATCTCGGCGAGCTCGCGGTGCTCGGGGGCGAGCTCGGCGGCGGGCGCGATCTCGACCTCCTCCACATCCCCGAGCGAGCGCTGGGTGAACGTCGAGAACCAGCGCAGCGATTCGATCTCGATGTCGAACATGTCGACGCGCACGGCGTGCTCCTCGGTGGCGGGGAACACGTCGAGCAGGCCTCCGCGCAGCGCGAACTGGCCGCGCTCCTGCACCTGGTCGACGCGTTCGTAGCCGGCGCCCACCAGATCGGCCGCGCACTCCTCGAGGTCGAGCAACCCGCCGACGCGCAACGTGAAGGAACGGGGACGGAGCTGCGGGTCGGGCACCTTCTCGGAGAGGGCCACAGCCGAGACGACCACCACCGGGGCCTCCACGTCGGACTGCGACCCGTCCGTGCCCTTGTCCGTCGGCTTCCCGCCAACGCTCGTCGAGGCCGGTCCGCCGCGGGCGCCCTTCGCCGCCCGCTCGACACCCTCCCCGCCGCCGCCCGCCGGCGAGAGCAATGCGTCGAGCGCCGCCACGCGCAGACCCACGAGATGCGCGGGCGGGGTGAGGTGCGACTCGTAGGCCACCCCGCGCGAGGGGTAGAGGCGCACGCGTCGCGGAGCCAGCCATGCGCTCAGGTCGCCCGCCAGGTCGCGCGCGGCGCGGTCGTCGCCGACGACCACGAGCGCCGGCCGACGAGCGTCACGGTCGACGAGAGCGGCGATCGTGAAGGGGCGCAGCGAGGCCGACACGAAGGCGTGTCCGCCCTCACGCGCGAGCCTCGAGCCGCCGGCATCCTGGTCGATGGCGCCGAGCAGCGAGCGCAGGGCCACGATCTCAGCCCCCCGTTCGCCCGGCCGACCGCCGAGCCGGCGGCCCATCCGACCGCCGGGGGCTGCCAACTGTGGCGCAGGTCGTCGTCATCGACCTACCCCCCTTCGCCGAGCACGACCCGCTCGACCGCATTGCAGGCGCGATCGATCAGCTCATCGACCTCGACTTCCGGCTCGCGGAAGCGCCCGAGCACGTAGGAGGAGACGATCTCCGGATCGGTGGAGTCGGGTCGCCCCACGCCGACGCGCACCCGCATGAAGTCGGCGCTGCCGAGCTCGCGCTTGATCGACTTCAAGCCGTTGTGGCCCGCCAGACCGCCGCCGAGGCGCGTGCGCACGTCGCCGAAGGGCAGGTCGATCTCGTCGTGCACCACGAGCACGCGCTCGAGCGGCAACTTGAACGAGCCTCGCGCGGGACCCACCGAGCGTCCCGCATCGTTCATGTAGGTCTGCGGCCACAGCACCGCCACGCGCGTACGCGCGCGCGCGGACGGGGCACCCGTTTCTGCAGACATACCATCACCGGGCACCCCGCCGGTCACAGGGCCACCGGGCACCCCGCCGGTCACAGGGCCACCGGGCACCCCGCCGGTCACAGGGCCACCGGGCACCCCGCCGGTCACAGGGCCACCGGGCACCGCACCGCTCACCCCGCCACCGGTCGCGGCCCCGGACACACCGCCCGCCGATCTCGCCGATATGCGGCCCTCGGCGATTCGCCCACGGAAGCGATCCTTGGCGCGCGGAAGCTGCCAGCGTGAGGCGAGCTCATCGGCCACCATGAAGCCGACGTTGTGGCGAGTGTCGGCGTGCTCGCGACCGGGATTGCCCAGCCCGACGATCAGCCAGTCGCTCCGAGCGCCGCCACCGAAGGGGCGCAGGAGCTCTACTCCTCGGGGGAGGCAGAGCCGGCGCCGTCCGCGGGCGTCTCGCCCTCCTGCGCGCCCGCCTCGCCCACGAGCTCCGTCTCGGACTCGATCTCGACCTCCTCCTCGGTCTGCAGACGCGGCGCCGAGAGCGTGGCGATGGTGGTTTCGGGATCGTCGAGCAGCGTGACGCCGTCGGGAGCCGCGATCGCCCCGAGCGCAAGCGTGTCGCCGATCTCCATCTCCCCGACCTCGTGCACGATCGACTCGGGGATCGCGGTGGGGAGCGCTTCGATGTTCAGCTCGCGGGTGAGCTGCTCGAGGATCCCGCCTTCCTTGACGCCGGAAGTGTCCTCGATGCCGGCGAGCTCGAGCGGCACGACCGCATGGATCGGCCTGTCCAGACGTACGCGCAGCAGGTCCACGTGGGTGGTGTGGCCGCGCACCGGATCGCGCTGGGCCTCCTTGAGCACGACTGGGGTGGGCTTCGAGCCGTCCACGCTGAGATCGACCACTGCGCCGGACCCCGCGAGAGCGAGGCGCAGCTCGCGCGCGTCGACGCTGAAGCTCACCGGCTCCGAGCCGCCGCCGTAGAGCACCCCGGGGATGCGTCCGGTGCGGCGCAGGCGGCGGGCGGAGCGCGAGCCGTGCGGGTCGCGGCTTGCGACATCGAGCTTTGTCGTGGTGGTGGCCATGAGAAGGCCGAGGACTCTAGCAATCCCCTTCGTTTGGGATCGCCGCGCTCAGCGAGAGGAGCGCGACCGAGATACCCGAGAGGAAGTTGCCCGTGCGCCTCACCGTCACGCACTGCACCACTGGAAGACGTCCGATCACAGTCCATGCCACACGCGTGGGGGCCGTGGCGCCGGTGAGCGAATAGGCGGTGTGGGATGTGAGCGACAGTATCTTCACCGACCCGGCGCGACGCAGGCTATCGGCGTTCTGCCGGGCCTGGGCCACGCAGCCCGGCCTCGCGCGGCAGCCGGAGATGCGCCCGATCACGCCGTTCGCATCGCCGGCGGCCTGCGCGCGCAGCACAGCGAGCACCTCGTCGCGTTCGGTGTTCTCGGTGGCCAGGTAGCGCGCGAGCAGCACGCTGAGGCTCAGGAACAGGACGATCGCTGTCGCGACGGCGGGGATCAGTCGTCGGCGTGGCAGTCGGCGCCGTTCGCGCAGCCAATCGCGCGGACGGCGAGATGACGACTCGAACGCCGGCTGCGCGCCGCCCCCGCGACCGGCCGGCGCGTCGGTATCGCGGGGCTCGCGACCATGCTCGCTGCCGTCGGTCGTCTCGGCGCTCGGTTGCGGGCCATTGCTCAAAAGAGCTGGTTCTCGCCGCCGAAGACCTCGCTGACGGAGTCGTCGGTGAAGATGCGGCGGATCGAGTCGGTGAGCAGCTCGGCGCACGGCAGCACGCGGATGTTCTCGGGGGTGTCGGACCCGCCCGTCCCGCCCACCCGCACGGGGATGGTGTCGGTGACCACGATCTCCTTGAGCCCCGCGGCGGCGAGATTCTCGAAGGCGTTGCCCGACAGCACCGCGTGGGTGGCGGCGGCGTACACCGAGGTGGCGCCGGCGTCGAGGACCGTGCGCGCCGCCGCCCTGAGCGTGCCGGCGGTGTCGATCATGTCGTCGACGATCACGGCGGTCTTGCCCTTCACGTCGCCGATCACGTAGCCGATCTCGGCGACCTGCTGGGCGGGGCGCTCCTTGTCGAGGATCGCGAGCTCGGCGCCGATGATGGAGGCGAACTTCTTGTTGAGCTTCACGCGACCGGCGTCGGGCGCCACGACCACGAGGTCGGAGAGCCCGAGGTCCGAGAAGTACTGGGTGAGCATGAACAGCGCGGTCATGTGGTCGACGGGCTTCTGGAAGAAGCCCTGGATCTGGCCGGCGTGTAGGTCCATCGTGAGCACGCGGTCGGCGCCGGCGGCCTCGATCATGCGCGCCACCAGGCGCGCGGAGATCGGCTCGCGCGGAGCGGACTTCTTGTCCTGGCGCGAGTAGCCGAACCAGGGCGTGACGGCGATCACGCGGTGCGCGGAGGCGCCCACGGCCGCGTCGATCATGAACAGCAGCTCCATCAAGGAGTCGTTGGCGGTGACGCCGGTGACCGGGTTGCCGCAGGTGGACTGCACGATGAAGACGTCGGCGCCCCGAATCGACTCCTCGTAGCGGCAGTACACCTCGCCGTTGGAGAACGTCTTGAGCGTCACGGGCCCCACGTCGACGCTGAGCTTCTCCGAGATGTCCACGGCGAGCTGCGGGTTGGCGCGCCCCGCGAAGAGCATCAGACGCTTGTCGTAGTCGATCGGCAGGCTCGTCGGGGAGGGCTGCGTGTGCGTGTCGATCACGCTGCTCATCTCAACCTGGAGTGTAGAGACAGCCCGAGACGGCGCACCGTCAGGACTCGCCCTCGTGCTGCTGAACGGCGCCCGCGGCTCCTCGGGCGTCGCCCTCCGCCCCCTTCACAACGCCCTCCGCCCCCTGCACGGCGCCCTCGCGCCGCGCGGCGTAGCCCTCGACGTTCTCCTGGCGCGCGCGCGCGAGGGCGAGCGCCCCGGGGGGCACGTCCTCGGTGACCACCGAGCCGGCGGCCGTGTAGGCGTCGTCGCCCACGGTCACGGGGGCCACGAAGGAGGTGTCGACTCCCCCGCGCACGCGCTTGCCGATCGTGGTGCGGTGCTTGGAGCGACCGTCGTAGTTGGCTGTGATGGTGCCCGCCCCCAGGTTCGAGTGCTCCCCGACGTCGGCGTCACCTATGTAGGAGAGGTGCGGGATCTTCGTGCCGGGCCCGATGTCGGAGTTCTTGATCTCGACGAACGTGCCCGCCTTCGAACCCTCGCGCATATGGGCGCCCGGGCGCAGGTAGGCGAACGGGCCGACGGTGACGCCCCGCTCGAGGACCGCTTGATCGAGCCATGAGACGCGCGCGCACGCACGGTCGCCGACGCGAGAGTCGATCATCGTTGTGTGAGGGCCGATGACGGCCGCCTCGCCGACGACAGTCGCACCGCGAAGCGCGCAGCCGGGCTCGATGAGGGTGTCCTGGCCGATGGAGACGTCCACGTCGATGAGGGTCTGCGCCGGATCGACGATCGTGACACCGGCGAGCATATGACGGGCACAGATCGAGCGTTGCGCGATCGCGCGCACGCGGGCGAGCGTGACGCGATCGTTGATGCCGAGCACGAGGCTCTGGTCCTCTACGGTATGCGCCGCAACCGAACCGCCGTCGGCGCGCAGGATGTCGAGCACCTGGGGTAGATAGAGCTCGCCCTGGGCGTTGTCGGCCGTGAGGCGAGGGAGCGCGCCGAGCAGGGCGGAGCCGCTGAACACGTAGATGCCGGTGTTGACCTCCAGGATCTGAAGCTCGGCGTCGGTGGCGTCGCCCTGCTCCTTGGTCTCCACGACGCGCTCGACCGCGCCTGAGGAGTCTCGTACGACGCGGCCGTAGCCGGCCGGATCGTCGAGAACCGTCGTGGCCATTGTGGCGCTCGCCCCACTTGCGTTATGCGTCTCGACGAGGTCGCGGATCACCTCGGCGCTTACGAGCGGGACGTCGCCGCTCAAGATGACGACCGGAGCGTTCGGATCAATGTGGTCGGCGGCCGCCCGCACGGCGCCGCCGGTGCCGTCGGACCGCGGCTGAACGGCCAGCATGACACCGTCTGGGAGCACATCGCCGAGAGCGCGGGCCGGCACGTCGACAACGACGACACGACCCGGGCGAGCGGGCATTGCGTCAAGGGCCGCACGCACCGGCCACAGGACCATCGGAAGCCCGCACAGCTCGTGGAGCACCTTGGGCGTGCTTGATCGCATCCGCGTGCCCTGGCCAGCGGCGAGGATGACGATGGTCGGAGAAGCGTTCATGCGCAGACTTTAGATGGCAAGTACGAGCCGATGGCGCGCCGGGGCGACGATGTCCGAAGGGAGCGTGCCGCGAATACGGGTGCGGCCCGCACCGAGGTAGTACGTCGGGACCTGGGTGGGGGTGAGCTGAGCGTCCGGATTCGAGGCCCGATTTGATTCACGAAGTGGGGCGCTCCGCGGCACATCGTCCCGTCGGAAATATCTGGGCGCTCTCACCTCCGTCGTCAGCTTTCTCGCGCTCGTACTGTCTTACCCACTTCCGGACGGCGTTGTCAGAGACGCCATAGCGACGACCCGTCGCTGCGTAGCCAAGTGCCGCGACCTCGCGAAGGAGATGTGTGCGGGGGGCCTCTCAACCTTACGCCGCCCAGGACAAGGACGCCCGTTCCGGCTACGCCGAACAGCGCAGAAACGCGAGCAGTAGCGCTGCTTCGCATACGCTGGCCAGAAAGCCTGTCCACAAGTCAGGCACTGACGCGGATCGCGTTCGAGGCGATTCTGGCGGCCACAATGTGTGTCGAGCGTCGCCGCACAATTGGGGCACACAATTCGGAGGTTCCCGAGTCTGTGGTCGTTGGCGATCCCGTTCACGTGATCGAGAATCAGCGCCATCCGGCGTCCATTCCACAGCTCGCCCTGTCCACACAGCTCACACCTTCTCTGCTTGACGCCCTCTCTAAAGAGCCGCTCCTTGAGATGTCCTCGCGAGTAGGTCGACCCGGCGACGAGAATCTGGCTCAGCGGAGAGGCGTCTCTCTGAAGCGCTGCATTTCTGAGACGTTCCGGGTCGAAATGATCGGTCGGGATCTTCCAGATCGAGTCGACATACTTGCGCAGGGTTCTGTGATTCCCGCCGGCCGGCCGCATACCCAACCTTCTCAAAGCCTCGGCGTAGCAACTCGACCTGGCTATTGCATCTCGTGCTTCGAGCTCCGAGTATCGAGGTCCCCTCCCTGGCACGAACGTATGTTCCCATACGCTCCGGACGTACCAGTGGGTCGACGCCTGCGATCGTCTGCGTTTCGCGCGTGCTTGGCTGGCTGACCGAGCGACTGGGGAGCCTGGACTCGAACCAGGACTTGAAGAGTCAAAGTCTCCCGGGCTGCCATTACCCCACTCCCCAAGAAGAGTTGATGCTTTGTGTTGGAGCGAATCGCTCCTAAGAGATCTTATGAGAGGCGGCGTGGCCCGGTCGAGCGGGCCTTCGGGCCTTGTGATCGCTGGACTTCGCCGCCGCGGCCATTGACGTGGAGCGCCGCGGCGTGCGGGGCGGACCGATCAGGAGCGCCGCGGGGTGCGGCGCGGGACGCGTCCCGCGCGGGCGCCGTCCTCGGAGGCGGGACCGCGCGCCGTGGGGATGCCCAGCACGCGCATCGCCTTCAACCCGAGGCTGAGCTTCTCGCGACCGTCGCTCGAGCTCACGTCGAGCCCGGTGAGCTCGCGCACGCGCTCCAGCCGGTAGTAGACCGTGTGCCGGTGCGTGAACAGGCGCTGGGCGGTGCCCGCCACGTTGCCGTCCGCCTCCAGGAACGTCTCGAGCGTCTGCAGCAGCTCCGTCTCGTATTGCTCGTCGTAGGCCACGAGCGGCTCGACCGTCTCGGCGTAGAAGCGCTGCAGCTCGCTCGGGTTCTCGCTCATCGTGCTCAGCAGCAGGCGGTAGGCGCCGGTTTGCTCGAAGGCGAGCAGCGCCCCCTCGGGCGAGCCGCCCTCGGCGACGTTTGCGGCCAGCAGCGCCTCGCCCGCCGCGCGCGGGAGGTCGCCGGGGTCCTCGGCTATGCGGCTGCGCCCGAGCGCGAACGTATAGCCCGAGAGGGCGCTTTCCATCTCGCGCAGCACCGCCTCGGCGGCACGAGCCGCGAGCGGCTCCTCGCCGCCGGGCACGAGCAGCAGGATCTCCACGCCCACCGCCCCGTCGCGCTCCGAGAGGGCGGCAATCGAGCGGCCCGCCACCGCGCGCGCCCCGCGCTCGGCGACCGCGCGCGCGCGGGCGCGCCAGCCCTCCTCCGTCGGCGCCTGGGGATGGGCGCGCGCCACGATCACGCTCGCGCCGTCCTGCAGCTCGATCGACAGCTCGCGCGCACGCGCCAGGAGCTCGTCGCGGGAGACCTTCTCGCGGCCCAGCGCGATCCGCAGCAACTCGGCGGCGGCCGTCTCCGAGGCGACGTCCGGAGCGCGCACACGCTCGACCTCGGAGGCGATCATCGTGACGAGCAGCCTTCGCACGAGCGGGCTCGGCTCGGTGCGGGCGCGCATGTGAAGCGATCCCACGACCGCGTCGGCAACCCGCAGCGGCAGGCTGATCACGCCGTCGGCGCTCGACAGCAGCGAGCGCTCGTCGGCGCTCGAGCGCGCGGCCACCGCGATCGTGGCGCCCGCGGCGTCGGTCACCGCGAGACTCGCGTCGAGCGCGCGGGCGGCGGCGCGCACCACTTCGGGCAAGCCCGCGCCCGACTCGACCGCCTCGGTGACGGCGTCCAGCCCGACGAGCTCGGACATCCCTATCCCTCGCTCCGCGAGGGATAGGTTGAGATGAAATGGGTGCTCAATTCAGCCCCAGAAGTAGACGAAGGCGAGCGCGCCGAGCATGCCCGTGCCGGCGAACACGGCGAGCACGTACAGCGACAGCACGGTCGCCGCCAGGCGCTCCCACATGCGCGAGTAGGAGGCCCACGCGGGCGCCAGAATCAGGCCGACGTAGAGGGCCAGCCCGAACACGCCGGCGCAGACGGCTACCAGGTCAGTGACGGCGGTCGTGCTCATGGTGTTCGTGGGAAACGTTCATTTTTGAACTTTTGCGAAAGTATATACAAGATGTATCTATAATGGTAAAATCTCAAAAAATATACATCAACCCCTACGCCTTTATCTTCGGTCCGTCCTCTACAAGGACGTAAAACCACATCGAGCGTCTGGGTGATCGCATTGTGACGCACGGGGCCGCGGTACGCGGGCGAAGCCAAGGTTCATCCGTGCCGCGGACGCCGTCAGGCACGCTGTACGCGGGCGAAGCTCGCGTTCACCGGCTCGGCGACCAGCGGGGCCGGCTCGCGGCCCGCAAGGCCCGCGGCCGCGCGCCCAGCCCGCACGATGCCGTTGGCGCGCGCGAACAGCCCCACCACCGTGGGTCCGGAGCCGCTCACGAACGCCGCATCCGCGCCCGCCTCGAGCGCCTGCTCGAGCGCCTGCTCGAGCGCGGGGCACAGCGCCGTGGAGGCTGCCTGGAGGTCGTTGCGCAGCAGGTCCGCCTCGCGGGGCAGCGCGGCGCCCAGCTCGAGCGCCTCGCGCAACGCGCGGCGACGTTCCCGCAGGAAGCACGCATCGCGAGCGATGCCGAGCCGGTCGGCCGTGGCGTACACCTCGGCGGTGGACAGCCCGCTCGCCTGCGCCAATACCAGCACGCCGAATGGCGACACGGGGTCCGGCAGCAGCTCGAGCAGCTCCCCGGCGCCGCTCGCCAGCCGGCGCCCGGGGGCCACCTGCGCGGGAACGTCGGCGCCCAGCTCCCCAGCCAGCGCGAACAGAAGATCCTCATCCCCCAATCCCGAAGCCGCCCTTGCCAGGCGAAGCGCGGCCGCCGCGTCGGCGGACCCTCCCCCGAGCCCGGCGGCCACCGGTATGCGCTTGTCGATGCTCAACCGCACCGAGCCCTCCTTCCAGCCGGTGGCGTCGCGGAAGAGCTCGAGCGCGCGCGAGGCAAGGTTCTCGCCCGTCACCCCCTCGCAGACCACCTCGTCGCGCTCGGCGCCCGCGGGGGCGTGCTCGAGCGTGAGCTCGTCGGCGAGCGAGATCGACTGCATCACGCTCACCAGCTCGTGGCGGCCGTCGGAGCGCGCCCGACCCACGAACAGCCCGAGGTTGATCTTCGCCGGCGCGAGCACGCGCAGGGGCAGGGGCAGGGGCAGGGGCAGCGGCATCACAGCTCGAGCGCCTCCGCCAGCGCCACGAACTCGCCGGGCGCGAGCCGCTCGGCGCGCACGTCCGCGGGATGCCCGAGCTCGACCAGCGCCGCGCGTATCTGCTCGCGCGGGCGATCCACCCCGGAGAGCGCCAGCGACCGCGCGAGCGCCTTGCGCCTGTGCGCGAAGGCGGCGCGCACCAGCCTGCGCGCCTGTGGCGACGCGGCCGGGCCGCGGCGCACGATCTTCATCAGCACCGAGTCCACGTTGGGCACGGGTCGAAACACGGTGCGCGACACGGCCCTCACGACCCTCACCTCCCCCGCCAATTGCGCCAGCACGGAGCTCACCCCGTAGGCCCCGCTTCCCGGTGGCGCCGCCAGCCGCTGTCCCACCTCGCGCTGCACCATCGCCACCCACATCCCGATCTCCGGCAGCTCCTCGATCGTGCGCAGCAGCACCCCCGCGGCGATCCCGTACGGCAGATTCGCCACCATCTTTGTCGGCTTCGGCTCCATCGCCGCCAGGTCCACGCGCATCGCGTCGCACCACCACACGGTCACGTTCTCGCAGCCCGCCACGCTCTCCTGAAGCGGCCCGCGCAGCCGCTCGTCGATCTCGATGACGTGCACCCACGCCACCCTCGGCGCCAGATACGCCGACAGCGCTCCCTCGCCTCCGCCGACCTCCAGCACCACGTCCCCCCCCTCCCCCTCGGCGCGAGGGGGAGTACTCCCCGAAGGGGGGGTACCGAGAGGGCGAAGCTCGGCGGCGCGCGCGATCACCCCGAGGATGTTGGGGTCGCGCAGGAAGTTCTGACCCAAGTCCTTCGCCGGGCGCCCGGTGGCGGACGTTCGCCCAGCGCCCCATCGCGCGCGCGCGCGTGGCCCTCGCGCGGCGCTCACCATCCGAACACACGCTGGGCGTTGCGCTCCACCGTGGCGCCCAGCTCGTCCACCGACACGCCGCGCAGCTCGGCGATGAATGCGGCCGTGTGCACGACGAAGGCGGGCTGGTTGCGGTGCTTGCGCACGGCCTGGGGCGTCAGGTAGGGAGCGTCCGTCTCCACCAGCAGGCGCTCGTCGGGCACCTTGCGCGCCGCCTCGGCAAGGTCGGCGGCGCTCTTGTAGGTGACGTTGCCGGCGAACGAGACCATGTAGCCGCGCTCCAGGCACTCCGCCAGCCGGTCGGGCATCGAAAAGCAGTGGATCACGACGCTCAGACCCTCGGCCTCCGCGGCGAGCAGCGCGAGCGTGTCCTGCTCCGCGGCTCTTGTATGGATGATTAGGGGCGTGCCCGTGGAGCGTGCGAGGGCGATCTGCGCACTGAACGCGCGCTCCTGGTCGTCTCTCGCGGCGTGCTCCCGGTAATAGTCGAGCCCCGTCTCCCCAATCGCGACACAGCGGGGATGCGCCGCCAGCGCCTCCAGCTCGGCCAGGTCGGCGTCGTCGAAGCCGTGCGCCTCGTTCGGATGGCGCCCGATCGCCGCGTACACCTGGGGAAAGTCCTCGGCCGCCGCGAGCGCGGCGCGGCATGAGGCGCCGGTCGTGCCGACCGTGAGCATGCGCGTGACGCCGGCCGCGGCCGCGCGCTCGACGAGCTCGGCGTCGGGCTGCTCGCACAGGTTCAGGTGGGTGTGGCTGTCGATCATGGCCGTCTTCCAGCCCCGCGCGGACGTACGAAAACCATCGCTTGGCGCGCGCCCATCACGATGGCGCCGGTTGCCCGGCCGGATCGCCTGCCTGCCTGCCCCTCGCCATGGGGGGTCCCCCGTCATGGGGGGCCCCCGGACGGAGGCCCGCGTCCTTCTTCGGGAACAGCGGCTCGAGCGCCTGCACCTTCCGCACCCCCCCGCCACGGGGGGCGCCGAAATCCGCCCCGGCAAGCGACAGGTCGGGCGCCCCCAGCGCGGCGAGCAGCCGCTCGGTGCTGTCGGGCAGGTATGGGTTCAACAGCACCGAAACCACCCTGAGGCCCTCCGCGAGCGAGCGCAGCACGCGATCGAGGTCCCCTGCGCGCGCGGGGTCCTTCGCGAGCCGCCACGGCGCCTGCTCCTCGACGTAGCGGTTCAGGCGGCGCACGCGCGTCCAGATCTCGTCGAGCGCGTTCGTGAGCTCTACGCGATCGAGCAGGCCCGACACGCGCTCTGTGAGCCCGGCGAAGTCGTCGAGCAGCAGTCCGTCGGGCTCCCCCCCGTCCAGCACGCCGTCGCGGTAGCGCACGATCATCGCGATCGTACGGCTGGCGAGGTTGCCGTAGTCGTTGGCGAGCTCGCTCTCGTAGCGCTGCTCGAAGGATGCCGTCGAGACCGAGCCGTCCTGGCCGAAGGACACGTCGCGCAGCAAATAGAAGCGCAACGCGTCCGCTCCGAAGCGCTCGATCACCGCGAACGGGTCGAGCACGTTGCCGAGCGACTTGCTCATCTTCTCCCCGTCCATGAGCAGATAGCCGTGCACGAACACGCGCCTGGGCAGCTCGATCCCGGCGGCCATCAACAGGGCCGGCCAGTACACGGCGTGGAAGCGCAGAATGTCCTTCGCGATCAAATGCACGTTCGCCGGCCAGAACGTCTCCGCGAGCGTGCCTGCGCCCGCGGCTGAGTCGACTGCCGAGTTGGCTGTCGATGTCTCTCCAGGGGGTGACTCGCGCGCGCGCGTATAAGTCCCTGGGCCCTGGCCGGACGTCTCGTGCGCGGGCCCCAGTGCAGGAGTAGGCGCGTAGGAGAGCGCCGAGTAGTAGTTGAGCAGCGCGTCGAACCACACGTAGAAGACGTGCTCGGGGTCCCACGGCACGGGCACCCCCCACGTCAGCTTGTGGCGCGTGAGCGGCACGTCGCGCAGGCCGGAGCGGATGAACGAGAGCGCCTCGTTGTAGCGGCTCTTCGGCGCCACGAACTCCTCGTGCTCGGCATACAGCCGTTCGAGCGGCTCCTGGAAGGCGGACAGCGCGAAGAAGTAGTTGTCCTCCTGCTCGCGCGTGAGCTTGACGTGGTGGATCGGGCAGCGCTCGCCCTCGTCGACGTCGTTCTCGGCCTTGAAGTCGGCGCACTTGGGGCAGTACCAGCCCTCGTAGGTGCCCATGTACACGTGCCCGTTGTCGCGAACGCGCGTGAGCACCTCCTGCACCACCGCCATGTGCTGGGGGTCGGTGGTGCGGATGAAGAAGTCGTTCGACGCCCCGATCCGCGGCGCCAGCGCCCGGAAGCGCTCGGAGTTGCGGTCCGCCAGCTCCTGGGGCTCGACGCCGAGCGCATGCGCCGCGTCGGCCACCGGCTCGCCGTGCTCGTCGGTGCCCGTCAGGAAGAACACCTCCTCCCCGCGCTGACGATGGTGGCGCGCCAGCACGTCGGCGGCGATCGTCGTGTAGGCGTGCCCCAGGTGCGGCGCCGCGTTCACGTAGTAGATCGGGGTGGTCACATAGAAGGAGGACACGATCCCCTCAGGCTACCGGCGCACCGCGGCGAAGGATCCCCAGTTGCGCGCCGTTGTACTGGCGCCCGCATACCATGAAGGTCGCGATCGGCCTCGATCACGGCGGCGCGAACCTGAAAGATGCTGCCATTATTCGCGACTGCCTGCCAATAAATGCAGCATGTTTCACATAAAGATCGTCAATAACGTGGGCATCTGCTAGCGCTGGATCAGCTGGAGGGCAGGCACCTCTCCGAGCTTGCGGCGACGGTGGAACGGGCGATCGACCTCGCCGAGCGGACGGCTCCCGGGTTGCTGGCGCTCGACGAGGTCACCTCGGTGCGGGGCTGGCAGACCGCCGTCAAGTCACTTTGGGACCAGGGCCTGATCCGTGACGACGTTGTCGTCTGCACGGGCTCCTCCGCCATCGATCTCCAGCGCGGCGCCGCCGAGCGCCTGCCGGGGCGCAGACAGGCGGGCAAGGACCACCTTGCCCTACCGCACAGCTTCGCGTCCTTCGCGCGCGCCGTCAACCCCCAGATCCCAGTCTCTCCACGACTGACGGTCGCTGAGCTTCTCACCGATGACGGTCAGGCGCTGCTCCGGCAGATGCGCGTGCACGCGCCGGCGCTGGAGGCCGCTCTGCGCCGCTATATGCGCTTTGGCGGGCTGCCCGCCGCCGTCGCCGAGGCCACGTCGGGCGCCTCCGAGCCATCGCAGCAGGTCAAGCGTGTGCTCTACGACTCGCTGGTGAGGGAGCTGCAGCGCAGAGGGGCGAGCGTGATTGCCACGCACGCGTTGCTCGAGCGTGTCGTGCGCTCGCTGGGGTCGAAGATCAGCTGGAGCAACATGGCGCGCGAGATGGACGTTCCGCTCGGAGCATCCGGCGGACTGCCGAGCCATCAGACCGTACGCGACTACATCGAGCTGCTCGCCGGCGGTTACTTCCTGTTCGTGGCCTACTTCTGGCGCGGCGGGTCGCAGACCAACGCGCTCTCCAGAGATAAGAAGGTGTTCCTGGCCGACCCGCTGCTGCACACGATCGCGCTCGATCAGGCTCCCGGGCTCGCCTTCAACGAGCAGGCGCTGATCGAGGACATGGTGGGCGTCGCGCTCCTGCGCCGCTACGAGCAGCCCGAGCGCCTGATGGAAACGTTCGCCCTCCCAGAGCGTCTGCACATCTGGCAAACCGCTCGCGGCGGCGAGATCGACTTCGTATGCGGATCTCGCCGCGAGCTCGATGTCGTCGAGGTCAAGTACAGCGATCACCCCTCCCTCTCGGCAGCGGCGGCCGCAGCCAGGGCCCACCCCGGCAGACCGACCGCGATGGCAACCAAGCACACCTACCGGCCGGGTGAGCGCTACACGCTCGTGCCGGCCCACACGCTGCTGTGGGCGCTTGGCTGACGAGCCGCCCGCTCAGCGTCGCGAGCGCCGAGCTACCCCGCGCTGCCGCGCTTGGCGACCCACACGCTGTCGAAGCTCAGGTCGGTGTGCTCGACGATCAGGTCGTAGTCGCCGTCGTAGTGGAGCACGCCCGCACCGGCCTCGTGCGCGCAGGCGGCGATCACGATGTCAGCGGGCGCGAGCCGGTGGTGGCCGACCCGGGCGAGCTGACGTTGGGCGGAGAGCGCCCGCTTTTCGGCCTCGCGCGTGATCTCGACGCGAGGAAGCTGTTCCAGCTCGCCAAACATCGCTTCGTGATCGGCCCCCGAGCGAGCCGAGTAGCCGGCCTCCAACATGAAGGGAAGGCACGTGCCGAGCTCGCGCTGTTCGATCCAGGACGCGATCGTCTCCGCGCGCTCCTCGCTCAGCGCACCCTGGACGATGCGCGACCACGCCGAGTTGTCCAGCAGCAGCACCGCTATCCGTGCTTGGAGCTCAGGCCGAGACGCTTGACCTCCGCGGCCGCGGCGACGTCGACGTCGTAGGGCAGCGACCGAGTCCGGATCCTGTCGGCGAGCCGCTTACGCAACAGGGCTTCCTTGCGCCGCTGCTCACGATCGGCGTCGGCGTCCTCGAGCAGTGCCCGGGCGCCCGCGATCGCCAGTTCCCCAACGCTCGGGGCGAGCCCACGCTGCCGCAACCGCTCGCGCGCCTCCCGCAGAGGAGGCGTCAGGGTCACGGATACGCGCTTGTGGCGAGTCGGCACAGCCGCAGTGTAGCACCTGAGTGCTGTACCTCGAGATCGCCTATTACATCACGAGGCGCCGGCCCCAAGGCCCGCGATCGAGTCGTGTACCTGCCGGCCGGTCGCGGTGAGCGTCCATGCGTTGGGCTCGCCGCGTGTGGCGGCGCCGATGCCCTTGTTCTCGATCAGCCCGAGGCGCTGCAGGCGGGCGAGCAGCTTGGAGACCTGGCCCTGGTCGCCGATCTCGGCGGTATCGCCGATGTGGCGGTTCGAGGAGCACGGCTGTCGCGCCACGGCTGTAAGGACGCGCATCGTGCGGTAGGTGAGGCGCATCGGCAGGCCCTGCAACGGGTCCTCGCGCGCGACGGGGCGCTTGACCGCGCGCTTGGGGGCGGGCCGCTCGATCTCCCTGCGCGCGGCGGCGGGGCCAAGGTAGGGAAGCACGATCATGCCCATCAACGGGCCGGCGAGCCCGATCAGCCCCCGTTCGGGGACCAGCGAGCCGCCTTCGGGATCCTTGCCGTGGGGAGCCCGCATGACCGGGGTTGGCGGCGAGACGGTCAGGCGTGCGTGCAGGACCGACAGGACGCCGCCGAGCACCCCCTCGGCGGTCAACGGCGGCGGGTCGCTGCCCTGCTTGCCCTCGTTGCGTCCGAGGTCGAGGATGGGGAGGATTTGGGAGAGCACGTGCCGGCGGCGCTCAAGCGCACGCGGTCCCGCGGCCAGGCTCTCGACGATCAGCAGGCGCCCCCGAGCGCGATCGCACTCCAACTGCTCCAGCAGGGCGACGAGCGCAGCTCGGACGCTCCCCCGCCATTCCGTCTGCTTCAGGTAGGCGGAGACGATGACGGCCGTGAAGCGCTCGATCGCCTCGTCGAACGCGGCGAGATAACAGTCTTCGCGATCCTCGAAGATCTCATAGAACGTGCGCCGTGAGACGCCGGAGCGCGCGACGATGTGCGCGACCGACACGTTCGCGACCCCGCGCTCCGCGACCTCCTGCACGGTCGCGGTGAGCATCCGCGCGCGCTGGACGTCGGCGACCTGCCTGTGCCCTTCAGGGTGCCCGCGCCCGATAGGGCGCTGTCCTCCTATGCCGTTGGCGCCGGGCCCACTTGGCCCCGGATGGGGGCGCCCGGCGGGCGCCGCCCCCTCTGCCCGTACCCGAACGGGGGACGGCGCCCTCTTCTTGGCGTGCATGTCATTTCTTCCCGTGGTGGCTCCCCTTGTGGCGCCTGCTTGTCTTGTGTGCCTTCTTCTTGTGCTTGGCGCAGCCCGTCACGCCGATCGGTGTCGACTGCTTGATCACGGCCCCGTTCTGCGCGGTGAACGCGGTCGGCATCGTAAGCTTGCTCTTGCACAGGTTGCCGTTGGCCGCGAGCGCGGAGTACTTGCCCTCCGGCAGTGTGAGTTCAAAGGCGCCGACCGGGACGTCGGGGACCGTCCTGAACGCGTATTGAGCGTGGAATATGCTACGCGCCGAGCGCCGTCCGCACATTGATGCGATCGTGGAACCTCGGCGTCTCCCTCGGCGCCGGCGGGATCGCAGCCAAGCTCGAGGCCGAGCCCAAGACCGACCCGCTGCCCGCGCTGCAGCGCCTGCTCGAGCTGCCCCGAGAAACCTTCGAGCGCACCGGGCGCCGCGGCTCGGGCTCGGCCACGACGCCCCGCTGCCGAGCCCGGCTGCGCACCCAAGACAGGGGATGTCCCGAGGACGGCTTGCACCGGCCTGGGGCCGCCCGGAGAGGGTGTAGGCGGCGCCCAAGGGTGGAGGAGCCGGCGGTGGCGCCGAGCCCGTGGGTGGTCGGACGGAACGCTAGGCCGGTATGTGAGACGAGTCGCGGACCTGGTGTTCACAGGCCCGTTCGTACAGTGGCTCGGGCGCCATGTCCAGACCGTTGGGCCAGACGAGGGTGCGAACTTCCGGGTCGACGTAGACTTCGGCGAAGCAACGAGGGTCAGAGAGTGGCTCAAAGACACCGCTCCAGTCGTGGTGACTGAAGTCGATGTCGCCGACCAAGCCGTCTCCGAAGGTAAGACGTAGTCGGTGATCGCCGATGACCTCGACGCCGACGATGGGAACAAGCTTGTCCATGGCGGCGATCCTAGCGCAGCGGCGGAATCGGGTCCAATGGTTTTCCGTAGAACTCGCTGATCCGAGGCATGGGTCCTCTGCTGGTCGATTGAGCAGAGGACCATAGCCCGAGCCTGGGACGGCACAGCGCGGCAGAGCAGCGGCAGGCTCACTTCTTCTTCCCGCCCTTGCGCTTCTTCTTGTGAGCCTTCTTCGCCTTCTTGTGCTTCGGACAACCGGTCACGCTGATCGGCGTGCTCTGTTTCATCGTCGCGCCGTTCTGGGCGGTGAACATGGTCGGCATCTTCAGCCCGCCCTTGACCTTGCACAGGTTGCCGTTCGCCGCGAGCGCGCTGTCGGAGCCTTGCGGCAGGGTCAGTTCGAACGTGCCGACCGGCACATCCGGGATCGTGCGGAACGTCGAGCTCGTGATCCCCGCTTTGCTGATGAACGTTTCAGAGTGCAGATCCACCGTCACCCCATAGCCCTGCAGCACGACGATCAGTTCGGGGAACTTCGCGCCGCCGTGGCTTACGAAGTACACCGGTCCGGTCAACGCCACCGGGATGAGCGGTGTCGTGGCCTTCGCCGTGCCGATCTTCGACGCGGCCGGGCACAACGCCGGGTTCTGGTTGAACGTGCTGTCGGGACAGGCCTTCTGCAATGTCGTCAACCTGGACGGCAGTTGCCTGGGCAGGTCCACCTTGACCGAGCGGATGTTCGCCTGCGAACCGAACGCGGCTTTGGGATACGCGAGCTTGACGTGCAGGCTCGCGCCCTTCGCCCTGGAGGTTTTCCCCGAGGTGGAGACGCTGAACTGCGGTTTGAAGCCGAGCACCGCGCAGTTCGTCACCTGTAGGGGCACGGACAGGGCCGATGTGACGCCTTCTGTGCTGGACAGGCTGCCGGTGATGCTCATCGGGTTGCAGCTCGTCGGGTTGAACGTGAACCCGGGCCGGTTGATCGTGACGTTGACGTGCTTGATCTGCAGCGGTATCCCTTCGATGATCGTCGGGATCTTGTACGGGCCTTCGTTATCGCTCGTGATCGTGAGCCGCGCCGTGACCGGGTCGACTTCGATCTTCGCCCGCACGACCACGCAGTCGCACGCGGGATGGCTCGCGGGCGTGTTCTCCAGATCGAACGGCCCGGCCTTGGCCGGATTGACGATCGAGAGACCGAACGGGGCGCCCTTGTACGGGCCGGTCAGGTACACGCGCCCGCCCTTGACGCTGAACGGATCGCCGCCGACGCCGACCGAGACGATCGTTTCGCCGATCAGGCTGTTCGCCCCGCACAACCCCTGGTCGGCCTGCGGTTCCTGGCAGAGTTCGACGCCCGTGAGCAGTCCCGAGAGGCCGGGAGGCATGCGCAGGCTTATGGCTTGCAGGTTCTGGTTGCCGTCCTGGCGGCTCATCGTCATCGTGAACGGACTGAACCCACCGGCCTGGATGTTCGTGGTCCCGGCCGTCAGTTCGGGGGAGAAGGGCAGCGGGCTCCGGCACGGGCCGCCGTTCGGACCGGACGTGATCTCGAACGTCGAGGAGGATTCGGCGGGCTGGTTGCCCGACCACGGTGAGATCGACGCGGCCGTCGTGTATGAGCCGCAGTTCGCGGGGGTGCCGAGCGGCGCCCTGGAGCCGCCGAAGAAGTGCAGCTTGAAGTCTTCGAAGGGCAGTTGTGGGGTGTTCAGGAACGTCGAGACCAGCTGTCCTGTGACCGGGTCCGGTTTGACTTCCCCGGCGAGCTTCACGAGCGAGCCGGAGATCGGGTCTTCGACTTCGATGTACAGCGCCACCAGGCTGCCGAACGGGTTCTGGGTCTGCGCCGCCAGGTACGCGGCGCCCGTCAACGGGTTCGGCAACAGGGGCGTCTTGATTTCGACGGTCCCGACCTTCGACGCTTCGGGGCACGCCGATTTCGCGTCTTCGTGCAGGCCGAACTGGCCTTCCGGATGACCCGATTCGGGCGTATCCGTGCACGCTTGAAGCCCGTCGGAGGCCGCGGGGTTCAATGCGACGCCACGCGGCAGCACAACTGTCGTGTCCTTGACCTGCGCGGGGGAGAGACCGCTCGCGTTCAACGCCTCTTCCTGAGGCACGTGGATACCTACCGTCAACCCCGTCGGCGTGCTACCGGCCTGCGAGTCCGGCGCGACGCTGATCGACGAGCTGAACGGCAGGCGGTTACAACCTCCCAACGCCGGGATCGGTTCACCCAGTTGGGTGGAGAGCACGGTGTTTCGTTCGCGCCATGAGTCGGCTTCCACGGTGCTCTGCAGCGGACCGGTGCACGACGTCGGCAGCGAGAGAAGCGGAGGAGGATTTCTCGATTCGGGCGGGTTGCACGCGGGGCGTTCGGTCGCAGGCCAACCGAGGCCTTCGAATATGCACCCCCAGCCGCGTGCGTTGTCGTGGCGCGGATCGCCAGGGACACCCCAGAAGGTCACTTCGCTCTTGAGGAACCCGGCCGTCTGAATGATGTTCGGGACGCTGACCGTCACGCCGTAGTCCCCGCCGGTACGGACGCTCGTGTCGAGGATCACCGGGTTCTCGTGCGCGAAGAAACCGAAACGTGCGGGCTCTCCCCTCGCCGGTTCCAGGTTGAACAGCGGCGCGACAAATGTTTCCAGTCCGATGAAACGCTGTTCTGAGATCGTGATTCGCGCGACACCCAACGCCGTCTGCGGCCCACAGGCATTCTGCCCGGTATTGACATTGACCTTCGTCTCGAAGTCCTTGATCGTGCACCTCGGGAACGGTGTCGGGTTGCCGATCAGGCCCGGCGGCAAGTTGAAATGCAGGTCCTTGAGCAGCTCGGCCGGCACCGGAAGTTCGCCCTGGTCATTGGTATATGAGATCGCCTCGTTCAATGTGAGCGTCGTCGTCAACTGAAACGGGTGCGAGCCCGCCTGTCGATCGGTCATGCCGCCCTCTTCTTCGGGGGCGATCACGTATTCGCTGACGCCGAATGGAGTGGGTTCGTCGCTGACCGCGATCTGGCCCGCCGTCGAGGCGGGCGCCGGGCCGCCGCCGCTGACGCTTCCCTGGGTCGGTTCGCCCGAATGAGCACCCTTCACCACCACCCCGACGCTCACTTCGATCTGATGGTAGGGCTGCAAGTTCCCGTTGAATGAGCACGTAGACGGGGAGCCCAGCGTGCATGTCACCGGACCGTCGTTGCCCGAAACGCCCACTTCCACACCGTCTCCCGCCAAGCCGCGCACGCTGACCGCTTCCAGGCCCGCGGGGACCGTGGCGGTGACCGTGACTTCGCCGCTCGTGCTCGCGTCACCCAGGTTCGCCGCCGTCACGTAGATCTGCCCATCCGGTCGCGCTGTCGTAATGACCTTTTCTTCGCTCGTGCCTATACCTTCCCCAAAGTTGACTTCGACCGGTTCGACCTTGCGATCGGCGTCTTTGCCGATGCTCTTGACGGTCAACGCCAGAGGAGCGGTGCCTGCTTCGCTTCCCACCACTTCCACGTTCCCGGCACCATAGACGCCTTCGAGCGCGCTCTGCACATTTTTTCTCGTCGGCGCGGGAACACCAAAGATCGGCGCGTACGGTTCGTTGGCGAAGAACCCCACCCCGACGCCTCCAACCTTCAATTCGAATGCGGCCAGTTCAAAGCCCGGTTCCACTTCGACGGGAGCGACCGATATTTCCTGTTCCTCACTTCTTGCGACGCCAGCATGCAGATGACCGGGACGCGAACCCGACGTCAAATGCCACCACGGCGAAGCGGCGTCGGCAGAAGCCGTTGACACCAGCAACGGCAGAGAACAAAGAAATGTCACGACTATCAGAAGACGCCTCATCGCTTTGCCCTCCGGTTGGTGGTGGCTCTCTTGGCTTTGTGAGCCTTCTTATGCTTAGTTTTCCCCTTGACGCACTTGCCACGGCTGAGCTTCTTGCCCTTGGGGCATTTGACGGACTTCTTGGTTACGCCAGGTGACGGCGGCACAAGGTTGCCCGTGCCGCTGAACGTCGCGCTCGCTGGCGCCCCGTAGATCGCCGGCTGCGGGGAAGGAGCAGACTTGCACGAGTCGCCCGTATCGCACGGCGGCACGACGGCCACGGGCGCGGGCAGGCACTGCGACGCACTCGTGCATTCATGCGCGTCGTACACATCGAGCGCGGTGTCGTAGTCCTGCGGTGCTAGCTGACCCGACGTAAGGAAGAACACGTCCCCGCCCGTTTCGCTCGCATCCAGGAACGCCGATTCGCCGGCCGCGCCCCCGGAGGAGACAAGCCCGACACAGCCACCCGACCGTTCGCTGTAGCGCGGACCGGCGGATGTGCAATGCACCTTGCCTTCCGCGTTCGTGTACCCGGCCGGCTCGTACTCGTACACGTCCTCGTTGCCGTTGACGTCCTGCGGCACGAGCGCGTCGGTGCTGTTGAAGAACAGGCGGCCGCTGTCGGACAGATAACGCGGCTGGTAGAGATTGTAGCCGAGCGAAGCCCCATCCCACAGCGGAAGGTTCGCGGCAACGTGTTCTCCATTCCAAACTGAGAAACCAGCGACCAGGGTCAAGTTGTCGCCTATTTCAACACCAACGGGCCGTGCGCCGGTCGGATTGCACGACGCGCACACCAGCTTGCCGGCTTCTGCACCGCTTTCACTGGAGGCGTGGTACAGGTACACCTCATAGTCGGGCGTGCCGGTAATCGCATCGCGGTTGTCGTAGCCCGTCAGTTCGCGCTGGGACATGAAGGCCATCCACCGTCCGTTCGGCGATACTCGCATGGAAGCGTTCTCCGTCGAGTTGTCGAATTGCGCTCTGAGATCCCCTTTGGAGACGATCGCCACCAGTTGGGTCGTGCCGTCGTGGCGGACGTACAGGTTGCACACTTGAGACTCATCGGAAGATCCGATTTCGCATGTGCCGGTCGCCGCACCTTGCGCCAGCGCGCCGTTAGCGACGAAGTACAACCACGACCCATCCTCGCTCACTCCAACTACGCCTAGGGCGCCTCCGGCCTTTTCACCGGATGAGACCGTCAGATCCGAGAGCTTGCATACCAGTTTGCCTGCGACGACGACGATTTCGCACTCGTACAGATCGCGAGCTCGTTCCGCGGCCCGCGAGTCTGGAGTGAGCTGCTGGCCGTCGGTGAAATAGATCTTTGAGCCATCGGTCGAGGCATCCTCAAAGATCGGGCTTACCGGGCCCGCGCCCGAGCCACCCTGCACAGCATCCAGCATCACGTTTTCATTGGCTGTCATGTCACGCAGATAAAGATGCCTGTCGCTGCCCAGGCCGATGATGCGCGAGCCATCGGCGGAGATCGTGTGACGCCTGATGCCGCCGCCGCCCGCGCCTTGACCGCCGCCGCCGCCGGCCCCGAGACCTTCTATCCCGGGGATCGGAGTGAGCTTGCCTTCCGACCACTCGTACAGGCGGGCGTTGCTGCCTTCCGTCAAGGGTGCGTGGGGATATTCGAGGACCACATGGCGCGCGTCGGATGAGGCGCCAAGGAACTGCGGCCCGCACAGTATCCCTGGAGGGCACGCGCCTTCATTGCCTAGGCCGAACTGAGTGCCCGGCGGCACATTCGCAAAGCCCGGCATGCCCGTGACCAGGGGGCGGAAGCACGAATGCAGCTGCGATTGCGCGCAGGGCTGCGTGAGATCGCTGCCGTCGTAATTGAGACGCTGGAACGCCGTCTGTTCAGATGCTTCCTGTGGCGCCAAGGCTTGGGGCGAAGACGCCGGGATGAAGCCGCCGAGCGGCTGTACCAGCGCCAGCGAAAGGTCTTCGGAAAAGAACGGGTATTCCGCAATGGTCCCGATCGCTTGACTGCTCGACGTTTCGTTTGGGATCGCGATGTCACGTGAGACCCAGCCCGAGGAGGTGCGAGTGGCCAGCGTCTGCGAGTTCGTTAGCTGCGTATAGCCCTGCGGCTCGGTTTCGATTGGGGACGACGCGAGATAGGTCATCGCGCCGCCGGACGCCGACGCCTGGATCACGCCTATAGCTTCGATCCCGAGCAGCAGCGCGCCGTGCTTGTTTGGCGGGGAGACCATCTCCCACGAGCGACCGTCGAGCAGCGCCGAGCCCCCTCCGACGGTCTGTGTCGTGAACGTCTGATCGGGACCGTAGAAGGCCACACTCTTGCCCGCGACTTCACTGAACGCCACCACGCGATAGTGATAAATCGTCCCCGCCGACAGGCCCAACACATACTGAGAGGCCACACTGTCCCCGTGTCCCGAGCCGACCGAGACACCGGGTGGCGCGGGCGCCGTCGCGCACGAGGAGAGCCCGCAACCCGCCGTATCGGACGTGCTGTACTGGAAATAGTAGGTGGTGGGAGCCCCGTCCGGATCGATCGTCGCACCGAACCTCACCGACGTGGCCGCAGCGTCGGTGACGAACTCGCTGTGGATGCCGGGACCGGGCGTCTTGAGTTCCCGGTCCTGTGCAGGTTCGCCGGAGTTCGTCCCGTTTACGTTACTAGCCTGCAAGCGATAGAAATAGGTCGTGTCAGGCTGCAATTGGACGGACGCCTGCACCGGCACCGGACTTTCGCCTTCGGGCACTTCTTTGGAGCAGGGCGCCTTCTGGCCGAAGCTCGTGCTCGTGCCGTATACAAACCAGCACGTCGCCGCGCCGGCTTTGGCCGGGTTGACCGTGCCGTTCAGCTTCGCGCTTTCCGGCGTCACTTCCGAGGGGGGTTCAGTGGTTACGTCCGCTAGGACTATGCTCGGCCCGAAAACATCCACAAAATTTACGTCTGCGCCTGCTTCTTTGTAGAAGCTGCCGACGTACACATCGCCGGTTGCGGGGTCGACCGCGACACTGACCAGAGAGGATCCCGATGGGAAGGGGCCGGCCGACGTTTCGGCGATCCGGCCGAGATAGACGCCGCTGGGACTGAACTGGTCGACGACGGGTGATTCGTCACCACTGCGGTCATCGATCACGTAGACATCGCCGCTGCTATCCGCTGCCACATTAAACACATCGTTGAACAAACCACTGGGAATGCCGGTCAACCGCCGCACGAACGCGTATTCGCTCAGCACGGTCGGTTCGAACACATCCACGCCATTGCCGTCCGTGACGAACACGTCGCCGTTGATGCTGCTCACGGTAACGTCTCTCGGCTCCACAAACTTTTCGGTGGCGCACGCCGTCGGCGTTGCGCACGTCCCCGTGAGGTGCGTGACGTATTTTTCCGCGAACGTGTCGCCGGCTTCAGGCTTGAAGACATCGACCACTTTTTCTTCGCCGACCGGCACGTACACGTCACCGGCCGCCCAATCGGACAGGCTTCCAGAGTTGTCGGCTGCGATGCCAAAGAGAGCGAAAGTTTTGAATTTCGACGGCGTCCCTGTCCCCGTCCACGTCGCCTGCTTGACACCCGCTTCGCTGTAGACACCCACCGAAACGACACCAGCTTGGTATTCCGTTACATAGACCTCAGGTTCGGCTTGGCCTGCTGGATGACCGACCGCGATGCCGAGGTACTCTGTCGATTCGGAGTGCAGGGGTTGCGCGAGGAACGCCCCGGTTTCCGCGTTGAACTCGTCCACCCGATAGCTGTTCGTCCCTTCGACCTTGTCGGCTGCCCACAGGTGTCCCCCATCGACGGTCATCTGAGGCCTTGACAGCGGGCCGGGTAGCGCTACGCCCGAGCTCGCCGGGACTTCGTTGAACTGGAAGAGATATTTGTGTGCGACGAGCGCCTGCGCGGGCGCGCCCCACAGCGTCAGCGCCCCAACTGCCGTGCACAGCCAGGCCAGGGTCATCAACGTGAACCTGCGAGCAATCATCAGACCATCCCCTCCTCAAAGAGACCCGGACAAGACCCAGCCCGCCTGCTTGCACCCCAAGGGGTGTCCCGCGAACGCGGGCCCAGGCAGCACAGAACCGCCGCGGGCACACGGCCCGCGGCGGTGAACGAATAAGAAGCTGTGCGCCTTATGCGCGCACGAGAGATCAGACCGAGCCCTCTGCCCGGTCGGCCGCGGAGCGAGCCCGCGGATTTGGCGGCTAGCGCGTTGGCGCCGGCTCGGCCGAGAGAGAGAGAGAGAGAGAGACGCGTCAGCGACGCTGACGCGTCCTATAAAGGACCCGCCAGTGGCACACGGACTCTCAAGCACGTTATTCCCCATTGAAACCACGCGAACTACAACTCCCTCTCGTTGCGACCCGGTCCCTCTCCCAAGGTCCCCGTCAAAACCGGTTGAGATCGACCACGAAGACCGACCCACACCCGACCTTATGTTTGCCCGCACCCCGGTGGGATGACAAGCGCTGGCGGCAACATACCACCAACGACCCAACATGTCAAGTCCTGTTGTTGCGGGAGCGTGGCGCATGGCGCGACCCCACAGCCCCGCGCACACCACCTCGCGCCGGATACCGTCCCAAGCGCGGCCTACAGTGCCAGCACCCATCGAAACCGAGGCACTTCACGACCGAAGGAGGGTCTGGCATCATGAATGCCGTGGCTGCGCAACCCCACGTGACGCTCAGCGGCGACCGCGCCGGCGAGTACGTCATCGAGGAAGAACGTCCCGATGGGCGCCTCGTGCTCGTACCGGAGGGCGCCTATCCCACCGTCACCTGGGCGGCAATCCTCAAGCGCTCCGGTGGTCGTGAGCTGACACCCGAGGAGTTCGAGCAGTTCATGGCCGAGCACGGGCCATACATGGGCCCCCCTGACGGCGAGGGGTAGACCATGAGCACATCCGAGCCGCGCATCCCTGCGCGCTTTGATCCCGACCCATGGGACGAGGATCTGGCGCGCTCCACCTCCACCGGGCGCCAGGCGGCGGAAGCGGCCCGCCGCGACTACGAGCCCAACGGCATCCCTCGCTCGCACTTGAAACCTTGCGAAGCCGAAGGACGCGACGGGACCGAACTCCCGCAATGCTTCAAGGTCTACGTCCCCCGACCAGATGGCAGGTTCGGCATGGTCTTCAAGGCTGTGCTCATCGACGGCCGGCTGCAAATGGACTTCGTCGCTTTCGGCATGCGTCACCACCCCAAGAGATCGCACGCGCTCACGGTTTACGAAGTCGCCCACATCAGACTCCACGACCATGAGCAGAACTGAGCGAAGCGGCAGGCTCAGGAGCCCGTGAGCGCCCGGTACAGCTCGTTCGCGCTCACCCCGGTGAGTTCGGCGAGCACCCCCGCCGCCGGCCGCGGCTTGGCGCCGGCGCTCACCAGCTCCCGCAGCGCGGCGATCGCGCGCTCGAGATCCCCATCGCCGACGGGGGCGGCGCCGATCACGAGCACGACCTCCCCGCGCGCGGGATGTTCGCGGTAGTGGTCGGCCAGCTCCTGCGCGCCGCCGCGGCGAACCTCTTCGTGCAGCTTGGTCAGCTCGCGGCAAACGGCAACGGGACGATCGGGATGGTGCTCGGCCACGACGGACAGCGAGGCGACCACCCTGCGCGGGGACTCGAACGCGACGATCGTGTCGGGGGCTTCGAGCAGGATGCGCTCGAGCTCCGATTGCCTGCGCGGAAGGAAGCCGACGAAGCTCCAGCGCTCGACGGGCAGCCCAGAGGCGATCAGCGCCGTGAGCACGCTGCTCGGCCCGGGAAGCGCTTCGACGGCGACGCCCGCCCGCCGGCAGGCACGCACGAGCGCATAGCCCGGGTCTGAGACGAGCGGCGTGCCGGCGTCGCTGACCAGCGCGACGACCTGTCCGCTCCGCATATGGCCAAGCAGCTCCATCGCGCGCTCGCGTTCGTTGTGCTCGTGGAAGCTGACGAGCCGCCCGTCGATCTCGTAGCGATCGAGCAGGACCTTCGTACGGCGCGTGTCCTCGCAGGCGATCACATCGGCCTCGCGCAGCGCGTCGAGCACGCGCAGCGTCACGTCACGGAGGTTGCCGATCGGCGTCGGGCACACCACCAGCCGCGCCCGGCGGGGACGCGGCAGATCCGTTGCAACTGCCTCCTCGCGGGGGGTCATGCGGCAAATATAGGTGCCCCGTGCCGCGCGAACCCGATCAAACACCCCAGTACACCCGCTACCGCGCCGGTCGGCGCCTGCCCGGACGGCGCGAGAGCGACGCGTGGGAGCGGGAGCTCTCGTTGCGACCCCCTCGCGCGCGCGCGCGAGTCCCCCGCTGGACAGAGCGCCTCACCCCCAAGCGCGTGCTGCTCGGCCTGCTCGCGCTGGTCGTCGGCTGGCTGCTCCTATCGCTCGCGCTGTTCCTCGTGAGCGCCCACTTCGAGCGCACCTCGCCGCCCTCGGACGTCGCCGGCGTGCTGCGACCGGCCGGCTTCCCGCTCACCTCCGCGAACAACATCCTCGTGCTCGGCTCCGACCGGCGCCCGAAGGGCAGTAAGGAACCGGGCGCCAACACGTCGGGGCCGAGCCGCTCGGACACGATCATGCTGATCCGCACCGGCGGCGGCCACTCGGCGCGCCTCTCGATTCCGCGCGACACGGTGCTCGAAATCCCCGGTCACGGCATGCAGAAGATCAACGCCGCCTACGCCTTCGGGGGCCCCGCGCTGTCGATATCCGTGATCGAGCGCTATCTGGGCATCCCCATCAACCATCTCGTGGAAGTCAACTTCGAAGACTTCCCGCAGCTCATCGACGCGATGGGCGGGGTCGACTACACCGGCGGGTGCGTCTTCTCGCGCATCGACGGGGGCTCCAGCAGGGGCGGCTACACGTTGCGTCTGAGCCCCGGCGCCCATCGCCTGAACGGCAGGCAGGCGCTCGCGCTGGCGCGCACGCGCGAGAACCTGTGCGCGCCGAACCAGACCGACCTGCAGCGCGAGGAACACCAGCAGGCGCTCTTCGCGGACATGAAGTCGCGGCTGCTGTCGTTCTCGAGCTTCGTGCGCGCGCCGCTGATCGCATGGAACGCTCCGCCCGCGATCGTCTCCGACATGAGCGGCCCCACGCTGCTCGGTCTGTTCGGAGCGCTCGCCGTCGGCGGCACCCCGCCGACGCGCATCCTGCACCCCGACGGCACGGTGACGCTTCCCGACGGCGAGGTCGGTCTCAGCGTCTCCGAAAGTGAACGCCGCGCCGCGGCGGCGCGCTTCCTCGCGGGCTGAGCGCTACTTCGCCGCGGCGACCGGCTTCGCGTCGCTTTTCTCGGCGGCTTTGGCCGGCTCCTCTTTCTTCGCCTCCGGCTTGGCCGAGGAGTCGTCCTCGCGCTGGCGCTTGCGCGTGCCGTAGTCGGTGTTGTAGAAGCCTTTGCCCTTGAAGTGCACCGCGGGCGCGTGCAGCACGCGTTCGACCGGCGCCCCGGTTTCGGGGTCGGTGGTGAGCGGATCCTCGCTGAAGGCCTGGTGCAGCTCGAAGGTGGTTCCGTCGGGCCTTCTGTACTCGTAGATGGGCATGCTCGCCCGATTATAAGAGGGCGCGCGTGTCCGTCAGCCGGCGACGAGCGAGCGGGCGCACTCGATGCCCGCTCGAATGGTGGCCGTGAAGTCGCGCTCGGGCTCTGAGATCATGCGCAGCGCGAAGCCGTCGCCGATCGAGAAGAGGATGTCCGCGACGGCTTCCGGCTCGGCGTGCAGGCGCAGCACGCCGTCCTGCTGCGCCGCCGCCAGCATGCCGGCGAGCCGCTCCCTTGTGAGCCGCACGAGCCTCGCGTACTCCACCGCGATCTCCGCGTTGCGCCGCGAGAGCGTGAACAGCTCGAACAGGAGCGTCACGAAGTCTGGATCCTCACGAACCGCCTCCTGCAGGTTCTGCGCCAAGAGAGCGACGTAATCGTCGGCCGTGCGCGCGCCGGCCAGGCGCCGCTCGAGCGCTTCGATGCGCAGCTCGCAGTCGCGCCGCGCGGCCTCCACGAGCAGCTGCTCCTTGGTGCCGAAGTAGTAGTGCAGCAGCCCGCGCGAGACGCCCGCCTCGCGCGAGACGTGGTCGAACGTCGAGCCCGCCGCGCCGCGGCGGGCAACGCTGTGGCGCATCGCCTCGACGATGCGCTGGGCCTTCTCGCCGGAGAGGCAGCGGGTCGCGCCACCTGCCGGCTCGCCGCCCTCGCCCCGCGCGCCGTGCGCGGTCGCCAACCCGTTGGGGTCAGCGGTCGCGGTGTGGGTCATGTCGGGGGAAGAAGGCGTGGGCGATCACGCGGCGGGCACATCCTCCGGCGCGGGGGCCTCCGCCGCCGGCATCGTGGTGGAGCTGTAGTCGAACTCCTCCTCGGCGCCGAACATGAGGTCCAGCACCTTCGAGCGCAGGTCCTCGCTGAGCGCGAGCGCGAGCGCCGCGCCGACGAGCAACAGCAGCAGCGTGCGGCCGAGGCCGCCTTTGCGCTTGCGCTTGGGCTGCGGCTGTTTGAACGCGAACGAAGCCTCCTTGAGCGCGTTCGCGGCTTCCGCCAGCTCGCGCTGGAGCTTGCGGTCCTCCATGAGCGCCTTGCCCGCGGGCTTACCGTTGCTCATGCGCCCGTAGGCGCTGCGCGCCGCCCCGTATGCCGCGAGCAGGTTCGCGCGCAACTGCTCGTCCTCCATCAGCCGTTTTATGTTTGTGCCTCGCAAGGCCTCGCTCGCCTTGCCGATTCGCTCTTTTGCCGCCATCTGACCACCGCCTCCACTGAACGCTTTGTCGATGATGTCCAATATACCCCCGATGATCGGCATCGAACGCATGGGAAGCGAACAGCCCCACCCCCATTGGCCCACACGTGCCGGCAGGGACGTGTTCCAGGCGTGCTGAGCTTCCAGGCGACGGCCGCCTTCCTCGGCGCGCTGCTCATAATCGGAGCGCTCGCCTCCGGGCTGGCGCAGCGCTCGTTCCTGTCGCTCGCGGCGCTGTTCGTGCTCGCGGGCTTCGTCGTCGGCGACGGCGGCTTCGAACTCGTCAGCTTCCACGCCCAGTCGGGGTTCGTCGAGGACCTCGCGTTCGTCGCGCTCATCGTGATCCTGTTCCGCGACGGTTTGGAGGTCGAGGGCGAGATGCTGCAGAGCGCCTGGCACCTGCCGCTGCGCAAGCTCGCGATCGCGATGCCCCTCACGGCCGGGATCGTCGCGGTCGCGGCGCACCTGCTCGTGGGGCTGACGTGGACCGAGTCGCTGCTGCTGGGCGCGCTGCTCTCGCCCACCGACCCGGTGCTGACCTCGAACATCGTCACCAACCCGCGCGTGCCGCGCGTGATCCGCCACTCGCTCAACCTCGAGTCCGGCCTCAACGACGGCCTGGCGCTCCCCGCGGTGCTCACCTTCCTCGCCGCGCTCGGCGCCGAATCGCAGCACTTCGTGTGGTGGCGCTTCGTGCTCGAAGACGTCGGCCTCGGCTTCCTCTACGGCCTGGTCATCGGCTGGGGGGCGGCGCTGCTGATGCCAAGCGAGAGCACTCGCCCGCTCGAGCACCCGATCCCCTCCCACCAGAAGTCGCTGTACGCGCTCGGCATCGCGTTCGCCACCTACGGCGCGACGGTGCTCTCGCCGAAAGGCAACGGCTTCATCGCGGTGTTCGTGGCGGCGATCGTGCTCGGCCTGCGCCGCCCCGACCTGCGCCGCCACTTCGAGCAACGCGCGGATGAGATCGTCGAGATCGTGAAGCTCGGGATCTTCGTGGTGTTCGGCTCGCTGCTCACGCTCGACGCGCTGGAGTCAAGCGGCTGGGCGGCGCTCGGCCTGGTCGCCGTCACGTTCCTGCTCGCGCGGCCACTCGCCGTGTGGATCGCGCTGCTGGGCACGAGCACCGACCGTCAGACGCGCCTGTTCATGGGTTGGTTCGGCCCGAAGGGAGTCGCCACCATGACCTTCTCACTGCTCGTGCTCGACCAGCACATCGCGAGCGGCGAGCGCATCTTCGACCTCACCGCGCTCGTCGTGTTCTGCTCGATCGTCGCCCACGGCCTCACCGACACGCCCGGCGCGAACTGGATCGCCAGGCACGCCGAGCGGGCCAAAACCTAGGCGTGCAGCGCCGCCTGTTCCTGCGCCGAGGGGAACGCCCACGCGGCGCGCGAGCGGCGCTCCTGGCGGAACACGAACCGCAGCTGCTGCGGCGGCGCGAGCCGCGCCTCGGCGGGACGGAAGGTGGCGCAGGGCTCCTCGAGCTCCAGCGCGCAAAGCATGTTGCACTTGAAGTAGCAATCCTCGCAGGTGACCTTGCGGGTGGCTCGCTTGCTCTGCTTCCTCGACACTGGCTCCCCTTTGGCGGCTCGACTCGACGGCAGGCAGGCATCAAAGCACCGCTGCCGCCCTCGCTCAAGGGCAACCGCAAAGCCTTCCCCGCAAACCGCGGACAAAACAAAAAACGCGTCATCATCGGTCGCGATGCGCATCCTCCTAACCGGCGTCAGCGGCTTCGCGGGCGCGGCGCTGCTTCCGCGCCTGCTCGAGCAGGGCCACGAGGTGCGTGCGCTCGCGCGCGAGCGCACGCGCGTCGAGCGCGCGCTCGCATACGGCGGCACCGCCAGCCTCGCCGACTTCGAGCTGGTCATCGGCGACACGCTCGCCAGAACGGGTGTGTCGGGCGCGATGCGCGACGTCGAGGTCGCCTATTACCTGATCCACTCGATGGAGCCGTCCCCCGGCGCATCGCCCGCCGAACCCTTCCCCGCGCGCGAGCGAGCCTCCGCCGACACCTTCGCCCGGGCCGCCCGCGCGGCCGGCGTGAGCCGCATCGTGTACCTCGGCGGGCTGCTCCCGCGCGACGAGCACGCGGCCGCCGGAGGCTCGGGTCGGGCAACGAGAGGAGCGTCGACACACCCGCAAGCGTCGCCTCACCTGGCAAGCAGATACGCGGTCGAGCGCATCCTGCTCGACGCGGTTCCAAACTCCGTCGCGCTGCGCGCCTCGATCGTGATCGGCGCGCGTTCCCGCTCGTTCCGCTTCCTCGTGAGGCTCGTGGAGCGCCTGCCGGTGCTCGCGCTGCCCGCATGGCGCGGCTATCGCACCCAGCCGATCGACGAGCGCGACGTCGTCGAGATGCTCGCATCATGCGCCTCCGTCGCCTCGGTCGCGGGACGTTCGCTCGACGTCGGCGGCCCCGACGTGCTCAGCTACGGCCAGATGGTGGAGCGCATCGCCGAGCTGATGCTGCTCAACCGTCCAAGCGTCGGCCTGGGCGTGACAGCCACCCCCGTCGCGGCACGCTTGGCGGCCGTGCTCACCGACGAGAGCCCCGAGCTCGTGCTCCCTCTGATGGAAGGGCTCAGCGGCGATCTGCTCCCCGCCGACCACGATGCGCCCGGCATGTTGAACGTCGAGTTGCACCCATTCGACTCCGCCGTCGAACACGCGCTGTGCGAGTGGGAAAAGGTGGAACCGCTTGCCGCCCGTTGAGCACGGCGCGGAAGCCCCGCAACTCGGTCCAGAGCCTCGGCCGGTTACGGTTCCTGCTCCGCAATGAGCACCGTCACGGCATCGATCGACGTCGCCGCCACACCCGCCGAGGTGTGGGACGCCGTCATGGACCCCGCGCGGCTCGGCGATTGGGTCACCATTCACCGCAGGCTGCGCGGCAGCGACGAGGGCGCCCCGCGGATCGGCTTCCGCATGGACCAGCAGGTCCACCTGAGAGGAGTCAGCCTCGACGTTCGTTGGAGGCTGGTCGAGTGCGTCCCCGGCGAGCGCGCCGTGTGGGAGGGACGCGGCCCCGCCCGCTCACGGGCGCGCACCGAATACCGGCTGCGTGCGGCTTCGGGGGGCGGCACCCGCTTCGATTACCGCAACGAGTTCCACGCGCCGCTCGGGCCGCTCGGCGCGCTCGCGAGTCGCGCGCTCGTCGGTGGAATGCCCCAGCGCGAGGCCACCCGCACGCTCGAGCGTCTGCGCTCGCTGCTGGAGCACTGACCTCGATCTTGCAGCAAGCGTCTGATTCGGACCGCTTGCAGTAAGTCCTCGACCGGGCCGCGAGCGCGGCGGGAGGGCCTGCGCAGTGGTGGTGAAGGCCGCCGGAAGTGCCGTGCGGCCGGTTTGTCGGGGTGATGGGCGTGCCTGGGGGGACTGCGGTGTCGTTTGCGGGCAGGCTGACGCCGGCGGTGCTGCTGAGGGTCGTGGTCGCGGTGAGCGCCGACGGCGCTGGCGGTCAGCCGGTCGGGGCTGGGAGCGCTTGCAGGCGCTGAAATGCGGCGGCGAGCTGTTCTGACCAGGGCCAGTCGCGCGCGAGCCGCAGCGTCTTTCGGCGGGCGTGGCGGGCGATCCGCCCGGCCTGGTGGAGCAGCCGGTAGCGCAGCCGCTTGAGCTCCCATGAGCGTGCCTGCTCTGCGAGCGCGAGTTGCTTGGTCCAGGCGATCAGGTCCTGCGCGAGCTGAACGAGCCACAGCCACACCTGGTTGTGAGCGAAGGAGCGGAACGGCAGGTTCGAGAGTCCGCAGTCCTTGCCCTCGCGGATACGGTCCTCCACGCGCGCGTGGCCGCGGTGGGTGAGGTCGAGCGCCGTGATGTTCGGATCGGGCTGGTCGGTCAAGAACACGGCCAGCCGGTAGCCGTCGTGGTCGGCGAAGGACTGCTGCTCGCCCTCCTTGAGCTTGGTGCGCCTGGCGAAGAGCCGCGAGCCCTCCGGCCAGGAGGAGAGATCGACGTGGGCGGTGATCTCGCAGACCTGGGAGTCGCGGCGCGCTGAGCCGTCGGCGCGGATCGCCTTCACCCAAGCGCTCCGGGGCATGGCGAGGATCGCCTCGCGCACCCGCTCGTCGAGGTCAAAGCCGACCGAGAAGCGCATCCTCGCCTCACGGCAGTGAACGGTCAGCTCGTGCGTTGCGCCGGCACCGTCGGCGCGCACCAGGATCTCGCCCTCCAGTGCCACCTGGTCGAGCTGCTCCAGCGCGAGGTCGAGCACGGCGATGTGGTCTGAGGCGGTGTTCGAGCCGGCTTTGCCCTCCCGCAGGATCCCCGCGGGCGCCTCGCCCGTGTCGTCCAGATAGCAGAGCAGGGGGTGGTGGCCGAAGCCCTTCTTGAAAGTGCCCTGGGCGCCCTCCTTCTCGGAGTGCGCGCCGATCAGCGTCGCGTCGATGTCGATCACCGTCCGCTCGGCCTGCTCGCAGCCCTCCCGCCGCTGCGGGCGCGCACCGAGCTTCCACGCCCGCGCCCTGGCCAACGCCACCGCCGCGCGCAACCGTTCAAGGCACCGCTCATCGACCGAGTCGATCACCCGGAACGCGGTCGCGTCCGAGGCGACATCGCCGAACAGGTCCGCCCGGTCGCGCTGAGCTGCCAGATCCGCGAGACAGTCCCCGCCGTCGGCGAGCATCACCGCCAGGTCGCGCAATACCACGCCGGGATCGTGCGCCGAGCGCCGCTGCCGGGTACTCGCCATCGCCTCACAGAGCGCTCGCGTGAGCCCAACCCGATCCGCGACACCCGCCACCAACGCGCTGCCGGCGTGCCCCACCTGGCCGGTGCCGTCCGCGCTCACATGTAGCTTGTCAACCAGCCCTTCACGCTGCACCATATGGGTGATCCTCCTGGGGTCGAGATACGAGTGTCAGGAACCCGCATTCTCCCCGTCCAGGCGGACGTATTCGCGCCCCGGCCAGCCCGGGGCGCGACTGCTTAATGCAAGATCGAGGTTGAGAACGTATCTCAAAGACACGTTCTAACTCGCTGTTGAGCGATCCGGCCGCCCTCACCCGGTAATTTCGCATGCAACCTCCCGACAAGGGCAGGCGGGCGGGCAAGTTGTGTAAAGTGAAGCGAAAGACCGTGCGAACCTATCGTCGGTTTTCCATTTACTCCAGCGAAGGACACAATCGTGACTGACTTCCTTGACGAGAAGCGCCGAGAGATAAACGACCGACTGGCGGAGCTAAAGCCGCTGATAGACGAGTACAACCGGCTGGAGGCCGCCGCAACGGCGCTGGCAGGTGTCGGTGGGTCGGCTCCGGCTTCCCGTACCGCAGCCGCCCCCCCCGCCGCCGCCCCCGCCGCGCCGGCGCGACGTGGACCCGGCCGCCCGCGGGGCTCGAAGAGTCGCAAGACAGCCACCACCAGACGCCGCGCCGCCGCGCCGCCCGCCGCAGCAGCCGCCACTACGACGGCGCCGGCACCCCCCCGACGCCGCGCCGGACGTCGCAAGGGCAGCGGCACCCGTGCCGCGCAGGCGCTGTCGTTCGTCACCGGACAGCCCGGCATCACCATTCCCGAGCTGGCCGCCAAGATGGGCATCAAGCAGAACTACCTGTACCGCGTACTGCCCGGCCTGGAGCAGGAAAAGAAGATAGAGAAGAAGGGCCGGGGTTGGCACCCGAAGGGGTGACGCTGTCGTGACTCGTGATGGCCGGGTTCGCGCTTTGCGACACCCGGCCATCGCTGCTTAACGGGGTCCTCCTAGATCAGGCCCTGGCTCGCCACGGTGGCGCGCTCGTCGCTGAGCTCAGCCACCGACGCGTCGATCTTCGAGCGGGAGAAATCATCGATGTCGATGCCCTGCACGATCGACCACTCGCCGCCCGAGCAGGTGCAGGGGAAGCCGCTGATGAGGCCGTCGGGCACGCCGTAGGAGCCGTCGGAGACGACTCCCATCGACACCCACTCGCTTGCCTGCGCCCCAGAGGGTGTGCCCGCCACCCAGTCGCGCACGTGGTCGATCGCGGCGTTGGCGGCCGAGGCGGCGCTGGAGGCGCCGCGCGCCTCGATGATCGCCGCGCCGCGCTTGCCGACGTTCGGGAGGAAGTCGTTCTCGATCCATGCCTGGTCGTCGAGCGCCTTCGCGGCCTGCACCCCCCGCACCTCGGCGTGGAAGAGGTCGGGGTACATGGTCGGCGAGTGGTTGCCCCAAACGCCCATCTTCGTCACGTCGGTGACGCTCGCGCCGAGCTTGTTCGCCAGCTGCGCCACCGCCCGGTTGTGGTCCAGGCGCATCATCGAGGTGAACCGCTCGCGAGGGACGTCGGGAGCGTTGTTCATCGCGATCAAGCAGTTCGTGTTGGCGGGGTTGCCCACCACGAGCACCTTCACGTCGCCGGCGGCCCCCCCGTTCAGCGCTTTGCCCTGAGCGGTGAAGATCTTGCCGTTCGCGCTCAAGAGCTCCGCGCGCTCCATGCCCTTCGTGCGCGGCCTGGAGCCGACCAGCAGCGCGATGTTCACCCCGTCGAAGGCGTCCGCCGGGTCATCGTGCAGGTCGAGTCCCGCGAGCAATGGGAAGGCGCAGTCGACGATCTCCATCGCGACGCCCTCCAGCGCGCCCATGGCCGGCGGGATCTCCAGCAGGCGCAGGTCCACGGGCTGGTCTGGGCCAAGCAGCTGTCCGCTGGCGATGCGGAACACGATGCTGTAGCCGATCTGGCCAGCGGCGCCTGTGACGGTAACTCGTACGGGATTGCTCACTGATTCATCTCCTGGCTGAGGTTGTCGTCGATCGAGGCGAGGAACTCCTGGGTGCTCTGCCACGGCGCATCCGGGCCAATCAGCAGAGCGAGGTCCTTGGTCATCTTCCCGCTTTCCACGGTCTGCACGCACGCGCGCTCGAGCGTCTGCGCGAACTCGCCCACCGCCGGCGTGCCGTCCATCCGCCCGCGCGCCTGAAGCGCGCGCGTCCACGCGAAGATCGAAGCGATCGGGTTGGTGGACGTCGGCTTGCCCTGCTGATGCATCCTGTAGTGGCGGGTGACGGTGCCGTGCGCCGCCTCCGCCTCGACCGTCTTGCCGTCCGGGGTCATCAGCACGCTCGTCATCAAGCCCAGCGAGCCGAAGCCCTGCGCGACGGTGTCGGACTGCACGTCGCCGTCGTAGTTCTTGCAGGCCCACAGATAGCCGCCCTCCCACTTCATCACGGCGGCCACCATGTCGTCGATCAAGCGGTGCTCGTAGGACAGGCCGGCGGTTTCGAAGTCGGCCTTGAACTCGTTCTCATAGACCTCCGCGAAGAGGTCCTTGAAGCGCCCGTCGTAGCGCTTGAGGATCGTGTTCTTGGTCGACAGGTACACCGGATAGCCGCGCTCCAGGCCGTAGCGCATCGTGGCGCGTGCGAAGTCGCGGATCGAGTCGTCGAGGTTGTACATGGCCATCGCCACGCCGCCCGCCGGAAAGTCGTACACGTCGAGCTCGATCGGCTCGCTTTCGTCCTTCGGGGTGAAGGTGAGCGTGAGCTTGCCCTCGCCCGGCACGACGAGGTCGGTGGCGCGGTACTGGTCGCCGAACGCGTGGCGGCCGATCACGATCGGCTTGGTCCAGCCGGGCACCAGGCGCGGAACGTTGGAGATTACGATCGGCTCGCGGAAGATCACACCGCCGAGGATGTTGCGGACCGTGCCGTTGGGAGACGGATACATCCGCTTCAGCCCGAACTCCTTCACGCGCGCCTCGTCGGGGGTGATCGTGGCGCACTTGACGCCCACGCCATGGCGCTTGATCGCCTCGGCGGCGCGCACCGTCACATCGTCGTCGGTGGCGTCGCGGTTCTCGATGCGCAGGTCGTAGTAGTCGAGCTCGACGTCCAGGTAGGGCAGGATCAGCTGCTCCTTGATGAACGACCAGATGATCCGCGTCATCTCGTCGCCGTCGAGCTCGACGACGGGTTTCTCCACCTTGATCTTGGCCATATGTCGGTCCTCTGCTTGGGGGGGGCGGCGGCGATGCTATAGGGGCGAGTAAGCTGGCGTCATGGCGACTGTCTCCAGCCTTCCCGATCAGGGTCTCCCCCGCGAGAGCGCGGCGGGGCGTACCCACGAGGTCTTCAACCAGGCTCCCCCCTTCGAGGGCGTCGATCTCTACTCCAGCAACACGGCCCTCCTGGAGGCGGTGCAGCGCGAGGGCGCAGCTTGGATCGACGAGCAGGCGCGCGAGCTCGGCGCGTTCGCGGGCAGCGCCGAGGCGATCGAGCTGGGCCGGCTCGCCAACGAGAACCCGCCCATACTGCGCACCCACGACCGCTTCGGCAACCGCATCGACGAGGTCGACTACCACCCGGCCTACCACCGCTTCATGGCGACTTCGATCTCCCACGGACTGCACTGCATACCCTGGACGGCGGAGCGCCCCGGCGCGCACGCGGCGCGGGCGGCGGCGTTCATGACGATCTCCCAAGCCGAGGGCGGCCACGGGTGTCCGATCTCGATGACCTGCGCGGCCGTGCCGACATTGCGCTCCCAGCCGGAGCTGGCCGCCGAGTGGGAGCCGCGTCTGTTCTCGCGGACGTATGACCCACGCCACCTCCCACCCGCCGAGAAGCGGGGCGTCACCTGCGGGATGGCGCTCACCGAGAAGCAGGGCGGATCGGACCTGCGCGCCAACACGACGACCGCACGGGCCGCCAATCGCTTCTCGATCGGCGCCGGCGGCGGCGGGGCCGGCGGCGAGTACGAGCTGACCGGCCACAAGTGGTTCTGCTCGGCGCCGATGTCGGACATGTTCCTCATAACGGCGGTGGCCGAGGAGGGGCTCTCCTGCTTCCTGGTGCCGCGCATCCTCCCCGACGGCACTCCTAACCACATCCACCTCCAGCGCCTCAAGGACAAGCTCGGCAACCGCTCCAACGCCTCCGCCGAGATCGAGCTGAACGGCGCCTGGGCGCAGATGGTCGGCGAGCCCGGCCGGGGCGTGGCGACGGTGGTGGAGATGATCAACCACACCCGCTTGGACTGCGTATTGGGCTCGGCCTCCGGCATGCGTCTGGGCGTCGCCATCGCCACCCACCACTGCGCCGGCCGATCGGCCTTCGGCAAGCCCCTGATCGAGCAGCCGCTGATGCGCAACGTGCTCGCCGACCTGTGCGTGGAGTCCGAGGCGGCCACGATCACGGCGATGCGTCTCGCGCGCGCATACGATCAGGCCGCTTGCGACGAGCACGAGGCGCTGTTCAAGCGCCTGGCGACAGCCGTGGGCAAGTACTGGACCTGCAAGCGCGGCCCCGAGCATGCCGCCGAGGCGCTGGAGTGCCTCGGCGGCAACGGCTACGTCGAGGAGTCGGGCATGCCTCGCCTGTACCGCGAGATGCCGGTGAACTCCGCCTGGGAGGGCTCGGGCAACGTGATCTGCCTCGACGTGCTGCGGGCTCTGGCCAAACAGCCCGGCTCGCTCGATGCGTTCTTCGACGAGCTGGAGCTCACGAGCGGAGCCGAGCAGCGCCTGGACTCCCACGTGCAGCGGCTGAAGGACGACCTCTCGGACTTCGACGACGTCGAGTGCCGAGCGCGACGCATCGTCGAGGACATGGCGCTCGCGCTGCAGGGCTCGCTACTCGTGCGCCACGGCGCCCCCGCGGTGGCCGACGCCTTCTGCGCCTCGCGCCTCGGCGGCGACGGCGGCCTCCAGTACGGCACGCTCCCTGCCGGCACGGACTTCGAGGCGATCATCGAGCGCAACCGCGTGCAGGCCTGAGCGCTTACACAGCCTAAGATCAATACATGGCCACGAGAGCACCGATGCAGGCGCGCGGCAGCATCCAGCTTGCGCGGCTCTTCGGCATCCGCATAGGGGTGAGCGCGAGCTGGTTCCTCGTGCTCGCGTTTCTCATCGTCTTCCTCTCCGACTACTTCCACAAAGTGCTCGGGGGGTCCACCAGCACGGCGTACGCGGTCGCAGTGGCGGGCGCGCTCGGCTACTTCGCCTCGCTGATCCTGCACGAGCTCGGGCACGCGCTCGTCTCGCGGAGGCTCGGGATCGCGATTCTGGGCATCGACCTGTGGTTCTTCGGCGGCATGGCCAGGCCCGCGCGCGAACCTGAGACCCCGGGCGAGGAATTCAAGGTGGCCGCGGCCGGGCCGGCCGCGACGTTCGCGGTGCTGCTCGCCTGCGTGGGCGCTACCGCCGCGATAGCCGGCGGCGGGCGCTTCACCGACGCGGTGCTCACCAGCGAAGGCTTCACCACCACGCCGGTGCTGGCGCTGCTGGCGTGGCTTGCGTTCATCAACTCGGCGCTGCTCCTCTTCAACCTCGTCCCGGCGTTCCCGCTCGACGGCGGGCGGATCGCGCGCGCGGCGATCTGGCGGCACACCGGCGACCGCCATCGCGGCACGCGCATCACCGGCCGCGCCGGCCAGGGGTTCGCGCTCGCGCTCGGCCTCGTCGGCCTGCTCGGTCTCCTGACCGGCAGCGGCTTCGGCCTGTTCACGCTGCTGCTCGGGCTGATCCTCTACCAGGCCTCCGGCGGAGCGGTGATGCAGGGCGCGCTCGGCCAGCGTATCCAGAGCGTGAGAGTGGCGGACATCATGGACCGCGAGCCTCCCACGATCTTCGCCGAGCTGAAGCTGCTCGACGCGCAGGAGCAGTTCTTCATGCGCTACCGCAGGCCGTGGTTCGCGGTGGTGGACCACGCGCGCCACTTCCTCGGGGTGGTGCGCTCAGAGCGGATCGATCAGGAGATCGCCGCGGGGCGTCCGGCCCTGGAGGTCGCCGAAGTGCTCGAGCAGGACCTGCCGGTGCGCATCGACGAGCAGGAGCCACTCGAGTCGCTCTTGCGCAGCGAGGGCCTCGGGCGGCTCGGCGGGATGGTGGCGGTCGACGCCGACGGCGTTCTGCGGGGCGTCGTGACGGTGGCGCAGATCCGCCGGGCGCTCAGCCCGGCGGGCGGCGCGTAGAGGGCGCTCCCGAGAAGGCTGGGGCACGGCGCGCGCGCGGGTTGTGCTCCCTGTGCGCGGATGACGGCGCCCTATGCGCGGATGACGATGCCTGGCGGGAGCTCGTATTCCGACCTGCGGACTCGGAAAGCACTCGTCAGAGTCCTCGTTATAGAGTTCCGCCCGACCGCACCACCGCCCTCTCCTCCGACTACCCCCAGGGAGCTCATGCCGGCACATGACGTATTGATCATCGGCGCAGGTCTCGCGGGCCAGCGCGCCGCGCTCGCCGCCGCGCAGGCCGGCTCCAATGTGGCGATCCTCAGCAAGGTCCACCCCGTGCGCTCGCACTCGGTGGCGGCCGCCGGCGGCATCAACGCGGCGATCAGCGTCGACGACGACTGGCGCTCGCACGCGTACGACACCGTCAAGGGCTCGGACTTCCTCGGCGACCAGGACGCGATCGAGATCATGTGCTCGGAGGCTCCCGCGGAGGTTATGCACCTCGAGCACATCGGCGTGACGTTCCACCGCAACGAGCAGGGCGAAATGGACCTGCGCGCCTTCGGCGGAGCCTCGGCGAAGCGGACCGCCTACGTGGCCGACATCACGGGGCAGGCGATGTTGCATGTGCTCTACGAGCAGCTGATGAAGCACCACGAGACGGTCGAGCGCTACGAGGAGTGGTTCACGACCTCCCTGCTCAAGGACGAGGCGGGCCGCTGTTGCGGGGTGATCGCGCGCGACGTGCGCAGCGGGCGAATGGAGGCGTTCACCGCCAAGAACGTGATTCTCGCGTGCGGCGGAGCCGGACAGGCCTACAAGCCGACGACAAACGGCCTGATCGTCACCGGCGACGGGATCTCGATGGCCTACCGGGCCGGCGCCCCGCTGATGGACATGGAGATGGTTCAGTACCACCCGACCTGCCTGGTCGAGACCGGCATGCTCATCACCGAGGGCGCGCGCGGCGAGGGCGCCCACCTGCTGAACTCAAACGGCGAACGCTTCATGGAGAAGTCGGCGCCCAGCAAGATGGAGCTCGCATCCCGCGACGTCGTTTCGCGCGCCGAGCAGATCGAGATCAACGAGGGCCGCGGCGTCGGCCCGGGCGGAGCGGGCATCTACCTGGACGTGACGGTGGTGCCGCGCAAGCGCACGCTCGAGGCGCTGCGCGAGATCGTCAACCTCGGACGCGACTTCGCCGGCGTGGACATCACGCGCGAACCGATCATGATCCGCCCGGGCCAGCACTACATCATGGGCGGGGTGAAGACAGACGTGGACGGAGCGACGTCCGTCGAGGGGTTGTACGCCGCCGGCGAGGTGGCGTGCGTGTCGGTGCACGGCGGCAACCGCCTCGGCGCCAACTCGCTGCTGGACACGCTCATCTTCGGCCGCCGCGCGGGCGTTCACGCCGCGGAGCGGGCCTCGAGCATGGGGATGCCGAGCATCGACGCAAGCGCCCGGCTGCGCGAGGACGCGGCGATGATCGACTCGATCATCGCGCGCCCCCACGACGGCAGGCGGGTTTCGGAGATCAAGAGCGAGCTCGGCGAGCTGATGAACCGCCACGCGGCCGTGTTCCGCGACCAGGACGGGCTGCAGACGGCGCTCGAGACGATCGGGCGCCTTAGGGAGGAGGCCGATCGCGCCTGGATCGACGACCGCGGGACCGTCTTCAACCAGGACGTGCTCGGCGCGATCGAGCTCGGCTACATGGTCGACTGCGCCGAGGCGACGGTCCTCGCGGCGCTCGAGCGCAAGGAGTCCCGCGGCGCCCAGTACCGCACCGACTACCCCGAGCGCAACGACGAGGAGTGGCTCAAGCACATCGACATCTCGCTGGGCGAGGACGGGGTGGGTGGGCCTCAGGTTTCCTACTCGCCGGTGACGTTCACCCAGTGGCAGCCGGAGGTGAGGAAATACTGATGGTGGGAGGGCATTCGAGATCATCATCCCGTTCGGACCGACAGAGCAGGAGCGTCAACGATGGCTGAAGTGCGCGACAGGCCACCCGAGCGGTTCACCCTCAGGCTGCGCCGCTATGACCCCGAGTCCGGCGAGGCGCCCTACTGGGACGAGCACACGGTCGAGCTCGAGCCCCACCGCTCGGTGCTCGAGGGGATCCTCCAGGCGCGCGACAAGTCCGACGGCTCGATCGGGATCCGCTGCTCATGCCGCCAGGCGATATGCGGCTCGTGCGGCGTGCGCGTGAACGGCGAGGCGTCACTGGCCTGCCACACCCACCTGGACGCCGCCAAGCGCGGCGCGCGGGGGGCGTGATCGAGATCGAGCCGATGGGCAACATGCCGGTGCTCAAGGACCTGATCGTCGACATGGACGAGGTCCACTGGAAGAAGGTGCAGCGCGTTACGCCGTGGCTGCTGGGCAAGCAGCCGGTGCCCGAGCGCGAGTACATCGTGGACCGCGAGAGCATGGTGGACATCACGCAGACGATGGCGTGCATCCAGTGCGGCGCGTGCGTGAGCGACTGCCTGGCGATGGAGGTCGACCCCGGCTTCATCGGCCCGGCGGCGCTCGCGAAGGCGTACCGCTTCGTGGGCGACCCGAGGGATGCCGAGCAGCGCGAGCGCCTGACCGACCTCTCCCAGGATCCGCAGGGGATCTATGACTGCACGCACTGCTTCAAGTGCGTGCAGTCGTGCCCGAAGGACGTCAACCCGATGGGCCAGATCATGCGCCTGCGGCGCATCGCGGGAAGCGACCAGCACATCGTCGACCAGAACAACGGCCACCGCCACGAGCAGGCGGTTACCACGCTGATCAAGGACTACGGGTTGTTGCACGAGGCGGAGATGATTCCCCGCTCCTACGGCGGGGACTCGTGGTTCGGCAAGTTCCACCCGGCGGCCGGCAGGGAGCTCCTCTCCTCGCTGCCGGTGATCCTGAAGGCTGTGCTGCGCGGCAAGGTGAGCCCTAAGCTCGCCTTGCTCGGCCACAAGATCGGAAAGCAGGACTTGAACGCGGTGAAGAAGATCTACGAGACGGTCGAGAGCCGCCCCGAGCGCTACGAGCTGAACCTGTATGTGAGCGGCGAGGACGAAGAGGAGGCAACATGAAGGTCGCCTACTGGCCCGGCTGTGTGAGCCGCGGCTTCACCCCCGAGCTGCACGGCTCGATGGCGAAGGTGGCGCCGCTGCTCGACATCGAGCTGGTTGAGCTGGACCGCGGCAACTGCTGTGGCTGCGGCGTTATCGCCGAGCACAACCAGGAGCTGGCGGACACGCTGAACGCGCGCACGTTCGCGCTCGCCCAGCAGGTGGAGGGGGCGCAGCTGATGATGAACATCTGCTCGACCTGCCAGGGCGCGCAGAGCGAGTGCCAGGAACGCCTTGACGCCAACGCCGAGTACAGGGCGCGCGTCAACGAGACGCTCTCCAAGGAGGGCCTGACCTATGTAAAGGATCCGGGCGGGGCGGGCGGGCCTTTTACAAACAAGAACTTCCTGTGGCTGCTGGTCGAGGAGATCGGGCTCGAGAAGCTGAGCTCGCTCGTCAAGCGCCCGCTGACGAACCTCAAGGTGGGCCCCTTCTACGGCTGCTACATCGTCAGGCCGCGCAACCGCCTGGGCATCGACTCCGAGCGCCCGCGCGACCACTACATGGAGCAGGTGATCGACGCGCTCGGCGGCGCCGTGATCGAGTACGCCGGCTCGCACAAGTGCTGCGGCTTCCCGATCATCACGATGAACAAGCAGGCATCGCTCAAGCAGGCCGGGCGCCACCTCGGCGACGCGGTGGACGCGGAGGCGGACTGCCTGGTGACGCCCTGCCCGCTGTGCCACCTGAACCTCGACCTGCAGCAGCCGCTCGCCGAGAAAGTCGTCGGCCGCGAGCTTGGAATGCCGGTGCTGCACCTCCCCCAGCTCGTCGGACTGGCGCTGGGCTTGGAGCCCAAGGAGCTGGGCATGAGCCGCCACGTGGTGAGGCCGGCGTCGGTGATCGACTGGTCG
>CAWCFD010000005.1:0-199403 GCA_963794845.1 uncultured Solirubrobacterales bacterium
ATTTTTCGTGCAACGTTTGGGGCGGAAGTCCCACCGACCAGCCCATTCAACATCAACACCGTCCACAGCCGTGTGCGCAGCTCTTGGAAGGCTGCTCGCCAGCGCGAGGACGAAGAGGGCGACGCTTGCCATCGCTCGACAGGTGCTCCGAGCAGGCAGGGGAAGAAATCCGGCTCTCGGCAGGACGCCGGCCTTGTGGCGTCAAGGAGCCGCCGACACCTTGTGCGGCGGCTCCTCAGCTTTGGGGACGGAGGGGGAGAGATTCGAACTCTCGGTACGCCGATAGACGCACAACGCCTTTCGAGGGCGCCGCATTCAACCGCTCTGCCACCCCTCCAGGGCGACATCCTCAAGGCTATTAGATCAATGCGGTCCGAGGGATACGGCCGAACTGCCTGGCCGTAGGCTGGCGGGTGCCGAGCGCGGATCTCCCGCGGGTCACGAGGAGGCCGGATGCAACATCTTTCGAGCAAGCAGGCTTCTCCGAGCCCGGCGGCGGGCCTATGGCGCATCGTCGGCTGCCTGACCCCGGAGCAGACCCGGCGGTTCGCGCGCGAGATCGAACTCTTGGCCGCCGCGACGGCGACAGAGCGGCCTCGCGGCGGGTCTCGTTCGCGTGTCCCGGAGGGCGTACGGCCGAGACATTCCCAGCGGTGTCCGAGCCGCCACGGCGGGGTATGTGGCTGCTCCCCACCGTGGGAGGCTTGGGTGTACTCACGGAGAGACAGGGCCAAGGTCCGCAAGACGTTCCCCGAGCATTGGGAAGCGAAGGCATGGCGTCATGAGCAGCTCGAGCTGGCGAGCGTCGGGCTACTTCGCATTCCGAGCCGTCATACCCTCGCCGACGTCGCATCGTTATGGGTCGCGATGGCCCAGGCGGGGAAGATCCGCAACCGCTCGGGGCGTCGCTACAAGCCGAGCTCGCTACGCACGATCGAGGGAGACCTGCGCCTGCGGCTGGTACCCAGCCTCGGCAGCAGGGCACTGGTGGAGATCACCCGCTCCGATCTGCAACGCCTGGCCGGCGTGTGGCTGGCCGAGGGGCTGAGCCCGAGCAAGGTCCGGTCGATCGTCAATGCCGCCCGGGTGCTATGGCGAGACTTCGATCTCGTCACTGACAGCGATAACCATCTGCTCGCTGATCCGACCCGCGGGCTGCGTCTGCCCGCCAGCGCCGGGCGACGCGAGCGGGTCGCTGGCCCCGATGAAGCTCGCCGGCTGATCGAAGCCCTCCAACCGCGAGATCGCGCGCTATGGGCGACCGCGATGTATGCGGGGCTGCGCCACGGGGAGCTACGCGCGTTGCAGGCTCGAGATGTCGACCTTGACCGCCGCCGGATCCACGTACAGCGCGGCTGGGACCCGTATGAGGGCGAAATCGACCCCAAGAGCGAGAAGGGCACCCGCCCCACCATCATCACCAGACACCTCCAGCGCCTCCTCACAGAACACCTGCGAGCCACCCCGCGCAAAGGCAGCGACCTCATGTTCGGAAGCACCCCTACCAGACCGTTTGATAGCGCCACGATCAACAAGCGCGCCCGGTATGCATGGGCCACCACGCGCCAGCGAGAAGACCAGCAGAACGCCATCCCAACCGCCGAGCGGCTCCGGCCGATCGGGCTTCAGGAGTGCCGCCACACGGCCGTCTCGCAGATGCTCGACGCCGGGATCACCATCGACAAAGTCAGCAAGTTCATCGGCCACGCCTCGATCACGATCACCATCGACCGCTACGGACACCTCCTCCCCGGAGGAGAAGACGACGCCATCGCACTCCTCGACAACTACTACCAACGAAACCGAGACAGCTAGGGAGCAGAGAATCCGCGAAGTAGCTGAACATCGTGTCAGCCGCCGTCTTCGAAGCGGTGGATAGGGTTAGGGCTGGGACGAGTATGGCTGATCGTCGATCCTCAGATCTTGAGCTACTCCTGTCGGACGCACCCCTCGAGGGTGGGTTCGCTGCATGGCGCGAGATCGGACCCGAACTGCTTACCACGGCGGTCGACTCGACATTGATTGATTACGCGAGGGAGGCGATCGGCCTACATTGCTGTCTTTGGGGAGGAGGCTGCTCGGTGCTGCTCCCCGTCGATCCAGAGGCGCGAGCGCTTGAGCAACCCTGGCTGGACCTCGTGCGCAGTAGCCGTCTCGACCGTGTGTCAGGAGGCGATCTGCTCGACAGCGATGCGGAGATCTATAAGCGGCTTGACGTGAACAACGGAGGGCCACTCACGGAGTCGCTGCTCACAATCCTGGCGGTTCATCCGCTGGACGATGAGGTAGAGATACAGATCGACTTGCCCGAGGAGAGCGACGCTTGGTGGGTCGCATATGCAGGCACTCTCGGCCTCCTCCCTGACGCGCCCCCGCCAGGATTGGTCCTGCGCGCTGGACTCGTGCCAGACATTGAGTGGAGCGTGCTCGTCAAGCTGGAGCGCGAGACAGTTGCCGAGCCGTCCGCCCGCGACCTCATTAGCAGACTCCGAAGTACAACTGCCAACAACCCGCGTGCCCTTTCACTCCACGAGCTGGGCGTGCGCGCCGCTCCCTGGTCACAAGACCTTGTCACGTCCCCGACCTGGGTGCAACGGGGTTGGAACCGCCAGTTTGTCGGTTCCAACATCGTGGTCGTCTACGAGCCGGGCAGTGTCGCGGACCTATGCCTGCTATGGACACTCCGTTCAGCCCACGCTCTTCACCGGGGACTACCTTTGGCGGTTCCGGCAACAGCCGACGTTGCAGCTGAGCTGAAGAGCTGGACCGACCTCGACGACCGGATGCATTTCGCGCCTCAGCTGCGCGGCGTTGGACGTCCCTGGGCTCTCGTCTCGGCGAGCGTCTCGACAGAGCGGCTGGCGGAGATTGTCGGCCAAGCCGAGGGGCCGTGGGAGGTCTTTACGGTAGACGACCTTCTGCAGCCGCCGAGTCGCCCTTGCAGAACCTCGGTCGATATCGCCCACTTCACGGATGGAACCGCGACCGTCGGCGTCTGGGATCCGACGGACCGCGAACTCCTGCGCGAACGGCCTGGGTCCGCGTTCGGGCTCGACATTCGTGGCAGGATCACCCTGTCGGGCAAACAACTTCCCGCACTGCGGGCACTGCGATCCGGCTTCTTCGGAGCCGGAGGGTCGGAGGCGGTTACGACTTTCAGGTCTCGGTGAACAGCGACACCGTCGCCGTCGAGTGGCCGTCCAGTTGGACGCTCCTTCAGGCAGCAGCTGCGGACCACGGGCTCCATGTCAGGGCATCACGGCCCGGACAGGCGGCTGCTGCGCTGCTGGAGCGCATCGGATCATTCGAGGCAGTCGAGCCACTCAAGGACGACCGCATCCTCGCGCAACTCGACCGGCTCGGAGAGCGCGTCGGGATCTCTTGGTTCCGCTCGCGACTCCGAGACATACAGAGCGGCCTGGCCGCAGCGAGCGATAACGCGGCGGCGCGCAGCGCACGCATCGAAGCGCAGCTAGATGGAATGGTGGTCCCGCCAGTGGACGACGCACAACACGAGCTAACTGCTTCCCAGCTCCAAAGTGACTTCGGCCTGCCAACGGCGCGTGCGTGGCTCGCCTGGGCCGAGACCGCGGGGCTCATCGTGCGAGGTGCCCGTGTTGAGTGCAACCGCTGTGGCACGAGGGCATGGCGGGCTGCGGCAGAGCTGGTTCCTCCCGTCGCCTGCGCTGGCTGCGGCGAGACAATCGCGCGTCCATTTCCGGCCGACACGCTCACGTTCCGCTACCGCGCGAGCCGTCTCCTGATCGAGGTGCAGGCGTCAGATGCAATCTCCCACGTCCTCTGCGCTGCATGGTGGGTGGCGCTTTTCCGCAGAGGTTGGCTCGCCGGCGTATACCCCGGGGTCGAGTTCCTCGATGGCGACAAGCCGTTGGCTGAGATCGATGTCGTGCTACTTCTTCAGGACGGCACTCTCGCGCTCGGCGAGTGTAAGCGCCGCTCCGCAGGACTGCGCCAACTAGACCTTGATCGAATGGACGAGCTCGCTGAGAGGATCGACGCAGGATGGACATTTGCCGCCACTCCAGGATGGGCGGCTACAGCGCCTGAGATCTGGCAATCGCTGAGACGGGAGCTGCCTCAGCGCCGAAGATTCGCGCTTTGCGCCGAGCAACTCCAGGCCGACAGTCTCCAGATCATGCCGCTACTCGGATCGGATCCCACAGCATGGGCACCCGCGGACGCTGCCGCCATATCGGCGCACCAGCAGGCCTTCAGAGAGCGCCTGCCTGGAGTCATCTCGAGACTGGAGCGACCCCTCAGGATGGCCGACTGGGTGATGGGCTCTTGAGTACCACTATCAGGTGTCTTGGGGCGAACGGGCGCGACGTCAACGTGTCGGTCTCCGGTCGTTGGATTCTGCTGGCGCGCAGCGTGGCGCGAGCTCGAGCGAGCACGGCCTACATCGAGACCCGCAGCACGGAGCATCGATAGCTCGGCACAGCGGCCGTCTCAAGGTTCAGTGGCGTGACATTCCCACTCCCAGAGCCAGATTCCGCCCGATGATAGGGGTCAACGCAGGACACCAGACAACCGCCCGAGACCGCCTAAAACCGCTAGAGACCGCAGGAGACCGCATCTGGTCTCGAAAACCGTTTCGGGGGTTAAGCCTCCGACGGGGGTTCGAATCCCCCCCCCTTCCGTTTAGCCTTTACGCTAAGGTAAAGGCATGCCGCGCATCTCCGGAAAGCATCAGGTCACCCTGCCTGTCGAGACGTTGAAGCGTGTCGGGCTCGGCGCGGGGGACGAGGTGGCGATCGAAGCTGAGGGCGCCGATCGCATCGTGGTACGCCGACTCGATAGGCCCGCGCAGATGGGCTTGGGCGTGTTCGACGGCCTCTACGAGCCGGGCCACCTCGATCGGTTGCGCTCCGAAGAGCGCGCGTGAGCGACTGCGTGCTCGATACCGACGTCGTGATCGCCGCGCTCGATCGCCGCGATCTCCATCATCCGGCCGCGGTTGCCGCGATCACCGCGATGATCGATAGTGGGACGCGCCTGCTGCTCTCGCTGGTCAACTACGCCGAGACGCTGGTGAGACCTGCCGAGCAGGAGGGGTCGCTGGCCGTCGCCCAAGACGCATTGAGGGCGCTTGGCATACGGTTGATCGCCCCGACTGCGACGATTGCCACCGATGCGGCGCGTCATCGTCGGCTGAACATCAGCCTTGCCGACGGCTTCGCGCTTGCCACCGCTCAGGCGTATGGCGCGACTGTGGCCACCTTCGATCGTCGCGTGCGTCGCGCGCTGCCCCGAATCGGACTCCAGCTCGAGCCTGAGCTGAGCGAGGATAGGATCGGGCGTGTGTCAACTCTCACCGAGCTGCTCTGAGGGGGGCTCTCGGGTCGCGCCCCGGGTTTTCCGTTGCTTTCGGGATGCGAATCCGGGGTGCGGGTGCGTCAACTACCGGATGTCGCCTCGATGGGAGCCACCACGTACACGATGTGCGCGCGTGCCACCGCCAGGAAGGGGTGGCGCTCGACAGGGCCGCCGTCGAGCGGTTGCAGCGTGGCGTCGGTGAGTGTGAGGAAGTCGCGCTCGGAGGCGTTCAATACGTCGGACACGCGCGAGCGGTAGCCGTCGCGCGCGAGCACCAGGAGGCCCTCGATCCGGTGGCGGGGCGTCTCCAGGCGGATGCGCTCGCGACGCTCCTCACCGCCGTCGGGGTGCTCCTCGAAGGGCTGTTCACCGGCGGCGAGGCTGCTCATGCGACCATTATCGGGCTTTCAGGGCACGACGATCGTGAAGGCGTAGCCGCTTGCGAGGGTGGGGATGGCACCCGGCTTGTAGGTGTCCACCTCGAAGTTGCCTGGGCAATGTGTGCTCTTCGCGTTGACCACAATCAACCCGACTTCTTCTTTCGAGCTGTAGCTGACCTCTGGTGAGGCGACGGCAGTGTCCGCAGCCGGGTTGATTCCCGCAGCCGGTGCGAGGCAGTAGACGCCGGGGATCGGTTCGCTGACGCTCGTGATGTTGGAGGTCTGACCGCTGATCAGGACCGGTTTGGTCGGCGAGATGGCTTGTACGACCGCGAAAGCGCGCGCCGTGCCCGGCGCGCCGGGTGCGCCTGCGGCGCCGGCTGGGCCGGTTGCCCCGGTTTTGCCCGTTTTCCCGGTTTTGCCCGTGTATCCCCTGTAGCCGCGCGGCCCGGGAGGTCCGGGCAGGCCGCGCAGGCCGCGGGGCCCGGGCACAAGGCACTCGCGCACGTTGTGTTTGGCGATGTGTGCGACGAAGCATTTCGAGGCGGACGTGTGGGCGGTGGGGATGAGAGCGATCCCCGCGAGCGCCGGCACGGCGACGGTCATCGCGCCGAGCACGGCGGGCGTGGCGAGCAGTGTGAGGGTGCGATGGCGCATGGTTCAGTGCCTTTCCCGTTCGTAGTTCAAGGGCCGTGTTTGCCGTAACCGCCGGAACGCTCCGAAGATGCGGTGCGGAGCTCAGCTCACGCGCTCGGGCACGCGCGCGGGGAGCCCCGCGCGCACCGACGCCACCGGGCCGATGTCTCCGGCCGGTCGGTTGCGCTCCTCGCGGACGATGTAGAGCGGACGGTGCTTGACCTCGTCGTAGATGCGCCCCACATACTCGCCGATCACGCCGAGCGCGATCAGCTGGATGCCGCCGAGCAGCAGGATGAGGATCGTGATGGTGCCGAAGCCGGGGAGGTAGGAGTCGGCGAAGTGCAGGCCGATGACCACGGGGATCGCCACGAAGGCGACGCCGGCGGAGAGCAGGCCGACGTAGGTGGCGAGCTGGAGCGGGAGGTGGGAGAAGGAGGCGATCGCGTCGAGCGAGAAGCGGATCATCTTGCGCAGCGTGTACTTCGTTTCCCCGGCGGTGCGGGCGTCGCGCTCGTAGGGGACGGCGGTTTGGGTGAAGCCGACCCACACGGTCATGCCGCGCAGGAAGCGCGAGCGCTCGGTCATCGACAGCAGGGCGTCGAGCGCGCGGCGGTCGAGCAGCCGGAAGTCGCCGGAGTTGGGCTCGAGGTCGACCTGGGCGAGCTTGTCGAAGAGCTTGTAGAACCACGAGGCGGTGGCGAGCTTGAAGGCGGTCTCGCCCTCGCGCTGGCGGCGCACGGCGTAGACGACGTCGGAGCCGTGCTCCCATTGCTCGATCATGCGCGGGATCAGCTCGGGGGGGTCCTGAAGGTCGGCGTCGATCATCGCGACGACGTCCCCGGAGGCGTGCTCGAGTCCCGCCGTGAGCGCCGCCTGGTGGCCGAAGTTGCGCGAGAGGTGGATCACCCGCACGCGGGGGTCTTCGGTGGCCATGCGGTCGAGCAGCTCGGGCGTTGCGTCGGAGGAGCCGTCGTTGACGAGCACGAGCTCGAACGTGTAGTCGGCGACGGCGGCGCAGGCGCGCTTGACGAACGCCTCGACGAGCTCCTGCTCGTTGTAGACGGGGGCGACGACGCTGAGCAGGGCCGGGACGCGCGCGGGTGAGCTCGGGATGTTCGCTTCCGTGTCCTGCATGTTTCCTTCCAAAGGGGACGAAGCTGGTTAAGTAGGGACCATGAGAAGAGTAGGGGACAGCGCCGCGCGTATCCTGAGAATGCCCTTGGTATCGCAGTTCGTGAAGTTCGGGATCGTGGGCGTGTCGAACACGCTGATCTTCTTCCTCGTGTACACCTTGCTGCTGAAGGTGTTCGGCGTGTGGTACGTGGCGGCGTCGGGCATCGGGTTCGCGGTGGGCGCGATCAACGGCTTCCTGTGGAATCGCGCGTGGACGTTCAAAGGCCATGTTGGGGACGCGCTGACGCCGGTGCGCTGGTTCGTGGTGCAGAGCAGCGGGCTGCTCGTGAACCTCGGGCTCGTGTACCTGTTCGTCGACGGCGCCGGTTTCGGCAAGCTCGAGGGCCAGGCCGTGACGATCGCGATCGTGACGGTGCTGACGTTCCTGGCCAACCGCGCGTGGACGTTCAGGGGGCACGCCGCGACGGCGCTCACGGAGACGGCGGGCGACACGTAGCGCGCGAGCACAGCGGGCACGCCCCTCTCCCAATCCTGTTGTTGTTTTTTTTTGGGAGACAAGATTCGCCTTCTCCCGCGGCTGGGCTTGCGTCGCCGGTCGCCGCGCCGGCGGGCCGAGACCGCGCTCCGCTCAGCGGAAGACCGCGAGCAGCGAGAGCCCGGCGGGGATCGAGCCGCCGCGCCCGATCACCGCGGCCTCCAGGTGCAGCGGTTGGCGCAGGGCCCAGTTGAGCGGCGCGGGCGGTATCCACAGGTCGAGGCTCGACTTGGTGGTGGACGGCTTGAAGCGCTCGAGCGCGCGCAGCACGATCGCGATGGGGAGCAGTAGCGAGTTGAAGTGCGCGGAGCGCTCAGGGCGCCAGCCGGCGCTCTCGGCGGCGGCGAGCAGCGTGCGGCGGTTGTAGCGGCGGTGGTGGTGGTTGACTTCGTCGTGGCCGCTCCACAGCCACTGGTAGGCGGGGACGGTCACGAGCAGCGCTCCGCCCGGCTTGGTGACGCGGCGCAGCTCGCGCAACGCGCCGACGTCGTCTTGAAGGTGCTCGATCACGTCGAGGCTCACCGTCAGATCGAAAGAGGCGTCGTCGAAGGGCATGTCCATGACGGAGCCTTCGAGCACCTCCCCGGTGGCGCGTGCGCGCGCCAGCTCAACGCTCGTGCCGGACAGCTCCACGCCGGTGACGACGCCGTGGCGGGCAAGGTCGGCCATGTTGCGCCCGCTCCCGCAGCCGGCGTCGAGGATGCGGGCGTTCTCGGGCAGGCGCAGCCGCGCGATCGCGCGCTCGAGCACGCGCCGGCGCCCCTGATACCACCAGTGGCGGTCCTCGGCGCGGTGTGTTTGCAGCTCGTACTCAAGCTCCATGGGGGGCATCTTTCACGAACGGACGGCGGCGCGCGGCGCGACCCCCCTGCTCCCGGGGGCCATCGCATCGCGTAGTGGCCGCCGCGCTCCCTGCCCCGCTCAGGCGGCGATGAGCACCTTGAGCTTGTCGGGCAGCACCGCCAGCACGTCGTCGATCTCTCCCGGGGTGACGTGCTCGCGCAGGACCCGTGCGACCGCCGTGACGGCGAGCGACGCCTCGGTCTCCCCGGCCATGCGGCCCTCCTTGACGACGTGGTCGAGGAACGCCTCGACGTCGTGGATCGGCAGTGGCGTGCGACTTGGATCCCAGTCCTCGTAGTAGATGCCGCGTATCAGGGTGGGCAGTTGAGCGGCCAGCTTGGCGGCCACGTCGACCGTCAGGCGGTCGCGCAGCGTGTGCAAAACGGCGCGCAGCGCGCGGTACGCGTACTGACGGTCATCCACGCCGAGCTCCTCGGCCAGCTCCTTGAGCCAGATGTGCGCCTTCTCGACGCTGTGCTCGATGATGCTCGGGTTGACGTCGCTCATCTTGTGCTCCTCGCGGATCGGGTGTCATGTGCGAATACGACCAGCCTCGCGCGCCGCACGCCCGCGCGCATCGGTGAAGCGTCGCGAAGCGCATCCGTGCAAGACCGCATGAAGGGGCCGGACTACGGAGCGGTCATGAGGTTGAGCCCCGATGCGTGGCGGGCTCGCTGCCGCGTAGCTTCGGGTGACCCACCCATCTATCGATCACAGGAGGCAGTCATGCCTGGAGCACTGACGCGTTGGGAGCCTTTCGCGGAGCTCGGCGAGTTGCGCAGCCGTTTCGATCGCATGTTCGACGAGCTCATCGACGGTCGTGAGCGCAACTGGACGCCCGCGATCGACGTGGTGCACGACAACGGCAACATCGTCGTGCGCGCCGACGTCCCGGGAATCACGCCCGAGGAGGTCAAGATCGAGGTGCAGGACGACATCCTCACGGTGTCCGGCTCCCACGAGGAGCGCAAGGAGGAGAAGGACAAGCGCTACATGCGCCGCGAGCGCCGCTACGGATCGTTCTCGCGCTCGATGGCGCTGCCGGCCGGCGTGGACGCCAAGAAGATCAAAGCCAAGACCCACGACGGCGTCGTCGAGGTGACGATTCCGCTCCCCAAGGAAGCCAAGAAAGAACCGGTCACGATCAAGCCGACCGCGGCCTGACGATCAAGCCGACTACGGCCTGACGATCACGCCGGCCGCAGCTGAGCCCTGAACCATTCGATGGCCAGGCGGCTGACCTGCTCGAGCGCGCCTGGCTCTTCGAAGAGGTGCGTCGCGCCGGGCACCACCGCCAGCTCGCTCGGGCAGCGAAGCTGCCGCTGGGCCTCGCGGTTGAGCTCGAGCACCTGACGGTCCTCGCCGCCCACGATCAGCAGGGTCGGCGCTCGCACCGCGCCGAGGTCGCGTGCGAGATCCGGGCGTCCGCCGCGGGACACCACGGCGCTCACGCGTTCGCCCAGCTCGGCGGCGGCGGTCAGGGCGGCCGCCGCGCCCGTGCTGGCGCCGAAGTAGCCGAGCGCCAGCGCCCCGACGTCCTCGCGCGCGCCCAACCATGCGCTCGCCGCCGTGAGGCGCGAGGCGAGCAGGGCGATGTCGAAGACGTTTCCTGCATCGCTCTCCTCGCTCGGGGTGAGCAGGTCGAGCAGCAGGGTGGCGAAGCCCGCGCCGGCCAGCTCCGCGGCGACGGCGCGGTTGCGCGGGCTGAGGCGGCTGGAGCCGCTGCCGTGCGCGAACACCACGACGCCCCGCGCGCGCGAGGGTACGGCGAGCTCGCCCTCCAGCGACACGTCTGCGGCCACCGGGATGCTCACTCGGTGGGTGACCGTTTCCCCGGCGTCGGACGCTTTCCCGGCGTCGAGCGCTTCCCCGGCGTTGAGGTCTTCCCCGGCGTCGGGCGACTCCGGGACCGCAACCGCGCCGCGGTTCTCGGCCAGCAGCGCCGTGACCTCCTCGTCCGTGGTTGGTTGGAAGTCCTCGTACCAGTAGCCCACGGCCCACAGGTCTTCGGGCGTCTCGACGCATACGACCTCATCGGCGTGGTCACGCAGCGCCTGTGCCGAGGAGGGCGCCGCGACCGGCACCGCGAGGATCAGGCGCGTGGCGCCGCGCTTGCGCAACGACCCAAGCGCGGCGAGGGCGGTGCTGCCCGTCGCAAGGCCGTCGTCGACGAGGATCGCCGTGCGACCGCTGAGCTCGACGGGCTCGCGAGCGCCGCGGTAGCGCCGGAGCCGCTCGCTCAGGTCGCGGTCGGTACGCGCGATGAGCGACCGCAGCTGCACCTCGGAGATCCCGAGCGCGCGCACCGCCGCATCGCTGAGCACGTGCACGCCGCCCTCGGCGAGCGCTCCGATCGCGTACTCGGGGTTCTGCGGCGCGCCGATCTTGCGCACCACCGCGACGTCGAGCGGGGCGCCGAGCGCGCGCGCGACCTCGGCGGCCACCGGCACCCCGCCCCGCGGAATGCCCACCACCACCGGCCGCTCGTCGCGATAGGGCTCCAGCAGCGCCGCGAGCCGCCGCCCGGCGTCATGGCGGTTTTCGAAGCGAACGGCATCCGGCGCGAACGTCGGTGGGTCCTCCAGCGAGGTGATCGCGCCCGTGCGAGGCTTGCCCGTCGCTTCGCTCATGGCGCGTCGACCACCATTACCCTGCCGGTGGCTCTGCCGATCCCCGAGCCCGCTCCGCTCACAAGCGCGACCCTTCCCGTGAACGTTCCCTCAGGCATCGGCCACCTCCTCGCCTCTTCAGGCGTCGATTGTCTCCTGGACTGTCGCGTTTGCCCCGCTCGCGCGCATCCGTCCACATCCCGCGCCGACTCGCGAAAAACTACGTATAGAAGTCCGCGCGCCCCGGTTACTGTTGGTGAATGCGACCGTCGAGCGAGCTTCCGAGCCGGTTGCGACCCCGGCGGGCTCAGCCGGGCGCATCCCCGGCGAACACGGCCGCTCGGCCGGACCCCCCGCCGCCGAACATGACCGACTACGAGCGCTCGCGAGCGGAGTTCTCCTGGGAGCAGGCGCGCGCAGAGCTCGCGGGCCTGCCGGGCGGCGCGCTGAACATCGCCCACGAGGCGGTCGATCGCCATGCGAACGGCCCGCTCGCCGCGACGCCGGCGCTGCGCTTCCTTGGCAAGGGGGGCGACGTGCGCGAGCTCACATACGCCGAGCTGGGAGAGCGGACCGACCGCTTCGCCAACGTGCTGAGCGCGCTTGGGGTGACGCGCGGCGAGCGCGTGTTCGTGCTCGCCGGACGGATCCCCGAGCTGTATGTGACGGCGCTCGGCACGCTCAAGCACGGGAGCGTGTTCTGCCCGCTGTTCTCGGCGTTCGGCCCCGAGCCGGTCGAGCAGCGTCTGCGACTCGGGGATGCGCGGGTGCTGGTCACCACCCCCTCGCTCTATCGCCGCAAGGTGGCGGAGTCGCGCTCGAGCCTGCCGGGCCTCGCGCATGTGCTGCTCGTCGGAGACGAGGCGCAGGTCGCGGAGATCGCCGGCGTGCGCGACTTTCGTGCGCTGATGGGCGCGGCGGACGGGCGATGCGAGATCGCCGCCACGGAGCCCGAGGAGATGGCGTTGCTGCACTTCACGAGCGGCACCACGGGGGCGCCGAAGGGCGCGGTGCACGTGCACGAGGCGGTGGTCGCGCATCGCGCGACGGGACGCATGGCGCTCGACCTGCGCGCGGGCGACGTCTTCTGGTGCACGGCCGATCCCGGTTGGGTGACCGGAACCTCCTACGGCATCCTCGCGCCGCTCACGCTCGGGGTGACGAGCATCGTCGACGAAGCCGACTTCGACGCCGACCGCTGGTATCGCATCCTCCAGGACGAGCACGTGAACGTCTGGTACACGGCGCCCACGGCGCTGCGCATGCTGATGCGCCTCGGCGCGGAGGTCGCCCACGAGTACGACCTTCACTCGCTGCGCTTCGTGGCGAGCGTCGGCGAGCCGCTGCATCCCGAGGCGGTCGTGTGGGGAAAGGAGGCGTTCGGGATGCTCGTCCACGACAACTGGTGGCAGACCGAGACGGGCGGCATCATGGTCGCCAACTACCGCTCGATGGAGGTGCGCCCCGGCTCGATGGGACGCCCGCTGCCGGGCATCGAGGCGGCGGTGGCGCGCCGCGACGAGCAGGGCGCTCCGGTGCTCGCCGCCGACGGCACGCTCGAGCTCGTCACACGCGCTGATGAACAGGGCGAGCTGGTGCTGCGGCCGGGCTGGCCGTCGATGTTCCGCGGCTACCTTGGCGAGGAGGAGCGCTATCGCAAGTGCTTCGCCGGCGGGTGGTACCTGACCGGAGACCTCGTGCGCCGTGACGACGACGGCTACTTTTGGTTCGTGGGTCGTGGCAACGATCTCATCAAGTCCGCGGGCCACCTGATCGGACCGTTCGAGGTGGAGAGCGCGCTGCTCGAGCATCCCGCGGTGGCGGAGGCGGGCGTGATCGGCAAGCCCGACCCCGTGGCGGGGGAGATCGTGAAGGCATTCGTGTCGCTCGCGCCCGGCTTCGAGCCGGGCGATGAGCTGCGGCGCGAGCTGCTTGCGTTCGCGCGCCGGCGGCTGGGAGCGGCGGTGGCGCCGCGCGAGATCGACTTCGTGGGGTCGGTGCCGCACAACCGCAGCGGGAAGATCATGCGCCGGCTGCTGAAGGCGCGCGAGCTGGGGCTGCCCGAGGGCGACACCTCGACGCTCGAGAGCGAGCTCGGGCTGCCCGACGGACACGCCTCGACGCTCGACGCGAGCTCATGAGCGCCCCTGAGCCGCCGATCGAGCGAGAGCACGGCATGCGGCTGCTGCATCAGATGCTGCGCGTGCGCCGCTTCGAGGAGAAGTGCGTGGAGCTCTACAGCGCGGCGAAGATCCGCGGCTTCATGCACCTCTACATCGGCGAGGAGGCGGTGGCGGTGGGGGTGATGGAGGCGCTCGAGCCAGACGACGCGATCGTGGCCACCTACAGAGAGCACGGCCACGCGCTCGTGCGCGGCGTGTCCGCCGCCTCGATCATGGCCGAGATGTACGGCAAGCTCGAGGGCTGCTCGCGCGGGCGCGGGGGGTCGATGCACCTGTTCGACGCCGCCACCCGCTTCTACGGCGGCAACGCGATCGTCGCCGGCGGGCTGCCGCTGGCGGTGGGCCTCGCGCTCGCCGACAAGCTCCAGGGGCGCCGCCGCGTGACGGCCTGCTTCTTCGGCGACGGCGCCGTCGCCGAGGGCGAGTTCCACGAGTCGATGAACCTCGCCGCGCTATGGAACCTGCCGGTGCTGTTCTGCTGCGAGAACAACCTCTACGCGATGGGCACCGCGATCGAGCGCTACGAGTCGGAGACCGACCTGGCGCTGAAGGCGGCGAGCTATGAGATGACGGCGTGGTCGGTCGACGGGATGGACGTGCTCGCCGTGCAGGAGGCCGCGCGCAGGGCCGCCGCGGAGGTGCGCGACGGCGACAGGCCGTGCTTCCTTGAGCTTCGCACCTACCGCTTCCGCGCCCACTCGATGTACGACCCCGACATCTACCGCTCCAAGGAGGAGATCGAGCGCTTCAAGGCCCACGACCCCATCCCCGCGCTCACCGGCGCGCTGCGCACTGCGGGGCTGTTGAGCGACGACGACCTCGCCGAGCTGGAGCGATCGGTCGCCCAGGAGATCGAGGCGGCGGTCGAGTTCGCCGAGGCCGGCACGCTCGAGCCGGTCGAGGACCTCGAGCGCTTTCTTTATTGGGAGCCCGCCCCGTGAGCGCCCGGGCGACCACCCAGACCACCTACCGAGAGGCGCTGCGGGCTGCGATCCGCGAGGCGATGCTGGCGGATGAGCGCGTGTTCCTGATGGGCGAGGACGTCGGCGCCTACGGCGGCTGCTTCGGCGTCAGCAAGGGCCTGCTCGACGAGTTCGGGCCGGAGCGGATTCGCGACACACCGCTGTCGGAGTCGGCGTTCGTCGGCGCGGGCATCGGCGCCGCTATGGGCGGGATGCGGCCGATCGTGGAGGTCATGACCGTCAACTTCTGCCTGCTCGCGCTCGACCAGATCATGAACAACGCCGCCACCATCACCCACATGTCCGGGGGCCAGTTCCAGATCCCGCTTGTCATCCGCATGACCACCGGCGCGGGCCGCCAGGTCGCCGCCCAGCACTCGCACAGCCTGGAGGGCTGGCTCGCCCACATCCCCGGGCTTCGGCTGCTCGCCCCGGCGACGCTCGCCGATGCGCGCGGGATGCTCGCGCCGGCGCTCGCCGACCCCAACCCCGTGCTGATCTTCGAGCACGGCTCGCTCTACAACATGGAGGGCGAGCTCCCCCCCGACGCGGGGGCGGTGGACATCGAGCATGCGGCGATCCGCCGGCAAGGCGCCGACGCGACCGTGGTCGCCTACGGCGGCACGCTTTCGACCGCGCTCGCCGCGGCCGAGGAGCTGGCGGGGGCGGGCGTGGAGGCCGAGGTGATCGATCTGCGCGTGCTCCGCCCGCTCGACGACACCGCGGTGGTCGAGTCGGTCGCGCGCACCCATCGCGCGGTGATCGTCGATGAGGGCTGGCGCTCGGGCAGCCTCGCCGCCGAGGTCTCCGCGCGGCTCATGGAGCAGGCGTTCTACGAGCTCGACGCTCCCGTGGAGCGCATCTGCGGCGCCGAGGTGCCGATGCCCTACGCGCAGCACCTCGAGCACGCGGCGCTCCCCCAGCCCGAGACGATCGTGGCGAGGGTTCGGCGGATGGTGGGCGCCGGTGGCTGAGTTCCGGATGCCTTCGCTGGGCGCCGACATGGACGCCGGCACGCTGCTCGAATGGCGCGTGAAGCCCGGCGAGGCGGTGAAACGCGGCGACATCGTCGCCGTCGTGGACACCAGCAAGGCCGAGATCGAAGTGGAGATCTTCGAGGACGGCGTGATCGACGAGCTGCTCGTCGCCGAGGGCACGCGCGTGCCCGTCGGCACGGCGCTGGCCACTCTGCGAGCCCGCGCGGGGGAAGGCGCGCCGCCTGCTGCCGCGACGCCGCTTCCGACGGTCGCGCCGCCACCGGCGGCGGGACCCACCGTGGCGCCGCCGGCGATCGAGCCTCATCGCCTGCGGGTCTCGCCCGTCGCGCGACGGGCGGCCGAGCAGCTCGGCGTCGATCTGGATGCCGTCGTTGGAAGCGGCCCGGACGGCGCCATCACGAAGGCCGACGTCGAACGTGCGGCGAGCGCCGCGCCCGCGCCTGTGCCCGCGCGGGCGCCGCCGACCCCTCAGCCATCTCCCGCGCCGCCGCCGACCCCTCAGCCGCCTCCCGCGACCTCGCCTGCCGCCGGCGCGCCGGCCACGGAGTCCGCCGACCGCCAGGCGGCGATGCGCCAGGCGATCGGAGCGCTGATGGCGCGCTCCAAGCGCGAGATACCGCACTACTACCTGGAGACCCGAATCGACATGAGCCGGGCGCTGGAATGGCTCGGCGAGGAGAACCTCAGGCGATCGCCGGCGGAGCGCCTGCTGCCCTCGGCGCTGCTGCTCAGCGCGGTGGCCCGAGCGGTCGCCGAGACGCCCTCCATGAACGGCTTCTGGGTGAAGGACGCCTTTCGGCCGGCCGAGTCGGTTCATCTCGGCGTGGCGATCTCGCTGCGCGGCGGCGGCCTGATCGCGCCAGCCCTGCACGACGCCGACCGCAAGAGCCTCGACGAGCTCATGATGGGCCTGCGCGAGCTCGTGCAGCGCGCCCGAGCCGGACGGCTGCGCAGCTCGGAGATGTCCGATCCGACGATCACGGTGACGAACCTCGGCGAGCGCGGAGTGGACCTCGTGCACGGCGTCATCTACCCGCCGCAGGTGGCGCTCGTCGGGTTTGGGGGGATTCGCGAGCGACCGTGGGCCGCCGACGGGATGGTGGGCGCTCGGCCGGTCGTGCACGCGACGCTCGCGGCCGACCATCGCGCGGGCGACGGTCACGCCGGCAGCCGCTTCCTCGCCCTGATCGACCGCCGGCTGCAGACACCGGAGGAGCTGTGAACGAGCGGGAGCTGCGGGACGTGGTGATTCAGGCGCTGAGCGACGTCGCTCCGGAGAGCGATCCCGCGGCGCTCGATCCGAGCGCCGAGCTGGCCGAGCAGCTCGACATCGACTCGATCGACTTCCTCAACGTCGTGGTGTCGGTGCACGAGCAGACCGGCATCGACGTCCCCGAGCGCGACTACCCGAAGCTGGCGACGCTCGACGGCGCCGTGGCCTATCTGGTCTCAGCGCAACAGCGGGGCGCAGGCGGGTCCGCATAGGCGGGTGGCGACTGAAGGTATTCAGCGGCAGGGTAGTTCTTCCGATAACTCCGATGGTCGACGCGAAGTCCCATGCCGAGCGACTGTTCTCCTATCCACGGATCGGGCACGCCCCGCGACCTCTGGCACGTACTACTATTGTAGTATGATATACTACTGCTATGAGCAAGAGGCTTCAGGTGGTGATGCGGGACGAGGACATGGAGCGCTATGCGCGCACTGCGGATGACGCCGGGGTGACTCTCTCAGAGTGGGTGCGCCAGGCGCTGCGTGTCGCTGAGCGCGAACGCGCGAGCGGGGACGTAGAAGCCAAGCTCGCCCTCATTCGCAGGGCAGCCGGCTACAACTTCCCAGCCGAGCCCGACATCGACACGCTGCTCGCCGAGATGGAGGCGGCGCGGGTGGCGGACATCGTTGCTGGGCTGCCGGGTCCGGACCACGTGTGATCTTCGTCGACTCCAACGTCCCCGTGTACATCATGGGGGACGATGAACAGCGCAAGCTCGAAGCGCGAGGTGTGCTCGAACGGCTGGCCGGCGAACGTAGCCGGCTGGTGACCAGCAGCGAGGTCTTCCAAGAGCTCTTGCATCGCTACGGCAGGGGCAGCCGGACGGACAGGCTCGAGCCGGCCTTCGAGACGCTGGACGGCCTCGTCGACGATGTGCTCGCGGTCGAGGGAGCCGACGTGTTCGCTGCCAAGGATCTGCTCTATGCCCACCCGGCTCTTTCGGCCCGTGACGCGCTTCACGTCGCGGTCATGCGTCGTCACGAGATCAAGGAGATCGTGAGCTTCGACCGCGGCTTTGACGCCGTGAGCGGGATCAGGCGGCTGCCCGAGTCGCGAGAGGATGCCTGACACAGCGCCGTTCGTCGCGACACCCCAGCAGGCAAAGTGTGCTTTTACTAAGGCGACTTTGCTTGCTGCGACTGGCGGCGGCGCGCCGCCGAAGCGACGTGGAGCTCATCGATCTGGAGCGGCTCTACACAGGCGAGTGACCGGCCGACGCGAGGGGCCTGCCGGCCGGGACCCTCCTCGCAGGCGCGGCCGGCGGTTATGGTCAGTCGCGCAGCAGCTCGGCGAGCACGACCGCGTTGTTGTGTTGCACGTCGCGCGCGGCGTACACGATCGTGAGCGGACCGCCGCTGGCACGGTCGCGCAGCTCCTTCACGTGGTTGGACCGCTTGGCGAGCTCGTGGCGGTAGCGCTTGCGGAACTCATCGAAGCGGGCGGGGTGGGGATAGTGTGCGCGCGATCGTGAGCCATTCAGAGCTGTCCGAGCTGGCCGAGCAGGTGAGCCGCTGCCGGCGCTGTCCGCGGCTGGTGGCGTGGCGCGAGCAGGTGGCGCGCGAGCGCAGGGCGGCCTTCGCGGACGAGGAGTACTGGGGGCGGCCGCTGCCCGGCTTCGGGGACCCGCGCGCGCGGGTGCTGCTGCTCGGGCTGGCGCCGGCGGCGCACGGTGGCAACCGCACGGGCAGGATCTTCACCGGCGACCGCTCCGGAGACTTCCTGTTCGCCTCGCTGTGGCGCACGGGCTTCGCCAACCAGCCGACGTCGGTGAGCTGCGATGACGGTCTGCGCCTGCGCGACGCCTGGATCGCCGCCGCGGCCGCGGCCGCGCTTCGCCCACGGCGCCGAGCATGCGGGCGAGGAGCTGACGTTGATCGGCTGCTTTCACCCCAGCCAGCAGAACACGTTCACGGGCAGGCTCACCGAAGCGATGATCAATGCGGCGCTGCTGCGCGCCAGGGAGCTGGCTGGCTTCTGAGACATCGGCGGGGGCGGCTATGGTTCGGCGCCGACAGCGGCCGGTGAGGCGAGGAGGAGCGGATGCGAAGCTCAATCGACGGGGGTGCGGTTATTCGCAGGACCTTCGGCATCTACGTCGAGGAGGCGTCCGTGCTGATGCCCGCGGCCGCAGTTGTGTTCGTGTTCACGGGGATCCTGAGCATCGTGCTGATCGAGCTCTCGCCGGGACTGGTGTTCGTGGCCGAGCTGATCGCCCTCGTGGCGACCTCGCTGTTCACGGGCATGGTTGTCGAGCTGGTGTCCGACGTGCGGGACGGTCGGCGCGACGCCGGCGCCCGACAGCTTCTGCGGGCGGTCGTGCCGGTGCTCGGGCAGCTCGTTGTGGTGGGGTTCGTCGCGGCCATTCTCGAGGGCATCGGACTCGTGCTGCTCGTCGTCCCCGGCCTGGTGCTCATCACGATGTGGGCGGTGTTCGCTCCGGTCATCGTGCTGGAGCGTCCCGGTGGTTTGCGGGCGCTGAGGCGCAGTCGCGAACTGGTGCGCGGCAACGGTTGGCAGGTGTTCGGCGTGATCCTCGTCATGTTCATCCTCGTGGGGGTTCTCGGAACGGGGCTCACGCTCGCGGGGGACGCGGCGGGGGCGGGTGTGGGACTCGTCGTGCGGGTGATCGTCGGCGTGCTGGGAGCGCCCCTGGTGGCGCTCGCGCAGGCCATTCTCTACTTCGACTTGCGCGACATCCACGCGGGCGTGAAAACCGAGCCGCCGGACCTGGCAGGCCCGTTCCAGGCCGGTCCGTTCCCACCCGCGGCGCCCTGACAGCGGTCGTCGGGGATCACGATGGCGAAAGATTCACCTGCTGTGCGACCGCCTAGGCGAGCAGCGCGTCGGCAACGTCGTGTTCGTCACGCTTCGACAAGCACCCGGCCCTCGGAAAGCGCTGCTTGAAGCACGGTACCCCGCGCCTCGCCCCACTCCTCGACCTGCGCGTCGCTGTAGACGAGCACGTCAATCGGTCGGCGCAGATCGTGCAGCGCGCTGCGCAGGCGCACCATCTCCGCGTGCCGGTCGGGCACATCGGGCTCGATGACAAGGAAGTCGAGGTCGCTGCCGGCGCGTGCGTCGCCGCGGGCGTGCGAGCCGAACAAGATCACCCGCACGGGCGAGCCCGCGGTCTCGGCAAGCGTGTGTGCGGCGCGCTCGATGTCCGTATCCATCGCGACCACGCTAGCGGACGGGGCCGATGCGCTCGGTGCCGGCGGACCACCAGTCGAAGAGCCTACCTCCGCCATCGCCGAGGGGGTTGCCAGGATCGTCGTTGGGGCCGGCAATGAAGCCGTCCAGTGACATCGAGAGTCCGACTACTACGTTTCCCATTGTGGGGAGGGGACCGCTCAGCGCTGCCGCACGATCGGGCCCACGACGCCGAGTCTACGCCAATGAATGGGCCAATGAGCGATTTCGGCCCTATCCAGCGGCTCGGGCAGCTTCGCCGGAATCGCCAGAAACCCGCATGAACACTGACGATCCGTCGATGGGCGCGGCGGGTTTCGAACCTGCGACCTCTCGCGTGTGAAGCGAGCGCTCTCCCACTGAGCTACGCGCCCTGGCCCTGCGATTCTATTGGTCTCCGGGGACGAACGCGACCTTGTCGGGGTAGCCGAGGTCGTCGTCGCTCAGCGACGCGGCCATAAAGAGATCCCAGGTCTTGTCGACGGCACTCATCGGGTGTTCTCCCAGCTAACGATATATCGCGCCAACCGCCAGAGAAGCAGCCGCACGTTGCCGTGGATTGCTTCCGACCATGCCTCCGGCGAAGCCGCCTCGCTTGCGCACGATCGTCTACGTGGACGGTTTCAACCTCTACTACGGCTGTCTCAAGGACTCGCCCTTCAGGTGGCTCGATCTGCACGCTCTATGCGGCCACATGCTGCGCGAGGACGCCGATATCGTTGCGATCAAGTACTTCACGGCGCGCCTGAAGCCACGGCCAGGCAACCCGAACCAGGCGCAGCGCCAGCAGGTCTACCTCAGGGCGCTCGGGACTGTCCCGAACCTGACGGTCCACTTCGGGCACTTCATCACGCGGCCTGCGACCAGACGACTCGTCGCCACCAAGAAGGGCAAGCCGGCGTTCGCCGAGGTCTGGACGACGGAGGAGAAGGGCTCCGACGTGAACCTCGCCAGCCACCTTCTGATCGATGGCTTCCGCGCCCGCTACGACCTCGCCGTCGTCATATCGAACGACGGCGACCTCAAGGAGCCGGTGCGCTACGTCCGCCACGATCTGGCGGCTCCGGTCGGGGTCCTGAATCCGCATCCGAATCGGAGCTGGGCTCTATCGCCGAAGCAACTGCCGCGAGGCTCGTTCTACAAGCCGCTGCGCAAAGCCGTCCTGGCAGCAAGCCAATTCCCCGACGAGCTCCAGGACGCGCAAGGCGTCTTCCGCAAGCCGCGAGGCTGGTAGCGCGCCACTTAAGTCGCAAAGGCCGCCCGAAGGCGGCCTCGCATCCCTGCCGCCGAGGCGTACAGGGGGGATGTCCGAATAGTAGCCGTCCTCCGACCAGAAGTCCAGAGCCGTCGCTCCCAAGACGTTGGCACCCTTTGGGCAGCAACCCCGATTCCGCTGCCCAAACCCCGTCGGATCGCGCCCAATCCAGGCGTATTCGTTTGACGGACAGCAGGCCAAAAACACTGGCGAGCGCCGGGTGGGCCGTGAGCGGCGGCCACGTGGCCGGCCATGAAGCCAGTGTGGCGTGTCGCAGTCTCGGGGTCACGCGCCGGCGGTTCCAGCCGCGCCGGCGGCTCCAGCGGCCCCTCCGGTAGAATACTATGCCGAATGGCACAGTCGGCTTTATGGCCGGCATGTTGGGTGTCGACATCTACGGCAACCCACCGAGCCAAGGAGCTAAGGAAAGTGGACCTCTCAGAAGGCCCTGGAGCGGCAGCTCCCGACGATATGAGACGACAGAAGACCGGGACCGGCACGGGGTCGGTTTCCCTTCGCCGCCTGAGGGTTGCCGGCGTCGTCCTGCCCGTGCTCTTCGTCGTTGCGCTCGAGCTGATCCGCTTCCTCGTCATCGAGAAGGGCTTCGCCGACTACAGCCCTCACATCGTCCTTGCGGCGCTCACTGTTCTCGCCATCGTCGGCTTCTCGTTCGTCATGTTCCACTTCGTCGCCCGCGCCCAGGCCGAGACGGCCCAGGTCGTCACAAACCTGCGGCGAAGGCAGCGAGAGGGCCACGCCTTCTACGACGTGCTGCTTCGGATCTCCAACCAGGACCCTCTCGAGGACATCCTCGCCGCTGTCGCCCGGCACGGCCGCGACCTGTTGGCGAGCGACCACGCGGTCGTCTGCCTCAACGACGCCACAACCCGATCCGTCCATCTCGATCCGACGCCCGCGGGGGCGGCCCCCCCGCGGGACGGGGTCTGCATCGTGCCCGGCGCCAACGGGTCCTACGATCTCCGGCACGCGCGCTCGGTGCGCTCGTCCGCGGAGCTCAAGGAGAGCATGCAGGTCGAGGTGCACAGCTCGGGCAGGGCGTTCGGCGAGGTCTGGATCGGCCGCTGCTCGGCGGTCCCCTTCGACGAGCGCGATCGGGAGTTCCTGACGACCTTCTCCGACATTGCCTCGATCGCCGTGACCAGCGCCCGAATGCGCGAGAGCGAAAGGCAGGGCGCGATCCTCGCCGAGCGGGAGCGGCTCGCCCGCGAGCTGCACGACAGCCTCGCGCAGGTCCTCGGAGCGGTGCACCTCCGGCTGCGCCTGCTCGCCTCGCGCGAGGACGCCCTCACGCCGGCGATCGCGCTCGAGCTGATCGAGCTCGCAGACGTCTGTGAGGAGGGCTACAGCGACGCCCGCGGTGCGATCCTCGACCTGCGCGAGTCGAGCCGTGTCGGGCGCAACCTGCTCGACAGCCTGCGCGCCTACCTGGACAGGTACAGCAGTCAGTGCGGGATCGCGACGTCGCTGGAGGCGAGCCTCGAGCACGACCTGGCGCTCCAGCCTCGCAGCGAGATCCAGATCATCAGGGTCGTCCAGGAGGCGCTCACGAACGTACGCAAGCACTCGGGGGCGGCGGCGGCAACCGTCTGCGTCACCGAGGACAGCGGTACGGTCGCGTTCGTCGTCGAGGACGACGGCCGCGGCTTCGACGTGACCGAGGAGCCGTTCGACGAGGACCGGTTCGGTCTGCACTCGATGCGCGAGCGCATGGAGCTGATCGGCGGCACGCTGCTGATCGACTCCGCCTCCGGCCGCGGCACGCGCATCGTCGCCGAGCTTCCCAACGTCCCCGCACGAGCGCCGATCCCCTCCATCTAGATGCCGGAGCCGACCGAGCCGATCCGCATCCTGCTCGTCGACGACAGGGGCCTCTTCCGCTCCGCGATCGCGGAGCTCATCGACGCGCAGGACGGCCTGGAGGTCGTCGGCGAAGCCGAGAACGGCTTGGAGGCGGTCGAGAAGGCGCGCGCGCTGAAGCCGGACGTCGTCGTCATGGACATCGAGATGCCGGTGATGGACGGGGTCCAGGCGACACGCCTCATCCGGGAACAGGTGCCGAGCGCCAGGGTCCTCATCTTGACGGTGTCCGAGTCCGACGACCATCTGCTCGAGGCGATCCGCTTCGGCGCGCAGGGCTACCTGCTGAAGAATCTCCGCCCGGCAGATCTCTACTCCATGATCAGGGCAGCGATGCGCAACGAAAGCCCCCTCTCTCCGGCCATCGCCAAGCGGCTGCTCGGTCAGATCCGCGACGGGACCACGCGCCACCCGGTCACGCCGGCCCCATCGCCCGAGACGCCGGCGCTCACGCGGCGCGAGCTGGAGGTCCTGCAGCTGGTGGCGGACGGCATCAGCAACAAGGAGATCGCCACGAGCCTCTTCATCACGGAGGGCACGGTGAAGAACCACATCCACAACGCGCTGGAGAAGCTCCAGCTCGAGAACCGCACGCAGGCCGCCGCCTACATCGTCCGCCAGGGCCTGGGGCGACGCGCCGAGAGCGGCTGACCCGTCAGAATCGACAGAGTCGAAGCGGAGCCCTCCTGTACCGGAAATCTACCCCCCGACGGATTGAGCGGGTTCACTCTCGGCGCGACAATTCAATTCAGTTATGAGTGAGCAAACCATCGATCGGTTGATCCGGGTCGGCCTCAAGGTTGTGGGGGTGGGCATCGCCCTTGTGGTGGTCGCCTATTTCGTCGCGCGGCCCCATGCGGCCCCCTCGCTCGTGGATCGGCAGATCGCGGCCGGGGAAAAGGCGGTCCGCGCCAGCCCGGCCAACGTCGGGCTGCGGCTGCAGCTCGCCGAAGTCTACCGGACCGCGCACAGGCCCGAAAGCGCCCTCGAACAGTACGGCGCGGTCCTCAAGGTCGAAGCGAACCAGACGGCGCTGCTTGGGCGCGGCGAAGTTCTCGCTGAAAAGGGAGAGCTTCCGGCGGCGAGGCAGTCGATCGAGCAGGCCATCGCAAAGGCCGGCGGCCAGTACGCCCGCGTCAATCCGCAGCTCGAGGGCGCCTACTACGCCCTGGGCTCGGTGATGCTCAAGCAGCACCAGGCGAAGGAAGCCATGCTGCAGGAGCAGAAGGCCCTCAAGATCGAACCGAGCGACGCCGACGCCCTGTACGCGTTCGGGACGGCCGCCGTGCAGGCCGGCGCCTACGACCGGGCGGTCAAGGCGCTTCGCCAGGCGGTGCTGTTCGTGCCGAGCGGCTGGTGCGAACCCTACGAGCAGCTCGCGAACGCCTACCGGGCGCAGCATCTGGGGCCCCAGATGGAATACGCGGGCGCGATGGTGGAGCTCTGCGAAAAGAAGCCGGCCGACGCGGCGCGGCGGCTGGCGCGCCTGACCTCGGGTCCGGTCGCGGTCGACGCGATGCTCGGGCTCGGGATGGCGGCCGAGGCCGAATCGCGGCTGGCGAGCGCGACCCGCTGGTACCGGAAGGCGCTCGTCGCAGATCCCCAGAACTTCAACGCGCGCGCCGGTCTGGGCCGGCTCGGCGTCCCCACGGGAGGCAAGTGAGATGGCGCCGCAGAACGAAACCCCCTCGGCCGTCCGCGACCTGCCGCTGGACGGCGGCGAGACCGGCGAGGGCGGCGCGGCCGATCGGCTCACCGAGGAGGAGCGCAAGCGCCGCCGGCGGAAGATCGCCGCGCTGCTGGCGATCCTCGTGGCGCTCGCGATCATCATCTACATGATCATCCGCGCGCTCTCCGGCCACAGCCCGCTGCCGAGCGTCCCCTCAGAACTGCCGCACCACGTCTCCGACATCTACGGGACCGACCAGCCGATGGGCGTGGCGGTCAGCCCGTCCGGCGCCCGGATCTATGTGACCGAAAGCGAAGGGCCCCGTCTCGTGCAGGTCTACGACAGCTCGGGGCGCCGGATCGGCGCCCTGAAGCCGCCCGGTCGCAATCAAGCGTGGCGGCTGCCGGTCTACGTGGCGGTCAGCCCGCGAACGGAAGACGTCTACGTCAGCGACCGCCTGCGCCAAGACGTCGACGTCTACGGGCCGAACGGCTCCTATCTGCGCGCCATGCGGCCCACCGGAAGCCTCGGGAAGGGCGCGGACCCGCTCGGGCTGGCCTTCGGCCCGGAAGGGGACCTCTACATGACCGACGTCGCCGGGTCCCGGAAGAATCACAGTGTCCTCGTCTTCGGCGGCGCCGGCGAAGCGCCTGCGCGCAAGGTCGGAGCCCGCGGCTCCCTGTGGTTCCCCAACGGGCTCGCGCTCGACGGGAAGGGCGACCTGTACGTCGCCGACAGCAACAACGGCCGGCTGGCGATCTTCAACCCGGCCGGCAAGCTCGCCGCCTCGATCGCGCGCGGTGCGGGAGAAGGGGACCTCGGCCTGCCGCGCGGAGTGGCGATCGACGGCGACCGCCTGTTCGTCGTCGACACGACCGCCGACGCCGTCAAGGTCTACCACCTCCCCGGCCAGGCGACGGAAGTGCCCAGGTACATCGGATCGTTCGGCGGGGAAGGCATCGGCGATGGGCAGTTCCAGTACCCGAACGGGATCGCGATAGGCCAGGGCGGGCGGATCTACGTCACCGATCGTGAGAACGGGCGAGTCCAGATCTGGTCGTATTGAGAGCCGGGAGCAGATACTCCGATGCGCGCGACATGGACGATCAGAGCAGCGACCGTGTTCGCCGCGGCATGTGCCGCGGCGCTATTGCTCTGCGCCGCCGCCTCGGCCGACAACGGGCCGCATGTTGAGATAGGCCCGCTGGGGAACGCCACGCCGGACAGCTGCGCGATGTGCCATCGTGCCCACACCGCCCAGGCGCCCTATCTGCTGAAGCAGTCCCAGGAAGCGCTCTGCTACACCTGCCACGGCGCCGCGGATACGGGCTCCAACCTCGACGTCGCCGACGGCGTCGGCTATTCGGGGCCCGGCCGCAGCGGCGCAGAGGGGGCGCTGCGCGGCGGCGGCTTCAAGCATGCCCTCATCGACGCCGCCCAGCCATCCGGCAACTTCTCCGAAGCAGGCGACATCCCGGTGCTTGGAGCCCTCGCTCCGGTCACCTCCTCGCACTCGGTCAACGAATCCAGCCAGATGGCCTGGGGCAACGGGGCGATCAGCAAAGAACCTAAAGACTACGGCAACGAAATCAAGCTGACCTGCGGCTCCTGCCACGACCCGCACGGGAACGGCATGTACCGGATCCTGAAGCCCATCCCGACCGAATCGGGAGCGAGCACGCCCGTGGAAATCCCCGAAACCGCCGAAATGAAGGAAGACAGCCACACCAAGAACCACGTCTACACGACGGGAAACTACTGGGAAGTCGAAGACGAAAACGATCCGATCTTCATCCAGAAGATCTCGGAATGGTGCTCCACCTGCCACACGCGCCTCTTGGCCGGCGGCCACGGCGCCACCACCGCCAGCGGCGATGCCGTCTACGCCTATCGCCATATCTCCGACGGCGCGTCGCAGAGCTCGCCGAGCTGCATCCAGTGCCACGTCGCGCACGGCACGGACGCCACCATGGGAGAATACTCCGCGGAAGTCGCCCTCCCCAACGGCGTCGCGACGAGCACCACAGAAACGGCCAGCGGCGACAGCTTCCTGCTGCGGATCGACAACAGGGGCGTCTGCCAGATGTGCCACAACAAGTGATCGCGGGCCGGCCTTGCCGCGAGGAAGGCACACGGGAACGAACCGTCAGCATCATGGCCGCCACGAGCGCACACAACAGGGCAGGGCGATGGGCGCTTCTCGCGTCGGCCTGCGCCCTGTCGCTGCTCGCCGGCGCCGCTCCGACGTCGGCCGACAACGGGCCGCACGTGATGGGCCAGGGGCTCACCACGGACACCTGCGCGATCTGCCATCGCGCCCACACCGCCCAGGCCCCCGATCTGCTGAAGAAGCCCGAAACAGAGCTCTGCTACACCTGCCACGGCGCCGCGGCGGCCGGCGCCGGCACCGACGTGGCGGACGGCGTCGGCTATTCGAAGAGCGAAGGGAGCGGCACGCCCGGCGCCCTGCGCGGCGGCGGCTTCAGGTACGCGCTGATCGACTCGGGCCATCCCTCTGGCCAGGAAAGCGGGGGCTCCGACTCCGACCCCGGCGGCGAAGTCCCGGTGCTTGCCGCCGGCGCCCAGGTCACCTCCGCCCACTCGATCGACGCATCGCCCCAGACGGACTGGGGCAACGGCCCGATCAGCACCACCTCGAACTACGGCAAAGAAATCAAACTGACCTGCGGCACCTGCCACGACCCGCACGGCAACGGCATGTACCGGCTCCTGCGGCCGATCCCGCTCGAATCGGGCGCGAGCAGGCCAGGCGTGGAAATCCCCGAACCCGTGGAAATGAAGGGCAACGAATCGGAGCATGTCTACACGACCACCAACTACTGGGACGTCGAAGACAAGTACGCGCCGGACTTCATCGCCGGCATCTCGGCCTGGTGCGCCACCTGCCACACGCGCTACCTCAGCTCCAGTTCCTACACCGAAAGCGGCGATGCGGTGTTCACCCTCCGCCACATCTCCAACCAGACGACGCAGGGCTCGGCGAACTGCATCCAGTGCCACGTCTCGCACGGCTCGAACGCGAGCGCCCCAGAAGCCGGCTCGCTCGCCGTCCACAGCCCGCGAGAAGTGCCCGCGGGCGCCGGCAGCCGGCTGCTGCGCATCGACGACAAGGGCACCTGCCGGATGTGCCACGCCGAATGACCGCGACGCACCCATCGGCACTCCTCGACGACGACCGACCGGCATAGAGCCCCTGTATCTGCCGGGCTATGCGGCCGGGTGCTGTGCCGGGCCGCCTCTACCCAAGAGATACCACCCGACGGATTGCGCTCGACCGCCCAACGGACGTTTAATCGTAGATCACGGAATACGCACGAGCCACGTAGACTACGACAACGCATGAGCCCGCGCTGGCTCAGGAGGTCACAAAATGAGACGGTCGGTGTTCTTGGTAGTCGGTTGTATGTTGTCGCTGCTTGTCGGCGCCGGCCCCGCCCTGGCGGACGCCGGGCCGCATGTAGCGATAGGCCCGCTGGGGAACGCCACCCCGGACAGCTGCGCGGGCTGCCACCGGGCCCACACCGGCCAGGCAGCCTATCTGTTGAAGCAAAAGCAGGAACAGCTCTGCTTCTCCTGCCATGGCTCCGCGGCCACGGGCTCCAACCTCGACGTCCAGGACGGCGCCGGCTATTCGGGCACAGGACGAGGGGGCGGCGTGGCCGGCGCCCTGCGCGGCGGCGGCTTCAAGTTCGCTCTGATCGACACGAGCAAAGTGGAAAAGGCATACAACAGCGAAGGACGCCTCAGTAAAGCGACCATCCCGGCCTTGCCGCTGACGGAAGCCGGCAACGCGGCAGCAACGACCTCGGCCCACTCGATCGACGAATCGAGCCAGATGGCCTGGGGCAACAGCGAACCCGGGGTTGTCAACGCCCCTCAATACGGTAACGCGGTCAACCTGACCTGCGGCTCCTGCCACGACCCGCATGGGAACGGCAACTACCGGATCCTGAGGCCCGTCCCGAACGGAGCGGAACAGTCCAAAGCGACGACGAAGGTCACGCCCGTGGAAATCAAAGAACCCACAAGCATGACCCACGTCTACACGACGGCGAACTACTGGGAAAGCTGGGACCCCAACGACACGGCATTCGAAGCCAAGATCTCCTCATGGTGCGCCACCTGCCACACGCGCCTCCTCGCCACCGACACAGAAGGACCAGAAACAGAAGTCAATGCTAAAGGAGAAACAGTCAAGGTAAAGCACCAGAGCTACGCGACCTCCAGCGGCGACTCGGTCTTCAACTACCGGCATCGCACCGAATTCTCGGCGGAAACATTCGAAAAAGTGGCTAAAGAACACACAGAAGGCAAGCAGAAGGCCGAGCCGAACTGCATCCAGTGCCACGTCTCGCACGGCACGGACGCGACCATGAGCGGATACGCGGTGGGGGTCACGCCTAACGGCGGGGCAACGGGCGAACCGGCCAGCCAAGAAAGCTTCCTGTTGAGGCTCAACGAACAGGGGCGTCTGTCAGACCTGCCACAACAAGTAGCGCACCCCCCGACACCCCTGTAGAGAGATATCGCCCCCGGCGGACCGGCAACGGCCCCCCGGGGGCGAACTCGTTTCGTGATCGCGGTGAAGTCTCCTCCCGGCCGGCCGATACAGCGCGACTGTATCGCCTGGACGGGCGGCGGTTGCTCATATCTATCTAAAACGTGCCGCCCGACGGGTTGCGGTCGGAGCGGTTGCGCTCGAAACTGTCCAAGGTTGATTAATTCATCAGCGCCACCCGGAGGCCCGAGGAGGCACACCTCGGCGGCCCACCGGCCGAGAAAGAGAGCAGACGAGGCCCGACACCATGACACGCTTCCCAAGATCCAGACTACGCGCACAGTCCGGCCAACCCGATCCCCACACCCGGATCGGCCTCACCCCCGAGGCGAATGCCGAGGATGCGGAGAGAGCCCACAGGGAGCTGGTGGGCTTCCTGGAGGGCGCTCCGGAGGGCGTGCGCCGCTGGGCTCGGGAGGAGATCGCCACAGCCGACCGCGCGTACGCGGCGCTGTCGGATCCGGCGGGTGCGAGGGCGCCGCGCCGCCCCTCGTCGCTGAGGCGAATCGCCGTCGGGACGCTCACTCTCGCCGTAACCGCCGGCATTGTCGTCGGCGTCTATCACATGGGGGGCGGTCCGAGCAAGGCGAAGTCTGGGCAGGCCGGGACAGCCGAACCGCCGGGCCTCACCCACAGCGATGAAGCGCGCGTCTCCCAGCTGATGGTCAAGCTCAAGGCGAACCCGAAGGACGTCGCCACGCTGATCGCGCTCGGCGACGTCTACTTCAAGGCCCGCGACTACAACAACTCCGGCGGCTGGATGAAGCGGGCCGTCGCGATCGACCCGGCAAACACGATGGCGCGCTTGGCGCTGGGCGCGGCGGAGTTCAACCTCGGCGACGCCGCCGACGCCCGGCGGGACTGGCTCCGCGTCATCGCGGCCGATCCGAAGAACGTCGAAGCGTACTACGACCTCGGCTTCCTGTATGTGAGCAAAGAACCGCCCGACATGGCGGATGCGAAGAAGATGTGGGCGAAGGTCGTCGCGCTGGCCCCCAATTCCAGCGCAGCCAAGACGATTGCCACGCACCTGAAGGGATTGGCGAAGGAAGCATCGGCGAAGAAATGAACGAGATCGGCATCACAGTCGCCTTCCTCGCCGGGATCGTGTCCTTTGCGTCGCCGTGCTGCCTGCCGCTCGTTCCCGGCTACGTCAGCTACATGGTCGCCATCAGCCCCGAGCGCTCAGTGGCGTCGCGTCGCCTCGCCTTCTTCCACGCGCTCGCCTTCGTGGCCGGCTTCTCGGTCGTATTCATCGCCCTCTGGGGCTCGGTCGGGCTGATCGGCTACCTCTTCCGCGACTACGTCGGCCTCATGCGGCAGCTCGGCGGCGCCGTCCTCGTCTTCATGGGCCTCCACGTCGCCGGCGTGATCAGCATCTCGGCGCTCTACCGCGAGAAGCGCCTGCCGATGGGCGCCGCCGCCGTCGGCGCCTCGAGCGGGTCGGTAAGCGTCGGCCTCGGAGGCGCCGGCTCGGGAGGCGCCGCCGCGAGCGCTCCCGGCTACGGGCGCTCTGCCCTGCTCGGCGTCGTCTTCGCGGCCGGCTGGACGCCCTGCATCGGCCCGATCCTGGGCGGGATCATCGGCCTCGCCTCGGTCAGCGCGAGCGTCGCCCAGGGCGCCGCCCTGCTGCTCGTCTACGCGCTCGGCCTGGGCATCCCCTTCATCCTCGTCGCACTCGGCGTCACCGAGGTCAGCGAGCGGCTCGGCTGGCTGCGCAGGCACAACGCCGCGGTCAGCGCCGTGACCGGGGCGATGCTCGCCGGGATCGGCTTCTTGATGATCACCAACACCTTCGGGCGGCTGTCCGGCGCCCTTTCGTTTATCGGAATCTGAGGAGCGAACATGAGCCAGACAGCCACCGCACCACCGAGGCCCGCAATCCCGCGCCCGTCGGCCGCCCCGCTGCGCCGCGCGGCCGTGCCGCCGCACGTCTGGCTCTTCCGCCGGCTGACCTCGATGCGGACGGCGTTGACGCTGCTGTTCGTGCTCGGGCTACTGACCCTGGCGGGCACGCTGCTCGTCCAGGTCCCCTCAGGCGTCGCGGGCAGCCACGCGGCCTACGCCGAATGGCTCAACACCGTGCGCCCGCGGTACGGGGGCTGGACCGACGTCCTCGACAGGCTCGGGCTCTTCTCCGTGTTCTCCTCGATCTGGTTCAGGGGGGCGGTGCTGCTGCTGACGGCCAGCGTGGTCATGTGCTCGGCGCGCCGGATGCCCGGCCTCTGGAGGACGGCGACCAAGCCGCGGATGGTCATGACCGACGCCTTCTTCGAGCGCGCGCCGCACACGGCCAAGATCGCCGCGGGAGAGGACACCGGCGCCGCCCTCGCGGCGCTCGGCGGAGCGTTCCGCAAGAACCGCTTCCACGTCGCCGTCGAGCGGGACGGCGAGGACGTCCACGTCTGTGCCGACCGCTTCCGCTGGTCGCCGTTCGGCAGGGTCGCCGTCCACCTCAGCTTCATCGTCATCCTGATCGGTGGGATCCTCACGGGGACCAGCGGCTTCCGCAACGAATCGTTCACCGTGCCGATCGGCTCGCGCGTCGACGTGGGGCACGGGACCGGCCTCGCGGTCGAAGCGAAGTCGTTCGTCGACTCCTACTACCCGAGCGGCCCGCCGCGCGAATACGTCAGCCGGCTTGCCCTCTACCGGGGCGGCGCCCAGGTGACCGAACAGACCGCGCGCGTCAACCACCCCGTGCGCTACGACGGCGTCACTTTCTACCAGTCCTTCTTCGGCCCCGCGGTGATGATGCGGGCGAGCACCCCCGACGGCCGGGTCGTCTTCGACCAGGGCGTGGCGCAGCCGTACTCTTCGCGGGACGAACGGGACGTGATCGGCCGTTTCGCGCTCCCGCGGCAGGGGCTCCTGGCCTTCGTGGTCTCACCGGCCTCGGGGGCGACCGACCCTGGCATCCCCACCGGCGAGACGCAGCTGGAAGTCTACAAGGCCGGCGACAACGCCCCGGTCGGTATCCGTGCCCTCGCGCCGGGCAGGCCGACGACGATCGCGGGCGTCGACTTCACGTTCATGCGCGAAGGCGAGTTCACCGGGCTGATCGTCGCCCACGACCCGGGGGCGATCGTCGTCTGGATCGGTGCGACGCTGCTGGTGCTCGGCCTGTTCACCGCCTTCTTCTTCCCGCACCGGCGGATCAGGGCCGTGGTCCGTCGCGGGACGGGCGGCAGCGAGATCGCCGTCGGGGCGATCGAGCGCCACCATGCGGCATTTTCGGCCCAGTTCGAGCACCTAATCGAAGACATACGGCGCGCCGTGAACCTGGGCGCGCGACCCGCGAAAGGGGGCACACTCCATGCTTAACCTGTCCCAATACTGCGTCTTCGCCGGCATCGTCACGGTTTCCCTGGCGCTGATCGGCTATGTCCTGGCCTTCGCGTCCGAGCGCGTCGCCCGGGCCCGCACGGTGCTCGCGGTGGAGAGCGCCGGCGGCGAGTTCGCGACAAGCTCCCTCGGTGGCGAGGTCGGGGCGAGCGCCGTCGGCGAAGCTCCGAACCGCGCCGCCCTCTTCGGCACGCTGATGACATGGCCGGCGCTCGGCTTCCTCACCGCGACGCTCGTCTTCCGAACGTTTGCGACCGGCCACGGCCCGTTCGCCAACATGTATGAATTCTCGATCGCCTTCGCGTGGGGCGCCCTGGTTGTCAACGCCTACTTCCTGCGGCGCTATCGCCAGTGGGCCATGGGCGTGATCGTGCTGCCGATCGCGCTGGCGCTGCTCCTCTACGCCACGACGGTTCCCAGCGAAGTCGAGCCGCTTGTGCCGGCGCTTCAGAACAACCTGCTGCTGACCGTCCACGTGGCCACCGCGATGATCGCCTACGGCGCCTTCGCGGTCGGCTTCGCGGCCGCGTTGCTGTACTTCCTCCAGAGCGGCGGCAGTCCGCGACGGCTGCTGCCCAAGCGCGAGCTGCTGGACGAGCTCTCCTACCGGGCGACCCTGGTCGGCTTCCCGTTCCTGACCCTGACGATCGTCCTCGGCGCGATCTGGGCCGACGTCGCATGGGGCAAGTACTGGAGCTGGGACCCCAAGGAGTCGGCCTCGCTCGTCACCTGGATCGCCTGCTGCGCCTACCTGCACACCCGCGCCACCCGCGGCTGGCGCGGCAAGCGGGCGGCGCTGATGCTCATGCTCGTGTTCGTGGCGACGCTCTTCACCTTCTACGGGAACCTCTTCTTCGGGGGGCTGCACAGCTATGGCTCGCAGTAGAACTCACCTCAGCCGGGCCAAGACGCTCCTGGCGATCGGCGTGACCGCCGCCGTCATCCTGGCGGTCTCCTATCTGGCGAACCGGCCGGCGGCGGGTGGCAGCCCCACTTTGGCCGGCCTGTCCACCGGCGCCGCGGGCCCGGCGCCGGAAGTCGGAAAGCCGGCCCCGAACTTCACCGCGACGACGCTCGAAGGCGCGAAGGTCACGCTGAGCGGGCTCCGCGGGCATCCGGTCTGGCTGAGCTTCGGGGCCCCCTGGTGCCAGCCGTGCCGCGCGGAGAACCCGGACATCGAGGCCGCCTACGAAAAGTACCGCGCGCAGGGTCTGAAGGTTCTGTGGATAGTCATCAACGACAACAGGTCGGACATCGAAGGCTACGCGAAGCGGACCGGCCTCTCCTATCCGAAGGTCGACGACTCCAGCGGCGCGATCGAATCCCGCTACCGGATCGACGGCATTCCCTCCCACTTCTTCATCGACAGCTCCGGGATCCTGCGCGCGATCAGGATCTCCTCTCTCAGCCCGTCGATGATCGAGGAAGACCTCGCGCAGATCGGAGTCAAAGTTGCCGGATCGAGCCGATGAGCCGGACCCCGTGCCGGATGAGCAGGATGCCGTGCCGGGCGAGCCCGCGCGGACGCTCCGCGGGCGCGCCGGCGCATTCGCCGCTCGCCTCGTGCGGCCGCCGAGCAGCAGCCGCGGCTTCATCATCGCGCTGGTCGTCGTTGGGGGGGTCGGCTCGGTGGCGGCGATCGGGGGCACCGCCTTCCAGAAATTCAGCGAGACGGAAGGCTTCTGCTCGCGATGCCACACGATGGCCCCGGAGGCGGCCGCACACAAGCGCGGCGTCCACCGCGACGTGGCCTGCGGCGAGTGTCATGTCTCACCGGGCATCGTCGGCCTCGTCAAGTCGAAGCTGCGAGGCTCGATTCAGGTCTTCCAGCTGGTCACGAAAACGTTCCCCACGCCGATCCCACCGCCGGATCCCAACATGCTTCCCGCGCCCGAAGACACCTGCATGAAATGCCACCCCCTGAGCGAGATCGCCGGTGAAGGCAGTCCGATGAAGCTCGTGATGCATCCCACCTACCGAGAAGACAAGTCCAACACGCGGGAAACGGTCGCGGTGATGGTCCGTCCGTATCGCCTCGGCGAAGGGGAGGTGAGCCGCGGCGCGCACTGGCACGTCGAGCAGAAGGTCGAATACGCGACCGCCGACAAGAACTCCCAGAAGATCAATTGGATTCGGGTCACCTACAAGGACGGCCGCACCGAACAGTTCATCGCCCGCTCGCAGGTCGCCGTCTCCAGCGACGTGCGACCGGACATCAGCCGCGTGGCGCGGACCGAGACGGTGCGGCAGATGAACTGCACCACTTGCCACAATCGCGTCGGCCACGAATTCCCCAGCCCCGCCGAAGCGATCAATGGCGCGATCGCGGAAGGCAAGATCAGCCAGTCCCTCCCCTACATCAAGCGCGAAGGGGTTGCGCGCCTCGGCAAGCGCTACCGGTCGACCGGAGAAGCGGACAAGGCGATCGAAGGCCTCCGCGGGGTCTACGCGGCGAAGTACCCGCTCCGCTCCAGCACCCGCGGGCGGGAAGTCAGCGGCGCGGTCGAGCAGCTCAAGCAGATCTACCCGCTTGTCGCGGACCCCGCCATGAACGAGATCTCGGCCGATTACCCCAACAACCTCGGCCACCAGTCGGGCCCCGGCTGCTTCCGCTGCCACGACGGCTCCCATTTCGAGGTCGGCCCCGACGGCCGCCTTCTGAACAAGACGATCCCCTGGGAATGCACGACGTGCCACACCTTTCCGCAGGTCGGCAAGACGGTGTCCAGCGTGTCCCTGCTCGCCCCGCCCCCCGATCACCAGTCCAAGCTCTGGGTCTTCGAACACTCACACAACCCGTTGGCGCTGCAGCCGTCGGCGAACAGCAGCTTCTGCGCGAACTGCCACAGCTCCGGCGCGCAGAAGGTGAACCACGAAGAAATGCTCTACCACCACCCGCAGATGATCGAAAAGGCCGGCCTCCAGGCGTGCGGGTACTGCCACCGGGAGGCCTTCTGTGCCAGGTGCCACAAGCGGCCCGTTCTGGGCTCGAGCGAGTTCGGCACGCCCAGCGAAACGAACCTCCTACCCAGTGCGAGGCGAGAATGACCGATACACAGCAGACATCCGTTGCCAAGGAGTGGCTGACGCTGCACGAAGCCTGCTCGCTCGTCGGCGTGTCGCCGGCCACGCTGCGCCGCTGGAGCAAGAACGGCGACATCAGCACGTTCACGACGCCCGGGGGCCACCGTCGCTTTGCCAGGTCGGCGATTCTCGGCCTCCTGCCGGCGCCCGGGGGAGCATCCGCCGCAGCCGCCGCCAAGTCCGCCGCCGCGTCGCTCGCCGCATCCCCCGCCAAGTCCCCCGCCACGTCCCCCGCCACGTCCCCCGCCGGTTCCGACCCACGGCCCGGAACCGACGAGCCGCTTCCCTCTCTCGTCGCCCTCGTTGCCCACGCGCGCCGGGTTTCGACCGCCGAGCGCGAGGCGTTCGCGACCGAGCTGGCCGCGCTCGAGCCCAGCGACGGGACGGTCGTCGTCCACACCTGCCATCGAGTCGAGCTGTACGTCGCTCTCGAGGGGTTCGGAGAGCGACCGCTTCCGGAGCCCCCGCCGGGGGCGCAGCGCCTCGAGGGGGTCGAGGCGGCACGGCACCTCGTCTCGGTCGCCTGCGGGCTGGACAGCGCGGTGCTCTGCGAGAACCAGGTCCTCCACCAGCTCCGCGAGACCCTCACCCGGCGTCGCGCCGAGCATCCGCTCGACTCGACCCTGGATCGGCTCTTCCAGGTCGCGCTCCAGGCGGGCCGGTGCGCTCGCAGCCGGTTCGGCGGTTCGACGCGATCGCTGGCCGACGTCGCGCTCGAGCGGATGGAAGAGCGGGCCGGAGCGCCCGAGGGGCAGCGAATCCTCGTCGTCGGGGCGGGCGTCATGGGACGCCTCGCCGCGCTCGCCGCGGCGCGGAGGGGGGCCGAGGTGATCGTCACGAGCAGGACCGGCGAGCGAGCCGCCGCTCTCGCACGCGAGGTGGGTGGACGGGCGATCCCGTTTGAAGGCGACGGTGTCGTGCCGCTTCTCGCCGGCGCGATCGTGGCGCTCGGCGGCATCTGGCCGCTCGCCGACGAGGATGCCCGCGGGCTGGCCGAGAGCGGCGCGATCGTCGTTGACATGTCCTCGCCGCCGGCGGTCCCGGATGCGCTCCAGGCTGCGCTCGGCGACCGCCTCGTCTCGGCCGACGACCTCGCGCGGGGAGAGGACGTCGAGCTGCAGGACCGGCTCCGCGGCCAGCTCGAGAAGCTCGCGGCCGAATCCGTCGACTCGTACTTCCGCCGGCTGCGCTCGCGCAACGTCGGGTCGGCGATCCAGGCGATCGGCGAGGCCGCGGACGAGCAGCGTCGCGGCGAGCTGGACTGGCTGTTTCGCCGCCTGCCCGCCCTCGCCGAGAAGGAGCGCTCGCTGATCAATCAGATGAGCCACCGGCTCGTGGCGGACATCCTGCACGGCCCGCGATCGGCGCTCAACTCGGATGACAGCGGTCAGCTCGCGCAGGCCGCCCAAGAGCTCTTCGGAACGTAATCCGGTGCGGCGAACCGGATGGACCGGCATCACAGCCCAAAGGCAAAGCCGAGCCACAGGAGCCCGACCAGCGTGACGGCGATCGCCGCAAAGCTGACGGCGACGCGGTGGCTGCGCCGTAGCGCATGCGGTGCGGAGAGCACCCGATGGGCGAGCAGGACGAGCATGCCCAGCACCAGCGGCAGCAGCAGGGCGTTGACGACCTCGACGTCGATGGCGAGCCGGACGAGCGAGTGGCTGACGAGCACGAGCACCGCGCCGAGCGCGACCGCGCCGGCATACAGGCCGTAGAAGAGCGGCGCGCGGCGCGGCCCGTCGTTCAGGCTCCGCGGCCGCCCGGCGACCTCGGCGACCGCCCAAGCGGCCGCGAGCGAGACGACGATGCTCGCAACCAGCGCCGCCCCGAGCACCCCGAGCGTGAGCAGCACCCGGCTCGTCGAGCTGCCGAGCAGCGGCGCGAGCGCGCGGGCGATCGCGCCCACGCTCTGCAGCGAGCCCGCGCGCCCGTGGAAGCTCGCCGCGGTCGCCACCAGCACCGAGGCCATGATCAGCTGCGTCAGCAGCGCGCCGAGCCCGGTGTCGATCCGCGCCGAGCGCAGATCGCGCGCGGTCAGGCCCTTGTCGACGATGGCGCCCTGCTGGTAGAAGAACATCCATGGCATCACCACCGCTCCTACGTTTGCCGCGACGAGCGTGAGATAGCCGGGCCGGCCGAGCGGCTGGGTTGCGACTCCCGCGGCGAGCGCGTGCGCGGAGGGGTGGGCGAGGAGGGCCGCCGCGACGAAGGCGAGCTCGAAGAGGCCCAGCGCGATCCCGACGAGCTCCACCCGGCGGTAGCCGCCCGAGACGACGAGAACCACCAAAAGCCCCGCCGCGGGCAGGACGGTGAGCGCCGGCGGCAACCCAAACAGCTGCCCGACCCCGGCTACGCCGGCGAACTCGGTCACCAACGCGCCGAACGCGCTCACCAGCAGCGCACCGATCGAGACCAGCGCCCAGCGGGCGCCGAAGCGCTCGCGGATCAGCTGCGCGTGGCCCTTGCCCGTCGCGATGCCCAACCGAATCGTCAGCTCCATCACCAGGTAGAGCACCGGCACCAGCAGCACCTGCAGCGCCAGCAGGCGGTACCCCCAGCGTGCGCCCGACTGGGAGGCCGTGATCACGCTGCCCGCGTCGGTGTCGGCGAGCATCACCATCAGCCCGGGGCCGAGCACCCACAGCCACCGCGGCATACGAGGCCGTGGCTGCATCGAACGCTGCACGCCGGTCATCCTCGGGCGAACCACTGCTCAGCTCTCCTATCAGTCGATCAGGGCACCCGAAGCCCAGCTCTCAAGTTAGGGTACCCTAACTGCTCATGAGTTCCAAGGCGATCAGCTCTGGTGCCCGGCCACCGCGCGGTGGGGATGTGGGGCACGCTGACGGTCGCCCACGCGCTCGGGATCTCCGCTGCTGCTGGGCGCCGCGGCCGCGCCGGCGTGTACGTGCTTTCCACGCAACCTGTCTGGTAGATCCTACGGTTGGACATGGCGCCCGCTCCGAAGTAGCATTGCCACGATGAACGGAATCTCCCAGCTGCCGTCCCAGCTCAGGCCCGCAGAGCTGCCGTCCCAGCTCAGACCCGCAGCGCGCTCGGCCCGCGAAGAGCGGGATGCGCGGCTCGGCGCGCACGACTTCGATGCGGCGCCGTTCACGATCGCCTGGGAGGTTACGCGCGCCTGCGCATACGCGTGCGAACACTGCCGCGCGGACGCACAGCACAAGCGCGATCCGCGCGAGCTCGACACCGCGGAGGGCAAGCGCCTGATCGACATGCTCGCCGGCTTCGGCACGCGCCCGATCCTCGTGCTCACGGGCGGCGATCCGCTGATGCGCCGCGACCTCTTCGAGCTCGCGCGCTACGCCGACGAAAGCGGACTGCGGGTGTCGCTGACGCCGACCGCCACGGCGCTGCCGACGCGCGAGCGGATGCGCGAAGCCCGCGAGGCGGGCATCCGCAGGGTGGCGTTCAGCCTCGACGCCGCCGACCCGGAGGTGCACGACCGCTTCCGGGGCTTCAACGGCTCGTTCGAACGCACGTTCAAAGGCATCGAGAACGCGCTCGCGGAGGAACTGCCGATCCAGGTGAACACGACGATGTGCGCGCTGAACGCCGACCAGTTCGAGAAGCTCGCGCCGCTGCTGGAGTCGGTCGAGGTCGTGCAGTGGTCGGTCTTCTTCCTCGTCCCCGTCGGCCGCGGCAAGCAGCTGGAGATGCTGAGCCCCGAGAGGCACGAGGAGGTGCTCGAGCGGCTGTACGAGCTCAACGGGAAGGTCAGCTTCGACATCAAGGCGACCGCGTCGCCGCACTATCGGCGGATCGTGCGCGAACACTCAGGCCCGACGTCGGGCGCGGGCTTCCATTTTGCCGACGGTCTCGACCGTCCGGAGCACGCGAAGGGCGTCAACGACGCCCGCGGCTTCATGTTCGTGTCCCACATCGGCGAGGTGATGCCCTCCGGCTTCCTGCCGATCTCGGCGGGCAACGTGCGCGAGCAGGACCCCGTCGCGCTCTACCGCGACTCGCCCCTCTTCCGCGAACTGCGCGACCCCGAGGCGCTCAAGGGCAAGTGCGCCCGCTGCGAGTTCCGCGAGATCTGCGGCGGCAGCCGCGCCCGCGCCTACGCGGTGACCGGCGACCACCTCGCCTCCGACCCGAGCTGCCCGTATCAGCCCTGAGCGTCCGCTCGGCCCAGCCCCGCCGCCAAGATCGCGAGGCGCCGACTCGTCATACCGGCGAACGATCGGCCGCGGCCGATCGTTGCTCGATCTCTTCTGAGCGGCTCAGCGCGGCGAGAACGCCGTCGGCCGCGGTCTGGCCGTCGCGGATGCAGGCCGCCACACCGACGCCTCGGTACGCGGCGCCGCACAGGCTCACCCCCGGAAGCCGGGCCAGCGCGGCGTCGATGCGCGCGATGCGCTCCAGATGGCCCACCGCGTACTGCGGCAGCGCTCGCTCGAAGCGGAACACCTTCGCCTCCAGCGGCGCTGCGTGGAGGCCCATCGCCTGCGCGAGATCCTCGCGCACAGAGCGAATCAACCGCTCGTCGTCCAGGTCGAGCGCGCCGCGGTCGGCGGCGTGGCCGGCGGAGCACTTCAGCAGCGCCGTGTGGCCGGCGAGGTGCGGCCACTTCGCCGACGACCACGTGCAGGCGGTGATCGTGTGCCCGCGGTTGCGCTGCACGAGGAAGCCGCTCCCGGCCGGCCGGCTGTCGAACGCCTCGATCGGATAGGAGAGCGCGATCGTCGCCACCGACGCGTAGGAGATCCCTTCGAGCTCCCCCGTCGCCACCGGGCAGGCCTCGGCGAGGATGGCCGCCGCGGCGAAGGCGGGCACGGCCAGGATCACGTGGTCGGCGTCGATGGTTTCCCCGTCGTGCAGCGTCAGGCGCGCGCCGCCGTCGGGCAGCGGCGCGAGGCTCCGCGGCGCGGTGCGCGTCCGACACTCGACGCACGCCTGCCGCTCGCGTAGCGTCCGCACCAACTCCCCGAGGCCGCCGCTGAGCGTCAGGAACGTCGGCCCCATCGGAGCCTGCAGCGATGCTCCCGAGAGCGCGCGCAGCCCGCGCACGAGGCTCCGACGCTTCCGCAACGCGGCCTCGAGCTGGGGCGCCGCCGCGCGCACGCTGAGCTCGTCGCAGTTGCCCGCGTGGATACCGCCGAGCAACGGGTCGATCAGCCGCTCGAGCACCTCGTTGCCCAGCCGGCCGCGCACGAGCGCTCCGATCGAGACGTCTCTCGTCGGCCGGCGGGCGGGCACGATCAGGTCGAGGCCCGCGCGCGCGAGGCCGGCGGGCGAGAGGATGCCGGAGCCGATCAGCGCCTGCGAGCCGTCGGGCACGCCGGACATCAGTCGCGGCGGCAGCGGGCGCAGGCGGTCGGTCCACACGTAGGGCTGATCGTCGGCGGGCGCCACGAGATCGTGCTCGAGCCCCAGCTCATGGCAGAGCTCGAGCGCAGCGGGGACGCGCGCCAGCAGCGCCTCGGCCCCGACGTCGAGCGGGCGTCCGGCGAAGTCCTCGGTGCGGATGTTGCCGCCGATGCGCCCGCTGGCCTCCAGCAGCACAATCCGCGGCCCGGCGGAGCTCGCGCCGCCGGGCCCGCGATGCGCGCCGTCCAGACGATCGGCGGCGGCGAGGCCGGCGATCCCGCCCCCGACGATCGCGACCAGCGGCCGCTCGCTCATCGCCGCGGGGACCTCGGGTTCATGCCGTGATCGCTTCCCGAGCCAACTTGTCGAGGACCACGCCCGCGAGCGCATCCAGCAGGCGCGGGTCGGTGTTCGGCGAGGCGGTTCGGGCGAACGCGATCCCGAGCTCCCGCGCGCGGGAGGCGGCTTCGACGTCGAGGTCGTAGAGGACCTCGAGGTGGTCGGCGACGAAGCCCGCGGGGCACACCACTACGGCGGTCGCGCCCGAGGCCGCGAGCTCGCTCATCGCTTCCAGGACGTCGGGGCCGATCCACGGCTCCGGCGTGCGCCCCGCGCTCTGCCACGCCACCGACCAGCGCTCGAGCCCTGTGCACGCCGCCACAGCGGCGGCGGTCTCGCGCAGCTGCGCGGGGTAGGGATCGTTTTCGTCGAGGATCCGCTTGGGGAGGCTGTGGGCGGTGAACAGGACGTGCGTCCGCTCGTGCGCCTCCGCGGGCAGCGCTCGCAGCACGTCCTCCAGCGCCGTGGAGAGGAAGTCCAGATAGCCGGGCGCGAGGTGCCACGAGGGCACGACAGAAACCGCGGGCCGCCCGACCGCCGCGGCGCCCGCCGCGGCCTGCGCCCGCTCGGTGTACTCGCCGACGCTCATCCGCGAGTAGTGCGGCGCGAGCACCAGCCCGACGATCCGGCGCGCGCCGCCGGCGGCCAGCTCGGCGACGGCGTCCTCGATGAAGGGCGCCGCGTGCTTCATCCCCAGCGCGACCCGGATGTCGGGGCGGCCCGCTTCGGTCAGCGCCCGTTCGATCCCCGCCACCTGTGCGCGCGTGAGCTCCAGCAGCGGGGAGTGGCCGCCGATCGCCTCATAGCGCCGGCGAAGCTCGGCGAGCAGCTCGGGAGTGGGGGGGCGTCCGCGGCGGATGTGGGTGTAGTAGGCCTCGAGCTGCTCGGGCTCCGCCGGGGTCCCGTAGGCCATCGCCAGCACGGCGGTTTCGCTCATCGGTCTGCCTCGCTCATGGGCTCACTTCGCTTATGGGTCCGCTTCGCCGGCGGTTCATCTCGCTCATCGGTCCGTCTCGCTCATCGGTCCGCCTCTCGTGGAGCCGCGCGGTGGGCGTGGACGAGCTCCACGATATGCGTCAGCACGCCCGGGTCGGTTTCGGGCGCCACCCCGTGGCCGAGGTTGAAGACGTATCCGCGTGCGGGCGCCTCGGCGAGCACCTCGGCGAGCTCAGCCTCCAGCACCGGCCGTGGCGCCAGGCAGGCGACGGGATCGAGGTTGCCCTGCAGGGCTGTTCCCGAAGGCAGGCGCATGAGGCCCTCCCGCAGCGGCACGCGCCAGTCGAGTCCGACGGCGTCCGAGCCGGCCGAGCCGATCGCCTCGAGCAGGTGACTGGTGCCGAGGCCGAAGTAGATGCGCGGCACGCCCAGGGCGGCGAGCCCGTCGAACATACGCCGCACGACCGGCAGCACGTGCGCCTCGTAGTGGCGTGCCGACAGCGATCCTATCCAGCTGTCGAACACCTGCACCGCCTGCGCTCCGGCCTGCACCTGCGCGGCGAGCGAGGCCAGCGCGACGTCGGCCAGGTACTCGAGCAGCGCGCGCCAGGTGGGGGGATCGGCGAGCATCAGGGCCTTCGCGCGGGCCTGCGTCTTGGACGGGCCGCCCTCGACCAGGTAGCTGGCGAGCGTGAAGGGCCCGCCGGCGAAGCCGATCAGCGGCACGCTCAGCTCCGCGCAGCTCAGGCGCACGGCCTCCGCCAGCCACGGCGCGTCGGCGGCCGGCTCGAACGGGCGCAGCCGCCGCAGATCGCGCGAGGTGCGCACCGGCGTGGCGATCACGGGACCGACGCCGGGACGGATGTCGACGTCCACGCCGACCGCCTCCAGCGGCGTCACGATGTCGGAGAAGAGTATCGCGGCGTCGACGCCGTGGCGGCGCACCGGCTGCAGCGTGACCTCGGCGGTGAGCTCCGGCGAGTGCGTGATGTCAAGCAGCGTTGCGCGCTCGCGAACGGCGCGATACTCCGGCAGCGAGCGCCCCGCCTGGCGCATGAACCATACGGGGATGCGCTCCACCGGCTCCCCGCGCAGGGCGCGGAGCAGCGGCGCGTCATTCAAGCGTCCGGGGCCCTCGCTCACGGCCATCGTCGCAAGCGTTTCGCTCGGCACGTCGTTACCCTAGCAAGCGTCTCGATCGCAAGCGTCCCGCTCGCAAGCGTCTCGATCGGCACGCTACTGTTCTTCGATCGCGGGCCCCGGATGCGGCTCGAGCCTCACCGCGGGGATCGAGTAGGCGGCGGCGAGTGCGTTGATGTCGCGTTGGGTGAGGGCCGTTCCGAACGCGGCGGCGCCCCCGAGTCGCTCATAGCCTTCGACGAGGTGCTGGCCCACGAGCGACAGGTTGAAGTGGCCGTCGTAGATCGCGTGGATGTACAGCGGGGAGTTCGCTCGCTCGAAGCTCGCCACCGTGGGGCTGTCGCTCGCGATGGCGGTGATGGTGGTTTCGGTGAGCCGCCATCCCCGCTCGGCGAGCCGGTCGTAGCTTTCGTAGAGCCCCGCGATTCCCGACGCCGGCCCCGTGAGCTCGCGGGCTTTCGCCATGAACGACGGCGCGGGCAGCGCATCCGCGCTTGCGCTCGCCGCGTGCACGGCGCTCCGCAATGTGCCGTCGAGCGTATGCGGCAGCCCGTCGTCGACGAGCGACCAGGCGGCGTGCGACGCTGTGAGCTCGCTCTGAACGGCTGTCTCGACGCTGCGCAGCCCGCCGGCAACCTGCACGAGCTGGGCTCGCTGGAGCGCCAGTTCGCGGCGGCTCGACACGTGGGAGCCGCCGGACGCGCAGCCCGCCAGCAGCGCCACCGCGGCGAGCGCGACCGCCGGTGCGGGCGCGTGGGGGAGGGCGATGGGGGCGATGCGGACCCTCGCGCCGCCGTGCGATGCGGCGCGAGGAGCCCTGCTGCTGCGGAGCTTGGTTCTCAGCGCCGAGGGGACCCTAGGTGCCGAGCAGGTCCACCACGAACACGAGCGGCGCGTTCGGCGGGATGGTGGGCGGCGATCCGTTCTTGCCGTAGGCCAGTTCGGCGGGGATGACGAGCTCGCGCCGTCCACCCACCTTCATGCCCGCCACGCCCTGGTCCCAGCCCTTGATGACCTGGCCCTTGGCGAGCGTGAACGTGAACGGTTCTTTGCGCTTCCAGGACGCATCGAACTCCTTGCCGCCGTGGTAGAGCACGCCGACGTAGTTCACCGTCACCGACTGGCCCGCCTTCGCTTCGGGGCCGGTTCCTTTGATGATTTCCCTGGTCACGAGCGTCGTGGGCGCGGCGCCGCTCGGCGCCGTGACCTTCGGCTGCGTGGACAGCGGGCCGCTCGTCGGCGTCGTCGCCGCGTACGCGCACGGCGTCGGACTCCCCGACGGGCACTTCGTCGTTGCGGGCGTCGTTGCGGTGGTGGGGGTTGTTTCGCCCTTGACTTGCGGAACGGAGCTGGTGTCGGACTCGTTGCCGACGGTGATCGAGCTGGAGCTGCCCGAGCCGCAGCCGGCGATCAGGGCGGCGACGCCGAGCGTCGCCAGGACGCCGCCGGCGCGCGCGCGGGAATGCTTGGGTGGGTGCGAAGAATTGAAGTTCATAACGGCTGGCAGCCTAACGCATCGGGGCCGGTTCGCGCCGCACCGCGGCGCGCTTCCGGCCCGAGGTGCGGGTGGGGGAGGGCAGGTTCGCGCTACGATCGCTCGTGGACCGTGCTAGGCGGGGATGTAGCGGCGCCCTGAACCCGCAATCCGCTCTAGCGGGGCTGAACTCCCCTCCGAGGGGTTTCGCCCCGGTCGCTCCGCCGCTTGGAGCGTCGATGGCTCGGGTCCCGCGCGGTGTCGGCTCGTGAACCAGGTCAGGTCCGGAAGGAAGCAGCCTTAAGCGATAACCGGCAGGCGCAGCGGGAGCGCCCGATCCGGAGTTACGGGCGGCGACAGGCGATCGGTGGCGCAAGCCTCGACGAGGGGTGCACGGTCCTTTTTTTTGGATAGCTGTTCGTTCTCGCGACCGAACCGTGCGACCCCTCTTGGCGGGTCCGCGCGCTGGGCTCAACGTGCGTACGCGGGGCGCGCCGGCGAGTGCTTCGAACACCAAGCGCCCAACGCCCGGTTCAGCCGCAGTGCTCGAAGATGAGCCACGAGCGGTTGGAGTGCGCCTCGGTGAAGCCCGGTGGGATCGAGACCGTGGCGTGGGGGTCCTTGGGGTCGAGCACGTAGTCCTGTTCGACTTCGATGCTCGCCGGGTCCACGTAGACGCCGGTGCGTTGTTGCCTGGATTCGGCGCTCTCGGCTTCGGCGCTCACGACCAGTCCGGGTCGCGCCTTCAGGTACAGGGCGAGCAGCGGTATGGGCGCGTGGTTGGGCACGCCCACCGGTCCGCACCTCGCGGAGATCGCCCCGCTGTCGACGAGCCCTGTGAGGTCGTGTTGGAAGCCTTCCTGGCGTGCCAGTTCGGCGAGCTCGTGGTGGGCGGAGCGCACCTGTCCGGGCAGTGTCGCCACGAGCGCCACCAGCACGACCGCGCCGCCCGCCATCCAGGGAACGCGCCGCCTGTCGCCGCTGGGGAGCGCGCTCCAGCCGAACACGCCGGCGCCGCAGAACAGGCACAGGATCGCCCCGGCGAGGAACGCGTAGCGGGTGTCGATCGGCAACCCCGCGGCAGCCGTCGCGACGAACACGAGCACGGCGATCGCGCCCGCGATCGCCCCCATGCGCGCGCGCGACCCCAACCAGGCGAGCGACAGCGCTCCACCCAGGGCGGCCCCCGCGAGCACGGCCGGGCGCAGCACCTCGCCGATGCGCCTGGGGATGTATTCGGGCACGTCGCCGATCCCCTGCGCCCGGTGGAGCGTGGCGGCGGTGTGTTTGGTGTTGGTCAGCGACCACATCGCATCGCCCGTGACGAGCAGGTCGCTGAGCACCCACGCGATCGGGGCGGCCGCCGCCAGCAGTGCGAGGCGGGCCAGCTGCGCGCGTGTGCGCGAGGGGTAGGAGCGGGCCGAGGAGAGCGCCAGGTACACCCAGTAGATCCCGGAGAACGCCCACGCCTCCGGGCGCAGCAGGCCGGCGAGCGCGAGCAGCGTGAGCACCGGGGCGCCGGCGCGGGGGCGCCGCGTCTCGACGAGCAGCGCGCAGAGCACGAGCAGTATGTAGGGCACGTCCACGTAGGCCCTCACCCCGTAGGAGAGCACCGGCACGCGCGTGAGCAGCACAATCGCCGCCACCGCCCCCGCGGCGCGCCCGAACCAGGCGCTGCCGAGCCGGTAGAGCACCCACCCGCACGCGGCCAGGGCCAGGAAGCCGAGCGCCACGACGATCGCGCTCTCGGCGCCTGCGCCCAGCGGGGCGAGCGGGATGCCGAGCGCCTCCACGAGCGGATGGGGCGTGGGGGCGATCGGGAGGCCGTATTCGGGGATTTCCAGGCGTGTGAGCTGCTGGCCCCACACGAGCGCGTAGAGCGTGTCGTAGTTGACGAACCCCACACCCGCTATCGCCCGCAGCAGGGCGGCGCCGGCGAGGATCGCGAGGGTGGGGGGCGCCCATCTCGGAATGGCATGCCCCGTGCGCGCGCGCGCGCACGCGCGCGCGAGTACCCCCTTTGCGTGACCATCACCCTCCACCGCCAGAACGTCACCACCCCCCTCCGCCCGCCCGCCGGGACGCGCGCCCGCCAGGGCGTCACCATCCCCCTCGGCCCGCCCGCCGGGACGCGCGCCCGCCAGGGCGTCACCATCCCCCTCGGCCCGCCCGCCGGGACGCGCGCCCGCCAGGGCGTCACCATCCCCCTCGGCCCGCCCGCCGGGACGCGCGCCCGCCAGGGCGCGTAAGAGTCGAGGCTTGATCGTGTTCGTCACCGCCTGCAAGCTATCCGCTCTGGGGGCGCTGTGGCCCTGGGTAGACTCAAGCTTCCGGTGGCCTCCAGCGCTCAGTCCCTCTATCGCAGGCATCGCCCACGCTCGTTCGCGGACGTCGTCGGGCAGGAGCCCGTCGTTCGCACGCTGCGCCACGCCGTGGAACGGGGGAAGGTGCACCATGCCTACCTGTTCGTGGGCTCGCGTGGCACCGGCAAGACCTCGATGGCGAAGATCCTCGCCTGCTGCCTCAACTGCGAGCGTGGCGATGGGCCAACCCACCAGGGTGGGCCCACCATCAATCCGTGCGGCGAGTGCGACTCGTGCCGCTCGATCGCCGCCGCCACCTCGCTCGACGTGATCGAGATGGACGCCGCGTCGAACAACTCGGTGGAGGACATCCGCGAACTGCGCGAGTCCGTCGTGTTCGCGCCCGTGTCGGGACGCCACAAGGTGTACATCCTCGACGAGGCCCACATGCTCTCCCAGGCGGCCTGGAACGCCTTCCTCAAGACGCTGGAGGAGCCCCCTCCGAACACGGTGTTCGTGCTCGCCACCACCGAGGCCCAGAAGGTGCCTGCCACCGTCGTCGACCGCTGCCACCGCTTCGACTTCCACCGCCCCACCGTCGAGCAGATAGCGAGCGTCCTATCGAGAGCCGCCGCGTCGGAGTCGATCGAGATCCCGCCGGAGGCGCTCGCCGCGATCGCGCGCTCCGCCACGGGCAGCTTCCGCGACGCGCTCGGCACGCTCGAGCAGCTGCTCACCTACAGTGGCGCCCAGATAGCGCTCGCCGACGTGCTCGCGGTGCTCGGCGTGGCGGACGAGCAGCTGCTCGCCGACGCCTTCGACGCCGTTCAGGGGGGAGACGCGCGCGGCGCGCTGCTCACCGTCGCCCGCTGCCTGGAGGGCGGTCGCGACGCGGGCTCGTTCATGCGCGACCTCGAGGGTCGCGCGCGGGAGCTGCTGGTGGCGCAGACGCTCGGCGAGGTGCCCGCCGAGCTGTCGCTCACGCCCGAGATCGACGAGCGTTTGCTCTCCCAGGCGCAGCGCGTCGGCGCCGCCGAGGTGGTGCGCCTGCTCGACCTGCTCGGCGCGGCGCTGGAGAGCGTGCGCGCCGGCGCCGACCCCCGCACCCAGCTCGAGCTGGCGCTCGTGAAGGCCGCCACCCCCCGCGCCGACGGCTCCACCCGCGCGCTGCTCGCGCGCATCGAGCGGCTCGAGCAGGCCCTGGGGAACGGGTCGGATGGGGGGGGTGCGTCGGTGGGGGGGAGCCTGTCCGCGAAAAGGGCGTCCTCCCCCCGCGCGCGCGGGGCAGCCGCTTTGGAGACACATCACACCCCGGACCCCGAGGCGGAGCAGCCGTCGGCGGTCGCCGTCACGGAGGCGCCCCCCGCGCCGCCGCCATATGGACAGGAAGAGGAGCCGCCGCCGGCCGCCGCGAATGCTCGGGCCGAGCGAGAGGACCAGGCGGTGGCCCCCGCGGTCGAGATGCCCCCCGCCGACGATCTCGACGCGCTGTGGCCGGCTGTGCACGAGTCGGTTCGCGCCGAGCACGGCCTGCTCGGCGCCGTGCTCAACGAAGCCGTGCCGGTGAGCCTCACCGACAAGGAATTGACGCTCGCGTTCGCCCCCACGGCGGCCTTCCTCAAGCGCAAGGCCGAGGACCCCTCCAACCGCGCGATCCTGATCGACACGCTGCGCCGTCTCACCGGCAGGCGCTACCGCGTGTGCTTCGAGCTGAGCGACGAGCTCCAGCCGCAGGACGCTCAGAACGGGAGCGCTCCCACCGAGGAGGAGATCGTGGCGCGCCTGATGGCGGAGCTCGACGCGGAAGAGCTCCCAGAGGATTGGCTAAAGCAGCAGAAAGGCGGCGAGCGGTAGGTGCACCAGCCCAGGCAGCAGCGACCCAACATGCAGCAGATGCTCAAGCAGGTCCAGAAGATGCAACACGACATGGAGCTCGCCCAGCGGGAGCTCGCCGAGGAGACCGTCGAGGCGTCCGCGGGGGGCGGCATGGTGTCGGTGACCGTCTCCGGCGCGCTCGTGCTCAGATCGGTGAAGATCGCCCCGGACGCGGTCGATCCCGAGGACGTGGAGATGCTCTGCGATCTGGTGCTCGCCGCCACCAACGAGGCGCTGCGCTCCGCGCAGGAGCTCGCGGCGAGCAGGATGGGCGCCGTCACCGGCGGCCTCGACCCCGGCGCGCTCGGCGGCCTCGGCCTGCCCGGTCTGTAGGGCTAAACGGAGTCAAATAGCTCTCGGCGGGCGGCTTGCGATGTGGGAGGCGGCGCGGGGAGTCATATACATTTTATGAAATTTTGCGATGGTATATATCGAGGTAGCTATGAAGGTAGTTTTGAAAAAGTGTATATAGGTACCCCTCCCCATGCCCATCGGGGTTGCCAGTGAGCTCGTTCGCTCCCCCCGTCCAGCGGCTCGTCACCGAGCTGTCGAAGCTCCCCGGCGTTGGCCACCGCACCGCGCAGCGGCTCGCCTTCCACATCCTGCGCGCCTCTGACGAGGACGCGTTCGGACTCGCGGACGCCATCAGGGAGGTCAAGGAGAAGGTGGGGCTGTGCGAGCTGTGCTTCAACCTCGCCGACGAACCGCGCTGCCGCATCTGCCAGGACGCTCGTCGCGACACGAGCATCGTGTGCGTCGTCGAGGAGCCCTCCGACGTGATCCCGATGGAGCGCACCCATGAATTCCACGGCGTCTACCACGTGCTCGGGGGCGCATTGTCTCCGATCGACGGCATCGAGCCGGAGGACCTGAAGATCGAGGAGCTCTACGCGCGCGTGACGCCACGCGGGGAGCCACACGCGTTCCGGGAGGAGGTGGATGTTCTCGCAGGGGAGGGCCACGCGCGCGCGCGCGAGGGGGGCGTTGAGGCGGGCCTTGTAGGGGAGGAGGTCGACGTCTTCGCAGGGGAGGGCCACGCGCGCGCGCGCGAGGCGGGCGCGGGCGGGGGTGAGGGGCCCGCCCCGGCCGTGCGCGAGGTGGTGCTCGCGACCAACCCCACCACCACGGGCGAGGCCACGGCCCTGCACATCGCCGAGGAGCTGCGCCGCCGTGCCCCCCAGCTCACGGTCACCCGCCTCGCCTCCGGCCTGCCGGTCGGCTCCGACCTGGAGTACGCCGACGAGGTCACGCTCGGCAAGGCGCTCGCCGGGCGGCGCTCTTTGTAGTTCCGATAGGCGCATGCGCCGCATGCGGTGTGGCCATCTATCCTCCGAGCGTGCCTGAGATCGTGGTGATGAAGTTCGGCGGCACCTCCGTCGCCGACGCCGTGCGCATCAAGCGCGCCGCCATGCGCATCGTCGAGAAGCGCGAGGCCGGCCACAGTGTGGTGGCGGTGCTGTCCGCGCGCGGGAAGACCACCGACGAGCTCATCTCGATGGCCGAGGAGGTCTCGGCGACGCCCGATGCTCGCGAGATGGACATGCTGCTCTCCACCGGCGAGCGCATCTCCTGCGCGCTCTGCGCGATGGCGATCCACGATCTCGGCCACCGCGCGATCTCGTTCACCGGCTCTCAGGCGGGCATCGTCACCGACAGCTGGCACACCAAGGCGCGTATCATCGACGTACGCGCCGACCGCATCAAGGCCGCCCTCGGCGAGGACCGGATCGTGCTCGTCGCCGGCTTCCAGGGAGTGTCGAGGACCGCGGACGTCACCACGCTCGGGCGCGGCGGCTCGGACACGACCGCCGTCGCGGTGGCGGCGGCCTTGGGGGCCGCGGAATGCGAGATCTACACGGACGTCCCGGGTGTCTTCAGCGCCGACCCGCGGATCGTCCCCGATGCGCGCATGCTGCCGTACGTGTCCTACGAGGAGATGCTCGAGCTCTCGGCCTCGGGTGCGGGCGTGCTGCAATTGCGCTCGGTGGAGTACGCCCGCAACCACGGCGTGCGCATCCACTGCCGTTCATCGTTCGAAGATTGCCCCGGTACCCTCGTTGCGTCGGAAGGAGAGAGCATGGAGCACATGGAAGAGCGCCCCCTCGTCACGGGGATCACCCACTCGAGCGCCGACTCGATGGTCACGCTGCTCGGCGTCGAGCACAGGCCGGGCGTCGCCGCCCGCATTTTCGAGGGGCTCACGGACGTGAACGTGAACGTCGACATGATCACGCAGAACGTCCCCACCTCCGCGGGCGGGAAGGCCGAGATCTCCTTCACCATGCCGCACGAGGACATCCGCGTCGCCCTCGGCGCCCTGGAGCCGATGATCGGCGAGCAGTTCGAGAGCATGCGCGCGCAGGAGGAGATGGGCAAGGTCTCGATCGTCGGCGCCGGCATGCGCTCCCATCCCGGCGTCGCGGCGAAGGTCTTTCGCGTGCTCAACGACGAGGGCATCAACATCGAGATGATCTCCACCTCCCCGATCAAGATCTCGTGCGTCATCGCTCGCGACCGCGTCGAGCGCGCCGTGCGGGCGCTGCACAGCGCCTTCGAGCTCTCCGGGCCGGACACGATCTCCGTCGAGCAGCCCTTCGAGGCGCGCGAAGAGCGGTAGTCGCCGCCGGCGCCCCGGGCAGACTTCCCTCCCAGCCTTACGGGTTTGCCCGTAACGGGCATCGGTGGCCGCCTATCGGCACGACGCATTTGCCGTAGTTTGCCCACTTGTCTGGGCGAGACTCTCAGCTAGCGTTCGCCGTCACCCGGGTTCGCCTCGCTCATCGAGCGGTGAGATCCAAGAAAAGGGACTGAACAGATAATCGGATCGCCGAGCCAAGGAAGGCTGAGTAAGAATTGTTTCCCCCGGTTCTGGAGCGACGATTCGTCGGGACCCTCAATGTTCGCGGGGCCTTGTATTGGCGGGGCCGATGTGATTAGACTGGCGCCTTCTCGGGGAGGGTGTGGAGGTTCTTGCAGCCGACACGCCGGTTGGACAAGGAGGAAGTTGCGGTGGGCATGGAAGCGGAGGGACTCGTCTTGAGCAGCGAAAGCCAAGTTGAGGTCGAGGTGGCGACCAGCTTGAGGCAACCGCTGCTCACGCCCCGCGGGTCCCGCGGTCTCGGGACGCTGCGCCGTGTCGTGGCGCCACACATCGCGGACCCCGCCGGGCCTGCCGCGAGTTTGCGGCGCGACCGGCTCTTCCGTCGCACGCTGGCGACGGCGGACTTTTTCGCGCTCGCCTGCGCCGTCTTGTTGACGGTGGAGCTCCTGCCGGGATCGCTGCGATTGAGCTGGGGGATCGCCGGCGCCCTGCTGGGAGTCCTGGCCGTGGCAAAGCTCTTCGGTCTCTACGATCGCGACGATGCCCTGATCCACAAGACCACGCTCGACGAGGCCCCGAAGCTGTTTCAGCTCGCGACGCTTTGCACGCTTGCGGTGTGGCTCGCCGACAGCCCGATCGCCGACGGCTCGCTGGCGCGCAGCGGAGCATTGACCTTGTGGTTGACGCTGACTGTCTTTCTCATCGGCGCTCGCACCGTCGCACGGGCCTGGGCGCTGAGGGTTGCCCCCGTCGAGCGCTGCCTGTTCATCGGTGACGGCGCGTCGGCGCAGACGATTCGCTCGAAGCTGGCCGATGGCTGCGGCACGAAGGCGACAATCGTCGCCCAAGTCGATCTCGACGAGGTCGCCCCTTGGTCAACCGACGCCTTCTCCCCCCAGCGGCTGAGCGAGATCCGCGAGCTCGCGCAAACGCTCGACGTCCAACGCGCGATCGTCGCGCCCGGCAGCGCCGACGGCGGCGACATGCTCGATCTCGTGTGCGCGCTCAAGGCGGTCGGCGTGCGGGTCAGCGTGCTGCCCCGCCTGCTCGAGGTGGTTGGCTCCTCGGTCGAGTTCGACGACCTGCACGGCGTGACCATCATGGGTGTCAGGCGCTTCAACCTCACGCGCTCAACGGCCCTGGTCAAGCGCGCCTTCGACCTCGCCGGCGCGTCGCTGGGGCTGCTCGCCGCCCTGCCGCTCATGATCGCGATCGCGATCGCGATAAAGCTCGACAGTCATGGCTCCGTCTTCTTCCGCCAGCTGCGCGTCGGACGCCACGGGGCGCGCTTTCAGGTGCTCAAGTTCCGCACCATGGTGGTCGGGGCTGAGATGCTCAGGGAGTCGTTGTCCGAACTCAACGAGGCGCAGGACGGCCTGTTCAAGATCGCCGACGACCCGCGCGTCACGCGTTTCGGCAAGCTGCTCAGAAGGACCTGCATGGACGAGCTGCCCCAGCTGCTCAACGTCCTGCGCGGCGAGATGAGCCTCGTCGGCCCCCGCCCGCTCGTCGTCGAGGAGGACATGTGCGTCGCGGGTCGCCACCGGCGGCGGCTGGAGCTGATGCCCGGCGTGACGGGCCATTGGCAGATCCTCGGCCCCGCGCGCGTGCCCCTGCGCGAGATGGCGGTGATCGACTACCTCTACGTGGCCAACTGGTCGCTATGGACCGACGTCAAGATCCTGCTGCGCACCGTTCCCCACGTGCTGGGACGCCGCGGGCTGTAGGAGGCCGGCGTCAGGGCGGGAGCCCCTATGCTTGGGCGTCATGAGGCGGCCGGCATGGCTGGTTGGTCTGATCCTCGCTGTGGGAGTCGCGGGGACGGCTGTGGCGCTCGCGGGGCGCGAAGCCGACACGCAGTTCGTCGTGGTGCAGCAGGGCCTGACCCCAGTCAGAGCAGCGCAGCTCGATCGTCTGGTCGCGACGACCGAAGATCCGCGGCCGTTTCATCACGGTCGCGCGCGTGGCGCGCAGTGCGTGTCCTCGGGCGCCGGCGCGCTTGGGAACCCGTGGAGCTGCGTGGTGCGCTATCCGCGGCTGCCCCGGGTGCGCTATCGCGTGGTGGTGCGAGCGGACCGTTCGATCCGAGGTGTGGCGGTGCTGGCGCACTCGACGCGTGCCACGGCGTCGGGTCGGCTCGTGCTGAGCAGCCGTGGCGGCGAGCTGGTGGTCAAGGGTTGTTGCGTGGCCGTCGGGCCGTGAGCTTTCAGGCGCCCGCGAGCTCGTCGCGGAGCTTGCCGAGCCCGCGGTAGATGCGTCCCTCCACGGCGCTCTCGCCCTCGCCGAGGACGCGGGCGACGTCGCGCAGCGTCAGGTCGGCGCCGAAGCGCAGCGCGATCGCCTCGCGCTCTGCGTCGTTGAGCGTCGAGAGCGCTCGCCGCAGCTCGTCGCGCCGCTCCACGGCGTCGATCGCGTGGTCGGACTCGTGCGGGCTCGAGCGTGCGCCGACGCTCTGCATCACGCGATCCTCGTGCGTCTGACGGCGCGCGTGGTCGCGCAGCAGGTTCAGCGCGATCGTGTAGAGCCAGCGTCGCTCGCTCCCGAGCCGCGGGTCGAAGCGCTGACGGGAGCGGATGACTCGCTCGAACGTTTCGGAGAGCAGGTCCTCGGCCAGGGCGCGGTTGCCGGTGCGGTAGGCGAGGAACGAGAACAGCCGGTGAGCGTGTTCGTCGAACATCCGCTCGAAGACGTCGGACTTCATGCGCACCGTCATTCTGACGGCTCGCGCGAAAAGCGGGCGCTACGGTCGATGGATGAGCTCGGCGGGCGGGGGTTCCTCCCGGAAAGACGCGCACACCCCGGGGATCCCCGGGGTGTGCGGCACAACGATCAGATGATCGACGCCGCCTATTTCTTCTTTTTGGTCTTGGGACAGCGGTTGGTGTAGTGGCGCGTCACGCGAACGGTTTTGCCGTTGGTGAGCACCGCGGTGAACACGACCGTGATCTTCTTGCTGGAGCACGGGATCGAGAAGACGAGCTTGCCGTTCGCCTGCTTGCCCTTGAACACCTTGACGACTTTGCCGTTGACCGTGACGGTCAGCGTCTTGACCTTGTTGTGCTTGTTGACGCCGGGGATGTGGATCACGAGCTTGACTGATTTCGATCCGAACACGCCGCCTTTGGAGGACGTTTGCGTCGTGGTGGTCGAGGTGGTGGTGGTCGTGACGGTCGTTGACGTGCTCGTGGCGGTCGTCGACGTCGTCGTGCTGTATTGCACGCTCGCGGCGTTGCCGATGGCTTTGTTGCCCCCACCGGCGGCGAGCACGCCACCTGTTCCAGCGGCCATCAGGCCGACCGTGAGACCGGCCACGACGAGCCGGCGTGCGCCGAAGCGTGCGCCGCCGGCGGACCGCGGTCGAGCCATCGCGCTCCTCTTCGCCCGATCGAGCTCCAGCGGGCTCGCCTCCGGACGCTCGTCGCGCAGGCGCTGAACGACGTCCTTCATGTCCTGCCCGTGCTTGTCGCTCTTACGCCACATTTGGTCTCCTGATTACGGTTCGCCGGAATGCCTTTGACAGCGGAATGCCTTTGACAGCTAATACGAACGGGCCGCGCGTTTTCCGACAGGGGCCTGCTTCTCAGAGGCTTGCGATCGTGAACTTTCCGGAGCGCAGCGCCGTTTCGCGCAGCGCCGGAGCGAGGCTTTCCCAGCGTTCGGGGCCGCCCGCGCGGAGCTCGCGGGCGGCGTTGCGCGGCAGCGGCTCGCGTGGATTGAGCTCGATCGCCCGGCGCAGCGCGGGCAGCGGGTCTGTGCCGGCGCCGGCGCGGGCGACCGCCAGCCAGTACTCGTCTTCCCAGCTGTCCGGCTCGTAGGCGACGGCCTTGGCCATCGCCGAGACGGCCGCCGGGGCGAAGCCCTGCCGCAGGTCGCAGACGCCGATGATCGCGTACGCCTGGGGACGCTCGGCCGAGAGCGCCAGCGAGGAGAGCGCGTCGTGCTTGGCGGCGAGGCAGTCGCCTTGCTTGAGCGCCTGCCCGGCGCGTTGCAGGCGCGCATAGGAGATGCCCACCAGCAGCGGGGCGACGGCCAGCACGAGCCATCCGAGCACGACGATTGAGCGCTTGGCGGGCAGCCCACGCATCCCCGGTTTGCCGTCCTGGGGGCGGGCGAGCGCTAGGCCGGCGAGCACGAACAGCGGCAGCGTGACGGCGGGCATCTGCCAATCCCAGTCGAGCGCCTGGTGGAGCGCCCATGCGAGCGCGACGGCGAACAGGGCCGCGTAGAGTGCGCGCGCGGGACCTCGAATACGGGTCGCAACCCCCACGAGCAGCCCGCCGACCACGATCGCGATCAGCGCGAGCCCGACGAGGCCGAGCTCGGCGAGGCTCTGCAGGTAGAGCGAGTGGGCGTCGGTGACATAGCCGGCTTCGGTGCGGTAGCGGGCGTAGTACTGCTGGTAGGTGCCGGCGCCCGTGCCGTGCGGCTTCTCGCCGCGGTAGATGCGCAGCGCGACTTCCCACAGCGGCAGGCGGCCGTTGTTGGTCGGGTCGCTGAGCCGTTCGCGCGTGTTGGCCAGGTGGGAGGCTGGGCGGACCTTGAGGAAGTCCTCGTACTCGCGATGGGCGAAGCCGGCGGCGCCGAGCGCCAGGGCGAGCATCAGGACGCTCGCGGCGCAGGCGCAGGCGAGGGCGATGCGCACACGGCGCGGCGGTGGAGTCACGACCGGGCGCAGGGTTGCGATGCGGCGGTCGAGCCGCAGCAGCACCGCGCGCAGGAGCCCTGCCCCGAGCATGCACGCGCCGACGATCGCCGCGACGTGACGGCCCTGGGCGACCGCCGCCGGCGTCGTGGCGTTGGCGCTGGCCAGCAGGGTGGCGTCCCAGGCGGCGCGCAGGGCGATCGCGACCGCCGCCGCGACGGCGAGCAGCGTGGTCGGCAACGTGTGTGCGCGGGTGAGTATGCAGTAGACGAGCAGGCCGACGGCCGCCACGGCGAGCGAGCCGCGCGAGAACGTGAGCAGCAGCGTCGCGGCGAGAGCGGGTAGGACCGCGGCGGCGAGCACCCGCACGCTTCGTGGCTCTGAGGGATCGGCGCTCAGATGAAAGCCGAGGATGAGCGCGATCGCGGCGATCATGCCCTCGGCGTTCCAGTAGGTGAGCGGGTAGTTGAGCCGGCTGACGAAGAAGGCGTTCGCCGTCGGCCACAGGTGGGGAAGCACGCGCGAGATCAGCCCTGCCATGCACACCGCGGCGAGCGCCAGCGCAACGGCCCGCGTGAGCATGCGCAGGCGCGGGAGCGCGAGGCGCAGCGAGCCGAACAGCGCGAGCGCGAGCGCGTAGAGCAGCGTGCGGTCGTAGTCCTCCAGCGCGCGCGCGGTGGCGTGCGACCACAGCGCCGAGGCGAGCTGCCAGGCGCCGTACAGGACGAGCGCGGCGAGGGGGACCGCGAGCGCCCGGCTGAAGCCCTCGAAGGGGCGCTCGGCGAGCACCGTTCGCAGGACGAGCGCCTGGCAGAGGACGATCGTCACGAACGCCGGCGCGGTGGGGAAGTAGCCGCCGGCGTTGAAGGATAGGTATAGGAGCGAGCCGGCGGCGAGCAGGCACAGCGCGAGGACTCCGATCCGCTCCAGCGGCGCGCGGCCCGCGGAGGGGGACGCGACGGCGGCGGCTTCCACCGGCGCCGGGACGGTGGCGAGCGCTCGCGCCGGCACGCGGGCAGGTTACCTCACAGCAGCGTGCGCAGGGGATATAGGTTGAGGAACCCGTACACGAGTGCCACGGCCCAGCCGACCGTTGCGGCGGTGGGCATGTGCCGGCCGGCGAACAGGCGCGTGAGCACGAGATAGACGCCGGGCATCACGATGACCATGTAGTAGAGGTAGGTGATGCGCCCGGAGATCTGGCTCTCGACGGCGAACGGCAGGAAAGCGCCGAGGCACCAGCAGACGCCGACCGCGGCGACCCCGTCGCCCTGGCGCCAGGCGGCGGCCGCGGCGGCGAACAGGGCGGGGATCGCCAGGAAGATGACGAACGGGTTGATCGCCCCACGGAAGTAGACGAGCGGACGGCTGGAGATCAGGTGGCCGCCGCTCACGGCGTTCACGGCGACCTCGGCATAGGGGATCGTCTTCTGGTCCAGCAGCCACTGCCAGGGAGTGGAGGAGATGCCGACGGCGTCGGGCCTGGCGGTGAGGAGCTGCGCGTAGTGGAAGATGTGCGACAAATGGGCGAACGGGTTGCCGGCATAGGTTGTGTGGGTCGTGGGGTCATAAGCGGGCACGAGCACGTCGAGCAGCCACAGCAGTCCGAGCCCGGACGCGCATGTGGCGAGTACCAAGAGGGCGAACGGGCGCGCGCTCGCACGGACCCAGCCTGAGACGTCGCGCTTGACCAAGCGGGCGCGCGCGACGCGCAAGGCCTCGAACATGAGCAGGACGAACAGCAGGAAGAGGGCGACCTCCTTCATGCAGGCGCCGATCCCCAGGGCGATGCCGGCGAGCAAGGGCGATCCGCGTATGTAGAGCGTGGCCGCCACGAGCATCATCGCGAGCGCGTAGACGTCGAGCGTGGCGATGCGCCCGTGTACGAGCAGCAGGTTGTCGAGCGCCATCACGGCTGTGGCGCCGACCGCGAGCCACGCTCCGCCGCCCGCGGCGCGCACGAGCGTGTAGAGCGCGACGATCGCGATCAGGCCGAACAGGACGCTGCCGATGCGCCAGCCGCGCGGGCTATCCCCGAACAGCTCGATCGCTCCCGCCATGACGAGCTTGGCGAGCTGCGGGTGCTCGGCGTTGGGATCCTTGCCGGTGGGCGCGTCGTGGTAGGGCAGGCCGGCGGGCGGATTGATGCCGTCGATGACGCGGGCGGCGTTGACGTAGTAGCTCTCGTCGAAGACGAGCGTGTGCTCGGCGGCAGTACGGCAGGGAGCGGAGCACGGCTGTCCGAGGTCGAACACGCGGGCGTAGAGAGCGAAGACGAGGATCAGGCAGAGCACCGCGATCGGCGCGAGCGGGTCGGCGAGCAGCGGGGCGACTCGGGCGCGTATGCGGGAGCGCGGCGGCGCGTGGGGGGGATCGTCCTCGGCCGGGTGCGCCTCCACGCCGGGGAGCATATGCGCCTCTCCTGTCGCGACGAGGCAGCCGGCTCGTGGGGTGCCAACCCGCCGACGCGCACCCACGCCTGTCGGCGCGCGACGCTCTGCACGCGGCCCTCATGCGTCGCCACAGATGCCGCGTAGGGCCGGTGCTCGGTCAAGAGACTCGTCGGCAGCCCACTACACCTCGTCCCCTCCCAGTCCCGCCACCGACCCGAAAAGCGGCGCTGACAGCGCCGCTTGGCACCCCCCGAAAGTACGCCGCTCAAGTATGGCCCTGTCACCGTCGATACAGGGACCACCCGGCTCCCGCCCGCCCCGGCGCTTGGGAGTCATCCCCGAAACGAGCGTGTCTCCCGTGAGCACCACCGACCTGACAACCGATCGAGCACTCGAGCAGACCAGCGAAGGCGTCGGCGACGTCGATCACGAGCCCACGCTCACTCTCGAGTTCGCCCTGAGCGAGGCGGAGGCGCTCCGGACGTGGCTTCTGAAGCCCGCGCAGGACGGGACGACCTCGCTCGACGACCCACTCGTCAGCCGCGCGCTGAGCAAACTGGGGACGGCGATCGACACCGTCCTAGCCACGGCGAATGTCCGTCGCGAGCTCCAGCAGGCGGGGCTCGCCATAGACCATCTCTCCGACGAGCAGGTGTGCGACCTGGGACGCCGCGTAGCCCAAGCTGCTACACCCGGCATCCGCCACTGAGCGAGGGCTCGCGGCACCGCGAGCTGTCCACGAGCCACCCGACCCACTTCGTTGCGGGGCGCCGACGGAGTTAGCCGTCCCGCGGGTGATGCCGCGCAGGTCCACGACGAGGCGTGCGCGCGTGAGGAGGGTATCGTGGTCGACGGTGGGGTGCGCGGTGACGATCAGTGCGCGGCCGTCGCAGCAGCCTGACGTGTAGCATGCGCCCGTGCCGTCGATGGGCAGACAGTGGCTGGACACGAACTCCCGCGTGCGCGGTCGACGACACCCCGCGCCGACGATGGGCGTCTTTGCATTCGCCTGTGCGGTGACGCTGATGAGCCTGACGAGCATCACCTCTGCGTCCGGGGTCAACGTGTCCGGCACATGGTCGGCCAACTACCACTGCGAATCCGGTTGGTGTGCCGGCGGCAACTTCCCGGCGACGGACACGCTGACGCAGGGCGAAGGCTCGAGCACCGTGACCGGTGGCAACGGGTCGGAAACCATCTCGGGCACGGTGACCGGCTATACGTTTAGCTACGAAAGCAAAACCGGCGGCTATAAGGCGAGCGGAACCCTGACGGTGTCCGCCGACGGCCTCTCGTGGTCGGGCCACGTAACCGACAACAAAGGAACCGGCGGCACCTACACTGCCAAACGAACAGCGGGCGGCCCAGCGGGAGAACACGCCGCGAGCGGAGAAAGCGGCTGTATCGGCGGCTGCGCCAACTTCCAGTTCGACGTCAATCCGACGCTCGAACCCGGGCAGACGAACGTGAGCGTGGGTGTCGGCTGCGGTGGCGCAAGCGCGCCCGTAGCTACGTCGTCCGACGTTTCTGGGTGCATGACCGGCCTGAGTCTGCAGGCCGCGGAGCCTGGTTCAGCGACCGTCCCCGCTGAAATGCAGGAAGCCAACCAGAAGGTTCAGCTGGAGCGCTGGAAGATCCTGCAGGACACTCAGACGAAGATATTGGAAAGCCAGCAGAGCGTCACCGAACAGAAGGCCCAGCCGCAGACCAAGGAATTCAAGAAGTGGGACGAGTACATTCGCGCATCGACCGACGCGACCGATGCCAATGCGCTCGCGGCGGCAGATAGCGCCCTTTCGAGCGAATTCACGACCGGCACGACCGCCACCAGCGCGTCCGCATCGGCTGCCGCGCTCAACATCGGGCCCGAAGGATCTCTTGTCCTGGCCAGCATCTACGCCGCCCATCCGACGTCTGCGGACGTCAAGGCGTTCAACCAGGAGGTTACGCTGGCGACCTCGCCGACCTATTCGCCCGCGCGCGCCGTGGCGCGCTTGACGCTGGTCTTGGCGGTGGCGATCGGACGCCGTGTGATCGCACACGACCTCGGCTACAAGCGGCTGAGCCAGCTAACGTCCAAACCGGTGATCCTCGGCTCGGCGAGCGCACGCGCAGCGAAGAGAGGCAAAGCGAGGCTCACTATCAAAGCATCGGCGCTCGGCGCGAAATACCTGCGTCTGCTGTCAGTCGTCGGCCTCAGCCACAAGGTGACGATCAAGCTGAGCATCTCAGTGAAGCCAAGGGGTAGGACAAAGCGGACAAGCGTGACGCGGACCATCCGCGTCCGCTGATATGGATACGCTCGCTCCCGTAGGCGATTGCATAAGCACGGCCGCCGGCTTCGCCGACGACCGGAGTTCGTCCAACTCAGGTGTGTCGGAGCCGATCACGGACGCGCGCGTTTAGCATCGAAAGCAGAAGCCGCGTTTGGGTGTAGCCCTGCTCGCAGAGCTCCTGGTCACGGCCACTCATTGCACACTTCGCTCGAAGGGTGGTATATCGTCGGCCGAGATGCGAGGGCACTGCGACGCTACGACGGCGCGCGAACAGCACCGGGGGGCCGGGTGGCACCTCCTGGATCGCGTTCCCCACGTCCTGGCGGTCATGACCCTGCTGCTGGTCGGCATCGGCGGCTCGGCGCCCGGGGCTCTCGCGGAACCACAGATATCGCCCATCTACTGGTCGGGCGCTTTTTCGATCGATCCCGGCGGCGAAGTCTCGAGCATCTCATGCGCGTCGACGACGCTGTGCGTCGCGGTCGACGGGACCGGCAAGGTCGCCTTTGCCACCAACCCGTCTGGTGAACCAGGCGCATGGAACGTCGTACCGGTCGCTGGCTCCGCCCACGCGGTCCAACGCGGCATTTCCTGTATCCCAACGCCCTTGTGCGTCGCGGTTGGCGCCGGGCACCTGATGACCTCGATCGACCCCGTCGGGGGATCCGGCGCGTGGACGGTCGAACCAATTGATGACGGAGCGGTCCTCAATAGTGTCTCCTGCGTCCCCCCCTCGCTGTGTGTCGCAGTTGATGCGCGCGGCCGTGTCCTGACAACCACTGAACCGGCGGCTGGAGCCTCCGCATGGAAAGTCGCGGACATCGATGGCGAACAGGGCTTGGGCAGCGTGTCGTGCGCGTCCGCCTCCCTTTGCGCAGTCCTCGACGAACAGGGCAACGTGCTCACTGCGACGAACCCGACCGCTGGCCCTGGTGCTTGGAAGAGCACTCATATCGCCGCGGGTCCCGCCAAGGTCTCGTGTGTCGCCGCGCCGTTCTGCGTCGCGATGCGCGGCACCGAAGTCCTCAGCTCGAGTAACCCGACCGGTGGATCTGGAGCTTGGACGGGCACCCAGGGACCGCGAGCGGCCGGCGGTGTCTCATGCGCCTCGTCATCCCTGTGTGTGGCGTTCGATTCAGGGACGAACAGTGGGGTGTCTGTCTCGGCGAACCCAGGCGGCGGTCCGAGCGCTTGGGTCGAAGGCGGCATTGGATCGCGGTTTGTGAGCGGCGTGTCCTGCACGTCCTCAGCGCTGTGTATAGCGATCGTGGAATCCGGAGCCGCCATGGTGAGCACCTCGGCCCACGTCCTCTCGGTCTCCCTGCTCGGCACCGCGAAGGGGAGAGTCACAAGCACTCCCATTGCCTGCCCGTGGACCACGTGCTCTCACGCTCCACCCGGCCTGATCGAACCGCTACCGATCACCGCGATCACGTGCGAAGACATCATCTTCAGCTCACCGGGCGGCGAGTGCTCGCTCGGTTTCCCGGCGAGCAACCAGGTCACGCTGACCCCCACGCCCGGCGCTGGCTCCGCGTTCGCCGGCTGGGGTGGCGCCTGCTCCGGCATCGGCTCGTGCGTGGTCACAATGAGCTCCGACCAGAACGTGACCGCCACCTTCCACCCGCCGATCATCGTCTGCAGCGCCCTGTGCCCCTGCAGCACTGGCTGCAGTCCGTCTCGCGTCAGGCTCACGGCGCTGAGCGAGACCTACTCGGTCTTCGCGGTCGGCGGGTCCTCGACGCCGCTGAGCGGGCAGACCGCCGCCAAGCGACACCACAGGGGCACAGTGTTCTCCTTCCGACTCGACCGGCCGGCGACGGTGAAGATCGCAATCCAGGCCACCGCTTCCGGTCGACGGGTGGGCCGACGGTGCGAGCGAGAAGGCCGCGAGCTACGGAAGAAGCCGCGTTGCACCCGCACGGTCACCATCGCCATGCTGACTCGCACAGGTCAGGACGTCAGGCTCAACAAGGTCGCCTTCAGCGGTCGGATCGCAGGAAAGGCACTCAAGGCGGGCCATTACAGGGCTGTGTTCACTGCGAGCGACGCTGCCGGAAGGTCGCTCCGGCAGAGCCTGAGCTTCACGATCGTGAAGCGTTAGCCTGGATTCTCGGTGCACTGATTCGACTGAGTTTTTGGCTCATCGGGCGGGGAAGCTGTAGCTGAGGGTGCGTCCGTGTGGGGTGCATTTATTCGATCGGGCGTGGTGTCACGCAGCTACCGTGTACTCGTGGATGAAGCCGCCGAGCCGGTCGTGTCTGCGGATCGCGGTGGCTGGCGGGCTTGCCGTTGTTGGCCGCGAGTGCCGGCCCCCTTGAGCGGTCCGGAACAGGCTGCTCCTCCGCGCGGATGCAGAAGCGTGGGCCGGCAGCACCCTGGCTGCCGCAACGGACGAGGACCACGCGCGGCGAGCGGCGAGATGAACGCTTCCGCAGCGCCCGGCAGGAGCGAGCGTGACCTGACCCTCAAGCGGCACCCCTGGACGCGTCCGGAGCGGCAGCGTCGGATCAGGTTGCCCGCATTCTCGCTTGGCTGCGGAAGCAGCGGTCAAGGGATGCGTACCTTCGGTCTCCGCAGTTATCCAGATGGGTCCCCGCGGTCAGCTCGCGAGCGGCAGCGTGAAGCAGATCCGCGTGCCGGTGCGCGCCTCGGCCAGCCAGATCCTTCCGCCGTGGGCCTCTACGATCGTGCGCGCGATGGCAAGGCCGAGGCCGCTTCCCGAGCTGGTCCGGGCCGCCTCGGTGCCGCCGCGGTAGAAGGGCTCGAAGACGCGTGGCTGGTCGGCTGCGGCGATTCCCTCGCCCGTGTCTGACACCTCGATCTCGGCCGAGCCATCTCGCTGGTGAGCGCGCACGAGGACGCTGCCATCGGGCGGGGTGTGGCGGATTGCGTTGGTGAGCAGGTTTGCCAGCACGCGCGCCAGCTGTTCGGGGTTGGCCCGCGCCGGGCGCAGGTCGCTGGCGATCTCCGCGCGCACGGCGACCCGACGTGTCTCTGCCTCTAGCCGGATGGCCTCCAGCATCTCAGTGACGATCCCGGCGAGCGGCACGGCCTCGGTCGTCCATGCGAAGTCGCCGGCGTTGAGTCGGGAGAACTCGAACAGGTCGTCCACGAGCGTACCCAAGGCGCGGACGTTCGCGCCCATGGTCGCCACGTACTTGCGGGCCGTCGCGGGATCCACGAGGTCGTCGTCGAGCGCCTGTGCCAGCAGCTGAAGCGATGTCAGAGGTGTGCGCAGATCGTGGGACACAGCGGCGATGACCTGGCGGCGGGCGGCGTCCGCCTCGTCGCGCGAGCGTTCCTCGCTGCGAAGGGTCTCGATCATCGTGTTGGCCGAGTCGGCCAGGTCGCTGAGCTCCTTGCCCGAGTGTGCCTCCACATGCACTTCACGCTCGCCCTGGCCGACGGAGTGCAGGCCGTGTGAAACCGAGCCCACATCGGCCACCACGTCGCGCAGGAGGATCTGCGCCGCGCGCGCGGCGATGACGGCGGCGAAGAGCAGGATGCCCACCGTGGTCCAGGCGTCGTCGGGCGAGACGAACATGACGGCCGCTCCGATCATCAGCGCCGCCAGGAGCTGGCCGAGAGCGAGCCCGATGCCCAGCTGGAAGCGGTGGCTTAGCGTGCTCATCCGCAGTCGCCGGGCGTCGGCGGCGTGGGCTAGTAGGAGTGCCACGAGTCCCACCGGAATGAGGATGGCGCTCGTGAGCACCACCGCGTGCGCACCGCCGATGACCGCCATGACCGCGCAGGTTGCCGCGAGGGCGCCCAGGAGCGTGAGCAGGGATCGCCTCATCGCCTGAAGCGGTAGCCCACGCCCCACACGGTCTGGATGAGGTCGGGATCGTCGGGGTCGCGCTCGATCTTGGCTCGCAGGCGACGGATGTGAACCGTGACGGTTGAGCTGTCGTTGCAAGCGGAGAACTGCCATACGTGCTCCATCAGCTGCGAGCGCGAGAAGACGATCCCCGGGTGGCTCGCCATGAACCACAGCAGGTCAAACTCGCGCGGGGTCAACGCCACCTCGCGCCCATCGAGGCGCACCGTGCGCTCGCCGGGATCGATCTGCAAGCCGTCGAGTTGCAGCGGCGGGTCATCAGTCGGCTCGCTTGTGCCCCGGCGCAGCACGGCCTGCACTCTGGCGACGAGCTCGCCCGGTGAGAATGGCTTGACAACATAGTCGTCCGCACCGCGCCTCAGGCCGGCGATCCGGTCTGACTCCTCGCCCTTGGCGGTGAGCAGGATCACCGCGGGTCGCCTGTGTTCGTTCTCGTGCAGGCGGCGCATCACCTCGAGACCGTCAAAGCCGGGGAGCATGATGTCGAGGATCACGAGATCGGGCGAATGCTTGGCGTTCATCGCGACCGCCTCGGGGCCGTCCAGTGCGATTCCCGTCTGAAAGCCCGCCCGCCGCAGATAGCGCGCCATGATCTCGCCGATCGTCGGCTCGTCGTCGACGACCAACACATACTGCCCCGTTGGGTCCGGGCTGTCGCGCATGGCACTGGTGATCATGGCAGCGGCCGCGCTCAGCCGAAGGTGAACGAGTACACAGAGACCCCGGGCGAGGCCCGCACCCTCAGCACGTGGCGCTCCACCCGCGGCAGTTCCACGAGACGATAGAGCCGCTGGAAGCCGATGCTCGCCGTCCCCGCACGCACGTCGCCGCCGGACTCGCCCGCCGGGATCGGATGGCCGTCGAGCAGGATCCGCGCCGAGGAGCCGCCGTGCACGGAGCCCGCGACGAGGAACACCCGGCGAGCGAAGAAGTTCAGCTGCAGCCCGCTGCCGGCGACGGCTTCGGCCGTGTCCGCGCTGAGTCGCCAGCTGCCTTCGTAGCGGAGGTGTTCGCGCGCGGGGGCGGCACCGGATCCGAAGTCGTGCAGGCCCGGGTGCAACGCCCCGTTCTCGAAGCGTTCGGCCTTTTCGGCCCCGAGATAGGACTCAGGCGTGACTTCTGCCGCGGACGGCGCCTGGGCCTGCACCTTCGTTGCCCGGCCGAGCCCTTCCGCGCCCGCTTCCACCAAGAGGCTGCGGATCGCCCGCTCCTTGGCCGCGTATTCGCCCTCGCCGGAGTCGGCCAAGCGGATGCGCCCACGGGCGTCGATCAGGTACTCGGCCGGCCAGTATTCGTTGTTGTAGGCGTTCCATGTGCCGTAGTTGTTGTCCTGGACGACGGGGTAGCCGATGCCGTTCTGGCGGATCGCTTCCTGGACGTTCGAGGCCGAGTGCTCGAACGGGAACTCGGGCGTGTGCACACCCACGATCTCAAGGCCCTTGCTCGCGTAACGCGCGTTCCACGCGTTCAGGTATGGCAGCGTACGGATGCAGTTGATACAGCTATAGGTCCAGAAGTCCACGAGCACTACTCGTCCGCGCAGCGCGCGCAGGCTCAGCGCCATGTCGCTGGGCGTGTTGAACCACTTCTGCGTGCCCACAAATTCCGGCGCCACGCCCAGCACCGGCAGGCGCTCGCCGACGTCGGCCTCCTTCAGGCCACCCCTGCGACGCGCCTTGTGCCCACGCAGCGCCGCGAGGTTCTTCGCGGCGGCGCTGGTAGTTTCGAGGCTCTTGGCGGGGTTGACCAGGAAGGACGGCAGGTCGGCAGCGATCGAGGTCTCAAAGCGCGTGTCGTAGTTGCCGAGCATCAGCAGCGCGATCACCACCATGATCGCGCCCATCGACATCTGAAAGCGGCCACTGCGGCGCGCGAGGCGCCCCGTCAGTCGCCGGCCGCCGAGCATCAGCCCGTAGAGGACGACAGCCGAGCCGATTCCGTAGGCAAGCGCCACTGCGAGCCGGCCTGTGCTGAAGCTCTGCGATGCCGACACCGTGATCACGCCCGCGAGGATCGGCCCCGCGCACGGCGCATACACGAAGCCGAGGCCGCCGCCCACGAGCATCCCGGACCAGAAGCCGCCGTCCTCGCCGGCACGCGGGGAGCCGACGCCCAGGCGCGGACCGATCGTGCTCAGCCGCGCCTCAAGCCTGTCTCCCAGCGCCGGCACGAGCAGCGCGATACCGAAGCCAACCAGCGCGATGATCGACAGCGTGCGCAACAGCTGGTCGGGGAGCCCGAGCGCCGAGATCAGGTAAACGAGCGCTACGGTCGCGACGGTGAAGGACAGCGCGAGCCCGGTAACCACGCCGAGCGGCCGGCGCTTGCCGCCCGTGACCCCCGCTGCGAGGGCGACGGGCAGCACCGGGAGCACACACGGCGACAGCGCGGTCGCCGCACCGGCAATAAACGCAAACACGATCAGGACGACCATGCACCGACTGTGCACGGGAGATATTGCGCGTTCCTTACGACGACATCCGCCAGCGCGGTAAGAAACTCGTAATACCCGTGCAGCAGAGTGGCTGCAGCCGGACCCTGCCGACCACTCAAACTGCAACAGGAGGAGCACCGATGAAGATCAGCTCAATACCGATCCGTCTACTCGCCGTGACCGGAACGCTCGTCGCGCTGGCAGGCGCACCCACAAGCTCCCTCGCATCAAGCATGCATCACATGAAACGCTGCACAAGGCACCAGATGATGACTCACCACACCTCGCACTGCTCGATGCACCACGCCATGAAACACACGAAATAGCAGGAGAGACGCCTCGACTCCAGGTGCACGCTCCGCGCACGAACGCGCCCGCGGCGGGATGACGGTGGCGGCAGTCGGCAACCCTGGGTGTCGGGCTGACGGCGTCCGGGGGTCGCGCGCCACGCATCTGGCCCGCGTCCCCCGGTTCAACAACGAGCGGCTGCGCGGAGCCCTCGATGACTGGCCACCCCCGAGCTTCTCCGCAATATCGCTTTCCGCAGGAAGCAGGCGTCCCGAGTCAGTCGTTGCTCGCTAGACCATATGGGTCGCCGTCTTGGCGTCCGTTGAGGGTGTGAAGGTCGGCACCCGCGCATGAGGTGCGCGGGTTGAGGGTCCAGGAATGGCCTGGGCCCCGACCGCAATCATGGGGGTGCCGACATGACACAGGTTCGCAGTTGGGCTGGTTTGGATGTGCACGCGGCGAAGGTGCTCGCGGTGACGGTTGACGCGGTGTCGGGTGAACTCCGCTCGCGGACGCTTTCCGGGCGCACGAGCGAGGTGGTCGAGTTCTGTGGTTCGTTGCCCGGGCCGACGCGCGTGGCGTATGAGGCGGGGCCGACGGGGTTCGGGCTCGCGCGGGCGCTCGCGGCGGCCGGGGTGGGGTGCGTGGTCGCTGCGCCGGGCAAGATCGAGCGTCCCGCGCAGGACCGCGTCAAGACTGATCGTCGCGACGCGGAGCGCTTAGTGCGGTTGTTGATGGTCGGAGGCCTGTATCCGGTCAGGGTGCCGAGCACCGAGGAAGAGGCGCTGCGGGACCTCGTCCGAGCACGCGAGGACGTTCGTGGTGATCTGATGCGCGCACGCCACCGGATGAGCAAGCTGTTGCTGCGTCACGAGATCGTCTTCGAGGGTCCCGGCTCTAACTGGACGATCCGTCACCGCGAGTGGCTCGGGCGCCTGGAGCTGAGCGACCGGGGTGCGCAGGTCACGCTGCTTGACTATCTCGGCGCGATCGACGCGCTGATCGTGCGCCGGACCGCGCTGGAGGGCACGATCGGCGAGCTCGTGCCCGCCTCGCCGTGGGCGCAGAGCGTCGCTCGGTTGCGCTGCCTGCGCGGGATGGACACGCTCAGCGCGGTAGGGCTGTGCGCGGAGATCGGCGACTGGCAGCGCTTCGCCAGGGCGGGACAGCTGATGAGCTTCGTCGGCCTGGTCCCCAGCGAGGACAGCTCCGGGGAGCGTCGCCGTCAAGGCTCGATCACCAAGACAGGGTCTCGCCACGCCCGCCGGCTCCTCGTCGAGGCCGCCTGGCACTACCGCAGAGCGCCCGCCAAGGGCACCGCGCTCAAGCGCCGCCAAGACGGCCAGGACGCGCACGTGATCGCGCTCTCCTGGAAGGCTCAACAGCGCCTGCACCGCACCTGGCGGCGGCTCGACGCAGAACGAGGCAAGCGACGCACGATCGTCGCGGTCGCTGTCGCCCGCGAACTCGCCGGGTTCTGCTGGGCGATCGCCAACGCCGACTGACCCGACCAGCACCACGTCGGTCAAGGAGGCGGCGGGAACAACCTGGCCACCACGCGCGAGAGCACCCGCGGTCGCGCTATGAGCAACCCCCCAACCGGGGGCCACGCTCGATCCTAGACAGCGGGCTCTCACGACGAAACCCGGTCCTGCGGTACCCAACCCGCGCATATCAGCCTGACCGCGCGTCGCGCACCCGCCAGGCCCGCCGCCCCCTTGACCGACCAGGATGCCCGCCCCGTCGCGGGCATCCGGTGCTGGGCACTTGACAAACCGACGTCCATATCAGCGCTCCGGACGACGAGGAGCTGCTGTGCTGCCGGCTGGATCACGCTCGCCCCACCGCAAGAGGGTGCGGACGCCGACGCCTGCACGTCGAGAGTGAGCCGAAAGGCCGCCACCTGTACGGCCGGGATGAACGAAACCCCGGCGTTTGGCCAGCGTTCTGGGAGCCGATAGGCCACCTGTGGGTGGCGCTGTGAAGCACCCTCGATGACCTGCGTTCAGGGGTCAGCCGGGGCCGACCCTGAACGAGACGGTCAGGGCGACGTAGCGGCTTCCTTCGCTCGCCGGCGCGGCGCGTCTCGCAATCCGAGGGCATGGATGGCCAGGCGGGTGTTCTCCGGCGTGTCGGGAATGCTTCCAGACCGCCATCCATCGATCCACGTCTCGGGATCGTGTCCGGTGGCGTCGCGAAAGTCCTCTCGCTGGTCCTGTGAGTCGGGCGAGTCGTGCTTCAGGGGCTTGGGGCGTCCTCGCTCCAGCCGCTGGAGGTAGCGCTCGTAGGCCAGGCGCGGAATGCGCACCGACTTGCCGAAGCGGACCGACGGCAGCTGCCGCGCCTTGCACATCTTGTAGACCGCGGACACGTCCATCTGCAGCTCGGTGGCCACCTGAGGGACGGTGAGATATCGGCTGTCGAGATCGCCCATGATCGCTCACTCCGAGTCTACCACGCTAAGGCACGTAATCCGCTAGGTCAAGACTATCCACTATATCGGCAGCGGCGTCGATGCCTTGAGCTCGCAGCCGCTCGATGTCGGCCGCCAGCTGTAGAGCCGCCTGCATCGCGCGCCCGGGAGTCGCCGGGCCACACGGCCGGCGAATCACCGTCATGTTCGGCGGGTGCCAATGGAGCGGCATCTCGGGATGGCGCACAGGGTCGAGGTCGTAGTGAAGATCGATGGCAGGGTCGGCGCAGCCGACCCAGTAGGTGTAGGCGAGCACGCTCAGGCCACGCTGGGCATGTGCCCCGTCGATGCCTGCTCGCCAATGCTCGACCAGCACAACGCGTACGTCGAGCGGGCAGTCCTCCAGGCCGGCCGTGACCTCCACCATCCCGGTGCGAGGCTCGGCGGTGTACGTCGGGTCCACGTACGAGGTGCCCGGCCGAGGATCGAGCCGGAAGCCGTATAGGTGCAGCTCATCGCGGATCTCGTTGAGACGGTCGAAGACGAACGGGATGCCGCGGCCACTCATCCGTGCAACTTACGACGCGCTCCGGCTGAAAGCTCGCAAATCGCACGTCTGCTTCGTGCGGTTTGCGAGCGTTCGCTGAGCTTCGCCCCAGACGCCTGGTCGGGACGAGGATCGGGCGCGAGGTGTGGCGAACCGAGCGCTTCCGCTTCGCCCGGCGCAAACGAGCGTGTGCTGATACCGGTCGCGTCGCGACCCCGGCGCGAGGTTCCAAAGTCCTGTAAACGTGGTCTTTTCCTGCGGAGGCTCCGGGTGGTCGCAGGTCAATGGACGCCCCGCGCCCTAGCTAGCCGCTACCGCCCTACCCGGTCTGGGAAGGCGACCCGCGAGCCCCTTGCTGGGGTTGCGCCTCACGGACATCGCGGCTGCGATTGAGCGGATGGAGATGGCTTCATGGTGTTGATGAGCCTGGGCGGAAGCAGGCGGCCAACGGATTGGGCGCGTGGTGCTGTGGGCCCCGCCCTGGACGTGGTATGGGCGTTCGATCGGCTCTATCTGCTTTTCTTTGCAATCGCAGATAGACATGGATCAACGGCTAAATCCCTACACGCCCGGCTCGGGCGTCAAGCCCGTAAAGCTCGCAGGCCGAGACGGGGATCTCGACGCGTTTGGAGTGCTTCTGTCTCGTCTGGCCGAGGGGCGCCCCGAGCGGAGTCTCATCTACTCCGGTCTTCGAGGGGTCGGCAAGACGGTTCTGCTGCTCGAGTTCGAGACGATCACACGCGAGAGCGGTTGGGTTTGCAACGACGTGGAGGAGGTCGGCTCCGGGGACTTCCGCCAGATCTTCGCCGAGCTCGCATATCAGCTGCTGCTCTCGATGAGTCTTCGAGAGCGGATGCAGAAGCGCGCACGCACAGCGCTGGCCGTGCTGAAGGCGTTCTCGATCGGCATTCCGGGGGGATTGAGCGCGAGGATCGATGTCGAAGCAGCCGCTGGCACCGCAGACAGCGGCGATCCTGAGCGCGACCTCGCTGCCCTTCTCGTCGAGGTGGGACAGGTGGCGCAGACCGGCGGAACAGGCGCCGTCTTCTTTCTCGACGAGATGCAGGGCCTCAACGAGATCGCCCTGGCCGCCGTCTGCATGGCGATGCACCGCGTCGGGCAGCGCGCGCTACCCGTTGCGCTTGTTGGAGCCGGTCTGCCGCCGCTTCCTAGGCAGCTCCGTACGGCCAAGCCATACGCCGAGCGCATGTTCGCCTACCACGAGCTCGACCGACTCTCGGCCGCCGAGGCGCGAACCGCGCTAGTCGCGCCGGCCGGGCAGCACGACGTAGCGTTTGAGCCGGAGGCGGTCGAGCTGATCGTCAGCGCCTCGGCCGGCTATCCGCATTTCATCCAGGAGTACGGCCGAGTGGTGTGGAACGAGGTCGGACGCTCGCCCATCAGCGCCGAGGACGTGCAAGGTGCGCGAGCGCTGATCGACGACGCCCTTGATCGCCGGTTCTTCAAGGACCGCTTCGAGACGGCCTCCGACGCAGAGCAGCGCTATCTGGCAGCAATGGCCGACCTGGGCGACGGTCCTGCCCGGACAGCCGAGGTTGCGTCCCGCGCCGGCTACAAAGACAGCGCGAGCGCATCGGTCGTGCGCAACGCGTTGCTCCGAAAGGATCTCGTGTACAGCCCGAGGAGAGGGCTGATCGACTTCACGGTCCCGCTCTTCGGCGGCTATCTCCGGCGGCAGCACCCGCTCGCTGACTTCGACGAGGGGTAGCTCCCCGTTCTATAAGCATTTATCTACGAACACAGATACTGCTCGGAATGATCCAACCCGGGTTTAGCGGAGACACTGATGTGACCCTGGTTTGGCGGAGACGGGTTTCTGGAATCCTCCGGCGTTGGTTCTAGGCTCCGCCCGCTCCGTGATGCTGTGCTGTAGGGGGCCGACTACGACCGGCCTCCGACGCGAGGAGCGCGGGACCGCACCGCCAGATAGGCCGGGAAGAAGAGTATCCAGAGCAACAAGCAGCCGAGCACCCACCCGGTGGGGCCACGGGCCATGGCCCATTTAGAGTCCGAAGCGAAATCGCGTCCGGCAGCGTCGAAGCCGACCCATACGGTTGAGCCGATGATGAAAAGCAGGACGACGAGTGCCATGCGCGTAGGAGGGTCTGGCGAAAGTCATATGCCGACTGTGGGCGGGACTTTGCGGAGCGTACTGCATGGTGTGGACGTGTCCGTCCGGCGGCGGTTACCCCGTCAAGCCGCAAGCTAGGTCGTGGCGCGAGCACCGGGGTGTGGCGTTCCGTGATGTGCAGCCAGGGCGGCGCCTTGACGGAGACGAGCTTGTTTTCCACGCCGTACAGGATCAGCGCGCCGCGGAGCCTTGATTCCGTAGATCACGTTGTTATCGCCCCGAAACAGGCGGGAGCTTCGGTAGACAGGAACAGACAACCGTGTGCAGTGGGGACGGTTGGTCGTGGTCTCGAATGCTCACGCCATCACGCCCGACGGTCCGGTCAGCCCGACCCTCAAGCGAGCACCCAATCCCGCCGAAAATACAAGCACGATGGGCATCGAAGACAGATGGTACATGCGGCGAACCCCACCGCCGTCACGACCACCGCCGTCAGCACCGCCGCCGCGGCGACCACTGCCGCCGTCACGACCACCAGCGCGACCATCGCGGCAACCGTCTCCGCGTCCGCGAACAGCAGAGGGCATCAGATTGCTGATCATCGCGCTCGTCGGCATCATCCTGCTTCTGGCCTTCATGCTGATGGCTATTGAGGCTCAACGCTGCCGCGAAGGGTTGCAAGCGCCGGTGTGCCGGATCTAGAGCATCGATCTTGATCTAACTTTTGGGAGACGAGACCGCCAGCCCACCGCCGAACGGTCAGTGTCGTGGATCCGCTGCTTCGCCCTGATCAGACCGCTCGGTATCTCAACGTCAGGAGGAGCTGGGTCTACGAGGCCGTGAGGACCGGCCGCTTGCCCTACCGACGAGACGGCGTTACACCAATACACACGACCTGACTGCGCTCGCGCGGGCGAAGCAGGCGCCGCGCCCTGCTGGCCGCGCGTTGCGCGTCTCGCGGCGGAGCGCTCGGGATGCCCGCGCCGACCTCAAAGCGGGAGCCGTGACGGCGAGTGTGGCACGCTGCCCCTTCGCACCAGACCGACGACCCTACACAGTTTCGGGTGCCAACTGTGCCACGATCTCGCAGGTGACTAGCGGACTCGCCTCAGAGCAGCGCCTGCGCGACCTCGCGCTGCTGCGCCGCGTCCGCGACCGAATTGACCGGGAGTACGCGCAGCCGCTGGACGTCGAGGCGCTCGCCCGCGGCGCCCACATGTCGGCCGGGCACCTCAGCCGCCAGTTCCGGCTCGCCTACGGCGAGTCGCCGTACAGCTACCTGATGACGCGGCGCATCGAGCGCGCGATGGCGCTGCTGCGTGGTGGCGAGCACAGCGTCACCGAGGTCTGCTTCGAGGTCGGCTGCTCGTCGCTGGGCACCTTCAGCACTCGTTTCAGCGAACTGGTTGGCATGCCGCCCAGTGCCTACCGGCGCCAGGCGGCGGGCGCGACGGCGGGGATGCCGTCGTGTGTGGCCAAGCAGGTGACCAGACCGATCAGGAATCGAGAAGCGCCTGTGCTGAGCCGCGGCTAGTGTGGCCGGCATGGAAATCACCATTTACCAAGCCCTCCTCCCGCACAACGACCCGGATGCGTCCCTAGCCTTCTACCGCGCAACCCTCGGCTTCGAGGTCCGCAACGACGTCGAGTACGGCGGCATGCACTGGATCACCCTCGGCCCGCCCAACCAGCCCGGCACGTCCATCGTCCTGTATCCGCCGGCCGGCACCCCCGGCATCACCGACGACGAGCACCGCGCCATCGCCGAGATGATGGCCAAGGGAACCTTCGCCAGCATCAACCTGGCCACCGCCGACCTCGACGGCGCCTTCGCGCGACTGCAGGCCAGCGACGCCGAGGTCGTCCAGGAGCCGACCGAGCAGCCCTACGGGATTCGCGACTGCTCTGTCCGCGATCCCGCCGGCAACCTGATCCGCATCCAGGAGCTGCGCTGAGCCGTCCGGCGATCACAGCCATGAAAGGAAACGAGACTGATGAAGACCATGACCTGTAAACAATTGGGTGGACCATGTGATTTCCCGCACCATGGAAACACCGCAGATGAGGTCATAAAGTCGCAGGACAAACACCTAAAGGATGTAGTTGCACAAGGTGATGCAACGCACGAAAGCGCCTTGAAGGAGATGCAGGGTAGGTGGAAAAAACCCCTGTCAGGAATGGGGTGGTACAGAAGAACCAAGCGTGATTTTGCTGCCATGCTCAACGACTGATGCGTGCCCAACCCTCACTCCCGCCCCAAGCGTCGTCGCGACACCGAGCATCGGCTCACCGGGTCGTAGCCTGACGGCGAGCCGACGGCACGCGAACTCAGCGAGAGGGCAGACCGGCCTCCGCGAGACGCACGGTGATCAGTCTCTTGACAAGCGCCTTCGGCAGGGGGCGGTCGATCGCGAAGTGCAGAGAGCTCTTGGTCATCGTGTAGCCCTCGAGCTCATCGGCAAGCCGGCCGAGGACCGAGCCGCTGAAGGGCAGGTAGCTCACGTGATTCTTGAACGCCGCAAATCCGGCGATGACCTTGCCGTGCAAACGGAACGCGGGGACGCGGTATGAGATCACCTCTTCGGCCTCCGGGGCGATCTCGAGAATCGTGCGGCGCAGCTCGTGAAGCGTTGTGCGCTTTGGCTCCTCGAGATCACGCAGGTAGCTGTCGATCTGCTCGGCAGACATCGAGCGCAGTGTAGAGGTGCATCGCTTCCGCTCACCGCTATTTGCGAGCGTCCACTGAGCCTCGGTCCAAACGCCTGCCCGGGACGATCTCCGGTCGCCAGCGAGACCGGCGGTCGTGCTTCCGCAGCCGCCTGCCAGAGCGAGCGTGATCCAGCCAACGGCGCCAGCAACCCCTGCTCGTCCTTAACGACCCGCGACGCACCTGCTCACGTGCCGGAGCGGTCGTCCGCGCGTAGTGCGGGGGCGCGTTGCGGACCGTCTGGCGACGCCCCTTGCCGCGGACGGTGACCGGATCGCGCGGGCGTTTCGTTGCTCCTGGTTGAGACAGGCGAACAGATACGGTCCGAGCAGCCGAACAGCCCTGGCACAGCCGCCCGGCCGGATGTCCCGATCGGAAGCGTCGACTGACCTCCGTGTGCCGCGACCCAGGGGTGGGTCACGGTCTGATGAGACCTTCTCGCTACCGCGTCGCTGCACCCACCAGTAGCTCGCACGGTCCGGTAAAGCCATCAGCGTCCTCGAACTCGCCGAGCGCCTCTCCGACCTCCTGCCATGCCTGCTCCCGACCGGCCTCGTCCAGTCCCGCCAACATCTGGTGAAGGGCACCGAAGGACTCGCGCTCGAAGCGCAGACACTCGACGGCCGAAGTCATGCGCAGCGGTGAGCGTATGGCCTGGACCTGAACGTCGCGAAAGCCGGCTTGCTCGTAGGCGTCGGCGAGGATCCCCTCGCCGCCCAGGCTGAACGGTCCCGGCTGGCTGGGCAGTGGCGGCCCCAACTCGGCCCGCCGTCGGATGATCCCGACCGGCACCGAGAAGAATCGGTTGTTCTCGGGCGTCGAGTAGACGACCGCTGAGATCCGCCCGCCGGGGCGCAGCACGCGCCGCATCTCAGCCAACGCACCCTGCTGGTCGGGGAAGTAGATCAGCCCGACGCGCGATATGACCGCATCGAACGATGCGTCCTCCACGCCGGCGAGACTCTCGCCGTCCAGCTCCCGGGTCTCCACGTTAGCCAAGCCGGCATCGCGCGCGGCGGCGGCGGCGTACTCAAGGATGGCGGGTGAGATGTCGGTGGCCAGCACATGCCCGTCGGGCGCCACGCGCCGCGCCGCGGCCAGTGTCTGACCGCCGGTGCCCGCTGCCACGTCGAGTACGCGCGCGCCGGGTCGAACGCCGGCGGCATCGAGCATCGCCTCGGTCGCCGGGCCCAGCCAGCTCTCTAGCGTCGGACCCCAGCGGTCCCAGGCTGCCGCCGCCTCCTGCCACTGCTCCCGCGTGGTCGCCTTGAACCTGTCCGGGTCGAACGTTGGTGCCGCCACAGCTGCCTCCTCGAATAAGCGTTGACATTGCGCGGCGGTCAGCTCGGGCGCACCTCACCGCGGCCCGAGTCTATTCACGTCGCTCCCAAAATACTCTGAACCGCCCGATTCCCCTGCTCCTCGGTGACAGCTACCTGCCCGGTCCTCAGGTGGGCTTGTGCGCCAGGAAAAGGTAGCGGTTGAGACTGAGGAAGTAGTTGGGGCCGAGTTCGGTTAGGTCCTGTGCCCATGCTGTGGCTTCGGCCTCGCTCACGCCGTTGCGATCGGCTACGAACGTGGCGATCAGCTCGAGCATTCCGGCGCTGTAGGTGTTGGGGTCATAGCCGGCGTTGAACAACGGCACGATTTGGCGGTCGGTGACTTCCAGTCCAGCATCTCCCAGCAGCCGTGTGAGCGTACGCGGCAGGTGAGGGTCAACGAGGTGCTCCTCCCACGCGGCGAGCACCCGGTCCATGCGCTCGTTGTCACTCGAAGCCCATACGATCGAGTCCCAGTCGGTGTCAAGCACGAGCACCCGGCCTCCCGGGCGCAGCACCCGCCCTAGCTCCAGCAGCGCGGCGGGAACATCATCGACGTACTCGTAGACCTGTGTGCAGACTGCGACGTCGAAGCTCTCCTCCGCATAGGGGAGCGTGTGCGCGCCAGCTTCTTGGTACTCGATCGGGCCGCTGCCGGCTGGTGGTCTGCGCGCCCTGGCGAGGGCAAGCATGTTCTCGCTGACGTCCACCCCGCAGATCCGCCCGCCCCTCCCGACAGCAACGGCCATTTCGCACGCGAGTAGACCAGGACCCGAGCCGATGTCGATCGCGCGCTCGCCGGGCTGGAGCGCGAGTGCCCGCAGGATCGTTTGGCGCTGTTCGATGACATCGGGCGTCGTGTAGATCCTCTCTACGCGCCGGGAGGCGTCCTCGTCGAATTGCAGTGTGGCGCTCATAGTTCGCCTTCGGTTGGTGAATGGCTCACTCTCAGGGAACGCCAGGCTACACCTGATGCTCGATACGGTGTCTTGATCGGTCGCTGAGCAGCCGATAGTACCTGCGGGCGAGGTGGCGCTTGTAGCGAGCCCCGGCTCGGATCTCAGCTGAGGGCGTTACTGCGGCTCTCGTCGCGTCACCAGCGAAGTTAGCTCGGAGCGGTTGCGCACGTCGAGCTTTGCGTAGACATGTGAGAGGTGCATCTTGACGGTCCCGCGGGCGATGAACATCTTCTCGCCTATCTCGGGATTGGTGAGGCCCTCGGCGGCGAGGCGAACGACCTGCAGCTCGGTCGGGGTGAGCGACTCCCAGCCGTCGGCGGGACGCTTGCGCGAGCCACGTGCCCGTCGCAGCCAGTCGATTGCCTGCTTGGTGCTCATTGCGGCGCCCTGTGCGATCGCCTCGGCAATCGCATTCTCGCCCAGCTCGGCGCACAGGCGTTCTTGGAGCTCATCGACGATCGCCTGCTCGGGTGCCCAGCGAACACGCCCGAGCTCCTCGCGGGCACGCTCAGCGGCGCCAAGGATGCGCCCGGCCTCCTCGAAGCTGTCGAGTGCGGCCGCAACAGCGGCTAGGACATCGAGCGAGGGAAAGACATAGGGGGGAAGCTCGTGCTCGATCGCTGTGCCCAATGCTTTGTGGGCAAGCCTCTCGGCCTCGGCGGGCTCTCCTCGCGTGAGGGCCACACAGGCGAGCACAAGGCTGGCAGTGGCCCTGTACGTGGGGTTATCCAGGGGACCGTCTGCGATCTCGGCGATTGCCTGTGCGTGCTCCGCGGCGCTGTCGACTAGCCCGAGCCCGAGCTCGGTGCGCGCCAGCAGTGAGAGGCTGGAAGCCATTTCGAATGGTCCTCCGGCAGCCCCCTGCTCCAAGCCCTCTTGCAGAGAGGCGCGCGCCTCTTCGAGTAGACCGGTGCTTGCCTGCGTGTGGGCGATAGCCAGCTGCAGTGGGGATATCGCGAGGCCAGCGGCGCAGGCGACCGAGCGATCCATCACGGGACCGAGGTCGACCAGCGCTGCCTCGCCGTCGCCTCGCTCAGCGCGCAGCATGCTCCGGTATGCGTGTGCGTAGCCGGCGCTGACGGGCTCGCCGACCGCGTCTGCCACGCTGATCGCTCGTTCGTAGAGCGCGATTGCTTCCTCGTCGCGGCCCTGGATGAGGTGCCGCACGCCACCGACGCCGACCCAATGCCAGGCGGCGAACTCTGCGTAGCCGGTGCGCTCGATGATCTCAAGTGCCTCCTCGAACACGCCCACGGCGCGCTGATCGGCCTGCATCGACAGCGCAAAGCCGAGGATCTGCGTAGCGTCGACGAAGCACCACTCGTCGCCGCTTGAGCGTGCCAGTTCGCGCGACTGTTCGAGCCCTTCGCGGACATTGGCCGGATCCGGATACATCTGGATTGTGCCCAGCACATCCAGGGCGCGCGCGGCGGTAGAGATCTCCTCGAGCGACCGCGCCATCTCGAGCGCTTCGAGCTCGCTAGCGATCGCCTCGTCGAAGCGCCCGCCGTAGGTGAGTAGGTAGCCGCGGGCCCACAGGACCCGGGCCTTGACCGCGGAGGGCTGCGGCGGGGCGGCGCCCAGCGCGCGCACATAGGCGTCGTCGGCGAGAGCGAAGCGCCCCCGCAGCTTCCACCAGACCGTCAGCGAGACGCACAAGCGCAGCGCGTACTCTCCGTCGGTGTCAGGCGCGTGATCAAGGGCCGCCGCGAGGTTGGCGGCCTCCAGATCGAGCAGGTCAAGCCACGCGCTCTGGCTTGCGGTCTCGAGGTGAGGCGCGATCCGCTCGGCCAGAGCGAGGTAGAAGTCGCGGTGGCGCCCGCGCAGCGAGGCAACCTCCTGCGCCTGGGTGAGACGATCGTGCGCGTACTGGCGAACCGTCTCCAGCAGCCGGTAGCGCACGCTCGCCCCGTGTTCCTCGACGACGACCAGCGACTTCTCTGCAAGCGAGGTGAGCAGGTCCAGGATCGCAGGCCGCTGCAGCCGCTCGTCGGCGCAGACTTCCTCCACGGCGTCCAGGGTCCAGCCACCGGCGAACACCGCCATGCGCCTGAACAGCACACGCTCGTCGTCACTGAGCAGCTCGTGGCTCCAGTCGACCGACGCGCGCAATGTCTGCTGGCGTGGCATCGCCGATCTCGCTCCGCCGGTCAGCAGGCGGAAGCGGTCGCCCAGCCCAGACGCGATTTGCTCGATGCCGAGGACACGCACCCGTGCGGCCGCCAGCTCGATCGCGAGCGGGATTCCGTCGAGGTCGTGACAGATCTGGGCGATCGCCGGAGCGTTGGCGGCATCGACAGCGAAGTTCGGGCGCACCTTCACGGCCCGCTCGATGAACAGGCGCACCGCGTCGGATTGCGCGACCGCCTCCACCGGCTCCGTCTCACGCTCGGAGGGCAAAGAGAGCGAGGGCACGCGCCAGTCGGTCTCACCGGACACGCCCAGTGGTGCGCGGCTCGTCGCAAGGACGGTCAGTGTTCGGCAGCCGTGCAGAAGAACCTCGGTGGCGCTCGCGCAGGCGTCGAGCAGGTGCTCACAGTTGTCCAGGACGATCAGCGCTCTGGAGTCGGCGAGGTGGACGAGGGCCGCATCCAGTGAGGACTGGCCTGGGAGCGGCTTGACCCGCATCGCCTCTCCGAGCGCCGGGCCGACAGCGTCGGGGTCGGCCAGCGGCGCCAGCTCGACCCACCAGGCCCCGTCGGTGAAACGGTCAAGTACGTCGGCGGCGGTCTGCGCGGCGAGCCGTGTCTTGCCGCAACCCCCGGCACCGGTCAGCGTCAGTAGCCGAGTTGTGCTCAGTGCCTCTGCGAGGTCTCTCAGCTCCTGTTCGCGCCCCACGAAGCTCGTCAACTGCTCAGGGAGGTTGTTCGGCAGCGCGTCGAGTGACCGCAACGGCTCGGTGCTCGTGGGCAGGTCGGGATGGTTAAGCGCGAAGACGTGCTCCGGGCGCCCCAGATCGCGCAGCCGGTGGGTTCCCTTGTCAACGAGCGTCACCCCAGCCGGAAGTCGCTCGACCACGAGGTCATACACAGCGCGCGAGAGCAGCGTCTGACCGCCGTTGGCGATTCCTCGCAACCGTGCACAGCGACTGAGCGCTACACCGAAGTAATTGCCCTCGTCGCGCAACTGCGCCTCGGCGGTATGCAGAGCGATACGCACGCGCAACCTCAGCCCGTTGGGCCACACCTGCGCGGCCAGGGCCCGCTGAGCCTCAAGCGCCGCCGCCACCGCGTCCGAGGCGCGGGAGAACGCTGCCACGATGCTGTCGCCCTCGCCCTGCTCCACCGGTCTGACACCGCCATGGCGGCCCACTGCGTCGCACAGCAGCGCGTAATGCGCGGGCACGGCGTGAGCCATCTCCTCGGCATACGCCTCCCATAGCCGCGTCGATCCCTCGATGTCGCTAAGCAGGAAGGTCACTGTGCCCGCCGGCAGTGCGAACGGCGCCTCTGTCGCCTCGGCGATCCCTTGCAAGCCGTCCCTCCACACGCTCGGCCGGCCAAGCGCCAGCCCCCGGCCAAAGTCTGTCATGGCGCCACCGCGATCGTCGGGACCCATGTACGGCGTGGTCCGCACATGGGTGCCTTGAGTTGCATGATCGTGCCGTAGTCCGGGGTGCTAGCTCACAGCGGCCGGGTCGATGCCGACCTGGCGTTGAAAGGACAGCCAGTCGACGTAGGAGTCCTTGCGCGCGATCAGACCGTCTCGCACCGTGAAGACATCGGCGCCGTCGCACACGAAGCGCTTGCCATCGGCGGCGCCGCTCATCTCGTACTCGGTCACGAAGTGATCCGCACCGAACATGACGCGCCTGCGCTCGAAACTCAGGTCAGGCGACTGCTCGAAGACGCCCGCGATCGCATCTCTAACCGCGGCACGACCGCACGCCGGCGCGGCGATGTTGTGCATGTGGAATGCCGAGTCCTCAGTGTGTAGAGCGGCGATCGCATCGGGGTCGCGGTTGGCCCACGCTTGGCCGTACTGCAACGCCAGTTCCTGAATGTTCGTGCTCATCGTGTGTCCTCTCGTCTGCTCATCTTGTGATCATTGACAGTCACCCGCTTTGGGCCGCAGCCAACATATGAGCGACTCGTCCTCACTACATCTGCCAGATGGCATATATCGACCTTGACCCTGGCCAAAACGTTCGGCCTCGGTGATCGATTCGACATGGTCGGGAGCGTGAGATCAGTGCGCGTTGGGCTTGTGGACATTCGCGCCGTGCGCTGCGGGAAGACTCGCCGGGACGCTTGAGGTCGGCGACCTGGCGGTGCTGGCGATCATCGCGATCGCCGCCTACGGGCTCGCGGGCACAACCAACAAGAGTGACCCGGTGCTGTGGGCAATCGCCGCCGCAGTCTGCGCCGTGACCGCCATCTCCGAGACGGGGCACCACCAGGCCGAGCGGCGCGTGCGGGAGCGCCTGGCTGAGGACAGCTGAGCTTTGAGCGATTGGCGGTGGCCCCAGCCCCGGCAATCGCTCAAGCCTGCCGACGCAGCGCATGGCGCCACCGTCAACCAGGGCTGCTAGGGCAAGCGCCCGCACTGCTGTTCAGGCGATGCGAGGCGCGCGACACGGGCCGCGGCGCTTGGCGCGTGGGTAGGAGGAGGTGCGATTGGTACGCCGAGCGGTAGGGTGCGGTTACCGTGCGCGTTGACGTTGGTGGTGTGGGCATCGAGTATGAGGTGACCGGTGAGGGTCGCCCGGTGGTGTTGCTGCACGGGTTCCCGGACTCGGGGCGGCTGTGGCGCCATCAGGTGCCGGCGCTGGCACAGGCGGGGTTCAAGGTCATCGTCCCCGATCTGCGTGGCTATGGCCGGTCGGACAAGCCGGCGGAGGTGGATGCCTACACGATGGACTTGCTTGTCGGTGACGTGTTGGCTGTGATCGGCGCGGTGGGCGCCGATCGAGCCCATGTGGTGGGCCACGACTGGGGGGCCGGCGTAGCGTGGGCCACCGCGTTGATGGCCGCTGACCGCGTCGACCATCTCGTGGCGATGTCGGTCGGGCATCCGGCGACGTTCTTCGCGGAGGGCTTTGAGCAGTACGAAAAGTCTTGGTACATGCTCCTGTTCCAGTTCGCCGGAGTCGCCGAGCAGTGGTTGTCGGGCGATGATTGGGCCAACTTCCGTGCCTGGGGCCGGCACCCCGACACGGATGCGGCGATCGCTGAACTGGAGGCTGACGGCTCACTGACTCCGGGTCTGAACTACTACCGGGCGAACATTCCCCCCGAGCGCTTTCTGCTCTCCGGCTTGCAGCCCCCGCCAATACAGACCCCAACTATGGGCGTGTGGAGCTCAGGGGACTTCGCGCTCACCGAGGGCCAGATGACCAGGTCGGCTGAGAACGTCGCCGGCCCGTGGCGCTACGAGCGTCTCGACGGTCCGGGGCACTGGATGCAGATAGAGGCGCCTGATGCGGTGAACCGGCTGCTGGTAGATTTCCTGCCCGCATGAGCTTCTGTCGTCTCGAGCTGTGCAGTGGCGCCCGTGAGCACGGTGAGCGTGGCGGCGCGGTGGGGGGCTGAGCGGCGGATGGCCAGGATCGTGGTGTTGGGCGGTGGTGTGTGCGGGCTGGCGTCCGGGCTGATGCTGGCGCGCGACGGGCACGAGGTAACGGTGCTCGAGCGCGACACAGCGCCCGTGCCCGAGTCTGTCGATGAGGCGTGGGAGGGGTGGTCGCGCGATGGCGTGACTCAGTTCCGCATGGCCCACTTCCTGCAGCCCGCGGGTCGAATCGTGCTGGAGCGGGAGCTCCCCGACGTCTTTGACGGGCTCGTCTCGGCGGGCGCCATGCGTATGGATCTGCTCGGGCTGATGCCCCCCACCGTGGCCGATCGCGACCCGCGGGCCGGCGATGAGCGGTTCGTCACGTACACAGCTCGCCGGCCGGTCTTCGAGCAGGTTCTGGGAAAGGCGGCGGAGGATGAGCCCAGCCTGGAGGTACGCCGAGGCGTGGCCGTGAAGGAGCCGACGATGCGGCTCGACAACGGTACGCCGCACGTGACCGGCGTCCACCTGGACTCGGGCGAGACGCTGCACGCCGACCTCGTCGTTGACGCAACGGGCCGGGGCTCGCAGCTGCCGCGCTGGTGCAGCGACGCGAACATCGAGGCCCCGCACGAGGAATCCGAGGATTCCGGGTTCATCTACTACGGCCGCTACTTCCGCTCGGCGGACGGTACGACGCCGCAGCCCTTCGGCCCTCTGCTGGCGCCGATAGGGAGCTTCTCGATCCTGACTCTCCCTTCAGACAACGGCACATGGTCGGTGACCGTCTATGTCTCAAGCGGCGACCAACCGCTGAAGCGACTGCGCGATCCAGACGTGTGGAGCGCCGTCGTGAAGGCGTGCCCGGCCCACGCGCACTGGCTTGACGGCGAGCCGATCAGCGAGATGATGGCGATGGGCGGGGTGATCGACCGCTACCGCCGTCCGCTGCGCGACGGGCAACCCCTGCTCACCGGCATCGCGCTGCTGGGCGACGCCTGGGCGTGCACGAACCCCTCGCTCGGCCGCGGAATCTCCCTCGGACTGCTGCACGCCAAGTGTCTGCGCGAGGTCGTAAGCTCGCATTTGGAGGATCCGTTGGAGTTCGCGCAGGCGTGGGATGCCGTTACCGAGGCGAAGCTGACTCCGTGGTACCGGGACACGGTCGCGGAGGATCGCACTCGGCTGAGCGAAATCGAGGCGCTGCGCGAAGGATTGGAGCCACCACGGCCGAGTGACCCATCGCAGGCCCTGCGGGGAGCGCTGCTCACGGCGATGCTGCACGATCCTGACCTCTTCAGGGCCTTTCTGGAGTCCCGCTCTTGCCTGACGCCGTTGAGCGAGACCTTCGCGCAGGACGGCGTGCCCGAGCGCATCCTCGAGCTGGAGGGTCAGCACGAGCGCCTGCAGATGCCAGGCCCGGGTCGCGAGGATTTGCTGCGGCTGCTCGGTTGATACGGCGAGGGCAAATGGGTTATGCGGCGCGGCGGGTTTCGACCCCCATCGCACGGCTCAGCGGCGAACACAATCGGTTGAACCGCCACTGCTTGGGGAGATCGCCATGCGCGGTCCTCCTTTCGACCGCAAGCAGGTGCGGCCATCATCGCGATCGAGACTGTCGAGTCTATGTTGTGCGTCCGATTATGTTGTGCAGGCTATGCGGAAACTCCGTTTCTCCTGCTCAGAACGGAATCGGTACCTGGGTCACACAACATAATCAGCGCCCGCCGCAGAGGCTGGGTCGCCGGTCCGGGGGCTCATATATGCGCCTCCGGCAGTCGCCCGGGCGCGATGGGCTTCGACGGCGACGTCTGCTCAGAACTCCCGCCGGGTAAGGGGATCCACGCCCTGCGGGAGCATCTCGTGCCGACCGCTCCGCGCCGCGCTCATGTCGTTGTATCTCAGATTGGAGACACGCACGCCTCGATCGGAGCCGGTCGATTATGTCGTGCAGCCCCCCACCCGAAATCGCGCTCAGCAGGGAGCACGCGTACCGCCGAGCCTCCACGCAACATAACCGCGCGCACAACATAGACGCAGCAGTGTCAGGTGTCTGTCGCGAGACGCCCGCTCGCGTGGGTATGCGGTAGCGAGGGGGGTGTCGTGAGAACCGGGTGAAGTACACCCCCGGAGGAGCGCGTCAGCAGCCGCTCGCTCGACTGTTCGCATCAGCGCTTGAGGACAAACACCTTGGTAGTAGTGATGGGTGTCTTGCCGGTGGGCGTGAATGTGCCCTTCGCTGTCAGCTTGAGCTTCTTGGCGTGCTTGAGCAGGCGCTTGCCAGCGGCGGTGAGCTTGATCTTGATCTTTGCTGTCCCAGCGGCCGAGAAGCTCCGTTGACCCGATGCGACGAGAACCGGCTTGGGCTTGGCCTTCTTGGCGAGCTTCGCGCCCGGCGGCACCTGGTACCAGTTGATCACAGCAGTGCCCGCGGCAAGTGCCCTGAAGGAGGTCGAGAACGCGCCGCTCCTCAGCAGGACGGCGATCTTCGCCGCCTTTCCTGATGGCGTGATCTCCCGTCCGAGCAGCGTCGCAATCTGAGTTGCTTGTTCTTTTTCCCTCTTGCTTCCTTTCGGGCTGGAACCGGCGGTCGCAACTGTGGCCGTCACGTTGTGGGCGCTGTAGTTGATCTTCACGTTCGGCGACGTGCCAGGAGGGGAGCACTGAACAGGGATCGTGGTCCCGTCGGGAACGCCTTTAAATGTGCCGGTTAGCGACCCCGTCGTCGTGACGAGAGTGTCCACTTCCCCAGGCGTGAGCGCTTCGCACGGAGTGCCTTCTTCGTCAAAGCCTTCTCCGTTATAGAGATCGAGAGATGCGCCCGCGAGGCTCACCGTCCCGGTCGCGCTCAGCTGCGAATAATCGGTCCCGGCCACCGTCCCCGGATGCGTGATCAAGGCTTCGAGGCGGCTCCTCGAGCTGAACGTGACGCCACCATCGACGGCGAGCGTGCCAGCCCCGGGGCCACCCCCGAGATAGATGAAGCCGTCGACGAGTGTGAGCGGTCCGATCGCGCCCTTCACGGAAGTGATGCCCGCGCCTCCACTGAGACTGACCGGATTGCCGTCGGTCCCGTTCAGAGACGCCGGGTGCAGGGGGGCGCGTGAGTAGCCCAACAGCACTCCCCCGCCGTGTGTCGCGTCGCTCGTCACAGTGACGGGGCCGACCTCGACGTCGGCGTCGAAGGCGAGGACTGGGAATGCGCCGGAGAAGCTGACGGCAAGAGTCGACGTGGCGCCTGAGATGTTCCCGCTGAACCCCAACCCTTGAGAGTGAAAGGCGTTGGGGCCGCCGTTGATCGACCAGGTCTGGGACGCGCCGAGCGTTATCGGAATCTTCAGGCCTGAGCTCAGGCGAGCGGCAGACGGAGAGGCGGTGATGCCCCCGCCACCGAGCGTGATCGCGTTACCGCTGATCACGTAGTCGACACCGTCGTCGATCAAGAGCGCGTTGACGTTCAGACCGCTCACATCGTTGTTGCTGTGGTAGCAGGTATCGGTCGGCGGGTTGGCGGTGCAGGCGGGGCTGGTGAGCGCGGGGAATTCGAGCGTGCCGACTGAGCCGCTCGGTGCGGTGCCGCCCCAGTTGACCCCGTTCGACCAGTTGGACGTGCCCAGGGGTGCCGCGCCGCTCCAGGTGAAGTTCGTCGCAGCCGACGCATTCGCCACAGGCAGCAGCCAGCAGGCGCTCGCCACCACGAGCAGCGAACAAACCCATGACCTCGCCTGCCGTCCTCTCCTCTGGTGCGTCGTGATCACGCTTGCCTCCGTAGCCGTGCGTATGCGGGAACTCCAAGCCTCCCGCCCAGCCCTGAACACACCGAAGCAAATCCCCCATCCTCCTTGGGCCCGCGTCCGTAGCAAGCCATGCCCACGCCGCGAGAACTACGTACTTCCGGGAGACTGCGCATCTCTTTCCAGGACTACCGGCAAGCGCCGCAACGCAAGAACAGCCCCCTGGTACGCACCGGGACCATCCAGCAGGGGACCGAGGAGTCGAGCCTCACGTTGCGGTGTTGGAGACCAGGTCGGTACGCGACGCTGCTGTTGAATCGTGATCGGATCTCTTGGCTCTCGCGGCCCATCGCCGCGCTTCTCCTTCCCAAGGCGATGCAGGAGTCGTTGCCCGTGCAGCCGCCGCTCCTGCTGCGGACGACCTTCGAGCGTCTCGCGTCCGAGAAGCCGCGCTGCCGCTTGGAGCAGCGGTGGCGAGCGTGAGGGGACTCTCGGGCCGCGCGCTCGTCGGGCTCGGCTACGGGTAGCGGCGTGCAGGCGCTTGTGGCCCCGCTCGTAGACATTGCGGGTTCTCTCGCCGAAAGCGATCGTGTTCCAGGCGGGGTGCACCAGGCGGCAGCGTGACCTTGCGCGGCTGTCACCACGATATTGCGCACTCGTCAGGTATATTCTGCGTATCGGTCAGCAAGACCCTCAGCTCTTTGCGCGCCACGTGAAGCCGATGCTGGACGCGGCGATGGACGACACCCCGGTGGTGGTGATCGTGGGACCCCGGCAGTCCGGCAAGAGCACGCTGGCGGCGCTCATCGCCGGGGAGCGCGACGCCCGCCAGGTGACGCTCGACGACGCCGGGCCGCGGGCGGCGGCGAACGCCGACCCGACCGGGTTCGTGGAAGCGCTGCAGCCGCCGGTCGTCATCGACGAGTTCCAGAAGGCCAGCGAGCTGCTGCCCGCGATCAAGAGCCGCGTGGACCGGGCACGGTCGGGGGGCCGGCGCGCGTCGGGCATGTTCCTGCTGACCGGCTCGGCAAACGTGTGGGCGACCCTGCGGGTCTCCGAGTCTCTCGCCGGTCGCGCCGAGCGTCTGCAGCTGTGGCCGCTCTCCCAGGGCGAGATCCTAGGGCGCCGCGAGACGTTCATCGACGCACTGCTCGCCGGCCGGGTCGCCCAGGTCGCGGGCGCCCCCATCGGCCGGCGCGCGGTGTCGAGCGCTCTGCTCGCCGGCGGATATCCGGAGATGCTCGCCAGGCCAGACGCCCAGCGCCGGGCGCGCTGGCTTGAGAACTACGTGCAGATGGTCCTGGAGCGCGACGTGCGCGACCTGGTCACGAAGGCTCAGCAGCTCGACGAGCTTCCGCGGCTGCTTGGGGCCGCGGCCGCTCGGGTCACCGGTCTGCTGGACATCACCGGGCTGGCAAGCGACACGAAGCTTGGGCGAGACACCGCGAGCCGCTACCTGACCCTGCTCGAACTGCTGTTCCTGCTGAGACGCGCTCCCGCCTGGAGCAGGAACCTCGGCCAGCGCCTGATCAAGGCCCCCAAGCTCTGGGTTTCAGACAGCGGCCTCGCCTCCCAGCTCGTCGGCTACGACGAGCGCCGTTTCGAGACCGACGAGACGCCTCTCGCCGGCGCGCTGTTCGAGAACTTCGTCGCCTCCGAGCTCACCAAGCAGGCGACGTGGTGCGAGGCGGATGTCCGCCTCTACCACCTCCGTACCGCGGGAGGACGCGAGGTCGATCTGGTGATCGAGGCCCGCGACGGCACGATCGCCGGCGTCGAGTCCAAGCTCACCGCGAGCGTCCGTGCACGCGACTTCAACGGCCTGCGCCACCTGCGCGACCGACTCGGGAAGCGTTTCGGCGCCGGCGTCGTCATTCACACCGGCCCCGACACGCTGCCATTCGGCGACCGGCTATGGGCGCTCCCAATCTCAGCCCTGTGGACTCCAACATGAGTCGCAGAGCCTGATCGACACCCACGACACGCAGGGCTGCTTTGCCACGCTTGCGAGCGCAAGAGGATGGCACGGCGAGAGTGTCGAGTTGGACGAAGACGAGGTGTTGCGTAGGAGGGGTGGTGGCTCTCGGTGTACACCCGGGCGGGTGTAGAGCGGGTCAGGACCCTGGAAGCTCAACGTTCTCAAATGCGAGGACTTCGGCGAGCTTGTTGAAGTGCGTGTCGCGATGAAGAACTGCAACACCGCCGTGTTCGGCGGCAGCCGCAGCGATCAGGGCGTCTGTCAGCGGCACGCGGTGGTACCCGTCGCTGTGCTCAGCCAGCTCGCCGATCGCGCTCATCGCGGCGTCAGCGACGGCGCGATCGTTGCGTAGGATCCGAAACCCGTCGAGCTCCGTCTCGAGCGCGACGTATTCGGAGGTGCTTCGTGCGGAGTACAGGATCTCCATACGCATTATCGGCGTAGTCCACAGCCGATCGTCGCTCATTGCTGCCTTGACGAGCGCAGCGAGCTCAGCGGGGAGGGACGAGAACCGCCACCATGCTGAGGTGTCGGCGATGAACGGCGCGTCGCTATGCAGCAGCTCGACAGCGTCCACCGCAGGTTCGCTTACGACTCGTCGGCCGTTAGCTGCTCGATGTGCTCAAGCGTGTCGCGATCCAGCCCGTCCGGGCTGAACACGCGCTCGATGAGCCGCCGCCGCCGCTCGGCGCGCTCATCATCGCTCAGCGCCGGCTTCTCGGCGGTCGGAGTGGTGGTCAGAACCGAATGCTTCACGATCCCAGGGTAGCGCCCGAGCACGACAGCAGCGGACCGACAGACGCATGTTGGGGGTGGCCCGATGGGCTGGTAGAGCAGCGAGAACTGTCCGCCGTTCGATCCCGAGGAGGATCCCATGACCGTTTCTGCTGTTCTCGATTCCGCTGGGCGGCGTCGCTCGCCGGCGACCATGCCCGGCTTCCACGCCGGCCGTCCACCTCGTAACAAGGGGATGCGCTACCCGGCCGACCCGCCGACCGTCGAGGAGATCATCGCCGTGATGCGCCACGCAGGCGAGAACCGTCACGCCTTGCGGTTGCGCGCGTTGATCGTCGTGCTCTGGCGCGGCGGGCTGCGCGTCCAGGAGGCGCTCGCACTCGCGGAGCGCGACCTCGACCCGAGGCGTGGGTCCGTGCTCGTACGCGAAGGCAAGGGAGGCCGGCGGCGCGAGATCGGGATGGACACCTGGGGCTGGGAGCAGCTACAGCCCTGGCTCACCGCTCGCCTCGATCTACCCGTCGGGCCACTGTTCTGCGTTATCGACGGTCCGACCCGCGGACGCCCCTGGTCAAGTGCCGCTGTACGCGTCGAGCTTCGTCGGCTCGCCACGCAGGCGGGGGTACGACGCCGGTTCGCGTTTCACCAGTTGCGCCACGCCCACGCCCTTGAGCTCGCCCGGGAGGGCGTCCCGCTGAACATCATCCAACGCCAACTCGGCCATTATGCAAACCTCGGCACGACATCGATCTACCTCCAGGGCATCGACACCGAGGAGATCATCGCCGCCGTCCACACAAGACGCGCACCGATGATGTCCGCCACCGCCGGCCTGCGCCTCTGAGAGACCACAACACATCAAACAGCGGGAGCGCCACGAGCGCTCCCGCCCACCCAGCTACCGCAACAACCGCTCGCGGATACGAATGCCAGCGTCAACCGTAGGCCCGTCCAGGGCGCCGGGGCACTCGCAGATCGTCCGCAGCAGGTCTCGGCTCAACGCTACGCAACGCGCCTCCCTTCACGCGTAGGCAGGCGCAGGGCTTGATCTTGCCGTCCACGCACAGCGAGGAGAATTCCTCGACTCGTTCAGTTGTTGGCCGCCGCTGGATGCGTGTCTTGTCCGGGAGGGCGGCATCGGCCCCGGGACGCTTCCGACACGGCCTCGCGCCGCGGCGGCCACAGCGTCCGGTGCGGCCGCTTGATCATCAGGGCCATCTGGTGGCAGCCGACTGCTGACGTAAGCTCCTCAACCGCGTTCGACACCGTTGCGGGGATCATCGTTGGGGTCAGCCTCGTGCTTCCGGGCTTCATCATCGCCGACTTGGCCGAGGCCCGGCGGGCGCAGCGGCCGGCCCGCTCTGATTGGGAGCTCGTCCTTCGCGCGCTGATCTACGCGCTCATGCTGCAGAGCACTGTGCTACTGACCGGCTGGACGACCTGGCTGGTTGATACCGCTGGACTGCTGAAGCACGCGAAGCCCGGCGCGAGGCCGCTGTGGGAGGGTCATGGTGACGCGATTGCGCTCTATGTCGTCGTTGTGATCCTGATCGCGCCGACGATCATCGGCCTGGCGCTCGGATGGGTCTTGCGAAGGGCAGAACGCCGCGGCTCGCTGACCTGGATTCATTACGCCCTCGGCGGGCGCGATGCGCGCGATGCGTGGGACTACATCTTCCTGCGCTACGGCGCTGGCTTCGTCCTGATCCACCGTAAGCCGGGAGCCGACGTGGACAGCCAGTTTCTTGTTGGGAAGTTCGGTCGTGCCTCCTGGGCTCCGCAGACTCCCGCGACCTCCAGAGACATCTACTTCGAGGAAGTCTGGCCCGCGGACGCCGACGGGCGGATCAACGACGAGTTCGCCGTACGCCGGGGCGTGTGGCTCGACTCAGCGCAGATCGACGCTCTGTTCTTCATGGAGCCGCCCGGCGCCGCGCCACCATTCCACGAGCGCATCGGCGAGCTGCTGCGGGTCTGCCGGCGACGGCTTCGTGGACGATCGGCGCTCTCGCCGGCGAGTCCGCCGACATCCAAGTAGAATCGAACGTATGGCGACTCGTGAACCCAGCATCATCAAGAAGGGTGGCTATCAGGGGTCGAGCGACCCTGGCCGTCCCACCAATCTCATGCAGCAGCAGATCAGGCCGGCGCAGCCCCAGCCATCAAACGGCGCATCGCCGCCTTCATCGCCGCCATCAGAAGGCAGCTCCAGTGAGTAACGAGGCCACGCCCCAGGCCCCTTCGCCAAGCGACATCGAAGAGCGCGGCGGATATCAGGGCACCCATGACCCGGGGCAGCCCGTGAACCTCATGCAGCCCCAGGTCAACCCCACGGGCCAAGCGGATGGGCAGGCGGCGGGCTGGCGCCCACCTGGGGGAGTCATGGATCTACCGTCGGCCGTACATGTCCGGCGTGACGCGGACGTTGACGCGGAGTCCCTCGGTGGCGCGCTTGAGGGCCGCGCGTTTTTCCTCGGGGGTCTTGTACTTTGCCGGGCGCTTCAGTTCAGCGAGTCTCTCGGGACTGAGAGGCGCGGGTCTTCCGTTGGTCTTTGTCTTCGCCACGGACCTCATGATATCGACCCGTCATGCTGCCATCGCGACCGGACGTCACCGTGATCTGGGCGGGTTTGGCGATGATTCCCTCCGCGCCGCTTGCGGTCGCTTACAGCCCGCACGACGCTCTCGACGAGCGTTCCGCGGGTGATGCCGCGCAGGTCTACGACGAGGCGCGCGCGCGAGCGCCGTGTGGTGGTCGACGGTGGGGTGCGCGGTGACGATCAGTGCGAGGTCTGCGTCTTGCAATGCCTCCTCCAGCGGGAGGCTCGACAGGTCGTGGTCGGGGAGCGTGGGGACGTGGGGGTCGTGTTAGCGCAACTCCGCGCCGAGCGCGCCCAGCAGTGCGAGGATCTTCAGGACGGGGGACTCGCGGATGTCGCCGACGCCTGGCAGTGTCCGTCCATGCCGGGCGAAGCGCATGAACCCGTAGGGCTTGGTGGAGGCGGCGTCGAGGACCTCCCAGATGTCGATGCCCATGCGGTCGGTGAGCGGGCGTATGTCTTGGGGCGCATCCGCGCAGGTCGTGGTGGGGACCGACGCTCGTGGGGGCGGGGCGTCCTTGCCCCGCCGCGGAGCATGGTGCAGGCGCTGGGCCCGTTCACCCGTTGGCGCACCCCTGCACGATCGGCTTGCGGTGCGGCCTCCGCCCGCACCTGTGATGGGTCGCGGAGGTTGGTGTTTGACGAGAAGGCGAGATGGGAAAAGCCGGCGTGGACCGACGAGCGACGTTGACTTCTCGAGTTCGTCCCAGGCGAGAGCGGGGCTATGCCACGGTGAGGACTCCTGCTCTACGAGGGAAAAGCACATCGTGAGAGTCGTGCGGATCACGCGCTGTGCTGCTCGTAGTCCGAAGCAGAGACCCGACCTACGGAATCAGCGGGAGCCCCCGGACCCGGAGGCGGCCGGGCTCAACGACAACGATGCTGCCCTCGGCGAGGTCACGCTCGATCGTCGCGAGATTGGCGAGCAGCATCTCCGATTGCTGCTCTGGTCGTCGTTGCGTGCCGTGGCGAAACAAGACGACGGAGGGTGACCTCTCTTGGCGTAGCGCGAGCAGCATCCCGAAGTCCGTGTCCGCTGAGACGACCACGCGTTGCTCTTGCTGTGCGCGATTGAAGATCTCATCATCGCTGGCTGCCTGTAGACCGTAGTCGCGAACGTGTGCAGCGTCGTGCCCGGCGGCTTGCAAGCGCTCGGCAACGACCGGCGAGAGCGCGTTGTCGATCAGGAACCTCACGCGGAGGCTGCGAGCGGGAGCTCTCGCTCGCGGACGGCCTCTGCGGCATAGCGCATCGCCTCGCGAACGTCCTCAGCCTCCAAGTCCGGGTAGGCGGCGAGGATCTCTGGATCGCTCATACCGTCGGCGAGCATCCCGACCACGGTCGCCACCGGAATCCGCAGACCGCGGATGCATGGAACGCCGCCCATCTGGTCTCCTCGCACCGTGATCCTTGTGAAGCTCATCAACTCGCAGTCTACCGTGCGAATATGACACGCCCCCAACGCTGCCATCCGCGACGCCATAAGTATTCAGGCCGATCGGCTAGGCTGGCAGTCCTCCAATGATGAAAGCGGGCGCGTCCGTCGCCGTTCGTGGCACGCTCGCACCGGACGAAGACGAGAACTGAGGGCAGCGAGGTGACGATCAATACGAGGTCTGCGTCTTGTAGCGCCTCCTCCAACTGGATGCTTGAGAGGCTGTGGTCGGGGAGCGTAGGGACGTGGGGGTCGTGGTAGCGCAACTCCGCGCCGAGCGCGGACAGCAGTGTCAGGATCTTCAGGGCGGGGGACTCGCGGATGTCGCCTACCCCTGGCTTGTAGCTGACGCCGAGCAGCGCGATGCGCGAGCCCTCTGCTCATCACTTGGCCAGCGCGTGTGGGCGCATGTTTTGGCGCGCATCCGCGCGGCCCGTGCAAGAACGAAGCCCATGGGGGCGGGGCCTCCTTGCCCCGCCGCCGAGCCACGTGCAGGCCCCGGGCCTGTATACACGCCCGCGGACCATCGACATGATCGGCCCGCGCTGGTGCTCGGCCTGATGGTGGGCGGGGTCAGGTTCGCCGCGAGTTGTGCCTGGGCGCGTTTCGCCAGTGGGCGAGCCAGCGCTCGATGGCGCTCACCAGTCGCGACTGCCCTTCAGAGATGGCAAAGCCCGGCGGCGGTGTGCTCGGTAGACCAACGGGTGGACGCGGCGTCGCACGGGGACGGTCTGAAGGTGTCTTGTCGTGCGGCCCATGACGGGGCTCGGCTTATGCGCCGGCTCAGTGGCCGCGGAAAAGGCTGAGCCCGATCATCCCCTCATCGGCGATCGCGGCGGACTCCAGGTTGAGCCGGGGCGGATGTGCTGGATCGAACGTGGCCCTCCGAACGACGACGCCCTCGCCTGCGCCTCGCTCGGTCTTGACGTCGATGACTCGGACGTCGCCGAGCTCGACGATCACGTCGAGGACTGCGCTCACCGCGTCGTCGGCCTCTGGCGGGCTGAGGGCGGTGTGCTCAGTGGCCAGTTCGGCCAGCTCGTGCTTCGTGATTGGTCGAGGCGCCATCGTTAGAAGTGTACGACAGCTGCCACAACCAGACCGACGGCCTCAACGATCAGGCCGGCGAGCGGCACCTGCGTACCACCGCTTTATGCGCCGCACACCGGACTCGTTGGCGTGACGGTGGCGATCGATAAACCTGGCGATGGCACTGTGAAAGACGTCGGAGTCATCGAGCATGTCGGCCCCTTCGCGCAATGCCTCGGCGTCGAAGCTGAGCACGAGCCGACCCGGCGTGCGGAGAGTCTGCACCCCGCAGATCAGCACGCCGCCGATGCCGACGGCCCCCAGCACGGCGAAGGCGGTGTTCGGGGTGCCTGGCGCGTTGAAGGCGGCCTTTGCAAGGGCGCCGATCACGCCGGCAGCCGCCCCGATGGCCGGAATGCTGCCGCGCGCATCGGAGATCTGACGCCGCTGCTCGTCGATCGCGCCAAGCGCGATCTCATACAGCCGTTCGTAAGGAGTGGTCATGCCGACGACAACCGCACTCAGAGCTTCGGACGGCCCGCCGGGCTGTCCGCGGTTCGCTACAACCGCACAACGTTCTCAACCCGTGTGCCGCGTGTGACACCGCGTAGGTCCATGACGAGCCGTGCGCGCGTGAGCACCGCGTCGTGGTCGACACCGGGGTGGGCGGTGACGATCAGCGCGAGGTCTGCGTCTTGCAATGCCTCCTCCAGTGGGATGCTTGAGAGGCCGTGGTCGGGGAGCGTGGGGACGTAGGGGTCGTGGTAGCGCAACTCCGCGCCGAGCGCGGACAGCAGTGTGAGGATCTTCAGTGCGGGGTCCGTCGCTGGTGTCGCCTACAACCGCACGATGTTCTCGTTACGTGCCCCGCGAGGAGGAGCAACATCGACCGCGTCGCCGCGTGCTTTCGTCGTAGAGCTTGACGCGCTTGCGGTTGCGCTGCGATTGAGCCCTGAGAGCCGGCGTTTGAGGAGTGCGGCTTTGGATGGTGTGACTCAGGCGGTGATCTGCTCGTGCTTGGCGCGTTCAGCTTCGGAAACCATCTGGGCTGCGCGCTTGGGGTCGCCGAGAGCCAGCAGGTGGGCGTTTAGGGATAGGGCGCGCGCGGCCTTGTAGTCGAGCGGGACGCGCTTGCCGTCGACGACGGCGTAGTTGCCCTGAGGCCCGTGGTAATCGGTGTACTTGATCATGGTTCAAGGATAGGACGTTCGTCAAGGGGCTCCGGCGTCGGCGATGATCTCGGCGACATATTCGGCGAGCGGGCGGTAGGGGTCATTCCTGCCGACGAACGCGATGCCGAGCATCTCGTCATGCCGGGCCAGGTTGTTGAAGCTGACCGGGAGCAGGTCGATCGTGCGCAGCCCGGCGTTGAGCGCCACTGTCGTGCCTCTGAGGTTGCCGTCGATGAAGGGGTGCGCGCGCAGCACCTTGGCGTAGAGGCGTGCCGCGGCATGAACGGCGCTGTAGGTGTCGCTGTCGGGCAATGCGCGGATAGCCGCGGCGGCGGTGTTGAACTCGGCGCAGATCTTGTCCAGCCTCCGGGGAAGTTCACGGGGGGGTTGTGCCACGGTAGCCGCGCTTGCCGACCCCGAAGTAGACGTGTTCCCGTCGGCCGTCTTGCAAGCTCCGCAGACGCCCGGCATCATCGGGGAACAGGGTCGCGAAGATCTCGCGGTGCCACGAGCACAGCAGCTGGGTGGACATCTCGATCGGGCCGGCGTCCGCGAGCGGGCCGAGGGATACGAGCAGGCGGGCCAGTCGGTCGACGCTGATGTCCCACGTTTCCTCTGGTGTATGTCCGGCCGCGCAGAAGAACGGCGACTCGCTGTCGTCGCGGAATCCGCGGAACGGTGCGCCGTGGCTCGAGGTCATCGCACGGCTGTCGTCTCGCCACTGTCGCTTTCGGCAAGCAGGGCTTGTCGATCAAAGCCCACTAGGAGCTCATGCGCCATCAGAACCCACATGGCGCTGCAGAGACAGAGCACGAACGAGATGAGCCCCAGAGCGCCCCAGGCGTTAAGCGCGCTGCGGCCCGCCTCCGCGCCGAGCAGCGACCCTGCGATCGACGCCGCCGCGAGCACTGTGCCGGCACGGGTGCGCAGGCCCGCGAGCGCACGCTCCTGCTCGGCCAGCGCGCCGGCGGTCAACTCGAAGCTGAGCTGCTCGATCGATTGAGCCACGCACCGGTTGTACTCGGCAATGGCGACGCTTTCTGGCGGCGGTCCCCTACCCGCGATGCCGTCTCCGCTGAGCGGTCTGCGGGGCCGGATTCCGCGCCGTTGTGCGGGATTGGGCGTGTCGCGTGACCTCCGTTCGTCCGTCTGGGTCGCGTGTGCGTGAGCTGAACTTGGCTCACGAACGCTCAGTGCGTGTGCGAGCTGTGATCCAGTACAGGCAAGCACTCCGCGGGGTGAGCCGGTGGTCAGGTTTCGGCTGTTACAACCGCACGACGTTCTCCACCCGCGTTCCGCGGGTGATGCCGCGCAGGTCTACGACGAGGCGTGCGCGTTTGAGGACGGTGTCGTGGTCGACGCCGGGGTGGGCGGTGACGATCAAGGGAGGTCGGCGTCTTGCAAAGCCTCCTCCAACGTGACGCTTGAGAGCCCGTGGTCGGGGAGCGTCGGGACGTGCGGGTCGTGGTAGCGCAACTCCGCGCCGAGCGCGAAGAGCAGGCTGAGGATCTTCAGCGCGGGGAACTCGCGACCGCCGCCCCCCGCGCCCTGGACCGAGCCGCCGCGCTCACGGCGCCACCCCGAATTCCGCTTCGGTCACTTCCTCCAACCCACCGAGGACCGTCGATGCGAAGGAGAGAGCCTTGCCGAGACGACCGCCCGTCACCGAGGAAACGGCGCCGGAGGCTTCCCCGCCACCGCCGCCGCTGATGGAGGAGCCTTCGCCTGTGGCCTCAATAAGCTCGGGGTGCCCGGGCTGAGCTCTGTGATCTCCGGCGTGGCGCGACTGGAGCGGCTTCGGGTTACGAGCCGGGCTCTCGGCTGCTGTGGGGCCGAGGCGAGGCGGCTAGGTTTGCGAGTCGGATGGACCGGGTGCTACGGGGGCGGGGCGTCCGTTCGGAGCGGGAACGATTGGGCGGATCTGCGGTCCGTTCATCAATGTGGGAATCGAGGGGGTCTGGGCGGGCCGGTAGCCGCCCTCTCTGATCTCCACATGCTGAGCGACAGCTGGCCTTTTCTCTGTGGGAAATGTTCTTTTAGGCATTATCGTCAGCTTAGGGCATCGTGCGGTCTTTGTCCACCGGCTCGGCGAGTTCTTCCTCGGCTTCGGCGCCGGTATCGGCGGGCTGGATGATGTACATGTGCGCTATCTCGTCACGCGAGAGTCGAAGTTGCCGGCCTCGTCGGCGAAGACGTATCGGTCAGCCATAGCGCGAAGATGTTGGCAGCCGGTACGGCGTCGCGCGTGAGGACCGTGTCGTGGTCGACGCCGGGGTGGGGGGTGACGATCAGCGCAAGGTCTGCGTCTTGCAATGCCTCCTCCAAGGGGATGCTTGAGAGGCCGTGGTCGGCGAGCGTGGGGACGTGGGGGTCGTGGTAGCGCAACTCCGCGCCGAGCGCGGAGAGGAGGGTGAGGATCTTCAGGGCGGGGGACTCGCGGATGTCGCTTACAACTGCACGACACTGAACAGACGCGCGCTGCGTGTGATCCCGTGCAGGCTCGCGATCAGCCGCGGGCGTTCAAGGACCGGGATGCGGGCGCTGTTTTGACGGGACGCTCGGCTGCGCGATGACGTCCTGCAGAGTCCCTGGCGGGAATGGCCTGCCGGTGATCGGGTCCAGCGGGATCGTGCCGCGAGGACCCGGAGGCTCGGGGGATGGATCCCGCAAGGGCCGCAACGCCCCTTCCTGGATGACGCGTTTGTAAGTCATTTTCGCCAGCTTAGCGCACCTGATCAATGTCGAAGAGGTACAGCTCAGCGATACCCTCCTTGGCCACCCACATGCCTCTGGGAGGGTCCAGTGGAGCGACCGGACGGCGGGCGTCGTCGAGCGCCCACATCTCCTGAAGGAACAGGTCATGGGAAGCGGGGCTCTGCCCTACCGAGGAGTGCCGGCCGTACCTTCCCATGACGATGCGCGGTGAGGCGGGGTGGTCGTCTTTGAGATGGATGAGCACCCATGCGCCGCTCTCGGCGATGTGCTGGAAGACGAGATCCCAGGCGTCGCGCGCGTCACGTCCTCCGAGCGCGTAGTGCCACCACGACAGCGATCCCTTGTTCTCTGCTGCTCGGAGAAGATGGTTGAGCGGTAGGCCGAGCGCGATGGGCGAGACGATCGACACCGCGATCGTCCAGCCAAGCAGTTCGATCAGTGAGCCGCGCCAAGCCGCGCTAGCCAGCTGCTCGGCGAGTCGCCATGTCCACCAGCTCCAGAGCATATGGATCACCAGGGCGTAGAACAGTGCGCGCAGCACGACGCTCTGGCCATCGCCGCTTGGCTGCACGGCGCGCTGGCGCTGTGTGAGCTCTGCGGTGACGAAGCCGGGGAGCACAGCGACGGTTGCGATGATGAGAGCGAGCAGCGTGTTCGGCATGGGTCCGACCATACGTTGCGCTTGGGATGCCTCATGGCGCCAAGCAGGCTCTCGAGCCGTCCATGTCGAGCGCTCGATAGGCTCGTATCCCGCACCGTTGAGCGGGATACGGGCGTGCAAACCTCTCCTCCCGGGGAGCATGACCGTAGTCAAACCTGGCCGAGTAACGCTCGGTGCGCGCCGCCTCAAGCGTTGTGGGCGTCGCGCTCGGCCTCGGCCCCGAGCGTGGATTGCGAGCCTTCTGCTCCTCACTTGTCCCGCGTGTGTGTGGCGTGGTTTTGGTGCGCATCCGCGCAGGCTGTGGCGGGGCCTGGTGCTTGTGGGGGCGGGGCCTCCTTGCCCCGCCGCGGAGCACCATGCAGGCCCCGGGCTTGGTTACCCGTTGGCGCACCTCGATACCTTCGACTTGCGATGTCGACCTGCGCCCGGGACCGCGATGGGTCGTGGTAGCGCAACTCCGCGCCGAGCGCCGAGAGCAGCGTGAGGATCTTCAGGGCGGGTGACTCGCGGATGTCGCCTACAAGGGGGCAGTGTCCGCCCATGCCGGGACCGGGCTGCAAGCGCATGAACCCGTAGGGCTTGGTTGCCGCGGCGTCGACGACCTCCCAGATGTCGATGCTCATGCGCTCGGGGGAGAACGCGACGTGGAAGTCGCGTCCGGCGGCGAGACCGGACTGCTCGAGGATCGGCACGACCCGTTCGCGCGTGGTGCCGGGGTGGGTCGTGGACTCGAGCACCACCAGCTGGTCTGCTTGCGGGACCTCCGCGAGCGCCTGTGTGGAGTCGATCAGCGGACCCAGATCGGGCTCGCGGTTGGGGGTGGGCGGTGTCGGCACGCACACGAGGATCGCGTCGGCCTTGGCCAGGCGCGCGCGTAGCGGCTGGTGGCGTGGATGCGCTCGGACATCTCGCGGAGCAGCTCGGAGGGGACGTCCTCGATGTAGGAGTCCCCCGCGTTGATCGCCTCGATCTTGCGCGAATCGACATCGACCGCGATCACGTCGCAGCCCTCCTGGGCGAACGCCACGGCGAGCGGCAGGCCCACGTAGCCCAGGCCGATGATGCCGACCGTGGTCATATGCGCCTGCGGCCTGATGAGGAGTGCTCGGGTCGCACGGTCGATCTATCGCCGCCGCGAAGAAGGGGCGCGTTGGGATCGTCACCAACTTACTTGTGGACTCCCAGCACAAAGCGAGCCTTCTCGGACCGTAGCATCTCATAGGGACTCATGCACTTGACCTTGAGGCCGATGCATGCGTTGGGAATCTTGATCTTCTTGAGCGAGTCTGCGGCGACCTCATGTGTCACCACTGTGAATTGGTGAGCGTGGGCGTGAGCGACGAGGTAGTAGTCGGCGATCTGCAAAAATGTGCTTACCGCCGCCGGCTCATAGGGAGCGTTACGGGTCCAGTTGCTGAGGATGCCAAGGCTTGGCACCATTGCGTCATCCGGCGGCAGAAAGAACTCCGCTCCTCGCGCGTCAGCCCAAACCGAAAGCTCGTCATCGCCGGCTAGCAGCTCGTCGCGCACCCGCTCAATGCTGAACACGCTCCCCGTGCTGTTCCCGGCATCGATCCATTCCCAGAATGCCGGACAGAAATCGAAGCTGTAGTGGAGGTTCTTCGCTTGAATGAAGACATTGGAATCGAGCAGGTAGGCCATCACGCGACTCCAAGCCGATGAGCAAGCTCCCGGAACGTGCCCTGTTTCTTGACGCCGAGCATCCGGAAGGCATCGCGATGAAGTGTGTGCCCTTCCAACGTGCTCTCGATGAGCGCTCGGGCAAAGCGCTTGCCAACCCGCACGGGCTGCGTCTTGTAGAAGTCGCCGCCACCGCTCGCCCGCTGCCCCATGAGCGCCCGCACCCGATCCAACTCCTTGGCGTAGGCAGTCCGGTACTCCTTCTGAGTGAGCATGTCGGCATCGAAGATGCGCCGCAGAGCGACAAGCGTGCTCACCTTGAACTCACGAGCAAGACGCTCGAGTTCGTCGGTCAGACGTCCCAGGTCGATGTCACTCTCGCGAAGACGATCGACTGGCACGAGAAACTCGGCTGCAACCTGGTTGCACCAGCGCTCTGTCACATTGGTGGACGTGGTCGCCATGTCGGCGTCAGACACGGCAGATTGGCCCAACCAGAGGTGGACAAGCTCGTGGGCGAGCGTGAAGATCTGAGCAGCCTTGGTGTCAGCCCCGTTGACAAAGATGAGCGGCGCCAGCTCATCGGACAAGGCGAAGCCCCGGAACTCATCGGGATCGAGCTTGCGATGTGTGTTGCCGCCCACTATCCCGCTGACCATGACGAGGACGCCATGCTCTTCTGCCTCGCCGATCAAGCGGCGAAGCGCATCGCTCCATGTTCGTCCGCGCTCGATCGGGTCAAAAGCCAGGGTGGCTCGCATCTGGTGAGCGGCCCGCGCGACGTCGTCGTCGGTACTGAGCGTCGCGACGAAGGGGATCGGCGGCTCCCCATGCAGCTGCGAATAGCCCCGGTACCACTCCTGGCGCTGCTGGCATTGGTACACGGTGTCGAGCAGGTCTGGGCTCGCGTGGCCGACCGAGATGTCGCCGACGGTGCGGAAGTCCGGCAGCGGGAGACGCTCCTCGGGAGGCTCGGGAAGGAAGAGGTAGCCGACCGGGGTGTGTGTCGCCGCAGCGAAGGCCTCCAGCTGCTTCAGGGTGGGATGCCTGGCTCCGGACTCCCAGGCATCCAAGGCTGGGAATTTCGATGCCAGGCGCTCGGCCGAGACTCCCGACCGGTCTCGCGCCCAGGCGAGCAGTCCGGGCCGGACGGTAGCTCGAACCGTCATGGCTCTTGCCCGTAGGGCCGCGTGAGGATGTCGTCCTCAGGGGGCTTGTGGTAGTCGCTCATCGAAGACAAGTGTATGCACTGCGTTGGATGGATTGATCAACCGCGCTTCCCAACAGCCCCGGCGATGCTGCAGGCGTGTTGAGCACGTCGAGCATGGAACCATGCGGTGCTTCCTCCACAACCATGGGCGCACAAGCTTACGACGTGCGCCGACCGACTCTTGAGAGGCGGGAGCGCTTCGATGTGGCGTGTGGTCGGGAGCGTGTGGTCGGCGGGGGTGTGTTTTTGGGGCGCATCCGCGCGGCCCGTGGCGGGGACTGACGCTCGTGGGGGCGGGGCGTCCTTGCCCCACCGCGAAAGCTTGGTGTGCGGACCGGGCTTGCTCACCCGTTGGGGCGGCCCGATGCGATCGGGGTTGCCCCACGGATCGCCGTCCGAAGCTGCGGTGAGCCGCGCTGCCCGCGGTCCGCTACAACCGCACCATGTTCTCAACCCGTGCTCCGCGTGTGACGCCGCGCAGGTCCACGACAAGCCGTGCGCGCGTGAGCACCGTGTCGTGGTCGACGGTGGGGTGGGCGGTGACGATCACGGCGAGGTCTGCGTCTTGCAAGGCCTCCTCCAAGGGGATGTTTGAGAGGCCGTGGTCGGGGAGCGTGGGGACGTGAGGGTCGTGGTAGCGCAACTCCGCGCCGAGCGTGGAGAGCAGCGTGAGGATCTTCAGGGCGGGGGACTCGCGGATGTCGCCGACGCCTGGCTTGTAGCTGACGCCGAGCAGCGCGATGCGTGAGCCCTTGACGGGAGGTCCGGCGTCGTTGAGCGCGCGCTGGGCGCGGCGGTTTGCACTGGCCCCGGCGCGGCGGTCCCACGCGCTGCACCTTCGCGACGCAGTGGTAGGGCATTTGCTGGTTGATCTTGCCGGCGAGCTTGATGAACTCTGTGGTCATGTCGAACTCGCGTGCGCGCCAGCTCAGATAGAACGGGTCGACGGGTAGGCAGTGTCCGCCCATGCCGGGGTAGGTCGTGGACTCGAGCACGACCATCTGGTCTGCTTGCAACACCTCCGCGAGTGCCTGTGTGGAGTCGATCAGCGGATCGAGGTCCGGCTCGCGGTTGGGGGTGAGAGGATCCATGCGGCTCGGCTTGCGACCTCAGCGAGCTGCATAATGGGTTCATGGTTGGTCGAGACACCTTTGCCCGGCTGCGTCTGACTGGCGGTCGATTCGACGGTCAGGGGATGCCGGTCGAGGCCCTTGTCGAGCTTTCGCAGTATCGCGAGCTTGTGCTCGGCGTAGCTCGAGCTCAGTTTCTCCGCGAGCATCCCGAACGCCAGCGTGCACCGCGCGGGTTCTTCGATCGTCTGCAGTTGCGGCTGCGAACCGTGGAGGAGGGGAGCGCGGTTCCGGTGCTTGAGCGCGTGGCGCCCCCGGGAGCTCTGATCGCCTTTGACGACGAGTTCACGCGTGCTCGCGACGCCATCGAGGACGCCGTGGCGGCGGCTGAGACCGGCGAGCTACCGCCCGACGGATTCCCGCCAGAGGCATTGGTGCTCTTCAACCGCTTCGGTCAAACGCTCGGACCCGGTGAGGCGATCGAGCTGCGACGTGGCTCTGCCGCAACCGGCCCGCACTACACGGCTGAAACTCGGCGAACGCTGGTCCTCAGCCAGGGGCGGACCTACCAGGAGGAGCTGTACGGCATCGGCTGGATCTCCGAGGTCGACGGCAACGGAATGAGCTGCCGCATACGCCTACGCATGGGACCGACCACGCCGGTCTCTGCGCCCCTTGACGAGGTGACCTTCGGTCCTGCGAAGGACGTTCTCGAACCGAATGGCGAGGGGCCGCCGGTACGGGTCTCCGGTGTCGGTGTTTTCGACGCACAGGGGCGGTTGATCCGCTTCGACTCCATCCGCGAAGTCAATGTTCTCGATGACCCCGAGGATCTCGTGAGCCTCGACGACCGTCTCGATGAACTTGCGTTGCTAAACGAAGGGTGGCTCGATGGCGAAGGCGTGCGTCCAGATGCGCTTGTGCTCGAACGGGCACGCGGCATGCTGGCCGACTTGTTGACCTTCGAGGTTCCCCGCCCGCGCGTGTTTGCCACCCTGGAGGGCGGCGTGCAGGCGGAGTGGACCGTCGACGACCATGAGATCAGCGTCGCCTTTGAGCCGGACGGAAAGCTCTATGCGGTGTCTGTCAACCTCGCCTCCGGGCAGGCCGAAGAGCCTGAGCTGACGACGGACGACCCTGCGCAGATTGCCCAACTCCTGCGGGTGTCGTGACCGACGACGAGGGGGAAGTCGACGAGCCGGACCCGACGGAGCAGCCGTTGACTGATCCGGATGAAGCTCTATACCGGCAGGTCCATCCTTCCTGGATCACGGATGGCATGCCCTCCAGCCAGGCGTTCAAGCCGACCAAAGAAGGACGCAGGCATGTTGTCCATGGCGCTTGGGAGCAAGACAACTGCGGAGGGAGCCTTCATCCACCACACCCAGGTGCTCAGACGGGCGTCGGAGGGGACCTGGGCCGTGACCGTCGCCGAGACCACGGACGCCGGTCTGAGCAGCTATGAGCAGCCCCTCGGTGACAGCCCGAACCACGGGTTCATCGACTTTCGCGGATTCGGGCGCGGCCAAATAGAGATCAAGGCCAAGCTCCTCCTCGACAAGGCTCGCCATCGCGGCCGCCTGCATCCGCCGCAGTAGCACGCGAGACGACGAGCGCGATGCGCAGCGACGGGAGCCGCCTGTGAGCTTTGCGGTGTAGCCCGCGAACGCCAAGCATGTGGGATGAGAGGGCGAGCCCGCGCCGCCGGCGACCCGAAGGTCCGCGCCCCGTTCGGTGCGGCCTGGTGAGACCATGCTCCTGTGTACCGCGCGGGGAACGTCAGGGACCGCCGGTGGAAGGTGAGCCGCGCTGCGTGCGGTCCGCTACAACCGCACGACGTTCTCCACGAGCGACCCGCGGTTGATGCCGCGTAGGTCTACGACGAGGCGTTCGTGCGTAAGGACCATCTCGTGGTCGACGCCGGGGTGGGCGGTGACGATCGGCGCGAGGTCTGCGTCCTGCAGGGCCTCCTCCAACGTGACGCTTGAGAGCCCGTGGTCGGCGAGCGTCGGGACGTGCGGGTCGTGGTAGCGCAACTCTGCGCCGAGCGCGGAGAGCAGGGTGAGGATCTTCAGGGCGGGGGACTCGCGGATGTCGCCCACAAGGGGGCAGTGTCCGCCCATGCCGGGACCGGGGTCGAAGCGCATGAACCCGTAGGGCTTGGTTGCCGCGGCGTCCACGACCTCCCAGATGTCGATGCTCATGCGCTCGGGGGAGAACGCGACGTGGAAGTCGCGTCCGGCGGCGAGACCGGACTCCTCGAGGATCGGCACGACCCGCTCGCGCGTGGTGCCGGGGTAGGTCGTGGACTCGAGCACGACCAGCTGGTCTGCTACAGGACCTCCGCGAGTGCCTGTGTGGAGTCGATCAACGGACCCAGATCGGGCTCGCGGTTGGGGGTGGGCGGTGTCGGCACGCACACGAGGATCGCGTCGGCCTTGGCCAGGCGCGCGTAGCGGCCGGTGGCGTGTATGCGCTCGGACATCTCGCGGAGCAGCTCGGAGGGGACGTCCTCGATGTAGGAGTTGCCCGCCTCGTTTGAGAGACCGGAGCGCTTCGATATGGGCGTATCGTCGGGTTCTGGAGTGCGTGGTGAGCGGGGTGTGTTTTTGGGTCGCATCCGCGCGGGCCGGTGGGGACTGGCGGCCGTGGGCGCGGAGCGTCCCTGCCCCGCGTCAGGAGCATGTGCCGGTACCGGCGCCGGCCACGCTCGCGGCGCATCCTGACGGCGACCGCCGTCTTGCTCCGGAGAACGCCGGACAGCATCGCCACGCCTTGCTCTGTGAAGACGTAGGGCGCGTAGCGACGTCCGCCGTGTCCGTCACTTGAGATCGCAGATTGCGATCTCAAGGCAGCAGCCTCGTTCCTCGTCAGCTGGAACATGAAGTCGGACGGGAACCGGTCGATGTTCCGCTTGAGCTGCTCGATCAGACGGCGTGTCTCCACCCCATAGAGTCCTGCCAGATTGAGGTCTGGCTTGAGCTGTGTAGGTAATAGCCTCGACTTTCGCGGTTTAGGCAGCCGCGAGTGCTGATGAGAGCTGGGGTTCTCTGATTTGTTGATGCGTGGTCATCGGGTGTGCTTGTGCATGAAACTCCTGCCGGATGAGCTCGCGGCGTAGCGCTGCGAGCATGTCGGCGTAGCTGACGGTGGCCTTCTGGCGGTACCACGGAGCCCGGCGGCGGCGCTCGATCAGGTCGGCCTGCGGGTCGCCGCAGAGCTGGTACCAGAGGATCGTGATCGTGATCGTCAGGAAACCGAACGGCACGGTGCGCTCCACGGCTCCCTTGACTCTGTTGCGGGCGTCGCCGACGCCATGGGCCTTGGCCTCTTGGTGGACGGTCTCGATCACCCAGCGCCCGTCGTAGCGTTCGATGGTCTGTACGGCGGTGGCGGTGGTGTCGGTTGATGCGATCGCGATGTCGAAGCTGTCGGTCTTTGTGCTGTTGGGGCTGCGGACGAGGATCACCTTGATCGGCCGCGTGTGAAACGGCTTGTACCACAGGCACACAAACTCGTGGATGAGGGCGGTGCGGCTCCGCCCGTCGCGTCCGGTGAGCGTGACGGGCGTGAAGGTCGCGGCTTTGGCGATCTCGGCGAGGCTCCCCATCCTCTTGCCCTTCAGCGGCGTGCGGCCGTGCTGGTGTGGCCGGCGTGCCAGGGGGAGCTCGTGGATCGCGGCGTTTGCGCGCATCCTGGTTGTCAGGCTGACGTGATCGGGCAGGCTCCGCCAGGCCCTGGAGGCGTAGGCGCCGTCCATCACCAGCTCGACCTGGCGGCCGGGGAAGCGCTTGATGACCAGGTCGATGAGCGTTCGTCCGAGCTCGGGTTGGGAGGGCCGGTCGGGGTGCTCATCGTCCTTCGGTCGGAAGAGCCGGAAGAGGACCGGCAGGCCGATCGTCCGCCCGCCGGTGCATGGCAGCGCCACGACGAGCACGACCGTAACGAAGCAGTTGCCGAAGCGGGTGCGCCTGCCCGAGCCCTCCGGTTGCGCGCCGTCGTGCAGGTAGTGCGCCCCCCACACGCGCTTTCCCGTGCGCCCGAAGAGGGTGTCGTCCACGGCCAGAGAGATCGGGCCGTCGGCTCCGATCAGCAGCGAGACCAGGAGGTCCAGCAGCCGCAGCCCGAGCTCATCCGGGCACCACCGGCGATAGGCGAAGAACGCGTGCGCGCGGCTGTGATGCCAGACGCCCGCCAGGCCCGCTGCCTGCAGCATCCCCGTGACCGTGTTCTCGCGGATGCGCGCGATGAAGCCGACCGTGAGCATGCAGAACGTCCGGTACGTGGGTGCCGTGAAGCACGGCGCAAGCAGGGACAGCAAGCCGGCGAGCGAACTGGGAACCTGAGGCATGGCGGCGACCCCCCGATGGGCAGGCCGCGGGAACGCTCACTACGCCCCGCGGCCGATGGACTTTGTCGCCCACCGGATTCGGGGTCGCCGCCAGCCCTCCTGCGGTCGCGCTCAACCCACACCAACCCCGCCGCTCAGCCAGCCAGACGCACCCGCCGCGCGCCGACCACACCAGTCATCACTACACCACGCTCAGACCTCGAAAAACCCGAAACTCGAGAATAGCGGTGGCGTGACAAAAGTGGGTTGGCGGGCACAGCCCTGAGGACCGATGTAACGTGACAGATCTCGAGCGACTACTTGTCGATGACAGCGTCGACAGCTGCGGCCCATGTGAGCAGCGTCGTCCCGTAGCCGCGCCCAAGGCCGCCGCGCGGCGGGTTGTCAGCGAGCCACTGTGCCTTGGCGCGGAGATCAGCAATCTCTGCCTCGGGATCTGCCTGCACGCGCTTGATCTCCGCATGCCGGCATAGCAAAAAGTGCCGCTTGAGATCTTCGGCGCTGTAGTCCTGAAGCAGAGGCGAAGCCCCAGACGTCGATCGCGCCGCACACACGCTGCACAGACATTGCCAGTCGCGTGGTATGCCATCGATGAGCGGCTGGGCCTGCGCACGGGGAACGAATCTGCGAAATGCCGGTACGTAGTAGCGCGTTGGAGGAGCGCCTGTCTCCGACAGACGCTTCACGTCACGTGCTTCGCTGTAGCCGACCCCGTGGTTGACACCCGCTAGCCCCACGGCGCCCATCAGCACGCTCAGGTAGCCGCCGTAAAGGTTGAGGACACGTATCCCGCGCTCGTCAGCAGCTTGAATCGTCGTTGCCCAACCTGCTACGTCGGTCTCTGTTGCATCCTGCTCCTGCCACGATCCCTTCCAGCAAAACACTGTGTCTATGCCTGCTGGCATTTCTCGAATAAGAGCCGCAAAGGTCTCGACAGATGCTTGCGGGCTGAGCGCCAGAACCGGATAGACGGAACTAGTGCTAAAACGCTCAGCAGCAATCTCGATCGCTTCGCGCGTTAGGGTCCACCATGGGTCCGCCGTTCCGTCGGCAGCGAAGTAGGGAGGTACAAAGCGCGTAGGGGACTTCGGGTCACTTTCGATGTCAGGCGTCTGCCCAGCCTCGATGAGCAACTGCTGGTACTTAGCGATCTTGCCGGTCGCGCTGCTGGCATACCGCTCCTGGAAGTCGAGGACACGATGGACCACAGCGGACCAACGGTCGTCTTGCCAGTAGCCAAACTCGATCTCGACGGTCGGCCATATGCCCTCCAGCTCCGGGGCATGAATCTTGGCAAGCTCAAGCTGGGAGACCTTCGGCTCTGTGCGCCGCTCGATCGGCTGCAGCAGCGGCGTGCGGGGATCAATGATGTACGGGCGGCGACGGGCAAGCACAAAACCGCCCGTACCCTCGAAGTAATACGCGGCCAAGGTCCCGGGCACAACGAGGCCGTCCCAAGTCGCATCGAGCGCTTCGTCGACCAGCAAGGCTTGGTCGGTATGCGAGTAACTCAGCCAGTGCTGGAAGGACATCGTCGTTCAGGGTCTTCCGAGGAGGTCGCGCATGCGGGTACGCCGAGCGGTTAGCACCTCGTGGATCGGTCCACGATTGGGAATCGAGGCTACCGGCGAGCCCGGTCGCACAACCGGGTAGAGGGTATCCAGCGTCACGACCATCAGCCCGACCCCGGCCTCAAGTGCCGCATCCCAACTGCGCGGTGTGACGCGGCTATGCCAGACGACCACCCACGACTGATCGGCGACCCACCGGTTAACGTACGCTTGGGAAATGGCCTTGCCCCAGTCGCTGACCTTCAGCTCAAACGCTAGCGTCCCGCCGCTGGATGGAGCTATCACAAGGTCGATCCGCTTCTCGTGCCAGGGGACCTCGTCGGCCGCCAAGCTCATCTGATTTGCCCATCCGAGGCGCAACAGCCCACGCAGAGCAGGTCGCAGCAAGGCGCGCTCGGATGGCACCGCCACCGGAGCGCTAGCTGCCCTGGCCACCTGCGTCCTTTCCCTCCCGGATCGTGCGCGCCAGGGCCTGTTCTGCCCGTCGGACGAGTAGCGCGGATGTCAAGGTCGCGACTCCGAACGCAACGAGCGCTGCCTGGGCGATGATGACGGCGGTGTGCGGTAGAAGGTCGCTGTTCGTTAGCCCGTCGATGAACGCCGCCGCTCCCGCGAGCTGGGCGACCAGGCATACGCAGGCGAGACGGGTCCACGCTACGATCGAACCCTTCTCAGCCTTACGGACCGACTGAGATCGCGCAGAGGCCGTGATCACGGCGTTGAGCTGAGAAGTGATCGACCCACGGCTCAATGCATCGCCGATCGCCGCACGCGGGTCAGCTATCTCATCGGGGGCGAGCGCGTTGGCCAGATCGTCACCCCGCACACCCACCACGAGAGCCGCGCGCCGAATCATTTGTGGCTGTGGTGCCCGAGGAGGCAGCAGATCGCCGATAGCGTCAACGAGCTCAGCGATACTGGGTACCACCTCTCCACTGACGTAGCCTGCCTCGGCACCGCGGATGTCATCGGTGCGGTCCTTCCCAATGCGTGCTTCCGCACCAAAGCCCCGTATCACCGGGCCGAGCAGCAGCGCCAGCTCGATCGTCGTGAAGCTGCCGATACCAAAGGTCGATGACAAACCTCAGAGTGACTCCTTGATGCGACTGGTGACCGTGTAGTCCTCATACTTGTCGTAGACATAGCGGAGAAGCTGGCGCAGCGGCATGGCTCCGTAGCGATCCTTGACAGCCGTGAGTGTCTGCTTTCCGGACTCGCTAAGGCGCCGGCTCAACACTCGCGCAACCGCCTTGCCGCTCTCCGTAAGGATGACTTGCTGCTCAACGTACTCGCCGCCGGCGCCGAGGTCGGTGCGGTCGAGGCTCTCGCTGAGCTCGCCGAGGTCAAGGCCACTACGGACCTCATGCTGCTCGACCGACAGCAGCTTGAGCGAACGAAGCAGATCCACGGCGTCGTAGACCTCCTTGGAGTAGGGACCGTAGTGGTACGGCTCGAAGTCGAAGGAGTCAGAGAGTTCCGAGACAATCTCGTACTCGTGCTCCAGCAGGAAGAGCAGCTTCTCCAACCGCGTGACTCCGTTGCAGCGGAATCGCTGCGCCGGATCTGCCGTCGGCGCGGCGAGCAATAGCAAGATGAGGTCTGTCTTATCGGGCTTTTGCGGAAGGGCAGCCATGCGACGGAACCAGCTCCAAACGATATGGGAACGGACGGCGGGCTCAAAACAATTGACGATCCCGCCATTACACGAACATACGTTCCCATGCGGACGGAACGCTGTCGAGGGCGACCATATCGCGGCTGCTCGACTAGCAAGCCCAGCTCCAGCGAGTCCGTCCGCTCACGCGCTTGTCTGGCACGGCACTGGGCTTGGCCGCATGAGAGCACTGAACCCCGACCAGCTCGGTGGTCCTGCTGCTGGTTTCGCAGGCGCCGGGCTCGTAGTCGGCCGAGGAAGTCGCCCGCGTGAGATCGGCGACCCGCTCGCAACGACCGACGCGCCTCGCGGCTGGATCGCGCGGGGCCGACCCTCAGCCCCCGGGGCGCGACCAGCAGCAGTGTGCGTCCTGGCTCCAGCTCGCCCGGCAGATCGATGTCGCTGCCGAGCCCCCCCGCGTCAGGGGCCGGTCGCCCGGGGAGCTTTGCGATGCAGCTCGCGAGCCCTCGGCCTGTGGCGCGGGGAGGTCGAGACCTTCGCCCGCGGTCGGCCTCGGGCCGAGCTCCCACTCGGTGCGATGTGCGGCGCAGAGTCCCTATGCACGAAGCGCGGGACGCCAGGGACCGAGGCGGACGCCGAGCCGCGCTGTCCGCGGTCCGCTACAGCCGCACGACGTTCTCAACCCGCGTTCCGCGGGTGATGCCGCGCAGGTCTACGACAAGCCGTGCGCGCGTGAGGACCGTGTCGTGGTCGACGCCGGGGTGGGCGGTGACGATCAATACGAGGTCTGCGTCTTGCAAAGCCTCCTCCAAGGGGACGCTTGAGAGGCCGTAGTCGACGAGCGTGGGGACGTGCGGGTCGTGGTAGCGCAACTCCGCGCCGAGCGCGAAGAGCAGGGTGAGGATCTTCAGGGCGGGGTCATATGCATCTGGGGTCTACTGTCAGGGCAGCGGGACCACCTCGATTTGGGACCGCCGGTGGATGGTGAGCCGGGCGTCCGCTGTACCCTACGACGGCGCGAGGCTGCCAACGTTTGGCTGCAGCAGACACGCTCGCAGCCGAGATCGGCTCACACCGCGCAGAAGCGCCTCTTCGCGCGGAGCACCAAGGGCCACACGGTCGCGCCGGCATCGCTCGCCTGCGACGACGCGGGTAAACCGATCGAGCCGTGATTACACTGCTGACTCCATCTCGCTACCCGGCCGCCGGTGCGTGGCCGGGCGCATCGGCTCTTAGGGCTCGCCGGACGGTGCTCTGCGGTCCCGCTGAACTCCAATCCGGTGCGTTGGTCGCCGGCGTTGTATCTCCCGACATGTCCCTGAGCGCTCAGAGCCAACCGTCGCCAAGTCCCACGGCCCCCACATCCGCTGCGGATCACCCGCCCGCACGTCGACCGCGGAACAGGCTGCTCGGCCACGGGATGATCTACGTCGGCGGCACGATCGCCCAGCGCGGGCTCGCGGTGCTCCTGCTGCCAGTGGTGACGCGCGTGCTCGGCGTCGAGCAATACGGCCTCGTTGGCACAGCGACGGCACTTGCTACCGTGCTCGGGCTAGTCTACGGACTCGGCCTGAACTTCGCGATCGTTCGCTTCTACTACGATGATCCGAGGGATGCTCGGCGTGCCGGGTGGGCGGCGCTGCTGCGCGCACAGGCGGTCGTAGCGCTGGTCCTTGCGGTGGCCACCTACCTGACGGGGCCGTGGTGGTCGTCGCTGTTCCCAGCCATTGGTTGGGCAGTCGCCTTCAAGGTCGCCGTCGCGTACGCGTGGTTCACCGCAATGCAGTCAACCGTGCAGGGCGTGCTCTCCGCCGCACAAAGGCCGGTCGCCTTTGTCACTGTGACGCTGGTGCAGGTTGGCGTTGGCGCCGGACTGGGGATCGGCTTGGCAACGCGATGGGGCGCTGCGGGATATATCGCCGGACTGGGGATCGGCTCGGCTGCGGCGGCGGCCACCGGCCTCGTGCTCACGTACCACCGGCCTCGCTGGTCCAGGGCCCTGCTCATGGGCGGTCTCATGCTCTCGCTGCCAGCGCTGCTCCATCAGCTTGCGGGTTGGGGCATCGAAGCAGCTGACCGCTTGTTGGTAGCGGTCTACCTCGGGGTCAGCGATGTTGGCCGGTACCAGGTGGCGTACCTGTTGGGCACCGCGCTCACACTGCTGCTCACGGGCATCCAGTCGGCGTGGGCGCCGCACTTCATTGGCAATCTCACGCCCGAGGCTCGTCGCCTCACTCCTCCCCGAGTGGTTGTACCGATCTCCGTCGTCGCCGGGCTGGCGGCCGGGCTGCTGGTGCTTGCGACGCCCTACCTCTCGGCGATATTGGCTCCTTCGTCCTTTGGCGGGACCGAGGTCGTGACCGCGCTTGTCGCGTCGGGGACGATGGCGCGTGCCTCGTACTTCATGACGATCGTCGTGCTCCAGGATCGTCGCAAGACTGGTCGCATGGCCACCGCGTCGGTCGCCGGGGTCATCGCGAACGTCGGGCTCAATCTCTTCCTGATTCCCACTTGGGGCCTGGTGGGCGCGGCGCTGGCCACTGTGATTGCGGTGGTGATCCAGGCGGTGCTCATCCTGGCTGCAGCACAGCAGCTGCTCGAGACCAGCATGTTCATCGGCCGTCTCTGTGTGCTCTGGGTAGGCGGGACCGGCGTTCTCGTCGTCCTCGCCATGATTCCCGAGACGATCCTCGGGCTGCTCCTGAGAATACCGCTGGCAGCGCTCATCGCCGTGGCTGGGTGGCTGGCCGTGCGGTGGATGCAGGCCAGCTTCAACGCGGGCACAGTCACTGCCGTCACGGCAAGCTGACGAACCGCAGCTCGCCCGCGCGGTGCCGGCCTGAAGCGCCTGCTCGGGCTCCAAGAAGCGCGAGATCGAGCGCGCCCGTCGCTGAAGCGCCTCGTTCGAGCTTATTGACGTTCTGCCGGCGGCGGAGAATCAGCGGTGAACGCGGCGTCGTCGCGTATCGCTCTCCAATCAAGTGTCCGCTTTGTCCAGCGCGTCGATCAGCGCAGTGGTTTGCGACGCTGTGAGTTGCCGCTCGTGCTCCAGTGCCAGGCTCGTCCTGTCCATGACAAGCTCAGGTGGTGCAGACAAGATCTCTCGCAGAGCACTGGCGATCTCGTCAGGCTCGTTGTCCACATGCCACGCATACGGAAAGTACGTCTCCGTCGCCCGCGTGCGCGTGACAACGAGCGGCCGCCGCGCACGGGTCGCCTCGTACGCCGTGCGCATCACGGATTCCTGGTCCGTGCTGAGCACCAATACCACCGCCGCAGCGCGCAGCTCCTGCTCAAATTCCGCGGACGACAGCCAGCCGGTCAGGTGAACGTTCTCGCAGCTCTTGATCTGCGGCGCCCGTGCCGGATCGCCGGTGAGACGGAACGGTACGTCGGGCAGACAGGCGGCCGTTGCGAGAACGACGGACACCGGCTCGTCCCGAGCGAACGTGCCCGGAAACACGACCCCCGCCCCCGACCCTGGAGCGGGAACCTGGGTCGTTCGAACATCTGGCTCATGGAACACCAGAGCCCTCCCGCCGACTGCGCGCACGTCCTGAGCCAGCGCCTCGGTCGTCACTAGGACCAGCGTCGCCCGCCGCAAGCTCCATTTGTGAAGTGGCCGCAGTGCCTTCGAGAGCCGATCTCCCATCAGGCCAAACGCGCCTGGGTGGCTGTCCATCACGATCGCGACCCCGCGCCGCGCTGCCACCGTCGCTACCACCGGCGCAAAGACCGGCGGTGCCGTGACGATGCACACGTCGTGACGACGCAGACGACGCACGCGACGCCACGTCCTCCAGGTGCTCACCACATACCGGAGGAGCGTCGATCGGATCGTGGGATGGATGATGAACACGTCTCCGTCCAAGAGCGTTGCGAACTCTTGCTGGCGAGCGCTGATCGTCGTCCACGCTAGGACCACCCGGTTCGATGGGACCGTTGGCGCGACCTGTGTGCCCATCTAGCTGAACCTCCCGAGCAGCGCGGTCGCTGCGGCCTGAGCGGCGCATCCGGCGTTTGCCAGGTACGGCTCGGCGTCGACGTGTCGGAAGTCGAGCGCATCCGGCCGGAGCGGCTCGGCGATGTCGAGCTGGCTCCAGTGCGGCGCGCCGAACAGCGGCGACGCCTTCCAAATGGTCCGAACGGCAGTGACCGCGGCGACCAGCCCTACTCGCCGGCCCAGCGCTGCGCCCTCCAGCGCGATCGTGGACGCAGGGGCGACGACGTGCGAAGCCCACGTCAGCGACGCCCGGACGGGCTCGTCCACAACAAACCGGCCCAGGCCGTGGCGAGCGGCGAACTCGGAGGTCACATCCATCTCGGCGGGGTGGAGCCGGATGCGCACCTCGACGCGCTCTCGGAGCGCTTCGGCGGATGCTCCGAGCCAGCGGTACCACGCGTCGAGCTCCTCCGGCGTGGCGCGAAAACCCGTCTGCCACAACGGCTGGCTGCACAACAGGACCCGCGTCTCATCCGCTGGAGGTGCCGGGCCCAGCAGTGCGTCCGACCTCGGAGAGCCCGTCACGACAATGTCCGCCGACGGCGCATGCGCTCGCCAGAGGTCGTTCCAGCCCTCCCCCCAGCTCAAGATGAGATCCGGGTTCGACCGTCCGAGCCCCACGGGGTCGCCAACCAGCAGGCCGGAACGATCGACGCCCGCACGCAGCCGCCCGAGCGCCGATGACGGCTCGGATCGCTGGTGCTCGACGTGAAAGGCGATGCCGTCGGGCAGCAGAGCGGTCGGGCAACTGCGTCTGCGCGCCCAGGACAGCGCCAGGCGCTGGAAGGTGCCGATGTCCTGCCCCGACACGACCACGAACCGTCCATGGCGTCGCCGCAGCCGCTCGAGGCACACAAGTAGGCTCGCGGCCCCTTGAGCGGTGACCTCGGGGACGTGCACGTCTAGATCGCCCAGATCCGTCACCGATCTAGCGCTCATCGTGCGCGAGGCGAGCGGGATTGCGACGGCGTCGTCGAGGAATGCCGACACCGCGGTGAAGTCTGCTGCCTGAGCCTGCCCTGCCAAGAGGAAGACGGTCAGCACGGCTAAGCGCTGCCACTGCGCACGGGCATTGAGGCCGATGCCGTCTCGCCATCGCCAGCCCGCCCTTCCCTGAGGCCCGCTCGGAGCAACAGCGCGCCGCACGCGACAGCGGTGATAGCCGTGAGAAGGTTCGTCGCTCCAGTAATTACGACGAAGATCAGTTGTGCAAGTAGGAACGCACCGGTCGCCTGCTTCCACAGCTCGCGCCGCGAAAGGAGTCGATCCGCTACTCGCAGGAAGGCTCCCAGCGCCATCCCGAAGCCGATCGCCCCCAGAAATCCAAATCCCAGCAGTGCTTCATTGGGTGCTCCAACGCGAATGCCTCCCACCTTCGTTTGGCCCAGAACATTTGATGCGAACGCACCGAAACTAACAAAATTACCCTGTTCGACGTGGCCCTCAATGAGGAGGCTGTGGGTGAGCTGTTCCGCGAGCATATGGCGTATGGCTGGTTGACCAATGCCGTACAGTTCACCGACACGTACTGCGTTGCTTAATTCACCACCCACTTGGTGTGCAAGGGTGGCGACGTAAGCATTGGACGTAAAAGGCTGGTTGAAGAACGCGTAATACCGATAGCCTGCGTACCACGTGGCGACAAGTAGAACGACCACGACTCCAACCATGGCCCTCTTGACGTGGATTGGGCGTCCCGTGCAGTGTCTAAACACAATGATGCTTAGCAGAAGAGAGGCAGGAAGCAGACGCCCTCCATAGCTCAGCAGAAGCAGAAACGCGACGCCCGTCAACGCCAAGCCAACCCACCTAACGAACCGTGTTTGAGCCGCCAGGCTGAGGGCGTACGCGAGGACGCCCATCACAATGAGCATGCGAAATGCCGTCCACGTGTAGCCTCGCGGTGCGCCAGCGGAGATTTCCTGTCGCGCCGCTTGAGGATCGTCGATAAAAGATCGCACATCGAAGGTGTGCCCCACGATTAAGAGCCAACCCGCTGCGCCAAGTACGAATGCAGTAACCAGTGCAAGCACGAGGCTATTCGAGTCGACGTTTAAGCGTTCCGAGGATGGCAGGACACGCACGGCTGGTAGTGGCCGACAAAGGAGGACGACCGCGCATCCCGCCAAGAAGGCGACATATCCGAGCACGAGCGTGTTTAACTCTTGAGCCTGATCCGGGATGAGGCTCGGCGCTGCAAGCTCACCGGCGATTAGTACAGCAAGGAGATATCCGTACCCTATTGCGCTAGCCGTGCGTCGCGTCGGACTAAGGAGCATTGCACAGAAGGGAACAACCGCACATATCGTCACTACAGCGACGAACAGCCCGTTTACGAGTCCCAGGACGAAGAACAATCCAAGTACTGATAGGATGACGGACGGGGCCCTCCGAGAAAGAGTGCCATGCGACTGATTTATCGCGGTGGACCGCAGTACTTAAGTTGACATTCTCGTGTTCGGCAGCATGATGGTGGTCGCATCCGGTCGCATGTCGACAGGCGCTTCAATTGATTGTGCGTGCGGCGCGCCTTTGGGCACTGGCTGGCTATCTATTGATGGACAATTGCAGCCCAATAGTGCCCCGAAGCGCGGAAGTTTTCGGCTCGTCACGATCTGAATTGGAATCATGTCGTGACTCGTTGCAGCACCACGTGAGCAGCAAGCCTGATCGCGAAAGGAAGGTCTCTGAGTAGATATCGGGAAGATAGCCGCTGCGGCTCTTGAATGAGCCGATGGAGCCACTCGAGGCCAATCCGCTGCATCCAGACCGGGGCTCGCGTCACGTCACCACTCACAAAGCTGAGGCTGATGCCAACGCCCATGAACCAGGTGTTGGGGAAGTCCTCACGCAGCCGTTCTATGAGTCGCTCCTGCTTGGGAAATCCCAGTGCCACGTACACGATGTCGGCGCCGGCGGCCTCGAGGGACGACGAGATCTCAAGCAACGCTTGCGCGTCGTTCTCGAAGCCGAGCTGTGGACATATTGTCCCGGCTATGCGAAGCTGCGGATACCGGCGGCGCAGTGCTTCCGCAGCGCGATCCGCAACTCCCGGCGATCCGCCAAGCAGATAGACGCTGGCCTGGGCATCGGCAGCCGCTTCGGTGAGCGACCAGATGAGCGCAGAGCCTGCCACGCGCTCAGGGAGCGGAGTCCCCTGGACCCGCGTCGCCCAAACGAGGGGCATCCCGTCGGGCACAATCAAGCTCACGCCGTCGAATAGGTCTCGAAGCCAGGAGCTGCTTCGATATTGGCGTAGCTGATCCAGGTTCGCGGTGACGATCCAACCACCGTCACCTCGGGCGATGGCGGACAGAACGACGTCGACCGTTTGACGCTCGGTGAGGACATTGATCGGCATGCCGAGGAGACGGACCCGCGCGCGACGCGCGTCTCGGCGGTCCACCTGAGCGTGAACCTCAGTCATTCGCACGCGCTGGGTCGAGCAGGCGAGCTGAGCCGCCGGTGGCGGATCCTGGTTGTTCGGTTTGAGCAGCCCCAAGACTCAATCAGGCTCCTTATCCGGGTGCAGTTCGCGCTCGAGCACCCTTCCACCGTGCTCATCCGAACAGTGGACATCCTCAAAGCCAGCCGAGCGGAAGGTTCGCAGGGAAACCTCGTTGTCAGGCATGATCCGCGCGCGCAGGTGGGTGATCTGCGGCCATGATCCCTCGCACAGCTCAGCAGTGAGGCTGAGCATCAGACGTGCGAGTCCACGGCCGCGGAAGTCCGGGGCGACCGCGATATGCACTTCGGCGGTCAGTGCGTCGAGGCGTGTCAGTCGAAGCTGGCCGGCCGGAGTCTCTTCGCAGAGTGTGATCCAGATGAGCGAAACGGGATCGGACAGGCACTCCGTGAGCCAGGCCAGGTGCTCGCTCGTGGAGATCAGGTGCTGTGTGAACGAGAAGCGCCGGGTCGTCGAATCGTTTCGAAGCGCCAGCAGGAAGTCGGCGTCGCCGAGATCGGCACGCCGGAACCTAACCTGCGCTGCACCGACGCTGGTCAAGCCGCACATCCCGATCGGGCAAGCCCAAGAACTGCGGCAGCGACGCGCATGGCGCCCTGCCCGTCGACTGCACGCAGGCCGGTGCGCGCCTGCCGGCAGCGAGCGTCGAAGTCGACGGCCAGCGAGCAGGACGCGCGCACTGCCTCCTCGACGGATCCCGCCACGGTGAGCGCCCCGATCGACCGAAGCTCGGCGGCCTGGCGCGTCTGGTTGTCAGCAGTGATGAGCGCGACGCACGGCGTGCCGACAGCTAGCGCCTCGAGCATCGTCTGTCCTGCGGCGCTCACGACGATGTCCGCTTCGATCAGCGCGTCGAGGAGACTGTCAGGAGCGGAAACAGTACGTACGCCATCGAGGATGTCAGTCGGCGGCGCATAGGGCCCGCGCGCCAAGACGACTTCGGCACTCGGAAGGGCAGAGCTGAGACCGTATGCCAGTAGAGGGCCGATCCCCGTGTGATCGCCCCCGCCCGTAGACACGAGGACACGCTTTACGTCGGGCTTTGGCTGGCGCGGTGGAGTCGACCAGAAGTCGGGGCCAAGGCAGGCATAGGCCAAGCCAGCGAGATCGCCCTGTCGACCGGTCGCCGATCCCGAGCGGACGACGAAAGTTGCCTCTGGAGACCCGCCGTCGTCGTCGCAAAATGCGACGACAGGCGCAACGGATGCGAGGCTGACGCGAAGCTCCCGGGGTGCGCGATAGCTGTCGATCACGATCGCGTCGGCACCTGCAGGATCGGGCTCCGTCGCTGCTTCCCACGAGATGCCATAACGTTCGAGCGGGGCCTCAAGGCCAAGGCCGATCGTCCGAACCAAGGCGCCTTCTCGTCGGAGTGCCAGCGTCAGCGACGAGCAGCGGCTGAGATGCCCGAGGCCCGCGTTGGCGCCGCCATCGGCAAGTATGATGACGAGGGTCATCGAGGGAGGCCGGGAGTCGACTGATCGCGACACATCAGTACACTTCCGCACCGCGCTGACGGTGCTGGGTAGCAGTCAAGCCATCCTCCGGCAGCGGAGCCTAGCGTAACCGCCAAAGAGAGATCGAGCCACTCGGTGAACTTAGACAACAAGACAATTCTAATCACGGGCGCCACGGGCTCGTTCGGTAAGGCTCTTATCAAGCGGATCCTGGACGACTTCGATCCCGCGTCGATCCGACTGTACAGCCGCGACGAGCTCAAGCAGTACGAGCTCCAGCGGCAGCATGCCGATGAGGAGCGCCTGCGATTCCTGATCGGCGACGTGCGCGACCTTCCGCGCCTGACCAGGGCAACTCGGGGCGTGGATGTGATCGTCCATGCGGCCGCGATGAAGCAGGTGCCGGCGTGTGAGTACAACCCGTTCGAGGCCGTTCAAACGAACCTGATCGGGGCGGAGAACGTCGTCTCGGCGGCGATCCAGAACGACGTTCCGTTGACGATCGCGCTGTCCACCGACAAGGCCGTCAATCCGGTCAACCTGTACGGGGCGACGAAGCTGGCCGCCGAGAAGGTGTTTGCTCAAGGGAACGCGTATGCGGCCGATTCGGCCGCTCGCTTCGCATCCGTGCGCTATGGAAATGTCGTTGGCAGCCGTGGCAGCGTGATACCGCTGTTCCTCGCGCAGGCTGAGACGGGGACGATCACGATTACCGATGAGCGTATGACGCGCTTCTGGATCACGCTCGAGCAGGCGGTGGAGTTCGTGCTCGACTGTCTCGGGCGGATGGGCGGCGGGGAGACGTTCGTGCCACGCATACCCTCGATGCGGGTGCTGGACATCGCCGACGCGCTCGCGCCGCAGTGCGAGCGAAGGACGATCGGCATACGTCCAGGTGAGAAGTTGCACGAGGTGCTCGTCACCGAGGACGAGGCCCGCCATACGATTGACGCCGACTTCGGCTATGTGATCGTTCCCGAGTACGCGTCGTGGGGGCTGCGCGACCACGGGCCTACCGGTCGGCTACCGGATGGCTTTCGCTACGCGAGCGACACGAACGATCGGTGGCTGACGGTCGCGGACTTGCGCGAGATGGCCGCCGGCGGGACCGCGGCTTCATGAGCCCGCCGTTCCTGCCCTACGGGTGCCAGCAGATCTCCGAGCGCGACATCGACGCGGTTGCGGCGGCGTTGCGTCGCGACATGATCACGCAGGGGCCGACGGTCGCCGAGTTCGAGCGACGCTTCGCCGAATACGTGGGAGCGCGACATGCGGTCGCGTTCGCCAATGGAACGGCGGCTCTGCACGGCGCCGCCCACGCGGCCGGTCTGGGGCCGGGCGACGAGATGCTCACGACGCCGCTGAGCTTCGTCGCGTCCGCGAACTGCGCGCTGTACATGGGCGCGACGCCGCAGTTCGTTGACGTCGACCCGTCCACCTGGAACCTTGACACAGCGGCCGTGGCCGCGCGGGTCTCGGAGAAGACTCGTGCGATCGTCGCGGTCAGCCTCGCGGGCCTGCCTGTCGATCTGGAGCCGCTTGAAAGCGTGCGCGATCGGGTCGTTGTGATCGAGGACGGTTGCCACGCGCTCGGTGGGCGCCGTGGTGACGCGCGCGTCGGCGGCTCGGGCGGGGCCGACATGACCACCTTCTCGCTGCATCCGGTCAAGGCGATGACCACCGGTGAGGGCGGCATGGTGACGACCGAGGACGATAGGCTGGCCGCGCGTCTGCGCAGCTTCCGCACGCATGGCATTGCCCGCGACGATTTGACGCCGTCGGCCGAGGAGGGCAGCTGGTACTACGAGGTGCGCGAGCTCGGCTTCAACTACCGTCTGACCGACTTTCAGTGTGCGCTCGGGCTGAGCCAACTGGAGCGTCTTGACGAATGGATCGCCACCCGCAACGAGGTAGCGGGCTGGTATCGCGAGCTACTCGCTGAGGAGACGCGCATCGCGCTGCCGCCGCTCGCGCCGGTGGGCTCGCTGCACGCCTATCACTTGTTCGTGGTGCGCGTGCTGGCCGGTCCCGCGGTCCGGCGCGACGTGTTCGAGGGTCTGCGCGCCGCCGGCATCGGCGTCCAGGTCCACTACATCCCGATCTACCGTTTCCCGTACTTCTGCGACACGCTGGGTTACCCGCAGGACACATGCCCCAATGCCGAGCAGTACTATGCGAGCGCGATCTCGCTCCCGATGTACCCAGGCCTGAGCCGCGGCGACGTCGAGCGGGTCGTTGCAGAGTTGACGCGACTGCTTGCGTGATCACGACCCCGCCTTGACGTGAACAGCTTCGATTCAAGCTTCGAGATCCACGGAAGAGCGGTCGGGCCGGGGAGCCCTTGCTACATCATCGCGGAGGCGGGCGCCAACCACAACCGCGATCTGGGGATAGCACGCGAGCTGATCGACGTGGCAGCCGATGCAGGTGCGGACGCGGTGAAGTTCCAGACCTACACGGGCGCCGACCTCTACTCGTCTAAGACCCCGCGCTTCAGCTACATAAAGGACGATCGGCCCCCCCGCGAGCTGATCGATGCGATCGCCCTGCCGCGAGAGTGGCAGGAAGAGCTGATGAGCCATGCGACGAGCCACGGAATTCATTTCTTCTCCACGCCGTTCGATCACGACGCAGTCGACTCGCTCGCCAAGCTGGGCGTCGGAGTGCTCAAGATCGCGTCCTTCGAGCTCGTCGCCCTGCAGTTGATCTCCAAGGCGGCGTCGGTGGGCGTCCCGCTGATTCTCTCGACAGGCATGGCCACATATGGCGAGGTGGAGGACGCCCTCGGCGCGGTCGCTGAGACGGGAAACCGGTCCGTCGCGCTGCTGCGCTGCGCCTCGCTTTATCCGGCGCCGGCGCAGATCATGAACCTGCGCGCGATGGCGACGATGCGCCAAGCCTTCGGAGTCCCCGTGGGACTCTCAGATCACACTGCAGGCGTGGCGATGGCGGCTGCTGCTGCCGCGCTCGAAGCCAACGTTTACGAGAAGCACTTCACGCTTAGTCGCTCGATGGAGGGCCCTGACCACTCGTTCGCGCTTGAGCCGGACGAGCTGCGGGCCGCGGTCACAGCGATCCGCGATGTTGAGTCGGGGCTGGGAAACGGACGGCTCGAGGGGCCAAGCGAGGCGGAGTCCGTTGAGATGTACACGCTCGGCCGACGCTCGATAGTCGCGGCTGCCGACATCCCGGCAGGCACGCTCATCACCGCTGAGATGCTAGTGACGAAGCGTCCCGGCTACGGCGTAGCGCCGAAGCACCTCAAACTCGTGATCGGGCGTCGGGCGACCGTCGACATCGAGTATGACGATGTCATCATGTGGGGCATGATTTGATGGGCCATTATCACGATGACGTCTTTCATGTTCCCTGTCGATGGGCAGCGTAAAGCGAGTCCGGCTTTTTACTCGACTTTCGCGGTTTAGGCAGCCGCGAGTGCTGATGAGAGCTGGGGTTCTCTGATTTGTTGATGCGTGGTCATCGGGTGTGCTTGTGCATGAAACTCCTGCCGGATGAGCTCGCGGCGTAGCGCTGCGAGCATGTCGGCGTAGCTGACGGTGGCCTTCTGGCGGTACCACGGAGCCCGGCGGCGGCGCTCGATCAGGTCGGCCTGCGGGTCGCCGCAGAGCTGGTACCAGAGGATCGTGATCGTGATCGTCAGGAAACCGAACGGCACGGTGCGCTCCACGGCTCCCTTGACTCTGTTGCGGGCGTCGCCGACGCCATGGGCCTTGGCCTCTTGGTGGACGGTCTCGATCACCCAGCGCCCGTCGTAGCGTTCGATGGTCTGTACGGCGGTGGCGGTGGTGTCGGTTGATGCGATCGCGATGTCGAAGCTGTCGGTCTTTGTGCTGTTGGGGCTGCGGACGAGGATCACCTTGATCGGCCGCGTGTGAAACGGCTTGTACCACAGGCACACAAACTCGTGGATGAGGGCGGTGCGGCTCCGCCCGTCGCGTCCGGTGAGCGTGACGGGCGTGAAGGTCGCGGCTTTGGCGATCTCGGCGAGGCTCCCCATCCTCTTGCCCTTCAGCGGCGTGCGGCCGTGCTGGTGTGGCCGGCGTGCCAGGGGGAGCTCGTGGATCGCGGCGTTTGCGCGCATCCTGGTTGTCAGGCTGACGTGATCGGGCAGGCTCCGCCAGGCCCTGGAGGCGTAGGCGCCGTCCATCACCAGCTCGACCTGGCGGCCGGGGAAGCGCTTGATGACCAGGTCGATGAGCGTTCGTCCGAGCTCGGGTTGGGAGGGCCGGTCGGGGTGCTCATCGTCCTTCGGTCGGAAGAGCCGGAAGAGGACCGGCAGGCCGATCGTCCGCCCGCCGGTGCATGGCAGCGCCACGACGAGCACGACCGTAACGAAGCAGTTGCCGAAGCGGGTGCGCCTGCCCGAGCCCTCCGGTTGCGCGCCGTCGTGCAGGTAGTGCGCCCCCCACACGCGCTTTCCCGTGCGCCCGAAGAGGGTGTCGTCCACGGCCAGAGAGATCGGGCCGTCGGCTCCGATCAGCAGCGAGACCAGGAGGTCCAGCAGCCGCAGCCCGAGCTCATCCGGGCACCACCGGCGATAGGCGAAGAACGCGTGCGCGCGGCTGTGATGCCAGACGCCCGCCAGGCCCGCTGCCTGCAGCATCCCCGTGACCGTGTTCTCGCGGATGCGCGCGATGAAGCCGACCGTGAGCATGCAGAACGTCCGGTACGTGGGTGCCGTGAAGCACGGCGCAAGCAGGGACAGCAAGCCGGCGAGCGAACTGGCAACCTGAGGCATGGCGGCGACCCCCCGATGGGCAGGCCGCGGGAACGCTCACTACGCCCCGCGGCCGATGGACTTTGTCGCCCACCGGATTCGGGGTCGCCGCCAGCCCTCCTGCGGTCGCGCTCAACCCACACCAACCCCGCCGCTCAGCCAGCCAGACGCACCCGCCGCGCGCCGACCACACCAGTCATCACTACACCACGCTCAGACCTCGAAAAACCCGAAACTCGAGTTTTTAGGACACTGGTTGAGACAGCGCAGCGCAGGCTCGCGCTCAAGGACCGCAATAGCCTCCTGCCAGCCGAAGACGCTGTCGGGAGACTCGACGCGCTCATAGACCGCGCGAACGAGCTCGAGATCGGCCGGGGTGTCGACTGTCCAGCGTTCATAGCCGACATCGCGATCGGCTTGCAAGAAAGTTGCGGGGAACCGGTCGGGCTGTCGCCAAAGAAAGGGCGTTACGTGCTCGCGCTCGAACTGCTCCGTCGCCTCCGCCGCCGCCCTCTCGAGAGCGCCAATCGTCATGATCTCCGCGTCAAGACCGTGGGGGAACCGCTTGAAGCCGTGGCGAGCCTTGCGCGCGCCAGTGGCGACGCAAGCGTACTGCAGCGATGATTTCGCTCGGAAGAGATCGACCAGCCGGTCTATAACGCCCGGATCAATGAGCGGGCAGTCAGCGGTGATACGTACGACTGCGTGTGGCCTGAGTTGCTCAGCCACGAATCGGAAGCGATCAAGTACATCGTACTCACTGCCGCGCATGCACCGCCAGCCTTCCCTCCGGCATAGCTCAACCAAGACATCGTCTCGTGGTGTGTCGGAGGTCACGACGACGACCTCGTCTATGGTTGTGGCGCTAGCCGTCCGCTCGACGACCCGTGCAAGAACCGGCTTTCCGGCTAGGTCCTCGAGAACCTTGCCGGGGAATCGCGTCGATCCCATACGAGCCTGCACGAACGCCATTACGGACACGGAACTCCTGTCGGTGTCGTGTCGAGCTGAATCATGCCGATCGGGGCGATCCGACAAAGTGGTCGGGCGCCGGCACCCCCAGCTCCTCAAGAAAGATGTCGGACATCAGCCGGTCGTAGTGCTGACGGGTGTGGATCAGCGCGTGGCGGCCGTCCGGCATCCGCCGGCGCAGCTCGGCGATGACCGAGGCCATCTTGACGAAGTTCGGCCGGGCGCCGACCACGTAGGCGATCCTCATGGGGCGGTCAGGGTAGCGGCTTGGGCAGGGGTTCGGCGGCGGCGTGTGCTTCGGTTCCGACATCTTGCACGGGTTGCGCACAGAGCCGAGGGCCGTTGCTCTCGCGAGCTTCCAGAGGATCTCGCGAGCATCGGCCGGCGAGCTGAGACCTCGTTCCGAGTCCATGGATGCGGCAAGGCAGCACCGCTGCCTCTGGCCCGCGCGTGTTCGTGGCGGGCTCGCTCGACTTCGCGACCGGCCTCGACGAATGGCCCGCGCATGGCACGGGCGTTGAAAACATTGGGTTGCAGCACTTCGCGGTGAACATGCTCACCGATCTCGGCGGCGTTGCGCCTGCGACTCTCGAACAGCTCTCCGCGGTTCCCAAGCCGATCCCGCCGGTGCTCGTGAAGCCCGGTGCGGTGCCGCAGCGGATCACGTTGCTGCGCGCATCGCCGGGGAGGTTCCGTTCGATCCCGTCACGCGCCAAGCTCCGCCGCTGTTCCCGCACCCCGCTCAGACGCGGGGCAGGACGCTCCGCGCCCATGGGCGTGGAGCCTGCTCGGCCCGCGCGGATGCGCCCCAAATGCAAGCCCCTGTTGTTGCGTTCCGTCCGCACTGCACGGGAACATATGTTCTGTGACGAACACCTTGGTTCTGCTCACCAATCGCATCGTGCGGTGGTGTCGGGCGCTGGATCTTTATGGCTATGCGGTCGAGACCCCCGTGCGCGTCAACGCGCGGCTGGAGGAGCTGGTACTGCGTGCGCATCGACCCGTCCTCTACGGTGACCCGACCGTGCTCTTGGACATTGGCGAGCTGTGGCATCCGCTAGAAGACGAAAAGGACTAGGAAGACTAAATGGACAAGCGTGCTAGTGTTATGCGCGTGCAGCAAGCTGTCTATCTCAAGGTCTCCGAAGTCGCAGCCGAACTGGACATCAGCTCGGACGGTGTCTACAAGCTCATCAAACGAGGCAAGCTGCCGGCTGTCCGTCGCAGCGAGCGCGGCACGCGTGTCCCCAGGGTTGCGCTCGACGCCTATAAGCGCCGTTTGCAGCATGGCGAGATCGCTGTGCCGATCGTTTCTGAGACAAGGAGCGAAGGGGAAGACCTGCGCGCCGGCTTCGTGCGCGAGACGGGTCTGCAGCCGCGTGAGTGGACGCGGCTATGGAAGGCTGACGAATTGCAGGACAGCGCCGAGAACATGCGGCTCACGCTCCGTGCGCTCTCTCTACTGGTTGCCGAACGCGACAAGACAGCCGCTTGACCGCTGCCTCAGATGCGTTCCCGTTGCGCCGCCCGTGCCTTCCGCCAACGGCTGAACGGTAGGTCCGGAGGCGGGGGCAGGGACGCCCCGCGCCCAGGGGCGTTGGGCCTGCTCGGGCTGCGCGGATGCGCCCCAAATGCAAGCCCCTGTTGTTGCGTTCCGTCTGCATTGCATGGGAACATGTGTTCGATGATCAAGGTGGAGAGACGTCCCCGCTCGATGGACGACCTATCCGGGGCGCTGCTTTCGGTTGGCGATGCAAAGCTTGGAATCCAAGCCGCAACGTCTATCGGCTACGACACGCAGGCACTGGGCTTGATGGCCGTGGCGGTTGCGCTCGCCGGGCTGGACATCGCGCTTACGAGCGAGCTGGGTGTCCTATGGTGGCTGCCGCTTGCTGGACTGGCAGTGTCCCTGGCAATCGGCGTCGTGGCGATCTCGCAGCCGGAGATCGAGACCGGTCAGAACTTGTCCTTGGTCATCGCCATGGACGACGATGTCGAGGCAAAGCGACAGTTGCTGCTCAGGAGCGTCGCCGATGCCATCGACGCGAACACCGAATTGCTGGCCGGCAAGCGGGTGTTGGTGACTCGGGCGACGGCCCTGATCGGACTCGCGTTCGTGCTGCTTGGCATAGCGCAGCTTGCTCCCGTTGCCTATGATCTGGTCACAAGGATGTCCACGTAGCCCGCTAGGATGAGAGTCAATGGCCCGCAGAACCAGACCCGTGAGTACTCCGCATCCAGCCGGCGAGCATGTCGGCGAGGGCAGCCGTGCCGAGCGGTCATCGCCCGAGCACGGCGAGTTGAGGATCACTCAAGATGTCAACCCGTCGGGACTCGGTCTCATCCCTAGCGGGATGGCGCGGCGTATCGCTGAAGCGGTTTCGCGCGGCCGATCCAGCCACGCCTGAGCTTCCCACCCCGGCAGGGCTGGGCCGGGTCTCTCCGATGTGTTGATCGGCGCGGTCCTCATGAACGAGGCGATCCAATTAGTTGCCCTGGATCAGCCGTTGGGTGAGGGGTCGCCGAACGCTTGCACAAGACGCTCACGGGCGCGGGCGCGCTGCTCTTGGGCGTCATCGCAAACGGCTTCAAGGCCGGTCGTCGCGGGGGCTATGGCTACGGCTACGACTACGCCCCGGCCAAGTCAAAACAGCCCTCATCGGAGTCCGCCTCGCCCAACGGGGTCGCCTCATCCGACGCGCCTGTGCCTACGGTTGAGGGGTGAACTGGGCGATCGTCGGCCTCCGAGGCACGCACTCCCGAGGGCCATCTCGTCCAGATGGACGACGTGGCGTGGAATCATGTGCTTGACCAGTCAACGCGAAGTGGCTCCTCGAGCGCGACGGCAAGATCGCCGTCACCGTCCCAAGCCTGATCGAGACGAACGCCGACGACCTCGCAGAAGCTCTGGCCACCGCCTGAGTCGCCGGCTCGGGCCGGCACCCGGGAATGCCCCTGTTCTTCTCAGGGAGAGGCTGACGCTTGAGCGCCTCGACCGCTGGATCCCGAGAGTGCCGCTCTTCCCGCAACGTGCCTGGCTCGCCTCTGTTCCCGCATCCCGCTCAGCCGCGGGGCAGGGACGCCCCGCGCCCAGGGGCGTTGTGCCTGCTCGGGCTGCGCGGATGCGCCCCAAATGAACACCCCTATTGTTGCGTTCCGTCCGCACTGCATGTTTGAGCGTCAGCGCGCAGGGCGAATCGAACATCGTCAACGTCGCGGCCACCGCGACATCGCCTGTGCTCGCGGCCGGCATCGCGAACACCTACACCGAACAGTTCGTCACCGAGCAGCAGAACAGCAATCACGCCTATTACGCCTCCGTCCTGAGGCTCGTCAACAAGCAGCTGGCGGCGTTCTCGCGCGACCCGCGTGGCAAAGGCGACTCGCGTGGAGTCCTGCTGGGCGGGACGACGTAGCCCTCTCCCATCGATCGTCACCGCCGATCCAGGCGTCGGCCACCAGTTCATCGTCCAGGACGCGCCGATCGTGGTGGGCCTGCACGGGGTCGTACGCCGCGCTCGCTTGGGCTGCGCCGTGCGACTGTAGAAGCGGACCGTCTCACGGGGTCGGGCCACACGCAGAACCGACGCAGGCCACGAATACTTCGGCTACAACGGTCCCACCGGCAACGGGACTCCGAATGGAGTGAGCGGCTTCATGCCGTCCCCTGCCGTCTTGACCTCTCCTCAGGGTAACTGGGTTGGCGCGTATGGTTCGGCGGGCTATGACTTGGCGGCGTGGGGCGGTTCGAGCGACCTCGCTGATATCCCGGGCGCCACGGTCACCCTGTTGCAGGGCAGCCGTTATGTGTGGGCGTCGAGCACAACCGATCCCCGTGCGCTTGAGAGTCCCGACAAGTCCACGCGCGAGGCCGCTACCTATTACAACGGCAGCGAAGTCCGCTTGCGGTTGAGCTTCACGGCCGCCTACAAGGGCGAACTGCATCTCTACGCCCTCGACTGGGATTCGACGGCGCGCCGGGAGAGCATCAGCGTCGCCGGGCAGACGGCCTTCCTGTCGGGCGACTTCCACGAAGGCGCGTGGGTGTCCGTCCCGATCGAAGTCGCCGCGGGCGAATCCCTCACGATCACCGTCAAGCGCATCGCCGGAGGCAACGCCGTGCTCTCGGGGGTGCTCCTGGGCGGCGCCGGCCCTCCGCCGTCATGACCGGGCTCACGCCGGCGCCGGCCGATCTGTGATCGGTCGGAGATGACCGGGGCCATCTTGACGAAGTTCGGCCGGGCGCCGACCACGTAGGCGATCCTCATGGGGCAGCCAGGGTAGCGGCTTGGGCAAACGCCCGGCGGTGGGGGTCCGCGTCGTGCGGGGCCGCGGTCTTTGGCACGCATCCGCGGCCGGTTCCCCGCGCAGGCTCACACCCGCCGGCACTCCGCCCGGGCCGCGGGCTCCTTCGGCGGCCTCTGCCGTTCGGGGTCGAGCCGTGCAGTCCGGCGTGGGCAGACCCTGTTCAATACGATCGCGCGCCGATGACAAGCGGACCCGACGCGCGATGATCCCAAGAGCCCCCCTACCCGATGAGTCGCTGGATGATCTGCATGGTGGCTGTGCTCACGATCCGAACCTTATCGTCTGCGTGAGCGGCATCACGTCGCGCCGTCGGAGACCTTCGGAGCGGAGCTGTCGAGAATCGCGATGCAGCGCTCGCAGCGCTCCGCAACCAGGTCTACCAAGCGAGCAGGGAGCGAACTGTCGAGCTTGACGACCTCGGGAGCGCCCGCAGACTCCAAGAACGCATCCGGCGCCCGCCGGGCGAGGGCAAACACGCGGTTTACAGCCAGCTCTGGGTCAAGGCCCAGATCCTTCGCGGCCTTCGGCCAAGTGTTATGGACTGGATAAACGCGGTAGTCGCCGCCGATCTTCATCGCGAGACGAAGCTTGCGCTCGTGGGTTCCGTACGGCAATGCAGAGGCGATGTCGTACAGCGGCGCCAGCCGCACGTGCGGGCCAGCGAGCAGAAGCGAGTAGTTCTTGGCGTGGGCGTCCGTGCCGGCGATCAGCCAGTTCCATGCGAGCGCATCGAGGAACCGCAAGACGGCGTCGTCCGCAGCCGGCGGCGGCATGACGGAGCGGAGCAGGCGGCTTACGTCGGGTGGCCCCGGCCCGCCTTCGTTCTGATACTTGCGCTCCGGACGGATGCCAAGCGCTTGGCAGACATCCTCTTGGTGGATGCGCACAAGGCGTCCGTCGAGCAGGCGGCGATCGTAGCGCTCGACGACGATCGCGCTCTCGCTCTCGCTATCGAATCGAGCGATGCTCGTGTGCGCAGCGACGAGGCCGACGCGTCGGGCCGCGTCGAGGCAGATGTGCTCGTTCAGGTCGTGATCATCGAAGCCGGCGACGGCGGGCTTGAGGATATGACTGGTTGCGGCGGCTCCCGACGGAACCCCCCAACGTCCATTCAGGTGCAGCAGAGCGGTCTTGGCTTGAGCGCCCGCAAGACTGAACTGGCCGGTGAAGTCGTGACCGAGCCACGCCGTCGTGTCCTCGCGCAGGTCTGCAAGACGCTGCGCGACTTCCTTCTCGGTAAGCCACGCGACCGACCCCGGTATCGCGAGGATGTCCTCGACAGCATCTGGGGTCGCAAAACGAACAGCGCCCGCGCAGTCGTGACCGATGGGTGTCGAAAGCAGCGAGAACGGGGACACGGATGCGTGGAAGTCACGCGCCCACCGTCTGAGGACTGCGTCGTTGTCGGGAAGCAGGCCCCATAGCCATGGACTGATGGTCCCGTCGGGGTGTGAGCGAACGCTCGTGGGCATCGAGACCGACAGGGGCGTCGAACTTGCACTCGCGCGGTACTCCTCGTCGTAGTCGAAGCGCAGCCGGCCGGCCGACAGCCGAGTGACAGTGCCCGCGATCGTGTCGTCGAGCAGCACGACGAGGGTGTCGGCCATCAGGCGCGGTACTCGTCGATCACGGCGTCGAGGTCCACCGTGGCTGCCGCCGCATCAGCTGTACGGTCGCTCGGAGTCAGCTCAATGCCGAGGCCGAGAGCATCGAGTACGCGTAGTAGAAGCCCAAACTCCGCTGTCGGCTTTCCCGCCTCGAACTCGTAAATCCACTTGCGCGAGACGCCGGTGCGCTTGGCAAGCTCGGCCTGGCTCATGCCCAGGTCCGTGCGACGGCCGCGTATTGCGGCTGCCAGGTCGTGAATTGATCGGATAGTCAACGCCAACTCCCTTGCCACTGTTCGGTAGCAAGTATAGCATGCCACCGTTCGGTGTCACCACGACTATGCGCCCGTTCGGTTTCAGCCGGCCTATATGGCCGCGGCGTCAGCGGTTATAGGCCCACCTTGACAATACTGTGCACGAAGTCGATGCCGATCAGTTCTACGCGGCCTTCCGACGCGCCCTCGCCGATCCCGTCCACGGCGCCTTCCTTGCTCCATACGAGCTCGCGGACTTCCAGCACATGCGATGCTTTCTCGCCGAGCACGGCAGGGTCGGCGGCGCCATCAAGACCGTGGGCGAGCATCGTATGATCTGTACAGACGCCCCGACATCTACGTGATGGAGTACCGGCCGTGATTCACCCCAAGGCTCTAAGCCCCGAGCAGCGCGAACTGTGGCGCGAGCTCCGCATAGACACGGTGATCAGCGCATGACGGCCGTCCGGCATCCGCCGGCGCCGGCCGATCTGTGATCGCTCGGCGATCACCGGCGCCATCTTGACGAAGTTCGGCCTCGCGCCGAGGACGTAGGCGATCCTCATGGGGGAGGGAGGGCAGCGGCTTGGGCAAACGTTCGGCTGCGGGGATTCGCGTCGTGCGGGGCCGCGATCTTCGGCACGCATCCGCGGCCGGTTCCCCGCGCAGGCTCACACCCGCCCTACCCCACCCCGTAGGCCCAGGACTCGCGCGCTGCATCGAAGGCTCCTTCGGCGTCATACGTGGTGGGCACGCGTTGGGCGGAAATGTCGCCCTGTGTGGGCCTAAAAAGACGCTTTACGTCGGTCCGACGTTATGCTACATTTATCGCGATTATGGATGCTCATTCGCGACGCCAAGCTGCTTTGGATGCGATTGCCAAGGTCGTTGCCGGCGCCACGGCTGGAGATGTTGAGACGGAGGTCGTGGACTTCAAGGAGGAGGCGGGCACGATCGTGCGCGGTGGACGGCGAGTCGCCATTGGGCCCGAACACGAGCCCGCGGCACAAGCGCTTGCCGCAGAGGTCGCGTGCATGGCCATGAGCGAGTCCGGCGGCGTGATCGTGGTCGGCGTCAACGACAAGGCGGCAGGCCCCGAAGCGTTCGTCGGCTCCTATTTGGACCTGGGCTGGCTGCGCCGGCGCGTTTACGCGCTCACGCAGCCCAACTTCTCCATCGACATCCCCGAAGAGCTCACCGTGGAGGGAAAGCGGCTATATCTGATCAACGTCGCCCCCGCGCTTGGCGAGATTCGCAGCGGGGGGAAGCTCCGGACCCGCTTCGGCACGGACTGCGTGGAGCTCGACGGAGACCGCGCGCGAGAGCTCCTGGAGAAGCGTCGCAACTACGACTGGTCCGCAGAGCCTTCGCCGGAACGGCTGTCAACCTGCGACCCGGCCGCGATCAAGTCCGCGCACGACCACTACAGCGCAACCCGTGGGCGCCCCGCCGGCAGTGACCTCGAGCTCGTGCGTCGCCTCGGCGGCGCGATGGACGATGGGAACGACCCGAAACTGAACGAGGCGGGTGCCGTGCTCCTCTGCCGGTACGAGCCGACTGTGGAGAGGATCGACATCCGCGTCACCGAAGTCGACGGAGCAGCCTCCTTTGATCGTAAGACCCTCGCGGCGCCGATGATCACCGCGTTCGACGCCGCCTGGGAGACGATTGACCAGTACTTCCCGGCCCGCCAGGTCGTCATTGGCGCCCAACGTCGCTCTGAGCGGCCCATTCCCGAGCGCGCCCTGCGTGAGGCGTTGGTCAACGCCATCATGCACCGCGACTACCGGATGCCTCAGGCGTCCATCGTTGCGTTGGCGACAGGTCGGCCCGCGGACACCTTCAAGGTGGTCTCGCCCGGGGGCTTCCCCGAGGGCGTTGACGAGTCTCGCTTGCTCGCCACCCGTTCCCGGCCCCGCAACCGTGTCCTCGCGGACGCGATGCGCGTCCTCGGACTAGCGGAGCGCGAGGGCATTGGCATCAGCGCGATGTACCGCACCATGCTCAGAGACGGCCACTCCCCACCCGACATCACCGCCTCGGGCGGCGACGTCATCTGCCGTCTGCCCGGTGGCCGCGTGGACGAGGACGTGAGAGGATTCTTCGATGCTCTGGCGAGAGCCGACTCGCGTTTCGACGAGGATCTGCGTTCCCACATCGCGATCACGGAGCTGCTGAGGAGAACCCCACTCCGCGCGGAGGGCTTGGCGAGCGCGGCGCAGTGCAGCGAGGAGGAGGCGTTTGAGGTGCTGCGGCGACTCGCGGAAGCAGGGGCCCTGGAACGCCTCCTAAACGGGAGTCGTTCGTTCCGCCTGACGACCACCGCGCGGGCAGCGCTTGACTCGCGTGTCAAGTACAAGAAGCGGAGCGCCCGAGACCAACACTCGGAGCTCGTGCGCGCGTACCTCGATGTCAACGAGGACATCGGCCGCGCGGAAGCAACCGTCCTGCTCAGAGTTGGTGAAACCCGCGCATCGGCAATCCTGAGCGACTTGTACAACAAGCACGGCCTGATCAAGCCGGTAGGCGCGGCTCGCGGTCGCGGCGTCCGCTACACCCTCGCGAAGTGAACACACCGCAGGCTCAGGACTCCCACCCTGCATCGCGGGCTCCCGACGTTCTTCTCGGGGTGCTTTGCCGTATCCCTCCTCGCTCGATATCGTGCGGGCCTTGCGCATGGAACGGCGCATGGTCTACTATTCCGAACTTGCGGCATTCGCCGAGCAGGCCGCAAGCGGGCGGTTGCGTTCATGTGCCCATGGATGCGGCGAGTAAGGCAACTGAATGGACACTGAGCAGACAAACCTAAGCCTCGAGCAGGTGCTGGGCGTCCTGCGTCGCCGCGCGCCATGGATCGTGCTGTGCTTCGTGCTGGTCGCCGCTGCCGCCTACGGCTTCTCCAAGCACCAGACCAAGAAGTACACCGCTACGGCCTCGCTGGTCTTCAACAACCAGCAGCTCAGCCAGCAGGTCGCTGGGCTCCAGCCGGTAGGGAGCAGCAACCAGTTGGCCCAGCAGAACACCAATCTCAAGCTCGTCCAGCTCGGCGACATGGCGCAAAAGACCGCGGGCCTGCTCGGCCAGGGGCTGACGAAGGAAGCGGTCAGCGCGGATCTGAGCGTGAGCGCGCAGGGGGAATCGAACATCGTCAACGTCGCGGCCACCGCGACCTCGCCTGTGCTCGCGGCCGGCATCGCGAACACCTACACCGAACTGTTCGTCACCGAGCAGCAGAACAGCAACCACGCCTATTACGCATCGGCCCTGAGGCTCGTCAACAAGCAGCTGGCGGCGCTCTCCCCGAAGGAAAAGGCCGGCACCGCGGGCTTGGCGCTGCAGGATCGCGCGCAGTCGCTCGGGGTGCTCGCCGAACTGCGCAACGGAAACGTTCAGGTCGCGCAGGCCGCGGCCGTCCCGACGTCGCCGTCCTCCCCAAAGGTTTCGAGGAACACTGCCCTCGGCGCGGTGCTGGGTCTGCTGCTCGGCATCGGGATCGCCTTCCTGCTGGAGCGCTTCGACCGGCGTATCCGCGAGCCGAAGGACTTGGAGGCGGTCTACGGCCTGCCGCTGCTGGGTGTGGTGCCCGAGAGCCCGGCGCTCTCGCGCGACTCGCGCGGCAAGGGCGGCTCGCGTGGCCCTCTGCCCGCCGGCGAGGCCGAGGCGTTCCATCTGATCCGGGCTCACCTGCGCTACTTCAACGTCGATCGTGAGCTGCGCACGCTGCTGATCGCCTCCGCCGCTCCCGGCGACGGCAAGAGCACGGTCGCCCGCCACCTGGCCGCGGCCGCCGCGCGGATGGGCGCGCGCGTGCTGCTGCTCGAGGTCGACTTGCGGCGTCCCACGCTCGCCAAGCAGCTCGACGTCCAGTCCGGTCCCGGGCTCGCGGACGTGCTGCTCGGGACGATCGCGCTCAGCGAGGCCGCCCAGTCGATCGATCTGGGGGTCCCGTCCGGCAGCGCTCCCAGGGAGCGCACCCTGGACGTGCTGGTCGCGGGCGCCGCGTTGCCGCCCAACCCGGGTGAGCTTGTCGAGAGCCATGCGATGGAAGGCCTGCTCGCAAAGGCCAAGGCGAGCTATGACCTCGTCGTTATCGACACGCCGCCGCTCACCGCCGTCTCCGATGCTTTCCCGCTGCTGTCCAAGGTCGACGGCGTCATCATCGTCGGCCGTGTCGGGCGCAACCGCCGCGACGTCGCCGAGCGCCTGCACGAGACCCTCACGGGCGCCGGCGCCCCCTTGCTCGGGGTCGTCGCGAACGGCTTCAAGGCGGGCCGGCTCGGCTCCTACGGCTACGGGTATGGCTACGACTACGCGCCCGCCGGGGCAAGGCAGCCCTCCGGCGCCGCCGTGTCATCCAACGGGGTCGCCTCCTCCGAGGCGCCTGTGCCTACGGCCGAGGGGTGAGGGCCAGACCCTCGACGCGCTTGGGTGCCGGCTGCCCCTTCTACACTTGGGTATAAGACGTCATAGTGTAGGATGTTGGCGATGTCTAAGCTCGAACAAGCCGCTCCTATACGCGATAGCGCTTCTGCCCGGCTGCGGCGCCGCAGCCGGGGCGGTGAGGCGAGGCGCGCCGTCGCTGGGCTGCGTGAGCTTCGCAGTCGCTACTACCGTTCTGACGCGGCGCTCAGCCGTGCGCTGGGGTGGGCCCCAGACACGGTCGCGGCGTGGCTGCCTGGGAGCGTCGTGCGCCCGCGCATAGAGCGGCGTGAGCAGGTGCGCCGGCTGCTCACGCTGTGCAAGGGCGCCGCGGAGTGGGTCAGCGACCCGCTGCTCGTCGGCGAGTGGACGCTCGAGCCCCAGCAGCAGCTCGCCGGGCGCTCTCCAGCGGACGTGCTGCGCGTCCTCGGTGACGAGGGCCTTGACGCCACGCTCGGGCGCCTCGCCCAGATCGCGCCGCGTACACCCGTCGCGGACCTGCGACTACCGAGTGCTGAGCAGCTACGCGCGTCGTTGCGTCAGACGCTCGACGAGGACACTCGTGTGCTGGCCGACCGAGCCCGCCGCGCACCCCGCCATAGCGCTGACCTCTCCGACTTCGACTAGCCACGGTCGACGTCGATCTTGCCCAGGAACCCGTCCCGTGCCCATGCGGGGCGGTCCTTGCGGGCTATCCGCACCGCGCCGTAATCCTCCTGTCCGCGGCGGGCTATCTCCCTTGCCCGTGTGCGCCTACGCTGCAGTTCGGGCCCGAGTTCGGCGGTGTTTACACGCCATAGGAGCCTGTCGGCCGGCCGCGGGATCTTGCGGTCGGCGAACTTTGGGTGTGCCGCAAGCTCCGCGAGCGCCCCGAACAGCACGGCGCAGAGCTCATGACCAAGCTCGTGATCGACAGCCAGTGCCACGCCCGCGTCGAGCACCGCCAGCGGCCAGACGCCCTCGTGCACATGCCAGCAGCACGCTGCGAGCGGTGTAATCGGCTTGCCGGCGAGATCGCGCCAGATGACCAGTACCCGTCCCTTCTGCTGACCCTCGCGGCTCGCTTGACGCAGGTCGACGCTCTCGGCAAGGTAGGTGGGCCACTCGTCTGCCATCAGCCTCACGGGCCGGTTCGCGCAGGTTCGCAGCGTGAGCTGACCGAGTGTCGCATCGACCCCCAAGCCGTGGTCGATACGGACGATCCGGCCACCCATGGGTCCCGTGATTGAGAACGGGAGCGCCATCTCTCAACGCACCCGATGAGCTGCGGAGGGCTCTCGGTCGCCCGCGCGGCCAGTCTCCGTTTTTCCAGCAGCAGTCATCGTGACGCCGAGCGCTTTGATTTCCCCCGAGGACCTGATGCTTTCATTGGTCCGCCGCGCGGACAGACTGTGGACGCACGTCCTTGAACACATCCTGCATCTGCACCAAGAGCGCCTTGATTTCTGCCAGCTTTGCCTTGTCGTTCCCAGCCTCGGCATCAGGCGCAACAGCCTTCAGGATCTCTTCGGCCCCGTCCTCGGATACACCGTCGGTGACAGCCAAAAAGAGTCGAGCGGCATCCGAGCCCTGCTCGTAGACGTAGACATTTTCCTCCTGGTACAGGCCAAGCGCTCCGTGGCCGAGTCCCTTCTGACGGAGCGCCTCGCTGATCTCTTCGATCACACCTGGACCGAGCTTCTTGTACGGACTTGCATCTCGCAGCATTTGCATGCGCAAGCACATGATCCCGCCTGCCTCCACGACTTGCCGCCTAATGTCCTCGAAATCCACGATAACATCTCCTCGTATACAATAACGCCCGATATCATATCATCCAGCCTTATCAAATACAAGTTATTTATCCAGGTATGTCTGACTCTATATTCGCGCAATGCGCTGGTGGCCGCGTGGGGCGCAGCCGTCGCGACGTCGCCGAGCGCCTGCACGAGACCCTCACGGGCGCCGGCGCCCCCTTGCTCGGGGTCGTCGCCAACGGCTTCAAGGCGGGCCGGCTCGGCTCCTACGGTTACGGTTACGGCTATGGCTATGACTATGCGCCCGCCGGGGCCAAGCAGCCCTCCGGCGCTGCCGTGTCATCCAACGGGGTCGCCTCCTCCGAGGCGCCTGTGCCTACGGCCGAGGGGTGAAGCGGAGTCCCGTTCCTGAGTCAACCGGGGCCGTCGCGATCGTAGCTCAGGGCCGCGTCTGACGCTCGGGCGGTGGCGACATCCCGTAACGCGCCAGGCTCCGCCGCTGTTCCCGCCCCTCGCTCAGCCGCGGGACAGGACGCCCCGCGCTCCGCGCCGTGGAGCCTGCTCGGGCGACAACCCTGATCGGGCTCGCGTTCGCGCTGCTTGGCATAGCGCAGCTTGCTCCCGTTGCCTACGATCTGGCCACAAGGATGTCCACGTAGCCCGCTAGGATGAAAGTCAATGGCCCACAGAACCAGACACGTGAGTACTCCGCATCCAGCCGGCGAGCACGTCGGCGAGGACAGCCGTGCCGAGCGGACACTGCCCGAGCAGGGTGAGTTGAAGATCACTCAAGATGTCAACCCGTCGGGACTCGGTCTCATGCCTCGCGGGATGGCGCGGCGTATCGCTGAAGCGGTTTCGCGCGGCCGATCCAGCCACGCCTGAGCTTCCCACCCCGGCAGGGCTGGGCCGGGTCTTTCGGATGTGTTGATCGGCGCGGTCCTCATGAACGAGGCGATCCAATTAGTTGCCCTGGACCAGCCGTTGGGTGAGGGGTCGAGGCTTTGGGCCGTGTCTGATGTTCGGGCAGCAGCCAGCGAAGCGGCACGATGCCCGGCGGCGGGGCATCCTTCGTCTCCTTCGATCGCGTCCAGCCCGGCGACTACGGATAGGTCTGGGCGGAAGCGTGCGAGTGTCTCGATGAATGCGCCAAGCCGCCGGGAGGAGGCGTAGAGAACGCGGTAGCTGCCCAGGGGGTCATCCCAGCGGTCGTCGCGAACGGCTTGGAGGCGGGCCGGCTCGGCTCCTATGGCTACGGCTACGGTCACAAACTCGACAAGTTGAGTCGAAACCGCCGCCTGACCATTTAGACCGCCGGCGGCGTCCCGCACCTCGCACGTACGCGGGCCGCCGTGCGCAGTAGCAGCACGGCGCTTGCGACCGTGAGCCCTTGAACCGCGACAGCACACCAGGCGCGCGGGCGGCCGGCGGTGTGGATCGTGTCGTGCAGCGTCGTTATGAGCTTCAGGTGCAGCGCACGCTCGGCGGGCCGCACGACGTCAGGCAGCACGCCGCCGAGCGCGCCCGCAAGAACGACCCGCGAGCCGCCCGAGAGCTTGCCGACCGCCAGCGCTCCGCCGGTGAGGTCCAGGGCGAGCGCGAGCCCACCGAGCGCGCCCCACCGGTAGTCGCGGTGCGGAACCGCGTCGAGCACCAGGTGAGAGAGGACGCCGATCGTCAGCCCGTGCTTGAGCGAACGGGCTTTGAGCGCGAGTGCCCCCGCCGCGAGCATGTGCGTGGTGGCGACCATCGCACCGAGCGTATACGGTGCGCAGCGCGTCCCATCACCGGTACGCTGCCGCTGCATTCAGCGCTGGGAGCCAATTCGCATGGGTAAGCGCATCGCAGTCATCGGAGGAGGAGTGGCCGGGCTCAGCGCCGGGTACCTGCTGCGAGGAGAGCTCGAGCCGACGCTGTTCGAGAAGGAGCCGCGCCTGGGCGGCAATGCCTACGCCTACACGGCGCGCGACGGGCAGGTGCTCGACATCGCCGTCGCCGCGTTCGGCCGGGCGGGCTATGAGAACTTCTTCCGGCTGCTCGCCGAGCTGGGCATCGCCACCCGTCCCTCGGCGGGCTCGTTCATGAGCTTGCACGATCTCGACAAACGCGAAGGTATCTACATAACGCCGAACCTCCGAGGGCTCCGCGCCCAGCGCTTCCGGATTTTGAGGCCCTCTCAGCTGCGACCCTTCTGGGAGCTCTCGCGTGGGTTGGCTTCGGCGCGGAGGATCCAGGCAGCGGACGGGTTCGGCGATCTCAGCGTACGCGAGGGCCTGCGTCTGCTCCCGCGCATAACCGGTGACGCGGAGACGATCTTCATGTGCGCGCTGTGCCTGCTGTCCTCGATGAGCGCCGAGGAGGTGCTGGAGGCGCCGGCGCGATTCTTCTTCGGGAAGCTCGCGGTCCACGAGGATGTGATCTCGCCGAAGGCGATCTACTCGGTGCGCACCATCCCGGGAAGAACGAGTAGCTACGTGTCGGCCCTGGCGCGGGCCTTCGGGGAACGGATCGTGTGCAACGCGCGCATCCGGACCGTGCTCCGGGAAGACGACCGGATCCGGATCGTGTTCTCCGACGGTGGCGAAGCCATCTTCGAGGCGGTGATCTTCGCCTGTAACCCCGACCAGGCGCTGAAGCTGCTCGAGGCGCCGACGCCGCTCGAGCGGGAGCTGCTTTCAGCCTGGCGCTACAAGGAGGGCCGGCTGGTTGTGCACCGGGACCACACCGCCTTCCCGAAGCGCGAGCTGATGCAGGCCTACACCTTCCTCTACCGTCGCCACGACGGCGTCTTCTCGACCTCGGTGAACGGGAGCCTGTGGTTCGAGCCCGGGGTCCCGCGCACCTGCGACCTCATCGCCTCGCAGCACCCGAACTTCCCGATCCGGGAGGATCTGATCGAGCTCGACACCGTGCTGCGAACGCCGATCTTCGATTTCCAGTCGTGCGCCACCACCACTCGGCTGCCGGCGCTGAACGGCGTGCAGAACACCTATTACTGCGGCAGCTACTTCGGCTACGGCCTGCACGAGGACGCGATCCGCTCCGCGGTGGACGTGGCACGGGGGCTGGGCGTCGAGCCCTGGCAGCGCTAGCTCGCCGCGGCGCTGGAAACTCATCTCGTCGTGGGATTCGTCGACGAGATCGCTGAGCTCGGCGACACTCCCAGCATCAACCCTCGCGAGGCGGACCTCATCGCAGTCGGTTGATCCCGCGCCGCTACCTGCTGAGCGCTACGCCCCAGTCCGGTCTGGGTGCGCGTGGAGGCGCCCGGCGGCGGGGGCCCGCGTCGCGCGGGGCCGCGGTCTTTGGCACGCATCCGCGGCCGGCTCCCCGCGCAGGCTCACACCCGCCGGCACTCCGCCCGGGCCGTGGGCTCTGAGGACGGCACCGCCTCACGGCCCCCCGCAGCTCCGCGCTTGACGTTCTTGCATTATGCGGTGGCCTGTGGTAATGTAACGTCATGGTCGTCAAGGATAGTCCCGAGGTTTTCGAGGCGCTAGATCGTGCCGAGGCGGCGCTGCGCGAGGCTGCGTCTGACGTGGAGCGCACCAAGGCCTCGATTCTTGAGATCGTCAGGGAGAGGCCGGGCATCACGGTCGCCGAGCTCGCCTCGCAGTTTCATCTCTCTGAGGACGCCGTTATCGCGTTCGTGCAGACCGTGGGCGAGCTTCTCGGCGCGGACCGTAGCCTGAGCGTTGAGGCCGCCCGCCGCGGTGGGCTGTTGGCCGCCGCGAGCCAGGCGTGGGAGAACGAGCTTGGGCCGCTGCTGGACACCGCCGAGGTGCGCGAACTACTCGGAGTCTCCCGTCAGCGCGTCGACGAGCTGTTGCGCTCCAAGCGGCTGATCGCGCTCCTCGACAGCGCCGGCCACCGCCAGTACCCGGCGTTTCAGTTTCACGACGGCCGGCCGCTCCAATCGCTGATCGCTGCGTTCTGGACGCTCGCCGACGCGGCGATCAGCCCTTGGACCGCCGCTTCGTGGTGCATCGCATCAGACGATGATGCGCTGGAAGGTCTGTCGCCGGTGGCGTGGGCGCACGACGGGCGGGACGACGCGGACCTCGCCCGAGTCGCCCGCCAGGACGCAGCGCGACTTGACGCGTGAGCCTGAAGGGCTTCCCGCGGCGAACGCTGCGGGGCGAGCGGACCATCTACCGCATCCACAAGTCTGCCCGAGCCCCTTGGTGGTTCTCCTCCACGGGGGACGGTCGCTTCGATCCTGTGGGCACCGGTATGGGCGCCTGTTATCTGGCGCAGGCGCCGTTGGGTGCCTGGGTGGAGGTCTTCCGCAAGCGCCAGCTACTTCCGGAGGTCGAGATCGCGGAGCGGTCGCTGTTGGCCGTCGCATTGAAACGAGACCTGCGCCTGGCCGACATCACCGCCCGCCGCGCGCTGAGCTTCGGAGTCACTGCGTCGCTCGGCACGGGCGAGCAGTACGACCAGAGCCAAACGTTCGCAGTGCAGGCGCTGGAAAACGGATTCGATGGCGTCCGCTATTTCGTCCGCCACGACCCCGCCCAGAAGCTCTATGGCGTCGCACTCTTCGCCCAAGTAAGGATCCCTGACCCTGCCGATCGGCAGTGGCCGGCCGACAGCGGGGCTATTCCCGATGCTCTCGTTAGGGACGCCGAGCGCCTTTTCGGCTATCGCGTGCTACCGACACCGTGAGCCCCGATCCGTCGGTGTCTGCGAAGACCGTGCTCGAGCGGGCGAGATCGCGGCGCTTCATGCCGCGATCGTCAGATGCAGCCGCTCGCTGCTCGCCGACGTCAAGGGCTGAGAGTCTCACACGAGCGGGGCGGCGGACGGGCGCTGGTACGCTTAAAGTGTATGCGAACGCTGGTTCTGGATCCTCCCACTGCCGGGCTCGGGGAGATCGCCGAGCGCAGGCGCCGCTCGGGGCTCGATCGCCTCGACGAGGTCTGGGAGGGTGTCCTGCATATGGTTCCCGCTCCCAGCCACAGGCACGCCGAGATCGCTCAGCAGTTGGCCGAGCTTCTTGGTCCTCCGGCCCGCGCCGCGGGGCTACGTCCCACCATGCACCAGTTTAATCTGGGCGACTCCGAAGAGGACTTCCGTGTGCCCGACGGCGGGCTGCATCGCCCTCGTGCCGCCGAGATGTGGCATCCGACCGCCGCGCTCGTTGTGGAGATCGTCTCCCCGGGCGACGAGAGCTGGGAGAAGCTGCCGTTCTACGCCGCCCACAGGGTGGACGAGGTGCTGATCGTCGATCCGCAGGAGCGCTCGGTCAGCTGGCAGGCGCTCGAGGACGGCGAGTACCATCCGATCGAGCGCAGCGGCCTCGTCGATCTGGGGACGCGGGGACTGGCCGAGCAGCTGGACTGGCCGCCGATCGACAGGGGCTAGAACGCGGACCGGGGTGCTCGGTAATGGCCAAGGACGAGTTGCCCCAGCACCGCTTCCATCGGGCTGCGCACCGTTGTAAGTTTTGTGTGCTAACACGCGGGGCGTGTCAGCCGTGACTGATATGGAGTGTCGTTTGTCAAGGGGCTTCGTTGTCGGATGTTGTGGTGGTTGGCGTTGGCGGGGCGCTGTCGGGGCGGCACGAGCGGAAGGTCCAGTCTCATCGACTGCGTGGTCAGACTGATATTCGAGGGCTTTACCTCAAGACCCGGTATTCGTCGCGGCTCGCCGTCTAGAAACGGGCGCTGCCGGCAGTGTGCTGGCTGCTCATAGTCAGATCGCGAGCCTCGCGCGACGGTGCTGGGCCTTCCTGGTGCTCGTGCTCGCCCCGGCAGCGTCCCGGGCGCGATGGTCGGGGTGTGGTCAGTCAAGGGTGGCTGCCTCCCACAAGAAGGCGGCGAGCTCGCGGGCGCACGCGATCGCGACGACGCCCGCGGGCTTGCGTCGCTCATGGTGCAGGTGCTGCCAGCGTTGGTGCAGGCGTCGCTGGGCGCGCCAGGCGATCTCGATCACCCTGGGGTCCACTCCAGCCTGTCGGCGGGCGAGTGTCTGCCCGATGATCGGCTGGTGACGGTAGTGGTGGGCGGCCTCGACCAAGAGCCGGCGTGCGTGGGGAGGGCCGGCCTTCGTGATCGAACCCTGCCGGCGCTTGGTATCCGAGGTCCGCTCGGATGGCACGAGCCCCAGGAACCCGGACAGCAGAGTCGGCTTGGCGAAACGGGCGAAGTCGCCGACCTCAGCGCACATCCCGGCGGCGGTGAGCGTGTCGATCCCGCGGAAGCAGCGCAACCGTGCGATCACCGGCGCGTGGCTACAGTCGGGGATCTGCTGCTCCAGTGCGCTGATCAACGAGGAGCGGCGGCCCATCAGCAGCTCGACGGACGTGAGGTAGTCAAGGAAAGTGGCTTGCGAGCAGGCGTCATCGAAGCGCAACGCGCGCAGCCAGGCCAGATGCTTGGCCGTCCAGCTCCCGCCCGGCCCCTGGTAGCGTTCCCCTCGCCGCAAAAGGAACTTCCCGAGGCGGTGGCGGGCGCGCATCAGATCCCCGCGGACGTCCTCGATCGCGCGCACCAGGTCACGGAAGTGTTCATCCTCCACGCTCGGCACGAACGCGAAGCTCAACTCCCCGGCCGCGAGCAACCGTGCCAGACGGATCGCGTCACGACGGTCGGTCTTCACCCGGTCGCCCGAGCCCTTCGGGATCGACCCGGGCGCCACCACGTGCACGTCGACCCCGCGCTCCCGGGCCGTCCTGGCCAGCCCGAACCCGGTCGGACCGGCCTCATACACAGCGCGCACCCCAGACCCCAACCCCTCCAGGAACCCCACTACCTCCACCGGTTCCATTCGCAGCTTGCTGACGGTCAGCTCGCCGGTGTCCGGGACGAGCACCGCCGCGTGCGTCTGTCGCGCGTGCACATCCAGACCGACGAGGCTCATAGCCTTCGTCATGGTCGGTTCCTCCTATGCGATTGTGGGCGCCGCGCGAGGACTAGTCGCGCGGCTGTAACACCCCCGACCGTGTCGGGGGACCGACCATGCTTACCAACCGCGCCGGACGTCACCCTCCATAGGGTCTAGACAGAGAGTCCGCAAGGGCGAGCCTTTCAGCGTCCGTTTCAGCCTGCCGACCGACCACCTCGTCGAGGATGAGGCCCGCAGGACTCGCCGCACCGCCGAGCAGTGGCGCGAGCTCTACCCGTTCATCGAGCTCTCGCCTGCGACGTAGGCATCCTTGCGGCTGGCGCTCGACGCGAATCTCTCTCCTCGCGGCGTCGCCGCGAAGCTGCGCGAGGCCGGCCATGACGTCCTCGCGCTCGCCGAAGACGCTGCCTTCGAGGGACTCCCCGACCCCCACGTGCCGGAGTTCGCCGCATCGGAGCAACGCGTGCTCATCACTCGCAACAGCCGGGACTTCGCGCCGCTCGCACGCCAGTGGGCCGAGGCCGGACGCTCACACGCCGGCATCATCCTCATCTGGACGCTCGACCACAGCCAGTTCGCTGAGATCGTCGCGGGCATCGAGCGCCAACTGCGGCAGCGGCCGTCCCAGGAGCAGTGGCGCGATCTCACCGTCGCGTTCTGAGCCGACCGCAATGGTCGTACAAGAAACTGCCCAGCGGCGCCTACAAGATCAGCGTCCTGGCGATCACCGTGCTCAACCAGCGTCTCTCCGGCAACCTGACCTACCACAGCTGCACGAAATCGAGCGGCGCCATCAAGCTGCACGGCGGCAAGGGGGAGCTTTACCGGGTGTATCACGTACTAAGTGATAGATTAGTGCATGATGCGTGATAGAAGCCGGATCGCCAGCGCGACGCTGTTCCCGACCGACCATCCCCTCTCCGCGGATGCGATGATCGGCCGCGAGGACGATGTCGACCGGGTGGCGACGGCCTTGCTGGGGGGTGTGAACACCGTGCTTGCCGGTCCGCGACGCACGGGCAAGACGACGGTCGCCGACGCCGCGATGGCGATCTGCTCCGGCGAGGGCGCCTACGTCGCCGCAGTTGACATCTTCCAGGCGCCCGACGCGGCCGCGCTCGCTCGCCGGCTGACCCTCCAGTTGCTGGCAAACCGTCCACCGCTCAGACGCGCGATCGCCGATGCTCTTCATGCCGGTCGCAGCGTTCTGGAAGCGCTGCGCACCACCGCCGGCTACCGCGCACGCGAGGATCTCGGCCAGGACATCGAGATCACGCTCGAGCTGTCGCTCGCTGAGCGCGACCCCCAGGGCGCCCTGCTCACAGCACTCGCTCTCGCGCAGCGATTGGCCGACTCCGACGAGCGTCGGGTGGTTCTGTTCCTCGATGAGTTTCAGGACATCGCGAGCAAGCGATTCGGGGACCGCGAGGCGCTCACCCGTCAGATCCGCGCTGTCCTGCAGCGCTCCACCGGGGTGAGCGTGCTGTTCGCCGGCTCGATCGAACACTTGATGCGCGACCTGTTCGCGCCGAGCGACAGGGCGCTCAGCCAGTTCGGGAGCTTTCACGAGCTCGCCCACATCACACCCGAGGAGTGGACCACGGGCCTGCGCCGCCGCTTCGGACTGGACAACACCACGATCACCGCGGACGCCCTCGCCCATCTGATCGAGCTCGGCGAGGGACACCCGAGAGCCACGATGCTGCTCGCTGCCCAGTCACACCTAGCGAGCATCGAGGAGCTCTCGCACGAGATCGACAACGCGATGGTCGTCCAAGCGCTCGATCGCGCGCTCGGCGCCGAGCGGTTGCGCCACGAACAGCAGATCGAGCGGATCCGCTCCACCGCACGCTACAGCGAGCGCCTGGCCATCCGCGTGGCCACCGGCAGTGAGCTGTACGCCGGCCTGCGGCCCGAGCAAGCCGCCCGAGCGCTCAACTCGCTCCGCGACATCGGAGTCATCGATCACGGACCCAAACCAGGGCAATGGTTCCTCACAGACCCGCTGCTTCGCCGCTATCTCTCCGCTCGGCCTATCGCGGGCGTCGATCGATAGCGACCTGGGAACATATGTTCGATGTCTCATCGGTTGCGGCACATTCGCCTGATATCCGGCTCCCGTAGAGGCACGGAGGCGCGCTGGGTACCCTTGGGGTGTATGCGCACCTTGGTCCTGGATCCCTCCGAGCGCAAGGCGCACTGGCTCGAGCTGGCGGGTGGCGAGTACCGCGACGTGCGCCACAGCGGCCTGATCGACCTTGGAGCGGACGAGCTGTCCGAGCGGATCGACTGGCCGCCAATCGAGGATTCCTAGAGTCGCCCTCACGGTCGGCGCCACGGCGCAGACGGTCAGACATTCAGCGCCGCCGCGGCGCCGGGAGCCAATTCGCATGGGTAAGCGCTTCGCACGCCTGAGCCGGCTCGCCAGAGCAGGCCATGCCCACTGTCTCCGAGGTGGAGTACCGCGAGTTCGCCGACCCGCTACTCGCACGTGTACGCGCCGACGGCCTGTTCTCTTCTTAGGCGGTGTAGCTTGCCCTTGTGGCCGACGGCGTTGCGATAGAAGCCGGTCCGCCGGCGGAGGAGGATGCGCCGGCGCACACCAACGCCTCCTCCACGCGCGCCGACCGGGTCGGGCGGGGCGCGCTCATGCTGCTGCCGGGCGCCCTGATCGTCTACACGGGCTTCAGCGCGGGCGGCTACTTCCCCTCGACACCCGCCATCGCGGCGCTCGTGCTCACGCAGATCCTGCTCGTGAGGCTATTGCAGGCGCGCCACCCGGTCGAGGGCTTTGGAGCGCCGACGCTCGTGGCGATCGGCGCGCTGGCGCTGTACGGGGGCCTGACGCTGGCGTCGGCGCTGTGGTCTCACTCGCCCGCCCGGGCGCTGATCGCCTTCGACCGGGTGTGGCTCTACCTATTGGTCCTCGTCCTGTTCGGGACCTTCCGAGCGAGCATGCAAGACCTTCGCCGGCTCGTCCGGGGCCTGCTCCTCGGCGCGTCGATCGTGTGCCTGGCGGGCCTCATCTCCCGTGTGCTGCCCGATTTTTGGCACACCGCCCCAAACGTGTCCAACCAGCGGCTCAGCTATCCGGTCACCTACTGGAACGCGCTCGGCGTGCTGGCGGCGTTGGGCATCGTCCTCGCGTTTCACCTGACGTGCACACTCGCCGAGCGGCGCTTCGTGCGGGTGCTCGCGGCGAGCGTGCTGCCGTTGCTCGCCGCCACGCTCTTCTTCACGTTCTCGCGGGGCGCGATCGCCGCCGGCGCTCTCGGGCTGGTCGTCTACGTCATCGTCGCTCGTCCACGCGGCCTGTTCAGCGGCGCCGTGGCGACGGCCCTGCCCAGTGCGGCGCTGGTCGTGGTCGCCTATAAGGCCAATCTTCTAGACACGGTCGATCCAACCACGCCCGCGGCCGTTTCGCAGGGGCATCGCGTCGCTCTTGTGGCCGTCGTCTGCGCCGCCGTAGCCGCCGGCCTGCGACTGCTCTTCGCCGCCCGTCTCGACCCCCGCCTGCGCAGCTCCGAGGGCGCCCCGTGGATGAGCCGCCGGGCGAAAACCACCGTGACCGTTGGCGCGGTGGCGGTGGCGGCGGTGCTTATCCTCGCGCTGAGCGTTCCCCAGCGCGTGGCGCACGACTGGAACCGCTTCATGAGTGGCGCTGCCACCAGCGGCAGCCATGGCGACCTTCGTCAGCGCCTTACCGACCCCTCCAACAATGGACGCACCGACCTGTGGCGGGTCGCACTGCACGGGTTCTCCGCCGCCCCGTTCCATGGTCGCGGCGCTGGGATGTACCAGGTCAGCTGGGACCAGACGCGCCCCCGCTTTGCCTATACCGTCAACGCTCACAGCTTGTACTTCGAGACGATGGCGGAGCTTGGGATGCCGGGGCTGCTCCTGCTGTTGATCGTCGTGGCAGCGATCCTGGGCGCCCTGGCCGCGCGCGCGCGCGGGTCGCGGCGCTCGCTCTACGGCGCTCTGCTCGCGGCCGCGGTCGTCTGGGCTCTACACGCGGGCGTCGATTGGGACTGGCAGATGCCCGTGACCACGCTCGGATTCTTCGCGGCGGCGGGTCTCGCGCTCGGTCCCCGCGATGGGTCCGGGCCGGGTTGGATCCCCGGCCACGGCAGCCGTCTGGCGCTCGGCCTGCTGCTGCTCGCCACCGCTGTGCTGCCCGTGCTGATCATCGGCTCGCAGACGCGGCTCGGCGACGCGGAGCACGCGCTGTACGCGTCGAACTGCCCCAAGGCGAGCTCCGCGGCGTTGTCGTCGATCGGGTGGCTCGACATCCGTCCCGAGCCCTATGAGATCGTCGGCTTCTGCGATCTGCGCCGCGGCCTACCGAGGATGGGCGTCGCGGCGATGCGACAGGCCGTGCGCTTCGATCCCAGCAGCTGGGAGGCCTACTATGCGCTCGCGATCGCCCAGGCCTCGGCGGGCATCGACCCGAGGAGCAGCGCCGAGCGTGCGTTGAGGATGAACCCATACGAGCCGCTGACCATCCAGGCGGCCAGAGCGCTGCGAACCTCCAGTCCGACCGAATGGGTGAGCCGGGCGGCGAGCCTGCGCGCCGCCGCGCTGGCCAGCGACGACCTCGCGATCGCCCCGTCGTAGCCCGCGCTCAGTCGATCGCGTCGCGCAGCTTGCGCAGCGCCCGGTACACGCGACCCTCGACGGTCGTGAGTCGCTCGCCCGTCAGCTTGGAGATCTCGGGGACCGTCAACCCGGAGCCGAAGCGCAGGGCGATCGCCTCGCGCTCCTCCTCGCTGAGGACCTCCAGGCCTCTGCTGATGAGGTCGCGATCGGCGATCTCGTCGAACTCGCCGCCGCTCGATTCAGGGCTCGGAGCCGATGCCATCCGCTCGACCGCCCTGCCCTCGGCCGCCCGCCGCCGTGCGTGGTCGCGCAGGCAGTTGAGCGCGATCGCATAGAGCCAGGTCTTCTCGCTCGCCTTGCGCGGATCGAAGCGCCTGCGGGCGCGCAGCGCCCGCTCGAAGGTGTCCGCCAGCAGGTCCTCGGCCAGCACACGATCGCCGGTGCGGTAGCTGAGGAACCCGTAGAGCGCCTGGGCGTGCTCAGCGTAGAGCCGCTCGAATGCATCGTCCCGCATCGCTCGCATCATCTCCGATATCGGCAGCTCGCAGGCAAAAGAAGATTCCCGTCAGGAATCGACGGGCTCGTGCGTATAAGACCCACATGAGCCGCATATCCAAAGAGGAAAACTTCTCGGATGACCTTCAAGAGGTCGCCGACGTGCTGCATGATCGGCGTCCCACGCTCGACCCCCTTGCACTCGATCGAGTCAAGTTGCGGGCCATGAGTGGAGCGCGCCGCACCAGCTCCTCACGAGACAAGGGATTCTTCATGAGGTCACGCCTGACGACACTTCTTGTAGCCGCATCTCTAACCCTCGGCACGGGCGGCGCGATCGCGCTCGCGTGTGGCGGCGTCGGCGGCGCCTTCGGAGGAGGCAGCGCCGGGTACAGCCAGTACAAAGACTGCGATCACGGTAAAGGTCGCGGTGGCGATCACGAATGTCATGGTCAGGGCGGCGAAAAAGGCAAAGGCGGCGGCGATAAAGGCGGCCAGGGCGGCGGCGGCAAAGGCGGCGATAAAGGCAAAGGCGGCGACAAAGGCGGCGGCGGCGGCCAGGGCGGCGGCAAAGGCGGCGGCGGCGACAAAGGCGGCCAGGGCGGCGGCGGCAAAGGCGGCGGCGGCGATAAAGGCGGCAAAGCTGGCGGCGGCAAAGGCGGCGGCGATAAAGGCGGCCACGGACACCACTAGCCGATCGGTCAGCTCCTGAACTGAGAGAAAGGGCCCGCGCGTGCGGGCCCTTTTTTCGAGCGGGGCGGCAGGCGGCAGGCGGTGGACGGTTTGATCGGGCCGCTGCTCAATCTGGCGTTCGCGGCTAGGGTGGGAGCATGCGGAGGCTTGCCGCGCTCGTGGTGTGGACGACGGTCCTGGTCGGGATCGCCGGCGCCGCGGTCGCGATGCTCGGCCGCGGCGGCGAGGAAGCCTTCCGCTACCAGCAGTCGCGCTCGCTGACCCTCACGCCCACGACGGTCCTGAGCGCGGGGCGCGTCGAGGCGTTCGTGGCCAGGGCCCCAGAGCCTGTGCCGGCCGCCAAGCGCACGCCCCCGGCGCTCGTACGCTGCCGTTCCGGCCCGAGCCGGGTGCTGCGCAACCCGTGGTCGTGCACGATCCGCTATCGCTCGGGGACGCGCGCCCACTACCGCGTGATCGTCCATCCCGACGGCTCCTACGTCGGGATCGGCACGGGAATCATCGAAGGCTGCTGCATCAAGACGCCGACTTTCGACTGAACCGCTCCTACGCCGGCATATGTCTCTCGGTGACGTGCCCCAGATTCGTGCAGACAGAATTTTGCGCAAAATGCGGGATCTTTTGTGAAGATTTCGCCGCAAAATGCACACTAAACCGCAAAATCTATGTATCATTCGGCCCACTTCGGGGATCGAAGTACTAGACCCCAGATTCGACTGGTTGGTCATCGGAGGCTTTGGTTGGCGATGGCATGGGCGTAGCGGCCTCGTTAGAACAGTCCATATCCACTCGGAGCACCACGGAGGACGGCATACAAGGAATGAGCACCATGGGCAGGAACCAAGGAAGAGTTCGTGCTGAGTCGGCCTCGGTCGGGCTTGCCCGCAAGCGCCTGGGCCGCATCCGGGGGCACCTGCGGCTCGGCCGTGGCCGGTCCGCGGTAGACGTCCTGGCGGAAGATCGCCGCCGGATCGCCGCGGACGTGCACGACCTCATCATGCAGGATCTCTCGCTTGCGCTGGCGACCGCGCGAGCGCTCGCGGACGCCCCGACCTCGCCGCCGCAGGCGGACGTCGTGGTGGCGGCCGGAGAGCGAGCCCTTGCCGGCGCGCGCGACCTCGTGCAGGGTCTCGTCGGTCGGGAGGACGGCAAGCCGGTCGTGGAGGCGGTCGAGGCAGGCGTGCGAGCGGCCGCCAGGAATGCGCCGCTGACCTTCGATGCCGAGGGCGTTCAGGCATCGGCGCAAGCCGACCGGCCGACCCGGGACACGCTCGTGCACATCGGCCGCGAGGCGGTCACCAACGCGCTCAAGCACGCCGGTCCGGATGCCGATGTCGAGGTTGTGTTCGAGCACGGCGAGGAGTGGCGGCTGACGGTGCGCGACAACGGTTGTGGATTCGACCCGGACAGCACGCCCAGGGGCTTCGGCCTGGAGAGCATGAGAGCGCGCGCACGCGCGCTCGGAGGCTCGCTGCGCCTCATCAGCGCCGCGGGAGAGGGCAGCACGGTGGAGGTCACGCTGCCGTGAACGGCGTTGAGCCCACAATCGTGATCGCCGACGACCACCAGGTGATGCGCTTGGGCGTGCGCATGGCGCTCATGCGCGGAGGCTTTCACGTCGTCGGCGAAGCCGCCGACAGCGACGGCACCGTCAACGCCGTTCTGCGTGAGCGCCCCGACGTCTGCCTGCTGGACATCCGCATGCCCGGCGGAGGGATAGAGACCGCGCGCAAGCTGGCCGAAGCGGCCCCGTCGACCTCGGTGGTCATGCTGACCGTGTCCACCGATACCGAGGACGTGCTCGCCTCGCTGCGCGCCGGCGCCGTCGGCTACCTGCCCAAGGACACGAGCCCCGACCGGCTGCCCGCGGCGCTCTGCGGCGTGCTGAAGGGAGAGGCAGCGCTGCCGCGCGCGCTCGTCGGGCGGGTGCTGCAGGAGTTCCGCGCGTTCACCGACGGGGCCGTCGCCCATCCGGTGCGCGTCGGCAAGGTGCAGCTGACGCCGAGGGAGTCGGAGATCCTGCGGATGCTCGGCTCGGGGCTGACGACCGTCGAGGTGGCCGACATGCTGTCGCTCTCGCCGATCACCGTTCGCCGCCACATATCCGCCGGGGTCGCCAAGCTCGGCGTCGCCGACCGGGACGAGGCGATTCGCGCGATCGAGCCCGTCCGCGCCACGGCGTAGGGCCCCAGGGCGTCTTACGGGCGTCGAGGCTCGCGGTCAGACGAGCCCCATGCGCACGGCGTGCACGGCCGCCTCTACGCGCGTGTGCACCCCAAGCTTTTCGAAGATGTTCGTCACGTGCTGCTTGACGGTGTGGCGGCTGATGGACAGCTCAAGGCCGATCGCGGCGTTGTCGGCGCCGTCGACGATCAGCCGGAGCACGTCCAGCTCGCGCGGGGTGAGCGCGGGGCTGTCCATGGGCGATCGCGACTCGCCTGCCGCTTGGTTCGGGCTCGCACGCTTCACCAGCGCCGGCATGAGTCCCCGCGAGAGCACCGTTTGGCTGCCGGCCGTCTGGCGTATGCCGCCAACGAGCTCGTCCGCCTGTGTGTCCTTGAGGATGTAGCCGCACGCACCCGCCTCCAGCGCTTCGAGCACGTCGGCTTCCTCGGCTGACGCGGTCAGCACCACCACGCGCGCCTCGGGGCTCGCCGTCACGATCCGCCGCAACGCCTCGGCCCCCGCGGCATCCGGCATGTTGAGATCGATCACAACCACGTCCGGCTTTAGCTTTGCGGCGAGCGCTACCGCCTCAGCGCCGTCCGTCGCCTCGCCCACTACCGACACGCCGGCGCTCTCGAGCATGCCGCGCAGGCCCTCGCGAAAGAAGTGGTGGTCGTCGGCGAGCACGACGCGCAGAGCGTTGCCGGGGACTGCGCGGAGGGTGTTGCCGGAGTCCACGATGTCGAAAATAGTGGAATCGGACGCCGCGCGCCGGCCGGTGCGCCACGCCGCCCGCCGCTGCTGTCCGCGCGGGGCTGGGGCGGTCAGCACAGCGCCAGCTTGTCCCCGTCGCCGACCTGCAGGCGCAGCGCACGTGGCATGGAGAAATCACGGAAGATTTGCGCCTCGCGACCGACGACGCTTGCCACGAGGCGACCGCCGACGTGGCGTATGCTCGCGTCGGCGAGAACGATCGAGCGCTCGATCTCGGCTCCCTCGACGCGGACGCGCTCTCCGATCGACGTGTGCGGGCCGATGTAGGAGTCGGCGATCAGCGCGTCGGCGCCCACGATCACCGGCCCGACGATGACGCTCGACATCACGCTCGCCGTGGGGTGGATCGCGATGCGCCCCTCGAAGCGGTTGCCGTTGCTCTCGCTCGCGGTCGTGTTGGGCTCGAGCGCGTCGAGCAACGCGTCGAGCACGTGGCAGACGATTGGCCGGTTCGCCACCCGCTGCAGCGACATCGCGCGGGTAGCGTTGAGCCACGGCCCGATCAATCGGGCCGTGGGCGCCACGACGATGCCCCTGCCGAGCACGCCTACCTAACGGATGGGGTGGCGCGGCCCCGTCCTCGCGCGCAAGTCTCGCTGCCCTAAGAAGCCGACACCGGGTCGTCCGCTTGGCCGGACACCGAGTCGTCCCGCCGGCTGGACATCAAGACATCGCTGATGGTTAAGCGTCCAGGGCACCCTTCGGAGGTCAAGGGGACGCAGATGCGTGTCGAAAGTCAGGGGGCCATACCCCCGTCCCGCCACGGAAGGTTCTGCGGATGCTCAAGCTTCTGACACGTCGCTTCTTTGCAGCACTCGTTCTGCTCTCGCTCTTTCTCTTTGGCGCCTCATCGGCCCTCGGCGCACGCCACTCGCGCCATGAGACGAAGCGTGCAACGCACCGTCACGTGCGCCACCATCGCAGAGCTGGAAGGCGGGGGCGCGTCAAGCGCGTCGCTGTCCATAACGCCACATCTCGCACAGCGACAGTCACGTCCACGACCGTGCTGCTCGGCGATGAAGGGGTGGAGTCGCTGAAAGACCACCTAGCCGGGGGCCAGGCCGAAGCGTTCCCCTTCCCGGCGCGCACATCCGGCGCCACGGGAGCTGTGCACGTCTACATCGACTCCAACGACAGCGCGACGACCCTGATCGTGGGCCTCTACGCCAATCTCAACGGCCACCCCGGCTCGCTGCTCACCAGCGGCTCGCTGTCCGCTCCACAGAGCCGCGCATGGGATACCGCGACCGTCGCTCCCACGCAGCTCGTCTCGGGGACTACCTACTGGCTCGCCGTGCTCGGGACAGGCGGAACGCTGCGCTATCGCGACCGCTGGCACGGGCCCTGCAAAGCCGAGACGAGCCGCCAGACCAACCTCGGCGTGCTGGCGTCCCTGTGGAGCACCGGCGCGCTCTACTCGACCTGCCCGATCTCCGCCTACGTGACCCCCGCGACCTCGACCCTCCCGGAAGGCCCGCCTGTGGAAGTGCAGCCGGTCGAATCGCCTCCGCCTCCCCCTCCCCCTCCGCCCCCGCCGGCCGCTCCCGCGAACAGCTCGCCACCTGCCATCAGCGGAACCGCCACTGAAGGCCAACTCCTGACCGCCACCACGGGCGCATGGACGGGCAGCCCGACGTCCTATGCCTACCAGTGGCAGGACTGCGACGCCGCGGGCGCCAACTGCACGAACGTGAGCGGCGCACAGGCCACCGGCTACACGCTCCAGACGAGCGACGTCGGCCACACGCTGCGCGTGGTCGTCACCGCCACCAACAGCGGCGGATCGACACCGGCGAGCTCCGCCGCGAGCGCCGCCGTGATCGCTGATCCGCCGCCTCCGTCGCCCCCCACGGCGAGCTTCAGCTACTCCCCAAGCTTGCCGGTCGCCGGACAGCCGGTTACGCTCGACGGCACCAGCTCCACCTGTCCGGACGGCCCGTGCGCGTATGCGTGGTCTGATGACGGCGGCACGACGCAGCCGATCCCTGCGCTGTGGCCACTGGGCAGCGGACAGACCCTGCTATTTACGTTCGGCGGCGCCGGCACGAAGTACGTGCGCCTCGTCGTCACCGACGCCACCGGTCAGACCGCCACCGTCGAGCACAACGTTGTCGTCACCGAAGCGACTCCCCCGCCACCTCCGCCTCCTCCCGCCGCGCCGGTCGACACGACCCTGCCGGCGATCAGCGGGTCCACGGTCGAAGGCGACACGCTCAGCGCGACCGCGGGCACGTGGGGCGGCGAACCGACCTCTTACACCTACCAGTGGCAGGACTGCAACTCTTCCGGTGAATCGTGCGCGGTCATCAGCGGCGCTACCTCGGCGACGTACAACCTTGCGTCGAGCGACGTCGGCCACAGGCTGCGCGCTGTCGTGACCGCCACCAATGCGGGCGGATCGACGAGCGCCACCTCAACCGCAACCGCAGCGGTCACCGCTATTCCGCCCGCGGCTCCCGTCAATGCCGCCCTACCCGTGGTCAGTGGGTCCGCCGTCGAAGGCCAAACCCTCACCACGACCAACGGCACATGGACGGGTAGCCCAACCTCCTACGCCTACCAATGGCAAGACTGCAGCACCTCGGGATCAAGCTGCACAAAGATCAACAGCGCCACCAGGACGAGTTACAAACTGGCGTCGAGTGATGTCGGCCACACACTGCGAGCGGTAGCAACAGCAAGCAACACAGGCGGGTCGACTCAGGCGCGCTCTGTGGCGACGGCTAGTGTAGTTGCCTCTGAACCTACACCGCCTGCAGCACCCACGAACACGGCGCTGCCGACAATTAGCGGGACCGCTGCCGAAGGTAGCGTACTCAGCGCTGGCAAGGGTTCGTGGACCGGTAGCCCGAGTTCTTATGCGTACCAGTGGCAGGACTGCAACTCCTCAGGTGCGAGCTGTGTAAACGTGACTGGTGCAACGAGCTCCAGCCATACGCTTGGCTCGGGCGACGTGAGCCACGCGATGCGCGTCCTCGTCACCGCCACAAACGCCGGCGGGTCGACTCAGGTAAGCTCGGCCCAGAGCGCGACAGTCATCGCACACACCAGTGCGCAGACAGGTTGCTTTAGCGCCCCCGGAGCATGCGGATATCCTGACCCCAAGTATTCAAATGTCGGGCCGTCAGTAGCGTGCTCGTCGCTTACACCTTCGGGTAGCCTTACGGTGAGCACCGCAGGAGCTACGATCCAGAATATGAACATTACCGGTGAAGTGACTGTATCCGCGCCAAATGTTATTTTGACTAACGACTGCATACGTGGAAATGGTTATCATATTATCTTTTTGAGTCGTGGTGCCACAGGTTTCCAGATCACTAGTTCGGATGTATTTGGCTCGCCGGCCGTTCAAGAAGCGATCAACAACAACAATGGCAATACTGGTGCTATAGCAGACCATGACTACATCTATAACTGTGGCGAGTGTGTTCACGGAGCGTGGACTCTCACTAATAGTTATGTTACGTCAAACGCAACCATCTCTGGCGAACACTACGAGGACATCTATTGCAGCGACGAGACGTTTATCGCTGAACACGACGTGCTTTCCAACCCCCATGAACAGACTGCAAACCTCTTCTGCAACGCCAATGGCGGTAGCGGGGGCGCTGCTGATAATCACGTCACGCTCACTAACAGCCTACTTGCTGGTAGTGGCTACAGTCTGTATCCGCAAGGTAACTCGAACTCGGTGGGTACTAGTACTATGGAGATAGTGGGAAACCGCTTCGCACGCTGTTTGACTGCGCGTGTCGTTGATAAAGAAGGAGATGTTACGTGTAGCGGCGGAGCTGACCAGTATGGCTATTGGCCCAACGGCGGTTACTATGGAATCGACGCTTACATCTACTGTCCGCCGACCCCTGGCCAGGAATGGTCGAACAATGTCTGGGACGACAACAACGAATCGATCGGCTGCTGATGGGGGCGTCATGACACCGGGTCTACGGGTTTCCACGTTTGCACTGTGCGGCTGAGAACATTTGTCCGAAACTATGAGGACAAAGAGCTGGTCCTCCAGTGTCCCAGCCGATCGGCTGGGACACTGGAGGACCCCGTTCGTTGGTCCTGAGCGATCTCAGGGGCCAACGTCTCCTCGCCCGAGCTTTGGGCTAGTACGACACGGGGACTATTCGCCTCTGAACCATCAAATGGGGGCGGCTATCGTCGCCGGATAGCCGAGTTTCCGGCAAGCTTGCCGGCTCATATCCGCGGCTGCGGGTCTGCCGGCTCCGCGTCATGCTAAGGTCCCGGCACTCCGTCTGACGAGCGATTGCCCGATATCGGTGCGCATCTCATAGGGACTGATGCTTATGGACAAGCGACTGACCAGCAAATGATGGCTCTGAGCAAGCGAGATCGACGTCGCATGGTGGCTGCGGTGTTGGCGCTGGCTGTCGGAGGTCTCTTGCCGACTGCCGCCAGCGGCTCGGTGGGTCGATTGGCGCATACGCCTTCCCGGAGGCCCGTGGGGATGTTGCTCGGAAACAACGCATTGGAATCGCGGCATATATCTGTGGCGGCTGGCAGATCTCGAGCTTTTCGTTTCCGCGCGATAGCCCGTGGACCTGTCGCGGAAGCCCATGTCTACGTCGACAGCGGTAGCAATGCGAACAGCTTGACGGTAGGTCTCTACAGCAACGGCAGAGGTCGGCCGGGCACGTTGTTGAGCACTGGCTCCATCAATCTCATGGTGGTAGGCGCCTGGAATTCGGTGCGGCTCCGACCAGTGACGCTGCGCAGTGGTGGAATCTACTGGCTCGCCGTCCTTGGCGAGGGTGGCGTGTTGAGCTACCGCGACCGTCGCCGAGGACACTGTTTGAGTCAGGCGAGCTTGCAAGCGAACCTGGCGTCTCTACCCAGGTCGTGGAGTCGAGCAAGAAGCAACCAGGGCTGCCGTGTATCTGCCTACGTGACGCGCGTCGCCAAATCCTTGCGCGCGGAAGAGTTCACGCCGTCGAAACCTCTAGTGCTCGCGGAAGTCTTTCCGCCGTCTACGTCGCCTCTGGTGTTGGCTCCGTCGAACACCCTCCCGCCGACTATCTCCGGAACCCCCTTGACTGGCGAAATGCTCACCGCGAGCCAAGGCGAATGGACAGAAAGCCCCACTTCGTACAGCTACCAGTGGCAGACCTGCGAAGCTTCCGGGGAACTCTGCTCGGACGTGGAAGGCGCAACAGCCAAGACCAAGACGTACACGCTTGGCTCGGGCGATGTGGGATACAGGATGCGAGTGTTGGTCACGGCGACGAACGCGATCGGCGTGCAGTCGGCTAGCTCGAGCCTGACGGCGGCGGTCGACGAACCGCCTCCTGCAGCGCCGACAAACACAGTTCGACCGATGGTCTCTGGAGAAACGGTCGAAGGCGAAGTGCTGGAAGCGAGCAAAGGCGAATGGACGGGGAGCCCGACTTCGTATGCCTACCAGTGGCAACGCTGCGGCAAGACCGGTAGCGGTTGCTCAAATGTAAGCGGCGCGACGGCCGATACATACATGCTTGGCTCGCGCGATGTAGAACATACGTTGCGTGTAGTGGTCAAGGCGACGAATGCTGGTGGCACCGGCTCAGCTGACTCGGCCTTGAGCGGCGTAGTCGAAGAACCAGCTGTACCTCCGCCGACAGCTCCAAAAAACGCATCCCTGCCGATGATCTCTGGAGAAGCGATTGAGGGCAAGGTGCTGAGTGCCGGTGCGGGAAGCTGGACGGGGAGCCCGACTTCGTATGCCTACCAGTGGCAACGCTGCGGCAAGACCGGTAGCGGTTGCTCAAATGTAAGCGGCGCGACGGCCGATACATACATGCTTGGCTCGCGCGATGTAGAACATACGTTGCGTGTAGTGGTCAAGGCGACGAATGCTGGTGGCACCGGCTCAGCTGACTCGGCCTTGAGCGGCGTAGTCGAAGAACCAGCTGTACCTCCGCCGACAGCTCCAAAAAACGCATCCCTGCCGATGATCTCTGGAGAAGCGATTGAGGGCAAGGTGCTGAGTGCCGGTGCGGGAAGCTGGACGGGGAGCCCGACTTCGTATGCCTACCAGTGGCAACGCTGCGGAGCGACGGGCGGGAGCTGTGTGAATGTGACCGGCGCGACTCGCAATGGGTATAGCCTGGGTTCCGGTGATCTGAACCATGAGATGCGTGTCGTGGTGAGCGCGACGAACGCGGGCGGCACTACTTCCGCGACCTCGCCGGCAAGCGCTGCGGTCACGGCTCCTCCTCCTCCAACCAATACGTCTTTGCCGGCGATCACTGGGACTGCGATCGAAGGCCAATCGCTGAGCGCAAGTACCGGCATGTGGAGCTCGAGCCCGACGAGCTACGCCTACCAGTGGCAGCGTTGTACGAGTAGCTGCGCGAATGTGAGCGGCGCCACGGCGGAAACCTACAGTCTTGACGCGAGCGACGTAGGTAGCGCGATGCGGGTCATCGTGAGCGCTACCAACAGCGCTGGGACAGCTCTGGCCACGAGTGCCCAGACGGCCACGGTAATGGCACACACCGGCGCGCAGGCAGGTTGTTTCGCTGCTCCGGGCGCGTGCGGGTATCCTGACCCTAATTATGCCAACGTCGGGCCGTCGGTAGCGTGTTCCTCGCTCGCTTCATCTGGTGAACTTACGGTTACTACGGCTGGAGCAACAATCGAAAATAAGAATATCACCGGCGGGGTTACGGTCGCCGCGAAGAATGTCACGCTGACCAACGACTGCATAAACCTCAACGGCAATGGCAGCGGCACTTCGTCGATTGTGGTCATCGCCAAAGGGGAGACCGGCACCCAGATCACCCACTCGAGCATCTCGGGAGCCAACAACACCACGCAGTCGGTCGAAGAAGCAATCAATAACAACTACGCCAACGCCGAAACAGTCGCCGACCACGACTACATCTATAACTGCGGCGAGTGCGTTCACGGCACATGGACGCTCACGAACAGCTATGTCACGTCAAACGCCAATATCTCTGGAGCTCATTACGAGGACATTTACTGCAGCGATGCGACATCGCTGATCGAACACAATGTCTTGATAAACCCTCACGAACAGACGGCAAACATCTTCTGCAACACCGGGGGTGGTGACGGTGGAGCTGCCGATAATCACCTGACGATAACGAACAATCTCTTTGCCGGCGCCGGCTACAGCCTCTACCCGCAAGGTAACGCGGCCTCGATAGGTACCAGTACGATGAAGGTCGTAGGCAACCGCTTCGCCCGCTGCTTGACCACTCCCGTCACAGATAGCGAAGGGGACGTCACTTGCAGCGGAGGAGCCGACGAAAACGGCTACTGGCCCCGTGGCGGCTATTACGGGATCGACGCTTACACCTACTGCCCACCAGCGGCAGGCCAGGAATGGTCGAACAACGTATGGGACGATAACGAAGAACCCGTCGGCTGCTGATTGGAACACCCGGGCGCGAGCGTCAGCTCCGAATGCCGGGCTGCCAAACACATCACGAGGAGCGATCAGGTGCTCGTCGCAGCGACGATCCCCCACCACTTCCTTCTACATTTCTCGGGACAAGCTCCAACGCCGAGGCGCAAAAGCGCGCCGTGTACGTGTACCTAGCTCACGACGTACGAACGCGCGGAACGCCGGGTCTTCGACGCGAGGTGTTTTTACCACTCCCGCCCAAAGATGGCCTCCCAGAAACGCGAATCCGGAAAGAATGACAGGACGGTAGGACCCCATCTTGACAGCCCGCAGGGACACCCAGGGCAGCGGCATGTGCAATATATAGGCGCATGTGCCATGCCGCGCTGATCCCCGCAGAATGCCGTCGGCGCTACCACATGTGCGCAGGTGCAGACCGATCAGGTCGGGTACGGTGCGCGTCTTGAAACCCTTCATGCGGGCATAGATCTCATCGATCGCATCCCATGCCAGACGCTCCTGAATGCCACCGATCGCTTGCAGGCAATCTGTGGCGTAGCACTTGAGCGCACCCCGCACGTGATAGTCGCTCGGCGCGTCCTCCCTTCCCTGGCGGCCGTCACGTTCTCTGAGCACTCCGCCTGCCAAGCCGAGCGCGGGATCGCGCTGGAACTCGTCGAGGAGACGTTCGAAGTAGTCCGGGGGCAACTCGATGTCGCCGTCCAACTTGGCGACATGCGTGAACGTCTGCCATGGCACGCCTTTTAGTGCCGTATTGAACGCACGGGCCTCCGCGGCCACGACCAGCCGGTCCTTGGACGTGCTCTTCGAGGGTTGGCCGTCGATCACTGAGATGAAGTCAAACCGCTCGGTCAGCCGTGAGAGGAGCTGTGGCGTCTCGTCGGTGGATTCGTCATCCACGATCAACCAGAGATCCGGGCGACGTGTCTGCGCCGCGACCCCGAGCACGGTCCGCTCGATGTTGTCGGCCTCGTTGCGGACCGGCGATATGACGAGCAGTCGCTGTTCCATCTTCTATCGAAACGTTCTTTTCAGGCTCGAACTTCTGAGAGATAGATCAGCATGCGAGACCATCTCCTTCCAGAAGATGCTGCTTGCGGCGTATAGGTTCTTATCCAGCAAAATCGCCTGATCGTGCCGATTCTGTCAGGTCTGGCGCCGACGCGCGAACGGTGGTGCGGAGATTCCGAGCACGACGGCGAGCGCGCGGCGTTCGGCGCTGGCTTTGGCAGCCCATGCCGGGCGTGCCCAGCTGACTGCGGACCCGAGCACGGTGCGCAGCACATGGCGCAGCACGAGCGCGGCGTGGATCGTCAGCGAGCGTATCCGCCCGTAATGCTTACGGGCAAACAGGATCCTGGAATAGCTCTGCTGTGCTGAGAGGTCCGGGCCGGGGGCATGGGGCGTGTGATGGGTGACAGTCATTACCGGCAGATGGGAGACCCGCCAGCCCGCCAGGTGAAAGCGGTAGCACCAGTCGGTCTCCTCGGAGTAGAGAAAGAAACGCTCGTCCAACGGCCCGACCTGCGCGAGTGCGTGCGCACGCACGATCAGAAAGGCTCCAACGAGCCAGTCGGCCGAGGTCTCGGTACGGTAGAGGGTGCCGCGAGGCTCCTCCTCTCGCCAGCGACGCAGCGGCGTCCAGCGGGCCGCCGCGATCGCCTCTCCGAACGTGAGCCAAGGAGAGGGGAAGCGTCTGATCGAATACTGGAGACTGCCGCCCGGGGCATTCTGCAAGACGCTCGCGACGCCGATATCGAGCTGGGCGTCGAGCGTTGCCACGAGCTCGCCAAACGTGCCGGAGACGATTTCGACATCGGGGTTGAGCAGCAGCACATAGCGGCCGCGTGCACGCACAAGCCCGCGATTGTTGGCGGCGGCAAATCCGATGTTCTCCTCACGCAGAACCAGCGCGTCCGTAAACGCCGACTCGATCGCGTCCGGCGTGCCGTCGCCGGAGCCGCTGTCCACGACGATCCACTCGACGTTGAGCCCACCGATCGCGGCTCTGGCGGAACGAAGTGTGGTGAGCGCCATCTCCGTGCGGTTGTGGGTCACCACGATGACGCTGAGATCAAATCGATCCCGTGCGTGAGCCGCCACGTCCACCTCCGTGATCTCCCGCTCCGCCACAGGCGGCACGGTATCCACGCCTCGTTGCGCTCGATCCGCTTGGGCTACGATGGCATCCATCATCCAAGGAACGCCCCCGGCTGTAGTTTCTCACGCGTCAGGCCCATACATAGGTTGCGCCGCAAAAAGAGCACACCACGGATCGTTAGCCAGATGCCACCACCCTCGCCAAACTCGACCGGGGCGCTCGTCTACGCGGCACTGGACTACTAGCCAATGGCCACCAAGAAAAAAAAGCTAAGCCCCTCGGTCGGTGAGGGTTTGCCACTGTCGCGGAAGCTGAGCGAGGGCGCACAGCTCTTCCGCGAATATTACGAGACGGCTCGCGGCGGACACGACTTCAGCCCCCTTTTCGAGGATGTCGAGGAGTACGACGAGCTGTTGCACAAGCATTCTGGCCTCCACATACAGGAGGCCCGAGTTCTTGAGATCGGCTTTGGAGCACGACCGCACCGGCAGATGATCCTGCACAGCATGGGCGTGGACGCCGGCGGAGTCGACGCCGAGATGCCGGTGCTGAGTAGCCGAGCTCGGGAGTTCTACGCGATTCTTCGGAAGAACGGCGTCGAGCGAGCAGCCAAGTCGCTCTTGCGCCATACACTCTTTGATCGCGGCGAGCGCAAGGCGCTTCGTTCGAACATCGGCGAACGCGGACTTGTTCCTCGATTGGATCCCTCGAGGCTCATCGTCAGTGACGCGGGCGATCTACAGCTCGCCTCTGCATCGCTCGATCTTGTGTTCTCCGAGGACGTATTCGAGCATATCGAGCCGGCCACCCTAGAGCGCCTTATGCCGCGCCTAGCGGATTGGCTACGTCCCGAGGGCCTTGCCCTGATTCGACCAAACGTCTTTACCGGCATCGTGGGCGGCCATCTACTGGAGTGGAGTCGCGCATCGATGAGGCAACCCCCGGCACGGCGTCGCAGCGAGCCCTGGGAGCATTTGCGAAAGCGTCGATTTGCGCCCAACACCTATCTCAACGAACTGACACGGTCTCAGTATCGAGAGCTTTTTGGAAAAAGCTTCGAGGTCGTGGAGGAGCGGGTCGCATGTCCAGACCTCGGCCGCGAATACCTTGACGACCAAGCGCGCCGCGATTTGAGCGATTGGTCGGACGAAGAGCTTTTCGCCAACCAGACATTGTTCGTCTTGCGACCACGCAAGCAGAACAGACTCTGATCCACTCGATTGTGACACAGGCCTCCAATGTGCCCGGCGAGGTCGGGAGCCACCCGTGCCCTGATTCGCTTGCTTAAGAGCAGGATCAGGGCAGGATCAAGCCCGGTTGGGGCAGGATCAAGCCCGGTTGGGGCAGGATCAAGCCCGGTTGGGGCAGGATCAAGCCCGGTTGGGGCAGGATCAAGCCCGGTTGTCGGAGCAGGTTGTTAGAGCACTAAGAGCAGGACCCTAAGAGCAGGATCGTTGTCTGGATCTGAGCAGGATCCTAAGAGCAGGATCCGGGCCTGGATCTCGCTTGAGAGCGGGCGTCGTTGAGAGCGGGGCGTCGGAAGGAGCCCTCAGGGTTATCGGCCACAGAAGCGCTCAGAGCCTCGGCCGCTCAGCACAGCGCGACCTCATCCCCGTCCCCCACCTGCAGGCGAAGCGCGCGCGGCACGGAGAAGTCACGGAAGATGCGCGCCTCGCGACCGACAACGCTTGCACGAGGCGCCCGCCGACATGGAGGATAGTTGCGCCGGCAAGCACGATCGAATCTCGGCTCCCTCGCGACGCGAACGTTCTCCGTGATCGACGTGTGCGGGCCGATGTAGGAGTCAGTGACCGGCGCGTTGGCGTCCACGATGACGCTTGACGACACACAGGCCGTGGGGTGAAGCGCGATACGCCCCTCCCCTCTCTGCGACACCGAGTATCGCCTTCGTCGGATCGAACTCGGAGGCGCTGAGCAGACGCTGTCTGACCAGCCTGAGTCGTTTGGCTTCGCGGGCTCCCTGCTGGACGAGCAGCATGACATCTGGCGACTCCTCGCGCAGCAGCTCGACGAATGGCAGCGGCAGCTCACCCAGCAGACCGTCGGCGCGGTGCAGTACGCATGGAGCCTCGCCGACGAACTCCGCTGCGGCCTGCAGAGCATCGACGAGCTCGCCGCGGTGCTCGTGCGCCACCAAATGATGCACCTCGATGCCCGCTGCTGGCTCGCTCGTGCTCGATGCAGGCGGCGATCTCATCGGCCACGTCCGGCGGCGCGACGACGGCCACTTCGGCCAAGCCGGTGTCGCGCAATGCATCGAGCACATGGCAGATGATCGGTCGGTTCGCCACTCGTTGCAGCGCCGTCACGGCACGTGGCGTCGTGCCACGGCCGAGATGGCTCGGCTGTCGAGGGAACGACGATGATGCCCTTATGGAGCACTCATACTCAACGCTCGGGAGAGTCCGTTCTTCGCGCGCAGTTTGCTGGGCTACCTCCGGTTTTGACGGAGATTTTGATCTGTCTTCGTAGTGTATGGGATGGTCCGAAACGTCATGCGCACGCCGGCTCCCTCTGAACCGTTTATATCCCTCGGAACCTCAAGCGCGCCCAGTTGGCGTGGTAGCGCAGACGATGGACGGCGCCGGTGATGAGGAACAGGGGAAAGCTGAGTGAGCGACCGGCCCCGATCCACTGGCGCAACCGGAGCCCACGCCACTCACGCAGCTGACGGCCATCGGGGCAGACATCCAGCGCAAAGGCAGTCAAATCCTCGACGAGATCCTCCTCGATGCCACGGTCCACGCAGCGACTTGCCCGCCACAGAGCCTGCCGGGCGAGCGTGCGCCCGGCCAGCGCCCGCAGCTGCCTGGACCTGTCGAGCTCGGACGCGCTGGACGCGAAGAACGAGTCGAATGCCGCCCTGCGTTCGCGCAGGTCGATCATCGGCTCCCAATTGCTGCGCAGCATGCTTCCCGCGTGGACACGATAGATTGCCTGCGGCACCCCACGAATGTATGCGACATCGGACACAGCCGCGATCCGCAGCCACATGTTGAGATCGCTGGTATGAAAGCAGGCTTGGTCATAGCCGCCGACCGCCCGCTGAATCGACGTCCTCACAACCGCCTCGGGCGAAGAGATGCAGCTGTGTCCATACCGGCACCGCAGACGAATCCAGTCCTCTCCAGACCACACCTTGGTACGGCGCCACTTGCCCGCGAACTCAGGGAGCGGACGACCCTCACGCGCAAACAGCGATCGCCCGTAGACCAGGCCCAAGTTCGCGTGCCTGGTCATGACGGTTGTCGCCCGGTACAGCGATCCGGGCACAAGCTGGTCGTCGGCCGACAGCAGGACGACGTAGTCACCCCGAGCCCACTCGAGACCTTCGTTGGCCGTGGAGATCAGGCCTATGTTCTCGCGGTGCTCTCGGAACTCGACGCGATCGTCTCCACGAGCCAAGCGCCGAGCCACGTCGGCGCTGTCATCGGTGGAGCGGTCGTCGATGACCAGCACCGACACCTCGACGCCTTCCTGGGCAAGCACACTTCTAAGGCAGCCCTCGAGAAAGTGGCCGTAGTTGTAACAGGGCACGATCACGCTGACCGAAGGCAGGGGCACGCTGCTTGCCGGGCCAGTCCCGTCAGTCTGGCCCGGGGCTGCCGTTCCGGCGGCTTGGGTCAGCGCCTTGTTAACGACCTTCACCACCTTGTGCTTTTGAGTCCGGATCCGGCTGTTAACAGGCTGCAGGCGATCGCGTCCCTCAACCACGGCCCGTCTCATCAGCGGCCATGGCCTCAATGCGGGCGGAGCAACTTCGAGGGGATTGAGGGGTCGATCCCCGCTCAGCGTCAGGTCGAGGCGGGTGGGTCCATCGATAGGTCCCAACTCGGACTCACCCCAGCCCCCTCCGAAAGCCATAGGGGTAACCCCCCCAGCGTGGACGAGCCCGTGCCAAGCCGGTCCAGCGAACGGCGCTTGAACTTGGACACGCAGCGCGCGCACATCAGCGGGGACCTCGATCGAGATGTGGCGAGCATGCATCCCGACGTGCAGGGTCCCGCCGACTCTCCGAGTCGTGTAGTTGCCGCGGGCGATCCAGCTGAGTGAGCCCCAGCTCACGTCGCCCAAGCTGTTGACCTCATCCGCAGCCTGCGCGAATAGATCGAGGCCATGCGAGAAGTCCTGATGATGTCCGTAGAGAATCAAGGGCTGGCCGAGCAGAGCACGAAAGACGAGCTCCTCTCTGCGAAGGCTCAGAGCGCAGCGGGGCAGCACCGGAAGACCGCCCGCGACCATCTCGGCGGGAAGCCATCCCGCGAGCGGCGTGGGGGCCGGAAGGCCGTCGCGCCAGGGATAGGGTCTGCTGATGCAGGCTGCCTCGATCCCCAGCCTGAACATCGCTCTGAACGCCGGCTCCGAGCAGGCGCCGTGGGGTGGCGCCATCACGCGGTCCACCGTCACCCCGGAGCGACGCTCGAGCGCGGCGATCCGCCTCAGCGCCTGTGCGATTGCGGGCTCCGCGTCGCGCTCGTCCAGACGACCCAGCTCGAACGCGACGTGATCGTTGCCGTGCATCAGCAGCGAGAGCACAGACGGGTTCTCACGGACGAGCGACGCGGCGCGCCTGTCTACCAACCAGCCATCGAGCGGGACCGTCGCCAGCGCCACGTGATAGCCGTGCTTGGAGGCGTGGCTGACCAAGTCGCCGTACTTGAGAAAACCGTAGGTAGGCCAATGGAGGTTGGGATCGTCGATGACGAAGGAGGCCCGCAACGACGGCAGTGTCTGGGTCTGTCCGTCGAGCACGAGCCCCAAGAAGTGGAGCAGCGGAAGCAATCCCATAAAACAACCGGCTCGCAGATGGTCGCGGAGAGCCTCGCCGTCACCCAGCTCGGCCAGTGGGTAGGTGCTGACGCACAGCAACTCTGAACCCTCGCCTGTCAGCCACCAGACCGGTCTACGCCCAGCGCTCGCCAGCACCCGGCCAGAGTCCGGCAGCCCCAATAAGCAGTCGTCGGCGACCACCTCTCCTAGGATCGCTTTTCGCAGAGGACGGACCAGGCTGCTGTCGTCGGAGAGACTGACCATGACCTGATGCCCACGCCTGCGCGCTCCGGAGCCGAGCACCAATCGAGGGATGCCGTTCGCAACGTCGTCCAGACGGTTGGCCTCGATCACGATGGCGCCGGCAAACCGTTCTCGCTCCACCGAGTCGGCCTGCTCGAAGCGAACGGGAAAGACTCGTTCAAGCGCGGTGAGCAGCCGTCGCAGCGCTGGAGTGACTCGCGCAGCGATCACGCCGACGGACTTGCGCGGATCCTCGACCTCAGGCGTTGCGGACTCTGTGCTCATCGGGATATCCAAGCATGCATCATCCAAGCCGACCAAGCGAGTAGGCGTCAACAAAACGCCGGCGATCGACCGTGTCTTGCATGGAGTCACTCACGCCAGGGCCCCAGCGAAGCAGCACCCGGCCAGTCGTGGTGCTGGCTGTGAAAACTCTCAACACGGACCCTCGTTGATCTTTCGTGGCGAGCAAGCAGCCTCTTGCATCGGCTGACGATGCGAACACAGCACCTCAGCGGATCGTGCTGCTGCTGGAGAACTTCACGTATCCCGAGGACACCAGGGTGCGCAACGAGGCCGAGTCATTGGCGGCTTTTGGCCATCGGGTCACCGTACTCGCCCCTCGCGGGTCCGGGCAGGCTTCGCGAGAGCGCCTGCGGGGAGTGGAGATCCGCCGCTATCGGACCGTCTGGGCCGGTCGCTCCCTATGGTCTTACGCGTTGGAGTACGGGGTCGCGCATCTTCAACTCCTGGTGCGCTCGATCGTAGAGCTTCTGCAAGGCGCGAGCGTCTTGCATTTCAACGGGCCCCCTGACACCCTCGCTGTCGCAGGGGTGGTCGCTCGCTTGGCTGGGCGCAAGGTCGTCTACGACATGCACGACTCCGGACCAGAGCTGTTCGAGGCCAAGTTCGGCTCCTCCTCGTTCGTCGTGCGAGCTCTGCGTACGGCGCAGTGGGCGGCTATCCGCTGTGCTCATCACGTGATCGTGACCAACGAGACACAGCGAGACTTGGTGGTGTCTCGAGGCGCACGATCTCGGCTGGATGTGACGATCGTTCGCAACGGCCCACGCATCTCCGAGTTTCCAGAGCCATCGGCCGGACGTTCGGGTGAGCTGCGTGTCCCCAAGCTCGTGTACGTCGGAACTCTCGACGTGCAGGATGGTGTGCTCGATCTGCCTGATCTCATGCTTGCGCCGATGTTGGATACGGCTCACCTGACGATCGTGGGCGAGGGAACGGCGCGCGACGAGCTCTTGGCGCGCTGTGAGCGAGCCGGCCTCGAGAGTCGCGTCACGTTCACCGGTCATGTGCCGCACGAGCGTGTGGCCACACTGATCGCGGATGCCGACATCGGCATCGATCCGGCCCCGCCCACCGAGCTCAATCAGGGCTCGACGATGATCAAGGTCGCCGAGTACATGGGCTCTGGGCGCCCCGTGGTGGCCTACGACCTGCGGGAGACACGTCGCACCGCGGGCGACGCCGCCCTGTACGCATCCGGCGGAGAGCGCCAGCGCTTCGTCGAGCTCATCGGCGAGCTCGCTTGCGACGGCGACCGACGCCTCCAACTCGGTCGCTTGGCTCGTGAGCGAGCGTTGGAGTTGACCTGGGAGCACTCTGAGAAGGCATTGTGCTCTGTCTATGAGCACCTGAGTCGATGAGACTCTGAACGCGTTTGCAAAAAGCGCCGCCCTGGACCGTTACTTGCGGTGAGGCGCCGTTACACCGGCTTCGGAGTAGACCCTCGGCGTCGGTCGCAACGCCAGGATTGCAACCAAGCTTGCACGTGACTCAGCTGCACCAGCTAATACAGCACGGCACGGAAGGAATCTGTTCAGATGGAGTTTGCGCTTATCTTGCGAGAACTGTTGAAACGTCGGCTCGCCCTGACGATTGGCGTGTGTGTTGCATTGATTGCGGCGGTCCTCAGCGTGTACCGTGTGGATGGTCTCGGGCTCAAGTCGCGCTCTCTACAGTACTCGAGCGCAACAACTACGGTCTTCGTAGACGCGCAATCCTCGGTCCTCGGCAACATCACGCAGTCCTTCGAACCGCTGCAGGTGCGCGCCACTGCCTATGCGAACTTCATGGCTAGCCCCACAGTCCTCAATCTGATCGGCCAGCAGGTAGGCATCTCCGGCGACCAGATCTACGCCGCCGGTCCGATAGACCCGAACGTGGCGCGCATCGTGCAGGAGCCGACGGCGGTGCAGCGCAACGTCGAGATCACCGGCGAAACGATCCCATACAGGCTTAACTTCAACAACGACCCGAATCTGCCGACAATCGGCATCTACGCTCAGGCACCTACCACCAAGATGTCTATCGAGCTCGCCAACGCGGCCGCCGCGAGCCTTGCGCGGTACGTATCGAACGTTCAAACCACCAATCGAACTCCGTTGCAGTCTCGGGTCGTGGTCCGTCAGCTTGGCCCAGCGACCGGGGGGGTCGTCGACGGAGGCATCAGCAAGGCGCTTGCGACCATCGTGTTCGTCTTTGTCTTCGTGCTCTGGTCCGTTCTGATGCTGGTTACGGTGCGCTTCCGCGGGTATTGGCGCGCCAGCGCCAGTTTTCAGGAGGAGGGTAGTGGTAAAGAGGCTGCTCCCGACTACAAAGTCGATCACCGGGTCTCGAACGGGACGGCGCCGACCCGTGTGGAGGATCCAGCGAGGGTTGCTGCGCTGCGCGCTCGAGCGCGTCCCACCGGGACGTGACCAAGAGTTATGGCGGGGGCAGCGATCGCAGGCGTCGACGCAAGCGCTCCGGCGGCCATTTCAGGCGACCACCCTGCCCGGCCACCGGCATCCAAGCGCTCGCCGAACCCAGCTCGTCGGTCTGCGTCGCGCGACGCCTTTCCCCATACCCGGCGGCCGCTGCCGTGGGCACTTGCTGCCTTTCTGGCGATGCTGTTCGTGGTTCCAGTTGACTCAACCGAACTGCACGTCCATCTGCCGGTGAGTTCGCAGATCGATCGCTTTGCGATCGTCGGATTGATCCTCGTATGGTTCTGCGTCGGTGGTGACCAGCGGGCGTTCCTGCGCACACGACGATCGAAGCTGTATGTAGGCGCCGCGTGCGTCTTCATAGCGATCGCGATCGCGAGCCTCCTGCTCGACGCCGGCCGGATCGTAAACGTCGGCGACTTCGAACTCGCGGAGAAGCGGTTTGGCCTACTGGGGTCGTTCCTGATCCTCTCATGGTTCACGCTCACGGCGCTTAGGTTCGAGGACGTGCGCGGCTTCTCCAGCTACCTGATCGGTCTTGCCACGATGATGGCGTTCGGGATCCTGATCGAGCGCCATACGGGCTACAACATCTTCTACAACTGGAGTGCCACGATCCTCAAACCGATCGCGTCCGTCGCGCCATCTCCGACCAACATCCATCCCGTGTACGGCGGCGACGGTCGCGTCATGGTTGTGGGACCGACGCTGCACGGTCTTGCCGCGACAACGATGCTCGTCGTGGTGATGCCCTTTACGCTTGTGCGCATCTTCGACGCAGCCACGCGCAAGACGTGGTGGCTGAATGCCCTCGCATTCACATTGATGCTGGTGGCAGCTGCGTCGACCGACCGCAAGACGGCCCTGATCGTACCGGTGGCGGTCGTCATATACCTGGGTCTGTACAAGCCGCGCCAGGTGTTGCGGCTTGTACCCGTCGGGCTCGTCGTGCTCGTCGGCGTGGTCCATTTCGCCTCCCCGGGAGCGCTCGGCACGATCTTCACCCCATCCGCCGGGCTCAGCAGTCCCTCGACCGAACACCGTGTCAGTGACTTCTCGACCGTTACTCCCGACATCCTCGCGCATCCTATAATCGGCCGTGGATTTGGCACGCTCAACTCCGAACAGTCCAATGACTTTCGCATCAACGACGACGAGTACATCGATGAGATCTGGGAGGTCGGCATCCTTGGACTGTTCGTATATCTGTTCATGATTCTGGCTCCCGTGATAACCGCCCGCCGAGCGATCAGAGCCCGAGATCCGTCGATCGCGCCGCTCGCGCTCGCCGCGTCCGGTGGCTGTGTCGCCTACTTCGTGGTCAATGCCTTGTTTGACGCACTGTCATTCCCGCAGGCGCCCTACATGTTTTTCGTGATCGCTGCGCTCGCCACGATCGCATCAGCCGGGCCCGCAGGAAATGTGCAACCGGCTCGCGAGCGTGCGCAGCAGCTCAAGGTCGGGCGCGTAGGCGGAGCGATTATCGCGGAGTCATAGGGCGTATATGAGTCGCTCGCGCAAATGGGGCCGGAGCGCCCGAGGACTGATGAAGCGCCTTTCCGACGAGCGGGTCCTGCGTCAGCGCCGGCCACCGGCGATACGGACGTGCGCACGCGAAGGCGCGCCCACCATCTATTACCTGTGTCCGGATCACGCGGCGCCCAGCGGCGGGGTCCGGGCGATCTACCGCCATGTGGACATCCTCAACCAGGGGGGGCGGAGCGCTGCAGTCCTGCATCACCGCGACGGCTATGCGTGTCAATGGTTCGAGCACTCGACCAGAACCGTTGGCCCCTCGGCGCATCTTTCCCCCGATGACGTGCTTGTGGTTCCCGAGATCTACGGACCCTTTCTGAACCGGCTGCCGCGCGGGCCAAAGCTGGTGGCCTTCAACCAGAACGCCTACCTCACGTATGAGCACGTGCCGGCAGACCGTTCACTGTCGTATGACATCTTTGCCGCCGCACTGACCGTCTCGAGCGACAGTGCGGCATTCCTGCGGTTCGCATACCCCGACTTGGATGTCTCCGTAGTGGCAAATGCGATCGACCCGGACGTGTTCCACCCCATGCCCGAGCCGCCGGCCAAGCGGATCGCGATGATGCCTCACAAGCGTCCCGATGATGCTCGGCAGATCGTGCGACTACTGGGCGAGCGCTTGCGCGACTGGGAAGTCGTGACGATCGAAGGCTCCTCCGAGCGGGAGACCGCCGCCGCGCTTCGCTCTGTGCCGATTTTTCTCGCGCTTGGCAGGCGGGAGGGATTCGGATTGCCGCCTGCCGAGGCAATGGCCTCCGGTTGCTATGTGATCGGATTCCCGGGGTTTGGAGGGAGGGAGATCTTCGATCCTGCGTTCTCCAAGCCGGTGGAGGACGGTGACGTGCTTTCCATGGCAAAAGCGGTGGCGGATCTGCTCAGCCTCTATGAGCGTCAGCCCGACTTGGTTCGAGATGCGGGGGCTCGCGCCTGCGAGTACATTCGTGAGCGGTACTCGCTCGAGCGCCAGCATGGGGAGTTGCTGGCGTTTTACGAGCGACTTGGATGACTTGAGTGGCGCCACTTGCAGTGGCCGTAAGAACTTCTCGCGGCCCTCTTACCTCAACCCCTCATCCTCTCCCGCTAGTCCCTATAGCGGCTGCAGGCTAGCTTCATAACAGCTGCAGGCTGCGCTTCACCCCCATGTCCAGTCAGACATCCACGAGGAGTCGCCGCTCAGCTGAGCTCAGCTCGCGATATGAGTCAAGGCCGTGGCCGCGAATGTCGCGGCCACGGGACACGGCGCAGTTATAGCCAAGAAACGTCCGGCTGTCAACGGGAGAATCATCGTCGGAGCACCCGCGACGCCACAGTAGGCCGTGTGGCCGCGCACGGTTACAGACATGCGGTCTCGCAGCTGCGATTGTGGCTTGACCTTCGAGAACCTCAACGACTCCACAGCGAGCGTGACCACGCGCGCCGTACCGTTCAGCTTGTAGATGCAAGTCGGGCCCTGTGGTGCGCTCACCGGTGCGGCGACCGGCTTGCCGAGAATTGCCTGCGCCTCGGCGCGACTGACAAGCATGCACGGATTCAGAGTCTTTGCGCCTGAGGCGTTGATCTCGTCATCGATCGATCCAGCTGGAGTGCGCGCCTTGACAGGGCCTTTGCGACTCGGGCTCACGATGTCGGCGCCAGCGCCGAGCGGCCGAGGGACTGCCGTCACCTTGCGAGCGGCCTGGACCGGGGGATGGGTCGCAACCGCATCCGTCGAAGACGAACCACCGCATGCGGCAAGGAGCAGCGCAGCGGCTGCGGCCGACAACAAGGCGCACGCACCCCTACCGGCGACCTTGCCGATCGCCAAGCCACCTCGCTTCTCTCCTGGCGACATAGTCTACGGACCCGACGTGAACAGCAGGTCCACCCAGTAGTTGGTCGCGTTGAAGGTGTTTGTAGGGAAGATGCTGGTCGAGCTGTACGCGTAGACGCCGTTAGCGCTCGTTTCGTTCGCGAGAGCCTGAAGCGGCGGATTACTCACGCCGAGGGATCCGAATGCGGCGGGTGTCGCCGAATAGTGTCCGTTCGGCGCGAGATAGGCTGCCACGTACGTGGTGCCGGCCGTGATCGAAACCGGTTCGGCAAACGTCACCTGCTGCCAGCCCGCTTCGGTCTCGCCGCTGAACGTCGCCGAGGCGAGCAGAGTTCCACTGGCGCTCCACAGACTGCCGACGTGCGTGCCGCTGTTCGTGGGAGCCTTGTAGAAGCGAATCCCGGTCACCGCGCCGCTTTCGCTCGCCGTGAATTTGACCCCCAGCTCGATCGAGCTGGTATCTCCCGCATCGGCCACCGCCGGCGCCGTGAAGTCCAAGATCGTGTCGCGCGGTGTCACAACAGCCGTGTGCTGAGACTGTTCGCCGGTGCCTATCGCGTTGGTCGCCGCGACTGCAAACGCGTAGCCGGTCCCATTCGAGAGCCCCGTGACGACGGTGCTGGTCACCGATGCCCCGACTTTCACCACGGTCTGTGCTGTCGAGCCGATGTATGGCGTGATCGTATAACCCGTGATTGGGCTGCCGTCGTTGCCGGGTACTTTCCAACTCACCTGCGCCTGACTTGTCGCCGCGGTGGCCGAAACCCCTTCGGGCGCTTCCGGCGCGGAAGCCGCAGCGGGCACGAACAGTAAGTCGACCCAGTAATTGGTCGCGTTGAAGGTGTTCGACGGGAAGGTGCTGGTCGAGCTATATGCATATACGCCATCTGTACTGATTTCGTTGGCGAGGGCCTGCAGTGGCGGGTTGCTCACTCCGGCGGTCGCAAATGCGGCCGACGTCGCTGAGTAGTGTCCACTGGGGGCAAAGTAGGCCGCGACGTATGTCGTGCCGGCCTTGATCGTCACCGGTTTTGCGAACGTGACCTGTGTCCAGCCGGATGTCGCCTCGCTGCTGAAGGCGGCCGAGGCGAGCAGCGTTCCACTGGCGCTCCACAGGCTGCCAACGTGAGTGCCGGTGTTCGCTTGAGCCTTGTAGAAGCGGACCCCTGTCACTGTTCCGTTTTCGCCGGCGACGAACTTGAGCCCGAGCTCGATAGAGCCGCCATCGCCGGAATCGACGACCGCGGGAGCTACGAATTCGAAGATCGTGTCCTGCGGCGTCACAACGCTTGAGGCTAGAGACATTTCGCTCGTTCCCACAGAGTTGGTCGCCGCCACCTCGAACGTGTAGCCCGTACCGTTCGTCAGACCCGTCAGCGTCGTCGACGTCGTCGAGGCTCGCACACTGACGGGTGTCTGCGCTGTCGAGCCGATGAAGGGCGTCACGACGTACCCCGCGATCGGTCCCCCGCCTTCGTTGCTGGGCGCGGTCCAGCTGACCTGCGCCTTGCCTGCCGCAGCGGCAGCCGCCACGGCGGTCGGCGGTGATGGCGGCCCCGTCGGCGGCGTGGGTGCGAACATGACATCGACGTAGTAGTTGGTCGCGTTGAAGGTGTTCGACGGGAATGTGCTGCTGGAGCTGTATGCGTAGACACCGTTCGCGCTCGTGCTGTTGGCCAATGCGTGCAGAGGCCGGTTGGCGACTTCTCCCGAGCCGAATCCGGAGGAGTTCGCGGAGTAGTGGCCGCTCGGGGCAAGGTAGCCCGCCACATAGGTTGTGCCCGCTGTGATGCTCACCGGAGCAGCGAAAGTCACCTGCTGCCAGCCGGAGGCGCTCTCGTTGGAGAAGGTCGCAGACGCCAGCAGCGTTCCGCTGGCCGTCCAGAGGCCACCGATATGCGTGCCGGTGTTGGCTTGAGCCTTGTAGAAGCGAACTCCCGTCACCGTACCGGCCACTTCTGCGGTGAACTTGACCCCGAGCTCGACCGAGCTTGTGTCTCCGGTATCGACCACGTTGGGCGTCGCGAATTCAAAGATCGTGTCCTGCGGCGTCACCGCGCTCGAGGCCTGGGACTTTTCGCCTGTGCCTACAGAGTTGGTCGCCGCGACCTTGAACGTGTAGCTCGTACCATTCGTCAGACCGGTCACCGCGGTCGAGGTGACGGAGGGGCCCACGTTGACGGGTGTCTGCGCAGACGAGCCGATATAGGGAGTCACCGTGTAGCCGGTGATCGGACTTCCGCCTTCAAGCGTCGGTACCTGCCAGCTCACCAGAGCTTGCTTGGTCGCCGGAACCGCGGATACGCCCGTCGGCGGCGACGGTGGCGCGACTTCCGGCGGGTTGACTTCGTTTGACGGTATCGACATCGGACCGGAGCCGTTCGGATTCGACGCCTGCACCGTAAACGTGTATGTCGTACCAGGGGTGAGACCCGAGATCGTCACCGCGGTTGCGGGCGGTGACCCGGTAACCGTGGTTGCTTTCTGCGCGGTCGAGCCGATGTAGGGAGTGACCGTGTAAGTCGTAACCACGCCCCCACTGGACGGCGCGGACCACGATACGGTCGCAGCTCCGGCGTCCGGGGTCGCGCTCACACCAGTCACCTGCCCTGGGGCCGTGGCCGGGGAGAACACAGGATCGACCCAGTAGTTGGCCGCGTTGAAGGTGCTGGTTGGGAACGTAGGCGTGGCGGCATAGGTAAATATGCCATTTGAACTCGCGCTGCTGGCCGGACTCGCGTGCAAAGGCGCGCTGCTCAAGACATTGCCACCGGTCGCAGGCGGCGTGTAGAAGTAGTACGAATCATCTGCATAGTGGCCTTTGGGCGCGAGATAGCCGACCACGTAGGTGGTGTTCGCAGAGATCTGCACGGGTGCGGAAAAGCTGACCTGTTGCCAACCCGAGGCGCTCTCATTGGAGAAGGTCGCAGACGCCAGCAGGGTTCCGCTTGCGGTCCAAAGGCTGCCGATGTGCGTGCCGGTGTTGAGTGCCGACTTGTAGAAGCGGACACCGCTCACCGTGCCAAACTTGTCCGAGGTGAACTTGACGCCCAGCTCCAGCGACGCCGTGTCGCCCGAATCGGGCGAGGTCGGTGCGAGACCGCTCCAGATCGAGCATGGGCAATTCACACTGACCGTGACGCCCGCTGCAGGTTTCTCGAGGTTTGCGCTGTCGTCGACCGCACGCGATTTGATGGCTACGGTGGGATACCCATGCGCGGGCCAAGCGTATGACCAGCTGACGGTCTGTTCGGAGGGTGTCGTCAGCGTCGCGGGATGCCACGTCGACCCACCGTCAGTCGAGACTTCCACCCCGGCGACAACGCCACCGCCCGCGTCGGTCGCTTTGCCTGAGATCGTGACCTGAGTCCCATCCTGAAGCGTCGCGCCCGATACGGGTGAGGTGATCGTCGAGGTCGGCGCGGTCGTATCGGTCGATTTCGCCGCGGGCGCGAGGCCCGTACCCAGCGATCCCGGTTGAGCTCCCATGTCGGCCAGCAGATTGACGGTCGCCTGCTCGAGGTTGAGGTCGGGTTCGTGGTTGCTCGGCTCTGTCGTTTCCGATTCCCAGGCGTTGACGTTCGCCAGTCCCCACGCCCACTGCACTGTCCCGGCGCCGAAGACAAGCGCTCCGCTGGGCGCCTTGTAGAGCGTCAGATGGTGAGTCGCCGTCGTGTTTTCCTGGACCCTGGTTCCGTAATCCTGGAACGTCTGCAGTCCGCTGACCGTCGTCGCGGAGGCATCGAACTCGCCGGCCGGCCGGAAGCCATTATCGACGTCCTCGTCCCACTCGTAGCCGAGCGTGCCGCTCCCCGGGGCCAGCGTCAGCGACTGGCCGGATGTCAACGTGGAGGCGGCCGTGCCGTGCCAGAGACGCAGCTTGCTGTATTGAGAGGGCACGGTGATGTCGGCCGTGCCGGCGTTGACCAGGAAGTCCTGGCCGGTCAGGGCGTTTTCGGGCTTGCCCCCGTTTCCCGGTGGGCTGAAGCGCGGGTCGCGCCAGGTACCTGTCCAGGTCGGTGGATCCTGCGGGTCGACGGGTGCGTTGAAGTGCGTCTCCTTGTACGTGGTGAGCGTGCGATAGGGTGTGCTAGAGCCTTCGGTGCTGGCGCCCCAGCGGGTCTTCCAAAACATCTCGTTGCCGCTGAAGAAAGCGAGATTAACACCTGCTGAGAGCGCCGATTCGACGCTCGAGCGCTGGCCTTCAGACCAATACTCGTCATGGCCGCTGGAGAGGAACACCTTGTGATTGTCGAGCAGCGGTCCCTGGTGGTCGACTTCGGACTCGCTCGTGTAGCTGACGTTGTAGCCGTTCTTCTCCAGCCAGTAGATCATCTGGTACTCGACGTAGTACAGGTAGGAGGCCCCACCATCGACTTCGAACGAGCCCTCCCACGGGCGGTTGTAGGAGACGGAATAGGCTGCCTTGTAGCCTTCCGGTTCGCCGGGCGGGCAGGCAACGGTGCAGGTGTAGAGGCTGTTGCCGCCCCAGTCGTTATACGCCTCCCAGGTGGCATCAGAGGTCTGTAGCAGGACTTCGGAGTGGCTCGAGTCGTTGCGCACGACGAACGGGATCTGACTGTCGCCGCCGGTGTCATTGCGCACGAGGTGCGCGATGTAAACGCCCGAGACGGCGTTGCTCGGCACCGTCCAGGACGCCGAAACGCCCCAGTTGCCACAGTCGATCAGCCCGGTGGATGAGTTTGTCAGGCAAGCGGGTTGTTTCTGTGGCAGCGTCGCCGTGGGTTTGATGTTGGATGCGATCAGGCGCGCCCCGTTACCGCCGTAGTAGCCGAGTCGCAAAATGTCGATGTGATAGGAGGTCGCCGGCGTACTGATCTTGAAAGACTCTGTCTGGCCGACGTCGACGCTCATCGACGTCGCGTAGCCTTGGATCGAGGGATCGCCCATGCCGTCCACATGCCAGTCGCTCGGAGGATCGCCGGGCAGGGCGTTCTCGCACACGACCGGGTTGGGCGCCGTCGCACATTCGGTCGCCGCCATCGCGGGCGTCGACGAGCACAGCAGGAGGAGCACAGCCAGAGGGGCCAGCAGTGACAACTGTCCGACCAAACGCAAAGGTTTCATAAGGGGCCTCCATGACTGACGATCAATGACGGGGGCTGGATGTGCGGGCCTCATGACGCTCCCTTGCCGCTCAGCACTGTGGGCACCGTGCGCATGAGAATCCAGATGTTGAACCACAGTGATCGACGTTGTGAATATTCGATATCGAGTGCCACCATTTCCTCCAGCGCCAGATCAGAACGCCCGCTGACCTGCCACAGGCCGGTCAGTCCGGGCTTGACGGCAAAGCGCGCGAACCAGTGGGGAGGATAGTGCTCGACCTCATAGGGGATCGGGGGTCGCGGGCCGACGAGCGACATGTCGCCGCGTAGAACGTTCCAAAGTTGCGGCAGCTCGTCCAGACTCGAGCGCCGCAGCAGCCGGCCGATGCGCGTGACGCGCTCATCCTCGACCATCTTGAACTGGGGGCCGCCATTTGGGCGCTGTGGGTGGTCACCGGCGATCAATCCGAGCACGAACGTGCGGTGCGTGTCGTGGCCCGCGCCGTGGTGCATCGTGCGGAACTTGGTGACGACGAATGGCTTCAGATCACGTCCAAAGCGTCGCTGACGAAACAGGATCGGTCCGCGAGAGTCCAGTCGAATCGCGGCGGCGATCACCGCGAACAGCGGCATCAACACGATTAGCAGCATCGCGGACAGCACGACATCGAGCGTCCGACACGGCAGATCGACCGCGTAGCTCCGCTCGCGATCGGCATTAAGTGGGAGGGGTGCCGCCGAGCGACCCTCCTCGACAGTTGCAGCCACCATACTCTTAAAACGCCCGTAGAGCTTCGGGATTTGCGGGTCGGTGCGAAACTTTATGGGTGCCGGTGACGGCGTTCGAGCAGGGCATCATGCAGCCAGACTGAGGGTGTGGTCTGCCAGACACTCGATCACGTGGTCTTGCTGACCTTCGGTTAGATCCGGGAACAACGGCAGCATCAGGGTCTCGCGCGCAGCCGCCTCGGTGTGCTCCAGGTCGGCGTGAGATCCCGCATATGAGGCCTCTTCGTGAATCGCCATCACACCCCTGCGCGTGGGAATCCCATCGCGGAGTAGACGGCGCATGAGCTCCGTGCGCCCCACCGCGGCACGCGGAGCAACGCGTACGCAGTAGGACTGCCATGTGCGCCGAGCGTAGGACGGTTCGTAGGGCGGTTCGAGGTTGGGGATCCGCTCGATAGCGGCGGTGTAGCGCTCGGCCAGCAGGCGACGGCGCTCGAGAATCTCATCGAGGGCTTCGAGCTGGCATAGGCCGAGAGCCCCCTGAAGGTCCGTCATGCGAGTGTTCCAGCCCCGTTCCGGGTACGCCTCGAAGACGACATCGCGCGCGGCATGACGGACAAGGTCCGACATGTCCATGCCGTGCGCGCGCAGGCGCCTCAGGCGCTCGGCGACCGCGGGATCGTGTACGGCGATCATCCCGCCCTCGCCCGTGGTGATCACCTTGCGAGGATGCAGCGAAAAGCACGCGAGCGGACCGAGCGATCCGATCTCACGGCCCTTGTACGTCGCGCCGATCGCGCAAGCGGCGTCCTCGACGATCGCGATGCCGTATCGCTCGGAAAGCGCCAGGAATGGGTCCATATCGGCTGGTAGGCCGACCTGATGGACAGGCATGATCGCCTTGGTCTGAGGTGTGATCGCACGCTCAGCCGCAGCCGGGTCGAGGTTGTAGGTGCGTGGATCGATATCGGCAAAGACCGGCGTGGCGCCGCAGTGCCACACGGCGTTTGCGGTGGCAATGAAGGACAGCGATGGTACGACCACCGTGTCGCCGGGACCGACGCCCGAGACGTGCAGGGCCAGTGAGAGCGCTGTCGTGCAACTCGTGGTGGCGACGGCCGCGGGCGCCCCGACGCGGGCCGCAAAGGCAGCCTCGAAAGCGGCTACGCGGGGGCCCTGGGACACCCAGCCCGAGGCGATTACCTCGGCGATGGCGTCAGCCTCCCCACCCATCATCGACGGGCGCGCGAACGGTACCTCGGTCATGACACCGCCGCCAACGCGGCAGGGTTCGACGGGGCCTGTTCGGCACGCCACCACTCGACGAGCAGGCGTAGGCCTTCTTCGATCCCGACTTCGGCCTCGAAGCCGAGCTGCTCGCGCGCGAGACTCGTATCCGCGAGCCGGCGTGGAACCTTGTTGACTCCCCGCTCTGGTCCGTGTTCCACGGGCAGGTCCGACTCCATCACGCTGAGCAGCATGCGGGCGAGCTCGGCGAGGCTCGTTTCGACGCCGCTCGCGACATTGAAGACCGTGTCGGTGACGTCGGCCGAGGCGGCGAGAACATTCGAGCGCGCAACATCGCTGATGTAGATGAAGTCCATGGTCTGCGAGCCGTCGCCTAGGATCAGCGGCGGCTGACCCGCCGCGATGCGCTCCATCCATCGCACGAGGACCTCGGTGTAGACGCCGTAGATGTCCATCCGTGGTCCGTACACGTTGAAATAGCGCAATGCGACGTAGTCGAGACCGCTCATTGCGTGGAAGCTGCGCAGCAGGCCCTCGTTGAAGGTCTTCGCCGCCCCGTAGAGAGTGTCGTTTGCATACGGATGATGGTGCTCTTCGGTGGGAAATTGCTCCGCCAAGCCGTAGATCGAAGCCGAGGAGGCCGCCACCAACTTCCGCACTCCCTCGTTGGCTGCCGCCTCGACCACGTTAAAGGTCCCGTCGACGAGCACCTCGAGAGCCAGGCGGGGCTCCTCCGCACACTGCGTGATCCGGATCGCAGCCTGGTGGAAGACAACGTCGATACCGCGAACCAGTTTTTCCACCAGATCCCTGTCGCAGATGTCTCCCTCGACGATCCGCACAGAGCCGTTCTCCACGGCCCAAGCGAGGTTCTCGCGCCGCCCCCGGACGAAGTTGTCGAGGACGATGATCTCCTCGGCACCGGCCTGTACGAGCTGGTCGGCGAGCGTGGATCCGACGACGCCCGCGCCGCCGGTGATCAGTGCGCGCTCACCCAGCACAGCTATAGCTCGTGTAGTAGCGGTGGTTACTCATGTCCAGTCAACGCGGAGCTGTGATCCGATCTTCCGTGGGCTCCTGCGAGCAAGACCTCCGGTGGTACCCAGACCGTCCACGGCGAGCGCTTCGTCGAGCGCATCCTCCCGATCCGCGAAACCTGCGCCCTACAGGACCGTCGGCTGCACCCCTATGTCATCGACGTTTACACCGCCCGCCTCAACGGTTAGGCCATCCCAAGCCCGCTGGCCGCGTGAAACCTCACGCACCGGGTATCTGAACGCGTACCCTGCGCAAGCGTTCTGATCACCCGCGCTGGGTTTCCCGCTGCGATCACGCCCGCCGGGATCAATGTCGTCACGACGCTTCCCGCGCCGATCACCGAGTGGGCGCCGATTCTCACGCCCTTCAGGATTAGAACATGGTCGCCGATGAACACGTTTTCGCCGAGTTCGACCGCTCCCATCCTTGGCTGTCCGCCGCGGCGGCGGTCGGGGTGCAGCTCGTGAAAGTCGCTGTCGTAGATCGTAACGCTGGACCCGAGCAGCGCGCGAGTGCCGATCTTTATTCCCGGTCCCTCGCTCTTGATCATCGCATTGTTGTTGAGCTGCACATCGTCGCCGAGCTCGATCGTAGAAGTGGGCTTCGAGGCCTCGATATGGCAGTAGCCCGCGTGGAACGAGGCCGAGGTTCGCCAACCGAATTCGACGTTGCGACCCAAAACGATCGCGCCGTCGCCAAGGAACAGGACCGGCTGTACCACGATCGGCGAGCCGCTCACGCGCTTGCAGGTGGAGAGTGCTCGGTACTTCCAGATCCGACTGCGCCGCAAGAGTCCGTCGAGCATCCGCCTCATGGCAGTTCGACTTGCGGGTGGTCTCGCTGCGCAATCTCGCTCATCTTCGGAGTAACGCCCTCGCGCGCGCAGAATTTCCGTATCTGTGCGTGCCTACGGGAGAACCGTTGGCGCTCGGTCGTTGATAGGAGGACATGGTCGACAAGCTCAGCCTATCCATGTCAGCAACATGACGGGCGGTTCGCTGCCGCCTGAGGAGCTGCGCGAGGCGGCGGTGCACGGCCTCCGGTGGGCTTCGATCTCGCGCCCGGCGACCGAGGTGATCCAGCTGGTCTCGATGGTGGTGCTCGCGCGCCTGATCTCGCCCGCCGAATTCGGTCGCTACGCGGTGGCGCTGATCGCCCAGGAAGTCGCCTACATCATCATCTCCGAAGGGGTGAGCAGCGCACTGGTGCAGCGCAAGACGATCGGTCGCGAGCACCTTCAGAGCGGGATGGCGCTCGGGCTTCTCGCCGGCCTCGTGCTGACAGGAGCGACACTTGTGGCGTCCAGCCTGATTGTTGCCCCGATCTTCGGCGCGCGCACTGCGCTGTTCGTGCGGCTGATGTCGCCACTGTGTTTGGTTTCCGCGGCGAGCATGGTGCCGACATCCACCTTGCGTCGGCGTATGGAGTTTCGACGCCTGAGTGAGATTGAAGTGTTCAGCGCCCTTGTTCGGGTTCTCGCCTGCATCGGTCTTGCGCTTGCCGGTTTGGGCGGCGAGGCGCTGGTGCTCGGCCTGCTCGCCAGCGCTGTGACGATGGCGGTCATCGCCTGGATCAGCGCACCTCCGCCGCTGCCGCGTTTGCATCTCAGGGCCGCACGCGAGCTACTGTCCTACGGTCTGCCGGCGTCGATGGCTGCAGTTAGCTGGGTGGGCTTCAACAACGTCGACTACGCGATCATCGGGGCTCGACTCGGCGCATTTCAAACCGGCCTGTATTTCCGTGCTTACACGCTGGCGGTCGAATACCAAAAGAAGGTCAGCGTCGTGATGGGCCAGGTCGGCTTTCCTGTGCTCTCACGCACACGCAACGGCCGCGAGCTGACCGACATGCATCGGCAGATGGTGCGTCTTCTGACGATTCTGCTCTTTCCGCTGCTGGTGCTGCTGGCGGTTGTGGCGCCGGTGCTCGTCCCATTCCTGCTCGGCCGTCCGTGGGCTGCTGCGGTCGTGCCTGTGCAGATCCTTGCGCTTGGCGGTGCTTCGACGCTGGTCATCGACGCCGCGGGGACGGTGCTGATGGCGACCGGTCGCACTCGGGCGCTGCTTGGTTTCGGTGTTGGGCACTTCCTCGCCTATGGGCTCGCCGTCTATCTGGTTGTGTCGCTCGGTATCGTCGCCGTCGCGCTCGCCGCCGCCGTCATACACACTTCGTTCTTGGTCGTCGCCTATACCCTGATGCTGCGCGGCTCCCCCGAACGTCCGCTGCCGCGCCTATGGAATGACATCGCGCCGGCCGTTGTCTCCTGTTTGGGCTTGGCCGCAGTGATCGTGCCCACAAATCTGGGGTTGTCGGCTGCGCACATACCGGCGATCGCACAACTGAGCGTTATCGGACTGGTCGCTGCGCCGCCCTACCTGCTGACCCTGCGTATCTGCTTCCCGGCTGTATGGCGCAGCCAGCGCGCGATTTTGGCACGCACGCTGCCCGATCACCGTCGGCTGCGCTGGGCTACACGACGTCTTGCCGCCATCGAGGCTCGGACTCCTGCCTGAAAACTCGAAGGTTGCTTGGCGTTGGTTGCCATCGAGGCCTGGTGTCGCTTGGCACTTCAGATTGCTTTCAGGCCTGGAACCTCGCCTAACGCTCGAGGTTGGTTGCCATGCCTGGACCGTTGCCTGGAAACTCGAGTGAGCCAGGCTGAGTTTCGCGGAGACCTCGAAACCAGGATTCTGTCCTGGGGCGAGGAGATTCTCCTGCGATGTCAGGAGCGAGGAAGTATCCCGATGAGCTGCGTGAGCGGGCGGTGCGGCTGGTGTTCGAGTCTCAGCGTCCGATCGCGCAGGTCGCGCACAGGATCTGGGCGTCCACCATGAGACGCTGCGGCTGTGGGTCCGCCAGGCTGAGGTGAACGTCGGCGAGCGCCAGATCGGCCGACGAGCGCGGAGCGCGAGCGGCTGCGCGCGCTCAAGGGCGAGGTCAAGGAGCTGCGCTGCGCAAACGAGGACACGACATACTGCCCGCTTCGACGGTTTCCCGAGGCGGGTGCGGGTGCTGCGGTCGCGGCATCCGCTTCAGGGGTGCTCGCTGGAGGTGTTGGGTTTCTCGCATCGCCGCGGCGTGTTGCAGCTTCTGCTGGTGCTGCCCGATAGCAGCCGGTCGCTGATCCCCGCGGCGTGGACTGATCTGGAGGCCACGGGCGCTGCCATTGGTGAGGGGCGGCTCGCGTCGCTGGACGATCTGCCTAAGGCCCGGAGGGTGCTTGAGCCGCTGCTTGCGCGAGTCGTTCTGGCCGAGCGGGATCATCGGTCGTTGAGGAGCGATCGTGCAGCTACATCTGGATCTAGCGGAGGGTTCGGCGCCGGTGGTGGCGCTGTGGAGTGGCCGGCCCCGAACAGCTGGCTCAGTTCCGGATCAACGACAACGAGTACATCGACGAGATCTGGGAGGTCGGCGCCATCGAGCTGCTCGCCTTCATTTGGATGATCCTCGCGCCGGGCGTCCTCGCCCGATCGGATCGCAGCTCGGACGAGTCGTATCGGCGTAAGTCGCGCCGCTCAGTTGCCGGGACCGTCGCCGAGGATCTCGACGGCGGCCATGTTCCACGAGTCGCTCGTCGGAGCGGTGTCGTTGAGCGTGACGGTTTCGCCGACGGGGCCGGTGACGGCGCCGTCGAACTGCGACCAGAACGTGTCTTCGGTTTTCGTGTCCAGGTACTGGCGAAGCATCACCTGGTTGGCGCCGATGGTGCGCGCTGTGGCGGTGTCCCAATCGTTGCCGACCGCGTACACGAGCGACCCTTCTTCGGTGGTTTTGAGCGAGACGCTCGGTGCCCCGCTCGCCCCGCCGCCCGCGACCGATGCGCCGATGCCGTTTGACATCTCCATGGAGATCACGGTGAGCGACTGGTCGTAGCCTGCGACCGACGGGGTGGAGGTGACCGTCGCATTTACGAGCGTCGTGGGTGCGGTTGCCCACCAGATCTCGGAGTCGCCGGAGCGCGAGTTGGCCCGCTGAACGAGTTTCCAGGTCAAGCCGGCGCCCGAGACCGTTGCGGACTGCTTGCCGGCGCCTGCCGGCCCGTCCGAGCCGACGAACGCGAACAGCTGCTCACCGGCTTCGGCTGTGGTGAAGCTCGGCGTCGTGGTCGTCCCGTGGCCGTTTGCGGTCACGTTCGCGTCGATGACAAAGCACGGTCCGATATGCGCGGGGTTTTCCACGGTGACGGTGACGGGGGCGGACGTACCGACATTCCCGGACACGTCTGTCGCCTGGGCGATGAGCGTGTTGCTCCCATTCCCGGCGAATGTCGTGTTCCACGTAATCGCATATGGGGCGCTGGTGACCGGTGATCCGAGCGGAGTGCCGTCGAGGTAGAACTGCACCGAGGAGATCGCGTCGAGATTGTCCGTTACGTTCGCGCTCACCTGCTCGGCCTGACCAGAGGCGGTCTGGTTGGCGACAGGGTTGGTGATCGAGACGAGCGGGGGTTCTTTGTCTGGTCCCCCACCCGTACCTTCCTGCGTCGTGACCGGGACGTCGGTAGCCGTACCGATGAATCCTTCACTGTCGGACGCCTGCGCGCTGAGGAAATGTTTGCCTGGGGGAGTGCTTCCCACCGTCCACTGCATCATGTACGGCGGCGTGGTGACCGGCGAGCCGGTCGGCTGACCGTCGAGCAGGAACTGCACCGAGCTGATCGGGTGTGGACCGCTGACGCTGGCTTGGAGCGTGGCGGTCCCGGAGACCGTAGATTCCGCGGAGGGGCTAGTCAACGTGACCGTCGGCGGTGTCGAGTCGGGGTGCGTCTGTTCGAGCACTTTTACGAGGTTGCCTTCGATCTGGATCTTGGTGTCGGTGATGTTGTTGGAGAGGCTGGACTCCTGGAGGTAGTGGTAGGGATCGATCTCGGCGCGCAGCCAGTAGGTGCCGTTCGGCAAGGTCGGGATTTCGATGCCCTCGCCACCGTCGGTGGCTTCGTACTTGTCGCCCCATCCTACGCTCAGGCCGAGGATGCCTTCGGGCGAGAGGCAGCCGGGGTCACCGGGGTATTCGTTGTTGGCGGGCGTGTTGGGCACACCTCCGACACGCGTGTCGGAGGTCATGCAGAAATCGACCTTGGGGCTGCTCGCCACGATGCTGCCAGGGCCACCGCCCGACGCGGTGCCATAGAGCCAGAACTTGGCCAGCGGGAAGCGGTAGTCGGTCGGCGGGGTCCAGATCATCGGCCCCGCAAACGGGACCGTGTGATCGAACTTCCAAACTCCCGGGCTGGGCATCGTGTAGAGCGCCTGGTAGCCCTGCGAGATCCCCGTGAGTTTGTCGTACTTCGGCCGGATCTCGAGCGGACCGATGCCGAGATCTGAGCTGATGTGCGAGAACTCGAGCATCTTGGTGCCCGACGTCGTGCTGATAAAGATTTCATTGGTCGGGACGATGACCTGCAGGTCGGGGTAGGCGATCGGCGCGGTGGCGGGCGTGACGGCGTTCGACGGCGAGGACGCCGGCCCCGAGCCGATGGCGTTCGTCGCGGTGACGGTGAACGTGTACGCGGTGCCGTTGGTCAGCCCGGTGATCGTGGCGCTGGTGGCCGGTGGCGTGCCCGTGATCGTTGTCGCGGTCTGTGCTGTGGTGCCGATGTAGGGGGTGATCTTGTAGCTGGTGATCGTGCTGCCGCCGTTTGACGGTGCTGTCCATTTCACCATCGCAGACCCTTCGCCGGCCGTCGCTGTGGCTGCCGTAGGGGCGGAGGGTACCGTCGGGGCTGTCGGTGTGACGGCGTTCGAGTGTTCAGAGACTGGTCCGGAGCCGACGGCGTTGGCTGCGGTGACGGTGAACGTGTACGCGGTGCCGTTGGTCAGCCCGGTGATCGTGGCGCTGGTCGCGGGAGGGGTGCCGCTGATGGTGATTGTGGGTTGTGCGGTCGAGCCGATGTAGGGGGTGATCGTGTACTGGGTGGGCGCTCCGCCGCTCGACGGTGCGCTCCATGTCAGACTCGCCGACCCGGCGCCGACGGTCGCGCTCACGTTCGTGACCTGGCCGGGGGCGGTGCCGCCGCCGAGGATCTCGACGGAGGCCATGTTCCACTGGTCGCTCGTAGGGGCCGTGTCGTTGAGCGTCACGACGTTTCCGGCCAGGCCGGTGGCCTGAGCGGTGTACTGCGACCAGAATGTGTCTCCGGTTTTGGTGTCGAGATACTGGTGCAGCAGCGCTTGGTTGGGGCCGAGCTTGCGGGCGGTGGCGGTGTCCCAGTCGTTGGCGACGGCATACACAAGAGATCCTTCTCCGGTGGTGATGAGCGAGACATTCGGTTCGCCGTTCGCGCCGGCGCGGGTCACCGATGCCCCGATACCTTTGGAGGCCTTCATCGAGATCACCGTCAGCGACTGGTCGAAGCCGCTGATGGCCGGGGTGGAGGTGACGGTCACATTCACAAGCGCTTTGGGGGCCGTCGTGGCCCAGATCTCGGCGTCGCCTGACCGTGAGTTCGCGCGCTTGACGAGTGTCCAGGTGAGCCCGGTGCCGGAGACTGTGCCCGACTGCGTTCCGGCACCGGAGGGGCCGTCCGAGGCGACGAACGCGAGCAGCTGCTCGCCGGCTTCGGTGGTGCTGAAGCTCGGCGTCGTCACGGTGCTGTGCCCGTTGACGGTTACGTTGGCGTCCATCAGCGGCGCGGCCGCCAAGGCCGGCGTGGCCGCCGCGAGAGTCGTCAGCGCGCCGAGCAACAGCACGAGCGCAGCTCGGGTCCTCGCAAATTTGCGTTTTCCTATCACGGACCTGTTTCCTTCCCCTTGATTCCCTAGCGAGTTCGATGGCTCGGTTTGAGATGCCCCGGGACGCAGACGGCGTACGTTGTCGAAGAAATCTACTCGCTGCTCGCGCGGCTCGGCTCACCGGTCTGCGCGTACAGCGGTCTATCACTAAACGCATTAAGTGGGACGTTCTTGCATGTCCACATCGGTGAGCGCTCGGATCACCCGCGCCGGGTTGCCGGCGGCGACTACGCCCGCGGGGATCGAGCAGGTGACGACGCTGCCCGCGCCGATCACCGAGTGCGCGCCGATCGTGACGCCCTTCAGGATCAGGACGCGATCGCCGACGAACACGTCCTCGGCGAGCTCAACGGCGGCCATCCGCGGCGAACCGCCGCGCCGGCGCCCGGGGCGCAGGTCGTGGAAGTCGCTGTCGTAGATCGTGACCTCCGAGCCGAGCAGCGCTTCGGCGCCGATCCGGATGCCGGGCCCCTCGCTCTTGATGAACGCGTTGTTGTTGATCTGGGCGCCATCTCCGATCTCGATCGCCGCGTCGGGCGTCGAGGCCTCCAGGTGGCAGTAGCCCGTGTAGAACGAGTTGGACCTCTGCCACCCGAGTTCGACGTCCTTGCCGAGGACGATCGCGCCCGGGCCGAGCATCAGCACCGGCTGCACGGCGATCGGAGACCCGCTCACCCGGCGGCAGCTGGAGAGCGCTCGGTACTTCAGAATCCGCGGACGCTGGACGAGCGTCCCCAATCGCGACCTGGCTTTCAGCACGGGGCCTTCAGCACAGCGCCACCTCGTCGCCGTCCCCGACCTGCAGGCGCAGCGCGCGCGGCACGGAGAAGTCGCGAAAGATGCGCGCCTCCCGGCCCACGATGCTCGCCACGAGGCGTCCCCCAACATGCAGCACGCTCGCATCGGCGAGCACGATCGAGCGCTCGAGCTCGGCGCCTTCGATGCGAACCCGCTCGGCGATTGACGTGTGCGGCCCGATGTAGGAGTCGGCGATCAGGGCGTCCGCGCCTATGATCACCGGCCCGATGATGACGCTCGAGGTCACAGACGCCGTGGGGTGGATCGCGATTGGTCCCTCGAAGCGATTGCCATTGGTCGCCATCGTGGTCGTCTCGGGGTCCAGAGCGTCGAGCATCGTCCGGTTCATGTCGAGCAGGTCGAGCGCGTCACCGGCGAAATGGCGCCACCTGCGTACGCATCGCATCTGCACGCGCCCACCATCGCCGGCGAGCTGCTGGGCCATGACAGCGAAATCGAGCACCTGCTCAGATCGGCCGAGATTCGCCAGACGCTGGAGCGCGCCGGGACCCAGCAGGCAGACCCCCGCAACGCCGGCCGGTTTGGCGACCGAGCCGTCCTCGGCGGCGCGGAGCAGGCGCTGGGGCACCAGTCTGAGCCGCTTGGCCTCGCCGTCGACGTCTTGAATTAGCAGGAGGGCATCCGAAGGCTGCTCGCGGAGCAACTCGGCGAATTGCGGAAGCGGTTGCCCCAGCAGACCGTCGGCGCGGTGCAGGATGCAGGGGGCGTCGCCTACGAACTCAGCGGCCGCGAGCAGCGTGTCGCCGCTGTCGCCCGACTCGCACGCAAGGTGGAGAATCTCGATGCCGGCCGGCCCCTCGCCGCCGATGCACGCGGCGATCTCCTCTGCGACATCAGACGGCGCGACGACGGCGGCCTCCACCACGCCCATATCGAGCAGCGCGTCGAGCACGTGACAGACGATCGGCCGGTTGCCCACCCGTTGCAGCGAGGCCGCGCGCGTGGCGCTGAGCCATGGCCCCGTCCAGCGAGTCGTGTTGGGAACGACGACGACACCCTTGCCGAGCACATTGAACAAACGCACGTCACGGCCCCATACTCCCGAGCTTGCGCGCAAAATCGCCGCCCTGGGAGATGCTCTACGCCGCGGTAAGCTCGAGCCTCGGTTTGAGCGCGAGCGGCACACCGTTCCCGCGCAGCGAAGCCTCCGCCAGCTCGATTGCCGCGACGATCTGCAGGCCGAGGGCGACGTTCGAACGCGGTTCCTCACCCGTGCGGATGGCGCGTGCGAAGTCGTGGAGCTCGAGGCGAAGCGGCTCCTGCGGCTGCACTCTCGGGCTCACCACGTCGCCCGAGCGGTAGGTGAGCTGGTGCTCTCCGAAGTTGGTGGGGGGCCCGATCTCCATGCCGCGGTCGTACACGCGCACCGGCTCATCGGAGGCGGTGTCGTCGTACTGGACCATCCGCTTGCTGCCGACGACGATCATCTGGCGCATCTTGCGGGGCGCCAGCCACGAGAGCTGCACGTTGGCGGTTGTGCCACCCCGGAAGGTGAGCGTCAGGAAGGCGGTCTCGGGGACGCCTTCGGCGAACACGCTGCTCCCCGATGCGGCCACCTCCACGACCGGCTGGTTGAGCCAGTACAGCAGGATCGAGAGATCGTGGGGCGCCAGGTCGCAGAGGACGCCGTTGCTCTGGTACTTGCCGAGGTTCATCCGCGAGGAGGTGATGAAGTGGATGTCGCCGACTGTGCCGTCCTTGATGAGGTCCCGCACCGCGTTCACCGCGGGGCTGTAGATGAACGTGTGCCCCGGCATCAGCACGAGCTCGGCGTCCGCCGCCAGATCGGCGAGCTCGTGGGCGTCGCTCAGGCGGGTCGCGAGCGGCTTCTCGACGAGCACGTGCTTACCCGCTTCCAGTGCCCGCTTGGCCAGGGGGTGGTGGGTCTGCGGCGGGGTGGCGAGCAGGATCGCCTCGACGCTGCGGTCGCAAAGCACCGCGTCGAACTCGGCGAATGTCGTCGCATCCGGATAGCGCTGCCCAAGGGCGCGAAGCTGCGCCGGGTCGCGGTCGCACAGCGCCCGCAGGCGAAACTCGGGGTGCTCTGAGAGATTGCGTGCGAGGTTGGGGCCCCAGTAGCCACAGCCGACGACCGCCGTCCCGATCGGAGACGGTCGTGGCACGATGCGCCCGTTACCGTTCCGTTGCAGCTCTTGCACTGATTTGTCCCAGCCGTCGAGCATCGCCTCAAGCCCCCTCCGTGGTTGTTGGTAGCGAGTGCATTTGTCCGATCAACGTTCGTTGCCGGGCTCGTCTTTCGTAAAGCTGAGCACCGCTTGCGCGACCCGCTCGACCTCGGTGTCGCTCATACCCGGGAACAGCGGCAGCGAGCAGATCCTTCGCGACAGCTGCTCGCTGACCGGCAGGCTTCCCGGTGCGAGGCCGAGATGGGCGTAAGCCTCGGTGAGGTGTATCGGTGTCGGATAGTGAATCGCCGAGGCCACCCCGCATTCTTGGAGGTGGGCGCGCAGCTCATCGCGGCGCTCGCTGCGCACCACGAAAAGGTGGTAGACGTGGTCGGCCTCGGCGAACGGGAGCTCCACGAGCTCGATCGCGCTGTTCTTCGCACCCTCGGTCTGCAAACCGCCGAGCTTGGCGCGCAGCTCTGAGCCCAGGCGGCGGCGCTCCTCGTTCCAGTCGTCCAGGCGGGTGAGCTTGCGCCGCAGGACGGCTGCCTGCAGCGCGTCCAGCCGCGCTGTCGTCCCGACCACGCGGTGGCTGTAGCGCGGCCGCTCGCCGTGCGCGCGCAGCAGCGCCACGCGCTCGGCGAGCTCCGGGACGGCGGTGACGACGGCTCCGCCATCGCCCCACCCCCCGAGGTTCTTGGTCGGGTAGAAGCTGAAGCAGCCCAGCACGCCAAGCGTTCCGGCGCGGCGGCCGCGGTAGCGCGCGCCGTGGGCCTGGCAGGCGTCCTCGATCACATGAATTCCGGCCTTGTGAGTCAGCTCGAGGATCGGATCGAGGTCCACGGTGGCGCCGAACAGGTGCACCGGTATGACACAGCGCACATGCGGGCCGAGGCTGTCGGCGACGATCTCCGCCGTGATCAGGTGCGAGTCGGGGTCGACGTCCACGAGCTTTGGCATGGCGCCGACCGCGCTGACCGCCTCGGCGGTCGCGATGAACGAGTTCGTCGGCACGATCACCTCGTCGCCGGGGCCGATCTCAAGCGCACGCAAGGCCAGTGCGAGCGCCTCGGTGCCCGAGGAGACGCCGACGGCGAAGTCTGTCTCGCAGTAGGCGGCGAACTCGCGCTCGAACGCCTCGACGTGCTCGCCGAGCGTGAAGGCGCCGCGCTCGGCGACTTCTCCTACGGCTCCCATCAGCTCCTCGAGCAGAACGGAATCGGCGCAGTCGAGCCGCGTGAACGGCACCGGCGCGCCTGCCTCGGCGGTGCTCGCTTGGCCGGCGGTCAACATGCGGCGCTCACGGCACTGCCGGCGGTGGCCGGCGCTGAGCCGAGTCGGCGGAGCTCCTCCTGGAGCGCGCGCCGGCCGCGGTGGTGCAGGCCGTGGATAGAACTCTCCGAGCGACCCATCTCCTCCGCGATCTCCCCGGGCGAGAGCCCGACGACGTGGCGCATGACCATCACATCGCGCTGCTCGTCTGGCAGCGTGGCGAGCGCCGCGTGCAGGTCGCGCGCTCGCTCGCGCACGCTCTCGTCGGCGTGTGCGTCTGCGCCGAATACCTCTTCGGTCGGGGTGGGTCGGCGCCTGCGCAGGTGGTCGAGCGCGACGTTGCGCGCCAGCCGCAAGAGCCAGCCCGAGAACGGGACGCCGTGATCTCGATACTGCACGATCACGGTGATGAGCTTCATAAAGACGTGCTGAGTGAGGTCCTCGGCCTCCTGCTCGTCGCGCACGATGCTGCAGATGTAGCCGTACACGTTGTCCGAGTAGCGCACGTACAGGAAGCGCAGCGCATCGCGGTCCCCGGCCTTGGTGCGAGCGATCGCCAGGCGTATTTCGCGAGCCGTCTCCGGCGACTCGTCCAGCGTGGTGCGGCGACGAAAGCCCACGTGTCCATCCGTGACATTGAGGCGGTGCATATTGTTCCCCGGTTAGGCTGTGAAAGTTTCCTATGAAGTCCTCGCCCCTAAGGGTTTGGAGCTATGAAGTCCTTGCCCCTAAGGGTTTGGAGCATGGATAATGGGTAGCCTCTCCGGTCGCCGCAATCGCCCGAGTGTCGCTTTCTACGTTCAATCAATGAACGTGTTTCTCCACCATCTGACGGGTGGCATCGCTTGATCGCGGTCTGTGCTCCCGCTGACGAATTCCATACGGGCACTGAGCTTTCGCGTGCCCTGCCGGCGTTCACATGCGGTCAGAAGAACAGCCGCTGTGCTCGGTCGGCTATCTCCCGCGCGATGGCCGGCGAAGCCGTCGCGGCCGGTGAGGGCGCGTTGCGGACATGCAGCGCTCGCTCGGTCGCTGAGAAGACGAAGTCATCCACCAAGCCCCCGTTACGGGCTACAGCCTGCGCGCGCACCCCCGCAAATGAAGGCTTCACATCGTGCGCGGTTACCTCTGGCAGATAGCGCGCCGCGTCCCGCACGAGCGCGGCACGCGAAGCGGCGTGGTGTAGCTCGGTGAGCCCGGTACGCCACCAGCGGGCGAACATGCGCCACGAGCCCGGCCAGCTGACGGTCTCCATCAGATCCCTGCCGCGCAGCTGCCAAAGGCGCTCGGCATCGCGCGCACCGGCGAGCAGCGCCGTTGGTCCGATCAGAACCTCCCCGTCGATGCGCCTCGTGAAGTGAACCCCGAGAAACGGAAGCGAGGGGTCGGGCACGGGGTAGACGAGCGAGCGCACGAGGTGCCGGCGCTCGGGGACCAGACGCAGGTAGCTCCCCCGGAACGGCACGATGCGTGGGTCCCGATCGGCGCCCGCCGCGACCGCGAGCCGGTCCGCCCACGCCCCGCCGCAGAAGATGGCGTGGGCGGTGTTCGTGACCCCATGGGTGTGAGAGAGGCGCAGGTCTCGCCCTCGGGCCTCGATCCCGCGAACGTCGCATCCGGTGACAAGCGTCCCGTCCGCCTCGAGGACGTCCCGCGCGTATGCGGTGGCGACGGCGTGGAAGTCGACGATCCCGGTCGGTGGACAGTGAAGACCGGCTATCCCCCGAGCGTGTGGCTCCAGCGCGCTCATGCTCCGCGCATCGACACGGCGCAAGCCCTCCACGCCGTTGAGCTTGCCCCGCCGCTCGAGCTCGTCGAGCCGGGGGAGCTCCGATGGACGCACAGCGACGACCAGCTTCCCGCATCGGTCGTGCGGGATGTCGCGCTCTTCGCAATAGCGGTAGAGCTCACGCGCGCCTGCGACGCACAGGCGAGCCTTGGACGAGTTGGGCGCGTAGTAGATGCCGGCGTGTATCACGCCGGAGTTGTGGCTTGTCTGATGAAGTCCCAACGCGGGCTCGCGCTCCAACACGCACACGGACGAGCGCGGGAAGCGTCTCGTCAGCTCGCGAGCCACCGCCAGGCCGACGATTCCCCCGCCGACGACCGTGAGATCGCTACGAGGGGGCGCCGATCGGCAGACCGCGAGATCGGGGGCGGGCACGGGGCAAACATATGGCAAGACGTGCCAAGCGGCGCGCTTGGCAGAGATGCCGCGCTTCGGCGCCGCTACTTCGGCGCCGACAGCGGGTTTACCGCCTACATGAAGGGGAGCCGTAAGCCCGGCCGACCGTGGCGCGCGGTGCCCGTCGGGCGCCGTGCGGTTGCCGTCCTGCTCGCGACCGCCGCGATGCCGGTGCTGTCGGTGTCCATGGCGCCGTCGGTCTCCAGTGCCGCCGCCCCGCCCCTGCCCACCGTGTCCACCGGCGGAGTGTCGAGCCTGACCGCCTCCTCGGTGGTGGTGGGCGGCTCGGTCGATCCCCGTGGGCTGACGACCAGCTACGTCTTCCAGTACGGCACGACGAGGGCTTACGGCGCTCAGACGGCGCTCGCGCCGGCGGGCAGCGGGACGACGACGGTCAAAGTCGCTCAGGCCATCGGCGGCCTGGCGTCGAACACGACCTACCACTACCGGATCCTGGCGTCCAGCGCCGCCGGGGCGACCCCTGGCGGCGACCGCACGTTCAAGACGCCCAGCATCCCGCTTTCGCTTCAGATCGCCGGCGCTCCCAACCCGGTCCCGTTCGGCGATCCGTTCTCGGTTGAAGGGACGCTCTCGGGCACGGGCGCGGCGGGCCGGGTGGTCGCCTTGCAAGTCAACCCGTTCCCCTACCTGGCGGGCTTTGCGACGCTCGGCAATCCCGAGGTCACGAGCTCGACGGGCAGCTTCTCCTTCCCGGTGGTGGGCCTGCTCCAGAATGCCCAGCTGCGCGTGGTCACGACCAGCGCTCCGATCGTCTCCAGCCCAGTGCTGGTGGAGGGGGTGGCCGTCCGGGTCGCCTTCCACGCGCGTCGTGTCCATCGCCGGAGTCGCGGCCGGTTCTACCGGTTGTACGGCACCGTCGCCCCGGCCGAGGTCGGCGCGCGCGCGGGCTTCCAGCTGCTGCGGCGCGGGCTGCCGTCGCTCAACGAGGGCGGCGCACGCGTCAAGCGCGGCACTGCGACCAGCTCGCGCTTCAGCGCCATCGTGCGCATCCGTCACCCGGGCCTCTACGAGGCGCTGGTCCAGATCGCCGACGGCGCGCACGTATCCGCCTACAGCGCTCCCTTGCGCATCCGCTGAAGATCGCACCCGCGGCACGAATCAGCACATTGCCGGCGCCGCGATCCCAAGGGCCTGGCTGCGCCGCTATCTCGCCGCGTGGGCCCACACGGGAGTGGCCGGGCGACGTCTTCGATCGGCCTTTACTAATGCCGCGATGCGGCCGATACTCTCGTATGTCCGTCTTGCGCGTCATCGTGGCGACCGCGGCGTTGGCGGTCTGCTGCGCGTCGTGGGTGGCCGGCTCGGCCGGCGCGGCCACGTCCTGCTCTGAGGTGCCGACCGTTTACGGGATCCCCCCATGGGGCTTTCATACGGGCGCGTACACGGGGGAACGCAGCTTCGCCAAGGGCCACGGAAACATCAACCTGCAAGCCAACACGGTCTCGGGGGTCATCTGCCAGCAGGATCGCGGCGGTGTGGTCATCATGTCGGTGGAGCACCACCTCTCCTACCACTCGCACTACGCGATGATGTGGGGCTATGCGGGGAACATCATGAAGATCAAGCTCCGGGTCACGCGCAGCACCGACAAGAAGTGCGCCGTCGGCACCGTCGGTCGCGCGACCCTTTACGCCAGCTATAACGGCGTGCGCAGCGACAGCGTCCAGTTCTTCTTCCCGGCCGCCTGCGCCGACCAGGACCACCTCTACCACGGCACGCAGGTCAACAACCAGGTCCCGCCGCTTTAGCTGCCCATCGCGCTGATGGCCGCCACGCACCGCTCGGCGGCTTTCCCATCCCCGTACAGCCGCGGGTGCTCCGCCGGCACCGGCCGCTCCAGCGCCGCCAGCGCCCGCTCGGCGTCGAGGTCCACCAGCGTGTTCCAACCTGTCTCGACCGTCTCCACCCACTCGGTGTTCGCGCGCAGCGTCACGCACGGCATGCCCGCCAGGTAGGCCTCCTTCTGGACGCCGCCTGAGTCGGTCAGCACCGCGCGCGCCCCGTGCACGAGCGCGGCGAACTCAACGTAGCCGAGCGGCTCGGTCACGATCGTTCCGTCGATGGCCTGCAGCCGGCCGAGCAGGTCAGCCTCGTGCAGCCGCGCACGCGTGCGCGGGTGTACCGGGAAGACGACCGGCCCCGGGAGCCTTTCGATCAGCTCCACGAGCCGCTCCAGGCGCTTGCGATCGTCAACGTTTCCCGCACGGTGGGCTGTCAGCACGAGATACGCGCCCTTCTGCAATCCGCGCTGGCTCAAAGCCTCCGTGAGAGTGCTGGCGTGCTCGCGCCAGGAGAGCGCGATGTCGACCATCACATCTCCGACCACCTCGATCTGACCGTGCGCGGACTCGGCGCGCAGGTTCTCGGCCGCCGTCTCCGACGGGCACAAGAGCAGCGCGCTCATGTGGTCGCACAGCACGCGGTTGAGCTCCTCGGGCATCGAGCGGTCAAACGAGCGCATCCCCGCCTCCACGTGCACGACCCGCACACCGCGTTGAGCGGCCGCGAGCGCGCCGGCGAGCGTCGAGTTGGTGTCGCCGTACACGAGCACCGCGTTGGGCGCCACCTCTCCCAGCAGCGGCTCCAGCGCGCTTAGCATGCGCGCCGTCTGCGCGGTGTTCGATCCGCCGCCGATCCCCAGCTCGCGCTCGGGCTTGGCGAGCCCAAGCTCCCGGAAGAACACCTCCGACAGCACGTCGTCGTAGTGCTGCCCGGTGTGCACCAGGATCTCCTCGTGCTCGGCACGCAGCGGCCCGGAGACGGCAGCGGCCTTGATGAACTGGGGGCGGTTGCCTACGACGGTGAGGATCTTCATCGATCGTCGACGCCCGCGATCGGCTCGACCGGCAGCTCGCCATGGATCTCCTCGAGCGCGGCCAGATCGTTTCGGTCTCGGGGCCGATCCGCAAGGCGCTTGAAGCCGACGATGCTCGAGAGGCTTGCTATCACCGCGAAGCCGCCGACCACGACAAAGCGAGCACCGGCGGCGACCATCGCTCTTGCCGCTACGTCAAGCTCAGGATCCGTCGTCGCCACGCGCTCGCTCGACGGCCCGGAGCAGTGCCGCCGCCTGCGCCGAAAGGCGCTGTCCGCGGCGCAGAAGCTCATTGATTGGCGTGTCGGCGGGCGGGGTCAGGAATCGCCGCTTCTCCGCGTTCAGTCGCTCCCACTCCGCCTCGTGTCCAGGCTCCAGCAATGTGCGCCCAGCCGCAGTTGACATGGTCGGATTTTAGGCGCTGCTGCGGATGGTCGCTACCAAACGATCGGAACGCCGTAGAGCGAAAGCGCGCGGTCGCCGGTGACGATCGCGCAGCCCTCGAGCTTCGCCTGCGCGATCAGCAAGCGGTCGAACGGATCGCGGTGGTGCATCGGAAGCTCGCCGGTTGCATGGGCGTGGCGCGCGGTGATCGCGAGCATCTCGGCGCCGGCTTCCTCGACGCGCTCGATCACGTTGGCGGGGGCTTCCAGCTTGCCGATCGCACGCTTGATCGCGATCTCCCACACGCTCACCACGCTCACGATCAGTTGCGCATCCTCTCGCTCAATTGAATCGTGGGCGGGCCGGGACAAGCGTCCATCGGCGAAGAGCAGCGAGAGCAGCGCGTGTGTATCGAGGAGAAGCCTCAATCGTCGATCATGCCGAAGGCGCGCTGGAGATCCTCGGGCAGCTCGTCGAAGTCGTCGGGTATATGGCCCTGGCCCTTCCAAACGCCCTCGAGCGCCAAGAGGCCGCGCGGCTTCTCGTCATAGGCGACGATCTTCGCCACCGGCTTGCCGGAGCGCTCGACGATCACCTCTTCGCCGTGGCGGGCGCTTTCCACCAGCCGCGAGAGGTTCGTCTTCGCCTCGTGCATCCCCACGCGTGTCATGCCTGGCACGATAGCATTTCTTAGCTAAGTTAGCCCAGCGCCGCTCTCGGCGGTTCTGGCCGCGCGCGGTTGGAGCGCAAACGCCGTGCCTACGCCGCTGCGCCCACCACCGACGT
>CAWCFD010000006.1:0-539699 GCA_963794845.1 uncultured Solirubrobacterales bacterium
GAGGTGCCAACGCCGACGGTGCCATCACGCCTGCTTCATCCGGCGTAAGCGGGCATCCAGCGCGTCGACGCTAGTACGACTGCAGATCGTCCGAGGCAGGCGTGAGGCCGGGCACAGGCGAGATGCTTGGATCTCGCGCAATGCACAAGCGGCGCTCGGCGGAACGCTCGGGGACCCCGCCGATAAGAGCGAGCGTCCCGGTGTCCGCGCGTTGGGGGACGCTCAGTCCGCTCGTCTAGCGCTTTGGCTTCGCTTTGAACGTGATCGTGCGACTCGCGGCCGTGCCGGCTGACTGCGTGGTCGTGAGCTTGACCTTGAGCGTGTGGTGAGTGGCGAGCAGGCGCTTGCCGGCACCGTTGAGCGAGACGCGCACGGTCTTGGTGTGACCACTGGCGAGCGTGGACGTCGCCGTCCCCACCACCACGACCTTCGTCTTGGTCTTGGCGGCCGTGACCGCGATCACCTTGCCACCCTTGATCTTCTCGGTGACGGTCATGGTCAGCCTGACCTTGCAGGTCGACCGGCTGCCACCCGTGCAGCGGATCGGAACGCTCGCGCTCGTTCCGCGTACCGTGGCCGTGCGGGTGGTCGCGTTGCCGCTGAGGGAGACCGCGAACACGGTGCCGGTCAGCTGCCCGATCGTCGGCCTGGTGTTCGCTGTCAGCGTTGCGATCGAACACGCCGGCGGTCCTGGTGTGTAGAACTGTGGGGAGACCGGCACCCAAGTGTTCCCGCCCACCACCAGAGGGTCGTGCCTCCGGCGAGATTGCAGTCAGAGATGCTCAATCTGGAGAAGTGGCTGCCCGTGGGGACCAGAACGTCGAAGAACCCGCCTGCGGAGCCGAACGGCGCTCGGCCTGCGGGATCGGAGCCATACTGCGCCAAGGTCAAGGCTCCCTGTCCGGTGCCTGTTACGGTGGTTCCAGCGTTGGCCGCGGTCGCGGTTCCCCCCGCGATCAACGAGACCGCGCTCGCGGAGCTCACCGTGCCCGGCGGAGGCGGCGGCGGGACGACGAGCGGGTTGAACGTTGCCGTGACGGTCTGGTTGGAGTACATCGTCACGGTGCAGGCGCCGGTGCCCGAGCACCCGCCGCCTGACCAGCCCGCGAACAGCGATCCCGCGCCGGCCGTGTACCCGAGCGCCACGACCGTGCCGGACGGGTAGCTCTGAACGCAGGTGCTCGGGCAGGAGATACCGTTGCCGGTGACGCCCCCGGTTCCCGTCCCCGCCGTCAACACGGTGAGCGTGTATACCGGCGCCGCCACGACGCCGGTCTGCGCCGAGCTCGCCGGCGCGCCGGCGCCGTCGGCGTTCGACGCGGTCTCGACCAAGCGGATCGTGTGACCCACATCCGCGGCGGTCAGCGTGTACGTCTGGCCGGTCGCCCCGGAGATCGCCAAGCAGTTGCCGCCAAAGCTGTCGCAGTCCTGCCACTGATAGCTGAAGCCCGTCGGGCTCTGCGTCCACGACCCGTGGGCCTCGGTCAACGTCTCACCCAGGAAGGCGATACCCGCGATCGTCGGCGGTGACGTGTTGACCGGCGGCAACGGCAGGTGACCGACGAACGCGTTACCCACGTTGTCCACCGCGACACACAACGACGTCGCACCACAGGAAATCGCTTGCGGGAGGTTCGGGCGGTCGATGTTCTGGACCGTCCAGGTGGGCGTGGCTGATGTCGGGTTGGTCGTGACGACAGCGTCCCCGCCATAGTCGACCGCGACGCACAACGACGTCGAAGCGCACGAGACCCCGTTGAGGAGCTGCGTGCCATCGATGCTCGTGGGGGCGCTCCACGTCGGCGATGGCGCGGTCGGGTTGGTTGTGATCATCGCGTTCCCGCCGAACGCGACCGCGACGCACAACGACGTCGAAGGACACGAAACCCCGTTGATTGGCGTGTAGTCGCCAAGACTATGGATGCTCGTAGGGGCGCTCCACGTCGGTGATGGCGCGGTCGGGTTGGTCGTGATCATCGCGTTCCCGGCATCGTCGCCCGCGACGCACAGCGACGTCGAAGCGCACGAGACCGCGATCGTCGTCAGGTTGTCGATGGGCGCGGTCTTCCAGGTCGGTGATGCCGCGGTTGGGTTGGTCGTGATCACCGCGTTCCCCGGGCTGTCGACGGCGACGCAAAGCGATGTCGAAGGACACGAAACCGCGTTGAGGGGGTTTGTGCCGTCGATGTTCGCGAGGGTCCATGTGGGCGATGCCGCGGTCGGGTCGGTTGTGATCACCGCGTTCCCGTTGCCGTCGATCGCGACGCACAACGATGTCGAAGCGCATGAAACCGCGCCGTGAGAGCCTGGATCATGTACGCGGGGGGTCGTGTCGATGGTCATCCGGGTCCAGGACGGTGATGCGGCGGTCGGGGTCGTCGAGATCAGCGCATTGCCCTTGTCGTCAACCGCGACGCACAGCGACGTCGACACACACGAAACCCCGAGGAGGAACTGCCCGATGACCGCAGGTGTCCAGGTCGGCGTCGCTGCAGCCGGGTTGGTCGTGACCGCGATCGTTCCGATGCTGTCGACCGCAACGCACGAGGAAGCCGAAAGACACGACACGCCGGTGAGGATGTTCGTGCCGTCGGCCTGCTTGGCGCTCCAACTCGGCGTCGCCGCGGCCGGATTGGTCGTGGTCACCGCATTCCCCGCGTTGTCAACAGCTACGCACAGGGAAGTCGTAACACACGAAACTCCGGCCAAGCCGTTTGCATCGATGCTCGCGGGGGTCCAGCTGGGCGTCGCCGCCGTCGGGTCGGTCGAGATCACCGCTTGCCCGCTGTGGTCGACCAGAACGCACAGCGTCGTCGAGGTACACGAAACGCCCGTGAGGGCATTCGTGCCGTCGATGTTCGCGGGGGTCCAGGTGGGCGTCGCCGCCGTCGGGTCGGTCGTCACCAAGGCGTTCCCCTTATTGTCGACCGCCACGCACAGGGACGTGGACGCACAGGAGACACCGGCGAGGACGTTCGTCCCGTCGATGTTCGCCGCGGTCCAAATGGGCGTCGCCGCCATCGGGTCCGTCGTAATCACCGCGTTCCCTTTGCTGTCGACCGCCACGCACAGGGACGCCGTTGACTCGCACGAAACCCCGGTGAGGTTGTTCGTGCCGTCTATCTTTGCGGGGGTCCAGAAAGAAAAATTATCGGTCGGGTCGGTCGAAACCAGCGCATTACCCTTGTCGTCGACCGTGACGCACAGCGACGTCGACGGACACGAAACACCCGTGAGGCTGCTTGTGTCCGTGTGGCCTTCTAGGTTGTGCCAGTCGGGTGATGCCGCGGTCGGGTTCGTCGTACGAAGCAGATCCCCGTCGCTGTTGACCGCGATGCAAAACGACGACGAGCTCGCAGCACACGAGACACCGTTGAGCGCGCTCGGCTGGTCGATCACGACCGCCGGCGACCACAACAGCCCGGCAGCCCTCGCCGTGCCGGCGGCAGCACCCAGCATCGCGACTGTTGCGCACGCACAGACCAGGGACGCGAGCACGCGCCGCGCGATCGTGTTCGCGTGCTGAAGCCAATCGCGCATGTGCTGCCTCCTTGTATCGAAACGCGTCCCGAAGGGGACGGTCCGAAGCCGCTAGTGATTAGCGAGAGTCTTCGGCAGCGCGTTCCAAGAGACATCGGGGTCAGCCCGTACTCGCTACGCGGACAACTACCTACGGACACGCACCACGCAGGGCGACAGAAGCAAAGGGAGCGCGAGTCGAGCAAGACGCCCCTCGGACAGACATCCCCCGGGCGGCAGCAGCACCGCGTCGCGCGACCCGTCGGGATCGGTTTCGGCAAGATCCAGCGCCGGACCATCCGCAGCCAGGCGCCAGAGCATCACCATCACCGCCCGCAGTTCGCGCGGCATTGCCCACTCCTGCTTCTGTTGCGCCGCGGACATCTCGGCGCCGCAGATGACAGCCCCGCTCGGCGCGGAAAGGAGGCGCCCCCTGGGTAGCCGCGAGACGCCCGAGTTGGACGACAGGGAGGTGCCAACGCCGACGGTGCCATCACGCCTGCTTCATCCGGCGTAAGCGGGCATCCAGCGCGTCGACGCTAGTACGACTGCAGATCGTCCGATGCGGTCGTGTCGGGCTTGACCGCCGACGTGCCCGCTCGCGGTTGAATGCGGGAGCGGCGGTGGGGATCCGCCGATCGTCAGTGGGACACCCCTGGGACAGCCGCGCTGGCTTCTACGATCGAACCTATGGTGCGCCTTGAAGAAAACTGGTCCAGGCCAACCGGTGGGAGTCCGGTCCGGGTAAGCGCCGGAGCGCCCGGTAGCAGGCCCCGGCTTGTCGTTGTGAGGCGGCGGGTTGAGCGGGGCGTCGAGAGCCTCTTTGGAGGGAGCAAGCGCGTGGGCTGGGATTGCAGCCTCGTCACATTTACAGTCGGGGAGCCGAGCCGCTCATATCACGGCGAAGGCCATGTTCGCCAGTCCTGGTTCCGGATCGGGCACGGTGGGTCCCTGCGGGGTAGGGAGACTTGCACGCGCGTAAGGTCTGGATGCGGAACAAGGGAGACCCGTCTGTGCAGCCTTGTCAGCAGAGATCGTTCGTATAAGCCGATGGCGAAGTCGAGCGGAGCGCAGCGGGAGTCCGTGGGGGTCGTAGTAGTGTCGATCGGCGTCAAGCTAAAGGTGCCAGTAGCGAAGGACCCCTGCTTTGATCGTGCTTGTGTGGGGGGTAAGCGTTAGGGCATGGTCGGCACTGTTCGACCCAACAACCCCGGCGGGCCTCAGCCTGCCGTACCTGCCAGCGAAATGGTCTTGGAGGCCACTGGTGGGGACGTGCGAGAACTCCAGCGCAAGCTATGGGTATGTGCCAAGCGGTCCCCGGATCGCCGTTTTCACGCTCTGTTTGACCGGGTCTGTAGGAGTGACGTCCTGCGGGAGGCGTGGAAGCGGGTGCGTAGTAACCGGGGTGCGGCCGGTGTCGATTCTCAGACGCTGGCCGAGATCGAGGCGTATGGTGTCGAGCGGTTGCTCGGCGAGCTTCAGTATGCGCTTCGAGAGGGTTCTTATCGTCCTTTGCCGGTCAGGCGGGTGGCGATAGGTAAGCCGGATGGTGGTGTGCGGCCGTTGGGTATCCCCACGGTCCGCGACCGGATAGCCCAGCAGGCTGCGCGTCTGGTGTTGGAGCCGATCTTTGAGGCCGACTTTTTGGGGGTCTCATACGGTTTTCGCCCCAAGCGTTCGGCGACTGCTGCGCTTGAGCGCATCCGTACCGGTTTTATCGCCGGGAGGGTGTGGGTCGCGGAGGCCGACATCCGGGACTATTTTGGCCAGATCGACCAGCAGAAGCTGCTGGGGATGGTGGCTGAGCGGGTCTCGGATCGGCGGGTACTCAAGCTGCTGCGGTTGTGGTTGCGGGCGGGTGTGATGGAGCAGGGGGTCTACCGGGAGACGGTCACCGGGGTTCCTCAGGGCGGTGTGATCTCACCGTTGCTCTCGAACATCTACCTGCACGCTCTTGATCGAGCGGTCAGTGAGGCTGGTATCGGCGAGCTTGTCCGCTGGGCGGACGATTTCGTCGTGCTGTGCCGTTCTGAGCGCGAGGCGAGGGCGGCCCTGGAGTTGGCGGGGGAGATCCTTGCCGGTCTTGGGCTCCAGTTGCATCCGGATAAGACGAGGGTGGTTGACCTCAGGGAGGGTCGGGAAGGCTTTGACTTCCTCGGCTGCCATTTCAGAGCCCGTGTGTCGGGACGGCTGCTGGAACGCGGCATACGCCGCTATTACCTGCACCGCTGGCCCAGCCAACGAGCTATGAAGCGCATCCGAGCGAAGGTCAGGGCATTGACCGACCGTCGCCGTCGTGGCGGGATGAAGGACATCCGCGAAGTCATCGCGGCCCTGAACCCGGTGCTGCGGGGCTGGGGCAACTACTTTCGTACCGGGAACGCCGCCGTCAAGTTCGTCCAGATCGACCGTTATGTCTGGTGGCGGCTCGTGCGCCTGCTGGTCAAGCGCAAGGGTCGCAATCTCCGGCCAGGACAGGTCGAGCAGTGGACGCGCCAATGGTTCGTGAGCCTGGGCTTGCACCAGCTCATGGGCACCATCCGCTACCCAGGGACCGCGTAAGCCATGCCAAGAAGATCATCGGTGAGCCGTGTGCGGGAAAACCGCACGCACGGACTCGAAAGGGGAATGAGGAACCGGACCCGCCAACAGCGGGCACCGCGCCTCTGACTACCAATGCCCGCACCCGTGCAACTCGAGGGCAGGTTTGTCAACTGGATGAGCCGGCTCAACGCTGGCGAAGCCTCGCTGCCGAACTGCGAGGGGTCACGGCACCATTACGTGCCGCAGTTCCTCCTGAGGCGCTTCCGGGGCGGTGGGAGGCTCTACGAGCTCGACAAGCAGACGGGCGAGGCCAAAGAGACCACCACGAAAGAGGCAGCGTGGGACAAGGATCTCTACAAGGTGGTCAGCAAGAGCGGCGACCACGACGGCGTGATCGAGGGCTTCTTCTCGCTCGCAGAGGGTTTCGCGAGCGAGGCGCTGGACGGGCTCGTCCGCGACGGCGAGAGCCTGAGCGAGCAAGACCGCAGCGACCTCGCCTTTCTCGCCGCCATCCAAGAGCAGCGCGCTCCGGGCTTCCTCGACGAACTCAAGATCATGTTGAGACACGCTGCGCTCACCGAGTCCGTGGTGCATCTCACCAACGTCAAGGGAAAACGGCGAAAGGAAGCGGTCGAAACGCGCGATGCGATCCTGGCAGGCCGGATCATGTTGGAGCCGCCAGACCAGGAAGCCCTTGTGCAAGCAACGCAACTCCTCGTCGCGACTTGGCTTACGATCAGCATCCTGCCGTGGACGGTGCTTAAGGCGAAGCCCCCCTACCGTTTCGTCTGCTCCGATCGGCCGCTCACGATGTACGACCTGACGCCGCCCTACCCCTGGTCGGCGCCGGCGTGGGAATCGTCGCCGCTTGTGGAATCGACGCTGCCGGTGGGCCGCGACCTATGCCTGCGCATCGGCCCGAGCCAGCCCAAGCGGCTGTCCGTGAAGGAGACCACGAAGCAGGTGGACCGCATCAACCTCCGCACCTACGGCTGGGCGACGCGTTACGTGTACGGGCCGTCGAAGGACATCCTCGAACGGCTACATGAGCGCGCCGACGAGGCGCAAAAGCCGATCAGGAAACGACCGGTGATGCTGGAGGACGCCGATCGGGCGGACACGGCAGCAGCCGACAGGAACGCCGCCCGTGGCTGGCCGCGTTACATCCCCGACCCCAGCGGCAAATCGGATCGGCTCATGTCCTACGAAGTGATCGACACCGACGACGACGCTCGCCGGTCGATGTCGCCACGCGCAGCAGCGTGAGGCGCGCACGGAGTCGTGTCCTCGCCGCCTCGGGTGCCCCCGGCGTGAGCACTCGGGCGCGCGCCTGCCTGCCTATTCGCCAGGCGCCTTGAGCGTGCCGGGAAGCAACCGATCGATCGCTTCTGTGAGTTTGTGGTGCTGGATGCCAGGCCAGCCGTGGTATTCGATCACGCGCGCCAGCACCTCGTAATAGGGGCAGACGATGAGCTTTGCTTGCTTCTCGTGGTCTTCTATGCGCACGTCTAGGACAGCGGTCCGCTTGCCGTTCTGCTCCTCGACAGCCCACAGGCCCGAGATCCTGTAGAGGGTCGGGTGCGTCATGTTGGAGATGTACCCGTAGCTGCCGCGGCCCACGTCCCTCGACTGCCCCCGGCTCAGGAACTCGCTGAGCAGCCAAGCGACAGACTCCTCCAAGCCGGGCTTGCCCTGTCCGTGCAGCAGTCGTTGCCCCTCGTCATTCGTTGACCATCCGTCGGGGAAGACTTCCTCGATCTCCTTGCGCAGCTCCTTGAACGCCTCGGCCATCTGCTGGTGCGTTGGGTCCTCCTTGCCGAGCAGCCGGCCGGAGTTCATTTTCGCTTCTTCCGCGCTCTTGAGATGCTCGCGATACGCGCGCGCAAGCCGGTTCTCGGCAGAGTCGCCGTCGAGCACCCAGGCCGCGCACGCGCAGTGCTCCAGCGCGCTTCGCGCGACGGATGACGGGCTGTAGAGAACCTCTTGGGCTTGGTACAGAGCCGCGAGCCCGCCGAACTGCTCGCTTGCGGCGAGCATGTACTGCTGGACGGCAGACAGCACCATGAGAGGTGCGTGCGGTTGCTTGGGAGCGATCTGCTCGGCGATCTCTCGCTGGTCGCTCGCGGCGACCGATCTGGGATCGAGGTGCCCTTCGGTTTCAGCCGTGACCTCCCGCCATGCTGCGCGGCACAGGAGAAACAGCTCGGCGAGTTCGTCGAACCGCTTGGCTTGGTTTTCTGGGTATGGCTGCACGATCGCGGGCACGGTTCACAGAATACGAACCCGCGGCGGCTGAGCCTCTGGTCTGACCCGGGTTAGCAGCGGAGTTGGGTTTTTGGAATCCTCCGGTGGAAGTCGTCGACCCCTGGCTTCTGCTCACGGGCACGATTGCGGAAGCGCGACCCGCCCGGCTCCGCTGTGCCCCATTGGAGGACAAACAGCGCTCTATGTCGGCGCGGGGCTGCGCCCCGCTCGCCGCGAAGAGCATGCGTGTCCGTTCTCCGAATACGTGCTCGGCCTTTCGAGCGAGACCACCTATGCATGACCGGGCTGGCGCGCTTCGACGGACATCCGCTCGGCCGGGAATGCTGTGATGAGAGACGGTGCGTCTTGATTGGCCACGCCGGGGGACAGCCACGCCGCGAACTCCTCGCTCTCGGGTTGGTCGTACCCGTCTCGCTGGGGGCTGCGGTCTTCCGCGCCAGCGTGCGCCCGGGGCCCGCGTCAGGCCGACTTCGCCCGTGACCACGCCGATCCGACGGGGAAGGTAGCGTCCGGGCCGTGGCACCCGCATCCTTGAAACAGACGGCTGCTCGGCTCGCGGCCGGTTCGGTGGGCCGAACCGAGGCCGACATCCAATCTGATGTGCGCATGTTCCTCTTGGACGCGCCGCTCGATCTCGCTGGTGCTGACCTGACTGAGGTCCTTCTTGAGGCTCAGGCTGGAGGAGGCCGGCGGATTGATGTCGAGGCCGGGTCGGCGGCTATCGAGGTCAAGAAGAGCTTGACCTCGCCCAAGGTCTTGGAGACCGCTCGGAACCAGCTCGCCGGCTACGTGCGCCAGAGAACCGACGAGACCGCCCAACGATACGTCGGCATCCTCACCGACGGCAAGGTCTGGATTCTTTATCGCCTGACCTCGGGCGACGAGCTGATCGAAGCAGCACGCTTCGTCCTCTCGAGTGGCGCCGAAGCCGACCAGCTGGCAGCGTGGCTCGAGGCGGTGCTGGCCACGAGTCAGCAGCTAACTCCGACGCCAAGGGAGATCATCCGTCAGCTTGGAGCCGAGTCCCCTGGTTTTCAGCTCGATCTCGCCGACCTCCGTGCACTCTATGACGCCTGCTCCTCCCATCCCGAGGTGCAACTCAAGAGGGAGCTGTGGGCTCGGCTCCTCATCGCGGCGCTCGGGACCAACTTTGAGGCGACCGATGAGCTGTTCGTCACCCACACGTATTTGGTCCTTACGGCCGAGCTGCTGGCCCACGCGGTCGCGGGGATCGCCGTGGACCTGCCAGGCGGCGACGTCCGCGCGCTTCTGGAGGGACAGCAGTTCAACATCGCTGGCATTCACGGCGTCGTCGAGGCCGACTTCTTCGATTGGCCGGCGATCACAGACGATGGTGCGCTCGTGGTCAGGGCGATTGCGCGTCGGCTCTCGCGGTTTGACTGGGAGCATGTCGAGCACGACGTGCTCAAGGCGTTGTACGAGAGCGTCATTGACGCAGAGACCCGACACAGGCTCGGCGAGTACTACACGCCCGACTGGCTGGCTCAGCGGATGGTCGACCAGCTCGTCACCGATCCACTGACTCAACGCGTTCTCGATCCGGCTTGCGGCTCAGGGACCTTCCTCTTCTGGGCTGTACGGCGCGTCCTCGCCGCATGTGATGCGGCCGGTCTCGGCAACCGGGACGCGCTCGCACGCGTCGTAGCCAACGTTCAGGGCATAGATCTCCATCCCGTCGCCGTGACACTCGCACGCGTCACGTACTTGCTTGCCCTGGGCCGTGAGCGTCTGAAGGACCGAAGTGAGCTCACGGTTCCGATCTATCTGGGCGACAGCGTTCGCTGGGAGCAAGACACGTCCTTGCTACAGCAGGGCGGGATCACGATCCGCACCAGCGACGGTCTAGAGCTGATCCACCAAGAGCTCCACTTCCCCGAGGGAGTATTGGAGGACCCCGTTGCCTTCGACCGGCTGGTCGCAGCGCTCGCCGATAAGGCCGCATCCAGGCCACCAGTTTCCCAAGCGGAGGCCACCAAGAAGAACATCAAGCTGCCCTCAATCACAGGCCTGCTCAACGCCAACCATGTTCCCGACACTGATCGACCGGCCGTCGAGCTGGTCTTCGAGAAGCTCTGTCGTCTTCATGACGCCGGACGCGATCACGTTTGGGGGTACTACATCCGAAACCTCGCGCGACCACTGGCATTCACCCGCCCGGACGGTCAAGCCGATGTACTCGTCGGCAACCCCCCCTGGCTGGCATTCCGTCACATGCCCCCACTGCTTCAGGAACGCTACCGAGCTTTGGCCCAGCCGCGAAACCTGTGGGCCGGCGGCAAGGTAGCCACGCATCAGGACCTCTCAGACCTCTTTGTTGCGCGTGCCGTGGAGCAATACCTGCGACCCAATGGTCGGTTCGGCTTCGTCATGCCGTTTGCCGTCCTGTCGCGCCGGCAGTACGAGGGGTTTCGTTCCGGAGACTGGTCCTCACAGGGAGGCGGCACGAACGTGGTCGTGTTCGACCAGCCCGAGGAGTTTGCCCGCGTCAAGCCGCCTCTCTTTCCCGTTCCTGCGTGCGTGATCCGTGGGATCAAGAGCCAGTCACCCAAGCCGCTCACGGCCGCCGCGATCAAGTGGACTGGACGCGTTCCCTCCCACCAACTGGACTGGGCATCCGCGAGTACCCACCTGGCGCCCGTGTCGGACGACATCTCCCTCGCCACCGACCACGCGGAGTCCCCGTATCGCGCCCGCTTCTCCCAAGGAGCGAACATCGTTCCCCGGATGTTGCTTACGGTCACCGACGAGCCGATCGGCCCTCTCGGCATCGCGGCGGACCATCGGGCAGTGCGTAGCGCCCGCAGCGCGGTCGAGAAGGAGCCTTGGAGGAGTCTGCCAAGCCTTGACGGTGTAATCGAGCAGAAGTTCGTTCGACCCATGCACCTCGGCGCGACGATCGTGGCATACCGGCCGAGAAAACCGTGGCAAGCGATAATCCCGTGGGTCGAAGGCAAGCTAATGGACGGCACCAGCGACCGCCTCGACGAGTTTCCAGGTCTGGCTGCATGGTGGCGAGAGGCCGAGCGACTCTGGACCAAAAACAAGAGCCCGATGAGCAAGCTATCCCTTCGCGACCAGATTGACTTTCAAGGCAAGCTTCAGCGTCAGTTCCCCATCGCAGGACAGCGAGTGGCCTATACGAAGAGCGGCCAGCACATTGCGGCCTGTCGGATCGAAGACACCGAGGCGATCATTGACCACACCCTGTACTGGGCGGCGTGTGACTCGATTGACGAGGCACGCTATCTCACGGCCATTCTCAACAGTCAAGCCCTAACGCAGGCGGTGGCGCCCCTTCAAGCACGCGGGCAGCACAACCCACGGCATTTCGATCTGCACGTCTTTTCCCTCGGCTTCCCGGCCTTCGATCCCAATGACGAGCTACACCAATATATCGCGACGTTGGCGGAGCGGGCCGAGGCCGTAGCGACGACGGTACACCTCGATCCCACATGGCAGTTTCAGAAGGCACGCCGCGTGACACGCGAAGCGCTCGCTGAGAACGGCATCGCCGCCGAGATCGATGTCAAGGTGAACGATCTGTTTGAGCCGCTCGCCGCTTTGCCAGCTGCATAAGCGCTCACGCGGATTCACGACCAGGCTGGCACGCTTCGCAGCGGGAAGGCGGCGTTGAGCGACCATAACGACAGGGCCCGGCGTAGCGGCCGGTCGACAGTGCTCAAACGTGCGCGGGAGCAGCCAGTCTCGGCGGCGCCTCGGCACTTGGCGCCAACCGCGGCGGAGAAAACACGCTATGACGTCTTCGTCGCACACCTTCGCCGCGCCGCGAAAAGGCGTGGCTTCCCTGCCGATGCGCAGGCACTTCGTGCGATCCTGCGCCGCACCGAGGTTCGTGTGTTGGATGTCAAGGCTCAGGCTGCTTGGTCCGTGTTGCTCGAAACCTGCGGGGAGCTAGCAAGGAGGCACTCATATATTGATCGGCTCGGCCTTCAGGAGGCGTTGCGCCTTGCGAGTATCGCGCTGCGTGAGCCACCGGACTTGCGACCAGAGATCGCCGCGCTTCGTGCGCGAAGTGCCGCGTCTGCGTCGAGTGCTCCAACCAGCCTGGCGCGGACACGTTCGCCGATCTCGCGTCGGTCATTTGGCCAGCGCTCGGGAAGCCGGCGGATCGCAGCCTCGATACGTCGGCGAACCTCGACTGGTAGGAGCGAGAACACAGCCTGCAAGTACTGGCCGGCGGCGAACTGTAGGTCAACCTGTGACAGTACGGCTGGCTTGGTAAGAAGCTCAGCCAACTGCTGGGGGAAGACATCGGGCGCGCGTGAAGCGGCGCGGAATGCGTGTGCCAGCACTGACGCAGGGATCGGCTGGGCTGCCAGCGCGTCGAGAATCGGCTCGAGGCGGGTTGCATCGCTCCTCGCACAGGCCTCCAGGTGCTGGTCGAACTCCGCTAGCGCTGTCTCTGCCCGGTCGTAGGTATGGCCTTGATCCCAAATGCCGCTGGTATCCCCGTACACGCGATAGAGCTGCCCACGCCACCGAAAGCTGAACAGTTCGGACGTGATCACATCGCCGTACTGGCCCACCTTGCCTGTGACTATCGGGATCAACGCTCGCGTCGCCTCGGCTGGTGCGTGCTCGAGAAAGTCTTTAAAAACCTCGCCGAGCTGCCATTGCGCATGGTCATAGTCTTGCCGTCTATTCGATGTCAAGGGCATGATGCGGCTCGCATACATCTGGGTTGGCGCACTGGAGGTTTCCTGCGAGGTGCTGCGGCTCGATCGCCTCGCGCAGGAGCGCCTCGGACGCGGCCGGGCCCGTCATGAACGTCTGCAGGACGGCCAGTATCGATGCGCGGACGAGCGCACTGTCGTGGTCTGGCTGGTCCCACGCGAAGCGCAAGAGACGGCGGGACGCCTCTCCGAGCTCTTGGCACGGGGGCTCCGGAGCAGCCTCGAGCTGATAGTGAATGAGAATCGTCAGTGAGTGCACTGTCGCCGGCCGAAGTGCTTCAGTCAGTTGCAGCGCCGCGCGCGGCCACACCAGACCCCGTGCGGCAATCTCGCTTGCGGGCACCGTCATCGCCGCAGAAGCGATCTGGCGGAGAACATCCTCGGCTGTCGCGGCGCGGGAGGGATTCGCATCCGTGAGCGCATCGAAGAGTGGTTGGAGGTCCCCCTCGGTGCGCGCGCAATCGACAGCGAGCGCCGGGGCAACCGTCTTGCCGATCGGCCGTAGCCCGAGTGGCCCGCCACTCTTTAGCGCGGCCGTCCAGAACATCCCGCGGCTCTCCTCCTCCTCCCAGAGCCACCGGAAGTGCAACTCAATGCTCGGTCGGGCAGATAGCAGAAGCCCTGTATCCACCTTCAGGCGCTCGATGAGTTGGTCATCTGCGACCCGGAACACGGTTCGTGCGACCGCGTAGTCGTACAGCAGGTTGTGGGGGAAAGCCACTGTTTCGCGCCCCTGAGCCATGTCCTCTACGAGAACGTGATCGTGAAGGAGTCCGCGCAGCGCATCATTCAACGGACCCTGCAACTCGCGGCGGTCCGCATATAGCCTGCGCGCGGCAACCATCGCGTCGCAAGCCCGGCGCAGAAGATGTTCGCGATCATCCGCTGCACCGCCAACTCGCACGCGCTCACGCCAGTAGGCATCCAGCAGCGCTAGTTGGGTGCCAATCGCCTCCAGGCGGTCTGCGCGGATACCCGCACCGAGCACCAGTCCTGCCAGGAGGCCGAGGTTGAACGGAAGGGCGGCAAGCTCGCGAACCGCGAGAGTCGCCGTCTGCAGAACCGCGTCAAGCGCCGGGGCCGCTGTCGCAAGTTGAGCGAGATCGTCCTCGGCTAGTGCTGGTACCCAGAAGTGCTCGATCGCGTTGAACTCCTCCCGCCTGAACTCGCCTGAGCCAGCCGTTCTCGCTGGAAGTACGTGCTCAAGGCGCACGCTGTTGCGCAGGTCGAAGGTCCGCAACGACGCCACAACCGTGAAGGCACCGCCTGCGTTTGTGACGCGTTCGATCAGGTTGACCAGCGTCGCCCGCGTCGCCTCGTCGCGGGCGGCGTCGAGCCCGTCGATGACGAGCACACCCCGCTCGACGGGCCAGGCTGCGAGGAGCTCATGCAGTGGCTGACTGATTCGCAGCTCCTGCGCGAGCGCGGTGTCCGTATGCGCCTCAAAGAGCTCCGCGGCGATCACCACCACCTCGACCCCATCGGCGCGCAGAAGCTCTATCGCCTCGTAGGTGCATCCCGTCTTGCCACCGCCGGCATCGCCCACGACAGCAACCGAGCCCTCCCTTGCCCGGTCGGCCAGCTCGCTAGACGCACGTCGGCTGATCTTGAGCCCGGACGAGCTGATCGCAAACCTTCGCAAGCTCCGCTTTTGCTCCTTTGCCGGCATCCAGCGTACGCTTCGCCTGTATCAGCAGCTCGCCGCCGAGGGCGTCGACAATCTTGACATCGTCTACCGGCTCTTCAGTCTCGAGCCACACCTGCGCTCCAGCGACATCGGTGCCGAGTCCGGGAACGCGGAACTCTCCAGCGAGGATCAGTGCAGCGTAGTAAGCAGCAACCCTGTGCTGAAACGTGATGCCGCCGGAAGTGGCGGCGCCTGAGCCGGTTGCGTGTGGCGTCATATCGCCGTCTCGCCCCACGAGCACATGGTCAAGCAGGCCGTCGAACTGTAAGGGGCGAACACCGCCATATATGAGGACGAGGAAGGCAGCGGTGATTCCGGTTGGTCAAAGTCAAAGCGAGCAACCGAACCGTCCACCATCACGCGAGAAGGTCATTGAGGACGCTCTCTCGTTCTGTGGTCGAGATGTCGGCCAAGCGCGCAACGTCAACCAGCAGTCGCCCCTGCACGGTGAGGCGCCAACGCGCCATCGGGACGCCCCATATACCCGAGGCACTGTCGTAGGTGGAGCCCACCGGGCCGGTCTCCCCGTTGGAATTGGTCACGCCTAGCAAGCCAAAGGTCCCGAGTTCCTCGACCTCCTGACGTAGTCCTCCGGTGGGACCCATACCACCAGACACGTCCTGATCAATGTCTCGAAGGCTCAGCCTTTCCTCGGGAGGGTCGGCAAATATCGCAAGCACAACGAACTGTCGCCAGGTCAGGCGGTCGGCCAGACGCGCGAACCAGTGACCGTCAGCCGGCGGTATATCCGGTCGGACGGCGAGACTTGGCAGGATCGCGCCCAAATGTCTCAGCTTGCGCTCTTGGTAGGCGTTGGCTGCCTGCAATAGCACGCCCTCCAAAAGCTCTTCGGCGTCGGAGCGCTGACCCTCACCGGAGTCGAAGAACCCGTCGTCTCGAATCTTCTCCCCATCGGCGGCGCGGGCCTGGGCGTCGTCGAGGGCCACTGCCAGAACCGTGCCGACACGTTCTTGCTGACGGGCCACCAGCAGCCGATCGTAGACCTCCACCCCCACACGACGTACGGTCTTGGTGATCGCGACTCCGGCGGCTGCACCGCCGATCGAGCCAGCAGGGCCGCCTACGAGCCCGATGGCCCCACCGGCTACGGCCCCGATCAGATCACTTGAGTTCTCGATCAGATCGCGGAGGCGGTGGCTGTCCGCTTCGGCAGAATCATCGCTGTCCTCGCTCATGGGCTGCCAACTCTAACGAGGACTTCGGGCCAGTCATCTACTCCGATTCCGGCGCATGGGACGCCGGGGGCGCCGGGAAATGCGCCGGGTGACGTGGCCGGCCCCCGTTGAGTGGCCCAGGCTGCTCCTTTCGCGCGGAAGCAGAAGCGTGGACCGGCGGCACCCTGGCTGCTCCCTTGGACGATCTCCGGTCGCCAGCGAGACCGGCGGTCGTGCTTCCGCAGCCGCCTGCCAGAGCGAGCGTGATCCAGCCAACGGCGCCAGCAACCCCTGCTCGTCCCAGGCGAGCATCGCAGGCGATGGCGCGGGGACGCCCGGATTCGCGCGCGAAGCGGGTGCGACGCTAGGCGCTCCTGCGCGGGGCACACCGGCGACACCCCTTAGAGCGGGCCGTGGCGCCTCTCGCCGGCCAGCTCAACCTACGACGCGGGTTGGATCGCCGTTCCTTTGGCGGTCGTGACTTCGGTCGCCCTGAGCCCGTGGCTGCCTGGCCACCATGCGAGGAACCAGCCGTTGGCGCAGGTGGCCTTCACGCCGGTGCTGTCGTTTAGCCTGACGGTGACGCCGGTGACTCCGGAGCCGATGCGGCCGACGACTTGCGAGAACTGCCGGGAGCCTTCATCAGGCGCGGTCGTTGTGCTCCCCGAAGATCTGTAGGAAGCCTGTCCGGGCGCCACCGGCGCCGGGGGACGCACGCCAACGCCCATCCCCAGCGAAGTCCCCCCACGGCTACCGGCGAAGCAGGTAGCCACCGCCCGGCCACGGTCCATCTCGAACACAACCGTGGTGTAGGGGCCACGGGTGTCGACGAGGACCGAGCGCCACCCGCGGGCGGGAATCGTGTACCGAGCTCGCGGGCCGGTGCCGGCTTCCGTGGCATGGCGACGAGCCACGTCCGCGAGCTGGGAGCGGCAAGCCGCGATGGCTCTTTGTGTCTGGTCGCCGGCTGCCGCGGTGGGCGTCGCAGACCACCCGGCGAATGCGCGCGGCGCGTCCGTGCCCAGCCCGGCGAGCGAGATCGCGAGCGCCGCTGCCGCAGCCACAGTGATGATGGCGAGGGCGAGCGCTGCGCGCCCTGCGGCGCCGCGGGGCCGGTAGTCGCCGGCCAACAATCCTGCGCTCGTGGAGCCGCGATGTGCGAGCGAGAGCCGTTGGGGCAGCCTCGGGCGCCCGCTGGCGGGAACCGGACGATCCTCGGCGCGCGCGGCCTGTCGCTCAGCGGCGAGCATCAGCGACTCGCGCAGTTGCGGAAGCTGGCTCATCTCGCGTACCCCGCCAGCGCTCGAAGCACACGAAGGCCACGGCTGACGCGCTGGCGGACCACCATCTCCGAGCAGCCAAACTCCTGGGCCAAGTCCTCGTAGTCGCGGTCGTCGATCACTCGACCCCTCACGGCGGCCCGCTGCTCGGCGGGAAGCGCCTCCAACAGCGAGAGCGAGTCGAGGGCCGCCGTCCGCCCGAGCTCGTCGATGCGCTCCAGGTCCTCGTCGCTCAGCACGATTGGCTCCATCCCCAGGCGCAGGCGTGCCTGCGCCTCCACACGGCCTCGCCTCCAGCTCTGCGCCAGTTCGTGGCGGGCGATGCCGAACAGCCACGCCCGCGCGCTCCCCAAGTCCGCCCGGAACGCGTCGAGCGAAGCGAGCGCGACCGCGAACGCCTCGGCCGTGAGATCCGCCGCGAGCTCCGCCCGACCGGTGGCCCGCCGAAAGAACGCCAGCAGAGCATCCTCGTAGCGGTCATAGAATGCGCCGAACGCCTGTGCGTCATCCAAACCGATCTCAAGCAGTTCCTCATCTGAGCACCTCGACAGATCCCTTGACCGCACTACCCCATATTGGAGCCAGGCCGGAAGTTGTGACAAGAGCAATCGGCAAGTCCCCCGGCTGCGCCACCCGTCGAGGTGAGACGATCACCGTGTGTGGGTCTGCTCCAGGCGCCGGATGGTGTGTCCTTGGGCGTTGAGCCAGACGACCTGCTTAGGTGCGGCGTTGGGCGCCGTGAGGCCTACCTGGTAGATGAGCAGGTTGTGTTCGACACGCGTGGTGATGTGTTGTCCGTGGGGGTATGTGGCCGTGATCGCTGCGACGCCGTCGGGGACGATCCCGGTGACGGTGGCGGGCGGGCGTCCGTAGTCGGAGGTCTCATAGGCGATGGAGTCGACGCTGGTAGGGGAGAGGCATCCGAAGCCGTGGTTGCCGCCGACCTCAAACACGCACACGACTGCCTGGGGCTTTGCTTGTTGGGCTGCGCGGCGTGCGGCGAGGTCGCTGAGCACTCTGTTCTCGCCGGCGAGGATCGAGAGCACCTTTTCGAGTTCGTGCAGGGCCGGGTTTGCGCGGCGGATGACCGGCAGGCAGCGCCTGGATGGGAGCGTGCGCTGGTTGCGCCGGTAGCCGACGAGCATGTAGTCGCGTGCGCCATCGGGGGTGCTGCGCACGAGGCGTATGGAGCTCTCGAGGACGCTCGACAGCTCAACGCTCCATGGCCCGGGCAACGTGCTGTTGGGTAGATGGTCCTGGCTGGTGGCCGGCCGGTTCAGTACCGAGAAGTCGTGCAGGAACACGTTGGGTATTGGTCCGGATACGAGCTGTGCCGGCGCTGGCCCGGTGGTTTCGCAGCTGGGTGTGCTGGGCACGGGCGCGATCCGTTCGCCGCCCGCGTGCGGGATAAACCGTTCGTGGATGGAGGCGACGTTCCCGGAGACAACGTAAGCGGAGTACTCGACCGGGTAGCCGGCGGGCAGCCCGACGCTCGGGATCGGCTCATCAAGGACGCTCTGCTGGGCGAGCAGCGCCCCGGTGCTCGGGTCGAATACCAGCTCGTTCGTGACCCGCTGGGGTCCGCGCAGCGGGCCGGTACCGTCGATGAACGTAACCGATTCATGGCTGCTCAACGCCGCGCCGCGCCGTCCGAGAGGGTCCTGGACGCTGGGGAGGTAGCTCACACCCGGGATGTCCTTCATCGCGCGGTAGACCGCCGCGCGGGAGCCCGGTGTGAGCGGCAGATCGACCAACGCTCCGGCGATCACTTCGAGCTCTGACTGTGCCAGCGAGCGTTCAGCGAGCGGCGATTCCGGCGCGAACCGCCTGACGTGTTGCTGGAAGCTCAACGCGGCAGCACGGATAAGGGCGTGCATCCGCGCGGGGTCGGCCGGCAGCGCAAGCACCCCGGAGTAGCTGAAAGCGCCGAGCGGCGAGCGGTACCCGGTGCTACTGGGGAGCGTCTGTTCAACGGGCACCGGTCCTGGCGGCTGTGTCCCGGTCGTACGCCAGAAGAGCTGGACGGGCCTGTCGTTGGCGGTGCGTACCCGCGCTGAGCCGTCGGTGCCTACCCACCTCTCCTGCACCTGTCGTGACTGGATCAGCCCTGGTGCTGCCAGGCGACGCAAACCACGCTTGCCGTGGTGCCCGCGCGCGGGATGGGAGCTGACCCCGGTTGTGCTCGCGCGGATCGTGCGTGTGTACCAGTACTGGCCCGGGGCGAGCGAGGGCGCCGCGAGCCCGCGTTGCGCGGCCAGCGCGGCGCGCTCGAGCGCCGCGCTGGCCGCCGAGGTGCGACTGCCGTCGAGTCCGAACACCACGACCGCCAAGACCGTCGCGGCCGTGAGCGCCCCACCCAGCGCGAGCGTCACACGACGCCGGAGTTCATGGTGAGGCGGTTGCTCCTGGGGACTGCGGGTGCGGGCGGCGGCGCGTAGCTGACGCTCGAGCTCGGGCAGTAGCAGGCTCATGATCTCTCCTTCATCCTCGTTCGCATGGCAGCCAGGCCGCGACTGACACGCTTCCTGACAACGCTCTCCGAGCACTGAAGCTCCCCCGCGATGTCCTCGTAGCCGCGCTCGTGCACCACACGCGCGAGGATCGCCTCCCGCTGCTCGTCCGGCAGATCCTCAAGCAGGGCCAACGCTCCGTCGCCGGAGTCGGTGCTCGCCTCGATCCGTTCGATCGCCTCGTCATCGAGAGCGAGGACACCCATCCCCATCCGTCGTCGTGCGCGGTCTTCAACCCTCCCGCGCTCGCGGCTTCTGGCCAGCACGTTGCGCGCGATACCGAACAGCCATCCCGCCGCATCGCCGAGCGCCGGGTCAAAGCGCTCCAACGAGTCGAGTGCCGCCGCGAACACCTCGGCCGTCAGATCGGCGGCAAGCTCACCACGCCCCACCGCCCGCACAAAGAACGCGACGACCGGACGCTCGAAACGCCCGTAGAAGACCACGAACGCGTCCTCGTCGCGCACCGCCGCCCCCAGAAGCTGCTCATCGCTGCACTCGCTCGCTCTCGACACCATCACCCACTAGTTCAGTCTCACCGACAATCTGTGACCAAGGACAAGCGTCCTCGGGAGGCGCTCTGGACAGTACGGAGCCGAAAACAGGGACGGTTCGATCCTCGTCCTGCGCTGCGGCGTCAGGCTAGGGTGACGAATTGTTGTGTGTGGTCACAAACCGGTGGTGTGTTTCGTTGAGGGTTCTATGAGTAGATCACAGGCTCCGGGTGGTGGTGAGGACGGGGAGCTCCTCGGGCGGGCGCCGCGCACGACCCGCAGCTCAAGTTGGGCGGTCAGGTACGCCTCAAACCGCTTCCCGGCCTGCTCGATTTCGCCGGGGAGCAGGTGCGTGTAGCGGTCGTCGGTGATCGAGCCGCGCCCGCCGTCCGTGCTGGCGGTGCTGGCGTGTCCCATGAGCACGCTCCGGGTCTTCAGGTCGATCCCGGCGGCGCGCATCCAACTCGAAGCGGTGTGGCGAGACTCGTGCAGCCGGATGCGCTCCAGCTTCTTGGCGTCCCACGCCTTGTCGGCGCGAGTGTAGAGCGCACTCGTGCTGAGCTTGCCGCTGTTGCATCCGCCCGGCTTGCGGCCGGGGCAGACTGGCTGCTCTCCAGCGGGTCGGCCCTGACGCTCCCACTCTGCTTCAAGGATTCGCGTCACCTGTGCGATCAGCGGGAACGGTCGCCTGGCGGCCTTGCTCTTGGCGTACTCCTCCTCGTCCGCGAGATAGAGCATCCCGGCCTCCCAGTCGACCTGGCTCCACATGAGGTTCAGGATCTCCTGGCTTCGAGCGGTCGCGTACCCCGCCAGCGCGAACGGCACAGCGTCGGCCGGTTCGAGAGCGAGGAGCAGTTCTCGGAACTCCAGGGGAGTCGCAATGCGATCCCGGGGCGTCTCGTCGATCGCCGGGAGAAGGATGCTGGCGATCGGTGAGGCCTGAGCGAGATCGCGGGCGATCGCATACTTGTAGAGGGAGCGCAGCGCGTTCAGGACGTTGCGGACGCGGCTGCCAGAGAGTTTTTCAGAGACCATCTCGTCCACGAGGGTCTGGACCTGGCCGCGGCGGACGTCTTCGAGCAGCAGCGATCCAAGTTCCTGCTCGATGCGGCCCTTCAACGCGTTCTCGATCGAGCTGATCGTGCTCTTCTTGTACGGCTTGCCCTTCTTGTTCAGCGCGGTGCCGTCCTTCATCGCCACGATGAACCGATCGGAGGCTTCGTGGACACGGATGCCGCTTTTGAGGAGCGAGACGCCGCTCTTCAATGCCGCCCGCGTGTCCCGCTGCCAGCTCATGCCTTCCGACGGGGAACGGAACGTCGGGGAGTGCACAGGCCGACGGCGCTCGGGGTCCCACACGCGCGCCACATAGCCAGGTTCGCAGCGGCAGCGCTTCCCTGCGTGAGCGGGACACCCGACGCGGTGGCGGACAACGATCGAGGGCCAGCGGGTACGCCTGTCAGGTCGGTGCCGCCTACTCATGGGGTCGGTCCTCGCTGGTCACGGGGTAACGCCCACGGGGTGTCGCGCGGCTGTCGGCCCAGCGCTCGAGGTCGGCCACCCGGTAGAGCGTGAGCTGTCCGCAGTACACACACGGGACAGACGCCTGCACGTAGCGTTCGAAGTGGCGCACGCTCATGGCGAGCGCCGTGGCCGCCTCCTGCTTGCTCAGCAGCACGCGCGGCTGCGGACGCCGCGCCCTTACGACAGTCCGGGATGCCATCTCTTCCACAAGTAGTTGTCGCGGCGGCCGTGCGTCTTCCCCCGGATTTGTTTTCTGTGGGGCACCGCGGGAGGCGAGCGAGGCGGCGCGCCGCCCGCTGCGTGGCCGAGCCGGCGGGCCCTGCGCGCTTGGCTCAGGCCGGTCCGCCAGGGCGCGGCTGCGGGCAGTGTCGGGGCTGGGGCGGGACGCGCCGTCGACGAACGCCCCAGGGCGGCGCCGGGGGTATCCTTGGCCCCAGAGCGCGTGGGCGCCCATGACGTCTCGTATGACACGACTTACACACGGCCTTACACACGGCCCTATGCGAGTCGACCAAGCAGGGCTAGAATGCCTGCAAATCAGGCATTTTGGGGGACTGGTGTAGTGGTAACACGGCGGTCTCCAAAACCCTTGCTCGAGGTTCGATTCCTCGGTCCCCCGCTTCGCGAGACGGGCGGAATTGCCCGCAAACCGGCCGCTTTGCCGGCTTGTGCCGCGACTGTGATCGCCGCGCCGAGAGCCGGCAGTCAGTCGGGCACGACCTCGAACCGGCGCCGTCCCTTCAGTCTGTAGATGTGAAAGTCGGCGTCGAGCGTGAAGATGCGTGTGAGCTCGCGCTCCTCGGCGAGCGCCACCAGGCTCGCGTCGGCGAGGTCCATCGGGCGGTCCGCGTACTTCTTCATCAGCGCGGCGGTGCGCTCGATCGTGCGTGTCGACGGGGCGATGACCTGCAGGTCGCCGCGCAGCGCCAACCGCCACAGCGCTTCCTGGCCGCGCGCCCCGCCGGTGCGGGCGAGCAGGTACGTAGCCTCGGTGAACGCCGGCCAGGTGCTCAGCAGCGGCAGGCGGATCGTCTCCAGCGCGGCGCGGCAGCGCTCGTGATCGGGCTCGTCGGCGTCGATCAGCGCGATCAGCGGCCCGGCGTCCGTCAGCATCGCCCTCGGCCGCCGGCCGTCAAGAGCGCTCGCGACGCTCTGCCAACAGCTCGGCGAACGCCCCGCCGCTGTCGCGCGCACCGCCCGCGCCGCCACCGTGCACCGCGCCGATCACGTCCGCCAGGCGTCCGCTCGAATCGCTCGACAGCGCCCGCTCCGCGCGCTCGGCTATCGCCCGGCGCATGAACTCCGACACCGAGGTCCCCTCCATCGCCGCCGCCTTCCTGGTGAGCGTGTCCAACCGATCGTCCAGTCGCACCGTGAGCATGCCGCTAATGTATCACATCATGGTGGATCTGTAATACGGTCACCTGATCGCGAATCCGCGACGCGCCGAGTCGCGCAGAAAGCGCAACCAGAAGCGCAACCAGAAGCGCAACCAGCCGGCCAACCTCAGTCTGCGGCGTCGGCCGCGGTCGGCGTTGACAGCGGCGGTGTGGCTCTGACCGGCTTACTATTGGCGTATGCAGGGTGTGCCCGCCAGCTTCCCCGGTCACGAGCTTGTGAGCGCCGGGCTCGCCGATCTCGTCGCGGGTCGCGAGAGCGAGTGCTCGCTGCTGGTTGCCATGGCCGCGCCCCGTCTGCGGGCGCTGGGCTTTGATGTGCCGCCCGGTGGGGGCGAGTGGCCTTCCCATCGTCTCTACGAGCTGCTCGCGGCGAGCGACCGGGGCGCTCACAGTCGCTACAACGCGCTCGTCGGTCGAGTGGTGAGCTTCGCGCGGGCGGCCGAGCATGCGTCCTCCGGTTGACGAGCAACGCATTCGCGCGCTTGCCAGAGAGCTTGGACGCGTAGCTCACGGTCCTGTCCGGATCTATCTGACCGGAGGCTCGACCGCCGTGCTCGAGGGTTGGCGTGAGGCGACGATCAATGTTGATCTGCGCTTTGAGCCGGAGGCCGACGAGCTGCTGCGTGCGCTTCCCGCGCTGAAGGAGCGTCTTGGTGTGAACGTTGAGCTGGTCTCACCACCAGACTTCATCCCCGAGCTTCCAGGCTGGCGGGAGCGTAGCCCGTTCGTACTGCGGGAGGGCAGGGTCGACGTCCACCATTTCGATCTCTACTCGCAAGCGCTGTCGAAGATCGAGCGCGGTTTCGAGCAGGACCTTGCCGACGTTCACACGATGATTGCCCGTGGTCTCGTGGAGCCGCTACGTCTACGCGAGCTCTACGACGCGATCGAGCAAGCGTTGTATCGGTACCCGGCGATCGACCCGTTCGCATTCCGGCAGAAGCTCGACGCCGCGCTGGCCCGGGGATGGTCCGAGCCGACCGGCGAAGACGCATAGATCGGCGGCTGCGTTGAGCGAGGCCGAGGAAGACCCCCATCGAGGGCTGCGGATCGTCGGCGAGCTGACGATCCCGCTGTCGGAGGTGACGGTGCGCGCGAGCCGCTCCTCCGGCCCGGGGGGACAGCACGCCAATGTCACCGCCTCCCGCGTGGAAGCGAGCTTCGACGTGCTCGCCTCCTCCACGCTGACCGACGCGCAGCGCGGGCGGGTGCTGGCGCGCGTTGGGCCGCGAGTGGTGGCGATCGCACAGGACGAGCGATCCCAAGCACGCAACCGCGAGCTGGCTTTGGCTCGCTTGGGCGAGCGGCTCGCGGGGGCGCTCACTGTTCCCAAGCGCCGCCGCGCCACCCGTCCCACGGCGGCGTCGCGCGAGCGACGCCTTCAGGCCAAGCGCAGGGGGACCGAACGCAAGCGTGAGCGCCGGCCGCCCGAGGATTCGTGAGGCGCACGACGCGCGGTCCGACGGCGCCCACAAGCTGAGCGTATGCTCCGTGGAATGAGCGAAAAGGCCCGCTTCACGACCGAGGAGGCCCGTGCGGCCGGCGAGCGGATCGGCATCGACTGGACGACGTCGCCGTTTGACGTCGAGCAGTTTCGGATGGGGATGGACGTCGAGCTGGAGCACGGCACGCAAGATCTCCAGACCAACGTCACCGACGACGATGTGACGGTAACGGCGAAGATCGCGCGGGCGCACCTCAACGAGTTCCCGGACTACTACTCTCGCCTCGCCGTCATGGAGGCCGAGGCGGAGGCATACTGGGCCTCGCGGGGCGAGTAGCCGCTACGTACGCGATCGGGACCGACCCGAGCCACCAGCGCGTGGGCGGACGGAACGCCAGGAACGCGGCACGCTCGCCCCTAAGCCGACGGGACCGGCGACCCGTTCACGGCGGGTCACGCGTCGCTTCCGATCTCCCCGCAGGATCAGTAGTTCTCCGCTGCGGCCAACGGCCGAGCGCGGATGTCTGCCCCGAGCGCACACGGCACCCTCCCGGGCATGACTACGACCATCGCCACACCTCAGACCACGCCGCTTCGAGAGCTCATCGACCTAACCGGCCGCACCGCGATCGTCACCGGCGGCGCGATGGGAATCGGACTCGGCATCGTCCGCCGCCTGCACGAGGCGGGCGCGAGCGTGCTCGTCGCAGACCTCGACGCGGCCGCCGGCGAGCACGCGGCCGAGGCTCTGCGCGCCCTGCGAGCAGACAGCGCGCTCGCCGTGCGCAGCGATGTCAGCGATCCCGAGAGCGTCGAGCACATGGTGCACGCAGCCGTCGAGAGCTTCGGCGGCATCGACATCCTCGTCAACAACGCGGGGATCTACCCGATGCATCCGCTGAGGGACCTCGACGTCGAGACTTTCCGGCGCGTCATCGACGTCAACCTGGTTGGCCTGTTCCTGTGCACGAAGGCCGCCTCGGCGCGCATGATCGCCCAGGGCAGGGGTGGTCGCATCGTCAACATCACGTCGATCGACGCGTTGCACCCGTCGATGGTCGGGCTGGCCCCCTACGACGCGTCGAAGCACGGCGCCTGGGGCTTCACCAAGAACGTCGCCCTCGAGCTCGCGCCGCACAACATCTCGGTCAACGCGATCGCGCCGGGCGGGATCAGGACGCCGGGCATCGGCGACATGGACGACACCGCGCTGAAGGGCTTCGAGGCCATGATCCCGATGCGGCGGATGGGCGATCCCGACGACATCGCCCGCGCGACGTTGTTCCTCGCTTCCGAACTCTCCAGCTACATGACCGGATCCCAGATTGTCGTCGACGGCGGACGGTTGCTGGCCTGAACCGATCTCACACGGGCAGTGAGACGGTTTGCGCCGCTCAACTCGTCTGCGCCAGCTGCGCTTCGGCGGGCCAGGCGGAGGAGTCCGCTGCGTGGCGGGCCAGGCCCGCGATCGAAGGCGCGAGATCGGTCGCGCCGCGCAGACGCCGGTAGGGCCACACCACGTTGCAGTAGGCGATCACCCGTCGCCGGTCGTCCTCCTCGCAGCCCACGATCGACGCGCCGATGCGCCAGTCCTGCTCGTGGGCCATGCACGCGCGCACCTCCACCTCGATGCGCGTCGGCGCCGGCTCCCCGTCCGCACCCGGAAGCTGGACCGTGAGGGTCGCATGGGTTCCCGGCGCTAGCGGCCGCGACAGCTCGAAGCCAACCCCGCTTGTGGTGATGTCGCGCATGCGGCCGAGAAGCGAAGTGCCCTCATGCGCGAGCTCCTCGCTCGGGACGATCACGGCGGCGGCCCTCAGCGGCGTGCGGTACTCGCCGCGCAACTGCCGGTGGCGGGCGACGTGCACGAGCGTGCGACTCACGCGTCGCAGCTCGATCGCTCCGAGCACCGGCACGAACCAGGCGGCGAAGCCGTGCATCGCCGGCAACGGCCCGGCGCCCCCCACGTCCTCCACCACTCGCAGCAGGAGTCCGGCGGCAAGCAATGCGGCACACGCCGTCAGCAGGCGGAACTGGCGCACCGCCCCCCAGCCGCCACGGTCGATCCCCTCCTTCGGCGTCACCTTGAAGCTCGTACGGCCCGGTCGCACCACACAGCGCAGAGCGCGCGTGAAGATCTCGGCGGTGCACAGTTCGTAGTGGGTCGCCTCGCCGCTGCTCTGCTGGCCGCGGCAGAGCGCAGAGCCCGTGAGCACCATCAGCAGCGTCGCCGGCGCCCACAGCCCGGCCAAAGCCAACGGTTCGATCCGCAACGGCAGCGACCCGGTCAAGAGCACCGCCGCGAGCACCATCAGCACGAGCAGACGCATGGGACCGGCCAGGTAGCCGGTCAGGCTCGCAAAGTAGCTCATGCGCTGGCTCCCCGTCAGCCCACGCGCGCGCAGCGGGCTCTCGGGAGTTGTGAACACCGCGAGATTGCCGCGTGCCCAACGGTCGCGCTGCAGAAGGTAGGAGGCGAGGTCGTGGGGAGCGCGGCCCTGGGCGACGACGCGGTCGTCGTAGTGGGTGCGCCAGCCGTCGCTATGGAGCTTGATTGTCGTGTGGAAGTCCTCGGCGATCGTGTCGGTGGCCACGCCCCCGATCGAGAGCAGCGCCTCGCGCCTGATGAGCGCGCCCGACCCGCACCAGAAGGCCGCGTTGTGGCGATCCTTGCCGGCGCAGATCGCCGAGAAGAACACCGACTGCTCGTGCCGGCCCAGGTCGTAGTGCTGGATCGAATCGTGGTTGGAGAAGTCGTGGGGGGTCTGCACGAGCGCCACCTTCGGGTCCTCGAGGTAGCCCACGAGCGTGTCCAACGCGTCCGGCATCGGAACGTGGTCGGCGTCGAGCACGAGCACGAGCTCTCCGCCGGTGCGCGGCAGCGCATGGTTGATGTTGCCGGCCTTCGCATGGGATTTGTCGGGCCGCGTCATGTAGCGCACGCCCCACCGCTCCGCGAGCCGCTCCACCTCCGGGCGGGCGCCATCGTCCAGCAGCCAGGTGGTGTGGGGGTATGTCATGAGCTCGCAACCGGCGAGCGTCGCCTCGAGCACGGTGAACGGCTCGTCATACGTGCAGACATACACGTCCACGCTCCGCCCCGGCGAGGGGCGCGGCCGGCGGCGAGGGGTCACATCCCAGGTGAGCCAGGTGAGCGTCGCGAGATTCCACAGTCCGTAGAGCTCGGCGAGCAGCAGGCACGCCCAGAGAGCGAGATTGGACCGCCGCAAGCTCCAGCCGACCCGCCAGGCCAGATATGTCGCCGACCAGCACAACGTCACCGCCGCGAGCATTCGAAGCAGGTTCGGATGGCGTGCCCACCATGCTCCCCAACTCCGCGCGACGGTGGCGCTGCCGTCGGGACGCTCGGGTTGCTTGTGAGGCCGGGGCAGCCCGAGCACCGCCCAGCCCAGCATCCCCAGGCCGCTCCGGGGTCTCGGCAGGCGAATCCGGAGGGACCTGCCTCGGTGGCGCGTGCGTCGCATGCGCTGCCCATCGGCCCGCCGCCCGCGTTGCTTGAGCGGCGAAGGTCGTTGTGACGGGCGATTTGCGAGGCTTAGCGACATGTACCACGTCGAGCTGCGCCAGTTCCCGCACAACTTCTGCCGTTTCAACCTCACCGAGCGCGAGCTCCGCGAGACGATCCTCGACGCATGGGCACGGGAGGAGTGGGTCGACTTCGGGGAACGCAAGTGGAGTCCCCACCAGGCCACCCTCACCGTGCTCGACGGTCCCCGGATACCGGTCGAGCAGCTCTCGATGGGGCGCGGCTGGCGCAACGCGCAGCGTCAGAGCGGGGATGTCACGGCAGAGCTGCTCGCGGCGGCTCGCCAATGGCCGGTCCCTGCGCCGGGCGCCGAGCCGGGTTCGGGCCGTCGCTCGAAATCCGAAGCCACGCCCTCCGCCACAGCCACGCCCTCCGCACCGGCGCGGCCGGCGCTCGAGCCAGACCGTCTCGCAGGTGAGCTGCTCGCGCTGCTCGGTGAGGATCCCGTCCCGCTCATACGCGCCTGGCAACTTGCGCTCGAACGCCACCCAGACCGAGCGCCAAGCGAATGCCTGGCGCTCGCGGAAGACCTCTTGCGCCGCTGAGCGACCGCTAAACTCCGCCTACCAGCATGGTGGGCGTAGCTCAGTTGGTAGAGCTCCGGGTTGTGGTCTCGGCGGTCGCGGGTTCGAATCCCGTCGCTCACCCTCACGAAATGCCTGCAAATCGGCAGGTTTTGTGTTTGTAACGAGTTGTTACAAGCACGCCAGGGTACCAATGGGGTACCAAACTCTAAATGCCGTCTCCGGCGACCCGTATAGCTGCTCGTGTCCAGTTCGAGGAGCCATCGATGTTGAATGAGGCCCATCACAGCGAACAATGCTCGATCTCACGTGTACCAGGCCTGCGACCCGCAAGGCGTCGACGGGCCACGCGGCCGGCACCGAACGGGTGCAGGCTGACGTGAGCGGGCACTGCGTAGCCCCCTGACGTTTCGTCTCCTCCCTCCAGGCATGGGGAGGGCGCCCCAGGCGCCCTCCCCATGCTCCCCTTCCGGACGCAGTGGCGTACGTGCGCTTCCGCGACCCGATCCCCGCCGACCCTCCAAAGGAGATCCGATGCCGAGAATCATCGTCACAACCGACATATCCGAGCCCACCGACCATCGCTCCGTACTTCTCGACGAGCGAGTTCACTCGGTGCACCTGAGCACCGGCCACGCAGCGGCGCAACTCATCGAGCGACTCGCCTGGGCGATCGGTGACGCCGAGGACGCCGAGGACGCGCTCTCCCGACACGCGCATCCGTCGGAGCATCAAAGACCCCATCGCAGGCCCGCCGATCATCCCGGCGTCCGCCAGCCACTTGCCGCCTAGCGCCAGCGCCCGAGCGATCGAGACAGCTTCGACACGCCCGCCGGCGGCTTGCCGGCGGGCGTGTCTCAGGTAGATCGGGACAGGTCGACGCGGATGTTGTTGCAGCGCTCGCAGACCTCCTCAGGGATCACCCCGGCGCGCATCAACACCGCGAAGGCCTTGCAACCCAGGCACAGACCAAACACGGACTCGAGTGTGGCAGCGACAATCAGCAGGCCCAGCAGCAGGTAGGCAGGGGTTCTCAGATCAGGCCCCAGCGCCAGTACCGCGGCGGACACGGAGAAGGTCGCGCCGATGCCCTGCGCGAAGCGCTTGGGCGGACCCGCGACCGGTCGCGCGGCCAGTTGCAGCCGAGGGGTGATCACCCGCGTGACGAGCTGGCCGAGCGGGCTCAGCGTCGGGCCGGCCAGAACGCGCGCCATGAAGCCATAGGCGATCACGGCTATTAGCCACGGCTGCCCGAAGACGATCGCGACGAGGCTCAGGAGCACCACGCCGCCCGCAACCAGGCGCGCAGACACCTCGTTCACCGGATTCGGGAAGGAGAAGACTCGGGCGGCCCAGCCGCGCCCGCCGAGCGGCCGTGTGATGTCAGATGCTGTCGTCACTTCGTCAATTAGTCGGTCTTCTCTTCGCTCTCGCCGCGCAGCGCCCGACGCTGTTTAGGAATCAAGGTCGCTCGCCGCGCGGAGGGGGCGCAGCTCTTCAGTGTGGGACACAGGGTGACGGGCTAGCACCCCGTCCTCGTCAACGAGATAGGAACCCATGCTCTGAAGCGGCGGGGAGAAGACGTGGAGAGTGACTGCGGGATCGGAGCCCACGTGGCGCACACGGTGGATGTCGGCTGGCGAGAAGTGAAAGACATCGCCTACGGCGCAGGTGCGTTTGCGCGGCGGGCCGTCGATAACGAGGCGCTCCTCGCGCACCGCTCCGCTGACCACCGCGACCGCGCCGGCAGAGCCGTCGTGGTCGTGAAAGCCCGTGTCGTGACCGTCCATCCAGCAGATCAGCCAAGCCGTGAGGTGCTCGTCGCTGAGCAGCTCCTCATAGAGGCGCTGCGTGGAGTCGTGCTTGACGAGGTGTACCCACAGCTCGGGACGCTCGCCCGCGAGGAACAAAACGGTCAGCCCGTGCTCGCGGCGAACGAAGGGAAGCTCCCGACGCTCAGCAAGCGCCTGCAGGAGCGGCTCCGTCCAGAGGTGCTGGTGTATGTCGATCTTCATCATGGCTCAGAGGCCTCGACAAGCCGCGAGCGCACCGCGCCGGCTAATCTGGTACTTGTCGATCGGCTTTATGCAGATTAGCACGCCGCAGATCCTCCGCACGCTTCAGGCCGATCTTCGGCTCGTCCGGCAGTACCGCTCCGACATCGAAGCGGAAGCGCGCCCCCGCTCGTCATGAGACGGAAGAGAAGTCCAGTTTCAGTGGTTTGCCCGGATAGACAAGGGGCGTTTGTCTCGATAAGCTGTAAACTCGATCCACTTTATGCCCTATGGAAAGGGGACCGAACATGGCTTCAGCAGCGGTGGCGACGGGCAACGAGCGCGCTCCGTCCGAGGCAGCGCCGCGCGCCACGCGCCGCCACCAAGTGGTGATCGTCGGCGGTGGCAACGGCGGGATCAGCGTTGCGGCGCGGCTGCTGCGCGCCGGGGGGGACCTCGACGTGGCGATCATCGAGCCGTCCGAGACGCATTACTACCAGCCGCTATGGACCCTGGTCGGCGGCGGCGTCGTGCCCAAGGAGAAGAGCGCGCGTCCCCAGGCCGACGTGATCCCCAGGGGGGCCACCTGGGTGCGAAGCGCCGTCACGCAGTTCGTCCCCGGGGCCAACCAGGTTCTCACCGATGAGGGAGAGCGGATCGAGTACCAATTCCTTGTCGTCGCCCCGGGCATCGAGCTCAATTGGGACGCGGTCGGCGGGCTGCGCGGCAACGTAGGCCGTAACGACGTTGTCAGCAACTACGAGTACGACCAGTGCGAGCGCACATGGGAGGCGATTCGTAACTTCAAGGGCGGCACGGCGCTGTTCGTGATGCCGCCGCCGCCGATCAAGTGCGCCGGTGCACCGCAGAAGATCGCCTACCTCGCCGACGAGGCCTTCCGCAGGCAGGGCGTGCGCGAGAAGACGCGCATCATCTACGCGTCTGCCACACCAGGCATCTTCGCCGTCGAAAGGTACGCCGAGCCGCTCAACGCGGTGATCGCGCGCAAGGGGATCGAGACCCTCTACAAGCACGAGCTGGTCGAGCTTCGCGCCGAGGACCACGAGGCGGTCTTCGTCGATCACGGCCATGACGACGGGCAGGTGGTACTGAAGTACGACCTGATCCACGTCGTGCCGCCCCAGCGTGCCCCGGCGTTTGTGTGCGAGAGCCCGCTGGCCGATAAGGGTGGCTGGCTCGAGGTCGACAAGCACACGCTCCAGCATCCGCGCTACCCCAACGTGTTCGCGCTCGGCGACGCCAGCAGCCTGCCCACGTCGAGAACGGGTGCGGCGATTCGCAAGCAGACGCCGGTACTCGTCGAGAACCTGCTCGCCCAGTTGAACGGAAGGGGAGCGGAAACGTTCTCCTCCTATGACGGCTATGCCGCGTGCCCGCTCGTCACCGGCTACGGCAAGCTCGTCCTGGCGGAGTTCGACTACGACCTGGAGCCCCAGGAGAGCTTCCCGTTCAGCCAGGCCAAGGAGCGCTGGAGCATGTACCAGCTCAAGCGGCACGTCCTGCCGTCGCTCTACTGGCGAGGCATCCTCAAAGGACGCGCCTGACGAGTAAGCGGTCGTGTTGCCTTACGCCGCTCTGCCGGCGACCTCGCCCTCGCGGAAGGCGTGCAGCGCGGTGCGCGAGGCGACCGCGTGTCGCTACTTCGAACAACTGGCGCGTCAGCTCCACCAGGTCGGGGGTCGTGCTGAGCACCAAGGAACTGAATGAGCGCACGACCAGCGATCTTGCGCGTGCCGAGCTGCTCGGCCTGCCGTTCCTTCTGCTGCTGTCGTTCTGGTTCTTCAGGGGGATTCGTCGCCGCGCTGCTGTTCTGCGTCGCGATCGGAGCTCTGACGACCTCTGAGCTGTTCTTCACCAAGCAGCTCGGGCTCGGCGCCGCGGTCGCGGTCGCGGTCGACGCGAGCATCGTCAGAGCATTGCTCCTTCCATCCCTGATGGCGCTGATGGGCAAGTGGAACTGGTGGGCGCCAAGACCGTTGCGACGCCTGCACGACCGCATCGGGCTGCGGGAGTCGGCTCCAGCCGCGATGGAGCTCCAGTAGCCGCGCCGGTTTGTCCGATCGTCCTCGGCACTCCCCTACGCCGGCAGCTCGCGCCCCAGCCAGCCGCGGTAGAAGCCCTCGACGTCGGGGAGGAACTCGTGCACGACGGGGTAGCCGGGCGGCAGCGCCTCGACCTCGAGCTGGCGCGCGCACGAGGGGCAGTGGTACTCGCGGATCTGCTGGAGCGTCGGGTCCGGGCCGCCCATCTTCGGATAGATCTCGAGCATCGCCTGCTCGGTGTCGCGCACGTGCACGACCGCGTCCATCTTCCAGTTGCGGTCATGAGCGCAGAAGTCGTGCCCGCAGTCGCAACGGTGGACGAGCCGGCCGTCTGAGCGCCGCCGCACGATGTTCAAGCCCTCCCCGGCGGGCAGCACGATCGGATCGTCGTAAGGGACGCGCTCCTGCAGCACCGCGACCCACTTCTCGAAGCGGTCGGAGTCCTTGAAGGCGGACTGGATGTCCTTGACCTCGCGCCGCGAGAGCTTCTCGTCGAGCAGCGCGCCGAGCGTCTCGCGGTCGAGCTTGCTGGCGGTGGCGAAGGGGACGCCGTCCTCGCCGGCATGCGGCCGGCTGACGGCCAGGAAGGCGTCGGCGGCCTCGTCGGGGTGGACCTTGCCCGGCACGGAGGCCTGCGCGGTGACCGTCGGCGTGGGGGCGTCGAACTCGAAGTCCTCCGGCAGGTCCCAGAAGCCGCGGAACTCGGCCGCCCAGCGCGGGGAGAGGCGCATCGACTCGGCGTACATCCGCTTGACCGGCGCGGCTAGATCCTGTGCGAGCACGCGCTCGCGCTCGGCCGTCACCCACTCGCCGACCGGCACCGCCCGCTCCAAGCGCCGGCGGCGGAAGGCCTCCCGGTCGGAGATCCCGTACACCGACTCGGCGAAACGGGGGAGCAGGTGGCCCTCCTCGACGTCCCGCTGTACGGCCTGTGGCGGGCGCAGCAGCGGATCGCCCAAGCCCGCGCCGCCCTTCATCACACTGAGATAAAGGTCGCCGTTGGCGAACGGCTCGAGCATGGTCATGCCGTCGTTGCAATACTCGCGCGAGCTGCCCTGGATCTCCATGAGGGCGGGACTCTCGAAGTCGCCGTCGGCCACCGGGTAGGCCTCGCCGCGCCGCGCCCGCTCGATCAGGTCGGCGCCGTGGATGTTGTGGATGTAGGCCGTGGCCCCCGGATAGCCTCCGAACAGCCCGGTTGAGGCCAGCACCCGGCCGGTGCCGATGTTCTGCAGCTCCCAGAAGGGGGTCATGTTGACCATGAACAGCGACTCGAAGCTCGAGCCCCCGCGATGGCGACCGGAGCCGCCGGAGGAGGCCTTCACCCGTCGCGAGAGGTAGACGAACGGCGAGATCAGCTCCCACATCTCCACGTCGCCCATGTCCCCCTCGGGGTTGAACATCGCCGCGCAGTAGTCGGTGCCGTCGAGCACGTACTTCGCCCCCATGCCCTGGGCGGAGATCTCGAAGTTCATGATCGCCGAGGAGTTGCCGTACTGGTCGATGCCGCCTCCCTGCTGGACGTTGCCGGAGACCGCGTAGGCGGCGAGCACCTCCTCGATGAAGCCGCGCGACTGAAGCGCGCGACTGATCGTGCGTGGGAATCCGGTGAACGACGGCTGCAAAAACGCCCAGGCGATCGCGGTCGAGCCCTCGGCGTCGCCGATGTTGGCGATCGTGCCCTCCGGGAAGTTCGTCTCGATCGCGAAATAGGCGCCGTCGTTGACCTTGTCGTTGCAGATCAAGGTCTGGGTGAACATCACCCAGATAGCGCCCTGCATGCCCGAGGGGGTGCAGTTCATCGAGTGCCAGCCCCACGCGGAGGCGCCGTCGAGGTCGAGCTCGTAGGTGCCATCGCCGCCGATGCGCACCTCGAACGGCGAGTGCATCACGATGTCGGCGCGCGCTCGCGCGGGCAGGCGCTGCTTGTCGGCGAACTCCGCGTCGAACACCGCCGGCGAGCGGTAGCGGCCGGGGACGGTCATCTCGCGGATGCGGGACTTGAAGGAGCGCCGGCCCTCCTCGATCACCTCACGGCTGAAGCGCTTGAAGCGCTCGGCGCCCTCCTCGACGATCAGGCGCTGCACCGCGTCGCGGATCATGTGACAGCCGGCCAGGCGCGTGCGCTCGTCCAGGAGGTAGTAGGCGGACGCGCGTGTGCGCTTCTTGCAGCGCTCGAGATGCCAGCGCGCGAGCTCGTCGCGCTCGCCGATCTTCATGCACGGCAGGTCGATCCCGTCCTCGTAGCGCATCGTGGGCCCGACGGGGACGCCCCCCGGCGTTGAGGCGCCGATGTCGAGCACGTGCGTGACGCCGCCGGCCCACGCGATCAGCTCCCCGTCCCAGAAGATCGGCACGAACGTCTGCACGTCGGCGTTGTGGACGTCGCCGATCGTCGGGTCGTTGTTGGCGAAGACGTCGCCCGCTCTGATGCCGGGGTTGTCCTCGTAGCCGTTGCGGACCATCCACTTGATCGCGTCGGACATCGTGTGGACGTGGACGATGATCCCCGTTGACAGGGCGAGCGAGTCGCCCTCGGGCGTGTAGAGGGCAAAGCACAGCTCGCCCAGCTCGCGCACGATCGGCGAGGCCGAGATGTTCAGCGCCGTCTCGCGCGCCGAGACAAGGCCCCCGCGAAGCCGCGAGAAGAGCTTCTCGTAGCCGATTGGATCGGATCTCATCAGCTCGAGCTCGCGCAGACCGCCGTAGTGGCCGGTCTCTGCGAACAGGCGCTCGGACTCGCGGAGCATCTCCTCCAGGCGCCTGCCCTCCCAGCCGATCGCCCGGCCTTTGCGCTCGAGCTCGCGTGTCGCGTCGACGATGGCCATCTCTAGATCTCCTCCGTGCTCGTGAGGTGGAAGATGTGGTGAGCGTCGAGCGTCGCTCGGCGTCCGGGCGGGATCGCGAAGGTGGTAGCCGAGTGCTCGACGATCGCCGGCCCGTCGATCGAGTTGCCGGCTCCCACCGACTCGAGCTGGAAGATCTCGGTCTCGACGAACTCGTCTTCGCTGCAGCGGCCCCAATGGACGGGCCGTGTGGCCTTGAGCGGCGGCTTGCCCGGCTGCTCGGAAAGCTGGGGCAGCGCCGGCTTCTCGACCTCGGCGCTGCCGTGCACGATCGCGTGGGTGATCAGGTAGCCGAACTCCGGCGAGCGGGCCGAGGAGGCGTACATCTTGGCGTAGGCCTGCTCGTAGGTCTCGATCAGGTCGTCCATCTGCGAGGCGTCGGCGATCTGCTCGTGCGGTGAGACGAGCTCGATGTCGTTGAGCTGACCGTAGTACTGCATGCGCACCGCATGCGTGAAGCGGATGTCCTCGCGCTCGACCCCGGACTTCGCGAGCTCGGATGCGACCCGGTCGCGCAGACCCAGCCACGCGGCCGTGAGCATGCCCCCGATTCCCGCCTTCTCCCCTTCGCCGAACATCGGCAGGACCGGCAGGTCGACCGTCTGGTCGTAGCGGTAGTCGAAGTCCGCGCACGCGCACCCGAACGCCGAGAAGCCGGCGGCCCACGCCGGTACGAGCACCTCTTGGTATGTGACGCCGTCGGTGTAGCCGGCGACGTGCAGCGGCCCGCCGCCGCCGTAGCAGAGCAGGGTGTAGTCGGCCGGCGAGTAGCCCTTGCCGAGGATGCGCCCGATCGCCTCGTTCTTGAGCGTCTGCTCGAACAGCTCGATCACGCCGGCCGCCGCCGCCTGCACCGGCAGGCCGAGCGGCCGCGCGATCTGCCGATCGATCGCGGCGCGCGCGAGCTCGACGTCCAGCTCGACCTCGCCGCCCAGGAAGTAATCGGGGTTCAAGCGTCCCAGCACCAGGTTCAAGTCCGTGACGGAAACCGTCTCCAGACCGCCCTGTGCCCAGCAGACGCCGATGCGCGAGCCGGCCGAGTCGGGCCCCAGCTCGGGCCGGTTGGAGTTCGGGTTCACCCTCACGAAGGAGCCCGTGCCGGCGCCTATCGAGTCGATTCGCACCAGCGGGATGTTCAGCACGAAGCGCGCGATGTCGGGCGTCTGGGTGATCTCGAAGCGACCGTCGGTGATCAGCGCGATGTCGAAGGAGGTGCCGCCGATGTCGGTGCACAGCACGTTGTCCAGGCCCATCTGCTGGGCGAGCGCCTGGCCGCCGACCACGCCGCCGATCGGGCCGGAGGCGAGCGTGCGCGCGAGCTCCTTGGCCTCGATCGAGATCGTGCCGCCGTGGGCGGCCATGACACGCAGCTCGAAGGGGGCCCCATTCGCCTTGGTCGCCTCGCGTACCGCCTTCAGAGTGGTGCGCGAGGGCTCGGCGGCGTAGGCCTCGATCACCGTGGCGTTCAAGCGAGGCAGGTCCCGGCGCATGGGATAGAGCTGGGATGAGAGGAACAGGGGCACCTCGCCGCCCAGGCCTCGCTTGGCCTTCTCCTCCTCGACGAGCTCGCCCACTCGAAGCTCGTGCTGGGGATTGCGGAAGGAGAACAGCAGCGAGATCACGATTCCCTCCACCCCGCCGTCCAAGAGCTCGGCGGCGGCCTCGCGCACGTCCTGCTCGCGCAGCGGCAGGACCTCCTGGCCGAACACGTCGATGCGTCCGCGCACGCCCTTCATCCGCTCGCGTGGTACGAGCGGCTCGTTGTGGAAATGGGTGGCGATGTGCAGGCGGTCCGAGTAGGAGTAGCCCAGGTAGGTCTGGATGGCGCGCTCCATGCGCAGGCAGTCCTCGTGGCCGGCGTTGACGATGCAGCCGACAGTTCGTCCCTGGCGCTGGAGCAGGCGGTTGAGCATCGCGGTGCCGGAGTAGATGCCCGAGACGATCGCGGGGAAGCCCTGCTCGGGAGTGGAGTCCCACTGCTCGAGCGCATCGCGCGCTGAGGCCATGAAGCCGACAGACTCGTCCTCTGGAGTCGTCTGGGCCTTGCCCACGACGAACGACCCGCGCTCGTCGACGATGAACGTGTCGGTCATCGTGCCGCCGGCGTCGATCGCCAGGACACGGGGAACTCGTGCACCGCTCTCAGACATACAACCTCCTCACCTCATCCGTTCAATCGAAGCTACCAGGCCGCGAGCTCTTGAGAGCCGGTGGAGCGTCGCATCGGGGACGGCGGTCCGACGCGGGCGGCGTCTGTGGCAGCGAGCTGCGCGATGAGCTGCTCCAGTCCGGGCCAGAGCAGGTCCAGCAGCCAGTCCGCCAGCTCCTCGGGGGGGACTTCGGGATGCTCGTGCCACCACAGCGACAGCGACTCGTAGGCGCCGGCGATGGCGAGCGTCATCGCCTCCAGCCTCGCCCGGCCCTCGTGGCCCGGCGCCGTGCCGGAGGTCTCGGCCATGAGGCGGATCATGAGGTCCGATTGGCGGCGCCTGATCCGCGAGGCCTCGGCGGCGAAGCGGGCGTCTCTCGTCTCCTCGTCGTCGAACAGCACGACCCAGGCCTGGAGTTGCTCCGCCAGGAACCGGAAGTACGCGATCGATCCCGCCCGCAGGCGCGCTCGCGGGTCGGACTCCTCGCCCACAGCCCGCGCCACCCGCTCGGCGAGGAGCTCTCCGGTGCGGCGAACGCACGTCGCAAACAGCTGCTCCTTGGAGCCGAAGTGGTCGTAGATCACGGGCTTGGACACGCCGGCGCGGCGGGCCAGCTCGTCCATCGAGGCGCCATGGAAGCCCCGCTCGGCGAAGAGCCGGTCGGCCAGGTCGAGCAGCTGCTCGGCGCGCACGGCGCGGGGCACCCGGCCGGGACGGTGTCCCTTGACGAGCGTGCCGGAGGAGGACGCGGAGGAGGAGGGGGCAGACGCGGAGGGGGAAGGCGCGGAGGGGGAAGGCGCGGAGGGGGCAGACGCGGATGAGGAGGCCACGAACGCCATCCTACCACGAGAAGCTACTTATGGTAGGTTACCGAGAGTAGGGGTTTGGGTAGCCTACCGAGAGCAGGGAACCCGAACCCACAAGCACATCCATTGGTCCCGCCTACTCGAAAGAGGTCGCGATGAGAGGCTCCCCCTTCTTTGACGGTGTCACCCAGTCCGAGGTGGCGATCGCAGGTCAGCCGGCGCAGGTGCCGATCTTCTATTACGACGGCACCGCCATCCAAGCCGTGTTCGCGGCTCGCCTGGGAGCGCTGCGCCGGCTGATGCCCGACCCGCGCTTCTCTCCCGCGCGGCTGGCGCCGGGTCTCGGCGCCGTGGCGATCACCTGCTTCGAGTACCGCGACACCGACATCGGCCCCTACAACGAGCTGGCGATCTCGGTGCTCCTGAACGAGCCGTGGTTCCTGCCCAACCTGCCCGGTTTGGCTCTGGTATCGAGTCTGCGCCGCCGTCAGCTGCACGCCTGGGTTCAGCACCTGCCGGTCACGACCGAGATCGCACGCGCGGGCGGTGTGGACTTCTACAACTACCCCAAGTTCATCGCCGGCATCGACTTCGAGCAGAGCGAGCAGCGCCGCACGTGCCGTTTGAGCGAGGGCGCCGAGCACATCCTCACGCTCTCCGGCGAGCGGATCGCCACGCCGCGCGCCGAAGAGTTCCAGCTGTTCAGCCACCTGTGGATGGACCGCCAGCCGCAGGGCTCGGAGTTCAAGATCAACGCGATCGAGATGGGCGTCAGCCTGCGGCCCGGAGCCGCCTCGCTTGCGCTGGGCGATCGCCACCCGATCGCGCGCGAGCTGGCGCGCCTGATCGTCCGGCGCCAGCCGATCCAGTACCAGTACATGGCTCGCTTCGAGGGGATCCTCTACGGGCCCGAGCACCTCTCGCCGGCGCTGCTCGCCCAGGTCACCGCCGGCGCCGGCGCCGAGGCTCCGGCGCAGCCGGCATAGGGGGGTGCGACGATGACATCGATCACAGCGGAGCGCCCTCTGCGCGAGCAGTACCCCCGCCTTGTGCCGGGCAGCGGCGTGGACGTGCGCGAGCTCGAGCGGCTTCGCGCCGGCGCTCGGCGTTTCGCCGAGGAGCATGTGCGTCCCCGGGCGCTCGAGATTGACCGGCGCACCGGCGAGGATCCGAGCTGGTTCGACTGGGACCTGGTGCGCGCGGGCGCCGAGGCCGGGATGCTGAGCTTCCTGATCCCCAAGCCGGCCGGCGGCGCGGGGGGCCTGTCCACGCAGGCCGCGGTCGTCATGGAGGAGCTGTGCGCCGCCTGTCCGGGGATCGCGCTGATCTTCGGCGCCCACGCGCTCGGCATCTCGCCGCTGTTGCTGGGTGGCCCGTCGCAGTGGGATGGCGTGCTGAGCGAGCTGGTCGCCTCCGAACGCACCCGCGAGCCGTTGCTGATGGCGTGCGCGATCACCGAGCCCGAAGCGGGCACGGACGTCGAGGACCCCGACCTGCTGGCGCGCGCGCGCATCACGAGCCACGCTCGCCGTGTGCCGGGCGGCTTTCGCCTGAGCGGCACCAAGCGGTTCATCTCCAACGGCAGCGTCGCGCGCTGGATCACGATCCTGATGCCGACCGATCCCAGGCGTCCGGCGGAGAGTTGGACCTGCTTTCTGGTGGACGCCACCAGCGAGGGGTTCAAGGTCGCGCGTGCCGAGCACAAGATGGGTCAGCGCGCGTGTCCCGCCGCCGAATTGACATTCGACGAGGTGTTCGTCCCCGAGGAGCGGGTCGTGGGCAGAGAGGGAGACGGAGCGCCTGAGACGATGATCGTGCTGGCGTGCTCACGTCCGCCGGTCGGGGCGATCGCGACCGGTATCGCACGCGGAGCCTACGAGCGTGTGCTGGGCTGGCTGGAGGAGGACCGCGCCGCCAGGGGCCTGCTCGGCCGCCAGCATGTACAGCTTGCATTGGCCGGCATGGAGGAGGAGATCCACCTCGCGCGCCAGGCCTACATGGACGCCGCGACCGAGCTCGACCACGTGGCGCTCGGTGGCGTCATGTCCCATCCGGCCGTGCGCGCCCTCGGGCATGTGCCGGCCGGCATCCGCCGCCGCTCGCCCGTGCGCGGTTGGCTTCACTCAGACCGCGCGCGCGATGCCACCATCGCGTTGTTGCATCGCACCACGAGCGAGCGTGCTGTGACGCGCTCGCTCGCGCTCTCCTCGATGGCGAAGGCGCGCGGCGGCGACGTGGCGATGAGGGTCACCGGCGCCGCGCTCGAGCTCGTCGGTCTGCGCTCAGGTCCCCTCAGAGCGGAGCTCGAGAAGCTCTGGCGCGACGCGAAGCTGTGCCAGATCTATGAGGGCACCAACCAGCTCAACCGGCTGGAGGTCTACCGCGGGCTGTGTCACTCAGAGACGATCAACTGTCTGCCGCCGCTGCGCCGCATCCGGCTCGACACGAACGGGAGGGCTGACACGAACGGTGACGCGCGCGCTCAGCTCGACGCGGACGCTCTCCGGCAGGCGAGCATCGACGGGAATGGAGGCCGATCATGAGTGCGAGCAGCGCGGCCGAGCGCGCCGAGATACGCACGATGGCGCGCGAGCTGGCGCGGCGTGAGCTCCTGCCGCGGGCCGCGTCGCTCGACGCGGGCGGCAAGGATGCCTTCGCCGAGTGCTGGCGTCTGCTCGTCGAGCTCGGGCTCGACCGCATGCTGCTCGACGAGCAGCACGGAGGCGCGGGACTGGACGTCTGTGACCTGCTGGCCACGATCGAGGAGCTCGCCGTCGGTGACGGCGGCGTCGCGATGTGCGTGCTGCTCTGCAACGCCGCCCTGGCGACGCTCGCCGACGAGCAGCTCTCAGAAGTCCCCTGGGGCGCCCGCTGGGCGCTCGTGCCGGCCTCCGCCGGTACGGAGCTGACGCTCTCAGACGGAGCGCTCGACGGTCGCCTGGAGTGCGCTCTCGGCGCTCACGGCGCTCACGGACTCGTGATCCTCCTCGACGGACCCGCGCCAGTGGCGTTGGCGGTCGATACCGGCGCGCCCGGCCTGAGGCTCGAGCGCGATCCCGCGCAGATGGGTCTGCGCGCGGCCCCCGCGGGGACGCTCGAGCTCGAGGGCGTCGCCTGCCTGCCGCGTGCCCTTTGGGTGCGTCCCTCGGGGTGCGCGCCCGCCCCGGACGGGTCAGAAGACTCCAGCAACGTGTCAGACGGCTCCGCCGAGGCGATGAGCGCTGCCGGCGCGTGGGCGCTGCTGCACGCCGGCAGCGCGGCGATCGCCGATGGGATCGCCCGGCGCGCGCACGAGATGGCGCTCGAATACGCGCACGCGCGTCAACAGGGCGCGGTGGCGATCATCGAGCACGACGCGGTCAGCGACATGCTCTCCGCGATGACGGTCAGACTGGCATGCCGCCCGCCGATCGACGTCGATGCGGCCGGGCTCGCAATCGATGGGGCGCACCCTGAAGGGCACAGGCAGTCCCTTGCGGTGAAGATAACCGCCACCGACGCCGCCGTCGCAACGACAACCGACGCCGTGCAGGTGTTCGGCGGCACCGGCTACATGATCGAGACCGGGATCGAGAAGCTGATGCGCGACGCCAAGTACTGCCAGCTCTACCCCCAGCCCAACTGGGTCGCGCACGACGAGCTGATGCGCTCAGAGCGCGCCGGGCAGGGAGCGCTGCCTCGAAGCGCTTGAGCGGTCGCGAGCGGTCGATCGACTTGCCCGCGTGGCGATGGGCGAAGACGAGGTCGTCGTCGTGCCGGTAGAGCGTCTGGAGGTGCAGCCGGTCGATCCCTCCGGCGAGCCGGTTTGCAGTGGAACGCCGCGCGAGGAGCGGTTTGACTTGGGCGTGCCAAACTCGCCGCGGACGGAGCCGTAGGGCCACGGCGCCGACTGCTCTACTTTGAAGGGTGCACATGATGCGCACGAATAGGTGGTGAGCGCCGGTGCTGTGGAAGAGATGGAACGAGCGTCGCAGGAGCCGTGAGGCGAAGGAGCTGCTGGCCGCCGCGGGTGGCGTGTTCGATCGCTCGCTCGACCCGCGTCAGACGATGAGAGCGATCGCGGGCATGGCGGTGCCGAGGATCGCCGAGATGTGCGTGATCAATCTGCTCGGCGAGAACGGCACGATCAGCGACACGATGGCGGTGGCGGCACGTGCTGAGGTTGTCAGCAGGCTCGAGGCGCTGCGCGCCAAGCACCCACTCGACCTCGGCGGGGAGCACCCCGTGGCGCGCGCGATCCGATCGCGTGAGCCGGTGGTTGTCCACGACCTGACCGACGCGCGGGAGCTCGAGCGAATCGCTCCCGAGCCCGAGCTCCGTGAGCTCATCGAGTGGAGCGGCCACCACTCGACGGTCGCGATGCCGCTGATCGCCCGTGGACGCGTGCTGGGAGCGCTGTCGTTCTTCTACATGCGCGACGGCGCTCGCTACGGCGAGGACCATCTGGCCTTGATTCGCAACCTCGCCGATCGCGCCGCGACGGCGCTCGACAACGCGAACCTGTATGTGGCGCGCACGCAACTCGCGCGCACGCTGCAGCGGAGCCTGCTGCCGGAGACCCTGCCCGTGCTCGACGGCATGGCGCTCTCCTCCGCATACCACCCGGCCGGCGAGGGGAACGAGGTGGGGGGCGATTTCTACGACGTGTTCGCCACTCCCTTCGGTTGCTGGCTGGTCGTGGGCGACGTATGCGGCAAGGGTCCCGAGGCGGCGGCGGTGACCGCGCTCGTGCGGCACTCCATCCGCGCGTTCGCGTTCGTGCGGCCGAGTCCCGCACAGGTCCTCGGGGCGGTCAACGAGGTGATGCTCGGTCATGCGCTCGCCCAGCGCTTCGCGACGGTGGTGGTGGCGCGCCTGGACCTGACCTCCACGCCCGTCAGGGCAACCGTGGCGGGCGCCGGTCACCCGCCGCCCGTGCTCCTTCACGCGGACGGTCCGGCCCAGTGTCCGCCCGTGCGCGGGACGATGCTCGGCGTCCGCCCCGGCTCCAACGTGGTCGACCTCGACCTCGAGCTCGGGCCGGGGTCGACGCTCGTGCTCTACACCGACGGACTGCTCGACGCGGGCGCCCCCAGGCGTGGCCTCACTCCCAGGGAGCTGTGCCGTCTGCTCGCCCAACATGCGGGCTCCGCGCCCGCCCTGCTCGTGCAACAGCTCGAGCGCCTCGCGCTGTCGACCGGCGCCGGACGCCTGCGCGACGACGTGGCGATCGTGGCGGCCCGCGTGAACGGTTGATCGCACCGGCTGTCACGCTGCGTGAGAACCGTCGGATCAGAGTGGGTTGCCGGCCCCCCTAACCTTCCTCTGCTTTCCCGCCCCGATCCCCACGGCGGTCGTCGACGGCGCGCTCTCGGCGGGAGCCTTCGCGCTCGCGATTCTCCTGGCCCGTCTGCGCGCGCGCGGGCGACGGCGATACGTGCGACTCAGGATTATCCCCTATCGCGGTGACGACCCCACGGCGGATGGGATCGTGAGCATGTTCGAGGCGCTCCACAAGCGGCTCCTGCGCCGCTGGTGGCGCAGGCTCCTCAGCGGTCAGCCGTCCGTGGCCCTCGAGGTGCACTGCGATCGCGAGGCCTGGCTGTCGCTCACGTGTCCCGCGGGACTGGAGCCGCTGGTGGAGGCGGCGCTGCGCTCCGCCTACCCGAACGTCCTGGTGGAGGGCGCCGCACGCGCGCCGGGAACGCCCCCGTGCGTGGTGCGCTTGAAGAAGCACGCCGCGTTCACAAAGCGCTCAAAGCGCGTCGACCGCTTCGAGCACGACCGCGCGCCGCCCGTCAATCGGCTCATCACGACGATGGCGGCGTGCGAGGCGCCGGCGTTCGTGCAGATCGCGCTCACGCCGGCGCCGATTTCCTTCGAAGGGCACGCCAAGCGGGCATACAAGCGCCACGAGAACCGCCTCTCCCGTGTGCGCAAGATCAAACTGCCTCCGCTCGACCGCTCGATGGTCGAGGACGCCGAGCTCACCGGCGGCCTCGACGTGCAGCACCGTCCCCTGTTCTTCACCGAGGTGCGCGTCGTGGGGCCGAGCCGGAACGTGTGCGAGCGGATCGCCTCGGAGCTGCGCGCTACGAGCGCGGAGAACCGGCTCGTGGAGCGCGGCACTCCGGTGCGCCATGGCTGGTTGGGTCTCTACACGCGGCGTGTGATGCGGGGCGAGGGCAACCCGCTGCCGTCGATCCGCAGGGGCGTGTTCGCCTCGACGGAGCTCGCGAGCCTGTGGCACATGCCCTCGCTCGACTACGCCACCGTGCCGTTCGCGCGCCGTCCGCTCCCGCTCGCGCCCGCCCCGCCGGCGATCCTGCGTCCGCACGAGGGAATGGGAACCCTGCGCGACGCCCACGGCCCGGTGTCGATTCATTCGCGGTTGCGCCGCCAGAACACCGCGGTACCGGGCACCGTGGAGCAGGGCAAGTCGAGCTATCTGGTGGCCACGGTCGCCGAGGACCTGCGGCGCGAGCGATGTGCCGTGATCGTGCTCGACCCCAAGGGCGACGCCGCCGAGGCGGCGGTGAGCCTCGTGCCGGAAGAGCGCGTCTGCACGCTGCTGGACTTCTCCCGTCCCACGTGCGGCTTCAACCCGCTCGCCGTGGACGCGCCGGCCGACACGATCGCCGACTACGTGGTGTCGGCCATGACGAATCTCTTCAGCGAGGGCGACATCAGGGCATCCTCCGACCGCTATCTGCGCAACGCGATCATCGCGGTGCTCGCGTATGACCGCGAGAGCACGCTGTGGGACGCGGCGCGTCTGCTGTCGGTGGGGGAGGAGGGCTATGCCTATCGCACGCGTGTGGCGACGCGCCTGCGTACGCAACCGGAGTTCAAGGAGATCTCGGAGTTCTTCACGGACCGTCGGTTGCGTAGTCAATCGACCGGGGGAGTCTCATGATCTCAACGAGCGCGGACATCATCTTGGATGGGTACATCAGGGTCTCCCAAACACGGGGGCGCGAAGGCGACTCTTTCATCAGCCCGAAGGTTCAGCGCGATCGTATCCAGGCGTGGGCGGACATGCGCGGCGTTCGGATCGGCGCCTGGCATGAGGATCTGGACCAGTCCGGGGGCAAGCTGCACCGGCCGGGACTCGACGCGATGCTCGCGCGCATCCGCACGGGCCAGACCGGGGGTCTCGCGGTCGCACACCTCGATCGCCTCTCGCGCGCCGGCGTCGCCGATGCGCTGCGGCTCGTGGAGAGCGTACACGAGGCGGGCGCGAAGATCGCCGTCGTCGATCTCGGGATCGACCCGACGACTCCGGTCGGCGAGTTCTCGATGACCCTGTTCCTCGCGCTTGGGCGCATGCAGCGCCGGCAGTTTCAAGAGCGCTGGCAGGAGGCCCAGGCGCGCGCGATCGGCCGGGGAATCCACTTCCGCGCGCCGTTCGGCTACAGCAAGCCCGGCAGGGCCGCGCCGATCGTCCCCGATCCCGCGACCGCGCCCCTGGTCAGGCGCGCGTTCGAGCTGCGCGCGGCAGGGGAGCCGTGGCCACGGATCGCCGCGTTTCTCAACGAGCGCCACGCACCCAGCAAAGCTCCGGCATGGACACGCTCGACCGTCAACCACCTGATCCGCAATCCCGCCTATCTCGGCCAAGCGACGTGCGGCAAGCACGTCCAGGTCGATGCCCACCCGGCGCTGGTGAGCGGCGAGCTGTGGGAGGCAGCCAACGCGGTCAAGGCCCAGGCGCCGAGTCGCGGCGACGGTGAGGGCACGCTGCTTGCCGGGCTGATCCGCTGCGCGGGCTGTCGGTATGTCATGAGCAGGGGGGCCACACAGGGGTCGCGCCGGCGCGAGCGGCTTGTGGTCTACAGCTGCCGGCGTCACCACAGCGCCGGGCGCTGCGAGGCGTCGTGCTCGATCAAGATGTCGCTCATCGAGCAATATGTCGAGGACGCTTTCCTTGCGCGCTACGCCGACGTCAGCGTTGTGGGCGTCGTTGACAGCAGCGACCTGGATGCTGCCCGCCAGGAGCTTGCCGACGCGGAGGCCGAGCTTCAGGCGTTTCGCGACAACGAGCGCATCCGCGCGGCGCTGTGGTCGGTTGGTGACGGCTCGTTTGAGGATGGGATCGCCTCGCGCGCCGCCGGGGTGGTTGCGGCTCGCGAGCGGCTCTCCGCGATACGCGCCGCCGCGGTTGGGTTTGAGGTTCCCGACGCGCTCGGCTACCGCGCGCTCACGCTCAGCGAGCGGCGGGCCTTGCTACGCGCTGGGATCGGCGCTGTGTTCGTACGGCGCTCGCTGGTGCGCGGTGGGCGCGGCCGAGTTCCCGATCCCGGCGCTCGCGTTCATATCTGCTGGGCCGGGGAGGAGCCTCAGGAGCTTCCCGGCAGGCACAACAAGAGGGTCATCGCTCCGCTGCGGTTCGACTGGTAGCCACGTTGTTCCCGGGTAGCGCTCGGCTGCTATGCGGGCGAAGGCGGCGGCTACCGCTTTGCTTGCGGCGGTGTTGCGGGCTTTGGGTTGGCGGGGGCTGGTGGGTTTTGGAGTGCGCTTTGCGGCTTGGTTTGCCGGGCGCTTCTTGGTGGCGAGGCGGGCCAGCTCATGATCTGAGGGGGGCCTGCGGGTGGTGACGGGGGTCGCCATGCACTCTTATCCGACGCGGAGTGCGAATGGGGACATTCGTTGGCGCTCGGCGCCGGCGAGCAGGTCCAGGCCGGCGGTGCGAGGACTCAGGAGGTCTCGACGACTACGCCTATGCTCAAGCGGGCTATGAGGGCTCTGGTTCTGGTGCGGGTAGGGCGGCTTGGTAGAGGGTGTAGTCGCTGTCGAGTCGAGCCACGGCTGAGAATCCGCTGCGGGTGATCAGGCGTATGGACTTCTCGTTCTGCTCGGCGACGATGGCGATGATGCGCTCGTAGCCGTCCTGCGCGGTGTGGTGGGCGGTCTCTTCGAGCACTGCCACGCAAAGTGGTCGGGTGGGCTTCTCGTCCAGCCATGCGCCCTGGGCCTGCTCGTGGATCGCGAGCACCACGAAGTCGGCTGTTTGCGGGTCGTGAGCCTGTTGCACGACGGAGATCGCGACCAGACGGTCGCCGATCTCGAAAAGCAGTACCTTCGTCCTTCGAGCCGCCGCGGCGGGTGTGCCGAGTATCGAGGCCGCGCGGCGGATCACCTTGGCTGCGTCCTGCACGTACCAAGGGCGGCGTCCACAGCGAAGCGCACGGATCGCCGGAGCATCGCCCGGTTGGGCGAGGCGGGCGGTGGGCGCCGGCAGAAGCTGCGGGGCCACCGGCTAGTGCCAGGCCAGCCGTGGACCGATCAGCGCCAGCGGACGAGCGACCTCAACGCTACCCAGCATGTCGTCGAGGTTGACCGGCAGGCGCGGGCGAAGATCGCCGAAGGGGTCCTCGCGCGGCTCGTCGGCCACTGCGTCTGTCCAAGCCGGCTCCACGACCGTCCACAGCGCGCCCTCGCCGAGGAGCTCGACGCGCACTTTGATCGGGCTGCCAACGCTGAGCCCACGCGAGGGCATAGCCGACGCGGGCAATGTGTAGTGCTCGCCGGCCGCCGAGACGATCTCTGCCGTTTCGCTGTCCAGGCGCACGAGCGTTCCCAGGATCGTGCTCACTCCGATGTCTGCCAGCGGGCGCTCAAGCGCACGACGAGCGCTCGACACACGGCGTGCGAACTCGTCCGCCGGGCGACGATCGCCGTGCATGAGGCGCGCGTAAATGCCGTCGAGATCCAGTTCGCCCGCGTCGATCGGCGTCTCGCTTCTCGCCACCTCGACCAGGCGCCGTGCCGTGGCGCCGGACTCGAGCTTGGCCGCGCGGGCCGCTATCCGCAGAGCCAGGTCGGGGCGCTGCTTGCGATAGGCCGTCGCCGCGTCGCGGTTCAATACGCAAAACGCGGTCACCGTGCCGCTGAGCCGGCCGGCTCGACGCGGCTTGACCTCGATCCCGCCGGTGATGAAGCCGTCTCGCTTGAGGCGGCGAAACGCGCTCTCGCCAGCGCGGCCGGTCGGGTCGAGCGCACGAAGTACCTCGCGCTTGGAGAGAAGGGGACGCTCGCTCAACATGAACGGAGCATAGCGACTCTGACACGTCATTTCAACGCATCAGAGTCGCGGCTGTGCCTTGTTCTGCGGCGTGGCGCTCCAGAGCCTTGAGGGCGGTGTGCAGGTCGAAGCGGATGCGCGCCTTCGGTCCGCTGCCGACGCGGATCGCTCCGAGCTCGTCGGCGTGCTCGTAGACCCACGCGCGGTTCAGGCGCAGGTGCTTGGCGAGCTCTGCGACGGTCAGCATTCCCGTCGGCTCGCGCGTGTGGGCCTGCTGCTGGTTGTGCTGTTGGCGTTGCAGGAGCGCAGCGACACGGTTGGCGACCTGCTCGACGGCTTGGGGGGTGAGATCGACGGCGACGTGGCGCGCCATCGCCCCGAGCCCTCGCCTTCGCGGCGGATGGAGGTCTCGTGTCGCGCTCGTTGGGGTGGCATTGAGGGCGTGCATGTCGGGTTCCTTTCAGGCGTGCTCGCGTTGGGCGGGGTGGTCGGGGTGGGCGCGCAGCTTTGCGATGCGTGGCTTGGTGTAGGGGTGTGAGGCGCGTGAGAAGCGCATCCTGGGGATCGACCGCTCGTATGGGAGCGAGTCGTATCCGAGGGATTCGGCGAGCGCCGAACCCTGCCCGAGGCGTGCGGCGTACTCGTCGGCGGCGAACTCGCGCGAGCGCCAGTACATCTCCCAGGCGTTGGCGGTGAACCATACGATCGCCTGGCCGGATGCGACCCACGCAAGGCCTCTGAAGGGCAGCGACCACAGCGGCCATATCTCCGGCGTCTCCATCGCCTTGAGCAGCAGGAGGTTCAGCGCGCTCGTGAGGCGCGCGTCGCTCGAGCGCAGGTGCCCCAGCTCGTGGGCGATCACCGCGGCGGCGTAGGGGCTTTCGAGCAGCCCGCGCTCGACGCGCAGCGAGGCGGCGTACGCCGCCGCGTTACAGCCGGGCTCTTCGGCGACGAACCAGTGGCGCGGCGCTCGCAGGCGCGGATCGGCCTGGAGCAGCTCGCGGAAGGCGCGCTCGAACGCTTCGCGCTCGTCTTGCTCGGGTGGCCGTCCGCCCGTGCTCATCTCCCACCAGCGCCCGTCGATCGGCGCGATCAACGGCGGGCACAGCAGACTCAAGAGCGAGACCGCGAGCGGCGCGAACGCGACGATCAGCGCGATCGTGTTCGCCGGTATCGGCCAGCCCGTGAGCAGCCCCGCGAGGGCCAGCACGACGTAGGCGATCAGCGCGCGGACGATCGCGGAGAGCGCGTGCGCAGCGAGCGTGACCGCATACAGCGCAAGCCCCGCTGATTGTGAGAGGAGGTTGTGTGTGGTGGTCGGGCTCATCGTCGGCTCCTTTTCTTCGTGAGGGCCCCTGACTCCTTAATCCGACGAGCCGCGTCTCGCGTGACACCTGTCCAGGTCGCGCGCGACCGTCGGATAAGAGGCCATGCGGGAAATGACGAATGGACGGTTGTGGGGACCGTCCCACCAGGACATGGAGCCCCCCTTCCGGCGCAGGCATCCGATCGCCGCGTTCTTCGGAGGACTGTTCGCCCTTCTGCTGCTGTTCTTCCTGGTGGGCGTGGTGCGCCTGATGCTCGGCCTGGGCACGGCCAACCCGATCGGCTGGAGCATCGGCGCCGTGATCGTCCTGGGCGCGGCGAGGGTGCTGCTCGTGCTCGGCGTCGCTCTCCTCACACGCACCCCACGCACTCCCGCCCGCCCCGCGCCACTGGCACCGGTTGCGCGCAGACCGGCGGCGCACAAGCCCGCGGCGCACAGGCCCGTGAGTCCCGCCACGCGCGTGCGAGAAGGCGTCCTGCGCGCCGGCGGCGGCGCCTATCTCGGCGTCAACGAGCACGGGGAATGGGTGACGGCTCAGCCTGAGAGCGCGGTCATGGTCCTCGGCCCGCCCAGATCGGGAAAGACCAGCGCCGTGATGATCCCGGCTCTGATGGGCGCCTCCGGGGCGGTCATCAGCACGTCCACCAAGCCGGATGTGATGCGCGCCACGCTCGGCGCCCGGGTGGAGATCGGCGAGGTGTGGATGTTCGACCCTTCCGCGAGCGAGGCCCTGCCCGACGGTGTGCGCCGATTGTCGTGGTCTCCGGTCAGCGCCGCCGCCACGTGGGACGGGGCGCTCGTGATGGCCAGGGCGATGAGCACCGCCTCACGGGCCGGCGCCGGCACGACCAACGAGAACCACTGGACCGAGCGCGCCGGGGCGCTTCTCGCGCCGTTGCTCCACGCCGCGCAGCTGACCGCGCGTCCGATCGAGGAAGTCCTGCGCTGGACGCTGCGCCAAGATCTCGCACCGGCCCTTCAGATCCTGGCCGACGCCGAGTCCCAGATCGCCGCGGACGTCCTGGTGGGGATCGAGCGCACCGACACGCGCGAGCGCTCGTCGATCTTCTCCGCCGCGGCGGGAGTGCTCAGCGCGTACAACAGCGACGGCGCGCGGCAGACCGCGGCGCATCCGAACTTCGACCCGGCCCGCTTCGCCGCCTCCACAGACACGATCTATATAACCTCGCCCGAGCACCGCCAGGCGGTCTTCGCCCCGCTGATCGTCGGGCTGCTGGAGCAGGTCCGCCATGCGGTGTATGAGCAGGCCCGCGCCGGTCAAGCTCCGGTGGCGGAGATGCTGTGGCTGCTGGACGAGGCCGCGAACATCGCCCCGATCCACGACCTGCCCGCGCTCGTCTCCCAAGCCGGAGGACAGAGCCTGCAGGTCGCGATCGGCCTGCAAGACCTCTCACAGGCGCGCTCCCGTTGGGGACGCGACGCCGCCGAGGGGTTCATGAGCCTGTTCGCCACGAAGGTCATCCTGTCCGGGATCGCCGACAGCGCGACCCTGGAAAGCATCTCCCTCGCCCTCGGCGAATACGACCGCGACACCGTCAGCCAAGCCCTCGGCCGCAGCGAACCACAAGAATGGCTGAGCCAGCCCACCCACAGCGACACGGTCAGCTATCAGACCCAGCGCCAACGGGTCCTCACACCAGGCGATATCGCACGCCTCCCGGACGGGCACGGACTGCTGCTGCGGGGCGCCGCTTGGGAGCTGCTGGGGCTCACCAGGTGGTATGAGCGCGAACCTTGGCGGCGGGTGGGCGGAGGCGAGGGGTGAGCGGAAGCTCGGGCCGTTGCGAACATGTCACGGCACCCCGACTGGGCTTCTCTTGTACCGGCACCCCACCCTATCGTTGTCGAAATCCTGCATAAAACCGAAGTCGTCGGCTACACTGTCCTTGCGATGTCCACGACCCTTCCAAAGCCTCGCGAGCTTCAACGGATGACGGCGCTTGCTCATCTGGACGCCGAAGAGCTGCGGCTCGAGGTGGAGAACGAGCAAGCCAACATCAGCGCTTCGGCGGACTCGTCAGGTGTCTCACAAGCCGAGTACGGCAAGTTGTTGGAGCGCTGGGCGCTGCTCGCTCGACGCATCCTGGACACGCTCGATGTACCGATCGGCGTCACGGTCGAGCAGGCAGCCGAACGGCTCGACGTCACCGCTCCGACAGTTCGTAAGTGGCTGACCGAGGGCCTGCTTCGGCGAACCGAGGGACGCAAGCCGGTCGAGGTCGATCCGCGCAGCCTGATCGAACTGCAGCATGCTCTGGCGAGGGTCAGGGACAGCTATCCCGCGCGTCAGTGGAGCAAGGCCCTGGCTGCCTACCTGCACGATCGCGACCTGCAAAGCCAAGCCTGGTTCGTGAAGGGTCGCCGCGAGCATGAGCGCGGTGAGTTCGTCGAGCGCTGAGTCCAGCCCGTGACTCGGCACCGGCTGCTGCTGACACCCTCGGCAGACGCAGCGATACGCGATCTCCGCGGCGAGGAGGCGCCATCCCGTGCGCGGTGTACAGCATTCACAGAGCGCGCCGGGGGGAGTCCCGAAGGGACCGGCGCGCGACTCCGCGGCGCGGGCGCCGTGACTTGGCTGTTCAAGACGCTGAAGGTGACTGTTGAGACGGGGTCAAGGCCCAACCCGCAGGGCCGTCCCGCAGAGTACGGAGGGCCTTGGCGCCGGCGGCGCCGAGCCCGCCGCCAACCCCATCATGCTCGCAGTCGGCAGCTCCGCTGCCGACATAGCCGCCCATCCCCTGCGTCTCGCGCCCTCGGGTCGGTTTGTCTTTGCCACGGGGGGTGTCTGCGTTTGAGAGGGATTCGGTTATTCGTCGATGGTCGGTCTATGCTGGGGACATGATCCCCCCAGTTGCTTCGGCGGCTGGGTGCGAGGCCCGGCTCCGGTCGGGTCTCAGCGTTTAAGTGGGGCGCCACGCTCGTGGCCGATGAATCTCGCCGCGATCGTCGCGAAGCAGATCGGGGAGCTGGCTTGCTTGCAGCGGGCCGTGGCGAAGCTTCTTGACGGCATCGACGGTGCCGCGGAGGCTCCGCGCGGGACTCTCGCTTGGGCTGAGCAGCGCGAGATGGAGGCCGAGGTCATCGCGCGCCAAGCGGATCGGCTCGACGAGATCGGTGTCGTTGGTGAGCACGATCGCCATCTCGCAGTCGCGACGGAAGGCATCGACGAGCAGGTGCGAGGCCCGCGTGGCGCCACTTGCTTCGCCGCTCGGGCTTCTCCGCCTCTACCACCCACAATAAATCCATTGACAAGCGAGTGCTCGGTGTCTAGCGTGGCCTCTCGATCGCAGCGAGCCATCAACCGAAGGAGAGGGGCGTGTCATGAACAAGTCCAAGGGTCGTGTATCGCCGGCGCTCGTAATCTCGATCATCGCGTTGGTGCTGGCCGCCGGAGGCACGTCATTCGCGAATATCCCGGTTGCCTTCCTCGCCAAGACAATGGGCTTGAACAGCAAGCAAAAAAAGCAGGTCAAGTCGATCGCGGACAGCGAGATCAAGCGCAAGGCTCCGAAGCTGTCGGTGCTGTATGCCAAGACCGCCGGCAGCGCGACCGCGGCCGGGACGGCTACGAGTGCGACGAACGCCACCAATGCGACGAACGCTACCAATGCAACCAACGCAAACTATGCAACTACGGCTGGTAGCGCACCTTGGCCGAGTAGCCTCCCGAGCGGCAAGACGCTCTACGGCGCCTACTCGATCCTCGGCAAAAACAGTGGCGGCGCAAACGACAGGTCGAGTGCCGAAATCTCGTTCCCGATCCCGCTCGCGGCAGCCCCGAAAGAGTCCGTCGTGGTGCCCTCCGGCGGTCCCAACCCCGATGCTGCGAGCTGCCCGGGAAGCGCCGCCGCCCCAGCGGCTGCGCCCGGAAAGCTCTGCGTCTACGAGGGCGCCCAGACCAACACCGCAGGCACGAAGATCTGCCCGGTCACCAGTGAAGCGGTGTGTGGGCCCGGGACAGGCGGCGTCGCCGACCGGTTCGGGGCTGACCTCGAGACATTCGCGCCGGCGGTCGGGACCTACTACACCGTGGGGACCTGGGCGGTGACCGCGCCCTGACCGGGAGCTGGGAGCGGACCTGCATGGGGTCCGCTCTCGCTGCCAGCCGAGCGTTAGGCTGGGCGTGACGGAAACCCCGGAGGCGCGGCTGTCGCCGCTGTCTCGCCTTGAGGCGGGAGGCGTGCAGCGATCCTGTCGCCAGCGGGGCTGGCGGGCGCGCTTCCGCAATCGTGGACGGAGGCGAGCGTGAACCAATCGTCAGTCGGCCCGCCCGGAGATCGTCCGCAGCGGAAGCGCGGCGCGCTGTGTTTGCGCTTTCGCAAGTGAGCGTGAGCAGGAGTCGGGGAATCGTGATCGCCGCCACGCGACTCCAGACCGCCGTCTCCGCCAAACACAGGATGGCTCACTCAGCCATTCCGGCGTTTCGCTAGCTCTCCCGCGATCTGCCCCCGATCTTGAGGAGGGAGTTGCTCGAATACGTGGCGCCGCTTCTCTGGCTCAAGTGTGGCGAGTAGGTCGAGGTTGATCGCGACTGGAGTGACAGTCGAGAGCTGTCGGCGTAGCTCGTCAGCAGCGTGCCCCTTGGCGTTCAGGGACGCGAGCATGCCGATCGCCGCAAAGGCGTAGTGCTCTGCAGGCAGGTCGGTAAACAGCCTGTGCATGAGGTCGCCGACAGGTCGCGCCTTCTCTCCAAAGTGCTGAATGAATTGGGGGATGAGGAGAGGGAGCCAGACAACAATCGCGTGTAGGAGCCTGCGGACGAACTCGAACTCGTCGTCTGTTGCTGAGTCAAGCATGGCGCGCAGCTCGCCGGGAGGGCGCAGGCCCGCAAGGCGAAGGGTGTCCCCATCTAGCGGGATCGCCGTAGCCAGGCCACCCCCTCGCCCCGAGCGAAGCCCAAGCATTCGCTCAAAGAGAACCGCATCACCCTTTCGGCGCGCGATCTCCGCCTCGTCATTAAAGGCAAACGCGAGCGCGTATGCGCACGCACGTATCCGCTCGTCTGACGTCATACGGGCGATCCGTGGAAGCGCGGCCTTGCCGCGCTTGCCCGCGAACTTGCGGGCAAGTGCCTCAATCGCACTGGACACATCGCCTGCACCGTCTAGCTCTCGCGTCATTTCCTGCTCCCACGCATCGACAAATACACGGAGCGAGGTGCGTGCGTTCGCAATGTCGATCTGGAATCCCTCGATCCAAAGCGCAATCAAGACCAGGTCGAGGCTGCGTGTCTTCCCTCGCCAGTGCAACAGGCGCAGAAGCTGGCTCCCGCTCACTGGTGGATAGACCCACGCAGCCCGGCCGATGGGTTGCTCCCCGCGCGGCAGAAGGCCCCGGTAGCGCCACAGCTCAAGTGAGCGAGCACTTACCGTGTAGCCCTGCTCGGCGGCCAACGCGATCAGACGTCGGGCATCTATCCAGTCGTCTAGCATTGCTCCCACTTTAGCAGCGCATAACTAGCACGTTGCTGGATCAGCCCCATTTTGACCCCCGATAACTCGCACGTTTGCATCCGTGCGCCCAAAAACGCGGCTTTGATCCAGAGAGGCCGTCGCAATGATCTGTTACAAAGCAGCTATAAGCCCCATCGGGGAAGATGCTATCTAACGGAGATTGACGATGACCGACCAGCAGCAACGTATAGCGAGCTATGTCTCGCGCAACCCAGCACTCAGCCCCTGCCTGCGCCACGGGGTGACGATGCAGCCGCCACGCCCCTGGCTGGAGGCGATGGCTCGGCAGCTCCCGCCGCTTGAGCAGTTCCGCCGGGAACTACTCGAAGACGCCGAGTTTCAGGCTCTGGAACTCGGAAACTGGCTCGGCACCACCGACGGGCAGATCATCGCCGACGCGGTTAGCGCCGTCATCCCGCCCGCATACGGGCCGGCATACCAGCTGGCCGTCAAGGGGCTGACCCTCGCCGCAGAAGACCAAGCTACAGAGGGAAAGAAGACCGCAGGGAAGATCGCGCTCGGCGCGATCTTCATAGGTGGTGTGGCAGCCCTGGCCTCTGGAGGCGATGCTTGAGAACCATCCGCCTTTGCGCGTGCCGCGCAGTCTGCGCGGCACGCGCTTCACGGGCATCCACGCCGGGGCTGCTTCACGGCGTCGCTCTGGACCGTGAGCGTCCTTCCATTGCCATACGTTGCGGGGGACCTCATCGACATCAGCGCGCGAGTCGTCGGGCGCCGCCCACTCGCATAGGCAGTGGGTCGCAGAGCCAAGTTGCCAACACGGCCGACCAGAGAACTAGGCTGTCTGCAATGACAGAGACTTGTGATGGGTCACTGGGGAAGCCTGGGGAGTACCTGGGTGGGCGGACGTTCCTCCCGACAGCGCGGTGTTCCGTATGCGGTTGGTTCGTCGAGATTCAGCCGATGGAGCCCAGTACCAGCGCCGACGTTTGGCGCTTGGAGATTCACGACCGCTCGGGTCGTACCGTCCACGTCGGGCCGAACAACAACCCGCTTGCAGACTGCTTAATGCCAGATGTGTGCGTGCAGTGCGGCTCGCACTCTGTATCGTTTCGGCCCGAACACGAGCACATTGAGGCCACCTGTGAGGACTGCCGCCACGTTTGGCGCACGGGACACCTCAACGAGAGCGCAGGGCCGTCGAGCGCGCCGCAGTCGTAGCCCGCTGTTTCCGCGTTTGAGCCGCTTCGTCCAGCGACATCCGCCCGCCCGACAGTCGCGCAGAGCGGTTCGCGCTGACTTCGGTTGGCTCCTCCCTACCGGGCTCGAACCGCTTCGCTCTGTGCTCCTCTCGCGTGGAAACGAGCGCGTGGTTGAGCCGGGAGCAGACGTATGCCTTGGACGAGTTCGGAGCGTGCCGAGTGACGTTCGGCTCAGGCTCGCTCTCACCTGGCGTGCGGAAGCGCTGAAGGTGACTGATGAGCCGGGGTCAAGGCCGGCCCGCAGGTCGCCCCGACGGAGCCGAAGGGCCTTAACGCCGGCGGCGCCGAGCCTGCCGGCAGCCCCACCATGCTCGCGTTCGGCAGCTCCGCTGCCGACATAGTCGCCCATCCGCTGCGTCTCGCGCCCTCGCGTCGGCCTGTCCTTGCCACGGGGTCTGGGCCGGGGGTGCTTTACGCACCGTTGGGGGTGCTCTACGCTTCCGGTGGACCCTCACCAGCGAAAGAGCCCCTGGGCTCTGCCGTGCAAGCGGCTAGCTGACGAGGGTCTTATTCGTTCCCGGACACCCCGATCTCCGTTTCCGGGAGACGCCGAGCGTCGGCCTACTCGATTCCGAGGCTTTGGTCGTTGTCGCGGTCTGGGTCGATGCCGCTCTCCCAGGCTTGCTGGCGGTCTTGGGCTTCCTGGATGGCTTGGTCGATGTAGGGGTCGCGCTCGGGATCGTTGGGTTGGTTGGTGTCGCGCTCGGCGGGTTCGAGCTGGGGTGGACCGTCGGGCTCTCGCTCGCGCTCGGCGGTGTTTGGCTCCTGGGCTTGGCTGCGTTCGATGACTGCTCCGATGCGGTCGATCAGCTCGGTCTCGATGGTTTGCCCGCTGTGCTGCTCTGCGGTGATGTGGACTTCGGTGCGCTCCTGGGTGTGGGTGACTACGACGTAGCCTTGCTCGCGGTCGGTTTCCCAGGCGCCGAAGAGGATGTGGGTCGGCTGGCCGGTGTCGCTGTGGACGGTGTAGAGGGTTTGGGAGTTCGCGAGCTTGATCTCTCCGAGGTCCAGCGTGCTGATCTTGATGTCCTGCGGCTGGGCTTCGTTTAGGCTGATCGCCGCTGGGCCTTTGGCTTCGAGGGGGTGCGCAGCGGGGCCGGCTGTCGCGTTCTCGGCGCGATCCCTTTCGCCCCGGTCGCGCTCTATGGGGATGGCGTCGTCGTCGGCGGCTCGCTCGCGCGGGCGTCGCGGCCGCGACGTTCGCTGTCGGACGCGGTCGGGTTGCAGTCCGTCGGGTTCGATCGTGTTCTTGGCGATTGTCGCCTGTTGTGCGCGGCTGCGTTGCATTCGCTCGGCGAGGCGTTCGATCGCTCCGGTGTCCATTCCCTGCTCGCCGAGGTCCTCGCGGGTGACGTAGATCTGGGTCTGCTCGCGTGCTCGGCTGACGGCGACGTAGGTGTGCTCGCGGTCGGTCTGCCAGGCGCCGGTGAGAATGCCCGAGGTCTCGGCCGTGAGGCCCTGGCCCTTGTGTACGTGCACGGCGTAGGCGAGCGACAGGTCGGAGAACGCCGTCGTGTCCACCTGAACCTCGCGCGGCTCGCGCTCGTTGGTCTTGATCGTCACCCTGCTCGCATCGCGACTGGCGTCGAGGACCGTGCCGGTGATGCCGTTCTCGACTCGTTGTGAGCCGGGGATGCGGTACTGGGCGGTGAAGATCACCTCGTCGCCCGCGGCGAGGCCGTAGGGCTTGCCTTCAAGCTCGACCCGGTGTGCTCCCAGCTCGCCGGCTTGGGCGCGGCGCTCTTGGGCCATCGCGTTGATCTCGTCGCGCTCGGAGTTGCTCGCGTCGGTGATCATCACAGCCTGCCCGCCGGGCACGCTCTGTCGTGTCCGATCCCAGTCCTCGACCATCGCCTGCGCTGCCTGCGCGCGCGTGTCGTGGATGTGCAACCGGTCGTGGGCTTGGTACTGGGCGAGCGCGGGTCCGGGTTCGCCGTTTCGGATCTGCTCCCAGGCCTTGCGCTCCCACTCGTGCCTGGCCCGGTGCACTTCGGTCAGCTCGGCTGTCGGGACCTTCCCCTCGATCTCCTTGAACAGCCCGCCCGCTCCGATCGAGGAGAGCTGTGCCGCGTCGCCGGCGAGCACCAGCTTGCTTTCGCGCTCTCCGGTCAGCTTGACCAGGCGCGAGAGCCGGTCGCTATCGGCCATGCCCGCCTCATCCATGATCACGACCGTCTTTGCGTCCAACCGGATGTTGCCCTTCTCGACCTGGTTCAGAAGCGAGTCGGTCGTCGTCGAGCGGTCGAGCTTCGCGTCTGCCTGCAATCGCTTGGCCGTCGCTCCCGCGATCGCCGTGCCGATCACCTCGTTGCCCTCCAGCTGCCACGCTCTGGCCGCGGCGGAGATCGTCACCCCCTTGCCGGTTCCGGCACGCCCAACCAGCACGGTCACGCCCCCGGGTCCGGTGATCGTCTGCAGCGCGTCGCGCTGCTCCTGGCTGAGCGAGCCGTGTATCTCCTTGCCGATCTCGCGTCGCGCCTGCTTGAGGGACCGCTCGCTGACCGGGGCGGCGTTCTCGCTCGCTCGCTGCTGCGCGATGTCGAGCGTGGCCTGCTCGGTTTCGCGCAGGCTCCGTGTCGTCCACGTGCGGTCCTCCAACCTGACCAGCTCACCGGAGCGCGCAAGCTCGTCGACGAGCCGGTCGGCCTCGGCCGGCCGGCACACGCCGGCGGAGAGCTCGTATGCCTTGGCGCGCAGTTCGCGCTCGGTGATCATCGAGCGTTCCCGCGTCACCTCGGCCAGCAACTCCCTGCGAAGGTCAGTGGTGGGATCGTGGCGCAGTCCCCAGTCGTTGAACAGTTCCTCCGAGCGTTGCGCCGTCTGATTGTGCTCGGAGCCGAGCGCTCGCCACGCCGCGCTGACATCGGTCGACGGCGCGGCCGACTTGCTGCCCCTGGTGCCCAGGGTGAGGCTGTCCAGCTCCCCGGGCCGTGGCTCGCGCCCGTATCTGCCGCGGAACAGCCGCGCGGCTCGGTCCACATCCCGGCCGCGGCTGGACCAGTGCTCGGAGAGGTCCTTTGAAACGCCCTCGATACCGAAGTAGCGTTCGTTCTTGCCGGTCCGCCGTTCGATCGGCAGGCCCAGCTCCTTCAGGTTGGCCGCCAGCTCGCTGCGGTACCACGCGCCGTTCTCACGAGCGGCGAGCAACAGCTGTCTGGATTCGACCGCCGCGAGCTTCCCGTCCCGGCGTTCGGCGGCGATCACCGCGACGTGGGAGTGCAGTTGAGGGTCGGGAATGCCCTGGGAGTCCCGATCCTTGGCCAGCCGACTTGTCGTATGCACCGACTCAACCGCGAGCAAACGCTTGGCCTGCTCGAAGCGGATGACCCCGTCGGTCTTGCGTCTCACGAGCGCGACCTCGCGCTCGGTCCGCTCCAGCGCGCTCTTCACAGCCTTGCGGTGGGCCACCTCGATCTGGGCGCGCCGGTACGGAGAGGATGTCGCCCACAGGGCCGAAACGTCCTTCGGCGGCGAGAACGTGAGGTCGATCGCGGCGACCCTCGTCTTGTCCGACCCGGCCGGGCGGATCGGCTCCCCGGTGAGCGGAGAGAACCCGTGCATCAAAGACCGGAGATGCTCAAGCTCGACGGGCTTGCCCGGGTCAATCCCGTAGGAGCGCAACAACCGCTCGGGGCCATGCCACTGGGTTGGCGCCGACTCGCCCTCCTGAGCATCGTGGGTGTAGTAGTCGCCGCGCGAAGCCTGGGAGACGAGATAGCGCGACCATGTCGTCGCCGAGCCGCCGGGAATCTTGTGGGTCGTCTGCACCCGGCGAACGTAGCGCCAGATGTTCTAGGCCACAAGGGAAAGTGCACTACACTGATAATTCTCCATAATTACCTGTAACTCACGGTAATAACCTTTAGGTACAGCTCCCCTGGGTGCGTCTAGTCTGCGCCGTTCTGGAGGTGACTGCAGGAGGCAGGCACCGTTCTCGGTCCGAAGGACGGTGACCTGTAGTTCGAGCCCCGAAGGGGCGTTCTTGATCTCAGCCCAAAGGGCGTCATCGACCCGGGTCAATAGAGCCGTGGTGTTGGAGCGGAGCGGTCAAGAAACGCAGTGTGCTGACGTGTCTTTGTTGTCTTCTTCTTCTGGCGCACACTAGGGCGACGCGACCGGCACTATGAAGGCCGGCCAGGGTGGTGGCGAGTCCGGGTGCAGCGCTCGCGGAGATCGCTGCGCCGTGCAACGTCCTATGCCGGTCGCTCGTCGCGTTCGAACTCCAGGCACTGGCACATGCGCCCACGAGCGTGCAGAGTAGTCCGGCGGCTGGGCCGCATGAGCTGGCGCGGTCGAGCCTGTGATCCAGCAGTCCAGCTCAGGATTAGCGGAGTGGGATCCGAGAGTTCGCTACCCCTGTGTTGACTTAAGAGCGCGGTGCAAATGGCGGTGCAATCTGAGTGAAGTTGGATGCCATTGACTGATGCGAAAAAGCGCTCGCGAAAGGCGATCAATGTTTGGGCGGCCTCGTTGATGTCGGGATCGCAATCAAACAGGGCCAGGTCGTCATTCCGCGGCGACTGGCGCAGTAGTTGGGCAAGGACTTCCGGCTGCTTGAGGACCTCGGATGGGCGAAGGATGACGCCCGAGACGCAGTCGAGCTGACCTTCTGGCCGCAGAGCCTGGACAAGACCCTCATGAGATGAGGTTCGCTTAGCACGAGCTGCCTCAGCACACAGCTCCCCATACACTTGGGGCATGCCGAGAGAAGCGTCTGTCCGCGATCTCGAGGATCTTGGATACCAGCGCTTCGAGGAGCTGATAGCGAGCCTCGTCTTCGCCAAGCACGAGCGAGCCGAGCGAGTGGCAGCGCCCGATGGCGGCGCGGACATCCTGACTCGCGCCAGCGCGGATTCCGTCGCAGTCGTCTGGCAGGTAAAGCACCACACGTCACGCATCAACTGGCACAAGTGTTCGCTCTCACTGGATCGGGCGGTTGAGTGTTACGCGCCGCGCGAAGTCGTCTTCGTGTTCCCTCGTGACCTGACGAAGCCCCAGCGTGACCAGTTCATGGACACCCTGGCCACTCGCCATTCAGGTGTGATGGTTACGTACTGGGGGCTCCAACATCTGCGCGAGCTGCTCGCTGACCTGCCGGGGATCGCGCGCAGGTACTTCGGCACCGATCAAGCTGACTTCCTGCCTGCGGTTCTTCGCGCGGTCGAGCACGGCAGCAACATCGACACCCTGGCCGACGTCGTGAAGCGGGCTGCCTCCCTCGACCAGATCGCCGATTCCCTGGATCCAAACTTCGAGTACGAGATCACGTTCGGTGTCAAGGACAAGTCATTGGATTGGTCACCAGGCGATCCCCTGCTCATGGTGTCGGCCAATCAGGACAACCGTACTGAGGTGCGAATCCGGCCCCGTCCAGGAGTCGCGGGCGGTGTGTTTGACAAGTTCACGGACGACCTCGTCGGTCGTCGCGCGCTTGGGGCAGTCCGTGAAGCGTTCGCGGCCGGCGAGAGGATCACTCTATTCCAAGGCCTCGAGGTCCACGTCACTCCCCCCGCTCCCGTCCTGCTCCAAGAAACTCTCGCCGAGAGTGGGCCGCCGGAGGGAAACAGCATCGAGCTTTTCCCGTCCGACACAACCTATCGGTTCTCGATCGCGATTCCCGGTGTTTCCGAGCCGTGCGTGTTCGACGTCCGGCCGTTGCCAAACGGCGCTGCGCACAGGAGCTATGGCTGCATTCGCGACGGCCTGGGCTTCTACTGCGACCTCGATGAACCCGTTGCCGAGCTGGGAGCGGATACAGCGAAGGTAGAGGGACGCATCGAGTTGAGATGGCACCGAAACGAGCAAACGTCCGTGGACATAGCGGCACTGGCCACTCTGTGCGCGTTTCACGCTGCTGACGCGGTCGCAGTCGAGTGCGAGGAGCTTCACATCGGTACTTCGAGCCAAGGACGAGGCGGCTCGGAAGCGGGATTGAAGTACTACGGATTCTGGTTGCAGGGATTGGCTGCGGCCCGGATCCTAGAGTTGCACGGTCGCGGGCTCGAGGTTCCACACGAGGTTACGAACGAGGAGTTCCGGCTGCTTGGCGAGGCGGCGAATCTGATCAATGGCGCCGAGGGCTCTTTCGCTGCCGAGAGCTGCCGCTTTGAGCTCTCGCCGATGGACCTAGATGCCCTTACTGGTTGGTCGGATCGGCTCATGGATATCGAGCTGGAGGTTTTCGATTCGGCGGTCTCGCTCGGGCCGCGGCGGGTTGACCTTCCCGATTCAGCGACGTTGGTCGCAGAAGAGGACGGCGCGGACCAAGGTGTCTCTGCGAGTGCGCATCCTTCTGCCTCCGTGGTCAGATGCAGCGCCTCAGATGCAGAGGGGGTGGGCGGCCGGGTAGACGGGCTGTGGATGCCGGCGAAGGCGCAGGGTGTGCGCTCGCGGGTGATCGTCCGTCCTCAGAGGAGGTCCACGTTCATCGTTCCCGACACGCTTGACGCAGCCGAAGGGGCCAACGGAGATCCTCCTCCGGCTCATGGTCGCAAGCGAGTCCGGGACGAGGCTGAATGCGCCGCCGACATCGAGGCACGTCTCCAAGCCGCCGACGCGAACAGCTCGATGCATCTGGGAAACGTTCTCTGGGATCGGGGGGACAAGGCGGAGGCTGAGGGGGCCTACCGGCGTGCGATCGAGCGGGGTAGCGCCGATGCAGCTTGGCACCTGGGAGGGGTGCTGGAAGGGCGCAACGATCTGAGGGGCGCCGAGGAGGCGTTTCGCCTTGGGATGGCCCGCGGTAGCATGAAAGCGGCAACTTGCCTCGCCGCTCTCCTACTGAAACGCCGCGACGGCAAGCTGCTTCCCGAGATCAGAGAAGTGCTGCGCACCGGCGATGAACTAGGAAGCGGGGTGTCGGCTCACGTAAGGGGCGTGATCCTCAAAGGAGAAGGGGAGATGAAGGACGCCGAGGCGGCCTTGCGACGGGCGGTGGGTCGCGGCGAGGGAGACGCAGCCGTCGAGTGGGGCCTGTTGTGCGACGAAAAAGATGACTCCCAAGCTGCGTTGAAGGCGTTTGGACTCGGGGACTCCTTGGGAAGCGCCAAGGCGTCCGAGCTGTACGCGGAACGCCTCGACGCCGCTGGCCGGCCGCAGCAGGCGCGGGCGGCGCGGCACCGGGCGGCGCAGAGGCTCAAACACCTCGAGTCGAGCGGCGGGGTGTAAGTTTCGCAGAGCGAAGCGAGCAGTTGAATCAGCCGAGCCGGCCGGTGTTACAGCCTCGCCAAGCCGTGAGAGCGCTGCCCGCGCCGATCCCTTCCAGCGCACGCACCGCGGCCTCCCAAGCCTTCGCGACCCCCAACGGATCGTCAGCCACCAACACCAGCTCGGGGCAACGCGTCAGAGCCTCACCCAACCCCATCCCAGCCATGACACCCTTCGCCTGCGCGGTGCCAGAGACTTCACCGACACGCTGCGCGCCACCGGCCGTAGGAGCAATCGCCAGCGCACGACCGGCCAATGCCTCCGGCCCACCGGCCGCGACCGTCAACGCGAAGCGGGGGAGGTGGACGCACACGATCACGGCTCGATCCCCCTGGCGGCACACAGGCTCACAAGCTGACTCGCGGACAGCTCGGGCGCGACCGGGAAACGATGGAACGCCTCCCAGATCCGCAGGTAGTCGTCCAGCTCCTGCCGCGGGGCCTCGCGAGCAAACCGGCGTACCCAGCGCACCGGCAACTCGCCCAGTTGGCCGGGGTTCTGTTCGGCGCTGAGCCGGCACACTTCGGCGTCGTCGGGCAGGCTCAACGAGTCCAGATGTGCGAGCAGGAACGCCAGATGCCCCGCCCGCAGCGCGGCCTCTATACGGGCGTAAGGGATATGCGGAGCAGAAACCTCCATACGAACACATGTTCGCACCCCCGTCAAGGGTGCCCCTCCAACCCCGCCGTCTGGCGCGTGGCTGATCCTGAGCGTCGTGCTCTGACGGGCCGGGGCCGTCAGGGCGTGAGGTCTCCTCAAACGGTCCGGGCGCCTTTCGCGTTCGTGCGCCGATCGCGGGCGGCGCGGACCAGTCGCTCGGTTTGACGTTGCGCGCGCTTGCCATCTCCGAGGGTGACCGGACGAGCGCTGTAGCCGGCGCGCGTCTTCATCCCAAGCAGTGCGCCCAGGGCCTTGGCCAACTTGCTCCCGTCGGGACGCACCTTTTCGAGCAGTGCGAGCGCTTCGTTGTGGTCGTCGCCCAGCGCATGCACTCCGAGCTCGACGCAACAGATGACGTCGGCCGCGGCGATCGCGGCATGGACGCACAGCGTCACATAGGCGTCGCCCACGTCGTACTCGTCGGCGGCGAACTCGCGGATGGTCTCGGCGGCCGCCAGGAACTGCTCGGCCTTGCGCAGCCGCCCGGCCGTGGTCGCCTCGTCACAGGTTCTTGTTCGTGCGGTCATCGTGTGGCTTGCGAGCCGATCAGCCGCCGTAGCGTGCGGCGCGATCCGAACAGCTCGATGCCGTCGCGCAGCGCATCGTCGAGCACCGGCTCGGCCGGTCCGCCGGTCAGCTCGTCCTCGCCGTACTCCAGCACGCGCGTATCGTTGCCCGTCCAGGCCGTCGCCGAGCGCTGCAAGGCCCCCAGCTGAGCCCGCCAGGGTTCCGAGTCGGGATCGCAGTCGCGGCATCGAATCACGAGCAGATCGAGGTCGCTGGTCGTGGTCGCCTGAGCACGCGCGGCCGAACCGAACAGCAACACGACCCGAGGGGACTGCTCCCAGCCGGCGACTGTCTCTCGCAGGCGATCGATCAGCTGCTCACGCACGCTCGCGAGTCCCTCGATCCAGGGGGCGGCGAGATGATCTCGGTTGAGCCGGTAGAGGTATGCGGTGCCAGCCGCTCGGCGCGAGAGCACTCCCTGTGCCGCCAGGCGATCGGCCGCCCTGCGAATCCCCTCCGCGCTGCCATGGCCGACACGCCGCGCCAGCTCTCGACCGCTGAACTCCTCATCGGCACGGGCAAGCGCCGCGAGCACGTCTCCGTCGAGCGTGGGCGTCACTAGCAGCAGTGGACGGTCGAAGTCCATATGCGAAGCATACTACGTAAGCGCGAAGTATTATACGCGACCGGACGGGTAAGTGGCGACTCATCGAGCCGCTGAACCCAGCCGAATCGAGGTCGCGTCAACGCGAGACCCAGAAGGGTTCCGCCGATGATCGCGACTACTACATCTCTTCCGTTGATTGCGCCATGCACAGCTGCGAATGCTGGCACGCCGACCGGCCAGAGCAACCGAGCCCGCATCCTCGGCACCGCGGTCGCGGCGCCTCCACGCGCTGGATTGTCGCGGGCGCAGCGGCAGGCTCAACGCTCGATGGCGGTGAGAGCCTCCTCGGCGATGGGGATGCTCGCGTCTACGCCGGTGTCGCGCAGTAGGTCTTGGAGGTGCCCCAGGTGGTCGTACAGGCAGCGGCGTCTTGCGTGCGTCACGGGGATCGACTCGTGCTCGTGCTCGGCGGCGATCCTGTCCCGCAGGCCGGGGGCGAGCAGTAGGTGGCTCGCGAGCGTGCTCGTGCCCTCGTGGCCGGTGTAGACGGAGTGCAGGTCGATGCCGTGCTCGCCGAGCACCGTGTCGAGTACGAGCACGTACGGGCCGACGCTGCTCGCGCGTGTCTGCGAGCGCACGGGCTCGCCGTCTATAAGGATCTTCACGGGGACCTCGGCCTGTTCGGGCACCTGCCGGACGGTAGCGCTCGGGGTGGAGCGGGCTGGGCGAAAGCCGAAGGAAAGCTCGCAGACCACGGCGCCGGGCTCGCAGACATTGCGCGTGCTGAGGCGTCCGACGATCGTCACACGCCGCCCCAAACGCCCTGCCCCGCTTGGCCCGGCGGCCTTTCCTAAAGATTTGCGCCAAAGGACTTGACAGACCACAACTCGTGCGGTATACGTATTGCTGTGCTGACATCCCGCATGGGGTGTGGGCTAACATAAGGTCGGGTTTGGGTTGGCTCCTGTAGCCGGCATCAAGCGTTAGACAGGGACCTTGGGAGAGGGACCGGGTCGCAACTGAGAGGGAGTTGTAGTTCGCGTGAGTTCGTTGGGGAATAGCGTGGTTGAGAGTCCGTGTGCCGTTGGGACGTCCTTAATGGGACGTGTCAGCGTCGCTGACACGTCTCTCTCTCTCTCTCTCTCTCTCTCTCTGGGATTGCCGGCGCCTAAGCGCTAGGCCCCGCCGCCGCGGAAGCGCCTCGCGGCATGCCGGATTTAGGGCCCGCCCTCCCCGGCTTGAGCACTCGCGCGCGTTAAGGCGCGCTCCTACTTCTTCTTGTTCTGCCGTCGCGGGTCCTATGCCCGCGGCGGTCTTCTGCTGCCCGCTTGCGGGTGGCTCTCATGCGGGCTTCCTCCAGGAGGGGGCGCCCTTGATGTTTCCAACGATTCTCCAGGAGGGGATGGACTGATGTTCTCAAGCATTCGTAAACGCTTCACCTACGCCAACGTCGCCATGACGCTAGCGCTCGTGTTCGCGATGACCGGCGGCGCCTACGCCGCCAGCAAAATCCTGATCACCTCGACCAAACAGATCAAGCCGAGCGTGCTCAAACAGCTCCAGGGCAAAGCCGGAGCGCAGGGTCCAGCGGGCGCAGCCGGAGCACAGGGTCCAGCGGGCGCGGCCGGTAAAGAAGGTCAACCCGGCAAAGAAGGCACGCCGGGCAAAGAAGGCATACAGGGCATACAGGGTGTGCCGGGCAAAGACGGCAAAGACGGCACCACGGGCTTCACCAAAACGCTGCCTTCCGAAGAAACCGAGACGGGGGCGTGGGCGTTTTCGAGTTCTGGTGAAGGGATAGCGTCGGCGACGGTGTCGTTTGCGATTCCGCTGGAAACGGCGATAGGCGAAGGCAACGTGTTCTACGTCACAAAAAACGAATGGGAAAAACACACAGGGCACGGAGCGTCAGCCTGCCCTGGCAGCGCCGAAAAACCGGAAGCCTTCAAAGGTTTCCTGTGCGTGTATGAATTTGAACGTGGTGCTGGGTCCAGCGAACCGCCTCAGATGTCCTCTGACGCGGCTTTCCCGCCGAACTTCGGCGGGAAAACAGGGGCTGGCACCAGTGGCGCGGTCCTGCTGTTCGAAACCACCGAAGGCGGCGCCGGCTGGGGCTCCTGGGCCGTGACGGCCGCCTGACCCTGGGTGCGGCGTGCTCGTGATGTGGCGTCACACCGTCGAGCTGCTCGCCGCCCTCGCGGCGGCGGGCACGCTCGCGCTCTCGCTGGCGGTGCCCGCCTCGGCGGTGCGCGGGCACGTGTTCAGCCACTCCTTCGGCGAACCGTGCTCGACGCTGCCGTGCGCGCCGGGTCAGCTCAGCGACCCGCAGGGGGTGGCCGTCAACGAAGCGAGCGGCGACGTGTACGTGGCCGACCAGGGCGACGCCCGGATCGAGCGCTTCAGCGCCGCCGGGGTCTATTTGGGTCAGTTCGACGGGAGCGGTGAATACGAAGTGCAAGGCAAACACGAAAAAGGTACGGCCGCCGGGTTCGGGGGCAAGCCGGGGGAAGCGCCGACCGGCAAGCTCGGCAAGCCCGAAGGGCAGCTCGGACAGGGCCCGGAAGTGATCGCGCTGGCGGTAGACAACGATCCGGCGAGCCCGTCGTTCGGGGACGTGTACGTGGTCGACGTGGTGCACCGCGTGGTCGACAAGTTCGCGGCCGACGGCGCCTACGTCGGTCAGGTTCCGGTCGGGTCGGGGGGCGGCAAGCTGCTTACGGGCGTAGGCGTCGATGGCGACGGCGGGGTCTGGGTCGGAATGGACTTGGACGAAGAAGCTTTCACCAACGAGCTTGCCAACAAATCGGTGGGTTTGTGGAGTGTGTCCGCGTTCACCGAAACCGGGTTCGCGGTCGACGCTCAGGGCCACCTGTTCGTTCATATGCGCACCGGCGTGGTCGCCGAGCGCGAACCCGAACCGGCCCCCTCGAAACTGGTGCGTGTGCTCGACGAAGCGGTTGACCTGGAACCGTCGACCGGCCTTGCCACCGAAGCGGGCAGCGGCGACGTGTACGTCGACAACATCGGCGCGGTCGCGCGCTTCGGCCCGGCCGCAAACGGCGAAAACCCCGAAATCGAACGCTTGAGCGTGCCCGGCATGAACGGCAGCGGCGTCGGCGTGGACGCTGGGCGCGAAACGGTCTACGTCGCCGACTCCACGGCCTCCGCCGTGAACGTGTTCGTGCGCGAAGAACCGGGGCCGCCGACAATCCAGAACGCGTCGGCCTCAAACGTGACTGGCGACAGTGCGACCCTTGCCGGTGAAGTCAATCCGCGTGGCGCGGGCAGCGAATACCGCTTTGAATATGGTCCTTGCGCGTCGCTGTCAGCGTGCGCGGGCAGTCCCTACGGTTCCAGTATCCCGGTCCCCGACGCGCCGGTCGGCTCGGACTTCGAATACCACGCGCTCTCCGTTCACCTGCAGGGGCTCGCCGCCGCGACCGTCTACCACTTCCGGCTGGTCGCGCACAACGAACACGACCTGCCCGGCACGCTCTCGGAAGGCGCCGAGGAGACCTTCACGACGCAAACCTCCGGCGCGCTGCGCCTGCCCGACGGGCGCGAATGGGAACTTGTCTCCCCGCCCGGCAAGCTCGGCGCCCTGCTCCAACCCATCGGCGAACAGGGCGTGATCCAGGCCGCCGCCGACGGCGCTCGCATCGCCTATCCGGCCAGCGGCCCGACCGAAGCCGCGCCGGCCGGCTACGCGAACGCGATCCAGGTCTACTCTCGGCGCGGGCCCGACGGTTGGGCCTCGCACGACATCGTGCCGCCGCACGAAATCGCCACGCGCGTGAACGTCGGGATCGGTGACGAGGTCCGCTTCTTCTCCGAAGATCTCTCGCTGGCGGTCGTGCAGCCGTTCGGCCCGTTCGACGCGTCGATCTCCCCCGAGGCCTCAGAACAGACGGCGTTCCTGGCCGATCCGGGCACCGGCGTCTTTACGCCGCTTGTCAGCGGCTGCCCCGTCGGCGGTCCGTGTCCCGCGAGCATTGAAGAACACGCGGACGTGCCGGCCGCAACGGTCTTCGGCGAAGCCGGCGAATGCTCGGGCACGGAACCGAAACTGGTGATCTGCGGCCCGCGGTTCGTCGGCGCGAGCCCGGACCTGTCCCATGTCGTGCTGAGCTCGGGCGCGCAGCTGACGCAGGACGCGGGGCCGCAAGGCGGGCTGTACGAGTGGAGTGCCGGCCGGCTGGCGTTCGTCAGCCGGCTGCCTGGAAACGGGGGCCCGGCGAGCAGTGCGGTCCTGGGCTTCGCGGGTCAGGGCGCCAGGAACGCGATCTCCGCCGACGGCTCGCGGGTGTTCTGGTCGGCGGGCTCGCACCTGTACATGCGCGACCTGAGCCGCGGCATGACGTTGCGACTGGACACGGTCCAGGGCGGCCCAGGCGCGGGAAGCGCAAATGCCGAATTCGAGCTGGCTTCCAGCGACGGCTCGCGCGCGTTCTTCGCCGACGAACAGAGACTGACGGCGGACTCGGGCCCCAGACATCGTGACCTGTACGAATGCGCGATCATCGAAGTCGCCGGCGAACCGGCGTGCGACCTCACCGACCTGACACCGCAGAGCGCAGGCCAGCCGGCGGAAATGCAGGGCGCCGTCGTGGGCGCAAGCGAAGACAGTTCGTGGGTGTACTTCGTCGCCAACGGTGTGCTCGAGAACCATGGCGAACCGGTCCCCGGTGCGGTTCGCGGCGCCTGTGCTGAGGCCTTTTCGCCGCCGGGCGCGAAGTGCGACCTGTACGTCCGCCACGATGGCGTGACGAGGCTCGTCGCTGTCATCTCGGGCCGCGACAAGCCCGATTGGGACAACCAGGCCGAAGGCTTCCAGACCCTGAACGATCTGACGGCGCGTGTCTCGCCGGACGGCCGTTGGCTCGCGTTCATGTCCCAGCGCGAACTGACGGGCTATGACAATCGAGACGCGCTCAGTGGCAAGCGCGACGAGGAGGTCTACCTCTACCACGCCGAACCCGAAGCGGGAGCGCCCGCGCTCGTGTGCGCGTCGTGCGCTCCGACGGGCGCGCGGCCGGTCGGAGAGCCGTATGTGAACAACTCGCTTGCCGGCGGCGACCGCGTGTGGAACAGCTCCACATGGCTCGCGGCGAACGTGCCCGGCTGGACTCCGTATGAAACCAGCAGGGCGCGCTACCAGTCCCGCTACCTCTCTGACAGCGGCCGGCTGTTCTTCAACTCCCACGACGCGCTCTCGCCGCAGGACGCCAACGGTACCTGGGACGTGTATGAGTATGAGCCGCCGGGGGTGCCGGCCGGTGAACGCGCCTGCACCCCCGCGAGCGTGACGTTCAGCGAACGCTCGGGCGGCTGTGTCGGCCTGATCTCCTCGGGCGGCTCGGGCGAAGAATCGGGGTTCCTGGACGCGAGCGAAACGGGCTCCGACGTGTTCTTCCTGACGACCGCGAAACTCGTATCCCAGGATTACGACGCGAGCCTGGACGTGTATGACGCGCACGAATGTACCGCCGGCGCACCGTGCCTCCCCACCCCTGCCGCACAGCCGCCTGCGTGCGATACCGAAGCGTCGTGCCGGCCCGCGCCGGCGGGTGGGCGGGCATCCAATCAATCGATCTTCGCCGCGCCGGCCAGCGCGACGTTCACCGGCGCGGGGAACGTCCTTTCGCCGCCGGCGGGATCGGCGGTCAAGGCGAAGGTCAAGCCCCTGACGCGCGCGCAGAAGCTTGTGCGGGCGCTGAAGGCGTGCGCGAAGAAGCGAAGCAAGAGGGAGCGGGCGGCGTGCGAACGCGCGGCGCGCAAGCGGTACGCGGTGAAGGCGTCGCGTGAGGCAAACACCAACGGGAGGAGCGGGCGATGAGCGCGATTTCGAGGTTTGGCAAGACGCCCGCGAGCGTGCAGACGAGCAGACACGGCTCGTTGCCGGTGCGTCATGCGGGCGTGGCGACGCTCCTCGGACCGTGCCTGCTCGCCGTCCTGGCCCTCCTGTTCGCGGCTGCGCCGGCGCTGGCGGTGCGCGGGCACGTGTTCTCCACGTCCTTCGGGAGCAAAGGCTCTGGCGACGGGCAGCTCGAAGACCCGCAGGCGGTCGCGGTCAATGAAGCCAATGGTGAGGTGTATGTGTTGGATCAGGGTAACGGTCGCGTCGAGTACTTCAGTTCCGCCGGCGCGTATGTGGGCCAGTTCGACGGTGGCGGCGCGCCGAGCGGCGCGTTCTCGTTCGGTGGCGAACTGGAGTCAGACGGGATCGCGGTGGACAACGATCCGTCCAGCCCGTCGTTCGGTGATGTGTACGTGGCCGACGCGGGTCATAAAGTCATCGACAAGTTCAGCTCCACCGGCGCGTATGTCAACCAGCTGACCGGGTTCACCCAACCTCCCTGTGGCGGCGTGTGTGGTGTTGGCGTGGACGCGAGTGGACGGCTGTGGGCGGGCACAATCGCAGGCGCGGTCGAGTACAGCAACGCGGTCGCGAACGTACTGCTCGGCTTCACGGAAGCGAAGCTTCCGAGCACCAACACATTCAACACGACAGGCTTCGCAGTGGACTCGCGTGACGATCTGTATGCACACAGCCGGAGTGGGCCGATCTTCGAGTCCTATCCGTTCGGTCCGTTGGGTGAACTGTTGCCCCACGCCCAATCGGTGAATGGAGGGGTCGATGTGGAACCGTCGACTGGGCTGGCGACTGAACTGTCTACCAACGACGTGTATGTGGACAACATCTCTTCGGTCGCGCGTTTCGGCCCGTCCGCCTCCGGCGAAAGCCCGGAAATAGAACGCCTCGGCGTGCCGGGCATGACCGGTAGTGGTGTGGGTGTGAGCGCGAAGGAAGAACGGGTGTATGTCGCGGACTCCAAAGCCGGTCTCATCGATCTGTTCGTCCGTGAAGAACCGGGACCGCCGAGTGTGCAGGAAGAGTCCGTCTCGGACGTGTCGGGCAATAGCGCGACGTTCGAAGCGCAGCTCGATCCGCGTGGGACTGGCAGCGAATACCGTTTTGAATACGGGCCGTGCCCGTCGATAGCGGCGTGCGCGACGAGCGCGTATGGGCAGAGCGCACCCGTCCCGGATGCGTTCTTCGGCTCGGACTTCGAAGCCCATGCGGTGTCGGTGCACGTTCAGGATCTGCTCGCGGGCAGCGTCTATCACTATCGCGTTGTCGTGCACAACGAACACGACCCGCCGGGGACGGTGGTGGAGGGTGTTGAACGGACGTTCACGACGCAGACCGCGGGCGCGCTCGGCTTGGCGGATGGCCGCCAATGGGAGCTGGTCTCCCCGCCGGACAAGCATGGTGCGCTGATCGAAGCGATCCGGGTGCAGGGTGTGATCCAGGCGTCGGCTGCGGGGAGCGCGATCTCCTATTTCGCGGACGCGCCGACGGAATCGGGGGTGCCGGGCTACTCGAGTGCGGTGCAGGTGCTCTCGACCCGTGGCGGGGGTGGCTGGAGGTCGCGGGATATGGCGCTTCCGCATGAAACGTTCGTGCGGCCGAGCATCGGCGAAGGGTTCGAATACAGGTTCTTCTCCGAAGATCTCTCGCTTGCGGTGGTGCAGCCGTTTGGGAGCTTTGTGGCGTCGATCGCGCCGCAAGCTTCGGAACAGACGCCGCTGCTGGCCAGCGACTACCTGAATGGGGATGTCAACGATTGGTGTGCGAGCGGCTGCTATCGCCCGCTGGTGACGCGGGCGAATGACACCGCCGAACCCTTCGAGCCCTTCGGCGAAGAAGGCCTCTGTCCGGCGGCACAGGTGGTGTGCGGCCCGGAATTCCTGACGGGTACCCCCGACTTGGCGCATGTCGTACTGCGCTCGAGGTTCAGCCTGACTTCGACGCCGGCCCCGACGGGTGGTCTGTATGAGTGGGGTGGGGGGCGTCTTGCGCTGGTGAGCGTGCTCCCGGAAGGGGAGGGCGCCGGCGCGGCGAGCCTTCCGATACTCGGGCAGGGGGGCGAGCAAGGCGCGAGGTTCGCGATCTCCAACGACGGGTCACGGGTGTTCTGGGGGGCTTCCGGACATCTTTATGTGCGGGACCTCGCGCTGGGGCGCAGCCTGCGGCTGGACAGCCTGCAGGCGGGCGCTTCCGGTGAAGGCTCGGTGGGTCCGGAATTCCAGCTGGCCTCCAGCGACGGGCGCAAGGTGTTCTTCACCGACACGCAGCGGCTGACCGGCGACTCCGGCGCCAAAACGGGGCACCGTGACCTGTATGAGTGCGAGATCGTGGTGGTGGCGGGCGGGCTGGAATGCCGGCTGACGGATCTGACGCCGTTGAGCGGGGGACAGCCGGCGGATGTGCAGGGAGCGGTGCTCGGCGCAAGCGAAGACGGCTCGTGGGTGTACTTCGCCGCCGACAGCGTGCTCGAAAACAACGGCGCCCCCGTAGCCGGCGCCGTCCACGGCACCTGCGACGAAAGCAGCTCCCTCCCGGGGGCTGTGTGTGACCTGTATGTCCGCCATGACGGGGTCACAAGCCTGGTCGCGGTGCTCTCCGGCGAAGACAGCCCCGACTGGGCGCACGAAGCTGAGGTACAGGAACTGCCGAGTCTTCCGGCGCGGGTCTCGCCGGATGGTCGCTGGCTTGCGTTCATGTCCCGGCAGCAGCTCACCTCCTATGACAATCGTGATGTGGTGAGCGGCAAGCCCGACGAGGAGGTCTTCCTCTACGATGGCGAACCCGGACCGGGAGCGCCGGCCTTGGTGTGCGCGTCGTGTAATCCTTCGGGTGCGAGGCCGCGCGGCGCGAAATACGTCAACGACTCGCTTGTGGGTGGCCATCAGGTCTGGGGAGACTCGGCGTGGCTGGCGGCGAGCGTGCCGGGCTGGACGCCATATAAGTCGGGTAAGGCTCGCTACCAGCCGCGGTATCTCTCCGATAGTGGGCGCTTGTTCTTCAACGCTCACGATGCGCTGGTGGCGCAGGCCCAAAACGGCACCTGGGACGTGTATGAGTATGAGCCGGTGGGGGTGCCCGCCGGCGGGCATGGGTGCACTGCGCAGAGCGCGACGTTCAGCGAACGCTCCGACGGCTGCGTCGGCCTGATCTCCTCCAGCGCGGCCTCCCGGGAATCCGCCTTCGTCGATGCCAGCGAATCGGGCCAGGACGTCTTCTTCCTGACGACGGCCAAGCTCTCCCCACAGGACTTCGACGACGCCGTGGACGTCTACGACGCGCACGAATGCACCGAAGCATCGCCATGCCTCCCCACCCCCGCCGCACAGCCGCCGCCGTGCGAAACCGAAGCGTCGTGTCGTGCTGCGCCTTCGCCGCAGCCTTCGATCTTCGGCGCGCCGGCCAGCGCGACGTTCAGTGGCGCGGGGAACGTCCTTTCGCCACCGGCGGGATCGGCGGTCAAGGCGAAGGCAAAGCCCCTGACGCGCGCGCAGAAGCTCGCGGCGGCGTTGCGGGCTTGCGGGAAGAAGCGAGACAAGGGCAAGCGGGTCGCGTGCGAACGCGCGGCGCGCAAGCGGTACGCGGTGAAGGCGTCGCGCAAGGCAAACACGAACGGGAGGGGCGGGCGATGAGCGCGATGCTGCTGGTGAGAAGGATCGTGGTGTGTGTGTTGGCGGCGTTTGCGTTGACGTTGGTGGTGGGCGCCTCCTCGGCGCTGGCCACCTCGCCGTGGTGGCATCTGACCTCGGGTGCGCGTCCGACGAACCTGAAGCCGGGTAGCAGCGGCCAGCTGCTGTTGACCGTCTCCAACGTCGGCGACGCGAACGTGAACGGTCAGGCTGTGCCGGTGAGGATCGCGGACTCGCTGCCCAAGGAATTGAAGGCGGTGTCGATCAGCGCGCGCACGCTTGAACCGGGGGGCGGCATCAACACGTATTACCCGCTGAAATGCGAAGTGGAGAAGGTGTCGCTCGCGTCGTGCACGTTCGAGGGCACGTATGAAACCCCGGCCGGGATCACGGTGCCGGCGCTGCTGCCGCCGTTCAACCAGATCGAAGTTCTGGTCGGTGTGATCGTCGGCAAAAACGCGTCGTCGGCGGAACGCAACGAAGTGAGCGTCACGGGCGGCGAAGCGCCGGACGCGCAGATCTCCCGGCCGATCAGGGTGGGCTCGACGCCCGCGCCGTTCGGGGTCGAAGAGTACGAACTGACCAATGAAGAAGCGGGCGGGGCGCTGGACACGCAGGCCGGCTCGCACCCGTTCCAGCAGACGACGACGGTGATGTTGAACACGGCGACGGGCACCGCGACGTCCGCGAGCTCGGCGGCGTTGACGAAGGATTTGAACTTCAAGTGGCCGCCGGGCTTGATCGGCAACCCGACGCTCTTTCAGCAATGCACGATGGCGCAGTTCTTCGCCGAAGCGTGCCCGCCGGCGAGCGTGGTGGGCGTCGCGACGACGATCGTGGACGAACCGGGAGCGGTCGGCATCCTCGACCTCGTCGTGCCCCTGTTCAACCTGGAACCGTCGGTGGGCGAGGCGGCGCGCTTCGGGTTCTACCCGGAAAAGGTGCCGGTGTTCATCGACGCGTCGGTCAGGACCGGCGAAGACTATGGGATCACCGTGCACGTGGACAACGTCACGCAGGCGGTCGCGTTCCTCTCCAGCGAGGTGACGGTGTGGGGCGTCCCGGGCGACCCGAGCCACGATTCGGTTCGCGGCTACGGCTGCCTTCTCGAAGCGGAGGGCGCCAAAACGCACTCTCCGTGCCGCCCGCTCGAACAGAACGATCCGCCGCCGTTCCTGACGCTGCCGACCTCGTGCACGGGGCCGCTCAGCACGAGTGTGGTGGGTGACTCGTGGAAGGAACCCAAGCCCGAAGCTGAACAGCAATCGTTTCCGGGCGAGCCGATGCCGGCGCTCGACGGTTGTAACCGTTTGCCGTTCAGTCCTTCCATCAAGGTCACGCCGGATGGGACGGCGGCCAGCACGCCGACGGGGTTGACCGTCGACGAGCACGTCCCGCAGGAATCGACGCTCGTGGCGGCCGGGCTGGCGGAGTCCGACGTGAAGGGCCTCTCGGTGACGCTGCCCGAAGGCGTCGCGCTGAACCCGTCCGCCGCGGACGGGCTGCAGGCGTGCTCGCTCGGTCAGATCGGCGTGCAGAGTCCGGGACCGGCCGTGTGTCCCGACCAGTCGAAGGTCGCGACGGTCAAGGTCAAGGTCCCCGTCCTGAACAACCCGCTGGAAGGCGCGGCGTACCTGGGGATGCAGAGCGAAAACCCGTTCGGGTCGCTCATCGCGCTGTACATCTACGCCGAAGACCCGGTCTCCGGGGTGCGCGTGAAGGCGACCGGCGAAGTGCTCGAGAACCCCGTGACCGGGCAGTTGACCGCGCACTTCGAACACGACCCGCTGTTCGATGCGTCCCCGGAAACGTCGCGGTTCCTGCCCCAAGCGCCGTTCGAAGACGTCGAAGTCCATTTCTTCGGCGGCGAACGCGCGCCGCTGGCTACGCCGGCGTTGTGCGGGTCCTACACGACGACGGGCACGTTCACGCCGTGGTCGGGCGGCGAAACGACCGGTTCCTCCTCGACGTTCGCGATCGATACGGGCCCGAACCACGCGCCGTGCCAGAATCCGCTGCCGTTCGAACCGTCGTTGACGGCGGGCACGACGAGCATCCAGGCGGGCGGGTTCAGCCCGTTCACGATGACGATGTCGCGCGAAGACGGCCAGCAGGCGTTGCAGGCGATATCGCTGCACATGCCGCCCGGTCTGTCCGGATTGCTGGCCGGGGTGGAACTGTGTCCCGAACCGCAGGCCGACGAGGGGTTGTGCGGTCCGAGCAGCCTGATCGGCGAAACGACCGTCAGCGTCGGCCTGGGCGGCGACCCGTTCAGCGTGAAGGGCGGGCGGGTGTACATCACCGGCCCGTATCGGGGCGCGCCGTTCGGCCTGTCGATCGTCAACCCCGCGAAGGCGGGACCGTTCGACCTGGAGAAAACACCCGCCAACCATCCCGCCTGCGATTGCGTGGTCGTGCGCGCGAAGATCGAAGTCGACCCGGTCACCGCTCAGTTGACGGTGACGAGCGATGACGAAGGGCCGTACAAGATCCCGACGATCATCGAAGGGATCCCTTTGCAGATCAAGCACGTGAACGTGACGATCAACCGTCCGGGGTTCACGTTCAACCCGACGGACTGCGACCCGCTGAAGATCACGGGAAGCCTGCACAGCACCCAGGGCGCCACCGCGGCGCTGTCGGTGCCATTGCAGGTCACCAACTGCGCTGTCTTGGGCTTCAAACCACAGTTCTCGGTCTCGACGTCGGGGAAGACCTCGCGCAAGAACGGTGCGAGCCTGAACGTGAAGCTCGTCTATCCGAAAGCGGCGTTCGGGTCGCAGGCGAACATTCGCAGCGTGAAGGTGAACCTGCCCAAGCAGCTGCCGTCGCGTCTGACGACGCTGCAGAAGGCGTGTACGGACTCGACGTTCAACGCCAACCCGGCAGGGTGTCCGGCAGCGTCGAGGGTTGGGAGCGCGAACGCGACGACACCGCTGTTGCCCGTCCCGTTGAGCGGGCCGGCGTACTTCGTAAGCCACGGTGGCGCGAAGTTCCCAGAACTGATCGTCGTGCTCCAGGGCTACGGCGTGACCGTGGACCTGCACGGCGAAACGTTCATCAGCAAAGCGGGGATCACGAGCAGCACGTTCCGCACGGTTCCCGACGTGCCCGTCGGGAGCTTCGAATTGACGTTGCCCGAGGGCTCCAACAGCGCGCTCGCGGCGAACGGGAACTTCTGCTCGCTGACCAAGACGGTGCTGGTCAAGCGCAAGGTGACCGTCAGGAGCAAGGGGCGCACGCGCACCGTCACGCGCAACGTGAAGACCACGGTCCCCGCATCGCTGCTCATGCCGACCGCGTTCACCGCCCAGAACGGCGCCGTGCTCAAACAAAACACCGTAATCAGCGTCACAGGTTGTCCCAAGGTCAAGAAGAAGGTCAAGAAAAAGAAATGACGGTCGGGGGCTCCCGGGCGCTTTGACCCCTCCCGGCGCCCGGGACAGCCCCCATCCGATCGAGGTGTTCAGAGCAGATGGCTTTCATACGACAAGCATCCAGCGTGGATCCGAGGCTCCAGAGGCTCCGTCCGGGGCGCAACGGTTTCGGTCACGAGCACCCTGACGGGCACAGGCAGGTCGCTGAGATCCAGCGCGCGCGGATCCTCGCGGCGATCGTCGAACTGGCCGCAGAGCGTGGAGTCTCGGGCGTGACGATTGCGCGCATCGTCGCAGGCTCGGGTGTCTCACGCCGCACGTTCTACGAGCTGTTCAAAGACCGCGAAGACTGTTTCGTCGCCGCGTTCCAGCAGGCGGTGGAGCGCGCATCGCGCTACGTGCGGGAGGTCATCGATCCTCGGGCGAGTTGGGCGGCCAGGATCAGGGCTTCGTTGATCGCGCTGCTCAGCTTTCTCGATGCCGAGCCGTTCATGGCTCGTCTGTTGATAGTCGAGTCGCTCGGCGCGGGTCCCAGGGCGCTGCAGCGTCGCTCGCGGGTGCTCGCCATTCTCATCGCCGCCGTGGACGAGGGCCGCCGGGAGGCCAAGGGCGGCCCTGAGCCGGCTCCGCTGAGCGCAGAGGGGGTAGTCGGCGCTGTGCTGTCCGTGCTCCACACGCGTCTCTTACAGAAGAATCCCGGACGGCTCGTGGAGCTGACCAACCCGTTCATGGGAATGATCGTCCTGCCCTATCTCGGAGCCGCTGCGGCAAGCAGGGAGCTGGCACGACCGGTCCCCAAGCCCGAGACCATCGTCTCCAAGCCGCCTGGCATGTCTGACCCGTTGCGCGAGCTGGGGATACGCCTCACCTACAGGACGGTCATGGTGCTGATGGCCGTCGCGGCGCACCCGGGCTCATCGAACCGCATGGTGGCCGACGAGGCCGGCATCTCCGACCAGGGCCAGATCTCGAAGCTGTTGCGGCGCCTGGAGGGCCTCGACCTGATCGAGATCGCCGGCGAGGAGCCCGCGCCCGGGGGCCCCAACGCGTGGACGCTCACCGAGAAGGGCCGCGGCTTGCACGACACGATCGGCGAGAAGACCACGCGGGGCTGAGCTGAGGTAGGCCCGGCGCTTACGAGGGGGGCTGGGGGGCCTTTAGCAGCCCCCTATACGAGTCCCATGCGCGCCCTACCTTGTTCGGCTGAGCCGATATTCAGCCGACACGGAGGTCTGCGCGATGCCTGAGCTTCTTCACAATCGCTGCTATATTCACAGCGGCGATGAATATGCCTAGTCCGGTAAATATGCCTGGTGGTGCGACCGGTCACGTGCTGGAGCTCGTGCGGAGCGTCCCCGGACTGGAGGATGCCGCCGCCGCCGCCGACTTGCTGCTGCTCACCGACGACGGGCCAGCCGTGCGCGTCGAGTTCAGGCAGCGCGTTCGCACGCCCGAGGCATGGTCTGCGATCCGCAGCGAGGATGAGCTTGCCGAGAGGTCGCCTTCGCCGCCCCCATTGTTGCTCGTCGCCGAGGACAGCACGGCGGAGGCCAGGCGACTGCTCGACGCCCACGGCATCGGGATCGTGGACGCGCGCGGCCGTGCTCAGATTCGCTTCCCCGGCCTCGTCGTGCACGTTGAGCGTAAGGGGGGCGACGGCAAGCTTGGCGCAGGCGCATCCGAGCGACGGCTCGCCGGTCGTGCCGCGGTTGCGGCACAAGCGCTGCTGCTCGACCCCGAGCGCGAGTGGACCGTCGCTGAGCTGGCGCGAGAGGCTTCGGTCTCCACAACGCTCGCCCACTACGTCCTGGCACGCTTGGAGCGCGAGGGGATCGTCCAGAGCAGGGGCGCCGGCCCGCGCAAGGTGCGTGTCCTGTCGAACCCGAGCGCGCTTCTGGACCTGTGGGCCGAGGAGGCGCACGATCGGGGAGTGCACAGCCTCTCCTGCCACCGCTTCGCCACCGCCTCCCGGGCGCTGACCGAGGATGTCTCACACGCGCTCGCCGGCGCGGACGTCGACCACGCGGTCACGGGCGCCGCCGCGGCCGATCTGCTCGCTCCGTTCTTGAGCGCCGTTCCGGTCGTCTCGCTGTGGGTCGGCGCGCGCCACCAGTTGAGCGATCTCGCCCGCCTGCTCGACGCCGAGCCGGTCGATCGCGGCGCGAACCTTGTGCTCGCCCAGGCCCGCGACGACTCCCCGCTGGCGTTCGCCGAGCGTCACGGTGATGTTCGGCTCGCCAACCGCTTCCGCGTGTATGTGGACCTGCGCTCAGACCCGCAGCGCGGCTTTGAGCAGGCGGATCATCTGCGCAGGGAGGCGATCGGGTTTTGAGCAAGGCGAGCGCGGCGGACTACAGCCAGCGCGTCACGGAAGCGTCACGGCAAGCACAGCGAGAGATGGCCGGGCGCGCAGGGATAAGGATTCTCATCCCGCCCGTATAGCCGCTTCGCGGGGGCGGTCGGGCTGAGAATCCTTATCCCTGCGCTTGGCGGTATCCCGGTTGACGAGCTAGATCGTTGGCGGGGCGAGGCGGGCGGGGCGCACTCCGAAGGGCGTACCCAAAGGGCACACGGCAGGCGGTCGGTCGGGTTGAAGTTCCCACGTCTCGTCGCGAGGCACCTCATCAGCCTTCTCGGCGTCTGCGATCGGCGGCGCGCAGACCCGCAGCGCGGGGTGGAGCAGGCGGACGTGATCACGGGTCGGACGCGCCGCCGAGGAGCCGGCCCGTTAGGTTGCTCGTGATGCTCTGGCCGCCCACACCCTGGCCCCTTCCGCCGGTCAACGGCTGGAACATGGTCATCGACCGTTATCGCGGGCACACTCGTGTGACGGTCGATGCCCCCGTGTGGAAGGCGCGCGCGGTCAGCGTTCGCGCGTACAGCTCGGCGATCGAGGGGCGGCCGCTGATCGGCGAGGAGTGGCCTGCGGGGCTCGCTGGGCGTGTCGCTCGGCGGCTTGCCGAGAACCATGGCGGCGAGAAGGGCCGCGTGCTCTACATCGGCCGGCGCACCAGGACCGACGAGCGCGCGCCGCTCGCGGTAGCGGCATGGCATCTACCCGACGCCGGCCCGTTGGAGCTGCTGGAGCTTGACGTCGCCCTGGCAGTGCGCGAACAGCGTCCCGACCTGGTCGGTCCCTGCGCCGCGTCGCTGCTCGCGCTCCTGCGTGCGATTGCCGCTCACGCGAAGCTCGATCGTCCCGGTGACCGGCTTGCATGGGTCACTGACGAGGATCAGGTTGCTCGTCGTGCTTACGAGCAATGGGGGTTCGTGGGGCTCAAGCCGTCGGCGCGCCCGCAGGACTGCAAGAGCCGCCACTACCTGCGGCGGATCGAGCGCTGACCAAGCGAAGCGAGAAAGCCGGGATCGGCATCCGGGTCGGGCGCCGGCTCGGGAAGTCCGGTAAGCGTCGTGCCTCGCCCTCCTATCGCTTGAAGGTCGGACACATCGCCCACCGACACAGGCTGTGCGTCACGAGCCACGAGGCGCAGAACCCTCTCATAGGCGTTCGGCTCGCGCTGAATGAACGCTGCCGCGGAGCTGCCCCCCAAGGCGATCTGTGGCGCGAGCAGCCACTCTCCCACCAGCTTCTCGCGTGGCAGGTAGCGCGCCACCTGATCCGCGATCGCGCAGACCGTGTTCACACGCTCGAGGGAGCTGTGGCGCAGCCGGGTGGGATGACCGAGCTCCCACGCGCGGATCGTGTCTCGATGGACACCCAGCGCACGCGCGAGCGCGCTCTGCGAAGCGAAGAAGCGCTCCAGCCGTCCGAAGTTGGGCGGCCTACCGGCCGCGGTCGTGGCGCGATCGGCGCCCGTCAGCTTGCGCGCCGGGTACCCCTTGACGGCCTTGCGCTTAGCACGAGGCTTGGTCGGCTGATCTTGGGTTCTTGCCATCGTCGGCCTATCATAGCAACAAACTAGGCAGAAACACGCCTAGTTTAGGTTGGCTCCATGTCTCCTTGCTCAGCGCTTCCCGACGCCCGAGGCCTGGTCTGCGATCCGCCGCGAGGAACAGCCACAGTGCGCCTTGGTCCTCGGCGTTGCGTCCGGGCGGGTGGGTATTGTATGTGCTAACGACGGCTCTTATTCACCAACGAGCTCTCGGCCCAGCTCGCGGACGCGCGCGGCACCACGACGGCGAAGCTCGACGCTCCGGTGAACAAGCTCGCGCGGCTGCTCAACTCCCCGTCGATCAAGCGCGTGCTGCTGAACAACTCGCTGCGGGTGAGCTTCGACGAGGTGATCGCGAATGGGGAGGTGCTCGTCGTGAAGGGCGCTCTCGGGGCGATGGGGGCGGGGAACACGAGCGTGTTGATGCAGCTGCTCGTGGGGATGCTCGACGCGGCGCTTGCCCGCCGTCAGGACGGCGTGTCCGCCGAGCGGCGCACGGCGGTCGCGCTGAAGGTGGACGAGGCGCCGCTGGTGCTCAACCGGGGGTTCGCCGAGACGATGGCGCTCAAGCGCTCCGCCGGTCTTGAGACCGTCGCCTGCTGGCAAACCGACTCGCAATGGACCGACCGCGATGTGCGCGCGCAACTCGACGCGCTGTTCGCTCACCGCGTGTACTTCGCCACGGCGTCGGTCGAGGATGCGCGCGACGCGGCCAGGTTGATGATGGCCGAGTTCTCCGACACTGTGCGCCCCGGCATCCGCAACCTCTCCGCGCTCGGGCGCCCCGACGTGCGCCTGCACCTGCCCAGGCACAGCGCGATCGCGAGCTGGGTCACGCCCGAAGGTCGTCAGGCGCCGTTCGTGGCCCGCACGCTCCCACTGCGCGTGGACGAGCGTCGGCTGGCCCACCACGCCGCCCGCCAAGCCGAGCGAGGGGGCCGCTACCGCGAGGACCTCAGCCAGCCGCATTGGGAGCGCCGTGCGTCCGAGGATGTCGCTCGCGGGCGCACGCCCGACTCCGGGGCGCGGTCTGTGCGCGGCTCGGGGTCCTCGGAGGGGAATCGTGGCGGTGGCGCGGAGCAGGCATCGGAGACGGTCCTCTCCACCAGCCGCGCGCCTGTCGAGGCGCCTGCTTCCTCGCCCGGCGTTGCAAGTCAAGCGTCTGCCTCCTCGCCCGGCATCGCAGGCCGCGCGCCTGTCGAGGCGCCTGCTTCCTCGCCTGGCGTTGCAAGTCAAGCGCCTGCCTCCTCGCCCGCCATCGCGAGCCGCGCGCCTGTCGACGCGCCGGCAAGCGAGCCCGCGGAGAGCTACCGCGAGCTGGTGGACCTCAATGCCGCCCACAGCGTGCGCTGGGCAAAGCCCGCGACCTCCGTCCTCGCGCTCGACCCCGAGCCCCTCGACATCGAGATCCTCGCGCTCATCGCCTCCATGAAACACGTGCTCAGCAGCCAGATACACCGCCGCTTCAACGAGGGACGCGCCGCCACGACAACGCAGCGTCGCCTGAAGCGGCTGTCCGACGCGGGCCTCGTGGCACGCTTTCAGTTCCACCGCCGCGACGGGGGAGGCGTGCCGATGTGCTACTCGATCACGCCCTCGGGACTCCAGCTCTCCACCGAGCGCGGTGGTTCGGCGCTGCACGAGATCCTCACCGGCGAGGGCTCCACCCAGCACGACCAAACCATCCCCACATCCAACAACCCCTCTTCCGGCGAGCCTCTGCTGCGCCAAGCGCGCCACGACGTGCGCGTCACCGCTTGGGTGCTCGCCGTCGAGCGAGCGCTCGGCGGCGGCCCGCTCGCGCTGATGGGCCCCGAGCAGTCGGCAGTCTCACCCCCCTCGCGCTCCACGCCCGGCGGTCCGCGCATGCTCGCCCCAACCGATCTGTGCCTGCCCGGGGGTCGCACTCCGCACGACTTCCTGCGCACCGTGGAGTCGGGCCGGAGGGTCGAGGTGGAGCGCTTCCAGAGCATCCGACCCGACGCGACCCTCCGCGCGAAGGGGCAACTCGAGTTGCTCGTGGAGCTCGACGACCGGCTGCCAGAGGGCGCCGGGGCGGCGAAGCTCGAGCGCTACGACCACTTCCTCGCCGGCTGGTTGGTCCATATCAAGCGCCACTCCCGCTCCGGCGCCAAGCCGCCGCTCGTGGTGTTCGTGTGTCGCGATCGCGCGCGCGCCCGCGAGTGCGCGCGCCGCGCCGACCGTGTGCTGACCGCGTGCAGGGCCTACGCGGGCGAGTATCCCTCCGCCTGGGAATACCCGGGACGCGAGCGCATCGTGTTCGCCTCCGAGCGCGACGCCCACGAGGGGGTGCTGTGCGCGTGGGGGGTCCCGCGCCTTCCGCCGGACGTCCGTACCGCCGCGACGGGCGGCGATCCTCGGGCGCGCGACCCTGTGCTCGAGTCGCGCGAGATCTGTGCGAAGGAACAGCCGCCCTTTTCGGACCAATAGGATTCGATGTCCTGTTTGACTGCTGCGAGTCGCCGAGCCGCGCGAGGAGCCCGCCGGCGATCACGACCTGCGCGAGATGCTCGCGATGCTCGGGCTGGACGGGTCAGGACGGCGGCGGGTGGCCGGGCGCTCGTCGTCCGTCGCGACGATGCCCCCCAGCAACACGCTCGGGCGGACCTCGAGCTTGCGCGCGAGCTTCAGCACGGTACGCAGGTTCGGCGCGCGCCGACCGTTCTCATACACGCTGATCGCCGCGCGATCGACTTTGGCGTCGAGCGCGAGCCGCTCCTGGGAGAGGCCCACCCGGCCGCGCGCCCACCTCAGGTTCGCGCCGAACAGGACCGCCGGATCGTTCGCCGCCGCCTCGTCGTGACGGCGCAGGCGGCGCGGAGAGGTCTTTGGGCCGATACCGCGCAACAGCCCCGTCGGCTCTACGTCGAGCGTGGCGCAGAGCGCCAACAACGTCGATAGATCCGGAGTGCGCTCGCCGCACTCCAGCCGGCTGATCGCGGCACGATCGAGCGGCGTCGCCGCGGCCAGCTGCGACTGGGTGAGGGCCGCGCGCCCGCGTGCTCTGCGCAGATTGCCGCCAAAGGCGCGGATCTGCTCGGCGATCTGCTTGTGGTCTGCGGCGGTCATGGGCACATCATGCACAGCTGATTACAAAAAGGCCACTCCCGCGCGAACTGCTCGCTCCCGCGTCTAGCTCTTGTCAGATGCCCCGCTCGGAGTTGGCGCAGGAACGATCGCGAATCTACCTGCTTTCAGGTGCCGCCGGCCCGCACGTGCATGCAGTCGCCCTGCGTCGATCCGATCCTACGCCGCAGTCGGCCCATCGCAAACAGCACACGCGACTGCGCCCTGCTCAGTGCATATCTAAGGCATCCCGGCCATCAATGGCCGGCGGCGGAGGGAAACTGCACCGCGGGCGGGCACGCGCCGGCTCGCGTGGGTGGAGCGCCTCAGCGTCGAGCGCTACGCTCCAGCCCTCCTTTTCTTCGCACCCTTGAGCCGTACCGACGCCATCGCTCCCCACAACTTGCGCTGGAGCGAGTAAGAGACAAAGAAGTTCCCACCGGAACCGCATCTTCCGGTTCGCCTGTCGACGTCCACCTCTTTGGCCGGCCCCGCCGGCGTTCTCTACGTCCAGTCACACGGTTCGAAGTCCCCCATTCTGGGTTCGTGGGATCTGGCCCGCCACCGTATCCAGCCTCGTTCCACCCCATCTCCCGACGAGCGATTCTCGGCCAACTTCGTCTGCCAGGCGCCCCGAAAACCCCAACTTCCGAGACCCCCTTTAGGGGGCCTCGGACATGCGTGACGGTGTTCTCTGCGCCCGCGCCCGCGGCTTGACGGTCTCCCGCGGCGGCCCTACAAGCCCCTCCACACCACCCATCCAGGCCGGCCTCAAAATGGCGCGGCCTCGACCGTCAGGAGCCATGCCATGCCGCCTGCCGTCTCTTCCCCACCGCCAACCCAACGCCGGCGCGCGTCACGACGCGCCTCGCACGCGCGGCGGCTATCGCACAGCTCGAACACCCCACGTCGCGACGAGGAGACGCTCGCAGTCCGTCCGCTCGCCGGCTACCTCGACGCCGCGGGCCGTCGACGCGAGCTGCTCACGCTTCCCGGCCACGGCGGCAGCGTGCTCCTGCTCGATCGCGACGCCGCGACGCTCTGCGATCGCCGGCTCGTCGCGCACCTGGCCGCCGACGAGCCCTCGGAGAACGCGGCGCTCGTCTGCGCGCGCTACCTCGAAGACGCAGGTGGACGCTGGTGCCGACGCGTGCAGCCGGAGGATCTCCTCGTCGCCCCCCTCGCCGACGGCGTGCGCCACCCGCGGGCACTCGATCGGCCCGTCCCGGTGGACGAGCTGGTGGATTGCAACGGCGACGCCTACCGCCTCGAACTGCTGACCGGAGAGCGCTCCACCGCCCAACTGCGCTGGTGTCGACGTCCCTGTGACGCCCCCGACTCTGCCTGGGAGCGGGTCGGCCTGCGCGACGTCGTCGCGGCGTTCGAAAGCTACGAGCCGATGCGCACGCTCACAGAGCATGCGCTCGCCCGCCATCGCGACGATCCGAGCCTCCTGCTCACGCGGCTGTGCAGTGAGTTCGAGCGGTTGTGCAGCAGCCCGGTCGTCCTCAACCGCGGCCTGCGCGAAGCGGTGCTCGACGCGATCGACCGGCGCGACCTCACCATGAGCGAGATCGCCCTTCGCTGCGGCGTGGTCAAGCGCGACCGTCGCGGCAAGGTCAGCGGCGAGACGAGCTGGCTGTCGCGACGCATCGGGATCATGCCCGAAGGAGGGGAGCAGGCGATCACGCCGTGGGTCCACAGCGACGTGCTCGCCGTGATCGCCCGCAAGGGTCTGGGCGTCAGCCCCCGCGAGGTCGAACTCCAATGAGCTGCCGCTGTGCCGGCCGCGCAGCCCGGATCGTCCTCCCATGAACGCCCGCCACGTGCCGACGACGGCGTTGGCAAGCGTTGACGCCGACCGGCGCGACGCCGCCATCCTCGTCGTCGAGTCGAGCGCGCCGCTCGGTCGCGAACTGGTGGAGCAGTTTTGCGCCGACCGCTACCTGGCGGTGCACGCACGCACGCAGGAGCACGCCCGCGCGCTCGCCCGCGCTCAGGCGATCCGGGCGATAGTGCTCGGGGCTCTCGACGCTTCCCGCGGCGCGCTGGACCTGCTCGAGGAGATCCGCCGTCCAGCTGTCCCTCGACCGCCCGCCCGGCACGCATGGGAGGAGGGTCTGCCGGCGATCCTGCTCAGTCCTGGAGCCACTCAGCTCGACCTGCTGCGCGCGTTCGAGGCGGGCGCCGACGACTTCATCGCGCATCCGGCTCCATATCTGGAGCTGCGCGCCCGTCTGAAGGCGGTGCTGCGACGCGTGGAGAACGCCACGCCCAGACGGCTCCTGCGCGTCGGCGCGCTCGAGATCGACACCGGCGCGCACAGCGTGCGCGTCGACGGAGCGTCTGTCGAGCTCTGTCGCCTCGAGTACGAGCTGCTCGTACATCTCGCTCGCCACCCCGCCACCGTCTGCTCCAAGCAGGAGCTGCTGCGCGCGATCTGGGGCCAGAGCTCGGGGCCTGGGGCGCGCACCGTCGACAGTCACGCCAGCCGCCTGCGCCGCAAGCTCGACGCGGCCGGAGCCGGCGGACTCGTCGTGAACGTCTGGGGCGTCGGCTACCGCCTCATCTGAACCATCTTGAAGGCCCGAGTGGCCTTCGTGCAGGTCTGAACCCAATCTTGAAGGGCCAGAACGGCCCCTCATGCGGGTCTGCCCATCTTGAAGGTCCGAACGGCCCTCATCCAGGTCTGACCCCATCTTGACGGGCCCTCCCGGCCCCTCATGCAGCACACCACAGCGGCGAGCCCCCGGGTTCGCCGCTTCGTCGTTAACCACCACGACCGGCGCTGCCGGTCAACAGAAAGGAGCGGCTCATGCCGTCGTCCGAATACAGCACCGAACATCAGGTCAACCCGTTGGCGCCACTGGGCGAACTGGTTGGCTGGCTCACCTCAACAACGTTGCACGTAATCATCGGAGTCGCCCTCGGGATGATCGCGGCGCGCGTCATGCGCTACTGTCACCTGCGCTGGACATGGGCCGCGTCGGCGCTTGGCGTAGGCGTGCTCGCCGGCTCCGAGCTGTCGGGATGGGCCACCACGCTCGACGTCGCCGCCCTGTGTGCCGCCGTGCGCGGGCGGCGCTGGCATCGCGAAGACCTCATGGCCGGTGGCGATCTGGCTGACATAGCCGCGGCCCGACGTGGACCGCTCGCCGCGCTGCGCACGCTCTCGCTGAAGCTCTCCGAGCGCTTCGGCCCCTCGCCGGCGCACGGCGCGCTGCGCGATGGGCGCATGATCGTGGGGCGTACGGAGACGGGCGAGGTCGTGTCGATCCCCCTCGCCGCGGCCGACGGCGGTAGGCATACGTTGATCGTTGGCGCCACCGGCTCCGGCAAGACGGTCACCCAGACATGGATCGCCGCACGGGCGATCGATGCCGGGCTCGGCGCCGTCGTCGTAGATCCAAAGGGGGACGCTCGCATGCGCGAGCACCTCGCCGACGCGGCCTCTCGTGCCGGCCGTCGGTTCTGCGAATGGACACCTCAAGGACCGTCTGTCTACAACCCGTTCGGCCACGGCTCGGCCAGTGAGATCGCCGACAAGGCGCTCGCCGGCGAGCGCTTCACCGAGCCCCACTACCAGCGTCAGGCCCAGCGCTACCTCGGCCATGCCGTGCGCGCTCTGCGTGGCGCCGGCATCGAGGTGAGCTTGGCCTCGCTCGTCCGGCACCTCGACCCATCGTGGTTGGAGGTGCTCGCCAGGAGTCTGCCCGAGCAGCAGGCCCAGGCGACCCATGAGTACCTGGACTCGCTGACCCCACGTCAGCGTGCCGACCTGGGCGGCGTGCGCGATCGGCTGGCGATCATGGCCGAGTCGGACGTGGGGCCGTGGCTCGATCCCGCGACGCCCAGGGCTCAGACGTTCGACCTGCTGAGCGCCATCAGAGAACGGGCGGTGGTCTATTTCGACCTCAAAGCAGATGCCTGGCCCCTGCTCGCGCAGATGCTGGGTGTAGCGATCGTGCTGGACCTGCAGACCACGACGGCCGCATTGCAGGGCTCTCCGATCGCGACGGTCGTCGTGATCGACGAGTTCGCGGCGATCGCCGCCGAGCAGATCGTGCATCTGTTCGGCAGGGCCCGATCGGCAGGCTTCAACCTGCTGCTCGGCGCCCTGGAGTTCTCCGACCTGCGCCCGGAGGCTCGCAAGCAGTTGCTGGAGCAGGTGCTCGGCAACCTCTCCGGATTGATCGCCCACCGTCAGGTGGTACCCGAGTCGGCCGAGCTGATCTCACGGCTTGCCGGCAGTCGAGGTGCGTGGCGCACCTCGCAAAGCAACGAGGGCCGCTGGACGCGCACGCGTTCGAGTACCCCTCTGATCTCACCAGAGGAGATCCGCGAACTGGCCCCGGGCTGGGCCGCGGTGATCGAGCTGGGCGGAAGCACCTCGGCGCGCATCGTCCAGGTCTTCTCCTCCGTTCGTCGCCGCGACCCTCACATGCCGGTCCTCTCGCGGCTCCTCACGCGCCTGGCGACGGTCCTCGCCCTCGCGCGGCTTCGCCACCGCTGAACGGCTCCGGGGACCGGCTTCGCCGCCGGTCCCCGGGCTGCGCCGGTTCCCTCACCAGATAGCCAACCCATCCCCAAAAAACAAGAAGGAGAATCACATGACCCGCCAGACCCACCCACCCACGCTCGAGCAGATCGACGTCCTCCGTTGGACGGCTTCGCTCGGGGCCGTCACCGCCGACGCGCTTGCCCTGCGGCTCGACATCACGTCGGCCTCCGCGCGCGCAAGGCTGTCCGTCGCTCAGCGTCGCGGTCTGCTCTCGCGGGATCGTCCGCTCGTCGGCCATCCCGCGCTGTTCAGCCTCACGCGAGCCGGTCTACGAGCGTGCGACGCGCGCGGCATCCAGGCATGCCAGGTGAGATCCTCCAATGCGAACCACCTGACCGTATGTGCCGCGGTCGCGGCTTCGCTCGAACGTTGCTATCCGCACCATCGCCTCGTCGGCGAGCGCGAGCTTCGCCGCGACGAACGCGAGCACGGACATCCGCTCGCGAGCGCTCAGCTCGGCGCGCTGTATGGCGGCGAGAGCCGCTTGCACAACCCGGACCTCGTCCTGTGGCCTTGCGATCATGACGGCGGGTTGCCGGTGGCCGTCGAGGTGGAGCTCACGCTCAAGGCGCCCCGACGGCTCGTCGAGATCTGTCGCGCCTGGGCGCGCTGCCGTACGGTCGCGGGGGTGCTCTATCTGGCGCCTTTGGACGTCGAGCGAGCGCTTTCGCGAGCGGTCGCCGAGGCGCGCGCGAGCGAGCAGATCGTCGTCCTGCCGCTGGCCGCCCTGCCGGGTGTCGGTGCTTGACGATCGAGTGGCCCGTGCGCGTGCGCGCGCGTGGGAGTGCATCGAATTCAGCCCGTCAAATCAGGCCAAAAGGCGGTTTTGGGGGCTCCGCGCCGAGAACCGTCCCAAGCGCGGCGTACCTTCATTCGTGGGGCGAGCAAAACAGCAAAGGAGAACACCATGTCTTACTCGAACATCAACCGCGTCGTGCTCGTCGGACGTCTCACCAGCGATCCCGAGTTGAGGGCTCTGCCGTCCGGCACGAGCGTTTGCGGCCTGCGGCTCGCCTGCAACACCACCCGTAAGAACTCCGACGGCGACTACACCGAGAAGCCCAACTTCTTCAATGTCAGCGTCTTCGGCGCCGCCGGCGAGTCCGTCCACCGCTACATGAGTCGCGGCCGCCGCGTGGCGATCGACGGCCGCTTGGATTGGCGCGAGTGGGAAACCCCTGAGGGTGGCAAGCGTCAGGCGGTTGACATCGTCGCCGAGAGCGTCCAGTTCCTCGACGGCCGCGGTCCCCAGGGCGGCTCCGGCGGGTCGAGCGACGACGAGGGCTCAGTCGACGACGAGGGCTCGGTCGACGGCGGTCTGGGCGGCGAGGAGCGCGAGCTGGTCGGTGTCGGCTCCGGGATCGAAGACGATCTCGTCTTCTAGCGCCTCGCGATGACGCCTTCAGAACGGCGGGATGTCCACAGCGACATCCCGCCGTTTGGCGGCATGAGACTTCTCGCACAACGAGGCGCCAGGGGCGTCTTTTTGCGTTTAAGGGCCGTATGCGCTCGACCGTTCTCAGAGCTCGCACAAGACCCAGCGGCCCGAAGGCGCGTAAACTGCCCGGCCGTGGCCTCCTCGGAAGGCGGCCGCGACCAGCCCAGCACCTAAGCCCACAAGGAGCCCTGTTCCGGTGCCAGTCAACATCAAAGCGATCGGCAAGACATATGCGCCCACCACCTATGCGGTGGGGCGAGAGAAGATCAAGGAGTACGCCCGGGCGGTGGGCGAGACCAACCCCCTCCATCTCGACGAGCGGGCCGCGCGCGACGCCGGCCACGCCGACGTGGTCGCTCCGCCGATGTTCGCCGTCGTCTACAGCTCGCCGTCGGTGGCCCCCTCGCTGTTCGACCCCGACGTGGAAATGAACTTCGCGATGATGGTTCACGGCGGCCAGGAGTTCGAGTGGGGGCCGCTCGTCATCGCCGGCGACGAGATCACCACCACAGCATCCGTCAAGGACATCTCAGAACGCGACGGCCGCGGCTACTACGTGTTCGAGTCCGTCTCCGTCAACCAGCGCGGCGAGCAGGTGTGCCGCGGAACCTGGACGAACATCGTCCGAGGAGTTTGAGTCGCTATGGCCGATTTGACAGCAGGAGCCCAGATCCCCGAGGTGCGGGTCACGCCCGACAAGTACCTCACCAACCGCTACGCGGGCGCCTCCGGCGACTTCAACCCGATCCACATCGACGAGGAGTTCGCGCGCGCGGTGGGCCTGCCCGGCCGTATCCTGCACGGACTCTGGTCGATGGCCCAGGTGGCACGCGCCCAGACGGAGGCCGCCGGCGGGCCCGCCGCGCTGAAGCGGCTGTCCGTCCAGTTCCGCGGCATGGGCGTGCCCGAGCAGGAGGTGCTCGTCACCGGTACGGTGCGCGAGGCGAGTGACGGACGCGTGATCGTCGACACGGTCGCCGAGCAGGCGGGCAACCAGATCATCCGCAACGCGGAGGCCGAGCTGGACGTTCGCTGAGCGGCGCGAGGCTGTGTCCTCGGTCGCTCATGTGCGTGGCACACTTCGCTCCCTGCGTCCGTGCCTCGCTTGCTCAGCGAACGTCCAGACGCGTATTTCAGACCCGGCCGGCGCTGGGGCGCCGCCTACAATCAGGTCAATGGTGCTCACCCCCCGCCAGGAGCAGATCCTGTGCAAGGTGGTGGAGGACTATCTGCAGAGCGGCCAACCGGTGGCCTCCAGGACGATCGCCGCCGACCCCAGCCTCGACTGCGGGCCCTCCACCGTACGCAACGAGCTCGCGCTGCTCGAGGAGCACGACCTGCTCGCCCACCCGCACACCTCCGCGGGGCGTGTGCCAACCGACGCCGGCCACCGCTACGTGGTGGACAAGCTGCTCGGCGCCGGCCGCGGGCTGCCGCCCGCCCGTTCGCTTTCGCTTTCGCTCACGCGGCGCGAGGTCGAGGAGGCGATGCGCGTGACCAGCGCCGCCATCTCCCGGGTCACGAGCCTGCTCGCGGTGGTGTCGGCGCCCTCGCTCAACACCGCCACGATCCGTCACATAGAGGTGCTGGCGCTTCAACCGCAGGTTGTGATGGTCGTCGTGATCACCTCCACCGGCGGCGTTTCGAAGATGCTCAGCACCTTCGACGTACCCGTCGACCAGGGGCTCGTGGGCTGGGCCGGCGAATACCTCAACGAGCGGCTCGTCGGCTACGGTCTCGGCGCCCGGATGCTCTCCAAGCGCCTCGACGACCCCGGTCTCGGTGTCAGTGAGCGGGCTTTCGTCGCGCAGCTCGCGCCCGCCTTCGGCGGTCTCGCGTGCGAGACCGAGGACACGCTCTACGTCGACGGCGCCGCCCACCTGCTCTCCGACCGGCGCCTGCACGACGGCAGCGAGATCGACGAGCTGATGGGATTGCTCGAGCGCCGCGCGGCTCTGCTGCGCGTGCTGAGCGCCGCGCTCGGCGAGTCCGACGTATACGTGCGCATCGGCCGCGAGAACGAGATACCCGCGATGCGCTCGCTCGCGCTCGTGGCGGCCGGCTACGGCCTCGCGCGGCGCAGACTCGGCACGGTGTCTGTGATCGGGCCCGTTCACATGGACTACGCGGGCGCGATCGCGACCGTGCGCGAGGCCGCCCACGAGCTCTCGCGCTTCGTCGAAGACGCATACGCCGAGCGCTGATGAGCGCGACAGCGACCCGACGAGCGCCACGAGAGCCGATGAGCGCCACGAGAACCCGATGAGCCCTACGAGAACCCAATGAGCACCACGGCCCCGCGTGACCCATACGAGGTGCTCGGCGTTGCCCGGGATGCCACAGAGCAGGATGTCAAGAAGGCATTCCGTAAGCTCGCGCGGGAACTTCACCCGGATGTCAACGCCCACGATCCCCAGGCCGAAGAGAAGTTCCGCGAGGCTGCCGAGGCGAACGAGATCCTGTCAGACCCGGAGCGCCGTGCCACGTATGACCGCTACGGGCATGAGGGGTTGCGCTCGCGCGGCTACGCCCCCAACTTCGACGCGTTCGGGTCGATCGGCGACCTCTTCAACGCGTTCTTCGGGGGCGCCGGCGCGTTCGGGTCCGGTGTGGGGTCGGCGCTCGGCGGCGACATCGCGGTGGCCGTGGAGATGACGCTGCTCGAAGCGGCGAAGGGCAACACCGTGGAGGTGACCTTCGAGGCGATCGACCGCTGCGGGCACTGCCACGGAAACGGCGCCGAGCCCGGCACTCCGATCGAGCGCTGCTCGCGCTGCGACGGCGCGGGGCAGGTGCAGAGCGTCACCCGCACCCCGTTCGGGCAGATGGTGCGCACGGTGCTCTGCGACGCCTGCCACGGCGACGGGCGGCTCCCCACCGACCCGTGCCGCGAGTGTCGCGGGCGCGGACAGCGCGCGGTGCGGCGCAGCGAGCAAGTGGCGGTGCCGGCCGGCATCGCCGACGGCCAGCGCATCCGCGTCAGCGGACGCGGCCACACCGGTGAGCGCGGCGCTGCACCCGGCGACCTCTACGTGCTCGTGCGCGTGCGTCCCGACGAGCGCTTCGTGCGCGAAGGCGACGACCTCGTCACCGCGCTCGACGTCGCCGCGCCGCTCGCATCGCTCGGCGCCACGCTCGAGGTGCCCACGCTCGACGGCTCGGCGTCGGTGGAGGTGCCCGCGGGCGCCCAACCGGGCGAGGTGCTGGCTGTGCGCGGCGAGGGGATGCCCTCCCTGCGCGGTGGTCGCCGCGGCGATTTGCGGGTGCTCGTCAACATCGTCGTGCCGCGCCGTCTCAGCGACGAGCAGCGCGACCTGGTGGCGCGTTTCAACGACACGCTCACCGACGAGAACCTGCGCTCGGACGAGTCTGTGTTCGCGAAGCTGCGGCGCGCCCTGCGCCATCACGCCGCGTGACTCGCGCCGGGCTTGGGCGGGCTGCGTGATGCTCCCCGGGCTGCGCGGGCGGTCCGCGTGATTCGCCTCGCGCTGCGCGTCAGGCGCGCCGACGCCGAGCTGGTGCTCGCCGATCTGCTCGAGCTCGCGCCGGGCGGGGTGGAGGAGATCGAGCTGCCCGGGCAAGGCGGGGGAGAGGACCTCGTCGAGTACGCGGTGTACGGGGCGCCCGGCGAGATCCCCGACCTGCCCGACCTGCGAGCCGCCGCGGGCGGCGCGCTCGTCGAGGTCTCCACCAGCGAGGTACCCGACGACTGGTCGGAGCGCTGGAAGCGCTTCCATGAGCCGGTGCTCGTCGAGGCCGGCGGTGGCGATGTCCACCCATCGGGCGCACTCACGCGCGCAAGCGCGCGCGCGCGAGGCCCCTCCGATCGTGGCGATGTTCACCCGGCGGACCCCGCACACGCGCGCGTGCCCTCGCTCCACGTGAGACCACCGTGGGAGGCTCCCAGCGGCCGTGCCGGCGCGCTGGAGATCGTGATCGATCCCGCTCAGGCGTTCGGCACCGGCGCGCATGCCACCACCAGGATGTGCCTGGAGCTGCTCCTGGAGCTCGCGGCAGGCGAGCGCGCGCGCGGCGGCGTGCTCGACGTGGGCGCCGGCTCGGGTGTGCTCGCGATTGCGGCCGTCAAGCTCGGCTTCGCCCCGGTGTTGGCGCTCGACAACGACCGCGAGAGCGTGCGCGCGGTTCTCGCCAACGCCGCGGTCAACGGCGTGAGGATCGACGCCCGCCGCTTCGACCTGCGCCGCGAGGAGTTGCCATGGCTTGCCGGGGATGGGGATGGGGATGGCGTGCCCGCGGTGCTACGCGCCCCCGTCAACAGCGACCAGGGGGAGCACCGCGCGGCGCGCACGGTGGTGCTCGCAAACCTGCTGAGGCCCCTGTTGCTCGAACTTGCAGACACGATGCCCGCACCGGCACGGGGCCGCCGCGTCGAGGTGATCGCGAGCGGGCTGCTGCGCGAGCAGGCCGACGAGGTCGCGGAGAAGTTCGCCAAGCGCCTCGGGCTGAGCGAGCGAGCGCGTCGCGAGCGGGGCGAGTGGGCGGCGCTGTGGCTCAGCCGCGACTGACCGGGGAGCCTGCCAGGTCGCTCACGCCGTCCGGTGCGCCGGCGATCGCCGACTGAGGCAACGCCGGCTCAGGCGGGATTCGGCGATGCCGCCAGGTCGCTCACGCCGTCCGGTGCGCCGGCGATCGCCGACTGAGGCAGCTGCTCGGTCGCCGCCCTCGACATCGACCTGAACAGCAGGTCGATGGCGCCTCGCGCGCCGCCCTCCGTGTCGAGCAGGGCGCGCGCCGCCACGAGTGCCGCGCCGATCGCGTCGAGCGCCTCGCCCACCGCGCCTGGCTCGGGATCGCGGCAGACCGCGATCGCCAGGTCGAGCATCCCCTGGGCCTGTTCGACGGCGCCCGCGAACAGCGCCGGGCCGGCGAGGCTCCCGTAGCCGTAGGCGCGCGCGAGACGACCCTGCAGCGTTATCTCCGCGGCGCCGTGCGGAGGGGAGGCGGGAGGCAGCCCGCGACCGTCCACCAGTGCCGCCATCGTGTCGCCGATCACGCCGCTCGTGGCGCGCTCGTCGAGCCCGGCGTGCGCCGCAACACGCAGCGCCAGGTAGAGGCCGCTGGAAGTGAGCCCGTATGGCGGGTCAGACGCGAACACGACGCGCTCCGCGGGCACGCGCGCGAGCAGCTCGATCACGTCGATGGGGAAGAAGCACGAGGTGTCGTACAGCACGCCCGGATGGCCGGCCAGGCGCGATGTGAGGATGCCTTGGTCGCAGATGGCGCCGTGCGCGAGGATCAACACCACCTCGGGATGGCGCAGCGCGAGGTCGGCCAGGCTGTCGGCGATCGGCGGCATGCCGCGTCCAGCGTGGACCATGATCGGCACGCCCGCTTCGCCGGCGAGCGCAAAGATGGCGTCCATCTCGGGGCGGTCGAACGAGAACTCCTGGGCGCGCGGGTGAAGCTTGATCCCGCGCGCGCCCTTTGCGAGGCAGCGCTCCCCCTCGGCGACGGGCGCTTCGGCCGGGTCGAGCCGGCAGAAGGGGATCAGCCGGCCTTCGCTTTCCTGCGCCCAGCGGAGCACCCGATCGTTGGGGACGCTGTAGGAGGGCTTGCGCTCGGGGTCGTGCAGCGGGAACACGCATCCCCTGCGCGCGCCCGCGTGGTCGAGTTGGGAGAGCAGTGTCTGGAGGTCGAGCGAGCGGCCGTCCTCGTCGAGCCCAAGGTGGGTGTGCGCGTCGAATACTTCCGCCTCCGCCGGCCTCAACCGCTCGCATTCCGCCAGGAAAGGGGCGAGGGCGTCGGCATAGAGGGATGCGCTCACAGCGACCCATTCTGCCGAATCGACACAGAAGTCTCGCCTCCTCAGCGTATCCTGACCAGACGATGGCAATCGTCGAGCAGGTTCAAGTCGATCTGAAGGGCGCTATGCGCGCCGGTGAGAAGCAGCGCGTGGGCGCGCTGCGGATGATCCTCTCCGAGCTTCAGAAGGCGTCCAAGGAAGGCTCCGAGGACGAGCTCGCAGTGCTCCGGCGCGAGCGCAAGCGACGCGTGGAGGCCGCCAGGGCGTTCCGTGACGGGGGCCGCGAGGACCTGGCCGCCGGCGAGGAGGCCGAGGGCGAGCTGATCGCGACCTACCTGCCCGCGGAGCTCTCCGACGAGGAGCTGCGGGCGATCGTGAAGCAGGCTCTCGCCGACAGCGGCGCCCAGTCGCCGAAGGACATGGGGGTGGCGATGAAGCACGCGATGGCGGCCGTCGCGGGCCGTGCCGACGGCAAGCGCGTCTCGGGTCTTGTCAAGGCGGCGCTCGGCGGATGAGCGGGGTTTCGCGAGGAGCCGCCGGGATCCCCCGGCGCCGGACGGTCCGGCTCGGCCGATGAGGACCCGGCTCGAGCTGCCCAATGAGGTCGCCGCGGAGCTGGCGGGGAGCCAGGACGCCGTGCTTCGCGCCCTCGAGGGCCATCTGCAGTGCAGGGTTTTCCTGCGCGGCAACCTGCTCACGCTGGACGGCTCGGAGGATGACACGCGCACCGGAGAGCGGGTCGTGCACGAGCTCTCCGAGCTGATCGCTCGCGGCCACCAGATCGCCCCCGGCACGATCGCGGCCGTCACCGGCGCGCTCGACGCGCACGAATCGCCGGCGCAGGTGCTCGAGGATGTCATCTGGCGTCACCGCAGCCTGCGCGTGGCTCCGAAGACGGTCAATCAGAAGCGCTACGTCGATTCGATCCGCTCTCGCACCGTAACGTTCGGCGTCGGCCCGGCCGGGACCGGCAAGACGTTTCTCGCCGTGGCGATGGCCGCCGCGGCGCTCTCGCGCCATGAGGTCAACCGCATCATCCTCACGCGCCCGGCGGTCGAGGCGGGCGAGCGGCTTGGCTTCCTGCCCGGCGATTTGATGGCGAAGGTGGACCCCTACCTGCGCCCCCTGTTCGACGCGCTGCACGACATGCTCGACCCCGAGAAGGTTTCCTCGCATCTCGAGCGGGGCGTGATCGAGATCGCGCCGCTTGCGTTCATGCGGGGACGCACGCTCAACGACTCGTTCGTGATACTCGACGAGGCGCAGAACACCACGCCGGAGCAGATGAAGATGTTCCTCACCCGGCTCGGGTTCGGCTCCAGGATGGTGGTCACCGGCGACGTCACCCAGGTCGACCTCCCGCGCGAGCAGCGCTCGGGGCTGGTGGCCGTGGGGGAGGTGCTCGACTCCATCGAGGGCATCGAGTTCGTGCGCTTCGGCGGTGAGGACGTGGTGCGCCACAAGCTCGTGCAGCGAATCGTGGAGGCCTACGACGAGCACTCCCGGCGTGAGGCCCCAGAGCTGCGCTCGGCCGAGCGCGACCGGTCGGTCGCAGACCGTCGTGCTTGAAGTGGAGGTTTTCGGCCGCGAGCTTACCGGGGGCTTGGGCGGTGATCCGACGGAGAGCTTGGGCGGCGAGCCGGCAGCCGCAGGGCCGTCGGTGGCCGAGATCGAGCGACTGTGTGCGCGCGCGCTTTCGAGCGCCGGCATCGAGGACGGGCATCTCGCGGTGGAGTTCGTCTCGGCCGAGCGCATCGCCGAGCTGAATGCGGAGCATCGCGGCAAGGAGGGCCCGACGGATGTGCTCTCCTTCCCGATCGACGGAGTCGAGCCCCTGGGGAACCGAGGCGGCGTGCCACGCGAGCTGGGCGACATCGTGATCTGCCCCGCTCACACCGTCGACCTGCGCGAGGCGATAGTGCACGGCGCGCTCCATCTGCTCGGCATGGACCACGAGACAGACGACGGCGAGATGCTCAGCCTGCAAGCAGAGATCTTGCGAGGGGAGGCAGACACCCGCAGCGGCTTCGTGGCGCTCGCGGGCCGTCCCAACGTGGGCAAGTCGACGCTCATAAACGCGATCGTGGGCGGGAAGGTGGCGATCGTCTCCGACCGTCCTCAAACGACGCGGCGGGCGATCCGCGGCGTGCGCACCGACGGGCGGCGCCAGCTCGTGCTCGTGGATCTCCCCGGCGTGCAGCGCCCCCGCGACGCCCTCACCGAGCGGATGGCGGGACGTGTGCGCCGGGAGCTCGAGGGCTCCGACGCGGCGCTGCTGGTGTTGAACGGAGAGCAGGGCGTGGGGCCCGGCGACCGCTTCATTGCGGCGGCGCTCGCCGATGCGGGCGCCCCGACGGCGATCGCCGTCAACAAGGTCGATCGCCTCGACCGAGCGGCCACCGTAGCCGTGCTCCAAGCGGCGGCCGACCTCGACGTGGGCGAGGAGATCTTTCCGATCTCCGCGCGCACCGGCAGGGGTGTGTCAGCGCTCGTCGAGCACCTCTTCGAGCTGATGCCGGTTGGCCCGTTCATGTTCTCCCCGCAGGAGATCTCAGACCAGCCGCTCGCGGTGCTGCTCGCCGAGCTCGTGCGCGAGGCGATCATCAAACGCACCTTCCAGGAGCTGCCACATGCGGTCGAGGTGATGGTCGAAGAGGTGGAGCGCCCCCGCGAGGATCTCGTGCGCGTGCGCGCGCTCGTCTGGGTGGAGAGCGAGTCCCAGAAGGCGATCGTGGTGGGCGCCGGCGGGCGCATGGTCAAGGCGATCGGCACGGCGGCGCGCAAGGAGATAGAGCGCGAGCTCGACTGCCACGTCCATCTCGACCTGTCGGTGCGTGTGCGCCGCGACTGGCGCGGGGACGAGGGCCTGCTCGACCGGCTTGGGATCACGTGAGCGACAGGTCGTAGATCGGGGGTCCCGCTGGACTCACGGGATCACGCAGAAGTCGGAATGAGCGCTTTCGCTGATAAGGCGCATGCGGTCGGTTTCGGGCAACACGCCCGCGAACGGGGTGTTTTGACGCAACTCGCGCATCTGGTCGTTGTCTTCTCCGAGGGTCTGCTTGATCTCCGCCAAGGGGCGTTCGAGCAGCGTTCGCCATTGGGCGGCCCATACGGGCGGTACCGGCCCCTTGTCCCGGAGCCACTTGTCTACTCGCGCTCGTGCGGCGACGACTATCCGCCGGTCGAGGCGTTGGGCGACCCGCCGGTGGAATGCCAAGCTGCGTTGCTCGGCTGTGCGATGGCCGCGTGGCGTGCCTTGTCGCGTGCGTCTGATGCGTTCGAGACCGCGCTCGAAGTCGGGGTCTTGCCGCATCCGCTCCCACCGCAGGTGGCGTTCCATAGCAATGGCCAGATCGCGCCGTTGGCCGTTGCGACGCAACTCGCGCGCGATCTCTTCTGCGCGGGCAAGGCTCTCGAGGGTGACGCGCCGCGGCGACGCTCCGACATTCTCCAGGATCCCGCGGTCGAGCCATGCACGCGCCGTCGGATAGGAGATGCCAAGCCGGTGCTGCGCATAACGTACGCGCACTGGGTCAGCGGGTGTCACCAGGCTCCAGGCGAACTGGTCGAGCTCTGAGGCCATAGCGGCGCCTTTGCTCCGGCGGGCCTGCATCGCAAGAGAGCGTGCGCGCCGAAAAGCGCTCAGCAGCCGGTCGGCGGCTTCGCTCTCGTGCTCGATCGTTGGCCGGATAGAACGCGCTCCGCGATCTGAGAGGGATTGACGTTCGGGGTGTCTTTGTGCGGGAGGCATGCCCCACATCCTATCGCCTATCTTATAAAAAACTAAGCTTTTTTCAAACGCGTCGAAGTACACACAAGCCAGCGTCGCGCGGGCAATGAGGTAGGGGTGGTTTCAATGAGGTGGCGTGGTCGCAATGAGGTAGGGGTGGTTTCAATGAGGTGGGGTGGTCGCAATGAGGCGGGGTGGTTTCAAAGCTTCTTGTCCAATTGCTCGCCGATCCCCCCCACCGCCGCAAGGTCGAGCTCCGGCGTGAACACGAACGGGATCGTGAGCACGTCCGGCGGCCTGCCCGCCGCGAAGCGCTGACGGCGCAGGCGTGCGATCTGGCTCTGCTGAAGGCGTGCGCGTTCATACACCGTGCGCGCCATCCGCCCAGCGGCATGGGCGAGGGCGGCGTTCTGGTCAAGCTCCGCCTGCGAGCCGCCCACGGTCGCGGTCGAGATCCGTCCCAGCTCCTGCTTGGTAAAACGCCGTGGCACCGTTCCGTTGACGACCACCGCGTCGAGATCGCGGTCAAGACAACGGCGCAATCCTTCCTCCAGCTCCAGCGTCTCGGTGACGGCCATCTCGCTCGCGTGCGTCACGGCGACGTAGCCGGAGCGCGCCGGATTCTCCAGTAGCTCGCGCACCCGCTGGGCCTGCTCGGCGAGCGGACCGGCGCGCACGATCGCGGCGAACGTCTGCGGGGAGCGCAGCATCGCCAGCGCGTGCCCCGTGGCGGGTGCGTCGAGTATCACCAGGTCGTAGGGGCGTCCGTCGTTCCGTTCGCCTCTCTGCGCCTCGCTCCGCGCGCCCTTGCCGCGAGCCTGGCCTTCGCACAGCTCGCGCACCTTCATCATGCTCACCAGCTCCTTCGCGCCCGGGGCCGCGGCGGCGAAGTAGTGAAACGTGCTGCTCGCCGCGAGCAGGCGCGCCGAGATGCGACCGGTGAGTGTCTGCAGCCATTCGATCAGCGCACGGTCCGGGTCGATGGACGTGCTCCAAAGGCTCTCCCGCAGCTTGACGATCTCGGCGTGGCGACCCTCGTGGGTGTGGCGGGCGCGGCGCGGGCGGTCGCGGTGCTCCGGGTCGGTGTGCTCGGCCTTCGTGTGCTCGGCACCGGGATCCTCGGCGTGTGACCCCTCGGCGGCGAACAGGGCGGGGATGAGGTGCTGATCGCCAAGCTCGGCGACGATCGTGCGCAGCCCTCGCCGGGCGCCGAGCAGGCCGAGCGCGCAGGCGACGGTGGTCTTGCCGGTGCCGCCCTTGCCGGTGACGACGATCAGCTTGTGTTCCAGCAGCGATGCCATTGTCCTCATGCAACCTACAATTCCGATGATGAGCACACCGGTGGGCGACCCAGTCGAGCAGCTTCTCGCATACGACGAGCGCGGTCTCGTGCCGTGCGTTGTGCAGGATTGGAGCACCGGCGAGGTGCTGACGCTCGCGTACATGAACGAGCTTGCGCTCCAGCGCACCCGCGCCACCGGAGAGCTGCACCTGTGGAGCCGCTCGCGCCAGGAGCTGTGGCGCAAGGGGGCCACGAGTGGCAACACACAGGCGGTTCGAGCGCTGCGCGTGGACTGCGACGGCGACGCCCTGCTCGCGCTCGTGGAGCCGGCCGGTCCCGCCTGCCATACGGGCGAGCGCACCTGCTTTCACCGCGGCGCGCTCGACCCGGGCGCGCCGCACGAGACGCTGCCCGCGCTCGAGCGCACATTGCGCGAGCGCGCAAGCGAGCGTCCGGCCGGCTCCTACACGGTCGAGCTGCTCGACGATCCAGGGCGCATCGGCGAGAAGGTGATGGAGGAGGCCGAGGAGGTCGCCCGCGCCGCGCGCGAGGAGAGCGACGAGCGTGTCGACGAAGAGGCCGCCGACCTCCTCTACCACCTGCTCGTGCTGCTGCACGGCCGCGGCCGCTCCCTGTCCGACGCGGAGCGTGTGCTCGATGAACGCCGCCGGTAACGGTCGGAGCGCAGCCGACGAACGTCGCCGGCAACGCGCCCGGAGCGCGCTGATGAGCGTCGCGGGCGGCAAGCGCTGGGCCGGTTCATGAGCGCCGCCGGTAGCGCATCGGCGGAGGTCTCCGCGCGCGCCCACAACCTGATCCCGCTGCGGGACACCTTCATCGCCGACTGCGAGACGCCCGTGTCGGCGTTCTTGAAGCTGCGCGCGCTCGCGCCGGGCGAGCCGGCCTTCCTGCTGGAGTCGGCCGAGCAGGGTCAGCGCATGGGGCGCTACTCCTTCATCGGATTCCGACCCCGCTCGGTGCTGCGCTGGTCGCTCGGCGACCCCGGCGACCCCTACGCGCTCGCCGCCGCCGCGGTGGCAGGCTGCCGCCAGGCGCCGCTTCCCGACGGGGTGGATGGGTCACCATTCAATGGCGGCGCCGTGGGCTTCTTCGGCTATGACCTGGTACGAACGGTCGAGCCGCTCGGCGACCCCCCGGGTGGGCGGGACTCGGATCCTCTCGGGCTGCCGGACATGGCGCTGATGCTCACCGACGCGCTGGTCGTGTTCGACCACCTCAAGCACACGATCACGATCCTCGCAAACGCCGACCTCGACGCCGAGCCGGATCTCGAGCGCGCGCGCCAGGACGCCGCTCGCACGATCGCCGAAGTGCGCGCGTGTCTCGCCGGCCCAGTCCCGCCGGGTGGGCGCTCACGGGAAGGTGCAGGCGTGGCAGGCTCGACAGGGGAGGCAGGCGCCGCCGGGGAGACGGGCTCGACAGGGGGGCTGGCACGGCCGGAACGCCTTCAATCGGAGCCGCGGAGGGGGCACGCGAGGCGCCGCGCTTTGAGTCGAACATGACACGTGAGCGCTTCGAAGCGATGGTGGCGCGCATCGTGGAGTACATCTATGCGGGCGACGCCTTCCAGGTGGTCCCCTCGCAGCGCTGGTCGGCGGAGGTGCCGGTCGAAGCGTTCTCCATATACCGGGGCCTGCGCACCGTCAACCCGAGCCCCTACATGTACTTCCTGGACTTCGGCGACTTCCAGGTCGCGGGCGCCAGCCCCGAGCCGCTGCTGACCGTCACGGGCCGCCACGTCTCGACACGCCCCATCGCCGGCACGCGCCCGCGCGGCTCAAGCCCCGAGGAGGACCGCCGCATCGCCGGGGAGCTGCTCGAAGACGAGAAGGAGCGCGCCGAGCACGTGATGCTCGTCGACCTCGGCCGCAACGACCTGGGCCGGGTGTGCGAGTACGGCAGCGTCACCGTCGACGAGCTCATGGAGATCGAGACCTACAGTCACGTGATGCACATCGTCTCCTCCGTGTCGGGCACGTTGCGCCAGGACGTCGGTGCGATGGACGCGTTGCGCTCCGTGCTCCCCGCCGGCACGCTGTCGGGAGCGCCGAAGGTGCGCGCGATGCAGATCATCGACGAGCTCGAGCCCGTCAAGCGCGGCGGCTACGGCGGCGCGATCGGCTATCTCAGCTACACCGGCGACCTCGACACCGCGATCCACATACGCACCGTCGTCGTCAAGGACGGGGTCGCCCACGTGCAGGCCGGCGGCGGCACCGTCGCCGACGCCAAGCCCGCCTACGAGTACGAGGAGTCCGTGAACAAGACCAAGGCGGTGCTGCGCGCCGTCGAGCTGGCGTGCGAACAGGATGACTGGGCATGATGGTTGGGAGGGATTTCGTCGTGCCGGTCGGCACCGACGACAGTGAGGAGGTCGAGCGTCGCCTGGGCATGATGGTTGGGAGGGATTTCGTCGTGCCGGTCGGCTTGACCTGGGCGACTGTAAGCCTGTCCGCGCGTGACGCGGAGACGCCGCTATGAGGGTCGTGGTGGTCGACAATTACGACTCTTTCACCTACAACCTCGTCCAATACTTGGGCGAGCTTGGGGCCGAGGTGCGCGTCGTGCGCAACGACGCCGCCACGGTCGACGAGCTGTTGGGAGACGGATATGAGCGCTGCGTGATCTCGCCGGGGCCCTGCACGCCCGACCAGGCCGGCATCTCCCTGGTGCTCGCGCGACGGATGCCCGAAGCCGGCATCCCCACGCTCGGGGTATGCCTTGGGCACCAGTCGATTGCCCAGGCGTTCGGGGGACGGGTGAAGCTGCACGCTCCCGTGCACGGCAAGGCCACCACCATCGAGCACGACGGGCGCACGATCTTCCAGGGGCTGTCCTCGCCGCTCACCGTCGGGCGCTACCACTCGCTGGTCGTGGAGGACGAGCTGCCCGACTGCCTGGAAGAGTCCGCGCGCGGGGGCGGCGTGCTGATGGCGCTGCGCCACCGAGAGCTGCCCGCCGAGGGCGTCCAGTTCCATCCGGAGTCGGTGCTCACCGACGAAGGCAAGCGGCTGCTACAGAACTTCCTCGACGACTGATGCCCAACCCGACCCTCACCAAGGCGATCGACGCGCTCGCATCGCATCGCGACCTGAGCGCCGAGGAGGCCTCCGAGGTGCTCGCCGAGATCATGCACGGCGAGGTCTCCGAGATCCAGATCGCCGCGTTCCTGATCGCGCTGCGCACGAAGGGCGAGACCGTGGACGAGCTCGCCGGGCTCGCCCGCACGATGCGCGAGCTGGCGGCCCACGTGCCCACCGGGCGCGGCGAGCTGCTGGACACGGCGGGCACCGGCGGGGGACGGCGCACCTTCAACGTCTCCACCACCGCTGCGCTCGTCGCCGCGGGCGCCGGTTGCGCGGTCGCCAAGCACGGCAACCGCTCCGCGACGAGCTCGTCGGGCTCCGCCGATCTCCTGGAGGCGCTCGGGGCGCGCATCGACCTCGATCCGGGCGGAGTGGCGAAGTGCATCGAGGAGGCCGGCTTCGGCTTCATGTTCGCGCCCTCCCACCACCAGGCCACGCGCTTTGTGGTGCCCGTCAGGCGCGAGCTTGCGGTACGCACGATCTTCAACCTGCTCGGCCCGCTCACCAATCCCGCGGGCGCCACCCACCAGCTGATCGGCGTGGCCGACGCGAGCTTCCTGGAGACGATCGCGGGCGCGCTCGCGCGGCTGGGCGTGCGGCGTGCGCTCGTCGTCTCCGGCGAGGACGGGCTCGACGAGGTGTCCACCACCGCCGCCACCCATGTGGTGGAGGTCAACGGGGAGGAGCTGTCCCGCTACACGCTCACTCCGCAGGACGTGGGAATCGAGCTCGCCGACCCGTCCGATTCGCTGCTCGGCGGCGGCTCGCCGGCGCACAACGCCGAGGTCACGCAGGCGGTGCTCGCGGGTGCTCAGGACGTGCGCGCGGATCTCGTGCTGATCAACGCCGGCGCCGCGATCTACGCCGCGGGCGCCACCGAGAGCATCGCGGCGGGCGTCGAGGCGGCGCGCGCGGCGATCGCCTCCGGAAGCGCCGCCGCCGCGCTCGAACGCTACGTGCGGGCGAGCCGCAGGCACGCGCCGGCAGCGGTGGTCCCATGACGGTGCTGGAGCGCATCGTGGCCGAAACCCGTGAAGAGGTCGAGCGTCGCAAGCGCGAGGCTCCGATCGAGACGAACTCATCCGTGGGTGTACGAGGACGCTTCCACGAAGCGCTCGCACGACCCGGAATCGGGGTGATAGCCGAGTTCAAGCGCCGTTCTCCCTCGGCGGGAGCGTTGCGCGACGATGCCGGCGTGGAGGCGATCGCGGCCGCCTACGAGCGTGGCGGGGCGAGCGCGCTGTCGGTGCTCACCGAGGGCCCCAACTTCGGAGGCTCGCTCGATGACCTGCGCGCCGCCCGCGCCGCATGCGGGCTGCCGATCCTGCGCAAGGACTTCATCGTGGACCCCTATCAGCTGTATGAGGCGTGCCTCGCGGGCGCCGACGCCGTGCTCCTGATCGTCGCGGCGCTCGACCAGGATGAGCTCGTCTCGCTGCACGAGCTCGCGGCGACGCTCGGCCTCGACGCGCTCGTCGAGGTCCATGACCGCGAGGAGCTCGCGCGCGCCGCCGGCATCGGAGCGCGGCTGATAGGCGTCAACAACCGCGACCTGCGCGACTTCACCGTCGATGTGCGGCGCACCGAGCGGCTGCTCGGAGAGATGCCGGCCGGCGCGATCGTGGTGTCCGAGTCGGGCATCGCCGACGCCGCGCAGGTGGCCGAGCTCGAGCGCCAGGGGGTATCGGCGGTGCTCGTCGGAGAGTCCCTCATGCGCGCCCCCCACCCCGACCAGGCGCTGCGCGCGCTGCTCTCAGGCGCCGGCGCATAGGACACGCATGGGGCCCCCACGCGCACGCGCGTGGGCATCCCCAACGGCGATGGCCCATTCGCGCCCAGCGTGCGAAGGCCGCAATGCACGCCCCAAATCCCCCATACTCCCGCCCCGAACGCCCCGCAAACCTTTTATGGAGTCGGATGGCTCTCTTTAGTTCGCGTTGAACGTGACCCGCAATCCTTTCTCCTCATGAAGCGCATGTTCGCCATCCCCTTCGTGTCCGCCCTCCTCGGCGGGGGGGTCGTCGTCGCCGTGATAGCCGCCGCCGGCGGGCTCGGCTCCTCGCAGAAGACGGTCACCGTGCTGCAGCAGTCGACGCCCATCGCCCCGTCGAACGCCTCCCGGCAGAGCACCGGTCTCACCCCGCACCAGATCTACGAAAAGGACGCGCCCGGCGTGGCGTTCGTGACCTCGACGATCGTGCGACAAACCGAATCGCCGTTCGGCTTCTTCCGCGGCGAAAGCCAGCAGCAGGGCATTGCGACGGGCTCGGGCTTCGTGATCAACAAGGACGGCACCATCCTCACCAACTACCACGTCGTCGAGAACGCGGTCAAGGTGACGGTCAGCTTCGAACACGGCAAGGAGGTCCAGGCGAAAGTGATCGGCAAGGATCCCTCCAACGACCTCGCGGTGCTGCGCATCCCAACCGAAGGGCTCGCGCTGCACCCACTCGCGCTCGGAGACTCGAGCAAGGCCCAGGTCGGCGACCCCGTGCTCGCGATCGGCAATCCGTTCGGGCTCGACCGCACCCTCACCACGGGCGTCGTCTCGGCGCTGCAGCGCCAGATCACCTCCCCGAACGGCTTCACGATCGACAACGTTTTGCAGACCGACGCGCCCATCAACCCCGGCAACTCCGGCGGTCCGCTCCTGAACGCCGCCGGCGAAGTGATCGGCATCAACTCGCAGATCGAGACCGGCGGCAGCGGCGGCGGCAGCGTGGGGATCGGCTTCGCGGTCCCCATCAACACCGCCGAGAAAGAGCTCGCGCAGCTCGAGAAAGGCGGCACCGTGCGCGGCGCGTATCTCGGCGTGAGCACGATCCCCGTCGACGGCTCGCTCTCGGCGCTCAACCTGCCGGTCAAGAGCGGCGCGCTCGTGGAGACCGTCGAAGCCGGCACGCCCGCCGCGAAGGCGGGCATCCACGGCGGCAACCTCGAAGCGCAGACCGCCGGCGGCAAGGTGGCGGTCGGCGGGGACATCATCGTGAAGCTGGACGGCAAGGCGATCGCGAGCGCGGAAGACCTCTCCAACGTGATCGCCTCGAAGAAACCCGGCGACACGATCTCCGTCGAAGTCCTCCGCGCGAACGGAAGCGGCGGCTACGAACGCAAGACCATCAAAGTGACGCTCACCGGCCGGCCCAACGCGGTGAAGAGCCCCAACACGCCCGAAGGGTAGGCCCCGCCCCGCCCGGGTCGCGTGTCGGCTCATCCCCGTTTGCCCCGCCCCGTGCGCGCGCGCGGCGGTCCCTCGCGGGGCGCCGGGGGCCGCTACCGTTGGAGTATGGCCTCCGCTCCGACACGCATGTCCGACACCGCGGCGCGGGTGTCCGACATCGCGACACGTGTGAAGATCTGCGGCATCACGCGGCTCGACGACGCCGGGCTGGCGGTCGAGCTGGGAGCGTGGGCGGTGGGCATGGTCTTCTACGAGCCGAGCCCCCGCCGCTGCTCGCTTGCCGAGGCGCAGCTCATAACCACCGCCCTGCGCCGCCGGGTCGAGCTGTGCGGCGTGTTCGTGAACGCTCACATGGAGGAGGTGGTCGGGGTGAGCGAGCAGCTCGGTCTCACTCTGCTCCAGCTGCACGGCGACGAGGGCCCGTCGTTCTGTGGCGAGGCCGCGCGCCGCACGGGCGCGCGCGTGGTCAAGGCGCTGCAGGTGTCCGGCATGGGCGACATCCGCGACGCGTCCCGCTACCACACCGACTTCCATCTGCTCGACGCGCGTTCCGCCACACCCGGGCGCGAGCATCTGCGCGGTGGAACGGGTGACACGTTCGACTGGAAGCTGCTCGCCGCCCGGCGCTCGAAGACCCCGCTGATCCTCAGCGGCGGTCTCAACCCCCACAACGTCACCGAGGCGATCGTACGCGTGCGGCCGTTCGCGGTGGACACCGCAAGCGGCACTGAGCTTGCGCCGGGTCGCAAGGACCCGGCGAAGCTGCGCGACTTCTTCGCGGCGGTCGAGCAGACGGCGGCGGTAGGCTCGCCTACGTGAGCACAGTCGAGCACCGTTTCGGGCGCTACGGCGGGCAGTATGTCCCCGAGACGCTCATGCCCGCGCTCGCCGAACTCGAGCTGGCATGGACCGAGGCGCGCGAGGATCCCGGCTACCGCGCCGAGCTGGAGCTGCTGCTGCGCGACTTCGCCGGGCGCCCCACCCCGCTGTACCGCGCCGAGCGCCTCTCCGAGCGCGCGGGCCGGCCCGTGTACCTCAAGCGCGAGGACCTCAACCACACCGGCTCCCACAAGCTCAACAACGCGCTCGGCCAGGCCCTGCTGGCAAAGCGCATGGGCAAGCGCCGCATCATCGCCGAGACCGGCGCGGGCCAGCACGGCGTGGCCACCGCCACCGTGTGCGCGCTGCTGGACCTGGAGTGCGTGATCTACATGGGCACGCAGGACACGCGCCGCCAGGCGACCAACGTGCAGCGCATGGAGTTGCTCGGCGCGCGCGTACACGCCGTCGACGCCGGCGCGCGCACGCTCAAGGAGGCCACCTCCGCGGCGATCCGCGACTGGGTGACGAATGTGGGGGACACCCACTACATCATCGGCTCGGTCGTTGGTCCCGCTCCGTATCCGGCGCTGGTGCGCGACCTGCAACGCGTCATCGGCGACGAGGCGCGCGCCCAGATGCTCGAGCGCGAGAAACGCCTGCCGGCACGCGTGATCGCGTGCGTCGGCGGGGGATCCAACGCGCTCGGCATCTTCACCGCGTTCCTCGACGACGCGCAGGTGGAGTTGATCGGCGTGGAGGCGGGCGGCGAGGGGATCGACACGCCGCGTCATGGCGCCCCGCTGACGGTCGCCGGCCGCGCCGGTGTGCTGCACGGGGCATTCTCGGCGGTGATGCAGGACGAGGAGGGCCAGATAGTCGAGGCGCACTCGATCTCGGCGGGCCTGGACTACCCCGGCACGGGGCCCCAGCACGCCTTCCTGCGCGACAGCGGGCGGGCCCGCTACGAGGCGGTCACCGACGCGGATGCGCTCGCCGCGTTCAGGGTGCTGTCGCGCCTGGAGGGCATCATCCCCGCGCTGGAGAGCGCCCACGCGCTCGCCTGGACGCTCGCGCAAGCCGACGGCGAGCTGGACCTCGTGTGCCTGTCGGGGCGGGGCGACAAGGATCTCGCCGAGGTGCTCGCCCAGTGAGCGCCACCGCGACCACGGGCATCGATCGAATCGCGCAGGCGTTCGCAACGAGCGGCAAGCGGGCCGCGCTGATGCCCTATCTGATGGGCGGCTTCCCGACGCTCGAGCAGTCGGTGAGGATCGGACACGCGTGCGTGGCGGCGGGCGCGGATTTGCTCGAGCTGGGCGTGCCCTACTCCGACCCGCTCGCCGACGGCCCCGTGATCCACGAGGCGGGCACGCGCGCGCTCGCGGCCGGCGCGAGCCTTACGGGGGTGCTCGAGGTGGCGCGCGCGCTGTCCCCGAGCGTGCCGGTGGTGCTCATGTGCTACGCCAACATGGTGCTCGCTCCCGGCGTGGACGCCTTCGTCGAGCGCCTGGCGCAGACGGGCGCGAGCGGGCTGATCGTGCCGGACCTGCCGCTCGAGGAGGCGCCGGAGGTGTTGAGGGCATGCGACGCGCACGGGATCGCGCTCGTGCCGCTGGTGGCGCCCACCACGCCGCCCGAGCGTCTCGCCGCGATTGGGGCGCGGGCACGGGGCTTCCTCTACACGGTGTCCGTCGTCGGCACCACCGGCGAGCGCGCAACGCTCTCCGATCGCTTCGCCGAGATCGTGGCCCGCGCGAAGGCGAGCACCGAGGCGCCTGTGGCGCTCGGCTTCGGGATCTCCACGCCCGAGCACGCCCTTCAGGCCGCCAATGCGGGCGCCGACGGCGTGATCGTGGGCACGCGCCTCGTGCGCGCGGCCGCCGAGTCGAGCGATCCGGCGGCCGCCGTGGGCGACGTAGTGGCTGAGCTTGCCGCGGCGCTGTTATAGGATTGCGCGCGCTATGGGACTGGTACTAACCGTCACCGCCGGCATGATCATCTGGATCGTGCTCTGGGCGCTCGGCGCCAAGGGCTTCGACTCGTTCATGCTCGCCACGGTGATCATCCTCGTCGGCGCCTGCATGAAGATCATCGCCGGCTACCTGCCTGGCCACCGCGACCAGTAGCAGGTGGTGCGCGCGCGCCGGCTGTGCCTTGCCGCTCTAGCCTTCGCGCCGGCGCTGGCGGGCTGTGGAGGCGTCGGCGCCGCACCGGTCGCCGACAACGTCGGCAGGCAGCTCACGATCTACTCGGGCCTGCCGCTCCAGGGCCCCTCGGCCGCGATCTCCCGGCAGATCGTCGGCGGCGAGAAGCTCGCGCTCGCCGACGCCGGCGGGCGCGTGGGCTCGCTCACTGTCAGCTACGTGTTGCTCGACGACTCCAACCCCACGAACGGCGAGTGGGACCCCGGAGTGACCGCCGCCAACGCGAAGGCCGTGGCGCAAGACCCCACCACGATCGCCTATATCGGCGACTACAACTCGGGCGCGACCGCCGTGTCGCTGCCCCTCGTCAACGCCGCCGGCATCCTTCAGGTGAGCCCGGCGAGCCCCTACGTCGGACTGACGTCCTCGCTCGACGCGGGCCAGGACGAGCCCGAACGCTTCTACCCCACCGGCAGGCGCACCTTCGGGCGCGTCGCCCCCGGCGACCCGGTGCAGGCGGCCGCGCAGGTGGCGCTCCTGCGGAGGGAGGGCGTGCGTCGCCTGTACGTGCTCTCCGACCAGGACCCGTTCGACGCGCCGCTCGCGCAGATCGTGGCGGACGACGCGCGGCGAGCCGGCATCGAAGCGCGTGGCGACGACACGATCACGATCGCCCCGGGCGCAAACCTCACCGGCGAGGTCGCGACGATCGCCGAAAGCGGGGCGCAGGCGGTGTTCGTCAGCGCCACCGCCACGAGCGAAGCCGCACGGCTCTTCCGTGAGCTGCACGCCGCCGATCCGCATCTTGCGCTGCTCGCGTCGAGCTCCATGCTGAATCGCGTCTTCACCGCGAACCTCGGAGCCGCCGAAGGCGCGAGCAGCGTCGGCTCGCCCGCGCTCCCCACGCCCCTCTACCCCGCATCGGCGCAGCGCGTGCTCGCCGGCTACTCGCGTCGCCTCGGGGGGGCGCGCCCCGGACCGTACGTGCTGTACGGCTACGAGGCGATGAGCGTCGTGCTCGCCGCCATACGCGCCGCGGGCGAGAACGGGGACGACCGCCAGGCGGTGATCGACAAGCTCTTCGCGACCCACGATCGCCACTCCGTGCTGGGGCCCTACTCGATCCAGCCGAGCGGGGAAACAACCCTCTCCACCTACGCCATCGACCGCATCGCGCATGGCGCGGCCGTCTTCTGGCGCGCGTTTCACGCCTCGCCGTAGGGGGCTCGCGCAAGCGAGTGGGGAAGGCAATGCTTGCTCATCGAGCGCGATGCGGTTAGGCTGACACGCCAAGATGACCGATAGCGGTCAAGCGATCACGGCTTCGAGAGCCGGGTTGCCGGGTAGTGCCACAGCGCCACGGCGACGGGCGGCGAGCCACGGCGCGAATGGCCGCCGGTGCTCGCCGCGGGAAGCTCGTGCTCGCATGGTCGAGCGCCTGCGAGCGCGCCAGCCGGAGATCGAGCGGGTGGTCTTCGCTCGTATCCGCGCCGTCGTATCTGAGTCAGTAGTCGGCGGGAACGTCGAGTATGAGACGGGTCTGCAAGCGGCGACCATGGCGCTGATCGAGTACGCGATCGCGAGCGTCGAGCGGGATGAGCCACGCACGGTGCCGATTCCCCCAGCGGCCCTCGAGCAGGTCCGCCGCGCCGTGCGCGCGGGCGTCGGCCTTGAGACCGTGCTGATGCGCTACATCGCCGGGTACGGGGCGTTGGGGGAGTTCCTCGTCGAGGAGGCCGATCGCAGCGGCTTCTCCAGCGACCAGACCGCGCTGCGCGATCTGCGCAGGGAGCACGAGCTGCTGCTGGAGCATCTGACGAACGCGATCGCCGCGGAGCATCGCCAGGAGCGCGAGCGCATCTCCCGCTCGCCCGAGCAGCGCTGCCTGGAGATCGTGACGAGGCTGATCTCCGGCGAGTCGGTCGAGCAGGAGGAGCTCGACGAGCTGGACTACGAGCTGCGGTCCCGCTGGCACCTCGGCATGATCGCGATAGGTGCCGGAGCGCCACCGACGCTGCGCCGGCTGAAGGCCGGGCTTGGTCACGAGCTTCTGTGCGTGCCGTGCGGCGAGCAGAGCGTGTGGGCGTGGCTCGGCGGACAGCGCAAGCTCACGATCGCAGAGCTCGAGCGCATATTGCAGGCCAACGATCGGACAGGCGTCTGTCTGGCGCTCGGCGAGCCCGGGTGGGATATCGAGGGATGGCGCCAGACGCATCGGGAAGCGCGGCTCGCGCTGGCGCTCGTGCGCCGCGGGCGGCGGTTGATCGTCCACTATGCCGAGAGCCGTCTGCTCGCCGCCGCGCTGCACGACCCAACGCTGGCCAAGTCGCTGGAGCAGAGCTATCTGGCGCCGCTCGCCGGCCAGAGAGACGGCGGCGCGGACCTGCGCCACACGCTGCGTCTCTACATCGACGCGGGCTGCAACGCCTCCTCGGCGAGCTGCTTGTTGAAAGTCGGTCGTCATACGGTCGAGAGCCGCGTGCACACGGTCGAGAAGCTGCTCGGCCGTCCGCTTGCCAGCTGCCTCGCCGAGCTGGATGTCGCGCTGCGCCTGCGCGAGCTCGACGACGACGCCGAGAGCCTTCCCGACGCTCCAGCGCTAGCGCGCTGAGTCGCTCGACGAGCGCACCGCCTGCCACCGAGCTGGACCGGCCACATTGGCCGGTCACACCGGCCACATTGTCTATTCCAAAAGCGCTCATGGGGTGCAACGGTTCTGCTGCGGGGGCCTACGCACACAGCCAAGCAAGCCTGAGGAGGCGACATGAGGGGCAGATTTGCCAGATGGCCGCAGCGGAGCGTGGTCGTGTGCCTGGCTGCCGCAGTGCTCGCCCTTGCGGCGCGACCAGCGGGAGCGGTCGCCGAAGAAGCATCCCCTTCGCCCTCATTGAGCGGTTCGCTGTCGCTGACCGAAAGCCCGCTCGTGATCGCGGGCTCGCCTGAAGAAGCGGCGCAGTTGCAGGCAACGCAGGAAGCCAAGCGCAACGGCCCCGAAGCAGTTGCGGCGCGTGAAGAATCCCAGACCAAGTTTGAGGGGCTTGATCCAGAACAGGCTGCAAAACTCGCCGGGGAAGCTTTCCCGCGCATCGTGGACGATCCCGCGGGTGGTCCGCCGTCGCTCCCCGAAGGCCAGCGGATCCTGGCGTATCCGACGCCCAACAGCGCGCAGCTCGAACTGCCCGGCGGTAAGCACGGCGTGTTGGAATCTTTGAGCCCGATAGCGATCTCGACCTCGCCCACTACGCGTGTCCCGATCGATCTCGCGCTCAGCGAAGCGTCGGGCGAATTCCAGTCGGCAAGGAGTCTTGTCGGCACGCACATCCCCAAGCACCTTGCAGACGGTGTCTCGATACCTGACATCGGTGTATCGCTGACGCCGGTAGATGCGTCAGGACATCCACTCGCTGGCTCGGAAGGCTCCCTTGATGGCGTGAGCGTGCTGTACGCGAATACGCAGACCGACACCGACACCCTCGCCAAGCCGACCACGGGCGGCTTTGAGATCGACGCACTGCTGTGTTCGGTTAACAGTCCTGAACAGCTGTACTTCGAAGTTGGCATGCCCTCTGGCGCGGAACTGGTAAGCGACGATCATGGTGGCGCGCGTGTGGTGCACGAAGGGCAGCCAATAGCCGATGTGCCAGCACCCAGCGCGACGGATGCCGCAGGCACCTACGTACCTGTCCAAATGAACATTGTGGGAAGCACGCTTGTATTGACGGTCAAGCACAGTGCCGGTGCATACGAGGCTCCGATAGCCGTCGATCCTAACGTCTACGACTCGAAGCTCGGGCTCCCGTCCAGCGTCGGCACCAACTGGCAATTCGAAGCCGAAGAAAGAAGCAAATTTGAATACTACGAAACGGGCTATGGGCCAGCCATGGTTTCAAAAGGAAGCTATAACGCCCGCGAACATGATGAATTCGCGTATGAGGCACATGGCCAAGCGAGCGTCATGTACATCGAAGAGGAAAGCGAAGCTGGCGTTAGCGAACAGTCGGGTGGCATCACCAAGCTCGAATTCGCCTACGGGGCAACCGAAGAAAACTCGCGGGTGCTCGCTAGCAGCAAAGGCTATGGCCGATCTATGGAAAGACTATGCGTACCGCGGGGTGAAGGAACTTGTGGTGTGGGATCGATCAATCAAGGCAATGAGGTACGTTACAGCCAGACAGCGACGCTTTCAGGTACGGAAGGCTATGGGTTCTGGGGAGAGCTCTTCTCCGCAAGCGTAGGGGTTCGTCAAGAAAAAGGACCCGAAGCGAGCTACAACACATATGAACCCAATCTTGCCTCAGACTACGGACGCCAAAACGTTCTTTACGGGAGTAACGGCTGGCTCGGTGAACACTCCGGAGCGTTTGAAGTAAGAACACACGATCCGGGTCTTGGTGTGTCTAATGTGACCGTCCGCGACATGACCGGCGGTGCGCCGTGGAAAGTCACCGTTCCGATTCTAACCGAAGGCAAGTGCTCTGGAGTCTGGTGCAACCCCAACTACACCAGCGCATTTGCTTACAGTCCGGAAATGGCAGAAGGCGAAAACACGATCGAACTTTGCGCGGACAACGCGGCGAATATGCAGGCCTGCACCGACGCCACGGTCAAGGTCGACAACACACCGCCCCACGGCATAAAAATAGCCGGTCTCCCGGAAGAAGGCGGTGAAATCAGCGCCGCGCCACACCAGATCAAAGCCGAAGCTACGGACGGCACGGAACCGACGCCGAGCTCGGGGATCAAGTCGGTGGAAATCGAAGTGGACGGGAAGACACTTGGTGGGCCACAGGGCTACTGCCCGCGGGGTCCGTGCACAGCGGGCGGAGAATGGACAATCAACGGGGAAAGTCTGGGCGTGGGCGTGCATACGCTGAAGGTGATCGCGATCGATAATGCCGGTAACGCGACTGCTAAGGAATTGACGTTTGCGGTGCGCAACGCGAGCCCGATCGCTCTCGGTCCAGGCGCGGTCGATCCGATAACTGGCCAGTTCACCTTGACGGCGAGCGACGTGAGCATGACCGGCGTGGGAGGGATCACGCGGACCTACACCTCGCAGCGCTTGGCCACTGCGCCGGAAACGCCGTTCGGACCGCAGTGGAGCGCTAACGTCGGCACAACCCAAAGCCTCTCGAAGCTTGGCAACGGCAGTGTCCAGATGACTGGCGGTGAAGGGCGACTGACGATCTTCGCGCGTAACAGCAAAGGCGAATTTGAATCGCCTGCAGGCGACGCCAACCTGAAGCTGACGGCTGGCGAAAGCGAAGGCAAACCGGTTTACTATCTCACCGACGCCGCGACCGCGACCACCACGAAGTTCATACTCCCAAGCGGGTCACGGGTGTGGGTGCCAGCGCAGACCGAAGGGACCACAGCTTCGGGCACAACGACCTACGGGTATCGTACGGTCGAACAACCGGTCGAATACTCGTTGGCGACAAACAGCGCTCCGACCGGGATCGCCACGGGTGTGGACGGCAATCTCTGGATCGCACAATCGAACTCGACGACGGTCAGCAAGGTCACGACGGCAGGCGCGGTCGTCGAATATAAACTGACTAGTCCCTTTTCGTGCCCCAACTACATCGCGTCTGCGCCAAACAAAGAAAGCAATCTCTGGTTCACCGACAATTGTGACCATCAGATCGGGAAGATCACAACTGGTGGCGCCACGACCGCGTACAACTTCACCTCGGGCGTCGAGCTGCAGGCCATCACCGCAGGACCGGATGGGAATCTGTGGTTCGCCATGGAAGGCGTCTCCAAGATAGGCAAGATCACGACGGCGGGGTCGGTGACCGAATACGGCCTGCCGTCCGGCAGCAGTCCCAAGGGCATCACGGCAGGACAGGATGGCAACCTGTGGTTCACGGACTATGGTACGAACAAGATCGGGAAGATCACGACCGCGGGAGGGATCACCGAATACGTCCTGCCGTCGGGCAGCGAGCCCTACAACATCACGGCCGGCCCTGACGGGAACCTGTGGTTCACGGACTATGGTACGAACAAGATCGGGAAGATCACGACCGCGGGAGGGATCACCGAATACTCTCTGCCGTCGGGCAGCGGGCCGCGGGGAATCATCGCTGGTCCTGGTGGAGCTCTGTGGTTCACCGAGTATGGGACGAGCAAGATCGGCGAGGCGACCACTTCCGGTACGGTGAGTGAATTTGCTCTTCCCGAAGGCAGTGGGCCATCTGCGATCACGTATGGTCCTGATGGGAACGTCTGGTATGTCGACTATGGGACGAGCAAGGTTGGGAAGCTGACACCGGTCACGGAGCCGATCGAGGAGCTTGGTCCCGTTCCCTCGGGCGTGTCGTGCGGGAAAAACCCGCAGGAAGTCAAACTGGAAGAACTCAAACAGGGGTGTCGTGCGCTGACGTTCACGTACGACGAAAAAATGACGATCCCCGGCGAAGGCGAGAGCGAATGGGGCGAATATCACGGTCGGCTGATGTCGGTTTCGCTGACGGCGTACAACCCGGCGCCGTCGAGCAAAAAAATGGAAACGGTCGCCATCGCGCAGTACGCTTACGACAAGCAAGGCCGTCTGCGGGCACAGTGGGATCCCCGCATCTCACCAGGATTGAAGACGATCTATGGTTATGATTCCGAAGGGCATGTTACGTCGTTGACGCCGCCCGGCCAGGAGTCGTGGGCGTTCGAGTACGGCATGATGGCGGGTGACGCGAGCGCCGGCCGGTTGTTGAAGGTGACGCGTGCGCCCGCCTCTACCGCATTGTGGAGCGGTGAAGCGCCGAAAAGCACAGGAGCTCCAACGCTGTCGGGCTCCCCGGTCGTGGGCGTGAGGATGGCGGCGTCCAATGGCGCCTGGTCTGGCAGTCCGGTCGCCTATGGCTACCAGTGGGAGGATTGCAACTCCTCGGGCGCGGAATGCCAACCGATCGCCGGGGCGAGCAACCCTAACTACACGCCGGTCAGCGGCGATGTGGGCCATGCCCTTGTCGTTCAGGTGACGGCCACGAACGGCGGCGGCTCGGTGCTGGCTTCAAGCGCGGCCAGCGTGGCGGTCCTCGCCACGACGGGCTCGCATACGCAGACCGTCGATAGCGGCAACAGCGTGAACGCGGTCTCCTGTGTTCCCGGTACGAGCGACTGCGTGGTCAGCGACAGCCTGGGCAGGGCGTTCTACGCGACGAACGTGAGCACGAGCGCGGCGGCGAGCTGGAGCGTGTGGAGCGGGCCTGGGACGAGCCCCAGCGAGGCCGTGGACTGTCCGGCGAGCTCGCTGTGCCTGCTGGCAGACGGCAAAAACGAAGGATATGGCGGGAACCTGTACTACGCCACCTCGCTCGGCGGCTCCTGGACTCTTGCCTACAGCCCGAGCTATGGGGTCGACGCGATCTCATGCTCGTCCTCGTCATTCTGTCTCGATGGGCAGGACAACCTTGGATACTTCCGCTATGCCACCAGCCCTGGCTCTACCTCGTGGACGTTGGAGTCGCAGGGGTCGGCGACCATGAAGGGTGTCTTCTGCCTGTCCTCGTCCTTCTGCGCGATCGCGGACGGCGCCGGCAGGGTGCACATGGCAACCACCACAAGCCAGGTCGAGTCCTCCTCCTGGACTGAAACGGACGTGGACGGCTCAAGCGCGCTCAACGGTGTCGCCTGCACATCAACGACCTCCTGTGTGGCCGTCGACGGCGCCGGTAACGTCCTCAATCTCGCGATAGCCGGCAACGGTTCGGCGACCGCATCTAAGCACGACATCGACGGCACGAACAGCCTCGCGGCGATCACCTGCACCGGCGCGACGTGCGTCACGGTCGATAGCCAGGGCAACGTCTTCGTGTCCATCAACGGCGGCGAAACGTGGAAGGAGCAGTATCAGCTTGCTGGCAAACTGACGAGCGTCTCCTGCTCGTCCTCCTCGCTATGTGCCACGGCCGATGCTGTGGGCAACGTCACCGCACTCAATCCGACAGGAGGAGCGACCGAAGGCGAACCGCGCCCACCCCACCCCAGCCGGGCTCGGCGATCGAGTATCGCGTACCCGTCTCGGGCACCAGCACCGGCGCGCCGAACCTCAGCTCCAGCGAAGTCGCCAAGTGGGCGCAGAGCGACGATCCAGCAGAAGCGACCGCGATCTTCCCGCCGAGCAAGCCGATGGGCTGGCCCGCCACAGAATATGCTCCCGCCACGATCTACTACTTCGACGGTCAGGCACGCGCCGTCAACGTCGCTTCGCCGGGAGGCGGCATATCAACCACGGAATACAACAAAATCAATGACGTGATCAGAACGCTGGGCGCCGACAATCGCGCCACGGCATTGAAAGAATCAAATACCATAAAAGCAGCGGAACTGCTCAGCACTGAAGACAAATACAACAGCGAAGGCACCGAGCTCTTGGAAACGCTCGGTCCCCAGCACACCGTCAAGCTGGCGCACGGCAGGCTGAAAGAAGACGAAGAAGTCCTTGCGAGACGCCACGTCGTCAACTCGTATAGCGAAGGTGCTCCCGTAGGGGAAACCTATCGGCTCCTGACCAAGACGGTGAGTTCCGCAGAGAACAGCTCCAAAGAAGAATTCGACAAGCGCGAAACGGTCACGTCATATTCCGGTCAGGGAGATCTCGGATGGAAGCTGCGCAAGCCGACATCGGTCACCAAGGATCCATCCGGCCTGAAACTCACCACCACGACGGTCTACAACGCGATGACGGGGAGCGTAATCGAAACCAGAGGCCCAGGCGCTTCTGGTCCGGTGCCCAATGTCCTCTATGCCAGCTCATTTGGCACCAACGGCACGGGCAACGGACAGCTCAAAGACCCATGGGACTTGACGACCGACGCGTCGGGCGATATATGGGTCGCGGACACGGCAAACAACCGGATGGAGGAGTTCACTTCGGAAGGCGTATTTGAGCGCGCGTTTGGAACGGGTGGCACGGGGAACGGTCAGTTTAAAAACCCCGAAGGCGTTGCGGTGGACTCCAAAGGCTACGTCTGGGTGGCGGACACGGGCAATAACCGTGTCCAGGAGTTCAATTCCGAAGGCACATACATACGGCAATTCGGGTCTACTGGAACTGGGAACGGTCAGTTTTCGGAACTTGAAGGCCTGACCGTAGACGCCAACGGGGACGTCTGGGTGGCGGACACGGGCAATAACCGTGTCCAGGTGTTCAATTCCGAAGGCACATACATACGCACGATTGGCTCAACAGGAAGCGGCAACGGGCAGTTCAAAGGCCCGTCAGATGTTGGGGTAAACGTGGAAGGCGACCTCTACGTACTCGACCAGGGCAATCATCGTATTCAGGAGTTCAACGCCTCGATGGAATACATTCGTCAGTTCGGTTCGGAAGGTTCGGGCAACGGACAGATGAAATCCGCGTGGCGGATGTCCATCAGTCCGGAAGGCAATGTGTGGCTATGCGACAGCTCGGACAACCGTGTCGAGGAGTTCTCCCGCATGGGCACGTTCATGTTCCAGTTCGGTTCTGGCGGCAGCGGCAGCGGTCAGTTCAAAGAACCCGACGGCGTGAGCGTTCATGGCGCAAGCGTCTACGTGCTGGACAACGGCAACGATCGAGTGGAGAAGCTCAACTTCATCAGCGACGTGTACGCGAGTCAGTTCGGTAGCGAAGGCTTGGGCAACGGGCAGTTGAAAAGCCCGATGGATATTACGACCGACGCCTCAGGCGACACATGGGTGGCCGACACCGCGAACAACCGCGTGGAGGCGTTCAACTCGGAAGGCGCGTTCGCGCGCGCATTCGGCACCCTCGGGACTGGCGCTGGCCAGTTCAAAAGCCCGGAAGGCATAGCAGTCGATTCAAGCGGAAACGTGTGGGTGTCTGACTCGGGCAACAGTCGAGTCGAGGTGTTCACCAAAGAAGGCACCTACATACGCCAGATCGGATCATCCGGTAGCAACAACGGGCAGTTCAAACGACCCGAAGGCTTGGCGGTCGACGCCAAAGGAAACGTCTGGGTGACCGATACGCCGGACAACCGCGTCGAGGAGTTCAGTTCCGAAGGCCAGTACCTGAAGACGGTCGGTGCTGAAGGGACGGGCAACGGGCAGCTCAAAGGACCATCGGATGTCGGATTCAACATGGAAGGCAATCTCTATGTGCTCGACAAAGGCAACCATCGCATCCAGGTGTTCAGGGGCCTGAGCTCATCGGCCATCCCAACCTACTCCAGCACCTTCGGTTCGGAAGGAACGGGCAACGGACAGGTCAAAGGCCCATGGGATATGAATACCGACTCGTCCGGCAACGTGTGGGTGGCGGACACGGCGAACAACCGAGTCGAGGAGTTCAGCTCAAAAGGCGTCTTTGTGCGAGCGTTTGGTACCAGCGGCACGGGCAACAATGAATTCAAAAGCCCAGAAGGCGTCACGGTGTCAAAAGGCGACGTGTGGGTCGCCGATTCGGGTAACAATCGCGTGGAGGAGTTCACCATTGAAGGCGCGTACCTGCGTCAGTTCGGTTCGGCGGGTACGGGCAGCGGCCAGTTCAAAGAGCCCGAAGGTCTCACTGCCGATTCCAAAGGCGACGTGTGGGTGGCAGACGTCGGCAACAACCGGGTGCAGGAGTTCAGTCCAGAAGGGGCATACCTCAAGACCCTGGGCTCCGAAGGGACGGGAAATGGCCAGTTCAAAGGGCCGTCCGACGTGGGGTTCAACGCGGAAGGCGACCTCTATGTTCTCGACCACAACAACCACCGCATCCAGGAGTTCAACACTGCGTACGAATACCTTCGCCAGTTCGGTTCAGAAGGTTCAGGCAACGGGCAGATGAAAACCGCGTGGCGCATGTCCGTGGGCCCGGAAGGCAACGTGTGGCTCGCGGACAGCTCGGATAGTCGCGTGGAGGAGTTCTCCCCGTCCGGAGAATACCTGATCCAACTTGGGACCGAAGGCACCGGCAGCGGTCAATTCAAATCCACAGACGGCGTGAGTGTGTACGGCTCGAACCTGTACGTTCTAGATCATGGCAACGACCGCGTCGAGGAGTTCAGCTTCCTGACTGGTGAATACGTTCGCCAGTTCGGCTCGGAAGGATCGGGCAGCGGGCAGATGAAAACCGCTTGGCGGATGTCCGTGGGACCCGAAGGCAACGTGTGGTTGGCGGACAGCTCTGACAACCGCGTCGAGGAGTTCACCGGGAACGGCTCGTACGTAAACCAGTTCGGCTCTGAAGGATCCGGCAGCGGTCAGTTCAAAACAACCGATGGCGTCAGCGTGCGCGGGTCAGAAGTACACGTCTTGGATCATGGCAACGGACGAGTCGAGGAGTGGACGACCGCCGGTAGCGGTAGCGGCGAAAGCGCGCACGACAATCGCGTTATCTACTACTCCAGCGTTGCCACTCCCGAATACCCGACTTGCGGCGGACACCCGGAGTGGGCAAATCTGGTGTGCGAGACATTCCGGGCGGTGCAGCCCGGCTCAAGCGGCCTACCGGAACTACCCACGACGACCACGACGTACAACATGCTCGACGAGGTTGAAGTCACGACCGAAAAGTTCGGCGAAAAAGCCGGTGCCGCCACGCGCACGAAGACCGAGACGTACGACGCGGCGGGACGGCCACTGACGAGCGAAACCACCTCGACCGCTGCCGAAGACCATGCCCTGCCCAAGGTGACCAACGAATACAGCGAACAGACCGGGGCTCTGGTCAAGCAGAGCACGACCGAAGGAAGCAAAACCGAGTCGATCACGAGCACGTACAACAAGCTCGGTCAGCTCGAAAGCTACGCCGACGCTGCGGGCAACGTGGCCAAATACGTCTATGACGAAGACGGGCGCGTCAAGGAAGCCAGCGAAGGCAAGGCAGGCGAAGCCGAAGCCATCCAGACCTACACGTACAACGAAACGACGGGCGCCCTAACGGAAGCGGTCAACAGCCAGGGACCGAATCTGCTGAAGTTCACGGCCTCCTACGATACTGCCGGCAGGATGACAAGCGAGACCTACCCGAACGCGATGACCTCCGACTACACATACAATCCGGTCGGGGAAGCGACATCGCTCGAATACGTAAAGACAGCGGACTGCAAGGCGACGTGTAACGAAGTGTGGTTGAAAGACGCGATCGTTCCGTCGATCTACGGCCAGATGCTCTCGCAGTCAAGCACCCTCTCGAGCGAGAACTACTCATACGACGCAGCGGGACGGCTCACCGAAACACAGGAAACGCCCGCGGGCAAAGGGTGCGAAGTGCGCCTCTACGCGTACGATGAAGAATCCAACCGTCTGAGCCTGACGACGCGGTCGCCTGGAAGCGAAGGGAAATGCGCGACGAGCGGTGGCGGCGTTCAGAGCCACACCTACGACGAAGCCAACCGGCTGAACGACTCGGGCGTCGCGTACGACGCGCTCGACAACATAACCAAACTCCCCGCCAGTGACGCGGGCAAAGAAGAAGGCGAACTGGCGAGCAAATTCTACGTAGATAACCAGGTCGAAAGGCAGAGCCAGCACGAAGAGACGATCAAGTATTTCTACGACCCTACAGGTCGGACAGTCGAAACGGAATCCGAAGGCAAAACCGCAGCGAAGATCACCTCCCACTACAACGGACCCAGCGAAATCCCCAGCTGGACAACCGAAGGATCGGAAAAATGGAGTCGCAACATCCCCGGCATCGACGGCTCGCTGACCGCTATCCAGAAGAGCGGCCAGGCCCCAGTGCTGCAGCTCCACGACCTGCGCGGCGACATCGTCGGCACGGCAGCCGCAAGCGAAACGACGACAGAACTGCTCTCCACGTACAACAGCACCGAATTCGGGGTGCCGACAACCAACAATCCCCCGCCGTATTCCTGGCTGGGCGCCGGAGGGGTCGCGAGCGAACTGCCGTCGGGCGTGAGCACCCAAGGCGGCGCGTCCTACGTGCCGCAGGTCGCCCGAGAGCTCCAGGTGGAAACGCCGATACCACCCGGCGCGTTCCCCAACGGCGAGGGTTCAGGGGCGCCGTACGTGACGACGCTGTCGGCCTTGGCGATCGAATCCGGGAACTATGCTGCGGCGAACACTTTGGCGGCAGCGGTAGCAGCACGAGAAGCAGCAGCGGCCGAAGCCGCAGCGAGAGAAGCGGAAGAAAAAGCGATGGAAGGGGCCGGAGAAGGAGAAGAAGAAGGAGGAGGAGAATCAATTGAAATAACGGTGCCGACGAACCTTGTGATTGTGGGTAGTGGGAGTGCGCATGCCGCCTCCTCGGGTGAGATCATATGCGAGTCAAAAGTAGACTATCCTCACAATTCGAAACATAAACCTGGCACAGTAAATGTCGAAGCTACACTGGAATGTTCGGATAGCTGGGTACTTATGTACATCCGTGTCGTCGTCTTCTATGAACACCGCAAGGCTAGCGAAGGAGACGAAGTTGGTTTTGATGAAAAAGAAATCAGTGCTAATGCTGCTACCAAGTGCAAGACCGGCTATTATCAAGGGTGGGCGGAATTCTTTGCTCAAGGCATCAAATCAAACCCCGATCGCTTGCTTAAGTGGGGTGTGAGCCGTTACGTAAAATGTTAAAGTGGTTGCCACTCACTGAATACGCCTCTGGCAACGATGTGCTTAGAGAGGTAAAGATAGTGGGTACATCGCTTCTACCAAGGCGGCCAAAGGCATGGGTGATTCAGATCACAGCGTGCGTATTCCTTGCTGTGCCATCGGTCGCTCTTGCCCAGTCGGATCGCGTGGCAGTACGCGCATACGTGCGGGCAGTCTACAAATATGAGCGTGTGGCATTGTCGAACGTCGGTGAGGCGAAGAGTGACTACGAGGCGCTTGCCTTGCGCTTCGGCAGCAAATGCCCTGGCGTGATCGCAGGAAGCGGTATCGCAAAGAAAAATGACGACAAAAAGCTACGCATGATCCGGGAGCTTGAACAGATTGGCGCTCTGCGGGAGGAGATGTATGCTGCACTCGATGGTGCGTTGCTAGCGCCGGATCGCCACGCTTCATTCGCACTAGCAGCGAAACTTAGAGCTTTGCGATGGAACACGCCGAAGATTCGTCGTGATGTCCTGAACTTTGCCAAGTCACTCGAACGGAGGTTCGAACAGCATATTCCGAATCCATGTCGTGCCATGAAGAGATGGGCAGCGAGCGGCTATCGGACTCTATCGGCGACAACGACGGCGTTCTTGCGCAAATACAGACCGCCCAGACGACTTGTGATAAGAAACGGTTCGACCCCGAAGATCAGGCGCCCGCCTGGTACACCTCTCGAGCGGGAAGCCGAACATTTTGCTGGACCCCTGTTGCTTGAGATTCGTGCTTTGAAACGTAGGTTGGCGTCGGCTCTCGGGAGTCTTGTGATCGTCGACACGCAGTTAGAACGCAAGCTGGGTTTCCCGACGCTCCGAAAGTAGTCGTCAAAATGTGGCGGCCGTGCCAGGGCGCTAAGACCAGGCAGGGCCCATTGCTGGGCGCGTATCGGAAGCTAAGCCGTCACTCCGGTTGTGCTACTGCGCATGGGGCATGTCCTGCGCGACGTGGTTGAGTTCGTCGGCGTCGTAGGCGAGCGAGTCATCGACTGTGATCGGCCATGCGTCCAGCTCCGATGTGTGAAGGATCGCGTCGACCAGTCGCTTGGGGCCGCCCACCAGGGTGGAGTCGAAGTCGATCTCGGTTGCAACGCACCATGTCCGGTCGGCCGGCCAGAAGAGATTGGGCGACTGAGGCCAGAACGAGTCGGCCCCGAAGCTCCCAATTCGCAAGGCGCTGCGCAGCGGACCGGCGAGAACTACGTAGTCGCGGTCTGGGAGGTGCAGCCGTGATCGGCTGAGCTCATCGGACGTGAAGATGTGTCGGTCTTGGACGGTTATCTTGGAATCCGACGCGATGTCTCTCTCCAGCCAGCCATAGGTCTCAAGTCCGCCGTAGCCTTCCCACAAGCAGAAGTAGCAGCCAAGTTCCGGTTGATCTTGAGCGAGTCGGTCGCACAGGACGGAAAGTGCAGAGGGTGCGAGTACGCCTCGGCGAGGGTTTGCGCCATCCCACAAGGAATGCGTCACGTTTAGGCAGTCGGGCGATCCCACAATCGCGTGCCACTGCATCAACGCGTGTGGTCGGCGTCCCGTGGCTTGAGCAACCTCGGACCAGCTTACGGGCTCTCCTGCTTTGTTCGTGGTGGGATGACAGATGCGCGCATACGCCGAATAGCCTCGCGGCACCGTCAGGCCCACGGCACCAAAGCGTCCGCTCAGTCGCGGAGCAATCCAATTGGCCGGCGAGACGTCATCGACGACGCGTAGCTTCCCAGCGTTCACGGCTCCATTGTCGCCGAGTTCGCGGGCGCTGGGCGGTGGGGTTGGACGCTTGGCGGGACTCATCGCTCGTTCTCGTCGCTATGCGGCCCAGCGTTTGGCCTCGTGGTTGAGGATGACCCTGTGGAGCGTCTGTCCGTGCCGATGAGAGACCGACCCCTCTTCGAGGCTGTAGCGCAAAGGTCGGCGTTTCGATGGCGTCCGTTGCTGGCCGGGCGTGTTGCGCCGTCGGGGCTGGGCGCACGTCGGTCCTGGCAGCTCCCGCCGGTGATGTCAGGCGGGGGCTTGGCTGTGGCGCCAGAGCTTGAGGAGGTTGTGTGTGGCGGCGATGAGGCGCCATTCGGCGCGGCAGGCAGAGAATTGTCAAGGATCATCGAAATGCCTCAGAGTCGCTCATGGGATTTCCCCACGTGGTTGAGTGTGCAACTGGCTTATGGGCGGTTGCCAGCTCTCGTAGCCAGGCAGGCTCCGAAGTCGCCTAAAGATATCGTCGCGTTCGCAAGGTGGTTCCAATGACACGCGGGCATAGACGCAACGAACTCGCGGCTGGTCATCACATGATACATTCAAGCCCATTATCCCCATGATAGCCAAAGAAGATGCTCCGAGGTGTGTCGCAACACCAGTCGGTCGAACGGCTATTCTAGTCACGGTCGTTTCGTTGAGCACACGTCACGCGCGAAGACCAGCTGACAATGTTCGGATGTGCCTGGCGGCTACGGTAATAATGGCGACCCTTATGGCGGGGTGTGGGTCAGGAAAGCCAGCCAGTAGCTCTGTGGCAGGCGTGATGGCCGCCGCGCGTAACGTTTCCCAAAAGGTTGAAGCCGGCTCGTATCGGCAGGTATGCGAATCACTGACGGCATCAGAGCGCGCCGAGCTAGACATGTGGCGGAAGGATGGATGCATCGGACTGTTGACCGTCGGACAGGTTTTTGCGCACATAGCTAGTGGCAGGGGAGTCGGGTTGCTCTTTGAGGCTAAAATGCTAGCGGCGCGAGAAGCCATTGTGATCAGGCATGGTGCCGCCTTCGATAAAGGCCGAATTGTAGCCAGATACGAAGGAAACAGGTGGCATTTCGAAGATAGCGAAAGAGGTGCATTGCTAGGAGTGAGTCATCTTCGCACGGAGAGCGAAAGAGCAGTTAGGAGTCTCGAAGAATCTGGTGGAAGTGTAAGCGAAATTGATAGAGCCGCTAATGTTGGCATGGAGTAGTGCGCGTGGTACGGGTAGCTAGCGCGCGATGTTAGGGAGGTAGTGAGGTGAAGCGTGAGTGAGCCGATGGGAGATAGTGGCGGTGTTTCGGCTGAGCTCCGCGGAACTGGGGCAATCGTGGCGTTGGCCAGTTCGGATGTGCCGCGCCCGTTTGTTCATGTTCGGACGAGGCAAGGTGCCGAGCGGCTGATTGTTGCAGCAACGGTTTTTGCAGAAGGACGCGACGGCCAAAGAATTGTGCCTCGCGGGCCGCATATCGAGATTGGACTGTGGCGCAACGGCGTGCGAGCGATATGGAAGCGATATACCGGACCGCCCCTGCCATCGGACCCAAGTGAGGAAATGGCGCTGCTGCACGCTTACGGAGTCCAAATGCAGGACATCGAAGACGCCATAAACCAGATGCTGGGGCGAGACGTTGAGCAGGAGCCACCCCCAGATTTGAGCTGGGGCCCGCTAATCGTGGCGCTGCGTGAGCAGGGCATCAATGTGACAGAGGAGCAGCTTCTAGCAGTTCCGTTCCGGTTTGAGTTTACCGAGGAGCTGCTTGCCGAGATCGGCGCTGACGACGGCGGCAAGACATGACAGTGCGTGCTAGCCGAGCGCCCACGGTACAGACGTGACCGTGGCTCTTAGCGCACGCCAAGGACACAACACGAAGCGGTCTCGTGACCGTACATGCACTCGTAGGCGGTTTGTCGTCGCGATTCTGCTGCTCGTCTGCATAGGTGCGACGGGGTGCGGAGGTCCTCCCACCGGTAGGTACCACGTGACGAGTGAGCGACAGGTCATCGTCGTCGAGCCGCTGCACACAGCGAGCAGCTCAGCAGCCCCAACCAGCCAAAGTGTGGCCAAAAGCGATGGGGCGCGCAAGAGTAAGGCGTACACTTTGGTTCAGGGCCGGGTTGTAGGCGGACCGGCGTTTGCGATTATCGCCGAACGCAGTAGCATATCTGGTGGCGTTAATGTGACTCTCCTGACGTTCCCGTGGGTCATGTGACTCGTCCGGGGAGGGGTGGGCAGAGTCCGGAGAGGGTGAGCTTGGCCAGCGCGATGAGCGCCTCGGCTGAGTGAAAGCCGAATCCGCGACGGGCGATCAGGCGGATCTGGGTGTTCGCTTTCTCGACGCGTGCGTTTGAGAGGTTGTTCTCGATCGCGGCGGTAATCCCCGAACGCTGGGCGGTGATCGTCTTTGCGAGCTTGACGAACGACGGCAGTCGACATCGTCTGGCCCACGCGATCCAGCGGTCCAGCAGCGCGAGCGCCGGCTCGGGGTCCAGCCGGTAGATCTGGCGCAACTGCTCCTTGAGCAGGTAGGCGCGGAAGAGGCGCTTGTTGGTCGCCTGGATCTCGGCGAGCTTGACGGTCTGGCGGCCTGTGAGGTTCTCGGGGTTCTTCCACAGCGCGTAACGGGCACCCTTCAGCCGGCGGGCGAGCTGGTCCTGGCCTTGACGGCGTGCCTGGTTCCAGACATCGCGGCGGACCTCGTCCAGCGCGTCGGTCGCGGCCTTCACGACATGGAACGCGTCGATGCACAGCACGGCGTTCGGGCAGCGCTCAGAGACCGGGCCCGCGATCCAGGGCGCCATGTCGGCCGAGACCAGGCGAACCTGCTCGCAGCGTTCGGGGCCGAGCGCGTCAAAGAACGAGCGCACGGTCGCCTTATCGCGCCCGCGCGCGGCCCACACCAGCCGGCCCGTGTCGTGGTCGATGACCACCGTGATGTAGCGCTGCCCACGACGGTGGGATATCTCGTCGATCCCGATCCGCTGAAGGCCAGCGAGCAGGTCTATCTCCCGGCCGGTGTCGGCCACGACGCGCTCGATGATCGACCCGACGGTGCGCCATGCGATCCGCATCAGCTCAGCCGTCGCGGTCTTTGAGCAGTGGACCGCCAGCCACGCCACCTGATCCTCGAAGGCGCGCGTGAACCTCGAAGGATGCCTCGCCCACGGCACCGCGCAGACCACGACGCCGTGCTCAGGACAACGCACCCTCGGCGCCTCGCCTTCCACATACGCGAGCCTTGACCCGAGATCCAGGGCACGCCAACGACGACGGCCCTCGCCGAGATCGAACCCCGGGCAGCGCCGCCGGCAGACACCGCACAAGTCACGCTCCCGCGATCGCGGTCGTGCAACCACGACGACTTCCCCCTGATCACCGCAGTAGACGTCCTCGACCACCGCCGCGCCCAGCCCCAACAGCCCAGCCCATACCCTTCTCTTGCGCACGTCGCATCCGCTCCTCTCGATTCCAGCCGTCAGAAGCCGGAAACCCTAGGAGCAGAGCGGCGTGTGCGACCGCTCAGGCCTTCACATCACCCACGGGAAGAGCAGAAGCGCCGTTAATGTGCGAGTTAGGCTTAGAAGTAACCATGCGGTCGAGGGCGGTGGCGCTGGCGGGATATCGACGAGTGAAGTAACCGGTCCCGTTGAGTATCGGGCACTCGCTGGCTGTACTCCGCACCGTTATATACTTCTTTACGGCCTCTTGAGTGCACGCAGGGATACGATGCTGGCACGCACGGTAAGAAGACTACGGAGCTTCGCTCGCATAGACATGCCGAGACCGATCGTGCCGAAGGAGGTACTCGTCTATCTCGTCTTGAGCCGAATGCCAAACGAAGTGTTGCTCCGTACGCCAACGCACGGCGTAATTCACGTAGAATCGCTCTTGACGCCAGATTGGAAGAGATGTCGTGCGGGTGCGACGATTAGTATCGGCAGCATAGGATAAAGTCTTACGCAAGCCGGATTGGACTCGGATTTCTTGGTGACTGATATCAGCAAGTTGCTTGTATTGCTTCATGAGTCAGAAGAACCGTTCGTCACGTTGAAAGCGCGTTTTCGTGTGTGGCGGCATCTCAAGCGGTACGACGAGGCGTTTCGGCTAGCGGCACTGCAACGCGGTGGCACGATGGGAGATATTGGTCCGGGTGACCCGCAATTGCCAGACGAAACCGAGACGATACTATCTCTGTGGCGCACGATCCCGGATCGTGCGCGCGTAGAGTATGATTCCGGTCCTAATGCAGGCGCCTATGGCGTACGTGTCGGCACCCAGTGGTGGGAATGGGATGTGCGTCGAGGAATGCTGAGTAACGCTGAGGATCCGTCCCTAACCTCGATCTTGCAGCAAGCGTCTGATTCGGACCGCTTGCAGTAAGTCCTCGACCGGGCCGCGAGCGCGGCGGGAGGGCCTGCGCAGTGGTGGTGAAGGCCGCCGGAAGTGCCGTGCGGCCGGTTTGTCGGGGTGATGGGCGTGCCTGGGGGGACTGCGGTGTCGTTTGCGGGCAGGCTGACGCCGGCGGTGCTGCTGAGGGTCGTGGTCGCGGTGAGCGCCGACGGCGCTGGCGGTCAGCCGGTCGGGGCTGGGAGCGCTTGCAGGCGCTGAAATGCGGCGGCGAGCTGTTCTGACCAGGGCCAGTCGCGCGCGAGCCGCAGCGTCTTTCGGCGGGTGCACCCCCAGCTACTCTCCCCTCACTTCTATCCACCAACTCTCACACGTGGTGGACCGAAAAGCGGGGGCCGGTCACTGCTGATCGGTGCCCGCGGGCTTGGGCGTGGTTGTGAGCGCGCGGCTGGCGCATTGGGGTCCGCGCGAGGGAGCGCGTAGGGCGCGGTCGAGGCCGAGTGATATCGTGACGAGCGTGGCTCGCTCTGTAGTCAATGTGAGATGGATGGCAGTGCTAGCCATCGTGGCCGTCTCAGCGCCGGTTTCTGGCTGCGGGGCCGACCATGGCGAGCGATCCGCGATTGCTCATGGGATCAGGGCGCCACTCGCTGACTTCATGCGACGAGATGCGAGCGCGTTCTGCAGCGACTTCACGCCGGCTGTAGCCGCACGCCTCGGCGGCGGGCAGGCATGCAAGCCGAGCGTGGAACACGTGTTCGCAATCATCAAAGATACGATTGAATAGTACGGACGCCGTGAACTGCCGTCCGAACTCGCAATAAGTCGTATCCAGTGGCGAGGCGAGCGTGCGAGCGCCACCACGAGTTGGCCATGGCCCGATGTGCGTCACAAGGTACACCTTCGGCTCGAAATGATTGCTGGTAGATGGCGTGTGGCGACTACAGTCGCGCTAGTTGATAGACGACAATGCGCAAAACTACGTCATGAAGTTGTGTGCAACCATTCGATCGCTGTCGAATTCAGATAGCGCCTCTACCATGCGCATTTAGCCTAAGCATGACCTTGGATCGACCTATGAGCATGTGATCGGTGTCGTTTCCCAAGCAGGGCCACCACATCCTCCCCGAACTGAACCACGAGTGGGGCTGCTATGAGTTCCTGCTCTATCACATGGAGCCCTGCCTCGTCGAGTGCAGCGATGAGGCTGCCCCAGGCGAGCCGCGGTGGAGGGGGGAACGTGACGTCGCGACCCAGCATGTGATCGATCTCGTCCTCAATGTCGCGTGCACATAGTCGTCGAGGTGTAAGAAAATTGAGTACGCTGCGCCACATACCCGCACGCGGACGTTCGCGCCCCATGGTCGCTGGGCCCTTGCGCGGCCCGCCGACGCCAAAGGCGCCGCTGGCGGTGATACGCGCACCAGCGATGTCTTCGGCGGACAACTTAATGGTGAACGAAACCATGTCGGGGTCAGGTGGCTCCGTGAGCCAAGCCGGAACATCAGGATTGTTTTGACGGAATTCGGCGGCGGCCGCGGGGTCATGCTGGGGAGCCAAGGCCACGCTGGCATAGACACGCCTAATTTGGTAGTCAGAGGACGGTTGGCGATCGGGCCCAGCCATAGTCGCAGCCTAGCGCAACCGCGCTGGCGGTCAGGCTGCCGTGCCGCACCTATCTGATCCTGTATAGTCTGATGATCAACCATCGGCGGGGTTTCTCGTGTACGAAGGAATGAGGCGGCTGTCGCTTGGGCGCACCGCTCGGCTTGCAGTGGTTTCGTGCGTCGTCATCGGCTCCCCGTGGGCTGCTGAGGGGGCGGCTGCATGTGAAGGCGAGAGCCCCGCACCCACAATTGCTCACACATCGTTGACCAGCGTCACCGAGGCCGGCGTGACCGTTGAAGCGCAGATCAACCCGCAAGGCAGCGAAACCACGTACGAATTTCTGCTGGTGTGGCAGGATGCCGATCCGCCGGCCGGGGGCGAACCGGTGTCCGGCGGCACCCATGCGCAAACTGGACATATCGCCGCGGGCTTCGAAGACCAGACCGTGAGCGCGCTTCTGACGGATCTCCAGCCTGGCTGCACCTATTGGTATGAAGTCGTTGCGTCCAACTCCGGCGGAAAGACCAAGACCGGGCCTTACTCCTTCGCATATTTGAACGACGGGTCCTATCCTTACGGAACGGGGTCGGGTCCGCCATACAAGACGGAACTTTCGCAGTGTGCGATCGAATCCGGAGACATCGCCGCAGCGAGGGTGCTCCAGGAAGCCGAACAGCGGCGGGCCAAGGAAGCCGCCGCCAAAGCCGCTGAAGAAGCGGCGCACGCCGTGGTTCCCGTGTCCACTTGCACCCTGCCCTCGTTGAAGGGCGACACGCTGAGCACCGCGCGGCGTGTGGTCGCGAGGGCTCACTGCCGGCTCGGCAGGGTCAGCCGGCCACACCGCTATCGAGGAGCGCTCATCGTCACCGGCCAGAGCCCCGGCCGTGGCCGCAAGCTCGCCGACGGGACGGCGGTTTCGGTGAGACTCGGACCGTCGCGGCGAAGATAGCGGCGGCCTGCGACCTGGCGGCGCGCGTTGGTTTGCACCCACTCGGCACTCTCGTCTGGGCCGTGTAGGCGGCCCTCTACGGGAACTCAACCTGCCCTCGACGCACCCTCGCCTTGAACGGGTACTGCCCGTAGGCCTGGTGGAACTGTCAGGGTAAGTCAGTCGGGTCAGGAGCGCTCGAGCGCGGCTCGCAGCGCCGAGTCCAGCTTTGGATAGCGGAACTCGTAGCCGAGCACCAGCGCCTTCGCGGGCAGCACGCGCGCGCCGGTCGTGACGATCTCGGCCATCTCGCCGTAGAGCAGCCGCAGCGCGGCGCCGGGGACCGGCAGCAGCGATGGACGGCGCAGCGCGCGTCCGAGCGCCTTCGAGAAGTCCCTGTTGCGTTGCGGCTCGGGCGCCGTCGCGTTGACAGGCCCGTGCCACTGCTCTGAGTCGATCGCGGCGAGCACGATTCCCACCAGGTCGTCGGCATGGATCCATGAGACGTATTGGCGTCCACCGGCAACGGGTCCTCCCACGCCCAGCTTGAAGGGCGTGAGCATCTTGCCGAGCGCCCCGCCGTCGGGGTCTAGGACGACACCGGTGCGCACCATCACCACGCGCACTCCGAGCTGCTCGGCCGCCTGCGCCTCGGCCTCCCACGCGGCGCATGTCTGCGCGAGGAAGTCCGTCCCGGCGGGCGCTTCCTCGTCGATCGGCTCCTCGCCGTGCGCGCCGTAGTAGCCGATCGCAGACGCGCTCACGAGCACGCGCGGACGCTCGGTGTCCGCCAGCGACGCGAGGGTCTGCACGAGATGCCTCGTGCCCGTCACGCGACTCTCGCGGATCGCCCGCTTCGCGCTCGCCGTCCAGCGCTGCGCGACGTTCTCGCCCGCCAGATGCACCACCGCGTCGCGTCCGGCCAGGGCGGCGCTCGGCGCCGGCTCGCCCGCCGGGTCCCACCGCACCGTCTGCGCCCCGCTCCGCGCGCGCCGCGGGTCGCGCGAGAGCACCGTCAGCTCGTCCCCGCGTGCCGCCAACGCGGGCAGCAGCCGCGACCCGATCAGGCCCGTCGCGCCCGTGACGGTCACCCGCATGGCCGTCAGCCGCTCGTCTGCGCTCGCTGCTCGCCCATCCCGGTCAGCGTATCGCCCTGCGCGAACCCCACCTCCTGCCCGGCCAGCGCGGTGCCGCTCGCGCGCGCCTGCTCGGCGACGGCGGCGGCCACCGCGGGGGCCACGTCGCGGTTGAACACCGACGGGATGATGTAGTCGTCGCGCAGCTCCTCCTCGGCGACGATGTCGGCGATCGCCCTCGCGGCCGCCATCTTCATCTCCTCGGTGATCGCTTTCGCGCGCACGTCGAGCGCTCCACGGAAGAGCCCCGGGAAGCACAGCACGTTGTTGATCTGATTGGGATAGTCCGAGCGGCCCGTCGCCACGATCCGCACGTACCGCGCGGCCTCCTCGGGCGCCACCTCGGGGTTGGGGTTGGCCATCGCGAACACCATCGCGTCGTCGTTCATCTTCGCGAGCGCCTCCGCCGGCAGCGCGCGGGCGCCCGACACGCCGACGAGCAGGTCGGCCCCGTCGATGACGTCCGCCGGCGCTCCTGTGCGGCCCTCCTTGTTCGTGGACTCCGCGTACCAGCGCTTCATCGAGTTCATCGTGCCGTCGAGATAGTCCTCGCGTTCGGCGCTGAGCGCTCCGCGCGAGTCGCAGCCGATGATGTCGCGCACGCCCGCGGTGAGCAGGATCTTCGTCACCGCCACCCCCGCCGCGCCCAGGCCGATCACGAGCACTTTGAGGTCCGCCAGGTTGCGGCCCGTCAGCTTCACGGCGTTGAGCAGCGCCGCCATAACCACAACGGCCGTCCCGTGCTGGTCGTCGTGGAACACCGGGATGTCGAGCTCTCCCTTGAGGCGCTCCTCGATCTCGAAGCAGCGCGGGGCGGAGATGTCCTCGAGGTTGATGCCCCCGAACGCAGGCGCTATCAGCTTGACGGTGCGCACGATCTCATCGGCGTCCTTCGTGTCGAGGCAGATCGGGAAGGCGTCCACGCCCGCGAACTCCTTGAACAGGCACGCCTTGCCCTCCATCACCGGCATCGCCGCCGCCGGCCCGATGTCGCCGAGGCCGAGCACCGCCGTGCCGTCGCTCACCACCGCCACGGCGTTGCGCTTGATCGTGTACTGGAACGCCTTGTCGGGATCGTCCTTGATCGCCATGCACACGCGCGCCACGCCCGGCGTGTAGGCCATCGAGAGGTCGTCCCTCGTCTTCAACGGGTGCTTGTTGTGCTGTTCGATCTTCCCGCCCACGTGCAGCAGGAAGGTGCGGTCGGTCGTGTCGATCACCTCCGCGCCGGCGAGCGAGGAGATCGCCGAGAGGATGCGGTTCCAGTGGTCGCGGTTGGACGCGTCCACCACGATGTCGCGCACGCTGTGGCCCGCGCCCGCCTCCACGAGGTCCACGGCGATCACCATCGCGCCCTGCTCGCCGATCGTGTCGGTCACCTGGCCCAGCATGCCGTGCCCCTCGTCGATCTTGACGCGGATGGTCAGGCGGTACTGCGCGCTTGGGGTGACGCTCGCTTGCATGAAGCTCCTAGATTTGGCCGACGACGTCGGCGGGGCGGCCCGGCATGTTATTTGCTTCCCAATAAAGTGCTCCGCGTGGAGCGCCGCATGTTCCTGATCGACGGTCCGAGCCTCGTCTACCGGGCCTTCTACGCGCTGCCCGAGTCGATCGCCACGTCCACCGGTGAGCCCACCAACGCGATCTTCGGGTTCGCCTCGATGCTCGTGAAGATCGTCACCGACTACGGCGTGCAGCCCACGATGGTCGCGTGGGACGCGGGCAGCTCGGGGCGCACCGAGCTGTTCGCCGACTACAAGGCCGGCAGGCGCTCGCGCCCGGACCTGCTCAAGATGCAGTGGCCGGCGATGGAACCGCTCGTGGAGGCGTTCGGCTATCGCAACGTGAAGCTCGAGGGCTTCGAGGCCGACGACGTGATCGCCTCGCTCGCCGAGCAGGCGCGCAGCGCGGGCGTGCCGGTCACCATCGTCACCGGCGATCGCGACGTATTCCAGCTCATCGACGAGCAGGGGCTCGTGCAGGTGATGGCCACCGCGCGCGGCATCACCGAGACCAAGCTCTATGACCGACAGGCGGTGGTTGACCGCTATGGACTGCCCCCCGAGCTGATTCCCGACTTCTACGGCCTGAAGGGCGACACCTCCGACAACATTCCCGGCATTCCCGGCATCGGCGAGAAGACCGCCAGCGAGCTGATCCAGCGCTTCGGGTCTCTGGAGGGCGTGCTCTCGCACGTGCGCGACATAGGGGGGCCCAAGCGCAAGCAGAACCTCATCGACCACGCCGAGGATGCGCGCATGTCCAAGAGTCTCGCCACCGTCCAGCGCGACCTGCCGGTCGAGTTCGATCTCAAGAGCGAGGCCGCGCGCGAACCGGACCGCTCGCAATTGCGGGAGGTGTTCCGTCGCTGGGAGTTGCGCGACCCGTTGCGCCGCGTCGAAGAGGCGCTCGGCGAGGTCGAGCTCGCCAAGGCGGTCTCCTCCGACGAGGTCACGCTCACCGGGCGCGTGCGCAACGGCGCCGTGGCGGACATCGCGAATCTGAAGACCGCGAGCGCCACGAAGCCCCGGGAGCTGTGCATCGCCGTGCGCGCCGCGCAGGCGCAGGAGGGGGAGCTGTTCGCGGCCGGTTCGCCGTGGCGCTTCGCGGTCACCCCTGACCCGCCCCCCGCGGGCGTCGCCCAGGGAAAGAAGGCGGCCGCGCGCGCCTCGCGCGCCGGCGTGCTCGTCGGCGACTGCGCAGACCCCGGGGAGGTCGTGGCGGCGTGCGGAGCTGGCGCGGTGGTGGCCCACGACGCCAAGGCGCTCGGCGTGGTGCCGCCCGGGCTTGTGCACGACACCCTGCTCGGGGCCTACCTGCTCGAGCCGGCGCGGCGCGGCTATCCGTTCGCCGAGCTGTGCGAGGAGCGCGGGCTTGTGGCCGACGTCGAGGACCCCTTGGCGGGTGAGGCGCTGCTGCTCGCCGCGCTCGCCGCCTGGCAGCGCGAGCAGATGGTCGAGCGCGAGCTGGAGGGCGTTATGCGCGACATCGAGCTACCACTCGTGTCCGTGCTGCGCGACATGGAGGTGCTCGGCGTGCGACTCAACGTCGAGCGCCTGCGGGAGATCACGGCCCGCGTGCGCGAGGAGATATCGGGCCTTGAACGTCGCATCCATGAGCTCGCCGGCGAGGAGTTCACGATCGGCTCGCCCCAGCAGCTCGGCGAGATCCTGTTCGTGAAGCTCGGGCTCTCGCGCAAGCGGCGCGGCAAGACCGGCTTCTCCACCGACGCGCGCGTGCTGCAGGCGATCCGCGAGGAGCACGAGATCGTGCCCCATGTCGAGCGCTGGCGCGAGCTCTCGACGCTGATAAAGACCTACTTCGACGTGCTCCCCCAGCTCGTGGACGAGCGCTCGCGCGTCCACACCACCTTCCTGCAGACGGTGGCGCAGACGGGGCGTCTGTCCTCAACCAACCCGAACATGCAGAACGTCCCCATCCGCACACCGCTGGGACGCGAGATTCGAGGGTGCTTCGAGGCCGAGGACGGGTGGGTTCTCATCTCCGCCGACTACTCCCAGATCGAGCTGCGCGTGCTCGCGCACGCCGCCCGCGAGCCCGTGCTGGAGCAGATCTTCGAGCGCGGCGAGGACGTCCATACGGCGACGGCCTCGCAGGTTTTCGAGGTGTCGCCGCAGGACATTGATCCAGGGATGCGCGCCAAGGCCAAGATGATCAACTACGGCATCGTCTACGGGCTGTCGGACTATGGGCTCGCCGACCGCCTGAACATTCCGCTGGAGGAGGCTAAAACGTTCATCGACGCCTACCTGGAGCGCTTCCCGCGCGTCGCGCAGTTCATGGCGGACACGATCGAGCGGGCCAAGGAGGAGGGTCACGTGAAGACCCTCTGGGGCCGCCGCCGCCAGATCCCGGAGCTGCGCGCTCGCAACTTCCAGGTGCGCTCGCTCGGCGAGCGCCTCGCGGTCAACACCGTCATCCAGGGCACCGCCGCGGACATCATCAAGCTGGCGATGGTGCGCTGCCACCATGCCCTTCGGGAGGGCGGCTTCGCCACCCGGCTGATCCTCACGATTCACGACGAGCTGCTCTTCGAAGCCCCGCCCGATGAGCGCGAGGCCGCCTGCGTGTTGATCGAGGAGGAGATGTGCGGCGTGTGGACCCACTCTCCGCCGATGGCCGTCGACATTGGCGTTGGCCACAACTGGCTGGAGGCGAAGTGATGTGCCCGTTCGGTCGCCTCGCGCGCGCGAGGCGCAGACATCCGCGGGAGGCGAAGTGACCCGCACGCTGGCGGTGGTGCTCGCGGCGGTCGCGGGCGTGCTCGTGGGCATGCAGGCGCCGATCAACTCGCGCCTCGGGCGCGACCTCGGCAGCGTGCAGGCGGCCACCTTCTCGTTCGTGGCGGGCACGATCGCGCTGGCGCTCGTCGCCCTGCTGTTCTCCGGGGGCTTGGGGAGCTTTGGACAGGCCGCCAAAGCACCCTCCTGGGCGCTGGTGGGAGGGCTGCTCGGCGCGGTGTACGTGACGGTGGCCATCATCACGGTGCGCACGCTCGGCGTCAGCGGCCTCACCGCCATCGTCATCGCCGGTCAGCTCGCCGCCGCCGTGGTGATCGACCGCTTCGGCCTGCTCGGCATCGCCAAGCAGCCGATCGGCGCGCAGCGCATCGTCGGGCTCGTGCTGCTGGTCGTCGGGGTGTTGCTGGTGGTGCGCCGGTAGGGCGACCCTTGGGTGTGCGCTCAGGCAGAGGGATCGGCGATCCAGCGCGTGCGAACTTCGAGCAGTTCGCCGAGACGCTCGAAATGGCGGTCGTAGTGCAGCACGTCCAAGCCCGAGCGCTGCGCCGCCACCGTGACAGTCAGGTCGGTGAGGGGCAAGCGGTGAGCTCCGTGTGACCCGCCGGACGCGAGTTCGCGCATTGCGGAGAGCACGCCTCGCTGAACAGCGCGATCGACGGCGATCTCGCGCAGGCCCTCGAGCGTGCGATCGACAGCGGCGATCCTCTCCGGGCTGGGTGCATCGACAGTGAGCTCGTAGCGCACCGGCCAGCACCAGGCGACATCGCCACGCTCAGCAGCGGCGAACAGAAGCTCCCGCGCCTCGGGAATCCGGCGCGCGAACATCCACGCCGAGGTGTCGGCGAGCACCGCACCCTGGCCATCCCAGAGGTCGACGTTCACACGCTGCCCAGGGGCGCATTGAGCCGATCGATCTCCTCCAGGTCCAGGTCGAACCCATCGCTGTCCATCGCGGCAAACAAGGCCTCGATCGCTTCACGGCGGTCACGGCCGGCCTGCAACTCGACCTGCGCGCCCTCCACCGCGAGCCGCCGCACCAGCGTGGCATCGGCCTCCCGCGTACCGGTAGCTGCTCGCACACGCTCAAGCGCGTGTCCGAGCTTCTGATCGGCCGTCACAGCGATTCGTTTGTGCTTGCTTGGCATTGCATCCATAGTGTAGCTCGCTGGGGTTACTCCGGGCGGATATTCGATCTGAGGCGGCTGCTCCAGCGCTTCCAGCTCTTGCGCTTCGACCCCGTGAGCGATTTTGACGGAGCCGTGCGGATAAACCGCCGCTGCCGCGCCGCGGGGGTCACGCCGCGGGGGTCACGCCGCGAGGAATGCTCGACTGCCTGATCGCATCCGTCGCGTGGCGTCTGCAGGCGAGCGTTCTCGCGTACGACGCTGATCTCGATCGCGTCGCCCGAGTCGCGGGCATCGAGCTCGACGAGGCGTCGCTGCGCGCATAGCCGGCTGCTCTTTCTGGTCTCTCCTTGACGTGTATGCTCTACACATGGCACGCACCAATGTCGAGATAGACGATCGGCTCATGCAACGTGTGATGAGCCGCTACAGCTTGAAGACCAAGCGAGCGGCGATCGACCTGGCGCTGCGCCGGTTGGATATGGAGCCGATGAGCGCGCGGGAAGCGCTTGAGATGCGCGGCAGCGGCTGGGAGGGTGACCTGGACGAGCTGCGCTCGGGTTGGCTGTCGCACGCCCCGTGATCCTCGTCGACAGCTCGGCCTGGATCGAGTATCTACGTGCCACCGACAGCTCTGTCGATCGGTACCTCAGAGCATCGCTGAAGAACAACGGTCCGCTGGCCACGACGGGAGTGGTGATGCTCGAGGTCCTCGCAGGCGCGCGTGACGAGCCGCACGCGCGCAAGCTGGCGCGCATGCTTGGTCGCTGCGAGCTCTTGCCCTCTCAAGAGCCCTCCGACCACGAGGCGGCCGCGTCGCTCTATCGCGCGAGTCGCCGCGAGGGGGTCACGATCCGCCGGTCCCCCGACCTTCTGATCGCCACGATCGCGATCCGCACGGACACACCGCTTTTGCATCTCGACGCGGATTTCGATGCCATCGCCCGTCAGGCCCCGCTCCGCGTGATCGATGCCTCATAAGTCCCCGTGCCTGGGAAAGCGCCTCGTTCCAGGCTGAGGCACACAATTGTCGAGGGCGATCAATGCTCGCCGAGCTTGGTCTCTGCGAGGTAGCGATCCGTGTTGCGCGAGGTCGCCGGGACCTTCGAAGACGCCACTTGCCGGAGCGACGCGTGGCTCCGGCGCCGCGCACACCATCCCCTTCAGGCGCCGGTCGACATGGCTCTTCGACATGGCTCTTCGACATGGCTCTTCGACATGGCTCTTCGACATGGCTCTGTCGCTCGGGCGCGCGGGAGGCGTCCAAAGCAGTAGCTCAGGCGGTGCTCGCGGTCACCACGCCCGGGCGCTGTAACGGTGCGCTCCGCGACGGCCCTGCCCCCACGAACGAAGGCGGCGCGATCTCCAGGTAGTGGTTGAAGGCCCACGCGCACGCACGCTCCGACGCGAGCGTGCGTGCCATCACCGTGATCGCGCGGGTCGGCGTGAGGCGGCCCACGGCGCGCTGGGTGTTCAACAGCCAGCGGTACTTGCGCTCATGGGAGTGCGAGAACGCGCCGTAGCGCGCCAGCGCCTGCTCGCGCGTGGAGTGGCCGTCGAGTACGGGAAGCATCTCCCGCGCGCACGCGAGGCCGAAGTAGAGGGCCGTGCGGATGCCCTCGGCGGTAAGCGGAAGGCAGTGCCCGGCGGAGTCGCCGGCGAAGAACACGCCGTCCTCGACGGCGGGGCGCAGCTGATGGGGGATCCAGTTGCCCTGGTAGTTCGCCGCCGGCAGGCCCAGCTCGCCGGCCAGCCGCACGGTGGGCTCCTTGACGCGATGCGACGGCCAGAACGAGCCTACGCCGACGCGCAGCTCGTCGCCGGCGGGGAAGCTCCACGAATAGCCGGCCCTCACGTAGCGCCTGTCGATCCACAGCTCGAGCTCCTCGCCCGCGCCGTGAGGGTGGACCTCGAGACCGCGTGAAAGGCGCGCGTTGGGCGGCTGGATGGCGGTGTCGCTGGAGAGCACCCGCCGCCAGCCGAGCGCGTCCACGATCAGCGGCGCCGTGAGGTCTCCGCGGTCGGTGTGCACCGTGTGGCCGCTGCGGCCGGTCACCGTCGCCGTCTCGAACTCGGCGTCGCTCGGGTGGGCCTGGCTCCACAAGAGCGCGCACAGCTCGCGGTAGTCGAAGGTGGAGAAGCTCCATGGCAGCCGCCAGCGGGCGGTGGTCCACGGCGTGTGCACCACCAGCTCGTCGAAGGTCTGGCGCAGCGAGCCCTCGAGGGCGAGCGCTTCCAGCCAGCCGGTGGGGATCCCGCAGGCGGAGGTCTGGCGCTCGCCGATCTTGTAGCGATCGACCACGAGCACCCGCGCGCCCGTGCCCGCGAGCTCGCGGGCGACAGCCAAGCCGGCGAAGGACGCGCCGCACACGAGCACGTCGCAGTCGCGCTGCAGCGGGGTACGGTCCGCGCCGCGCTTCGTCGCTCTCACTGGCATACGACGGCCAATGATATGTACCCCACCCAATTCCCATAGATGCCGCGCCGGGAGGCGCGGGGGTCTATGCCCCGCGTGGCGTGGCTGCGCTAGGCTTCGACCGGTGCAAACACTGATCGAGAATCCCCTGGCTCACGTGGTCGAGGGGTCTAATGGGCTGCTGCTTGAAATCGACGGGCAGATAGTCCCCAACTACGACGCCACGATGCGGCCCTTCGAGGAGGGCGAGGTCGTGACGGGCAATGTCGTGCGCATCGACAAGGACGAGGTGCTCGTCGACATCGGCTACAAGTCCGAGGGGGTAATACCCTCCAACGAGCTGTCGATCCGCAAGTCGGTGGACCCGCGCGAGGAGGTGTCGCTCGGCGAGGAGGTCGACGCGATGGTCCTCACCAAGGAGGACCAGGACGGGCGCCTCATCATGTCCAAGAAGCGCGCCCGCTTCGAGAAGGCCTGGCGCCGCATCGAGGCTGCCGCCGAGTCGGGCGAGCCGGTGATGGGCTCTGTCATCGAGGTCGTCAAGGGCGGCCTCATCATCGACCTCGGGGTGCGCGGCTTCCTGCCCGCCTCGCTCGTGGACATCAGGCGCGTGCCGAACCTCGACGAGTACATGGGGACGCAGATCGAGACGAAGGTGATCGAGCTGAACCGCTCGCGCAACAACGTCGTGCTCTCGCGCCGCGCGGTCTTGGAGGAGGAGCGCAAGGAGGTTCGCCAGCAGATCCTCGACCGTCTCGAGCCGGGCCTCGTCGTTGAGGGGCAGATCTCGAACATCGTGGACTTCGGCGCGTTCGTCGATCTCGACGGGATCGACGGCCTGATCCACATCTCTGAGCTTTCGTGGTCGCACGTGAACCATCCGAGCGAGATCCTCAACATCGGCGACACCGTGCAGGTGAAGGTGCTCGACATCGACCGCGACCGCCAGCGCATCTCGCTCGGGCTCAAGCAGACCCAGGAAGACCCGTGGCAGCGGATCATGGACACCTACAACGTGGGTGACGAGCTCGCCGGCAAGGTCACCAAGGTCGTCACGTTTGGAGCGTTCGTGGAGGTGTTGGACGGTGTCGAGGGGCTCGTGCACATCTCCGAGCTCGCCGGCCACCACGTGGAGAGCCCGCGCGAGGTGGTCCATCCGGGCGATGAGATCCGCGTGAAGATCCTCGAGATCGACTCCGAGCGCCGGCGTCTGTCGCTGTCGGCCAAGAGGGTCGAGGACCAGATCCTGCCGCTCCCCCGCGCGGAGTCGGCGGTCGCCGAGCCGGACGTCGAGCAGCCAGGCGCGGAGGCGTCGACCGAGCAGCTCGTCGCGCCGGACGCCGGCGAGGAGTCCACAGCCGAGCAGCCGGCGGCTGAGGTCGTCGAGCAGCCGGTTGCCGAGCCTGCCGTCGAGGAGCCTGCCCCAGAGCAGCCGGCGGCCGAGGTCGCGGTCGAGGAGCCCGCTGCGCAAGAGGCGCCTGTCGAGGAGCCTGCCGCGGAGGAGCCCGCTGCCGAGGAGCCCGCTGCCGAGGAGCCCGCAGTCGAGGAGCCCGCAGTCGAGGAGCCGGCCGCGGAGCAGCCTGCCGCCGAGGAGCCCGCTGCCGAGGAGCCCGCTGCCGAGGAGCCCTCGGTCGATGAGCCGGCCGCCGAGCAGCCCTCAGCCGAGCAGCCAGTCGGCGAGCAAGCACAAGACTGACGGGCACGGGCCGACGCCGGTGGTGCCGTTCGTAGGGTTGACCGGCGGCATGGGGGCGGGCAAGTCGACCGCCTTGACGGCGCTCGAGGAGCTCGGCGCGCAGGTGCTGTCGACTGACGCGGTGGTGCACGAGCTGTACGCCGATGAGCGGGTGCGGGACGCCGTGGTGGAGCGCTGGGGCGCGGAGGTGGCGCCCGGCGGAGTTGTGGACAGGGCCGTGGTGGCCGCCAGGGCGTTCGCGGGCGGCGAGCAGGAGCGCGAGTGGCTGGAGGGCCTGTTGTGGCCCCTCGTGGGGGCGCGCATCGCCGGATGGCTCGAGCACGTGCGCGCGCTCAGACCGGCGCCGAGGGTCGCCGTGGTGGAGGTGCCGCTGCTGTTCGAGGCGGGCATGGAGGGTGGCTTCGACGCGACGATCGCGGTGGTGGCGCGCGAGGAGACGCGCAGGCAGCGCGCGTCGAGACGCGGCCATGCGCTCGCGGATGAGCGCGCGTCGAGACAGCTCTCCCAGGAGGAGAAGGCCGGGCGTGCGACATTCGTCGTCCGCAACGATGGCACGGTCGGGGAGATGCGGCGCGAGCTGGCCGAGGTCCTTGCCAAGCTGTCTGTATGAGCCCCATCTATACCCGCATGGGATCATGCCCCCCAAGGGGGGCATGGGTTGGGAAGATGGTTGTTGGAGGATTGTGTCCCCGAAGGGGGGCATGGGTTGAGGGAGGGGGATGAGCTACACCCGCTATTCGGCAGCGCCACGCGCGCGAGGGCAGCGCCGATCGGGGTCGTCGCTGCGCGGCGGTGGTGGCTTGCCGCGCGTGCTGACGGTACTTGTGGTGGTGGTGGCGCTCGTGATCGTGGTGGCCTCGCGCGTGCAACACGGCTCGGGCGGCAGCGGGCTGCCGCTGAGCGACGCGGCGGTCATCCGCGAACAGGCCGCCGACAAGCATCTCGACCCGGCCCTGATCGCGGGCGTGATCTACGCGGAGACGAAGTTCGAGCCGCGCACCTCCTCGGCGGGCGCGCTCGGGCTGATGCAGATCGAGCCCGCGACAGCCGAATACATCGCCCGCCTATCCGGAGGCGTGCGCTTCACCACCGGCGACCTCGCCACCCCCAAGATCAACGTGGCATACGGAAGCTGGTACTTGCGCTATCTGCTCAATCACTACGAAGGCGACGAGATGCTCGCCGTGGCGGCCTATAACGGCGGACTTGCCAACGTCGACGCGTGGGTGGCCAAAGCGCGCGCGGAAGGCCGCACGCTGAGCGTCGTAGACATCCCCTTTCCCGAGACCCGGGCGTACGTCGAGCGGGTGTTGCGGGCTCAGGGGGAGTACCGCGCCGTGTACGCCCATCAGCTCGGGCTACCGTAGGACGGGATGCCGGCGTTCAAGCTAGACAGCGCGTTCAGCCCCACCGCCGACCAGCCGGAGGCGATCGTCGCGCTCGCCGAGGGCATCGAGGAGGGCGAGCGCTTCCAGACGCTCTTGGGCGCCACCGGCACGGGCAAGACGATGACGATGGCGGCCACGATCGAGGCGGTGCAGAAGCCGGCGCTCGTGATCGCCCACAACAAGACGCTCGCGGCGCAGCTGTGCAACGAGTTCCGCACGTTCTTCCCCGAGAACGCGGTTGAGTACTTCGTGTCCTACTACGACTACTACCAGCCCGAGGCGTATGTGCCGAGCAGGGACCTGTACATCGAGAAGGACTCCGCCATCAACCAGGAGGTGGACCGCCTGCGCCATGCCGCCACCGCGGCGGTGTTCGCGCGGCGCGACGTGATCGTGGTGGCGTCGGTGTCGTGCATCTACGGCCTGGGCTCACCCGAGACGTATGAGATGAACATGCAGATATTGCGGCGCGGCGAGGAGATCGACCGCGAGAAGCTGCTGCGCAAGCTCGTGTCGATCCAGTACACCCGCAACGACTCGGTGCTCGCGCGTGGGACGTTCAGGGTGAAGGGGGAGACGCTCGAGGTGTTCCCCGCCTACGCCGAGACGGCGTTCAGGGCGACGCTGTTCGGCGACGAAGTCGAGCGCCTGCAGCACTTCGACCCGCTCACGGGCGAGCTGATCGCCGACGATTTGGAGCACGTGGCGATCTGGCCGGCGACCCACTACAACGTCAAGGAGGGCACGATCGAGGACGGCGTGGCGGAGATCGGCAGGGAGTTGAACGAGCGCTGCGCGCAGCTCGAGGCCGACGGCAAGCAGCTCGAGTCGCATCGCCTTCGCCAGCGCACGCAGTACGACATGGAGATGCTGCGCGAGATGGGGTTCTGCTCAGGGATCGAGAACTACTCGCGCATCCTCGACGGGCGCAAGCCGGGAGAGCGGCCCTACTGCCTGATCGACTACTTCCCGGAGGACTTCGTGTGCTTCATCGACGAGTCCCACCAGACGGTGCCGCAGATCGGGGGGATGTTCGAGGGAGACCGATCGCGCAAGCGCACGCTCGTGGACTACGGTTTCAGGCTGCCGAGCGCGATGGACAACCGCCCGCAGACGTTCGAGGAGTTCCTCTCGATAACGCCGCAGCTCGTGTTCGTGTCGGCGACGCCGGGAGAATATGAGCGCACCCGCTCGCAGCGGATCGTCGAGCAGATCGTGAGGCCGACGGGGATCGTGGACCCGGAGGTGGAGGTGCGCGAGACGCGCAACCAGATCGACGATCTGATGAACGAGATACGCAAGCGGGTGGACGTGAACGAGCGGGTGCTCGTGACCACGCTCACGAAGAAGATGAGTGAGGACCTCTCGCAGTACCTGATCGAGATGGGCTTCAAGGTGAGATACCTGCACTCGGAGATCGACACGCTCGAGCGCATCCAGATCATCAGGGATTTGCGGCTCGGCGAGTACGACGTGCTCGTGGGGGTGAACCTGCTGCGCGAGGGGCTCGACCTGCCGGAGGTGTCGCTCGTGGCGATCCTCGACGCCGACAAGGAGGGGTTCCTGCGCGGGGAGACGTCGCTCATCCAGACCATCGGCAGAGCCGCGCGCAACGTGAAGGGCACCGTGCTGATGTACGCCGACAAGCAGACCAAGGCGATGAGGGCGGCGATCGAGGAGACCGATCGCAGGCGCGAGATCCAGCTCGCCTACAACGAGCAGCACGGCATCACGGCGGCGACGATCGTGAAGGGCATCTCCGACATCGCGGAGTTCCTGCAATCCGAGTCGAAGGTGCCGAAGGGCAGGCGTAGGCGGAGCGCGACGAGGGCCAAGGCGAAGGAAATGCCCCAGCACGAGCTGGAGCGCATGGTGGTGGAGCTCGAGGAGGAGATGATCGCCGCCGCCGACGATCTGAGGTTCGAGTACGCGGCCCAGCTGCGCGACGAGATCAGGGAGTGCAGGCGCGAGCTACGCGACGTTCAGTCCTCCGAGGCGCCTGCCTGACGGTCGCTCCAGCGCCTGCGACGAGGCTCTGCGATGTGGCGCGACGTTCAGTCCTCCGAGGCGCCTGCCTGACGGGCCTGGGGTGGCGTTGGATGCGACGCTGTGAGGGGGCCCGTGCGCGCGCGCGCGAAGAAAGCCCTCTTACGCGCGCGCATGCGCGTGTCATCCCTGCCGTGACGTAGGATGGGCTCGTGGAACTGGACCGTCAGGGGATCGAGCGGCGCGACTTCCCGATCGTGCGCCGCGGATATGATCCGGCGAGCGTGGACGCCCACCTGCGGGCGCTCGCCGCCGAGGTGGAGGAGCTGGGGCGCGAGGCGGGCAGCCGTGGGCGGGAATCGCTGGCGGCCACCGCCGGCACGCAGGTGCAGGGGATACTCGAGGCGGCGCAGGCGACGGCGGAGACGATCGAGCGCGAGGCGGCCGAGCAGGCGCGCCAGGTGCGCGAGGCGGCGGCCGAGGACGCGAAGCGCACGCGCGAGGAGGCCGTGGCGGGCGCGCAGGAGCGTGTGGCGGCGGTTTCGCGCGCCACGGAGGCGCTGCTCGCGCGCGTGGGGTCGATGGACGGGGAGACGCGCACCCTCGTGGACAGTCTGCGCAGCGGCGCTGGGCGCTTGGCGGGTGATCTGGCGGCCGTTGAGACTGAGATGGAGGCGCTTTACGACGCCGCTGCCGGCCGCGCGGGCGCTGGCGCAGACGGGGGCGGCGTGGAGCCGGAGGAGGGCGCGGGCGGAGGCTCGCATGGGGGCGTGTCCGGTTACGCTCCGGTCGCCGTGCACGCGCCCGAGTCGCACGACGAGCCGTTCGTCGAGGCGTTCAGCGAGTCCCACGAAGGGATGCAGGGCGACCCATACGACGAGCTGGATGGCGAGCCACACACCGATGCGCACTCCGGCCCGCCGTCGGGCGAGTTCGCGTTTGAGCAGGAGCCATTGCTGTCAGAAGAGGACAACGACGAGCCGTCGCGCGCCTCCTCCGAGGACCTCGACGGCGCGCGCCTCGTGGCGCTCAACATGGCGCTGAACGGCGACTCGCGCGAGGAGACCGGCCGATATCTGGCCGAGAACTTCGACGTCCCCGACCGCGAGCGGCTGCTCGACGAGGTTTACGCGGCGATCGGGGGGTAGGGAATAGGGACGGGACGTACGCCTGCATCGCACCGAGATGCACGGGATAGCGGCGCAAATTTGCGCTTATATATAGTGCAGAATTGCGCTAAGATTTAGCGCAATGCCCAATCCATTTGTCTTCTCCGAGCCGGTTGCGCCACCCGACCTCTTGGACCGCGACGACGAGGCGGCGCTGCTGGTCGAGCGCGCGCTGGGAGGTCATAACTCCCGCTTGGTGGCGCCGCGTCGCTACGGCAAGACCTCGCTGCTGCGGCGAGCGCTCGGCGATGCCGCCGGTCATGGGATGGTCGGCGTGTACGTCAATTTCTTCGGGGTGCTCACACAGGACGATGTCACGGCGCGCATCGAGTCGGCGTACGCGGAGCAGCTGCCACGGCGCCTGGCACGCTGGTTCGAGGGGGTCAGACGCACCTTGGGCGCGAGCATGCGCGCAGGCGGTGGTGCGCTGCCCGTCAGTGTCGAGGTGAGCAGGCACGGCGTCGCCTCGGGGCGCACCCTGCTCGACTGGGTCGGGCTGCCGCGGCAACTGCACGCAGCGAAGGGCGTGCGCAGTCTGATCGTGTTCGACGAGTTCCAGGACGTCCTGCTCGCCGGTGCGCGGATCGACGCTGTCATCCGGTCGGAGATCGAGCATCACGCGCAGGCCGCCAGCTACGTCTTTGCCGGATCGCAGGTCGGCATGATGCGCGAGCTGTTCGCATCCAAGCGGCGAGCGTTCTACGGCCAAGCCGGGGCGGTTGAGTTGGCGCCGCTCTCGCCGGTGGACATAGCGGAGTACGTCGGCGAGCGGTTCGCCAGGTCGGACCGCGAGATCGGCGAGGCGCTCGGCCCGCTGCTCGACTTCTGCGAGGGCCATCCACAGCGCACGATGCTGCTCGCACACGTGATCTTCGAGCGTGTTCCACGCGGAGGGCAGGCCGACGCGTCGACGTTCACCGGCGCGCTCGACCACGTGCTCAGCGTGGAGGCGGGCGATGAGCTGCGCGCATTGTGGTCGTCGCTGACCGCCGGCCAACGGCGTGCGATCACAGCGATCGCTGAGAATGCCTCGGCGCTCTACGGCCACGCCGTGCAGGCCCGTGTCGGCGGCGCGCGCGGCGGCTCGATGACTACCGCGCTGCGCAGCCTGCTTGACGCCGGCGAGGTGGTGCCGGACAGGACGCGCGCAACCGGCCACAGGGTGGTCGATCCACTGCTCGCGTACTGGGTGCGAGCGGGACGGCCGGGCGGGTGACGAGCCGTCTCGGTGGTGGCAACTCAGTAACGGCCCGAAATGCGGTCCCAAGCACGCCGCAGCTTGTCCGAGAGGCCGGGAGCGCCTTCCGCCGGGTCGTCCGTCATGACGGCGGGGTTGGCGCTCGGTACGGGCAGCGCGCGACACGCCACGGCGTCGAGCTCGAGCGTGACTGCCCGCTCGTGGATCGCACCGACGTCGTCGGCGTCGACGAAGCGGTGCCCGCCCGGCCACTCGCGCTCGTCGATCACGATCCCGTCGAAGACGTCCTCCTCCGGCGCGCTGAGCACGTGCTCGACGTGGCCGACAAGCTCCCCGTCGCTGCTGTACACCGGCGTGCCGGCCTCGAGCACCTCATAGGAGATCGGCATCCCCGGGTCGTCCATAGGTAGCAGCATACCTCGGCGAACGGTTCGTCAATTCGGGTCGCGAGATAGGGGAAGCGCTAAGTCGGGGGTGGGGATGAGGCGCGGGGCCAACGTCTCATCCACATCCGGCAAATCAGGGAGACTCGACTTCCATGCGGTGGCCGGTGGCGCCCGCGATCGACCTGAGGTCCTTCGGGTCGGAGCTGATCACGATGTCGTGCCGGCGCAGGGCTCCCTCGACGACGGTCGCGTCCACGACATCTGTGGCGCCGGCGCGCGCCGCCAGCGCTCCGACGAGGCGCGCCCGGCTGTCGTCGAGAGCCTCGACGTCGCATCCGACGAGCAGCTTCGCCAGCAGCGCCCGTCGGGGGCTGCCGCGCCACGCTTGTGCGACGACCGGTGCGGGGGCGGTCGGCACCTCTCTCTGTTCCAGCAGCGCTCTATGGCGGACCCACATGCGGCGCTCGCCGCGATTAGCGGCGATGAGGGCGCGTATTGGGCGCAGGTCCGTGAGCTGCCCGGCTGCTTTGCGTCGGGTCACACGCTCGACGAGTTGATGGAGGTTCTCGAGGAGGCGATCGAGCTTGACCTTGCCCCGGATACGGATACCGCGGAGGCATCGACCCCGGTAAGGCGCGCATCGCGGCTGAGCCTGTCGTTCGACAGGCGTCCCGCCCCGGCGCCGTCAGGGGAGGCGAGCGGCGCCCGGTCAGTACGGAGGCGCCAAGTCCGCGAGCATCGGGAAGTGGCGCACGTTGGTCGTGAGGAGCTCCGCGTCGAAGACGATGGCGGTCGCGGCAATCAGGTAGTCGACGTCGTCGATGCCGCCGTAGGCCTTGCGGTGCTCGCGCGCGAGCGAGCCGGCGGTGCGTGCGATCTCTTCATCGACGGGCAGCCACACAAGGGAGGAGAAGAACTGCTCGAGGGCCTTGATCTCGCCCGGCAGCACACCGGCGAGCAGCTCGAAGCGGACGAGCTCGCTCGCGGCGAGCGTCTCGCCCTCGTCCACCAAGCCTGTCATCAGCTCCACGGCGGCCTCCATGCCGCGCAGGTGGTCGACTGCGATCGTCGTGTCGATGAGCTTCACTGCAGGCCGAGGCGACCCAAGCGCTCGTTCAGATCGCCGCGAACCGCGTCCACATACTCGGCGCCGGTGAAGCTCCGTCCCTTCCAAGAGCCGGCGCTCGCCTGTAGCGCGCGTCGCCTGTCGGCCTTGGTCTTCAAGCCGAACGATTCCCTCACGGCGCGCCGGATCAGCTCCGAGCGGGAGGCCCCGACCGCGCGCGCGGCCTGATCGAGCAGCTCGAGTTCCTCGTCGCCGAGATACACCTGGGTGCGAGCCATGACACCACTATACATCACTCGGTGTCGCAGGCCCTCAAGCTTCGCGGCCGACCTTGCTCGACGACTCAAGCGGTCTGGCGGCGCAGCGTGACCGCGCCGAGCGCCACGGAAGCCACCGCGAAGCCCACCACGATCGCCAGGTCGCCCCAAAGAGCGGGCGCGACTCCGCGCTCGCGGCTGAGGTGGTGCATCGCGTCGACCGCGTAGGAGAGGGGCATGGCGTCGGAGATCGCGTGCAGCACCCCGGGCATGCGCTGGCGCGCCACGAGCAGCCCCGCGAGCAGCATCTGCGGGTAGATGGCGGCGGGGAAGAACTGCACCACCTGGAACTCGGTTTGGGCGAAAGCGCTCGCCAGCAGACCGAGCCCCATGCCGAGGATCGCGATGGCGACGCACAGCAGGAGCACCATCGCCGTGGGTCCCGCAACGTGCAGGTCGAGCGGACCCAGGGTGAGCGCGGAGACGGAGATCGCCTGGATGGTGGCGAGCAGCGCGAACGCGATGGCGTAGCCGCCGAGCAGCGCCAGCCGGTTCAGCGGCGTGGTGAGCAGCCGCTCCAAGGTGCCGTTCCTGCGCTCGCGCAGCACCGCCACCGAGCTGACCACGAACATCGTGGCCAGGGGAAAGACCGCCAAGAGAGGGGCGCCGGCCTCGTTGAAGACCCGCATGTGGTGCTCGTAGACGAAGCGCAGGATCGTCATCAGCACCCACGGCACGACAAGCACGAGCGCGATCGTGCGGGGATCGTGGCGCAACTGACTTATCACGCGTCGAGCGGTTGCGAGGGTTTGGCCGATCACGCGCTCACCGGCCTGTTTGAACGGTTCGAGCGCTCTCCTTGCGCGGCGGCTTGGGCCTGCCCGGTCAAGCGCCCGTCTCCGAGGTGGACTCGACGAGCGTGAGGAACGCGTGCTCGAGGTCGTCGGTGCCGGCGCGCGCCGCGAGGGCGCTGGGCGTGTCCTGGGCGAGGACGGCGCCCTCGCGCATGAGCAGCAGCTCGTCGCAGTGGCGCGCCTCGTCCATCACGTGGCTCGAGACGATCAGCGCGATGCCGCCGGTCGCCAGCTCTTTGAAGAGGCCCCACAGGTGCTTACGCAGCACCGGATCCAGGCCCACGGTCGGCTCGTCGAGGACCAGCAGGCTTGGTTGCCCGAGCAGCGCGCAGGCGAGCGACACGCGGGCGCGCTGGCCACCGGAGAGCGTATCGACGCGACGGCCGGCCTCGCCGGCGAGGTCCACGGTCTCGAGCAGGCGGTCGAGCTCGCCACGCGCGACGCCGAGCAGCGCGGCGAAGTAGACGAGGTTCTCGTATACGGTGATGTCCCCGTACACCGACGGGGCCTGCGTCATGTAGCCGACGCGCCGTCGCAGGGCCGGCGCCCCGGCGGGCTCTCCCAGGACCTCCAGCCGGCCGGACACGCGCGCCTGGACGCCCACGAGCGCGCGCATGAGCGTCGACTTGCCGCAGCCGCTCGGACCGAGCAGCCCGGTGATCCGGCCGGGGGCGATCGTGAAGGACAGCCCGTGCAGTACCTCGATCCCGCCGCGCATCACCGTGAGCCGTTCGGCCTTCACGGCGTGCGCGTCGTGGCTGATCTCCACCGGCATCGCCCCGCATCTTGCCTCATGGGGCGGTCGGATCGAAAGCGCTCAGCCGGTCGCTCAGGGTCGCCCGCCGAGGCGCAGCGGACCGCGTTCGCTGAAGACGATCGTCTGTGTCGTCGCTAGTGGGTGCGACATAGTGGTAACATAGTGGGTATGGCTTACGTGGTGGCGCGCCGCAACGGGCGGTTCGAGGTGCGGGAGTCGCTCCACACGCCGAAGGGTCCCCGTGCGCGCACGCTCGCCGGCTTCGACGTCCTGACCGACGAGGTTCTCGCGGCGGCTGCTCGGCGGGCGAGGCGGCCGTTCGACGTCCGGGCGGTGCTCGCCTCGGGGAGGCGGGCCGGGGCGCGGGTGCCGGCGGGGACCGGCGCCGGCCCAGGCGACCGCGATTCGGCCCGCGATTCGGCCCGCGGCTCGCCCAGCCGCTTCGTGGAGACGTCCCGGCGGATGGCCTTGGCCTTTCAGCGACCGCCGGCGATTCGGCCGGCGGACCCGGGGGCGGTGCTCATCGACCTGCTGGGCTTCGCGGACGCCGTGGCCGCCGGCCAGCCTCCGAGGCCGTTCGAGCCGCTGGGCTTTCCGGTGCTGAGCAGGCTCGTCGAGCAGCGCCGCGGCGCTGCGAGCTTGCGCGGGGCATGAGCGGCACGGATGAGCCGGGCGATAGCGCGTGGAGCCACACGGGCAGGCTGGGCGGTCTCGCCTCCAGGATCGTGGCGGTGCACGAGATGCTCGACTCCATGAGGGTGCCACACCAGTTCGGCGGGGCGATAGCGCTGGCGTGGTATCGCAGCCCGCGCGCCACCACCGACATCGACCTCAATGTGACCGTCACACCCGAGCATGCGGAGCCCGTGCTCGGCGCGCTCGCCCATCTGGGCGTGACGGTTTCGCGATCCGACCGGGCGGCGATCGAGCGCGACGGTCAGGTCAGACTGGACTGGGACGGGTCGTACCTGGATCTCTTCTTCGCCACCCTGGACCTCCACCAAGAGATGGCTGGGCGATCGCGCCGGGTGAGCTTCGGCCCCGTGCGGATACCGATCCTCTCCCCAGAGGACCTGATCGTGTGCAAGGCGGTCTTCGACCGGCCCAAGGACTGGGTGGACGTCGAAGAGATGGTCAGCTGGGGCACGGAGATCGACGCGGGAGCGGTTCTTCGTGGGGTCGATGACATGCTCGGGAAAGACTCCACGCAGCACGCTCGCCTGGCGGAGCTGCTCGGGGCCGGCGAGTGAGCGCGCGTGAGCGTCTGCCGCGGCGTGAAGCCGGCCCGAACGTCTGTTCGCCCGACTAGAATGCCCTTCGAGATGGTTCGCACCGACAAGACCGCCGTGCCGAGCGGACCGCGGCGATGAGCACCTCCGAGAAGATTGTGGTGTCCGGCGCCAGGGAGCACAACCTGAAGGACATAACGCTCGAGCTGCCGCGCGACGCCCTGGTGGTGATCACGGGCCTGTCGGGCTCGGGCAAGTCGAGCCTGGCGTTCGACACGATCTACGCGGAGGGGCAGCGGCGCTACGTGGAGTCGCTGTCGGCGTACGCGAGGCAGTTTCTCGGCCAGATGGACAAGCCGGACGTGGACTCGATCGAGGGACTCTCGCCGGCGATATCGATCGACCAGAAGACGACCTCGCGCAACCCGCGCTCGACCGTGGGGACGGTGACCGAGATCTACGACTACCTGAGGCTGCTGTGGGCGCGCGTGGGCAAGCCGCACTGCCCGACGTGCGGGCGCCCGATCACGGGCCAGTCGGCCGAGCAGATCATCGACCAGACCATGGAGCTCGCGGAGGGCACCCGTTTCATGGTGCTGGCGCCGGTCGTGAGGGGGCGCAAGGGCGAGTACGGCAAGCTGCTCGAGGAGCTGCGCGCGGACGGGTACGCGCGCGTGAAGATCGACGGGCGCGTGAGGATGCTCGAGGAGTCGATTGTGCTCGACAAGCGCTACAAGCACGACATCTCGGTGGTGGTGGACCGCCTGGCGATGCGCCACGACGTCCGCAAGCGGCTGGCCGACTCGATCGAGACGGCGGTGGGCTTGGCGGACGGCCTCGTGGAGATCGAGATCGTGGGGTCATCACGCGGCGAAGATGATGGGGGAGGGGGTGGCGTGCGAAATGCAGGATCGGCTCATTCGCATTCGTCGGGCGCCCTCGGCACGAAGGCGCCCTCCCAGCAGATCGTCCCCGGCGAGAAGCCGCGGCCCGGCTCGCTGTTCACGTTCTCCGAGAGGTTTGCGTGCCCTGAGCACGGACCGTCGCTGGTGGAGCTCGAGCCGCGCATCTTCTCCTTCAACTCCCCCCACGGGGCGTGCGAGCGGTGTACCGGGCTCGGGTCGCAGATGGTGATCGACCCGGAGCTCGTGGTGCCGGATCCGAGTCTGTCGGTCGGCGAAGGCGCGATCGCGCCGTGGGCGAACAGCGTGTCCAACTACTACGAGCAGGTGACCGAGGCGATCGCCAAGCGCTACGGCGTCGATTTGGGCGCGCCTTGGGAGGCCCTGTCTCAGGAGCATCGCGACCTGTTCCTCTCGGGTACGAACGGGGATCCTCTCCAAATCACCTATCGCAACCGCTACGGTCGCAGTCGCTCGTACGGCACGCGCTTCGAGGGGGTGCTGGCGAACCTGCAGCGGCGCTATCGGGAGACCGACTCGGAGTGGACGCGGGAGAAGATCGAGGAGTTCATGTCGCTGCGGGCCTGTCCGGAGTGCGGCGGGGCGCGTCTGCGCCCGGAGTCGCGGGCGGTGCTCGTGGCGGGCACGCGCATCGAGGACTTCTGCGCGCTGTCGGCGCGCAGGGCGCTTGAGTGGCTCGAGCAGGTGGAGCTCTCGGAGACCGACAGGCACGTGGCGCGGTTGATATTGCGCGAGCTCTCGGAGCGCCTTCAATTCCTTGAGAACGTGGGCATCGGCTACCTTTCGATGGACCGGGCCGCGTCCACGCTGTCCGGCGGCGAGGCGCAGCGGATCAGGCTGGCTACGCAGATCGGGTCGTCGCTCGTGGGGGTGCTGTACATCCTCGACGAGCCCTCGATCGGGTTGCACCAGCGCGACAACGCGAAGCTGATTGCCACGCTGGAGCGGTTGCGCGACCTCGGCAACACGGTGATCGTGGTGGAGCACGACGAGCAGACGATGCGCGCCGCCGACCATCTCGTCGATCTCGGCCCCGGCGCGGGCGAGCACGGCGGGTGGATCGTGGCCGAGGGAACCGCGGCGAAGGTGCAGCGCGTGAAGGAGTCCTTGACGGGGCAGTTCCTGGCGGGCACGCGCACGATCGAGCCGCCCGCCGAGCGCCGCACCCCCACGGGCTATGTGGAGATCCTGGGCGCAAGGCAGCACAACCTGAGGGACGTCGACGTGCACGTGCCGCTCGGCACGCTCACGTGCGTGACGGGGGTGTCGGGGTCGGGCAAGTCGACGCTCGTCAACGAAGTGCTGTTCAAGGCGGTCGCCAACCGTCTGCACAGGGCCCGTCAGCGGCCGGGGGCGCACCGCGCGATCCACGGGTTGGACCAGCTCGACAAGATCATCGCGGTGGACCAGTCGCCGATCGGGCGCACCCCGCGCTCGAACCCCGCCACATACACCGGGCTGTTCGACGTGATCAGGGATCTGTTCTCAAAGACGCAGGAGGCCCGCGCGCGCGGGTATAAGCCCGGGCGCTTCTCCTTCAACGTGAAGGGCGGGCGCTGCGAGGTGTGCAGGGGCGACGGGCAGATCAAGATCGAGATGCACTTCCTGCCCGACGTGTATGTGCCCTGCGAGCAGTGCGACGGAAGGCGCTACAACCGCGAGACCTTGGAGGTTAAGTTCAAGGGCAGGAGCATCGCCGAGGTGCTTGGAATGCCCGTCGAGGAGGCGCTCAAGTTCTTCGAGCACATCCCGAAGATCCGCCGCCGCCTTGAGACGCTCGACGCGGTGGGGCTCGGCTACATAAGGCTCGGCCAGCCCGCGACCACGCTCTCCGGTGGGGAGGCCCAGCGCGTGAAGCTCGCCACCGAGCTCTCCAAGGTGGCGACGGGCCGCACGCTGTACATCCTCGACGAGCCCACCACCGGGTTGCACTTCGCCGACGTGCAGAGGCTGCTGGAGGTGCTGCAGCGCCTCGTGGACGCCGGCAACAGCGTGGTGGTGATCGAGCACAACCTCGATGTCATCAAGTGCGCGGACCGCTTGATCGACATGGGACCCGAGGGGGGAGATGAGGGAGGCATGGTGATCGCGGCCGGCACGCCCGAGGAGGTGGCGGGCGAGCCGGGGTCTCACACGGGAGAGTTCCTGAGGGGGCTGCTCGCGCCCAAGCGAAGGCCGCGCGCCCGCACCAAGGCGCCCGTCAAGCCGAGCGCGAACGGCGCCGGCGCGCGCGCACGCAGGTCGAAGGCCGCCGGCCGCGCGTGAGCGACTCCGCGCGATGCCGCCACAACCTCCTCATTCCACTTCTCCTCATGAAATGAGGAGAAGGGTGTCCAGAGTGCGTCTCTGGTGGGCGAGGTGGAAGTGGTATGAGCGGAATACCCTGCCTTGGAATCGCATGGCGATCCATCGCGAGATGATGCGCCGCGAAGCGTTCGCGCGCTGGCCGATTCACGGGAACGTGCTTGAGGCGCTGCGCGAGGGACGCCTGGAGATCGGCCCGCACGCCCTGCTGGAGCCTGGCGTGTGGATCACGATGCCCGGCAATGCGCGCGTGCGGATCGGGGGCGGGACGTTCCTGAACATGGGCGTGATGGTGGCCGCCGAGCGGCTCGTGGAGATCGGCGATCACTGCATGCTCGCCAACGGCTGCTTCGTGAGCGACTCGAGCCACCGCTACGACGATCCTGAGGAGCCGATCACGTGGCAGGGCTTCGACAGCAAGGGACCGACGCGGATCGGGGACAACTGCTGGCTGGGGGCACACGTGGTGGTGACGAGCGGCGTGAGCATCGGCGAGCGCTGCGTGGTGGGCGCAAACAGCGTGGTCACCAAAGACGTCGAGCCGTTCTCGATCGTCGCCGGAGCGCCGGCGACGCTCCTGCGCAAGATCGAATACAGGCCCGCCTCACCCGCTTGACGGGCGCGCTCCCTCCACTGCGCACGCACGTCATGGCGACGAGGGTTCGTGCAGTCGCGGGCGCCGTCCTGCCGCGAGAACGCCCCAAATCCAAACAACCTCTAACCCAACAGCGCGTGCAGCTCCGCCAGCTCGCCCGCGTCGATCGAGTAGCCGTGCTCGGGGCCGGGGTAGCGGCGCGTGCGCACGTCCTCGGCGTATGCCGTGACGCCCGCATTCATCTCCTGCTGGATGTTCGCGTAGCGCTTGACGAAGCGCGGCCCGAGCCCGTCGCGGATGCCGAGCAGGTCGTGGAACACGAGCACCTGACCGTCGGTGTCGGGGCCTGCGCCAATGCCTATCACCGGTACGTCGACATGGGGCATGAGCTCCTCGGTGACCGCGCTCGGGATCGCCTCGAACACGATCGCGAAGCAGCCGCTGCCCTGCAGAGCAAGCGCCTCGGAGGCGATCCGCGCCGCCGCCTTGGCGGTGCGGCCCTGGGCCTTCCAGCCGCCGAGCGCGGTCGAGCTCTGCGGCGTGAGGCCCACATGGCCCATCACCGGGATGCCCGCGCCGATGATGGCGCGCGCGCGGCCGGCCGGCGCCGGGCCACCGCCCTCGAGCTTGACCGCGTCGCAGCCGGCCTCCTTGACCATGCGAACTGCGCTCGCGATGGCCTGCTCGTCGCTGATCTCATACGAGCCGAACGGGAGATCGCCGATCATCAGGGCGGTCTTCAGGCCGCGGCGGACCGCGCGTGCGAGCACGAGCATGTCGTCGAGATCGACCGGGGTCGTCGAGTTGTAGCCGAGCATGGTCGTGGCGGCGGAGTCGCCCACGAGCACGAGGTCCACGCCGGCCGCCTCGGCGGCGCGGGCGCTGGGGTAGTCATAGGCGGTGACCATCACAATGGGCTCGCCGAGGCGCTTCTTCTCAGCGAGCAACGGCAGTGTCATCGGCAGCCGGCCGGGGTCCGATGGGACGACCCCTGCCCTCACAGGGCTTGCGGCGGTTGGGTGGCTGGGGGCGGGATCGCCGGGATGACTTGACATGGCGGGGTGCTCCTATCTGACGCTGGTTGACGCTCCGCCTAACCCCTCGCCCCGGCCTCGAACGAGGCCGGAGGGGAGCTCAACAGGGTCGCCACCGCGTCGTCGACGGTGATGATTCGGTTCGTGCCGGCCTCCACGTGTACGACGCAAGGCTCGTAGTGCTCCATCTCCGCGCGGTCGTACTGCCCGTAGGAGATCACAATCACGGTGTCGCCGCGGTGCACGAGCCGCGCTGCGGCGCCGTTCACCTTGACGTCGCCCGAGCCGCGCTGCCCGGCGATCGTGTAGGTCTCGAAGCGCGCGCCGTTGTCGACGTCCACCACGTGGACCTGCTCGTGCTCGAGGATGTCCGCCGCCTCGAGCAGGTCGGCGTCGATGGTGATCGACCCGACGTAATGCAGGTCGCAGTCGGTCACGGTGGCCCTGTGGATCTTGGACTTGAGCATCACACGCTGCATGTGGCTATCGGCTCTCCTGAGTAGTTGATTTGGGGGGAGGGTTCGAGCATTACGTTGTCGATCAGCCTCGTGTTTCCCATGCGCGCGGCGACTGTCAGCAGTGCGGAGGCGTTCAAGCGATCGACGGGCTCCAACGTGGAGGGATCGACGAGCGCCAGGTATTCGGGCTCCACGTCGAAACGACTCATCGCCGCGCGCGCGGCCGCGATCAGCGCATCGGCTGAGCGCTCCCCGTCCGACATGGCTGCGCCGGCCGCCGCAAGCGCGTCGGGCAGGGCACGCGCACGAGCACGCTCCCCCGGACTCAAGTGGGCGTTGCGGCTCGACATCGCCAAGCCGTCGGGCTCGCGCACGGTCGGGCACACCTCGATGCGCACCGCCATGTTCAGGTCCGCCACGAGGCGCTTGACCACGATCGTCTGCTGGGCGTCCTTCTGGCCGAAGTAGGCCACGTCCGGCGCCACCATGTTGAGCAGCTTCGTCACGACGGTGGTGACGCCGCGGAAGTGGGCCGACCCGCGCACCGCCCCCTCCAGGCGATCGGTCAGGCCGAGCACCTCAACCGAGGTTGAGAAGCCCGACGGATAGACCTCCTGGGCGGTGGGGGCGAACAGCAGGTCCGCCCCGGCCCGCTCCGCGAGCTCTTGGTCGCACTCCTCGCGGCGGGGATAGCGCTCCAGGTCGGCGCACTCGCTGAACTGGGCGGGGTTCACGAACAGCGACACCACCACCACCTCGCACTGCGCCATCGCCGCGGCGATGAGCGACATGTGACCGTCGTGCAGTGCGCCCATCGTGGGGACGAGGCCGATCGTGCGGCCCGCCCGCCGGGCCGGCTCGAGCGCCGCCCGCAACTCGCCCACGGAACGTACCACCCTCATGGGCGGAGAGCCCTCGGGTGCCCATGACGCGCATGGTCCGGCGGGCGGATCGATGTGGAGATCGACAGGTTCATCTGGCTCGGTCCAGTTCCCTGGGGGATACCGGTCGCGACTCGCTTAAGCATACCGCCCGCGCCAACGTCGAGCACTACCATCCCGCTCCGTGCCTTCAGCAGAGATCGAGCAGTCGGCGGAGCAGCGGCGTGAGGCGCTCAAGCAGGTGTTCGCCCAGGCCCAGGGCTGCGTGCGCTGCCGGGAGCTCGCCGCGACGCGCAAGAGCGTGGTGTTCGGCGCGGGCAACGCCGACGCCGATCTCATGTTCGTGGGGGAGGCCCCGGGCGCCAGCGAGGACGAGCAGGGGCTGCCGTTCGTGGGCCGCGCCGGCAAGCTGCTCGACACGCTGCTCGAGGAGATCGGCCTGGTGCGCAAGGACGTGTTCGTGGCAAACACTTTGAAGTGTCGGCCTCCGGGAAACCGCGATCCGCTGCCCGTGGAGATCGAGAACTGCAGGGAGTACCTCTACCGCCAGGTCGAGCTGATCCAACCGCGCGTGATCTGCACGCTCGGCAACTTCTCCACGAAGCTTCTGCGGGAGGATCCCACGGGGATCACTCCCCTGCACGGACGGCCGGAGGTGCTCACACTGGGCAGGCGCGCGGTGCGGCTCTACCCGATCTTCCATCCCGCCGCGGCGCTGTACACCCCGAGCATGCTCGAGACGCTGCGCGAGGACTTCTCGCGTTTGCCCGAGCTGCTGGCGCTGGACGCGCCCGAGCAGCCGGCGCACGAGCTCGAGCCGATTCCGGAGATTGACGTGGCGGAGCCGGGTCCGCCGCCGGCGAACCCATCGAGCGGGCGGCGGGCGGGGGATGTGCCGCTCGCGCAGTCGCACGACGCGGCGAACCAGCTCGACCTCTTCTGAGCTCGGCGCGCTCCGGAGGCATCCGATTCGGCTTTGGACGGGTGTAAGGGCTTGACGTGGGTTCGACGTCCGTCGTGACAGGCCGAAGATAAAGGAGGAGGGGTCAATATGTTTTTTTGAGATTTTACCATCATAGATACATTATGTATATACCATCGCAAAATTTCACAAATGAACTATCCACGTCCCCACCTTGGTTCCTCTGAACACCATTCTGCGCCAGCCTGAATGCCCTCGTGCAATCGCTAAAGCAAGCGATGCGGCTTGCCGATAGGGAAGTCATCTCCATCCTCCCAAGCACCACGGCCGGCTCGCGCTCCCCTCTCGCGCAAGCCGGCCGTTTTTTTGCGGTAAACCACCGCGAGCCGACGCCGTTTTCCCCGTAGACCACGGCATTGCGCCGATAGGCCCTACGCTTCTGGAGTGGCGACACGCATCGTCGAGACCTCGGATCGGCGTCAAACCGAGGCGCTGGGCGCCGAGCTCGCCGCTGCGCTGAAGCCCGGCGACGTCGTGCTCGTGAAGGGCGAGCTCGGAGCCGGCAAGACCACGTTCGTGCGCGGCGCCGCCGAGGCGCTCGGCGTCTCAGGCCCGGTGACGAGCCCCACGTTCTCGATCGGCCACCGCTACGAGGGCTCGGACGTGACCGTGTCGCACCTCGATCTCTACCGTCTGCCGGGGTTGAGCGGGGAGGAACCCGACCTGCTCGCCGATTACGTGGGCGAGGGACGGATCGCGTTCGTGGAGTGGCCGCAGGACGCCGGCGCCGAGCTGCGGGGCGCGCGCATGCGCGTGACACTCACCCACCTGGGCGGCGACAGGCGGCGCATAGAGGTGGAGGCGATCGAACGCGATGGATTGGAGGCCATCGAGGGCGGCCGGGTGGAGGCGATCGAGCGCGACGGGCACGCGCCCGCCGCAGCGCCGAAATCCGAGCGGCCGCGTCGGGCGGAGGCGGGGCGATGATCGTGCTCGGCCTCGACACCGCCACCCGCGCCACCGCGGTCGGCCTTATGCTCGCCGACGGGCGCGTCCTGCAGGCGCGCGACGACCCCGACGGCGAGCAGCGGCCGGGTCACGCCACGCGGCTGCTGCCGCTCGCCCACCGTCTGCTGCACGACGCCCGGCTCGGCTGGCGTGAAATCGAGCGGATCGCCGTGGGTGTGGGCCCAGGAACCTTCACGGGCCTGCGCATCGGCGTGGCGAGCGCCCGGGGGCTCGCGCAATCGCTTGGGGTGGATCTCGTCGGCGTGTCGAGCCTGCGCGCGCTCGCGCATGCGGCCTATGCGGACACGCCGGAGGAAACAGGCGGGGTGTCGGAGGGGACAGGCGGGGTGTCGGAGGAAACAGGCGGGGTGTCGGAGGGGACAGGCGGGGTGCTGGCGGAGACAGGCGGGGTGTCGGAGGGGACAGGCGGGGTGTCGGAGGGGACAGGCGGGGTGCTGGCGGTGATCGACGCGCGGCGTGGCGAGGCGTTCGCGGCCGCATACCACGGCGACGTCGAGCTCCTCGCGCCCCAGCCGCTCTCCCCGGCGGAGCTCGCCGAGCTGCGCGAGCACGCGCACGCTTTGACGGGCGTGCGGCGCTGGACGGCGCTGGGCGACGGAGCCGTGCGCTACCGCGACGAGCTTGTTCGGGCGGGCGTGCTCGTGCCCGCCGACCGCTCGCCGCTGCACCTGGTGGACGCGCGCGCGATCTGCGAATTGGGAGCCGGCGCGGCTCCCGAGGAGGGGCGGGTCCTGCCGGACTACAGGCGCCGGCCCGACGCAGAGCTCGCCCTGGAGGGAGCGCCCTCGTAGTGGCGTCGGTGGCTGAGATCAGGACCGAGGGGTCGTTCTCGGTGGATGTGAGGGAGCTCGCCTACGCCGACCTGCCGCGCGTGATCGCGATCGAGCGGCGTGCCTTCCCCACTCCGTGGTCGCTCGCGATGTTCGTGCTGGAGCTCTCCAAGTCCTCGGGCATCTGCCTGGCGGCGGTTCACGAGCGGCGGCTCGTGGGCTATCTGATCTGCTCGCGCTACGACACCGTCTGGCATGTTATGAACGTTGCGGTGGACGTCGACCATCAGCACAAGGGGGTTGCCTCGGCGCTGCTGACGGAGCTGTACGAGCGGGTGAACGACGAAGCGGCTCGCTTCACGCTCGAGGTGCGCCGCTCGAACGACGTCGCGATCCACCTCTACGAGCGCGAAGGCTTCCGCGCCGCGGGCCTGCGCAGGCGCTACTACCAGGACAACGGCGAGGACGCGCTCGTGATGTGGCGCACTCCGGGCACGCTCGCGGGATCGCTCCACGACGTGCCCGGGACGGGTGGGAATTGATCCAATATGACGCTCTTCGCCATGGGTGGGCCCCCTGAGGTCGAGCTACCGGGAATCCGCCTTCCTCGAGGCGTGGCCCCGTGACAATCCTCGCCCTGGAGACGAGCTGCGACGACACCTGCGCCGCGGTGGTGGAGCACGACGGCACGATCCGCTCGAACGTGATCTCCTCGCAACGCGCCCACGACCGCTTCGGCGGGGTCGTGCCCGAGATCGCCTCCCGCCACCATCTCGAGCTCGTGAACGTCGTCGTGGAGCAGGCGCTCCAGGAGGCGGATGTGACGCTCGACGACGTTCACCTGGTGGCAGCCACGCAGGGCCCGGGCCTCGTCGGCGCGCTGCTCGTCGGGCTCTCGACAGCTAAGGGGCTGGCGGCCGCCCGCGAGCTGCCGCTCGCCGCGATCGATCACCTCCAGGGCCACGTGGCCGCCAACTTCCTCGTGTCCGAGGAGGATGGGCGGCGCGAGGCGTTCGAGCCTCCCTTCCTGTGCCTGATCGCGAGCGGCGGTCACACGCTGCTCGCCCACGTTCGCGAGCACGATGGCTTTGACACGCTCGCTCGCACGCTCGACGACGCCGCCGGGGAGGCGTTCGACAAGGGCGCGAGGATGCTCGGCCTCGGCTACCCCGGCGGGCCCGCCTTGGAGCGGCTCGCCGCAGAAGGCGACCCCGAGGCATTCGAGTTCCCGGCGCCGGGCTCGCGCTCGCCGGCCGATCGTCGATCCCGTCGATCGACGATCGCTGGGCGCGGAGCGACGCGGCCGTTCGCCCAAGGTCTCGACTTCTCCTTCGCCGGCCTCAAGACCTCGCTGCTGTACCGCATCCGGGAACTGCACGACGCCGAGCGCGAACGCCGTGGCGCCGACCTGGCGGCGTCCTACCAGGCGGCGATCGTAAATCATCTGATGCTGCGCGCCGAGCAGGCGCTCGAGCTGACGGGACTCGACCGCCTGGCGGTCGGCGGCGGCGTGGCTGCCAACGGGGAGCTGCGACGGCGCCTCGCGCTGATCGGCACGAGCGTGCATGTGCCTCCGAGCGTGCTCTGCACCGACAACGCCGCGATGATCGGCTCGGCCGCGCGCTTCGCGCCGAAGCTCGCCTATCCCGACTATCTCGCACTCGACGCCTACGCCACCGGGGAGCGACCGCGGTGAGTCTACGGCTCGATGCCCGCCGGGAGCGGCCCGCGACGAATCCACGGCCCACGCCCACCGGGGAGCGACTGCGGTGAGCATCGCACGAGGCTGCTCGTTCGTACCCCGGCCGGCCACCCTTGCCTGCCCGCGAAGGAGTCCGCCGTGGCGGTCATAACCCTCTACTCCAAGCCCGACTGCCACCTCTGCGTGGAGGCTCGCGCCGCGCTGGTGGGGTTGCAGTCCGATCTGGGGTTCGACATGTTCGAGGTTGACATCACGACGGACGAGGCGCTGCACCGAGCCTATTTCGAGCGCATCCCGGTCGTCGCGCTCGACGGTGAGGAGCTGTTCGAGTATTTCGTGTGCGAACACATGCTGAGGGAACGTCTGACGGCCATCCTCTAGAGTCACGGGCCATGGTTTTCAACGAGCTGACGAATCCTATGGACGCGACTTGCGACGGCGAACCGGACCCCGCCGACAGGCTCTCGCTGGGCGTGGCCGCTCGTCTCTCGCGCTACCTGCAGGTGCTCACACAGGCCAGGAAGATGGGCAAGGAGACGATCTCCTCGCAGGAGCTCTCCGACTACACCCACGTCAACTCCACCCAGATCCGCCGCGACCTGTCGGGCTTCGGCAAGTTCGGCAAGCGCGGCGTCGGCTACAACGTCGAGTCGCTGGTCTCCCAGATCCGCAAGATCCTGCGCACCGCCGGACAGCACAACATCGCGCTGCTCGGCGCCGGTCACCTCGGCAAGGCGATCGCCTCCTCGGACATCTTCGCCGACCACGGTTTCAGGGTCGTGGCGATCTTCGACATCGATCCCGCCAAGGTGGGCACCCAGGTGGGCTCCCAGACCGTGCGGCACACGAGCGAGCTCCACCAGCTGGTCGAGGACGAGGACATCGTCGTGGGCGTGCTCGCCGTCCCCACGCGAGCCGCCCAGGGTCTCGCCGACGAGCTCGTGGCGGCGGGCGTGAAGATCATCTTCAACTACTCCGAGTCGCTCCTGGACGTGCCCCCCGAGGTGACCGTCCACACCTCCAGTCCGGCCGTCGACCTGCTCTACGCGCTGTACTTCTATCTCACTTGAAATCGAACCCCGTCCGGCACGCACGCCCTACGATCATAAGCTGGGGAACCACCGCCGAGCGAGCTTCAGCTCACATCGCACGCCCATAATCATCCCCAATGACCAGCCTCGATCTCGACAAGGCAGTTGATGTTTTCGCGCAAGCCACCGATCTCACTGTCGGCTTGGAGGAGGAGTTTGCGATCCTCGATCCCTCCACGCTCGACCTCGTGCCGCGCTTCGAGGAGCTGCGCGACCTCGCGCTCGAGCGCGATCCGCTGCTCGGCGAGGCGATAACCGGCGAGCTCATCTCCTCGGAGATCGAGATCGTGTCCGGACGCGGCTCGAACTTCGCCGACGCGCTCGCCCTCCAGCGCGAGCGCCGCCGGCGCCTGTTCGCCCTCGCGGGCCGTCACGGCGCGGCGCTGGCGGCCACCGGCACCCATCCCTGGGCGGACTATCGCGAGCAGGCGATCATCGACACCGAACACTACCGGCGGGTCGAGCAGGGCCTGAAGTATGTCGCCTGGCGCAACAACACCTTCAGCCTGCATGTGCACGTCGGGGTGCGCGACATCGACCGGGCGGTGCGCGTATGCGACCGCCTGCGGCCCGTGTTGCCGCTGTTGCTCGCCGTGTCGGCCAACTCGCCCTATCTCGACGGACGCGACTCGGGGCTTGCATCGGCGCGCACCCAAAGCTTCACCCGCAACTTCCCCCGCTGCGGCATCCCGGACGTGTTCGGCGGTTGGGCCTGCTACCGCGAGTACATCGAGTTCCTCGTGCACACCGGCTCGATCGTCGAGTTCACGCAGGTGTGGTGGTCGGTGCGCCCCCATTTCGAGTTCGGCACGGTCGAGGTGAGGATCTGCGACGCGCAGAGCGCCGCCGGCGAGTCGGAGGCTCTTGCGGGCTTGATCCTGGCGTGCGTGGCTCAGGCGCTTCGCGACGTCGACGAGGGCGTGCCGTCCTCCGACCCCGCCCCGCGCCTCGTCGAGGAGAACATGTGGCGCGCCATCCGCTACGGGCTCGACGGCCGCATGGTGGACCTGGATCGCGCCGAGGAGTACCCGGCCGCCGCGATCGTCGAGCGACTCTCGGCCTGGACGGAGCCGGTCCGCGCCGAGCTGGGGGTCGAGCTGAGCTTCCCTGAGCGCAACGGCGCTCAGCGCCAGCGACGGATGATCGAGACGGGGGCCACCCCCGAGGAGGTGTTCGCGGCCTCGGTGCGCGAGACGCTTGAGACCTATTCGGAGGAGGTGACCGTGTGATGGCCGACGAACACGACCGGCAGGAGGGCGCCACGACGGGGGGTGCTGCGAAGGGGGGATCCGCGCAGGAGGGCGCTGCGACGGAAGGCGCCCCAATGGAGAGCGCCCCGACGCGCGACCAGCCGAGCGAGCAGGACCGATCGGCGATCGGCCAGCGCGCAGCCTATGAAGCCGAGCTCAATCGCATCACTCCCACCGAGATGATCCTGCAGACGGCGGTCTCCCTGCTCAACATCGGCGGGCGCCGGCTCGGCCTGGAGCGCCCATCCGACCCCGGCTCCTCTCCGCCGGGCTCCCCGGACGCAGGCCCACCCGCCGCGGGCGAGCGCGACCTCGAGCAGGTGCGCGACGCGATCGACGGCGTACGCGCCCTCATGCCGATCCTCGAACGACGCATGTCCCGCGAGCTCGGCCCCCTGCGCGACGCGGTCGCCCAGCTCCAGTTCGCATACGCGCGCGAGGCTCGCGCCGGCGGCGACGCCCGGACGGGCGCTGCCCAGCCGTCGCCCGCCGGGGACGCCGGGCCTGGCGGAGATGCCGGGTCCGGAGAGAGCGCCAAGCCGGCCGATAGCTCGGCGCCCGCAGGGGACGCAAACGGGCCCGCCAACGGCGAGCAGCCGACCGCTCCGGGACCGGCGGAGTCGAGCGGGCGGCTGTGGGTGCCGGGGCGCTGACTGTGGGTTTGGGGGCGCGCTGAGGGTGTTCGTGTTGTTCCTCTGAGGGGTGACTCGCGCGCGCGTACGCGCGAGGGCGCCCGTGTGCCCGCGCGTACGCATGCGCCCTCGAAAGGCGCTCATGCGCCCTTGAAAGGCGCTTCGCGTTGAGCTTCACGGCTTTCCGCGCCCGCGCACGATAGACTGCGCCCGCCTTTACGCCGGGTAATGCGCTCGTAGGGAGCGGCTCGTGCGAGAACTACGGTGCGCGCGAACGTCCTCGCGCGGCACGCCAATCAGACCGCGGAGGATTTCTGTTGAGCAGCTTTCTGACGAATCATGGGGTCGTCGTTGCCCTTGTGTGCGCCGCCTGTGCCGTGGCGTACGGCCTCGTGACCACCCGCGCCCTGCTTGCCCTGTCGCCGGGCAATGAGCGGATGCAGAGCATCTCGCGCGCCGTCCAGGAAGGCGCCCGCGCCTATCTGAACCGTCAGTACACCACCATCGCCGCCGTCGGCGTGGTGCTGTTCGTGGCGCTCATCTTCGTTCAGAACATCGCCGTCGCCTGCGGCTTCGCGATCGGCGGCATCCTCTCGGGCTCGGCCGGCTACATCGGCATGAACGTGTCCGTGCGCGCCAACACCCGCGTGGCCGAGGCCGCCAGGGGAGGCATCTCGCCCGCCCTGCGCGTCGCCTTCCGGGGCGGCGCCATCACGGGCATGCTCGTCGCGGGCCTCGCCCTGTTCGGCCTCGCCGGCTACTACGGGCTGCTCACGGCGGTGTTCAACGACAGCCAGAAGACGGCGGTGGTCGCGCTCATCGGGCTCGGCTTCGGCGGCTCGCTGATCTCCGTGTTCGCACGACTCGGCGGTGGCATCTTCACGAAGGCCGCCGACGTGGGCGCCGACATCGTCGGCAAGATCGAGGCCGGCATCCCCGAGGACGATCCGCGCAACCCCGCGGTAATCGCCGACAACGTGGGCGACAACGTCGGCGACTGCGCCGGCATGGCTGCCGACCTGTTCGAGACCTACGCGGTCACGGCGGTCGCCGTGATGCTGCTCGGCGTGCTCACCTTCCACGAGGCCACCAAGGTCGTCATGTACCCGCTGATTCTCGGCGGCGTGGCGGTCATCGCCTCGATCATCGGTACGTTCGCGGTGCGCTCGCGCGCGGGCAACGTAGAGCGCGCCCTCTACCAGGGCCTGATCGTCTCCGGCGTGATTGCCGCCGCCGCGTTTGCGCCGGTCACCTACTGGCTGATGCGCGGTCTCACCTTCAGCCAGGTCGGCAACGTCGTCAACCCGCCCTCGTGGGGCAAGTTCTACCTGTGCGCCCTCATCGGCATCGCCGTCACCGCGCTGCTGTTCGTGATCACCGACTACTACACCTCCACACGCTTCTCGCCGGTCAAGAAGACCGCCAAGGCGTCCGTCACGGGGCACGCCACGAACATCATCCAGGGCTTCGGCTCGGGTCTGCAGGCCACCGCGCTGCCTGCGCTCGTGCTCGTGTTCGGCATCTTCGGCGCCTGGAAGCTCGCCGGTGGTGGCACCACCGGCATCTACGGCGTCGGCGTGGCGGTCATGGGCCAGCTCTCGCTCACCGGTCTGATCGTGGCGCTCGACGCGTTCGGCCCGATCACCGACAACGCCGGCGGCATCGCCGAGATGGCCGAGCTCCCCGAGGAGGTCCGCGCGGTGACCGATCCGCTCGACGCGGTGGGCAACACCACGAAGGCGGTCACCAAGGGCTACGCGATCGGCTCGGCGGTGCTGGCGGCGGTGGTGCTGTTCGCCGGCTTCCGCCAGGAACTCGCCGACCGCAGCCACCGCTCGATCGAATCGCTCGCCTTCGGCATCAACGAACCGCAGGTGCTCATCGGCCTGCTGCTCGGCGGCCTGATGGTGTGCCTGTTCGCCTCGTTCTCGATGGAGGCCGTGGGCCGTGCCGGCGGGGCTGTGGTCGAGGAGGTGAGGCGCCAGTTCCGCGAGCACCCGGGCATCATGGAGGGCACCGAAGAGCCCGACTACGCCACCTGCGTGGACATCGTCACGCGCACCGCCCAGCGCGAGATGATCCTGCCCTCGCTGCTGCCCATCGGGCTGCCCGTGATTGTGGGCCTGATCGACCAGAAGGCGCTCGGCGGGCTGCTCATCGGCGTGATCGTGGTGGGCTTCTTCTTCGCGGTGCTCATGACCGCGGGCGGCGGCGCGTGGGACAACGCAAAGAAGCTCATCGAGGACGGCGCGTTCGGCGGCAAGGGCTCCGAGGCGCACGCCGCCTCGGTCACCGGCGACACCGTGGGCGACCCCTTCAAGGACACCGCCGGCCCCGCCATCAACCCGATGATCAAGGTGGCCAACATAGTCGCCATCCTGATCATCCCCCTCATCACCTAGAGGCTTGATGATTTCCCTGGAAGGCTCGGTGTGGGTTGAGAGGAACCTTAGGGCCTATCCCGGAAGGCCTGCACGTCTGGATGCGGCCGATTGCCTTCGCGAGGCTTTGTCCTCGGGCTCGACGTGGCACCACCACGTCTTCGCCCTTGCGTCCGCGCCTCGCTCGACACTCGACCACCCCAGCCGCACATCCCTTCCGGGATAGGCCCTAAAGGGGGACATGTGGGGTGTTCTATTTTGAAATTTTGCGATAGTATATACGTTTTGTATCTATAATGGTAAAATTTCAAAAAAGTATATTGACCCCCTCCTCCTTTACCTTCGCCTTTGGTCCGTCCTCCACGACGGACACCGAGCCCACATTGAGCCTCTAGAGGACTCAGGTCCTAAGCTCATTGCAGAGATGAGATGAGCGGCAAACAGGCATATCGCGCCGGGACGACGGTGCTGTCGCTGGCGATGGTCGCGATCGGCATCGCGCTCGCGGTCGAGGCGATCGGCGGCGAGGGCGTGCTGTCGGCTCGTCTGCTGCTCGGCGTGCTGTTTGTGGCCGGCGGGTCGGGACGCCTCTACATCGAGATGAGGAGGCGGCGCGGGACATGAGCCCCGCCGAGGACTCGCCGGGGCGGGGAGGGCCGACGTCGGACGGCGCGGGGCACCCTGAAGGGCACAAGCGCTCCGACGGGCACACCGCTCATCCGCGGACGGCCGAGCTCGGCGAGAGCGCACGCTCGACGCTGCGCCACAGTCTCGGCTCGCCGATTCTGTTCGCGGTCGTCTACACGTCGCTCGCGAGCGCCGTGTTCTTCTCACTCGGGGTGGTGGCCGACCATGCGCTCGGTCTCACCCCGGTCGTGTTCCTGATCGCCGCCGTGATGTTCGGGGTGACCGCCATGACCTACCTTGAGGGCGCTTCGATGCATCCGGAGCCCGGTGGGTCGACCGTGTTCGCGCGCTACGCCTTCAACGAGCTCGTCAGCTTCATCACGGGTTGGGCGATGCTGCTCGACTACGTCATCCTGATCGCCGTCACGGCGTTTGCGGCGACCCAGTACCTGAGCGTGTTCTGGGCGCCGCTCGGACATTCGGGCGAGGCGCTCTTGCTGTCGATCGCGATCATCGCGTTCGTCGTGCTCGCCAACGTGCGCGGCTTCAGCTGGCGACGCGAGTACCGCATCGGGCTGATCGTGGTCGGAGCGCTCGTGCTCGAGCTCGTCGCGATCGCGATCGGGCTGTCGCAGTTCTTCGACGCCCACAAGCTCGTCTCGCAGGTCCACCTCGGGACGGCGCCCACATGGTCGGGCCTGATCTTCGCGCTCACGGTCACCACGATCGCCTTCACGAGCGTCGAGTCCGCGTCGGGGCTGGCGGGCGAGGTGAAGGCCGGACGCGGCTCGCTGCGCAGGCTGATCGCCAGCGGCACCATCACCGTCGTGATCGCCTATGTGGGTGTGGCGATCGTCGCGGTCACGGCGCTCCCGCTGCCGGGTGGGGGCCTCCCGGGACACGACTTCACCGACGCTCCCGTCGTGGACATCCTGCGCCAGCTGCAGCCGCGGTGGCTCTCGCAGGCGCTGGTCTACCTGATCGGCGCGGTTGCCGCCGGCACGTTGATCGCGGCGGCGGACTCGGCGATGCTCGGGCTCTCCAGGCTCGCCTACTCGCTGTCCACCAACCGTCAGATTCCCAGTGGGCTCGGCCGCCTGCATCCACAACGATCGACCCCATACGTACTCATCCTCCTCTCCGGCCTGCTCGCCGCGGCGCTCGTTATTCCCGAGAGCCTCGACTTCCTCGTGGGGATCTACGCCTTCGGGGCGATGCTCGCGTTCACGATCGCCCACATGTCCGTGGTGAAGATGCGTTACTCAGAGCCACACAGCGACCGCCCCTACCGGACGCCGTTCTCGGTGCGCCTGCGCGGGGGTGAGCTGCCGCTACTGGCCGTGTTCGGCGCCGTCGCGTGCTCGGCGGGCTGGATCGCGACGATGGTCGTGCACGAGCCCGCCCGCTACGTCGGCCTCGGCTGGATGATCGCCGGGATCGCGCTGTACGTGATCTACCGGCGAGCCGACGAAACGTCGCTGCTGCGGCGTGTGACGGTCCCCGTCGAGGCGTTGCGAGCCGAGCATCTCCCGGAGCGGGAGTACGGTTCGATCCTGGTTCCCCTGTGCGGCACACGTCTTGACGAGGACATCGTCCAGACCGCGGCCCTGCTTGTCTCCGGCAAGCCGACCGACACCGCCGAGATCGACCGCTCGACGATCGAGGCCGTATGGATCTTCGAGATGCCGATGTCCTTGCCACTCGACGCGCGCCTGCCGGATGCCCAGGTCAAGCAGGCCCGCCAGGCGCTCGCGCGGGCCAAGGCGGTCGGCGAGGAGTATGCGGGCGTGCAGGTGGCGACCGCCACCATCAGGGCCCGACGCGCGGGACAGGCGATCCTCGAGGAGGCTCGCCGGCGGGGCGTGGAGGCGATCGTGCTCGGAGCCGAGGAGCCCTCTCGCATTCGCGGGGGCTCGCGTTTCGGGGGCCGGGGTGGGCCGCTCGAGAACTTCGTGGGGGATGTCACGAAGCACGTCGTGAGCAAGGCCCGCTGCCGGGTCATCGTGACCGCCCCGGCGGCGCGCGATGCGGCTGCGGCGGACGGCGAGGGCTCCGCCTCCGAGGGCGCCTCCGAGCCTTTCCCGGCGGCGCCCGTCGCCGGGCCTCCCATCGTCTAATCTCCGGCCCATGTTCGCGTCGAGCGCCGGAGCGCCATGTTCATCCTGATCGTCGGAGCCGGTCGTGTGGGGTCGGCGCTCGCCAAGTCGGTGCTCGCCGCCGGCCACGAAGTGTCGGTGCTCGACGAGGACCAGCTCTCCCACGAGCGCCTCGACGCGGGACAGACCCGCAGCTGGGAGGAATCGGATGGCATGTTCACGCTCGGCACCGCCCTGGAGACCGACGCGCTCATCCAGGCCGGCATCGAGCGCGCCGACGTGTTCATCGCCTCCACCGACGGCGACAACACGAACCTCATCATCGCCCAGATCGCCCAGCGGCGCTTCGGGGTGCCGAAGGTGCTGGTGCGCGTCATGGACCCGGCACGCGCGGCGTGGTACGGCGAACAGGGCCTGCACACCATCTCCCCAACCAAGCACGCGATCGAGATGTTCGAAAGCGCTCTCGCCGCGGACCCCGCGTAAGGCGCTCCAATGCGACGAGGCTCCATCTCCCACACAACTTCTACGCGCGAGGCCCAGCCGTGTACGTGATCATCGTGGGCGCCGGCAAGGTCGGTCGCAACCTCGCCCGCGAGCTGATCGACAAGGGCAACGAGGTGACGCTCATCGAGTCCTTCCGTCCGCGCTTCCTCGCGATGGAGGAAGAGTACGAGCACGCGGTGCAATACGGCGACGCCACCGAGCTGTGGGTGCTCGAGCGCGCGGGCATCCAGCGCGCCGATCTCGTGATCGCTGTGACGGGCGACGACGAGGACAACATGCTCGTCTGTCAGGTAGCCAAGGAGAAGTACCTCTGCGAGCGCATCATCGCGCGCGTGAACAACCCGCGCAACTACGACCACTTCAAGCTGCTCGGCATCCAGCCCGCCGTGTCCGCCACCGACCTGATCCTGCGCCTCATCGAGCACGAGGTGCCGCGCTACGGGCTCGTGCACTTGCTCGCGCTCGAAGAGGAGCGTCTGGAGATCATCGAGCTGGAGGTTTCCGCCGACGCGCCCGTCGTGGGCGAACGCGTCTCCTCGATCAATCTCCCCGAAGGAAGCCTCGTCATCTCCGTGCTGCGCGACGGCTCCGGCTTCGTCCCCAAGGCCGACACCGTCATCGAAGCCGGCGACGAGGTCCTGCTCGTGCTCGACCCGGGCCTTGAGTCGGCCATCACAGCGTTCTTTGCCCCTACGGGCAGCCGCGCAGAGGCGTAGATCCTCGACGCCTGCTGTTTCGCCCTCCCCAGCTATCGGTTTGGCTGTGACAGTTGGGGCATAGGAGCGCCAGGTTCTCCAAGCGGTTGTCGTGCACGTCTCCGTTGATGTGGTGTAGCTCGAGCGCCAGCGGCCTGCCGAGCCAGTCGGCGATTCCGCAGCTCTGACAGTGCTCCAACAGCAATCCGGCTTCGATGAGGCGGCCCTTGAGATGCGTTCGGTCGCGCCATCCCGCAACATCTCGAGAACCAGGGTTCGGGTAAGCATACGAACATATGTTCCCACCTACCACGGACGGATCACGCGAACGAAGACGCTATTCTTCCGGGCGACACGCACTGCTTTCCGGGATAGTCCAATTGGCAGTGACGCCCGGTTCTGGTCCGGGAGATTGGGGTTCGAGTCCCTGTCCCGGAGTTTGAAGGCCATGCTCGCCCTCGGGCTACCTCCAAGGCGAGCTGGATAATATGACCTTCGGTCCGTAGCGACGGGTGTTGACGACGATGCCGTTGTCCTCCGTGGTCAGCGGTCACCGGCACAGCCGAGCGAGCCAGTCTGGATCTGGGTCCCGGTCGGCGGTCACTCGCAAACCCGGATCAGCTTGCTAACCGACGAGGTGTGCCGCTCGCGCAGTTGACGAGCGCCGGATGCCTTCGGACGCGTGGTTTGCGACGAGAGTGCGCACCGGCGCTACCGAGACCGGACACTCGAAATCGCGTGGAACCAAACGCGTCGGCGGATGTCGCCGACGCTCCCGCATCGGACGAAAAGCAACGCTTCGCGTCGGCGCTGTGCCCGCGCCCGCTCGCCGCCCGGAGCGAGCGTGTTCGTCCGCCGAATACGTGCGCGGACTTGCGAGTGAGGCCACTCAGTCGCGTCACGGGATGCACGACGGCAGCGAGGCGAACGCGTACGGGGCCCGCCGAGGGTTCCCCGTCAGCCGAGACGCTGCGAGAACTGGGCAGGCGTCTCGATCGGCGGTTGCGTTTCGGCCAAGTCGGTGAGGTCGCGGTCTCCCGAGACGAGCACATCGACATCTGCCGCGCGGGCGAGCGCGAGCAGGTAGTCGTCGTCGGGATCGCGCGTCAAGACGTCACGTGGTCCTTGTGGATCCTCCGCCCACTCCGCGATCGCGAGCAGCCCGGCGAGAAAGCGATCTACCGCCTCTTGACCGATCCGGTCGGTGAACGCCGGGCGTGCGAGCACGTCCTCGAGCTCTTCGAAGAGCATCATCGAGACGACCGGCTGCCAGCGCCCGTCGATCGCGGCCTCAAGCAGCCCTCCGCAGAAGCCGTTCGGCGTGCGGGCGGCCGAAACCAGGACGTTGACGTCGACGACTGCGCGCAGCCCGCTGGTCACCCGGCAGCGTGACCCCGGCGCCTGGCCGCACGCTCGCGCCTGACCGCCTTCGTCTCGCTGACCGCCAACGCCATCGACTGCTCGTCGTCGAGATCGCTCAACTCCGGGCGAGCGCGCAACTCGTCCAAGAGCCTGCGCATGTCATCGCGCGCGGCCTCGCCTCGCCCCTCCTCCACCACGTATGAGCGGATCGCGTCCTCCACGAGCCTGCTCTCGCTGCGATGCGTCGCCACCGCCGTCAGCTTGGCCGCGGTGAGCACACCCTCATCGATGTAGTAGGTCGTCTTGCGCCTCGCCATGTCCCCCACGGTAGCGCAGCGGCGTCAAACCGTCAAGACGCCCACTTCGCACGCCGCGAGAAGACGAACAGGCAGGTGTTCAAGACTGACGAGGCCGGATACCGATGAATCCCCTGTGACCCTCCCAGCAGCGACAGGCCCGCTCCTCGCGCCAGATCGGCTGTCGGTCTGGCCGGTGGAGGGCGAACGCTACGGACTGGACGCCACCTATCACGGAGCTACAGGGTTTGAGCGCGCCGAAGCGCAGCTACAGCGCCTCCAGGCGGCGAACCTCAAAGCGTCGATCCGGCAGGAGCTCGGCGACGGCTGGACGCTTCGGCTCGGCCCTCTCGCTCACGGTGCGGCGTGGACCGCCATCGAAGCCTTCGTCGGACCACCGACCTCGCGCATGGGTCGCGGAGGGTAACCAGCCCCCATGCAAGTGCCCTCAGCCTCTCATCGCAGGTGCGAGTAGATCGGCTTGGTCGGAGAAAACTTGCGATTGCCAAAACCGGCGGCGTGCAGCGAGGCAGCTCAACGGGTCGGTGCTTCCCAATCTGGCGCAGCGTTTCTATCCCAACGGTGATCGGGTGCGTTCGTTCGCGGAGGCGCCTGTTCGAGTCTCGGCGTGGTCCGGGCGCGCTGCGGCGGTGTTGGGCCTCGATCCACCCGGAAGACGTCGTCGAGACGGGCGCGCAGCTCGATGAAGTCTGGGCCGCGTGCGGGGATCCCCCATAGCTGCGACGCGAGCGTGTAGATGTCGCCACCGCGGGGTTTGCCGTCGGGCGTGGAGCACCCGTAGCAGGCCCAGCCCTGCTCGGGGGTTGGGTAGACGTGCAGGCTCGGGGTGCTGTCCTCGTGGAAGGGGCAGGCGATCTTGCCGTCGGGGCCGGGCGCGCGACCGGTCAGCAGCCGGGTGTAGTGCGCCGGCGCGATCCGCTGCAGGGGGTCGTGCTCACGCCGATCGCGCACGCGACGGTCCCCGCGAGCGGGCGAGAGCTCCAGCGCCGGTAGCGCGGCGAGCAGCTCTGCGGGCTCGTAGCGCGCGGTGGCGTACTCGCGCAGCTCCACTGGACGCGGTGGGTCGTGCTTGTGGTTCAGGGTGCCGGGCGGTCTGAGGATGCGCGCCGCGTCCGCGCACTTCGGGTCGGCCCCGAGCGCGGCCGCGAGCGCTCGGTTCGCGGCCTCCAGCTCTCGGATGTCGAGCGGACGCGTGAGCAGCCAGTAGGCGTGGGCGTGGTCGACGCTGCCCGAGGCCACAATCACGCCAGCGGGAGGAGCGAACGCGTCCAGCGCGGTGAGCGCTGCTTGAGTGTCGCAGTCGGCCCACAGCAGCGCTGTGGGGGCAAGGTCTTGGCGCGTTCCTCGCCGGCGCACCCTCATCGCGCAGCCGACGTACACGTCGGTCCGCCGGCCGACCCGCACGATCCTCGCGGGCGCGTCAGGGTCGCGGGCGTTAAGGAACGCTTGCGCGAACCGACCGTCCGCGCGGCGGTAGCGAACATCCAACAGCGCGCCAGGCGGCGCGCCGACGCTCAGCGCACGGAGGTAGAGCGCCGCCGCGGCGTGCGGGTCGGCGATCGTGTCGGTGGTCGTGCCCATCACGTCCTCCTTGACAGCGGTTGGGAGGGCCGCAGGGAGCGCGGGCAGGACTGCTCGCGCTCCCTGGACGTCCGATCAAGCTGCGACTGCCAGCTCCGCCTCGCGGTTCGAGGACTCGGGTTCGGCGTCACGGTCGCGTGGGGCGGCGAGGAACTCGATCTCGCCGATCGCCTCGTAGTCGTGACGCTTGGAGCCGCTGTCGGTCTCCCATTGGCGGTACTCCAGGCGACCGCTCACCGCGACGAGTCAACCCTTGCTCAGCTCGCGTGCGGCGGCCTGCGCACCGGGACCGAAGGACGTCACGTCGATGTAGCCGGTCTCGCGGCCTCGGGCCATGCCCTTGACCGCCAAGCGCAGCTTGCACACCGCGGTCCCGTCGGCCAGCGTGCGCAGCTCGGGGTCGCTGGTGAGACGGCCTGTGATCTGGATTGCGTTCATGTGTGATCCCTCCTTGAGGGTTGTCCGTCGTCTGGGTCTCGGCCCGACCGCCCGGCCGGGCCTTCGGGGTTACTGACCGCGAGCACGCCAAACCGGCCAACGAATTGCGCTCTCGCCGTATGCGCCCGGGTCGGCCGTGCCGAGCCCGCCGGGAAAACTCGTTGGCCGGTTTGCCCGGTTGACGGTCAGAAGCAGGGATGAGTGGAGCTCGCGCGTGAGAACACAGACCCCCGGACGCCGTCGCGCGCGCCGGCTCTCGCTGACGGTCGCACTGGCCATCCTGCTCGCCGGAGTTCTCAGCGGGGTGCTGATCTGGCTGCTCGCCCAGAGCGCCTTGCTGCTCACCCTGCACGCGCCGCTTCGCCTTCCGCTCACGGATGCCCGCCATGCGACATGGCGGCTCGTCTTCACTGGACGCTGGGCGACACCCGCGTCCGCGTTCCCCCTCCGCGCGCAACGCCTCGCGCTGCCAGGAATCGGGGGATGGCTGGCAGCCATCGGTGTGCTCCTCGGCCTGGCCGCTGTGGCCGTCTTGTCATGTTGGCGGCTGATGCGAGCGTGGGGCGGCGGCTCGCCGCTGGCCTACCCGCAGCCCGGACCGCGACGGTGGCTGCGGGACACGGGACTGATCCGCTCAAGGACGTGGGCGCGCCCGCACGACCTGCGCCGCCTGCGGGTTCCCGGTCCCGAGGAGGGACGCCCGTATCTCGGATGGGTCGGACGAGCGCCGGCACGAATGCTCGCCGCCGAGCGCGAGGTGCAAGCGCTGGTGGTCGCTCCCCCACGCTCGGGCAAGTCGACCGGGTATGTGATCCCGTGGTTGCTCGACCACGACGGTCCCGCGCTCGTCTTGTCGGTCAAGCGCGACATCTCCGACGCGACCGTCGCCTACCGTCGCGGTCTCGGCCGCGTGTGGGTGTACGACCCGTTCGGAGAGGAGCCGACCTGCTCGTACAGTCCACTCTCGACCGCCGGCACATGGGAGGGCGCCTTGCGCGCCGCGACGGCGCTCTCAAGCGCCGCCCAACCCGACCAGGCGAATGCCGCATCGGAGTTCTGGGACCGTGAGGCATCCGTACTGCTCGCGCCCCTGCTGCACGTGGCGAAACTCACCGACCAGACGATCGCGACAGTCCTCGACTGGCTTGACAGACGCGACTTCACTCGCGCCGAGCGACAGCTCGAGGACGTCGACGCGCATGCCGCGGCAGCACAGTTGCGTGGTGTGCTCGCGCGCGATCCCCGTAACCGCGAGACGACCGTGATGAGCGCCGCGAACCTGTTGCGCGCATACCGCTACCCCCGCGTCACGCGGACCGCCTCGGATGAGCTGACGCCGAGCGCGTTCTTCGCCGGACCGGCAAACACGATCTATGTCGTCGCGGCCGCTCACCACCAGCGCGACCTTCAGCCCGTGATCCTCGCGCTCGTCACATCAATCTATGAGACGGCGATCGAAACCTCACGCCAACACGGGCCGTTCACGCCACCGCTGTATCTGCTCCTGGACGAGGCCGGCAACATCGCGCCGGTCCGCGATCTCGCTCCGTGGCTCTCTCAGTGCGGGGACCATGGCATCACGATCGCCACGAGCTGGCAGTCGATCGCGCAGATCGAACACCGCTACGGCAGAGCCGAGCGCGATGCGATCCTCTCAGCCTCGACGGCCCAGGTGTTTCTCCCGCCGCTCGCGGACCCCACGACCACGAGCTACATCACGAGCCTGCTCGGCGAGGAGCCCGTCGCGCACACGAGCCATAGCCGTCACGGGCACGGCGGGGAAACCATCGCCGTCAACGAGCAGAGCGTCGCGAGCGCACCGTGGCTGCGCCAGATCGCCCGCGGGAACGCAATTCTCGTCTACCGCGACCTGCCGCCCGCGATCGTGCGGGCGCCCGTGTGGTATGAGGACCCGCGGTTCGAGCGGTACCGGCGATGGCTCATCGGTCGTCCAAAGGGGCCGCCTCGGGTCTTGCGACCGACACGCTCGCTTTGCGGCCGTAAGGAACTGGTGGGTTCTCTACGGGGAGCGCTTCAACGGCGGCCGCGAAGGCTGGACACTAGTGCTTGACCACGAACACCTTCGTGATACTGATGGGTGTCTTGCCGGCCGGGGTGAAGGTGCCCTTAGCGGTGAGCTTCAGGCTCTTGGCGTGCTTGAGCAAGCGCTTTCCTGCGGCAGTGAGCTTGACCCGGATCATTGCTGTCCCTGCTGCCGGGAATGTGAGGTGGCCGGCCGCGACGAGCACCAGCTTAGGCGTTGTCTTCTTGGCGAGCTTCGCACCGCGCGGCACTTGGTACCACCCGATCATGGCAGTCCCAGCCTCCAACGCCTTGAACACGAGAGCGAACCCACCGCTCCTGAGCAACGCCGCGATCTTCGCCGCCTTTCGCGAGGGCGTGAGCTGACCGGCGAGCAACGCCGCGACTTCAGCCGTGCTAATGATCGCAGCGGTGCTGCCTAGGCCCGATCCGCTCCCGCCTGTGCTGTCGGTGCTTGAACTTTCGCCACCTGTGCCGCCGCCGGCCGGAGAGCCCGCGAGCGTCGTAAACGTGAGCCGTGCCCCGGTCGATGCTCCGCCAGCATTTTCCGCGTTGAAGGCAAAGGAGTAGACGGTGTCGGGGGCGAGATGTTCGACCGTGACTGCATAGCATTTGATGCCTTCTGAGGTTTCAGGCGGACAACTCACAGCGGCGGAGCATGGGGGCGGTATCACGCTTTGCCCGGTCGATGCTTCCACGCTGAAGGAGCAGGCTGACGCATCATCATTTTGATCGCTAGCGGGAGCACCTGGGCCTTCGCCGCGATGAGAAATTCCACGGATCAGCGCAGAATCGGAGGTTATGTCGGTTGCGGCCTGCGTGCTGGCCAAAGGTGGATAGGGAATCGTGGTAGTAAAGGTCCATCCGTCAGGAAAGGATGTGCTGATGCAGAAAGGTCGTGGGCACGCCGAGTACCTGTATGTCTCGCCTGGTTCAAGATGGCTATAGCGGATTGAGAAAGGCCCGCCGGTGCAAGACGTGTACAGACTGGCCCCGAATTCTCCGCCGATCTTGCCGAGACCTTCAGAGAAGCTGCATTCATCGAGATTTTCTGGTGTATAGCCATTCAGTGTTGCTTCGGTATGTGTAATTTCTGTTGCCGGTTCTGTAGTCACGTGTAGTTCCGCATAGACAGGAGGAACACGCATCCACGACAACAAGGTCATCAGCAGTAGCAACAGAAGAAGACAGCAGACTTGCCTAACGCTCCAGCCGTCCACGTGCGCCTCATCATCGCGCGAGTCATGTGGGGTGCCGGGCACCCTCGGGACGGTGGCCGTGCGGCCAACCGTCGTCCATCGTGATCCAATCCTCCCCGCTCACCGCGACCTGCACTGCGCGCAGCTCCCACTCGCCGACCGGCGCGCGGCCGACCACGACGGTGGCGATACGGGCCGGGACCTGGTCGGGACAGCTGTCGAAGCCACCTCGCAGCAGATCGTCCCAGGCGAGCGTCCTCTTGGAATCCGGTAGCCGGCGCGCGCAAAGCTCAACGGAGTCGTGCGTAGCGTCGTCAAACAGGTCCGCAAAATCAGATGTACCCCACAGCGACTGCTCGGCGCCGCTAATCAGATACGCCTTCGGATGCTCCTCGCGCCTGGTGGCGAGCGCCATCTTGAACATGTCCCATATCCCCTCATAGAGGATGTCGTGTTGTGGACCGCACCACTTCAGCTCGGCGACCAAAGCAAGGCGGTCGGACCTTGGCGCTTCTCGGACGAGGAGATCGACTGGTCCAACTCTCGCCCAGTGGGGCACGTCAATCTTGCGGTCCTTTTCTACCAGCTCGCCAAACACCGGCCTCAGCGCAGCGACCGCAGAAGGCTCAAGATCCTTTCGCTCAGCCAGTGTCGCTACGGCACGGTGTTCAAGGCCAGCCGCAAGAACATCCACGAGATCCTTGGTCAGCCCCTCCATGCGCTCACTCTATCGCTCCGATGTGGCATATAGCCGAACACCCCGTTGGACGTCATGACCGCGACGCGGCCTCACTTGCGCTCACCAGCTGGAAGCGAAGGTCTCGGCGCCCCGTCTCAGATGATCGCCTTGGACGACCTCCGAGCGCGTCGGGCTGAGGACGGCCACACGCCTGCATCGAGCGGCGTAAGCGATCGTGTCGCGAGCCTGCGCTGGTACGAGCGCCGCTCGTCCAGAGGGGGAGACAATGATGCGGTTCCACGCCTATCCGGTGGCCTACGAGGCCGCGCGCTCGATGGAGCCCGACAGGCACGAGCGTGAGGAATGGGCGCTCGTCCTGTCCGAGACGAGCACGGTTTGGATGCGTGCCTATGAGCGCGATCCGACGGGCTGCGCCGGCTTTCGGCCGGGGGCCGGCATGGCGGCCGCGAGATGGGCAGAATAGTCGCATGCGCCTCGGGGGCCAGCATCGAGATCGCGGCACTGGACCATGTCGTGGGGTGGCTGACGACTTGCGCATCATGAGTGCGTGCCTGGCGCTCGCGCTCGCGGTCGCGCTCGTCGCGGCGACGACGGCACACGGAGCGGGCAGCCTGCGGCTCTCGGCTTCCAGCGACCCGGTGCGTGGCCTGCCGATCACGTTCACCCTGGCCGGGACGCCTCCGGGTGCGGACGCATTCGGGAACTCCTCGTATGTCCTCTGGCGACGGATTCGCCCGGCGGGCGTGGGGCCGTGTGCGCCGACAGTGGATGCCGACCCACAGAGTGAACTCAGCCTCGCGGGCGGGCCCGAACTGCCGTCGGTCTCCGCCCCCTTCTCGTTCTCCTGGTCGTTGACCGTTCCCGACGAATCGTCGGCCGGCTCCTATCTGTTCTGCGCCTGGTTGGTCGACCTCCAAGGGAGCGGCGAAACGGTTGCAGTTGCGGCGCTCCCGATCTCGGTCCGCCCGCCGCGCTACAGGCTCGCGCTGATCGCGCCCAACCACCCAAGGGTCGGGCAACGGCGTGCGTTCACGGCCCGCGGAAGCGCCGAGGGTGCCGCGCATCTTGAGGCCTGGCTGCTGCCGGCGCACCTGATCCTCTCATGTGTTCGCACGCACGCAGGGGCGGTCCATTGCAGGTATAAGCCGCTGCGCGGCTGCGAAGCGAGCCCGGACGCCGAGCAGAAGCTGCTCGACGAAGGTGGGGCCATCGAAGCGCCCCACACGGTCATCGCCTCGGCCAATCTCGCCGCCGGACGCTCGTTCAGCTTCACGCGGAGGCTGCTCGGCGAATCTCCAGGCACCTATGTGCTCTGCGGCTGGATCGAAGAGGGAGCGCGCGGCGGCTCTGTGCAGCTCCTCACACGCGCGTCGGTCACCGTGCGGCGCTGACGAACGCTTTAGGACCTATGCCCGACGTCAAATCCAGCCGCCGGCTCCGCGCTCAGAACTGTCGAGTTGCAGCGAGATTGTGCAACGGCAGCAAGTGGCTGCAAGCCCCGGGACTGGCTCGTGATGACGGGGTCCCGGGTTCGAGCCCAGGCGTCGGCTTGGGGGAAACGCTCAAGGTGGGCGCCTTCGATCGTGCCTGCCCAGAGCGCCGCAGGCGGCGACCGCGTCCTGCTCTCATCGGGATGGCGCTGGGCTATACTCCGCCGGTGCGGAGAATGAGGCTGTTCCTCGGAGTTGCCGCCGGTACGGCGGCCCTGGGCGTAACCGGATCCGAGGCTGGCGCCTCTGGTGTGCGTAACTATCCGGTCGCCGTGCACACGGCGGTCGTCGCGTTCGCCAATCAGTCGGACAAGATCGAGTCGGGTCCGATACGGGAGGGCGAGAAGTATCTCGTCACCGTGCCCAAGATGTCGCTGGCATGCGCCGACCCGCAGTCTGCCACTCCCATAGGCGCCTCCATCACGCAGATGGGGACGCACCTGCAGGCCGCGGTCCTCCAGATCGAGCGGTATGAGCTCCCGCTGTACAAGCTCGCGAAACAGGTGAAGGCGAAGGCGTCACGGAAGAACTACGTCAGAAGACTCGACAGCGTTGGCAAGGAGCTCGACGGCCAGCTCGCCGTCGCGAAGTGGCAGATCCACCTGGGTCAGGCGGTCTCCGCGGATAACTGCAGCGGCGTCGCGAAAGGCGGGGCCAAGGCGAGTAGTCTGAAAGCGGGCGGGGAATCGCTGACCAACGACTTGGGTTTGCTGACCTTCATGACGTCCACATAGAGCCTCGAAGCGCTGATAGTGGGCTGACGTGGGGTTGGGGGAGCGTGTGGGGTGCGTATCTTCACGCCACTTGGGCGGCCCCTACGCCACCGCGTGAAGCGCCCAATCCCGATACAGATCGTAGTAGCGCCCCTCGGCGGCGATCAGCTCGTCGTGGGTGCCTTGCTCGGCGATTTTGCCGTGCTCCAGGACCACGATGCGGCCGGCCCGGCGGATCGTCGAGAGGCGGTGGGCGATCACTATCGCCGTGCGGTTGGCGAGCAGGCGCCGCAAACCCTCCTCGATGCGGCCCTCGGTGTGCAGATCCACGTTCGAGGTGGCCTCGTCGAGGATCAGCACGCGCGGGTCGGCGATCAGCGCGCGCGCGAACGCGATCAGCTGGCGCTGTCCGGCCGAGAGCTGGGCGCCGCGCTCGCCCACCTCGGTGTCGTATCCGTGCTCGAGCTCTGAGATGAACGTTTCGGCGCCGACCGCCTTCGCCGCCGCCTCGACCTCCTCCCGCGAGGCCGCCGGCTTGCCGAACGCGATGTTCTCGAGGATCGTGCCCGAGAACAGGAACGCCTCCTGCGGGACGATCCCCATCTGCGAGCGCAGCGAGGAGCTCGCCACGTCGCGCAGGTCGTGGCCGTCGATCAAAACGCGGCCCCGCGTGGGGTCGTAGAAGCGGGCGGCGAGCTTCGCGAACGTCGACTTGCCCGCTCCCGTGGCGCCCACCAGCGCCACCGTCTGGCCCGGAGGGATGTGCAGGTCGATGTGCTCGAGCGCAAGCACCTCGGCCGGGCCGACCGCATGCTCGGCCGAGCCAACATGACCGTCATCGGCAGCTCCCATGGTCGCGGTAGGGCTCCCGTTCGCTCCGTCTGGGGCCGCGCCGCTCGCAACCACACCGGCCGGCGCGCCTTGCCCTCCGCGTCCGTGGCGCCTGTAAGCGAAGGAAACACCCTCGAAGCTGACCTCGCCCGCGATTCGCCCGAGCTCCGTCGCGCCCGGCCGGTCGGTGAGGTCGGGCTTGACGTCCAGCAGTTGGAAGATCTTCTCGAGCGCCGCCATGCCCGACTGGTAGGTGGCGTACAGCTGGGAGAGCTGCTGGATGGGGTCGAACAGGTTGGCGAGCGCCGCGATGAACGCCACGATGGTGCCCACCGTTATGTGCCCTTCGATCGCCTGATAGCCGCCGTACAGCACGATCGCGGCCACCGCCACCCCGGACAGCATTTCCACTGCCGGGAAGTAGTTGGCGTTCAACCGCACCGTCACCATGTTCGCCTCGCGGTTGTCCTCGTTGAGTTCGGCGAACGCCGCCTCGTGGTGGGGCTCCTGGCCGAACGTGCGCACCACCCTGATGCCCGAGAGCGTCTCCTGCAGGTAGGCGGTGATCGACCCGATCGTCTCCCGCGTGCGCCGGAACGCGCCCGCGGAGGCAAGCCGGAACCACAGGCTCCCGGCGGCGAGGATCGGGAAGATGCAGAAGGTGAGCAGCGCGAGCTTCACGTCGAGCGCCAGCAGGATCCCGATCGTCCCGAGCAGGATCAGGCCCGACTGGAAGAGCGTCACCACGGAGTCGGTGACGAGGCTGTCGAGCGCCTCCACATCGTTGGTGATGCGCGAGATCAGCACTCCCGCGGGACGGCTCTCATAAAAGCCGATCGGGAGCGTCTGCAGGTGCGTGAAGATGCGGATGCGAAGGTCCGCGAGCACGCGCTGGCCGACCCACCCGACGAGGTAGGTCTGCACGTAGGTCATCGCCCAGAACAGCACCGCCGCGGCGAGGAAGGCGACCACGATCAGCACGAGCGTCGTGGTGTCGTGCTTTTCGATGCCGCTGTCGATCGCCGCCTTGGCGAGCAGCGGCGGCGCGAGCGATGCGCCCGTGCCGAGCAGCAGCGCCACGAACGTGAGCGCCGCGCGCCCGCGATAGGGGCGCAGCAGGGCAACCAGACCGCGCAGGTTGCGCCCGCGAGCGCCCCTTGCGGCGCGCTCGCCGTCCCATTGGCCGGTGGGCCCGCGCCCTGAGATGATCCGCCCGCCGTGCGCGCTCATCGGGATCGCCTCGTTGGGGTCCGGGGCGTGGGGATTGGGGACATGGGGATAGCCGTTCCCGCGACCTGGGCCGGCACGGCGCTCACAGGCTGCTCACCTCCCGCTCGCGCGTCTCCTTGGTCATGAACACGCTCTCGGGCAATCCCTTCTCGACTATTTCGCGGTACAGCTCGGACACCTCCAGCAGCTCGTGGTGGTTGCCGTAGGCGGCGATCCCGCCGTGGTCGACCACCGCGATCTCGTCCGCCAGCGCGATCGTCGATAGGCGGTGGGCGATCACGAACGTGGTACGTCCCTCCATCGCCTCCGCCAGCGCCAGCTTGATTGACTGCTCGGTCGAGGCGTCGACCGAGGAGGTGGCGTCGTCGAGGATCAGCACCCTCGGGTTGGCCAGCAGGGCGCGGGCGATCGCAAGGCGCTGGCGCTGGCCGCCTGAGAGCGTCAGCCCACGCTCGCCCACGCGCGTGTCGTATCCGTTGGGCAGGCGCCGCACGAACTCGTGCGCCTGGGCGCGGCGCGCCGCCAGTTCGATCTCCTCACGGTCCGCGTCCGGCCGCGCGTAGGCGATGTTCTCGGCGACCGTCGCCGAGAACAGGAACGGATCGTCGCTCACCACCGCGATCGCCCGGCGCAGTGAGCGCAGGCTCACCTCGCGCACGTCGGCGCCGTCGAGCAGCACCTGTCCTTCGCTCACGTCATACAGGCGCGATATGAGCGACACGAGGCTCGTCTTGCCCGAGCCCGTGGCGCCCACCAGCGCGATCGTGCGGCCCGCGGGCACGTCGAGGTCGATGCCGCTCAGCACCGCCCGCGCGGAGGTGCGGGCGGGAGGGCCGGCGGCCGAACCCTCGTGAGAGCTGTCGAATGCGTTGTCGGGAGAGCTGTCGGGAGGGCTGTCGGGTGACCCCAGCTCCCGGTCGCTGTCGTATCGCAACGTCACCCCGCGCAGCTCGACGTGACCGTTGCCGGCGGGCAGATCCGGTGCGCCGGGCGGCTCTGTGAGACGCGGCTCGCGGTCGAGCAGCTGGAAGATGCGCGCCCCCGAGGCGGTGGCCCGCTGGGCGAGGCCGAGCGTCACGCCGAGCGAGCGCATCGGCGCAATCAGCATGTTCAGGTAGAAGTAGAACGCGATGAACTGCCCGAGGTTGAGGCTCTGGTGGATCACCGCCTGCCCTCCGATCAGCAGCACCGCGGCGAGCCCGAGCTGGGGCAGGAAGCCGATCATCGGGTTGTAGCGGGCCTCCAGCCGGGTGGCCACCATCGCCTGGTCGAACACCCTCCCCACGCTGTGCGAGAAGCGCTCGAGCTGGCGCGGCTCGCGCGCGAAGGACTTCACCACGCGCACGCCGGAGATGTTCTCCTCGGCGTCCGCGGTGAGCTCCGCGATGCGCTGCTGCACCTCTCCGATCGCGGGCCGCGCGCGGCGGCCGTAGCGCTGCGAGATGACCACCACGAACGGCACCGGAGCGATCGCGATCGCTCCGAGCTCGGCGTTGGTGGCGATCATCGCGATGCCCGCCAGCACGAGCGTGAGCGCCGACTGCATGATGAACACCAACCCGTAGCCGAGGAAGAAGCGCACCGCCTGCAGGTCGACGGTGGCGCGCGACATGAGCTGGCCGGTCTGCTGACGGTCGAAGAAGCCGAGCTCCAGGCGCTGGAGGTGGTTGTAGAGCCGCTCGCGCAGGTCGTACTCGATCCCGAGCGACACGTGTCCAGCGATGATGCGCCGCCAGTACGTGAATCCCCAGCGGGCGAGCACCGCCACGACGATCGCCCCCGCGAGCAGCATGAGCGTTTCGCGGTTATGCGCCACGGCGGAGCTCTCATGGCGCTGGGAGTGGGAGGCCCCCTGGTGGATCGCTTCTCCCGCCTGGCCGGTGAGGTAGGGGATCGCGACGGTCATCACCATCGCGACGCTCGCCAGTGCGCCCGAGGCGATCACGCCGCGGCGGTAGGGGCGCAGAAAGCTGAGCAGTCGGTAGAGGGTCCTCATAGTTGCTTAGTCAACGATTATTGCATTCGGCTCGAAACCATGACTTCACGGGCTCCGCGCCGGCCGTCGGGGGACGCTCCCCGCGCGCTGTACGGGGTGCGTGATTGTGCGGGCGCGGCCACTACCCTGGTCCCATGCCCTCCGGCGCCGCGCCCCCAACCGGTTTGCGCGGCCCGAGCGCGGGTCTGTGCGAGACGTGCATACACCGCCGGCTCGTGCCCAACAGGCGCGGCTCGGTGTTCTCGCTGTGCGAGCGCTCGCGAGCGGATCCAGCTTATCCGCGCTATCCGCGCCTACCGGTGCTCGCCTGCGCCGGCCACGAGCGGCGCCCGCACTGAGCGGCCGGCGGGCTCTGCCGCCTGCGAGGCCACGAAGTCGCGTGAGCGCACCAGCGCGAAGCCGGCGATGGCGCCCACGAAGGCGATCGCGGCGGCTATCTCGGATATGGAGTTCAGCGCCCCCACGAAGGCCACGCGGTGGCTCTGGTGCAGCGCCAGGCCGTGGGCGACGTCGTGCTGGAAGACAGCCCCCAGGCCGGCGATGCCGGTGGCGATCCCCACCTGTCTGAACGTGGAGTTGGCGCCCGAGGCCATCCCGCTGCGGTTGTGGGGCACCACGCCGATCGCCGCCGACGCCAGTGCCGGGTTGACGAGCCCCACGCCGGCGCCCTGCAACATGAAGCCGGGGATCAGGGCGGTCCAGGAGGAGGTGGGGGTGATCGCCGTTATCGCCAGCAGCCCCGCGCCCACGAGCAGCAGGCCGAAGCCGAGCAGCAGGCGCACAGGCATGTGGGCGGACAGCCGCCCGGCGATGGGCGCCACCACGAACATCAAGAGCGTGTTGGGCAGGAAGCGCAGGCCGGCCTGCAGCGGGGAGTAGTTCAGCACATCCTGGATATAGAGGGTGAGGTAGAGGAACATCGCGAATGCGGAGGCCGACAGCGTGAGCGCCACGAGGTTGGCGCCGGCAAACGCGGGGCGGCGGAACAGGGAGAGGTCGAGCATCGGGCGCTCCTGGCGGGCCTCGGCGATCAGGAACAGCGCGAGCAGCGCGCCCGCCCCGGCGAGCATCGCCACGATCTGGGTGGAGCCCCAGCCGCTGTCATTGCCGCGCACCAGCGCGAACACGAGCAGGAACAGGGCGCCGGAGAACGTGAGCAGGCCCGCCCAGTCCACGCCGGTGGCGTGGGGGTCGCGCGACTCGTGCACGCGCGTGAGCGTGAGCGCCACGGCGAGCGCCCCGATGGGGAGGTTGACGAAGAAGATCCACTTCCACCCGATCCCAGAGGTGATGATCCCGCCGATCAGCGGCCCCACGGCGACGGCGATGCCGGTGACCGCCCCGAACACGCCGAAGGCGGTGCCCCTGTCGCGGCCGTGGAAGGCCTGGGCGATGAGCGCCAGCGAGGTCGCGAACATCAGCGCCCCGCCGATCCCCTGGGCGCCGCGCGCGAGATTGAGCATGAGCGGGGTGGAGGACAGCCCGCACAGCGCCGAGGAGGCGGTGAACACGACCAGCCCTATCGCGAACAGCAGCCGCCGCCCGAACAGGTCGGCGAGCGCTCCGCCGGTGAGCAGGAGGGCGGCGAGCGTGAGCGAGTAGGCGTCCACCACCCACTGCAGATCCTGGAAGCTCGAGTGCAGCGAGCGCTGGATCGAGGGCAGCGCGACGTTCACGACCGTGATGTCGAGCAGCAGCATGAAGATCGCGATCGACACCGCGATCAGGGTCCACCACTTGCGGTCCATCAGCCGAGCGTAGCGGCCTTTGGAGCGATTCCCGGCGCCTCCCCTGCGTGCCTGGCACCGGGATCATCGGCGTCCAGCTCGCGTAGCTTGCGGCGTACGCGCCGCCGCGTGGTTGACAGCTCCTCGCGCAGCTTGGCAAGCTCGGCGGCGCGGTGCTCGACGAGCTCGAGCTGGCGGTCGAGGTGGCCGAGCGCCTCCTCCAGCAGCTCGCGGCGGCGCTCGGGGTGCACGTCGTCGCGGCGAAGTTGCGCGCGCACGGCCGCGCGAGCCTCCTCCGCGGTGAGCAGGTCCTTGAGCTCGTCGAGCGTCACGCCGAGCAGCTCCTTCAGGCGTATCACCTCGCGCAGGCGCTCCACCTCGGCGGAGCTGTAGAGGCGGTGGCCGCCGGAGGGGCGCTCCGGAGCGTCGGGAAGCAGGCCGATCTCCTCGTAGTAGCGGATCGTGCGGGGGGTGGTGCCGGCGAGCTTGGCGACGTCGCCGATGCGCAGGCTGGTGTTGGGGAGCGTCATGTGGAGCGTTGGGTGTGTGTTGCTCGCGAGGGGGTCCCGTGCGTGCGCGCGCGCGCGCACGCACGCACGAGCACCCCCTTTTTGCAATGCATGTCCCTCGCCTCGACCACCCTTCGGCAGCGCATGCCGCTCATGTCCGCGCCCCCACCTCGGCCTCGCGCGCATGCGCGGGCGGCAGTCTGTCCGGGGAGTGCTCGACGGCGCGGTCGGGCATGGCGCTCGGCTCGACTTGGCGGGGACGCATCAGACACACGAACGCTCCCACCAACGACGTCGCCACGAGCACCCACAGGGCGACGTGCATGTTGGAGATGAACGGGTCGAGCTTCTGCGTCGACAGTCCGCGCGTGACACCGGAGAACACCGCGAACAGCGTCGCCTTGGGCACCGCGGAGGTGACGATCGCCAGCACGAACGCGATCGAGAGCACCGCGCCCGTGTTCTGCACGAGCGTGCGCGCGCCCGCCGCCACGCCGCGGCGCTTCGCCGGAACGACGCCCATCATGGCGGCGGTGTTGGGGCTGTTGAACATGCCCGAGCCGACCCCGACGAGCGCGAGCCAGATCATGCTCTGCCAGTAGGGGGTGTGCACCTGCAGCGTGGTCATCGCCGCCAGGCCCGCCGCCGTGACGAGCATCCCGGCGGCGGCCAGTCCGCGCGAGCCGTGGCGATCGGCGTGGATGCCGGCCAGGGGGGAGGCCACGAGCATCCCGAGCGCGAGCGGCATCAGCTTGATGCCGGCGGTGATCGGACTGTTCGCCTGGGCGCCCTGGAAGTAGAACACGAACAGGAACATCAGGGCGAAGCGCGCCAGGCCGTTGATGAACGCGGCGGCGGTGGCGGCGGCGAATAGGCGGTTCTTGAAGATCTGAAGGTCGAGCATCGGGGCGCGTGTGTGGCGCTCGATGAAGACCCACAGCGGCAGCAGCACGACGGCGGTCGCCAAGCCCCCGATCACCACGGGATTGCCCCAGCCGGAGAGCCCGCCCTTGGAGACGCCGAGCACGAGTCCGGTGAGGCCGAGCACGAACGCGCTGGTGCCGAGCGTGTCGAAGCCGCGCACCTGGTCGGGCTTTGCGAGCTCGCGCAGGATCAGGGCGCCCCAGGCGGCGCCGGCGAGCGCGAGCGGGACGTTGAACCAGAAGACCCAGTGCCAGGAGATCTCCACGAGCGCGCCGCCGAGCACGGGTCCGAGCACGAGCCCGACCGCGGCGACCATCGTGTTGGCGCCCATCGCCAAGCCGAGCTGCTCCTTGGGGAACGCGTCGGTGACGAGCGCGGCGGCGTTGGCGAACAGGAACGCCGAGCCGATCCCCTGCAGCACGCGCCACACGATCAGGACGGTCGCGCCGCTGGAGAAGCCCGCCCCGAGCGAGGCGAGCGCGAACAGCAGAAAGCCGGCGACATAGGCGCGCTTGCGCCCGAACAGGTCGCTGAGCCGTCCCGCGGTGAGCACGAGCACGGTGGCGGCGATCAGGTAGGCGAGGATCACCCACACGAGCGCGAGCAGGCTCGTGTGCAGCGAACGCTCGAGGCTCGGCAGGGCGATGATGAGCGTGCCGGAGTTGGTGGCGGCGAGCAGCATTCCGAGGCTCGTGCACGAGAGCGCCCACCACTTGTAGCTCTCATGACCGGCGTGAACGCCGAGGCGGGCTTTCGAAATTGACGTGAACGTAAGGATTAGGATAGCAGGGGCCTGCCGGCCCCTGGTCGGGTCGTTCTCGCTGCCACAACGAGGCTCATGGGTGAGCTGGAGGTCGCCAAGTCAGACGAGCAGTGGCGCGAGCGGTTGACGCCCGAGCGCTACGACGTGCTGCGCCGCGCCGGCACCGAGCCGCCGTTCACGGGGGAGTACGTTTACAACAAGGCGTCGGGCATGTATGTGTGCGCCGGCTGCGGGAGCGAGCTGTTCGGCTCGGACACGAAGTTCGAGTCGGGCACGGGCTGGCCGAGCTTCACCGAGCCTCAGGTCGCCGAGGCGGTGGAGCTGCGCCCCGACAACAGCCTGTTCATGCGTCGCACCGAGGTGGTGTGCCGCCGCTGCGGCGGGCATCTGGGCCACGTCTTCGACGACGGACCCGGGCCGACCGCCCAGCGCTACTGCATCAACTCGGCCGCGCTGCGCTTCGTGCCGGAGTCCGAGGAGACAGACGAGCACCCCCCCGCGTGCGTCGAGCGGCCCGGCGGCGCGCCGGACGCCGGATAGCCTGCCGCGCGCGCCTGGACCGAGCGCGCCGCCGTTCATAGACTGGGCTGCGCGATGATCATGATCGACCAGTCCAAACGGCTGTCCCAGCCGCTGCGCTGGACGCGCGCGGGGCGCCTCGCGGTGATCGCCGTGAGCGCGTTGTTGCTGGCGGCCATCGCAACAGTGGCCGTGTTGGCTACGACGAACGCCCCCAGCCGGCGTGCCGGATGCATCGAAGTGACGTTCGCGAGCAGCCTCGGCGCCGCGGTCATCCACCCCTGCGGCGCCCGCGCGCGCACGTTGTGCGCCAACCCCGCCGAGAATCCGGCCGCCGCGGCCCATGGGGCGCTCCGCGAGGCGTGTAGGCGGGCGGGCCTGCCCTACGGGCGGTTCGGCGGCGCGGGCTGGCGTTTCCCGGCCTGACGCCTGCACGGACCGGCGCTCTTGGACCGGCGCTTCGCGGCCGGCGCTCTTGGACCGGCGCTTCGCGGCCGGCGTGTCTCGCTCTCGCCGGCCTGCCTTCGACCGACCTCCTCGACAAATGTCCAAACGCAGGGTGCCAACTGTTGGCCATGTCTCCCTACTCGCGCCCCGGCTGGGCCGGTTTCATGGTGCGACCCAAGAGGGTGCTTGCGCCGGCGATCGTCGGCGGGGGCTCAGAACGTATTCAAACACAGGAAATGGAGGCGTATGTCCATCTTGGCCACAACCGGCGAATGGCTGGCGTACCCATCGTGGCTCAACCCGGGCGACAACGCCTGGCAGCTCACGGCCGCGACGCTCGTCGGTCTGATGAGCATCCCCGGCCTCGCCGTGCTTTACGGCGGCGTGATGCAGAAGCGCTGGTCGGTGAACAGCATGATGCTCACCTTCGTCGCGTTCGCGCTCGTGCTGGTGGCGTGGTGTTTGTGGGCGTTCAAGATGGGCTTCGGCACGCCGATCGGGAAAGGCACCGGCTTCCTCGACACGTTCTGGGGCAAACCCGGAAGCGTGCTCGGTCATGCCGCGGAGGAGGGCCAGGCGGTCATCCCGTCGATCAGCTCGGGACCGCCGTTCCACTTCCCGCAGGCCTCGCTTGTGTACTTCCAGTTCGTGTTCGCCGCCATCACGCCCATTCTGATGCTCGGCTCGGTGCTGGGCCGCGTCAACTTCAAGGCGTGGATCCCGTTCGTGCTGCTGTGGATCACGTTCGTGTACACGGTCAACGCGTTCCTGATCTGGGGCGGCGGCTACTTCGCCGCGCACGGCGCGCTGGACTACTCGGGCGGCTACGTCATCCACCTGTCGGCCGGCATCTCCGGCTTCGTGGCGGCGGCGGTGATCGGGCCGCGCCTGCAGCGAGATCGCGAGGTGGATGCGCCGAACAACCTGTTGATGGTGGCCGTCGGCGCGGGTCTGCTGTGGCTCGGCTGGAACGGCTTCAACGGCGGCGACTCCTACTACGCGGGCGCCAACGCCTCGGCGGCGGTTCTCAACACGAACCTCTGTACCGCGGTGGCGATGCTCGTGTGGATTGCCTGGGATTACATCTTCCGCGACAAGCCGTCCCTGATCGGCTCCGTCAACGGGATGATCACAGGCCTCGTGGCGATCACTCCCGCGGCCGGGTTCGTGAACGGCTACGGGGCGCTCGTGATCGGCGTGGTGGCGTCCACGATCGTGTGGATGGCGATCCGCTTCCTCAGCCGGGCGCCGGTGTTCCGCCACGTGGACGACACGCTCGGCGTGATCTACACCCACGGCATCGCGGGACTCTGCGGAGGTCTGCTCGTGGGAGTGCTCGCCGATCCTAATGTGATCGAGTACATCGGCATCAAAGGCGCGGAAAGCCTGCCCGGCTTCGCGGGCGCCATCCACGGCAGCTGGAAACTGCTGCGCTGGCAGGCCGAGGCCGCCGCGTTCGTGATCGCATTCAGCGGCGTGGTGACATTCGTGCTGCTGAAGCTCGTGGGGATCTTCGTGCCCCTGCGGCTCTCCGACCAGGAGCTCGAGATCGGCGATCACGCGATCCACGGCAACGAGGTCTACCCCTCGGACGTGCCCACGCTCGGGGGCCCGCACGCCCCGGGCTGGCAGACCCCGGAACCGGCGGGCAGCGCCGCATAGGACAAGTCAAGTCAGGGATCGGGCGGCGGCTGGGCAGAGAGGCTCAGCCGCCGCCCGCCCACTACTATTGCGATTGGTTATCAATCGTGTGCGACCACGGCCCGCCTCGGCGGGCCGCGCTGCTTAAGCGGGCCCTCAGTAGCTCGTGAGGCCCACGGGGCAGGCGACGCCCGTGCCGCCCAAGCCGCAGTAGCCGCCCGGGTTCTTCTCGAGGTACTGCTGGTGGTAGTCCTCGGCGTAGTAGAACGGACGGCGCTGCCCGCCGGGTGGCGCGTCGGGTGGGACGATCTCGGTCGTGATGTGGCCATGGCCGGCGGCGCTCAGGACGCGCTGGTAGGCCTCGCGCGAAGCCTCCGCGGCGCGTTGCTGGGCGTCGTCGGCGCACAGCACGATCGAGCGGTACTGCGTGCCGACGTCGTTGCCCTGGCGCATGCCCTGCGTGGGATCGTGTCCCTCCCAGAACAGCCGCAGCATCTCCTCGAAGCCGGTTTGGGCGGTGTCGAACGCCACGAGCACCACCTCGGCGTGTCCTGTGCGCCCGCTGCACACCTCCTCGTAGGTGGGGTTCGGGGTGATCCCGCCGGCGTATCCCACGGCCGTGGTGTACACGCCGGGAGCCTGCCAGAAGATGCGCTCAGCGCCCCAGAAGCAGCCCATCCCGAACACCGCGCCGCGCACCCCCTCGGGGATCCCGTCACCGTCCAGCCGCAGGGGAGCACCGAGCACGACGTGGCGCTCGGCCACCGCGACGGGCCGCTCGCGACCTGGCAGCGCCTCGGCTGCGTCCACCACGCTCGTTTGACGTGCTTTGAAGAGGAGCACCGCCGCTCAGCGTAGCGCGCCCGCGCGGGGCTCCCGCGGATGCTCGCGCAGCGTTCGAGAGGACAGACGAGTGGCTGAGCTCCATGGGGTTCGTGGCGTGGCGGCAAGGTTTGTTGTTGCCCGCCGTCCGCGCTCAAGCGCGGCTCCCAGCCATCCGAAGAGATAGGCAAGCGATGTCAAGAAGCTCATCTCAATCGCTCCACCAGGGGTCGCGTCTCAGGCGGCTGGGGTCGTCGTCGATCTCGGCGCTGCCTCGCACGCTCGCGCGTCGCTTCGTCGCCGGCCGGCCGGCGATCGCCTGGTCGCTGTCGCTGATCTTCGCGTTCAAGGGGCTCGTCGCCCTGACGACGGCTGCGTTCCCGATCGCCGCCACCGAGCCGGTCACGCTGGTCGCCGTCGTCGGGGCGATCGCCATTGTGGCGGCCTTCGGCATATGGCTGTTCGGGCAGCTCATCTCCACGCGCGTCTTCGAGCTCCTGACAGCAACCGGAGCGCTGGTCGTCAGCGGGATGGTGGCTCAGGCGACGACCCAGGGAGGCATTATGATCGCCGCCTTCTCCTACCCCTGGATCGCGATCTACGCGGCCCACTTCTTCGAGCGCCGCATCGTGATCGCGCTGGCCTCGTTGATCTCGGTCGGCTTCGGCGTCGGTCTGCTGTTGAGCGGCCTGCCTCATGTGGGGATCTACTGGGCGGTCGTGACCGTCACGATCTGGTCGATCTGTGTTGTGCTGGGCCATCTCAGCGAGAGCCTGCGCCGCCAGGCCGACACCGACCCGCTCACGGGGCTGCTCAACCGCAACGGCTTTCTCACGGCGGCCAACCGCGAGCACGCGATCGCGCAGCGCACCGGCAACCCGCTCACGCTCGCGGTGCTCGACCTCGACGGCTTCAAGCAGATCAACGATCTCCAGGGGCATGCCATGGGAGACAGGGTGCTCGCCGATCTCGGCCGCTCGCTGGGCGAACGTCTACGCGCCGGCGACATCCTCGCGCGTCACGGGGGCGACGAGTTCGTGCTGCTGCTGCCCGCCACATCGGCGGACAGCGCCGTCACGGTCATCGACCGCCTGCGCGACGAGCGCCTTCCGGTCTCGTGGTCGGTGGGGATCGGCAGATGGCTGGCGGGCGAGAGCCTCGACGAGTGCATTGCGCGCGCCGACACCCATCTTTACAGCGTCAAGAACGCCCTGCGCCTTCGCGATGAGCGCGGCGCGGTCGCGCCACTGGTCGGCTCGATCTGATCGGCGCCGTCTCAGAACCTGTCTCAGAACAGGCGGCGCCCGTCCCATCGACACGCTCTGCCCGCGCGCGATGATAGGTTCGTCAGCCGATGTCAGCTCCGCGAGTGTCGCCGCGCACACTGGTCCTCTGCGCCCTCGTGCTGGCCGCCGTGGCGGCGTTCGCGGTGTTCGGGCTCGCCGGCAAGAACACCCCCGCCGGGCGCGCCGCTCCGGCCCTCCCGCGCGAACGCCTCGCCGGCGGCGAGGTCACGCTGGCTTCCCTGCGCGGACATCCGGCGCTCGTCACCTTCTGGGCGAGCTGGTGCGAACCGTGCGCCCAGGAGGCGCCTGCGCTCGAGCGCTTCTCCCAGGGCCTGCACGGCCAGGCCGCGCTCGTGGGCGTCAACTGGAGCGACACCTCGCTGTCGGCGGCGCGCTCGTTCATAAGGCGCTACCGATGGACCTTCCCCAACCTGCGCGACCCCGAAGAGACCGCCGGACACGACTACGGCGTCACGGGACTGCCGACGACGTTCATCATCGACGCCTCCGGGAGGCTGCGAGCGACCCTGCGCGGTCCGCAGACCCAGCAGACGCTCCAGCGGGCGCTGGCGGCGGCGCGCGGTTGACGACGCGCTGCTCGGGAGCTAGTCCACCTCGCTGCTGTGCTCTTCGTCGGCCTCGCCGTCCTCTCGCCTCGTGTTCTTCTCCTCGCTGCGGCCTTGATCGTGGAGGATCGCGTGGGCCGATTGCTGGTCGCCGTGCGAGGCATGGTCGATCAGGGCGCGCTCGGTGTCCTCGAAGCCCTCCGCCTCGCCGCCGCCCGCCTCACTCACCGCACGCTGCGCGGGATCGCGCTCCTCAGATCCGGCGCCCCCGCCGATTTCCGAGGCTTCCCTGGCGGCCTCGTCTGTCTCCTGCTGCTCGTAAGGCGGGTCGGCGTCCATCTTGGCTCCCTTGCTCGGCGTGGCTGGAGATGTACCCTGCCACGGTAGCGGGCAACCGTACGCGGACTGCCGCCCTCCTCGTGACTGTTATACTCACCCGGTATGACTCATCGTGTGGGCGCCAAGGGACAGGTCGTGATCCCGAAGGACTTGCGTGAGCGCGCGGGGCTGCGTCCCGGGGTGGACGTCGAATTCGAGCTGGACGGGTCTCGCGTGAGCGTCGTGGCGGCTCGACGTCGCTCGGGATTGGGCGGCCGGTTCGCGGGGAGCGGCATGGCTCAGCGTTTACTCGACGATCGCGCGCGCGAGCCCCGTTGAGCGTCTGTCTGGACTCCTGGGCCGTGCTTGCGTGGCTCGACGGCGAGCAGCCCGCCCGCGATCGCATCGAGGAACTGCTCGACACCCGCCCGACGATCTGCTGGGTGAACGCCGTCGAGGTCTACTACCGCACGGAGCGCGATCACGGGCGCACACAGGCTGATGAGGTGCTCGGCGAGCTGCGCGGGGTGCTCACGCTGGAGTTGCCGGGCACAACTCGGATGATCGAGACGGCCCGTCTGAAGGCGATGCTGCCGATCGCGTTGGCCGACTGCTTCGCGATTGCCACGGCGCATGCCCACGACCTCACGCTCCTGACCGGCGATCCCGAGATCCTGGACCGCGAGGTGCCGTGCCGCGTCGAGGACCTGCGCCCGCGCTGAGCACACCGTTCGGTCAGTCTCGGCCCGGAGGCCCCGCTGCGCCGGGCTCCCAACCCCGCCCCGCCCGGCGCGGCGGCTCTACCTAAAGATTTGCGCTCAAGGCCTTGACAGGGCACAACACATGCGGTATACGTATTGCTGTCCTGACATCCCGCGAGGGGTGCGGGCCTAACATAAGGTCGGGTTTGGGTTGGCTCCTGTAGCCGGCAACAAGCGTTAGACGGGGACCTTGGGAGAGGGACCTGGTCGCAACTGAGAGAGGGTTGTGCATCGCGTGGTTTGTTTGGGGAATAGCGTGCTTGAGAGTCCGTGCAGCGTTGATGCGTCCGTAATAAGACGTGTCAGCGTCGCTGACACGTCTCTCTCTCTCTCTCTCTCTCTGCCGTCGTCGTCTAAGCCGCGGTAGCCCCCTCCGTTCGGCCCTAACGGGCCGTGCGGGCTCCCCCGAAGGGGGTAAGGGGAATGCTGGGCGTCTAACTCCTCATCCGGTCCTAACGGGCCGGGGCCGTGCGGGCTCCCCCGAAGGGGGTAAGGGTAGGGCTGGGCTTCCAGCCGTCGGCGTCTGGGGGAGGATGTCGCGTGGCTCCCGTGGCCGCGGAGTCTGTCCGAGCGCCGCCGAGCCCTCTCCGCGGGCGCTCGCCTCCCTCTCAAGTCTTGGTCGTCCTCCTCGTCCTCCCCAGACCCTGGAGGGCGGTCAACGGGGCCATCAAGGCGGCAGCACCCTCTCCCGCCCGGTTCCCTGGGCGCCGCGGTCAACCCTCTCTGACCGCGGCGCCCGCATCTTTCCGCGCCCTCTCGGCGCATACAACAACCGAGGGGCGTATGTCCCCTCCGTTCTCCAGGAGGAGACATGACCATGTTCGGAGCAATACGCAGACGGATCCAGGTAAGCCCCGCGACCGCGATCGCGACGCTCGCGCTGGTGTTCGCGATGAGTGGTGGGGCGTATGCCGCAAGCAAATACCTGATCACCTCGACCAAGCAGATCAGCCCGAAGGTGCTGAAGTCGTTGAAGGGCAACGCTGGCAAAGCTGGCCCGGCTGGCTCAAACGGCACAAACGGCGCGCCGGGAGCAACCGGCCCGGCCGGTCCCGCGGGCCCGGCCGGCGGTCCTGGTACCCAGGGTATTCAGGGCGAAAAAGGCACCGACGGGACGAACGGTGAAAGTGTCACCAACACCAAACTCGAACCCGGCAGCGCGGCATGTTCCCAGGGTGGAGCGGAATTCAAGGTCGGAACGGGCAAAGCGACCCACGCCTGCAACGGTGTGATCCACCCCGGCGAAACTCTCCCCGCAGGCGCTTCCGAGACGGGTACGTGGTCGGCCTTTACCGCTGGTGAAGTCCCTGGCGTAGGCCACGCTGCGTTTGGATCGATTTCCTTCGCCATCCCCCTCGCAGCACCCCTGAGCACCTTCGCAGAAGAATGTGGGGAACCCGGCAAGCCGGCGTGCCAGGTGCACTATTTGACGGTAAGCGCTGCGAAAACCGCCGAATGCCCGGGAACAGCCACCAAACCGGAAGCGACCGCCGGCAACCTCTGTGTGTACACCGGTGAAGAACACGGAACGACGTTTCTAGAAGAAGTTGGGTCGTCAACGGGCGGGATTCAGCTGGAGTTCGGGGGCACCAGTAACGGGTCCTACGCCTACGGCTCCTGGGCGGTGACCGCGTAACCGCACCAGCAGCGTAAGCCGAACATAGGCCACACACCCGGGCGGCGCTCGCAGCGCCGTCCGGGTTTCAGTCCAGGACCCGAACACCCGACGGTGACCCCACCCAGCCAGGAGATAAGGTGAATCCCATAGACTCGCCCGCGTGCCCCTCTCTCAGCCCGAACACGCGTCGGCGCGCGACGCGGCGTGTCTCGCTTCGCCGCACGGGTGGTGGTGCGCCGTTCCTCGCGCGGAGCGGTGGCCGCCTCCTGTCCGTCCTGGCGTCCCTCTCCGCGGTCCTCGCGGCCGGTGCCCTCTCCGCCTCTCCGGCGTTGGCGGCGCAGGCGCGTGTCTTCGAGGGTGCCTTTGGTTGTGCGGAAGGCGCCCCGGGTTGCACGGTCCCGGATCCGTATCCGTTGGCGGAACCTGGTGGGGTGGCGGTGGATGAAAGGACTGGGGATGTTTATGTCGCCAGCATGGCTGTTGATGATGTGCAGTCGGTCACTGTGCAGGGAGCGACGGGCGGGAAGTTCAAGCTCTTTTTTGAAGATCCTGTAACGCATGAAGTGAAGGCCACTGCCCCGATCGTTTTTCGGGATGAAGTGGGGTTCGCGGTGTCGAAGGCGACCGACGAAGAAATTCGTGCGGCGCTCGAAGCCGCGGGGGCCGGCGCGGGCAATGTGCGCGTCACGGGCGAAAATAATCACGATGAACATGCGGGCAATGAAATCCGTGGTAACTATCGTGTCCGGTTCGTTGGTGCGCTCACGGGTGTTGCCGTGAAGACGATGACGGCTGACGTGACGGGTCTCACGGGCGCCGGCGCGGCGGTGGTTCTCGCTACGACTGAATCGGCGCTGCCCGGTGATGATGTGCAGAAGTTCAACGAAACCGGCGAACTGATTGCGGTCTTCGGCAAGGATGTCAACAGGACGAAGGTCGAAGGGGTGGCCTCTGAAGCCGAACGCGACGTTTGTGTGGTGGAACCGGGCGTCGTGTGCCAGGGGGGACAGGAAGGCACGACTCCCGGCGCCTACGTGTTCGGCCGGTCCGGGGAAGGCCCGGAATCCGGCGTGACGCTGGAGTTTGGTGCGTTCGTGGGGGTCGACCCTTCGACGGGCGATGTGTATGTCGCCGATGGTGGTGATGGTCTCGTGACGAAGCTGACCGAAGCTGGTGGCGTGGTCTCCTCCTGGGGTGATAACGGTCCCGGGGAAAGCGCCGATGGGCAGCTCGTCGGTCCGAAGGGTCATGGTACCGAACACTTCGGCCTACTTTTCAGTGGTGTCGCGGTTGACAGCGCGGGCGACCTGTGGGTCGACAGCGGGGGTGAACAGCGCCTCTCCGAGTTCGACCGCTCCGGGACTCTCGTGACTGCCTGGCCCGTGATCTTGAACGAGCGCGGCACACTAGTACATTTTTACAACGAGCGCTTCGGTATCGCGGTCGATTCCGAAGATGACCTGTATCTAGTTCACGAGACGGGAGGGGGCGGAGAAGACTTCAAGTTCACTGCGGCGGGCGCGTTCGTCGGACAGATCACCGAAAGATATGGGGCGACGGGCGAAACCCCGGAAGAAGGTGCGGGTGTCGCGGTTGATGCGGGTGGCGTGTTCTACCGTGCGCTGGTGCAACGGGTGGTCGAAGAAAACGGTTCGGTGGTGGCGGTGGAAAAGGGTATTCAGGCGTTCGCGGGTTGTCATCCGCATGGGTTTGGTTTGGAAGGGTTGTGCGCGCAGACGGAATTGTTTGCGGTGAAGCATCCGCCGGGACCATCGTCGCTGGCTGTGGATTCGGCTGTTGCGGGTGACACGGTGTATGCGGCCGGCCAGAGCATTCGCCAGGTGCTTGCGTTCTCGCGGGTGACGGTACCGACGGTCGTTACGCTGAAACCGTCCGCGGTGGGTGGCGGCTCGGCGACGTTGGCCGGGTCGGTGAACCCTTCGGGTGTGGGGTTGACGCACTGTTTCTTTGAATACGGGGAAACCGAAGCGTATGGGCATGTCGTGCCGTGCGCGGAGAGCGTGGCGCAGATCGGGTCTGGTTCGGGCGCGGTCGAAGTTCACGCGGCGATCGCTGTGCAGCCGGGTGGCCTCGATCACTACCGGCTGGTGGCCGATAATCTGGATGATGAACAGGAACCCGTGCAGGGCGCGGATCTCGTTCTGGGTCCGCCGCTGATCGAAAGCGAGTCAAGTGTCGAAGTCGGCGCCTTGACCGCGAGCCTGCAGGCGCAGGTCGACCCGCAGAGCGTGGACACCCGTGTCCGGGTGCAGTATGGCGCGAGCACCGAATACGGCAGCGAAACGGGTGAGGTCGATATCGGCGCGGGCTCGACCGCGCAGAGCGTGCCGGTGGCACTTGAAGGCCTTGCCCCGAGCACGACCTACCATTATCGTTTTGTGGCGGAGAACGCGCTCGGTGAAGGCGCGGGCGCGATCCTCGGCCCCGATCGTGCATTCACGACGCAGGGTGCGGGGTCGTTCAGGTTGGCGGATGCGCGTGGCTGGGAACTGGTCTCTCCGCGTGCGCCTCATGGCGCCTCGATCGAAGCGCTCACGAGCTCCTATGACACGGGTGGCGCGACCCAGGCCGCCGCTGCCGGCTCGGCGGTCAGCTATGTGACGAACGTCCCGGTGCAGAGCGACGTGCAGGGCTACCCGGAATTCGCACAGGTGCTCTCCACCCGCGGCCCGTCGGGCTGGGTCTCGCGGGACCTGTCGGTTCCGCATTCCGCGTCGGTGCCGACGACGACGTCGGTGACGTATGGACGGGAGTACCGGTATTTCTCTGAAGATCTCTCCCACGCCGTCCTCCAGCCGCAGGGCCAGTTCGAGCCGTGCACGAGCACGCTCGGCGCGCCCGAGCCGTGCCTCTCACCGCAGGCTTCCGAACAGACCGCGTTCGTGCAGGACCTGCACACTGGCCTGTTCACGCCGCTCGCGTCGGGCTGCCCGTCGCCGGCCGTGGAAGAAGAAGGCCACCCCTGCCCGGCTGCGGTCGCTGAACACGCCGATGTGCCGCCGGGCACGGTCTTCGGCCAGGCCAGCGTGTTGGCGCAGTAGGGTGCCCGCCGTTGCCCTTCTGCGGCCCGTACTTCCAGGACGCCACGCCCGACTTGAGCCATGTCGTGGTCGAATCGCGGGTGGCGCTCAGCGAAGAACCGGGCGCCACGAAGGGGTTGTATGAGTGGTCGGCGGGGAGGCTCACTTTCGTCGGGGAAGGCCAACTCGGCACGTAAGCGTTAAAGGCGGGGTCGATGCAGGCACGCGATCTCCGCTGACGGCTCGCGCGTGTTCTGGACGGACGATCGCGCCCCCTCGCTACGCACTGTACATGCGTGACATGGCCAGCGGGGAACTGCTGCAACTGGATGTCCCGGAAGCGGAATGCGTCGCGAAAGGGGGCTGCAAGATCGAAGCTGGGCATGACGCGCAGCCCGAATTCCAGCTCGCCTCCAGCGACGGGGGACGCGTGTTCTTCACCGACACCCAGCAGCTGACTACCGGCTCCGGTGCGAGCAACGACGCTCCTGACCTGTATGAGTGTCAGATACTCGAGACGGAAGGCAAGCCGTCGTGTCAGCTGAGCGACCTGACACCCGCCAACGGGAGCGAATCCGCGGGCGTGAACGGCGTGGTTCTGGGTGCCAGCGAAGACGGCTCCTACGTCTATTTCGTCGCGGACGGGATCCTCGGGGACGGCGCGCAGCACGGCGCCGCGCACGGGGACTGCCGGGTGAAATGAAGCCAAAGCGCCCGTCCAGCGCTGCAACCTCTACCTCTACCACGAAGGCACCACGAAGCTCGTCGCGGTGCTCTCGGGCATGGATCCGCGGACTGGGGCGCGGGTTATCTGGCAGCGCCGACCGCGCGGGTCTCCCCGGACGGGCGCTACCTGGCGTTCATGTCAGAGCGCTCGCTGACTGGCTATGACAACCGTGACGCGCTCAGTGGCCAGCCCGACGAGGAGGTCTACCTGTATGACGCCTCGAGCGAACACCTGACGTGCGCGTCGTGTGACCCGACCGGTGCGCGCCCCCACGGACGCGAATGGAAGAGCCTTGAAAACGGCCTGGTCGGCGACATCTTCGTGTGGTATCAAAAAACGTGGCTGGCGGCGAACATCCCGACCTGGACACCTGAAACCTACAGAAGGCTCTCTACCAGTCGCGCTATCTCTCTGACAGCGGCCGCCTGTTCTTCAACACCCTCGACGGCCTCGTCCCGAAGGACGCCAACAGCCAGCAGGACGTGTATGAGTACGAGCCCGAAGGGGTGGGTCCCGAAGGAGCCCAGTGTGCGCCGGCGGCAGCGTCCGGCAGCGAGGTCTACCGTCCCCAGCACGAATACGAAGCCGAAGGGCAGAAGGGAACCGAAGGCGCGGGCTGTGTGGCGCTGATCTCCTCGGGCACCTCTGGTGAAGAATCGGCGTTCATGGAAGCCTCCCAGACCGGCGGGGACGTGTTCTTCATCACCCACGCCCACCTCGTCCCCGGCACGATCGAAAACGGCGTCGCCATGTATGACGCCCACGAATGCACCACCGCCAGCCCCTGCACCCACGAAACCGAAACCCCGCCGCAGTGCGACACCGCGGAAGGCTGCCGCCCGGCTCCCGAACCCCAACCATCGATCTATGGTCCCCCGTCCAGCGCGACGTTCTCGGGTCCGGGCAACCCCACCCCCAGGACCGCAGGCGGCGGGCAAGCCAGCCGCGAAACCGAAGACCGCCGCCCAGATCCGGGCCGGGAAGCTGAAGAAGGCTCTCAAGGCCTGCCACAAGCTCAAGAGCAAGAAGAAGCGCGTCAAGTGCGAAAAGACGGCGCGTAAGGCTTATGGCGCGAAGGCGAGACGACAAAAAAAAAAAAAAAAAAAAAAAAAAAAAAAAAAAAAAAAAAAAAAAAAAAAAAAAAAAAAAAAAAAAAAAAAAAAAAAAAAAAAAAAAAAAAAAAAAAAAAAAAAAAAAAAAAAAAAAAAAAAAAAAAAAAAAAAAAAAAAAAAAAAAAAAAAAAAAAAAAAAAAAAAAAAAAAAAAAAAAAAAAAAAAAAAAAAAAAAAAAAAAAAAAAAAAAAAAAAAAAAAAAAAAAAAAAAAAAAAAAAAAAAAAAAAAAAAAAAAAAAAAAAAAAAAAAAAAAAAAAAAAAAAAAAAAAAAAAAAAAAAAAAAAAAAAAAAAAAAAAAAAAAAAAAAAAAAAAAAAAAAAAAAAAAAAAAAAAAAAAAAAAAAAAAAAAAAAAAAAAAAAAAAAAAAAAAAAAAAAAAAAAAAAAAATTTTTTTTTTTTTTTTTTTTATAAAAAATGGCCCGCAGGACGATCCGAAACGAACGTCCAAGGCGAGGATTAGGAACTCGCCCGCTCGTAGGACTCATAAAAAAAAAAAAAAAAAAAAAAAAAAAAAAAAAAAAAAAAAAAAAAAAAAAAAAAAAAAAAAAAAAAAAAAAAAAAAAAAAAAAAAAAAAAAAAAAAAAAAAAAAAAAAAAAAAAAAAAAAAAAAAAAAAAAAAAAAAAAAAAAAAAAAAAAAAAAAAAAAAAAAAAAAAAAAAAAAAAAAAAAAAAAAAAAAAAAAAAAAAAAAAAAAAAAAAAAAAAAAAAAAAAAAAAAAAAAAAAAAAAAAAAAAAAAAAAAAAAAAAAAAAAAAAAAAAAAAAAAAAAAAAAAAAAAAAAAAAAAAAAAAAAAAAAAAAAAAAGGTGCGGCGCGCTTCATGGCGAGCAGATGCCGCAGGCTGCACACTCGCACAGGGATGCCGTCTAAGCTTCCGCCGTCGCTCTGGCCTACGGCAGCAGTTCGAGTGCCTTGCGGTGTCGCGGCGCGACGGCGGCGAAGTGCCGGTGGTCGAGGGTCACGATCGTGCCTGTGTCGAGACGCTCGGCGAGCGCGATGACCGAGGCGTCGGTTCCGCCGAGCGGGAAGTCGGCGTATTGCTCGACGAGCTCGGCGATCCGCGGGAAGTCCTCGCTGCTTGGGCCTTCCACGTCGAGTTCGCCGATGCCGCGCAGGAAGCTGGCCTCGGCGGCGCTGCCGAGGCGGCGTCCGACGAAGTATGTCGCCTCGGCGACGACGAGCGCCGGCACGACGAGCCGCAGGTCCTCTCGTCGGAGCGCGGCGATGCACGCGCGGTGGTCTTGGTCGTCTGCGTCGGCGGCGGCGTACAGCGGCCCGGCGTCAACGATCGCGAGGGTGCTCATTCCACTCCGCTCGAGGAGGTCCTCCATGTTGCGTGCCGTGTCGGCGTGCCCGCTGCGCCCGATCGCCGCGAACGGGAGCGTGCGCGGGTGCCCGGGCTGAAGGCCCAGGTGCGCTTGCAGCGCTTGACGCGTCAGCTCCGAGGTGGAGATCGTCCCGTCGCCGCGCCTCCCGCTGAACGCTCTGCGCCAGATCGTCGGGCAGCGAGATGGTGGTGCGCTTCATACACGCATCATAGCATCTCGTCGACGGCCTCGCGCTGTCACCGCCCGCACCGCGTCCATCCCGACCCCCGCCGGCGCCAAGGAGACAGCATGAACGCAGAACACAGACGCGCGCCGGCGACGCGTGCCCTCGAGAGTATCCTCCGCCTCGTCCGCTCGGCGCTCCCGGGACGGCTTACGACGAGCAGCTCGCACCGCCAGGTGCATCCCACTCGACACTCTCCGTGCCCTCAGAGCGGACAGCGCCGACTACGCTGCACGAGCACCGGAAGGCGCATCCGACCTCAACTCATTCGCGAGGGTGAAGCGTCGCGAACAGGTCAAGCAACGCTTCACGCCATCCTTCCTCTCGGCCCTCCAAGGGCGACGAGGGTCGAGCAAGATCACTGCCAGAACGGGGATAGAGACGAAGGGTGTGTCTCCCGGCTTCGGTGAGCACATGAGCGACCGCTGCTGCCTGCGCCACGAAGGGGGTGTGCCTACAGGAAGTCCCCGAATGGGGAGGACGCAGATACGCGAAGGCTCTCGTCGGCCTAACACTTGGGGTTGCTGCTTTGGTGGCAACCGCCTCCCCGGCCCTGGCCGCCCGGCAGCGTGTGTTCGAGGGTGGCTTTGGCTGCGCGAAAGGTGCTCTGGATTGCACGGTGGCCGAAGGGGCGATCCCGGACCCGTATCCGTTGACGCGCGAACGATGGTCGGTCGCGGTGAATGATGCGACGGGGGATGTGTATGTGGCGGATGCGTTGAATCATCGTGTGGAGGAGTTCACTGCGAAGGGCCAGTTCGTGTTGATGTTCGGTAAGGATGTGAACAGCACGAAGGAAGCTGGGCTTCCTGCATGGCGAATGTTTGGAACGAGGAAGAAGTGTGAACGCTGGAGTCGTTGAATGCCTGCAGCCGGGTGTGGCGAGCTCGGCGCCGGGTGGCTTTGAAAGCACCGGACTGGAGCCAGGACGTCCGAGCGCTGTGATGTTTGTCGCGGTTGATAACTCGTCGGGTCCGTCGGCTGGTGATGTGTATGTCGCTGACTTTGCGGAACATGGTTCGGGTAACCGGGTCTCGAAGTTCGACCGCGTCCGGGCCATCTGGTCTCGACCGTGGGGGGAAGCTACGGATGGCTGAGATCGTTCGGTGGGAATGCGGAGCTCGTTCGGTCCAGATCGCGGGGATCGCTGTTGATCCTTCGGGGAACCTTTGGGTCGGAGGCGAAGACGGCGTGACGACGTTTGAGTTCGAGCCAGGAAGCGGAGTTGAAGACGGACTGGGCGACGCCGGTGAGCAGCGCGGCTACCGTTTGGTGTTGCGGTTGATTCGCATGACAGACCTGTATTTCATCAACGGCGATCGGGTCAGCGAGGTCACCTCTACGGGCGTGCCGAAGTTGGCGTGGTCACCGAACTCCGGCGAAGCAACCCCATCGAAATGCTCACTGTATGGTGCGGCGGTTGATCCGGCTGACAGACGATCTGTTCGTCCTCGACAGCTTTGAAGATAGTCCGAAGGCATGCAGTTGCAGACGTTATGTGCTGGGTTGTCGATGCCGTCTCCAGGACTCGTAGGTTGCACGGCGGCGGAAACGTACACGAACCCGCATCTGACGCGAGAATCCGCCGGGGGGCATGGTTTGGCGGTGAGGCCGGGTGAAGGCAAGACGGTGTATGTCGCGATCAGAGAACGGGGTGAGGTGCAGTTTTTCTCGGATGTGACGGTTCCGGGCGTGAAAACGGGTAAACCTTCGGCTGTGTCGGGTTCCTCGGCGACGTTGAATGGGTTGGTGAACGCGTCGGGTGTGCGCTGTCGAAGGCGTCGAAGAATGCCTGTTCCATTGGAGTATAAGCGGGAAGCCGTACGGACACACGGTCGCGTGCTCGGAGTCGGCGGCTCAGATTGGCCCGAAACGATCACGGTGGCGGTGCATGGCGAAATCGCGGGTTTGCAACCGGGCACGACCTACCACTACAGCCTCGTGGCGGATAACGTGAATGAACTGAAGGAACCGGCGCAGGGCATGGATGTGGTGTTCGGTCCGCCGCTGATCGAAGGCGAGTCGAGCCTTGATGTTGGCTCTCTCACCGCGACGCTGCAGGCGGAGGTGAGCCCGCAGAGCGTGGATACCCGTGTCCGTGTGGAATATGGCACGAGCACGCAGTACGGCAGGAAACCGCGGAGGTCGATATTGGCGCGGGCTCGGCCGCTCAGCGTGTGTCGGTGGCGCTGGAAGGCCTGGCGCCGGGCACGACGTATCATTATCGGTTTGTGGCGGAGAACGCGCTCGGTGAAGGCGCGGGCGCGGTGGTGGGTCTGGATCGTGTGTTCGTGACGCAGGGTGCGGGTTCGTTCCGGTTGCCGGATGCGCGTGGCTGGGAACTGGTGTCTCCGCGTGAGCCGCATGGCGCGTCGATCCAAGCGCTCACGAGCGCCGACGCCGCGGGTGGCGAGATGCAGGCGGCGGGTGATGGCTCGGCGATCAGTTATCTGACGAACGTGCCGGTGGCGGGTGATGTTCAGGGTTTCCCGGAATTCGCGCAGGTCCTCTCGACGCGCGGCCCGTCGGGCTGGTTCTCGCGGGACCTCTCGATTCCGCATTCCACTGCGGTGCCGACTACGACGACGGTCACGTATGGCCGGGAGTACCGGTATTTCTCTGAAGATCTCTCCGATGCGATGGTTCAGCCGCAGGGCCAGTTCGAGCCGTGCACGAGCACGCTCGGCGCCCCGGAGCCGTGTGTTTCACCGCAGGCCTCTGAACAGACGGCGTTTGTGCAGGACCTGCACACGGGCGTCTTCACGCCGCTGGTGACGGGCTGCCCGTCGCTGGCCGTGGAAGAAGAAGGCCACCCGTGCCCGGCGGCGGTCGCTGAACACGCCGATGTGCCGCCGGGCACCGTCTTCGGCCAGGCCAGCGCGATCACATCAGCAGAGTGTCCCGCGCTGCCCTTCTGTGGCCCGTATTTCCAGGACGCCACGCCCGACTTCAGCCATGTCGTGGTCGACTCGCCGGTCGCGCTCAGCGAAGAACCGGGCGCCACGAGGGGATTGTATGAGTGGGCCGCGGGGAGGCTCACGTTCGTCGGAGAAGGACACCTCGGCGACGAAGAAAAGCAGGGCGCGGTTGATGACAGGCATGCGATCTCCGCTGACGGCTCGCGTGTGTTCTGGACCAAGCGGATCGTCCAAGGCAGCCACTTCGAGCTGTACATGCGTGACACGGTCGAGCGGGGCACTGTTGCAGCTCGATCTCCCGGAACCGGAATGCGTCGCGAAGGGCGGCTGCAAGATCGACGAAGCAGGCGGACACTCCGCGCTACCCGAATTCCAGTTCGCCTCTAACAACGGGGAACGGGTGTTCTTCACCGATACCCAGCAGCTGACCACCCGACGCAGGTGCGGCCAACGGCAAGCCCGACCTGTATGAGTGCCAGATACTCGAGACGGAAGGCAAGCCGTCCTGTCAGCTGACCGACCTGACGCCCGCGAACGGCAGCGAATCCGCGGGTGTGCAGGGTGTGGTCGTGGGTGCCAGCGAAGATGGCTCCTACGTCTATTTCGTCGCGAACGGGGTGCTCGGTGACGGTGCGCAGCACGGCGCCGTGCACGGCGACTGCACGGGCCGCGACAAGGAAGCGCCGGTCCAGCGCTGCAACCTCTACCTCTACCACGAAGGCACGACGAAGCTCGTGGCGGTGCTCTCGGGGATGGATGCCGCGGACTGGGGCCTCCTGTATCTGGGTGCGCCGACGGCGCGGGTCTCCCCGGATGGGCGTTTCCTGGCGTTCATGTCTGAGCGTTCGCTGACGGGCTATGACAACCGTGACGCGAGTCAGTGGGCAACCTGATGAGGAGGTCTACCAGTATGACGCCTCCAGCTGAACACCTGCACGTGCGCGTCGTGTGACCCGAGCGGGCGCGCGACCGCATGGGCCGCGACATCGGCAGAGCCTTCGAGAATGGCTACTGGTCGGCGACATCTTCGTGTGGTATCGCAAAAACGTGGCTGGCGGCGAACATCCCGACCTGGACCCCCGAGACCTACGCAAACGCCCTCTACCAGTCGCGTTATCTCTCTGACAGCGGACGCCTGTTCTTCAACGCCAGCGACGGCCTGGCCCGCAGGACGACCAACGTCCAAGGACGTCTATGAGTACGAGCCCGAAGGCGTGGGTCCCGGGAACGCCAGTGCGGCCCGTCGGCGGCGTCCGGCAGTGAGGTGTACAGGCCCGAACACGAATAAGTCGAAGTCGAAGGCCAGAGCAGCGTCGGAAGGTGCGGGTTGTGTCGCGCTTATCTCCTCGGGCACCTCCGGTGAAGAATCGGCGTTCATGGAAGCCTCCCAGACCGGCTCGGACGTGTTCTTCATCACCCACGCCCACCTCGTCCCCGGCACGATCGAAAACGGCGTCGCGTGTATGACGCCCACGAATGCACCACCGCCAGCCCTGCACCCACGAAACCGAAACCCCGCCCTCGTGCAAGAACGCGGAAGGCTGCCGCGCGGCCCCCGAGACCCCAACCCCCGAATCTACGGCGCCCCCGTCCTCGGCCACCTTCCACGGCCCCGGCAACCCCACCCCCGAACCACCCGCCGGCAACGCCACCCGCGAAAGCGAAGACCGCCGCGCAGATCAGAGCCGAGAAGCTGCAAGAAGGCCCTGAAGGCCTGCCACAAGGACAAGAGAAAGAAGAAGCGCCAGTCATGTGAAAAGCGCGGCGCACAAGGCATACGGCGCCAAGACAAGCGCGAAGAAGTCAACCAGGGCGAACGCGAAAAGGAGGAGATGATGTCGCCTCGCCCGGCACTTCGCAGCAGGCCCAGACCTGGCCTACCGGATCAGCTTCACCTCGACGCCCACGTACGGGCATCGCGCCCACGCCCGGTCGGCGGTGAGGGCTGGACACACCCAGCCGAGGCTGCCAGCACGAGGCAGAGAGCGATCGCCTAGCGACAGCCCTTGCGGCTTGGTGATCGGTCGCAGCGCGTGCGACCTCGGATGCAGTCGGCTGCCGTCAGTGGCTCGATCGAGGAGCTCGCCTGGACCCTTCGGCCTTGCGCAATGTTGCCGCCGCCTGCCCTGGGTCCCGACCCTCCATCGCGAGCGTCGAAAGCATCTCGGCCCAGTTGACGACGCTTATCGGCCGCTTCGTGTGCGATCGCCTCGAGAGACGATCCCCGCGCCCTCCTCTTTGCGAAGGACGGCGAGCAGGGCGGAGGCGTCGAAGCGCCGCCGCTGCCTCCAGCGCCCGGCACGCTGACGGGCTTCCTCGTCCTCCCGGTCTTCCTGCTTGCGCTTCGGCGCGCCGGTCGAGCGATCGAGCTCGTCGACCAAGCTGCGGCCGGGTGCGACATCGGCAAACAGCCCGAGCATCCTCTCGGCCGCCGCGCGGCGCCGCTCAACTTCGAGTTCCAGCTCCGACTGCGACGTGCGTCTAAAGCCGCTTCAGGGTCGCGCTCTTGATCGGCGTGTAGCCATCCGACGCGATTCTAGCGCCGACCGGGTACCCGAACAGGCCGCAAGGCTCAGGACAACAACCGCCACCTCGCAGCCTCAAGGGCCAACAACGCACCACTCCGAGCAACCCCAACCACAACCGGAAGGACACATGATGCGCCCGCACCGACACGCCGGCACTACGGTACGGACTCAATATCGCCCTCCGAGCCTCACCCATCCGCAGCTTCAACCGACGACCAAGGAGTAAAGGTGAAACACACAGAGCCCAACACGACGACCCTCAACGCCACGACGGGTCTCTTCGCGACGCTCCGTGCCCTCCTGGCCGCCAAAGGGACTGGTGCGCCCAAGTCCACGTCCTCTGAAGGGACTGGTGCGCGTTCGGTCATTTTTCTCGGATTCGGAATCATGCGCGCGTCCCGCACAGCATCTCACACCGACAGGTGCATCACGCCTCAGAAACGGCCTGACGCGGCGTGGTGAGCGTCCCGCCTCGGCGGCTCACCTGCCGTTCGCCTCGGTCCTCCAAGCTCGCGAGTGTCAAGCAATCGCGGATGCAGCCCTGAAGTGTATCGTTGCTGTGCCCGAATGTGCAATGAAGGGCGATGATAAATATGCGCGGGTCATCGTTGGTCTCACGCTCTTGGTTTCGTTTGCGGGTGTTTCTCCCGCAAGCGCAGCGGAACCGTGGTTTCACGCGCAGAGTGGAACCAGGCCGAGCTTCCTAACGCCCGAAAGTGAAGATGGTCAGCTTGTCGCGACGGTCACGAATCTCGGCGACGCCCCCACGTCCGGCGTGGTCACGATCACCGACACGTTGCCGACGGGTCTGAGCGCGAAGACGATCTCGGCGGAAGTCCTGGAAGGCGCCGGCGGTGGGGGCAAGATGCCGGTTCTCTGCTCGCCGCATCCGCTTCTGGAACGGCCGTTGGTGTGTACTGTGGCTCAGAGCTTGCCGCCGTATGATGCGGTCGAAGTGCGTATCGGGGTCATCGTCGACCCGGGTGCGCAGGTCTGTAAGCAGAACGCCTCTGACTGTGAACGCAATCAGGTGAGCGTCAGCTCGCCGGGTGCGCCGTCGCTGTCGATCTCCCGGCCGGTGACGATCTCTGAAGAACCGTTGCCGTTTGGTCTTGAATCCTATGAAGTGACCCCGGAAGAAGAGGGTGGTGCGCCGACGACGCAGGCGGGCGCGCACCCGTTCCAGGTCACGGGTACGCTGACCGTCAACCAGACGGCGGTCACGTTGAAAGGCGTGAAGGGCGGTCTGGAAGCGCATCCTGTGGCGTTGGCGAAGGATCTGGCTGGTCTTTTGCCGCCGGGCCTGATCGGTAACCCGACGCCGTTCCCGAAGTGCTCGGTCACCGAGCTCGACCATAACGAATGTCCGCCGCAGAGCGTGATCGGTGTCGCGACGGTGACGCTCAACGAACCGGGGACGTTTGGTGGCTTGACGACGTTCACCGCTCCGATCTCCAATATGGAACCGGAGCAGGGCGAGGCGGCCCGCTTTGGGTTCTTCGCCGCGATCCTGCCGGTGTTCCTGGATGCGCGGGTGCGCTCGGGCGGGGACTATGGTGTCACGCTCGGTTCGAGCGACATCTCCCAGGCGGGCGCGTTCCTCTCCTACAAATTGACGTTCTGGGGTGTTCCCGGGGACGCGGCCCACAATGATGCGCGCAGCAACCCGTGTCTGCGTGAAGGTAACGGCGGCGAACCGGGGAGCTGCGCGCCCTTTGAAGAGTTGAGCCCTCCTCCGTTGCTGGCGATGCCGACATCGTGCACGGGGCCGCTTCGCACGAGCACCGAAGCGGACCCGTGGAATGACCCGCTGCCCGAAGGCCAGCGCCAGATCTTCCCGGAAACCGAGCCGATGCCGGCGATGACCGGCTGTAACCGTCTGCCCTTCGAAGCGCAGGTGAAGGTCACCCCGGACGGGACGGCCGCGAGCACCCCGACGGGGTTGAGCGTGGATGTGCATGTCCCGCAGGGCTCGATCCTGAACGCGACGAGCCTCGCGTCCTCCGACGTGAGGGACATCACGGTCACGCTGCCCGAAGGGGTGCAGGTCAACCCGGCGGGCGGCAACGGCCTGGCGGCCTGCAGCGAAGGGCTCGTGGGCTGGGAAGGCTTCAAAGAATACGAAGACGAGCCGGGGGTCGATGTGGCGTCCTTCAAGCCGGGGCTCCCCGAACCCGAAGAACCGGGCGTGAACTTCTGCTCGACCGCGTCGAAGATCGGCACCGTGGAAATCTCGACGCCGTTGTTGCCGGTCGGCCAGCACCTCTTCGGGTCGGTGTATCTCGCGACCCAGAACGAAAACCCGTTCGGCTCGCTGATCGCGCTGTATCTGGTGGCGCGCGACCCGGTCTCCGGGACGGTGTTCAAGGCTGTGGGTAAGACCACGCTGACGCCGGCGGGCCAGATCGTCGGCACCTTCGAAAACAACCCGCAGCTGGCCTTCGAAGACGCGACGCTGCACTTCTTCGGCGGCGAACGCGGCCCGCTGAGCACCCCCTCGCGCTGCGGCGCCTACGAAACGACCGCGAGCTTCGTGCCGTGGTCGGCGGAACCGTGGGATGAAGCCTCGGAAACGATCGCCTCCTCCTCGACCTTCGACATCACCACGGGCCCCCACGGCACCCCCTGCCCGGGTCCCTCGCTGCCGTTCAGCCCGAGCTTGACGGGCGGCACGACCAACATCAACGCGGGCGGCTTCTCAGACCTCTCGACGACGATCGCCCGCGAAGACGGCCAGCAGAACCTGCAGCAGGTGACGCTGCACATGCCCGCGGGCATGTCGGGGATCCTGACGGGAGTGAAGCTCTGCCCCGAAGCCCAGGCCAACGCGGGCCAGTGCGGCCCGGAAAGCCTGATCGGCGAAACCACGGTCCAGGCCGGCGTGGGCAACGACCCCGTGAGCGTCAAGGGCGGCAGGGTCTACCTGACCGAAAAATACGAGGGCGCCCCCTTCGGCCTCTCGATAGTGAACCCGGTGAAGGCGGGCCCCTTCGACCTGGAGCACGACACCTCAAAGCCGGCGACGAACATGCCCCCATGCGACTGCGTGGTGGTGAGGGCGACCGTCCAGGTCGACCACACCTCGGCGGCCCTGACGATCACGACCAACAGCCAGGCCCAGGGCTACGCGATCCCCGACATGATCGACGGCATCCCCGTCCAGATCAAGGCGGTAAACGTAACCATCACCCGCCCCGGCTTCACCTTCAACCCAACGAGCTGCAACCCCGCCGCGATAACAGGCACGATCGCAAGCAATGAAGGCGGCGCCTCCCCGGTCTCGGTCCCCTTCCAGGTGACCAACTGCGCCTCCCTGAAGTTCGCCCCGAAATTCGCGGTCTCGACCTCGGGCAAAACATCGAGAGCCAACGGCGCGAGCCTGCACGTGAAGCTCGCCTACCCCAAAGCGCCGTTCGGCAGCCAGGCGAACATCGCGAAGGTCAAGGTGAACCTCCCCAAGCAATTGCCGTCGCGTTTGACGACATTGCAGAAGGCGTGCCCTGACTCGACGTTCAACGCTAACCCGGCGGCGTGCCCCGCCGAATCGAGGATCGGGACCGCGACCGCGACGACACCCCTGCTGCCGGTCCCGTTGAACGGCCCGGTGTACTTCGTAAGCCACGGCGGCGCGAAGTTCCCCGAACTGATCATCGTGCTCTCCGGGTACGGCGTGACGGTCAACCTGCATTCGGAAACGTTCATCAACAAAGCGGGGATCACCTCGAGCACGTTCCGCACGATCCCCGACGTCCCCGTCGGCACGTTCGAACTCACCCTCCCGCAGGGCAAGTATTCGGCGCTCGCGGCGAACGGCAACCTCTGCAAGTCAAAGCTCACGATGCCGACCGCGTTCACGGCGCAGAACGGCGCGGTGATCAAACAGAACACGGCGATCGGGGTCACGGGTTGTCCGAAGAAGAAGGCCAAGGCGAAAGCCAAGAAGAAATAGGACCGGGCTCTTCCCCGGGCGCTCTTACCCCCTCCCGGCGCCCGGGGCAGCCCCCACCCGATCGAGGTGTATAGAGATGGCTTTCATACGACAAGCATCCAGCGAGGATCCCGGGCTCCAGAGGCTCCGTCCGGGCCGCAACGGTCTGGGTCATGAGCAGGTCGCTGAGATCCAGCGCGCGCGGATCCTCGCGGCGATGGCCGAACTGGTCGCCGAGCGCGGAGTCTCGGGCGCGACGATCGCGCGCGTCGTCGCCGGCTCGGGTGTCTCACGGCGCACGTTCTACGACCTGTTCAAAGACCGCGAGGACTGTTTCGTCGCGGCGTTCGAGATGGCGGTGGAGCGCGCATCGCGCTACGTGCGCGAGGTCTACGATCCCCGGGCGGGCTGGGCCGTGAGGATCAGGGTCTCGTTGATCGCGCTGCTGTGCTTTCTCGATGCTGAGCCCTTCATGGCTCGTCTGCTGATAGTCGAGTCGCTCGGCGCGGGTCCCAGGGCGCTCCAGCGCCGCTCGCGGGTGCTCGCCCTGCTGATCGCCGCTGTGGATGAGGGCCGTGCGCAAGCGAAGAAGGCGAGGGGCGGCTCTGAGCCGCCCCCGCTGAGCGCAGAGGGGATAGTCGGCGGTGTGCTGTCCGTGCTCCACACACGTCTCTCACAGGAGAGTCCCGGACGGCTCGTGGAGCTCACGAACCCGCTGATGAGCATGATCGTCCTGCCCTATCTCGGCCCGGCCGCCTCGCGCAGGGAGCTGGCACGGCCGGTCCCCAAGCCCGAGAGCATCGTGCCCAAGCCGCAAGGGATGTCCGATCCGTTGCGCGAGCTCGGGATGCGCCTCACCTACAGGACCGTCAGGGTGCTGATGGCCGTCGCGGCCAATCCGGGCTCATCCAACCGCATGGTGGCGGACGAGGCGGGAATCTCCGATCAGGGTCAGATATCGAAGCTGTTACGGCGCCTGGAGGGCCTCGGCCTGATCGAGATCGCCGGTGAGGCGCCGGCCAGGGGGGCCCCCAACGCGTGGACGCTCACGGCGAAGGGCCGGGAGATGAACGATGCGATCGCAAGCCAAACAAGCGGTTCCTGACGCGCGCGCATCGTGCCGGCGGCCGTGGGGGAGAGGGGTCACCGGCAGGATCTCATCGCGTCTTCCTGACACCTGTTGACAGCGCTACGACCTGCACCGGCCTTCATGGGTGCTACACAACAGTGCTACCATGCTGGTATGGCTTCTCGTCACCCGCGGCTGGGAGTTGAACGCGACCCGGAGGTGCAACGCGCATTGACCCTCACCGAGCCGCTGCTCGACCCCGCCGAGACGCGCTCGGCGGCGGCGCAGATCCGTGCGCTGACGCTGCGCGGCGCGCAGGCCGTGCTCGCCGGCGCCGGCTCGGAGTCCCAACTGCAATCCCGGCTGGCTGAGCGCTACGGGGCAAGACCCGGCCGGGGCAGCCTGCTGGAACTGGACCCTCCGCCTGGCGAGCCGGACCCCGCGGGCGCCGCGCCGGCGTCTGCGGCGCTGCAATGGGTTCGCGGCGAGTGAACGCCGCCTACGTCGACGCGTCAGCGCTGGTCAAGCTATTCAAGCCGGAGCGTGAGACAGCCGCCTTCCGCGCCGCGCTCGAGGACTGGCCTGTGCAGGTCGCAAGCGAGCTGATCCGCGTCGAGGCCGTGTGCACCGCAAGGCGCCTCGGAGGCGATGACGTTCTACAGCGCGCCAACGCGGCGCTGGAGCGGCTCAGCCTGATCCCGATCTCCCCGGAGATCATCGAGCTCGCGACCGACGCCCACACCCCACCGCTACGGGCAATGGACGCGATCCACCTCGCCACGGCGCTCACCATGCGCGAGGACTGCGGGGCGGTCTTCGTCTACGACGGCGACCTGCACGCCGCAGCACTTGCCCACCAGCTGAACCCGCTCGCGCCACGGTGAGCCCGCCGGTGAGCGCCCAGGGAAGGAAGCCGGCAGGGCCGCGAGCGTCGGGCGCTCAAAGTCGGATGTGTGTAGCGGTCGTCGGTGATCGAGCCGCGCCGGCCGTCCGTGCCGGCGGTGCTGGAGTGTCCCATGAGCACGCTGCGTGTCTTCAGGTCGATCCCAGCGGCGCGCATCCAGCTCGAAGCGGTGTGGCGAGACTCGTGCAGCCGGATGTGCTCCAGCTTCTTGGCGTCCCACGCCTCATCGGCGCATTTGTAGAGCGCACTCGTGCTGAGCTTGCGGCTGCCCCGTCCGCCCGGCTTGCGGCCGGGCAGACCGGTCGCTCTCCAGCGGGTCGGCCCTGACGCTCCCACTCCGCCTCAAGGATTGCCCGCAACTGTGCGATCAGCGGGAACGCTCGCCTGGCGGCTTCGCCCCTCTTTTTGCGCCAATCGCCCTTCGACTATGGGCAGCCTATGGGCAGCCTTGGCTGCTTTCGAGCCCCCATGACACGACGCTTGGGACGCAGAACCCGCCGTTTTGCAGGCTGTTTGATAGTTAGGTCTTCACGTTTCGTTGTTTGCAGGGCTTTTTCGGGTGTCTTGGCGCGTTGACCACACCTTTAGCGGCGTTTGACCACACTGGCGTGCCTCAGGCGCTGCGGCGGGCGGATGGGCGCTTGTCTTTTGCCAGCGCCGAGTGGTCGGCTTCCAGGTGGGCGATGCCGATTGCCTCCAGGGCTGAGAGCAGCTCGCGGATGCGCCGGTCGTTGGCGATCCAGTGCTCATAGTCGGCGGCGTGGCTGGCGTTCAGCCATCTACTGACGGTCTTGCCTGAGAGCTTGCGCGTCCACTGCCAGTAAGGGCCGTGCGGGCGTGGTGGGTCGGCCTGGCAGGCACAGCCTGGCCGTCCGCAGCGCGTGAGGCGCTGCTGGATCGAGCCGGGCAGCACCTTGCCGGTGCGGGCGATCTTGGCGAGCTCGCCCGCGATCTGTCTGGCCTGCTCGCGTGCCGGCTGATCGCGGCTCACGGGCACAGTCTGGCAGAGAGAGCAGTCATCACGTCTTGACCGTACAGTATATCTCTCGTACGATGAGCGGGAGAGACCCCGCCTCGGGGGTATCAGCCGCGATCTGCGCCTACCGCTCGCACGGCGTGAGCGATGCCGCGGGCGCCTTCGCGCGGGAGGTGGTGGGCGCTGCTGATCCCGAGAGCCCGGCGCGGGCGAAGGCGCTTCTGTTCGCCGCAAGTCGCCTGGCGGGCTTCGGGGAGTCGGTCGGCTTGGAACTCGAGCCCTCGACGCTGCTGGATGGCGCGGTCATCGAGCGCTTCATCCTCTGCGGCACGCAGGGCTTCTCGCCGGCAACCCGCCGCACGCTGCGCAGCAACCTGCGCGCGCTCGCCCGGACGCTTCAGACCCACCCGCCGCCGGGGCCGACCCCGCTGCCAAGAGAGCGCGCCAAGCCCCCATACAGCGACCATGAGATCGGCCTGTTCCTGGCGGCCGCCTCTGCGCTGTCCACGCAATCGAGGCGGGTGCGCGCAACGGCGCTGATCTGCCTGGGCGCGGGCGCGGGGGTGATCGGCTCAGAGCTTCGCCACGTCCGCGGCATCAATGTGGCCGAGCGCTCCGGCGGGCTTCTGGTGGCGATCGGCGGCGGCAGGGCGCGCAGCGTGCCGGTGCTCTGCCGCTACCAGGAGCCGCTGCGGCAGGCCGCCGCGTTCGCGGGAGGAAGGTACCTGCTCGGCGGCAGAGCTCCTGACCGCAAGAACCTCAGCGGCGAGATCACCGCCCTCTTCTGCGATCCCGGCCTGCCACGGCTTGATACCGGGCGGCTGAGATCGACCTGGCTCTCTGAGGCCGCGAAGGCGATCAGCCTGCAGGCGTTCATGGCCGCCGCCGGGGTCTGTTGCTCACAGCGGCTGGGGGATATCGCCTTCTCCCTGCCCGCCCTGCCCGAGCGGGAGATAGTCGCGCTCTTGGGGGGCTCATCGTGAGCGCCGCCGCCGACCTGCCGCGCCTTGAGGCGATCCTCGACGCCTCCGGCGAGCCGCGGCGCATAGAGGCGATGCTGCCGGTCGGCGTCAGACCCCGCCAGCTCTCCGTCAGGACGCTGCTGCTCGGGACCCTGATCACGCTCGACGATGACCGCCCCGCGCATCTTGTGCGGGTGCACCGGGCGCTGATCGGCCTGAGCGAGCCCGATCAGCGCCGCCTGGGCGTGATCGCCGACTGGAAGGAGGGCCCTCATGAGCTCACCTACCGCCAGGTGGAGCGCACCTACCGCCTCGTGAAGGAGGCGCTCTCAAGGCAGAAGCCCGACGGGCGGCCCTCACAGGCGCTCTCTGAAGTGATGGACGCGCTGATCGAGGCCAGCGTGAAGGTGCTCGGCGGGGGGAGGGTCCCCCAGTCAAGCGCGCTGGCCGTGGACTGGACCGACTATGAGACATTCGCGCGGCCGCCGCGCAGAGGGCGCAAGACGCTTCAAGAGAAAGAGGGCGAGGACACAGGCGATGCCAGCCCGGGCCCGCCCCAGCAGGCAGAGCCCCGGCAGGCAGACGGCGAGCAGGAGCAGGAGGAGGAGCAGGCGGGGGAGCAGAAGCAGCAGGAGCGCTGCGCCGACCCGGAGGCCGCCTTCGGGCACCGCAAAGCCAACTCCTTCGGCAAGAAGGAGATCTTCTTCGGCTACCACCTGCAGGCCGCCACGATCGTCAAGGAAGAGGGCGGCCCCGAGGTGCCGGAGCTCGTGCGCAGGATCACGCTCGCCTCCGCCAAGCACGACCCGCCCGCGATGATCGTGCCCGTGATCGAGCGCATGGCAGCCGAAGGCATAAAGCTCGGCGACCTGCTCGGCGACTGCGGCTACTCCTACCGCGCCCCAGAGACCTTCGCGGCGCCGATGCGCACGGCCGGCGCAGCACTCGTCATCGACCTGCACCCGGGCGACCGCGGCATCAACGGCAGCCATGAGGGCGCTATCGCCTGCAACGGCAACCTCTACTGTCCGGCCACGCCCAGGGCGCTCTTCCAGCTCGGCCCGCCAGCTCCCGGAGCCACAGAGACCGAGCTCACCGCCCACGACCAAAAGAGCGAAGAGCTCTCCCGCCACAAGCTCTCCCCGCTCACCGCCGCCGATCAAGACGGCTACCGCCGCGTGATCTGCCCCGCCGCGGCCGGCAAGATCCGCTGCCCGCACAGGCCGGCATCCATGCAGCTCTCCCATGAGCGCCCGACGATCGCAAACCCGCCAGAGCACCCGCCCCTCTGCTGCACCCAACAGACGATCACCGTGCCGGCAAGCGTTAACGCGAAGACCGCCCAGAAGCACGACTACCCCTCCAAAGCGCACCGCGTCTCCTACGCCCGGCGCACCGCCTCCGAGCGCAGCTTCTCGCAGACGAGCGACCCGGCCGGCATCGACACCAGCCGCGGATGGAGCCGCCTGATGGGCCTGACCCCCAACGCGCTCATGCTCACCTGCGCCTTCATCATCACCAACATCCGCACAGCGGAGGCCTTCGCCGCCCGCCAGGCCGAGAGCCAGCGCCGCGCCGCCTGCGGGCTGCCGCCGCGCAAACGCCGCCGGCGCCGGCGCAGCCCCCACGACCTCACCAGCCAGGCCAACGCGCCGCCGCACCTCGCGGCCTGAACCTCACACACACCCAAGCAGACCCTCCCAGCGACGCCGACCAGACCTCAGCGTCCCGCGGCGCCTCAAAAACCCGTCCGGGCGGCCTGTGATCCTCCCACAAGATTCCAGGCGGCCCGCCGGTACCCCCCATCAGCGCCCCCGACGCACGAAGGCCCACCACAACACACGCCGGCAAGCCCAAACGTGAACTGGAGAGTGTTGAGCGCCGCTTGATTTCGGCACGCTGGTGCCGTTGTCGGTCGGGATCGGTGCGGCTGACGCTCGAACGTTGAAACGTTGAAAGGGTCGAGCGGGGGGCACGACGTAACGACCAAAGGTCGTGGGGGCGCCGACGTGTAGCTCCGCTTCGCGTCCCCGTAAAGGGCGCCGCTTCGCGGCTCGCTGCGCTCGGCCCTGTCGGGCCGCCCTTGACTGGGCCGCTGCGCTTCGCTTGTTCGCTCTTAAGGTTGCGCGGTGCGCAACCTGTCCGGCAGCGGACGGCTTCAGTCCGGGGGCTGCTTGGCCGTGGTGGCGCACCAGAGCTCGGCGGGCCGTCCGGCGGTGAGGATGCGCCGGCTGGTGATCTTGCCGTCGTGGGCGAGTGAGGAGAGCGCGTGGTCGAGCTGGGCGGTGGTGGTGTTGCGGTGGTGCAGGTCGCGCAGCTGGGTGCGGGTCAGCCCGTCGGGCAGCGCATGTGTGAGCGCGTCGTGGATCTGTTGGGCGAGCGGGTCAGAAGCGCTGCGCTCCAGCGCCCAGGTGGCGCAGCGTCCGGCGTAGTCCCAGAGCGCGAGCGCGGCGTCGAGGTGGACGGGCTGGATCTGCCGGGCGCCTTCGGTCAGCGCATAGATGAGCGCGAGGCGGATCGTGTGCGCTTCGGCGCGGGCGCTGATCGCGCCGGCGATCCCGGCCTGCGGCTCGGCGAGCTGTTGGTAGGCGTCTGACCAGGCCTGCCGGGCGGGCGGTGAGAGGCGGATCTGCCCGGCGCGACGCGCGGTGGCGAGTGCCTTGGCGAGTCGGCGCTCAAGGCCGGTGCGTGCGAGCGGGTCGGGGTCCCCGCCTTCGGGCAGCAGCCGCACGCGGCGGCAGCCGACGATCAGAAAGCGGTTGAGCAGCCCGTTTGAGAGCTCGACGGGGCCCGCGTGGTGGCGCAGCTCGGTGGCGGTGATGTGACCGATCACGCTGATGTGCGCGTCGCTCGCGCGCGCGGGCGCGGTGCGGGTCAGGATCGCAAGCGGCCGGCCGTCCCACGCCGAGCGCAGCGTCGGCGAGAGCGTGGAGATCTCGCGGCCGACGGCCTTGAGCACGCTGACGAACTCCGGCTCGATCACCAGCAGCCGCCGATCGGCGACGCCGGCGTCCTGCCCGTTGGGGTCACGGACCGCCCAGATCAACCCCTCGCCTGAGCTGAGACCGGTCAGGATCCGGGCGGTGAGGTGCGGGTCGGCGCAGGTGATCAGCCGGTGGACGTGGTCCCAGGAGGAGCCCTTGCGGGCGCGAGCGCTGTCACCGACCAACACGAGAAATTGGTTGGGGTGGTGGCGGGTCGCCTCGACCTGGAACCATGCGCGGCGGCCGACGGCGGCACCGAACGCGACGAGCAGCTGGGAGAGGATCGCGACCGGGTCCGCCTCGGTCTCCGGTGCGATCGCTCCCACGATCTCGCCGACGATCCCGTGATAGGCCGCCGGTGCGGGCGGTGCGGGCCAGCCGGCGGGGACGGGGAGCATCAGCTCGCCGGCCGGCTTCAGATCATCCTCTGCCGGCTCCTGCAGCAGCGAGAGCACCACTTGCTCGCTCATTCGGCTGAGACCTCGGCGACCGCGGCGCGGGCGGCGGACTCGTCCACGATCGCCTTGCCCGCCGCGAACGCGGCGATCAGCGAGGCGACGGCGAGGTTGTTGATCTGCCGCGGCAGCCCGCGGGAAACCTCGTGGATCAGGCCCACGGCGTCGTCGGAGAACAGTGTGTCCGAGCGCCCGGCGAGCGCCAGGTGGTGCTGCACGTAGCTCTGGGTCTCCGCTGCGTCCAGACCGGCGATCGCGTAGCGCAAGCCGATCCGCTGATCCAGCGCGGCGAACGCCCCTTGGCGCAGGCGACGACGGAGCGTGGGCTGACCGAGCAAAAGCAGGCAGAACGGGGCGAGTTGATCCATCCCGGTGTTGCCCAGGCAGCGGATGCCCTCCAGGCATTCCCCGTCCAACAGGTGAGCCTCATCGCAGATCAACACGACCTGCTTGCCGCGCTCGGCGCTCTCGGCGGCGAGCAGCTCCTGGGCTTGGGGGATCAACGCCGCGTGGTGAAACCGCGGGACGCCGCCGAGCCCGGCGATGATCGTCGTGTAGATCCCGCGCAGCCCGACGCCGGGGGTGCCGAGATAGAGCACCGTGTGACGAGAGGAGTCCAGCGCGGCGACCGCGGCGCGGGCGGCGACGGTCTTCCCCGCGCCGCACTCGCCGCTGATCACCCCGATCGCCTGCTCGGAGATGCACCACGAGATCCGCGCCACCGCCTCATCGTGCGCGCGGTGGGAGTGCAGCATCCCCGGCGCGAGGTCCTTCCCGAACGGCATCCTGCTGAACCCGTAATGGCTGCGCAACCTGTCGATGCTCATCACTTGCGTCCTTCCTGGTCGGTGTCACGATCCTCGCCGTCGCCGTCGCCGTCGCCGTCGCCGTCGCCGTCGCCGTCGCCTGGTTCGGGTTGGGTGAGGCTGGCGAAGTCGATCGGATGCCCGGGGATCTCGGCGTCACGCTGGGAGGCGAGCAGTCCGAGGTAGTCGATCCCGCTCGGCGCCGGTGGCGGCGCGGGCTCGCTGCGGGCCTGCGGGTGCGTGTGGCGACTGATCACCTGCCCGATCGCGAGACCCATCGGGCGGTGCTGATATCTGACCTCGATCCGGGTGAGGTCGAACGGGTCGAACACGAGCTCGACCCGCCGGCCGGCGAGCGCCGCGTCGACCTCGTACTGATTGCCATGCAAGGAGACCATCGCGGTCTTCGTGACCGTCCGTTCCTCAGACCACAAGAACGCCTCCCGCAGCAGCGCCGGGGTTGGCAGCACCGGCGCGCCCGCCGCCTCGAAGCGCGCAAGCGGCGTCTGCTTGGTCTCGGAGTGCACGCGGCGGTGATAGACGACCTCCAGCCACGCGCTGAACAGCCGGTTCAGCCGCGGCAGGTCCACCGGGCCGGCGCTGTCGATCTCGACCAGGAACTGATCGCGAACGGTCCTGAAGAATCTCTCGATCTTGCCCTTCGTGGTCGCCGCCCGGGGGCTTGCGTGGATCAGCTTCACACCCAGCACCGCGCACGCACGCAAAAGCGGCGAGGACACGAACGCCGAGCCGCGGTCGACCAGGATCGCGTCGGGCACGCCGCGGGCCATCAGCCCGGGCCGCAGCGCGGCCTCCAACCGGATCGAGTCCTCGCCGCTCCCCCACCGCCAGCCGACCAAAAGCCGTGAGTGGTCGTCGATGAACGCCAAAAGCACCGCGCGGCGGCCGCCGTCGAGCTTCGGGCCGTGCAAGCCGTCGCCGGTCCACAACTCGTTGCGCACGCCCGCTTCGAAGCGCCCATAGACCTTCCCCGGGGTGCGGCCGTCCGCGCGGACGTTGAGCCCGGCCCTGGCCAAGTGTGTCTGCAACGTGCGCAACCCCGGCACGGGCCCGCCCGCAGCGAGCATGACTTGACGGACCTGCGCCGCGGTGCGATCCGGCCGCTCACGCTTCAGCGTGAATGCCAGCTCGAGCACCTGCGCCGGCGTGCGCGGCGCGACCACCCGCGGCGCCGGCACGAGCGCCTGAAAGCCGCCCGTGCGATACGCGCGGATCCAGTCATCCAACGTCGAGCGAGCGACCCGGTGAAGCCGGCCGTCCGGGCCCAGATGCTCCTGCTCGGCGAGCGCGCGAACCATCCGGCCGCGCTCAGCCTTCGACAAAGCAGGGTCGGCCGCGCCGCGGATCAACCCGTACCTGAACAGCCCGACCTCCTGACGGCCCCGCTCATCTGTGCCCATCACCGCGCTCCTCACGCTCGAAGACAACCGAGCGCGGAACGCTCCCAGCTCACCGCACCGGCGGGAAGGGGGAAGTGGTGTTGCACAGCAGCACGCCCGCCGAGAGCACCGACGCCAACGACCACACCGGCCGCGATCCGAACCGCAGCACCCACGCCCTGACCGCGACCGCGACCGCCTCCAACGCATCCGCCGCCATTCCGCCGGCCGGCGCCACCGGCCCGAGCTCTGGGTCCAGCACGAACGCCCACCGCGTGAAATGCGCCCTGATCGCCTCGCTGCAGGCGTCGAACCGCCGCAGCCAGCCGCGCACCGTGTCCTTCGACACCCCCAGCCGCTCGGCGATCGGCCGATGCCCCTCACCAGCGACCTTCGCCTCGATCGCCGCGCCGATCACCGCCACCTCGTCCCGCCGCCGCAACAGCACGAGGTCAGGCAAGAGAACATGCGTGCCCGCGCACCCCCGGCAGCGTGCCCGCCGCGGGCGCAGCCAGCGATCACCCGTCGCGCACCGCAGCACCCGCGCCCGAGCGTGCCCCCACGGCCCCAGCGCCCCCCGACACGACGAGCACGCCAACAACCCACCAACGAGCTCAGCCTCGACCCGAGCATCCTCAGCACATACGATCAACATGGGTGCCACCTCCGGCATCAAGAGAGCCCTCCCGACGCAACGGTCAAGCTGGCGGGAGGGCTCTCGCGCGTTTACGAACGCGCGAAGCCTGCCAGCTTCGTCCCGACCCCGAACGGCACGAACATCCCCGCGCGTGCCGAAATCAAGCGGCGCTCAACAGGAGAGGCCTTCAAACGTGAAGACCTTATAGAGGCGACGACCGGAATCGAACCGGTGTAGACGGCTTTGCAGGCCGCTGCGTAGCCACTCCGCCACGTCGCCATTGCTGTACTTCAAGCGTACCGGGGTCTTGATCGGAACGGGGTAGAGGCTCGGGTCGGCCGCGTCGCCGGTCGAGGTCTTCGAACCGATCCCCGTTGATAGGCTAGAGCGGTTCCCAGGGCGATTAGCTCAGCTGGGAGAGCGCCGTCTCGACAAGGCGGAGGTCGGCGGTTCGAGCCCGTCATCGCCCATCACGCAAACGCCCTGCAAACGCGCCGCTTTTGCGTTGAGAGGACAGTTGCCGCGGGGTGTCATCGGCTCGTCCGACGTACTGAGGACGTACATGTCCGCTTGGGCGCCCTGGCGATCTCGCGCTCGGCGTCCACGCTCTTGGCGTCTTCGCACTCGGAAGGCCCCAAGGGTTGCGTGAACGGATTCAAGTGCCACGGGAGTACCACGACGAGCATGCAGACGCCGATCACGTTCGGACTTCAAGGAACTCGCGTGGCGTGAGCACGGGCGGGCTGGCGGCGGCGAGCTCAGTGAGGTGTGCATCGCCCGAGACGATGCATTGCGCGTCTGCCTTCTGAGCGAGCGCCACAAGATAGTCGTCGCCGGGATCGGGAGTCAGACCAGGCTGGGGGGTTGGATCGTCGACCAGCACGGCATCCTCGACCAGGCCCGTTAGGAGCGCGTCGATGTGGACGCTGTCGATCGATGCGTGGAACTTGGGTCGGCTCAGGACCTTCTCCAGCTCGGTCAGCAGCAGAGGGCTTACGACCAAATCGAAGTCCCCGTCGGCCCACCGATCGAGGATCTGCGCTGGACTGCCCTTCGGCGAGAGCAGCGCCGAAACAAAGACGTTGCAGTCCAGGACGATGCGTCGCACTCAGCGACGGGAGGCGTGCTGCTCTTGGACTGCCACCCGCATGGCCTCTTCCTCGCTCATGTCGGGGCCTGTCGCTCGGCGGTCCGCCAGGATGGCCTTGACCCGTTCGCGGCCGCTCAGCATCGCCAGATAGCGCTCGTAGGAGAGGACGACGGCCTCGGGGTGACGGTGCGCGCCGATCACCACCGGATCGGCGTCGGCTCCGCGCGCACGGAAGCCGGCGAGAAGCGAGGGCAGCTTTGCCCGTGCCTCTCGCGTGGGAAGGACCTGATCGACACGAGGACTCATGGACCCATCGTAGCAGAAGGTGTACACGTATGGATACACCTTGCTCGGCGTGGCGCGGGTTCGGAGAAGCCGAATCCTGCAAACGAATCTGTGGTATTGCGCCGGTAGGGCCAGGGGCAACCGTGAAATAGGCTTCGCAGGACTTTTGCGTCGAGGGGGCGGTTGCCGCAGAGCGTCATCGGCTCGTCCGACGTACCGAGGACGTACATGCCCGCTTGCGCGCCTTGGCGATCTCGCGCTCGGCGTTCACGCTCTTGGCGCCCTCGTACTCGGCTATCAGGTGCGCGTAGTGGCTGAGCAGCACAGTCGGGCTGTGGCCGAGCTGCTGGGCGACGTACAGCGGCTGGCGGCCTTCGGCGAGCAGCAGCGAGGCGAAGCTGTGGCGCAGGTCATATGGCCGCGGCACGCGCCTGCGGCCGGCCGTTTCGTACTCGAGGCCCGTCTGGCGGCATGCGGGCGTCCACTGGCGGGAGCGCCAGTTCTGCCAGTCTGCCTTCGTCCAGGGCGCCTCGTCGGAGCCGGCTATCACGAGCGCCTCATCCGATGGGCGCCCAGCGGCGAGGCGCCATTCGCGCAGCTCGGCGGCGAGCGGGGCCAGCAGCCCCACCGCTCGCTTCTGGGTGTTCTTCGTCGCCTTGATGGCGCCGTCGGGTGCGGTGCCGCGTTCGATGAGCAGCTTGCGCTCGAGGACGTCCTCCCAGCGCAGCGCCCGCAGCTCGCCGGGGCGCAGGCCGGCGTAGGCGAGCAGCGAGACGATCAGCGCGTCCCGCCGGCGCTCCCGCGGGTTGCGAGCGGGGATCGTGTGAGGGCGCCGCGATCGCTGGCCGGGCTTCGAACCGACGACCTCGCGCGGCGGCGGCTCGAGCAGTGCTCGCCGGATCGCCTCGACCTGCACCGGCGCGAGCGGCCGTATGCGAGCGCGCTGAGCGAGCTTCGGAGCGCGCACCGAATACAGCGGGTTACCGGGAATCGCTTCCTCCTCGGCGGCGTGCCGCAGCACGCTGGAGAGCACCGTGCGCGCCTTCTGAATCGTGACCGGGCTCACCCCTTCGGCGAGGCGGTCGGCCTGCCAGGCGCGCAGGCGTCTGACCGTGATCTCGCCGAGCGGCACCTCGTCCAGCCACGGCGCCACGTGGCAGCTGTACACGTTGGCGTAGCGCTCGCGCGTGGACTGCTCGAGCGTCGCGCCATGCTCGGGCGCCCAGCGCTGCTCTATCCATTCGCCGAGCGTCGGCCCGGCGGTCGTGAGCTGAGCGAGCGCGAGCGGGCCGAGCTGGCGGCGCCGGCCCACCTCGGCGTCCCACGCCCGCGCGTCACCGCGGCGATCGAAGCGCCTGGAGCGATTGCGGCCGTGCTCGCGCCAGCGGACCTCATAGCGCCGGCGACCGCGCACCTCTACCGGCCGGACGCTCACGGCGCGCTCCGGTTGTGGCGGCGGCCGACGGTTGCCTCCTCGATTCCCGTCGCCAGGGCGGCGCCACGGATGCCGGGTCCAGGCGCGAGTCCCCGGCGGGCGAGTTCGTCGCGGCGCTGCGCGGCCCCGCGGATCGCCGCCGCCGCGGCGTCCCCCCGAGCGCGCGCACGGCGAGGAGCGGCCGGTGGCGGGGCGACTGGCAGCTTGCCGCGCTTCGGCCGGACGTCGAGCTGATCGGCTCGGAAGCGCCACTCGCGCCCGGCCTTGACGGCCCGGATCCTGCCCGCGCGCGCCATCCGCACCACGGTGTCGGTGTGCAGCCCGAGCAGCTCGGCGGCTTTGCGAGCGTCGAGCCGGCGCCCCGGATCGTCATGGAGGTAGGGGCGCAGCCGGCCGGCGAGCTCGCGCAGCCCATCGTCGTCGAGCTCATCGACGAGCAGCGCGGCGATGGCTGACCCGCGGCGTGTCCCGCTCGCAGGCCCTCTCGGTTGAGAAGCACGGGTGGTCATCCACTGGATATGTCGTGGCGGAGCGATCCTTTCCCCCCAAGAACTGCGCGAGCCGCAGCCCCGACCCGCGCGGACCGTCTTCGAGGCGGCCCTACTGTCGGCGCGGGCGGGGATGGCGATGGTGTCCATGTTCGGTTCCTCCTTCTCGCGATCGGAGGCCCCGGGAGAACTGCTCTGGGCGAGGAGGACGCCCCGCCGATGCCGATAGGGTGTCCGCGCGCCGGGAGACTCGTGCTCCTGGTGCCGCGGCGCCCGGCGGTTTGCCCCGCGCGGGCGCCAACTATGTTCTGCGCCACTCAATCAAGGCGGCGTAACCTTCACTATATGGTAAGTCCCGGACAGACCGAGATCGGAGATGCGCTGCGCATCCTGCGCACCCGGGCGGGACTCACCCAACAGGAGCTCGCCGCGCGCGCGGAGCTCACGGCCCCCTATCTTTCGCGCGTGGAGGGTGGCTGGCGCGACATCCGCTGGAGCACCCTGCAACGCCTGCTGGCCGCCCTCGGCGCCGATATGCGCCAGCTCGCCGACGTGATCGACCAGAGCCGGCCGGAGCGCTGACCGGCCGCTCTCGGCCTCACGCCGCGGGGCTGCTAGTCGGCCCCCGGTCCGTTGAGCCCCTTGAACAGCTCCGTGGCGAGACCTCGAGTGGCTTGGCGAGCTTGGCGACGGTGCGCCGCCCGGCTCGCGCCAAAGCTACGGCCGAATCGGAGATCCGTTCTAGGCCGAAGGCGCCTCCGCCACACGCACTCGCAGCGCCTGCACGACGCGGTCCTGCCTCGCGTGGTCGGGCGTACCGACGTTGGCGGAGAGTCGCTCGGCGAGCGCCTTGCCGTGAACCCAGGCCACACCTGAGTGCACATGGGGCGCGCCGTCCCAGCGGCCCCAGATGACCACCACGGGCGTGACCCACGGACGCCGGGGGAGCGCTTGCGCCAACTCGTCGGCGAGTCCGGCCGCGGCGCCCTTCATCCTCGGTGTCAGGTCCTTCTCGTAGCCGTCGTCGGGATCCTCGAGCCATCGCACGCGCAGAGCTCCATGCTCGACCGTGACCCTGCCGCCGGGGGCCTTGGTGTCGAGCAGGAAGATCTCGCCGGAGGGCGCCACCACGACGTGATCGCGGTTGCCATAGTCGTCGGGGAGATCGTGCATGACCGTCCAGCCCCGTCTCGCCAGCGCTCGCAACGCTCTCGCGGTGCGCTTCTCCGCTTCGGCGCCCCAGCGCCAGCGCTCGACGTGTTCGGGGACGGCGAGCGTGATCGTCAGCGCGAATGTGATGGTTGACCCGATGGCGACGCCGAACGCGAACAGACGGTATGTGGGCCAGATCGAGACATACGCGAGCGTCAGCAGCGGGACGGGCAGCATCGCCACAAGCGAGATGAGCCGCGTCCTGGCGCGCCACGCCCGGTAGCGGGCGCGGTAGCGCTCCTGCGCCGAGCGACCCGCTCCGACGCGGTCGGCGTAACTGATCGCAAGGTGACTCATTGGATCGATATCGGCGCATGTGCAGGACTTCTCAAGGCGTGAGGATCGCGTCGCACGCGTGGAGACGGCGGGTTGCCTCTGATTGCCTCCGTCGATTTTGAGGATGGACTCAATACGCCTTGTATCTCGACGCCGCCGGCCGGAGCCGCGCGCAATGGTGGCCGCCAGCTGTCGCGAAGCAGAAGCGTTCGCCTTGCCGCGCGTGAGCCCCCGGTCTCGTCCGCCGCGGGAGCGACAGCGAGGACGTCGGGTGCTACTGCTTGGCCGGAAAGCAGGAGCGCGACCTACATCCGCGCCGGCTTCCGAGATTCGTCCCAAGCATGCGTCTCGTCTCGGTCCGACGACATGCCTGCTCTTGGCGAATCTCAGGCCCTCGGCCGCCCGCGTACCGGCCGCACAGCAGCCCCCCGGGAGAGGCGATGAATGGTCCTACGCGGGCCGCTACCTGCCGGTGCGGTCGCGGTGCTTGCACCCCGGCCAGCAGCAGGGCCGGCGCTGCCCTTCCTCCAGCTCTTCCTTGGTCCGCCGAATGCGGCGCTCTCGGGTTGCCTCCTGCTTGGCATCCTCGACCCAGCAGATGAACTCGTTGCGTGCTAAGGGCGTGATGTCCTTCCAGGCATCGAGTGCCGTGGCGTTGGCGATCAGCGCCATACGCAGGTCCGCGGGCAGTTTATGCACCACCCCACCGGGCACTCTCTGGCCGCTCACAGGCCCATGGTAGTGAGCCGGGGCAAGCCCGCTTCACCATCCGCTTGTCGGACGCCCTTCCCCCGCACGGTGTCGCCGGGAGGCACCTGCTTTCGCGGGCCAATGGGCATCTCAACCACGAGCCGGGCGGACCCGGTTTGCGCGGAAAGGAGGCGCGCCCCGCGTAGCCAGCGAGACGCCCGAGTTGGACGACGCCCGAGCGCGTCGGCCAAAGACAGCGAGACGCTCGCTTTTGCCGAGGCGATGCAGAAGTCTTGGCGCAGTCGGCGGCGGCAGCCACATGTCGTCCATATCGCGTGTCAGCCCCACCGGTGCCTGAACCCTCGCTAAGCCCGCAAAGTGCAAGCGCGGGAGTCGATGGTCTGTGCGACGCCGTCAGCGTGGCCCACCGGCACGGTCACGAGGGTCCTGTCGGCCGGGTTGCGAACGGGCGCAAAGTCGAGGTCAGCACCATCCGCCGCGAGAGCAGCGCGGCTTGTTGCGCGTGGGACGCCGCCCCGCGCCACGAGCCCGGTGTGTTCGCGCCGTTCGCGCCGATCCCGGTGGAGGTCGAGCGGTGACCGACAAGTGTCAGGAGGTGTCGTCGGTCGACCCCTCCTCATCGTCAAGGGCCTCAGTCCTCGCAAGGAAGAAGCGCAGGTAGATACCGCTGTAAAGCGGTAGGAAGTCGTCACGGACTCGCTTTGGCGTCAAGCGCCCACCTTTCCATCTCAGCGGATGAGCCTTGGGGGCACCCTTGCTACTCAGTTCGGGTTCGTCGAGCGTCCAAACGTGGCCGGCCCGGTTGCGGAGGGAGTTCAGCTCCACGAGATGCCGATGCAACTCGGCGTCAATGACGCCGAGCAGGGCCGCGAGGTCAATCGTGTCGCCCGAGCGGAGGTCTTTCACGTAGGCGACGTCACGGTCCGCGTTGAGGACTGACGCTTCGCTAAGTCGGCGGTGGAGGGACCACTTGAGAAGGTCCTCGATTGCGAGATGCATGTCAAAGACGATCAGCCGGATGACGTTCTCTCGGAACTCCTCGGCGCGGCCGTACCGGTTCTCATCGTCGGGGAACCAGTATCGCTCAAGCAGCTCACGTCCTTCCGTGACAGCGGTGGGCTCCGTGTCGTTGCTCGACATGCTGCGACCATAGCGACACGACGGCGCGCGCTGCCAGGGGCGTGCAAAATCCGCCGATCACGACCGTAAGCTGACCGTCATGGCAGCCAGCGATCCAGAGCGATTCGTCCAGGAAGCGATCGAAGCGAGCGTCGGCGGACATGGGCTCCGGATCACCTTGTTCGACGGCGAGGTCATCGAGGGCGTGTGCGTAGCAACCGAGGAGGACGCGACAGGGGCGGCCCTGCCGGTCGGCATGGCGACTCCGCAGGAGGAAGCGATGCTCGGCCCACCAAAGCGGATCATCACGGTCGGCGACAGGACGATCACTGCGGCCGAGGTCGTCGCGCTGAAGATCCTGTCTGAGTAGCCGGGGCCTCAGGCCCCGTGGCACTTCTTGAACTTCTTCCCCGAGCCACAAGGGCACGGATCGTTGCGGCCGGGGTTCTGGTCGACGTCCAGCACGTCGAGCGGCACGAACTGGGCCTCGCAGCGCATCCGCATGGGCTCGACCTGCTCGCGTCCCTCAACCTCGAAATAGTTGGCGACCGCTCGCAGCAGGTGGCCATACGACCACAGCGCGCCGTGTAGCGCCGGCCCCACGCCAGACAAGCTCGGGCCGGCCTCAATCTGGAGATGAGCGTCGTCGTCTCGCATGACGCCGCGGAGAACCGATGACGCACCCGTGTGGTGGGTCTCGTTGTTGGCGGCGTGGGCGATGGCGAAGTAGCCCTTCAGGAGCTCTGGCTGATCCCACTCGTCCTTGATCGCGTCGACGAGCTGGTGAAGTGGGAGACCGGGCCAGAGGCGATCACCCCAGGGGCCGAACAGCTTGTCGAGCTTGCGCTGCTCATCCTTTGAGGGCAGTCCTGGAGGCGGCTCCGCGATCACGTTGGTCGCCATGTACCGCCTGTTCCATAGCACCAGTCGGTGGCGCTCGTGCTGCTCAAAGCGCTGGCCGGCCAGCTCCGGGTTCTTGCAGGTCCACCAGCAGACGACCATCGCCTCGAACAGGGCGCGGTTGAGCATCGCCGCCTGTGGTGCGTATCCGCCGAGCGCCGCGTCGAGTGATCCACGATAGGTCTTCAGGCCTCGCGCCGCCTCGGCCGCCACAATCCTGTCGGAGGATCCCTTCACCGGCCGCCCACGCCAGGGGTCCGCTTCCATCATGTCGACCGCGAACTCCAGGAACTGTTCGCAGGTCTCGACTTCGCGCGGGAAGTATTCGCGCACCTGAGCTTCGAGTTGCTCCCGCGTGGATTTGGAGCGGTCAGTCACGCGATCAGCGTAGGTCACCGCACCCGGACGCGAGGACCGAGCAGCGACCCACCTTAGCGGCTACGACTGCTTCCCGCCGAGGATGTCCGGCAGGTCCTCCGCCTTGATCGGCGCGGGCGATTCCCTAAGTTTCGTGATCGCGTCCGTCAGCCGCTTTGCGGCCTCGGGGTCCATGCCGCCGAGAATCGCGTTGCCCTCGACAACAAGCCTGTTCGCGTCTTCAAGGTCAGCGGTGTTAGCTTCCGCGAGTTCGTTGTGCAGCTGGTTGTGCAGACGGACCATAAGCTGGCCGTGCCTGAGAATGATCGGCCGCAGCGCGAACGACTCGGGCTGGTTCTTGATGAATGCTCGTGCTGGCGCCTTCCATCCGTTCCACCCCAATAGGTTCGTCGCGCTTAGCTCTATCTCGCCAGTCGCCGGGCCTTCGGGGTCGAGGATTCGCACTGTGTGCCCCAGGAACGGATGTGCCTGGTGAAGGACGAAGTTCCGCAAGTCCTTGATGAACAAGACCTCCGGGTTTGCGATCACCTCTGCCTTGCGCCGCTCGAACTCCTCAGCGATGGTGCCAGTACGCCCTTTCATCAGACGCCGTGCGTGGTCAATGAGCGTCGCCGCACCAGCGACGTAGTTGTGCAGCCGCTGCGTGACGGCCGCCTCGTACGCTTCGCGCGCGTCGGGCCGGTACATGTTCTGAAACAGCTCAACCGCAAGTGTCTGGTCCCAGGTCGGCTGCGCGAGTAGCGCAAGCAGCTCATCTAGGTTCCGGACGAGCACGGCGTTCACGGTGCGCGCTAGTTCCTCGCAGGCCATGTGCTCGCGGTAGCCGGGGTGCTCACGCATCCGGCGCTGCACGTCGTCCAGGCGATCGTTGGGGGTCAGTTCGTCAGCCTCGTCCATCGGTCGTCATCGTAGTTCGGCGCCCGCCCGACGGCGGACGTGCCTAGAGGTTGTCGCTCTTGCGTCGGTTGCAGTCGGCGCAGAGCAGTTGCACGTTGCCAACGGTTGTCGCGCTACCCAACGCGACCGGCGGGATGTGGTCGTACTGAAGATCGAATCTCCCGCTGCACTCCTGCTTCCAAGGCTGACCAGGTGTCCGAGCACCGGTCGCGCACGCCCGCTGCGGACGATCTTCGGGCGTTTCCGGCAACGACTGCCCAGCGACTGCTTGCCCATGGAGCAGCAGGAGCGTTGCTGCACCAGCCCGCTTGTGAACGCCGTCCAGAACGGGCACGTGACGGACCGGGACCCGGGCGCTCGCATCCAGCGGGCGAGAGCAGGCGTCCGGCCCCAGGCCCCGCTGCGCGCCGATCGGCCCGCTAGGCTCCGCTCATGGTCGCAGCGCTGTTGAGCACTCGTTCGCAACTGTTGGGTGGGCACGCCGTGATCGGCTGCTCAACCGGCTACATGACGGCCGAGCGGGGAAACTGGCCTGAGCTGGTTGAGCGAGCGGCGGCGATCTCAAGCCTCGCGGTGGAGCTATCCGCGCTCTCGGAGCCTGAGCTTCCCGGCTTGCTCGACTATCTGCGAAGAGATCCTCAACTGCCGTTTCGCTATGTCAGCATGCACGGTCCCTCCAAGGAGCGCAGTCTCGACGAGTCCAAGCTGGTCGAGTCGCTGATGAGCGTTCCTCTCTGGGTCGATGCGATCGTGATGCATCCCGACACGATTCAGGACGCCGATCGCTACCTGCCGCTGGGGAGCAGGCTCGTGCTCGAGAACATGGCCAGCCGCAAGGACAGCGGTCGCTCCGCCGAGGAGCTGGAGTCGCTCTTCAGCGCGCTGCCCGATGCTGGTCTTTGCTTCGACATCGCCCACGCAAAGGCTGTCGATGAGACGATGGCCCTCGGCGAGGAGATGGTCTACCGCTACGCCGACCGGCTGCGCCATATCCACGTGAGCTCGCTCGACGGCGCCGGCCATCACCGCTCGCTGACACCCGAGGATCAGGAGCTTTTCTCGCCGGTGCTGGAGAGCTGTCGCGACGTGCCATGGATTCTCGAGGCGCCTCCGCCGGGCTTGTAGCCGATCCCCGAGGGCAAAGCGAGGTGCTGGCAGAGCGTGCCCGCATCGAGTTGCCTCACGTCGCGAAGGCGCGTGAGCACACCCGCGCAAGGGTTGCCGAGCTGGAAAGGGCATTCAGCGAAGAGGATCTGGCCGCTGGGTTGTCGGTGTGCGTGTTCGGGTCGTGGGCGCGCGAGGAGCTCACCCCGGACAGCGATGACGACTGGGCTGTCCTGGCCGGTGCGTCCTTCTCTCCAGATGACGGCAGGATCACCTCTGCGGCGGCGATCGCCCAGCGCCATCTCGGCGCGGGCGAGCAGGCACCCGGCACGCAGGGCGTCTTCGGCGCCCCGTTCGACGTGGCCGGCCTTATCGACAACATCGGCTTGGATGCGGACACCAACACAAATCTGACCCGCCGCATGCTTCTGCTGCTGGAGTCTCGCGAGGTCGCCGGAAGCGCGCACGAGGACGCCTGGCTGCAGGTGCTCGAGCGCTATCTGGGCTACGGCGTCAAGGACTACCGGCCGCCACGGTTCCTGCTCAACGACCTCGTGCGCTACTGGCGCACGATCTGCGTCGACTTCGAGGGCAAGCACCTGGACATCGGTGGCGAGGACCCGAAGTGGGTATCGCGCAACGCCAAGCTGCGAACCTCGCGCAAGCTCTTGTTCGCCGGTGGCCTCGTGCCGATCATCCTCTGCCACCTGCACGCGCGAGCCGCGATGCAGCCGTTCCTGGAGCGATGGCTGAAGGCGCCGCCATTGGACCGCCTTGCGGGCGCCTTCCTGTGGGCCGGGGCGGAGTCCGAGGGCGCGCGAGCGCTGCGCGCGTACGACCGCTGGCTGGCGATCCAACTCGACCCGGCCGCCCGGCTGGAGATGAAGTCGCTGCGCCGAGACACCCGTCAGTACTCCTCTCTATTCCGTGAGATCACGGATATCGGCCACCAGTTCGAACGCGCGCTGCTCGCGCTGCTGTTCAGCACGCCTCTTGCCGCGCTTTCCCAGCAGTATGCGGTCTTCTGAGCCGGAAGTGAGGATCGCGTCGCACGTGCTGGCGGCGGATTACGCCGCCGCCTGGCGTGAAGGCGAGATCGAGGACACGCTCCAGAACGCCCGCGCGACGATCGAAGCGCTCGCCCTGCGTGAGGCGATGCAACCGAGCGCCGTCGGCGCGTAGGTCAGCCGCTACCCCACCGCCTCGGCCAGCACGAGCAGTCCCAGCGATTGCCCGGGGGTGCGGGCGACGGCGTGCTCGCGCACGGCCCTCCAGCCGGTGCGCGCCAGCAGCTCGCCGAGCTCGCCGGGCTCCAGCAGGGAGCGTCGCGGCTCGCCGATCGCGGCCAGCAGCAGCCGCTGTGCCTGCGCGCGTGCCCTGGTCGCGGCAGGCGCTCCGGGCAGGCGCTCGCCCGCGTTGAGCGCAAGCCTGCTCCCCGGCGCCGCGCTTGAGCGCAGCTCTGCGAGCAGCCGCTCGATGGTTGCTCTATCCAGATAGAGCAAAAGGCCCTCGCAGATGAACAGGCTCGCATGCTCTTGTGAATGCCCGGCCGCCGCCAGCGCGCCCGGCAGCTCGCCGCTGAGCAGATCGTGGGGGATGTGGACGGCCGCGTCGGGCGCAGCGCCGATCTCGGCCAAACGCCGACGCTTGTCCTGCTGGGTTGAGGGATGGTCGACCTCGAAATAGCGGACCCCCGGTGCGCGGAAGCGCAGCGCACGAGCGTCGTAGCCGGCGCCCACGATCACGACCTGGGCGATGCCATCCTGCAGCGCTGAGAGCGTCACCTCGTCGAAGAACTCCGTGCGCGCCGCCACCCACCTGCGCAGGCGAGCCCCGAGCGGCCAGCGGGCCGGCATGCGCAGGCCGCCGTACAGACGCGCCTCGGCGGACGGGTCGCCCGTGGGCGTGTGCGGGCGCGCAAGCTCCGAGCGGGCCAGCGCCACGGCGCGCGCGGTGAGCGACGGTCTGCTCTTCACAGTGCGCGCAATCTAGTCGCATGCCGCGAGGCTGGTAACGCTCGTGGGCGATCTATCGCTTGTCGGCGTCTTGGAGCCGCTCCGCTCGCCCATGGATCTCGGACGGGCGGATGCCGAGCTCCTCGGCGATCGTGTAGACGGTGGTGAGGCTGGGGTTGCGCTCGCCGCGCTCGATGCCGCCGTAGTGGGAACGGTCGATCCCGCACTTCAGCGCAAACGCCTCCTGGGAGAAGCCGCGCTCCTCGCGCAGCCGGCGGATCGCTTGGCCGAAGGCGGCGTGGGCGGGGGAGCGCGGTCGCATGGCCGGCAGTCTGTCCCCTCGGCGTCCTATAGTCCACGGTATATAGACCGTAGTACGCTTTATAAAGGTGCCCCGGCGCAGCATGAACTGCCCGGGGCTGGCACGGAAAGGAGTCTTTCCATGCGTGACGAGGGTAGCCGTACAGAGGCTGAGGATGCGGGTCGGGTGGAGGGGACGATCCTCGCGATGCTGCTCGTCGCAGACGAGCAGCGGCCGTGGTCGGTCGAGGAGGTGCAGCGCGAGATCGGCGATCGCCTCGCGACGCTCGACGCTCTGGCGGCTCTGCACGCCGCCGGGTTGATCCACCGCTGCGGGGAGTTCGTGTTCGCCACGCGCGCGGCACTGCGCGCGGGCGAGCTTTCCCTCTGAACCCCCGCGGGCGAGCCGGGCGCTTCGACGATCACCGGCCCCGCGCCCAGTGCGATCCTTCGGCAAAGGCCCGAATAGCCGAACGTAAGTTAAGCGTCGATAAAACTTCCCGGACGCCTGGTGGGCCGCTTTCGGGGGCCCGCGGCGCGCGCGGTAGCTACCGGCGCGCCGCGCCGGCGGGCGTTCGCGCACGTAGGGTCCCGGCTGCGCGGCGTTGTGCGCATCCGGCGCCCCTGCGGGCGTGCTGAAGACTGGCGCCGGCGAAGCGGACGGGCGGTGGGCGACGCTCGTGCGAGACGCTGCCGCGGCGCGTAACGGTGCGTCTCAACGCCCGCGGCGGCGGTGGTATTGAGTGGCTCGCCCGCATGGGTCTTCATGCGGGACGGCCCGGCGCACGCCGTAAATAGAAACGCACCGGGTCGAACCGAGCAAAACCGGGTACCTACTCGACGGATCGACAGCCCAAGAGCCGGGACCCCAGCGACAGGAGGCTACAGCAGTGACACGCGGCGCAGGCCAGACGGACGCAGGGGCGCTCGATCATCCGTCGCTTCGCGGCGCGCCGACTTGCGCCAGCGCGCGGTCGCGCCGATCAGATCGCAGGGCCTGAACGGTTGTGGGACGGCCTCGACAGCGCGAGCGTTGAGCGTTTCATCCTGGGCGGGTGCGACCGACGGACCCGGTGAGGTCGAACCGGAGATGAATGGCAGTGGCGCAGCTCCCGTGGATGGCCCGGGGCGACTGGGGAACGGTTATCTTGCACTGCTCGCCGATCAGCGCAAGCTGACAATCATGCGCGTGCTGCGGCGTGGGCCCGCGACGTCCGCGCTGCTCTCGCGCCACCTCGGCGACCTCTCCGAGCGCAGGGTGCGCGAGCACGTGCGCGTGCTCGCGCGAGACGGGATCGCGGTGCGCCTGCCCGGCGCGTGGAACTCGCACCGGGTGGCCTGGGGGCTGAGCGAGTCCGGCCGCGAGCTGCTCGACCTGTACGAGCTGATCGTGCGCTGCGAGCGGCCGCTGCGCCCGGCGCGCGCCGACGCATCCTGCTGGCCGCTCGCGCGCGTGCTCGCCGACGTGCGCATGCGGGCGGTCATACGAGCGCTGGCCGGCGGTCGGCTGACGCTCGCCGAGCTCCAGTATCAGCTGCCGTGGATCGCGCGCAACACGCTGAAGCGCTGCCTGCAGCGTCTGCTGGAGTGCGGAGTGTTGCTCGCGCACGGCGCGCACGGCGCCAGACGCTATGAGCTCAGACGTCGTGCGCGCGGGCCGCTCGCGCTGGTGGCCCTGCGCGGCATGTACTGGCGGCTGCGCTTCACGCCCGAGCATCCGCCGCTCGACGCGGGCGATCTGCCCGGCGTGGTCATGCTGCTCGCGCCGATCGTGCGCGCGCCGGCGGGTGTGCACGGCATCTGCGTGATGCAGGCGCTGCCCGACGCCGTCGCCCGTGTGCGCTGGCCCGACGCGCACCTGTCTGTGCTGCGCGGGAGGATCGCGCTGCTGCCCGCCGGCTCACGGCACGCGCCGCGGGCGCGCATGCGGGCGACGAGCCTCGTCTGGTGCGAGGCGATGCTGAGCGGCGTTTCGACCGGCATCGAGGTCGAGGGCGATCGGACGCTGGCGGATGTCGCGCTGGGCGCCCTGGCGTCCCCGCTGCGCGCGTGAGTTGCGTCCCCGCAAATGCCCTCAGAGCGCCGGCGAGCGTCGGAAGGCCACTGCGGGATAAAACTTCTCGGACGCCGGTTGGGCCGCTGCGAGAAGGCGCCGCGCCTGCCGCGATTGCTGAAGGCATTGATGCTCCCGGACGCCCGCGAAGCCCCCGGCGGCGGCGTGGCGTCGCGCTGGTGGAGCGCGATTCGCCGCGGCGCCGAAGACCCCGGCTGCGCAGCGGACGCGCGGTGGGCCAGCTCGCGCGTGAGACTATCCGCGCCGCGCTCCGGTGCGCCCCACGGCCCGCAGCGGCGGTGGTATGAGTGGCTGCTTCCGCGCGCTTGAGCGCGGGACGGCCCCGGCACGCACCGTCACGGGGAGCGCGCCGGGATCGAACCGAGAAGACCGGGTCCCGGCCGGACGGATCGACAGCCCGAAGGCTGGGAGCACTGCGACAGGAGGTGTGCAGCCATGAGGTGCGCGCGGGTCGCCGCTCAACGGCGTGGGCCGCTCAAACGGCGTCGGCCGAGCTCTCGCGGAGCTCCGCGCCCGGCCACGATGCGCCGTGGCGTTCTGCCTCCCGCTCGCCCCTTGCGATCAGCTGCGAGGGCGCAACGCCGAGGGCCAGCGCGAGCTTGGCGATGGTGGCAACCGTCGGTTCGCGCTCGCCCCGCTCGATCCCGCCTATGTAGTTGCGGTGCACGCCGCTGTCGAGCCCGAGGCGTTCCTGGGAGATCTTGCCGCGCTCGAAGCGCAGCGCTCGGATCGCCGCGCCGAGGCCGACGAGCAGTGGGTCTCGTGTTGGCACGGCCCGGCAGATTGCAGCCTAACCGTGTTACCGTCTACATCCCAACCGTGTTGGCAGCCTGATCGTGTTGAGGACCGTCACAGAGGGAGAGGGTGAGGCGATGAACGCACATACGGCGGCGCCCAGGTCTGCGCGCTCGCAGCGCCAGGGGTGGGATACGCCGCCGTCGCTGTACGAGAAGCTGCAGCCGGCGCCGCACCAGATGGCCCCCGAGCAGGTCGCGGCGGTCCAGCGCCGACGGCTGTGCGGCGCGATGGTGCAGGCGGTCGCCGAGCAGGGCTACGGCAAGGTCACCGTCCGGCGGCTGCACCGGCTCGCGGGGGTCTCCAAACACACGCTGTACGACCACTTCGCCGACGAGCGGCTCGGGGCCAAGCGCAGGTGTCTGCTGGCGGCGATCGACGGGGTGCTCGCCCTTGCCGTCGAGCACGCAACGGCTCACCAGCGCCACGGGCGTGGCTGGCGCGAGCGCCTCGCGCTCACGCTCGGCTCGCTGGCGCTGGACGTCGCGCGCCATCCCGACGCGGCGCGCGTGGTGCTGTTCGAGGCTTACGACCCGCAGGCCGGCGCGCTCGCGGCGCTCGCGCGCGGGGGCGAGCGCTTCGAGGAGCTGCTCGCCGACTGCTTCCAGGATCTGCCCAGCGGCGAGGACCCGCCGCCGCTGATCGTCAAGGGCATCCTCGCCGGCACGCTGCACATCGCGCGGACGCACCTGCTGGCCGGCCGCGAGCAGGAGCTGCCGCGGCGCGCCGTCGACGAGCTGGCCACCTGGGCGTGTGCCTGCTGCGCGCGGGCGCCTCTGCCGCCCGCGCTGTCCGCCGCTGCGCCGGGTTCGGCGGTCAGGGGCTCGCTACCTGTGTCGACGCTCGCGCCGGAGCGAGACGAAAGCGTCTGCGAAGAGCGCCTGTCAATGCTCGAAGCCTGCGCGTGTATCGCCGTCGAGCAGGGCTACGACTCGCTGAGGATCTCGGCGATCGAAAGAGGCGCGCGCGTCCCGCGCGGCGCCTTTCGCCGTCACTTCACCGGCGTGCGCGAGTGCTTCATCGGCGCCTACGAGCTGCTCTGCGGCAGCGCGCTCACCCACGCGCTGGCCGGCGGGCACGGCGGCGGCGCGTGGTCGTCCGCAGGGCCGCGCCCCATGCTCGCGCAGCTCGCCGGCCAGCTCGCCGTCCGTCCCGACCTCGCGAGGCTCGCCTTCTGCGAGCTGCTCGCCGCGGGCCCGGCCGGCGTGCGCTCGCAGACGCGCCTGCTGGAGGCCTTCGCGCACGCCCTGGCCCGTCAGGCGCCGCCGGGACGCCGACCCTCGCCTGTCGTGCTCGGGGCGGGTGTCGGGGCGGTCTGGGGCGTCGCCGGCCACCTGTCGGCCTCCGGGCGCGCGCGGGGGCTGCCCGCCAACTGTCAGGTGCTCGCGCGTCTGATGGCGCCCGTGTCCGGCGCGGACTGCCATCCAGGAACCAAACTGGCGCCAGCGGCCTGATGATCGCTGCGAATCGGGTAAAGGGCATCACAGCGGTGCCAGGCGCCGTCGTCGCTGCACGAGCCGGATCGACAGGCCGAGATCACGATTCCGCGCCGGTGCAGCGCAGGCGTCGGCGCCGGGACGGCTGATGCCTTTCGAGCACCCGCGCCCCGGCGCCGGCAACACCAATCTCCATCCCAGCCTCTCGGCTGGAGGGAGATACCCAAATGCTCAGCCCCTCCGCTTGGACCTTGGAAGGCCAAGCCTCGGGGCTGAAGCGTGATCACTATAGCGAGTCGGACCACTGTCCGTGTTGCCGACGGCCAGCGTCTGCGCATTTTGCGCAAACGAGTTGTGTCAAGACGCGGACGCTGCGGGCGGACGGACGAACCGATATCTCAGTGAGCTCTGGTCGGCGGGGTCAGCCGTAGTAGCGCGCGATGACCTGCAGCTGACTGAAGATGTCTTGCGCAAGGATCAGCGCGACGAGCAATGCGCCGACGACCGGCCCCCAGCGGCGCCCGGCGCCGCGTGCGGCCAGCGCCAGCACGGCGCCCCACAGAGCGAGCATCGGCAGCAGGTAGCGCGGCTCGCCGTACTCCGCCGGTGAGCCCGGCACGGCCCTGTAGCCGGCGGCTCCAACGAGCAGCAGCACCCCTGTGCCGATCACGGCGTAGGTGGCTAGCTCCCCTGCACGGCGCTGCAGAGCCGTGCGACGCATCGCAAGCTCGCGGAGGCAGAGCGCGGCGATCGCAGCCGCCGGAATGAGCGCGAGGTTGTACACCCAGCCCGGGAAGACGGTGTCAGACCAGCCGTAGAGCCCGACAAGGTCCCTGAACCAGATCTGGCGGGTGGTGAGAATCTCGCCGAAGTAGCTGTGCATCCACGGCAGCCTCGGCAGGTAGAGCTGCCAGATGTAGGAGAGCTCGTGGGAGATCGACGCCTGCCCACTCGTGAGCGCTTTGATGCCGCCGGAGACGATGCCGAGCGTGGGATGGCCGGACGCCGCGTTGACGAGCGCGTACAGGATGACCGGGCTCGCCGCGATCAGCAGCGCCGGCGCGAGCGAGCCGAGGTAGACGGCGCGCCCTCCCGCGAGACGGGCCTCACGGCGCGCCAGCAGCACCAGGCCGAGCACGGCGCCGGGCACGAGCCCGATGAAGTTGAGCTTGCTCAGCAGGCCGATGGCGATCACGACGCCGATCGCCAGCGCCGCGCGTCTGTTCAGTCCGCGCCTGAACGCTCTCGCAAGACAGTAAAAGAGGGCCGCGGAGACGCCGAACAGCATCGCGTCGGGGTTCACCCCGCCGGAGACGAACCCCAGCAGCGGCGCCGCCGCAACTCCGAGCCCGCCGACGGTCCATGCCCACGGGACGCCGGGCAGCGCCTCGCGCAGGAATAGGAACGAGAACAGGGCCGTGAGCCCTGCCATCAGCGCGCTCAGCAGCCGCATCAGCTCGAGGCGTTCGAGGATCGTGCCTTGCGAGGCGAGACCGTAGGGGATCGTCTCCAGGGCGTAGTAGAGCGGCGGCTGGGAGGCCGCCACGCCGGCTCCTCCACTCCCCCTTCTCGGGAGGGGCAGCGCCAGGTCGCGTTCGAGCTTGCGCTGAGCCGCCAGCGAGACGATCGGATGACCCTCGGGGCGGAAGCGAACGCTGGGATAGTGCAGATCCTGCAACGCAAAGATCTCCTCGATCGAGTATTCGTCGCTGCCCGACGAGGGCAGCCGGCCGGCCTCGGCGAGCTGCTGCACGTAGGCGAAGTGGTCGGGCTCATCGGGCACCTGGAAGGGAGGCGTTATCAGCGACCAGCACGCCGCGTTGACGAACGCCAGCACCGCGCAGACCCGGGCCGCGACCGGGATGCGGGATAGCATCCTGCGCACAAGCTCACGCAGTGGACGTGTGCGCTGCCTGCGCGCCGCCATGCGCCTGCGCACGGCCCTGCGGCGGGCCGTCCTGCGCTGCGTCAGCTGAGCTCTGCGGGCAAACTCGCGGCTTCCCGTCGCAGCCCTGTCCGAGCCCTTCGGCTGTCGCCCGCGCGGCTTCTTGGTCGCGCTCACCGCAGCTCCCTGACGGCCAGCCAGCAGGCGCCGACGACCAGCACGCCGGTCAGTGCGATCATCGCCAACACGATCCCGGTGCCGCTCCAGGCGCGGCCGAGACCCATGCGCCTGGCCACCGTCGGCGCGTACGACCACCACGACGCGCTGCGTGGACGCAGGTATTCGATCCTGATCCTGCCGGGCAGGCGCCTTCCCTGCCCGCTGACCGCAGCCGTCGCGGGAGGCGTGCGCTCACCGAGGATGATGAGGTCTTCCGGGATCGCATCGGCCCTGAAGCAGATCCGCACATGCGAAGTTATGCGAGTCACGGGTGTGACCGCGACCGTGACCGCCCCGCTCGTCCATCCTGAGGCGGCCACGCCGCGCGTCAGCACGCGCTGGCGGCCTACCAGTGCCCAGAGACTCACCCGCGGGCCGGCCATCGCCTTCAGCGTCAGGCGGATTGCCGTCGTCCCGGCCGGCAGCGTTTCGCCAGACTGGCAGGCGACCACCCGCTGCCCGCCGGTCTGCACGAGCTTCTCAGTCGCGGCTGCCCGGCTTGCGCCTACGACCAGCACTGGTGAGCCCGTCAGCGTCACGGCGACGGCGACCGCCGTCAGCATCAGCCCGGCTGTCAGCGCGATCCTCTGCACGACTCGGCATTAGCGCGACGCTCGCCGATCTCAAATCCCTGGTGGGCGAATAGTTCCTGGTTGGCTGTGTCCGCCGACAGCTCCATCAACCAGGACCCCTATGGGGAGAGAGAACGAGTTGTGTCAAGGCGCGGGCGCCGGGCGGGCGTGGCAGGTCGAGACCCGCAGCTCGCCGCGCCCTCTCGCCAACCAGGACCCAAATCGGCGCTAGCGCGCCTGCGCTCGCGGGGCCGACGTTATGGTGACTGCGTGCTGTGGTCACAGCGTCCGCTGCCATGTGCGTTGCGGCGTCGGAGACGAACAGCGGCGCAGTACCCGTGCCCGAAAATGGGTGGGAACCGGAGAGATTGGGAGAAAGAGGACTAGATGCTCTCGCGCATACGCGGACATTTGACGTACGCAAACGTGGCGATGACGCTCGCGCTCGTGTTTGCGATGAGCGGCGGAGCGTACGCCGCCAAGCACTACCTGATCACCTCGACCAAGCAGATCAGCCCGAAGGTGCTCAAGGCCCTGAAGGGCAAGAATGGCACGAACGGCCTCACGGGAGCCGTGGGTCCGGCCGGCGCGGCAGGCAAAGACGGAACGAACGGCACGAACGGCAAAGACGGTGCGCCCGGCACTCCCGGTCTCGAAGGCAAAGAAGGCTCGCCGTGGACGCTCGGCGGCACGCTCCCCAAAGGCAAGACGCTCAAGGGTGAGTGGAGCATCTCTTCCATCGGCACGCACGAAGCCGTTACCAGCGTGAGCTTTGCTCTCCCGCTGAAAAAAGCGCCTGAAGCGCACTACATCTATGCAGGAGACGCTCCCGCTGCCGGCTCTGGCTGCAAGGGCACCCTCGAAAAACCGGAAGCGGAAGAAGGCAAGCTCTGCGTCTTTGCTCATTATGAAGAAAACAGTCTCAAGTCCGAACTCGGCGTAGCTGTGCCTACGATATGCGCGTGGGAGTCGTCTACGACGGCACCGGAATATTGCCTATCCCCACCGAATGCCAGCCCGTTCGGCTTCGGCATGGAGGCGTTTGCTGAAAGTAACACGGCGCGGATGCTGCTGAACGGCACCTGGGCCGTGACCGGGAACTGAGAACCTGACGCGATGGTGCTTCAACAGCACCGGGGTTCGTGTGTCATGAACGTGCTCGGACGTGTCAGAGCAAGGAGTGCTCTCGCGGTGGCCGCTGTGGCTGTGCTGGCAGCGGTCGCCGGCGTGAGCCCGGCGTACGCCGGATCGGCGTGGTGGGGGGTCACGTCAGGCGCGCGCCCGACGTACCTGCCGCCGGGAACGCAGGGCAGGCTCGTCGTCGTCGCGACGAACCTCGGCGACGCGTCTGTGAACGGCTCCTCATCGCCGGTGACGGTCACCGACACGCTGCCCAAAGGACTGGTCGCGACGGCCATCGAAGGCACGGCCGGTCTGCAGGACAGGCGCGGGCCGGTGACGTGTTCCCTCACGCCCCTGGCCTGCACGTTCAAAGGCAATCTGCCGCCGTATGAAACGCTGGAAGTCTTCATCGTGGTCAGGGTCGAAGAAGGCGCCACGTCGGGCGAACTGAACCATGTGAACGTCTCCGGCGGCCAGACGGGCCAGTGCACGAGGGTCGCCGAAGGCACGGGCACCTACATGGACGCCTTCTGCACCGAAAATCCCAACATCACCCTCGGACTGACGCGCGATTACGAAGCGAGCCCGCTGCCGGGCACGGTCGTCCCCAGCGCCTCGACCGCCCGGCCGGTCACGATCAGCGCCGAACCGGTGCCTTTCGGCGTCGAAGAGTATGAGGAACGCCTCGAAGAAGAGGGCGGCGAACCCGCCGCCCAGGCCGGCGGCCACCCCTTCCAGTTCACGAACACGTTCGTGCTGAACGCCGGTCCCCAGACGCCCGCGGCCGGCACATGGGACGTGGCGCAGCCGGCCCTGCCCAGGAACCTGCATTTCAAGCTGCCGCCGGGCCTGATCGGCAACCCGACCGCGTTCCCGCAGTGCACTGACCTGCTGTTCACCACCCTCGAACATGGTCTCAGCCGCTGCCCCGCCGGCACCGCGGTTGGTGTGACGGTCATCACCTACGACGAACCCGCCTTCGAGCACATGATCACAGGCGCGGTGCCTGTCTTCAACCTCGTACCGGAGGTTGGCGAGCCCGCCCGCTTCGGCTTCACCGTCGAAAACAACGCCGTGGTGCTTGACACCTCGGTGCGGACCGGCGGCGACTACGGCGTCACGGTGACTGTCTCGAACACCCCCCAGACGATCAACTTCCTCTCCTCCCGCACCACGATCTGGGGCGTTCCCGGCGATCCGCGCCACGACCCCTCGCGCGGATGGCAGTGCCTAACTGAAAGCTGGGGCCATCCGCAAGAAAGCTGTGAAGACTCCGCCCGCCAGCACTTCGGCTCCCAGCCGTTTCTCACGGCCCCCACCTCGTGCGCCGGCTCGCTGTCGAGCACGATCGAAGCCGACTCCTGGCCGAAGATCGGCAACAACCTCGAAGAAGCCGAGCCCTCGCACGAAGCCTCGTCGACGTACACGTTCGAAGACAATGTGGGCCAGCCGTTCGGCATGACCGGCTGCGACCGTTTGGACTTCGAACCGCAGGTAAAGGCCGCGGTTGACGTGCCGAACGCCAGCACCCCGACCGGCCTGACCGTCGACGTGCACGTGCCCCAGGACGCGGGGCTGAACCCCGAAGGGGTCGCCGACTCGGACGTGCGCCAGATCACTGTTGTGCTGCCCGAAGGCGTGACGGTCAACCCGGGCGGGGCCGGTGGCCTGCAGGCGTGCTCGCTCTCCCAGATCGGGTATCTACCCGAACAGAGCACGCCGCCGGATGACCTGCACTTCACGCCCTCCTTCCCCTCCTGTCCGCCGCAGGCGAAGATCGCGACGGTCACGATCCACTCGCCGCTGCTGCCCAACCCGCTGCAGGGCGCGGTCTACCTGGCGACCCCGGCGCCGTTCGGGGAACTGAACGCCAACCCGTTCAACTCGCTGATCGCGATGTACATGGTCGCCGAAGACCCGGTGTCGGGCACGCTGGTCAAGCTGCCGGGCGTCGTCTCGCTCGATTTGGTCACGGGCCGGCTGACCTCGACGTTCGACAGCCCGCAGCTGCCCTTCGAAGACGCCGAACTGCACTTCTTCGGCGGCGGGCGCGCACCGCTCTCCACGCCACCGTTGTGCGGCTCCTACCCCACCGAAGCGCTCTTCACGCCGTGGTCGGGCAACGAACCGGTCCATTCGACCTCGACGTTTACGATCACGTCCGGCCCGAACGGCGGCCCCTGCCCGTCGAATCCCAGGCCGTTCGCGCCCGAATTCCAGGGGGGCACGACGAACGTCGAGGCGGGCGCGTTCAGCGAACTGCGCACGACGATGGGCCACCCCGACGCAGATCAGGCGCTCGGCGCGCTGAGCGTGAAGATGCCGCCGGGGCTGATGGGCTCGCTCTCCGGCGTGAAGCTGTGCCCCGAAGCGCAGGCCAACGCCGGCACGTGCGGCCCGGAAAGCCTGATCGGCCACACGGTCGTGACCGCCGGGCTGGGCTCGACGCCGGCCGTGGTCAAGCGGCCGGGCAGGGTCTACATCACCGAAAAATACGAGGGCGGGCCGTTCGGTCTGTCGATCGTCAACCCGGCCGAAACGGGGCCGTTCGACCTCGGCGAAGTCGTCGTGCGCGCGAAGATCGAAGTCGACCCGCACACCGCGCAGCTGACGATCACCACCGACCCGTCGGGTCCGTACAGGATCCCCTCGATCCTCGACGGCATCCCCTTGCAGCTGCAGCACATAGCGGTCACGATCGACCGGCCGCAGTTCACGTTCAACCCAACCAGCTGCGAACCGATGAGGATCACGGGGACGATGAGGAGCGGCGAAGGCGCGCTCGCGGCGGTCTCAATACCCTTCCAGGTGACCGACTGTGCGCGGCTGGCCTTCAAGCCGAAGTTCACGGTCTCCACGTCGGGGAAGACGTCGCGGGCCAACGGCGCGAGCCTGCACGTGAAGCTCGTCTACCCGAAAGCCCCGTTCGGCAGCCAGGCGAACATCCGCTCGGTCAAGGTCAACCTGCCCAAGCAGCTGCCGTCCCGGCTGACGACGCTCCAGAAGGCATGTCCCGACAGCACGTTCAACGCGAACCCGGCGGCGTGTCCCGGCCCATCGCGGATCGGGACGGCGAACGCGACGACACCGCTCCTCCCGGTCCAGTTGACCGGTCCGGTGTACTTCGTCAGCCACGGCGGCGCGAAGTTCCCCGAACTGGTGATCGTCCTGTCCGGCTACGGCGTGACGGTTCAGCTGCACGCGGAAACGTTCATCAGCAAAGCGGGGATCACCAGCTCGACGTTCCGTACGATCCCCGACGTTCCCGTCGGCACGTTCGAACTGACGCTGCCCCAGGGCCCGTTCTCCGCGCTGGCGGCGAATGGGAACCTGTGCTCGCTGACGAAGACGGTCCTCGTCAACAAGAAGGTGACCGTCAGGGTCAAGGGACGCAAGCGGACCGTGACGCGCAAGGTCAAGCAGACGCTTCCCGCAACGCTTGCGATGCCGACCGCGTTTACGGCGCAGAACGGCGCGGTGATCAAGCAGTCCACGCCGATCGTCGTCTCGGGCTGCGCGAAACACAAGCCCAAGCCTAAGCCCTAGCACCGGTGAAAGAGCCGGCCGGGGGCGGGTGCTACCCACCCGGGGTCGCCAACCAGGACCCAAATCGGCGCCAGCGGTTCGCCACCCGGGATAGCGGAGGTAGCATCGCTCACGTTGTACCTGTACCCATAGCGTGCGTCCGCAGCCGGAACCCTCTCCGGGTGTCGGCAGGCGGGCAACACCATCCCAACAGAAGGAAAGAAGCAAATGAGAGCATCACAGAAATACAAGACCCTCGGTTTCGCTGGCCTTATGGCCGTCGTGGCCATGCTCGCGGTCGCGGCGGCTGGCGCAGCGAGCGCTTCGGCGGCGCCGGAATACTGGCACTGCGTACCAAAGACGGGGGGCCTCTGGAATGCCGGCTGCACCGCAGCGGGCACAACAAACGAAAAGGAACCTGTTCCAGCGGGCTCGAAAATCGCCTTCACCTCTACGAGCGGTGTGAAAAATCTCTACACAACAGGCCCGCTCGGGATCAAAGTGAAGGTGGAATGCAAGACAGACTCTAACTCGGGCGCGATTACCGGGCCGACAACCGATGAAGTGACGATTCAATTCTTCAAATGTAAACTCGTCGAACCGGCTGGTGGCGCATGCCACAGCCTCAAACCGCTAGGCGGCGCTGAAGAAATAGTCACGAAAACTCTCGAAAGCAAACTGAGTCTGCTTCAAGCAGAACCGAAGATAGTCGGTGTGGACCTTTCTGCGCCCGAATTCACCGAATTCGAATGCATAGGGCCGCTTGGCGTCAAAGAGGTCGTCAAAGTGACCGGATCGGTCATAGGAGTCATTGAACCTCTCGGCACGATGACGACGACACACACACTGAAGTTCAAGTGCGTGAGCGGCAAACAGGAATGGACTAAAGACCTCAACGAACCGACCGACGTGCTCATGGCCTCGATCAATGGGGCGGCGGCCAAAGAAGCGTGCGAGGAAGAGGTCACCAACGACGTGCTCACTACTACCACCGAACCGGTGGAAGTACATAATTGACGTGACGAGATAGTTGCACTGTGACCTTGGGCCGCGGCGCATGTCGCGGCCCAGGTTTGCAGCGTACATAGGCATTTGTAACCACGAACTATGAAGGAGAGGATCGTTGGGGCGTAGGTTGACGGGCGCGACGTTTGTCGCCTTGTTGTCGCTGAGTGGATGCCTGCTGCTCACGGCGCCGGTGTCTCTTGCCGCGACGGCGCCGACATCGGGCTCCGAGTTCGCGCTGCCCGACGCTCGTGCGTGGGAGCTGGTCTCCCCGCCCGACAAGCACGGCAGCGAGCTGCACGGGATCAACCAAGTGGGTCTCGTCCAGGCCGCTGCCGATGGTCGCGCCATCACCTACACCGCGGTGGGACCCGTCGTCGCCGAACCCCAGGGCTTCCAGGTCTTCAACACCTCGATGCTCTCCACCCGTGGCTCTGCGGGCTGGTCGTCCTACAACATCTCCACGCCGAACAACAAGTCGACGGGTTTGCCGGTCGGCAACTCAAACGAGTATCAGTTCTTCTCGACCGGGCTCTCGGCGGGGCTGATCAACCGGGGCGGCCGGGTGCCGCTGCTCTCCGATGAGGCGCTCGAAGAAACGCTCTACCTGCGCGACACCGCGTGTGGGCTGCTTACGTTCGAATCTCGCTGCTACACGCCGCTGCTCACGGGCTGCCCCCCGCCCGGCGAACCATGTCCGCAGAGCGTCGAAGAACACGCCGACATCCCGCCCGGTACGAGGCTGGTCAACCCCAGTACGGGACAGTCCAACATCCACTTCGAAAGCGCCACGCCGGACCTCGCGCATGTCGTCGTCGGCTCGGGAGTGGCGCTCACCCAGGCTGGCTCGCACGGCCTCTATGAGTGGTCGGCCGGCCGGCCCCCGGCCGAACAGGTCCAGCCCGTCAGCGTCCTGCCCGACGGCACGATGACCAGCTGCGAGGTGTTTGGCGGCAGAACAGGCGGCAATATACCGGTGGGATCGATCTCCCCCGACGGCTCGCGCGTCGTATGGCTGATGTCTGAGGGCGGTGAATGTCCTCCTCCTAGCGCAGGGCACCTCTACCTGCGCGACATGGCCCGCCGCGAAACCGTCCAGCTCGACGTCTGCCAACCGGGCGCCTCGTGCAGCACTGGTGGCGGCAACCCGGAGCCCGAATTCCAGCTCGCGAGCAGCGACGGCTCGCGGGTGTTCTTCACCGAGGCAAAGGCGTTGACCGTGGACTCGGGCGCTACCTACGAAAAGAATGATCTGTACGTCTGCGAAGTGAAGGTCGGCGAAGCCAGCGGCAAGCTGGAATGCGACCTGAACGATCTGACGCCGCAGAGCGCCGGCGAAAGCGCCGAAGTGCTGGGAACCGTGCTCGGCGCCAGCGAAGATGGCTCCTCCGTGTACTTTGTCGCCAACGGTGTGCTCGCGTCGAATGCCAAACCGGGCGACTGTCGCTCCGACAAACCGCCGCCCGCAGCCACCTGCAACCTCTACGTGTCGCACTACGACGAAGCCGCTAAAAGATGGGAAACGCGTTTCGTCGCCGCGCTCTCCAGCTACAGCGGGGCGGGCGGCCCGGAAGAACACGGAGACGAACGTGACTGGAGTGGACCATTGCCCGACCAGCCCACCCGGGTCTCGCCGAACGGCCGCTTCCTCGCCTTCATGTCGCAGCAGTCCCTGACCGGCTACGACAACCGCGACGCCCAGAGCGGCGAACCGGACGAGGAGGTGTTTCTCTACGACGCCGCCGCCAACGGCGGAGCCGGTGAACTTCATTGCGCCTCCTGCGATCCGACCGGCGCCCGCCCGGCGGGTGTGCTCGCGTTCGAACGTGGCGGGGAACTGTACGGCGCGCGGCTTGTCGACAAAGCGGGGACCTGGCCAGGGCACTGGCTGGCCGCCCTCGTCCCCGGCTGGACGCCCTCGAGACTGGGCGAAGCGATGTACCAGTCGCGCTACCTCTCAGACGAAGGCCGGCTGTTCTTCGACAGCCATGACGCCCTGGTGGCGCACGACACGAACGGCACGTGGGATGTGTATGAGTACGAGCCGCCTGGCGTCGGGGGCTGCAGTGCCTCCAGCTCTGCGTTTAGTGCGGGTTCGAGTGGCTGCGTCGGCCTGATCTCCTCCGGCACATCGAGCGAAGAATCGGCCTTCCTGGACGCCAGCGAAACCGGCAACGACGTCTTCTTCCTGACCGCCGCGAAACTCGTCCCGGCGGACCGCGACACCAGCTTCGACGTCTACGACGCCCACGTCTGCAGCAGCGAATCGCCGTGCATCACCGAACCAGTCTCCCCGCCGGCCTGCACGACGACCGACTCCTGCCGCGAAGCGCCCGAACCCCAGCCGCAGCTGTTCGGCCCGCCATCCAGCGCCACCCTCGCCGGTCCGGGCAACCCCGCTCCGCCCGCGACCAGACGATCCGTGAAGCCGAAGCTCACGCGCGCGCAGCAGCTCACCAGGGCGCTGAGCTCCTGCCGCAAGCGATACAAGAAAACGAAGCCGAGACGCGCGACATGCGAACGCCAAGCCAAGCGCAGGTACGCCACCACAGCACGCCATGCCACCCACCATCCCCACCACAACAACAGGAGGCGATAGACGATTGGACTACTACGCTTCCCTCACAGAGAGAAGCGTATGAGCGCGATCCCGCTGGATCGCCAGACGGGTGTGGAACTGCAAGACACCCGTCCTACCCCGATCCCCAGCCGGATCGCTCGGTGCAGTGAAAACAGCTTCGCAAAGCTTGACGGCGCCCTGACCCTCTCCGGCGCCGGTCAAGGAGATCAGGCGCGTGCGGGCGAGACGATCGCCGGCGCGCCCGGTCCCTCTCCCACAGCACGAGCGGGCGCCGTGGTCCGACCCTCCCGGCCGCGGCGCCCGTGTGCTGGCGGCTGTGAGGTAGGAGGAATGCCGAGGTGCCGTTCAAACGCCCCGAACTGATCAAGCTGCGGCTGATGGTGGCCAGGAGGCGCCGTGACGTTCGGCCTCGCGCTCGGCTCTGGCGAGCAACTCCGAGGGCGCTATCCCGAGCGTCGTCGCGAGCGTGGCGATCTTCTCGACCGTCGGTTTGCGCTCGGCCCGCTCGATCCCGCCGATGTAGTTGCGGTGCACGCCCGAGTCGAGCCCGAGGCGCTCCTGGGAGATGTGGCCGCGTTCGGCGCGCAGCGCTCGGATCGTCTGACCGAGGCCGACGAGCAGTGGATCTCGCTTTGGCACGGCCCGGCAGCTTGCAGCCTGATCGTGTCAGGGTCTACCCCCTAATCGTGTTGCTGGGTCGTGCCGGGGTAGAGAGGCGCGCAGCGATCTCTCAGACGATTGTCAGAACAATCCGTCCGGCCCATGGCCTATCGTGATCGGTCTTCTACGAGAAAGTTGGCCCCGCGCAGTTAGAGCTGCCGGGGCCGCGGCACGGAAAGGAGCGTACTTCCCATGCACGGCAAGACTACCCCGACCATGGAGCCGGAGGCGGTCGAAGGGGCGATCCTCGCGGCTCTGCTCGCGCCCGGTGAGCAGCGGCCGTGGTCGGTCGGCGAGATCGAGCGCGAGTTCGGCGAGTCCGACATCGAGGACGCCCTCGCGCACCTGCACGGCGCCGGCCTCGTCCACCGCTGCGGCGAGTTCGTGTTCGCCACACGCGCGGCGGCGGGCGCGCAACGGCTCAGCCTGTAGGGCGGGCTGGGGCCGGGGCGCGGGAACCCGGAGCGCCCCGGCCGCCGCCGGCCCGAGCGCGACACCCGGCCAGAGCGGCGGTGAGTGCCCATGAGCGGCGAGGACGACCTGTCGCTCTGCGATGGCGAGCAGCCGCTGCGGGAGCGGCTTGCGGAGACCATCGACGCCTGCGACGAACTGGAAGCGCGCGTCTGCCAGCTGGAATTCCGGCTGCGCGAAATGCTGCACGGCCCGGTCGTCCTGCATGCGGAGCGGATCCCGGCGTACGCGACGCTTCGCGGCGCCTTCTACGACCAGGAGATGACCCATCTCGAGCGCGCCGACGGCGCGCCTGCCTGGCGGATGCCGCTGACCGACCGGGTGAACGGCCTCTGCCTGCACTACTGGCAGCGGCCGAGCGGCGAGCCCGAGCTTGTCGAGCTCGCCGGCTGGCAGCACCTGCCCAGGGGGCCTGTCGACTGAGCCGGCTGCGCCCCTGCGCCCGCTCGACCGGCGGGTGACGCGATCAGCGGATGCGTTCGCCTGTCGCCGTGATGCCGGCGCGGGTCAGCATGGCGTCGGTGGCCTGCTCGCCGATCGTCTCGCGCATCTGCTCGATCAGGATCGAGAGCTGGTCCTCGCGCGGTCCAGCGGCCTGCATCGCCCGCGCGGCGAACCACGCGCCCATGTCCTGCTCGACGCCGGCGATGACATGCTCGGCGACGCCGGAGCGCTCAGCGATGCCCATCGCATGGTCGGCGACCTTCGCGATGTCGGCGCCGTACTCGACGGCGAGGTCGAGCAGCGCCACGGGCGCGATCTTGCGTGCGCGGCGCCCAAGACGATGCTTGACGATCCCCTGTGCGTCCATCGCGCGCGAGAGAGCGGACAGCGACAGGCCGAGCATCTGGGCGGCCTGGCTCAGCGAGGGCCACGCACGCAGGCGCTGCGTCACGACCGCGGCGCCGTCGGCGGCGACGGGGAATGTGGATCGCGCGGAAGCCATGCCCACAAGTCTAGCAAGCTACGCAAGATACGCAAGTAAGGTTGTGGACAATGCGCTCACCGTGCCCGGCCGCTACAGGCGCGCGATGCCCGAGCGGCCGATGCGAAAGCCGCGGCCGGAGGCGACGCGACAGCGCACGCCGCCCCTCGAGGACTGGGAGCGAAACGGCCCGAGCGCCGTCCGACGGCCGTAGGCGAGAGCGGGCACGTCAAGCGGCGGATTCGACAGGCACTTGCCGCCGCTGCAGATCTTCAGGTGGCCGTTCGCGCTCATCGTGACTGAGCGGGGAGGGCCGCCCATCTGGCAGTAGGCGAGCGCCGAGACCTTGCCCGCGTTGACGGCGAGCTCGCACTCGACGCTGGCGGGCGAGCGAAAGAACTCCTGCTGTTCGGAGGCGACGAGCGGTCTGAGCGAGAGCGCGCCGCTTTCGCAGACCGCCGTGGCGGGCGCCACCGCCACGAGGGTCGACGTCCCCGCGGCCGCGCCGACACGAAGGCTCACCGCGGTCGGCTGGCACGGCGCTCCGGGCGCTTGCACATCGCCGCGACCGGGGATGTCAACCCGCAGCAGCGCCAGCGCTCTCGCGCTGCCCCCGGGCCACAGGGTCACCGTTCCAGTCGTCCGGGACGGTTCCGCCGCCGTCACGGCGGTCGGGAGCGGCTGGCCGCTACGGTCGAGCAGTTGCAGGCTCGGCCTCCCCGCCACCGTGCAGGCCCGCGAGGAGGCGTTCCTGAGCCGCAGCGCGTACTGCACCTGCCCCATCCCACGGCTCCCCGGAACTTCGGTGAAGCTGCCCCTCAGCGCGGTGCCTCGGCAGCTGGCGGCGGCACCGGTGCTGGGGGCGCCAGACACAGCGCCGCGGCTCACGCCGCCGGCACCACGAGTATCGCCTGGGTCGAACTGCGCACCGAGTTCTCAACGATACGCCGAATCGAATACCTGTATTCGTCTCGGCGACGGTGGCCCGGACATCCCGTCCGCAAACAGCGATCGTGGTTCGATCGCACGAGCGCTCCTGCGGTAGGGTCGGTCTGTCGCCGACCGCGGCGGGTCACCGATGGCGAAGAGCAGGCGAAAGTCGAACAGGAGCGTGCGCGAGAAGCGCGCGGTGCGGGCCAAGACGGCTCGTTCGGCCCGTGGCCGTGTCGGGGCCGAGCGTGAGGCGCAGGCGTGGCGCTGACCGGGCATAGCCGATACGACGAAGATCTCGCCCACCGCGTCCGCGAGCTGCTCGCCGGCGAGGACGGGCTGAGCGAGATGCGCATGTTCGGCGGCTTGGCGTTCCTGCTGGACGGCAACATGTCGGTCGCGGTCTCCTCGCACGGAGGGCTGATGGTGCGCGTGCGGCCGGACACGACCGAGGAGCTGCTGTCGCGACCGCACGCACGCGTCTTTCAGATGCGCGGCCGCGGGATGACCGGCTGGATCCGCGTTGACGCGCAGGGGCTTGCCACCAGGCGCCAGCTGTCCGGCTGGGTGAGGCACGGGGTCGCGTTCGCCCGCACGCTGCCGCCGAAGGGGTGAGCCGGGGCCAGGCGAGGACCGCCCGGATCGGCAGGGACGCGGGGCCGTCGCTTGGCCAGAGCCCCAACAATCCGCCCGTAACGAGCAAGAAGAGCAGTACCAGTCAGACCAAGCGAGACGGCTGAACCTCGGTCATCTTGTACGGTGTTTTCATGCCCTTTCGGCGAGGAGATCGGGTCGTCGCCATCGGAGACCCAGGCAAACAAGTTGGCACTGTGCTCAAGCTGGCCCACGAGAAGCCCATCGAGACACTGAACGAGGGCATCGTGGGGGTCCTGCGCAGCTACGTCGTACGCTGGCCTATGACGGAAGGTTCCGAGGCCGACGGCGAGATTGCCGAAGCCGCGCTTCGACTCGCCACGGAGGAGGAGATCCGCGCCGCCGACAGCACTGGCTCGGCCTCGAGAACTCCTCCGCATTCGTAGCCATCCGGCGCCTGGGCTAGTGTGCCTTGTGATGATCGAACTGTTCGCCGAAGCATTCACCGAGCCGCTTCAGGAGCCTGAGTGCGCACGCGCCGCCTACTGCTATGACGAGGCCTTGGCGCTCAACGTTCTGCCGGACGGGCGCACGGCGGTCGAGCACGCAAGCGCTGGACAGACCCAGACTGTGACGAAGGCCAGCGGCGAGCACGACGACCGCGACGAAGACACGACCATTACCGAGGCCGAAGCCGAGACGGACACGTGGTGGACAGCGATGACGGGGACGCATACGGCAGTCAAGGCCGAGGCTGACGATTTTGCGTCCTTGCCGCGGCTGGACACCATCACCCGGGTCAGCCGCGAGGCCGACGACTGGGCGTCATAAGCTCGCGCCGAGGTCGTCGTGGACGATGCTGCTCATCGTCACCAATCGCGACGATCACACCGCCGACTGGCTGATAGCCGAGCTTCATCGGCGTGGTGCGCCGTTCACGCGCTTCAACACCGAGGACTATCCGAGCAAGGTGAGTTTGCGCTGGAGCCCCGACGGTGCTGGCCGGCTTTGCGCCGGCGCGAGTGCGGTGGACCTCGGCGAGATCGCTGCGGTGTGGTATCGGCGGCCGGTCCCGCCGGTGCTCGACGGCGATCTCTCCGTGGAGCAGCGCCGGTGGGCGCAGGCCGAGGCACGCGAGGCGCTGGAAGGCGTCTGGCGGACGCTTCAGGCGCGGTGGGTCAACCACCCCGATCGCAACGGGCCGGCCTCCTCGAAGCTCGCGCAGCTGCGCGCCGCGCGTCGGCTTGGGCTTGCCGTTCCCGACACGATCGTGACCAACGACCCGGAGGCCGCGCAGGCGTTCGTGGCGAGCCAGCCTGCCGGCGCGATCGTCAAGCCGCTGCGCAGCGGTCGCCTGCTCGTGGATGGGGAGGAGCGCGTCTTCTTCACGGCGGCGCTCAGCGCCGGCGGCGCCGGCGTACCGTTCGAGCGGCTGGGCGCGGAGCCCTACATCTTCCAGAGCATGGTCGCCAAGCGCAGCGACATCCGGCTCACGGTGATCGGCGATGAGGCTTTTGCTGTCCGCATCCACAGTCAAGAGGACCCCGACGCGCAGACCGACTTTCGTCGCGCCGATCCGAGGAGCCTGCGGCACGAGTCCATGCGCCTGCCGGACGACATCGAGCATCGCTGCATACGCCTGGTGCATGACGCGGGCTGCCTGTTCGGAGCGATCGATCTGGTCGAAACGCTCGATCGCGAGTATGTCTTCCTGGAGAACAACCCGAACGGCCAGTGGGCCTGGGTTGAGCAGATGACCGGCTTGCCGCTCCGCGCACGCCTGGCCGACCTTCTACTGCGGCCATGACAGGCGAGCCCTCATCGCGCGAGTCGGGAGCGGGCGGCACCGACCGGAGCAGCGCTGAGCAGCACAAAGGCGAGAGCGAGATAGGCCCCAAGACCATCGGCTCGCGGTTCGCGTGGCTGCGCGCATGGTGGCAGTCCGTCTTCCTGGCGGTGGACGAGAAGACTTCGTTTCCTGAGAGCGTCGATGAGCTGCGCATCAAGCTCGCGACCGACGACGCGGAGCTCGCGGCTGACATTCTGGCCGAGGCAGAGAGTGCGCATCTGCGCATGAGCGACCGGATCGACGGTGCGGAGCGACGCGCGACCACCTTGCAGGGAGCTGCCGCGATCGCCACCAGTCTGACGCTTGCCGCGACGGGGCTGCTCGTGAGCAAGACGAAGCTTCACGGCCTTGGATGGCGGATCGCCTTCGGCCTTGCAGTGACCTACACGGCGTTCGCACTGGTGATGTGCGCGTGGCGGGCGACGCTAGCCACGAGCCGCGTTCATCGCTGGGTCGTGCCGCCCGACCGGGACATTTTGGATCGCGTCGGCCAGGGCATCGCGGCCGCGCGCATCGAGCGTGCGATGGCGCTGCTGCGCGCGATCGGCGGCAACCAGCGCATCGCCCGGTACAAGATCGCGATGCTCCGCGCCGCGACCGAGTGGCTCCTGCGCGCACTCCTCGCCCTGCTGCTGCTCGCTCTGCTTGCCGCTGGCTACGAGCTGCTGAGCTGATGCAGGCTCGGCGAGCTCACCAGATGCCGGGCACGAGTCGTCTGCGCTTCGCCGCGAAGCGCTCGTAGGGGGCGCCGAGCGCCTGCACCAGCTGTCGCTCCTCGGTGCGGATGCGCACCGCCAGCCCGGCGCCGCCGAGGATCGCGACTGCAATGAGGCTCAAGACATCCCCAGTCGCCAACCCGATCCCGCAGAGCACGAGCGCCATCCCGCTGTAAGACGGATGCCGCACGTACCTGTAGGGACCATCGGCCACGACGCGGTGTCCGGTCTGCACCTCGATGCGGTACTGAAAGAAGCGGCCCAGCGCGGCGATCGACCAGGCGCGCAGCCCGATGCCCGCGGCGATCAGGGCGATACCCACGACGACCGGCCAGATCCGTCCGCCGGGCCACAGCAGCGGACCGTGGCGGCCAAGGCGCACCGCCGCGAAGATCAATGCGGCGATCCCGGCCGAAAGCGCGAAGCCGGTTGGGTCGCGTGCGGGCCGACCACCTATGCGCCGGCGCTGGCGGACGGCCATGACGAGCTCGAAGGCCAACCACGCCCCGACCGCGACGTCAAACGTCGTTGCCGCAGCGCCATGCTGGAAGATGAGCGGCTCGGTCATCGTAAGTCACATAGGCAGCGGTGACGTGGCTTCTGGCGGGCCATACCGCAAGTATCGGAGCTCGGCCGGACCCTGCGGGTGGCTGCGATAGATTCGCGTGGCGAGATGGCTGGCCGAAACGATCCATGTCCGTGTGGGAGCGGGCGCAAGCACAAGCGCTGCTGTGGGGCTGTGAGGCAGCCGACGCCTGCCGACTGCGAGCGCGATCACGGCCGGCTCGTGGAGGAGGTGAGCGGCTGGGCCGAGCGCGAGTTCTCCGGGGAGATGCGCGCAGCGCTGCTCGAGTTCCTCGGCGAGCGGCGCGAGATCACAGAGGACGAGCAGAACTGGGCTGTGGCGTGGTTCCTGCACGACCGTGAGCTGCCGGGCGGCGGCACGCCGCTTGAGCGCTACGCCGGTGTCGGCCCGGACCTGCGGCTGCGGGAGCTGGCGGCCTCCCACGCGCAGGCGAGACTGCGCTTCTGGCGCGTGCTCGGGTGCCGGCCTGGTGACGCTCTGACGATCGAGCCGTACACGGGCGGGCGCGCGGTGACGGTGAGGAGTGCGAACGTCTCGCGCGAGGTCGCTCGCTTCGATGTCCTGCTCGGTCGGCTGAAGCCCGACAGCATGGACTTCTGGGGGCCGGTGCGCTCCTATCGTGCGGCCGACGAGGAAGATCTGCGCGATCTGCTGGCCCGGCTCGCGCACCGTCTGGGGATCGATCAGGACGACCCGGACGGAATCGCCCGCCGGGCCCCGGCGGAGCTGTTCTCGTTCGAGTCCAGGCCGATCGTCGCGCTCACGACCGAGGGTGACCCCGTTGTCGTCGTGAACGCGCGCTGGCGGGTCGGGCGCGGCCCGGCGACGGCCGCCTTGAAGCGCCGCACGGATTGTCTGGACGACGGCGACAGCTGCTTCACATGGCTTGCTCCCCGCGAGCGGCTGGTGGCGATGCAACCGGAGTCGATGCCGCGCGGCGCGGCGCTGGTGGAGACCTCGGTCATCGACATTCCGGGAGCGCTGTCGCTCGGGCAGTTCTCGCTCGAGCGCGACGTGTTGCGCTATGAGGGCCTGTCCGAGCGTCGTCTTGAGTGGGCGATCGACTTCATCGCCGAACTACTCCCCGATGCCACGCTGATCGACAGCTCCGCACAGCCGCCCGAGCAGGCCTTCGCGAAGATGCGCTCACGCAGGCCGCCGCAGACGCCGGCGCAACTGCCGCCCGATCTGGCTGCGGTGGTGCGCGAGGAGATGACCGAGCGTTGGCTGAGCGAGCCGGTGCCGGCGCTCGAGGGGCTCTCGCCGCGAGGGGCCGCTGCTCAAGGCGCGTACCTGCCACAGCTGCGATCGCTGCTGCGCGGCATGGAGTCATCGGCTATCAGGATGGGCGGACGCGAGTCCTACCCGATCGACCTCGACGCGGTGGTCGCAGAGCTCGGCATCGGCCCATAGCCGCAGCGGCGCCACACACAAGCCCGATCTACCGGTGGTGTCGAGAACGGCGGGACCGCAGTCGGCGGCGATGGACGCGGCCGTGCAGAGACGATCGACCGCGCGGCACGCGTCCTTATCGACGCTGGTAGCCTGAACCGATGTTGCGTCAGGGGCGGGGCGAGCCGCTCGTGCTGCTGCACGGCATCCTCTGCAGCGAGCGCGTCTGGAGCGGCGTGACGGCGCTGCTGGCCGGTGCGCACGACGTGATCGTCCCGACCATGCTGGGCCACCACGGCGGTCCGCCTGTGAGGAAGCGGCCGGCGAGTATCGAGCACGTCGTCGATGGCGTAGAGCGGCTGCTGGACGAGCTGGGGCTCGCCAAGGCGCACCTGGCCGGCAATTCGCTGGGGGGCTGGGTGGCGCTCGAGCTCGCTCGTCGCGGCCGGGCGCTCACGGTCTGTGCGCTCTCTCCCGCCGGCGCGTGGGGGAGCGACGGCGGTCGGCGTGCCACGGTGCTGCGCAGGACGGTGCGCGACACGCGGCGCTCGCGCGCGATCCTTCCGCTGGCGGCCCGTTCGGGGCGCGTGCGCAACTGGGCGCTGCGCCACAGCGCCGTTCACGGCGAGCGGGTCAGCCGGGCCGGGCTGCTCGCCATGGCCGATGACGTGATCGGCTGTGAGATCGCCGAGGATCTGTTCTCCGACGAATCGTCTCTCGCGCCCTTGGACCCGCCGTCGTGCCCGATCACGCTCGCCTGGGCCGGTAGGGACCGTATCTTCCCGGTCGAGATCAACGGCGCCCGTGCCCGCGAGCTGATCCCCGGGGCACGCTTTCTCGTGCTGGACGGCGTCGGGCACGTCCCGATGCTCGACGACCCGCGGCTGGTCGCCCGCACGATCCTCGCGAGCACGGCGGCGGGGCGTTGATCTCCGAGCAGCCCTTCGGCGAGCAGCCCCGCCCGCGGCATCTGATCGCGCGCGACCGTTTGCAGAGTGGCCTGTCGGTCGCCGTGCTCGTAGCTCAGTCGGGGCTCAGCGGCGGCACGATGCACACGGCTCGCTTCGCGGCCATCCAGGGGCGCCCGCTGTTCTGTCCCGTGCCACACGAGGGGGAGAACGGCGCGAGCGAGGGCCTGCGGGCCTTGCTCGGGCGCCCGGCGCGAGAGCTGTGCGAGGTCCTGCCGGCCTGGCGCGACGCGCAGGCGCTGTGCGCTCGCCTGGGCGATCGGCCGCTCGCCCGTCCTGTGCGCCTCGACGATCTCCACGCGTTCGTGCGCGAAGTGGGGCTGGCGCTCTCTGTGAAGGAGGCCGGATGAAGGACGCGGCGAGGTGAATGGTTGACCGGCCCGAGCACGCAACCTGCCGAGCTTGCCGTCGGTGATCTCGTGGAGGATCGTCCTTGGAAACGTCCACCTTCCCTGCTAAACGTACAACTCTGCCGACGTTAGTAGTACGTTTACGGGGTGAGCAGCTTCCGTAGTCTTTCGCGCCATTTCGGCGCGCTGCCTCCAGATGTCGTCTCCGCGCTGACGAACATCGCGGAAGCCCGGGGTAGGGCGGACCTCTACGGTCGGCAGAATCCGTCGGGCCTGGAGACGCTGCGCCGGGTCGCATTGATTCAGAGCACGGAGGCGTCGAACGCGATCGAGGCCATACACGCGCCGCTGGCCCGCATCGAAGCGCTCGTAGCCGAGAAGACGACACCACGAAGTCGCTCCGAGCAGGAGATCGCCGGCTATCGAGACGTGCTTGCCACGATCCACGCCAACGGCGCCAACATCCCGTTTGAGCCCCGGTACGTGCAGCAGCTTCACGGCTATCTGCACAAGTACGTCGGCGACCGCGATGCGGGGCAGTGGAAGCGCCTCGACAACGAGGTCGAGGAACGGCTACCCGACGGCGCGAGAGTCGTTCGCTTCAAGCCGGTTTCGGCAGCTCTGACACCGAAGGCCATGGACGATCTCCACAGGGAGTTTCGCCGTGCGCTCGATGCGGGCCCATACGCGCCGCTGCTGCTGTGCGCGGCCTACGTCCTCGACTTCACCGTGATCCATCCGTTCCGCGACGGCAACGGTCGCATGTCGCGGCTGATCACGTTGTGGCTGCTCTACATCGTGGGCCACAAAGTGGGGCGCTACATCAGCATCGAGAAGCTCATCGACAGCAGCAGGGAGACCTACTACGAGGCTCTCGGCGAGTCCACGCGGGGATGGCATGACGCCAAGCACGACCTCGCGCCGTGGACAGGCTACTTCCTCGGCATCCTCGTGGCCGCCTACCGCGAGTTCGAGAGCCGCACTGGCGCCCTCGGGGGCCGTGGCTCCAAGAAGGCGCTCATCACGGCGTTCATCGACTCGTTGATGGTCGACGAGTTCACGATCGCCGACGTCCGGCAGGCGGCGCCGGGAGTGAGCGATGGCTACATCAACAAGGTGCTCGCCGAATGCAAGCAGGCTGGCAGAATCAAGCCACTCGGCACCGGCCGGGGTGCCCGCTGGCGACGCCTGAGCGCGGGCTGACGGCGCGAGAGCGACCCGCCGGCCTGCTCGCCGCCGTCGAGCGTGGCGATGTCACCTGGTGCCGGCCCGTGCGCTACGAGCTGATCGCCGACCCGGGGCTGCCAACCGGGTTGGACCGACAATAAACGGGGGTGGCCGTAAATGCCTCCTACCCCGCCGTTGCCTGCGTTCAAGAGCCGCAGCTGTCCTCTTTCGGGAATGATGCGCCTGTGACGAACACCGAGGGCGCCGACATCGTCCTGATCGTTGAGGGCCCTGATGACGAGCGTCGACTCCAGCTTCTTCTGCCGCCCGAGTTTCTCCCGAGTACCGTCCTCATCGCCGACGGAGCACAGGGCGTGCAGAGCACCTGTCGCGCCCTGGCCAGCGGATTCGACCCGCCCTTCCTGGGCGTCTGCGATCGCGATCTTATGAGCCTCGATGAGGTTGAGGACCTCCGTCGTCGCTTCCCGCACCTGTTCGTGTGGCCCTCTCGCTGCCTGGAGAATGAGCTACTGCATCCTCCGTTGCTCTGGCACACGCTTGAGATGACAGGTCATCGCGACATCACCGAGGACCGAGTCCGAGCTGTGTTGCGAGAGATTGCGGATACCCAGCGTCCCGATGTCCTCGCCCGCCTCGTGAATCAAGCGCTTTACCGCAGAGTTCAGGTCACCGTAGAGCGAGAGGATGGGGATGGTCCTGTAGACGTGATGGCCAAGAGATACGAGGCGAAAAGGAATCGCGCACAGCAACAGCTTCGTGGGTTCTGGACGTGCGTGCAAGAAGTCGAAGGGGAGCTCGACGCGCGCTGGGATGAGGACCACCTGGTCATGCTCGACGGCAAGGCGGCTCTGCACCAGGTCGCTCAGCGCCTGACGACATCCTTCAAGGGGCCAGGTCTGGAGAATGCGTTGATCCGCCAGGCGCTTGATGCTCCCCCGCCCGGCATCGCGGCGCTGCGGGCTGCGATCAGCGAGCGCAGACGCTAACGCTCAACGGTCTCGATCGCCTCAGAAACGCCCCATGCGCCCGCGGCCAGCATCGCGTCGAGTAGGTCGAGTGCGTGATTGACGCGACTTCGATCTGGCTCGAGCGTGCCGAGAACTCGCAGCAGCAAAATGCTCAGGGTTCGTGAGTCTCCGCCGACGCGTCCGCGCATGTCTCCCATCTGGTCGCCGTAGGACTCCACCATGCGGTCGGCTGTCGCGAGGGCGAGGTCGTTGACGTCCGTGGTGCTGACTTCCAGAGCGTGCAGGAAATGTTGGTAGCCGCCCTCAAACGCACGGCTGGCGAGGAATGCGCGCGCCAGGCCATCGAGCTCGGCGAGGTCACGGCCGCGGACGCCCCAGAACGCCTTGGCGGCCTCGCCGCGCACATCCGCATCGTCATCATCGAAGAGCACCTTCAAGCCAGTCGTGCAGCGGTTGCGATAGTGGCCGGAAACGACGTGTCCCGCCAGTACCTTCGCGGCACCCTGTCGAACACGTCGATCATCATGTCCGACGACCTCTTTGAGCAACTCGGCGGCGTCGAGTTGATCCAGTCCGGCGATACTTGCGAGCGTTCCGCCAGCCTCTCTCACATCGTCCTCGAGGCTGCTCAGCATCCGCTCGACGACTCGGCGAACGATCCCCCAGTGGGTCGAGATGGCGCTCGCGATGAGTCTCTGAACGGGATTGGTCGCAAGCAGTCCGTCCTCGGGTGTATCGACGAGCGCCATAAGTAGGTCGATCGCCTCCTCGCGTCGCCAGCGCATGAGAGCGTGTACGGCTTGCGCCGCGCACGCCCGTACCGACGTGACCGGGTCGCTTGCGAGCTTGATCACCGCGGGCCCGAGCAGCGCCACTCTGGTCTCCCGCGGGTAGATCAACGCCGCTATCGCCTCGGCGCCACATCCTCGTGCGCTGTTGATGCCTGCGCTGAGGATGTCCCCCCCGTAGTAGGTCTTTCCGTTGCCGGCGTCGATCTTCCACACGTCTTCGGTCGGGTCGGGGTCCTCGGTAGCGATTCGAGCGACAAGGTGCAACAGATCATCCGGTAGCGACTCGTCGGCGTACTGCCGGATCAGCACTGGAAGCCACCGCGACCCTGGGGCACTTGATAGCCCGGCGAGGCTGCGCACCAGCTCGACGATGCTCCTCAAAGGCGCTGGTGGCACGTCCTTGCTCGGCTGAGAGAGACCGATGAGGAGATGTTCGACGTAGACAGGCATAGTGTCAGTGGTTAGCCGCAGACCGAGGCGGGCAAAGCGCTCGGGTTCCTCCTGCGTCACGGTTTGCAGCACGCTCGCAAGCTCACTTGCGCCCCCAATGAGATCCATCGAGCGCTTGTCCTCCCAGCGCTCGCGGTGCTTGGCGATCGCGCTCAACCAGTCCTCGTCGGACATGTATTGGGTGCGCTCGGGGCTGATCGGAGATCGCACGAAGCCGCCGATGATCCCTGCAGGCGGCTCGGGCTCGGGGGTGTTGAACTTGCGCTGCAGCTCATGCAAACGCCTCTGCGCTGGCCGAGAAATGTTTCCGGCCGCTAGACCTGACAGAAGCTCGAACTCGGTGCGGCCGCGTGAATGGCGACCGTGAGCCAAGCGTTCATATGGAGTCGTGAAGTAGAGAATGGCGTGCTCGAGCTTGCCAATCAGTTCTGCTGAGAGATGAGGCGCGGTGGCTTCCAACAGCTTGTGGGTGACCCAGAAAGGCTCGCCGCCGTATGCGGCCCAGTAGCGCCACGTCCCTTCAAGAAGCACTTGGGCGGTGTAGTCGGCGAAGTAGGATGGGTTTCCCAGCAGGCCTTGGTAGAGAAGGAACTGAGAGGTTTCATCGCGACGCTCGGCGAGCGTGCGGGCCCATTTCTCGAACGCCGCCGGGTCCGCGCCGGCGAGCTCGTGTAGCGCTTTGTCGGTGGCGACCAGCAGCACCTGATCGAACGTATAGATGTCGTCGGTGAGGCGGTAGGACCACACATTGTCAACAGGCAGTCGCCCCTTCCGCTCCTGATGTGGCTCGGATGCGCTTAGGTCGGCGTCGAGCGTTGCGAGCATGAACGGCAGCACCGCCGAGAGCAGCGACGCCGGGTCGCTCTCGCCGAGCGTCGTTATGAATTCAAGGGCCGAGTGCTCGTGCTTCAGCGGCGAGCCGTCATGCAGCGCGTGAATCTGCCCCTCGCTCTCGGCACGCACCTTCGCTCTCTGAAGCAGAACCATTAGAAGCTCGGCTGCCCAGCTCGCACGATCGTTTGGTAGCTGGTGTGCGTAGAGCCACGCGTCGTGATCGGAGCTCGCGAGAAAGGCATCGCGGCGAAGCGCGTCGAGGAGTAGCTCGAACAGCTGCCGGCTGCTCTGCACGTCGCCGAAACGGACGACGTAGGCGATTCGGTCGCGCCAAAGCATGCTCCCATCGTCGTGGGTTTCGAGCAGTCCGGCGACGACCTCCGTTCGCTCTTTGACGATCGCTCCAAGCAGCTGCGTTGCGCCGTTGACAAGCGCGTCGTCCTCGGCAGAGAGCCATCTGTCGAGCAGCCCGTCGGCTGCCGCGACGTCAAACCACGCTGGTGCGCTGAGTGTCCGCCAGATCAGAGGCAGCCGTGGGTCGGACCGGTCACTCGCCCGCAGCAGCAACGCGAGTACGTCGAGCTCCTCGCCACGCGGATCTGCCACCGTAGCCAGCCACGCGGTCACCAGCTGCTTGATATGGAAGCGAATATCGCTGCGGTTGAGGAGCTCCGATAGGGCCTTTACATAGGCTTGGTAGTCGCTGTCGCGCTGCTGGTTGAGCAACTGGCGCACCTGTGCTCTTCGAAACAGATCCTGGTTCTCGGATGTCAACAACTCGCCGATCGTGCTGCCATCGGACAGGTAAAAGCGGGCAAACGCGAAGTCGAAGAAGCTCTCATGGAAGAAGCGATAGGAGCCGCGATCTTCGACTAGGACGTTCTCGGACACGAGCGCGTTTGCGTCGGAAAGCAGCCCCGCCTGTTCGAGATGCTGGGCGGACAGGTCCAGCCGGCGATGCTCGCTCATGTATCTCGTGGCGGTTTGAATGACGTCCGCCCACTTGACCCGGTGTCCAGCGTGCTCATCCACGTCGAGCTGCTTGCGTCGCCAGAAACGCTCGAATAGCTGAGTGAGTGTCGTGAAGGTGAGCGCCTGGCTGTCGGACGCGATGGTCTCAAGCAGAACGAGGTGCAGTGGCACCGCCAGCAGCGAGCGTTGATTGCCGTCGAGCGCCGTCGCGTCGAGGTTCATCGCGCCGAGCGCCTCGGTCACCTGCGCGTCGTCCAGAGGCGGGACCGAGAGCGCCGTGAGCTTGTGCTGCTCGCCTGTCAGCGCGCGCATGCGGTGATCGTTGTCGACGTCGAACTGACGGCAGGCCATGAGCACTCGCATTCCGGGCGTTGCCCTTGCCTGGCAGATCAGCGCGTACAGAGCATCCCACAGGCCGGTGACTCGCCCCGATGCGAGGCTCACCGCGTCAAGCTGGTCGATAACAAGAAGGCTCGGGTTGCCCGTGGCGATCGCCGCCAGCACTCCGACGGGAGAGCCTGGCAGCTGAAGCTGTGCGCCTACGCCCCCCGGTGATGCCGTGGCGTCAAGACGGTCGGCGCGTATGCAGAGCACCGGCCATGACTGGCTGGCTGCGTCTTCGACTACCTGCAGCATCACGTCGCTCTTCCCGCTGCCGGCGCCGCCAGTCAACATGACGCCATCCAGATCCTCGCCTCGCAGCAGTGAGAGCGTCTCCGCGACCTGGGCTCGCTCGAGTGGATGTCGCAGGCGAAGGCCCTTCAGTGAGCTGACGTACGCGCCGGTGAGGTCGTTGACCCGAGCGCGCAAAGACTGGTCGGCATCCCAGCTCCTTGGGCGCTTGTCGTACTGCTCGTTCAGCGTTGTCCAGACGCTCGGGGCGTCCAGGCGACCCGGAACGGCGGCGCCGGTGAGGGCATCGAGCGCCGCCAGGGCGTCCGCCGGGACGGCCTCGATCAATGGCTCTGCCAGCGCTTCGTTCCAGCTCTGCAGCTCCTCTTCGCCCACGACCGTCACCTCGACCCGCTGCAGCGCGTCGAACGTGAGCTCCTCGCTGAGACCCATTTGGCTTGCGAGTGTCAGGAAGCGCTCAGTCCACGTGTCCCCACCGAGATGCCGATCGAAGTCGGCGAGATCGGTGGCGTTGCGGGCGCGCTCGGCGAGCTCGTGCAATTCGTCGGCGTCCTGGGCTGATACGAACCGGGTGTAGCCGCCAGCCTTCAGCTTCTGCGAGAAGGCCCTCAACACGCCGTTGGCAGCGAGAGCGGTGAGCGACCAGCGGCCCGTTCCCGTCAGGCGTCGCTTGACCTGGTGATATTCGCGGCGCCCGTCGCGCTCGAGCACGAACTCGAAGCCGTCTCCCTCCGGGCCGAGTGGCTGAAGGTCGATCCAGCTGATCTCGCCGCGGAGCATCTGCAGCACGCAATGCGCCGTCCAACGCGCCTCATAGCGCTCGCCGAGCTTTGCCGCGATGCCGCCTGGGTAGGACATGTGCACTTCAAGCCTACGGGCCGGCTCGACTAACGGGCCGTCTCGCCCGCCGCAAGGCGTGCGCGGAGCTGTGGCCATGTAGAGCTGTGTGCGCCGTGCCGTTCTCGGTCTGGCACCGAGAAGACGTCGGCACCTCGGCAGAGAGCTGGCGAGCCAAACGGTCAGAGCTGCACCCGTCATCATCGTGGGCGAGATGACTCAGTTCGATCTTCCAAGTGTTTCGGCTTTGGTGCGTCTGCGGATGCTCGCGGAGGACGCACGTCGTCGTGCGCAGGACACCTCCGACGCGGGAAGGCACATGGCGCTGATCGCGCTCGACGGGGCTTGCGAGTATGCACTGTGGCTTGCGGCAGGCGTGTACGGGATCGCGCTGCAGGGCGACCGCGCGTCGCTGTTCGACTTGTACAACAAGCTCGAGCCTCGCCTCCGCGAAAGCGATGGTTGGCAGCCTCGTGGCTGGTCTGCCGTCAAGCAGCTGCATCGCGCGCGCAACCAGGCTCAGCACGCGGCCGTCGTCCCCGACCCTGGACAGCTGCCGTTGTGGTGCGATGCCGCGTGGGCGTTCATCGACGTCCTCTGCGGCGCGGCGTTTGGGGTGGCGCTCGCCGAGATCGTCCTCGCCGACGCAGTGCGAGACCCCGAGCTCCGGGCACAGCTCGAACAAGGTGAGGGAGCACTCGCTGAAGACTCGGCCGGCGCGTTTGCGCTCGTCGTCGCGGCTTTCGACCAAGCGCGAGAACGGTGGCGAGCGCAACGCCGGCCCGGGGCCTTCGTGCCAGTTGTGCAGGAACGCTGGCTGCGCCGCGACCCTGCTGCGGATATTCGCGATCGGCTCCGAGATCTCGATGACTTCCTGGAGGTTCAGCTATTCGCGGGCGATGCCGGGGAGTATGTCTGGCTGAGGCGGGCACGAGACGAACGGCAGAGCGCCGGTTGGGCGCCGAGCGGCGAGGACGCGCGGCGCGCGCTGCTGTTCGTCACCGGCTGGATCGTGCGCTGGGAGATCTTCGATCGTGGCTATCCGGTCGATGACTGGGAAGCGCATCGGGAGAGCATCCAGCCGCCGATCGTGGGCGACGGAGAAGAGCTGCAGATCTTGGGGGCCGATACGGAGTTCCTGGCGGAAGTCCCCGGACGCGCGGCGCGCTGCGTGCTGCACATGCAGCTGGCCAACGTTCCCGGGCGGGGCCGTCGGCCGTGGGAAGCGCTGCTGCGCACCGCCCTCGAGGACAGCGCACGTGAGGCGGGACGGCCAGGCATGTTCCTGGACGTCGCCTGGTGGCTGTTCGGCTGGCTCCGGCTGCACGTCGAGCTGAAGAGCGACCCGGATGTGGTCGCGGATATCGTTCGTGGAGCACTCCAGCTTGCGTTCGAGCGTCATAGGGAGCGATTGACCGACGATGCCAGACGTGAGGAGGAACGCGCTCGGCTGGAGGTGGCGTTTCGCGACCTCGTGCATTCGGCGCGCAGCGACCTCGACCCGTTCGGAGAGGTGCGCGTGATCAAGGACGAATGGCTGGCCACGAATGGTTGGCTGGTCGTGTTGGAGCTCCGCGAGGGGGCCGGTGGCGTAGCGGAGCGCGTCCAGGTGTTCAAAATCTTCCAGGACGCGGCCCGCCAGCTGCCGCATCTGCACGACCGCGACGGCAACATCGCGTTCCAGGCATTCGCGCTCGCCGAGGAGAGCGAGCAGGCCTTGCGGACCGCCATCGGCCTCTCCGAGGACCAGATCCGCTACTTGCGCGATTTCCGGACCACGCAAGCACGCGACTTCGATGAGTTCGCGGCCAGGATCCAGCGGCAGTTCGGATCGCTGCCCGAGTAGTAGGAAGCCGGCTTCTCGGCCTCGGCTCGGCTTGCTGGTGACGCAAACTCATCGCGAGCGCTGTGCGCCCTCGGCGACTTCGCCAAGGCGCATCCTGACGGTCGCCGTGGCGGCGCAGCGGGCTTGGACGTGCTGCACTACGACCGCCACTTCGAGCGTCTCGGGCAGCTGCTCGGCATCCGCACGCCGTGGATCGCCCGACCGTCCGCCTGAGCCGTCGTCTCGCGCAACCTCTGTGCGCAAGCCCTTGGGGGGAGCGGCCGGCGTTTCAACGACGTAGGGGTATGGCATCCCAGTCCACCAAGCCATGCGGTCGCGCGATGGGCGAGGGTTCGGCCGCGCGCCCCGTACCCTCGGACCCAGGGTATGCGCGCTGGGTGGACCCTCGGTTGATTCGAGGGGCGCGCAGGCGGACCCTGGGGTGGTGTACCTTCGCATGCGCGGAGGGGCCGAATCCCCAGCAACAAAGCCATATGTCACGATTCGCGGCGGAGGGGGAGATTATTACTCTACCCACTCCTAGCGGGAGTACCGGACTGCTCGCGTCCTCTCGCCGGTCGGGAGCTTGCTCGTGATCAATCTCCTGGGTACGGATCTGGAGGAGCTCTTCAAGGGCCGTGCAGGGGAACTTCGTGGGGATGGCCTGGTGTGGCGCGACCAGGCGATCCTGTGGGGGCTGCATGTCGCCCGGGTGATGAGCACCGTGCAGATCGCTGTCGAGCTGTTTCCCGGCCAGCAGGCCTGCAAGGCACGCACACGCCTGAACAGGTTGCGCGGGATGGGACTGGTGGAGCGCCATCGTGGCGGGCGGTCCACGGGCAGTGAGCCCTACCTGTGGTCGCTGACGCGCAGGGGCTTTGAGCGGCTCAGATCGGCTTGGCGCCCGTGCATCGGCGATAAGGGCGATCCGATCCCGTGGCTGCTCGGCGAGAAGGCGAAGTTCAACCCGTGGGGATGGGCCGAGCGCCCGTGGGGCTCGGCGGTGCCGGGGCGCCTGCGCCACGACCTCGCGGCGCTGGACTTCGTGATCTCCTACCGGCGCGCGGTCGATGCGGCGCTCGCCGGCCAGGCACCGCGCTCATACATCGTGAGCGAGTGGCGCGCCGAGCACGTCTTCCTGGCGCCGCTCGCTGAGCCCGATCACTATGGCGAGCGTTATCCCATGACCGTGTCTCGCGCCGTTGACCGCGCGTTTGACCGCTACCGCGAACCGACGATGGCGCGAGGCTTCGATGATCGGGCATCGCTGCAGGTGGTCAAGCCCGACGCGGCGTTGTCGCTCGTGATCATCGACCCCGGCGGGCAGCGATGGACGACGCTCGCCCAACTGCCGCCGTGGGAGCGGGAGCGGGTGTTCCCCGAGGAATACCCGCACCACCTCGTCGTCGATGTGCTGATCGAGTTCGACCGCACGGGGCGCGTCTCGGACAATGTCGAGAAGCTGCGCGGCCTTGACATGTTCCTGAACGTGGGGCGCTGGCTGGTGCACGAGAACCCCGTCATCTGTCTGCGCCACTCCCACCTGCACGAGGGCTATACCGCCGACGTGGTGGTTCTGTTCGTCTGCCCGCCTGGCAGGGCGATGACGATGATGCGGGGCGCGGATGAGATCCTCACCGGGCACCTCTGCCGCGACGGCGAGGTCTCCTACGAGGGCCGCAACCGCATCCTCTTCTGCGAGAGCGACGCCTTCGGCAACCTCACCGCCGATCTAGCCGACCGCGAGCGATGGCTCAGGCTGCCCGCCGGGCGTCGGCCGGCGCCGCCCAAGGCTCGCGAGGGGAGCCGCCGGATGTGGCTGCTCCCGGAGCTCCCGCCCGGGCGGCGGGAGACGAGCGAGATGCACCCGCTGGTGTGTGAGGACCCGGAGATGATCGCGGTGCTGCTCCCGGACGAGTCTGACGAGCTGCTCTTCTGACCCCCAAACATATCTTCCCGACGCCGCTGGTTGAGCCGGCTCGCCATCAATCTCGACCACACCTCTAACCGGTGCTCTGGACGTTGTGCGCGGGCCATACCCAACGGCGGCAAACCGAGATCGACCTCGACCCCTGCCATCACTGCAAGACGGGCGTCCAGCCGGCGGAGAGGCCGACCGGGCTCAGGCTTCGCGCGCGCGAGCGGGCGTCAGCCCGCCGGCGGGCGCGGCCGCCCGCATTTCTTTGCAATCTGGTCCCCTCCGGCACCGCGCCTGTTGCGTGGCGCTGGCGGCTCGAAGTGTCCGATCGCGCAATCTCCGCAGGGGAAGATCGCGCTGCGCTTCGACAAGTACACATGGGAAAATATCCTGCCAGCGGAGGCGCTGGGGCTCGCCGAGCGCGACGTCCTCGTGGCGTCCAGGCCGCTGCCTATCGTGGCATGGTCGTGCTCGGTCCCCTGCATGCCTCACTTCAGAATGGGGAGGCGGTGCTGCGCTTCCCCTATGACGATCGCCTGCGCCAGCTGCTGCGCGCGATCCCGGGCCGGCGCTGGGACGCGGCGAGGCGGGCGTGGCGGATACTGCTCGACCCCGAGCGTGCCGAGGCCCTGGCGCGGCTGCTGGCGGGACTGGAGGGCGAGCTGGTGGTGGAGGAGGAGCTCGCCGGCGAGCTGCGCCGCCTGCGCGCGGTGCGCGACGCGCGGGAGTGCGTGCTCGACCTCGCCCGTCCCGACGAGAGCCGGTGGCTGAGCTTTGCCACCGACGGGGCCCGCGAGGTCGTGCAGGCGCTGCTCGCACATCCCTGCGCCTATCAGCTGCCGGCGATCGGCCGCGCGCTGATTCCCCTGGACGAGCAGGCCGCCCGCCTGGTGGGCTCCCTGCGCCGCCGCTCGCGTGCGCTGCGGCTCACGAACGCTGCGCGCCATGCGCTCACCCAGATGCAGCGCGAGCAGGCCGGCGAGTGGCTCACCCACGACGTGGAGCTGCGCCGCGACCGCCGCGGCAGGGCATGGATCGTGATCGCTGCCGAGCACGCGCCGCTCGCCCGCGCGCTCGCGAGCAGAGCCGGCCTGCGCGTGCGCGAGGCGCCGGCGGGGAGCGTGGCACTCGCCGCCGTCGAGCACGACGCCGCGCAGATCGCAGAGCTCCTGCAGCGGCTCGACGCACTCGACGTCGAGCAGCACGTCACAGGCTGGCTGGAGCACGCGTGCGCCTGGCAAGGAACGGTCGATGTCGGCGGAGCGCCGCGGCAGCCCGTGTTCCTCCTGGTCGGCGAGAGAGCGCGCCTGCCGCAGCGACTGCGCGAGCATACGAAGAGCACGCCCGGCGGCGCGAGCATGGCGCTCACGGTCGAGTGCTGGCGGCTGATCGAGCAGGCGCTCGGCGCTCATCGAGCGGCCGGCTCGCTGAGCGCCGCCGCCGGCAGGTGCGTGGCCGCGCTGAAGGACGGCAGGCCCGCTCCCTCCTCGGTCCTGGAACGCTCCGCGGTAGGCGAAGAGCCGGCGTTCGTGCTGGCGCCGGGTCACGACCCCTCCCAGCAGGCCGTCTTCGCCGCGCTGCCCGGCGCGCTGGCGCCGAGCGCAGGAGACGGCGCGCGCCACGAGCACGAGCGCCTGCCGGCGATCCACGCCGATCCCTTCTGCGTCCCCGCGCTCGACGCCTTCCTTGAAGAGCACGGGTCGTGGGTGCAGGCGGAGGCGCTCGCGCTGCTGCAGGAGATCCGCGAGCAGCACGCTCAGGCCGCCGGACTGGTCGCGCTCTCATCGGCGAGCGACGCCGAGCTCGACGTGCCGGGCCTGGGCGGCGAGCTCAAGCCGTTCCAGCGCGCCGGCGTGAGCTATCTGCTCTCACAGCGCCGCGCCTTGCTCGCCGACGAGCAGGGTCTCGGCAAGACCATTGAGGCGCTCGCGACGGTGCAGGCCGACGGCGCCTTCCCGGCGATCGTCGTCTGCCCCGCGAGCCTGAAGCTCAACTGGATGGCAGAGACCCAGCGGTGGCTGCCCGGGCGCGAGGTCCAGATGATCTCCGGCACCGCGGGCGCTCCGATCGCGCCGGCCGATCTCACGATCGTCAACTACGACATCCTCGGCTCGCGGCTGGAGGCGCTGCGCGAGCTGGGACCGCGGGCGCTGGTGCTCGACGAGTCTCACTACTGCAAGAACGCCCGGGCCAAGCGCACCCAGGCGGCCGGGGCCCTCGCGCATGCCCTGCCGCGCGAGGGCCTCTTGCTCGCGCTCACCGGCACGCCCGTGGTGAACCGCCCCACCGAGCTCGTCTCCCAGCTGCGGATCATCGGGCGCCTCGGCGACTTCGGCTCCGGCGCGCGGTTTGCCACGCGCTTCCGCGGAGCAGACGCGCATCTGCGCCTGCACTGGCATCTGCGCGCGCGCTGCTTCGCGCGCCGGCTGAAGGCGGACGTGCTGCCGCAACTGCCGGCAAAGACGCGCGCGGTCGTGCCCGTAGAGCTCGACAACGAGGCCGAGTACCGGCTCGCCGAGCGCGACGTGATCGCATGGCTGCGCACCCAGCCGCTCGATTTGCGCGAGCTCGACGCGAAGCTCGCCGCCGCGCTGCGCGCCGAGCGGCTCGTGCGCCTCGGCGCCCTGAAGCTGCTCGCCGCACAGGGCAAGCTCCACGCGGCGCTCGCATGGATCCACGACTTCCTGCGCTCCGGTGAGCGCCTCGTCGTGTTCGCCCACCACCGCAAGATCCAGCGCGCGGTCCTGGAGCGCTTCCCGTCCGCCTTGCACATCCTCGGCGAGGACGATCACGCCGCCAGGGACGCGGCCGTGCGTGCCTTCCAGGAGCCCGACAGCGCCGCCAACCAGCTGATCGTCGGCTCGATCGAGCTCGCCGGCCAGGGGATCACGCTGACACGCTGCTCCAACGTCGCGTTCCTGGAGCTCGACTGGACTCCGGCCAAGCACGACCAGGCCGAGGACCGCTGCCACCGCATCGGCCAGCAGGATGCGGTCAACGCCACCTACCTGCTCGCGGCCGGCACGATCGACGAGACGATCGCCACCCTCCTGGAGCGCAAGCGCGCTGTGATCGGCGCGGTCACCGACGGACGCCCCGACGACGAGCAGGGCGTCGTGGACGCGCTCGTGCGCGAGCTGTGCAGCGCGCCCTACCGCCACCTGCGCGCGGTCGCCTGAGAGAGAGGCGCCCGAGCGCGGCGCCGGAGCTGAGGACGACCCGAGCGTGACCCCCGAGCACATCGCCGAGCTGTTCGCGTTGCTGGAGCGGACTGTCGCCGTTTGACCCGTGTGCCGACACGAGTCGGACGTCAACGCTTGCGGCGACGGGCGCGAAGCAGCCGCTCGGCACGGACGTGGATCGTCGAGGCCGGGACCTCGAGGCCTGTGGCGATCTTCAGGATGTTGGCGAGCGAGACGTTGCGCTCGCCGCGCTCGACGGCGGCGAAGTAGCCGCGGTTCAGGCCGCTCTTGGAGGCCAGGGCTTCCTGGGAGATCCCCTGCTCCTTGCGGAGCTCGCGGATCGCGTCGCCGAACGTCGCGTGATCGATAGAGAGCGCTGGCATCGTCAGCGGGAAGTCCGTCCTGGTTGACTGATATAAGTCTACTCTCTATACGTATAGCCCATACAAACATGGCCCCGGCGCGGCGCGAACCGCCCGGGACCCGGCAACAGGAGATATGAGCTCCGGATGCCCGCAGAGCATAGTCAGAGACCCGAAGAGGACGGCGCCGGCAACGACCGGCGCATCCTGGGTGCCCGGCGCAACTCCGATGAGACGTTCCACGAGCTGTGCACTTACCTCGTTTGGCATGGCAGGACACGGCTCGTCAACGACACGCTGGAGACCCGGCTGCGCACACTCGACGAGTCCGCGTGGCACTACGTGCGCGGGCTCTCGATTGGCTCCGTGCCGATCCCGTTCGTGCTGTTCGGCCCGGTCGGAGTGTGGTTGCTCCAGGCCAGCCACGGCTACTGGAGCACCCGGGACATCGCGGACATGTGCCGTGCCGCGGACACGCTGCGGGGGGCGCTGAAGGGCTATCCCGACCCGGTTCATGCGGCGATCGTGGTGCTAGCCGAGGAACTTGAGCCGCGCCAGCATTTCGCCGGCGGCGGCGAGGGTCCGTGCTGGATCCTCGGTGAGGAGATGTTGCCGAGTTGGCTTTACAGCTTCCACGACCGTGGACTCTCGCGAGAGGACGTCGCCGTTCTGCGAGCCTGGGGGAGCCCCACCCGCTCCTGTGAGCCCCGGCGCCTGTTCACCCCGGCCAACGCGGCGGACGGGCTCTCCTAGCGTGGGATGCCTCGCTCAGCGCTCGACTCGCGCCAGCAGGCGGTCGATCAGGAAGGTCCGGCATGGCTCGACGAGAGGATCATCGCCGCCCTGATCGCAGTCCTCTGGAGGTAGTGAGCAACTCGATCGCTGCTCGGTCATTACAGCTCACGTTGGCGACGAGCTCGAAGCATTGCGCTGTCGTCGCCTCGATCGTGGCGCATGACGCGTGGACGCGCTCGCTTGCGAGCGGCACGACAGAAGCACTGGCAGCACCGGCCCGATCACGCTCGCTCGCGCAGGCGACGCCATGATCGCCGCGACCGCCATCGTCGACGGACTGCCGCGCTATGTCGCCAATCCCGTCGGCTCTCGCGCGTCGTCCCCATGCATGCTCTCGGATTGCCCATCCGCCCGCGGGCGGGAGTTCATTGGCCAACCGCCCGCGCACGTCTACCGCAGAGCCGAGACCATCAAATCGTGCGGGGACCCACCACCACACGCGCTGAGCGACCCATCCTCAGCGTACGAGCTAACGTTTACCGCGATGAGCGTGGCCGACATTGAGCTTCTGCCGGGCGAGCTCATCGACGACCGGTCTCTCGACTCGGCCGACGGCGACGAGTTCCGCCACGCCGACCTCGCCCGCGAGCTGACCGACCTCGTCTGCACCGTCCCGGCGCCCGCCAACGTCGCGCTGTTCGCCCCATGGGGTTCGGGGAAGTCGAGCCTCGGAAACATGCTGAGGACGAACCTGCGGGCCCGCCGGAGCGACGGTGTTCGCTTCGCGAAGTTCGACGCCTTCAAGTATGCCGAGACCCCCCTGCGTCGGCATTTCATCTCGCATCTCGCGAGAGAACTCAATCAGGACGACGAGCCGTTCTCACGTGACCTCTACCGCAACATCGAGGACCGCGACATCAGCCTGTCAAAGAAGGAACTCGGGAAGCTCAGCATCGCGTTTCTGCAGACACTCGCGGGGGTGGCGCTCGTGCTGCTGATCCTCGCCGCCCTCGTCGCGGCGCTCGTCTCGCTTAGCTCGACAGGAACCTTCACCACGAACTGGTCGCACGCAGTCCACGACTACCTTCTGGCGACGGTGCCCGTCGCGGCGGTTATCGCGATCTTTGTCAAGCTCGCCAGCGAGGGTCTCATCGTCAAATCCACGCGTAGCGCGCCCTCCAGCGACGAGGAGTTCGAGCGGCTCTTCAGAACGCTCGTCGAGAAGGTCAAGGCCAAGCGTCTCGTCATATTCGTCGATGAGCTTGACCGCTGCTCCCCCGAGCAGGTCGCCTCGGCGCTCGAGACCATCAAGACGTTCCTGGAGGTGCCCGGCTGCATCTTCATTGTCGCCGCCGACCTCCAGGTCCTTGAGCAGGCGCTGCGCAAGGAGGCGCGTCAGGAGACCCCCAGCGACCCCTCGAACCCCTACTACAGCACCGGCAGCTCCTACCTCGACAAGATCTTCCAATACCAGCTGTCGCTGCCGCCGCTGCAGTCTCGCCAGCTTACGAGCTTCGCGCTGGACCTCGTCGCCGCCCGAGAGGGCTGCTGGCAACGCGCCGAAAACCTCCCCGAGGCGATCTCGGTGCTGATCGCCTCTCACGTCAGGAGTCCCCGTCGCGTGAAGGTGCTCCTCAACAGCTACGCGATGACCTACCGTCTAGCCGAGCGCCGCGAACGCGACGGCCTGCTCGCCGCGAACCTCGCCTCACGCGCCAGCGAGGTGGCAAAGCTCGTCTGCCTGCGGTGCGAGTTCCCGTTGTTCGCCGCCGAGCTCGCTGGTGAGCCGCGTCTCCCGAGCCTCGTACTCGCGATCGCCGAGACCGGCCGTGTACCACCGCACGTAACCCCCGAGACCGCCGCGCTCGCTCGCGCCTACGCCGAGGGGCGTCTGCCCGTCGCCGAGCTGATGCTCGAAGAGGCTCCGCGGGCGTTGCCTGCCGCGCCCGAGCTGCCGCTGGTCTCGGTCCCCGACACGCCCACCGCCGAGGAGGAGCCCACCGACGCCGATGACCAACCCCAGGCCGCCGAGCCGACCCCCGCTGCGGAGATCGAACGCGCCGGCCCCAGCGTGCAACGGGCCCATGCCCTGCAGCTCGTGCGCTACCTGCAGAAGGTCGGATACATCCCCGACCCGGGCGACGATCTGATCTATCTCGAGAGCGCCGGCGCGAGCTTCGACCTTGACTCGACCGTCGCCGACCGTCTGCAGAGCGCCGCCCGTGACCGGGCGACCGACGACGTGCTCGCCCTCACGGCTCTACTCGCTCCGGAGGACCAGCGGGCTGCGCTCCGGCTGCTGGCGGCGCTCGTTAGAGAAGAGCCCGTCGGCGTGGAGGGGGCCAACGCCGCCTCGACGCTGCTTGCGGCGATCACCCAGGGCACGATCGACCTCGACGGTGGCGTCGCTGACGAGGTCGCCGACGCGATCGCCGGCCACCAGTCCCGCGTAAACCTGCGCCCCCAGGACATGGCGGGCGCGCTCGCTCTCGGGCTGGCAAGTCGCCGCCGCTACGGCGCTCGGCTGCGTGAACAGGTCTTGGGTGACCAGCAGGCGCTCGCGCGCAGCGACGTTGCGGCTGTCGCCATCAGCGGAGCCGCGCGCATCCCCGCGTCCTCCGACACAGCTCTCGGCACGGCCGCCACGACGCTCCTTCTGGACGGCACCAGCGCCCTCACCCAGATGCTCACAAACCAGCAGGCCGCAAGGATCCTTGCGCGCGCCCGCGCCCCACTGAAGGCGGCGTTGGCAGAGCGCTCCGAGGAGCAGCTGACCGCGCTCGAGGCGCAGATGGTGGACATACTGCAAAGCAGCCTCGAGACCGGCCGCGAGTCGCTCGTGACCTCGGTCTTCGCACTGGCGCTCTCGACCGAAACAGTCCAGTTCCGCCGCGCGGTCAACCAGCACCGGGGCAAGCTCGGCACCATATCCGACCCGGAGCTGATCTCGCTGCTGCTCGCCTCCTCTCCCGGCTGGTACCCCGACCACTGGAACGTATGGCTGGCCGGCATCGACGCCGCGAGCGCCGCGAAGATCCCGAATGCAGCCGAGCTCATGGCTGCCGCCGCGAGATCACTGTGGCGCAACGCCTGGGCAGAGCAGCCGCCGGAGAAGCTCAACGAGATTCGCACGATCGGACCGGCGGCGCTCGGCGCCCTCGCCGCCGACGGCGTGCCCGTGGATCACGTCACGGTTCTCGACACAATGCGCGACCGTCTCGACGGCGCGTTCGCGACGAACGCTGCCGCCGAATCCCAGCGAGACGCGCTGCAGGTCGCAGGGAGTTTCGTCGACGCGAAGCTCCTCGACCGGCGCACCCTGTCCGATCTCGACTTGGACTGCTGCGTCGCTACGTTCCAAACTCCGCTGCCGGCGGAGACTCCGGGCGAGTGGGAGCAGGTCCCGCCGGCCGCTTACACCAGGGTGCTCGCGGCGGCAACGTCGGCTTCCGCAGAGTCCTTGACATCGTTGCGCGACGCGGTCGTCGCCTGTCCATGGCTCGGCGAGGACCACCGCGCTAATCTGACGCTTGCCGTCGTGGCCGCCCTGCACGGTTTGGACGCGGCCACCTCCTCGCCCTTTACCGCGGAGGAGGTGGCGACCCTCATGCAGCAGCATGCCGCCGGCTTCCACGACGGAGCGGCGATCTGGCTGGGCACATTCGCAGCCACACCCGCTGACGCCTGGACCGCGTTCGCGCACACCGCGACCAGCGAGCTGTCGGAGGAGCTCTCCGAGGCACTGCGCGTATACTCCCACGGCCTGAGCGCCAAGGCCAAGCTCGAGCTGGTGGCGCCAGCAGTCGAAAATGCCTTCTCGGCGCCTCCCAGTGCCAGCTTCCTGAAAGCGGTCAGGTTCACCGAAGCCGACCAGCGCGAGGCGTCCGACCTGATCATCGGCCTTGCCGCCGAGGCAACGGATGAGCAGCGCCCCGTGGTACTGATGCTCTGGCACCAGCTGAACCCGAGCGGCGAGCCCACCCGCAACCGGCTCGTGCAGAAGATCTACCTGCCGCTCGTACGCAGCGGCCCGAGCGGCGTCGACCTCGCCCTCGAACACTTCGGCCTCGTATCCACCCTCCGCGGTCAGCAGCGCCAGCAGGTCACCGACGCGCTGCGCGAGCACGCCAGCGACGAGACCCAGCAACGCCGCGTCGATGACCGCCTGAAGGACGCCGGGTGGCTGAAGAAGAGCCTGTTCGGCCTCGGCCCCCTCGTCGACAGCGACGAGTAGCAAGCATGTCGGCTCTGCTCGATTTATCTAGCGCGCGTCGGTGGCACCGTCGCTGAAGACCTCGGCCGAGTACGGGAGGAGATGATGGAGCTCGACCGCCGTGTTATCCGAACGTTGCCGATTGCCCGGGGTGAGCGGAATCGCTCTCCCATACTTCGCTTCGTACGCGGCCAGCCCCGCCGCGTGCCGTCGCAGCACGGCAGAGATAAACGGCACGTCGGCGTACTCAGGACGTACATCTCATGTACGTTGGGCCACTTTCAGCGTCCGCCGCGATCGGCGTTTTCGCTATAAATACGGGACATTGCCGGGCACTGCTGGGCACCTTGATCGTCTCGACAAGGCGGAGGTCACTGGTTCGAGCCCAGTATCGCCCATCCAAACGCCCGCAGCCACGGGCTTTGCTCGCCTGTCGTTCGAGACCAGTTTGCGCGGGGCGCGCGCGACGAGCATCGAAAGTGCTTCCAGCTACTGCCATTGAGCAATTCTACCTGGATGCCAAGACCAGGGTCCGTACGCACCCGGTTCGAGTCCGGGCACCCCAGGAGCCGGACGCCCTAGCCCTGCTCCTGCGAGCTTCCCGGCTCGGGGGCCTCAGCGGTCGGGGTCTGGGTGGTTCCCTGCGGCGGAGTCGCCGGGCCTTTCCAGTCCTTGATGGCCTTCGCTGCCAAGACCGCAGCGCTGACAGCCTCCACGGATTCCGCGATGTTTATGCCGCGCTCTTCGGGCGATAGCTGCCTCGGCTCGGTCGGTTGGGGAGTGTTCTCGTCTGTCATGGTGCTTAGCTCAGGTATGGTGCAGGAACCCATCACGATATCGCTCCGCGCAGTCGAATCGGGGTGGGGTTATGCTCTGCGGTCATGAACCGGCTTACGATGCTCTCAAGCCTCACGTGCGCCGCCGTGCTTGCCCTTCCAGCAGCAAGCTGGGCTGCTCATCTTCCGGGCGTGCTTACAGTGCGGAGTACGGGGGACATCTTCCAAGTGCGACCAGCCGTCATCGGCTACACGGGCGACGGGACCGGGTATGTTGGGGGCTTCGGCGGGCAAGGGCGAAATCACTTCGGCCATATGAAGTGGCTGACCTACACGACGCAGGTTGCGACCGGCTCGGGGGCGTTGTGGGGCGACAACTGCGAACCCGACTGCGCACGAGGGACCTTCTCGCCGGTCCCTGTGAAGGTGCGCGCGTTCGCTCCACACAGCGGTCACTTCACGCGGCTGATGTTGCGGTATGAACGCGATGGCGAACGGTTCATTGATGAGCGTGGGGTAAAGTTCTACAACTCAGTCGTATCCGGCCTTCCCGGCTACTACGAATACTTCATCGTCCGCGAGGTCCGCGAATACGTCGGGACCGGCTAGGCGCCATGACCAAACGGAAAGGCATACTGCTCGGCATTGGGGTAGTGGTTGCAATCCTGCTCGGCCTGTACTTCAACGGGAACCTAGACCGCACTCTGTACCCGGTCGGACTCAACTTCCACGAATGCGCTCGCAACGGCTTTGGCGCAACATTTTGCGGGAACGAACTGGATGAATATCGCGCAAAAGTCCAGCGAGTGAAAGAAACGACAGAACACGCGAAAATCTCGCTGGAAGAAAACGAGCGCAAGGGCCACGAAGAACAGGCGAGCCGCGAACGAAACGAAGCCGGTGAAGCCCACGCTCGCGCGGTCGAACGACGGTCGGAACGTGAGCAGCAGCTCGCCTCCAAGCTCAAGCAGGAGCGGGCTATCGAGGAACGCGAACCCGAAGGCACGGTCGCCTACGACCTGGCCAAGGGCGAATACGAAGCCACCCGAGCCGAGGCACAGCAGCTTCTCATCGAAGCCAAAAGTGAAGAAGGCAAGTAGCACTCGGCCTCGCGGAGAGTCGGCGTAGGACTCGGCGGGCTGCCCAGCGCGGGCGGCAGTGCGTCGGTGGTTCGGTATAGAGTCCGCGCGGTGCATCGCAAGCAACTATTGCTGCCGCTAAGTCTCGTTGCCAGCCTCGTCGCTCTGGCCGGGTGCGGGTCGAGTTCAAGCAGCAACCCGCTCGCTGCTCTGAGCGGGAAGCGGCTTCCCGGCACGTCGTCTGAATGGCTGCCCATAGCAAGCCCGATGAGCCACCCCGCCAACGTCGCAGGCACGGTCACTCCCCCGGTCCAGACCAGCAGCGCCCCGCTCGGGGGCGATGCGGTGGCCTTCTTTGCCTTTGGCTCTCCCGCTGCTGCGGAAGCCTTCTACAAGGGTCCGCCTATCGACGCCAGGCTGGTCACGTTCGGAATATTGCAGTACCGCCCCCTTGTTGGCGCTACCGGAGTCCCGCAACCGTCTCGCGGGCTCGACCTGCGGACGTGCCTGTGGTCGTATAGCGGTCCCGGCCACGGCACACCGTCAGGAGGCTCGATGACCGCCTCAGGCACTTGCACGCAAGGCGCGTCCAGCTCGATGGGGGTAGCCACCATTGTGCAGCGAGGCAGCATCGTTGTGATTTCACAGTCACTCGGAAAAACCATCATCGGCGGGCGTGCGCGCTCGTCTGAGCTATCTAGCGTCGCCGCGCGAGCGCGAGCCGCGCTCACGTTGATGCAGCAGGTCGGGGTGAAAACCTAATGGCCGCGCAAGGGGGAGCACCGGCGAAAGCCAAAGGCAACACACGGACGGGATGCGGCTGCCTCGCGTTCATCGTTGTTGTGGTGGTCATCATCATTGCGGTTGCTGCTGGCAGCGGCGGGAAAAGTGCGTCGCCGGAAAAGGAAGCACAGGAATACATCTCGCAGAAAAGCCACACCATCAATATCGGCAGGGTTGATTACGAACACGTAGAGCTGCTGGTCGGACTCGCCTCCAAAGCAGGGAACGAAACAACCACGGTCGTTGATGAACTCGCCAAGGTTGCTCAGGAAGCTCACAACGAAATTGACGGCTTCCGTCAGGAACTCTTCAAGTCCGGCGGCAACGAAAAACTCTCAGACGCGACTCTTGAGCTTTCAGAAGGTGCCAACGAACTAAAGAACGCGATGGGGGCTATTGTTGCTTACACCGGGAACCCAAACCCGGCGACGCTGGCGCACGTTTCTACTCAGCTAGAAACCGCGAAGTCCAAATGGAACGAAGGCGCTGAAGAAGTCTGGCACATAGCCAATGAGTCCGGCGCTATGACCCTGAAGTGAGACGGCGCTCGGCACTACGCCGATTCCAGAAGGGTGTGCGGGTCACCTGTACAGCTCATAGGAGGGGACCCAGGTGCAGTCGCTATCCAGGACGACGCCGTAGCCCTCGGCCAGCTCTGCTCGGTCGGTGACGGCCTTCGGCTGAGGGAACTCGGCAGAGAATCCGTAGGCTCGGTGCAGCGGCGCAAGCTCGGCCAGGCGTGTGGAGACGTACTTGGCGCAGTAGCCCGCGTGCTGACGCTCGGCGGCAACGAGCTTGTTCTGAACGCCGAACCCGCTCTTGACCAGAAGCTCGCGCCACTCGGCCAGGCCGTCAGCGAACCACGGCAAGTGCGCGATGCCGTGAAAGTGCAGAGTTCCATTTCGCTGGCGTTGCAGCACCCACGCGTATGCACCGAGATATTCCCGGTAGCGAAGCCGGGCGACGAGCGAGCGCCACGCGCGGTGCGCTTCGCATTCGTCGGGGGCGCGTGCGAGCGGGAACGTGAGCGTGAAGAACATCGGCAGCTTGCCAGCCGGCACGTTCTCGACGCCTGCGATAAGCCGCTGTGTGAGCGTCATCTGCTTCCAGAGCGCGCACCCAGGACAAACCCGCCATCTTTTGCACCGCACGGCGATATCTTCACCGTGGTTCAGGCAAGTGAGCAGAAGAGGGTTTGAGCACTCGAACGGTGACTTGTTTTTGCACTTATTCGTAATGCTCCCTGCGGTCGCATTCAAGGAAATGTTGAACAAGTCTTGCGCCATAGGTCAAGCATGCCACGCGCACGGCGTTCTCGGAGACGGCACGAGACTGTGAGACCAGTGACGGTCTTTCAGGGCGTCCCGCCCTCAGCTCGACCTCGCGGCCTCGCTGGGGCGGGACGGCGTGCCGTCCCTGCCCCGGCTCCGACCCTTACCCGCTGGCGGTGAAACCGCCTGCACGAGCAGCTTCGCTCCAGCCGTAGGCCGTGCGGTCCAGCAGCCTACAATAATCGCGCAACTGTTCGATGGACAAAAGAGGCTCTGTCACGACGGCGGCTTCACACCGGCTCCATCGCGCATGGAACTTGTTGTAGTTCTCGGGGTGCGAGAGGAAGCCGTCGTAGTCGTAGTCGCCGTCATCAGGCAACGCATCATCCATGCCGTCGCGATTGAGGACGCGACGGTACAACCTATCCGCCGACACCGCCAGCAGCAGGCTGTACGCATCGGCGCGCGCCAACGTCTCGGCGAGCACGCAGCATTCCTCAGCCGTGTAGCTTCGTCCCGCCGCGAAGTCGCAGTTGTCGAGGGATACCTTTTCGTGCTCGCCAGGCTCCCAGGGTGGCCGGGAGGGTTCGGGGTGGTTGCTCGACACGATTGGCACGATGGCGTCGTGTTCGTAGTCGTTCATCCAGACCCATACCGGCAGCATTGCTGGCGTGAATATGCCCGTCGCATGGAGCAGCGCCGTGATTATCCCGACAGTCCCTCCGGGCAGAGATATCTCCTTGTAGGGTGCTTCTATGTTGTTGTTAGGGTTCATGATTATCCTTGTGGTTGGGCCGCCGCGTGCGGGCTAAGCCAGCCGCCTGTCTGGGCGGTTGGGAGAAACGTAGGACCCGCAAAGCGGCTTACCGCTGATTTCTTACACCGGGGAAGCCGGGCCGCAGGCGACTAATGCCCTGCCGGTCATTCGAGCAGCACCCCAGCGGCACGAGCTTCATCGCAGAGAGCGTCAAGGCCGCGCTTGGCGCTCAGCAGCGCGTGTTGGCGCTCCGTCTCTTCCACTACGTCTTCGCGTACGGCTGCGCTATCAGGCATCGCGGCTTCCCTGAGGAGGCCATAGAGTCCCTCTGTGGCGTCCGTAAACTCCTCGCTGGTGGGTATCGTGCGGTTGGCCAGGAAGCTGCTCCACAGCGCGCGTAGAACGTCATTGAAGCCGTTGGGTGCCCATCTGAGGTCACGGATGCAGGCACGCAAACACGCGAGCTGCACCGCGCGATACGGAGAAGCGTCCTCGTTGGGAAACGGCCACCTGTGCGTGCGACGTCTTGGAGGCATCAGGACACCTCCTTAATGCTTCCGTGCGAGATAACCGTGAGTCGATAGGCGTTGCCCTTACCAGAGCCAGTGGCCGAGAGGCTCACTTTGCGCCATCGGAGGCGAAGCACCACCGGCTCTAATTGCTTTAGGGTCTTTAGGTAGGTGGCGGTATCGTCGTCCAGGACGACCAGGTTAAGGGTTTCGCCTGTATCGTCAAGGACGGTCGTGAGCAGCGATGGAGGCCAGTCACCTCTGCTCGGGAGTTCGCTAGTACTGAGAAACTGTGCTTTTAGGAACAACATTGTGTAACTCCTTGGTCGTGTTTCTCCTAGAGTCGTGGAGAGCACGGCATTCCGGAGCATTTTTCGCATCCCGAGCAAACGTTTCCGAGTGCCCGCGCCGCAAAGGGGTAGCCGGGGCGGTCCGCTCGTGCCCGACCTCACAGCCGCATCGCCGTGAGCGCAGCGCGAGCGCGCTCTGGCTTCGTTCGCGCATAGTGCCGTCGGGTCGTGGAAATGTCCTTGTGGTTGAGAACCTCAGCTACGACATCAAGCGGGACTCCCTGCTCGTTGAGCGCGATGTCGGCCCAAGCGCGGCGCATCGCGTGAGGAGAGACACGCGATGTCTGACCGCCCGGCGCGTCGTACTTCGCGCTCGTGGCCTGGACTGCGACGCCTGCGCGTTGGGCTCTCCACTTCAGTTGCTTCGAGACGGTCTGGCCTCGGACTGGCTGGCCGTTGTATGTGAGCAAGACGAACGAGCGCTCCGGGTCTGCGAGAGCGTCGCGCACGGCACGGCGCTTCAGGGCGAAGACCTCGAACACGTAGCGGCGCCAACGGCGCAACTCTCGCGCAAGGACAGGGTGCAGCTGGAAGCAGTCGGGGGAATTGCCCTTGCCCCGGTCTATGTACCACAGGCCCGCATCGAGGTCGAGGTCACGCCAGCGAGTCTCGACGAAGGTCTGACGACGAGATGGGGCGTAGAACTGCCAGTATGCCTGCACCCGGTCACGTGGCCGACCTGGCGCATCAAGGAGCTTGCGAACATCCTCCGATGACGGTGTGTATTGCCTCACTGTGGGCACGAAGGGGGACTCGACGTGGGAGGTAGGGTCGATATCGGGGAGGTCCTCTTCTAGTGCGAAATGCTTGTAGAGAAAACGCAGGGCGCTCAGGTGGGACTTGCGATAGCTCGGCGACCACCCGGAGCCGCTACGTCCGTCGGGGTAGCCGTGCGCGTTGCACCACCCGCATGGACGACGCAAGGGATGCGGCATCTCTCCTCCGTGCTTCTCCAGGTGCCGAAGGAAGAGGGTCACGTGCTTCCTTTTTGCCGTGTAGAACGAGGCCGGGGGAGTGTCCGGCGTCGGTGCAGTAGCGGTCGCCAGATAGCCAGCGAAATGGAGGAGGTGGTCGCGATAGCGGCTTGCCGTCTTCTCATCGACGCGACCGTGGTTGATGGCGACCGTCTCCTCAATAAGCTGCGCATCGGGAACGCTCATGCGTAGCTCCGCGAGCTGGGCGAGCAGACTGTCCAAGGCGTCGGACGGGCCAACCGCGTTCCGTCTCTCGGGGTGTCCTGACCAGTCCATTGAGGGACGATAGCCCTCAATTTTGGCCTGACCGGAAACTGATGCGTTTCGCGCTGCGGGGTGTCCTGACAGCTCCATTGAGGGACGATAGCCCTCAGGTGTGGCGTTACCGGGAACTGATGCGTGTCACCCTGCGGGGTGTCCTGACAGCCCCGTCGAGGGACGATAGCCCTCAGGTGTGGCGTTACCGGGAACTGATGCGTGTCACCCTGCGGGGTGTCCTGACAGCCCCGTCGAGGGACGATAGCCCTCAGGTGTGGCCTTGCCGCAAACTGATGCTCGGCTTTCGTAGCTGGCGCAAGACCACTGGTTCGAGCCCAGTATCGCCCACTCTCGAAAGCCCCGTAACTACGTAACTGTTCAGGTCGTTGCCCGCGGGTCAAGGCCCGGCGGCCGCGGGTGAACGAAGCAAGTGGAAAGAGTGAGATTCATGCCCGCAACACTAGGGAGCCGCCCAGCGAGCAGCGACGCTCTGCTCATGCTCGAACGCCGGCTCGAGCCGCTCGAGCTGTTGACCGCCGAGGCCCGCCGCTCGCGCGACGTCCCGCCAGCGCTCAGTGGCCGCCAATACCTCTGCGACGATGGCGCGAGCTTGCGTCTCTGAGACTCTGAATAGACCGGCAACTTCAAGAGCGGTCGCGAGGCTCGCCTCCGTGTTGTTGTCGTCGATCGCAGTTGCAAGATGCTTGGCTGCGCCTTCCGGGTTGGGGTTCAAGTCGAACGCCGGCGATAGCGACCAGCCTGCGGTGCTCAAGCGCAGGAACCCATGGTTGCGTAGATGGTCGTCGGTGTTGGAGATCAGGATCGTGAAGACGATCCGTCGCCACAGCTCACTCAGGTCGGCGCCGGCGTTGGGGGAGCGCTCTTCGATCGCCTCAGCGATTTCCAGATAGCTCGCCTGCTCGCCGTCTCTGGCTTGCAGCATCGTCATCGCGCTCAGATAGCCGATGCGCCCGTTGGTGTCGCGGTCGAACCGGCGCAGCACCAGCACCGGCCGGTTCTCGATGACGTGCAGCTCGTGTTCGGGCACAGCGATTCCGGCATTCGCAGCAAGCGTGAGCGCGACAGCCTCCCAACGGATCACCTCCCATTCGTCGGCTTTGGGGGACGGAAACTTGGCGATCGCGAGACGGCCGTCGGTGTCGAGCACGTGCGCCTTCGGCCGCGCGCCGCCGAGCGAGCTGCCGCCGTGAAGAAGAAGTTGCAGATCCTCGCTGGTCGGTTCGTCGCGTTCGAGCTCTTCGGCTGCGTTGAGCAGGCGTGGAAGCCCGATCAGGTGCGGCACTCCCTCGCTGTCGAGGGCTAGATACTGCTCGCTGTCGTGGCCGCGGAATCGCAGTGCCCCCTGGCGCAGGTCGTCGCGGGCGCCGAGCAGGAAGCCGGCCTCCGTAAGCTCGCGCTGCCGGGTGTCTGCTTCGCGAGCCCGCTGTGCCTCCGCGCGTCTAACGAGTCGCCGTCCCCACCCATCTGGAGCGCAGTCGGACATCGCTCCGAACAGGGGCTGTTTGACCGGCGTCTGATGCTGGCCGGTTTGCAGCGGCAGCCCGGGGTCAAGCTCGTAGGCATCCGCTCGTTGCAGATAGTCCTCTCGATAGCTGAAGGTGGCCGATTCGCTCTGCCCGTGACGATGCGTCCAGAGCTGTCCGGCGGGGACGTCGCGACCGGCGATCTGCACGTCCACCTGGATCGGCTGCTCAACCATCGCCCGTCAGCCTCCTCGGTCGCACGCGACGCGGAAGCTCCTCCTCTGAGCGCAACCGACCGACGTCGCTGGCGAGCGGGTCCAACGCTTCGGTTAGAAGGTCCTGAATGCCAAGCGATCTCAAGACTCGGAGAAGGTTCTCGACGCTCACGCCGCCGCCGGCTGCCTCGATGCGCCGAACCACTCCTCGCGAGACGTCGGCGCGCTCGGCCAGCTGAGCCTGGGTGAGGCCACGCAGCTTTCGCCATGCGGCGATGCTTTCCGCAAGGCTTCTTTGTGCCCGGCGAACCGGAAGTGGGGTTGTCCGATGGGAGATTTTATGCTCCATATGTGGTCCACTATAGGTCATACCGCACCATATATCGACCATTACGAGCCGCAGCTAAATTTTCGCTCGTCCTGCGGCTACTGCTACCGGGTGTCTGGTTGAGGTGCGGGAGCGGGCGGTTCACGCTGAACCGATCGGTGATCAACCGCGACTGCCCCATAATCCCCTGATGTCCGAATCGCGGCGAGCGAACTGCGCGGCCGGCGCGACCGCGGTCGCGCTGCTCCTCGCGGCGGCACTGAACGCGGGCTGCGGCGCCTCGACCCCGACCGCCGGCGTGCCTGCCCCGCGGAACGCGGGTACGTCCGCCCAGAGCACAGGCTCGGCGGTTGCCAAGGCGAGTTCGCCGGTCGCCGTCAGAGCCCCGTCGGCGGGTGGCTCCGCGACGGCTGTCGCCCCCACGGGGCCGCACCCGCCGCACCCGGTTGCGCCCTCCCATCCGGTTGCGCCCGCCCATCCGGTCCCAGCCGCATTCCGGCCCGCGCCCGGCGCGTCCTCGGACGCCGAGGTGCGGCGCGAGCTGGCGCAGGTGGCCGCCGTCCAGCGCCAGGAACACCAGCAGGCGCTCAGCGCGGCTGCCGCCGACCTGGCTGGACTGTTGCCGTGGTCACTGGAGCCCAAGGCGGGAACCCAGGTGAGCGTGGCGTCGGTGTTCACCGACTACGGCCTTGGGCTCGCGTGCGGCGGCGTGCTCGGCCGCGACCAGCTCGGAGTGGCGCACAAGACGGCGCCGTGCGGCACGCTCATCACCTTCACCTACGCCGGCCGCAGCCTGACCGTGCCGGTGATCGACCGCGGCCCTTACATCGCTGGTCGGGAGTGGGATCTGACCGGCGCCACGGCCGCCGCGCTCGCCTTTCCGGGGCTCGGACGCATCCAGTGGTCGCTCGCCGGCTGAGAGGCCGGGCGCAGGCGACGGTCGGCGAGACAGTGGAGATCGGAGTGGGCGTACTGCCAACCTCGCCGCGTTGCATGGATCGGGTTGCATGGATCAGCGAACGTGCGCACAATGGGTCGATCCGATGATCGACCTCCACTGCCACATCCTTCCCCAGCTGGACGACGGCGCGCTGAGCATCGAGGACAGCGTCGCGATGGCAGGGCAGGCGTGGGAGGACGGGATCGAGGCCGTATGCGCCACCCCACACATCCGCCACGATCACGACGTCCACATCCCCGAGATCGCGCTGCGCGTGGCGAGCCTGCAGAACGTGCTCGACGCCGAAGGCGTCCCCCTCCAAATCCTGCCGGGCGGCGAGCTCGCACAGACGGCGGCCGAAGCGCTCACGCCCGAGGAGCTGCACAGCGTCTCACTCGGCGGGGCGGGTGGCTGGGTGCTATTGGAGCCGGCGCCGGGGCCGCTCGGCGACGGGCTGTCAAGCGTGGTCGATCATCTGGCGGGTCTCGGCGCGAGCGTGATCGTGGCCCACCCCGAGCGCCACGCGGGCGCCGACCTCCAGGAGCGCCTCACCGCGCTCGTGGCGCGGGGCTGCCTCATTCAATGGACCGCCGAGTTCGTCGTGCGGGCGGCTCCCGAGGACCTCGTGCTGCGCTACGCCCGCGACGGCCTCGTGCACCTGCTCGCAAGCGACGCCCACTCCTCGCTCGCCGGCCGCCCGCTCCGCCTCTCCGCGAGCTTCGCGCGCCTGGCGGAGGTGTGCCCCGCCGAGTGGGTTCACTGGATGGCCGAGCGGGCGCCGCGCACGATCGTCGCCGGGGAACCGGTCGCTCCTCCCTGGTGAGCGCGATCTGAGCTGGGCAAGGCCATGGCCATCGAAACCGACCCGCACGGCGAAGAACCGGTCGCTCCTCCCTGGTGAGCGCGATCTGAGGGCTCTGCCCCAGCGGTCAGCCCTCGTTGGTGAGCGCCACCTCCGGCCAGGGCTCGAGCGTGACGCTGTGCACGAGCCGTTCCACCACCTCGCGCGAGGCGCTGCCGAGACCGTGGCGCAGGAAGTTGGCGGCGCCCGCCGCCGCCCCCACGGCCAGTGCCCGCTCGAAGCTTGCGCCGAGCGCCCACGCGGCGGTCATGGCGCCCATCATCGAGTCGCCGCAGCCCTCGCGGTAGCCGTGCTCGAAGCGCGGCGGGGTGAGCCATGACGGCCCGCCCTCGCGCAGTACGAGCGCGGGCCGCTCGCCGCGCGTGACGATCACGGTTCCCGCGCCCATCTCGCGCAGGCGCTCCGCCGCCGCGAGCAGCCGCTCTGGCTCGGACACCGGCCCGCGTATCATCTCGGCGAGCTCCCAGTCGTTCAGCTTCGCCACGTCCGGCTTACCGCGCAGCGCGCTGTCCATGCGTGGCGAGGAGAGGTCCACGAGCGTGCGGCAACCGTTGGCTTTCGCGTCGGCCACCAGGTCGCCGTAGATCTCGATGGGGAGCGCGCTGCCGGGCATCGGGTTGGTGACGATCAGCCATCCGCACGCGATCGCTTCGGCGCAGCTCAGCGAGAATAGCTCGTCGAGCTCGTGGCGCGAGGGCGGCTCGCTGAGGGTCATCGCGAGCAGCTTGCGCTCCCCGTCGCGCCGGTCGGTGACGTAGCAGCCGCTCGTGGCGGAGCTCTTCACGATCCGCATCTCCCCGGGGCTGATCGCCTGCGCCAGCAACCCTTCGAGCAGAGCGCCGCTCTCTCCGCCGAGGAATCCGCAGAGTATGGGGGTGGCGCCCATGTGGGCCGCCATGCGCGCCGCCCACGCTCCCTGCCCGCCTGCGTGGAAGTGAATCCGTTGGCGCTCGCTGCCCTCCAGCTCGATCGTGACGGTGAGCAGCGGGTGGGGGGCGAACAGCGCCACGCGCGCGCGGGGGGGCGTCTCACTCATGACTTTGGCCCTTGTGGCGGCGGGGCGCCGTGCGCGCGCGCATGGGAGGCACCTCCGCCAGCGCTTCGAGCTCGCGTTCGAGCTGCAACGCGATCTTGTGTGGGTCGGGAACCAGCTTGGCGTCGACCATCAGCCCGACGGTCACCTCTCCGCGGTAGCTGAAGATGGCGAGGCTCATTCCGACATGACCGGACGTGGGCCCCCAGAACAGGACGGTGCGCACGGGCACGCCCGCCAGGTAGATGGTCTTGCGCGGCCCGGGCACGTTCGTCATGACGGCCGTGCCCTTCCCGGAGAACATGTCCACGATGCGCTTCTCGACACCCACCGGCGTCACGCCGATCGCTCCCAGGATGCCGTAGGACACGGGTCCCTCGCGCGAGGACTTGATCGCGTCCATGCGCCGGCTCACGGCGAGCAGCCGCCGATAGCTCCCGCTCGTGCCGACGGGAAGCGGCAGGAACACGAGTCCGAAGCGGTTTCCCAGCTCGCGCGGCACCGGCTCGTCCAGCGGGCGCAGGTTGAACGGCACCAGCGCCTGTATCTCGGGCACCGTCCCGCCGCGGCCCTGCAGGTAGTGGCGCAACGCGCCGCTCACAGCCGCGAGCAGCACGTCGTTGACGGTCGCGTTGTGGTCGTGGGCGATCTTCTTGACGAGGCTCAGCGCGATCGGATCGGTCCAGGTGACGCGGCGGCTGATGCCGGGGTCGCCCTTGATCGCGCTCGCCTGGTCGGCGGGAGTCAGGACGAGCTTCACCACCGTGCTCGCGTCGCGCGCGATCGCCCCCGCGAGCTCGCCCCCGTGGCGCGGGTGGGTGGCGACGTCGATGCCCTGCCTGATCAGCGCGCGCCCGGCCCGTCGCCCGAGCGAGACGCCGTCGAGGAGTGGGCCCGCGATCGAACGCAGCGGTCCACCGCCGTCGTGCTCGGACTCCTCCGCGGAGCGCTCCTCCCCGGCGATTCCGGCGCGGCGCGTGGTGTCTGTGAGGGAGAGCATCACCCGTCCCAGCGCGATCCCGTCGGCGATGCAGTGGTGCATGCGGGCGATCACCGCGCAGCCCGAGCCGTAGTTCTCGACGAGGTACAGATTCCAGAGCGGCTTCGCGCGGTCGAGCGGCGTGGCCATCATGTCGCCGATCAGCTCGCGCAGCGCATCGTCGTCGCCGGGCGCGGGCAGCGCGCGATGGTGGACGTGGTGCTCGAGCGAGAACTCGGGGTCGTCCTCCCAGCTGGGCGCCAGCAGCGGCAGGCGGCTCTCCACCACACGCTGGCGAAAGCGCGGGTAGCGGTCGACGAGCCGCCGCTGCACCGTGCGGCGCAACCGCTCGAGCTCGACCTGCTCGTCGAATAGCAGCACCGAATTGATCACCATCAGGTTCGTGGGTCGGTCCATGTGCAGCCAGGCCGCGTCGGCGCTGGTCATGCGGCTCACGGCGGCGTCTCGGTGCGGTAGAGCCCGTCGAACAGCTCGGCGTAGCGGTCGTACACGATCGCGCGCTTGACCTTCAGCGTCGGCGTGAGCTCGCCGTCGGCCTGCGTGAGGTCGTGGTCGAGGATCGCGAAGCGCTTGATCTGCTCGATGCGGGCGAGGTTGGAATTGACTTCGTCGACGACCTCCTGCACCGCGGCGCGCACGCCCTGGTCGTTGGCCATGGCGGGCGTGTCGGCGGACACGTGCAGTCGCTCGGCGAGCTTGGGCTGCTCGTCGCGGTCGAGCGTGAGCAGCGCGACCAGGTAGGGGCGCTCGTCGCCGTACACCACGGCCTCTGAGATCCAGCGCGTGTCGCGCAGCGCGTTCTCGATGTTCACGGGCGTGATGTTCTTGCCGCTGGAGGTGATGATGAGGTCCTTCTTGCGCCCCGTCACCACCAGGTAGCCCTCGTCGGTGAGCTCGCCGAGGTCGCCGGTGGCGAGCCATCCGTCCCGCAGCGCCTCGGCGGTGGCGGGGGCGTTCTTGTAATAGCCCTCGAACACGTTGGGACCGCGCAGCAGGATCTCTCCGTCGGCGGCGATCTTCACCTCGGTGCCCGGCAGCGGCCGCCCGACAGTGCCGAGGCGCATCTCCCGCGGCGTGTTGAGCGTGGCGGCGGCGGTCGACTCGGTGAGGCCGTAGCCCTCGAGCACCGTGATTCCGCAGGCGTCGAAGAACTCGAGCAGCTCGCGCGCGACGGGCGCGGCGCCGACGAGCGCGAGCTGCAGGCGTCCGCCGAAGATGTGTCTCACCTTGGAGAGCATGAGCGCGTCCACGAGCCGGTGGCGGGCAAGGCGCACCGGACCGGGCGATACGCCCTGCGCGCGCATGCGGCTCAGCGTGTGCCCCTGGGTGAGTGCGCGCTTGAAGAGGGTGCGTTGCAGGGCCGGCCCGTCTTCGATGCGCCCCACCACGGCGCTGTGGATCTTCTCGTAGATTCGCGGGACGGCCGGGAAGTGAGTGGGCTGCAGCTCGCCCAGCTCCTCGACGATCTTGGCGGGGTCGCCGCTCCAGAAGCACATCTGCGCGCCGGTGTCGAGGATCACGGTTTGCGCCACCCGGGCGAGCACATGGGCGAGCGGCAGGAACTGGTAGAGCGTGTGGGTCTCGTCGATGCCCAGGCGCTCGGAGTACATGCGCGCGGTGGCGAGCATGTTGGCGTGGCTCAGCATGCAGCCCTTCGGGGGGCCGGTGGTGCCGGACGTGTAGACGAGCGTCGCGGGATCCCCGGGGGCGACCGCCTCGACGCGCTCGCGCACGGCGTCCTGGGGCACCTCGGCGCCGCGCTCGCGCAGCTGATCGAGCGTGATCGCCTCGGGCGCTTCGCCCTCGATCACGATCACCTCGCGCAGCCGCGGCAGGCGCTCGCGGATCTGCGCGATCTTCTGCACCTGCGAGCGGTCCTCGCAGAAGATGGCGCGCGCCTCGGAGTGGCGCAGCACGTAGGCGCACTCCTCGGGCGAGTTGGTGTGGTAGACGGGCACCACCACCGCGCCCGCGCACAGCGCGCCGCAATCGACGAGCGTCCACTCGGCGCGCGTGGAGCTCAGGATCGCGACGCGGTCGCCGGCGCCGATCCCGAGCGCGACCAGGCCGCGGGCGATCTCCCGGCCGATGACGCCCAGTTCGCCGTAGGAGAGCGACACGGCTTGGCCGTCGCGCGGGAAGCGCAGCGCCACGGCTCCTCCGCGGCGGGCCGCCGCGAGCACCATGCCGCCGAGCGTGCCGGCTTGGGGAGCACGCTCGGCGACAGGCGAGGAAGGTCCAGGTGGATCAGAGGTGGATCGCATGTCGGGCTTTTGTCAGTGGTGCGTCGGCTTCGGTGACAACCGCCTTCATTGGGAGCCTCCGTTGGACTGTCTGCTCAGGCTGCCATGCGACGCGCCCCCCGTCATCCGCAGTAGGCCGGCCGAACGCGGTGGGTAAATGCGGATCGTGTGCGGTGGCGGTCGGAGTGAGGGCGATCGCGCGTAGGTGGCGCTCGAGTGCGGGCGGCAGTCGCCTCCAGGCGGCCGCCCCACGCGCGCGCGTGGGGCACTCCGTCGCGGAGCAGTTGCGCCCCGAGCGTGGGTCGCCCGCAAGGGGTCTCGGGGGCCCGTCATACACTCACGACATGTGCGCGGCGGGCATCGGCTCAACGGGACGCACCACCGGTTTGCGCGGCGGATTCGTCTCTGACGGCGACGTTGCCTCGGATGGCGTCGCCGCCTCCGAGGTGATCCGCACGGTGGGCCTCACCAAGGTCTATAAGGGCACCGACTTCGCGGCGGTGGACGGCCTCGACCTGACCGTGCGCGCCGGTGAGATCTTCGGCCTGCTCGGCCCCAACGGGGCGGGCAAGACGACCACGGCGGGGATGCTCACCACGCGCGTGATCCCAACCTCGGGCGAGGCGTGGATCGGGAGCGTCGACGTGATCGCCCACCCGGCGCTCGCCAAGCAGCTGATCGGGATCGTCTCCCAGCAGAACACGCTCGACCGCCAGCTGACGGTGTGGGAGAACCTGTACTTCCATGGGCGCCTATTCGGGATCGGCGCGCGCGAGTCGGAGCGGACAGCCGACGCGCTGCTCGAGCAGTTCCAGCTCGCCAAGTGGGCGAAGGCGTCGGTGTTCGAGCTCTCGGGCGGGATGGCCCAGCGGCTGATGGTGGCGCGCGCGATCTTCCACCGCCCGGCGGTGCTGTTTCTCGACGAGCCCACGGCGGGCCTCGATCCGCAGAGCCGTCTGGCGCTGTGGGAGATCCTCGGCGAGCTCAACCGCGAGGGGCAGACGATCCTGCTCACGACGCACTACATGGAGGAGGCCGACAAGCTGTGCGGGCGGGTGGCGATCATGGACCACGGCAGGATCCTCGCGCTGGACACGCCCGCCGAGCTCAAGCGGTCCGTCGGGGCCGACACGATCGTGGGCGTGCGCGCGCAGGGGGACATGGGGGTGCTCGGCGAGCGCATGGCCGCAGAGATCGAGGAGGTGACGCGTGCGCGCACGGTTGACGGGGGGGTGGAGCTGCACGTGAAGGGAGCCCGGCGGCTCGTGCCGCGCGTCGTGGACGCCGCCGAGCGCGCCGGCTATGAGGTCGCGGACCTGTCGGTGGCGGAGCCGAGCCTCGAGACGGTGTTCATCAACCTGACGGGCAAGGACCTGCGCGAGTGATGGCCTCCACGACCGCGGACGAGCAGCCCACCGCCACCGCTCGGCACGAGTTCGCGCTGATCCCCACGCGCTCGACCCTCGCGGCGAGCCGCACCGCGCTCGGGGCCTTGATCCTGCGCGACCTCGTTGTGCTGCGAAAGAACTTCGGCGAGTTCGTGGTGCGCACGATCGTCCAGCCCTTCCTGCTGGTGTTCGTGTTCCTGTACGTGTTCCCGTCGATCGGCCAGGGCGTAGGGGGCGGTGGCGGGAAGGCGTCGGAGTCGGCGTTCGCGACGGTGCTGGTGCCGGGCGTGGTGGCGATTTCGATCATGTTCCAGGGGATCCAGGCGGTGGCATTGCAGCTCTCCACCGAGTTCGGCTATACGCGCGAGATCGAGGATCGCGTGCAGGCGCCGTGCCCGATCTGGTTGGTGGCGGTCTCGAAGGTGCTCTCCGGCGCCGTGCAGGGGGTGCTGGCGGCCGTGATCGTGTTCCCGATCGCCGCGGTGATACACGCGCCGGGCGTGCACGCCCACCTGACGGTGCACTGGCCGGTTGTGCTGACCTTGATTCCGCTTTCGTGCGTGGCGATGACCTCGCTCGGGCTGCTGCTCGGAACGGTGTTCGAGCCGCGCAACATCGGGCTCATGTTCGGATTCGTGGTGCTCCCGCTGACGTTTCTCGGCGGCACCTATTACCAGTGGACGCGCCTCGCCCCGGTGCGGGTTGACGGCTTTCACTGGCTGCAGACGCTCGTGCTCGTAAACCCGCTCATCTACGTGGCCGAGGGGATGCGGGCGGCGCTCACGCCCCTGCCGCACATGTCGCTGCTTGCGGTGTATCCGGTGCTGGTGGGCTTCTGCGCCGTGTTCCTCACGCTCGGCCTGCGCAGCTTCCGCGGGCGCGTGCTCGTCTGAGCGGCGCGCTCGCCCAGGCGCGGCGCGCTCGCCCCGGCGCGGTCGCGCGGCGCGCTCGCCCCGGCAGGCTCGCCCCGGCGCGCTCGCGCGGCGCGCTCGCTCCGGCAGGCGTGGCGGCGGGCCGGAGGCGCTTGCGCTCCTCGCGGCGGGGAGGCGCGGCTGGAAGGTAGCCTCCGTGGAGACATGTCGATCACCGTGACACTCCCCGATGGGAAGACGTTGGAGCTGGAGGATGGCGCCACGGGCGCGGACGCCGCCGCGGCGATCGGGCCGGGGCTGGCGAAAGCGGCGCTGGCGGTCGAGGTGAGCCGGTTTGATGGGACCCACCCCGCCGAGGTTCGCGATCTGGCGAGGCCCCTGCCCGATGGGGCGCGGATCGCGATCCTGACCGCCAAGAGCGAGCGGTCGCTCGCGCTGATTCGCCACGACGCGGCGCACGTGCTGGCGAGCGCGGTGATGGAGCTGTGGCCCGCGGTGAAGATCTCGATTGGCCCGGCGATCGAGAATGGCTTCTACTACGACTTCGAGTTCCCCCACGGCGTGTCCATCTCCCAGGAGGACTTCCCGGCGATCGAGCGGAGGATGGCCGAGCATGTGAGGGCGGGCGAGCGGTTCGTGCGCGAGGACGTGCCGGTGAGGGCCGCGCGCGAGCGGTTCGTGGAGCAGCGCCAGGACTACAAGGTCGAGCTGATCGACGATCTGGTGGCGGGCGCGCCCGCCGGGCAGCCGCTGGAGACGGTGTCGCTGTACACCAACGGCCCCTTCACCGACCTGTGCAGGGGCCCGCATGCGCCGAGCACCAGGACGGTGGGAGCGTTCAAGCTGCGGGCGGTAGCGGGCGCATACTGGCGTGGGGACTCCACCCGCACGATGCTCACGCGCATCTACGGGACCGCCTTCCACACCAAGGCCCAACTCGAGGAGCACTTGGAGCGTCTCGAGCAGGCGGCGCTGCGCGACCATCGCAAGCTGGGGCGCGAGCTCGGGCTGTTCCACTTCTCCGACGTCTCCCCCGGCGCGGCGTTCTGGACGGGAGCGGGCACGAGCATGTACAACGCGCTCGTGGCCATCTCGCGCGAGATGGGCTCCGAGCGCGGATACACGGAGGTGAAGACCCCCCTGATCTACGACTCCGAGCTGTGGAAGACGTCCGGGCACTGGGGAAAGTACAAGGAGAACATGTTCACCGTGCGGGTGGAGGAGCGCGAGATGGGGGTGAAGCCGATGAACTGCCCCGGGCACGCCCACCTCTACGCGAGCGCTCGGCGCTCCTACAAGGACCTCCCGGTGCGCTACTCCGAGCCCGGGCTGTTGCATCGCAACGAGCCCTCGGGTGTGCTGCACGGGCTGTTGCGGGTGAGGCACTTCGCTCAGGACGACGCCCACATCTTCTGCTCGGAGGAGCAGGTGCAGGAGGAGGTGGCGGGTTGTTTGGAGTTCGCGTTCGCCACCTATCGCCTGTTCGACTTCGACGTGCGCTTGGAGCTCTCCACGCGCCCCGAGCAGCGGATTGGGACGGATGAGATGTGGGACCGCGCCGAGCAGGCGCTCACGAGCGCGCTCGACGCGCGGGGGCTCGCCTACGAGCTTAACCCTGGCGACGGGGCGTTCTATGGGCCGAAGGTGGACATGCACATGACCGACTCGCTCGGGCGCTCCTGGCAGCTGGGGACGATCCAGCTCGACTACTCCACCCCCGAGCGCTTCCAGCTGGCGTACACAGGCGCCGACAACTCAGAGCATCGTCCCGTGATGATCCACCGTGCGCTGTTCGGCTCCTACGAGCGCTTCATCGGCATCATGATCGAGCACTACGGCGGCGAGTTTCCGCTGTGGCTGGCGCCGGTGCAGGCGATCGTGCTGCCGATCTCCGACCGCCTGAACGAGTACGCGCAGCGCGTGAGGGAGCGCTTGCGGGCGGCCGGCGTGCGCGTCGAGCTCGACGATCGGGGCGAGTCGGTGGGGCGCAAGATCCGCGAGGCGGAGCTGCGCAAGATCCCCTACATGCTGATCGTCGGCGACCGCGAGGCCGTCGATGGGACGGTGTCGTTGCGCGAGCACCGCAAGGGGGACGCGGGCAGCCTTTCGCTGGAGGAGGTTATCCGGCTATACTCGGGTGCCTTGAAGCCTCGCAACCATTCACGGCGCAGCGCGTAGCGACGACTTGACGCGCATCCCTACAAGCTAGTGGCCGTTCCACGCAGGTTCGACCGCCGGCCGCCCGAGCGGGACCTCACGAGGATCAACGAGCGCATCCGGGTGCCGGAGGTGCGCGTGATCGATGACGAGGGCAACCAGGTCGGGATGATGAAGACGCCCGACGCGGTCAGGTTCGCCCAGGAACGCGACCTCGACCTCGTGGAGGTGGCCCCCGAGGCCAAACCGCCCGTGTGCAGGGTGCTCGACTACTCCAAGTACAAGTACGAGCAGGCCCAGAAGGTCAAGCAGGCGCGCAAGCACCAGCAGCAGATCACGATCCGCGAGATCAAGTTCCGCCCGAAGATCGCCCAGCACGACTACGACACCAAGAAGCACCATGTGGAGCGCTTCCTGCGCCACAAGGACAAGGTGAAGATCACGATTATGTTCCGCGGTCGCGAGGTCACCCATCCCGAGCGCGGCGTGATGATCCTGGACCGTCTCGCGGAGGAGCTGGCGGAGCTTGGCGTCGTGGAGCAGCGCCCCACCCAGGACGGGCGCAACATGACGATGATGCTGGCCCCGTCGAAGGCGGTGCTCGCCGGCAAGGCCGACCTCGCCGACGGCGAGACCGAGGTTTCGGGAGCGGATGTCTCGCCCGATGGCCCCGTCGAGGCCTCTGGAGCCGACGTTTCGTCTGACGGACCCGTTGCGGCCTCTGACGCCGACGTCTCCTCAGACGGCTCCGTTGAGGCAGCCGATGCGGCGGTGTCGCCGAACGGCGCGGCCGAGCAGGCCTGAGGTTCTGCCGGCGCGGCCGAGCAGGCCTGAGGTTCTGCCGGCGCGGCCGGCGAAGGCCGCGCGCGGGTTTCGCGCGAGGTCTGCCATAATCACCGCCTCGTCATGCCCAAGATGAAGACCCATAGCGGCGCGAAGAAGCGCTTCAAGGTGACCGGCTCAGGCAAGGTGAGGGCGAGACACGCCTTCTCGAGCCACATCCTCGAGAAGAAGTCGCCCAAGCGCAAGCGCACGCTCGCGCAGCCGATGATGGTTTCCGATCACGACGTGCCGCGCGTGAAGAAGCTGCTGGGGGTGGGCAAGTGACGAGGGTCAAGCGTTCCGTTCACGCCCGCAAGAAGCGTAGGGCGACGCTCGAGCTGACGAAGGGATTCAGGGGCGAGGCGCACTCCAACTACAGACGCGCCAAGGAGGCGCTGATGAAGGCGGACGCCTATGCCTACAGGGACAGGCGCAACCGCAAGCGCGACTTCCGCAGGCTGTGGATCACGCGCATCAACGCCGCGGCCCGCCAGAACGGGATGAGCTACTCGCGGTTCATGCACGGCTTGGCGCTCGCCGGTGTGGAGCTCGACCGCAAGGTGCTCGCGGACATCGCCGTTCGCGACGCCGACACGTTCCGACGTTTCGCCGAGACCGCCCGCGAGGCGTCGGCTGCCTGACCAGGCATCCGGCACGTGAGCCTCTCGGGCGCTGCTCCTTCGGGACCGGCGCCCTTTTTTGTGCCGAAACAGACTCATTCCAATCAACAATCGCTCACAACACACGAAAGACCTCACACCGTTTCCACCGCCGAGTTGACTGCATCCACGACCCGATGACTCTCATCACCTCCCCCCAGAACCCCCGTATGAAGGAGCTGCGTAAGCTGCGCCGCGGGCGCGAGCGTGAGCGCAGCGGTCTGTTCCTCGCCGAGGGCGAGGATCTGATCGAGGCTGCCGCGGCGGCGGGCAGGTTCGCGGTGGCGGGATACAGGGCGACCGGCGCCGCGATCGGCGGAGCCGACTTCGTGGATGTCGAGCGGAGCGTGCTGGCCGGCCTCTCGACGCTCGGATCGGGCACACGTGCGATTGGGGTGTATGAGCAGCTCTGGGGCGAGCCCGTGGGTCCCGTGTGCGTGTACCTGCACGGCGTGGGCGACCCGGGCAATGTCGGGACCGTGTTGCGCGGCGCGCTCGCGTTCGGGGCGTCGTGCGTTGCGCTTGGTGCGGGGTGCGCGGACCCGCACTCACCGAAGGCGGTGAGGGCGAGCATGGGCGCGGTGTTCGAGGTGCCGCTCGCGAGCGTGAGCGACGTGACGAAGCTGCCGGGTGAGCGGATCGCGCTCGTGGCAGGCGCCGGCGTGCCAATCCGAGAGCTGGCCGATCGTCGTCCGTTGACGCTGCTCGTGGGCGCCGAGCGCGAGGGGCTGCCGGCGGACGTGGTGGGGGCGTGCGAGCGGGTGGCTCACATACCGATCGCCTCGGAGTCGCTGAACGCCGCGATGGCGGCGACGGTGGCGCTGTACGAGATGAGGCGCGGCTCGACTAGGGTCCCAGCGTCATGATCGAGCGGATCGAAGAGCTGCGCGCGCAGGCCCAGGGCGAGATCGAGACGGCGGGCAGCAGCGAGGCGGTGGAGGAGCTGAGGGTGCGCTATTTGGGGCGCAAGGCCGAGCTGCCACAGATGCTGCGTAAAGTGGCGTCCCTGGAGCCGCGGCGGCGCGGGACGGTGGGCAAAGCCGCGAACGATGCGAGGAGGGCGCTCGAGGAGCTGATCGAGGCGCGCGCCGCGCGGCTCGGCGCGAGCGAGCTCGAGGAGCGTTTGCGGGCAGACAGGGTGGACGTGACGCTGCCCGGCACTCCCCCCGAGCCGGTGGGTCGGCTGCACGTGCTGACGGCGACGATGCGCGAACTGGAGGACATCTTCCTGGGGCTCGGGTTCACCGTGCTCGAAGGCCAGGAGGTGGAGACGGTGCACTACAACTTCGACGCGCTCAACCACAGCCCGACGCACCCCGCGCGGGCGAGGACGGACACGTTCTATGTCTCCGATGGAGTCGTTCTGCGCACCCACACCTCACCGATGCAGATCAGGGCGATGGAGGCTCATCCGCCGCCGCTGTACGTGGTGATCCCAGGGCGCGTGTACAGGCCCGACAGCGACGCCACGCATACCCCCCAGTTCCACCAGGTGGAGGGATTGGCGGTGGACGAGGACATCACGCTCGCCGACCTGAAGGGGACGCTGCTGGCGTTCGCGCGGACGGTGTTCGGGGATGAGCGCGAGGTGCGGTTGCGCCCGCACTTCTTTCCCTTCACCGAGCCGAGCGTGGAGGTGGACGTGTCCTGCTTCCACTGCTCGGGGAAGGGCTTCATGGGGGACGGGTCGCGCTGCGCGCTGTGCAAGGGCGAGGGCTGGCTGGAGGTGCTCGGCGCGGGCGAGGTGGACCCGAACGTGTACTCGTATGTGCCGACCAGCGAGCGCAACGCCCCCGGGTATGACCCGGAGAAGGTGCAGGGGTACGCGTGGGGGATGGGGGTGGAGCGGATCGCGATGCTCAAGCACGGGATCCCGGATTTGCGGCTCTACTACGAAAACGACTTGAGATTCCTGGAGCAGTTCGGATGACCTTCACATCCCAACCCATAACCGCCCCCTCTCCGAAGGAGAGGGTCGGATGAAGGTCCCCTTGAACTGGTTGCGGGAGTACTGCGACCCCGAGCTCGACACCGCCGGGATCGAGGAGCGGTTGACGATGACCGGGACGAAGGTGGAGACGATTTTCCATCACGGCGTGCCCTCGACCGAGCATTTCGTCGTGGGGCGCGTGCTCGCGGCCGAGCCGCATTCCGACGCCGACCGTCTGAGGGTGTGCAAGGTGGATGTGGGCGACGGCGAGCCGGAGGGCATCGTGTGCGGCGCGCCGAACGTGGCGGAGGGGCAGACGGTCGCCGTGGCGTTGCCCGGCGCGACGATGCCCGACGGGACCAAGATCAAGGCGGCGAAGCTGCGGGGGGTTCCCTCCAGCGGCATGATTCTCGCGGCGGACGAGCTTGAGATCGACTCAGACCACAGCGGGATCATGGTGTTGAACGATCTGCTGCCCGACACAGAGCTCGCGCCGGGGACGCCGCTCGCGGACGTGCTGGCGATCTCCACCGACGTGATCGAGCTGGAGATCACCCCCAACCGGCCGGATTGCCTGGGCGTGTACGGCGTGGCGCGCGAGCTGCATGCCGCCACAGGCGCTCCGCTGGCGCCCGAGCCGTGGGCGGAAGAGGTGGACAGCGAGGCGGTGGTTGCCTCTCCAGAGGGTGACTCGCGCGCGCGCGCGAAAGAGGGCTTTCTTCGCGCGCGCGCACGCGAGTCACCCCCAAACGAAGAAACAACACCCACCACACCCGACCTTCTCGCAACGGTGATCGTCGAGTGCCCCGACCTGTGCAGGCGCTTCACCGCGAGAGTGTTCGAGGACGTGACGGTGGCGCCCTCGCCGCCGTGGCTGAAGGCGCGGCTGAGCGCCGCCGGGCAGCGACCGATCAACAACGTGGTGGACATAACCAACTACGCGATGCTGCTCACCTCCCAGCCGTTGCACGCCTTCGACCTCGACCGCGTCGCGGGCGGGCGGCTGACGGTGAGGCGCGCGCGGGAGGGCGAGCGGGTGACGACGCTCGACCGCCAGGTGCGCGCGCTGGACGGCGAGATGGTGGTGATAGAGGACGCCGAGGGCCCCACCTCGATCGCGGGGATCATGGGCGGCGAGCGCTCGGAGGTCAGCGCGGAGACGACGCGCGTGCTGATGGAGGTGGCGAGCTGGAGCGGTCCCAACATCCATCGGACGTCGTGGGCGCTCGGGTTGCGCAGCGAGGCGTCGGGGCGCTTCGAGAAGGGGTTGGCGCCCGAGCAGTGCATGCACGCGCAGGCGGTTGCGAGTCGTCTGATGGTCGAGCTGTGCGGCGCGACGGTCGTGCCGGGGACGATCGACGTCGCTTGGGAAGAGAGGCCTCCGCAGACGATCCGGTTGCGCGAGCGGCGCGTGGAGGCGATCCTCGGGATGGCCGTCCCGCGCGCGCGCCAGGCCGAGATCCTGGAGGCGCTCGACTTCCGCACAGCCGAGGTCGGCGAAGGCTCGGGTGGGGCGCCGGGGCCTGTGGATGCGAGTGTGGCCGAGGGGCACGAGGGTGCCGGAGGGACCGTGGCCGGGCGGCAGGCGGCGCTGGACGTGACCGTGCCGCCGGTGCGCCGCGACGACGTCACGCGCGAGGCCGACCTGATCGAGGAGGTCGCGCGCATCCATGGTTTGGAGGCCTTGCCGGCGACGCTGCCGGCGCGCCGGGGCGCATACGGCCGCCTGTCTCCCGAGCAGCACCTGCGTCGCCGCGCGGTGGACGCGCTCGTCGGGCGGGGCCTGTGCGAGGCGGTGGGCTGGACGTTCGCCTCGCCCACGCTGCACGACCGGCTGCGCCTCCCCGAAGGGGACCCGCGGCGGCGGGCGCCCGTGCTCGAGAACCCGCTGTCGGAGGACCAGTCGCTGCTGCGCACGACCCTGCTCGGGTCGCTGCTGGATGTCGCGTCACACAACGTCGCGCGCGGCATGACCGACCTGCGCCTCTTTGAGGTTGGGACCGTCTTCGTGCTGGATGGCGGAAGGCACGCCCCCGACGACGGCGGCTCGGCCGCCGTCGAGAGGACCGGCGGGACCGACCACGCGAATGCCCTGAGGGAGACCGGGGTGCGCGAGCAGCGCGCGCTCGGGGTGCTGCTCGGCGGGCGGGTCGCGCCCGCGACGTGGGGGGCGCCCGACCCGCCGAGGGCGGACCTGTTCGCCGTGAAGGCCGTCATGGAAGCGCTCGGCTCTGCGCTGCGCGCGAAACTGGAGTGCGGGGTGGGCGCGCAGCCGTTCCTGCACCCGGGTCGCTCGGCGACGGTGGTGTGCGACGGCGAGGAGCTCGGCTGGCTCGGCGAGCTGCATCCGCTCGCGGCGCGCGCTTGGGACCTCGACCGGGCTGCCGTCATGGAGATTGACCTCGACCGGCTGCTGGCGGCCGCCTCGGTCGAGCACGAGTACCGCGACGTGATCTCCTATCCGGGGTCCCGCCAGGACCTCGCGGTGGTGCTTGACGAGCGGGTTCCCGCGGCGCGCGTGCTCGAGGTCGTGCGCGAGGCGGGCGGCGAGCTGCTCGACGAGGTGGGCGTGTTCGACGTGTACAGCGGCCCGCAGGTGGGTGAGGGCAGGCGCTCGCTGGCGCTCTCGCTGGCGTTCAGGGCGCCCGACAGGACGCTCACCGACGAGGACGTGGCGCCGGTGCGCGAGCGGATCGTGACCGTGCTGGGCGCTTTGGGAGGTGAGCTGCGTGGGTGATCAGCGCTTCGAGCAGGGCTCGCCGCGCGTGCTCGTGGCCGGCGCGACGGGCTTCGCGGGCGCGCTCGCCGCCCAGCTGCTGTGGCGCCATACTCGCTTCGAGCTGGTCTGCGTGACGGGCCGCTCGGACGTGGGGATGCCGCTCGCCGAGCTGTATCCGCGCTACCGCGTGCCGCTTGAGCTGGAAGAGCTCGACCTCGACCGCCACGGCGACGTGGACGCCGCGATCGTGGCCTACCCGCACGCGGCCTCGGCGCCCATCGTGGCCGCTCTGCGCGCCAGGAGTGTGCGCGTGTGCGACCTGTCCGCCGACTTCCGCCTGCGCGAGCTGTCCACATACGAGCAGTGGTACGGCCCTCACCCGCACCCCGAGCTGCTCGGCGAAGCCGTCTACGGCCTGCCCGAGCTGCACCGCGAGGCGCTGTGCGGCGCCGAGCTGGTCGCCACGCCCGGCTGCTACCCGACCGCCTCGATGCTCGCGCTCGCCCCGCTCGCGCGCGCCGGCCTGATCGCCGACCTAGTGATCGACGCCAAGCAGGGCTTGTCGGGCGCCGGACGCTCGGCCACCTGGCAGACCCACTTCTCAAACAGCGGCGAGAACATCCTGCCCTACAACATCGTCCACCATCGCCACACCCCCGAGATCGAGGAGCAGCTGGACGAGCTGGACCCCACACACCCGAATCTGCGCGTGCAGTTCACCCCGCACCTGGTACCGCTCGACCAGGGCGAGCTCGTCAACTGCTACGTGACGCCCACCCGGCCGGTGGAGCAGGACGAGCTCGACGTGATGTACGAGGACGCCTATGCGGGCGAGCCGTTCGTGGAGATCGCCCCTCTTCCCTCGGAGGTGCGCGACGTGCGCGAGACGAACATCTGCCGGCTGCATGTCGCGGTCAGCGGGCACACGGGCAAGATTGTCGTGCTCTCGGCGATCGACAACCTGTGGAAGGGCACCTCCTCCCAGGCCGTCCAGAACCTCAACCTGATGTTCGGCCTTTCCGAGACGGAGGGATTGCTGTGAGGCGTCCCGTGGACATGAGCCGGCACCGCGGAATGGCGGCCGTTGCTGGCGGCGAGGACACGTGCGAGCTTAGGCGTCCCGTGGACATGAGCCGGGACCGCGGAATGGCATTCGATGTGTACCAAGCGCTCGGAAGTGGGGAGCGGGCAAGATGAGCGCCGGAAAGGACGTGTGGGGCGATCGGGACGCCGCCGGGCCGCCGCGGCCGTTCTTCCACTCGCGCTGGGTGCACGTCCCCGCGCACGTGCGCGAGCTTTCCCCCGACGCCGGCCTTCCCGCCGGCTTCCGCGCGGCGGGCGTGGCGTGCGGGATCAAGCCGTCCGGCAACCCCGACCTCGGGCTGCTCGTGTGCGACTCGTCGAGTCCGGTGAGCGCCGCGCGCTTCGCCGACACCGCCGCTCCCGCCGCGCCCGTGTTGCTCAGCCGGGAGCGCTGCGCGCTGTCGGCTCTGCGCGTCATCCTCGCCAACTCCGGCTGCGCCAACGCCGCCACCGGTCGGCGCGGGATCGAAGACGCCGCCAAGACCCAGGGCGCCGCCGCGATGGCCACCGGCGTTGAGCCCGCGCACGTGCTGCTCGGCTCCACGGGGGGCATCAGCGACAACCTTCCTGTAGAGAAGGTGCTGCGCGGCATCCTCGACGCGAGCTCCAGCTTGCGCCGCGAGGGGGACGGCGACTTCCAGCGCGCCATCCAAACCACCGACGCGTTCGAGAAGCGCGCCAACCTCGAGGTCGAGCTCCCTTCGGGCACGGTGCGCCTCAGCGCGCAGTGCAAGGGCGCCGGGATGATCTCCCCGCGCTTCGCCACCATGTTCTGCTTCCTGGAGACCGACGCCCAGCTTGCCCCCGAGACGGCCGAGCTGCTGCTGTCGGTCTGCCTGAAGCGTTCGTTCGACCGCTGCACCGTGGACGGCCAGCTCTCCACCAACGACACCGCCGCGCTCATCTGCTCTGGGGGGAGCGGCGTGGGGATAGCTTCCGAGAGCGAGGACGAGCTGCGCTTCGGCGAGGCGCTCGACGCGTTGATGCGTCAGCTCGCGATCCTGATGGTGGCCGATGGCGAGGGCGCGCGGCGGATCGGACGCGTGGTCGTGCGCGGCGGAATTGGGACGCCCACCCATCCCAATCAAGTGGAGACCGCCGCGCGCGCGGTCGCCAACTCGCCGCTCGTCAAGGCCGCCCTGCACGGCGCCGACCCCAACTGGGGGCGCATCGTCCAGGCCGTCGGCGGGGCCTTGGGCGGGGGGGGACTCAATCGCGCCCCGCTCGCGATGGACATAACGCTCGAGGGCACCCAGGTCTGCTCGGCGGGCGTCGCCGTCCCCTACGACGACGCCGCGCTCACGCAGGCGCTTCAAGGGAAGGAGATTGAGTACGACGTCGCCCTGCCGGGCCATGGCGCCGAGACGGAGGTCTTCTTCTCCGACCTCTCCCACGAGTATCTGACCATCAACGCCGACTACACGACATGACCACTCGTACAAAAGAGCTTGGGCTCGTCCAGCCGGCGTGGCAACCGGCGACGGGGGCGTCCCTCCGGTGTCCAGGCGGGATTGTTTCCCAACATCACCCCCACATGCCTGCCCACACGAACCGGAGGTCCCGCCGATGCGCGACGTAGCCACGCTCCTTGAGGCGCTCCCCTACATCCGGGAGTTTCACGGCAAGACCGTCGTCATCAAGTACGGCGGCGCCGCCATGGAGGATCCCGATCTGCGCGAGGAGTTCGCGCGCGACGTCGTGCTGCTCAAGTACGTCGGCCTCAACCCGATCGTCGTTCACGGCGGCGGCCCCGACATCACCGCCTACATGGAGCGCCTCGGGCTGCCCGTGCGGTTCGTCTCCGGCCTACGCGTCTCCGACCCCGCCACCGTGGAGGTGGCGAAGATGGTGCTCGTCGGCAAGGTCAACAAGGAGATCGTCCTGCGTCTCTCCCGCCACGGCCAGCCTGCCGTCGGCCTCTGCGGCGACGACGGCTCGCTCTTCCGCGTCGCGCGCCGCACCGCGCCCGGCGGGGAGGACATCGGCTTCGTCGGCTCGATCGAGCGCGTCAACGTCGACGTGCTCCACCACGTCGCCCTTGACTACATCCCGGTAATCGCCTCCGTCGGCGCCGATCGCGACGGCAACTCCTACAACGTCAACGCCGACGAGGCCGCCGGCGCCGTCGCCGGCTCGCTCGGCGCCCACAAGATCGTGTTCCTCACCGACGTTCCCGGTTGGCTCGCCGACGCTGAGGATCCCGACTCGCTGATCGGCCAAGCCACCGCCGGCGATGTCGACGCGCGACTCCCCTCCCTGCAGGGAGGCATGCGTCCCAAGCTCGCCGCCTGCGTGGACGCCATCAACGGGGGCGTCAACTCGGCGCACATCATCGACGGTCGCATCCCCCACTCGCTGCTGCTCGAGCTCTTCACCGACGCGGGCATCGGCACCAAGATCCAGGCCTCAACGTGAGATCGAGGGTGAGCATATGAGCCTCGCTGAGATGCAAGAGCTGGAGCGCACGTTCGTCATCCCCTCCTACGCGCGCCTGCCGGTGGAGTTCGTCCGCGGCGAGGGCGCCCGCCTGTGGGACGCCGACGGGGTGGAGTACCTCGACTTCCTGTGCGGCATCTCGGTCACCTCGCTCGGGCACTGCCACCCGCGCGTCGTGGCCGCGGTGCGCGAGCAGGTCGGCCGGCTCATGCACACGAGCAACTTGTTCTACACCGAGCCCGCCATGCGCCTCGCCGAGCGTCTGTCGCAGTCAAGCTTGGGCGGCAAGGTCTACTTCTGCAACTCCGGCGCCGAGGCCAACGAGGCCGCCATCAAGCTCGCGCGCAAGGCCAAGCCCGGCGGTGACGTCGTCAGTGTGCTGGGCGCCTTCCACGGCCGCACCTACGGCGCCCTGTCCGCCACGCCCCAGGAGTCCAAGCAGGCGCCGTTCGCCCCGCTCGTCCCAGGCTTTCGCGCGGTCGTCCCCGAGCCGGACGCGCTCGCCGCCGCGATCGACGATCGCACCGCCGCCGTCCTGCTCGAGCCGATCCAGGGGGAGACGGGGGTCAATGTTCTCTCTGAGGGGGTGCTCGTGCGCGCGCGCGAGGCGTGCACGGAGCACGGCGCCGCGCTCGTCTTCGACGAAGTCCAATGCGGCATGGGTCGCACCGGCACGCTCTGGGCCTACGAGCAGACCGGCGTCCTCCCCGACGCCATCACCTCCGCCAAGGCGCTCGGCGGCGGTCTGCCGATCGGCGCGCTCATCGTGGCGCCCCACCTCGGCGACGTGCTCCAGCCGGGCGACCACGGCTCCACGTTCGCCGCCGGCCCCGTCGTCGCGGCCGCTTCGCTTGCCGCCTTGGATGTCACATCCGATCCGGCGCTCCTCGCGCGTGTGCGCACGCACGGCGCTCTCCTTGCGGACGGACTCTCCCGCCTGCCCCACGTGCTCGCCGTGCGCGCACGCGGCCTGATGCTCGCCTGCGACGTCAACGTCTCCGCGCCCGAAATCGTGCGCCGTGCGCTGCTGCGGGAGCGCTTGATCGTCAACGCCACCGGCCCCATCACGATCCGGCTGCTCCCGCCGCTCAACGTCTCACCCGAGCAGATCGACGATGGCCTTGCGCGGCTCGGTAGGGCACTCGCCGGATAAGGTTCCGCGCTCGTGATCAACCCTGCCCCCCAAGACCCGCCCGTGATCAACCCTGCTTCCCAAGACCCGCCCGTGATCAACCCTGCTTCCCAAGACCCGCCCGTGATCAACCCTGCTTCCCAAGACCCGCCCGTGAGCACCCCCGGGCGCGCCGACCCGCGGCGGTTGAGCCCGTGAGCGCCCCCGACCCCGGCTTCCCGCCACGCACCGCGTCCTACGAGGCCGATCCCGCGCACGTACACCGCGTGTTGCTGCTCTACTCGGGCGGCCTCGACACGAGCGTGATGCTCAAGTGGATCCAGGACTCCTACGAAGCCGAGGTGGTCTGCCTCACCGTCAACCTCGGACAGCCCGGCGAGAACTACGAGGCGATCGCGGAGAACGCACGACGCCTGGGCGCGCTCGATTGCCATGTGGTGGACGCCCGCGAGGAGTTCGCCCGCGAGTACGTCGTCCCCGCCATCAAGGCCAACGCGCTCTACGGGGACGGCTACCCCCTGTTCACCGCGCTCGGCCGGCCCCTCATCGCGAAGCTCGCCGTCGACTACGCGCGTCGCTCCGGCTGCGACACGATCGCCCACGGTTGCACCGGCAAGGGCAACGACCAGGTCCGCATCGAGGCCACCGTCGCCACGCTCGCCCCCGAGCTGCGCACGATCGCGCCCGTGCGCTCCTGGCAGATGGGCCGCGAGGAGGAGATCGCCTACGCGCGCGAGCACTCCATCCCGATCAAGTCCCACCCAACCGAAGGCACCGAGGCCGGGGCGCCCTACTCGATCGACGACAACCTCTGGGGCCGCTCCTCGGAGGGACGCTGGATCGAGGACCTCGACCACGCCCCCGAGGACGACGTCTTCCAGCTCATAACCCCCCCCGAGCGCGCGCCCGACCAGCCCGAGCTCGTCGACATCGAGTTCGAGCGAGGCGTTCCCGTGGGCCTGAACGGCGAGCGCATGGAGCTCGTCGCCCTGCTCGAAATGGCCGCCTCCGTCGCGGCCCGTCACGGCGTCGGCATCGTCGACCACATCGAGGATCGCATCGTCGGGCTGAAGGTGCGCGACATCTACGAGACCCCCGCCGCCGCCATCGTCCTGCCGGCTCACCAGGAGCTCGAGAAGCTCGTATCCACGATCCACCAAAACCAGTTCAAGTCGCAGCTCGACCGCCAGTGGGCCTACCTCGTCTACGCAGGCCTGTGGTGGGAGCCCTTGCGCGCCGACCTCGACGCCTACATGGAGAGCGTCAACGCCCAGGTCACCGGCAGCATTGGCGTGAAGCTCTACAAGGGCCACGCGCGTGTGGTCACGCGCTCCTCGCCCAACGCCGTCTACGACCAATCGCTCGCCTCCTTCGGCGAGTCCGGCGGGCTCTTCTCGCAAACCGCCTCGCCCGGTTTCATCGAGCTCTGGTCGCTGCAGTCGCGCATGGCCTGGCGCCTGCGCAACGGTTAGCGGGCGCTCCCGCGGGAGCGCCCCGTCGCATTCCCGTCGCGTCGTCCGGGAGCCCCTCTAGGCTGATGGTCGATGATCGAGGAGAGCGAGACGCCGGGCATCGGCTCGCATGCCGACGCCGCCGGGGACGTGCTGGCCGAGCGGCGCGCCCGGCGCGCGCAGGAGGGCGACCCCGCGGTGATGCGCAGGGCCGAGGCCGCCGAGGCCGCCGTGCGCAACCTCGAAACCCACCTCGCCGCGCTCGAGCAGCGCCTCGAGGAGGTCGGCCGCGAGCGCGAGCGCATCGCCCAGCAGCTCGCGCAGCGCGAATCCGACGTGCGCAACGTCAAGCAGAGCGAGTTCGCCGAGCAGCAGCTCCGCGTCGAGGCCGAGGAGCGCGGCGAGCGCCTCCAGCGAGAGATGCGCGGCGAGATCGAGGCCCTGAGCGCGCGCCTCCAGGAGACCGAGCTGCACGTCCGCGAGCTCGACGCCGAGCTCACCCGGCTGCGCGAGCGGGACGCTCGGCTCACCCCGATCGTGCGCGAGCTGATGGAGGTCGCCGCCGGCTTGCGCGCCGGCTTCGAGCGCGAGCTCGCGGCGTTGCGAGAGGAGCTCCAGCAGCAGGTGATCTGGGAGCGCGAGACCTACGTCCGCGAGCTCACCGCGATGGGCGACAGGATGGAGGATCTGCGCTTCGAGCTCACCCGCACCGCGGACGACCTGCGCGCGCAGCTCTCCGTCGAGCCGCCCGACGCCGCGCTGCTCCGGCACACCACCGAGCCGGAGTCCGAGCGCGAGGCGGCCCACCGTCGCGAGATGGCCGACGCGCTCGTCGCCGCCGTCGAACGCCTCCGCGCCCGCGTCGCCGACGTCAAGGCAATCGAGGCGGAGGAGGCCGCCGAGCCGCCCGCCGAGGAGCCGCCCGCCGCCGAGGAGCCGCCCGTCGAGGCGGTGTTGCCTGTGGAGGATGCCCCGTGCGCGGACGCGCCCGCGCCCCCGTCCCCGCCCGCGCACGAGGCGCCGCCTGCGGAGGAGTCTGTCGCGGTCGAGCCGGAGGAGGCCGCCGAGCCGCCCGCCGCCGAGCCGCCCGTCGAGGAGCCGCCCGCCGCCGAGGAGCCGCCCGCTGAGGCGGTGTTGCCCGTGGAGGATGCCCCGCCCGCGCCCGCGCCCCCGTCCCCGCCCGCGCACGAGGCGCCGCCTGCGGAGGAGTCTGTCGCGGTCGAGCCGGAGGAGGCCGCCGAGCCGCCCGCCGCCGAGCCGCCCGTCGAGGAGCCGCCCGCCGCCGAGGAGCCGCCCGCTGAGGCGGTGTTGCCCGTGGAGGATGCCCCGCCCGCGCCCGCGCCCGCGCACGAGGCGCCGGTCGGCGATCTCGGCAAGAGCGGCGCTGTCACGACGGAGGCGGTCGCCTCTGAGCCGGTCGCGTTGCAGGCCCGACCGCTCTCGGGGCCGAAGAAACGGATCTCGTGGCTCGCGCCCGCGATCCGCCGGCTCGCCGCCGAGCGCGACGCGAAGCTCGCCGCGGAACTCGTGATCGAGTTGCTACCCGCGCAGGCCGACATCGTCGAGGGTCCGGTGAACTACGAGATCGACATCCACGGGTTCGGCATCTTCTACGTCGCGCTCGATCCCGGTCACGCGACCATCTCGAGAGAGCCCGCCGGCGCCGTCGACTTCTCGCTGGAGGGCCCCGTGGCGGCGTTCAGCGAGCTCGCCGCCGGCGGGGCGCCGCGCAGGAACAAGGGGCTTCGCGTGCGCAAGGGCAGACGCGGCGCGCGGCGGTTCCTGAAGCTGCGCCGCCAGCCGATCGCGCTCGCCGACGTCGCGGCCGCGGGGGTGGATGTGTGGCCCGGCCTGCTGCTGCTCGCGATGGCCGAGGCGATCGACCCCTCGTGGACCGCCGGCCGTCGCTTCGAGCTGGCTTTCGAGATCCAGGGAGCCTCCGGGATGGTCATCTACGTTCGCGTCTGCGATGGAGAGCCGCTGTATGTGAGCCGTACCCCCTCCGCGCAACCGGCCGCGACCGTGGCGCTCAGCGGCCACGCGCTCATCTGCCTGCTCGCGGGCGCCCCCGCCGCCGCCGAGCACGCGGCGCTCGTGACCGGCGACGCGAGCGCCGTCGACATGTTCCTGCAGTGGACGGCCCGCGCGCAGGGCCTGTCCGTCGCAAGCCTCTGAGAACCGAGCGGCCGGCGCTCGGTCCGCCGCCTCGGGGCATACCATCCAACATCGGTGACCGTCCCCGCCTGCGCCCATCTGCACGTCCACTCCGAGTACTCGTTGCTCGACGGCGCGTGCAAGATCGACGCGCTCGCCAAACGCGCCGCGGAGTTCGGCCAGCCCGCCCTGGGGCTCACCGATCACGGTGTGATGAACGGCATGGTGGAGCTCCACCGCGCGTGTGCCAAGCACGGCGTGAAGCCGATCTTCGGATGTGAGATCTACCTCGTCGAGGACCACGCCGCGCGCGGGAGGATCGAGTCCCCGCCCGGGGTGGGTGGGGGCATCAAGAAGGAGCGCAACCACCTCACGCTGCTCGCCTCGAACGACGCCGGCTACCGCAACCTCGTGCAACTCTGCTCGGCTGGCTTCCTCGAAGGACTGCACCGGGGCAAGCCCACGCTCGACCTCGCCCAGATCGAGCGGCGTTCCGAGGGCATTATCGCGCTCACCGGATGCCTCGCCTCGCGCTTCTGCCAGCGCTTGCTCGACGACCGCCCGGGAGACGCGCGCGCTCACGCCGACGATCTCGCACGCATCTTCGGCCCGGAGAACCTCTACTTCGAGGTCCAGAAGAACGGGCTCTCAGAGCAGGACAAGTGCAACGAGGGGATCGTCAGGATCTCGCGGGAGATGGGGGGCCGGCTGGTGGGCACCGGCGACGTGCATTACCTGCGCCGCGAGGACTACGACCACCACACCGCGCTTCTGTGCGTGCAAACCAAGAGCACGATCGCCGCGCCCAAGATGACGTTCGCCACCAACGAGTTCTACCTGCGCGACAACGCCGAGATGGCCCACGCCTTCGCCGAGTGGCCCGAGGCGATCGCGAGCACTATCGAGATCGCCGAGCGCTGCGACGTGGAGCTCGAGCTCGGCAAGCAGCTGATCCCCAAATACGCCACGCCCGACGGCAGCTCCGAGCGCGACCACCTGCGCGCCCAGGTCGAGCTCGGCCTGCGCGTCCGCTACGGCGACCCGCCGCCCGCGGAGGCGCTCGCGCGCATGGAGATGGAGCTGGGCGTGATCGACCGCATGGGCTTCAACGCCTACTTCCTGATCGTTTGGGACTTCGTCAAGTTCGCCAAGGAGAACGGCATCGCCGTTGGCCCCGGCCGTGGCTCGGCGGCGGGGTCGATCGTGTCCTACTGCCTTGCCATCACCGACGTCGACCCGCTCCGCTATGACCTGCTGTTCGAGCGCTTCCTGAACCCAGAGCGCGTGTCGATGCCCGACATCGACATCGACTTCTCCGTGCGCGGACGCGAGCGCGTGATGCGCTACGTCACCGACAAGTACGGACGCGAGGCGGTCGCCCAGATCGTCACATTCGGCAAGATGTTTCCGCGCGCCGCCACCCGCGACGCCGCGCGCGTGCTCGGCTACGACTACGGCGCGGGCGACCGTCTCGCGAAGCTCATCCCCGACCCCATCATGGGCCGCTCGCCGTCCTTCGAGGACTGCCTGAAAACGGGCGAACCCTTGCGCAAGGTCTATGACGAGGAGCCCGACGCGCGTAAGATCGTCGACGTCGCCAAGGGCCTGGAGGGGATCGTGCGCAACTCCTCGATCCACGCCGCGGCGGTTGTGATCGCCGACCGGTCGCTCACCGACATCGTGCCGCTGCAGCTCGCGGACGCCGGCACCGACGAGGACGGAGAGCGTTCATACCGCACCGTCACGCAGTTCTCGATGAAGCCCATCGAGGAGATCGGGCTGCTCAAGATGGACTTCCTCGGCTTGCGCAACCTCGACGTGATCGAGGACGCGCTCGACATCATCGAGCGCTCGAGCTCGAGCACCGGACGCCTCGACATGTCCACGCTGCCGCTGGATGACGCCCGCACGTACGAGATGCTCGCCCGCGGCGACTCGATCGGCGTGTTCCAGTTCGAGTCCGAGGGCATGCGCGAGGCGCTCAAGAAGGTGCGCCCCGACGAGTTCAACGACCTCGTGGCGCTCAACGCCCTGTACCGCCCGGGGGCGATGGACCAGATTCCCGTTTACGCCAAGGGCAAGCGCAACCCCGAGCAGATCTCCTACCGCGACGAGCGGCTGCGCCCGATCCTCGAATCCTCCAAGGGCGTGATCCTCTACCAGGAGCAGGCGATGCAGATCTCCAAGGAGATCGCCGGCTTCTCGGGTGCCAAGGCCGACGATTTGCGCAAGGCGATCGGCAAGAAGAACCGCGCGGCGATGGCCGCGCTGAAGCCCGAGTTCGTGGAAGGCTGCCGCGCCTCGGGCACCAGCCCCGAGGTGATCGAGTTCCTCTGGCAAACCAACGAAAAATCGGCCGACTACTCGTTCAACAAGTCCCACGCCGCCTGCTACGGGCTGATCGCCTATCGCACCGCCTGGCTGAAGGCGAACCACACGGCGGAGTACATGGCTGCGCTGATCTCCTCGGTGATGTCCACCAAGGACAAGGTCCCCTTCTTCGTGGCCCGCTGCGAGGAGATGGGCATCGAGATCCTGCCGCCCGACGTGAACCTCTCAGACCACGAGTTCACCGTCGGAGCCTCCGAGCAACCGGGACGGGAGGGGGGCGCCGGCAACATCCGCTTCGGCTTGGACGCCGTCAAGGGGGTCGGCTACCAGGCGGTTGAGGCCATCAAGCAGGCGCGGGAAGGATCCCCGCCCGAGGGCGGGGGCCCGTTTACTTCGTTGTGGGACTTCTGCGAGCGCGTGGACAGCCGCGCGGTCAACAAGAAGGCGATCGAGGCGCTCATCAAGTGCGGCGCGCTCGGATCCACCGGCGCGACGCGCAAGGGTATGCTCGAAGTCCTCGAAACCGCTCAGTCGGCCGGTCAGAAGGCCCAGCAGGACGCGCTCGTCGGCCAGGGCTCCATCTTCGACCTCGAGCCGGCGACGCCGGCAAGCTCAGCTGCGCCTGGGGGCGTGGGTGGGGGGGTCGGACGTGCCACAGGTCTGCTCAGGCCGAGCCACCCGCCGATACCCACCGAGGAGTTCGACCAGCCGCAACTGCTCGCCGCGGAGAAGGAGGCGATCGGCCTGTTCGTCTCCACCCACCCGCTCAAGCCGATGCGCGAGGCGCTGCGCGCGCGCGTGGACTGCTCGCTCGCCGCGCTCGCGGATCGCCGCGACAAGGACTGGGTGACCGCCGGTGGCATCATCACCGAGTCAAAGCGCATCCGCACCCGCAACGGCGATCATATGATGTTCGCCACGCTCGACGACCTCGAAGGCTCCGTCGAGATGCTCGTGTTCGGCAAGGCGCTCGTCGAGCACGAGGCCGCCCTGGCGGTCGACCAGGTGGTGCTCGTGAGGGGTCGCGTCGACCACAAGGAGGCAGGCAAGACCTGCCTGGTGGTGCAGTCGGTCGACACGTTCGCCCCCACCGAGCAGGAGATCGAGCGCGCTGAGCACGACGCGAAGGCGGTCTCCGCGGCGCGGGCCGCCGCGACGGCTCCCATGCGCCTCCAGGTCAACGCAGCGCGCCTGCCGGCGAGTGCGATCGAGGACGTCAAGGACATCATCGAGACCCATCGCGGCACGGCGGAGGTGGTGCTCGAGATGATCACGAGCGCGGGAACCCGCATGCTCCGCCTCGGAGAGAACTACCGCGTTCAGCACACCCCCGGCGTACGCGCCGAGCTCGAAGCGGCGCTGACGGCCGTGCACGCTTCGCCGGCACCGCCGGCTCTGCCGGTGGTGGGCGTCCTCGCTCACTCGCGTGCGTAGCACGCCACGTTCGCTGCGTGCTTGGCCTGCTCGGTGCACGACCGTCAGGAAGCGATCTTGAACCGCCGCCGCTAGCCCTTTGACTTACGCTCAAGCAGGCCCCGCTCGCGCAACTTCACCGCCAGCTGGACCTCCTCGCGCGTCGTGCCCGAGCGGTGCTCCCCGGGGGTCTCCAATACGCATGGCAGATCCTGCAGCGCCGGCGCCGACAGGAACGCCGCGCAGCCATCCTCGCCGAGCTCGCCCTTCCCGATGTTCGCATGGCGGTCGCGATTCGAACCGAGCGGGGTTTGCGAGTCGTTGAGGTGCAGCGATCCCACCCGCTCGATCCCGATCTTCTCGTCGATCTCGGCGCTGAGCGCGTCCATGCCCGTATAGGTGCGGATGTCATAGCCCGAGGCGAACAAATGACAGGAGTCCAGGCACAGTCCGAGCCGCTCGCCGCCCCCGGCCGCCTCCAGCAGGGCGGCGAGCTCGTCGATCGAACGTCCGAGCGTTCCGCCTGCTCCCGCGGTGTTCTCGAGGTGAAGTGGACACGCCTCGCTCTCGGCGAGCGCCTCGGCGATGGTCTCTCCGGCACGCGCCACCGCCGCCGCGGGATCGCCCGTCTTGGCGGAGCCCGGGTGAAGCACCACGCCGTGCGCGCCGATGGCGTGGCCCACACGCAACGAGTGCGTGAGCGACACGAGCGACTTCTCGCGGATGTCCGGATCGTCGCTCGCGCAGTTGAGCAGATACACCGCGTGGATCAGCACCGCGTCGATCTGGCTGGCGGACATCGCCTCGCGAAACGCCTCCACGTCCTCGTCGCGAAACGCGGTCGGGCGCCACATGCGCGGCGACTGGTTGAAGATCTGGATGGCCCTGCAATCGCGTTCGAGCCCCCGCTCGATCGCCTTCGGCAGACCGCCCGCCGGCGAGACGTGAGCCCCGATCAGCATGTTGGCGATGATCCGCGCGCGGGGGACGCTTGGACCCCGATCAGCATGTTGGCGCGCGATGGTCGCGTACGACTAGCATGGCGGCGATCCTATGAGAGTTCGTTTCGCTCCATCGCCCACAGGCGCGCTGCACATCGGCGGCGCCCGCACCGCCCTGTTCAACTGGCTACTCGCCAGGCACAACAACGGCACGTTCCTGCTGCGCATCGAGGACACCGATCGCGAGCGCTCGACCCCCGAGAACGTCGAGCAGATCCTCGACGCCCTGCGCTGGCTGGAGCTCGACTGGGACGAGGGCCCGATCTTTCAGAGCGAGCGCGCCGAGCGCCATCGGGAGGCGCTCGAGGCGCTGCTCGCCGGCGGGCACGCCTACCGCTCAAGTGCCACCGCCGCCGACGTGGCGGACTACAAGCGCCTCCACGGTGCCGAGCGTGGGTTCCGCGGCGAGGGGTGGGCGGGAAATCAGAAAGAGGGGGCGGTGCGGCTGCGCGTGCCCGCCGGCGGCGCCACCGTCGTACACGACGTGATCCGCGGAGACACAACCTTCGAGCACGTGCACCTCGACGATCCCGTGATCGCACGTGCCGACGGGTCCGTGCTCTACAACTTTGCCGTCGCCATCGACGATCTCGATGCCGGCATCACGCACGTCGTTCGCGGCGAGGACCACCTGTCGAACACCCCCAAGCAGCTGCTCGTGCTGCAAGCAGCCAAGGCCGCCGGCTTCGGCGCGGACGCGCCCGAGCCGCTCTACGCGCACCTGCCCCTGCTGCACGGTCCCGACGGCAAGAAGCTCTCCAAGCGCCACGGCGCCGCATCCGTGCAGGAGTTGCGCGACGCCGGCTACCTGCCCGAGGCGGTCCGCAACTACCTGGCTTTGCTCGGCTGGGGTTCGGGGGATGACGCCACAGTCCTGTCAACGGACGAGCTCGTAAGGCGCTTCGAGCTCGAGCGTGTGAGTCGCAGCCCCGCGCGCTTCGACGAGACCAAGCTGCGCTGGCTCGACGGGATCTACATCCGGGAGCTGTCGGTGTCCGAGCTCGCCGACCGTGTGCTCGAGTTCCTGCGAATCACCGATCCCGTGGCCGCGAGCGCCGCCGAAGTCGATCGCGAGCTACTGGAGGGCGCCGTGGCGATCAGCCGGGAGAAGATCCAAACACTCGCCGACTTCTGGCCGCTCTCACGCTTCTTCTTCACCGGCATCGCCGACGATGAGGCGGCCCGCGAGCGCTGGCTGGGGGAGCAGGGCCTGGCCGCGTTGCGTGATGCGCGAGCGGAGCTCTCTTCGGCGAAGAGCTTCGGCATGGCGGGAGTGGAGGCTGCGCTCGCGAGCGTAATCGAGCGTCACTCCGCCAAGCCGCGCGAGGTCTACCAGCCCGTGCGCGTCGCGATCGCCGGCACAACGGTCTCGCCCGGCATCTTCGAGAGCGTTGCGCTGCTCGGTCGCGAGGAGACGCTGCGACGCATCGACGTGGCGCTCGCCGGGTAGCGAGGGAACGCCGCACGCCGCGTCGACACGAGGGAACGCCGCACGCCGCGTCGACACGAGGGAACGCCGCACGCCGCGTCGACACGAGGGAACGCCGCACGCCGCGTCGACACGAGGGAACGCCGCACGCCGCGTCGACACAGCGCTTGCCCGGGAGAACTCCCCGGTTGGCAGCGGTGGGCGCCCCGAGCGTCTTCGCGGCTCAACAATCCACCGAGAGCTGCCGATAGGACACCTGGCGACCCCTTGGACGGCTCGGATGCCGCCATGTCATGCAGGTGTTATGCGCACGCAAGCAACAGCGACAAAGCCAACGCACGGAAGCGACGCAAACCACTCGGCTGTGGCCGAGCATCGTTCAAACGGGTCGAGCGGACAGGGCGAGCGCCATCAGAACGAGGGCCACGGCCGTCGCTTGATGCTCGCCTTCGAGGCGCTCGACGCGTTTCCCGCACTGTCGGAGTCGCGAGCCCGCCTGCTGTCGGTGATCTCCAAGGACAACGTCGCCACCGCCGACGTCGTCTCGGCGGTCGAGTCCGACGTCGCGTTGATCATCGCCGTGATGCGTCTCGCCAACGACGTGCAAGGTTCCGCGGAACGCGTCGAGACCGTCGTGGCGGCCGTCGAACGGCTCACTCCGCACGCGGTGCAGGGGCTCGCGAGCAGGGTGCGCACCTTCGACTTCTTCGAGCGCTCCAACGGCTGGGACACCGCGCCGGAGCGCTTCCGCCTGCATGCGCTCGCCACCCAGCAGGCCGCCGACCGGCTCGCGGCCGAGGTGGGCTACGAGCATCGCGATCGGCTCACCGTCACAAGCCTCCTCCACGACGTGGGCAAGCTCGTGCTCGTGCACGCCTACCCGGGCTATGTCGCCGAGGTCCAGAAAGGCGGACAGACGCCCGAGAGGCGCATCCGCCAGGAACGCCGCGAGCTCGGCGTCGACCATGCGCTGGTGGGCGGCGTGCTCGCCCGCCGCTGGGGCCTGCCGCCGGCGATCGCCACCGTCATCGAGCGCCACCACAACGCCGACGCCGGCGGGGAGGCTGCGTTCGTGCGGCTCGCCGACATGCTCGCCCACTACGCGCACGGCGCGCCCGTGGCGCCCGCGGAGATGCTCGCCTGCTCCCGCGCGCTCGGCCTCGGACCCGAGGAGCTGCGCCGAGTGATGTACGAGCTGCCCAACACCCCCGGCCAGCGCCAGCGCATGGTCGACCCGTGTCCGCTTTCGGGGCGCGAGCTCGGTGTGCTGCAGCGGCTCGCCGAAGGCAAGGTCTACAAGCAGATCGCCCACGAGCTCACGCTCTCCACGAGCACGGTGCGCACGCACCTGCACAACATCTACGGCAAGCTCGGCGCCGTCGACCGCGCCCAAGCGGTGTTGATCGCCACCGAGCGCGGTTGGCTCTAGAAGCTTGAGATGAGTTTGAGCCCGATCGGTGCGAGTGCCGACCGTCGGTGGGGAGGGTGGGAGATGGCATGTTCGTATTCTGAAATTTTGCAATAGTCTATACCGGCGTAGCTACGATAGCAAAATTTCAAAAAAATACATCCACCATCTCCTCCTTTACCTTCCGACCCATCCACGACAAGGCAACCAACCCCCGGCGCGCGAGGCGACCGTCGCGGCGGCCGGTTGCGTAGCATCGCCGCCATGATCTCGATCACGAGCAAGTCCCCCTACGCGGTGGCCGCGCTCGCGGAGCTCGGTCGCTCGAGCGGCGCCGTCCCGGTGCCCATCGGCGAGCTCGCGCGTCGCCGTGACATGCCGGTGCAGTTCCTCGAGCAGCTCTTCGCCGTGCTGCGCCGCGCCGGCGTCGTCAGCTCGCAGCGCGGCGTGAAGGGCGGCTATCGCTTCGCTCGCGACCCCTCCGAGGTGACGGTGCTCGAGATCGTCGAGCTGCTCGACGGGCCGCTCGGCCGCGATGCCGAGGGCGTCTTCGGCGACGCCTCGAAGGCCGCCCGCGAAGTGCTCGCGCACACCACCATCGCCGAGGTCGTCGAGCGCGAAGCGCGCGAGGCGGGCGTGAGCATGTACCACATCTGAGGGCGCCCCACGCGTGCGCGCGAGGCGCGGCGAGGCACGGCAAGCCTCGCATTCGAGGGCCCGCGCGCGCGCGGGGCATCGCCGTGGGCGTCGCCAAGGTCCATCCCGTCCTCCGGGCCACTATTGTCGTGAGGCTATGGTCCCAATCCCGATCAACATTGCCGAGCTTGTCGGCGGCACGCCGATCGTGCGGCTCACGCGGATGCTCCGGCAGACGCCCGCGCAGGACAGCGGGGTGGAGCTCTACGCGAAGCTGGAGGCGTTCAATCCGGGGGGGAGCGTCAAGGACAGGATCGGCGTCGCGATGATCGAGGCAGCCGAGGCCGAGGGAAGGATCGAGCCGGGTCGCACCACGATCGTGGAGGCCACCAGCGGCAACACTGGGATCGCGCTCGCGTTCGTGTGCGCCGCCAAGGGCTACGACCTCGTGCTCACCCTCCCACAGGGCATGAGCCGCGAGCGCGAGATGCTCCTGAAGCTGTACGGGGCGAAGGTGCAGATCACCGAGTCGCTCGGAGGCATGGGCGAGGCGGTGCAGGCCGCCCGAGCGATGGCGCGTAACCCCGACGTGTTCCTACCCGACCAGTTCTCCAATCCCGCGAACCCCGACGCCCACCGTCGCACCACCGGTCCGGAGATCCACCGCGCGCTCGACGGGCGCGTGGACGTGCTCGTCGCGGGCGTGGGCACCGGCGGCACCATCACAGGCGTGGGCGAGTATCTGCGCGAGCGCAACCCGCGGCTGCGGATTGTGGCGGTCGAGCCGCGCGGCTCGGCGGTGCTCTCCGGGGAGCGCGCCGCTCCGCATCGCATCCAGGGCATCGGCGCCGGCTTCGTCCCGCCCGTGCTGAATCGCGAGCTGATCGACGAGGTGATACCCGTATCCGACGACGACGCCGTCCAGACGGCCTGGGCGTGCGCGCGGCGCGAGGGCCTGCTCGCCGGGATCTCCTGCGGCGCGGCGCTGTGGGCGAGCCTGCAGGTGGCCGCGCGCCCCGAGCATGCGGGCCAGCGGATCGTCACGATCATGCCCGACTCGGGCGAGCGCTACGTATCGCAGGCGTTCTTCGCGCCGACGTAGCCGTCGCGCCGCCTTTGGCCCTTCGCGCCGCCGACCGACTCGTCGTCGTCGTTCGCACGGGGCGCGAGCGTCAGGCCCCGCTACGCTTTCTCCATGCTCGGCATCGGCACTGTGGCGCGGGTCGCGAAGGAGCTTCGCCGTGACGTCGCCGCGGCGCGCGACCGCGATCCGGCCGCGCGCGGCGTCGGACAGGTCGAGATCGTGGCCACCTGGCCGGGCATCCAGGCGCTGCTCGCCCACCGTGTCGCCCACGCGCTGCAAGCCTCCGACATCCCGCTGCTGCCGCGCTCGATAGCGCTCGTCTCGCGGGCGCTCACCGGCATCGAGATCCACCCGGCCGCCGTCATCGGGCGGGGCATGTTCATCGACCACGGCTCGGGCGTGGTGATAGGGGAGACCGCCGAGATCGGCGACGACGTGACGCTCTACCAGGGCGTGACGCTCGGCGGCACCGGCTTTGCCACCGGCAAGCGCCACCCCACCGTGCAGGACAACGTGACGATCGGCTCCGGGGCGAAGCTGCTCGGGCCGATCACGATCGGTCACGGCGCGAAGATCGGCGCGAACAGCGTGGTGATAACCGACGTGCCCTCAAACTCGACAGTGGTGGGCAATCCAGGTCACCCCGTGCGCGTGGACGGGCGCCGTCCCGAGGGACCCGACGCCGACTGGATACATCTGCCCGACCCCATCGCCGAGGCGATCCAGGGGCTGGCGTCGCGCATCGGCGCGCTCGAGCGCGCGGTCGCCGAGCTCTCCGGCGGGGAGGCCCAGGAGCCCGCCGAGGTCAGGCCGTTGCGGACCGTCAAGGGGCGCAACCCGGCCGGGGGCTGACAGGAATATAGCCTCAGATTCCCGCAAATTGCGCTTTTTCATCAGCCCGTGAGGGCCCGCGGGGCGGGCAGCGGGACTAATAGAACACGGTGCGGCAGCGGTGGCGCGGGCGGGCCTTGTATTGAGTCCCCTGCCCACCCGCCTGCCCGCGCGTCCACAGCCACGTGTCGATCATGCGTGCCGGAACGCCGGTGCGCTTCGAGATGAGCTCGCAGGCGTGCACCGCGCACGCGCGGATCTCGCGCTCGGGTCCTCCGAGCGTGAGGCGCTCTTCGGCGTCGATGCGCCTCGCCAGCTCCTCGTCGTAGACGAGCACCCCGTCGCAGCGCAGCACGTGCGGCACGAGGTTGTCGGCGAAGATCGTCAAGCGGTCCAGGTCGCGGAACTCGGCCACGCCGGCGAGCGCCAGATCGTTCGCGACGATCTGCGCGCGCTTGTAGAAGCCGCGGTCGTCGAACATCGCCATTCCGTGCGCCAGCATCTCCGCAAGGCGCTCCGCGGAGCCGCCGGACGCTGCCACGAGGTCGAGCGCGCTGCGGGCGGGCGGGCCTGCCAGGAAGCGCCCGAGCGAGCGCAGGGCCTGCGCGTAGAGGCTCATCAGCTCGTTGTCGGGAGGCTGATCGAGGATCGCCGCGATCTCGGGGGTGCTCACGCGCGCAAGCCACGCGCTCGTGGGCGGCCCGTGGGAGCGTACGTGGTCGGCGAGGTTCCATGACACCGTGAAGTACCCGCTCACCGGCTCGCCGTGGGCGGTGCGCTTGCGCAACGTGGGAAACCAGCCCGACCCGAAGTTGATGGCGTCGAGCGCGAGCATGTAGCCGGCCACGTCCGCCGCATTTCCCTCCAGGTAGTGGCGCTCGGGGTCGAGCGCGGGCGGCTCCGCCGGCTGCACCTCGGCGGCCGCGTCGAGGTCGATGCGCACATGGCGCGCCTGCGCGGCGACACGCGCGCAGGAGGCTCGCACGTCGTCGGTGAGGGTCATGAGGGTCATCGTGCTCGTTCTCGGGGTACCTCGCGCGCGCGGGGGGGCCCTTCATTGGCGATGGTCACGCCCCAAACGTTAGGGGGCCGACCCCGCTTCTATGCTCCCGGGATGGCTGACAACGACCGCTCCGAGCGCGTGCAGGCGCTGCTGGAGGGCCTCAACGAGCCCCAGCGCGAGGCTGTGACGCACGGCGAGGGGCCGCTCCTCATCCTCGCGGGAGCCGGCAGCGGCAAGACGCGCGTGCTCACCCATCGCATCGCGTTCCTGCTCTTCACCGGCCAGGCCCACCCGAGCGAGATCCTCGCGATCACGTTCACCAACAAGGCAGCCCAGGAGATGCGCGGGCGGGTGGAGCGCCTGTTGACGGACCCGCCCACAGGCGCGCGCGGGATGTGGCTGATGACCTTCCACGCCGCCTGCGCGCGCATCCTGCGGGCGAGCGGCGAGCGGCTCGGGTATACGCGCCGCTTCACGATCTACGACCAGGCGGATGCGCGGCGCATGGTGAAGCGCTGCATCGAGGAGATCGGGGTCGACCCCAAGCGCTTCGCGCCGGCGGCGGTACACAGCCAGATATCCCAGGCCAAGAACAGGCTGCTGTCGGCCGCGGAGTGCGCGGAGTCGATCGGCTCGCCGTTCGAGCAGGTCGTCGCCGAGGTGTACCAGCTGTACGAGAGCGAGCTGATGCGCATGAACGCGATGGACTTCGACGACCTGCTGCTGCGCACGGTGAACCTGTTCGAGCTCTACGAGGAGGTGCGCGAGCGCTACGCGAAGGCGTTCAAGCACGTGCTCGTGGACGAGTACCAGGACACCAACCACGCGCAATACCGGCTGCTGCAGCTGCTCGTGGGGGGTGGCCGGAGGGCGCCCACGCGGGGCGAGCGCGTGAACATCCCGGGTCACCGCAACCTGGCGGTGGTGGGCGACGACAGTCAGTCGATCTACAGCTTTCGAGGAGCCGACGTGCGCAACATCCTCGACTTCACCGACGACTTCCCGGACGCGAGGGTGGTGAAGCTGGAGCAGAACTACCGCTCCACGCAAACCATCCTGTCTGCGGCGAACGCGGTGATCGCCAACAACCGCGGCGGCATCGCGAAGCGGCTGTGGAGCGAGCGCGGGCAGGGCAGCCCGATCCGCGTGCACGGCCTCGAGGACGAGCACGCCGAGGCGCGCTTCGTGGTGGGGGAGATTGAGCGTCTCGTCGACGAGGGCGCCTCGCGCGCGGAGATCGCGGTGTTCTACCGCACCAACGCGATGTCGCGCGTGATCGAGGACATGCTCGTGCGCCGCGAGATCGCCTACCAGGTGATAGGCGGCACGAAGTTCTACGAGCGCGCGGAGATCAAGGACGCGATCGCCTATCTGGCGTGGGTCGCAAACCCGTTCGACGTGGTGAGCTTTCAGCGCGTCGTCAATTCGCCAAGGCGCGGGCTCGGCCAGACCTCGCTGTCGCGGATCGTGGCTCACTCGGCGAGCGTGGGGGAGCCGGTGTGGGAGGTGGCGGGCGCCGCGGAGCGCATACCGGGCCTCGGCGCCGCGGCGATCAAGGCGCTGCGCCGCTTCATGGCGAGGATGGACGAGCTCGCGGCATTGGCTCGCGACGGCGTCCCGGTGGGCGACCTCATGGAAGCGGCTCTGTCGCGTACCGGCTACGTGCAGGCGCTGGAGGCGGAGTCGGCGGGCGGCGGGGAGAAGGCGTTCGAAGCGCAGGGCCGCCTCGAAAACCTCCAGCAGCTCGTGGAGGTGGCGCACGAGTTCGACGCGTCCACCCAGGCCGAGGAGGACACGCTCGAGCTCTTCCTGCAGGAGCTCGCGCTGAAGTCCGACGCCGACTCCCGTCGCGACGAGGAGGGTTTGGTGACCCTGATGACGCTTCACAACGCCAAGGGCCTGGAGTACCCCACCGTGTTCGTGGCGGGTTGCGAGGAGGGCGTGTTCCCCCATCAGCGCGCGCTCGACGAAGGGGGTTTGGAGGAGGAGCGCCGCCTTTTCTATGTCGCCGTGACGCGCGCGATGCGCGAGCTCTACCTCACCTACGCCCGCCGCCGCTCGGTGTTCGGGGCGCAGACCTATGGCATGAGCAGCCGCTTCCTCGACGAGATCCCCGCCGAGCTGACCGAGCGCGACGAGCTCCCCGCTCCACGCCCCGGAGGCGCGCGCGTGGGCATGGGCGTCGGGGGAGTCGGTCTCGGCACCGGCGGTCTCGGCAGCGGCGGTTTCGGCAGCGGCGGTTTCGGCAGCGGCGTTGGGGGCATCGGCGCTCGTGTAGGGAGCGTCGGCGCCGGTGTTGGGGACTCCCTCAACGGGCTGCCCCGTGCGCGCGCGCGTGGGGGCGCGCACGCGCGCGCGCGGCCCTCCGATTCGCGAACAACAACCTCCCCCTCCTTCAGGCTCGGCGAGGACGTCGTGCACGCCGCCTTCGGCGAGGGCGTCGTCACCGGCGTGGAGCCGGGAGGCATCGTCGTGGTGCGCTTCTCACGCGACGGCTCCGAGCGCAAGCTGATGGCCGACTACGCGCCGGTCAGCCGCCGCTGAGAATACGATCCCGCCCGAATGACGGCCACCATCATCGACGGCAAGGCCATCGCCGCGCGCGTTCGCGCACAGGTTGCGCGCGAGGTCATCGACTTCGTCGAGCATGCCGGTCGCGCGCCCGGCCTGGCGACGGTGCTGGTGGGGGAGGACCCGGCCTCCGCGGTGTATGTGGGCGGCAAGCAGCGCGCCTGTGCCGAGGTGGGGATGACGCCCTTCGACGTGCGCCTTCCCACGAGCGCCACATTCGACGAGGTCGCCGAGCGCCTGCACGCTCTTAACGACGACTCGAACGTCGATGGCGTGCTGCTGCAGCTCCCGCTCCCCGCCCAGCTCGACGGCCCGTCGCTCACCGGGCTCATCGACCCCGGGAAGGACGTCGACGGTCTCACGCCCGTGAACGCCGGTCTGCTCTCGCTTGGCCGTCCCGGCCTGCGGCCGTGCACGCCCCTGGGCGTGATGGAGCTGCTCGCGAGCGTGTCCGGGGTGGGCGAAAATCGGCTCGAAGGCGCCGAGGCGGTGGTCGTGGGCCGCTCCAACCTGTTCGGCAAGCCGATGGCGCAACTGCTGCTCGAGGCCAACGCCACCGTCACCGTCTGCCATTCGCGCACCCGCGACCTGCGCGAGGTGTGCGCCCGCGCGGACGTTCTCGTCGCCGCCGTCGGCCGCCCGCGCCTCATCGCGCGCGAGTTCGTCAAGCCCGGCGCGATCGTCATCGACGTGGGCATGAACCGCCTCACGCCCGATCGGACATCGACGGGATCTCCGATCGTGGGCGCCGCCGCCGACCCAGCCCTTCGGGCTGTGTGCCCCGGTGCTCAGACCGACTCATCGGAGCTCGACGGGAGCTCCGATCGGCCGGCGAGCGGCCTCGTCGGGGACGTCGACTTCGAGGCCGTCAGGGATGTCGCCTCGGCGATCACGCCGGTGCCGGGCGGTGTTGGGCCGATGACGATCGCGATGCTCCTGCGCAACACCCTGCAGGCGGCGCGCGCACGGCACGAACAGCATCCCTCGTCAAAGCTTCAGATGGAAGAGGAAACGCGATGATTCAGATCGAAGAGGCCGCGCAACGATCCAGATGGAAGAGGGGGCTGATGATTCGGATGGAAGACAGGACGTTATGAAGATCTCACGAATGCGGCTCGGAGAGTCGGCGGCGCTGGCGGGCGCCGTCTGTGTGATCGTCGCGCTCACGCTCCCTTGGTATGAAAACCTCGAAGGCAAGCTCGACGCGTGGAGCACGTTCGGACCGTCGGTCGTCCTGCTCATGCTCGCCGCGCTCGCCGCGCTCGCGCTCGTCCTGGCCACGGTCACCGAGCGCTCGCCCGCGCTGCCGGTCGCGGGGGCGGTGTGGAGCACGCTGTTCGGCATGGTGGGCCTCATAGCCGCTGTGGTGCGCGTGCTCGAGCGGCCCCACAACGCCACCTCGCTGTGCGCGGGCGCGTGGCTCGCGCTCGCCGGCGCTCTCTTGATCGCGGCGGGCTCCTGGCAGTCGATGCGCGACGAACGCACCATCCGCTACCCGCCCGTGGAGCCCGAGCCGCGCGAGCTCGGCGCAGGAAATCCGCAGTAAGCGTAGAAATCGTGTGTCGAGAGTTGCAATCTCGGCGCAAGCGAGGCATGGTGCGCCTGGATGTCAGCCCAATGAACAACCTCCGGGGGGAATAACCCAAATGAGCTTCGATGTCAGCCGTTTGCGCCGCAGCGACTGGATGGTCGGCGGTGGCGCCGTCGCACTGTTCGTCTTCATGTTCTTCTTCGACTGGTATGGCGGGAGCTACAAAGGCAACGTGTCGCTCGGAAGCTCGTTTGCCGCCAGTTCGAGCTCGACGGGCTGGGACACGTTCACCAACAGCCGCTGGATCTGGTTGATCACGATCGTCGTCGCGATCGGCGCGGTGGTGCTCGTCGCGGGTCAGCGCAAGCTCGAGATTCCCGTGCGACTCAGTGTCGTTGTGGCCGGGCTGGGAGCTCTCTCCACGCTCCTGATCCTCTACCGCATCATCCATCATCCCTCAGGCGGCGCCTCGTTCGCCGGCGCATCCTTCAGCTATGGCATCAAGATCGGTATCTGGCTCGGCCTGATCGCGGCCGCGGTCATCACCTATGGCGGGTATCTCATGATGAGCGAAGAGGGCACCACCCTGTCGGACGTACGCGACCAGGCGGGCCGCGCCGTGGGCAGCTTCACCGACAGCTCGGCATCCGGGAGCGGAGAGGGCTCCTCGGGCGCAGCCGCCCCGCCCGGCGCCTCCACGTCGGCTCCCAGCACGTCTTCACCGCCGCCGCCGCCGTCCTCCCCGTCTGCGCCCCCGCCCCCGCCACCGCCACCGTCCGCGCCGGCATCCGAGCCGCCGCTGCCACCCTCCGGCGGTGGGGGTCTGTAGTCGCCGTCGTCCCGGGCCTTCGCGTCTCGGGCCTTCGCGTCTCGGGCCTTCGCGTCTCGGGCCTTCGCGTCCCGGGCCTTCGCGTCCCGGGCCTTCGCGTCTCGGGCCTTCGCGTCTCGGGCCTTCGCGTCTCGGGCCTTCGCGTCTCGGGCCTCAACTCACCTGCCGCCCATCTACAGGGCGCCGCGCGCGGCGCTCCGTAGAATGCGGCCTTCATGATCGACCGCGACGAAGTGCTCCACGTTGCGCGCCTCGCGCGCCTGCGGCTCGCCGAGGAGGAGATCGAGCCGATGGCGCGCGAGCTGTCGGCCGTGCTCGACCATGTCGCGAAGATCGCCGAGCTCGACCTCGACGGAGTGGCGCCCACCACGCACGTCGCCGAGCTCACCGGCCGCCTGCGCGCGGACGAGCCGCGCGACTCGCTCCCGCGCGAGGTGGTGCTCTCCCAGGCCCCCGCCGTCAGCGGCGAGGGCTTCCTGGTCCCCAGCCCGCAGGCCTGAGCATGCGCCCGATCGCTCTCCGCACCGCCGGTCTACGCATGCGCTTGACCTCCGCCGGATGGCCGGCATGAGCGGCTTGACCTCCGCCGGACGGCCGGCATGAGCGCGCGCGAGCTGATCGAGCTGAGCGCGGCGGCCGCGGCGCGGGCGCTTGCGGCCGGCGAGATCGGGGCGGATGATCTGTTCGAGGCATATCACGCGCGCGCGCGCGAGGACCGGCTCAACTGCTTCACGTGGGTCGCGAGCGGGCCGCCCGTCCGCGAGGGCACGCGCCCCGGCTCGTCCGTGTCGCCGGCGGGAGGCAACTCCCAGGGGTCATACGCCGAGACGCCCCTGAATGGCATCCCGCTCGCCGTGAAGGACCTCTTCTGCACCGAGGACGTCCCCTCCCAGTCGGGCTCGCGCATCCTGGAGGGCTACCTGCCTCCCTACACCGCCACCGCCGTCGAGCGCCTGCAGGCGGCTGGCGCGACGTTGCTCGCGAAGACAAATCAAGACGAGTTCGCGATGGGCTCCTCCAACGAGAACTCCGCCTACGGGCCCGTGCTCAACCCGTGGGACCCCACGCGCGTGCCCGGCGGCTCCTCCGGGGGCAGCGCCGCGGCGGTGGCGGCGGGACTCGCGCCGTGGGCGCTGGGCACGGACACCGGCGGCTCGATCCGTCAGCCCGCCGCGCTCTGCGGGATCGTCGGGCTGAAGCCCACCTACGGCGCCGTCTCGCGCTACGGGATGATCGCGTTCGCCTCCTCGCTCGACCAGGCCGGACCGCTCACGCGCGACGTCACCGACGCCGCGCTCATGTTGCGCCACATGGTGGGCCGCGACGAGCGCGACGCCACCTCGCTGCAGTTCCCACACGAGATCTCATTGCCCTCCGCCGAGCGCCTCGACGGCGTGCGGCTCGGCGTGCCCGAGGAGCTCACCGGCGAGGGCATCGACGCGGGCGTGCTCGGAGCGTTCACCGCCGCGCTCGAGCAGGCGGAGGCGCTCGGCGCGAGCGTCGAGCGGGTGCGCCTCCCGCACGCCCCCCACGCGCTGTCGGCCTACTACGTGATCGCCCCCGCCGAGTGCTCGTCGAACCTCGCGCGCTTCGACGGAGTCCGCTACGGGCTGCGCGCCCGGGACGCGCGTGACCTGGTGGGCATGTACACGAGCACCCGCCACGACGGCTTCGGGGCGGAGGTGAAGCGCCGTGTCATGCTCGGCACCTACGCGCTCTCCTCGGGCTACTACGACGCCTACTACGGCCGCGCCCAGCGCGTGCGCACGAAGATCGTCGAGGACTTCCGTGCGGTGTTCGAGCGCGTCGACTTCGTCGTCACGCCCACGAGCCCCACGGTCGCCTTCGAGCTCGGCGCCAAGACCGGCGATCCGCTGGAGATGTACCTCAACGACTTCTGCACCGTACCCATGTCGCTGGCGGGCATCCCCGCGATCTCGATCCCCTGCGGCCTTGCCGGCGGCGAGCAGGGACTTGGGCCGAACGGGGCCGGCCTTCCCGTCGGCCTGCAGCTCGCCGGCCCCGCCTTCAGCGAGAACGGCCTGCTCGACGCTTCCTACGCGCTCGAGCAGGCGCTCGACTTCGACCTGACCCCCGCACGCACATGACCGACCGCGGGAAGGCACGTATGGAGGTTGTATGTTTTCGAAAAAGGGGTGACTCGCGTGCGCGCGCGAAGCAAGGCTTTCTACGCGTGTGTGCGCGCGAGGGGGGTCGCAATCGATGACCACCTACGAGCCCGTAATCGGCCTGGAGATACACATCCAGCTCGCCACCCGCACGAAGATGTTCTGCGGCTGCGAGCTCTCCTTCGGCGAGCCCCCCAACACGCGCACCTGCCCGGTCTGCCTCGGCCTGCCCGGGGCGCTTCCCGTCGCCAACGCCAGGGCCGTTCACTTCGGCCTCATGATCGGCCTCGCCGTCGGCTCGCGGCTCGCGCCGCGATCGATCTTCCACCGCAAGAACTACTTCTATCCGGACCTCCCCAAGGGCTACCAGATCTCCCAGTACGACGAGCCCCTGTGCCTCGGCGGGCGGCTCGCCGGCGTGCGCATCCACCGCGTACACCTCGAGGAGGACGCCGCCAAGCTCGTGCACGTGGGCGCCACCGGGCGCATCCACGCCTCCGACGCCTCCATCGTCGACTTCAACCGCGGCGGCACCCCGCTCGCGGAGATCGTCACCGAGCCCGACCTGCGCTCCGCGGAGGAGGCGGGCGAGTGGCTGCGGCTGCTGGCCGCCACCATGCGCCGGCTCGGCGTGAGCGACGTGAACATGGAGGAGGGCTCGCTGCGCTGCGACGCCAACATCTCGCTGCGCCCCGCCGGCGCCGAGGAGCTTGGAACGAAGACGGAGCTGAAGAACATGAACTCCTTCCGCTTCATCGAACGCGGCATCCGCGCGGAGGTCGCCCGCCAGGAAGCCATCCTCTCGGGCGGCGGCAGGGTCATGCAGGAGACGCTCCACTTCGACCCCGACACAGGCCGCATCACCTCGCTGCGCTCCAAGGAGGAGGCCCACGACTACCGCTACTTCCCCGAGCCCGACCTCGTGCCGGTGGCCGTCGAGGAGGCGATGATCGAGGCGGCGCGTGCCGCGATGCCCGAGCTGCCCGCCGAGCGCGCCGAGCGCTTCGAGCAGGCGGTCGGCTTGCCCGCCGAGCTCGCCCGCCGGCTCGCGTTCCGCTCGGAGCTCGGCGACTACTTCGAGCGGGCGCTCGCCGCCGAGGTCGACCCGCCCGCCCCGCCGCAGGCGCTCGCCAACTGGATCCTCGCCGACCTGCTCGCCCGTCTCGGCGACGTCGAGGGAGCGGGTGGGGACCCCAATCTTTCGCTCGTCACCCCGGCCGCGCTGGCGGCGCTGTGCGGGCTGGCGGCGTCCAAGCGCGTGAGCGTCGGCGCCGCCCGCCAGGTGCTCGACCGTCTCGTCGCGGATGGCGGAGATCCCCTCGAGATCGTCGAGGCGGAGGGGCTCGCGGCGCTCGACGGGGGCGACGAGCTCGCGGCGGTCGTGGCCGCGGCGCTGGCCGCCAACGCGGACGCCGCCGAGGGCGTGCGCGCCGGCAACGCGAAGGCGATCGGACCGATCGTGGGCTATGTGATGCGCGCCACCAAGGGACGCGCCGACGGCGGTGAGGTCACGCGGCTGGTACACGAGCAGCTCGGCATCTGAACAAGGCGGCGTCCCGACATTTTGGACGTTGGGCCAAAGGCAGCAGGCCCGTCCAGCGCCAACATGTGGACCATGAACAGGCCGATCTCAAATTCGATGACTCCTCCTCGGCGGTTTCTCCTGCTGCCGGAGGATGCCGGGGACGTTCCGGGCCAGGGGCTTCGCATCCGGCGCTACCGGCTCACCAGCGTCGGACGCTCCCACGGACTGGATCGTCCTCCGGCGCCCTGCTCGGGCAACGTGCCACGGGTCACTTAGGGCCCGCGACAGATTGAGGTACGCTCTAAGCATGGCTCAGTCGCGCACAGAGAATGACTCGGGTGTAGGGCGGTTTGGCAAGCATGTCTTGGCGGTCCTGGTGCTGCTGGTCGCGGCGTGGATCGTGGTGAAGCTCATCGTTGGAATCGTGGCGGTGCTCTTCGTCCCGATTCTCGTCATCGTGGCGATCGTGGCCATGATCTGGGCGTGGCGCGTCCTCTTCTAGCGGCGGGTCCGGCAGACGGCGCGGCAATGGCCTGCTCACTTCCGCTCCGATGGCCTATCTAGTCATCGCCTTCTGCTTCGGCCTCGCGGGCGGCATCGTCGGCCGCGTCAAGGGCAGCTCCTTCGTGCTGTGGTTCCTGATCTCGGCCGCCGTGCCCTTCATCGGCCTGATGGCCGCGATCGCCTACCGCTTCGAGCGTGACGAGCCGCGCCGTCGCTGCCCGAAATGCGGCCGTGTGACGAAGGCCTACGACGCGCTCTGCACGCGCTGCGGCGAGGAGCTCGACTTCCCCGAGCAGCTGCTCGCGCCGGAGTCGGCCGACCGTCGCGCCGCCACGCGGGCGGGCTGATCGACGCCGCGTGTTGTGTGTGCCCGCTGACAGAACGCGGAAAACCCGCTGGTAGACTGCGCCTATGAGAGCTGTGGATGCGGTGATGGAATGCCTGAAGGCGGAGGGCGTGGACGTCGTCTTCGGTCTGCCCGGCGGCGCCAACCTCCCGACCTACGACGCCTTCGTGGACGCCGGCATCCGTCACATCCTGGTACGCCATGAGGCCGGTGGAGGCCATGCCGCCGAGGGCTACGCCAAGGCCACCGGCAAGGTGGGCGTGGCGTTTGCCACGAGCGGTCCGGGCGCCACCAACCTGATCACCCCGATCTGCGACGCGATGATGGACTCCGTGCCGGTCGTGTTCATCACCGGGCAGGTGCGCACCGAGCTGCTCGGCACCGACGGCTTTCAGGAGGCCGACACGATCGGCATCACGATGCCCATCGTCAAGCACTCCTTCATGATCGGAGACCCGCTGGAAATCCCGCGCGCGATCCACGAGGCGTGCTACATCGCCCGCTCGGGCCGTCCCGGCCCGGTGCTGGTGGACATACCCCAGGATCTTTCGAGAGCCGACATCCCCTACGAGCCGGTCGCCGACGTGCGCCTGCCCGGTTACCAGCCGACGCTCGAGGGCAACCAGAAGCAGATCCGCCAAGCCGCCAAGGCGCTCGTCGCCGCGCAGCGTCCCGTCATCTACGCGGGCGGAGGCGTGGTCAACGCGAACGCCTCCGAGGAGCTCGTCGAGTTCGCCACCGCCGACCGCTTCCCGGTGACCTGCACCCTGATGGGCCTCGGCGCCTTCCCGGCCCGCCTGCCCGCCGACACGGGTAGCAGTCCGGGGGGTCGACCCCATCCCCAGTGGCTGGGCATGCTCGGCATGCACGGCACGCGCGCCGCCAACTACGCGATGGACGAGGCTGACCTGATCTGCGCGGTTGGCGCCCGCTTCGACGATCGCGTCACCGGCAAGCTCTCCGAGTTTGCTCCGCGCGCGAAGTTCATCCACATCGACGTCGATCCGGCCGAGATCTCAAAGAACATCCCCGCCCACATCCCGATCGTCGGCGACGCCAAGCACGTGCTCGCGAAGCTGCTCGTGGAGTATCGCGCCCTGAGCGGAGATCCGGCGCGCATGAACGAGTGGTGGGAGCGCATCGAAGGCTGGCGCGAGAAGCACCCGCTCGGCTATGAGGACTCCGCCGACAACGAGATCAAGCCGCAGTACATGATCCAGGCGCTGTATGAGGCGACCGGCGGGGAGGCGATCGTCACAAGCGACGTCGGCCAGCACCAGATGTGGGCCGCCCAGTACTACGACTTCCCCGAGCCGCGCCGCTGGATCAACTCGGGCGGGCTCGGCACGATGGGCTTCGGCCTGCCCGCGGCGATGGGCGCCGCCGTCGGCTGTCCCGACAGGACGGTCTGCTGCATCGCGGGCGACGGCTCCGTGCAGATGAACGCCCAGGAGCTCGCCACCTGCGCTCAGGAGAAGATCCCTATCAAGGTGTTCATCATGAACAACGGCTACCTCGGCATGGTGCGCCAGTGGCAGGAGCTCTTCTGGGACGGGCGCTACAGCCACGTCGAGACGGGCGACTACCCCGACTTCGTCAAGCTCGCCGAGGCATACGGCGCGACCGGCATGCGCTTCGAGGACAAGTCCACCCTGGTGGAGGACATGAAGCGGGCGATCGCCGCCGACGGCCCCGTGGTGGTCGACGTGAAGGTCACGCGCGAGGAGAACACCTACCCGATGATCCCCGCCGGACAGGCCGCGCGGGAGATGGTGGGGTGAGCGTCGTGGGAGAACCGGCAACCAAGGAGCCGCTCAGCCTCGAGGAGCTGCAGGCATCCGGCAATCTGCGCTCGGGACGTAAGCACGTCCTGTCGATCCTGGTGGAGAACAAGTCGGGCGTGCTCACCCGCATTGCGGGCCTGTTCGCCAGGCGCGGCTTCAACATCGACACGCTCACCGTCGGGCCCACCGACGACGAGCACATCTCGCGCGTCACGCTCACCGTCGACGGCGCCATCCACCCGATCGACCAGGTCACCAAGCAGCTGCACAAGCTCGTAAACGTGCTTAAGATCAGGGATCTCGAGCCCACCGACACCGTCGCCCGCGAGCTCGCCCTCTTCAAGATCTCCGCCGACGGCGCCCAGCGCGGCGAGCTGATGCAGATCACCGAGATCTTCCGCGGCAAGGTCGTCGACGTCACCAAGCGCTCGGTGATCGTCGAGGTGACCGGCACCACCGAGAAGGTCGAGGCGTTCGAGAGCATGGTGCGGCCGTTCGGCCTCATCGAGATGATGCGCACCGGCGAGATAGCGATCGCACGGGGACGGGGCGAGACATAGGGCCCCTATGGGGTGGAGGTGGAGTGTCAATTTACGAAATTTTGCGATAGTCTATACGAAGTGTATCCACAATAGTAAAATTTTAAAAAGTATATTGCCACCTCCGTCTCCTTATCTTCCCTGCGCGTCCATCAGATTGAGCCTATGACGGCGGCCGCCACCGGCGAGCGATCGCCGTTCGCGCTCGCGAAGTCAGGCCGCGAGCGCCTGCGCGCGCGGATCGAGCTCGCACTCCAACGCGCGCGCCGCTCGGGCCGTGCCACGCTCGCCACCGTCACATGCGCGCTCCCCGACGACGTCGATCCGGCGGCGGTGGCGTGCGCGTCGCGTCGCCCCGGCGAGCCATGGTTCGTCTTCGAGCAGCCCGACCGGGGCGGCTCCGCGCTCGCCGGACTCGGGCAGGTCACGTGCCTCGAGGACTCAGGACCCGACCGCTTCGCCACGCTCGCCGACCGCTGGCGCTCGCTGTCGGCGGCGGCGGTGGCCGACTCGCCGGGCGAACCGGAAGGCGGCGGGCCGGTGGCTGTGGGGGGTTTCGCGTTCGCTCCCGAGGGCGGCTCCTCACATGTTTGGAGCGGCTTCGAGCCCGCCTCGATGCTCGTCCCCGAAGTCGCCCTCGCTCGCGAGGAGTGCGATGGCGAGCGTCGTGTGCGGCTGACCCTGGCCGCGCTCGCCCATCCCGATGACACGGCCGAGGATCTGCTCGCGCGCCTGGACCGGCGACTCGAGGAGCTCTCCGATCGGCCGCTGCCGCTGCTCGATCCGGCTCCCACCGGGCGCTTCCAGGTTTCCAGCGGCATGCCCCCCGAGCACTACGAAGCCGCCGTCGCGCGGGCATCCGAGACCATTCGGGCGGGTCGCATTCAAAAGATCGTGGTAGCCCGCGAAGTGCAGGTACACGCTCCGAGCGGGTACGACCCCGCGGCCGTGTTCGGGGTTTTGCGCGACGCCTTCCCCTCCTGCTTCGTGTTCTGCGTCGGGCGCGGCGACGCGACGCTCGTGGCCGCCTCCCCCGAGCTGCTCGTGCGGCGTGAGGGCCAGCGCATCAGCACGATCGCGCTCGCCGGCTCCACCCGTCGCAGCGCCGACCCCGCCGTCGACGCGCACCTCGGCGAGCGCCTCATGCGCGATGACAGCTACCGCGAGGAGCACGCGATCGTCGTGCGCCGCATCGAGCGCACCCTCAACCGCTACGCGATCTGGGTCGCCGCCGCGCCCGAGCCGACGCTCGTGCGGATCGCCAACATCCAGCACCTCGCGACCCCCATCCGAGCGCAGCTCGCCGCGCCCGTGGAGGCGATCGAACTGGCAGGCCTCATGCACCCGACCCCGGCCGTGGGCGGCGAGCCGTCCGCTCCAGCGCTCAGGCTGATCCCGGCGCTGGAGGGTCTCGACCGCGGCTGGTACACCGGCCCCGTCGGCTGGACTGACGCGGCCGGCGACGGCGAGTTCTGCGTTGCCTTGCGCTGCGCCCTTCTGCGCGGCGACGTCGCCCGCTGCTACGCCGGCAACGGCATCGTGCGCGACTCCGTTCCCGTCACCGAGCTGGGGGAGACGGAGATCAAGCTGGCGGCGTTGCTTCCGCTGCTGACCGGCTGAGGCTCACCGGCTGAGAGTGCCCGCCACGGCGCTCCACACGCGCCGGTGCAGCTCGACGTTCGCCGCGCGCTCGGTGTGCACCTCGACGATCGTCGAGCGCGGCGCCGCGAGCGCGCTCTCCAGCGCGACGCGGAAGCTCGCCACGTCCGCGACGGTTTCGTGCTCGAGCCCGTACAGCGCGGCGGCCTGAGCGAAGTCGAGCCCCGTCGGTGTGGCGATGTGGCGGGTGTAGATGTCGTCATGTCCATCTCCGGGGCCGGTCGTGTCGCCGCCGACGGTCCGCGGCTCGATCTCACCCGCGCTCGCCGCATGCGCGACCGGCAGGAAGTCGAAGATCCCGCCGCCTTCGTTGTCGAGCAGGACGATCGTCAGCTTCAGGCCGAGTCGCTTCGCGGCGAGCAGGCCGCCGATGTCGTGCGCGAGCGCCACGTCGCCGATCAGCAGCACCACCGGTCCGTGCTCGGCCGCGGCTGCCCCGAACGCGCTCGACACGGTCCCGTCGATCCCGTTCGCCCCGCGGTTGCACAGCACCCGCGGCGGGTCCGTGCGGACCGGCCAGAAGGTCTCGACGTCGCGCACCGGCATCGAGGACGCCACGAACAGCGTCGCCCGCTCGGGCAGCAGCACGCCCAGCTCGGCGGCGACCGCCGGCTCGCTCAAGCCGCCCGTCGCGAGCACGCCGAGGATCGCCTCGGAGGCGCGCTCGTCCGCGCTGCGCCAGCTCGCCAACCAGTCGGGATCGGCGCGGCCCGTGTTGGTCGCTGTCGCGTCACCCTCCCTCCCGCTCGTGGGTGCGTCGGTCGGTCTTGCGCTCGTGGGCGCGTCGCCGGGGGCGGGTCTCCCGGGGGATGCGTCGAGCATGCGCGTGAGCGCGCTCAGCGTGGCCGCAGGCTCCGCCGCCAGCGAGTCCGACACGACATTCGCCGGGTCCTGCCAAGCCCCCTCCGGGTCAAGCGCCACCTGGGGCGTCCGCTCCAGCCCGGCAAGCCACGTGCGCAACGGCTTTGACACGGGCAGGTCCCCAACTCTCACGACGACCTCGGGCGCGTGCTCGCGCGCGAACGCCGGCTCGCGCAGCAGCGCGTCGTAGTGGGCGATCGCGGCGTCCCCGCGCCTGGCGCCCGACATGGGGTCGGCCAGCAGCGGCCATCCCGCCGCGGCGCAGAATGCGGCGGCGGCCGCTCCAAGCGGGGTGTTGCGCTCGTGGCGCCCCGCCACGAGCACGCCCCGTCGAGCCGCTCCGATCAGATCGCGCAGCGTGCGCGCCGCTCCGATCGGGTCAGGCGCTTGCGGCGCGCGGCTCACATACGGCACGCCCTCCGGGCGTCCCTCCTCGATCGGCGCCGGAAGCTCGTCGCACACGAGCGGCTCGCGCAGCGGGAAGTTGAGGTGCGCCACGCCCGGCCTGCCCTCCAGCGCCGTCCAGTAGGCGCGACACGCGAGCGCCCGCATCCAGCGCGTGCGCTCGGGCGTCGCATCGTGCGTGCCCACCTCGAAGAACCACTTCGCGAAGCCGCCGAAGATCTCGAGCTGGTCGATCGTCTGCCCGGCGCCCACCTCGCGCAGCTCCGGCGGGCGGTCGGCGCTCAGCACGATCAGGGGCACGCGCGCCTCGCGCGCCTCCACGACCGCGGGCAGCAGCTCGGCCACCGCCGTTCCGGACGTGCACGCGATCGCCACCGGCAGCGCGGAGGCCTTCGCGAGCCCCACGGCGAAGAAGCCGGCGCAGCGCTCGTCCACATGCGAGTGGCAGCGCACTCGGGGATCGCCCGCGAGGCTCAGCACCAGCGGCGTCGATCGCGACCCGGGCGAGGTGCACGCGTCGCGCAATCCGCAGCGCGCGAGCTCGTCCACGAAGGCCCCGAGCAGGCGGTGGGTATCGTCTGCCGAGCTCACGGAAGGGCAGTCCACGGTCGGCCGGTCGGAAGGACGAAGGGATGAATCGCGAGCATAGCGGTGGAGTGGAGGGCGGCGGGTGAGGAGACGATGGTGGGGCAGCTCATAGGATGCGCACGTGGTCGAGAGCGTCGTCTTGCTGCACGGATTCGGCGGAACGCGCCGCGCGTGGGATGGAGTTGTGGCGCATCTGCCCGCCGAACGCTATCGCCCGCTCGCGCTCGACCTCCCTGGACACGGCGAGCAGGTCGACGCTCCGCGCCCCATCACGTTCGACGGCTGTGTCGCGAGTGTGCTCGACCGCAGCCCTGAGCGCTTCGTGCTCGCCGGCTACTCGATGGGCGGACGCATTGCTCTGCACGTCGCCCTCGTCGCTCCCGAGCGGGTCGCTCGGCTCGTGCTGATCTCCACCACCGCCGGCATCGACGATCCACTCGAGCGGGGCCAACGGCGCGAGCGCGACCATCGCTTGGCGGAGGAGATCGAGAAGGGGCCTATCGAGGACTTCGTGGAGCGCTGGCGGGCTCAACCGATGTTCGCCGACGACCCGCCGGAGGTCGACGCGCTCGCTCGCGCCGACCAGTGGCGCAACCGTCCCGACGGGATCGCGGCAGCGCTGCGGGGCGTCGGGACAGGCGAGATGCAGCAACTTTGGGAGCGTCTGCGCGCGCTCACCATGCCCGTCGCGATCGTGGTGGGGGACCGCGACACGAAGTTCCACGCGCTCGGGTGTCGCATGGCCGAGTTGCTTCCCCACGCCACGCTCACCATCGCGCCCGGCGGGCATGTGCTGGCGCTCGAGAATCCGGCGGCTGTGGCCGAAGCGATCTCATAGCGGCTCCACCCCGAGTCCGGGGCCTTGCGGGACCGCGATCTCCCCCCGCACGGGCGCGAGCGGGTCGGCGAGACCGTCGAACATGCCAAGCGTCGCCAGCCCGCAGGCGGGGATCGGATGCCCACCCTGCCCGCGCGAGGCGAGCGCCGCGGCCGCGTGCACGCCCGCGGCCACCCCGAGCGGGCCGTCGAGCGTCGAGGCGACGTACGCTTCCGCGCCCGACGCCCTCACAAGCGCCGCCGCCGCCAGCAGCCCCGAAATGCCGCCGCAGCGTGAGATCTTCAAGCACACCGCGTCCGCCACGCCCGCTGTGAGCGCCCCGTGCTCGGCGGCGGTCTCATCGATTGCCACCCTCACCGCCACGCGCTCGCGCACCGCGCGCACCGCCGCGAGCCCGTGCACCGGCTCCTCCACCAGCTCCAACCCGCACGGCGCCAGCGCTTCGATGCCGCGCACCGCCTGCTCCACGTCCCACGCGCCGTTGGCGTCCACGCGTATCGCGGTGCGTGGGCCCGCCGCCGCTCTCACCGCGGCCACCCGTTCCACGTCATCGCCCACGCCGACCTTCACCTTCAGGCAGGCGAAGCCCTCTTCGACGGCGCGCTGCGCCTGCCCGGCGGCGCCGGCGCGGTCGAGCGCCGAGAGGGTCGCATTCACCGGCACCCCCCGCGCCGGACTGTCTGTCACGAGCGACGCCACCGGGCGGCCCATGCGCCGCCCCGCGCGATCCCACAACGCGAGGTCGATCGCGGCGAACGCCTCCGGGCAGTCGTCGACGCGGCGGCATTCGTCGACGATCTGGGCGCCGTTCATGCTCTCCGCGCTCTCCACCACGGGCCGGTAGCGCTCGAGCGCCTGCTCGACGCGCGCGAGGCTCACGCCGTCATACGGCTCGAGCGGCGCCGCCTCGCCGTAGCCCGTCACGCCGTCCTCGCCGGTGAGCGACACGGCCAACAGCTCGCGCTCGGCCACCGTCCCGTAGGCGCTCTGCAGCGGCTGGCGCAGACGCAGCGCGTGGCGCCGCACATCCATCCTCATGGCTCGGTCTTCATAGCTCGAGACACTGGAGGCTTGACGTGGGTTCGACGCGCGCCATGGAAGACTGGCCGAAGATAAAGGAGCTCAGAACCCGATCCCGCCGCTCGCGAGGATGCCGGCGGAGTACAGCAGGCAGAACAGGAGTTGCAACGCTCCGGTCCTGGCGAGCGCTCCGTTCAGCGCCGGCCCGTCCAAGCGCGTTCTCACCACCCTCACGAGCGGGATCGCGAGCGGGATCGCGCACCACGGAAGCAGCAGCCACCCGGTCATCGACCCGAGCAGCCACGGCAGCGGCGCCAGTAGGAACGCGCCCCCCACCATCGCCGTGTAGAGGGCGCGGGTGCGCTCCCTCCCGAGGCGCACCGCCAGCGTGCGCTTGCCCGCGCGCCGGTCGGTCTCCAGGTCGCGCACGTTGTTCACCACGAGGATCGCGCTCGCCAGCAACCCCACGGGGACGGCGCAGGCGAAGGCATCCCACGGCAGCTGCTGCACCTGCACGAAGTACGACCCGCTCACCGCCACGATCCCGAAGAAGAGGAACACAAACAGCTCGCCGAGGCCCTCATACCCGTAGGGGCGCGGCCCGCCCGTGTAAAGCACGCCCGCCAGGATCGACGCGGCCCCCACCGCGATCAGCTCCCAGCCCGCCACCGCCACCAGGTAGACGCCGCACAGCACCGCCAGCCCGAACGTCACGTACGTCGCGAACAGCACCCTGCCGGGCGGAACGAGCCCGCCGGCGGTCACCCGCACCGGTCCGAGCCGATCCTCGGTGTCCGCGCCCCTGCGCGCGTCGGAGTAGTCGTTCGAGAGGTTCGTTCCCACCTGGATGAACACCGCGCCGAGCAGCGCCGCCACGAACGCGAGCGGGCGGAAGCGCCCGCCGCCGAGCGCCAGCGAGGTTCCCACGAGCACGGGCGCCACCGCCGCCGGGAGCGTGCGCACGCGTGCGGCCATCACCCAGATGTGCACTGTGCTGGACGCCTTCGTCGTGGGCACCTTCGGCGCGACGGTCTCCAGTGCGCTCATGGCGCTCATGGCCTCCTCGGGAAGCGACCGAAGTCGGGCTGGCGCTTCTGCTTGTATGCCTCGCGCCCCTCTCTGGCCTCCTCGCTGCCGTAGAACAGCAGGTTCGCGTCGTGGGCGAGCTGCTGGATGCCCGCCAAGCCGTCCTCCGCGGCGTTGAAGCTCGCCTTCAGCAGCCGCAGCGAGAACGGCGAGAGCGCGAGCATCTCACGGCACCACTGCACCGTCTCGGCCTCCAGGCGCTCGAGCGGCACCACCGTGTTCACGAGCCCCATCTCGAGCGCTTCCCGCGCGTCGTACTGGCGGCAGAGGAACCAGATCTCCTTGGCCTTCTTCACGCCCACCACGTTCGCGAGCAGCCCCGCGCCGAAGCCCCCGTCGAAGGAGCCCACGCGTGGCCCCGTCTGGCCGAAGCGGGCGTTGTCCGCGGCGATCGTAAGGTCGCATACGAGGTGCAGCACGTGCCCGCCGCCCACCGCATATCCCGCCACCATCGCCACCACCGGCTTGGGCAGGCGGCGGATCTGGACGTGCAGGTCGGTCACGTGGAAGCGGCCGATGCCCGGGTGGGCGGGACTCCGGATCCCCTCGTCCTCGGCGAGGTAGCCGGAGTCGCCGCGCACGCGCTGGTCTCCGCCTGAGCAGAACGCGAGCGGCCCCTCGCCGGTGAGCACGATCGCGCCCACCTCGGTGTCCTCGCGCGCCTGCTCGAGCGCCTGGGAGATCTCGACCACCGTCAAAGGGCGGAAGGCGTTTCTCACCTCCGGGCGATTGATCGTGATCTTCGCGATGCGCGGCGCCTGCCCGTCCTTTCCGCCGTCCCCGCCGGTCCGCTCGTCCGCGCCGGTCCGCTCGTCCCCGCCGGTCCGCTCGTCCGCGCCGGTCCGCTCGTCCGCGCCGGTCCGCTCGTCCGCGCCGGACCGCTCGTCCGCGCCCGTCCGCTCATCCTCGCCCGTTCTCCCGTCGCCGGTCTTCCCGTCCTCCCCAAGCTCGGCCGACTTCTCGTAGCGGATGTCGGTGTAGCTGCCTGCTGCGATCCAAGTCGTGCTCAAGGTTCTCCAACGCTCCTGTCCTGGCCCCAAGGGCTCTGATGGCATTCCGAGCGCCCCGCCATGGAGCGCGTGCCGAGGTGTCCATGCGAAGGCTAGCCTGTGGAGCATGCAGGTCGAGGCATGGCTGCAGCGCGCCGCCCGCTCGGCGCCGACGCTCACAGCGATCCAGACCCCGGACGCGCGACTGTCCTACGCCGAGCTGTGGAGCGCGGCCCGCTCGGGGGCGGGGGAGCTTTCGCGGCGCGGAGCGCGCGCGGGAGAGCGCGTGGCGATCGCGCTGCCGCCCGGCATCGAGTTTGCGCAGGCCCTGCACGCGTGCTTCCTGCTCGGCGCCGTCGCGGCGCCCGTCGACCTGCGCCTCACCCCCGGCGAGCGCGAGCGTATCGTTACGGGGGCGAGCGTTCTCGTCGATCGCCCGCTGGGCGTCGGGCCGAGAGAGAGGGCCGCTTCCGGGAGTCCCGCTTCAGCGGAGCCCGGCTCAGCGGAGCCCGGCTCAGCGGAGACGTTCGCGAGCTGCGTTACCCACGATCTCGACGCCGTGTGCGCGGTGATTCACACCTCCGGCACCACCTCTGCGCCGCGGCCGGTGGAGCTCACGTACGGCAACTTCCTGTGGAGCGCGCTCGGCTCGGCCGTTGCGCTCGGCGTCGACCCCAAGGAGCGCTGGCTGTGCGCGCTGCCGCTCTCCCACGTCGGCGGCCTGTCGATCCTCGTGCGCAGCGCGATCTACGCCACCACCGCGGTTGTGCACGAGCGCTTCGACACCGAGCGGGCGCTCGCTGCTCTGCTGGAGGACGACATCACGCTCGTGTCGCTGGTCTCCACCACGCTCGCGCGCCTGCTCGACGCCGGCCTGCGCAACCCGCCGCACCTGCGTTTCGCGCTTACCGGCGGAGGTCCGGTGCCGGACGCGTTGGTAGAGCGCGCACTCGGTGTCGGCGTCCCTGTGAGCCCCACCTACGGGCTCACCGAGGCCTGCTCACAGGTCACCACGAACGGACCGCCGCTGTTCTGCACCCGCGTGAGCGTCGAGGAGAACGGTGAGATCTTGGTCGCCGGACCCACCGTCGCGCGATCGGCGCTCGCCGCCGACGGCCGCCTGCATACCGGCGACCTCGGCTACATCGACGAGCATGGCGCTCTGCACGTCAGCGGACGCGCCTCTGACACGATCGTGAGCGGCGGGGAGAACGTTGCGCCGAGCGAGGTCGAGGCGGTGCTCGAGACGCATCCGGCGGTTTCGGAGGCGGCGGTGGTGGGACGCGAGGACGCGCAGTGGGGGGAGGCGGTGGTCGCGATCGTGCTCGCGGCGCCGGGGGCGAGCGTGGAGGAGGACGTCCTGCGCGCGCATTGCGCTGCCCGGCTGGCCCCGTTCAAGGTGCCCAAGCGCGTGGAGCTCGTCTCCGCGCCGCTCCCGCGCACGCGCTCTGGCAAGCTTCTGCGCAGGGAGCTATGAGGGGATTCTGAGATGAGCATCGTTCAACCGGAGGACGAACGCGGCGAGGAGGCCGGCGGCGAGGAGGCGGGCGGCGGCGAGGCGGGCGGCGGCGAGGCGGGCGGCGGCGAGGCGGGCGGCGGCGAGGCGGGCGGCGGCGAGGCCGCGCGTGCGCACCGCGACGCGAGCCTCACCCACTGGGAAGAGGCCGCCTCCGGCTGGGTGGCGCGCCAGCAGGCGCTGCGCGAGCTCTCCGCGCCCGTGTCCCATTGGATGATCGACGCGGTCGACCCGCAGCCCGGGCAGCGCGTGCTCGAGCTCGCCGCCGGGCTGGGCGAGACGGGCTTCCTGGCGGCCGAGCTGGTGGCTCCCGTTGGCGGCGTGATCACCAGCGATCAAGCCGATGCGATGCTCGACGGCGCGCGCAAGCGAGCGGGTGAGCTCGGGCTCACCAACGTCGAGTTCCAGGTGCTCAACGCGGAATGGATCGATCTGCCGGTGGCGAGCGTCGACGCCGTGCTCTGCCGCTGGGGCTACATGCTGATGGCCGATCCGTCCGCGGCGCTCGCCGAGACGCGGCGCGTGCTGCGACCGGAAGGACACGTGGCGCTCGCGGTGTGGGACGCGCTCGAGCACAACCCCTGGGCGCTTCACCCCGCCGCCGAGCTGCTCGAGCGCGGCCTGATGCAGCCGCCGCCTCCCGGAGCCCCCGGTCCGTTTGCGCTCGGCGAGGAGCAGCGCGTGCGCGACCTGCTCGAGCGGGCCGGTTTCCAAGAGGTGTGGGTGCAGCGGCTCGACCTCGCCCAGCGCGCGCCGAGCTTCGACGAGTTCTGGGATACGACGCTCGATATGGCGCGCCTCTTCCACGACGCGGTGCTTGCGCGCCCCGAGTCGGAGATCGCCGAGATCCGGGCCTCCCTTGCGGCGCGCCTGGCGCCATTCACCGCGGCGGACGGCTCACTGGAGATACCGATGCGCACCCTGGTCGGCGTGGGCACTGCCTGAGGGCGGGGTGGAGTGTCCGCAAGAGCGGCACCCCATGCGCGTGCGCGCGGCGCGGGAACAAGCTGAGCATTGTTAAACGGCCACGCGCGCGCGTGGGGCAAGCCCTTTTTGTGTGCTACACACCTCGGGCACCGCCTCGCGGCGTCTGGTCGGATACTCTGCGCGACCATGCTCTATGACGACGACGCAGACCTCACGCTCCTCGACGGCAAGACCGTCGCGATCATCGGCTACGGCTCTCAAGGCCACGCCCACGCGCTCAACCTGAAGGACTCCGGCGTCAGCGTCGTGGTCGGCCTGCGCGAGGACTCCTCCTCCGTGGAGAAGGCCCGCGCCGAAGGACTCGAGGTGCTCTCGCCCGTCGAGGCGGCGAGCCGCGGCGATCTGGTGATGATGCTCGTGCCGGACGAGCTGCACCGCCAGGTGTGGGAGGAAATCTCAGACGGGATCGCCGAGGGCAACGTGCTGCTGTTCGGGCACGGGTTCTCGATCCATTACGGCGAGGTGCAGGCGCCCCCCGGCGTCGACGTCGCGATGGTGGCCCCGAAGGGTCCCGGCCATCTCGTGCGCCGCCAGTACGTCGAGGGCAGCGGCGTGCCCGGCCTCATCGCGGTCGCCCAGGACGCGACCGGCAACGCCCGCGCGCTCGCGCTCGCGTACGCCAAGGGCATCGGCTGCACGCGCGGCGGGGTCATCGAGACGACCTTCAAGGACGAGACCGAGACCGACCTGTTCGGCGAGCAGGCCGTGCTCTGCGGCGGCGCCTCGGAGCTCGTGCAGGCGGGCTTCCAGACGCTCGTCGACGCGGGCTATGACCCGGAGATGGCGTACTTCGAGTGCATGCACGAGCTCAAGCTGATCGTCGACCTGATGTATGAGAAGGGCCTCGCGGGGATGCGCTACTCGATCTCCAACACCGCCGAGTACGGCGACTACACGCGCGGCAAGCGCGTCGTCACCGAGGAGACGCGCGAGAAAATGCGCCAGATCCTCAAGGAGATCCAGAACGGCGACTTCGCGCGCGAGTGGATCGCCGAGAACCGCGCCGGGCAGGAGAGCTTCAAGCGCATGCGCGCCGAACAGGCCGACACCCAGATCGAGCGGGTCGGCGGCGAGCTGCGCAGCCACATGGACTGGATAAAGCCGTCGTTTTAGATGACGCCGAGCCAGTCCCCGCAGGAGACTCGACTTGTCATCCCGTCTGAGCTGAAGCCCGCCGACGGGCGCTTCGGCTGCGGGCCGTCGAAGGTGCGTCCCGAGGCACTTGTGCGCCTTGCTAAGGAGGGTGCCGCGCTGATGGGCACCTCTCACCGGCAGCCCCCCGTCAAGCGGCTCGTCGGGGAGATCAGGGCCGGCTTGCGCGAGCTGTTCTCGCTGCCCGACGGCTACGAGGTGGCGCTCGGCAACGGCGGCGCCACCGCCTTCTGGGACGCCGCCTGCTTCGGTCTGGTCGAGCGTCGCGCGCTGCACTTGGCGTACGGCGAGTTCTCCAAGAAGTTCGCCGAAGCGACGAATGCGGCGCCGTTTCTGGAGGAGTCGGTGCTCGTCACGGCCGAGGCCGGCGACGCGCCCGACCCACACGCCATCGAGGCGGACGGCGCGGACGTCGTGGCGTGGGCCCACAACGAGACCTCCACCGGCGTCATGGCGTCGGTGGTGCGGCCCGCGGGCGCCGGCGAGGCGCTCGTCTTGATCGACGCCACCTCGGGCGCCGGCGGTTTGCCGGTAAACGTTTCCCAAGCCGACGCCTATTACTTCGCTCCGCAGAAGAGCTTTGCCGGGGATGGGGGGCTATGGGCTGTGCTGCTCAGCCCCGCCGCGCTGGAGCGGATCGCGCGGATCGCAGCCTCCGAGCGCTTCACGCCCGCGTTCCTCTCGCTCCCGACGGCGCTCGAGAACTCGATGAAGGACCAGACGTACAACACCCCCGCCGTGGCGACGCTGTTCCTGCTCGCCGACCAGATTCGCTGGATGCTCGACGGCGGCGGCCTGGATTGGTGCGTGTCGCGCACAACCGAGTCCTCATCCCACCTCTACGCGTGGGCGGAGGGTCGCGACTACGCCGCCCCGTTCGTCACCGCTCCCGCGATTCGCTCCCTGGTTGTGGGCACGATCGACTTCGACGAGCGCATCGACGCGGCCCAGGTCGCGAAGACCCTGCGCGCCAACGGGATCGTCGACGTCGAGCCCTATCGCAAGCTCGGGCGCAATCAGCTGCGCATCGGCATGTTCCCGGCGGTCGACCCCGCCGACGTGCGGGCGCTCACCGCGTGCATCGATTGGGTTGTCGAGAGGATTGCTCGGTGAGCTCGCGTGGATGTTGTTATGCAATTTCCGAAATTTTGCCATTGCATATACTGGATGTAGTCACTATGGCAAAATTTCAAAAAAGAACATATACACCGCGCCGGAAGGAGCGCCCATGAGTGGCGAGCGGCTTGGCACGGCGCGCCCCGGGGCCGCGATGGGCGGCTTGGGAAGGGAGCACCCATGAGCGGCGAGCGGCTGAAGGTGCTCGTCAAGGAGAAGGTCGGCGAGTCCGGGGTGAAGTTGCTCGAAGAGCACTTCGACGTGGACCTCGGCATCGACTGGTCCGAGGAGGAGCTCGCCGAGAGGATCGGCGCCTACCACGGCATCCTGATTCGCTCCGCCACGAAGATGACCGCCGAGCTGATCGACCGGGCCGCCAACCTGCGCGTGATCGGGCGCGCCGGGGTGGGGGTCGACAACGTCGACGTCGAGGCTGCCACCGCGCGCGGCATCGTGGTCGCAAACGCGCCGCAGTCGAACGTGGTGACCGCCGCCGAGCACACGATGGCGATGCTGCTCGCGCTCGCGCGCAACATCCCCCAGGCGCACGCCTCGCTCACGAGCGGCAGGTGGGAGCGCTCGAAGTTCTCCGGCGTCGAGCTGTATGAGAAGACGCTCGGCATCCTCGGCTTCGGGCGCATCGGACAGCTCGTCGCCCACCGCGCGAAGGGCTTCGGCATGAGGGTGCTCGCCTTCGACCCGTTCGTCTCCGCCGAGCGCTACCGCGAGCTGGGCGTCGAGAAGGCCGCGAGCTCCGAGGAGGTGTGCGAGCAGGCCGACTTCATCACGATCCACCTGCCCAAGACGCCCGAGACGGAAGGCTGGATGGGCGCCGCCCAGTTCGCCAGGATGCGCGACGGCGTGCGCATCCTCAACGTGGCGCGCGGTGGCCTGATCGACGACGCGGCGCTCAAGGATGCGCTCGACTCCGGCAAGGTGGCGGGCGCCGCGCTCGACGTGTTCCCCTCCGAGCCCATCACCGACTACCCGCTCTTCCACGGCTACCCCAACGTCGTGGTCACCCCCCACCTCGGCGCCTCCACCGCCGAGGCCACCGACAGGGCGGGCTTCCAGAGCGCCGAGCAACTCGTCGCCGCGCTCACGGGCGGCGTCGTCTCCACAGCCGTCAACATCCCTTCGGTGGAGGCGGAGGACATGGAAATGCTGGCCCCGTTCCTGCCGCTCGCCACGAAGCTCGGGCGCCTTGCGATGGAGCTCGCCGCGGGCAGCTCGGTCGAGCGGATCGAGGCCGCCTTCATGGGCCGCATCGCCGACTTCGACACGCGCATGCTCTCGCTCGCGGTCGTCTGCGGGGCCCTGGAAGGGCGCACCGAGCAGCGGGTGAACCTCGTCAACGCGCTCACGATCGCCCAGCAGCGCGGCATCGTCCTCGAGGAGAAGTCGGTCTCCGAGGCTCAGGACTTCAACGAGCTGATCCGCGTCACCGTCGTCGCGGGGGGAGAGCGGGTGGCGGTCGCCGGCACCGGCATCGGCCCCAACCGCGTGCCACACCTCGTCGAGGTCTACGGCCAGCGCGTGACGGTCGAGCTGGAGCCGAACGTCACCGTCTTTCGCTACGCCGACGTGCCTGGGATGATCGGCCGGGTCGGCGATGTGTTCGGCCGTCACGGGATCAACATCTCCTCGGCGGCCGTCGGCCGGGCTCCCGACGGCGCTCCGGCCGGCGAGGCGCGGCTCGCCGTGATGGTCGTCACGACCGACACGCCCGTCCCGAGGGACCTCGTCGAGGAGATCGTCGCCTCCGAGGGCTTCGTGGACGGTCGCGCGGCCACCCTCGGCTGATCGGATAGGCTCCTCACCCGATGCGCGCTGTCGTCATTCGCAAGCATGGCGGGCCCGGCGTCTTGGAGGTCCAGGAGCGCCCGGACCCTCATCTGGGCGCCGGAGAGGTGAGGGTGGGCGTTGCGGCGTCGGGGGTGAACTTCGCCGACGTGATGGCTCGCCTCGGTGTCTACCCGGACGCGCCCAAGACACCCTGCGTGATCGGCTACGAAGTGGCGGGCACGATCCTGGAGCTGGGGGAGGGTGTGCACGGCCTCACCCACGGCCAGCGGGTCATCGCTCCCACGATGTTCGGCGGGTACTCCTCACAGGTCGTTGTCCCAGCCGGTGACGTCGTTCCGCTGCCCGATCGGCTCACCTTCGAGCAGGGCACAGCCATCCCGGTCAACTACGCCACGGCATGGGCGGCGCTGATCGGCTACGGCAGCCTGCGCCCGGAAGAGCGCGTTCTGATCCACTCCGCAGGTGGCGGTGTCGGGATCGCCGCCACCCAGATCGCTAAGCGCAGTGGCGCTGAGGTCTACGGCACGGCCTCACCGTCCAAGCACGAGAGGATCCGTGAGCTGGGTGTCGACCACCCTCTCGACTACACCAGCCCGGGCTGGCGGGAGGGCCTGCCGAAGTTCGACCTGATCATGGACGCGATCGGCGGCAAGAGCCTGCGAACGAGCTACGCGATGCTGCGCTCCGGCGGCCGCGTCGTCGCATTTGGAGCCTCGGCGGTGGTCTCGGGCGACAAACGCAAACTCGTCTCCGCGCTGCGCACGGTGGTGCGCATGCCACGCTTCTCGCTCATCAAGCAGATGTCCGAATCGAAGGCAGTGATAGGACTCAACCTGCTCAGCCTCTGGAAGGACCGCCAGACGCTGGAGCCCTGGATGGAGCCGCTGCGCGAGCTGCTCGACGACGGGACGATCGACCCGGTGGTGGCAGACACGTTCAGTTTCGAGCAGGCGGGAGCGGCGCACGAGATGCTCACTCAGCGGCGCAACATCGGGAAGGTAGTGTTGATTCCGTAGGGCGCGCGCGGGTGCTAACCTGCGTCGAGCATGTCGTTTCAGCTCTCGCTTGCACTTCTCCTGCCTGTGCCCGTCAGGGTGCTCCCCCCCCGGGGGGAATAGCGCGTGGCGGCCGCGTAGCCGCATACCCACAGGAGAACCGAGCAGGCGAGAGAAAGAAGGAGCAGGAGCGACATGAGTGAGCAGACGGCAGCGACCCAGGTAGATGAGAACCGCGTCCGGATCTTCGACACGACCCTGCGCGACGGCGAGCAGTCGCCGGGCATCTCATTGAACAGGCAGGAGAAGCTCGAGATCGCACACCAGCTGGCGCGCCTGGGCGTGGATGTGATCGAGGCGGGATTCCCGATCACCTCGCCCGGGGACTTCGAGTCGGTGCAGGCAATAGCGCGAGAGGTCGAAGGCCCTGTGATTTGCGGCCTGGCGCGGACGTCCAAGCAGGACATCGACGCGGCGTGGGAAGCGGTTCGGGACTCCGAGCGGCCGCGGATTCACACGTTCATCGCCACGAGCGACATCCACATCGAGCGCAAGCTGCAGACGACGCGCGAGGATGTGAAGGGCCAGGTGCGCGCCGCGGTGGCGCACGCGCGCAGCCACACCGACGACGTGGAGTTCTCTCCTGAGGATGGGTCACGCTCGGATGTGGAGTACATGGCCGAGGTGATCCAGATTGCCCTGGAAGAGGGGGCGAGCACGATCAACGTGCCCGACACCGTCGGCTACACGATGCCAGATGAGTACGCCGCGATGTTCACGCGCCTGTATGAGCTGGTGCCGGGCCTGCGCGATGTGGTCGTCTCGGTCCACTGCCACGACGACCTGGGCCTGGCGGTCGCCAACTCGCTCGCGGGAGTTCAGGCCGGCTGCCGCCAGGTGGAGTGCGCGGTAAACGGGATCGGCGAGCGCGCCGGCAACGCCTCGCTGGAGGAGATCGTGATGCTCTTGCGCACGCGCGAGCCCGCGCTCGGTCTGTGGACCGGGATAGACACGACAGAGATTGCCAAGACGAGCCGGCTGGTCTCGCGCCTGACCGGCTACCCCGTGCAGCCCAACAAGGCGATCGTCGGTCGCAACGCGTTCGCGCACGAGGCCGGCATCCACCAGGATGGGGTGCTCAAGGAGCGCCGCACCTACGAGATCATGGACGCCACCACGGTCGGCTTGAAGAGCAACGCGATCGTGCTCGGCAAGCATTCGGGCCGCCACGCCCTGCGCGAGGCCTTGGAGGAGATGGGCTTCAAGGTGGACGGCCAGGCGCTCAACACCGCCTTCAAGCGCTTCAAGGAGATCGCCGACCGCAAGAAGCAGATCACGGCGATGGACCTGGAGGCGCTCGTCACCGATGAGCTGCGCGGCGGGGAGCTCGGGGCGTACGTTTTGGAGAGGTTCCGGGTCAGCGCTTCCTCCGAGGAGCTGCCCGAGGCGGAGGTTGAGCTTGCGGTGCCAACGGACGATGGCGGCGAGCGCAAATCAAAGGGCTCGGCATCCGGCGACGGGTCGCTCGATGCGATCTTCCGCGCAATCAATGCGGCTGCGGGCGTGGATGCGGCTTTGCGCGAGTTCCATGTCGACGCCGTCACCGAGGGCCAGGACGCGCTCGGCGAGGTGTCGGTGGTCGTCGAGGTATCGGGCCAAACGGGCGCTGGACAAGGCGTCTCGACCGACACGATCGAGGCGGCCGCGCGCGCATATGTGCGGGCCCTGTCGGTTGCAAAGGCACGGGCGCATGACGGTGGGCAGGCGATCGGCCTGCCGGCGGGCGTTGAGTGAGGCGTTAGGGCCGCTCTCTCTCTCTATCCGGCAGACCGAACCGCGCGTCCATCCGCTGCCTCTCTCATCGCCCGCAGGTCGAGCTTCTTCATCGTCATCATCGCTGTCATCGCACGCTGCGCCCTCTCCGGATCGGGGTCGCCCAGCACCTCAAACAGACCCTCGGGGACGATCTGCCACCTCAGGCCATAGCGATCCTTCAACCATCCGCATGCGATCTCCTCGCCGCCGTCGGTGAGGGTCGACCAGTAGTGATCGAGCTCCTCTTCGGTGGCGCAGTTGATTACGAAGGAGATCGACTCGTCGAAGCCGTAGTGCTCTGGTCCGCCGTTCAACGCAACAAATTCGTTGCCCGCGAGGCTGAACCGCACCGTCATTACCGAGCCGGTCGGCCCCGGGCCGGCCTTGCCGTACCGCGTCACCTGCTCGATTCGCGAGTCCGGGACCACGGATACGTAGAAGTTCGCAGCCTCCTCGGCCTGGTCGTCGAACCACAAGAAGGGTGTGATCTTCGGCATCTCGGCTCCTTTCGATGAGTGTTCGAAGATGAGACCATCACCTGCACGGAAAATAATCGCAGCATCAGGACAGTTCTTCGGAGTGTCTGTGATAACGTACATTCGTATGACGCATACGAACGTCAAGTTGGATCGAACGGACTCACGGCGCGTGGAATACGTGAGCGCAGGCGCGCCGTCGGCCGCGGTCATCGGTGCGCGCGTGCGAGCGCTGCGAGAGGCGTCATCGCTCTCGCTGCGCGACCTGGCCAAGCGCAGCGGTGTGAGCGCGCCGATGCTCTCGCAGGTCGAGCGCGGCGAGACCAGCCCGACGCTCACGGTTGCCGCGCGGATCGCCGCCGGCCTCGATCTGCGGCTGTCGCAGCTTCTGCGTCTTGACGAGGACGGTGCAGTCACGATCGTGCGCGCCGTCGATCGCCGCATGGGGGGCAACGCCAAGCGCGGGCACAGCTTCCAGGTCATGACATCTGCCCGACCCGGTCAGCGCGCAGAGCTCTCGCATCACACGCTTGCTCCCGGCGGCGCAACGGGGGCGCCCGACGATCCGCCGATGCACGAGCCGGGCTCCCGCGAGACTGCGCTGGTCGAGCAGGGCGCGGTCGTGCTCGTCTGCGACGGGCAGCGCCACGAGCTCGCCGCGGGCGATTGCGTCACCTTCGACGCCGATCTTCCCCATCATTTCGAGAACCCCACCGACGCCGAGGCGGCCTTTCTCGCGGTCGTCTCGGCCGGACTGAGACGTAGTTGACCAGCCGGCAGTTGAGATCGAGACAACACACGAAAGAGCTATGACCATGCCAAAGACCATGTTCGAGAAGATCTGGGAGGCCCACGAGGTGGATTCGGACCCGCCCACCCTGATCTACATCGACCTGCACCTCGTCCACGAGGTCACCTCCCCGCAGGCGTTCGACGGGCTGCGGCTAGCCTCTCGCAAAGTGCGTCGCCCCGACCGCACGCTCGCCACCGCCGACCACAACACGCCCACCGACGGCACGCCCGTGGCGGCTCGCATCAAGGATGAGCTCTCGCGGGTGCAGGTGCAAACGCTCGAGCGCAACTGTGAAGAGTTCGGCGTGCCCATCTACTCGCTCGGCTCCGACCGCCAGGGCATCGTGCACGTGATCGGGCCCGAGCTGGGGGTCACCCAGCCGGGGATGACGATCGTGTGCGGCGACTCCCACACCGCCACTCACGGCGCCTTCGGCGCGCTCGCGTTCGGGATCGGCACCTCCGAGGTCGAGCACGTGCTCGCCACGCAGTGCATGGTCCAGCAGCGTCCCCGCTCGATGCGCATCCGCTACGAGGGCTCGCTCGGCTTCGGCGTCACCGCCAAGGACCTGATCCTCGGCACGATCGGGCAGATCGGCGTGGGCGGTGCCACCGGCCATGTCGTCGAGTACGCCGGCCCGGCGATCGAGGCGCTCTCGATGGAGGGTCGCATGACCGTCTGCAACATGACCATCGAGGCCGGCGGGCGTGCGGGAATGATCGCGCCCGATGACACCACCTTCGCCTGGTTCACCGACCCGGATGGGTCGGCGCAGGACGGCCGAGGACCGGGTGGGGGAGGGGGGAATGAGGGACGCTCGCGCCCGGGAGCGCCGAAGGGCACCGAGCTCCAGGAGGCGATCGCGCGCTGGCGCATGCTGTCCAGCGACGAAGGCTCCGCCTACGACACCGACGTGGTCGTGGACGCCTCCGCGCTCTCCCCGCAGGTGACGTGGGGTACAACGCCCGGCATGGTGGCGCCCGTCAGCGCCCGCGTGCCCTCACCCGAGGACTTTGACAGCCCCGCCGACCGCGAGGCCACCGAACGCGCGCTCCACTACATGGACCTGCGCGCGGGAACCCCGATCCAGGAGATCGCGATCGATCGCGTCTTCATCGGCTCGTGCACCAACTCGCGCATCGGCGACCTGCGCGCCGCCGCCGAGGTCGTGCAGGGGCGCAAAGTCGCTTCCGGGGTGAACGCGATGGTGGTGCCCGGCTCCCAGCAGGTCAAGGCCCAGGCCGAGGCCGAGGGCCTCGACGAGGTCTTCCGCGCCGCCGGCTTCGACTGGCGCGTCGCCGGCTGCTCGATGTGTTTGGGGATGAACCCGGACATACTGCAACCCGGCGAGCGCTGCGCGTCGACGTCGAACCGCAACTTCGAGGGCCGTCAGGGGCGGGGCGGGCGTACCCATCTCGTGTCTCCACAGATGGCGGCCGCCGCCGCCATCGAGGGCCGTTTCACCGACATCAGGGAGTGGAAATGAGGATGGCCACAGCCGCCATCGAGGGGCATTTCACCGACCCAAACCACAATGCCGGAACGCGCGCGCGGTGCGCGCGCGTTCCGTTTACCGAGAGAGGCTGAGGATGGAGCCGATACACACGATTTCCGGCAAGGTTTCCCACCTCGACCGGGCCGACGTCGACACCGACCAGATCATGCCCAAGCAGTTCCTCAAGAGGGTGGAGCGCACGGGCTTTGGGGAGTTCCTCTTCTACGACTGGGCGAAGGAGCCCGGCTGGGACTTGCCTGCCAACCCGATCCTCGTGGCGGGGCGCAACTTCGGCTGCGGCTCCTCGCGCGAGCACGCGCCCTGGGGGCTTCAGGACTACGGCTTCCGGGCGATCGTGGCGCCGAGCTTTGCCGACATCTTCTACTCCAACTGCACGAAGATCGGGCTGCTGCCGGTCGTCCTCTCCGAGGAGGACTGCCACGCGCTCGCGCGCGCGGGGGAGGGGGTCATCGACCTGGAGACTCAGGAGGTGCGCTTCGCCGGACGCTGGCCGATCGGGGATCCCATCGATCCCCGATCGGTGCCGTTCGAGATGGACCACGAGATCCGCCGGCGCCTGCTTGCCGGACTCGACGACATCGGCGCCACGCTCACGCAGGAGCCGCTGATCGCCGCCTACGAGCGCGACCGCGAACGTCGCGGTCCGGTCACGACGGCTCTGTAGGGGGAACCACATGACCCACCGCATCGTCACGCTTCCCGGCGACGGGATCGGCCCCGAGATCATGGCGCCCGCGCTGGAGCTGCTGCGCGCCTTGGGCGAGTTCGAGTTCGAGGAGCACCCCTTCGGCGGCGCCTCGATCGACCTGCACGGCGCCGCGCTCACCGACGAGACGCTCGCGGCCTGCAAGCGCGCCGACGCGGTGCTGCTGGCGGCGGTGGGCGGTCCCATGTGGGACACCACCGACCCGCACGCCCCGCGGCCCGAGCAGGGGCTGCTCGGGCTTCGCAAGGGCCTCGGGCTGTATGCCAACCTGCGTCCCGTCAAGCCACTGCCGGCTCTGTATGACGCTTCACCTTTGCGACGGGAGCGCATCGAGGGCACCGACCTGCTCGTCGTGCGCGAGCTCACCGGCGGGATCTATTTCGGTGAGAAGGCGCGCACCGAGGACTTCGCCTCCGACGTATGCGCGTACACGCGCGATGAGATCGAACGCATCGCTCGCGTCGCGTTCAAGGCCGCCGACGCAAGGGGTAGGGCTCGCGTGACGGCCGAGGAGCAAGCGAGGCAAGGACGCAGGGAGCGTGGCGTGCTCGGCACGCGAGCGACCGAGGACGCGGCATCGCGCCGCTCATCGGTCGTCACGAGCGTGGACAAGGCCAACGTCCTGGAAACCTCGCGCCTGTGGCGCGAGGTCGTCACGCAGGTTCACTCGCGCGAGTTCCCCCACATCGAGCTTCAGCACGTGCTCGTCGACAACGCCGCCATGCAGCTTGTCTCCGCACCCCGTCACTTCGATGTGATCCTCACCGAGAACATGTTCGGCGACATCCTCTCCGACGAGGCGGCGATGATCACCGGGTCGATCGGGATGCTGCCCAGCGCATCGGTTGGCGCTCCGCGGGAGCCGGCTGGCTCCACGGGGGGGTGTGGAGGCCTGTTCGAGCCCGTCCACGGCTCGGCGCCTGACATCGCCGGTCAGGGCATTGCCAATCCCCTGGCGATGTTCCTCTCCGCCGCGCTCATGCTGAGCCATGGGCTCGGTTTGGAAACCGAGGCGGCGGCTGTAGAATCGGCTGTCCAACGCGCGCTGCAGGGTGGCCTGCGCACCCCCGACCTCGGTGGTGGAGCCCGCACCGCGGAGGCGACGCGCGCAGTGCTAGAGCACCTCTAACAGGAGAGACGAACAGTGGACACGAGCGACCTCATATGGATGAACGGAGAGCTCCTTCCGTGGGAGGACGCCAAGGTCCACGTGCTCACGCACGGTCTCCACTACGGCACGGGCGTCTTCGAGGGCGTTCGCTGCTATGACACCGAGCTCGGTCCCGCCGTGTTCCGCAACGCCGAGCACATGGAGCGCCTGCTGCGCTCCGCCGAGCTCTACTACATGCCCGTGCCCTACACGGCGGCCGAGCTGCAGGCCGCGGCGCGCGAGCTGGTGGCCGCCAACAACCTGCGCTCCTGCTACATCCGCCCGATCGTCTACCGCGGCTACGGCTCGATGGGCCTCAACCCGATGGACGCCCCCGTCGACGTCACCATCGCCTGCTGGGAGTGGGGCGCCTATCTGGGCGACGACGGCATGGCGAACGGCATCCGCGCCAAGGTTTCCTCGTGGCGGCGCATCTCTCCCGACTCGCTCATCCCGCACGCGAAGGCCTCCGGCCAGTACCTCAACAACGTGCTCGCCAAGGTCGAGTCGATGAAGGCCGGCTACGACGAGGCGATCCTGCTCGACGACCACGGCCACGTGTGCGAGGGCACCGGCGAGAACGTCTACATCGTCGCGGGCGGCGAGATCGTCACGCCCGGCCACCACAACTCGATCCTCGACGGCATCACGCGCCGCTCGATCATGCAGCTCGCCGGCGACCTCGGCTACACGGTCGTGGAGCGCAACATCGCGCGCGCGGAGCTGTATCTCGCCGAGGAGGTCTTCATGTCCGGCACCGCCGCCGAGCTCGTGCCGGTGGTGGAGGTCGACGACCACAAGATCGGCCCCGGCATGCCCGGCGAGCTCACGCGCCTGCTGCAGAGCGCGTTCGACGACGCCATCCACGGCCGCTCCGAGCGCTACCGCGAATGGCTCGACGTCGTGACGGCCGCCGCGCCGAGCGTCACCGGCTCGGCCCCTTCCCCCATGTCGGGGGTCCCCCTTGGGGGATCTCCGAGCGCGTCGGCCCCTTCCCCCATGTCGGGGGTCCCCCTTGGGGGATCTCCGAGCGCGTCGGCCCCTTCCCCCATGTCGGGGGTCCCCCTTGGGGGATCTCCGAGCGCGTCGGCCCCTTCCCCCATGTCGGGGGTCCCCCTTGGGGGATCTCCGAGCGCCTAATGCGCGACATACAGCTCTACGACGCCACTCTGCGCGACGGCATGGGGGGAGGCGGCATGAGCCTCACCGCCGAAGAGAAGCTGCGCGTCGTGCACGCGCTCGACGCGCTCGGCATCCATCTCATCGAGGCGGGCTTCCCGGCGTCCAACCCAAAGGAGCTGGAGCTCTTCGGGCTGCTAGCGCGGGAGACGCTGTCGGTCTCCGAGATCGTCGCGTTCGGCATGACCCGCAGGCGCGATCTCGCCGCCGACGCCGACGAGGGCCTGCGTACGCTCGCCGAGTCCTTCGCGCCCGCCTGCACGCTCGTGGGCAAGAGCTCGCCGCTGCACGTCGAGAAGGTCGTGCGCGTCTCGCGCGAGGAGAACCTCGCGATGATCGGCGACTCGATCGCCTTCCTCGTGCGCGAGGGCAAGCGCGCGCTGTTCGACGCGGAGCACTTCTTCGACGGCTACGCGCTCGATCCCGGCTACGCGCTCGACACGCTGCGTGCCGCCGCCGCCGCGGGCGCGGAGCGTGTCGTGTTGTGCGACACCAACGGCGGCTCGCTGCCGGCGCGCGTCAAGCAGGTGGTCGACGAGGTTCGCGCCGCGCTGCCCGACGTGGCGCTCGGCATCCACGTACACGACGACTCCGGCTGCGCCGTCGCCAACACGCTCGCTGCCGTCGAAGCGGGCGCCACGCAGGTTCAGGGAACCATAAACGGGATCGGCGAGCGCACCGGCAACGCCAACCTCGTCACGATCCTCGCCGATCTGCAGCTGAAGATGGGCTATGAGGTGCTTGCCACCGAGCGCTTGGCGCGCCTCACCGAGACAGCCCACCTCGTGGACGAGCTGCTGAATCGCGCCCCCGACCCGGCCCAGCCATATGTGGGCAAGCACGCGTTCGCCCACAAGGCGGGATTGCACGCCGCGGGAGTGCGTGCCGACACCGCCACCTTCGAGCACATCGACCCCGAATTGGTGGGCAATTCTCGCGACGTGCTTGTCTCCGAGCTCTCCGGTCGTGCCACGGTCATCGAGAAGGCGGCGGAGGCCGGCATCAAGCTCGACTCAGCCACGGCGACCTCCAATGCCAGCCTGAACCTCTCCGCTGGCAACGCGGTCGCCCAGCGGGTCGTCGAGCGGGTCAAGGAGCTCGAGCACCGCGGCTTCCAGTTCGAGGCGGCCGACGGCTCGTTCGAGCTGCTCATGCGCCGCGAGGCCGGCATCTACGAGCCACTCTTCCGGCTGGAGTCGTGGCGGGTGATCGTCGAGAAGAACGCCGATGGGAACGTCGAGACGGAGGCCACGATCAAGATCTGGGCGCCCCCGGGCCCAGGCGAGCGTCGCTACGTGTCGACCGCCGAGGGCAACGGCCCGGTGAACGCGCTTGACAATGCCCTGCGAGCGGCGATCGGGGAGCTGCACCCCCACCTGCACGACATCCAACTCGTCAACTTCAAGGTTCGCATCCTCGATGAAGCCAAGGGGACGGGGGCAGTCACGCGCGTGCTGATCGACGCCGCCGACGGTGAGCGGGTGTGGGGGTCGATCGGAGTCTCCGAGAACCTGATCGCCGCCTCTTGGGATGCGCTCGTCGACTCGCTGGAGTACGGGGTCCAGCCGGGGACACGGGCCCTACTTTGAGTGTGACCGAGGAGGTCATACCGCTAGCTCAGCCTGTCCTTGGCGTCCAGGAGGAGCGGCTTGTTGCCGAGGTGCTGAAATCAGGGGTTCTGTCGCTTGGACCGCGCGTCTTGGAGTTCGAGCGGCAATTTGCCGAGTTTGTCGGTAGTCCGTTTGCCTCCGCCGTCTCCAGCGGCACCGCCGGGCTTCATCTTGCTCTTCGGGCGGTTGGCGTCACCGATGGCGATGAGGTCGTCACGAGCCCCTTTTCATTTGTCGCCTCCGCGAATGTCGCGCTCTATGAGCGGGCTCGGCCGATCTTCGCGGACATCGATCCTCTCACGCTCAACCTGAACCCCCAGGCGGCCGAGGCGGCCGTCACCGAGCGCACGCGGGCGCTGCTGCCGGTGCATATCTTCGGCTATCCCGCCAACATGGCCGCCTTCGAGGGGATTGCGACCCGTCACGGGCTCGAGATCGTGGAGGACGCTTGCGAGGCGCTTGGGGCCTCCTATGCGGACGGCACGCCTGTCGGTGGACGCGGTCATGTCGCCGTGTTCGGGTTCTACGCCAACAAGCAGCTCACCACCGGCGAGGGGGGGATGGTGACGCTTGGCTTGGAGGATCTGAAGGCTCGGATCGACTCCGAGCGCAACCAGGGGCGCGCTCCCGACATGGACTGGTTGGACCACGACCGGCTCGGGTTCAACTACCGCCTGTCGGACGTCGCCTGCGCCGTTGGCATCGCCCAGCTGGAGCGGCTCGACGGGATGCTGCGCGCGCGCGCGCGCGTGGCCGCGCTCTATCGCCAGGCGCTTGCGGGGGTCGAGGGGCTCGAGCTTCCCTGCGAGAACCGCGGAGGCGAGCGGCGCGGGTGGTTCGTGTTCGTCGTGCAGCTTCCCCGCGGCGTCGATCGCGATGGGGTGGTGCGGCGGCTGCTCGAGCGGGGGGTGCAGAGCAAGCCCTACCTGCCCGCCATCCACCTGATGAGCTTCTACCGCGATCGCTTCGGCCACCGCGAGGGCGAGTTTCCCGTCTGCGAGGACGTCGCCGCCCGCTCGCTTGCGCTGCCGTTCTTCCCGGGGCTCACGGAGGGGCAGATAGGGCGTGTGGCCGAGGCGCTGGCCACCGCGCTCGACCGCTGAGGCCGCTCTACCGCGAGCGGCGCGGGGTGCGCCGTCCACCGAGGATCCTTCGCACGCATGTCGCTCACGACGCCGCCTCAGCGAACCGCGTATCGAGTTCCACGGTCCACGCGTTCTCGTCGCCCGTGACGGCGCGCGCGATCGCGGCCATCGGGGCACGCGCCTTGAGCAGGATCTCCTCGAACTCCTCCTCGGGGTCGGACTGCGTCACGATAGCGCCGCCCGCGCCGATCGTGGTGGTTCTGGCGCCCCCACCGGGTGGGCGGGGCCTTGTCACGATCGTGCGGATCACGATCGACAGGTCGAGGGCGCCGTCGAGGCCGAACCAGCCGATCGCCCCGGAGTAGACCCCACGCGCCTCGCGCTCGATGTCGTCGATGATCTCCATCGTGCGCAGCTTCGGCGCGCCGGTCATCGAGCCGCCCGGGAAGCAGGCGCGCACGCAGTCGATCTGAGTGTGGCCCGCCTTGAGCACGCCCACGACGTTCGAGACCATCTGGTGGACCGTGGCGTAGCGCTCGATCGCCATCAGCTCGGGCACGCGCACCGTGTCGAGCTCACACACCCGCCCGAGGTCGTTGCGCAGCAGGTCCACGATCATGAGGTGCTCGGCGAGCGTCTTTTCGTCGCGCCGCAGCGCAACGCTGGCGGCCTCGTCGCGCACGGGGTCCTCCGCGCGCGACGCGGTGCCCTTGATCGGGCGCGCCATCACCTGCCGGTCGCGGTCCACCGAGAGGAAGCGCTCGGGCGAGGAGCTCACGATCGCCAGCTCGCCGAGCCTCAGATAGGCGGCGAACGGGGCGGGATTGCCGCGCCGCAGCCCGCGGTAGAGCAGCCACGGGTCGGGTGTGGCGTCGGTGTGGATCTGGTCGGTGAGGCACACCTCGTAGGACTCTCCGGCGGCCAGCGCGCGCTTACAGCGGGCGATGTCAGCGAGGTACTGCTCGCGACCGCGGCCCACGCGGAACGTGATCTGTTGTTGGGGGGGATTTTCGTTCGTACTGGTCGGGATCACGTCGGGGGGCGGTGCAGCGAGCGCCTCGCGCACCGCCGTCTCCGCCTCCTCGAGCCAGCGCTCGGCGTCGGGCTCCTCGCCGGCGGTAACGGCGATCGCGTAGGTGCGCAAAGTGGCGTGGTCGACGGCGATGATGCGGTTGGCGAGCATCTGCACCGCGTCGGGCACGTCGGAGCGATGCACGTTGGACGCGCCGCAGTCGGCCTTGCACTCGTAGCCGAGATATCCCACGAAGCCGCCCGCGAGGCCGCGGGCGGGCTCGCGCGGCGAGTCCACCGCGCGAGCCTCGAGCTCGCGCTCGAGCGCCTGGAAGATCGACTCGTCGGTTGTGCTCGTGCCGCTCGCGTCGTGGCGCGTGACGACGCATCGCTCGACGTCGTATTCGAGCACCAGGCGGTGCTCGCCCATCGTGGCGCCGAGATAGGAGCACTGCCCGAGCTGCGTGGGGTGCTCGGCGCTGTCCAGCCAGAAGGCGTGCTCGGCGGCGCCGAAGAGCCGTTCGAACAGCAGCTCCGCGTTCGCCTCGCCGTCGAAGGCGCGCACGTGAAGGCGCGCGTCGGAGCCGGCGGCGGCTTGCGTGTCGGAGCCGGTGGTGGCGTGTATGTCGGACCCGGTGGTGGCGTGTATGTCGGACCCGGCGGCGGTGCGCTTGCGAACGCGCCGGCACGGCGCGCTCGGCCGGTTCGGGCGGCCTCCTCGCGGCGGCTTGCGTGCGTGCGCGAGCCTGTAGAAGTTCTCGAGCAGCCTGTGGCCGTGTTCGGTGGAGATCGACTCGGGGTGGAACTGCACGCCCCACATCGGCCGGTGGGCGTGTTCGATGCCCATCACCACCCCGTCGGCGCTCCAGGCGATCTCGCGGCCCTCCCGTCCGAGCGAGCCGGTGACCGCGAGCGAGTGGTAGCGCACCGCCGAGAAGTCCTGCGGGATGCCCTCGAACAGGCCGCTTCCGGTGTGGCGCACGCGTGAGAGGCGCCCGTGCATCGCCATCGGGGCGGTGGTCACGGTCGCTTTCAGCAGATGCCCGAGGCCCTGGTGGCCGAGGCACACGCCGAGCACGGGCGCCTCGCTGAAGCGCAGGACGTCCGAGCACACGCCGAAGTCGTGCCGGCGGTCGGGGCGCCCGGGCCCGGGGGAGAGCACGATCGCGTCGAGGTCCCAGCGCGAGAGCGCCCGCCAGGAGACCATGTCGTTGTGCACCACGATCGGCTCCTCGCCGCTCGCCGCCGCGAGCAGGTGGAAGACGTTGTATGTGTAGGAGTCGTAGTTGTCGATCAGCAGCGTGCTCATCGCAGCGCGGCGGCGTCGCGTACGCCCGCGAAACAGTCGGAGAGGGTGGTTGTCAACGGAGCTCGAAGAGGTTGGTTGTCGATAGCGCTCGAAGGGGTTGGTCGTCATGGTGCGGCCAGGCCGAGCCGAGCATATCGAAGCGGGTTCCCGGGGCGAGAGGCGCCGATCGGGTGTTTTCACCATCGCGCGCGGCGCCGGCGGAGGGTGAGAACGGTTAGAGCTCCTATGTCGAAAATCCGTTGAATCCCGACTGTTGCAAGAAGCGGCGGATCCCTTTCATGCCAGGCGCGAGACTGAGTGTAGTCTTGTGCGGTGCGTGAGATACGCCTTTACGATTCGCTGAGCGGCGAACTCGTGCCGGTGACCGCGGGCGACGCCATCCGTGTGGAGGTGCGCACCTCGCCGGTCGGCACAGAAGGCGCCGTCGACGTCTCCTCGACGCGCCCATTCGTGCTGTTCAGCTTTCTCGAGCGCTTTCTCCAGGGCGAAGGCTTCGGAACGAAGTTCCTGTTCGACTCGCCCACGGGCGAGGACACGCTGTATGAGCTCTCCGAAGACGACGACGCGCTTGTCGCCGCCGGCGAGCCCGACGGCGACGACGGCGACACCGAGATGAGCCTGCTCCAGGTTTCGCGCTCGGACGTCGAGCGCTGGGTGAACGTCTGCTTCGGCGCCGACCGCGAGGGTCGCGACTGGCCGCCGGCGTCGTCCGGCGAGCGGATACTCCTGACAGACGCGCTCAAGCTCTTCGGCCACCCGGCGGTTGCGCTCTACCTGCTCGGCACCCACTACTCGCTGCCACTCGGCGACGCCTTCACCGGATTGACCACCGGCTCCAAGCACGCCCAGCGCATCCGCGAGGTCTTGCGCAAGCTCACGCCGGACCATCCCAGCCCGCCCGACATGCACCACCACGTCGAAGCGTTCCGCGACGCGCTCGCCAACGACCTCGACACGCCGACGGCGTTTGTGGTGCTGTTCGAATGGGTGCTCGAGGCGGAGCGCCGAGGCGGGAGCGTCGGTGACGGCGACCTGCGCGCGATGCTCGACGTGCTCGAGCTCGACGAGCTCGCCTCGCCCGCCTGAGAAGCCCGTGCACCGCGGGCGTTTGGGGGTCCGCGTCACAATATCTGGCGGACCCACCATCTATTGTGACGCGAACCCGTGTCCCGCTTCCACGAGCCCCAGCACCCCGACTTCGCGCGGATGAACACGTCGATCGGCTTCGACCGGCGTTTGTGGCCGCAGGACATCGCCCAGTCGCGTGCCCACGCGAAGATGCTCGCGGCGCGGGACATCATCGCCGTCGAGCACCGCGACGAGCTGCTGCGCGGACTCGATGAGGTGGAGCGCGAGCTGGCGGAGGGGCGGTTCGTGTTCTCGCCCGACGACGAAGACGTCCACATGGCGATCGAGCGTCATCTCACAGAGCTCGTCGGACCCGTCGGCGGCAGGCTCCACACCGCCCGTTCGCGCAACGATCAGGTGGCGACCGATCTCGTGATGTACACGCGCGAGCGATCGCGTCATGCGCAGCAGGCGATCACACGCCTCATGGGCGCGCTGGTCGAACGCGCCGAGCAGCACGTCGACTGGGCGCTGCCCGGCTACACGCACCTGCAGCGCGCCCAGCCCGTATACCTCGGCCACCACCTGCTCGCCTACTTCTGGATGCTCGCGCGCGACCGCGAGCGGTTCGCCTTCGCAGAGCGCCAGTGCGCGCGGCTGCCGCTCGGAGCGGGCGCGCTCGCGGGCGTGAACTTCGACACCGACCGCGAGCTCGTGGCGCGCGAGCTCGGCTTCTCGGAGCCCGCCCCCAACTCCATCGACGCGGTCGCCAACCGCGACTTCGCGCTCGACTACCTCGGCGCCGCCTCCACCTGCGCCACACATCTCTCGCGGCTGGGCGCGGAGCTCGTGCTGTGGTCGACCGCCGAGTTCGGCTTCTGCGAGCTTCCCGACGCGTGGAGCGCCGGCTCCTCGATGATGCCCCAGAAGAAGAATCCCGACGCCGCGGAGCTGCTGCGCGCCAAGGCGCCGCGCGTGGTTGCGCATCTGGGCGCCCTTCACGGCGTCATGCACGCCCTCCCTCTCACATACAACAAGGACCTCCAGGAGGACAAGCAGCACCTGTTCGACGCCGGCGACACGATCGACCTGGCGCTCGAGGCCGCCCTCGGGATGGTGTCGGGCGTGAGCTTCCACCGCGAGCGCCTCGAAGAGGCCGCGGGCGACGAGCTGATCGCCGCCACCGACGTCGCCGACCTGCTCGTGCGGCGCGGCATGCCGTTTCGCGAGGCCCACGGCGTGGTGGCGGGGCTCGTGCGCGCCGCCGTGGAGGGCGGCAGGCGGCTGTCTGAGCTCACCCCCGCGGAGCTCTCCGCGCAGAGCGAGCTGCTCGACGAGGAGTACTACAAAGTGCTCGCACGCGACTCGTGGCTCGAATCGAAGGTGTCGATGGGCGGCACCGCGCTGCCCCGCGTGCGCGAGCAGCTGGAGCAGGCGCGCGCGGTGCTGGAGCAGGCGACCGGCGGCTGAGGTGGCGGTTACGGTGGCGTCGGCCGCGGTGGCTCCAAACAGGCTGCCCCGTGCGCGCGTGCGTGCGCGCGAGATCCTGCCGGCTGCGTTCTATGCCCGTCCGGTGCCGCAGGTGGCTCGCGATCTCATCGGATGCGTAGTCGAGCACGAGGGGCTCGCCGGGACGATCGTCGAGACGGAGGCCTACCACGAGTGTGAGCCGGCCTGCCACGCGTTCGCCGGTCTGACTCCGCGCACGCGCACGCTGTTCGGCGAGCCGGGCCTCGCCTACGTTTACCGCTCCTACGGCATCCACGCGCTGCTCAACGCGGTGTGCGAGCCGAGCGGGGTCGGCGCCGCCGTGCTGATCCGGGCGCTGGAGCCGCTTGCGGGGATCGAGGAGATGCGCGAGCGGCGCGCTCGCGCGCGCGAGGAGGATCTCTGCTCGGGTCCGGGCAAGCTCACGCAGGCGCTCGGCATCGAGCTCGCCCGGAACGGAACCAGCCTGCTCGACGGACCGGTAACGATCCGCGCCGGCGAGGGGCGCCGGGGGGAGACGCGCGTGGCGGTGGGCACGCGCATCGGCATCACCAAGGCGGTGGAGCTGCGCTGGCGCTTCTGCGTCGCCGGCAATCCGCACGTCTCGCGGCCGCGTCTCGCGGGCTAGGACACTAGCCGCCGGGGCTCACGCCGCCGGTGGCGCTTGTCCCGCCCGATTTCGGCGCGGGGGCATTCCCGGTCGAAGGGCTCGCGGGCGCGGGCGTGGCGGGCGGTGTCGAGGGCGCCGGCGCGGCCGGAGCCTGTTCGACGCGCGGCGAGCCACCGCCCGCTTCGCCTCCGCGGTGCGTGGCGGGCGCGTTGCCCTGGGCTTCGCCGCCGCCACCGGCGCGCTTGGCGGCGCCGGTGCTCTGGCCGCCTGTGCTTTCCGCGCCGGTGCTCGATTCCGGCTGAACGCCGCTCGAGCCTTCCCCGGCGGCGGCCGGCGTGAGGTGGTTGGCGCGGTCCTGTTCGACCTGCATCGCCGCGAGCATGAAGTCGTGCCAGATCAGCGCCGGGTAGGTGCCGCCGAACACCGGCTGGCCGCCGAAGTCGGTCGTCATCGGCACCAGCTTGTTCGGGTAACCGACCCACACCGCGACCGTGTACTTCCTGTCCCAGCCGACGAACCAGGCGTCGCCGAAGTTCGAGGTCGTGCCCGTCTTGCCCGCCGCGAACTGCCCGATCGCGGCCGCCCTTGCGGTGCCATAGGCGAGCACCGTCTCGAGCATCGAGGTCTCGGTGGACGCCACGCCGGGCGGCAGCACGCGCTTGGCGCGCACCTGGTTGACGTCGAGCCGGCGCCCGTCCTGCAGGGTGCGCCCGCCCGCGTCCACTTCCTGGATGCCCACCGGCTGGAAGTCCGAGGCGAGCGACCCGCTCACGCGCTGGCCGCCGTGCGCGATCGTCTCATACGCGTGCGCCATGTCCAGCGGCGTGACGCCGACCTGAAGGCCGCCGATCGTCATCGCGGGGTTGGTCGAGATCGGCGTCGTGATGCCCATCTCGTGCGCTAGGCGCGCGATCCGGCGGGTGGTGACCTTCAGGCCGACTTCGGCGTAGATCGAGTTGTCCGAGAAAGCGGTGGCGCCGGTGAGCGTGTTCGAGCCCGTGTAGGCGCCTTCGTCGTTGTGTACCACGAACTTTTCCTTGCCGCCCGTGTTGGGCACGGTGAAGATCTTCAAGCGCGAGGACCACGTCGATTCGGGCGAGATGCCGTCCTCGAGCGCGGCGGCGAGGTCGAACGCCTTGAAGGAGGAGCCGGGCTGGCGCTCACCCTCGGTGGCGAGGTTGAAGGGGGCTTCGTTGTAGTTGCGTCCGCCCACCATCGCGCGCACCTCGCCCGTCGAGTTTTCGATCGCCACGAGCGCCGCTGTGGGGCCCGACGGGCCGGGAAGGTAGCCGCGCACGGCCTCCTCGGCGGAGCGCTGCAGGTCGAGGTCGAGCGTGGTCTTCACGCGCAGGCCCCCGTCGAAGGCGCGCGTGGCTCCGTAGCGTTCGATGACTTGCTGCGCCACCCAGCTCGTGAAGTAGCCGGCGTCCACGCCTTCCACGAGCGTCTGGTGGGGCGGCTGGACGTCCTTGGGCGCCGGCAGCGCCTGGTTCGCGCTTTCTTCGTAGTCGGCGCGCCTGATGTAGCCCTGCTGGAGCATCTGGGCGAGCACCAGGTTGCGCCGCGCGCGCGCCGCTTCGGGTTTGGTGACGGGGTCGTAGAAGGTGGGCGACTGGATCACCCCGGCGAGCAGCGCCGCCTCCCATGGCTCGAGCTCTTCCACGCACAGTTTGTGCCCGGGGGTGCCGCAGCCGAGATGGTTGACGTCAGAGCCGAAGTAGGTGCGCGCGGCCGACTCGACCCCGTAGGCGCCGTTGCCGAAGTAGATCGTGTTGAGGTACTCGGTGATGATCTTTTCCTTCGACCACTTGTGGGCGAGCTGGTAGGCGAGCGCCGTCTCGCGCAGCTTCTCGAAGAGCGTGCGGTGGGTTTGCGCCTGGAGCGCGTTCTTGACGAACTGCTGCTCGATCGTCGAAGCGCCCTGGACGGCGCCTTTGTGGAGGATGTCCTGGAAGAACGCGCGCGCGATTCCACGGATGTCGATGCCCGGGTTGCTCTGGAAGCGCTTGTCCTCGATCGCGATCACCGCCTCCTTGACGACCGGCGGTATCTGGCTGGGGGTGAGCAGGATCTGGTTCTGGCGGCTCAGCACGCCGAGCTGGCGGCCCTGGTCGTCGAGCAGGACCGAGTTGCGCGCGTTGTCGAACTCGGCACGGTTGTCGAGCGAGGGCAGCGTGGATGTGACGGCCATGAACATGCCGAACACGAATGAGATGAGGCCGAGCAGCAGGACGGCGAAGAGGATGAGCAGGAAACGAAGCCTCTTCAGACGCGGCCGGCCGCGGGCAGGCGATGCGGCTAGCTCCACCGGGAGGTGAGAGTCTAGCATTGGGTTTCATGCCGAATGCCTTTGACACGGCGGCGCGGTTGAGCGCGAACGCCGTCGACAGCCTGCCGTCGGGGGCTCTTGCGGAGAAGCTCGCGAGCGCCGCCGCACGAGGTCGCCCGCTGCGCGTGAAGCTCGGGATCGACCCGACGGCGCCCGACATCCACCTCGGCCATGCGGTGGTGCTGCGCAAGCTGCGCGAGTTCCAGGACGCCGGTCATCTGGTGGTGCTGATCGTCGGCGACTACACCGCGCGCGTGGGCGACCCCTCCGGGCGCTCCACGCTGCGCCCGATGCTGAGCGAGGCGGACATCGAGGCGAACGCCGCGACGTTCCAGGAGCAGGCGCTGAAGATGCTCGACGCCGGCCCCGAGCGATTGGCGGTGCGGCGCAACGGCGAGTGGTTGGACATGCCGATGGCGGAGCTGCTCGCGCTCGTGCGCACCACGACGGTGGCGCAGCTCTTGGAGCGCGACGACTTCGCCCGGCGCTGGGGCGCCTCGGAGCCGATTTCGATGCTCGAGCTGATGTATCCGCTGCTGCAGGCGTACGACTCGGTGGCGGTGAGGGCGGACGTGGAGCTGGGGGGGACCGACCAGAAGTTCAACCTGCTGATGGGGCGCGACGTGCAACGCGCCTACGGGCAGCCCGAGCAGGCGATCCTCACGATGCCGATCTTGGTGGGCACCGACGGCCGGCAGAAGATGTCCAAGTCGCTGGGCAACCAGATCGGCGTCACCGACGAGCCGGGGGAGATGTACGGCAAGACGATGAGCATCCCCGACGAGGCGATGGGGGAGTACTACAGGCTGCTGCTCGGCAGGGAGCTCGACGGCGAGGAGGCGCCGCGGGAGGCCAAGCGTGCGCTCGCGCGCGAGATCGTGGCGTGGCTGCACTCGCCTGAGGCGGCGCTCCAGGCCGAGCGCGAGTTCGACCGCGTGTTCGTACAGCGCGGGACGCCCGAGCAGATCGACGAGCTCCTGTTCGGGGCTCACGACGGGGTGGTGCACGTGCCCGCGCTGATGGCGGATGCGTTCGGGATGTCGCGCTCGGAGGCGCGCCGCCTGATCGACCAGGGCGGGGTGTCGCTCGACGAGCGGCCGCTCGCGGCCGGCGAGCACGACCTGGCCCCCGAGCGCCTCGACGGCGCGGTGCTGCGCGTGGGCAAGCGCCGCTTCCGCAGGCTGCGGGCGATCTGAAGACGCGCGTCCGCGGGATGCCCTATAGTGCGGCGCACAGCAGCTCGGCTCTGCGAATCGAGACGGTGGGTTATGTTCCCATCACGGTGCGGAGTGGAGCGCTATACTGTACGGTTGGCCCGCGGGCGCCCCTGGGCGTCGGGCTGAACGGTCTCCTCTCACGAGAAGTCCTCTCGAAGAGGCTACGACGGTCTTTGAAAACTCAACAGCATGCGCACCTTCGATCGAGAATCGATCGTGGTGTGCGTCCAGGTTCGACCCGTCACCGGGCGGCGCTGATCTCTGATCAACGTCGTCTGACACATCGGCTTGCCGGTGTTCAGGCATCGCTCGGGTGACGGCAAAGAGTCAAGTAGAGAAGTACCCCGTCATGGAGGGGACCACGGTGTATGGGTCCCTACCACCCATGACAGCTTTTCGTGAAGTTCTTCACGGAGAGTTTGATCCTGGCTCAGGACGAACGCTGGCGGCGTGCTTAACACATGCAAGTGGAGCGACGAACCAGGGCTTGCCCTGGGGCAGAGCCGCGAACGGGTGAGTAACACGTGGGTTACCTGCCTCGATGACCGGGACAACCCGAGGAAACTCGGGCTAATACCGGATGTGCCCGTAAGGGGAAAGGAAGCTTCGGCCTCCGCATCGAGATGGGCCCGCGGCCCATTAGCTTGTTGGTGAGGTAACGGCTCACCAAGGCTGCGATGGGTAGCTGGTCTGAGAGGACGATCAGCCACACTGGGACTGAGACACGGCCCAGACTCCTACGGGAGGCAGCAGTGGGGAATCTTGCGCAATGCGCGAAAGCGTGACGCAGCAACGCCGCGTGGGGGAAGACGGCTTTCGGGTTGTAAACCCCTTTCAGTTGGGACGAAGCCTCGTCGGTTAATAGCCGCGCGGGGTGACGGTACCTTCACAAGAAGCACCGGCTAACTACGTGCCAGCAGCCGCGGTAATACGTAGGGTGCAAGCGTTGTCCGGAATTATTGGGCGTAAAGAGCGTGTAGGCGGCCCGACAAGTCCGCTGTGAAAGTCCAGGGCTCAACCCTGGAATGCCGGTGGATACTGTCGGGCTAGAGTCCGGAAGGGGCGAGTGGAATTCCTGGTGTAGCGGTGAAATGCGCAGATATCAGGAGGAACACCAATGGCGAAGGCAGCTCGCTGGGACGTGACTGACGCTGAGACGCGAAAGCGTGGGGAGCAAACAGGATTAGATACCCTGGTAGTCCACGCTGTAAACGATGGCAACTAGATGTGGGGGGTGTCGACTCCCCCCGTGTCGAAGCTAACGCATTAAGTTGCCCGCCTGGGGAGTACGGCCGCAAGGCTAAAACTCAAAGGAATTGACGGGGGCCCGCACAAGCAGCGGAGCATGTGGTTTAATTCGACGCGACGCGAAGAACCTTACCTGGGCTTGACATGTGAGTGACCGCCATGGAAACATGGCTTCCCTTCGGGGCACTTTCACAGGTGGTGCATGGCTGTCGTCAGCTCGTGTCGTGAGATGTTGGGTTAAGTCCCGCAACGAGCGCAACCCCCGTCGCATGTTGCCAGCATTCAGTTGGGGACTCATGCGAGACTGCCGGTGACAAACCGGAGGAAGGTGGGGATGACGTCAAGTCATCATGCCCCTTATGTCCAGGGCTACACACGTGCTACATTGGCGCGTACAGAGGGCTGCGATACCGCGAGGTGGAGCGAATCCCTTAAAGCGCGTCTCGGTTCGGATTGCAGGCTGAAACTCGCCTGCATGAAGGCGGAGTTGCTAGTAATCGCGGATCAGCATTGCCGCGGTGAATACGTTCCCGGGCCTTGTACACACCGCCCGTCACACCACGGGAGTGAGCAACACCCGAAGCCGGTGGTCTAACCCGCAAGGGAGGAAGCCGTCGAAGGTGGGGCTCGTGACTGGGGTGAAGTCGTAACAAGGTAGCCGTAGCGGAAGCTGCGGCTGGATCACCTCCTTTCTAGGGAGCACCAATGGTGCCCCGAGCGCAACGGCCGTCAGGTCCGTGGCTCCTTGAGAGCCGTGAGATCCTGGGGGTGACTGTACGTTCGGGCCTAGCATGTCGACCGAACCTGGCTGGATGGGCCCATAGCGCAAGGATTCCTGACTACTTGGAGACCGAGCGAGGCGAGTCCGCAACGATGCCAGCATGCTGTTGAGTTTTGAGAGACCGGCGTCCGTCGGTGGTGGGGCAGACGCGCAAAGAGCGCGCCCGCACGAACCCAGAGCCGGCCGGCGTATACGCCTCTCGACGGTCCTTGAAAACTGCACAGAAGCCACATCGACCGCCCTTCGATAAGCGGGCGGTCGAATAACGGGTATCACCGGACCGGTCATGCCCGTCGTCGCTGTATCTGGGTTCCGCAAGGAGCGCGGTTGGCGGCGGCGTCTAGACCGGTCAGATCACCGTCAAGATAGTAAGGGCGCATGGTGGATGCCTTGGCACCAAGAGTCGATGAAGGGCGTGAACGGCTGCGATAAGCCACGGTTAGGCGCTGAATGGCCTATGACCCGTGGATTCCCGAATGGGGAAACCCAGCGCTGGTAATGCGGCGTTATCCCCGGTTGAACACATAGACCGGGCGAAGACAAGCGGGGGAAGTGAAACATCTCAGTACCCCGAGGAAAGAAAATCAAAAGAGACTCCCTGAGTAGTGGCGAGCGAAAGGGGATCAGCCCAAACCCGGCAGATTTAAGCGGACACGCGTTGTCTGTTGGGGGTTGTAGGGCGTTTGTTCCGGGCCGTGTCCGGCTCGGCGGAAGTTACAAAGTCATGTGGTAGTCGAAGCGCGTGGAACCGCGCACCATAGAGGGCAATCGTCCCGTAGACGAAACTGCATGATCTTCCGTCAGACGTTCCTGAGTAAGTCCGCGCCCGTGAAACGCGGACTGAACCTGGGGGGACCACCCTCCAAGGCTAAGTACTCCTTGGTGACCGATAGCGGACTAGTACCGTGAGGGAAAGGTGAAAAGTACCCCGGAAGGGGAGTGAAATAGTACCTGAAACCGCGCGCCTACAAGCGGTGGGAGCGGCCTCGTGCCGTGACCGCGTGCTTTTTGCATAACGAGCCGGCGAGTTACTCGTCTGCGGCAAGGTTAAGCGATGAGCGGAGCCGTAGCGAAAGCGAGTCCTAACAGGGCGACATAGTCGTAGGCGGTATACCCGAAACTGAGCGAGCTACCCATGGGCAGGCTGAAGCGGGGGTAAGACCTCGTGGAGGGCCGAACCGACCTAGGTTGAAAACTGGGCGGATGACCTGTGGGTCGGAGTGAAAGGCTAATCAAGCTCAGTGATATCTGGTTCTCTCCGAAATATATTTAGGTATAGCCTCGGATAAATTACGTGGTGGCCGTAGAGCACTGTTTGGATAAGGGGCCCTACCAGGTTACCGATTTCAGGCAAACTCCGAAGACCATCACGTCTACTCCGGGAGTCAGTTGCTGGGGGATAAACTTCAGCGTCGAAAGGGAAACAGCCCAGACCGCCAGCTAAGGTCCCTAAGTACTAGCTAAGTGGGAAACGATGTTCGAGTGCATAGACAACCAGGAGGTTGGCTTAGAGGCAGCCATCCTTGAAAGAGTGCGTAACAGCTCACTGGTCAAGTGTTCGAGCGCGGACAATGTAACGGGGCTCAAGCTAGTCACCGAAGCTGCGGGTGTGTGAGGCTTTCGGGCCGATCACGCGGTAGGAGAGCGTTCCCATGCCGGCAAAGCGGCGGCGTAAGCCAGCCGTGGAGGCATGGGAAGTGAGAATGCCGGCATAAGTAACGAAAGAGGGGTGAGAATCCCCTCCACCGATTGCCCAAGGATTCCTGAGTAAAGTTCGTCTGCTCAGGGTTAGTCGGGACCTAAGGCGAGGCCGAAAGGCGTAGTCGATGGCCAACAGGTTGATATTCCTGTACCACGTCGCTTCCGTTTGACCGATGGGGGGACGAGGAAGGCTAAGGGAACCCAGGCGATGGTTGTCCTGGGGTAAGCATGTAGGGGTGGCCCATGTTAAATGCGGGGCCGCATAACCTGAGGTGCGATGCCAGCTGGCACTAAGCCGGCGAGTCCCCAACGCCATACCTCCGAGAAAAGCCTCTAGGGAGGAAGCGCGTGCCCGTACCAAAACCGACACAGGTGGGCAAGTAGAGAATACTAAGGTGATCGAGATAACCATCGTTAAGGAACTCGGCAAAATTGCCCCGTAACTTCGGGATAAGGGGCGCCCCAGTAGGGTGAGGCTCTTCGCGAGCGGAGCCCGAGGGGGCCGCAGTGAATTGGCTGAAGCGACTGTTTACCAAAAACACAGGTCTCTGCTAAGTCGTAAGACGACGTATAGGGGCTGACGCCTGCCCGGTGCCGGAAGGTTACGTGGAGTTGTTAGGGCTTGACCCGAAGCAGCGAAGCTAAGCCCCGGTAAACGGCGGCCGTAACTATAACGGTCCTAAGGTGACTTACGTTGCCCCCTGACACCGTGAGGTGTCAGGTGCAGTTGGCCATATGCTGGAACATCCGAGTATCCCGCACTACGAATTCCGTCCGAAGCCGGCGGTATCGTGACAATGTGTCGGGTGCGGACAATCAGCAGGAAAGACTCAGGCTAGAAGGTTGGGTTTCTGGTTTCGTCGACGGAGAGGGCTGCTTCTGCGTGAACATCAATCGGTGTTCTGCTACGCGCCTCGGCTGGCAAGTTAGGCCAGAGTTCGTCGTGACTCAGGGAGCACGCAGTCTCGGTGCTCTCGAAACCCTAGAAGAGTTCTTTGGTTGTGGAGCTATTTACCGAAACACTCGGCACGATAATCATCGTGAGGACGTGTATCGGTGGTGTGTGCGACGTCGCGACGATCTCGCTGAGAGAGTCGTGCCGTTTGTACAGAAAGTTCCGCTGCGTACTTCAAAGGCTCGAGACTTCGAACACTTTGTTCGGGTTCTTGAGTTGATGGAATGCAAACGTCATTTGGAGCTCGCTGGCATCGCGGAGATTGCGAAGCTGGTAGAGGGCATGAATCGGCGTAAGCCCTCGTCCTTTCTGAGTATCCTCAGAGACTGTACGCCAACCGCCTCGCAGTGAGGTGAAGATACAGTCCGTACTTCATGGCGACATGAAGAGGTCGACAGAAATGATCGACCCGCTGGTCACTTGTGGCCAGTTTAAACCAGGTCGTGCTTTAGGAAGCCTGGTTAGTAACAGCTAGAGCGAAATTCCTTGTCGGGTAAGTACCAACTTGCCCCGTCGCCTCGTGAGAGGCGACCGAGATCCGGCTCATATCGGGGAAACCCTCCTGTCGAGGCTTGGCAGAGGGCAATCCCGAGGGAAGTCCTAGTGACCCCCTAACGACTGATCCGAAAGGAGAGGCGTGTCACGCTCCGGAGAGTCCGGAAATCTATGTGACGCGCAATACGCCGGCCCTCATCGTAGTTTTGGCGCCTATGACAGTCAGTACTCGCTGGTGCACGATAGATCGCGACAAGGCGGCTTATCGCAGTGAGAGTGTCTAAGGGTGCTGGATGAGGTGAAGGGATAGTCTGCGCTCTCGGATAACGAGAGATCACGTGAAGTTCCGACCTGCACGAATGGCGTAACGACTTCAGCGCTGTCTCAACGATGGGCTCGGTGAAATTGCAGTCTCGGTGAAGATGCCGAGTACCCGCGGCTAGACGGAAAGACCCCGTGAACCTTTACTACAACCTGGTATTGGAATTCGATGCATTTCGCTCAGGATAGGTGGGAGGCTTTGAAGCGCCGGCTGCGGCTGGCGTGGAGCTAACCTTGAGATACCACCCTTGGTGTATTGGGTTTCTAACAGCGTTCCGTGAATCCGGGCGCTGGACAGTTCCAGGCGGGTAGTTTGACTGGGGCGGTCGCCTCCCAAAATGTAACGGAGGCGCGCAAAGGTTCCCTCAGCACGGTCGGAAATCGTGCGTAGAGCGCAAAGGTAGCAAGGGAGCTTGACTGCGAGACCGACAGGTCGAGCAGGTACGAAAGTAGGTCTTAGTGATCCGGCGGTAGCAAGTGGAAGTGCCGTCGCTCAACGGATAAAAGGTACTCCGGGGATAACAGGCTTATCGGGCCCAAGAGTCCACATCGACGGCCCGGTTTGGCACCTCGATGTCGGCTCGTCGCATCCTGGGGGTGAAGTCGCTCCCAAGGGTTGGGCTGTTCGCCCATTAAAGCGGTACGCGAGCTGGGTTCAGAACGTCGTGAGACAGTAAATTCCGTTGCTGTCTATAAATTCGGCTATATGCTGGAAACTCCGAGTATCCCGCACTACTCGTGCGTCCGATTCCGTCCGGATCGGGTGTTACAGTGAAAATGTGTCGGGTGCGGACAATCAGCAGGAAAGGCTGGATGGCTACATCTCGGGCTATGTAGATGGCGAGGGCTGCTTTGCGGTCGCCGTCAATCGCAACCCATCGAGTCGTAGCGGGTATCAGCTGGTTCCAGAGTTCCATGTCAGCCAGAACGGTGACAGGGCTCAGGTGCTTTGGTTGATACGCGATCGGTTCGATGGCAGCGGCTACATCAAGTCCAACGGAAGAAAGGATCGTGCTTTGGTTTATGTTGTCAGACGGCGACGTGACCTACTGGAGCACGTAATTCCTTTCTTCGAGCGGTCGCCCCTCTTGTCCTCGAAGCATGAGGACTTTGAGAAGTTCGCGGCGATCGTGAGATCGATGGCTCTCGGTCAACATCGCACGCCTGACGGGTTTGTCAGGCTTCTGGATGTCGCGCTTTCGATGAACGGAGGCGGGCGATTCCGGAGTGTACGATGGGCAGAGCTCATCAAGGATGGCCAACCAGAATCCTCAGAGACTATATGCCGAACACGAGGAGTGATGCCTTCGTGAAGATATAGTCCGAGCTGCATGGCGACATGCAGAGTCAGGCAGAAATGTCCTGGCCCTCACGTGAGGTTTGCGTGGGAGTAACAAAACTGTCGGTCCCTATCTGCCGTGGGCGTTGGAGAATTGAGAGGATTTGTCCCTAGTACGAGAGGACCGGGATGAACGCACCTCTGGTGTATCTGTTGTCCTGCCAAGGGCATAGCAGGCTAGCTACGTGTGGATCGGATAACCGCTGAAAGCATCTAAGCGGGAAGCCGGCCTCAAGATGAGTTCTCCCATCCCCTAGAGGGAGTAAGAGCCCTGGTAGACCACCAGGTTGATAGGCCGGATCTGGAAGGACGGCAACGTCTGAAGGAGACCGGTACTAATGGCTCGAGGGCTTGACGGATTTTTTGATCCCACAGAGCGGACGTTCGCGTCTGCGCTGTGGAGTGGTACCCGCTGTGGCGCTGTGCAGTTTTGAAGGACCCCGAGAAGCGTGGTCTCTCGACCTTTTCCGGTGGCTTTGGCGAGGGGGAAACACCTCTTCCCATTCCGAACAGAGAAGTTAAGCCCCTCAGCGCCGATGGTACTTGGCTCGCAAGGGCCTGGGAGAGTAGGACGCCGCCGGTTTTTTTAGCGCACGCGAGCCGTCCCACGGGCGGCTCGCGGCCGTACGGGACACAGACACACCTGCTCGCGCGGCGCCGGGACCCCGGGACGCCGCACATCCAACCGGCTCCGCAAAGCCACCCGGTGCGGATGATCGCCCCCGTTCGACCCTCCCAGGTCGGACAAGCGCGACCCGCCCACACCGGATCGGCGCGAACCGCACTCGGTGGACTCGGTGGACTCGGTGGACTCGGTGGACTCGTCGTGGTCGACCTCCCAGTCGATGTCGTGGTGGTCCTCGAGCAACAGGAACGAGCGGATCAAATGCAGCGTGCCGAGAAGGCGCCGCGCGAACGGCGGTGTGTGGATGGGGGAGAACATGTGTTCGTATATTAGGTCGAGCTTCGGACGGAACCCGCACGAACGTGTGTACGTACCGCCCACGTGTGCGCGAGAGGGGCTGCGATTCGGCTTGATGGTGGGAGATCGTCGGCGAATGGGGCTGCAATGAGAGTTGCAGGCGACGGTTCACGCCGGCACGTGCGAGCGGGTGATGCGGCTGCCGGCAGGGTCTTTGGCACCCCGCTCGAACTTGTTCTGTGAGATGGCTGTTACGCTTGCCAGGCGTCCGATCCAGGAGCCCACGTGGGCTTCTCGCAGGCGCATCCAGCCCATGGAGAAGTTCGTAATCGAAGGCGGCGCGCCGCTCTCCGGCACGATGGTTCCGGCCGGGAACAAGAACGGCGCCCTGCCCATCCTCGCCTCGTGCCTCCTCACCGAGGAGGAGATCGTCGTGCGCAACGTTCCGCGCATCCGCGACGTCGATGCGATGCTCGCGATCCTGCAAGCCCTGGGCGTGTCCGCGCAATGGCGTGCTCCGAACGAGCTCGTGCTGTGCTCCGCGCACGTGCACCATGTCGACATCGACCCCGAGCTCGCCGAGCAGATCCGCGCGTCGTTCCTGCTTGCCGGCCCGCTGCTCGCGCGCTTCCACCGCGCCGTCATGCCGCCCCCCGGCGGGGATGTGATCGGACGTCGTCGTCTGGACCCGCACCTGGACGCGTTTCGGGCGATGGGCGCCACCACGGAGTGCGATCGTGAGATCGTGTTGAGCGCCCCCAAGGGACTGCGCCCCACGGACGTGTTCATGGACGAGCCCTCGGTAATGGCCACCGAGAACGCGCTGATGGCCGCTTCGCTCACGCCGGGCACGACGGTGATCGGCAACGCCGCGTGCGAGCCACACGTTCAGGACCTCGCGCGCATGCTCGTCAAGATGGGCGCCGACATCCAGGGCATCGGCTCGAACCTGCTCACGGTCAACGGAGCCGAGCGGCTGCATGGCTGCGAGCACCACGTCGCGCCCGACCACATCGAGATCGGCAGCTTCATGGCGCTCGCGGGGGTCACGCGCGGGGAGCTGCGCATCAAGGACACCGTGCCCGGCGACCTGCGCATGATCAGGCTCGTGTTCGAACGTCTCGGCCTGCGCTCCGAGTTGGACGGCCACGATGTGCTCGTCCCAGGGGGCCAGAAGCTCGTGGTGCAGTCCGACGTGGGCGACTACAAGGGAAAGATCCAGGACGGTCCCTGGCCGGCGTTCCCCGCCGACCTCACCTCGATCGTCCTTGCCATGGCGACCCAGGCCGAGGGCTCGATCCTCATTCACGAGTGGATGTTCGAGAACCGCTTGATCTTCACCGACAAGCTGATCCTGATGGGGGCCGACATCGTGATGTGCGACCCGCACCGCGCGATCGTCACCGGTCCGCGCCGGCTGCGCGGCGAGCGTGTCGAGTCGCCCGACATCCGCGCCGGCATGGCGATGCTGCTCGCCGCCCTCTGCGCGGAGGGTCGCAGCGAGATCGGCAACATCCGCCAGATCGACCGCGGGTACGAGCGCATCGACGAGCGCCTGCGCGAGCTGGGCGCGCGCATCGAGCGGGTGGCGACGGAGCCGGCACACGTATAGGCGCACCTTTGTTTTTTGGGGTCCTCGCGCGTGCACGCGCACGCGCACGCGCGCACGGGCCCCCCGTTGGTGAGGACGTTCGCCCCCCGCAACGCGCACGCGCACGCGCGCACGGGCCCCCCGTTTGTGAGGACGTTCGCCCCCCGCAACGCGCACGCCTGGTATGTCGTTTCGACGATGTTCACCACTCCGCGGCGCACCAACGCGGCGCAGTCCGATTGAATGGCAACAGCAATGACCCGTCGAACGGCCAACCGATGATCCACCCGATCCCCAGCGGCACGCGCGACGTGCTCCCAGACGAGACCCGTGAGGTGCGCGCGATCACCGACGCGTTGCGCGGCGTTTTCGAGCGCCACGGCTACGGCGAGGTGTATACGCCCGCGCTCGAGTACGAGTCGGTGCTGGCACGCGCGGACATGGCCGAGGCGCAGCCTGCCTACCGCGTGTTCGACGAGTCGGGGGGGGCGCTCGTGCTGCGCTCCGACATGACGGTGCCGATCGCGCGCGTCGTGGCCACCCGCTACCCCACCGTGGAGCCGCCCCTGCGCTTCTGCTACCTGGCTCACTGCTATCGCGGCGTGCGCCCGCAGCGAGGGCAGCCGCGCGAGCTGCTGCAGGCCGGGATCGAGCTGATCGGTGCGCCCGCCCCGCAGGGCACCGCCGAGGCTCTGACGGTGCTGTGCGCGGCGCTCGACGCGGTGGGCCTCGAGGGCTACAGGATCGGCCTCGGCGACGCCTCGCTGTTTCCCTCGCTGATGAAGGGTCTCGGCGTGCCCGAGCAGGCGCGGCCGCGTCTGCTGGCGGCGCTCGCGAGCAGGGACTTCGTGGGACTCGAGCAGGAGCTCGCCGCACTCGAGCTGGCCGCGGAGAGCCGGGACCTGCTGCTGGACGTGCCGCAGCGTCGTGGCGGGCCGGAGGTTTTGGCGGCGTCGAGGGGCGTGGTGGCGGATGCGGCGGCGAACATGCGCCAGGTGTATGAGCTGCTCGACGCGAACGTGGCCGAGCGGGTGATCTTCGACCTCGGGCTCGTCAGGAGCATCGGCTACTACACGGGCGCGGTGTTCGAGGTGTACGACCCCGCGCTCGGCGCTCCGATAGGCGGCGGCGGACGCTATGACGAGCTGCTCGGGCGCTTCGGGCGTTCGCTGCCCGCGGTCGGGTTCGCGCTGGGCGTCGATCGTCTGCACATCGCGCTGATGGGCGAGGAGCGCGGAAAGGGGGCTCTGCTGTGACGAGCGCCGCCAACGGGCTCACGATCGCGGTGCCGCGCGGGGCGCTGTTCAACGACACGGTGGAGCTGCTGAGCGGTCTCGGCATCGACACGGCGGAGCTGCGCTCCAACGAGCGCAAGCTCCTGTTCGAGGACATCGGCGTGATCACGATGCGTCCCTCCGACGTTCCCACCTACGTGGAGTCGGGCGCGGCGGACATCGGGATCACCGGCAAGGACGTGCTGCTCGAGCAGGCCGCGAACGGCGCCGGCGAGGCGGGGCGCGGGGTGTATGAGCTGCTCGACCTGCGATATGGGCGCTGCATGATGGTGCTCGCAAGCAAGGCGGGCCCCGATCCGGCGGCGGAGGCGCTCAGGCGACTGGGCGTGATGCGCGTGGCGACGAAGTACCCGCGCATCGCGGCGCGCCACCTCGAGGAGACGGGCAGGCAGGCGGAGATCGTGGAGGTGAAGGGCTCCGTGGAGCTCGCGCCCCTCACCGGCATGGTGGAGGCGATCGTGGACCTCACCGCGACGGGCACGACGCTGCGCGAACACGACCTGATCGTGCGCGAGGAGATCGTGGAGTGCACCGCCCGCCTGATCGCCAACCCCGTGGCGCACAAGCTGCGCGCAAAGGCGATCGACGGGCTGCTGGAGCGCTTGCGTGGGGGCTGACCCGGCAAAGGTGGAGCCCCGCACGCGCGCGTGGGAGCGTGCTCGTGCTCGTTGAGCGGCTCACGCTGACCGACGTCGAGCGGCAGGGCACGCCGGCCGCCGCCGCCGCCGCCCGGCTGCGCCGGCTGACAGGTGACGGGGGCGAAGAGATCGAAGAGACGGTGGCGAGGATCGTGGCGCACGTGCGCGCCGAGGGCGACGAGGCGGTGAGGGAGTACACACGGCGGTTCGACACCGACGGAGGGGAGCCGCGCGAGCTGTGCGTGGGGGCGCGCGAGCTCGACGAGGCGCTCGAGCGGATGCCGCTCGACATCGTGGCGGGTCTGCAGGTGGCGATCGCGAACGTCGCGCGGGTGGCGGACGCGTCGATCGGGCCCGAGCAGGTCGAGGTGGAGCTGCCCCAGGGACACACCGTGACGCTGCGCGAGATGCCGGTGGGGGCGGCCGCGATCTATGCGCCCGGCGGGCGGGCGGCTTACCCGAGCACGGTGGTGATGGGGGTTGTGACCGCCCGCGCCGCCGGAGTGGTGGACGTGGCGGTGTGCACGCCGCCGGGACCCGACGGCCAGGCCCACCAGGCGATCCTGGCGGCGTGCAGGCTGTGCGGGGTGGAGCGCGTGTACCGGATGGGCGGCGCGCAGGCGATCGCGGCGCTCGCGTTCGGGACCGAGTCGGTGGAGCGCGTGGACGTGGTGGTGGGGCCGGGAAACCTTTACGTGCAGGAAGCCAAGCGGCGGCTCTCGCACGTGGTGGGGATCGAGGGGTTCGCCGGCCCGAGTGACCTGATGGTGGTGTTCGGCGACGACGCCGACGTGCGTCTGGTGGCGCTCGACCTGCTCGCCCAGGCCGAGCACGGCGTGGGCAGCCTCGTGGCCGGCGTGTCGAGCTCGCGCGAGGCGCTCGACACGCTCGCGGGCGAGATCGAGCGCGAGGCGGCGCGCTGGCCGGAGCTGGAACCGGATGCGTGCGTGCTGGTGGAGACGGCGAGCCCGCGGGCCGCGATCGAGTTCGCCAACGCGTTCGCGCCCGAGCACCTGCAGCTCGTGGGCGCGGCCGAGGAGGCGCTCAGCGGCAGGGTGAGGACCGCCGGCTGCCTGCTGCTGGGGGCGGGCGGGGCGACCGCTTTCGGGGACTACACGGCGGGCTCCAACCACGTGCTCCCCACCGGTGGAGCCGCGCGCTTCGCTTCTACGCTCTCCCCGCGCCACTTCCGCAGGCGCATGTCGGTCGTGGAGATCGGAGCGCAGGCCGCCGTCAAGCTGGCCCAGGCGGGCGCTCCCGTGGCGCGCGCGGAGGGATTTCCGCTGCACGCGATATCAATGGAGGCTCGCATGGGGGAGAATCCCGCCCAATGAGCAGAACGGCCACGATCGAGCGCAAGACCGCGGAGACCGACGTCAACCTCTCGCTGACGCTGGACGGCAGCGGCGCGGGCATACGCAGCACCGGCGTCGGCTTTCTCGACCACATGCTCGACCTGCTGGCGCGCCACGGGCGGATCGACCTCGACGTGCGCGTGACGGGGGACCTCCAGACGGGCGCCCACCACACCGCCGAGGACACGGCGATCGTGCTCGGCCAGGCGCTCGACCGCGCGCTCGGGGACCGGCGGGGCATCTACAGGTATGGATTCATGGTTGTGCCCATGGACGAGGCGAGGGCGAGCTGCACGATCGACATCTCGGGGCGCCCCTATACGGTGTTCGACGCCGATCTGCCCGCGGGCGCTACCGGCGGGTTCGACCACGAGCTGGCGGAGGAGTTCTTCAGGGCGGTGGCGAACGCGGCGAAGCTCACATTGCACCTGGAGGTGCAGGCGGGCACGAACGCCCACCACATGATCGAGGCGGCGTTCAAGGCGTTTGCGCGCGCGCTGCGCCAGGCGGTGGCGCTCGACCCGACCGAGAGCGGCGTGCCGAGCACGAAGGGAACGCTCACGGCGTGAGTCACGCGACTGCCGGCGCGTACGGTGCGGTGGTCGCGAAGCTACGCTGACGGTATCGCCATGACCGCTCCCGATACCCAGATGAACGCCGGCAGGCTGCTCGCCTGTCCCCGCGAGGGGGACGAGCCCGTGGAGCTCGCGGTGGTGGACTACGGCATGGGCAACCGCCGCTCGGTGGAGAAGGCGCTCGAGCACATCGGGGCGAGCGTGGTGGTGAGCAGCGACCACGAGCGGCTGCGCGCCGTCGCGGGCCTCGTGGTGCCGGGCGTGGGGGCGTTCCCACGCGGGATGGCCAACCTGCGCGAGCTCGGCCTCGACGAGCTGCTGCGCGAGCGGGTCGCGCAGGGCACGCCGGTGCTCGGCATCTGCCTCGGGATGCAGCTCGCGTTCGAGCGCTCCACCGAGCAGGGAGGCGCCGAGGGCCTCGGCATCGTCGCGGGGGAGGTGCGCGAGCTCCGACACGGCGACCTGAAGCTCCCGCACATCGGCTGGAACGAGGTCGCTCTGCGGGCAGGTTCGCCGCTGCTGGAGGGGCTGCCCAGCCGCTGCGCCTTCTACCACGTGCACTCCTTCGCCCCCGTCGCTGCCAACGACGAGGACGTGCTCGGCACGGCGGTGTACGGTGAGCCGTTCGCCAGCGTCGTGGGTCACGGCAGCTTCTACGGCGCGCAGTTCCACCCCGAGAAGTCCTCGGCGGCCGGCCTGCGCCTGCTCGCGAACTTCGGCCGCATCTGCGCCCGCGTGCCGGTGGGCGCGTGACGCGCCGGCAGGCCCTGTGCTCGTGAAGCTCTACCCGGCGATCGACATTCTCGGCGGCAAGGCCGTGCGCTTGGTGAAGGGGGACTTCGACGCGAAGAAGGTCTATGACGAGGACCCGCAGTCGGCCGCCGCCGGCTGGGTGGACACCGGGGCGCGATACCTGCACGTGGTGGACCTCGACGGGGCGAAGGAGGGCGCGCCCGCCAACCTCCACCATCTGCGGCGCATCGCGGGCGAGCTCGGCGTGCCCGTGCAGTTCGGCGGCGGGTTGCGCTCGCCGCAGGCGATCTCAGACGCGTTCGACGCCGGCGCGCAGCGCGTGATACTCGGCACGGCGGCGTTCGCCGATCCCGACTTCCTTCACGACGCCCTGGAGCGCTGGCCGGGAAAGGTGCTCGTGTCGGTGGACGTGCGCGGCGGAAAGCTCGCCACGGCCGGGTGGACGCAGACGATCGACCTCACCGCCGAGGCTGTGGTGGCGAGGCTGTGGGAGCAGGGCGCGAGCGAGCTGGTGTACACGAACGTCGACCGCGACGGCATGCTCGGCGGCCCCGACCTCGACGAAGTGGGCCGTATCGCGGAAGCCGTGCGAGGGAGCTTCATCTACTCGGGCGGCATCGGCGCGCTGACCGATCTCGAAGGCCTCGCGGGCCTGCGAGCGGCGAGCCTCGAGGGCGTGATCGTGGGCAAGGCGCTGTACGAGGGTCGCTTCACCGTCGCGCAGGCCCACGCCGTGCTCGACGCTCGCTACGGTTGAGCGCGTGCACTACAAGCGCGTCATCCCATGCCTGGACGTCGACGCCGGTCGCGTGGTCAAGGGCGTCGAATTCCTCGACATCCGCGACGCGGGCGACCCCGTGGAGCTTGCCGCCCACTACGACCGCGAGGGCGCCGACGAGCTGGTGTTCCTCGACATAACCGCCACCCACGAGCGCCGCGACACGATCGTCAAGCTCGCGCGCGACACCGCCGACGACGTGTTCGTGCCGTTCACCATCGGCGGTGGCATCCGCTCGGTGGCGGACGCCCAGGCGGTGCTCGACGCGGGCGCCGACAAGGTGTCGGTGAACTCCGCCGCGCTCGCGCGCCCCGAGCTCCTCGACGAGCTGGCCGCCGTCTTCGGGGCGCAGTGCGTGGTGCTCGCGATCGACGCGAAGGCCGTCCCGGCCGAGAACGGGAACGCCGCCGCACAAGCACCGGGGCCCACGGGATCTGCGGTTCAGGAGGGTGACGGCGAGCCCCCACCGAGAGTCGAGGGCCGCTGGGAGGCGTACGTCGCCGGCGGGCGCACCCCCACCGGCCGTGACGCGGTCGACTGGGCGCGCGAGGGCGCGCGCAGGGGGGCGGGGGAGATCCTGCTCACGAGCATGGACCGCGACGGCACGAGCGAGGGCTACGACCTGCCGCTCACCGCCGCCGTGAGCGCGGCTGTGGACGTGCCCGTAATCGCCTCCGGCGGGGCGGGCGAGCTGGAGCACCTCGCCGAAGCGCTGCAAGCGGGGGCAGACGCGGTGTTGTGTGCTTCGATCTTCCACTACAAGCGACACACGATCGCGCAGGCCAAGGCCCACCTGGCCGCGGCGGGCATTCCGGTTCGCGTCGGCTGAGAGCGAGTGGGCAGGCTCAATGGCGGCGGACGAGACGACGACCCATGGACAGCTGGTGCTCGAGCGCCTTCGCGAGCTGCCCGGCGGACAGGAGCTGCTTGCCGTCGCCCGCGAGCACGGCGGCGGCGTCGAGCTGGTGGGCGGCGCGGTGAGGGACATCCTCCTGGACAGGCCGCCGCGGGAGCTGGACGTGGTGGTGGCCGGCGGCGCGCGCGAATTTGCCGCCGCGCTTGCTCGGAGGCTCGGCACGCTGGCGGGAGAGAGTCCCGGCGAACGCCACGAGCTGACATATCACGACCGCTTCAGAACGGCGCTCGTTGCTTGGCAGGATGGGGAGGTCGACATTGCCGAGCGCCGTGCCGAGAGCTACGCGCAACCGGGCGCGCTGCCCGACGTCAGGCCAGGCACGCCCGAGCAGGACCTGCGCAGGCGCGACTTCACCGTGAACGCGATCGCGGTCGCCCTCGACGGCGAGCGTCCCGGTGAGCTGAGGGCGGCGCGGGATGCGCTGGGCGATCTTGCCGCCAGACGCCTGCGGGTGTTGCACGATCGGAGCTTCCTCGACGATCCGACGCGCCTCTTGCGCATCGCCCGCTACGCGGCGAGGCTCGGCTTCGAGCTGGAGGAGCACACCGCCGAGCTGGCCGCTCGGGCGCTGGCGGGGGGCGCGCTCTCGACCGTCTCGGGGGCGCGGATCGGAGCTGAGCTGCGACTTGCGCTCGCCGAACCGGAGCCGCTCGACGCTTTGGGTGAGATGGCGCGCCTGGGGGTGCTCGGCGCTCTGCACCCGCGTCTGCGCCTGCAGGCGCCGCTGGTGGGCCGGGCGCTCGAGCTGCTCCCATCGGGGGACGGCAGGCCCGATCTGCTCGTGCTCGCCTCGCTCGTGCTCGCGCTCGTTCCGAGTGCGGAGGAGGACCCGGGTGGGCAGGCGCGGGCGCTGATCGATCGCTGGCAGTTTCAATCGGCCGACCGCGACCGCGTCGTCGCGGCCGCCGCGGCGAGCGTGCGACTCGTAAGCGAGCTGCCGGCGGTCGAGACGGCCTCGGGGTTGTACGCGGTCGCGAACGGAGCGCCCCTGGAGGGTGTGGCGTTGGCGGGCGCGATCGGCGGCCCGGAGTGCGCGAGGGCCGCTGAACGCTGGCTGGCGCAGACGCGCAACGTGCGGCTTGCCATAACCGGAGAGGACCTGCTCGGGGCGGGCGTTCCGCAGGGTCCTGAGATCGGCCGGCGCTTGGATGCTGCGCTGGCGCTGCTTCTCGACGGCCGCCTCGACGACACGTGCGACGCGCAACTCCTGGCTGCCCTGGAGGCGCGGGTATGAGCATCGACGAGCTCTCCTTCGAGCTCCCCGGCGGCGGTCGCGGGCTGTTCACGACGCGCGCTCACGGCAACCTGTCGAGCGTCGGGGGCGATCGTGCCGAGCACGGCCGCCGCTCGCGCGAGCGGCTGCGCGACTCTCTGGGCGTGCGGCGGATCGCGCGCGGCTACCAGGTCCATGGGACAACCGTCGGACGCGTGTTCGACGACGGGGCCGGGCCACGCGGGGCAACCAACTTGGAAGATCGCGAGGAAGCTCGTGACCCGGCGTTCCAGGCCGATGGCGAAGACACCCGCCGGCCGGCGTTCCAGGCCGACGGCCATGCCATATCGGCGCACGACGTCGCGGCGATGGTGCTAGCGGCCGACTGCATCCCGGTCGTGCTCGGTGCGGACGGCGCCGTGGCGGCGCTCCACGCCGGCTGGCGCGGGCTCGCGGCGGGCGTGCTCGAGGAGGGGGTCCGCGCCCTGCGCGAGGTCGGCGGGCAGGGCGACGTGCTCGCTGTGGTCGGCCCGTGCGCGGGCGCCTGCTGCTACGAGGTCGGCGAGGAGGTCCACTCGGCCTTCGGCGACGCCCACCGCCATGGCCGCCTGATCGACCTGCGCGCGCTCGCGCGCGACCGGCTGCTGGGGGCCGGGGTCGCCGAGGTGCTCGATGCCCCGCTCTGCACCATCTGCGACGAGCGCTTCTTCTCGTACCGCCGCGAAGGCGCCCGTGCCGGGCGTCAGGCGGGCTTGGCGTGGATCGAGGGGTGACGTCGGTGGGCGCAATCGCGGGCGCCGCACCGGCGACCCCGTGCGTTGACTGTGCGCCGACCGGGGCTCGATGGCCCGCCTGATCCGCGGCTCAAGCGCCGCGCCGCAGGGAACTCGATGGCTCGCCTGATCCGCGGCTTGAACGTCGAGCGGGTGCGCGCGAACCTGGAGGCCGTGCGCGCCGAGGTGGCCGCCGCCGCGGAGCGAGCTTCACGGGATCCCGGCGAGGTCGAGATTCTCGCCGCCGGCAAGTACGTTCCCTGCGAGGAGCTGCCCGTGCTGGCCGCCGCGGGGATCGCGCTCGTGGGCGAGAACCGCGTTCAGGACCTGAGGGAGAAGACGGCAGCCCACGGCGATCTGTTCACGTGGGACTTCATCGGAGCGCTGCAGAGCAAACACGTGCGGGCGATAGTCCCGCACGTGCGCCTCATCCACTCGCTCGCCACCGATTCGGCGCTGCTCGAGCTGGAGCGCCACGTCGATCGCGCCAAGCCCGGCCTGCGGGTGCTCGTAGAGGTGAATCTCGCCGGCGACCCCTCGAAGGCGGGCATCGCGCCGGAGCGGCTCGCCCCGTTCGTCGCACGCTCGCCCCTGCCGGTGGCTGGGCTGATGACGATGCCCCCGCTCGCATCCGACCCCGAGCAGAGCCGCCCGTGGTTTCGCCGTCTGCGCGAGCTCGCATCCGAGCATGGGCTGCGCGAGCTCTCGATGGGCACCACGCAGGACTTCGCCACAGCCGTGGAGGAGGGCGCCACGATCGTGCGCATCGGCACACGGCTGTACGAATAGGGCCCATGCGGGATATGCTGATGGAAGCCCCAAGGGCAGAGGAAAGGGAGCTCTCCGCGCTCGCCATGTCCCGCCGGCCGGGTTAGGATGAGCAGGGAAACGCTCGCTTTCACCGAAAACGCCCTCTACAAATGGCATTCCGCGACTCCTGGCACCGCGCTCTCGTGTACTTCGGCCTCGCCGAGGAGTATCACGACGACTATGACGAACCCCCCCACGAGGATGAGATAGCCGACCGCTATCGCGAGCGCCCCAACGTGCGCCGCCTCTCCCCGCGCCGCCGCCGAGACGAGTTCGACGACATCTTCGCCGAGGACGAACCGCGCGGACGCCCCGCCACGGTGCTGCGCCCTGTGGGCCGAGGCAACGGCGACGTGCGCGTGCACCTCGTCATCCCGAAGTCGTTCAACGACGCCCAACAAATCGCCGACAAGTTCAAGGACTCCATCCCGGTGATCCTCAACCTCCAGGGCGCCGACACCGATTTGTCAAAGCGCCTCATCGACTTCGCAAGCGGCCTCACCTACGCGCTCGACGGCGGCATGCAGAGGATCGCCGACAAGGTGTTCATGCTCACCCCCCGCAACGTCGAGATCTCCGCGGAGGAGCGCGCGCGGTTAATCGAAAAGGGCTTCTTCAACCAGTCCTGAGGCGCGATAGCCTTCGCCTGGCAGCGTCCTACCGATCGAAGATCGGCCAGCTCATGTGCACAGCACACTTCGCGAACTGCCTGTGCCCCGAAGGGGTACGTCCTCGCCAGGCTCGACTCTCACACCTCAGGACGGCTTTGTGACCAGACCTAGCTCATTTCAATGCAAATAGGTCTTATCGGTTGCGGCAACATGGCGCGTGCGATGGCGCGCGGGTGGGGTAGACCCGTGCTCTGCTTCGACCCCCTCTCCCACCGCGCCGAGGCGCTCGCCGCCGAAACAGGGGGGGAGGCGCTTGCCTCGGGCGCCACCGTCGCGCAGCGTGCCGAGCTCGTGGTGCTCTGCCACAAGCCCGCCCAACTCCTCGACGTGGCGCGCGAGGTGGCGCCCTCCGCCAAGGCGGTCGCCTCGATCCTCGCCGCCACGCCGCTCGCGGCCCTCAAGGAGGCCTATCCCACGCTTCCCGTCTATCGCTTCCTGCCGTCGCTGCCTGCGGAGGTCCGTCGCGGAGCGATCGTCCATGCCGCCGACCCCGAACGTGAGCGCGACGTCGTCGCGCTCGGCAGGGGCGAAACAGTCGACGCCGAAGTGCACGAGCTGTTCGCCGAGCTAGGCACGCTCGTCACGCTCGACGACGCGCTCGTGGACGTCGCGATGGGCCTGATGTCGTGCGCCCCCGCCTACATCGCGCTCGTCACAGAGGCCCAGGTGGACGCGGGCGTGCGCCGCGGCATCCCGCCCGCGCAAGCCTCCGCGCTCGTCACCGAGACGCTCGCCGGCACCGCCGAGCTTTTGCGCCGTCGCGACCACGACACGCTGGCCGTGCGCCGGGAGGTCACCTCTCCCGGGGGCGCCACCGCCCGTGGGCTTGCCGCGCTCGAGCGAGGAGGCCTGCGAACGGCGTTCTCCGATGCACTCGACGCGGTGCTGGGAGGGGACGATCCGCGATGACGCTCGTGCTCGCCACCCTGCGCACCGAAGTCGCCGGCTATCTGTCGACGCTGATCTACATCTACACGCTGCTCATCATCGTCTACATCGTCGTCCAGCTCCTGTTCGCGTTCGGACTGCGACCGCCCTACTCGCGCGCCACAGACGCCGTCCTGACGTTCCTACGCGACATCTGCGAGCCCTACCTGCGGATCTTCCGGCGCATCATCCCGATGCTCGGGGCCTTCGACTTCTCCCCGATCGTGGCGATCCTCGTGCTCTCGCTCGTGGGCAACGTGATCGTCAGCCTCATCCACGGCTGACTTGCGGCACACCGAGATGCGCTTCGCCGGTCACCCCGCCTGCCGTGTGCCCTTTGGGCATGCCCTTCAGGGTGCGCGCGCATGGCTCTACACGGTGCTCGTGGCGGCCTCCGTGGTGCTGCTCGACCAGCTCTCGAAGGCCGCCGTGCGCGGCTCGATCGTGCCGGGCGAAACACGCTCTCTGCTGCCCGGCCTGCAGCTCGTCAACACCCGCAACCAGGGCGTCGCCTTCGGCTTCCTGCCCGGCCGCCACTGGGCCGTCAGCGCACTCGCCGCCGCCGCCCTGCTCGTGCTCATCGTCTATTTCGCGCGCAACTATTCCCGGCCCCTCATCTGGCTGCCCACCGGCATGCTGCTCGGCGGGGCGTTCGGCAACATCCTCGACCGCCTGCGCTCCGGGTCCGTCACCGACTTCGTCAAGCTCCCGCTCGGCTGGCCTCCCTTCAATCTCGCCGACGTCTCCATCACGCTCGGCGTGCTGCTGCTCTTCTACGTCGCGGAGTCCTCCTCGCGCCCCTCGCCCCCACCGGAGCGCTGAGAACCCGCGGCACGCCTGCTACCCCTGTAAGGGCTGCTTCGCTGGAACAAGTGCCCAGGCCAACGAAAACCACATGGCACAAACCCCATCCCCAAAGACGAATCCACCCGCCCGATTCGACGTCGTGTGGCGCGACGAGCACCTGCTCGTGGTCGACAAGCCCGCCGGGCTCGTCGTGCACCCCGCCCGTGGCCATCGCGAGGACACGCTCTCGCAACTGCTCGCCGGCGGTGTGGGTGGGGGGGATCCCGACCGACCCGGAATCGTCCACCGCCTCGACCGCGACACCTCGGGCCTGCTCGTCATCGCGTGCTCGGAGGAATCCCACGCCCTCCTGCAGGCCGCGCTGCGCGAGCGCTTGATCGAGCGCGAATACCTGGCGCTCGTCGAGGGGCTCCCGCCGGCCCGCACCGGCGCCATCGAGGCCCCCATCGGACGCCACCCGCGCATCCGCACCCGCATGGCCGTCGACGCCGTCGCCGGCCGCGAGGCGCGCACCCACTTCGAGCTCGTCCAGCGCCTTCCGGGCGTCTCGCTCCTGCGCCTGCGCCTCGACACGGGCCGCACCCACCAGATCCGCGTCCACATGCAAGCCATCGGCCATCCCGTCTGCGGCGACCCCGAATACGGCACGGGTGGGCGGGATTCGATTCTCGGCCTGCAGCGTCAATTCCTGCACGCCACGCGCCTCGCCTTCGAGCATCCCATCACCGGCGAGCCCGTCGATGTCCACTCCCCGTTGCCCGAGGATCTGCGCATTGCCTTGCAGCGCGCCGAAGGCGACTCTGGTCGGTAGACTGAGCGGTCGTATCCAAACCAACGCCGTGCGACTGCGCACCGCGGCCCTGCCCGGATCACGTCACATGAGGACGTGCTTCGGGTCCGCGACGCACCGCCCGGATCAAACGAGATGACATAAGGGAGCAACCGTGACCCAGGTAGGAATCGCGGATCTGCTTGAGGCTGGAGTCCACTTCGGCCATCAAACGCGCCGCTGGAACCCCAAGATGCGCCGCTTCATCCATGGCGAGCGCAACGGCATCTACATCATCGACCTGCTGAAGACCGCTGCGCTGTTGCAACAGGCCCAGGAGTTCGCCGCCCAGATCGCCCACCGCGGCGGCACGGTGCTCTTCGTCGGCACCAAGAAGCAGGCCCGCGACGCCATCAAGGAGGTCGCCGAGGCCGCTGAGATGCCCTACGTCAACAACCGCTGGCTCGGCGGCCTGCTCACCAACTTCCAAACCATCAACCAGCGCATCCGCCGCCTGCACGACCTCGAACGCTACGAGAGCGAGGGCCAGCTGGCGCTGCTCCCCACGCGCGAGCGCATGTCCGCCCTCGCCGACCTGGCGAAGCTTCGCGCCAACCTCGGCGGCGTGAAGAACATGCAGCGCACCCCCAACGCCATCTTCGTCATCGACCTCAAGACCGAGGCCATCGCCGTGCGCGAAGCGCAGCGCCTGCGCATCCCCGTCATCGGGCTCGTCGACACCAACTGCGACCCCGACGGCATCGACTACGTCATCCCCGGCAACGACGACGCCATGCGCTCCTGCGCGCTCATCTCCAAAGCCATCGGCGACGTCGTCGCCCAGGGCCACGCCGTGTTCCGCGCCGAGGAGGAGAAGGCCCGCCAAGAACGCGTCGAGCAGGCCAGGCGCGAGGCCGAGGAGCGCGCTCGCCGCGAAGCCGAGGAACAGGCCAAGCGCGAGGCCGAGGAACAGGCCGCTCGGGAGGCCGCCACCGATCGGCAACCGGAGGGATCGCCGATCGGCCAGCAGGCAGCCGCGGCGGCTGCTCAAGCCGCGTCTGACCCGCCGGCCGCTGAGGCGCCCGCCGCTGCGACCCCAGTCACGGGGGCGCCCGCTGCTGCGGCTCCGGCCGCTGAGACCCCCACCGAGGCCGCGCGGGAAACGCCGGTAGAGACACCCGCGGAGGAGGCAGGCGCATCGTGAGCACGACCGAGATCTCCGCCAAGGACGTCAAGGCCCTGCGCGATCGCACGGGGGCCGGAATGATGGACTGCAAGAAGGCCCTCGCCGAGTCCGAGGGCGACATCGAGAAGGCGATCGAGCTCCTGCGCGTCAAGCAGGGCAAGAAGATCCAGGATCTCGGCGAGCGCGTCGCCACCGAGGGCACCATTCAGGCCTACATCCATGCCGGCGCCAAGGTGGGTGTGCTCATCGAGGTCGACTGCAACACCGACTTCGTGGCCGCCAACGAGGACTTCGTCACCTTCGCGCGCGACGTCGCCATGCAGATCGCCGCCACCCCCACCGTCGCCTACGTCTCGCGCGAGGACGTCCCCGCCGAGGCACGCGACGCGGAGGCGCGAATCTACGAACAGGAGGCCTCCGAGAAGCCCGAGAACGTGCGCGCCAAGATCGTCGCCGGCAAGCTCGACGCTTGGTATCGCACGATCGTGCTGCTCGAGCTCCAGATGCACAACCCGAAGTTCGACTCCAAAACCGTGCAGCAGCTGCGCGACGAGCTGACCGTAAAGACCGGCGAGAACGTAGTGATAAGGCGCTTCGTGCGCTTCGCCGTCGGCCAGTAGGTCGGCGGGCCGGATAGGCTCTGCCCCCGATGGGCGCCCCCGCCTTCAAACGCATCCTGCTCAAGCTCTCCGGCGAGGCCCTGATGGGGTCCCTGGAGTACGGCACCGACCCCGAGCGCGTCGCCGAGGTGGCGCGTCAGGTGTCCGCCGTGCGCGACCAGGGCGTGGAGGTGGCGATCGTGGTCGGGGCGGGCAACATCTTCAGGGGCATGCAGGGCGCCGCCGAGGGCATGGACCGCTCCACGGCCGACTATATGGGGATGCTCGCCACCGTGCTCAACGCGCTCCCGCTGCAGGACGCGCTCGAGAAGACCGGCACCGACACGCGTGTGCAGTCGGCGCTCGGCGTCTCCGAGGTGGCCGAGCCCTACATCCGCCGCCGCGCGATGCGTCATCTGGAGAAGGGGCGCGTGGTGATCTTCGCGGCGGGCACCGGCAACCCGTTCTTCACCACCGACACCGCCGCCGCCCTGCGCGCCGCGGAGATCCACGCCGAGATCATCCTGATGGCCAAGAACGGCGTCGAAGGCGTCTACAGCGCCGACCCCGCGCTCGACCCCTCGGCCGAGTTCATCCCGCACATCACCCACATGGAAGCCATCGAGCGTCGCCTGCGCGTGATGGACTCCACGGCGCTCGCCCTGTGCATGGAGAACTCCATGCCACTCAACGTTTTCAACATGGACGACGAGACCAACATCGCACGGATAATCTCGGGTGTCCGCGTGGGCACGCTGGTGAGCACGTGACGCGCGCGAAATCCATGTCCATAGAACGTTTTTCACGTACCCAACGCGCCGCCTGTTCTGAAAGGCGTTCTTCGAGGAGAGGAGCCGTCCGTGGCCGCTGAGATGATCGATGCCCTGCTCGAGGATGCCCGCGAGCGCATGACCAAGTCGCTGGAGTCCACCCAGCACGAGTTCTCCACCGTGCGCACCGGCCGTGCATCCCCGTCGCTGCTGGAGCGGGTGGTGGTGGACTACTACGGCGCCTCCACCCCCCTCAACCAGCTTGCCACGATCTCCGCCCCGGAGGCGCGCCTGATCACGGTTCAGCCCTACGACAAGTCCTCGATCAAGACCATCGAGAAGGCCATCAACGAGTCCGACGTGGGCCTGAACCCCTCCAACGACGGCAACCTCATCCGCATGGTGGTGCCCGAGCTCACCGAGGAGCGCCGCAGGGAGCTCGTGAAGGTCGTGCGCAACCTCGCCGAGGAGGGGCGCGTGGCGATCCGCAACGTGCGCCGCGACACGATGCAGCATCTGCGCGAGCTGAAGGCCGAGGGAGAGGCCGGCTCCGACGACGAGCATCGCGCGGAGGTCGGGCTTCAGAAGCTCACCGACGGGCGCATCTCCGACCTCGACGCCATCCTGAAGGCCAAGGAGGAGGAGATTCTCGAGGTGTGATGGTCGCGAAGGCCGCACAGGGGGCAGCGGAGAGCCACGAGAGCTGATGGACTCCTCGAGGGCCCGCTACGTCGCGATCATCACCGACGGCAACGGCCGCTGGGCGCGCGCGCGCGGCCTGCCGGTCAACGAGGGTCATGAGGCCGGCGCCGACACCGTGAAGGCGCGCCTGCGCGACGCGGTGGAGCTGGGGTTGAAGGAGCTCACCGTCTATTCGTTCTCCACCGAGAACTGGTCGCGTCCCGTCGAGGAGGTGCGGGGCCTGATGGAGATGTTCGACCATCGCATCGCCGAGGAGACCCCCGAGCTGCACGAGGAAGGGGTGCGCATGCGATTCATCGGCCGGCGCGAGGGCGTCGCCCCCGAGGTCGTCGAGCGGATGAGCTGGGCCGAACGGCTGACCGACGCGAACACCCGTATCACGCTGTTCGTCGCCTTCAACTACGGCGGGCGTGCGGAGATCGTGGACGCCGCCCGCGCTTTTGGAGGCGGCGGCGAGGAGGACTTCCGCAAGCTCCTCTACGCCCCGGAGATGCACGACCCGGACCTCATCATCCGCACGAGCGGCGAGCGGCGCCTGTCGAACTACCTGCTGTGGCAGTCCGCCTACTCGGAGCTCATCTTTCGCGAGGAGCTTTGGCCCGACTTCTCTCGCGAGGCGCTCGAAGAGTCGCTCGTCGAGTTCTCCGAGCGTCGTCGTCGCTTCGGCGGCCGCTGAGCCGATGGCCGATCCGCGCCCCGTCACCCGCGCCGCCCCTGCGTCTCGCGCGGGTGGCTCGGACCTCGGCTCGCGCGTGCTGTTCGCGCTGCCCCTCATCGCGCTCGCGCTGTTCCTGGTGATCGAGGGCGGTTTCGTGTTCACCGCGGGCGTGCTCGTGCTCGGCTGCATCTGCATGCACGAGCTCTACGGCATGTACGAACGCGCCAACCCCGTGCGCCTCGCCGGTTTCCTCGCGCTCACGGGGCTGCTGGCGGCGGCGTTGTATGGAAGTCCCACCCACCCATCGCAGGTGCTGCTCGCGGCGGTCGCCGCCCTGCCGGTCCTGTTCGGGTTGACGCTCTCCCAGCGCCACCCCAGCGTGGGCGGGATGGCGCTCACGCTGCTCGGCATCTACTGGATCGGGTTCGGGCTCGCCCACGCGGTGCTCTTGCGCGGACTGCCTCACGGCGAGGGCATCGTGATCGACGTGCTCGTGGGCACCTTCCTCGGCGACACCGGCGCCTATCTCGGCGGACGGCTGTTCGGCCGGCGGCCCCTGGCGCCGAGCATCTCCCCGCACAAGACCGTCGAGGGGCTCCTCATCGGGATGGCGTTCACGGTGCTCAGCGTGTGGTTCGCGGGGCGCTACCAGGACTGGCTGCCGGGAACCCATGCGCTCGTGCTCGGGCTCGGCATAGCCGTGTTCGCCCCCATCGGCGACCTCTTCGAGTCGTTCGTCAAGCGCCAGGCCGGCACGAAGGACACAGGCACCCTGCTCGGAGCCCACGGCGGGATGCTCGACCGCCTCGACGCGGTCCTGTTCACGGCCGTCGTCGGGTACTACATATGGTTGGCGTATGTCTGAGCCCTCCCACCAAGGGGAGCGCCGCCATACCTAAGCGGCTGCTCATCCTCGGCTCCACCGGCTCGATCGGCACGCAGGCGCTCGACGTGCTCGGTCGCGACGACGAGGAGCTCGAGCTCGTGGGGCTCTCCGCCGAGCGCTCCTGGGAGACGCTCGTGGAGCAGGCCCGCACGCACGGCGTGCGACGCATCGCGCTCGCCGATGAGCGGGCGGCTGAGCTCGCCGCGCGAGCGTGGCCCGAGGGGGAGGTGCTCGGTGGAGCGGAGGGGCTCGTGCGGTTGGTGGTGGAGTCGGGCGCCGAGCTGGTGCTGAACGCGCTCGTGGGCTCCGCCGGCCTCGGTCCCACCGTCGCTACGCTCGGAGAGGGCATCGACCTCGCGCTCGCCAACAAGGAGTCGCTGGTGGTGGGGGGCGAGCTCGTGGTGGCGCTCGCCGAAGCCACCGGCGCGCAGATTGTGCCGGTGGACTCAGAGCACACAGCGCTGCACCAGCTGCTCTGCGGCCAGCCTCCGGGCGCTGTGGAGCGCCTCACGATCACCGCGAGCGGCGGGCCGTTTCGCGGGCGCTCGCGCGAGGAGCTCGCCGAGGTGAGCGTCGAGCAGGCGCTCGCCCACCCCACCTGGGCGATGGGGGGCAAGATCACGATCGACTCCGCCACCCTGATGAACAAGGGCCTCGAGCTGATGGAGGCCCATCACCTGTTCGGCGCTCCCTACGAGCGCATCGACGTGGTGGTGCACCCCCAATCGCTCATCCACGGCATCGTGCAGCTCGCCGACGGGGCGATGCTCGCGCACATGGGACCGCCGGACATGCGCATCGCGATCTCCTACGCCCTGCACGGCGCCTCCAGCGTGGAGCTCCCCATCGTGCCGCTCGACCTCGTGCAGGTGGGCGCGCTCACGTTCGAGGCCTGCGACCTCGCCGCGTTCCCATGCCTTCGCCTCGCGCGCGAGGCCGCGCAGGCCGGGGGCACCGCGCCCTGTGTGCTCAACGCAGCCAACGAGATCGCCGTGCACGCCTTCCTCGCCGGGCGCCTCCCGTTCCTCGGCATTCCCGAGGTGATCGAGCGCACACTCGACACGCTCGGCACTGCGCCGGTGAGGGCATTCGAGTCGCTGTATGAGGCCGATCGTCAGGCGCGGGCGGTGGCGGAGGAGGCCGTGGCCGCAGTCGGTTGAGCTGTACGCGCCGCTACCGGCGGGCCGGGCGGGCCGGCCTGCCAAACTGACCCCATGAACTGGCCGATCGCGATCTTGGGGATCATGGCGCTGATCGTCCTGCACGAGGCGGGCCACTTCGCCTTGGCGAAGGCCGTGGGGATGAGGGTGGAGCGCTTCTCGCTGTTCTTCCCGCCGAAGATCGTGGGGATCAAGCGGGGCGAGACCGAGTACATGGTGGGCGCGATCCCCGCGGGTGGGTACGTGAAGATCACGGGCATGAACCCCGAGGAGATCGAGACGCTGCCGCCGGAGGTGGCAAGTCGCGCCTACTACACGCAGGCGCCGTGGAAGCGCATCGCCGTGATCCTCGCGGGCCCGGGGGTGAACCTGCTGATCGCGTTCCTGTTGTTCTGGTGCGTGCTTTTCGCCGGCAGCACGAACGGAGCGTTCACGCTCGAAGGGGTCAACCCGGGCGTGCGCACGCTCAAGCCGGCGACGACGGTCGTGGGGGCCGTCGAGCGGGGGATGCCGGCCGCGGCGGCGCTGCGTCGCGGCGATCGCATCGTGACGGTGGATGGGCGCCCGGTGAACGAGCGCGGCGCCGTGCAGGCGATCTCCTCGCACCGCTGCGCGGGCGTCGCCGTCGAGGGCTGCCGCGGGCGTACGCCGGTGGCCGTGACGGTGCGCAGGGGCGGGCGGCTCGTGAAGCTGTCGATCGTGCCGCGCTACAACGCCAACAGGGAAGTGGGTCGCATGGTGCTCGGCTTCCAGTTCGCCGCGCCCGCCGCCAGATCGTTCGGCGTGCTGGCCGCCGCCGGCGCGTCTGCGCGCGAGATGTGGGGAATGACCACCCAGACGTTCAGCGGCCTCGCCAAAGCCCTCACGAGCGCCAAGCAGCGCAAGCAGATCTCGAGCATCGTGGGCATCGGCCAGGTCACCGAGCAGGCCGTCGCGGCGGGCCCGGGCAGAGCGCTCGTGGTGATCGGCTATGTGTCGCTCATCCTGGCGGTGCTCAACCTGCTGCCGTTCCTCCCGCTCGACGGCGGCCACGTGTTGTGGGCGGTGGCCGAGAAGCTGCGCGGACGGCGCGTGTCACTGATCGCCATGTGGCGCTTCAGCTCGGTGGGCATCGCCCTGCTGCTGTTTCTCGTGGTGAGCGGCTTCAGCAACGACATCGGCCGCCTCGGCGGCTGAGGGCGCGTGCGCACACGCGCGCAGGCACACCCAGCTCTTGACAAACGGCCCCACCCGCTCGGGCAGCGCCGGGCCGAAGAGCGCCTCCATTTCGCGGCGAGAGAGCAGCGGGATCTCCTCCCAGGAGCCGGCAGCGCCGAGCGCCCAGTAGGGCTTGCGCAGGCGCGCGGGCAGCCAGTGGGCGAAGGGCAAGAGCGAGTGGGGCTCGATCGGGAAGGAACGGGCGGGCGTTTGCACGAACCAGCCGCGGCCCACGCGTCGCAGCTCGCCGGCGAACGCGGCGCGGCGCGAAGGGGGCACGTGCTCGATCACGCTCGAGCAGTACACGAGGTCGAACTCGCCGTCTGAGAACGGCAGGCCGGCGGCCGCGTCGGCGCGCACGAACGGCCCCGGATAATGGGGCTGGTCGGCGAGGTCCACGCCGGTGATGTCCAGCTCGGGCGCCAGCGCGCGCAGGCCGAGCGCGCCGCAGCCCACGTCGAGCACGCGCCCTCCGGGCGGCAGGCCGGCGAGCGCGAAGAACCGCTCGTGACGGCGAGCTCGCGCACGGGCCGCAAGCGGAGAGGCCAGCCGGGCCAGCGGGCCGCGCGCGGTCGCGTAGACGTCCTCGGGGAGGGGCATCGTAGAATCAGCCTATGTCCTCCGAGCGTCAGATCCACGTCGGCTCCGTGCCCATCGGCGGGGGAGCTCCCGTGGCGGTGCAGACGATGACCAAGACCGAGACCGCCAACGTGGCGGCCACGATGGATCAGATCCGCAGGGTGGCCGACGCGGGGGCGGACATAGTGCGGGTGGCGGTGCCGCGCGAGCAGGACGCCGACGCGCTGAGGCGGATCGTGGCGGAGTCGCCGATTCCGGTGATCGCGGACATCCACTTCAACCACACGCTCGCCCTGAAGGCGATCGAGGCGGGCGCCCACTGCGTGCGCATCAACCCCGGCAACATCGGCGGACCGGAGAAGGTCGCCGAGGTGACCGAGCTCGCCGAGCGCCACGGCGCCCCGCTGCGCGTGGGCGTCAACTCCGGTTCGCTGCCCAAGCACCTGAGGGAGCTCGAGTACGAGAACCCGGTGGAGGCGTTGGTGACGGCGGCGGTGGAGACGGTCGAGCTGATGGAGCGGCTGGAGTTCGAGAACTTCAAGGTGTCGATGAAGTCGACGTCGGTGCCCAACACGATCGCGTCGAACCGGATGCTCGCCGAGAAGATCCCCTACCCATTGCACCTCGGAATCACCGAGGCGGGGACGAAGTGGTCGGGCTCCTTGAAGTCGGCGGTCGGCCTCGGCACGCTGCTGGCCGATGGGATCGGCGACACGATCAGGATCTCGCTCTCAACGTTTCACGCCGAGGAGGAGGTGAAGGTGGCGTGGGAGATCCTCAAGGCGCTCAAGCTGCGCGAGCGCGGGCCGGTGCTGATCGCTTGCCCCACGTGCGGGCGCTTGCAGTTCGACATGGACACCGTCGTCGCCGAGGTGGAGCGTCGCCTCGAAGCGTATGAGGATCCGATCGAGGTGTCGGTGCTCGGCTGCGCGGTTAACGGCATCGGCGAGGCGAGGCACGCCGACTTCGGCATCACCGGGGCGAAGGACATGGGGATGATCTACTCGAAGGGCGAGCCGCTGAAGAAGGTGCCCACCGACCAACTGGTGGATGAGCTGTTCAAGGAGATCGATCGCTGGTATGCGGCCGGCAAGACCGTGAAGCGCGACGAGCGCGAGGCGGCGCGGGCGCGCGAGTGGCTCGCCGCCAACGAGGACTCCACCGCGATGACCCCGGAGAAACTGGCCGCCCTGGAGGCGGCGGCCGCCGAGCAGGAAACCGAGGCCGACGCCGTGTTGGAGTCGATGCTCACAACGGCGGCACCCCCCGCGCGCGAGGGGGGGCCTCTGGACGAGTCAACATCCCCCGTCGCCGGCCGGCGCTTCAGCCGCAACTGAGCGCCGGCCCGCCCGCCGGGCTCAGCCGACGGCGCTGAAGCGCTCGGCGACCTTCGCCCAGTTGACCGTGTTCCACCACGCGTCGAGGTAGTCGGGGCGGCGGTTCTGGTAGCGCAGGTAGTAGGCGTGCTCCCACACGTCCACGCCGAGCAGCGGCGCCTTGCCGCTGGAGATCGGGTTGTCCTGGTTGGCGGTCCCCACGACAGCGAGGCCCGAGCCGTCGTGTACGAGCCACGACCAGCCCGAGCCGAACTGGTTGACGCCGGCTTCCTTGAGCTTTGCCTGGAAGTCGGCGAAGGAGCCGAAGGTCGAGGAGATGGCCTCACCCAACGCGCCCCCGGGCTCGCCGCCGCCGTTCGGCGACATGCTCTCCCAGAAGAGCGTGTGGTTGTAGTGGCCGCCGCCGTTGTTGCGCACGGCGGCGCGCTTCTCCTCGGGCACCCGCGAGAGCTCGCGCAGCACGTCCTCGACGGACGCGCTCTCAAGCGATGTGCCCGCGAGCGCGGCGTTGGCCTTGTCCACGTAGGCCTGATGGTGCTTGTCGTGATGGATTTCCATCGTCAGCTTGTCGATGTGCGGCTCGAGCGCGTCATACGCGTAGGGAAGCGGCGGTACGGAGTAGGCCATCGGGGCTCCTTGTGTGGGGGACGGTTGCTGGGAACGCAGCATAGGATGTCGCCGACCATGACCCGACTGACCGAGTATCTGCTGCCCACCGAGAAGCAGGCCCCCGCCGACGCGGAGGCGATCTCGCACAAGCTGATGGTGCGCGCCGGGCTGATACGGCAGATGGGGGCGGGCATGTGGACGTGGCTGCCGGCCGGCTGGCGCGTGCACCAGCGGGTCGTTGCAATCGTGCGCGAGGAGATCGACGCGATCGGCGGACAGGAGATGCTGATGCCGGTGCTGCAGCCCGCGGAGCCGTGGCGCAAGACGGGGCGCATCGACATCGAGGAGCTGTTCAAGCTGAACGACCGCAAGGGCTCGGAGCTGGTGCTCGCGATGACCCACGAGGAGGCGGTCACGTTCCATGCCGCCCAAACCATCGACTCCTATCGCGACCTGCCGCTGATTCTCTACCACTTCCAGGTGAAGGAGCGCGACGAGCCGCGCCCGCGCGCCGGGGTGCTGAGGACGCGCGAGTTCGTGATGAAGGACTCCTACAGCTTCGACCGCGACCGGGCGGGACTGGAGCAGCGCTACGCGCTGCACGTGGGGGCGTACGACCGCATCATGGAGCGCACCGGGTTGCGCTTCTACCGCGTGGAGTCCGACGTGGGGATGATGGGAGGGTTGGGGGCGCACGAGTACATGGCGCCGTGTCCGGCCGGGGAGGACGAGGTCGTGCTGGGCGAGGGCTACGCCGCCAACGTCGAGGTGGCGCGCCACGACCCGCACGTTCGCCACCTCGGGGAGGGCACCGACGAGGAAAGCTGGACGCGCGACGGGCAGGCGCTGACGATCGAGCCGGCGATCGAGATCGGCAACATCTTCAAGCTCGGCACGCGCTACTCCGAGCCGCTCGGGGCAACCTATGTCGACGAGCACGGCGCCGAGCTGCCGATCTGGATGGGCTCCTACGGGATCGGGCCGGCGCGCGTGGTGGCCGCCGCGGTCGAGCAGTTCGCCGACGAGCACGGGATCTCCTGGCCGGCGGCGCTCGCGCCGTTCGCGGTGCAGCTCGTGGCGGTGGGCCGCGCGGGCACGCCCGAGCGCGACGCGGCCGAGGGGCTGTACGAGACGCTGCTCGCCGCCGGCGTGGAGGTGCTCTACGACGATCGCGATGCGAGCCCCGGTGAGAAGTTCGCCGACGCCGAGCTGCTCGGCTGCCCCGTGCGCCTCACCGTGGGGCGGCGAAGCCTGGAGTCGGGCGAGCTGGAGGTTCAGATACGGCGCGGGCGCAGGGACGCGCCCGGCCTGCCACTGGGCGGCGAGCCGCAGGCCTTGTTGCGGGCGCTGGACGAGTTGTGTCAGAGCGCCCCCTGAGCACCACACGCCTGCTCGGCCTGGACCGCTCCGGGCCACCCCCGCCGCAGACGGAGGCCGGCCAGCCTCTGCGGCCGTGGACGATCCCGAACGCGATCGGTTTTCTGAGGCTCGCGCTGATCCCCGTGTTCCTGGTGGTGGCACTGTCGAGCGAGGACGGCGTGGACGCGCTCGCGGCGACGCTTTTCGCGGTAATCGGCTGGGGCGACTACGTCGACGGGCTGGTGGCGCGCGTGACGCGCCAGTACAGCCGCCTGGGCGCGCTGATGGACCCCGTGACCGACCGCCTGCTCGTGATGAGCGGTGTGGTGGTGTGCTGGCGCTTCGACTTGCTCCCGCGCTGGGCGCTCGCGGCGCTCGCGGCGCGCGAGCTGTCGATGGTGGCGCTCGGCCGCTACGGTTTGAAGCACGGCGTGGACGTGCGCATCAACTGGCCCGGGCGCGTGTCGGTGGCGCCGCTGATGGGCGCGCTGTTCTTCGCGATGACCGGCCTGGGGGGCTTCGCCGAAGCGCTGCTCTACGTCGGGCTGGCGCTCGCGCTGGTGGCCAGCGCGCTGTATGTGCGCTCGGGGCGCGCCCAGCTGCGCGCTCGCGCCGGCCCCTAACGTGCCGCGGGCGCGCTCGGGGCGCGCCCCGCCGCGCATCCGGCCCTGCGCTCGCGCCACAGGGCGATGAGCCGCTCGCCCGCGAGCCACGCCCCGACCGTGCCCGAGCAGAGCAGCAGCGCCATCAGGCTGACGTTGTAGCGCGGCTGGTCGTTGAAGAGGGTGGCCAGCGCCGCTATCGAGAGCAGCACGGCGGCGCTCGTCACGAGCGCGAAGCGACGCGTGAGCGCCACGCCGGCGAGCAGCCCGATCCAGGCGAGCACGAGGTAGATCGTGTGCTGGGCTTGGCTCGTGTCGGGGTGGTAAGTGCCGTTGCCGCCGCTCCACACGTTCGTCCACATCTTCTGAAACTTGCTCCACAGCATCGAGGCGAAGGCGGCCGGTTTGCCGAGCGCGTACCTGCGGATGTTCTCGAGGTTTTCCCTGCTCACCGCGGCTTCCCCGGAGAGGCCCGGATGGCGCGCTTCGATCAGGCGGAACACGGGGGCCGCGCTGTGCTGCCAGTAGCGTCCGCAGTCCTCCGGGAAGTGGCGGCACACTTCGGGCGCCAGCTGCTCCTCGGTGGGCACCAGCAGACCCCTGCCCGGCAGGTAGGTGCCGATGAAGAAGGCGTGGGGCCCCGAGGTGGTGATCGGCACGAAGCGGCCCTCCGTCGCCGACGCGTAGGCGAGCCAGGGGGAGAGCGTGAGCAGCAGCGCGCCCAGATAGACGCCCCCGCGCAGCAGGCCGGTGCGCCGGCTCGGCCGCCCGGCGAGCGCGAGCGCGAGCGCGATCACCCCCATGCCGACCGCCAGGTCGCCGCGTGTCAGGCAGGCGAGCCCGCCCACCGCCCCGGCGGCGGCGATCGCGGGCAGCTCGCGGCGCTCGCCGAAGCGCGAGCGGGCGAGCACGGCCGCGGCGAGCGCCGCCACCAGCACGAGCGCGCCGAGCGGCTCGCTCAGGAACGTGCGCGTGGCCACCACGAGCGGCACGTAGCCGGCCACCAGCGCGGTGGCGATCACCGCGGCCCACGGCCCCGCGAGGCTCCACACGAGCGCCGCCGCCAGCATCACGGTGAGCAGACCGATCGCGAGCTGCATGTACTGGGCGGGACCGCTCGCGTGCATGACCAGGCGCAGCGAGTGCCGGCCGGAGAGCCTGGTGGCGAGCGCGAACGCGACCGACGTGCCGGGCGGCCACTTGAACGTGGCGTAGCGTTCGCCGGCGAGCATCCTGTTGGCGTTGCCCACGTACCCGTTCTCGTCGGCCGAGAGGTGTGTGTTGGTGCCGATCGCCGCCCCGCGCGCGATCCCGCCCGCCACGACGGCGACGAGGATCAGCGCGAGCGCGATTGCCCGTGAGCGCGTGAATCGCCGTGAGCGCACGGCGCGCGGCGCGCGCATGCGGGGCTGTGCGGGCATGGAGGGCCGTGCGGACATGGAGGGCTGTGCAGAGGTCAATTTCATCTTGGGCAAGCTGGTCGACACTCTCAAGCTCAACTTCACCTTTTGGTCTATACTCGAACGGCAGAATGGCAGCACCGGCAGCGCCATACCCTTGAATCCTTGCGCAAGAGGAGATCGCCCGCGATGGACACCTTCCCCGACCTTGGCTCGATGAGCGACAGCGAGCTCAAGGAGGTGATCCGCGAGCTCACCGATGAAGAGATGGAGATCTCCTACAAGCGGCGCATATTGCACGGCAAGATCGACATCCTGCGCGCCGAGCTCGTGAGCCGCCTGCGCGTGCAGCACAAGCAGGGCGAGGCCGCCATCTCCGGCGACGACGTGCAGCGGCTCACCGACATCCTCTCGGGCCGCGCGGGCGGAGCCTCGGCCGACGAGGCCTGACCGTGGCCTTGCACTGCTCGGAGTGCGCTTTCGTCAACGACGAGGGCGCCAACTACTGTCAGCGTTGCGGCGCGCTGCTTCCACGCGGCGAGGGCGCCTCGGGTGAGCCGGTGACCGCCACCTACCGGATCGACGAGGCCGGGGAGCTCGTGCCTGTGGAGCTCGTGCAGGGCACCGCCCACGGCCCGGCGCTCGTGATCCGCACCGGCGGAGGACGGTCGGGGGAGAGCTTTCCGGTGAACCGTGAGCGCATGACGATCGGGAGGCGCCCGGACTCCGACGTGTTCCTCGACGACGTGACTGTGTCGCGCGACCATGCCCTGCTGGTCAGTCGCGGCGAGAGCTGGTATCTCGATGACTGCGGGTCGCTGAACGGCACGTACGTGAATCGTTCGAGGATCGAATCTCATTGCCTGGAGGAGGGCGACGAGGTGCAGATCGGCAAGTACAAGCTCACCTATCACGTGCGCTGATGGCCACCGTTCCGCAAGCCCAGCCGCGCGAGGCCGACGTCGCCGTCGCCGAGCCCGATCCGCCCGCGAAGCTCGACGGCGCGGGCGCGCGCCAGAAGTCGCTCACGATCGGCGCGGTGTGCAAGGCGCTCGTGCAGGAGTTCCCGGACATCTCGATCTCCAAGATCCGCTACCTCGAGGACCAGAAGCTGCTCACCCCGCGGCGCACTCCCGGCGGCTACCGGCTCTACACCCACAACGACGTGGCGCGCCTGCGCACGATCCTGCGCATGCAGCGCGACGAGTTCCTGCCGCTGCGGGTCATCCGCCAGGAGCTCGCGGCGGGACGCGCCGAGGACACGGAGGTGCCGCGCCCAGCGCACGAGGGCGGCAAGCGCGTGTGGCGCACGAGCATGAGCGTGCGCGAGGGGACAAGCGCCCTCTACTCCCTCGAAGACGTGATCGAGGAGACCGGCGCCGACGCCAAGCTCGTGCGCGAGCTCGAAGAGTACGGCGTGGTGAAGGGCGAGATGCGCGGCGGGGTGCGCTACTTCGACGAAACCGAGCGCGAGATCGTGAGTGCCGTGTCCGAGCTCGCGCGCTACGGCGTCGGCGGGCGCAACCTGAGGGTGTTCCGCTCCTCGGCCGACCGCGAGGCGAGCCTCTTGCAGCAGATCCTCGCGCCCGCGCTTCGCTCGCGCAACCCCGAGCGGCGCAAGGACGCGGTCGAGGCGCTCGAGAACCTCGCGGCGGTCACCACCCACCTGAAGCATCTGCTGCTCGTGCGCGACCTGCGCAAGATCGTCAGGTAGCGCGGGTCGAGCACTCAGCGCCGGCCGGGCGTAAGCTGGCCCGGTGCCCACCGCGCGTCGCACCCGCACGATCGCCGCCTCGCCCGAGCAGGTGTGGGAGGTGCTCGGCGATCCGCATCACCTGCCGCGCTGGTGGCCGCGCGTGAGCAGGGTGGAGGCGGTGGACGAGGGCGCCTTCACCGAGGTGCTGATGAGCCCGCGGGGGAAAATGGTGCGCGCCGACTTCAAGCTGGGGGAGGCGCCGGGGCCGTGGCGGGTGGTGTGGAGCCAGCAGATCGAGAACACCCCGTTCGCGCGCGTGCTGAGCAGCGCGAAGACGGAGATGAGCATCGCCGACGGCCACGGCGGCGAGCGGCCGCTCACCGAGGTGACGATCGAGCTGCGCCAGACCACGCATGGCTTCCTCGCCCGGCTCGGCAGCCGGCTCGTGCGCCGCGCGGCGGCCTCGACGATCGACGAGGCGCTCGACGGGCTCGAGCGGATCGTGGGCCGCCTCTAGTGTCGGGACGCAAAATGCGCTGGTGGGGGTGGGGCGACCCCGAGCACCCTCCGGTTCTGCCCGCGCACGCGCTGAGCTTCCTGCGCGACACGGTCGGGGTCGCCGCCGAGCCGCGCCCGCCCGTGGCGCTCGAACACGTGCGCCTGCCCTCACCCGCGATCTCCGCCACGGGGCTGGCGGCGCTGCGGGAGATCGTGGGCGCCGAGCACGTACGCGACGACCATGGCGAACGGGTGGCGCATGCCGCCGGCAAGGGCTACCCCGACCTCGTGCGCCTGCGCGCGGGCGCCCCCGAGGGCGCGCCGGACGCCGTGCTGCACCCCTCCACGCGCGAGCAGCTTCGCGGGCTGCTGTCGGCCTGCGGGCGGCTGTCGCTCGCGGTGGTGCCGTTCGGCGGCGGCACGAGCGTCGTCGGCGGCGTGGAGCCGCTGCGCGGCGTCCACGACGCGGTGGTGGCGCTCGACATGGGCCGCATGGCGAGCGTGGTGGGACTCGACGAGAGCTCGCTCGTCGTGACCGCGCAGGCGGGCGCGCGGGCGTGCGAGCTGGAGCGCTGGCTCGCCGCCAGGGGGCTCACGCTCGGGCACTTCCCGCAGTCCTTCGAGCACGTCTCGCTGGGCGGCTGCGCCGCCACCCGCTCCGCCGGGCAGGCATCGACGGGCTACGGGCGCTTCGAGCGGATGGTGCGGGGCCTGCGCATGTGCGCGCCCGCCGGCGACGTCGAGCTCGCGGCGCTGCCCGCGAGCGCGGCCGGTCCGAGCCTGCGGGAACTGGTGGTCGGCTCGGAGGGCACGCTCGGCGTGATCGACGAGCTGTCGCTGCGCGTCCGCCGAGCGCCCGCCGAGCGGATCTACGAAGGAGCGTTCTTCGAGGACTTCGCCGCCGGCGCGCGGGCGCTGCGGGAGCTCGCCCAGCGCCACGCGGCTCCCGACCTCGCGCGGCTCTCCGACGAGTCCGAGACGCGCATGTCGCTCGCGCTGGCCGGCTCGGGCGGAGCGAAGCGACGCTTGGGGCGCGCGTATCTCGGGGCGCGCGGCTACGCGCACGGGTGCCTTGCGATATTCGGCTTCGAGGGCGAGCTCGACGAGGCGCGCGAGCGGCGCGACCGCGCGCATGCGATCGTGCGCCGCCGGCGCGGCCTGCCGGTCGGGCGCTCGCCGGGAGAGGCGTGGCTGAAGTCGCGCTTCTCCGCTCCCTACCTGCGCGACGAGCTGCTCACGCACGGCGTGATGGTGGAGACGCTCGAGACCGCCACGCCCTGGTCGAACCTGATGGCGCTGCACCGGCGCGTGGGTGGGGCGATCGAGCAGGCGCTGCGCGCGTGCGGCACGCCCGGGCTCGTCATGTGCCACGTGTCGCACCTGTACGAGACGGGCGCCTCGCTGTACTTCACGTTCCTGGCGCGCCGGCTTGAACGCGAGGAGCTGACGCAGTGGCGGGCCGTGAAGGCGGCGGCGAGCGCCGCCATAGTAGAGGGCGGCGGAACGATCACACACCATCACGCCGTGGGGCGCGATCACGCGCCGTGGATGGAGAGCGAGATCGGTCGCGAGGGCGTGCGCGCGCTGCGCGCGCTGAAGGCCGAGCTCGACCCGGCAGGGATCATGAACCCCGGAAAGTTGCTGCCCTGACGGTAGGTCCTGACGGGCCGCCTGCGGCGGCCCGTCGATGAGAGGAGGAATGGCTCAGCGCAGCGCGAAGGCGCCGCTCAGCACGATTTCGCCGGGGTGCGCCGTGTGGGTGCTCGTCTCGCGCGTGACGATCAGCTTGGCGTAGTCGCGCGCGTTCGAGGGCAACGGGCCGCCGCCTTCCATGCGCCCGTTGGAGCCCACTGTGGGGGCGCGTCCGAGCGGCGCCGAGCTCGACGGCGAGTTGTAGAGCCACACGGCGTAGAAGAAGCCCGAGGAGGGGGGCAGGCCCTGAGCCGCGATGTAGAAGGCGCGGCGGCCGCCCTCCGAGAGCACGTACGCTTCGCCGCCGGCTTTGAGCGCCGGTTCGAGCGAGGCGAGCGTGAGCTTCTTGTCGATGTGCGGCTTGGCGGCGCTCGACGTCGAGCTCGACGTGGAGGTCGAATGGGTGGGGGCGGTCGAGGCGGGGGTGGAGGAGGTGGCGCTCGACGCTTTGCCGCCGCCGCCCGAGAGGAGTATCACCGCGACCACGATCGCCGCCACGATCCCGCCGAGCAGCAGCGCGCCGCCCAACCGCGAGCTTCGCGGGTCGCCCGCCGCAGTGGCGCCGGCCGTGGCGGCGCCCGCCGCTCCCGACGTCGCCGCGCGCGCGGGCGCCGCCGTGCGCGAGCCGCGCGGGCGCGCCGACCCGCCCGCGAGCGCGTCGAGCGCGTCGTGCGCGCGGTCGCGCACCACGCTCTCGGGTATGCCGAGCAGCTCGGCCACCTCGCCGTAGCTCTTGCCGCGCTCGAGCACGAGCGACAGCACGGCGCGCTGGTCGGGTGGCAGTCGGTCGAGTTCGCTCATGTCTTGTATGGCTCGTCGCGTCCCGCCCGGACGCCGACGGCTGTCCTTAGGCTATCGTGGCGCGCCGATGGCCATGCCGCCCGTGGAGCAGATCAACGACGCGATGCCGGGCTTCGAGCGTCTGTACGGACTCGAGCTCCTGGAGATCTCCGATTCCGAGGTGCGCGCGCGCGTGGCGGTGCGCGACGAGCTCAAGCAGCCGATGGGACTCCTGCACGGCGGCGTATACGCGTCGATCGCCGAGGGCATCGCCTCGATCGCCACCGGCATGACCGTGCTGGAGGAGGGCAACGTGGCGATGGGGATGTCCAACCACACGAGCTTCCTGCGACCGGTGACCGAGGGAACGGTGCACGCGCACGCCAAGCGCATCCACCGCGGGCGCACCACCTGGCTGTGGGACGTGACGTTCACCGACGACGACGACCGCACCTGCGCGCTCACGCGCATGACGATCGCCGTGCGCCCGCTGCCGAGCTGAGCGCCTCGCCGGAGCGATACCCCAATCTCGGGAGACGAGCTCGACCCCTCTTGACAGATGGGGGGCGTTGTGTATAGGATGTTTCTGACTCGACATCCGAAGGGCTGCCGGGGAACATAAGATCGGGTTTGGGTCGATCCCTGTGGTCGACGTCAAGCGCTTGAGATGGGGATTCCGGGAGAGGAACCGGGTCGCAACGAGAGGGAGTTGTAGTTCGCGTGGTTTCATTGGGGAATAGCGCAGTCGAGAGGTCGTGCGCCTCTGGCGGGTCCTTTATAGGACGTGTCAGCGTCGCTGACACGTCTCTCTCTCTCTCTCTCTCTCTGCGGCTCAAGCGCTAGGCCCCTCCGTCCGGCCTTTCGGCCGCCCGGGATCCCCGCAGGGGGACATGGGGAGAGGTGCGCCGCTAGGCCCCTCCGTCCGGCCTTTCGGCCGGCCGGGATCCCCGCAGGGGGACATGGGGAGAGGTGCGCCGCTAGGCCCCTCCGTTCGGCCTTTCGGCCGGCCGGGATCCCCGCAAGGGGATATGGGGAGAGGTGCGGCGCTAGCGCTTCTCGCCGCGGCCTAGCGTCGCCGGCGGCCTCCCCCTGTAGGGGAGGGGGGCTCGCTTGTCTTCCGGCGGCCTCCCCCTGTAGGGGAGGGGGGCTCGCTTGTCTTCTGAAGACGCGCGCGCAAGGCGCGCTGTCTGTCTTTCACGATCGTGGGGCGGTCGCCTGCGACTTGGTCTCCGTCCTGCCGTGCGCGGGCTTGCCCCTGGGCGCCATCTCCCTTTTGGGCGCCCAGGGGTCCGCGCCATCGTTGAGGAGATCCACGCGCGCGCGGGTGGAGGTGTGTTGAGGATGGCCGCTCGCAAGCGCCCGTCCCGGTCCGCGCGTGGCGCACAGGCGTATAACGGGACTGTCCGCGAGCAGCTCGCCGAGCTTCAGCGCGCACGGATCCTCAGCGGCATGTTCGACGTGGTCTGCGAGCGGGGGGCGGGCGGCGTGAGCGTCGCGCACGTGGTGCAGCGCTCAGGTGTCTCGCGACGCACGTTCTACGAGCAGTTCTCCGATCGTGAGGATTGTCTGCTGGCCTCCTTCGAGCAGGCGTTGGCGCTCGCCGGGCAGAGCGTCGTCGCGGCGTATGAGTCCGAGCGGGGTTGGCGTGAGCGGATCAGAGCGGGCCTGGTCGCGCTGCTGGCCTTCTGTGATCAGGAGCCCCGTCTCGCACGGATGCTCGTGGTCGAGTCTCAGGCGAGCGGACCGAGGGTAGCCGAGCGCCGCGCGGACGTGCTGGGGGCGCTCACCCGGATCGTCGATCAAGGCGGCACCCTTACGGGCACACCGAAAGGGCGCGTACCCAGAGGGCACGCGGCGGCAGGCAAGTCTGGCGGGGCGCAGAGCGTCTCGCCGCTGGTGGCGGAGGCGAGCGTCGGCGGCGTGCTCGCGGTGATCCAATCCCGCCTCACGCAAGCAAAGCCCGAGCCGCTGATCGTCCTGACCAACGAGCTGATGAGCATGATCGTCTTGCCGTACCTCGGTTCTGCAGCAGCCAGGCGCGAGCTCGATCGTCCCCAGCCGGCACCGGTCCGCTCCTCCGAGCGTAACGGCTCGCTGCTCTCGGACCCTTTCAAAGACGCCGGGATGCGCTTGACCTACAGGACGGTCCGCATGCTGGGCGCGGTAGCCGAGCATCCGGACGGGTCAAACCGCCTGATCGGCGAGAGCGCCGGGATCGCGGACCAGGGTCAGATATCGAAGCTGCTGGCGCGATTGCAGCGGATCGGTCTGGTCACGAACACTGGTATCCACCCCGGCAAGGGCGCCCCGAACGCGTGGCGGCTGACAGAGAAGGGCACGGCCGTACAGCACGCCGTGCACGCACCCAAACCCATCTAGGAGGGGCCCACCTATGACACCCACATCCAGCACCACCGTCATATCCCGTCGTCACAGGGCGCGCGTCCTGACCGCGCTGGCGAGCATCGCCACGGCCCTCGGCGCCCTGGCCCTCACCTCGGCCCCCGCTCTGGCCGCCGCGCCGCTCGTGAGCGAAGAGTCCGTCGGGAACGTGGCGGCGACCACCGCGACCCTCAACGCCCAGGTCAACCCCGAAGGCAGCGAAACCTCGGCGTTCTTCGAATACGGGACGAGCGCGGCCTATGGCAGCTCGACGGCTCCCCAGGCTCTGGGGGAAGGGACGGAACCTGCGCTTGCGGACTCGGCTCTGTCGGGTCTCGCCGAAAGCACGGAATACCACTATCGCGTCGTTGTGACGAACGCGAGCCACGAAACGGCGTATGGCGCCGATCAGACGTTCACGACGTATCCGGTGCAGAGCGGTACGCCGGCGCTCCCGGACGGGCGTGCGTATGAGCTCGTCTCGCCGGCGGAAAAGGAAGGCGGTCGCGGCGGCGTCTACCCGCTCGACTTCACGCCCGGACAAGGCAACAGGGTGGACGGGCAGTCGACGGAGAGCAGTCCTGATGGGGGAGCGATCGCGTATGTCGGCGAACCGTTCTACCAGTCGCACAACGGGAATTTTGACAACGTGTATGTCTCCCATCGCGAACCCACGCAGGATCGCTGGTCGACGCGGGACATCACTCCACCATTCCCTTTCAAGAATGGTAGTAACAATGAAGCGCTCGGGTTTTCGGCCGATCTTTCGAGCGCGGTCTTTTGGGACGTCGACCCTTTGGGTGTGGGTGCGCCTAGCGATTTGCCCGGCAACGAAGAATATCTCGACCTATGGTTGCAGGAGGATGGCGGCCCCTATCAGCCGCTCGTCGATTCGCAGGCGTTTCAGTTCAGCTCGCGCTCCGAAAACCGTGAAGGTTCTACTCTCTATATTCAGCCGGTGTTCGATGGCTCCTCGAGCGATCTTTCGCATGTGATTTTCGAAGCTCACGATACGCTCACGTCGAATGCCGCTCCGGTCGGCGGGCAAGCCCAAGAAAACAGTGGGGGGAATTTGTATGAGTGGGTGGATGGCGATGTGAGCTTGGTGAACGAACTGCCGCTGCCGGGAGGGGGTTCTGAACCGGCAGGATTCGGTTCGGGTATCGCCGCTGGAATAACCGGTACTGCCGAAGTCATTCATCTTTTTGATTTGGTGCCGAATTTGAGTCATGTGATCTCCAGCGACGGGTCGCGGGTGTTTTGGTCCTCCGTGGAAAGCGTAAGGAGAGAACACTATCGGCCGAAGGTTCTGTATGTGCGTGAGGATGCGGGCACCCCGCAGGCGCGGACGGTGCAGATAGCTGCTGGTGGAGAATTTTGGACGGCGAGCGCGGACGGGTCGGTAGTGTTCTACACCAAGGGGGGTGATCTGTATGAGTACGAACTGGAAACTGAAACGAAACCCGCGACGACGAACGACCTGACGCCGGGTGGTGAAGTGCAGGGCGTAATGGGCGCCTCCGAAGACGGTTCGTACGTGTATTTCGCCGCGGGCGGTGTGCTCGGCGATGGCGCCGCAAAGGGTGCTGTGCCCCAGACCTGCGAACACCCAAAAGAACAACCTGACGGGAGACCTATACGGGGTACGGGTACGCCATGCAACCTGTATGTCTCCCACGGTGGCGAAACGCGGTATATCGCGACATTGTCCCCCGAAGACAACACGTTCCCCAGCAATTCGGGCGACCTACGAGGGGTTGTCGGCGATTGGGTGCCGCAGTCCGCGTTGCGCACGGCGCGTGTTTCGCCGAACGGCCTGTATGTCGCGTTTCTCTCCAAGAACAACATCACGGGCTATAACAGCCATGGTGTGTACGAGTTGTATCGGTATGGGGTGCAAGAGGATCGGTTGGTGTGCGCGTCGTGTCAGCCCTCGGGCGCCCCGCCGACGGCCGGTGGGGCGATCGCGAGCACCGAGTATGGGGCGTTTGCGACGCCCGCGATCAACGGTATCTACGGGCAGCGTTATCTGTCCAATACGGGGCAGGTGTTCTTCGACAGCAACGAAGCGTTGGTGCCGCAGGACACGAACGGCACGACCGACGTGTATGAGTACGAGCACGGGCACGTGTATTTGAGCTCTCCCGGTACCGGAGGCCCGTCGAACTTCGCGGACGCGAGCGAAAACGGCGAAAACGTGTTCTTCACGACCCGCGACCAGCTCGTGCCCCAAGATAAAGACGAGAACGTGGACATGTACGACGCGCGCGTCGGGGGAGGCTTCCCGCCGCCGGCGCAAGCGGCGTGTACGGGCACCGGTTGCCAGGGCGTCCCGCCCGCCCCGCCGATCTTCGCGACCCCCTCGAGCGTCACGTTCAACGGTGTCGGTAACTTCCCGCCGCCGCCACCGACCGTGGTCAAACCGAAACCAAAGACGGTCAAATGCCCCAAGGGCAAGAAGCGCAACAAGCACGGAAAGTGCCTGAAGCAAAAGAAATCAAAAAAATCAGCAGCTAAGAAGTCTGCTCACACCAACCGGAGGGCAAGTCGATGACCATCTTCAAGAGGCTTCCCCTTCTCCTACCTTTTTTGTTTTTGCTTCTCGCACTGCCGTGCGCCGCGTCGGCCTCCCCGGCTACCCCCGGATGGTTCGCGAGCACGATGGCGGATCCGACGAACCTTCCTCCGGGCGGCGGTGGTGTGCTCGCGATCCACGTCGATAACATCGGCGATGCGACGTCGTCAAGCCCGGTGACGGTCGTGGATACGCTGCCGGAAGGGGTGACCGCGACGTCCGCGATCGGCACGCTCTCCTACGGCCGCGAAATCGAAGGCGAACCGGAACCGGGTGCGTGGGTTTGTTCTGGTGCTGGGACCAGGACGGTGACGTGCACGGACGCGGGTATGCCGAGCATCGAACCGAAGGAAGCGGGCGAACAAACGGAACTCGTCGGTATCGGGGTGTCTGTGGGCCCGTCGGCTTCGGGTAGCCCGGTGAACCGGGTGACCGTGTCTGGTGGCGGCGCGCCATACCCGACGGTCGACGATCAGCCGTTGACGCTCAGTGCGACGCCGGCGTCGTTTGGGATGCAGAATTTCCAGCAGGAGCTCATCAACGAAGACGGGACGGTTGATACGCGGGCGGGATCGCATCCGTACGAGTCGATCTCGGCGTTCACGCTCAACGAAATCGGTGTTCACGGCACAAAATCCAAATCGATCGCGGGATACGACATGAAGGACATCGAGGTCGACCTGCCGCCCGGGATCGTCGGCAACCCGCGCGCGACCCCGCAGTGCCCGCGTGAAGTGTACGACAAGCACATAGAACTTGCTATCAGTCCGCCGCCGTGTCCGGCGGATACGCAGGTCGGGGTCTTGCGCATCGAACTCTCGCAGCGTGGTCCTGGCGGTAACCCGCCCAATATCACACTTCCCGTGTTCAATCTCGTTCCGCCGGCCGGGTATGCGGCACAGTTCGGGTTCGCCGCGGCCAACCGGTATGGGTTGATCGATGTCGGTGTGCAGGGCGCCGCCAACGACGCGGTCAAGGTCTTCCTGAGAGACATCGGACAGTACGCCGACGTGCGTAACGTGTTGACGTTCTGGGGCGTGCCGTTCGCAGCGAGCCATAACGTCAACCGCGACCAGGGAGGCGCTGAAGAGGGCACGTCGGTTACGGGAGAATCCAAGCCGTTCCTGACGCTGCCGACGGCGTGCCCGGTCAATGCGACCACGCACCTGCCCGAACCATTGTCGATCGGCGTCAAGGCCGACTCGTGGACCGAACCGAGCGAAACGTTCGAAGAACACTATCCGGTCAACGACCTGCGGGGCGTACCCGCCGGCATGACCGGCTGCGAACACCTCGAATTCGCTCCGTCGATCAGCGCCGAGCCCGACACGAGCCGCGCGGACACGCCGGCGGGGTTGACCGTCGAAGTCAAGCAGCCCCAGAACGGGCTGCTGAACCCCGAAGGCCTCGCCGGGTCGGACATCCAGAACACGACGGTCACGTTGCCCGCCGGTGTCGCGATCAACCCCGGTCAGGCCGCGGGTCTGCAGGCGTGCCAGATATCCGAAGACGGTGTCGGTGTGGAAAGCACGATCCAAGAACCGGAAAAGGGCGATCCGCACTGTCCCAGCGCCTCGAAGGTCGGCACGGATGAAATCTCAACCCCGCTGCTACCGGACACCCTGACGGGCACCGTCTACGTGTTGCAGTCCAACCCGCCCGACCTGCAGTTGCTCGTCGTGGCCGAGGCGGACGGGATCCAGGTCAAGCTCGTCGGCCACGCGACGTTGTGCGAAAACGCGGGACAGGTGATCGCCGGCAAGACCTGCACAGCGCCCGGCCAGCTGATCACGACGTTCACGGGCACCCCGGAGCTCCCGTTCACGACGTTCAAGCTCGCGTTCAGCGGCGGCGCGCAGGCGGCGTTGGCGACACCGACGCAGTGCGGCTCTTATGAGACGCTCGCGGACTTCACGCCGTGGAGCAGTCCGTTCGAGCTCGACGCGTTCCCTACGAGCACGTTCGCGATCACCAGCGGCACGAACGGCGCACCGTGCCCGTCCTCCACATTGCCGTTCACTCCGTCGTTGATCGCGGGTTCCACGACCGACCAGGCGGCTGGGTTCACGAACTTCTCATTGTTGTTGCAGTCCCCTGACGATCAACAGCGCATCGAACGACTCCAGTTCAAGGCACCACAAGGACTGTTGGGGGAGATAGCCAAAGTCCAACCCTGCACGGAAACCCAGGCGCAGGCGGACGCGTGCCCGGAAGGCTCGCAGATCGGGCATACGGTCGTGGCGTCCGGTCCAGGACCCTACCCGCTGACGATCCCGCAGCCGGGTCAGCCGCCCGCCCCGATCTACCTGACAGGACCCTATGAGGGCGCGCCGTTCGGGTTGCTGATCAAGGTGCCGTTGGTCGTGGGACCGTTCGTGCTGGAAACGCAGGTCGTGCGCGCGAAGATCGAAGTCGATCCGCATACGGCGCAGATCACGGTCACGACGAACCCGCTGCCGCAGGTGGTGGACGGCATCCCCACCGATCTGCGCAAGGTGGATGCGGTGATAGACAAGCCTGGGTTCATGCTCAACCCGACGAACTGCAATCCCCAATCCTTCTCCGGCACGGCGTGGGGCACGCCACCGCCGGGGGTTGGCGGTCCCGGTTCGAGCGCGTCGCTGTCGAGTCCGTTCCAGATGGGCTCCTGTCGCAGCCTCACGTTCAAACCGGACTTCAAAGTCAAGGTCTCCGGGAAAACATCGCGAACCAACGGCGCCAGCCTCACCACGAGCATCGTCTATCCCACGACAGCGTTGGGGGCCAACCAGGCGTCCTCGCAGTCGAACATCCGCTCGGTGAAGGTGGACTTGCCCAAGCAGCTCCCGTCGCGCTTGACGACGTTGCAGAAGGCGTGTCCTGAAAAGAGCTTCGAATCCAACCCGGCGACGTGTCCGGCGGCATCGCGTGTCGGACGGGTCAAGGTCATCACGCCACTCCTACCGGTCCCACTCGAAGGCCCCGCCTATTTCGTCAGTCATGGTGGCGCGAAGTTCCCCGAACTGATCTTCGTGATCCAGGGCGACGGCGTCACGATCTACGTCAACGGCGAAACGTTCATCAGCAAGTCGGGGATCACCAGCGACACGCTGCGCACCGTGCCCGACGCGCCGATCACGAGCTTCACGCTCACGTTCCCCCAGGGCCCGTTCTCCGCGCTCGGCGCCAACGCCAACCTCTGCAAGGTCAAGGGCGGCATGAAGATGCCCACCGCGTTCACGGCCCAGGACGGCGCGGTGATCAAACAGAGCACGCCGATCGAAGTGCAGGGCTGCCCGTACGCGCTGCAGGTCGTGCGCCGCACGGTCAGCAAACGCACGTTGACGTTGATGATCGGTGTGCCGCAGGCAGGCCGGCTGACCGCGAGCGGCAGGGGCGTGAGCAGCGCCGCGAAGAGCGCGAAAGGGCGCTCCACGGTGACGTTGACGCTCAAAGAGCTCCGTGCCGGCCGGTTGCGCACGAAGGTGCTGTTGCGCTTCACGCCCGCCAAGGGCAAGCAGCGCAAGGTGCTGCGCAAGAGCGTGGCGGTCACGTTCGGGTGAGGTCCCGTCCGCGCGCCGCATGAGACGTCCCGGGCCACGCGCACGGTCCGGGAGCGCGTCGGCGTGAGGCTGGAGCGAGATCAACGACTGGCGCCGAAGGGCGCCGTACCATGCGTCACCGAGCTGATCCAGGTCCTGCCGGAACATAAGTCTTGACTTCTACAAGTTTTGGGTTATACTTGTTGGGTGTGGGAAGTCGAGTACACCGACACGTTTGGGTCGTGGTGGGATGAGCTCTCAGCCGACGAGGGCGGCGACAAGAGCCACCGTTGGAGCAGCTGGTACGCCGAGGCGATCCCAGTCGCCGACCGACTCTACGACGAACATCTGCAGATACTTCGCGACGAAGGAGCGATCCCATGACCCCCGTCAAGACCACAAAGAACCGCAAAGGATTCGACGAGTTGCGTAAGCAGATCGACGCCGACCCTGCCCGCCGCGCGAACGTCGAGAAGCACAAGATGGCGATGCTCGGCGAACTACGTCGCAAACTCGACCTCACCCAGGCGATCGTCGCCGACCGACTCGACGTCACGCAGGAGAACATCTCCCAGATAGAGCGCGGCGAGGCCGACGTACGACTGTCTACGCTGAATCGCTACGTCGAGGCACTCGGCGGACGCCTGGAGGTCCGAGCCGCGTTTCCGCAGGAGACCGTCGCACTCAGCGTCGGCAAGACGGCAACCGTACGGCGCCGACGCACCCGACCGGCAGCTACCAAGAGGCTTCGTAAACCCGGCGCCACGCCAGTGAAGAAGTCAGCGGCCACAAGCGACGCCTAACCTATGCTCGACGGGATCCCGCTGCAGATCAAGACCGTCAACGTGAATCTCAACCGCTAAGGGTTCACGCTGAACCCGACCAGCTGCAACCGGCTGAGCCTCGCCGGGACGACGCGAGGCCCGCTCGATAGGACAAGACCGGCCGCTGAGGGGCCGCGTCAAAATACCGTCGCACTCGTTTGCAAAGCTGGGTCGATGAGCCACACAGCGATGGTTGAGCGGCCCGCCGCCGCGGTGTTCAAGCCGACGTTCGGCGAGCTGCTCGCATGCGAAGACCCTGAGCTTATGCGCGAGCCGCTGCGCCGCTGGGTGTCCGTGCACGGCGATAAGCCGGACGTTTTGGACACAGTGCCGACCTCCTGCCTCTCGTGCGCGAGCTCACCGAAATGCACCCTGACGATCCCGATGTCCTTAGTGGTGCGATTCAGACGCTTGGGATCTTTGGACACACCGAGGAGATGCTCTGCGTGAGTGACGCAGGGCGCCGGCTGCTCGCTGAGGGGCAACAACAGATGCTCGCCGGAAGCGGGCCATAGACGCCGGCCGCGAGTTCAAGCGCTGCCACGACCGTTGAAGGCCGCGTTGATCTTCAGGCCCCGCAAACTCCGAAAGACCCGGGCTACCCTGCGAAAGTGTCTCCTAGCTGTATGCGTAACTGTCCTGTAGAGCCTTGCGAAACGGTATAGTAGACGGATGGCAAGTACGAAGCAACAAGATTCGAGCGATGCTGCCGATGCGCGCTACCAGCGGCGCGTTGTCGATGACGAGCTCGATGAGCTGTTCGCTGGCCTGCCGGCGATAGCGCTCGAGGGCCCGAAGGCCGTTGGCAAGACAGCCACGGCGCTGCAGCGGGCGGCGACGGTCTACCGGCTCGACGACGACGCCGAGCGCTCCATTGCCCAGGCCGACTTGTCGCGACTCGTCGAAGGCGACCGGCCAGTCCTGATCGATGAGTGGCAGCGCCTCCCCGAGTCCTTCGACCGGGTGCGCCGGGCGGTCGATGACGGCGCCGCGCCGGGGAGCTTTCTCCTCACGGGCTCGGCCTCCCCAACGGACCCGCCAACGCACTCGGGAGCGGGCAGGATCGTACGCCTGCGCTTGCGGCCAATGACGCTCGTCGAGCGCGGCGTTGGCTCCCCGACCGTAAGCCTTGGGCAGCTGCTCGAAGGCGGGCGAGCACCTATCACTGGGCGTACGGATGTTGATCTGGAGCGCTACGTGGACGAGATCATGATGTCCGGGTTTCCCGGGATCCGCGATCTCCCCTCACGCTTGCTGCGTGCACAGCTCGACGGCTACCTCGAGCGCATCGTTGACCGTGACTTCGAAGATCTCGGCCGCCAGGTACGACGGCCGGCGACACTATGGCGGTGGATGCAGGCATATGCCGCCGCGACCGCGACAACGGCCTCCTACGAGAAGATCAGGGATGCCGCGTCAAGCGACCGGGGCGAGAAGCCAACCAGAGCTACAACCCAGCCCTACCGTGATGTGCTCGAGCGGCTCTGGATCCTCGACCCAGTACCGGCGTGGTTGCCCACCCGCAACCGGCTCGCGCGTCTCTCCTCGCCACCGAAGCACCACCTCGCGGATCCCGCACTCGCGGCACGCCTGCTCGGCGTCGACGCTACTGCGCTGCTGCAGGCACGACCGGCAGGACCCCAGATGCCCCGTGAGGGAACACTCCTAGGAGCCCTCTTCGAGTCGCTGGTCACGCTCTGCGTTCGCGTCTACGCACATGGCTCCGAGGCGCGAACCGCACATCTACGCACCTGGAGCGGCGACCGGGAGATCGACCTGATCGTCGAACGCGGGCGGAAGATCCTCGCACTTGAGGTAAAGCTCGGCCAAGTACCTGATGACCGAGACGTGCGTCATCTCCTCTGGCTCCGGGAAGAACTCGGCGATGACCTAGCCGACACCGTCGTGCTGACAACAGGACAGGCGGCCTACCGGCGTCCCGACGGGGTCGCAGTCGTACCGGTGGCGCTGCTCGGCCCATGAGGAGCGAACGAGATCTTACGAGAATCCAGTAAGGCCCCGTAAAGCTCTAGTACGTTGTCGTCCGCGATGCAGCAGGGCCTCACACAGGCACGCCCTTGAAACCCCCCTCTGCATCCACCGCCACGCTTCACGGGTTCGAATCCAAACGGGCGGGGTTGATGATCCGCTCGGGCCGCAGAGTCCGCCGCGAGCTCGATCCATTCTCGATCCGCGACCTCGCCACCGATGGCTCGCGCGTAAGCCAGGGCGCCTACGTCGTGGCCAAGCACATCAGTCGCGTATTCGGCGCGCGGGCCATGGTCGTCGAGCGCTACTGGGAGGCCCTCGCCCGCGCGCCTGAGCAGGACCTGTTGCGTCTGCGCCGCGCCGGTATCGAGATCGTCTTCGCACCGACGATCGCCTCGGCGCTTCAGACGCGGTGGGCGACCAAGCGCCGGGGGCGCGCGTTGAGCGCCAATGCGCTCACCGACCTCGAGCACGAGTACGGCGCAGCCTCACTGGCCGCCGCCGCCTACTTCTCCGACGTGCGTGCGCTCGTGCTGCCGACCGCCTACTGCGCGGAGGACCTCGAGCACGTCATCCTGCACGAGCTCGGTCACGCGCTGACCATGGACGCCGCCGAGCCACTCGCAAGCGCCAGCGGCCATCTCCTGCACGGTCTGCCGCGACACCTGAGAGACCACCTCGCCCTATACCCGCAGGGGTCCTCACCCGACGCGGTCGCTGAGCGCGTGCACGAGGCGCTCGCCGAGGCCTACGTGCTGCTCACCGTCGGTCGCGCGGAGGAGCTACCCCACGATTTGATGTCCGAGCTGTTCTGCATGATGAGTGCGATGGACTCGCCGCACTCGACATCGCGGCGCTCCGGTGTCGACCGCGAGCGCAAGCGTAGCGTCACCTACCTCGCGGAGAGCGAGATGATCGAGCACCGCCACCCCAAGTGCGGGCACGGGCTCGCGCCGGCGCCGATGCCCGGCGAGGAGCTGCTCGAGAGCTTCGTCGGAGACTCTCTGGGGCATGCTCCGAGCGAGCCGGCTCGACGGCGCGCAGCGTCTTCCTAGCGATTCCCGGCTCTTCCCCGCGGCGCCACCCGCGCGAATCGATAGACGAGCTAAAGCCTGACGGGGAGTGGATGCGCTCGCGCGCTTGCGCTCGGCCGATCGATCTGGTAGACCATCCCGTGCGGTGCGGAGCGCTGCCGGGGTTTGCCTGGGCGCCCATGCCGAGCGATTCCATAGAGATCGCCCCTTCCCAAGCCATTCGTGCCTAACCAGAAAAGAACCCAGCTACTGACCCCATAGAAAAACCCCGCGTTAGCGGGGCTTTTCCTTAGCTGGTCGGTAAGCCGGCGGCGCGGTTCGTGTACGTGACTTGGCTGATGGCCGCGAAAGACGTCTGGCCGTTCGCCGAGCCGATCGGCGCGTGGCTGGCCGCGCACACCCACGAGCCCGACGCGCACTACGTGTTCGCCGCGTGGCTGCGGTTCGGCGGCGATCCCGGGGCTGTGCGTGGCCACGTCGGGCGTTGGGTGCAGCGGCACGGGTTCAGCACGGCGGCGGGCTTCGTGCTGCAGGCGTGGCTACAGAACGGCGGCGAGCGCGCGCTCGTCAGGGACGGCTACGCGACCTGGATCGCGGCGCACGACGGCACAGCGGTCGCGTGGCACGTCAAGCGTGCGTGGCGGGCGCGACCGTTGCGCAGCGCCTGCTCGAGCAGGTCGCCGCCGAGGTGAGCGGCGGCGCACTGTCGTATCGCGCGAGCGAGCTTTACCACCGGCACTCCTTCGATCGCGGTCATCTCGGTGGGGTCGAGGTCTTCGCGGTGGATCGAGCCAGCGTCATATCTTCTTCGAGAAGCTGCTCGACAGCGGCGAGCTGCTTCAAACGCGCATCTCCCACTCGCGTCAGGGGCGACCCTCGCCCGGACGCTTCGCCCTGATCTTGCGCAACCAGATCAAGACCTCGCGAACCGAGTTCTGGCAAGCACTCCGCTCCAGCGGGCCGGTCCCCCGGCCGGCGCCCAGCCTAAAACTTCGGTCTGAGCAATACTTCGCTGCAACGCCGAAGAGTTCGTCAAGGCTGGCCAACTACGCGCCGTGGGGGTGTGGGATGCTCGCGCCCGGTGGGATCTGGCTCGGGAGCGGCACGCGGTCGAAGCCCGTGTCCGGCACAGCCGCGGGGAGCGCCTGCAACGGCAGCCCCACCTTGTTCACGGGCGCCATCGTCACGGCCGCGCTCATCGCCAGCGACGCACGCTCGGCGTGCACGCTCACCACGACGCTGCCCGTCGGAATCGCGAGCGTCGCGCCGCCCTGCGCGGAACTCGCCGCGGCGCCCCTCACCCGCAGCGACCGGCTTGCCGTGGAGCCCCCGGGCACGAAGCTGTTGTCGGGCGAGCTCACCACCGCGAGCGGCGTCACGCACGTGTACTGACCGCCCACCAAACAGTCGCCGTAGCGAATCGTCACCGCCCCGCCGGGGTCGATCGTGACACCCGTGATCAGCATCCCCCGGAACCTCATGCCGAGCCAGTACACCGGGAAGCGGCTCTTCACGATTACGCTCTCCAGCGGCGCCGGCCCGATCGGCTGGTCCTGGAGCGTGTCGCCGCAGGAGCCCAGCGCGAGCGCGCACAGCGGGGCGAGCGCCGCGCCGAGCCACGCGCGGCGGTGAGAGCGAGGGAGGGAAGCGACGCCGGTCACGCGAGGCAGAGTAACGGCGAGGCGGGCCTCAACCCCGATAGGCGTTCGTGATCGGCATACGCCTGTCGCGCCCGAACGCCCGCTCGGTGATCTTGATGCCCGGCGGCGCCTGACGGCGCTTGTACTCGGCGAGGTCCACCAGCCGCGTCGCGCGCTCCACATCGGCCGCCGGCAGCCCTTCGGCGACAAGCTGCTCACGGCTGCGATCGAGCTCGATGTAGCCGTGCAAGATGCGATCGAGCACGTCATACGGGGGCAATGAGTCCTGGTCCACCTGATCCTTGCGCAGCTCCGCGGAGGGGGGACGCTCGACGATCGAGGAGGGAATCGGAGCCACCACGCGCGCGCCCGCCGCCGCGGGCTCGTTGCGCCAGCGCGCGAGCCTGTACACGAGCGTCTTGGGCACGTCCTTTATCACCGCAAACCCCCCCGCCAGATCGCCGTAGAGCGTCGTATATCCCACCGACATCTCCGACTTGTTGCCGGTCGTCAGCACCAGCCACCCGAACTTGTTCGACAGCGCCATCAACAGATTGCCGCGCACGCGCGCCTGCAGGTTCTCCTCGGCTATGTCCGGCTCGAGCCCCTCGAAGTCCGCGCTCAACGTCCCCATATACGCCTCCATCGCCGGCTCGATCGGGAGCTCGTGCGCGCGCACCCCGAGCGCTCGCGCGAGCTTGTGCGCGTCGCCCTGGGTTCCCCGCGAGGAGTACCGCGAGGGCATGATCGCCACGTTCACCCGCTCCGCCCCCAGCGCATCCACCGCCAAACACGCCACGAGCGCCGAGTCGATTCCCCCGGAGAGCCCGAGCACCACCTGCTCGAAGCCGTTCTTGCGCACATAGTCATGCAAACCGAGCAACAGCGCCTCGTATACCTCCTGCTCGAGCGAGGAAATCGGTCTGCGCAGCCTCGACCGCACAGGCGCGTAGGAGACGCTGGAACGCCGCCCATCCCCCCCAAAGTCAAGCGCCAAATCGCAAACCAGCATGTCCTCCTCGAATTGCGCGGCACGTCCGATCGTCTCGCCCGTCGGCGCGAGCACGAACGAGTGCCCGTCGAACACGAGCTCGTCCTGGCCCCCCACCATCGCGCAGAAGGCGATGTGGGCGCCCGTCTCGCGCGCGCGCTCCCCGAACAGCCGCTCGCGCTCGAAGCCCTTGCCCGCGTGGTAGGGCGAGGCGGAGATGTTCACGATCAGGCTCGCCCCCGCCTCCGCCTCCGCGGAGGCCGGCTCGCCGGCGACCCACAGATCCTCGCACACCGTCACGCCCACCCTGTGCCCGCCCACCTCGATGACCGTGCCGCTCTCCTCGCCGGACCTGAAGTAGCGCTGCTCGTCGAACACCCCGTAGTTGGGCAGCCGCACCTTGCGATACACGCTCTCCACCGCCCCGCCCGCGAGCACCGCGGCCGCGTTGTGCACCACGGTGGCCACCGGTCCCGGGGAGCCCACCGCCGGCCTGCGCAGCGCCCCCGGGATGCGCTCGGGGAAGCCCACAATCGCCACGATCCCATCCGTGGCGGCGGCGAGCTCGTGCAGCGCCGTGCCGGTGTCGGTGAGGAAGTGCTCCCGCAGCAGCAAATCCTCCGGGGGATAGCCGGTGAGCGCGAGCTCGGGGAACAGCACGAGCTGCGCGCCCGCGCCCCGGGCGGCGTCGATGCCCGCCCTGATCCGCTCACCGTTGCCGCGCAAATCGCCGACGATGGGGTTCATCTGGCACAGCGCCAGCCGCAACCCCCCGCTCATCGCCGCCCACCTCGATGCGCCGCCAACCCGCCCCGGGCGCCGGCGAAGCCCGCCTCGAGCACTAGCGCGCCGTCGCCGCCGCGCGCGCGCGGCGAGCGCTCCGGGGACGCCCGCCCGCCCCGGCGGTCTTCGCCAGCGCCGCGATCGAGCGCTCGAGCTCGTCCGCGATCGTCTCGAGCTCCGGCACCGCGTCGTAGTCGGCGATCAACCCGAACCCGAGATGCCCGTCATAGCTCATCACGGCGACCCCCAGCGCCTGGCGCTTGGCGAGCGGCACGACCGGATACAGCGCCTTCAGGCGGCGCCCGAGCAGATACAGCGGGAACTGCGGCCCCGGCACGTTCGTCACGACGAGGTTGAAGAAGCGCTGGCGCGCCTGCAGCCGAGCCGCCTGGCTGAGGATCGTCGGCGGTGCGAAGCCCGCGAGGTTCGTCAGCACCTCAGCCCCGACGGCCTGGCCGGAGTGCTTGAGATCGTCCATCTCCAACCGAACCTGCGCGAGGCACTCAGCCGGATCGGCCACCCCGACGGGCAGTGGCGCCCACATCGCCGCCACGCGGTTCCCCAGCGCGCCGCGCTCCACGTCCGCGCGCACCGACACGGGCACCATAGCCTTCAGCACCAAGCCCTCGGTGTCGTATCCCTGCGCGCGCATGTGGCGTCCGAGCGCGAGGCTCACCGCGGCCAGCACCACGTCGTTCAGCGTGCCCCCGAGCGAGTCCTTGATCGCCTTGAATTGGGCCAGGTCCGCGTCCACCCACGTGTACCGCCGGTGGGAGGTGATGTCCACGTTGAACGGACTGTGCGGGGCGGGCGCGCTCACCCCGGCGAGCGTGGTCTGTCCGACCCCGACAACAGCATCCCGCACGCCGGCCAGCGCTTTGCGGGGAGTGCGCAGCACGGCGCGCGCGCCGCGAATCATCTCGCCCGGCACGGTCGAGCGCTCAAGCAGCGCGTCCGCCAGCAGCTTCGCCGGCCCCGGCAGCGGGCGCGCCACCCACGGCAGCGGCGGCCTCGCCGCGCGCAGCGGCTCAGGCGCCGCGTCGAACAGCACCGTCGTGATGTCAACGCCCGAGATCCCGTCCACCAGCGCGTGGTGGGTCTTCGCGATCACCGCGAACCGTTCGCCCGCCATGTGCTGCACGAGCCACATCTCCCACAACGGCTTCGAGCGGTCGAGGCGCAGCGAGAAGACCCGTCCCGCCAGCTGCTTGAGCTCCGTATCGTCTTCCGGGCGCGGAAGCCCTGTGTGGCGGATGTGATAGCGAGGATTGAAGTGCGGATCGTCCGCCCACACCGGCCTTCCCTGCCCCAGCGGCACGAACGCCAACCGCTGGCGGTAGCGCGGCACCAGGTGCAGCCGCGAGAGGATGTGCTCGACGAACCGCTCATACTCGGGCGCCCGCCCCTCGAACACCATCACCGACGCCACGTGCATGTGCGCCGACCCGTGATCCTCCAGGTGCAAGAAGGCCGAGTCCAGGCCGGTCAGGCGGTCGGGGTTTGACATCCGCTCTGATTGTCGCGGGTCCGGGGCGCCTCGTCAATGGCGGGATGCGTCTCTCCGGGCGGCGAGCTCGAATAGGAAGGCGGGCCGACCGGTGCGGTTGGTTGGCGGCGCGGGACACCGTTGAGCGCCACATCGTGTATTCGTAGTCCCTGGGTCTGCGCCCATGCAGGACGCAAGGCCGAGAAACCATCTCTCAGGAGGGCCGGCGAATGACGTTCGACCAATCGAAGATAGGGCAGGTCGTGGCGGCGCAGATGGAGGCGCTGGAAGGCCGCTATGGCGAGGACTGCGAAATCGGCAACGTATGCACAATCGTCGAGGTCCTCGGACCCCACGGCTCTGACGTGTCGGTGCGCTCGAGCGAAGCCCGCCCGCACACCACCATCGGCCTGCTGCGCCTGGCCGAGGCGATGATGCTCAACCGGCTTGGCGGAGTGAGCCGGGGGGAGGACGACTGAGCCGGTAGGCGTCTGCCACCGGCGTCGTGCGGGTGATCGCGCGTCGATGCCCCTGCGCGCGGCGCGCAGGCATACGCGATTCGGCTAAGCATGAGTGTGACGCTTCGCACGCTGGCCGCCTATATTCGTCCACTAGCGTCACTCGGACTGCCTGACCCTGCCGAGTCGTCTCCGTGGATGGAGGCGAACGGGGGACCCACTGCCGGGCCTGCCTCTTAGGGGCCCGGATGGGGCGAATCGGCCGCTGATGCGGCTGTAACGCCCGACTGGAGCGCGTTCATATTCGCGCTGCCGGCGGACGTGAGCCCGACAGCTAACCCCGTAGGCGGCTACCAAGGAGATCCACTTGCTACCCCTGCTCGCGGGACCCGTGACGCCCGTTGACGTCCCGGCTTCCCAATCGATCAACGCGGCTGCGCCTGTGCGCCTGAAGCTGCGCATCCATCGCGTGGCCCTGGACGTGCTCGACGGGCGCGCGGCGACGGTCGCCGGCACGCTGCGTCCCGCGCAAGCCGGACGCGTCGTGAATCTGCAGCGTCGCGCTCGCCGCGGGTGGCGCACCATCGCGCACACCCTCACGGGGGCTCGCGGCCGCTTCGTGTTGCGCTACACGCCCCATCACCTGCTCACAGAGCGGGTGCGGGTGCTGTTCCCCGGCGACGCCCACACGCCGCGCGTGCGACGCAATGTGGGACAGCTTCGCGTCTACCGCCTCGCGGGAGCCTCCTGGTACGGCGGAGGAGGCGGCCTCGCCTGTGGCGGTCAGCTCACGAGCGCCACTATGGGGGTCGCCAACAAGACGCTCCCCTGCGGCACGCTCGTGACGCTCCGCTACGGCGATCGCACCGTGCGCGTGCCGGTGGTCGACCGCGGTCCCTACGTGGCGGGTCGCGAATTCGACCTCACCGAAGCCACCAAGCGCGCACTCGGCTTCGAAGGGGTGGGTCAGGTGTGGAGCACCCTCTGAGCGGATGCAGGGCGGCGCGCGCGCGAGGCCCCGTGCGGCGGCCGTTTACCGAGAGCTTCCCACGGGCACATATCGCTACGTGCGAGCACCCTCACCGACACGCCACCCGTGAGCGCATGAGCGCAGCCACGAAGAAGAGAGCTGAGCGCCTCGCGCGCGAGCGCGCGAGGAGGCGCAGGACGCTCGCTATCGCGATGGCTGCTTTTCGCACCGCGCGCATCGCGCAACGGATGAATCGCCCCAAGCGACGCTGCCGCTGCGCTGCGAAGTGCCGCTGCCGAAACTGCCGATGCAAGAAGGCCGGCGAGCTGCGCGCCGCATCGGTGGGCTCGATCGCCGTTGGCTCTTTCGCGCTTGGCGCCAGCGCGTTCGGGGCGGTGGCCGCCGGGGCGGTGGCGATCCGCCGGCTCGCCATCAAGCGCGCCGCGGTCAACCGGCTCGACATACGCAGGGTGAAGCTGGGTCGCCTGGAAGTCGACGAGCTCGTGGTCCACAACGACCGCCGCTCCCCGCCCGTGCCGCCTACAGCTTGAGCACGGTGACGTTCGCGTGCTTGGCTGCCTCGGCGGCAAAGGCGCTGTCCTTGGTGGCGAGTGGCTCCTCCAGTTGCTCGGCAAGAGAGATGAATAGGGCATCCGCTGCCGTGAAGTTGGGTCGCAGCGCCCATACGCGTTGGCGCAACGGGAGGCTGGGGAAGAGCTCGACCGGCAGGTCGCCGAGATCCTCTACGGCGCCGGCGGCGCGGTCCTCGCCGACTTCTCCCCGAAACACCTCGCGCCGCAGGACCGCGAGCACCTCGAAGATCAGCACGTCAGGTGCGGCAAGCTCGTTCTCGGTCGTCATGAGCGCTTCGACCTGCTTCGCGACGCCCACGCCGAGCAGGAAGTCGACGACCGCCGACGTATCGAGGACGGTCACTCGCCGTGGTCACGAATCGAGCGGACGGCAAGCGCGCTCGACTCGGCAGGCTCGACGACGCCGCGCGCGGCGATGCGCGCTGACAGCTCGGCCGGTGTCGGTCGCGACGCGCTGCGCGCGAGCACGGAGCGCAGATACTCGGAAAAGGAAACCCCCGATGCAGCTGCACGAGCCTTGAGCGTGCTGTGGACATCGTCCGGCACTTCACGGATCTGAACGAGCGTTCCCATACGTCTCGGCATGATACCATACGCAACGCATACGACCACTGCGGAGTCCCGTCGTGCCATCATCACTCGCGTGGAGGGCATGGGAGCGGCTGCTGTCCAAGCTCAACGCGACGGGGCATCGAAAGCACCGCTAGATTCGGTCGAGGTGTCGATCAACGCTGAAGGAGCCGCAACCACCGCGACCTCGGCCCTCGCCGAGACTTCCGAGCCATGCGTCGCCCACCTCGATGCCGACGCCTTCTACGTCTCCGTCGAGCTGAACCGCCGGCCCGAGCTGCGCGGGCTGCCGGTCGTCGTGTCCGGCACGGGACCGCGCGCGGTCGTCACCACCGCGAGCTACGAGGCGCGCCGCTTCGGCGTCGGATCGGCGATGCCCGCGGCACGCGCGCGGCGGCTCTGCCCGCAGGCGGTCTTCCTCCCGCCCGACTTCCCCCACTACCGCGAGGTGTCGCGCCGCATGATGGGCATCGTGCGCTCGCACGTCGAGCGCGTCGAGGTGGTGGGGCTCGACGAGGCCTACCTCGACCTGTCCGACCTCTACTCGCCGCGCGCCGCCATGCGCCGCATCCTCGCCGAGATCAAGGACGCGACCCAGCTCGTGTGCTCCGTGGGGATCGGGCCGAACAAGCTGGTCGCGAAGGTTGCATCCGACGCGGAGAAGCCCGCCGGCTTTCTCGTGCTCACGCGCGCGCAGGCGTGCGAGCGCTTCGCCGGCGCGCCTCCCGGGCTCGTGCCAGGGATCGGCCCGAAGACCGCGGCCAAGCTCGAGGCGATGGGGTTGCGCACGCTGCGCGACCTCGCCCGCGCGCCCGAGCTGCTGCTCGTGGAGCGCTTCGGCCCAAACCACGGTCGCGACCTGCGCCGGCGCGCGCGCTTCGAGCACGACGGCGAGGTGAGCCAGTCGCGCAAGGTGGTCTCCGAGTCGCGCGAGCGCACCTTCGACCACGACGTCAGCGAGCCCCAGCGGTTGCGGGGGGCGCTGGCGCAGATGGCGGTGGAGCTGTGCGCGAGCCTGGCCGCCCACGACCACCACGGGCGCACGATCGCCATCAAGGTCCGCCTCGACGACTTCTCCACCGTCACTCGCGCCCGCACGCTTCCCTCGCCCACGTGCGATCCCGGGCAGGTGACGCGGGTGGCGCTCGCCCTGCTCGAGGAGTACTCCCCGCCACGGCCCGTCCGGCTGCTGGGCGTGCGCGTCGCCGGCCTCGCCCCACGCGCGGCGCCCACGCGCGAGCGCGCACAGGGCGAGGCGACGGCGCAGCTTGTGTTGCCCATGTAGGCTTCCTCGCACGATGGCGCTCGCTCGCGCTCGGCTGCACCTACTGCGGCGGCATGCCTAGCTCGGCTGCCGGCGACTTCGACATCGACGCCGGAGCCGGCGTGCGGCTCTCCGGCGAGCAGCATGGGGAGGGGACGCCGATCGTGCTGCTGCACGGCCTCACCGCCACGCGACGCTATGTCGTGATGGGCTCGCGGATGCTGGAGCGCTCGGGCCATCGCGTGGTCGCATACGATGCGCGCGGGCACGGCCACTCCAGTTCGGCGCCCGTGCCCGACGCGTATACGTATGAGCTGCTCGCCGAGGACCTGGGGGCTGTGCTCGACGGGCTGGAGATCGAGCGGGCGGCGCTCGCGGGCGCGTCGATGGGCGCGCACACGGCGCTGCGCTTCGCGCTCGACCATCCCGACCGCGTGCTCGCGCTGGGATTGATAACGCCGGCGTTCGATCCCGAGGCGGCGCCAGGGCCGGGCGCCTACACCGGCTGGGACAGGCTCGCGCGCGGGCTGAGGGAGGGGGGAGTGGAGGGGTTCGTGGAGGCCTATGACATCGAGGCGGTTCCCGAGCGCTTCAGGGAGACAGTCTTGACTGTGTTGCATCAGCGTCTGTCGGCGCACGATCATCCGCTCGCCGTGGCAGATGCGCTGGAAGCAGTCCCCCGCTCGCGGCCGTTTGAGACCTGGGAGGACCTGGTTGCCATCAATGCTCCGAGCGTGGTCGTTGCAAGCCGCGACGAGCCCGACCCAGGTCATCCGCTCGCCGTCGCCGAGCGCTATGCAACCGCGATCCCCGGCGCGAGGCTCGTAGTAGAGGAGCCCGGCAAGTCGCCGATCGCATGGCAGGGAGGTCAGCTCTCGAAGGTGCTCGCCGAGCTGGTCGAGCGCGCGCCCGTGTAGATCAGGCAAGCGCCGCCGGGGCGTCGGCGGCGGGATTGTCATCGGCTACCGCCGCGCCGCTGAGCAGCGCCGTGTAGCGCCCGCCCATCTCCAGCAGCTCGTCGTGGGCGCCTCGCTCGACGATGCGCCCGGAGTCGAGCACGAGGATCTGGTCAGCGTCGCGGATCGTTGAGAGGCGATGGGCGATCGCGATAGTGGTGCGGCCCCGCGAGAGGTCGTCCAGCGCGCGCTGCACGGCGCGCTCGGTTTCGGTGTCGAGCGCCGAGGTGGCCTCGTCGAGGATCAGCACGGGCGGGTTGCGCAGCACCGTGCGGGCGATCGCCATGCGCTGCTTCTCCCCACCGGAGAAGCGGTATCCGCGCTCGCCCACCGGCGTGTCATAGCCCTCCGGCAGCGAGGCGATCAGCTCGTGGATCTGCGCCGCGCGCGCGGCGTCTTCGATCTCCCCGTCGCTCGCCTGCGGGTGGGCGAAGCGCAGGTTCTCGCGGATCGACGCGTGGAAGAGGTAGGTCTCCTGGGACACCAACCCCACGGTGGCGGCAAGCGAGGCGAGCGTCATGTCGCGGATGTCCACCCCGTCGATCTCCACGCGCCCGCGCTGTGGCTCGTACAGGCGCGCCACCAGGTAGGCGAGCGTGGTCTTGCCCGAACCCGTCTCTCCGACCAGCGCCGTGCGCGTGCCCGCCGGGATGTCGGCGGATATCTCGCGCAATGTCCAGCGCTCGGAGGCGTATGAGCTTGTCGCAGAGGGCTGCGAGCCGTCATTCGCGGCGTATGTGAACCACACGTCCCGCAAGCGCACGTCGCCGCGCACCCCGCCCAGCGTACGCGCGTTGTGGCGCTCTTCGATGTCCACCGGCAGGTCCAGGTACTCGAAGATGCGCCCGAACAAGGCGAGCGAGGTCTGCACTTCAAGGCCCACCGACAGGAGCGACTGGATCGGGAACAGCACCCGTGTTTGCAGCGTCGTGAAGGCGATCACCGTGCCGATCGAGATGGCGGCGCTGCCGTGCGCGATGGAGTAGCCCGCGAACCAGTACACGGCGGCGGGCATGATCGCGAAGCTCATCTGCACCGAGGCCATCCGCCAGCGCCCCGCCATGCGAGCCCGCACCTCGAGGTCCGCGAGTTCGCCCGACTCGTCGCTGAAGCGCCGCACGAGCTCGCTGGAGCGGCCCATCGTCTTGCCAAGCAGGATCCCCGACACCGACAGCGACTCCTCCACGAGCGTCGACATGTCCGCCAGGCGGCCCTGGCGCACCGACTGGATGCGCCGGCGCTCCTCGCCCACGCGGCGGGTGAGCCACACGAAGAAGGGCAGCAAGAACAGCGAGAACGCCGCAAGACGCCAGTCGAGCAGGACCATCGCCACCACCACCGCCACCACGGTTGTGACGTTCTGGACGATGGACGTCGCGGTGGAGGTCACCACGCTGTCGATGCCCCCGATGTCGTTGGCGATGCGCGACTGCACCTCTCCCGTGCGCGTGTGGGTGAAGAACGCGAGCGACATGCGCTGCAGGTGCGCGTACACCGCGGCGCGCAGGTCGTGCATCACGCGCTGGCCCACCTGGTTGGAGATCCAAGTCTGCGCCACCCCGATTACGCCCCCGAGGATCGACAGCGCGATCATCCCGCCCACCAGCAGGCTCAAAAGCTTCGTGTCGTGCTTGGGGATCGCCGTGTCGATCACCCCGCGCAGCAGGAACGGGCTGATGACGCCGAGCCCGGCGGCCAGGAAGATCAATGCCAGCAGGCCCGTGAGACGCAGGCGGTAGGGCCTGAACAGCCCGGCGATGCGGTGCAGCGAGACGTGCCCGGCGGAGACGTCCTCAGGCGGTCGGACGGGCTTCGACCGGCCGGCACGCGTCGCGTGGCGTCCTTCGCCCGTGCGCCCGTCGCCGAAGGGCTGGCTGCTCACGCGGAAAGTCCCACCGTGTCCACGTTCGATCCGCTCACCTGTCGATCTTACCCGGGCGCCGGATCGCCCCCAACAGGCGTACATCCCGGCGCCGGATCACCCCCGGCGGGCGTGTATCCCGGCGCCGGATCGCCCCCAACAGGCGTGTCGGGATCGTAGGATGGGGGGTGATGGACCTCTCCACCACCGAGATCGCTCGACCCGCGCCGTGATCGCCGCCCACGCGATGCTCGCCGTCTCCGCGACGTCGTCCTCGTCGGACGCCGCCACCGGCGTGGGCATCCCGGTGGCGATCGCCGCCGGGCTCGTGTCGTTCCTCTCGCCGTGCGTGCTGCCGCTCGTGCCCGGCTACCTCTCGACCGTGATCGGCGTCGCGCCTGCCGACATCCAGCGGGCGGGCACGCGTCGCGTGCTCGTGCCGAGCCTGCTGTTCATCGCGAGCTTCTCGCTGATCTTCATCCTGCTGGGGCTCACCGCCACGCAGGTGGGGTCGCTGCTCAACGACCACATCTCCACTCTGCGCACGGCCGGCGGGGTGCTGATCGTGCTGATGGGCCTCGTGTTCCTGGCCACCCCGTTCGTCGACGCGCTCAACTTCCAGTGGCACTCCGACTCGCTGATGCGGCTGGCGGGGCGCGGCGGGCCGATGCTCGCCGGCGCGGCGTTCGCGATCGCGTGGACCCCCTGCACGAGCATCACGCTCGGCGCGATCCTCACGCAGGCGGCGGTGTCGAGCTCCGCCGCCCACGGAGCGCTGCTGCTCGCCTTCTACTCGGCGGGCCTCGCGATCCCGTTCCTGCTGATCGCCGTCGCCTTCGAGCGCATGACGGGAGCGCTCGCGGTCGTCAAGCGCCACTTCCCGCTGATAGTGGGGGTCGGCGGCGCGGTGATGATCGCGCTCGGCCTGCTCATCCTCACGGGCGAGTACACGATCCTCAACGCCGAAGCCAATCGCCTGCTGCAGGGCACCGGCCTCGACGTGTCGAAGATCTGAGCAGTCGCCCGCTCTATTCGCCGTCGCGACCGGCGGGTACCCTCGCGGATGCATGACCGAGGGCAAGACGCCATCCCCACAGCGCATCGCGCTCGCGTCGGTGCTCGCCGCCGGCGCGCTCGTCGCGATCAAGCTGGTGGTGGGTTTGGTGTCCAACAGCCTCGGGGTGCTCGCCGAGGCGATCCATTCCGCCACCGATCTCGTGGCCGCGCTGCTCACCCTGTTCGCGGTGAGGGTGGCGGTGCGCCCGGCCGACCGCGACCATCCGTACGGACACGGCAAGGCCGAACACCTCTCGGCGCTCGGGGAGAGCGTGATATTGATCGCGGCGAGCCTCGCGATCGCGAGCGAGTCGATCGTGCGGCTCAGCGGGCACGGCGGCAAGGTGGAGGTGCGCTGGTACACGTTCGCCGTGCTGTTCGCCGTGATCGCGATCGACGCCACACGCTCCATCGCCTCCCACCGGGGCGCCCATCGCTACGAAAGCGCGGCGTTGGGGGCCAACGCGCTGCACTTCACGCTCGACCTGATCGGCTCGGTGGCCGTGTTGATCGGTCTGCTGCTGGTGCGCGCCGGCTATCCCGACGCCGACTCGATAGCGGCCCTGCTGGTGGCGGGCCTCGCGCTCTTCTCGGCGGGTCGCCTCATGCGCCGCAGCGTGCACGCTCTCATGGACCGCATCTCGCCCGAGGACGACATGCGCTACGCGAGCGCCATGCTGGTGCTGCGCCTCGCGCCCGGTTCCACCAGGGCCGACGCCGAGGCGCTGGCGAGGCATCTGCGCGGCGAGCACCCGGAGGTGGTCGAGGTCACGGTGCGCGCGCGGGAGTGACGGTCGCCGCCTTGCGTTCCAAGAAGCGCCGTTCCCACGCCTCGTGGTTGCGCTTGGCGTCGAGCACGAACGGCGAGTAGCCGATGGCCTTCACGATCAGGCTGTTGATGTGCGACCACGGGGAGGGGAGGGGGCGCAGCACGTCGACGAACAGCACCACCCGCGTCTCGTCCGTGTCGTTCCACACCTCGTGGTTGAAGGTGTCGTCGAACACGAGGCTCTTGCCCTGCACCCAATGGCGAACGTCCTCGCCGACCCTGATCCTGCAGCGCTCCGCATCCTTCGGCACGATCAAGCCGAGGTGGTAGCGCAGCACCCCCTTGTAGGGGCCCCTGTGGTCGAGGATGTGCTTGCGGGGGGAGAGGATCGAGAACATCGCCGTCCTCATCCCGGGGATCTGCTCCATCAGCGCGGCCGTCTTCGGACACAGCTCGATCCCGAGCTTCGCCTTGAAGCCGTAGCCGTACAGGAAGAGCGTCTTCCAGCGGTCGTCGTCGGTGATCTCGATCTGATCCTTGGAGATGTCCTGGAAGTTCGGCAGCGCCTCGCGGTCGGCCATCACGCCTTCGAGCTCCTCTCGGATCGTGAGCCAGTTGCGCTCCACCTGCTCTATCCACGGGAAGCGGTCGGTGGGGAAGAACGTCGCGTCGCCCACCAGCGAGCGCGTGGCGATGAACCGCTCGATGGGCGCCAGGATTCGTTCGCCCACCGCGATCGTGAGCTCGACGATGCGCTCCCACATCGACCTTTCCATCCGTCCTCCTCGAGTCCGCCGCTGTAGGACGGATGTTGGCATACCGAAGGACGGCATACAATTTTCTGAAATGTTTCTATGGTATCTATGATAAGTAGATACCATCGTGAATCCCACAAAAGACGACATACATCGTGGCCCCGCGAGTCGTGTGGGAAGGATCCTGACGGGGGAGTGTCTTAACGTGATGCAACCCCGACCAACGGAGGATCAGCCGTGAGGCTTCATACCGCAGACCACGCAAGGCCCTGGCACATCCCGACCGCACCGCTGCTCGCGCTGGTCGCGGGAGCGCTCGTGTTGGGAGGGTGCGGAGGCTCGAAAAGCACGAGCTCCTCCTCCAACCCCTACGGCGCAGCGGCCACTACGTCCTCGACGCCCGCCACTACGTCCTCGACGCCGGCCACTACGTCCTCGACGCCCGCTCCCGCCGCCCCGGCGGGCGCCCTCAGCCTCGCCGCCAACCCCGAAGGCCAGCTGAAATACAGCACGAGCTCGTTGACCGCGAAAGCGGGATCGGTGTCGATCGCGTTCACGAACGCCTCGCCGCTGTCGCATAACCTCACGGTCGCGTCCTCCTCGGGTGCGATCGCCGGGGCCACCCCCATCTTCCAGGGCGGGAGCAAGACGCTCACGCTCAACCTCAAACCGGGCACCTATAAGTTCTACTGCTCGGTTCCGGGCCACCGGCAGGCGGGCATGGAAGGCACGCTCGTCGTGAAGTGAGCATTGCCGGGTGTGGAACCTCGCGCGTGGGCGTGCGTGTGCGCACGAGGTGGTCCCGCCGGCCGATGCAACGACCGGCGGGACGCGCCCCCTTCAGAGTCTCAGGCGGCCTCGCGCAGCGCCGCGAGCTCGGGCGACTCGGCGAGCTTCTTCAGCGCACGCTGCTCCAGCTGGGAGGCTCGCTCGGCGGAGAAGCCGAGGCGCTTGCCGATCGCGGTGAGCGTTTGGGGCTCCTCGCGCCCGGTGCCGAAGCGCAGGGTGAGCACGGTTCGCTCGGTGTCGGGGAGCTTGGCGATGGCGCTGTGCACGATGCGCTCTCGCTCGTTGTCCCAGGCGGTGTCCTCGGGCGCCTCCGCGTCGGAGGGGAGCAGGTCGCCCAGGGCGGTGTCGCCGTCGTCGCCGATCTGCTGGTCGAGGCTCACGAGGGCGGCGCGCTGGTGGCGCACCTCCTCGACCTGGTCGATCTCAAGGCCGGTCTCCTCGGCGAGCTCCTCGAGCGTGGGCTCGCGGCCGAGGCGCACCGACAGCTCGCGCTCGACGCGTCCGACCTTGCGCGAGCGCTGCGCCACGTGCACGGGCAGCCTGATGGTGCGGCCGGAGTTCTCGAGGCCTCGCTGGATCGCCTGCCTGATCCACAGGGTGGCGTACGTGGAGAACCTGAATCCCTTGCGCCAGTCGAACTTCTCGGAGGCCCTGATGAGCCCGAGCATGCCCTCCTGGACGAGGTCGGCGAGCGGCAGGCCCTGGTTCTGGTAGCGCCTCGCGTTGGAGGCGACGAGCCTCAGGTTGGAGTTGATGAGCCTTTCCTTGGCGCGCAAATCGCCGCGCTCGATTTCCTGGGCGAGCTCGATCTCCTGTTCCGGGGTGAGCAGGGGATAGCGCCGCGAGTGCGCGAGCAGCTGGTCGACCGACTCCGGGATGAAGCTCTCGGCGGTCATATCTGGGGTTGTGGGGCGCTTCTTGGTGGCGTCTTGCATGAGCGTCTCTCTATTGAAAATGTCGAAGGGCTCGGCTCGCCGGCCCGCGGCCGGCTGTGCCACCCTCGTAATCCGATGCTTGGAGTCGGAATTATACGCCGCGATAGTTGCGTTGTCAATCATTCCCGCTGGACTCGTGTGTTCGACCTGGTTCGACGTCTGCCGCACTGGCACCTTCCCCCGCAGAGAACAACCCGCGAGAGGCCCGAAAGCTCCGGAATGGCCGCATACAAGGTCTACCCGCTCGACGGTGTATATATCGGGCATCGGCCGGCATGGCGCTTCTCATGAGGGTTTGCTGTTCGTGCTCGACGGGCACACGCTCCCTCTGGACCGTCCACGTTCTAAGCTCACCCGCGATGACCACGGAAAGCGACTCAGCCGGCGGGCGCGGTGGGGGGGAGGCGGCGACGGGCGCCGGCCGAGCCGCGTCTCAGGGGGCTCGCTCGCGGCTGTTCTCGCCCTCGCTGCTCGACGGACAGGTGTCGATCGTCACCGGCGGCGGCAGCGGGCTCGGCCGCGAGACCGCGCTCGAGCTCGCCCGCTGCGGCGCTCGGGTGATCGTGTGCGGGCGTCGCGAGGAGCCGCTGCGCGACACCGCCGCCGCCGACCCGCGGGGGCTGATCGAAGCCCGCGTGTGCGACATCCGCGAGGAGGACGAGGTTGACGCGATGGTGGACGGCATACTCGCCCGCCACGGGCAGATCGACCTGCTCGTGAACAACGCGGGCGGCCAGTTCTTGGCGCCCGCCGAGTCGATCACGCCGAAGGGCTTTCGCACGGTGATACGGCTCAACGTGGAGGGCACGTGGCTCGTCACCCACGCGGTGGCCACCAGGGCGATGATCCCCTCCGGCCGCGGCGGCAAGGTGCTCAGCGTGACGCTCTCGCCCCACAACGGCATGCCCGGCATGGCCCATTCCGGCGCCGCCCGCGCCGCCGTGGAGAACCTGATGCGCACCCTGTCGGTGGAGTGGGCGCGCTTCGGCATCCGCCTGCTGGCGCTCGCCGCGGGGCAGTTCGAAACCCACACGCTGCTCACCAAGTACCCCGAGGCGATCGTGGGGCGCATCGCCCATTCGATCCCGCTCGGGAGGATGGGCAGCGAGCAGGAGTGGGCGTGGCTGGTCGCCTACCTCGCATCTCCCGCCGGCGAGTTCTTCTCCGGCACGGTCATCACGATGGACGGCGCCCGCGACGACTGGCTCGGGCCTTGGCCACCCGAGCAGGCCGCCGACGAGCAGGGCACGCCCCTCAGCGAGGAGCGCCGGGGGTAACGCTCCCCAAACAATCGCTCATCGCAAGCCAACATGGAGCGAGGTAGCGTTGAAGGGCGCGCGCTCGCTCGCGTACGGGGAGTCCTCCGCAGGCACCGATGGCAGAGCAAGATCGAAAAGAGTCCGACACCGAGCCCGTGGGCGACCGGCCCGAGCCGCGCGATTCGGGCGACTCGCGCGGGCAGGACGGCCGACGGCTGATCGATCGCCGCACGCTGCTGAAGAGCGGCCTCCTTGCCGGCGGAGCGCTCGCCGGCGGGGGCGCGGCGCTCGCTGATCTGGTCTCCAAACAGGAGGCCGTTCCGGCTGCGACCCGGGCCGGCAGGCGCTCCGCCTCGGCGCGACACGCCGCCGGGAGCGCCCATCCGGCGGACGCGACTCACTCCAAGCGGGTGGGCTCGCCCGCAGGCCACACACCGCCGAACATCCTCGTGATAATGGTCGACCAGTTGCGCACCCCGCAATGGTTCTCAGACAGCCCGGCGGCGGCCCGTCTGATGCCGAACCTCGCGCGCCTGCGCAAGGGGGCTGTGTCGTTCGCCAACCACTACACCGCCGCCAACGACTGCACGCCCGCGCGGGCGACGCTGCTCACCGGGCTGCACACCCACCAGACCGGCTGCATGATCACCGGCGGAAGCACCCTGGACCCGGGCTTTCCCACCTGGGGGACGATGCTGCGCGAGCAGGGCTATCAGACCCACTGGTACGGCAAGTGGCATCTCACTCACGGCGACAACCTGTGGGACTCCCACGAAGACGCGGGCGCGCTGGAGCCATACGGCTTCGCGGGCGGCACGTATCCCTCGCCGGACGGCGCTCCAGGGCAGGGCTGGCGTGTGGACCCGCACATCGTTACGCAGTTCGAAAAGTGGCTTCCACGGGCCCCCAAGCACGCGCCGTGGTGCACCACCGTGTCGTTCGTGAACCCCCACGACATCGCTTGGTGGTATCGCTGGAGCGAGAGGTTCGCCGCGGAGGCCCAGGCGCCGAGCGTCGTGGGGGAACTGCCCCCCAACTTCGAGACGCCCGCGCAGCTGGCGGCTCGCCGCAAGCCGATGCTGCAGCGCTCGCTGCAGGAAACCGCCCAGGCTTCCTTCGGGGTCGTTCCCTACGCCGACCCCGGGCTCGAGCAGGCGTGGCTCCCGTTCCTGGACCTCTACCTGAAGCTGCTCGCGCAGGTCGACGGTCACATCGGCGCCGTGCTCGACGCGCTCGCCGCGCGGCCCGGCGTGGCGGCGAACACGGTGATCGTGTTCACCTCGGATCACGGCGAGTACGGCGCCTCGCACGGCTTGCGCGGCAAGGGCGGGGGCGCCTACGAGGAGGCGATCAGGGTGCCCTTGATCGTGAGAGACCCGCGCGAGGAGCTCGTGCGCGCGCCCGGCCGGCGGCGCACCGGCCTGACCTCGAGCGTCGACGTGGCGCCGCTGCTGCTCGACGTCGCCAGCGGCTCCTCGGAGTGGCGCAAGGAGAGTCGCTACTCGCACATCGCCTCCCGCCACGACGTGGCGGCGATGCTGCGCGACCCGGGCGCCCCGGGGCGAGAGTACGTGTTGCACGCGACGGACGAGGTCGTGACCGAGTTCGCCACCGAACCGCACGCGGCGGGCGCGCCGCTGCACGTGGTGGCGTTGCGCACCCCGCGGGCGAAGTACGCCACCTACTCGGACTTCGCGGCGGGCACGATCGACGCGCTCGCGAGCGGCCGCGAAAGCGAGCTCTACGACTACGGCACGCCCGCAGGGCGCATGGAGCTGCGCAACGACGCCGCTCACAGCCGCCTGGAGGCGGGGCTCGCCGCGCAACTCGAGCGGGCGCTGCGCGACGAGTTGCGCGAGCCGCTGCCCAGGCGCCTGCAAACCGCGCGCAGGCGCGGGCTCGCCGACTATTTCCATACGGCCGGGCGCGCCGCGCTCGCCGCCGCCGAGCGCCGCCGCCGCCGCGCGGAAGCAGAAGCGCAGGGGCGCTCCGGCGGGGAAGGGGAACCCGGGGGCGCGGCGTCTACGGCGAGCGCTCGGCGGCACGCAGGCCGGCGAGCGTCCAGACGGCGAACAGGAGGATGAGCGCCACCGCGCACGCGAACGCCACCCCCGTGTGTTCCTGCGCTCCGGAGATCAGCCCGCGCCCCGCGCCGAGAAAGGCAGTCGCCGGGTTGACGCTCGCCACGGCATGGATCCAGCCCTTGAGCAGGCTCAGCGGCACATACACCGGCGTCAGGAAGAGGATCAGGAAGACGGGCGTCTGCATCAGCGGGCCGGCCTGGATCGAGCGGAAGCGGAACGCCACCCCGGCCGCCCAGCCGTACCCCACCAGGACCAGTAGCGCGGCCAAGCCATAGAGACCCACGAGATCGACCCCATTCCCGGTCATCCGCATGCCCGCGATCAGCGCCACACCGGTAACCACGGTGAGCGTGATCGCGGCGCGAGAGAGGGCCACGAGCGCGTAGCCGAGCACGATCCCGCGGCGGTTGCCCGCCGCCAGCATCAACCGGCGGGCGAACCCGCTTTCGAAGTCGAAGGCGATCGTGAAGCCCGTGAACAGCCCGGAGAACATCGCGGCTTGCAGCATCACGAACACGAACTGGAAGGCGGTGTAGCCCGCCGGGAAGTGAAAGCCCGGCACCGAGCCGAGCGCCGAGAGGCCACCGGCGAAGCTCGCGAAGAAGACGAGCGGGAACACGAGCGAGGGGATGAACAGGTCGGGTCGGCGCGTGTAGGTGTGCATGCCGCGCCAGGCGATCGCCCGCGCCACGCCCCAAACGCCGGCATGCGGGGGCTCGGGGACCACGTGCTCTGTATGCGGGGGCTCGGGGACCACGTGCTCTGTATGCGGGGGCTCTGGAGTCATGTGCGCTGGAGCCTCCCTCGCATGGCGGCTGCAACCAGCGCCAAGCCGACGGCGAGCAATCCGACGGCCACCGCGAAGCCGCGTGCGAGCGCGGTCGTGTCCCAGCCGACGATGTACAGGCTGCGGAAGCCCTCGATCAGGTAGGAGATCGGGTTCCAACTCGCCACCGTGTGAAACCAGCCGGTCCTGAGCAGGTTGCGCGGCAGGTTGGAGGAGGAGAGGAAGATAAACACGAAGAACAGCGGGAACAGGCTCTGGACGGCTTCGCCCGAGCCGGTCCTGAGGGCAGCGAAGCAGCCGATCGCCCCGAACCCGGTGGCCGCCAGGGCGCCGAGCACGATCAGCACGGGCACTCCCCAGGCGCCCGCCGCGATGTGGGCACCGAATATCGTGCCGATCGCGATATAGGCGGCCGATTGGAGCGCCCCGAGCACGGCCACCCCGAGCAGCATCCCTCCGATCAGCGAGACCCTCCGCATGGGCGTGAGCGCAAGCCGGTTGAAGAAGCCGCTCTCGATGTCCTCGGCGAGGTTGGTGCCGGTGTTGATGAGCGAGAACATGCCTCCCTGGATGAAGGCCACGGCGATCGCAAAGGTGATGTAGGAGCTTGTGGGAAAGCCCGGTAGGCGCGTCGCGGCGCGCAAACCGCTCGCGTTGACCGCCAGCAGCATCGCCGGGAAGAAGATCACCGGGAACATCTGAAACGGCTGGCGCAAAGTCTTGAGCATCGATCGCCTGGCGAGCGCCCCGATCTGCGTGGCAAGCGCCGCGTTCACGCCGCAACTCGAGCTTCGTGCGCGGCGCCGAAGCCGCAATCGGCGGCACATGCCTCGCGGCGACTGCATGCGCCGTGACACTTGTGCGGCTCTGATGAGAAGCCGGCGCCGCTCACGCCGTGACAGACTCGGCCGGCGTCCCGTCGGTATCCTCGCCGGCCCCCTGGTCGGCGGCGCCCTCCAGGGACCGGCCGGTCTTGGCGAGAAACACGTCGTCGAGGGTGGGGGAGTGCAGCCTCAGGTCCGCCACCGGGATCCCCTCGGAGTCCAGTGCGCGCACGATCTCGGCGAGATCCCCGGCGCCCTCGGAGAGCAGCGCGGCGACGCCGCCCGAGGAGGCGGGGGTGTCGGCACCGAAGCGGTGCAACACGCCCGCCAGACGCTCGCGGTCGTGTGGGTTTTGAGGGACTGCCTCGACCGTTTGGCTGCCGATCTGCGCCTTCAGTTCGGTGGGGGTGCCCTCCGCGACGATCTTGCCGTGGTCGATGATCCCGACCCGGTCGGCGAGCACGTCGGCCTCCTCCAGGTATTGGGTCGTCAAGAACACCGTCACGCCCTCGCCGGCGAGCCTCCTGACCTCATCCCAGAGAGCGGCGCGGCTCTGCGGGTCAAGGCCCGTGGTGGGCTCGTCCAGGAACAGCAGCCTTGGACGGTGAAGCAGCGCGAGCGCGAGGTCCAGGCGTCGCTTCATGCCGCCGGAGTAGCCCCCAACCTTGCGGTCGGCCGCTTCGGTGAGCCCGACGCGCGCCAGCAGTTCGACGCCGCGCGCGTCGCGCTCGCCCTTGGGCACGCCGTGCAGGGCGCTCTGAAGGCGCATGTGCTCGCGACCGGTGAGAAAGGGGTCCAGCGCGGACTCCTGAAGGGAGGCGCCGATCGCGCGCCTGACCCCTGCTCCCTGGTGGACCACGTCGAGGCCCGCCACGCGCGCGCTTCCCGAGGTTGGGGGCAGCAGCGTGGTGAGCACCAGCACGGTCGTCGACTTGCCGGCTCCGTTGGGGCCGAGGAAGCCATAGATCTCGCCGGGCGCCACACGCAGGTCGATCCCGTCGACCGCGCGCACGCCGCCCTTGAAGACCCTCACGAGCGACTCGACTTCGATTCCGTTAGGGGTGTCGTTCATCGACACGACGTTATAGCCAGTCGGCGACGTGCGTCCGCTCGCGACCGCGAGCTCGAGGCAAGCCGAGCTCTCGCCGGCGTGTGAGGAGCCGCGTTCTCAGAAGACAGCGCTGCGCGTCCTAGTGGTGGTGCGCGTGCCCGCGTACCGTGCGCCAGCTCTCGCGGGTGATGCGCAGGATCACGGCGGTCATGGCCAGCCCGATGACGGGATCGAGGATCGGGGCGCCCGCGGCTATGGCTACGGCGCTGGCGATCACCGCGAGCGAGACGTATGCGTCGACGCGAGCATGGTCGCCGTCCGCGATCAGCGCTGGGCTCCTTAGACGGCGTCCCGCGCGGGTACGAACCAGGCCGGCGAGCCAGTTGCCGGCGAACCCGATCGCCCCCGCGAGCGCAAGCACGAGCAGGTGGCTGGGCGTGGATGGGTGGACGAGGCGCAGGATCGCCTCATACGCGACGACGCATGCGGAGATGAAGATGGCGGCCACGACCGCCAGGCCGGCCAGGCGCTCGGCGCGCTGGGAGCGCAGCGCGAAAGCGATGCCGAGAGGGATCGCGGTCAGCGCGTCTCCGCCGTTGTGAATCAAATCGGCGAGCAGCGCCAGGCTGCCGCTGAACGCGAACACGAGCGCCTGCGCCGCCGTGGTGACCGCAAGGATGCCAAGCGCGAGCGTGACGGTCCGGACGCCGTCGCGGGAGCGCTTGATGCTCTCGTCCACAAGACCGTGAGAGTGCCCGTGCGCGTGCTCGCCGTGATCCTCGCGCGGGTGCTCATGGCGGCGATCAGAGTGGTGCTCGTGCGGCCCGCTGTGCGGGTGGGCGTGGCGCAAGTCACCGTGACGGTGCAGGTCGCCTTCGACCAGTTCATAGGTGACGCCGGACATGGTCCTTAGGTTAGGTGAGCGTCGCCGATCTGGCGCGGCCGGGGCAGTCGTCGCAGAAGAAGAACGGTTCGATCTTCATCTCAAAGCTACGCTCGATAATGTATGTTATGTAAACCTAGACACGAAGAGCCCTCGGGAGGCGTGCGTCGCGCGTCACCGCGGTGAGCCCCGGCCGGCCTCCGGTTTGAGGCCCGGTTGCGATCTCGGCGGGCGGTAGTAGCATCGAATGGGATGCCTCTGTGGCTCGTGCTCACGTTGATTGGGCTCGTCAAGCTCGTGGTCGCCTCGCTCATGCTGTGGCTGCCGTTTCGCTGGGACGCCGCCATGAGCGCCGTGGACGACGAGCCCCGTTCGGACTCAGACGACGAAGGCGGCAGCAAGGCGCTTTCGGGCGCTCCCGCCGATCCGCATCCGCGGCTCCCGCTCCCCCACAGGCCCAGGCGCGGCCCGCACGGCTCGCCCGCTCCGCCCTCGCCCGCGCGCGTGCGCACCACCCCGCAACGGGTCATCGCACGAGCCCCGGTCGAGCGTTAGCCGAGGACGCGTTTGGGGCAACGCTTCCTATGCGCTTCCCATGGTTCGTCTTGAAACGTTCCTGACCGTCCACGAGCGTCTGAGCAAGCGAGACAAGGACGCAGTGAGTGAAGTGACCGATCGGAGATCGACGGGATCTCCGATCGGCCAGCACACGAACGAGCGAGGACGCAGACCGATCGGCGACCGACGGGATCGCCGATCGGCCAGCGCCGCTCAGCGGTTGCGCTTGCGCTGACGGCGGGCCGCCTTGGCCTTGGCGCGGCGCTTGCGCAGGCGTGCGGCGTGATCGCGCGAGGAGCGCGTGTCGCCCAGACCGTCGCCGGCGGGAGCGACGCTGCGGGCGTCGCGCACGATCAGAAACGCTATGCCCGCCAGCAGCCCTGCGGCCACCACGAAGATCGGCAGGAGCAGGCCCATCGACAGGGAACCGGACGACGACGAGGTGGTCGCCGGCGCCGGCGCGGTCGTCTGGGTGCTCGTCGGTTCTTCTTCGGTCTTGCCGGTCAGTTTCGAGAAGGCTTCGGAGGAGCCCGCGCTTTCGCCCGCCGCTCCAGCTCCCGCCGCGCCCGCCGCGCCCGTGCTCTTCCCGGCCTGCGCCTTCGCCAGAGCTTCCTGCACGGCCTTGTTGACGGCGGCCTTGTTCACGGCAGCGCTCCCCGCGGCGGCAGACGCTCCCCATGCGCCGCCCACCGCCACCGTCTGCCCCGCCAAGCACACGGTCACGAGCGTTGCGATCAGTGGGATGTGAGAGAAGATTCGACGCATTGACTTCGCCGGCGGGCCGAGCAGCGAGAATAGCGCCTGTCGCGAGCCACGCGACCCCCTGGGGAGAGCGCCGGCGCGTGAAGAGCCGGAGAGCCTCGCTGCGCCTCGGAGAGGCACCTCCATAGAATGGCAGCCGATGGCCCCCAAGCAGCGACAGATACGCATCGAACAGCGTGGCGCCCAGCAGGCGATCGGAGCGCTCGAGCAGCGCTCCGACGAGGAGCTCGAGGCGGAGACGAAGTACAGGTCGGCCGCCTTGGCGATACTCGGCGCGCGCGCCTCCGAGCGCTTCGACGCCGAGCAGGCGCGCGTTTACTTCCAGCGGGCGATCGCCGCGGCGCGCCCCCAGGAACGGATGCAGTTGAGGCGCATGGCCGACGCGTCGCTGGCGCTGGCGGAACGGCGTGCCGGCGACCTCAAGGAGGCCGTAGAGCGTCTCGGCCACGCCCCGCCGAGCTCTCGCCAGATGCTGGCGTTGCGGGCGATGGGCCTGCTCATCCCGTCGGCCAGCGCTGGGATTGTGGCGCGCATCCGGGGCATCCTGCTGATCGTTCTCTTGATACTTGCCCTGCTGGCCGTCGGGTTGGGTGTCGTGGAGCTGATCTCGCTGCCTTTCGGCGGGCTTGGGCTCGCGCCCGGAATCCTGCTCGGGTTGTTTCTGGCGATCGCCGTGGTGGCTGTCGTCGCGATGGTGGGACGCCGGCGCCGCGCTCGAGCCGCCGCCAAAACCGCCTCCAAGTAGCTCGCGACATCGCCCCCACCATCGGGTGCCCGGCGGCGCGCGACGTGCGGCCTGCCGGCGTTGCCAGGGTTTCAGCTGGAGGAGAGCGTCGCGCTGCCGATCACCACGGGTGTCCTCGGAGCTCCGTCCTGCGGCGGGTCGGTGGGCAGCTTTGAGATCGCATCGACACCCGCCATGCTCCCGACGACGTTTCCCACCAACGCATACTGCGGGGGCAGCGGCGCCTCGTTCGTGGTCACAATGAAGAACTGGCTGCCCGATGCGCCCGCCGGATCGGTGTTCGTCTTGGCCATCGCCACCGTCCCGAACGTGTAGCGCACGTTGCTCGGCGGCGGCTCCACCACCGTGTAGCCGGGGCCGCCCGAGCCGTCGCCGCTGGGGTCTCCTCCCTGGATCACGAAACCGGCCGCCACGCGATGGAAGGTGAGGTTGTCATAGAAGCCGCGTCTCACCAGGTGGGCGAACGAAGCGGTTGTGCGCGGAGCCGCGCGCACGGCGAGCTCGATTTCGATTGTGCCGCAATTGGTGCTCAAGCTCACGACATACCTCTTCCTCGGGTCGAGCCCACCCCTCGGCCTGGGCACACGCTGAGCTTCGCGTGGCGCCGGCGCCCGCGCCGAGGCGCACCCCCCCGTGCTCGAGATCGGGACGTCGCGCGCGGCCTGACGTGCCTGCTTTGGGGGGGGATGGGTCGTGCTTGGCTGCGTGCCGCCGCCCGCGGTGGTCCCACACGCGGCCAGCGTCACACCGAGCGTCGCCGCGGCGGAGCAACAGAGCAGCCGGCAGGTGGCGCAGCGCAGCGGCGGGCGGGGCGTGCCGGAGCGGCATAGCCGGCGGCGCGAGGCGCGCGGGCGGGCGGACATCGGCGCAGCATAGACGCGCATCTGCGGCCCTCGCGCCATGTTCGCGCGTTCTTAAGCGTCCCTTCGCGATTCCCAATACTCGCGATCGCATGCTCACGAGATCCTCCGCACGCCGCACGCCGCGCGCACAATACGCTTGCGTCACTGATGACCGCGCCCGTGTGCCTCATCGTGAACCCGTCCGCCGGCGGCGGCAAAGCGGGCCGAGCCCTGCCGAACGTGCTGTCGGCGCTGGAAGCTCACGGCGTTCGCGTCCGCGGCGAGCTCACCCGCGACCTCGACCACGCGCGCGAGCTCGCGCGGTCCGCGGCGCTCGCCGGCGAGACCGTCGTGTGCCTCAGCGGCGACGGCATGCTCGGCGCGGTGGCGGACACGCTTCGCGAGGTCCCGGACGCCCTGCTGGGAGTGCTGCCCGGCGGCCGCGGCAACGACTTGGCGCGTGCGCTGGGCATTTCTGCCGATCCGGTGCAGGCTTGTGCCACTGTCGCCGGCGGCTTCTCACGCAAGCTCGACCTCGGCGAGGTCGGCGCCCGGGCGTTCGTGGGAATCGCCAGCGCGGGCTTCGACAGCGACGCCAATCGCATCGCGAACGAAGCCCCGTCCAGGCTCGGCAACCTCGTCTACGCCTACGGCGCCCTGCGCGCCCTTCTCGGTTGGCGCCCGGCGCGGTTCACCGTCGAGATAGAACCCGCCGGCGACGCGCGTGCTGAGCGTCACACGTTCGTCGGCTACAGCGTCGCCGCCGCCAACTCACGGGCCTACGGCGGAGGGATGCTGCTCGCGCCCGAAGCGCTGCTCGACGACGGCCTGCTCGACGTCGTCGCGATCGAGCGTGTCAGCAAGCTGCGCTTCCTGGCGAACCTGCCGAAGGTATTCAAGGGCACGCACATCAATCTCTCGTCAGTCCACACGTGGCGGGCTCGCGAAGTGGAGATCTCTGCCGACCGCCCGTTCACGATGTACGCCGACGGCGACCCCATCGGCGAGCTGCCGGTGCTCGTCCGGGCCGTGAGCGGGGCTGTGCGGGTGCTCGTGCCGGCCGACGCGCTGGGCGCCGACGTCTTCACCGGCGGCCTGGCGGACAGCGGGTCGGCGGACGGCGATCCGGCGGACGGCGGGCCGGCGGACAGCGGGTCGGCGGACGGCGATCCGGCCGCGACCGGACGATGAGCGCGCTGCTCGGGCCGAAGCTTGCGCTCGCGCGCGCCGTCGGGATGGTTGCCCGCCTGCGCGGCGGCGGGGGCACGACTCTGCCCGGCAAGCTGCTCGTGCGGCTGGACCCCTCGGCGCTCGCCACGCTCGCCGCGCGTCTGCCCCGAGGCAGCGTGATCGTGTCCGCCACGAACGGCAAGACCACCACGGCGGCGATGGCGTCGAGCGTCCTCGAGCGCGCCGGCATCCCGCTCGTGCACAACCAGGCGGGAGCGAACATGGCCGGAGGGATCGCATCGACGCTGCTCGCCGCAACCGGCCCGCACGCAACCATCGCCGGCGAGCTCGGCCTTTTCGAGGTGGACGAGTTTTGGTTGGACCAACTTGTACCCCAGTTGCAACCGAGAGCGATCGTGCTCTGCAACCTCTTCCGCGATCAGCTCGACCGCTACGGCGAGCTCGACACGATCGCCGAGCGCTGGGGCGCAGCGGTGCGCGGCGGGGGCGCGGGCGGGCAAGCCCGCCTGGTGTGCAACGCCGACGACCCGCTCGTCGCCGACCTGGGGCGCGAGCGGTCGGGAGTGCTCTATTACGGCGTCGATGACGACTCGCTCGCGCTCGAGGGCATGGCGCACGCCGCCGACGCCAAGCACTGCCGCCGCTGCGGGGCTCCATACACGTTCGACGCGGTCTATCTCGGCCATCTCGGCCACTACCACTGTCCGTCGTGCGGGCAGCGACGACCCTCCCCCACCGTGCTCGCGCGCTCCGTCACGCTCGAGGGGGTGCGCTCTGCGCGCTTCCAACTGAGCACGCCGGAGGGAGAGGCCGAGGTGAAGCTCGCACTGCCCGGCCTCTACAACGTCTACAACGCGCTCGCCGCGGCCGCGCTCGCCGTCGCCCTGGAGATACCGCTCGCCGACATAGTCGCCGGCCTGCAGGGCACCCGCGCCGCGTTCGGGCGCGCGGAGACCGTCACGGTGGGCGGGCGCGAAACGAGGATCCTGCTCGTGAAGAACCCCGCGGGCGCCAACGAGGTGCTGCGCACGCTGGCGCTCGAGCCGGGCCTTCACGACGTGCTGGGCGTGCTCAACGACAACACCGCCGACGGCCACGACGTGTCGTGGATCTGGGACGCCGACTTCGAGCTTCTGGCGGGGCGCGTGCGGCGGGCGGTGTGCTCGGGCACGCGCGCGCCGGAGCTCGCCCTGCGGCTCAAGTACGCGGGGGTCGACCCGGGTCGGATAGAGGTGGTCGCCGACCTCTCGCGTGCGCTTGAGAGGGTGGCCGTGAATGGTTTGGAGGGGGGCGCTTACGCGCCTCTGTTCGTGCTTCCGACATACACGGCGATGCTCGAGTTGCGCGAGCTGCTGGTGCGTCGCGGCGAGCTGGAGAGCTCGTGGCGATGAGCGGGCTCGGCGCGGTGGACGGGGCGGAGGGATTGTGTCGGTAGAGCCCACCTCGCGCGCGCGCGCGCGAAGAGAGCCCTCCTTCGCGCGCGCGCGCGGGGTGCGTGTTTGCGCGCTCTACCCCGACCTCATGAACATCTACGCCGACCGCGGCAACCTGCTGTTCCTGCGGCGCCGCTGCGAGTGGCGCGGCATCGGCTTCGAGCTGTCCGGCAGCTCGCTTGGCGACCCGCTCGACGGCGAAGCCCACGACGTCTACTACATCGGCGGCGGCCAGGACCGCGATCAGCGGTTGTGCGCCGAGGACCTGCACGAGCGCAAGCGCTCCGCGCTTCACGAGGCCGCCGCGCGCGGCGCGGTGGTGCTCGGCGTGTGCGGCGGGTACCAGTTGCTCGGCAACTCCTACGCGCTCGGCGAGGATGAGCTGCCCGGCGTGCGCCTGCTCGACGTGCGCACCGTCCGCGAGCCGGGGCCGCGGCTGATCGGCAACGTCGCGATCGAGGTCACTCTTCCGAGTACAGGCGATCTGGACGAGCCGCGCCACGCGGGCGCCGGTCCGCGCCCCCAGGGCATCGGGCCGCGCCCCCAGGGCATCGGGCCGCGCGTGCTCGCCGGCTTCGAGAACCACGGCGGGCGCACGTATCTTGGGCCGGCCGCCACCCCGCTCGGACGCGTGCTGAAAGGCCACGGCAACGACGGTCGCAGCGGCTTCGAGGGCGCCCGCGAAGGAAACGTGATCGGCACCTACCTCCACGGCCCGCTATTGCCAAAGAACGCTTGGTTCGCCGACTGGCTGATAGCGACTTCGCTCGGCATCGAAGTCGACACGCTCGCACCGCTCGACGACGCGCTGGAGCGTGCCGCCCATGAAAGCGCCTGTCGTGCCGCCGGGCTTTCGGCGGCGTAGGATCAGCCATATGGACCTCTCGCAATATCAAAGTGAATCGCGTCGCACCGCCGAGTATCCGCGCGAGGCGTGGCTGGCATACCCCGCGCTTGGACTGGCGGGCGAGGCAGGCGAGGTGGCCGAGCACGCCAAGAAGGCGATTCGCGACGACGGCGGCACGGTCAGCGAGGAGCGCCGCGCGGCGATGGCGAAGGAGCTCGGGGACGTGCTGTGGTACGTCGCGCAGCTCGCCACGGAGCTCGGGCTCGACCTGGGCGAGATCGCGTCGCAGAACCTCGAGAAGCTCTTTTCGCGCCAGCGGCGCGGGGTTCTCTCGGGCGACGGCGACGACCGCTAGAGGAGCCGCTGGGCATCGATCGCTGGAGGTTGGGCGACGGCCGTTGCGCGCTGGGCGGGTCGCCAGAAGCTAGGCGACCGCGAACTTGGCGTAGCGGTCGGCCAGCCGTGCGGGCACCAGCGCGCGCACGAGCACGCCCTCGGGGGTGTCCTTGCGGTGCAGATCTCCGGCGACGTCGTGCAGCTCGGCGAGGCTGCCGCCCTGGGCGTAGGGCACGAGCAGCTCGATCGGGCGCAGCGTGTGGCGCAGCTCGCGCTCGATCCGCTCTTCCAGCGCAGACAGGCCCTCGCCGCTCGTGCCGCTCACGAGCACAGCGTCGGGATGGCGCAGGCGCAGCTCCTCGCGTGCCTCCTCGTCGAGCAGGTCGACCTTGCCCAGCACCAGCACCCGCGGCCCCTCGCCGGCGCCGATCTCCTCCAGCACCTCCTCGACGGCCCTGCGCATCGACGCCCGGTCGCGCTCGGGCGCGGAGGCGTCGATCACGTGCAGCAGCAGGTCGGCCAAGCGCGTCTCCTCCAGGGTGGCCCCGAAGGCGTCCACAAGCTGGTGGGGCAGCTTGCGGATGAAACCCACCGTGTCGGTGAGCAGGTGGGGCCGCCCGTCGATGCGCAGCATGCGCGTGCTCGGGTCGAGCGTGTGGAAGAGGCGGTCGCGCACACCCACCTCGGCGCCGGTGAGGGCGTTCAGCAGCGTGCTCTTGCCCGCGTTCGTGTAGCCGGCGAGCGCCACGCTCGGCAGCGCGGCGCGCACGCGCTCGGCCCTCATCACGGAGCGCGTGCCCTTCACGTGCTCCAGACGGCGACGCAGCGCCGCGATCCGGTTGCGCGCCAGCCGCCGATCGGTCTCGATCTGGGTCTCCCCCGGTCCGCGCGTTCCGATCCCGCCGCCGAGGCGCTCCAGGTGGCTCCACAGCCCGCGCATACGCGCCAGGTTGTACTCGAGCTGGGCGAGCTCCACCTGGAGCTTGCCCTCGGCGCTCGACGCGTGGGTGGCGAAGATGTCGAGGATCACCGTGGTGCGATCCACCACCGGCATCCCGAGCTCCTGCTCGAGGTTGCGCTCCTGGCGCGCGCTCAGCTCGTCGTCGCACGCGATCACGTTGGCGTCACACGCCCGCGCCGCCTCCCTGGCCTCGCGCACCTTGCCCGGCCCGAGATACGTGTTCGGGTGCGGCTGCTCCCGGCGTTGGATCATCTCTCCGACGACCGCCACGCCGGCCGTGAGCAGCAGCTCTCGCAGCTCGTCCAGGTTCTCTTCGTCCGGCAGTGAGGCGATGCAAAAAGCGCGCTGTCTGGCGCGCCTGGTTGGTTGGTTCATCTACTTCGAGTGTAGAGCCCTCGCCAACCCGGCGGAAACCGTCAGATCGGCGCGCGCGCCGGCGTCGAGGGTGGACGCGACGGATTCCGGCGCGGCCCTCAGCCGCCGAGCGCCGCCAACCGCTCGACCGCCTCGGCGAGCCGGTCGTCGGGCGTGGTGAGCGAGATGCGAAACCAGCCCTCGCCGCTCGGCCCGTAGGCGCCGCCCGGCGAGATCACCACGGCGGCCCGCTCGAGCACGTGCTCGCAGTAGGCGGCCGAGTCGGCGAAGCCCTCGGGGATGGGAGCCCACACGTAGATCGTGCCCCTGGGCGGCGTCACGTGCACGCCCGCCCTGGCGAGCGCCTCGCACACCAGGTCGCGGCGGCGGCGGTAGAGCTCGTTCATCGACGCCACCTCCGCGTCCGCGTCGGGTGACAGCGCCGCGACTCCCGCGAGCTGCACCGCCTCGAAGAGTCCGGAGTCGATGTTCGTCTTCAGGCGCCAGTAGTGCTCCACCACCTCCGCGTTGCCGAGCACCGCCGCGCAGCGCCAGCCGGTCATGTTGTGGGGCTTCGACAGCGAGAACACCTCGATCCCGACCTCCTTCGCCCCGGGGGTCGCGAGGAACGACGGCGCGCGATAGCCGTCGTAGGTGGTCTCGCTGTAGGCGTTGTCGTGCACGATCAGGACGTCGTGCTCACGCGCGAACTCGATCGCGCGCGCGAAGAACCCCTCGGGCACGACCGCCCCGGTTGGGTTGTTCGGGTAGTTGAGGTACATCAGCTTCGCTCGCTCCGCGGTGCTCGCGTCGATCGCGTCGAGGTCCGGCGCGAAGCCGAGCTCGGGCACGAGCGGCATCACGACAGGGTCGGCCCCGGCGAGCAGCGGCCCGCCCGTATACACCGGATAGCCGGGATCGGACGCGAGCGCGACGTCGCCCGGGTCCAGAAAGGCGAGGTTCAGGTTGAAGATCGCCTCCTTCGCGCCGATCGCCGGGATGATCTCGTTCGCGGGGTCCACCGTCACGTCGAAGCGCCGCGCATAGAAGTCGCTGAACGCCTGACGGAAGTCCGCGCGCCCGCGATTGGAGGGGTAGCGGTGGGTCTCGGGCTCGGTCACCGCCTCCTGCATCGCCTCCACGATCAACGGCGGCGTGGGCCGGTCGGGGTCGCCGATGCCGAGGCTGATCACGTCCGCGCCCGTCGCCTTCTTGGCGGCGATCTTGCGCTCCAGTTCGGCGAACAGGTACGGCGGGATGCGGCTCAGGCGCTCACTCGGTCTCATTCAGCCTCTTTCTCTTTGAACCCCCGCCCAAATTGGGTGGGGGTTCTGGGGCAGGAGCGGTGGCGCTCACTCGGTCGTGTCATGCAGCTCCTTCAGGAAGTCGTCGCTGAGTCGCCCCTCGAACACGGGGCGTGCCCAGCCTGTCAGGTTCACGTGCAGATCGTCTCCCACCTCCACGGCCAGCTCCCCGCCGTCGAGCAGCACCCGCACACGCGACGGCCCGCCGGCCAGACGGTGGGCGACGGCGGCGCCGGTGGCGCCCGTGCCGGAGGACAGCGTCTCCCCCACCCCCCGCTCGAAGATGCGCGCTCGGATCGTGCCACGTGCCGCACCACCCCCCTCCGCGCCACGTCCTTCTGCGCCACGCCACTCCTCGCCGTCCGCGCCGGCGCCGCTCTCGTTCGCACCGCCCCTCTCCGCGCTGGATGCCGCCTCCGTGTACCACGACACGTTCGTGCGGTTGGGGAACAGCTCGTGCGCTTCGATCGCCGGGCCGATCGCCGGCAGATCCAGCGCGTTCAAAGCGGTCAGGTCCTCGACGTGGATCGCGCACTGCGGGTTGCCGATCGACACGTGCTGAAAGCTCCATGCCCGTCCGTCGGCGAGCAGCTCCCCGCGGCCGTCTCCCGGCCCGTCGGGGAAGTCCTTGGAGGTGAGGCTCGCATGGCCCATGTCCACGCGACACGTGTCCGCGCCGGTGATCGTGGGGCGTATCTCGCCGGCCGCCGTCTGGATCGCGAAGCTGTCCTGGTCGGTCCATCCACGCCGGCGCAGGTAGAGGATCGCCTCGCGCGCCCCGTTGCCCGACAGCTCGGCCTCGGAGCCGTCGGGGTTGTAGATGCGCAGGCGCGCCACCAGCCGCCGGTCCTCGGCCGGCTCGAGCAGCAGCACCCCGTCGGCGAACACGCCGAAGTGCCCTTCACAGAGCCTGCGCACGCGCGCGGGGGTCAGCTCGAACGGCAGCTCGGCGCGCTCCACGATCAGGTAGTCGTTGCCAAGCGCCTGCCACTTCTCAAACCTCATGGAGCGTGCCTCTGGAGAATCGTCATGCGGCGCGGGAGTCTAGCCCGACCGCGACTACCGCTTGCCGAGCGCGACCGCTATCTCCGTGGCGGCATCCTCGGTGGCGCGATCGGTCAGGTCGATCAGATGGACCGCGGGGAGCTTGCGCATCCACGTGAGCTGGCGGCGCGCGTAGTTGCGCGTGCGCCGCTTCATCGCCTCCACGTCGCCCGCGAGCAGCTCCTCGAAGCCGAGCGCCTTGCGCGCTGTGGGGCTCGCCCCGGCGGCGTGCGCCCGCAGCACCTCCTCTCGCACCCCCCCCGCCAGCATCTCCTCCACGCGCGCGTCGATGCGCGCGTACAGCGCCTCGCGCTCCATCGTCAGCCCTATGAGCAGCGTCGGGCGGCGCACGTCCTCGCTCCACAGCTGAGAGGGACCGTCCGGCGGCGGCGGTGAGAAGTCGAGCTCGGCGAGCGCCGCGCGCAGGTACAGGCCGGTCCCGCCCACCACGATCGGTCTGCGCCCCTCGGCGAGCGCCGCGTCGATCTCGGCGTGCGCGAGCTGCGCGTACTGCCCGGCGCTGAAGCTTGCGTCCAGCGGCAGGAACGACACGAGGCGGTGCTCGAGCTCCGCCTGCTCGGCGCTCGTGGCCACGCCGGTGAGCGTCTCCAGCCCCCGGTACACCTGCAGCGCGTCCGCGGAAATCGCCACGGGCCGCTCCCCGCGCGCGCGCAGCGCCCGCGCCAACCCCACGGCGACGGCAGTCTTGCCGACGCCGGTCGGCCCGAACAGGGCGATCACGTGCGGGGGATTACGCATTCCCGTAGGCTTACAGCTTCATGGAGATCTCCGGCTCCACCGTCCTGCTCACCGGCGCCACGGGCGGTCTCGGCCAGGCGATCGCGCGGGCGCTGTCGGCGAAGGGCGCGCGGCTGATCCTCACCGGCCGTCGCGCCGGCGTGCTCGAGCCGCTCGCCTCGGAGCTTCACGCGCGCGCTCTCGTGGTCGATCTCAGCGAGCCCGCCGAGGTGGACCGTCTGCTCTCCGAGGCCGGCGAGCTCGACATCCTCGTCGCCAACGCCGCCCTGCCGGCCAGCGGCCTGCTCGACTCCTTCACGATCGAGCAGATCGACCGCGCGCTCGACGTGAACCTGCGCGCCCCGATCGCGATGACCCACGCGCTCGCCCCGGAGATGGTGAAGCGCGGTCGCGGGCACCTGCTGTTCATGTCCTCGCTGTCGGGCAAGGCGGCGACGGCGGGCAGCTCGATCTACAACGCCACCAAGTTCGGCCTGCGCGGCTTCGCCGCGGCGATGCGCGCCGAGCTGCACGGAACGGGCGTGGGCGTCTCCGCCGTCTTCCCGGGCTTCATCCGCGAGGCGGGCATGTTCGCCGAGGCGGGCGTCAAGCTGCCGAAGGGCGTCGGCACTCGCAGCCCGGAGGACGTCGCTCGCGCGGTAGTGCAGGCGATCGAGCGCAACCGCGGCGAGGTGGACGTCGCGCCCGTCTCGCTGCGCCTCGGCTCCGCGTTCGCGGGCCTCGTGCCGGAGATGTCCGCCGCGATCACCCGCAAGGCCGGCAGCGAGAAGATCGTGGCGAACGTCGCCGACGGCCAGCGCGTCAAGAGATAACTCGTCCCAGGGGCCCTTACGCGGCGCGAGTGTCGGGCTCCGGCTCCGGGGCGACCGTGAGCGGGGTCTCGGTGCCCTGGTTGAGTCGCCTCACCTTGTCGGCTCCGATTCCGAGCGCCGCGTAGACCTTGCGCTCGATCTCCCCGGCAATGGCGGGGTTCTCCTCGAGGTATGCCTTCGCGTTGCCGCGGCCCTGGCCGAGGCGCTCGTTGCCGTAGGAGAAGAACGAGCCGGACTTCGTGACGATGCCGTGCTCGAGCCCGAGGTCCACCAGGCAGCCGGCCGTGGAGATGCCCCTGCCGAACTCGATGTCGAACTCGGCCTGGCGGAATGGCGCCGCGAGCTTGTTCTTGACGACCTTCACGCGCACGCGGTTGCCGACCGCCTCGGTGCCGTCCTTGAGCGTCTCGATGCGCCTTATGTCAAGGCGCTGGGAGGCGTAGAACTTCAGCGCCCGCCCGCCCGGCTGCACCTCCGGCGAGCCGAACATGACGCCGACCTTTTCGCGGATCTGGTTGGTGAGGATGCAGAGCGTGCCGGTGCGGTTCAGGTTGCCGGCGATCTTGCGCATCGCCTGGGACATCATGCGCGCCTGCGCGCCGACGGTCTGGTCGCCCATCTGCCCCTCGAGCTCCACGCGCGGCGTGAGCGCGGCGACCGAGTCGATCGCGACGACGTCGATGGCGCCGGAGCGCACGAGCATGTCGGCGATCTCCAGGGCCTGCTCGCCGTAGTCGGGCTGGGAGACGAGCAGCTCGTCGATGTCCACGCCGATCTCCTTCGCATACAGCGGGTCCATCGCGTGCTCGGCGTCGATGAACGCGCACACCCCCCCGAGCCGCTGGGCTTCGGCGAGCACGTGGTAGATGAGCGTGGTCTTGCCCGAGGACTCCGGGCCGAACACCTCCACGATGCGCCCCTTGGGCACACCGCCGATCCCGAGCGCGAGGTCGAGCGACAGCGCGCCCGTGGGGATCGCGTCGACGCGCACCTGCGCACCCTCGTCGCCCATGCGCATAACCGAGCCCTTGCCGAACTCGCGCTCGATCTGGCCGAGCGCACCCTGCAGGGCCGCGTCGCGCGCCTTGGCAGCCTTCTCCTCGTCGGTCACGGCCATCGTCTCACTCCTCCGGTTGAAGTTGGACGGTAAAAGCTAGACGGGGCACCGGACGGAACTATGCGAACGTGTGTTCGTCAACCCGCCGCGCGGGCCACGAGGCTCTCCTCGCCGGAGAGGGTCTGGCTGGTGGCGGCGGCGATCTCGACGTGCGTGAGCTCGCCCGGAGCCGCCAGGCCCGCGAAGTTGACGACCTTGTTGTGGCGCGTGCGCCCGCGCATCCGCTCGGGGTCGGTGCGCGAGGGGCCTTCCACGAGCACCTCCACCGTGCGCCCCACGAAGCGCTGGGCGCGCTCCAGAGCGCGGCGCTGGACGACCTCCACGAGCCTTTCCATGCGCTCCACCTTGACGGGGTGGGGCACGACGCCCTCGGTCATCTCCGCCGCCTCGGTGCCCCTTCGGGGGGAGAAGACGAACGTGAACGCGCCGTCGTACCCGACCCGCTCTGCCACCTCCAGGGTCTGCTCGAAGTCCTCGTCGGTCTCGCCGGGGAAGCCCACGATGATGTCGGTCGTGAGCGCCACGTCGGGCACGTGCTCGCGGATCAGCGCCACGCGGTCGAGGTAGCGCTCGCGGTCGTACGTGCGCCTCATCGCCTTGAGGATGCGGCTGGATCCCGACTGCAGCGGCAGGTGGATGTGCTCGCACACGCTCGCGAGCTCCGCATGCGCGCGGATCACGTCCTCCTTCATGTCCTTCGGGTGGGGGCTCGTGTAGCGGATGCGCTCGATCCCCTCGATCGCGTCGAGCTGGGTCAGCAGGTTGGCGAACGTCTCAGCTTTTCCATCGACGCGCAGATCCCGCCCGTAGGAGTTCACGTTCTGCCCGAGCAGCGTCACCTCGCGCACGCCGTCGGCGGCCATCGCCTCGACCTCGGAGACGAGCTCCTCCAGCGGCCGGGAGACCTCGCGCCCGCGCGTGCTCGGCACGATGCAGTAGGAGCAGCGGCAGTTGCAGCCCACGGAGATCTGCAGCCAGCCCTGGAAGGGCCGCGCGCGCTTGGCGGGCAGGTGCCCGGTGAAGCCCTCGAACTCGAAGTAGCCCTGCGCGGTGAGCGAGTCGCTCGTGAGGAACTCGGCGAGCTTGTGCGTCTGGCCCGGCCCGAACGCCACGTCCACGAACGGAAAGCGCTCGAACACCTCCTGCTTCACCGACTGCGCCCAGCAGCCGCCCACACCCACCACGCGATCCGGCTCCTCAAGCTTCAGCCGCTTCGCCTCCCCCAGGTGCGCGACGAAGCGGCTGTCGGCGCTCTCGCGGATCGAGCACGTGTTGAACAGGATCAGGTCCGCCTGCGCGCGCTCGGGCGCCTCGCTGTAGCCGAGCGACTCGAGCATCCCCTTCATGCGCTCGGAGTCGTGCTCGTTCATCTGGCAGCCGAAGGTCGTGAGGTGGTAGCGCTTCATGGCTCCACGAAGGGTAGCCCGTCGCGAGTCGCCGGCTACCCGTCCGGTTCCTCGCGCAGGTGGGGCTCGACCCACGTTCGATACCGGCCGATGAAGTCGCGGGCGGCCTCGGCCACGAGCTGGGCCGCTCGATGGACGTCCCCCGCGGAAGTCTGGATGTAGCCGTGCTCAACCGTCGTGCGTGCGATCTGCGCACGCGTCAGCCGGCGGCAGAGCGTCGCGTCGATCACCCTGGCATCGCGCAACGCCATGAAGGCACGAGCCGTCTCGGAGGCGTGCGCCTCGCTCGCCGGCAGCTCCAGCCGCGCCAGCTTCATCCCGGCCACGGCCAGATCCGCGACGAAGTTCTGCACCCGCCCGAGCGCACGCTCGACCGCTTGAACCCGGTTGTAGGCCTCCATGTCGCTCACGGTGTCGAAGGCCTCCTTGAAGGTCCGCAGGTCGAAGTTCTCGCCAAAGACGGCCATCGCGCTCTCGAGCGCCGCATATTGGCGGGGAAAGTCCTCCAGATGGCGGACGATCTCGCGCCGCCATCGTCTCCGGTCCGCCTTGCGCGGCGCGCTCTGCGGCATCGTCAAGCGGCCAGCAGCCGGTCAATCCCGGCGAGCGCGGCGTCGGCCCGACGGACCTCATGTTCGCGACCGCGACGGCGCAAGCTTCGCTCGCGGCGGCGCAGCCGTTGCCAGAGCCGCTCGCGATCGACGAGCACACGCCCGTCCGCGATGGCGTCGGCGAGGAACAGCGCATCGGTCTCCGCATCCGCGAGCCGAACCAGGTCGATCGGCCTGCCGGCGAGGGCGGTGAGCTTCGCAGCGAGATCGGTCACCCGCTCCAGGCTGCCGTCGCGCAGATCCACGAGCACATCGACATCGCTCGCCTGCGTATCGGATCCGGTGGCCGCCGAGCCGAACAGCAGCGCAAAGCGGACGTTGGGCTCCGTCCGCAGCGCGCTTCGCAGCGCCCAGAGCAGCGGCCACGCGCGCCTCACGTACTTCCGCTCTGACAACAGGAGCTCGAGCGTACGCGGCGTCGGCCTGGCCGCTCGCAGCGTTCCCTCGTTCACGGCCCGCCGCAGCGTACGCTCGCTCACGCCCACCTGCTCAGCGAGAAGCGCCAGCTCAGTCATCTGTCCATAATAGCATCATCATGTGTCCGTTGTTCGTACGGCAAGTGGTGGGCCTGACCCTGCAGGCGCAACAGCGTCGCTACCAGATCGTTCCGCGGGAGTCGAATGCGTGCAGGCTCCTGTCGCGGGTGACCAGCCGCGCTCCCGTGTTGCGGGCTGTGGCGTAGACGATGCGGTCGGCCGGGTCGCCGCCGAATCCCTCACGGCCGAGCAGCGCGGCTGCGATCGCGATGGTGCTCGTGAGCGGCAGCGACCGCGTGCGCGCATCCGCGAGCGCCTGCTCTATCCAGGCTCCGGCGGGGCGGTCGAGCTCGATGCGACCGGCCTCGGCGAGCATCGTGACCTCCCAACAGCTGATCGTGGCGACGCCGATCTGCTCAGCGTGGTCGATAGCGTCCTGTGCCGGGCGACTGAGCTTCGCCGGCTCCGCGGCCCACCACAACCACGCGTGCGTGTCGAGGACGATCACCGGCTACGCCGCGTCCCACTGCTCCGGCAGCGGCGCGATCAGCTCCTCGTCGGATACCGCGAACGTGACGCTCCCGCGCAGCGAGGCCGGCGGCTGCACAGGATCGATCCGTGCGACCGGTCGTCCGTGCTTGGTGATCAGCAGCGACTCACCCGTTTCGGCTACCTCGTCGAGCAGCGCGAGGCATTGGGCCTTGAAGGTCGTTGCCGTCAGCGTCTTGTCCATATGACCATAGTAACATGGTCATTGAGCGTCGGCGAGCGGCTCAACGGGCTCCTCACCCGATCGGATGTGAGGCGACGGCTTCGTAGCTCGCCCCCTCCGGCGAGAGCCACGAGCGGTAGAGCACCAGCTCGGTGGGGACGAACGAGAGCGCCGGTGTGGGCGGCAGCTCGCGCTCGCGCCGGCCGAGCGGCGATCCCTTTGATCGTCGCTCGGCTGCCCCATGGCTCATCCGCGCGACCGTGAGGTGCGGACGAAAGCGGCGCCGGACGCTCGTCTCGCGCTCGCCGCCGTGCGGCCCGCTGTTCGCCTGCCAACCGCTCGCCTGCTCGAGCGCCGCCGCCACGTCGGCCTGCAGGCGTGCGAGCCTGTCGCGATCGTCGTGCAGCTCGACCGCCAGCGCCCGCGGGCGACGGGCGGGCAGCCACAGGGGAGCTCCCACCGACAGCTCTCCCGCGGGACCGCCGCACGCGGCGAGCTGAGCCCCGAGCAGGTCCATCTCCCCCACAGGACGGCTGCCGAGGAAGCACAGCGTCACGTGCAGCAGCTCGGGATCGAGCACCCGCACAGGCGTCGCCCCGCGCGCGCCTCGCACCGCCCTTCGCGTCCACTCGGCGAGCTGCCTGCGCACGTCCTCGGGCGGATCGACCGCCACGAACAGGCGCGCTGTGGGACTTCGGGTCATCGACTCAGCGTAGGCGCTCACCTCGGAAGCGCAGACATCGAAGTCTCATCGCGGGAGCGATAACGCGCCAACTTCGCGACGCGACAGCCGGTGGTACGGGCGATTGAGCCCACGATCGAGCGTTTCCTCCCAAGCGCGCCCTACAGTGCCCCGCATCCATCGAACCCGAGGCACTTCGCGACCGAAGGAGGATCTGGCATCATGAATCCCGTGGCAGCACCACCCCACGTGACGCTCAGCGGCGACCGCGCCGGCGAGTACATCGTCAAGGATGAGCGCCCTGACGGCGAGCTGACGCTCGTTCCAGATACCAGCATCGCGGCTGTCCGTCAGCGGCTGGGCACCGAACCGATGAGCGCCGAGGAGTTCGAGCGGCACTTCGGGGACCTGCCCACCGACGACGAGGGCTGAGCGATGGCCGCCAAGACGCCAGAGCCGCACTTCGCGGTTCGCGTCGACGACCTCTTGCTGGAAGAAGACCTTGCGCATGCCACCTCGGCAGGGCGAGCAGCGATCGCCCCAGTGGTCGGTGCTCTGAAGCGCACGGGCGTTCCCAAGAGTTGGCTGAAGCTCTGCCAAGCCGAAGGCAGAGACGGCACACGGCTCGCCGGCTCCGTGAAGCTCTACATACCCCAGCCCGCCGGACCATGGGGCGCTGTCCTCACGGGCGACAAGCTCGCCACCGTCCCAACGCTCGTGCTGCTGGCTGTCGGTCAGCGCCATCCAGCGCAGCCGTGGACACCCAGCGTCTACCAGGTCGCCCATCGCAGGCTGCACGAATTGGTGGGTCAACCGCGCGTGCCTCAGCGGGCGTAGGGGCCCTGGGGCGCCGGCTGGACGCTGCTGCGCTCGCCGTCGCCCTCGCCCGCGAGCAGGCGGCGGATCAGGTGCATCGCGACCGTCACCGCCCGCTCGCGTACGTCCACGCGCCCGCCCGGTAGGCGCACCGAGCGCGTCAGGCGCGCGCCGTCGGGACCGGCGACGCTCAGCCACACGAGCCCGACGGGCTTCTGCTCGCTGCCGCCGCCCGGGCCGGCGATCCCGGTGAGACCAACGCCCACGTCCGCCCCCAGCCGCGCGCGCGCGCCGTCGGCGAGCGCCTCGGCCACCTCTTGCGAGACCGCCCCGTGGCGCTCGATCAGCTCGCGTGGTACGCCCACCTGCTCCGCCTTGACGTCGTTGGAGTACGCCACCACGCCCCCAAGCACGTACTCGGAGGCGCCCGGCGGGTCGGTCAGGCGTGCCGCGAGCAGCCCTCCGGTGCACGACTCGGCCACGGCAATGGTGCGCTTCGTGCCCGTCGAGCCGCGCGCCTCGGCGGGCGGGAGGTCAGCTGTGAGCTGTCTGCCCAGCAGCAGGGCGGCCACCTGATCGTCGACCGTCGTGCCGTCCGTCGAGTAGAGCGTGTCGGCGTGCCGCTCGGCCACGATCCGCGCGAACGCGTCATAGGCGTCCTGCGCGTCGGGCTCGTAGCGGGTGACGACCTCGATCTCGCCGCCCCGCAGGCACGTCGTGATCTCGAGGCTTGCGAGATCCACCCCCTCACGCTCGGCCTGGCGCAGCGTCTCCGCGATCTCCGACTCGGGGATCCCGAAGAGGCGCAGCATCTCTCGGCAGTAGACCCTCGCGCCGGCGACCGCCGCGCGCCACGCCTCGGTCGCGACCGCCTGCGTCCACATCGGCTGAAGCTCGCGCGGAGGGCCCGGCAGCACGACCACCGTCGGCCCCTCGCGGCCCTCCGCCGGCGCCACCACGAGCCCGGGCGCCGTGCCCACCGGCTCGAGCACCGTGGCGCCGCGCGGGATGGTGGCCTGCTTGCGGTTGCCCGCCGCGATCGCGTCGCGGTCGAGGTTCGGATAGCGCTCGGCGAGCGGGCGCAGGATCTCGGCTATGCGCGCTTCGAGCGACTCGTCGAGGACCATCTCGCGGCCCTGGAAGCGGCCGACGACCTCGGCCGTGAGGTCGTCGGCGGTCGGCCCCAGCCCGCCGCTGGTGAGCACCACGTCCACGCCCTCCCACGCCATGAATCCGAGCGCGGCCTCCATGTCGGCCGGGCGGTCCGCAACGATCGCGATGTGCGCCAGGTCGACCCCCGCCTCCAGCAGGCGGTCGGACAGCCACGGGCCGTTGCGGTCGCGCACGCGGCCCGTCAGCACCTCGGTGCCGGTGATCACGATGCCTGCGCGGGCGCTGCTCATCACTTGCAGGTCGGTAGCCGGCCCGCCGCGAGCGTGTGGCGTCCGGCGCTCGTGATCGAGTATCCGATCGCCCTGCTCGATGCAGGCACGGTCATGGCCTTCCCGTCGACGTACATCGTCACCGCGTTGTTGCCGAGCGTCACGGTGAAACGAGTGGCGTGGTAGGTCACCGGCGTGTAGGGCGGCTGGATGATCACCCCCGGGATCGCCTTGCGGCCGTTGTCGCCGATCAGGCACACGTACACGGGCGCCGACGGTTCAAAGGAGAGCGCCACCCGTCCCGCGCTCACGGCCCCCGGGGAGGTCGAGGAGCCGTGCGTTCGCCCCCGGGCGCGGTGGGGGGCGCGGTGGGCGCCGGCGCCGGTCGACTTCGTCGAGGACGTCCCACCGCCTTTGCCCGACAGCAGCCCGACCAGCAGCAGCACTATCAGCAGGCCGATCGCCCCCACGGCGATCGCGTATCCGCGCGAGGGTCGTCCTCGGCTCGGCCCCCGACGGTGGCGCGTGTGGCGCGGGCCGGCCACGATCGGCTGACGGTCCATCTCGCTCGGCTGCTCGTACAGCAGACGGTATTCGTCGACGAGCGCCTTGTCGTCGACTCCCAGAGCCTGCGCGTAGGTGCGCAGGAAGCTGCGCACGAACGTGGGTCCCGGGAGCAGGTCCCACTCCTCGTTCTCCAGGGCGCGCAGGTACTTCGCCCGGATCTTCGTCTGAGCCTCGATCTCGGACACGTCGATGCGGGCGCGCATACGCGCCTCGCGCAGTGTCGCTCCGATGTCGGCCATCTCAAGCGGACAGGCTAATGGCTGTCGCGATGAGAAGCGCTCTCAGCCGCTCACAGATGCCGACTCGCTCTCAGGCGCGGAGCCGCCAGGCTCACTCAGCATCGTGAGGACGCGCTGCACGTCCCCCTCTCCAATCAAAACCTGTCGCGGCTTGGAGCCCTCGTAGCCCGAGATCACGCCGCGGCGCTCGAGCATGTCGATCAGCCTGCCCGCGCGCGTGTAGCCGAGGCGCAGGCGCCGCTGCAGCATCGAGGTGGACGCGGTCTGCATTTCCGCCACCAATACGATCGCGTCCTTCAGTAGCGGATCCTCGTCGGGGTCGAACTCTCCGTCGCCACCCCCCTCCGGCTCCTGCGGCTCGACCTCCTCGAGCAGCTCCTCGCGCAGCTCCGGCTCGCCCTGGCGGCGCCACAGGTCCGTCAGCTTGGCTATCTGGGCCTCGTCGATGTAGGCGCCCTGGATGCGCTGCAGGCGCGACGATCCGACCGGGCTGAACAGCATGTCCCCCTGCCCCAGCAGCGACTCCGCGCCGTTGTGGTCGAGGATCACGCGCGAGTCTGTCTGGCTTGAGACCGAGAACGCGATCCGCGAAGGGACGTTCGCCTTGATCATCCCCGTGATCACGTCCACGCGCGGGCTCTGCGTGGCGAGCACGAGGTGGATGCCCACCGCGCGCGCCTTCTGCGCGAGGCGGATGATCGAGTCCTCCACGTCGGCCGGCGCCACCATCATCAGGTCCGCGAGCTCGTCGATCACGCACAGGATGTAGGGCAGCGGCGCTTCTGAGCGCAGCGCGCGCGCCTTGTTGAGCTCCACAAGGCTGCGCGTGCGCGCCAGCGACATGATCCCATAGCGCTGCTCCATCTCGCGCACGAGGTTCTGCAGGGCGTTGGCCGCCATCCGTGGGCTGGTGATCACGGGCGTGAGCAGATGCGGGATCGACTCGTAGTGGTTGAGCTCCACCTGCTTGGGGTCCACCAGCACGAGGCGCAGCTCGTGCGGGGTGGCGCGCAGCAGCACGCTGCACAGCATCGCGTTGATCGCGCCGCTCTTCCCCGCGCCCGTGGTGCCCGCCACGAGCAGGTGGGGCATCTTCGCGAGGTCCGCGCCGATCGCCTTGCCGGCGACGTCCTTGCCGAGCCACACCGTCAGCGGTGACCAGTCCTTCGGGGGCTCTTGGAAGACGTCGCCGAGCCTCACCATGCGGCGCTTGGCGTTGGGCACCTCAACCCCGACGGCCTGCTTCCCCGGGATCGGGGCCAGGATTCGAATGTCGGTGGCGGCGAGCGCGTAGGCGAGGTCGTCCTTGAGCTGCGCCACCTTGCTCACCTTCGTGCCGGGCGCTAGGCGCAGCTCGTAGCGCGTGATGTGCGGACCCGCCACCGTCCCGATCACCTTCGCCTGCACGCCGAAGTGGCCGAGCGCCTCGACCAGGCTGCTCGCGGTGCGCTCCTGCCCGGCCAATTCGGCCCCACCCACCCGCGCCTGCTCGGCCGTGGAGCGCATCAGGATGCGCTCGGCCGCCGGCAGCTCCCACACGAAGTTCGGGTCGTCGGTCACCAGGTCGCGCAAACGGCCCTGCGGCGTGAGCGCGCCTGCGCCCGTGAGGGTGTCGGCGTCCACCTGCGCGACGCCCGCGATCTGCTCCTCCTCGTCCTGCTCCCGCTCCTCCCCATCCGGTTCGCCCGGCGAGCCTTCGATCTGCTCGATCGGATCGGCGTCCCACGCCGCGGGCAGGCCGTCGCGGGAGGGCGCCTCCACGTGCGTGGCGCGCACGATCAGCTCGTCGGGGTGAGGCTCGGGCGGGTGCATCGATGCCCTCTCTGACGTGTGCGGCTTGGCGTGGCCACCCTGCAGGCGCTCGTCGAGGATGCCGCGTGAGACGCGCTCGAGCGCGCTCGCACGCGCACGTAGCACGCGACTGGTGTCGAGGAGCCCGCTGCCGGTGGCGCGCAGCACGGCGGCCAGCGACGCTCCCGTCAGCAGCACGACGCCCACGAGCGCCAGGAACACGACGAGGACGTCCACGCCCACCGTCTGCACGAGCCTGTGGGCGGCCCAGTAGAGGCCCTGGCCCACGATGCCGCCGTGAGTCTGCAGGAAGGCCGAGCGCCACTGCTCGGAAGCGGGCCCGTGAGCCGGTGTTCCGCCGCTCACCCCGAGCGTGCCCGCCGCGAGCGCGAGCGTCACCGCGGCGAACAGGCACAGGCCGCCGCTGCGCAGGGGTCTGCGAGTGGGCATCAGCTGAGCGAGCAGCAGCGCGCCGCCGCCCACCACGAGGGCGACCGGAGCGAGCGATCTGGCTTCCCCGACGCACCAGCCGAGCGCCACCGCCAGGCCGTGGCCCACGCGGCCTCCATCCCAATGGCCGTAAAGGACGAACGCCATGAACACCCCCACCGCCACGAGCGCCAGGCCGAGCACGTCGCGTTGGCTCTGGTCGAGCACGGGCAGGCGCGGGGGGAAGCCGTCGAAGATGCCCGCCGCGCCGCGCCCCCGCCCGCGCCGCGAGCGGGATCGCGCGGTCGAGCGTCTGCGGGCGGGGCGACGCTTGGCGCTCTTGCGGGTGGCGGCCATCAAGCGGGGGCTTCGACGCCGAGCCCCGAGACCCTGCCTGCCCGCGGCCCAGAAACGGGGCTGGCGGCTCAGGGCCTTACCATCGCTTTAATGGACACCGATACATACATTGGCTGAGATGAGCGATTACACCCGCGCTCCCCGCGTGCTCGTGGTAGAGGACGACGAGGACATCGCCCAGGCGCTCCAGCGCTCGCTGCGCATGGAGGGCTACGAGGTGCGCTCCGCCGCCGACGGCAAGGCCGCGCTCGAACACGGCCGCACGTTCGCCCCGGATCTGGTGATCCTCGACCTCGGGCTGCCCGAGATCGACGGGATCGAGGTGGCGCGCCGGCTGCGCGACGGCGACGACGTGCCGATCCTGATCCTCACCGCCCGCGACGCGCTCGAGTCGCGCGTGGAGGGGCTCGACGCCGGCGCCGACGACTACCTGGTGAAGCCGTTCGAGCGCCAGGAGCTGCTCGCGCGGATGCGCGCGCTGCTGCGCCGCCGTCCCCCCCGCGGCTCGGCGCCGCTGCGCGTAGGCGACCTCTCGCTGAACGTCGACACGCACGAGATCTCCCGTGGCGAGCGCCCGATTGAGCTCACGCAGCGCGAGTTCGAGCTGCTCGAGTATTTGATGCGCAACGAGCGCATCGTGATCTCCCGCCAGCGCCTGCTCGACGAGGTGTGGGGCTATGACCCCTTCTCCACCACCAACACGATCGAGGTGTTCGTCTCGAACCTGCGCCGTAAGCTCGAGGCCGAGGGAGAGCCCCGACTTCTGCACACGATCCGCGGGGCGGGCTACGTCCTGCGCGCCTGAGCGCCCGCAATGCGCCCGCCCGCCCTGCGCTCATCGCTGAAGCGTCTCGGCGCGCGCGTATCGAGCACCTTCGACCGCCTTCCGATCCGCACTCGTCTGGCGGGCGTCTCGGCGCTGCTCACCTTCACGATCCTGTGCGCCTTCGCGCTGGTGGTGGGATCGCTCACCGTGCATCGCATCCGCACGAACTTCGACCGCGAAGTGGCGGTCTCGGCCGACAACCTGGCGGGGCTGTTGCAGTTTAAGGTGTTGGGCAGCTACATCGAAGGGTTCAGGCTGGAAGTCGTCAATCCCTCCAACCTCGACAAGTTCGCGAGCTCCGAGGACGCCGTCGTGCGGATCCTCAGCGAATCGGGCAACGTGCTCGCCAGCACCACGAAGGCGCCCAATCTCGGGCTCTCCAGCGAAGCCGACGTGAACGGCTACCGCGTGTATACGAGGCCGGTGGCGCTCAACGGCCCGGTGGGCGGCACGGTGATCGTGCAGTACGGCAGACGCCTGTCGGATCTCGACGCCACGATCGCGCGCGTCGAGCTGCTGCTCGTGCTCGGGGTGCTCGCCGGAACGGCGTTCGCACTGCTCGCGGGAGTCGCCATCGCACGCCGAGCGATGGCGCCGATCGCCCAGCTCACGAGCACCGCCGAGGAGATCGCCCGCACGCGCGACCCCTCGCGCAGCGTGCCCGAGCCGCTCGCCGACGACGAGGTGGCGGAGCTCGCGCGCACGCTCGGCGGGATGTTGCGCGAGCTCGACGCCGCCCACGCCGAGACCGAGGCCACGCTCGCGCGCCAGCGCCAGTTCGTCGCCGACGCCTCGCACGAGCTGCGCACGCCGCTCACCAGCGTGCTCGCCAACCTCGAGCTGCTGGCCGAGTCCCTCCACGGCGAAGAGGCCGACGCGGCGCGCTCCGCGCTGCGCTCCTCCAGGCGCATGCGCCGGCTCGTCGCCGACCTGCTGCTGCTCGCCCGCACCGACGTCGGGCGGATCGTGCGGCGCGAACGCTGCGACCTGGGCCAGATCGTCGTGGAGGCCGCCGCCGAGCTCGGGCCCGTCAGCGACGAGCACGACATAACGCTTGACATCCACCCGGCGTTCGTCGAGGCCTCGCGCGACGAGCTCCACCGCCTCGCGATCAACCTGATCGAGAACGCGCTGCGCCACACCCCGCCGGGCACCGAGATACGCGTCAGCACCGCCGCCACGCCCGCCGGCGAGGGGTCCGCCGGCGAGGCACGCCTGCCCGCCGGCGAGGCACGCCTGATCGTCGAGGACGACGGCCCCGGCGTCCCCGAGCGGCTCGCCGCCACGCTCTTCGAGCGCTTCGTACGCGGGGCCGGCGACCGCGGCGGCTCGTTCGGGCTCGGCCTCGCGATCGTGCGCGCCGTGGCCGAGTCGCACGGCGGCACCGTGGCGCTCTCGCAGACGCACCCCGGCGCCGAGCGGCCGGGCGCGCGCTTCGTCGTCACCCTGCCCGCGCTCCCGGGCGATGCATCGAAGGCTCCGCCTCCCGCTCCCGAGGCTGCACGGCTCGAGGTTTGAGGCCGGGCGGCCTCAGCGCTACACCTCGACGACGACGGGAAGCACCATCGGGCGCCGTTTGAGGCGGTCGTAGACCAGTTTCGCGAGGTCGTCGTGGAGCACCTGCTGGAGTAGGTCCACCTCGCGGATCTCCTCCCCCGCGGCGCGCGCGAGCGTAGCATCCACCGTCGCGCGGATCTCCTCGACCAGCTTGCCCGCCTCGTCGAGGAAGGGCACGCCGCGGAAGATCACCTCCGGATCGGCCACCGAGCGCCCGTCCTGCTCGGCGATTGTGACCACCACGACGAAGATGCCGTCGGCCGAGAGCATCCGGCGGTCGCGCAGCGCGACGTCCGCCAACTCGCCGATCTCCACGCCGTCGACGAACACCATGCCCGACTGCTCGTGCTCTTTGAAGCGCGCCCCGCGCCCGTCGAGGTCGAGCGGTAGGCCGTTCTCCCCCTGGAAGACGTCGTCCGGCTCGATGCCCACCGCTTCGGCCAGCTGGGCGTGCAGGCGCAGGCGCTTGAAGTCGCCGTGGAACGGCATCACGTGGCGCGGTTTGACGAGGTTGAGCATCAGCTTGACCTCCTCGGCGTAGCCGTGCCCGGAGGCGTGCACGGGCGCGTCTCGCGCGGTCACCACGTCGCAGCCGATGTGGTAGAGGCGGTCGATCGTCTCGTTCACCGCGCGCTCGTTGCCGGGCACGGGGGTCGCGGAGAACACCACCGTGTCGCCGTGGCGCAGCTTCACCTGCGGATGGTCGCGGTAGGCCATGCGCCGCAGCGCCGACAGCGGCTCGCCCTGGGAGCCCGTGGAGATGATCACGATGCGCTCGTCGGGGAAGTCTTCGATCTCGCGCGTGCCCACGAGGATGCCCTCGGGCACGTCGACGTGGCCGAGGGTACGCCCGATGCCGACGTTCTTGCGCATCGAGCGGCCCACGAGCGAGACCTTGCGCCCGAGCGCGGCGGCGGCGTCGATGACCTGCTGGACGCGGTGGATGTTCGAGGCGAAGCTCGTCACCACGATGCGCCCCTCGCAGCGCGCGAAGCACTCCTCCAGGTGGGGGCCGACGAGCGACTCCGACGGCGAGAACCCCTGGCGGTCGACGTTCGTGGAGTCGCCGCACAGCAGCAGCACGCCCTCGCGCCCCAGTTCCGCCAGGCGCGAGACGTCGGCGGGCGGGCCGTCAACCGGCGTTTGGTCGAACTTGTAGTCGCCTGTGATGAGTACCGTGCCGAGGTCCGTGCCGAGCGCCACCGCGGAGGAGTCGGGGATCGAATGGGTCATGTGAATCATCTCGAGCGAGAACGGGCCGAGGTCGAGCATCTCGCCGATCGCCACGTCGTTGCACTCGACCTCGCGCAGCTTGTGCTCTTCGAGCTTCGAGCGGGCCATCGCCATCGTCAGCGGCCCGCCGTAGACGGGCGGCGCGTTCTCCTGGCCGAGCTCGCGCATGACCCACGGCAGCGCGCCGAGATGGTCCTCGTGACCGTGGGTCACGACGATCGCCTCGATGTCGCGCGCGCGCTCGCGCAGGTAGGAGAAGTCGGGCAGCACGAGGTCGATGCCCACCATCTCCGGGGTGGGAAAGCGCAGGCCGACGTCCACCACGACGATCCGCCCGTCGTACTCGACGACGGTCATGTTCTTGCCGATCTCCCCGAGCCCCCCGAGGGGCAGGACGCGCAGCGCGCTCACGCGCGCGTCGCCGAAGCCGCGGACGGGGCCTGCGAGCCGACTGTGGCGGCGGGCGGCGGCACGCTCGAGTCCGTCTCGCCCGCCGCGGCCGCGGGCGGCGTCGCGTTCGAGCCTGTCACGCCCACCAGCAGCCCGTGTCGCTCGAGCATCGCCCGGACCGCCGCCAGCTCCTGCTCGCTCGCCTCGACGAGCGGCAGGCGCAAGCCTCCGACTTTGTGGCCGAGCAGGTTGAGCGCCGCCTTCGTGCAGGTCGGGCTGGCGGTCAAGAACAGCGTGGCGTACACGTCGCGCAGGCTCGCGTCGATCTCGACGCGATGGGCGGGCTCGTCGACCATGCGCCGCATCTCATCGCCGACGATGTGGCTCGCCACCGAGATCCCTCCCGCGCCGCCCATGTCGAGTGTGCGGGCGAAGCTGGGATCGTTGCCCGTGTACAGCTCGAGCCCATCGATCGGTTGCAACTCCGCGTCGTTCGACTGCTTGACGCCCTCGATGTGCTCGATCTGTGCCAGCCGCGCCAGCAGCTCGGGCCCCATGTTGACCGCGGTGCGGCTGGGGATGTTGTAGAGCAGGATCGGCCTGTCGGTGGCTCTGGCGATCTCTTCGTAGTGGCGCACGATCCCGCGCGGGCTCGGCTTGTTGTAGTAGGGCGTGACGCTGAGCGTCGCGTCGACCCCCAGTTCGGTGGCGACCTCGGTGAGGTGCACCGCGTGGCGCGTGTCGTTGGAGCCCGTGCCCCCCACGATCGTCGTCCCCGGCGGGCGCTCTCTCGCCGCGAGGCCGATCAGGGCGAGGTGCTCCTCGTCGGTGAGCGTGGCGGCCTCGCCCGTGGTGCCGCACACGACGAAGCCGTCGGAGCCGTGCTCGGCGAGGTGGGCCATGAGCGCGACGAACGACTCCTCGTCCACGCGGCCCCGTTCGTCGAAGGGGGTGACGATCGCCGTCAGGATGGTGCCCAGCTGAAGGCTGCTCATCGGCTGCATTAGAGCAGATGCTCCAGTCCCACAGTCGGTGATCTGCGAAGCCCTCCCACCTTGCGGATCGCCAGCAGCACGCCCGGCATGAACGACTCGCGCCCGGTCGTGTCGTGGCGAATCGTGAGCGTCTGGCCGACGTCGCCGAGGATGACCTCCTGGTTGGCGACGATCCCCGGCAGGCGCACCGAGTGGATCGGCGGCTCTGTCGCTCCCGTGGCCTCGGCCATCAGCCGGGCGGTGCGCGCCGCCGTCCCGCTGGGAGAGTCGAGCTTGCCGTCGTGGTGGAGCTCGACGATCTCGGCCTTTGCCATGTGCTTAGCGGCCTCGGCGGCAAAGCGCATCATCAGGACCGCTCCGATCGCGAAATTGGGAGCGATCAGGATGTTGGCGCCATCCCCTGCCTGCTCGGCGAGCGTGTCCACGTCAAAGCCTGTCGTGCCGATCACCACGTGCACCCCTGCACGCACGCAGGCCAGCGCGTTCTCGACCGCCGTATCGGGACGGGTGAAGTCCACGACGACCTCGGGCCGCCCTTGAGAGAGCACCTGCTCCAGGGTGGTGTCGAGCAGCGGGTCGGCACGACCCACGAGCTCCATGTCCGTGGCGTCCTGCACCGCCGCGCACACCGTCCGCCCCATCCTCCCGGCCGCGCCGGCAACCGCCACGCGAATCATGGCGCCACACCCTCGAGCGGCCTCAGCGCCGCGTCGAACGTGCTCCTATCCGATCCAACACCCGCCACAGACAGCCGCTCGCGGGCGAACAGCTCGCCGGCCAGCTCCCGCAGGTCCGCCGGCTCCACGGCGTCGATCCGCTCGACGAGCTCGTCGAGCGACAGGATCGGCAGCTCGGCCAGCACCGATGACCCCAGCCGGTTCATGCGCGCCGCCGTGGACTCGAGCGAGAGCACCATGCGCCCCTTCACGTTCTCGCGCGAGCGCGTAAGCTCCTCGTCGGTGGCAGGGCTCTCGACGAAGCGGTCGAGCTCGTCCGCGATCGTCGCCAGCGCCTCCGCCAGGTTCTCGGGCCGCGTGCCCACGTACAGCCCCACCTCGCCCGTGCGCGCATGCAGGTTGGAGAACGAGAACACCGAGTACGCCAGCCCGCGCTTCTCGCGCACCTCCTGGAACAGCCGCGAGGAGGAGGTGCCGCCGAGCACCCCTTCGAGCACGCGCAGGGCGAAGCGGCGCTCGTCGTGGCGGGAGATGCCCTCGCCGCCCATGCACACGTGGTACTGCTCGGTGTCCTTGCGCAGGAAGCGCACGCGCCGCTCGAACGACGGCGCGGCCGTCTCCGCGGCGATCGCCTCCATGGCGGCCGGGTCTGGGGCGAAAGTCCGCGCGGCGGACGCCGCCGTGGCGGTCGCCTTCGCGGGAGCCCGGTCAGCGGCGAGCGGCCCCGTGGCGGCGGCCTTCGCGGCCACGGGCTCCGCCGTCGTGGCGGGCGCGCTCGCGGCCTTCACCATCTCTACCAGCTCGTCGTGGTCGACCGAGCCGGCCGCGGCCACCACGATGCTTCGCGGGAGGTAGCGCCCGGCGTGGAACGCGCGCAGCTCGTCGAGCTTTACCGCGCGCACGACCTCGGCGCGACCGATCACCGCCCGTCCCAGCGGGTGAGCGCCGAAGACCGCCTCGCCGAGCAGGTCGAAGACCCTGTCGTGCGGGTCGTCTTCGTACATCGCGATCTCCTCCAGCACCACCTCGCGCTCGGCGTCGAGGTCTTCGAAGCGGGGCCTCCACACCATCTCCCCCATCACCGAAAGCGCGCGCTCGAGGTGGCGGTCGAGCACGCGCGTGTACAGCGACGTGGTCTCCCGGTCGGTGCCGGCGTTTATCTCCGCCCCCATGGCGTCGAAGATCTGGTCGATCTCCTCGGAGCGATGGCTGTCGGTGCCGCGAAAGAGCATGTGCTCCAAGAGGTGCGACAGGCCGGCCTGATCGTCGGGCTCCATCGCCGAGCCCGTCCCGATCCAGAAGCCGAGCGCCACCGAGCGCACGTTGTCCATGCGCTCGGTGACCACTCTCACGCCGTCCTCCAGCGTGGTCATCTCATGTTCGATGGCGCCGCCCCGTGGGGTCGTCATGTCAGGCGGGCCGCCCCGTGGGGTCGTTATGTCCCGCGGGGCGCTCTTGAAGCCCATGCCGGGCCCCTGATCTCTCGAGGAATCCTCAGTCGCGGTCGCGGCCGCCGTGACGGGGACGGCCCGAGCCGCGGTCGCCACCGCGGGGCGGACGGCCCTCGCGGCCGTTGCGACCGGCACCGTCGCGATCACGCGGCGGACGTCCCCCGCCGCCGCCACCGCCGCCTCCGACCGTTGCGAGCTCCTCGACGCTCTTGCCGGCGACCTCCGGGTCGTCCGCCAGGCGCAGGCCGATGCGCCCGCGCTCGCGGTCGACCTCGACGACGCGCACATTGATCTCGTCGCCCCTGTTGAGCACGTCCTCGACGGTGTCCACGCGCTGGCCGGGCGACACGTTGGAGATGTGCAGCAGCCCGTCCGTGCCCTTCGACAGCTCGACGAAGGCGCCGAAGGTGGTCGTCTTGACGACCTTGCCGGCGAACTCGTCGCCGACCTCGACCTCCTTCATCATCGTGCGTATGCGCTCCACGAGCGCGTCGCCGAGCTCGCCGTTGGCCGAGTACACGAGCACCTGGCCCTCGTCGTTGACGTCGATCTGGGATTCGAACTCCTCGGAGAGCCCCCTGATCGTTTCGCCGCCCTTGCCGATCAGCATGCCGATCTGGCTCGGGTCGATCTGGATCGTCTGGATGCGCGGCGCGTGCTGGCTGAGCTCTGCGCGCGGACCCTCGATCACCTCGGCCATCTTGGCGAGGATGAACGTGCGCGCCCTGTGCGCCTGGGTGAGCGCGTCGCTCAGGATCTCGAACGTGACGCCCGAGATCTTGATGTCCATCTGCAGCGCCGTGATGCCCCGGTCGGTGCCCGCCACCTTGAAGTCCATGTCTCCGAGGTGGTCCTCCACGCCCGCGATGTCGGTCAGCACGACGTAGTCCTCGCCCTCCTTGATGAGGCCCATCGCGATGCCCGCCACCGGGCGTGAGATCGGCACGCCCGCGTCCATCAGCGACAGCGAGGAGCCGCACACCGACGCCATCGAGGAGGAGCCGTTCGACTCGAAGATGTCGGACACCACGCGGATCGTGTAGGGGAAGTCCTCGATCGACGGCACCACCGGCACGAGCGCGCGCTCGGCGAGCGCTCCGTGTCCGATGTCGCGGCGCTTGGGGCCGAGACGACCCGCCTCGCCCACCGAGAACGGCGGGAAGTTGTAGTGGTGGAAGTAGTACTTCTTGGTCTGCAGCCCGAGCGTGTCGAGGCGCATCTCCTCCTTGAGCGTGCCGAGCGCCGCCGCGCTGAGCGCCTGCGTCTGCCCGCGCGTGAACAGCGCCGAGCCGTGCGTGCGCGGCGTGACACCCACTTCGATTGTGATGTCGCGGATCTCGTCCTCCGCGCGACCGTCGGGGCGCTTCTTGTGGACGGCGATGCGCTCGCGGATGATCGCCTTCTCGAGCTTGTCGAACACGAGCTGCGCGGCCGCCCTGCGCTCCTTGGCGGCTTGGATCTCCTCGTCGGGGGCGCCGTCGGGCGCGGCGGGACCGTACTGCTCGAGGATCGCCGTCTCGACCGCCTTGCAGGCGTCCTGGCGCTCGAGCTTGTCCTGCACCTGCGTGGCCTCGTCGAGGGCCGCACGGTGGGATGCCTTCACCGCGGCGAGCAGCTGCTCGTCGACCGCGGGCGCCTGCACGGGAGTCTTCTCCTTGCCGACCTTCTCGGCCAGCTCGCGCTGCAGCGCGCAGATCTTCTTGATCGCGCCGTGCGCGATGTCGAGCGCGTCGAGGATCTCAGCCTCTGAGATCTCGTTCGCGCCCGCCTCCACCATCAGGATCGCGTCCTCGGAGCCGGCGACCACCAGATCGAGGTCGGAGCCGCCATCGGTGGCGAGGAGATGCTCCTCGCTGGGATTCACCACGAAGTTGCCGTCCACCTTGCCGATGCGCACCGCCCCGACCGGCCCGGCGAACGGGATGCTCGAGATCATCAGCGCGGTGGAGGCGCCGTTCATCGCGAGGATGTCGTACGGGTGTACGTGGTCCACCGAGATCGGGATCGCCACGAGCTGGGTCTCGTAGTTCCAGCCCTTGGGGAACAGCGGTCGCAGGGGACGGTCGATCATGCGCGCCGTGAGCGTCGCCTTCTCTCCCGAGCGTCCCTCGCGCTTGAAGAACGAGCCGGGGATCTTCCCGGCGGAGTACATCCTCTCCTCCACGTCAACCGTCAACGGGAGGAAGTCCACGTCGCGCTGACCGCCTGCTGTGGCGGTCGCGAGGACCATCGTGTCGCCCTGACGGACGACCACTGCGCCGGAGGCCTGCTTGGCCATCCTGCCGGTCTCGAACGAGATCTCGCTGCCTGCGATCTCCACGGAAACCCGCGTAACGGCGTTGCTGCTCATATTGACTACCTTCCTTCTCCACCCGTCGGTCGGCGGAGCCGTTTTCTTTATCCTTGTATCCGAACGCTGAGCAGCTTAGCGGACGCACGCCGGCGTTCCGCCACACTGCGCCTTATACGTTCTTCAAGCCGCCGGAGGTTGCTGCCCGCTCCGTCTACTTACGGAGTCCGAGCTCCTTGATCAGCGCGCGGTAGCCCTCGAGGTCTTTGCGCTGCAGGTAGTCGAGGAAGCGGCGGCGGCGACCCACGAGCATCAGCAGGCCGCGGCGCGAGTGGTGGTCCTTGCCCTGCTCGCGCAGGTGCTCTGTCAAATGGTTGATGCGCTCGGTGAGCAAAGCCACCTGGACCCTGGTGTTACCGGTGTCCCGCTCGCTCGAGCCGAACTTCGCGGCGATCTCTCGCTTACGCTCTGTGGTGATCGTCATGGCGGTCGCACAGGCTAGCAGCCGGCGACGATCTCGCGCGTGCGCGCGATGTCGCGGTGCATCTGCTCGATCAGCTCCTCGGCCGAGGAGAAGCGCCGCTCGCCGCGCAGGCGAGCCAGAAAGTCAAGGCGCAGCGGCTCGCCGTAGAGGTCGCCCTCGAAGTCCAGGATGTAGGCCTCGACCAGCTCGCCGCGACCGGTCACGAACGTAGGTCGCACACCCACGTTCACGGCCGCCGGCAGGCCGCCCGCCCGCCTGGCGCCGCGTGCCCTCTGGGTATGCGCACTTTGGGCATGCCTTTCAGGGTGCGCCCCAGAGGGTGTGCCCGTAAGGGTATCGGCGAGGCAAGCGTAGACGCCGTGGCCGGGACACACGAACGCATCGTCCGGCACGAGGTTGGCGGTGGGGAAACCCAGTTCGCCGCCCCGTTTGTCGCCCTGCACGACCTCGCCGCGCATCTGAAACGGCGCGCCCAGGAAGCGCGTTGCCTGGGCGACCTCGCCGGCGAGCACCAGGCCCCGGATGTGGCTCGAGGAGACGATCTCCCCATCGACCTCGAGCAGCGGGGCGACGCGCGTCGAGAAGCGCTCGTCTTCGGCGAGCATCCGGGGGTGGCCTTTGGCGCGGTTGCCGAAGCGGAAGTTCTCGCCAACCGACACGTATGTGGCTCCGAGCGTGCCCACCAGCACGTCGTCGATGAACTCCTGGGCGCTGCGTTTGGCGAACTCGTCGTCGAATCCGATCACAATCATCTCCTGCACGCCGAGCGCCTCCACCAGCTCCGCCTTCATCTCGAGCGTGGTGAGCAGCTTCGGCGTGTGCTGCGGAGCCACCACCGCCGAGGGATGGGGGTCGAACGTCAACACGCTGTCCGAGCCGCGTATCACCTCGCGGTGCCCCAGGTGGACGCCGTCGAACGAGCCCACCGCCACGCGCCGCGCTCTGCTCTGCACGTCTCCCAGCCGAGTGATCTTCACGGTCGGGAAGCCTATGGGAGAAGGGCCAGCGCCTGCTCGACGCTCAACAACGGCGCGTCCTCCCACACGACCCCACGGGGCGGCGGCGGGACTGCGCCGGCCACTTCGAAAGGCCCTATGGCGGTCCGTCTGAGCTCCTCGCAGTAGGCATCGCCGAGATCCGCGATCAACGAGCGCACATATGTCCCGGAGGAGCATTCGATCAGATAGCCGGCACGCTCACCCTTGCGCCATGTCTGCTCGAAACGGCTCACGGTCACGATCCGCTCGGGCATCTGGAAGCTCTCTCCGCGGCGTGCCTTGCGGTAGGCGCGCTCGCCTTTGATCTTGATCGCCGAGTAGATCGGAGGGCGCTGACGGATCTCGCCGATCGGCAGCTCAGGCGGGTCGGGTGGAAACCTGTCGGTCTGGGTGATCTCGCCCTCAGGGTCGCCGGTGCTCGAGAGCGCACCCAGTCGCGCGACGGTTTCATATCGCTTGGGCAGTTCCATGAGCCGTCGCTGCATGCGAGTCGCCCTTCCGACGAGCACGATCAGCAGTCCGCTGGCGAACGGGTCGAGCGTTCCGGCATGTCCGGTCTTCGCTCCCGCCAGCGAGCGCCGCACCCGCGCGACGACATCGTGCGAGGTGATCCCCACCGGCTTGTCGATCAGCAGGATACCCTCGGTCAAGCGAGCGTGGGAACCGCCGGCCCTTTCGGCGCCGGGTGCAGTTGGGCGGCCACCTCATGGCGCAGGAGCGAGATCAGCTCCCCCAGCTCGAGCGTGGTGGAGAAGCCCGCCGCCCGGCGGTGCCCGCCGCCGCCCTGTGTGCGGGCGATGACGGACACGTCGATGTCATCGCCGGTGGCGCGCAGCGACACCTTACGCTTGCCGCGGCTCTCGGGCGCGGTGAGCTCGCGGATCAGCACGGCCACCTTTGTCGCGGCCGCCGAGCGCAGGTGGTCGACGATGCCCTCGGAGAAGCTCTCCTCCGCGCCGGTCCGCTCGAAGTCCTCGGCGTCGAGCGCCACGAGCGTGAGCGTACCCGCATCGAAGCGTTGAATGCGCTCGAGCGCAACCCCAAGCAGCGCAAGCTTGGCGAGCGGCAGCTCCTCGTAGAGCCGCCTGTAGACCGCCGGTGCGTTCACGCCTGCCGCGATCAGCTCGGCCGCCATGCTGTGGGCGCGCGGGCCGGTGTTCTCGTACATGAACCGCCCGGTGTCGGTCACGAGCCCGATGTACAGCGCCTCGGCGATCGCCGCCGTCGGCGCGACGTCGAGGCCGTGCATCAGGTCCCACACGATCTCCGCGGTGCACGACGCCGTGGGGTCCACAAGGTTCAGCGTGCCGAACAGCGTGTTGTCGTGGTGGTGGTCGATGTTGAGCAGGTGCGCGCCGTGCTGGAGCACCGCGGCCGGGTTGCGGTCGATGTTGCCGCAGTCGAGCATCACCACCGTGCGCCCGCCGATGTCCGGCGGCGGCGCCTGGATGGCATGCTCGAGCGCCGCGCAGCGGTACTCGCGCGGCAGTGGCAGGTCGCTGTCGGCGATGAACATCACGGAGTCCTTGCCGAGCGCCGTGAGCAGCCCGTGCATGCCGATCAACGAGCCGAGCGCGTCGCCGTCGGGGTTCTCGTGGGTGGCCGCCACGAAGCTCGCGTCCCCGCGCACGCGCTCGAGCACCAGCGCGCGCGTCTGCTCAAGGTTTGGAGCGCCGCTCACGCTCGCCTCGACTGCTCGCTCGATTCGCCCCCCGGCGCGTGCCGCTCGCGTCGAGCGTCGGCCTCCCGGCGCCCTTCGAGCTCCGCGTCGATCAGCGCGTCGAGGCGCATCGCGCGGTCGGTGGTGTCGTCGTAGGAGAACTCGAGCGTTGGGGTTCGCTTGAGGCGCAGCTCGCCCGCGATGCGACGCTGAAGATAGCCATGGGCGTGGCGCAGGCCGTCGAGCGTCTCCTCGCGCGTGTGCGCCTCGCCGAGCACGCTCACGTATACGCGCGCATGGCTCAGGTCGGAGCTTGTCTTGACGTCGGTCACGGTCACGAATCCCACCCGGGGGTCCTTCAAGTCTGAAGCTATCGCGTCGCCGATCACCTGTCTGATCGCCTCATCGACGCGACGCATGCGGTCCGAGCTCATCCTACCCGTCCGTGTCCCTCGAAGTATCCGAGTTGCACAACCTTGCATGAGCAACCCCTCATGCGCGCAAACCGCCTCAGGCGAGCTGACGCTCCTGAAGGCGTGTCTCGTATGTCTCCAGGATGTCGCCCTCGCGCAGGTCTTGGAAGTTGGTGAGCACGATCCCGCACTCGTAGCCGGCGCTCACTTCGCGCGCGTCCTCGTTGAAGCGGCGCAGGCTCGCGATCGTGGTGTCGTAGATGACGGTGCCCTCGCGCACCACCCGCACGCGTGCTCCGCGCGTGACCTTGCCCTCGCTGACGTGCGAGCCGGCGATCACGCCGATGCGCGACGCCCGGAAGAGCTGGCGCACCTCGGCCTGGCCGAGCGGGGTCTCGACCTCGGTGGGCTCGAGCATTCCCTGCATAGCCGCACGCAGCTCTTCGATCGCGCGGTAGATCACCGCGTAGGAGCGGATCTCCACCCCCTCGCGCTCGGCGATCTGGCGCGCGTCGCCCACGGGGCGCACGTTGAAGGCGAGTATCAGCCCGGAGGAGGCGGAGGCGAGCATCACGTCTGACTCGTTGATGCCGCCGACGCCGCGGTGGATGATGTTCACCGACACCTCGTCCTGGGGCAGCTTCGCGATCTCGTCCTCGATCGCCTCCAACGAGCCGGCGACGTCGGCCTTGATGACGAGGCTGAGCTCCTTGACGGCGCCCTCCTGGGCGAGCTTGAAGACGTCCTCGAGCGACACCTTGCGCCCGGAGCGCCGCGCGAGCGCCTCCGTCTTGAGGCGGTTGGCGCGCTCCCCGGCGAGCTGGCGGGCGCGACGCTCGTTCTCGACCGCGCGCACGATCTCGCCGGCCTCGGGCACGCCGTCGAAGCCGAGCACCTCGACCGGCTCGCCCGGCTCAGCCCTCTTCACACGCGCGCCGGTGAAGTCGTGCATGGCGCGCACCCGACCGAAGCTGGCGCCCGCGACGAGCGCGTCGCCCACCTCGAGCGTGCCGCGCTGGATCAGGATGCTCACGACCGGGCCGCGGCCCGGATCGAGCTTGGACTCGATCACGGTGCCCGAGGCCATCGCGTCGCGATTGGCCTTGAGCTCCTCCAGGTCGGTGACGAGCTGGATCGTGTCGAGCAGGTTGTCCAGGCCCTCGCGGGTCTTGGCGCTGACGTCGACGAACTCGATCTCGCCGCCCCACTCGGCGGGCTGAAGGCCGCGCTGGGTGAGCTCGGTGCGCACGCGTTCGGGCTGCGCGCCCTCCTTGTCGATCTTGTTGACCGCCACCACGATCGGCACCTCGGCGGCCTTGGCGTGGTCGATTGCCTCCTCGGTCTGCGGCTTGACGCCGTCGTCGGCCGCCACCACGATCACCGCGAGGTCGGTGACACGCGCTCCGCGGGCGCGCATCGCGGTGAACGCCTCGTGGCCGGGCGTGTCGAGGAACGTGATTGGCTTGCCGGCGTGGGTGACCTGGTAGGCGCCGATGTGCTGGGTGATCCCCCCCGCCTCGCCCGCGGCGACCTCGGTCTTGCGGATCGCGTCGAGCAGCGAGGTCTTGCCGTGATCGACGTGACCCATGATCGTCACCACCGGCGGACGTTCGACGAGGTCCTCCTCGCTGTCTTCGAAGACCGGTTCGACCTCGACCTCGTCGGCCGCGTGGACGATCTCGATCCGCTTCTCGAATTCGTCGGCAAGCACCTGGATCGCGTCGTCGGCGAGCGTCTGCGTGAGGGTGGCCATCTCGCCGAGCATCATCAGCTTCTTGATGATCTCCGGCACCGGCACGCCGAGGTACTCGGCGACGTCCTTGACCGTGGAGCCCGAGTTCACGCGGATCAGGTCGATGTCCTGGATCGCCGAGGTGTCGATCGGGGCGATCGTCTCGTCGTAGGTGCCCCTGCGGCGGCGGCCGCGGCGGGGACGGCGCACCGGCTGGTTGGCGGGACCGCCCTGCTGGCGGCGCGATGCTTGGGAGTCGATAACGACACGGCGGCGTCCGCCGGTTCCGGCTCCGCTGGGCGCGCGCTCGCCGGTGCGCGAGTCGCGCGTGGGGCGCACGCGCTCGCCCGCCGCTTGGCTCGGCGCGGCGGCCTGTGTGTTGGGTGCGTCTGTGGCGCTCGTGGCGGTCGTCGTGGTGGCGCTGTCCGCGGGAGCCGTTGCGGGAGAACCGGGAGCCGTTGCGGGAGAACTGGGCGTCGCGCCGGCGGTTGCGACCGCGGACCCGCCGTTGCCGGCGAGTGCGCGCAATGCCTCGGCTTCCTCGACCGAGGATGCGGCGGCCTTCGCCGCGATGCCGGCGTCCTGCAGCTTGTCGAGCAGCTCCTTGCTCGATATGCCCTGCTCCTTGGCTATTTCGCGAACTCGCTTCTTACTCATCGGCTCTCCGATTCTACGAGCTCGGCAGGGACGTCCACGGCGCGACGAAAGGCACGTTGCAGCACGCCGCGCCCGGCGGCGAGCCTCATGCAGTCGGGGTTGGGTGCCCCCCGGCGCTCGTCGCGGCATACATAGGCGCCTCGACCGGGCATCGTGCCGGCCATGTCGAGGATCGCGGTGGCGCGGCTCTCACGTCCGGCGGACACGCTCGCCAGGCGCACCAGCTCGGGCTTCGGCGCCACGCGCCCGCACCCGACGCAGCGGCGCCGGGGAACGTGACCGGCTATGACGCTTGCCCCTCTGCGGCCTCTTCGGCCGGCTCGCCCGCGTGGGGTTCGCTTGCGTCGGCCTGCTCGACATCGCCAGTCTCCGCTTCGCCCGCCACGGCGGCGGGCTCGGGAGGGGCAGCCATGGGCTCGGCTCCGTTCTCGGGCGCGGAAGCCTCCGGCTCTTTCCCGCCGGCCCGCGGCGCGAGGTCGGCGACGTTGTCGCCGTCGATCCCCGCGAGCGCCTGATGGGACTCCAGGCCGCAGTAGCGCGAGCCGGGGAGGGAGGCGTTCGGGCAGCGGCGGCCGTTGGAGAGGATCGCGGCGCAGCGGCCCTGCAGCTCCTCCTCCTCGTAGCCGTGCTCGGCCTCCTCGGCGGCGAACTCGGTCTCCGAGCGGATGTCCACGCGCCAGCCGGTGAGGCGGGCCGCAAGGCGCGCGTTCTGCCCCTCGCGTCCGATGGCGAGCGAGAGCTGGTCGTCGGGGACGATCACGGTGGCCTGCTTGGCCTCGTCGTCGACGAGCACCTCGCGCACCCTCGCGGGCGAGAGCGCCTTGGCGACGAAGCGGGCGGGCTCCTCGTTGAAGGGGATGATGTCGATCTTCTCGCCGCGCAGCTCGGAGACCACCATGCGCACGCGCGACCCGCGCGGTCCCACGCAGGCGCCCACGGGGTCCACGCCGTCGGCGTGCGAGACGACCGCGATCTTCGAGCGGTAGCCCGGCTCGCGTGCCACGTTGGCGATCTCCACGAGACCGTCGGCGATCTCAGGGACCTCGAGCTCGAACAGCTTCTTGATCAGCTCGGGGTCGCGCCGGGAGACGATGATGGAGGGGCCCTTCGTGGAGGGCGAGACCTCCTTGATGACCGCCTTGATGCGCTGGGAGTGGTCGTAGCGCTCGCCGTCGACCTGCTCCGACTTGGGCAAGAGCGCCTCCACGCGCTCGCGCAGCTGCACGAGCGTGTAGCGCGAATCGGACTGCTGCACGATGCCCGTTATGAGCTCGCCGACGCGGTCGCGGTACTCCTCGAACATCATGTCGCGCTCGGCCTCGCGGATGCGCTGCAGGATCACCTGCTTGGCGGTCTGAGCGGCGATCCGGCCGAAGTCCTCGGGCGTCACGTCGCGTTCGTCGATCTGGTCGCGGTATTCCTCGAACTTCTTGGGGTCGATTTCGGGCTCTTCGGGCTCGCGCAGCTCGCCCGTCTCGGGGTCGACCGTCGTCCCCTCGTCGATCGTCTCGACGATCAGGTGCGCCTCGAGCCGTTCGGGGATGATGAGTTCGATGACCCGGAAGTCGGCGGTGTCGCGGTCCATTTCAACGCGCGCGTACTTCGCCGACCCCGGCTGCTTCTTGTAGGCCGACAGCAGCGCGTCCTCGAGCGCGATCATCAGCTTCTCGGGCTCGATGCCCTTCTCGCGCGCGAGCGCGTGCATGGCTTCCAGGATCTCGCGTGACATCAGTGGTCCTCCACTACTCCTCGACGAGGTTCGAACGACGGATCTCCGAGTAGGGGATCGCGATGACGCCCCCGTCGGCGGCCAGGGTGATCTCGCTGTCGGTCACCCCGACGAGCTCTCCCGTGAAGCTCCGCACCGGCCTCTGCGAGGAGGCCCCGGCGGCTGCGGCGGGCCGCGCGCGCATGGTGCGCACGCGGGCGCGGCGGCCGACGAAGCGGCGGAAGTGGCTTGGCTTGGTCAGCGGACGCTCGGCGCCCGGCGAGGAAACCTCGAGCGTATAGCGCTCGCGCAGGTCGGAGAGCAGCGCGGTGACGCGCTCGCACAGCGCGAGCGTGACGCCGTCGGGATGGTCGATGAACACGCGCAGCGTGGGGTGGGCGGGATCTGATACCAGCGTCTCGGCGAGCAGCACCTCGACGTCGGGCTCCCCGGCGGCGACGCGCTGCTCTATCTCGGACTGCACTGCTGACATCGACTTATGACTCTCTTCCCTCATACGAGGCGTAAAAAAAAGCGGGCGTGCGCCCACTTTCGGCACTGCCAGCCGTCGCCGATGCGACGACTCGAAAGCTGTCGTCCGAGAATAGCATCGGGCTCCGGCCATGAGTGGCGCAGCGCTGTCGAGGGCGCGCCCGTTCTCAGAACAGCGCGGCGTCCCGGCGGGCACGGTCGCGGTAGAGCCGGTAATCCTCGCGCGCCGGTCGCATCGAGCAGGCGACGGCGAGCGGACGGCACGCCTCGCGATGGCGCCCGAGCAGCTGCATGGAGCGCCCCAGGCAGAACAGGGCGTAGTCGTTGGTGGGCGCCGCGACCGCGACCGCCTCGAACTCCTCGGCGGCGTGCTCGTAGCGCCGGGCGTGAAAGAGCGCCCGTCCGAGCGCCTCCCTGATCGAGGTCTTGGCGGGCTCCAGCTCGCGGGCGTGCGTGAGCGGCACGACGGCCGCCATGAAGTCGCCGTGGTCGAGTAGCTCGCATCCACGCCGGTAGAGCTCGTAGACGCTGTCCATGCATCTACTTTAACCGGCCCTTCAGGCTGCGTCGCGTAGGCGATCGACGGCGTCGAGGATCGCGACGGCGACGCTCTCCTTGGAGGCGCGCGGGACCTCCTGCTCGCCCGAGCGCGTGAGGATCGTGACCTCGTTGTGGGCGGACTCGAAGCCGATGTCGGCGCGCGAGATGTCGTTGACGACGACAGCGTCCACGCCCTTGGAGGCGAGCTTCTCGCGCGCGCTCTGCACCGCGCCCGGGCCGTGCTCGGCGGCGAAGGCGACAAGCGTCTGGGAGGGCGCGCGTCGCGAGGCCAGGCCGCGGAGGACGTCGGCGGTGGGCTCGAGCTCGATCGTGAGGCGCTCGCGCCCCGCCCTCTTGATCTTGTCGCTCAGGGGATCCGTGGGTCGGAAGTCGGCGACGGCGGCCACCATCAGCAGGATGTCGCACGCGGGAAACTCCCGCTCGCACGCCTCCCGGAGCTCGGCGGCCGTAGACACGCGGCGAACGGCGACGTCGGGCGGAGCCGGCAGTGAGACGTTGGCCGCCACGAGCACCACCTCGGCGCCGCGCGAGCGTGCGGCGCCGGCGAGCGCGAGGCCCATGCGACCCGAGGAGCTGTTTCCCAGGAAGCGCACGCTGTCGATCGGCTCGCGCGTGCCGCCGGCGGTGACGAGCACGCGCAGCCCGGCCCACTCGGAGCCGTCGTCGGTTTCGTTTCGGTGGCTGCCGGGAGGGGTGTCTTGTTCCGGTTCGGCATGACTCGCGCGCGCGCGCGGAGCAGAGCTTTCTTCGCGTGCGTGCGCGTGAGTCACCCGTCGGGCAAGGATCTCCTCGCAGATGGCGAGCAGCCGCTCGGGCTCGGGGAGCCGACCGATGCCCTGCTCGCCGAGTGAGGCGAGGCGGCCCGCGCCGGGCTCGATCACGTGCACGCCGCGCGCGCGCAGCAGGTCGATGTTCGACTGCGTGGCGGGATGCTCGTACATGTGGTTGTTCATCGCGGGCGCCACCACCACGGGACAACTCGCGGCGAGCGCGCAGCTGCAGAGCAGGTTGTCGGCGAGCCCGGCGGCGAGCTTCGCGAGCGTGTTGGCCGAGGCGGGCGCGATCAGGTAGAGGTCGGCGTTCGCCACGAGCTGCAGGTGGCTGAGCGGCTGGTGGGCTGGAAGCCCCTGCCCGGGGAACGCGCCGCGCGCGGGGTCGTGGGCGAACTCGTCGGTGAGCACGGGCGCGCCTGTGAGCGCGGCGAACGACGCCTCCCCCACGAAGCGCCTGCTCGTGGGGGTCTGGACGACGCGCAACGAGTGCCCCGCGGCGCTCGCCAGCCGTATGAGCTCGAGCGCCTTGTAGGCGGCGATGCCGCCGCTGACGCCGAGCAGGATCCTGGCCATGGCCCTCTAGCGGTAGTGGTACTTGATCTTGCCCCCCGCGACTTCCTCGAGGGCGATCGTGAGGTAGTTCTTGGAGGCGGTCTCGATCATGGGCGGTGGGAATTCCTCGAAGGCGCCCTCACCGAGGTTGTGGTAGTAGCTGTTGATCTGCCGGGCGCGCTTGGCGGCCACGATCACGCTCGCGTAGTTGGAGTCGACGTTCTCGAGCAGGCGGTCGATGCGGGGTGAGGTCATCATCGTCGGGGGGGTGCCTTTCTGTGTGGACCATGCAGTGTAGTCGCTCAGGCTCCGTCGCCCAGCTCGGCCGCGACGATCGCGACCAGCTCGCCGAGGGCATCGTCCAGGCGGTCGTTGACGACGACGTGGGCGAACTCGTCGCGCGCGGCGAGCTCCCGCTCGGCGACCTCCAGGCGGCGCTCGACCTCCTCGCTGTCGTCGGTGCCGCGTCCGATCAGGCGCGTGCGCAGCGCGTGCAGCGAGGGTGGCGCGATGAACACCTGCACCGCCTCGGGCATCGCGCCCCGCACCTGCCGGGCGCCCTGGACCTCGATCTCCAGGACGACCGGCGCCCCCTCGGCGACCCGCCTGTCGAGCTCGGCGCGCAGCGTCCCGTAACGGCGGCCGGCGTAGTCGGCGTGCTCCACGAACTCGCCGGCCTGCACGCGCCGCTCGAACTCAACGCTTGAGAGGAAGTGGTAGTCGACGCCGTCCCGCTCTCCGGGCCGGGGAGCGCGCGTGGTGGCGGACACCGACAGCTCGAGCTGCGGCAGGCGCTCCATGAGGCCCCGGATGAGGGTGCCCTTCCCCACGCCGGAGGGTCCGGTGATCACAAAGACGCGTGCCACGCGCGAGACCCTAATGTCGGGCGCGGCGGACCTGGGTCAACGGCGCAGCAGGGAAACGAGCTCGCTGCGCTGGCGCTCTGAGAGGCCGCCGATGGTCTTGCTCGGGGAGATGCGGCAGTGGGCGAGGATCTTGTTGACCTTCACGCGTCCGTACTTGGGAACGGCGAGCATCATGTCGAACACCTTGGCGGTCTCGACGTACTCGGGCGGGTTGAGCAGCAGCGTGTGGATCGAGAGCCTGCCGCCCTTGAGGTCGCGCTTGAGCCGGGCTCGCTCGGTGCGGATGCGGTTGGCTCGCGCCAAGGCATCCATGCGCTGATTGAGCGACCGTTCGGGGGCGCCCTGCGGCTTGGCGGCGATGGTCGGGGGCATCGGACCCGTGACGGTGGGCATGGGCGGCGAGTCTACACACCCACACGCGGCGTTCAAGGCAAAGACGCCCAATTCGCCTTAAGCTCAGGTTGAGCTTCAGGTATGTCGAGGATGGTGGATGGTGTGTGTGTCGGTTTGCAGGGGTTTTGGGCCGCCATTTCGATCCGATGTCGCGACCTCGAACGGTTGGCGGCGTACGGCGGGCATCCGGTGGGTCAAGTAAACGAATGGTCGTGCGAAACCGATATTCAGGACCTGTCACGCGGTGCTCGACGGGCGAAGCTCGCGGGCGATTCGCGACGCGGCGGCGGGGTCGCGGAAGCTCTCGGTGCCGACCGCCACGAGTGTCGCGCCGACGTCGAGGAACTGGCGCGCGTGGGCGGCGTTCTGTATCCCCCCCATGCCCACCACGGGGATGGAGACACGCCTCGCCACCGCGGCCACCTGCGCGAGCGCGACGGGCCGTATGGCGGCTCCCGAGAGCCCGCCCGTTCCGCCCCCGAGCCACGCGGCTGGGCGCGCGTGTTCGCGGTCTCGTGCCGTCCCTGCCTCCGGGCGTACGTGCTCGCCACCGTGTGTCCTCCCCGCCGGGCTCGCGCGGTCGTGCGTGCAGGCCATGCCCGCCGCGGACGCCGCCCCGGGAGCGAGCGCGAAGGCGCGCAGCGTGTTGATCAGCGAGACGGCGTCCGCGCCGCCGTCCTGCGCCGCCGAGGCGCACTTCGCCACGTCGGCGCAGTTCGGCGTGAGCTTGACGATCAACGGCTTGCTCGTGGCGGGGCGCACCGCGAAGAGCACGCGCTCCAGCTGGAGGGGGTCGGCCCCGATGTCGAGGCCGGTGCGCACGTTGGGGCAGGAGACGTTCAGCTCGATCGCCGCTATCTCCTCGCGCTCCTCGCAGGCGCGCGCGAGCTCTGAGATCTCCTCGGCGGTGGAGCCCATGACGTTCGTGATGAGCGGCACGGGCAGCCGCGCGAGCTCGGGCAGGTCCTCGGCGAGGTAGCGCGCCACGCCCTTGTTGGGCAGCCCGATCGAGTTCACCAGGCCGGCCTGGGCCTCCCACAGCCGCGGCGGCGGGCTGCCGGCGCGCGGGGCGAGCGTGATCGTCTTGGACACGAACGCCGCGAACGGGAAGACGTCGTCGAGCGCGTCGCCGAAGGCGGTGCGCGCGGCGATTGCGTCGAAGGTGCCCGAGCCGTTGATGACGGGGTGAGCGAGCGTTATGCCGCAGAAGTCGATGCTCATCAGGACCGGACCCCAGACCCCGACCTGCCTTTCCGCAAAGCGATGCCCCGCGCGCGCGGGGGGGGTACGCCGTTTTGAGGACCACTCCCTCGCCATATGCGCGTGCGCACGCACGCACGGGGCCCCCTCAAACGAAGATACAACCCCCGCGGCAGGCTCATACGGGCGCTCCCGTGCTCTCCCCCACCCGCTCGAGCCGCTCGGCGTCGATCACCGGGCCGTCGACGCACACGCGCACGTAGCCGTCGCGCGTGGGCACGACGCAGCCGAAGCAGGCGCCGAAGCCGCACGCCATGCCGGACTCCAGGGCGAGCTGCGCGGGAACGGAGCGCTCGGCGCAGAGCGCCCTGACCGCCTCGAGCATCGCGGGCGGGCCGCACGCGTAGACGGTGGCGTGGGCGTCGCGGTCGAGCTCGGCGGCGAGCAGGTCGGTGACGGGGCCGTGATGGCCGACGGAGCCGTCGTCGGTGGCGAGCCGGTTGTGGCCGACGGAGCGGTCGTCGGTGGCGAGCCGGTTGTGGCCGGTGGAGCCGTCGTCGGCCCGGGCGGTATCGTCGAGGAGGGCGGCGCCCTCGGCGTGGGCGCGGTCGCGGAAGCCGAGCAGCACCGTGGCACGCTCGCCGGCCGCGCCAACCGAGTTGAGCTCGTCCTGCCAGATGGCGAGCGGGGCGATTCCCACGCCGCCGCCGGTGAGCAGGGCGCGACGGGTGCCCCCGGGCATGGTGAAGCCCCGGCCGAGCGGTCCGAGCATCCAGAGACCGTCGCCCTCGCGCAGTTCGCAGAGGCGGTGCGTGCCGGGACCGACGTCCTCGAGCAGGAAGTGGGCCTCGCCGTCGAGGAAGCGCGCGTAGGAGAAGGCGCGCGGCAGGTAGGGCCGCTCATCCTCGCCGGCGCCCCAGCGCTCGGCGGCGGCGAGCATCGCGAACTGGCCGGCCGCGGGAGCGGGCCCGGACGAGTCGGCGGCGCGAAGGATACGGTAGGCACCCAAGGGCTCGGTCGCCGTGACGGTGAGCAGGCGTCGCCCGAACGGGGCGATCGTACGCTCACGGTGTGAGGCTGACGGGGGGGCGGCGCTCACGCCACTGCAGTCTTGTCGGGGCGGCCGGGGGTGTGCACCCCACGGTGGAGCTCCTGCAGCGAGAGCACGTCGGGCTCGCCGAGCTTGATGGCCTGGGCGATGGCGCGTGCCGCCGAGACGCCGGCGGAGAGCGTGGTCAGGCATGGGATGGAGTGGGCGATCGCGGCGCGGCGGATCTCCCAGCCGTCGCTGCGCGCTCCTGAGCCCGTGGGGGTGTTGACGATCAACTCGACGTCGCCCCGCTCGATCCAGTCGATGACGTGCGGAGAGCCCTCGCCGATCTTGTTGATGGGGCGCACGGGCACGCCCATGCGCGCGATCGCCTCGGCGGTGCCGCGCGTGGCGATGATGCGAAAGCCGTTGTCGTGCAATATCTGGGCCACGGCGAACGCGCCCGGCTTGTCGGAGTCGGTGACGCTGATGAAGGCGGTGCCGGCGCTCGGCAGCGGCGAGCCGGCGGCTGCCTGGGCCTTGGCGAAAGCTGTGGGGAAGTCGCGCGCGATGCCCATGACCTCGCCGGTGGAGCGCATCTCCGGCCCGAGCAGGGAGTCGGCGCCGTCGAAGCGGTCGAAGGGGAGCACGGCCTCCTTGACCGAGACGTGGTCGCCGAAGCCGACCCCCTCGTGTCCGGCGGGCAGCTCGAGCCCCGCGATGCGCTCGCCGAGCATGATGCGGCAGGCGAGCTTCGCGAGCGCCACGCCGACGGCCTTCGAGACGAACGGGACGGTGCGCGAGGCGCGCGGGTTGGCCTCGATCACATACAGGCGGCCGTCGTGGACGGCGTACTGGACGTTCAGGAGCCCCACGACGCCGACCCCGAGCGCGATGTCGCGCGTGGCGGAGCGGATCTGCTCGAGCATCTCCTCGCCGAGCGAGTGCGGCGGGAGCACGCAGGCGCTGTCGCCGGAGTGCACGCCCGCCTCCTCGACGTGCTGCATGATGCCGCCGATCCACACGTCGTGGCCGTCGCAGAGCGCGTCGACGTCCACCTCGACGGCGTTCTCGAGGAAGCGGTCGAGGAAGATGGTCGCGTCGCCGGCCTCGCGACGGAGGTAGTCGGCGAGCCCTTCGCGGGAGTAGACGATCTCCATCGCACGTCCCCCGAGCACGTAGGAGGGGCGCACGAGCAACGGGTAGCCGACGTCCTGCGCCTTCTCCAGGGCCTCCGCGACAGAGCGGGCGGTGGCGTACGGGGGCGCCTGGTGGCCGAGGCGCTCGAGCAGCGCGCCGAAGCGCCCGCGGTCCTCGGCGAGGTCGATCGCGTCGACGGAGGTGCCGAGCAGCGGCACGCCCGCCTTGACGAGGCCGTCGGCGAGCTTGAGCGGGGTTTGGCCGCCGAACTGGACGATCACGCCCTCCAGCCGACCCACGCTGCGCTCGACGTCGATCACTCCGAGCACGTCCTCCAGCGTGAGCGGCTCGAAGTAGAGGCGGTCGGAGGTGTCGTAGTCGGTGGAGACCGTCTCGGGGTTGCAGTTGACGATCACCGCGTCGCGTCCCGACTCGCGCACGGTCATGGCGGCGTGGACGCAGCAGTAGTCGAACTCGATGCCCTGGCCGATGCGGTTGGGGCCCGCTCCGAGGATGACGATCGAGGCGCGCTCTCCCTCCGCGCCCGGGTTGCGCGTGACCTCGTGCGCCGGCCCACCACCGGCTCCGCCGCCGGCGCCGCCGATCGGTGGGCGCTCCCAGCCGGAGTAGTAGTAGGGGGTGCGAGCGGGGAACTCGGCGGCGCAGGTGTCCACCGACTTGAACGAGCGCTCGCCGCGGAAGGGCGCGTCGGGGTCCCTGGCGAGCCGCTGCAGCTCGCGCAGGAACCACGGGTCGATCGAGGTGCGCTCGTGGATCGCCTCGATCCCCACCTCGGCTGCGCCAAGTGGCGTCGAGTCGGTCCCTGGGTTACGGGCGAGCAGCTCGAGGATCGTCTCGTAGCGGTCGGCCGTCGGCGTGGCGAGCGCGTCCAGCAGCTCGGCGTCAGAGCGCTCGCCAAGGCGCGGCGGCTTGTCGAGCTCGCGCGAGCGCAGCGCCTTCGCGAACGCCTGGGAGAAGGTGCGGCCGATCGCCATCGCCTCGCCCACCGACTTCATGTGCGTGGTGAGCGTGGGCGAGGCGGTCGGGAACTTCTCGAAGGCGAAGCGCGGCCACTTCACGACCACGTAGTCGATCGCGGGCTCGAAGCTCGCGGGGGTCACGCCCGTGATGTCGTTGTCGATCTCCTCCAGCAGGTAGCCGACGGCCAGCCGCGCGGCGATCTTCGCGATCGGAAAGCCCGTGGCCTTGGAGGCGAGCGCCGAGGAGCGCGACACGCGCGGGTTCATCTCGATCACGAGGATCTGCTCGGTGGCGGGGTTCACCGCGAACTGCACGTTGGAGCCGCCCGTCTCCACGCCCACCGCGCGGATCACGGCGATCGCCTGGTCGCGCAGACGCTGGTAGAGCGCGTCGGTGAGCGTCTGCTGGGGGGCCACCGTCACCGAGTCGCCGGTGTGGACGCCCATCGGGTCGATGTTCTCGATCGAGCAGACGATCACGACGTTGTCGGCTTTGTCGCGCATCACCTCCAGCTCGAACTCGCCCCAGCCGAGCACCGACTGGTCGAGCAGCACCTGGCCGATCGGCGAAGCCTCCAGGCCGCGCTTGACGATCAGCTCGAACTCGTCGTGGTCGCGAGCGATGCCTCCCCCCCGCCCGCCGAGCGTGAAGGCTGGGCGCACGATGCACGGCAGCCCGACCGCCGGCAGGGCTTCCCGCGCCTGCTCGAGCCCGCTCTCGAGGTCGAACCATCCCGAACCCGGCGCACCGGCCGCCGCGGCCCCTGCGTCATCGATCCAAGGAGCGGATGCGATCGCGCTCGCGGGCATCGACAGGCCCGCCTTGGCCATCGCCGCGCCGAAGCGCTCGCGGTCCTCCGCGCACGCGATCGCCTCGTGGTCGGCGCCGATCAGCTCGACGCCGTGGCGCTCCAGGGTGCCGTCGTCGTGCAGCGCCTTTGAGAGGTTGAGCGCGGTCTGCCCTCCGAGCGTGGGCAGCAGCGCGTCGGGGCGCTCGCGCTCGATGATCTTCGCCACCGGACCGGGCAGCAGGGGCTCGACGTAGGTGGCGTCGGCGAACTCCGGGTCGGTCATGATCGTGGCCGGGTTGGAGTTGACCAGCACGACCCTGTATCCCTCCTCTCGAAGCACCTTGCACGCCTGCACGCCGGAGTAGTCGAACTCGGCGGCCTGACCGATCACGATCGGCCCCGAGCCGAGGATCAGGATCGTGTGGATGTCATCGCGCCTGGGCATCAGGCGGCGGCGATGCGCTCCAGGAAGCGGTCGAACAGGTGCAGGCTGTCGTGCGGGCCGGGGCCCGCCTCGGGGTGGTACTGGACGGCGCCGCCGGGCACGTCGAGCAGCTCGAAGCCCTCGACCGTGCGGTCGTAGAGGTTCACGTGCGTGAGCTGCGCGGCGCCGAAGTCGGTGTTCCAGCGCACCGGCTCGTTCGTATCGAGCGTGCGCGCGCCGCCCGGGCCGAGCACCGCGAAGCCGTGGTTCTGGGAGGTGATCTCCACGCGACCTGTGTGCAGGTCCTTGACCGGGTGGTTGGCGCCGCGGTGCCCGAAGGGCAGCTTGTAGGTCTGAAGGCCGAGCGCCCGGCACAGCAGTTGGTGGCCGAGGCATATGCCCCACACCGGCTTGCGTCCGACGAGCTCGCGCACCGTGTCGACGACGTAGTCGAGCGCCGCGGGGTCGCCGGGGCCGTTGGCGACGAGCACGGCGTCGGGGTTCTCGGCGAGCAGCTCCTCGGCCGAGGCGGAGCACGGGTGCAGCGTCACGCGCGCGCCGCGCTGCACCAGGTTGCGCACGATCGAGAGCTTGATGCCCGTGTCGATGACCGCGATCAGCGGACCTTCTTCCCCGCGCCGCCCCCCACGCGCGCGGCAGGGACCCGTTCGAGCATCGTCCCGCGCGAGCTCCCGCGTGTCCCCCGCGGCGCCGAAACCGTGGCGGGTGACCTTCGACGGGCTCACAAGCGACGCGAGGTCCTGTCCGGCCATCGGAGGCTCGGCCTCGATCAGCGCGCGCGCCTGCTCGTCTGGCATCTCCCCCGGGAAGATCCCGCCGCGCATGGCGCCCGCCTCGCGGATGTGGCGCACGAGCGCGCGCGTGTCCACGCCGCTGATCGCCGGCACGTCGCAGTCGGTGAGCCAGTCAAGCCAGCCGCGCTCGGCGTTGGGGGCGTCCTCGCCGTTGCATCCCTCGCGCATGATGACCGCGCGCGCCCACACGCGCTCCGACTCCATCGCGCGCGCGCTCACGCCGTAGTTGCCGATGTGGGGGTAGGTGAACGTGATGATCTGCCCCGCGAAGGAGGGGTCGCTGACCGACTCCTGGTAGCCGGACATGCCCGTCGTGAAGACAACCTCCCCCACCGCGTGCCGGCCGATCGGCGATCCCGTCGATCGCCGATCGGTGGCGGCGCACGCTTCGCCGTCGAAGCGCGTGCCGTCCTCCAGCAACACGTAGGCGTCACGCGTGGCCATCAGACGATGAGTTTCTGGACGGCCTTGAACTCGGGCGTGCCCGCGCGTTCGAGCAGCTCGAACAACACCGACTCGACCGTGCTCACGACCGCGCCCGCCCGCTCGATGCGCTCAAGGCCGCGCTCGTAGTCGAGCCGGTGGCGCGAGCCCACCGCGTCGGCGGGCACGTGGACTTCGATGCCCTGGTCGAGCAGGTCGTGAACCGTCTGGGAGACGCACACGTGCGTCTCGATCCCGCACACCACCGCCTGCGTGCGCCCGGCGAGGTCGAAGCCGTCGGCGCGCGCGGCCGAGAAGACGGTCTTCTCGATGCGTGGCTCCTCCTCCAGGCCGACCTCGGGCGCGGTGCGGCCGAGCCCCTTGGGGTACTGCTCGCTCGCGATGCGCGGCAGCTCGAGGATGCGCGCTCCCCGCACGAGCTTCGAGCAGGCCAGCGCCACGGCGTCGAAGGAGGCGTAGGAGCGAAAGCCCTCCTGCACGTCCACCACCACGAGCGACGCCCTGTCGCGTTCGAGCAGGCTCATGCGGTTCCCCCTTCGTTCGTTTCCGGCCGGGTCATGCGGCTTGCCCACGTCCTCGTCGCCGGGCGGGTCATGCGGCGATTTCTGTCCTTCACCCGGCGGTTCACGCTGTCACCACCGAGAACGCTCGCTCCCTGTAGGCGATGCCGCCCGCCGCGAGGGTCATCGATACGCGTCCCGTCAGCCGCCGGCCGGCGAAGCAGCAGTTCTCCGAGCGGCTCTCCCAACCGTGCTCGCCCGCCACCCAAACGGCTGAGAGATCGACGAGCGTGAGGTTCGCGGGCTCCCCCACCGCGATGCGGGGCGTGGGCAGGCCGAACAGGGCGGCGCCCGCCGTCATGCGCGCCACGAGCAGCGAGAGCCCCAGCGTGCCGGGCAGCACCAGCTCGGTGTGCAGCGCCGCGAACGCGGTCTCCAGCCCGGTCGTGCCCATCGGCGCCTGCTCGAAGGGCACCTCCTTCTCGTGGCGGGCGTGCGGGGCGTGGTCGGTGGCCACGCAGTCGATCGTCCCGGCGCGCAGCCCCTCCACCAGCGCGGCCCGGTCTCGCTCGGAGGCAAGCGGGGGATTCATCTTCATGCGCGTGTCCATTCCGCGCACGTGCCCGTCGCAGAGCAGCAGGTGGTGGGGCGTCACCTCCGCGCTCACCTTGAAGCCCCGCTCCTTCGCCGCCGCCAGCGCGTGCACCGAGGCGGCGCAGCTGAGGTGCTGGAAGTGCACGCGCCCGTCCTCGTAGCCGGCGAGCTCGGCGTCGCGGGCCACCATCGTGGACTCGCTCACGCTCGGTATCCCGCCGATCCCGAGCGCCGCGCTGACCTCGCCCTCGTGCATTGAGCCGCCGCGCGACAGCGAGGGGTCCTCCTCGTGCAAGGTCAGCACGCCGCCGCACAGGCGCTGGTATTGGAGCGCCTTGCGCAGCACCCCCGCGCTCGCCACCGGGCGCCCGTCGTCGGTGAAGCCGAGCGCCCCCTCCCCCGCGAGCTCGGCCATCTCGGTCAGCTCGACGCCCTCCAGCCCGCGCGTTACCGCCGCCAGGAACCCCACCGGCACGCGCGCCTCGCGCGCGGCGGCCTCGCGCACCGAGCGCAAGAGCGGAGCCGAGTCGAGCACCGGATCGGTGTTGGGCATCGCGATCACAGCTCCGAATCCGCCGGCGGCGGCGGCGCGCGTGCCCGTCTCCAGATCCTCCTTGTGCTCCTGGCCGGGGCTGCGAAGGTGCACGTGCGGGTCCACGAACGCCGGCAGCAGGTGCTTGCCCTCGCCGCGCACCAGCTCGACATTCCCGTCGGGTCGCAGTCCCTCGGGGTGCAAATCGCCCGCGGCCGCGATCTCGGCGATCCGCCCGTTACGCACCAGCACGTCGACCCGTGCGTCGAGGTCGCCGCGCGGGTCGAGCGCGTGGGCGCCTTCGATCAGCAACTCGGCGGCGGGAAGCGGGCAGCGCAGGAGCTGTGAGGCGGCCATCACGCATGCCTCGGGGAGGCGGGCGGAGAGTGCGGAGGGCGGGAGAGGATCGTCACGCGAGCCGCGGCGCAAACGGTGGACGGTGCGCGGGCAGCGAGCATCGTCACGCCAGCTGGGGCTCGGGGATGGGACGGAAGGCGCGCGAGCCGGAGAGCAGCTCGTAGAGGACCGCCATGCGCACCACCACGCCTGCCTCCACCTGGGCGGTGATGAGCGCTTGGGGAGAGTCGACCACCTCGCCGGAGAGCTCCACGCCGCGGTTCACCGGTCCGGGGTGCATGAGCAGCTGGCGCGGGGAGAGCCGGCGCGCGCCGATCTGAAAGCAGGCGGCATACTCGCGCAGCGAGGGAACCAGGGCATCGTTCATGCGCTCGTGCTGCATCCTCAAGGCGTACACCACGTCGGCGGAGGAGAGCTCCTGGAGCGTGAAGCGCACCTCACAGCCGAGCGCCTCGATCCCGCGCGGGATCAAGGTCGGGGGACCGGCGAGCGTCACCCTCGCCCCCATGCGCTGGAAGGCGAGGATGTTCGAGCGCGCGACCCGCGAGTGGGCGACGTCGCCGACGATCCAGATCGAGGCGCCGTCGAGCGCGCCGAGGCGGCGCTTGAGCGTGTACACGTCGAGCAGCGCCTGCGTGGGGTGCTCGTGCTTGCCGTCGCCCGCGTTCACGATGGCCGCGTTGGTCCAGCCCGACACGAGCTCCGCCGCGCCCGCCCAGGGGGTGCGGATCACGATCGCGTCCGGCTTGTGGGCGCTGAGCGTGAGCACGGTGTCCTTCAGCGACTCGCCCTTCTCCACCGAGGAGCCGCTGGAGATGAAGTTCACGACATCCGCGGAGAGACGCTTGGCGGCGAGCTCGAAGGAGCTGCGCGTGCGCGTGGAGGCCTCGTAGAAGAGGTTGAGCACCATCCTCCCCCGCAGCGCCGGCACCTTCTTGATCTCGCGGTCCGACACCTCCGCGAAGCGCGCGGCCTGCTCGACGATCCGCTCGATCGCCGCGCGGTCGAGATCTTCGATGGAGAGCAGGTGGTTCACGCGCCGGCTCCGTCGTGTGAGGTGGAGGGGGTGATGTATTCGCTTTGGGGGGGCCGTGCGCGCGCACGCGCACGCACGCACGCGCGCACGGGGGTCGCCGTTTGTGAGAACCCGCATCCCCGCGGTATCGACGAATGGACGGTCACGCACGCGCCTCCACCCGGGCGCGTTCAATCGCCACCTCGTCCATCCCGTCGATCTCCACGACGCGCACGCTCACGTGCTCCTCGCGCGAGGTGGGCAGATTCTTGCCGACGTAGTCGGGGCGTATCGGCAGCTCGCGATGGCCGCGGTCGGCGAGCACCGCGAGCTGCACGCGCTCGGGGCGGCCGTAGTCGAACAGCGCCTCTATCGCCGCGCGCACGGTGCGTCCCGTGTAGAGCACGTCGTCCACTATCACGATCGTGCGCCTGTCAACGTCGAAGTCGATGTGCGAAGCGTGCACCACCGGCGCCCGCGGCCGCGACGCCACGTCGTCGCGGTAGAAGCCGATGTCGAGATCCCCCAGCGGCACGTCGGTTTGGAGCAGGTCCCTCAAGAGCACTTGCAGGCGCTGCGCGAGAATCGCGCCGCGACGGTGGATGCCGACGACCGCCACGTTGGGGGCGAGGGTGTTGCGCTCGGCTATCTCGTGGGCGATGCGCACCAGCGCACGCGCCACCTCGTCCTCGCCGAGGACGATCTTCCGGTCGTTCATGGTTTCCTTCCTGGCCTCACCGGACCGGGTTAAAGGAGCAACGCGACTGTATCAGGGAGTGTCGCGGAACCGGTTCTATGTTCCGGCCGGCACATGTGCCGGCCGGCGGGGAGGTGCATGCACCTCCCCGGACATGCCCGCATGCGGGCATGTCTTCCCCGATATGGAAAGGCGACGCTCAGGGCGCGGCCACCGGCTCTGTGGGGGTCTCGGCCGCGGGATCGCCGGCCGGCGGCTCGCGCCGGCGGGTGGACCAGCGGATCAGCTTGGCGGGTCCCTTCTCGGCGAACGGAATGTCGATCGTGTCGAAGTCGCGGGGCGCCTCGGTGGCGGCGAACACGGGGCGCGCCTCTCCGCGCAGATCGCCGCCCGGGTAGCGGCTGGAGATGTGGGTGAGCGCGAGCAGCCTTACGCGCGCGTCGCGCGCGAGCTCCGCCGCCTGGCGGGCGGTGCTGTGGCCGGTTTGGCGAGCACGCTCGAGCTCCTCCTCGGCGAAGGTGGCCTCGTGTACGAGCACATCCGCCTCGTGGGCGGCGATCGCGAGCGCCTCGCACGGTGAGGTGTCGCCGGAGATCACGATCTTGCGCCCCTCGCGCGCGGGGCCCGTCACCTGCTCGGGGGTAACCCCGGACACGGTTTCCCCCCGCGCGAGCCTGCCGAAGTCCGGTCCGGGCGTGACCCCGAGCCGCTCCGCGAGCTGCGCGTCGAGATGCCCCGCGCGGGAGTCCTCCACGAGCGCATACCCGTACGCGGTGTTGCCGCGATGGCTCACCGGCACGGCCGCCACCATGTAGCCGTCGAACGGAACGCCCTGCGCGGGCTCCAGCTCGAATACGCTCAGCTCGTAGGGAAGCCTCCCGTAGATGAAGCGCGTGTCGTCCATCATCCGTCGCAGGCCCCTTGGGCCATAGATGCACAGCGGCTGGTCGCGTTCGCGCAGCGCAAACGACTTGAGCATCCCCGGCAGCCCGAGCCAATGGTCGGCGTGGAAGTGCGTGATGAACACGCACCCCACGTCGGCGAGCCCCACGGAGCGCATCAGCTGGCGCTGGGTGCCTTCGCCGCAGTCGAACAGCAACCGATCGCCACCACGGCGCACGAGGATCGCGGGCAGCCCGCGCCGCGGGCTCGGCACCGAGCCCCCCGTGCCCGCGAAGAACAGCGACAGGTCCATGCGCGCAACGGTAGCGATGGGCGGTGCTCGCCCGCCATGCGACGCGTCATCTCATACCGACCGTGGGCGCTCGCCGGTCGGCGGCCGGCCCATCCGCCCGGTATGCCTCACGCTCTCAAGCCGAAAACGCCAGGGCGCCACAACGGAGCTCAGCGCGGCGGTAAGCTCTGCAGGCGACAGCGCCGCGGCGACGGCGCCCGTTGCGCCCGTAGCTCAGTGGATAGAGCGTCCGCCTCCGGAGCGGAAGGTCGCGTGTTCGAATCACGCTGGGCGCGCTGGTCAACGGCCCCGCAAATGCGGGGTTTTGTTATGCCCGGCGGCTGCTGCGACAACGCTCTCGCCACCCCCGTAAACCTCACTGCTGCCCATTGCTGCCCAATCAAACTGCTCGACGGGCAGGCCAACGAGCTCGCGCAGCGCTCGCTTGGAGGCCGGATCACGACGCATTCCGTGCCTGTATACGCGCAGCGTGAAGGCTGGATCGGTGTGGCCGAGCTGATCCATCACAGACCCGGGATCGACGCCCAGCGCGACCAGCAGCGACGCGAACGTGTGGCGCAGCTTGTGTGGCGTGATGCCGTCCGGCAGCGGCACCTCACCCGCCTCGTCAAGTCGCAGGTTCGCTCGCTTGACGGCGGGTGCGAGCACGCGGTTGCGGATGTTGCTCGGGTTCTGCCGGGCGCCTGCCGTTGTCGCGAACGCCGGGTCGATCGCGGCCGGATGCCTCGCGGCCTTCAGCGCCGAGAGCGTGTCGCGCAACACCGGCAGCAAGTCAACCTTGCGGACGCCGGCGTCGGTCTTGGAGGCCCCCGCACGGTGATCTTCCCGGCCCCGAGGTCCACATCGCGCCAGCAGAGATCGCAAAGCTCTGAGATGCGCAATCCCGCGAACACCAAGACGGCGAGCAGCGCGCGTCGCTCCACGTGCCTGCGATCGACGTGCGCCTCTCGATCCAGCTCGCCGGCGGCGTCGAGCAGCGCTTGGATGTGCTCCGCCCGGTCGAGCCAGACAGCCGGCGGCTTCGATGCCTTGAGGCGACGCCGCTTGCCCTTCGCCGGGTTGCGCCCGATGATCTCGTACTCGACCGCGACCTCGAGGATCTGCGCCAGGCGGGTGATCGTCTTGTTGATCGACGTCGCCAGCACCGGCCTGGGTGGGCGCTGTAGGCGCAGGTCGCGGCGCTTGTGGGGATCGGCCTCGTCGCCCATACGCTGCTCCCAGGCCGCAAGCGCCGCGGTAAGCCGTTCCGCCTCCTTCAGCTTCGCGGAGCGGTAGCGATCGACCTCGGCGATCGTGATCTGCGTCAGACGGTGGTCCTTGAAGAACGGCAGCAGGTGGTTCGTCAACTGCCATGCGTAGTCCACGCGGGTCATCGGCCTCCAGGCGCCCTTGTTCGCCTCGAACCACTGTGAGGCGAACTCGTGGAACGTCGGATCGACATGTGCGGCCGCTTCGGGCAGCGGCTCGGGTGGGCGCCAGATTCCGCGTCGTACGTCGGCGAGCACGTTCTGCAGCTCGACCTCGGCGCGCGCTCGTGTCCACCCGTCCGTGACGCTCCCGAGCGTCACGTACTGCCGCTTGCCGTAGGCGCGGAACCGCAGTCCGAACACCGGCGAGACGCGACGCTCGTCATAGACGACTTGTCCGGTCGCTGGGCGTGCCATCAGCGCCCCCTCTCCCTCGGGTCACGACACCGCGCGAGTATGCCGCGTCTGCCCGGTTCGTGGACGGGCAGCAGCGGCACTGCGGGCTGGCTGCTGCGCCGTCGCCGTCCAAGACGCGCTCGCCGACCTCGCCGGCTCAGGGCTCATCCACCTCCATGGCGAGCTCGTGTTCGCCAGCCGGGCGGCCAGGAGGATGGACGAGCTGGATATGTAGACGCACGCCCACCACGCTGGTCCCGGCCCTAGGCTTCGCGCCCGGTCAGGATCAGCGTGAACCGGCCGCCCCGTTCCTCGGTGATGAGCGTGGTACAGGCCGCCCATGTGCCACTGCCACGCTTGGAACGGTAGACCACGCACTGGAACATCACGAGACTCGGGCTCGCCCCAACGACTACCCCTCACTCTCACTCTCACGCGCACCCGAAGTCGCTCAGCCACATACCGCGTCCACAATCACAGGCGTCGATCGCAGGATCGCGTCGCTTGCTCGGTCTCGCGCGGTGGACATCGCGACGCGCGCGCAGGTCTACGGAGCTCCGGCGTCGTACTCGCGCACAACGCCGCACAACGCCGCGCGGCGCCTTGCATCTCCACTCTTCCACAAGCAGCTCCTCCATCAGCTCGCGCGCTACCAGGCGCACGTCCACGACCACGCACGCAAGCCTTGAGCCCCGCCAGAACTCCTCGGAGGCCGCGGGGTCCTCTGCCACAGTCGCTCGGATGTCGCTCTCGCCGACCATGATCCGAATGTGGTCGGCGTCGGCAACGGTCGCGAAGGTCTTGCCGCGCACTCTCAGCGACGGGATGCCGTGGTGGTCCTGCTCCACTGTCTCCGGGAGGGCGAAGGCTACGTCGCGTGCCTCGCGCCTCGTGATCATCGGGCGATCTGCACCGGCCGGCGGCCAGCCAGGAGCACTACACGTGAAGTCGCTGTCCTGCGCATAGGAGGGAGTGTCGCAGCTCGTCCCGAGCGGGCATGCGGAGGAACCGGCGGCGGCGCGCACGCTCGTCGCGCAACGCGGGAGCCACCAAAAGAACGCGCACGGCCGGTGTAGGGTCGCTCGGCGGCCTCGCTGCGGCTGCCGCTTTGCCGGAGACACCCCCACGCCATCGTTCCACTCCCCCGGATCGCTGGACCGTAGATGACTGCGGGCATTCAGGACTTGAAATTCGCCTGGCTGCTGCCGACTATATGATCATGCCCGTGCCTAGAACTCTCACGGAAGCGATCAACTCGCAGCCGGCGTGCATCGAGGTCGTTGGCCTCCACCAAACGAGCACGACGGTGCGCGAGGTGCCCTACGCCGAGATCTACCGCGAGTCGACGGGCGTGCGGGAAACGCCGGCGCAGCGGCTGCAGCGGATCGCCGACGCCGACGTCCCTGCCAGCGCCTAGTACGGCATCCAACGATCGCCCATGGGCTGGGTCTGCCCGTCGGGCTGGATCTGCTGGTCGGCCACGCACCGCAACAGGGTCGCCGTCGAATCGAGCCAGGCGATGTGCGTCTTGAACGGCACACCCGGAGGAGGGATCGTCGGGGGCAGCATCGGCCGCGCCGCGTAGTGTCTGTAAAGCTTCATCACCGCGTCGTCGAGCCGCTTCGGCGCGTACTTGATCTTGAGGCCGATGGCCTTTGCCTCTCGGCGAGGGATCTGGTACGCGTGCGACTTGTACTCGTCGCAGAGCTGGTCGACGATCTTGGTGATTTCCGCCTTGGCCCCTGCCCCCGTCATGTGAGTCTCCAGGCACCGCGTCCCGATTAGCTTTGAGAGCGCGTAGGACTGCTCGATCGCTCCGATCGCGAGCGGGTGGAGCTTGTCAAACAATGCGGTGAAGATCTGGGCCATCGCGTCGGGCGTGTAGGCGAACTCCTCGTCGACCCGACCCGCCTCGCGGATGAACTGCATTGCGTGACGCATATCCTGCACTGACACGGGCTCGGAGGCCTCGCCCTCGCGCCGAGGCAGAAGCGGGTGCGTCCGACTAGGGTCGATCGGGCCAAGCACGGCGAACCTGGTCATGACGATCTCGTTGGCGCCCAAGGCGAGCAGGGTGCCGGCACTTGCGGCACGGTGAGGGACGATTACCGAGAACCGCTCGGCGAACTCCCGGATCAGCGACACCATCCGCCACGGGATCTCGACGTCGCCGCCGCCGGTGTTCAGGATGAGGTCGAGATGCTCGACGTCGCCGATCGCACACAACTGGTCGTAGAGCGAGGGCATCGAGCCGTCGCCCATCTTCGCCAGCGGAGAGGTCCAGTAGACGAGAACGCGCGAGCGGCGCGCGCGCTCGATCTGCTGGATGAGCTCCACCGTTGCGCTACCGTCGTCGTCTGCGGGCTGCGGCTCGAGCGGGACCTGAGGCGTAATCTGAAAGCCAGGGATGTGTGGGACGCTGGGCGAGACCCCCGGCTGCGGCTCGCCAACGGGAATCCCCTGCGGCTCGGCCATAGGGTTCGGCTGCTCGGGTGCTTCATCGGGCATGGCTTCTCCTTCTGGGCAAGTGACACAGGGGCGAGCTGGGTCGAGTTCTACAAGTGCGATCGGCACTATAAGGTCAGCGACGGACGGGTCCCCGAGGGGCCACCCCGGGGACCCGTCCAGATGCACTTGTAGAACCGCAGAGCGCCGAAGCCGTGGCGCTCTGCAACTATGACTAGCGTGGCGGACGGACTATGCTCTCGCTGCCGACGGCGACCAGCGGCGGATGTGGGCTCCGCCTGAATACTGGGCTATCTGCGTCGGTCCAGAAGCGTCTCACCCCGCGTAGGACTGGCTGGGTCTTGAGCCTGGTTCGATCCATGAAGAGGGAACCAGAAGAAGTGGATGCTGATCCCGCGAAGAACTCGTCAGCTACACGAAGGTCAAGCGTTGCGTCATCGACGGCTTGTACGGAGCACCCGGGGCGACCTTTTCCGCGTGGATTCGGGCGTCTCGGTGCGCGCCGAGACCACTCTCGGAATGGACGAGCGCCCGTGCCAGCCGCGTTGCTGCATCGCGCTGATATGGACGTCGGTTTGTCAAGTGCCCAGCACCGGATGCCCGCGACGGGGCGGGCATCCTGGTCGGTCAAGGGGGCGGCGGGCCTGGCGGGTGCGCGACGCGCGGTCAGGCTGATATGCGCGGGTTGGGTACCGCAGGACCGGGTTTCGTCGTGAGAGCCCGCTGTCTAGTGTAGCGTCTTGTAAATAAGTTGGGTTTATGGTAGGGTGGCGTATGCGCTCTCCTACTGCTGCTATGACGCTGGCGGAAAGCCAGCGAGAAGTCCTCCAGAAGCTCGCCCGGTCGCGTACTGCCAAGCATCGTGATGTGCAACGGGCACGCGCGCTGTTGCTGGCCGGCGACGGGGTTGCGAACACGCGGATTGGTGGCGAGGTTGGTGTCTCGCCTACCACCGTTTCGAACTGGCGGGGGCGATTCGAGACCGAGGGTCTGGGATTGTTCGGTCCGGTCCGTCCGGGACGTGGCCGCAAGCCGTCGATCCCGGCGGAGAAGGTGGAGGCGATCGTGCATGCCACGCTGCACGAGAAGCCTTTGGGTGAGACGCACTGGTCGTGTCGCTCGATGGCCAAGGCCCAGGGCGTCAGCCCGGCTACTGTGCAGCGGATCTGGTCGGCTCGCAACATCAAGCCGCACCAGGTGAAGACGTTCAAGCTCTCAAACGACAAGCGTTTCGAGGAGAAGCTCGTCGACGTCGTCGGCTTGTATCTGAACCCGCCGGAGAAGGCGATCGTCCTGAGCATGGACGAAAAGAGCCAGATCCAGGCGCTCGACCGCACCCAGCCCAGCCTGCCGATGAAGAAGGGCAGGGCGGGCACGATGACCCACGACTACAAGCGCAACGGCACGACCACCCTGTTCGCCGCTCTGGACGTGCTCACCGGCACCGTGATCGGCGAGTGCCTGCCACGCCATCGTCACGTCGAGTTCCTGAAGTTCCTGCGCAGGATCGACCGCGAGGTCCCCAAGGGCCTACAAGTCCACCTGATCCTCGACAACTACGCCACCCACAAACACGAAAACGTGAAGAAGTGGCTCGCCAAGCACCCGCGCTTTCATCTGCACTTCACGCCGACCTCCAGTTCATGGCTGAACCTCGTCGAGCGATGGTTCGGCAAGCTCACCGACAAGGCGATCCGACGCGGCGTATTCCACAGCGCCCCCGACCTGGTAGCCGCGATCGAAACCTACCTGACAGTCAACAACGAAAACCCCGAACCGTTCATCTGGACCGCCACCGCCGACCAAATCCTCGAAAAGGTACGACGCGGACGCGCCACCCTCAACACAATCACCAACTAAAACAGAGACGCTACACTAGGATCGAGCGTGGCCCCCGGTTGGGGGGTTGCTCATAGCGCGACCGCGGGTGCTCTCGCGCGTGGTGGCCAGGTTGTTCCCGCCGCCTCCTTGACCGACGTGGTGCTGGTCGGGTCAGTCGGCGTTGGCGATCGCCCAGCAGAACCCGGCGAGTTCGCGGGCGACAGCGACCGCGACGATCGTGCGTCGCTTGCCTCGTTCTGCGTCGAGCCGCCGCCAGGTGCGGTGCAGGCGCTGTTGAGCCTTCCAGGAGAGCGCGATCACGTGCGCGTCCTGGCCGTCTTGGCGGCGCTTGAGCGCGGTGCCCTTGGCGGGCGCTCTGCGGTAGTGCCAGGCGGCCTCGACGAGGAGCCGGCGGGCGTGGCGAGACCCTGTCTTGGTGATCGAGCCTTGACGGCGACGCTCCCCGGAGCTGTCCTCGCTGGGGACCAGGCCGACGAAGCTCATCAGCTGTCCCGCCCTGGCGAAGCGCTGCCAGTCGCCGATCTCCGCGCACAGCCCTACCGCGCTGAGCGTGTCCATCCCGCGCAGGCAGCGCAACCGAGCGACGCTCTGCGCCCACGGCGAGGCGGGCACGAGCTCGCCGATCGTGCCCTCCAGCGCGGTCCGGCGCACGATCAGCGCGTCGATCGCGCCGAGATAGTCAAGCAGCGTGACCTGCGCACCCCGGTCGCTCAGCTCCAGGCGCCCGAGCCACTCGCGGTGACGGATCGTCCAGTTAGAGCCGGGACCCTCGAAGACGATCTCGTGACGCAGCAACAGCTTGCTCATCCGGTGGCGTGCGCGCATCAGATCACCACGAACGTCCTCGCGTGCTCGGACGAGGTCCCGCAGCGCCTCTTCCTCGGTGCTCGGCACCCTGACCGGATACAGGCCTCCGACCATCAACAACCGCACTAAGCGCTCCGCGTCGCGACGATCAGTCTTGACGCGGTCCTGCGCGGGACGCTCGATCTTGCCCGGCGCAGCGACCACGCACCCCACCCCGGCCGCCGCGAGCGCCCGCGCGAGCCCGAACCCCGTCGGCCCCGCCTCATACGCCACGCGCGTCGGCCCGGGCAACGAACCACAGAACTCGACCACCTCGCTCGTGCGCCCGGAAAGCGTCCGCGAGCGGAGTTCACCCGACACCGCGTCAACCGTCACCGCGAGCACCTTCGCCGCGTGCACATCCAAACCAGCCCAACTGCGAACCTGTGTCATGTCGGCACCCCCATGATTGCGGTCGGGGCCCAGGCCATTCCTGGACCCTCAACCCGCGCACCTCATGCGCGGGTGCCGACCTTCACACCCTCAACGGACGCCAAGACGGCGACCCATATGGTCTAGGGGCGACACTTTCTCAAGATCAGGCGTTCACATGACGACCTGATTCCCATGGCGTCTCGAATGCTGAACCTGCGTTGGTCCGGTATATGCGTCGTGTGCGGCTGTGCGTTGCCGGCGGGGACGCGGGCCTGGTGGGATGCCGCGACGCAGACGGTGACGTGCGCGGCCTGCCGGGAAACGATGGCTGAGCCTTCAGCCACGAAGATGATGCGGCCTGAGCTTGATCGCGGACAACCTGGGGCCAGCGTGGCACGCGAGTATCAGCGGCGCAAGAGCAACCGTGAGGCCCGTACCCGCAAGGCCCATCCACGGATCGGAGGGCTGCTGCTCGCGTTGCGCGGTGCACCCCAGCACGAGTCGGCCTTTCACCTTGGTGAGCTTGGGGAGCAGGCGGTCGCGGCATCGCTCGAGCAGCGAACGGCACACGGGCCGACGATCATCCTGAACGACCGCCGCATGCCCAACGGTTACGGCAACATCGACCATCTCGCGATCGCTGCGACCGGCGTGTTCGTCATCGACGCCAAGAACATCAAAGGAAAGGTGCGCGTCGCCAAACCGCTGTTCGGGGCCGCAAAGCTACGGATCGCCGGACGCAATCGCACCAAGCTCATCGACGGCCTCGACCGCCAGGTGTCCGCCGTGCGCGACGCGCTTGAGGCCAACAGTCACGCCGGCGTGCCGGTGCAGGGCGTGCTCTGCTTCACGACCGCCGACCTACCGCTGCTCGGCACGCTGAAGATGCGCGGGCACCTCCTGCTCCACCGCAAGGCGCTTGCCAAGAGACTGAACACCAGCGGGACGCTGCAGCCGCCCGCGATCAAGGCGCTCGCCCAGATCCTTGCAGCGGTCCTTCCGTGCGCCTGATCTCCGTCGGCCATCTGCCCGCGCTACAGGCCGGCGTTCCCACGGTAAGGCCTCAAGCGCAGCTGCGCTTTAGCGGCCCTCCGAGCACGAGAAGCTCCGCTCCTGAAGAATGTCGCCATGGACGTTGTGGGGTGGTGGTCGGGATGAGCGAGGAGGGCGCTCTTTCGTACCTGACGCCCGAGGCGCGTGCGCGGGTCGAAATCGACCGGATGCTCGCTCGCGCGGGGTGGATCGTGCAGAGCGCCGATCAGGCGAACCTGAAGGCCGGACGCGGCGTGGCGGTCCGTGAGTTCCCGTTGAAGCAGGGGCATGGCCGGGTGGACTACATGCTGTTCGTCGACGGCACGGCGGTCGGGGTCGTCGAGGCCAAGAAGGAGGGCGAGACGCTCACCGGTGTGGAGTGGCAATCGGCCAAGTACCTGGAAGGGCTTCCGCAGTGGGTGGACGCCGCGCTTGAGGGGTTCCTGCCGTTCGCGTATGAGTCCACGGGCGTGGAGACGCGTTTTACGACTCTCCTGACGTTCCCGTGGGTCATGTGACTCGTCCGGGGAGGGGTGGGCAGAGTCCGGAGAGGGTGAGCTTGGCCAGCGCGATGAGCGCCTCGGCTGAGTGAAAGCCGAATCCGCGACGGGCGATCAGGCGGATCTGGGTGTTCGCTTTCTCGACGCGTGCGTTTGAGAGGTTGTTCTCGATCGCGGCGGTAATCCCCGAACGCTGGGCGGTGATCGTCTTTGCGAGCTTGACGAACGACGGCAGTCGACATCGTCTGGCCCACGCGATCCAGCGGTCCAGCAGCGCGAGCGCCGGCTCGGGGTCCAGCCGGTAGATCTGGCGCAACTGCTCCTTGAGCAGGTAGGCGCGGAAGAGGCGCTTGTTGGTCGCCTGGATCTCGGCGAGCTTGACGGTCTGGCGGCCTGTGAGGTTCTCGGGGTTCTTCCACAGCGCGTAACGGGCACCCTTCAGCCGGCGGGCGAGCTGGTCCTGGCCTTGACGGCGTGCCTGGTTCCAGACATCGCGGCGGACCTCGTCCAGCGCGTCGGTCGCGGCCTTCACGACATGGAACGCGTCGATGCACAGCACGGCGTTCGGGCAGCGCTCAGAGACCGGGCCCGCGATCCAGGGCGCCATGTCGGCCGAGACCAGGCGAACCTGCTCGCAGCGTTCGGGGCCGAGCGCGTCAAAGAACGAGCGCACGGTCGCCTTATCGCGCCCGCGCGCGGCCCACACCAGCCGGCCCGTGTCGTGGTCGATGACCACCGTGATGTAGCGCTGCCCACGACGGTGGGATATCTCGTCGATCCCGATCCGCTGAAGGCCAGCGAGCAGGTCTATCTCCCGGCCGGTGTCGGCCACGACGCGCTCGATGATCGACCCGACGGTGCGCCATGCGATCCGCATCAGCTCAGCCGTCGCGGTCTTTGAGCAGTGGACCGCCAGCCACGCCACCTGATCCTCGAAGGCGCGCGTGAACCTCGAAGGATGCCTCGCCCACGGCACCGCGCAGACCACGACGCCGTGCTCAGGACCACGCACCCTCGGCGCCTCGCCTTCCACATACGCGAGCCTTGACCCGAGATCCAGGGCACGCCAACGACGACGGCCCTCGCCGAGATCGAACCCCGGGCAGCGCCGCCGGCAGACACCGCACAAGTCACGCTCCCGCGATCGCGGTCGTGCAACCACGACGACTTCCCCCTGATCACCGCAGTAGACGTCCTCGACCACCGCCGCGCCCAGCCCCAACAGCCCAGCCCATACCCTTCTCTTGCGCACGTCGCATCCGCTCCTCTCGATTCCAGCCGTCAGAAGCCGGAAACCCTAGGAGCAGAGCGGCGTGTGCGACCGCTCAGGCCTTCACATCACCCACGGGAAGAGCAGAAGCGCCCGTTTTACGAGCACGCTTGACCCGGAGCCGCGCAGCCGGGAAGTGTTCTGGTTTCACCGTCCCGAGACGCTGATGCGGTGGATCGGCGAGCGGGCCGAGAACGACCTCGCCCCGACGCTGCGCCACCGGCTGAGGATGCTGCCCGCGCTGCACGACAGTGACCTCTGGCCCGCGCAGGCGAGAGCGATTCGCAACCTGGAGGAGTCGCTTGGCGGAGGACCGTCCGCGCGCCTTGATCCAGATGGCGACCGGATCGGGCAAGACGCTACACGGCGGCGAACGTCGCCTACCGGCTGATCAAGTTCGCCGGCGCCCGGCGCGTGCTGTTCCTCGTCGACCGTGCGAACCTCGGCCGGCAGACGCTGCAAGGAGTTCCAGGCGTTCACGACGCCCGACGACGGGCGCAAGTTCACCGAGCTCTACAACGTCCAGCACCTCTCCTCGAACGTGATCGACCCGGTCGTCGCGGGTCACGATCACGACGATCCAGCGGCTCTACTCGATCCTGAAGGGCGAGCCGGAGCTCGACCCCGAGCTGGACGAGCACTCGGCGCTACGACCTCGCACCGAGCGAGCCGGTGGCCGTCGAGTACAACCCGAGCGTCCCGATCGAGACGTTCGACGTCATCATCGTCGATGAGTGCCACCGCTCGATCTACGGCGTGTGGCGCCAGGTGCTCGACTACTTCGACGCCTTCATCGATCGGCCTGACGGCCACGCCGAACAAGCAGGCGTTCGGCTTCTTCAACCAGAACCTCGTGATGGAGTACAGCCACGAGCAGGCCGTCGCCGACGGGGTCAACGTCGACTTCGACGTCTACCGCATCCGCACCGAGATCAGCGAGCAGCGGCGGCACGATCGACGCCGGGCCTGGTCACCGGCTTCCGCGACCGCAAGACGCGCGACGTGCGCTGGGAGCAGCTCGACGAGGAGGTCGACCTACGACGCGCAGGCACTCGACCGGGCGGTCGTCGCCAAGGACCAGATCCGCACCGTGATCCGAGACGTTCAAGGAGCGGCTGTTCACCGAGATCTTCCCCGGCCGCAGCGAGGTGCCGAAGACGCTGATCTTCGCCAAGGACGACTCCCACGCCGACGACATCGTGCAGATCGTCCGCGAGGAGTTCGGCAAGGGCAACGACTTCGCCGTGAAGATCACCTACAAGTCGACCGGCGCGCAAGCCCGACGAGCTGATCGCCGAGTTCCGCAACTCCTACAACCCGCGGATCGCCGTCACCGTCGACATGATCGCGACCGGCACCGACGTGCGGCCGCTCGAGTGCGTGTTCTTCATGCGCGCGGTCAAGAGCCGCACCTACTTCGAGCAGATGAAGGGCCGCGGCGTGCGCGTCATCGACGACGGCCGACCTCCAGGCGGTCACGCCCGACGCGCACGGCAAAGACGCACTTCGTGATCGTCGATGCGGTCGGCGTCACCGAGACCGACCTCGACGACACCCAGCCGCTCGACCGCAAGCCGACGGTGCCGCTCGAGCGGCTGCTCAAGCAGGTCTCGTTCGGCAGCCGCGACCCGGACGTCATCTCCACGATCGCCGGCCGGATCGCCCGGCTCGACCGCCAGCTCAGCGACGAGGACCGCGGCGAGCTTGAAGAGCTCGCCGGGAATGGCGCTTCAAGACCTCACGCGCGCGATGGTCGATGCGCTCGACCCCGACCGCCACGTCGCAGGCCGCCAGCGAAGCCGCGGGCGGGACGGAGCCGACCGGCGAGCAGATCGCGGCGGCCGCGAAGCGACTGCTCGACGAGGCCGTCGAGCCGCTCGCGACCAACCCGGAGCTGCGCGAGCGGCTCGTCGACATCCGCCGCTCCTACGAGCAGGCTATCGACGAGTATCTCGAAAGACAAGGTGATCGACGCCGGCTACTCGCGTGACGGCGCCGACCGGGCGCGCGCGACGGTCGACTCGTTCCGAGAGTTCATCGAGGAGCACAAGGACGAGATCACCGCGCTCCAGATCCTCTACAGCCGCCCCTACCGCGCAGCGGCTCACGCTTCAAGGAGATCAAGGAGCTGGCCAACGCGATCGGCCGGCCGCCCCACCGGTGGACACCCGAAGCGCTCTGGCAGGCATACGAGACGCTCGACCGCTCGAAGGTCCACGGCTCCGGCCGGACGCGTGCTCACCGACCTCGTCTCGCTCGTCCGCTTCGCGCTCGAGCAGGAGAGCGAGCTCGTGCCTTATCCCCAGCTCGTCGACGAGCGCTTCCGGGCATGGCTGCTGCAGCAGGAGAACGCCGGGCGCACGTTCACGTCCGAGCAGCTCGTCTGGCTGGAGCGCATCCGCGACCACGTCGCCGCCTCGCTTGCGATCAGCACCGAGGACTTCGAATACGCGCCGTTCGCGCAACAGGGCGGGCTTGGGAAGGCGCACGAGGTGTTCGGGGACGAGCTGACCCCGTTGCTGGATGAGCTGAACGAGGCGCTTGCCGCATGAGCGAGCTTCCTCTCGGCTGGAGCTACGCCACCCTCGCCGATATCTGCGAGCGCGTGTCCAGGCACAACCCTGCGGATCGACCTGACGAGCCGATTCGCTACATCAATATCGGCGGCATCGATAAGCAGCGCATCGTCGACATCAAGGAGCTTGCCGGTCGCGACGCTCCGTCTCGTGCGCGTCAGCTCGTGCGGACTGGCGACACCGTTCTCTCGACCGTGCGGACCTACCTGCGTAAGACAGCCCTTGTCCCGCCGGAACTCGACGGTGGCATCGCTTCGACCGGTTTCTGTGTCCTGAGGCCGTCTTCAGGGATCGAACCAGGCTTCATCTTCTACCGCGTCATCGACCCGGCGTTCGTCGCCGCACTGTCCGACCTCCAAACTGGCTCCAGCTACCCCGCGGTTCGCGATGCCGATGTTTTCGGTCAGGAGATCGCCGTGCCGCCATCACGAGAGCAGCAACGGATCGTCGCGGCGATCGAGGAGAACTTCTCGCGGCTCGATGCGGCAGAGCGCCTGCTCACCGATGCTCGTCACCGGCTGAGTCAGCTTCGCTCGGCGGTGCTGTCGTCAATTCTCAAGGGTCCGTGGCCTCTTGTCCGTATCGGCGATGTCGCCTTGGTTGGTGGTGGCGCGACTCCCAAACGAGGCCACGACGGCTATTGGAAGAACGGAACGATTCCTTGGGTTACTAGCGGCCAGCTCACAGAGCCGGTCGTACGCGAGCCGGCCGCCTTAATTACGGAGGAAGCGCTTCGCGAGACGAGTGTGAAGGTGTGGCCAAAGCACACGCTGCTGGTCGCTCTCTACGGCGAGGGAAAGACGCGCGGTCACTGCTCGGAGCTCTTGATCGAAGCGACAACAAACCAGGCATGTGCTGCGATCCTCCTTGAGGATGACTCGGTCGACCGGGCCTACCTGAAGCTCTTCTTCGCCGCGTCGTATGATGCCCATCGGAGGCTCGCCTCGGGCGGGGTCCAGCCAAATCTGAGTCTAGGACTCATCAAGAACCTCACGTTCCCGCTCCCCCCGATAGAGGAACAGCGACGGATCGTTGCCAAGACCGAACAGCAGCTATCGCTGTTGGACGCCTTGACGGAAGCACTGGACCGAGCTTTGCGGCGAAGCGTGACTCTCCGCCGTTCGGTCCTTGAGCAGGCCTTCGCTGGCAAGCTCGTCCCACAGGATGCGGCCGACGAGCCGGAGTCGGCGCTGCTGGAGCGGATCATCGCAGCCCGCGCGAGTGAGCCCAGGGTCTCGCGCGGACGACGGCAGGTGCCCGCATGACGTCAAACGGTCTGGTTCAGCGTCTCTGGAGCTACTGCAACGTCCTCCGCGACGACGGCCTGTCCTACGGCGACTACGTCGAGCAGCTCACGTACCTGCTGTTCCTGAAGATGGCCGACGAGCAGACGAAGCCGCCGTTCAACCGACCGGCGTTCATCCGCCGAAGGCCTCGACTGGGCGAGCCTGCTCGCACTGGACGGCGACGACCTGGAGGTGCACTACCGCCACATCCTGACCGAGCTCGGCCGCGAGCCAGGGATGCTCGGCGTCGTGTTCCGCAAGGCGCAGAACCGGATTCAGGACCCGGCGAAGCTGCGCCGGCTGATCGTCGAACTGATCGACCGCGAGCAGTGGATGACGCTCGACGTGGACGTCAAGGGCGACGCCTACGAGGGCCTGCTGCAGAAGAACGCCGAGGACGTAAAGGCCGGCGCCGGCCAGTACTTCACCCCGCGGCCCCTGATCCGGGCGATCGTCGACGTGATGCGTCCGCAGCCGGGCATGACGATCTGCGATCCGGCGTGCGGCACAGGCGGGTTTCTGCTGGCCGCGCACGAGTACATCGTCTACAACAATCCCAACCTCGACCCGGATCAGAAGCGCCAGCTCCGGTTCGAAGCGCTCCGCGGCAGGGAGATCGTGGACAACACCGCGCGACTGTGCGTGATGAACCTGCTGCTGCACGGGATCGGCGCGGAGGACGCCGACAGCCCGATCACAGTCGACGACTCGCTGAAGGGCGACCCGGGCGAGCGCTTCGACATGGTGCTGACCAATCCGCCGTTCGGCAAGAAGTCCTCGATGACGATCGTCAACGCGGAGGGCGACACCGAGCGCGAGGACCTCGTGGTCGTCCGCGACGACTTCTGGGCCTCGACCTCCAACAAGCAGCTGAACTTCGTCCAGCACGTCAAGACGCTGCTCAAGATCAACGGCCGCGCCGCGGTCGTCGTGCCCGACAACGTGCTGTTCGAGGGCGGCGCCGGCGAGACGGTGCGCCGCAAGCTGCTGCACGAGTGCGACGTGCACACGCTGCTGCGCCTGCCGACCGGGATCTTCTACGCGCAGGGCGTCAAGGCCAACGTGCTGTTCTTCGACCGCAAGCCGGCGTCGGAGACGCCGTGGACGAAGAAGCTGTGGGTCTACGACCTGCGGACGAACATGCACTTCACGCTCAAGCAGAACCCGCTCGGCTACGAGCACCTGGAGGACTTCATCGCGGGCCTATCAGCCCGACGGACCGACGTAGGCGAAAGGAGAGCGAGCGGTTCAAGGCCGTTCACCTACGAGGAGCTGGTGCAGCGGGACAAGGTCAGCCTCGACCTCATCTGGCTGCGCGACGAGTCGCTGGAGGACTCCGAGAACCTTCCGGCGCCGGATGTGATCGCGCAGGAGATCGTCGAAGACCTGGAGGCGGCTATCAGCGAGTTTGCGGAGATTGCGGAGAGTCTGGGGGCTGACGCAGGTGACTGACGAGCCGCCCGGCTTCGCGAGCGTGCCGACGCCCACCCCCGTTGTTGACCCACGGGTAGCCCTTGCCCCGTCGATACATGCCGCACCCGGCGTGTACGCGGTGTTCGTCGGAAGTGGGATGTCGAGCGCGGCTGAAATCCCGACGGGCTGGGAGGTGGCCCGCGACCTCATCCGGAGGATCGCTCGAGCCGAGCACATCCCGGATGAGGAGGTCGGAGACACGCCGGAGGCATGGTGCGAAGCCCACGGGCGGCTGAGCTGCCGGGCCGGCAAGCCAGCGGTATCGTTCAGGTCGGTCCGCACTACTGCTAGCGAGAGAGATCGTCCACTTCGTAAAAGGTGCACTCGCGCTGCCTCTGCGCCGTGCGCCCCGCACCCCTGATTGTGTCGCGCGTCTCGCTGTCGAGTGGGGCGAGGCACGCGGAACGGTGCTTCACGCCGCGCTTTCCGAGGGCCGGGTGCCAAGCGCGCTCGACGTGGTGACGGCAAACACGGGAGATCCGGCATCTTCAAGGTGTCGCGTGAAGATCCGAATCGAGCAGGTGTTACCCCGCGGCGGCAAGCACCAGACGGTCTGGACAAGCCCGCATCATCCGCGCCCGAATGCGCTGACCGGCAGCATCGTAGCGAACGCGTCCGCCAGCGCAGCATGGGGTAGTGTCTCAGTTTGATTTTGCCCGTCGCCACGAGAGCAGAGCTAGCCACGCGACGAACGCTGCGACGCCGAGCACGACCACATTTGCGAGCACAAGCACCCAGCCGTGGTGATCGTGAGCACTACTGCCAGTGAAGTCCTCGACAGCGCCCCACACGACGGTATAAAGAGCCCAGGCCGCAAGCACCACCGCTACGCCTAAGAAGAACGCACGACGGAATGATTCCTTGCTCATGGGAGAAGCGTAGTTCTCAGTCGGATAGCGAGACAATCTCGGCGGCTGTCCAGATGTGATCCTCGATGCCTGCCGCCATCACGGGTGTGCGCGGGTACGGGTTCGCGAGCGTCTTGTGCGGGCGTGCGAAGTTGTAGTGCATGAAGTGGATCGCGACGGCAGCCGCGTGATTCTCGATCTTCTTTGAGAAGCCGTTGGTCAGGCGCGTGAACCGGCGCATCCCCATCCGCATCGTGAGGTTCTGGCGCTCCACGTAGCTCGTGCTGATCTTCGCCGGGTCTGGGTCGCCGAGGCGGACCTTGACTTTCGTCCCGATGCACGCTGGCGGGCTGTATCGGCCAGGGCTCGTCGCCTGGCTCCTGTAGATCTTGTGGAGCTGCGCCCAATCGACCTCATCCGCATCGAAGGCATACGGGACGCTCCCACGGCGCGCCTGGTGGCCGTCGGTGCTGAGCTGGATACGGTCGCGCATCCGGCCCTTGAGATCGTACATGAACGCCAGACCGTCCTCCGTGGTCCGTTCGCCGACCAGCCATGCCGGGACGAGCTTTGTGTCCGCGCAGATCGCCGTCCACGTCCACACGTCTCCGTAGCCGAACTCGTCCTTGTGCTCCTCGGGGACGTTTTTCGCCTTCGCGTAGCAGACGCTCCAAATCTCGTCACACTCGATCGTCTTGCACGGCAGGTCCCGCAGAACACGGCCCTGATACTCGGCGCAGGCCTCGCCCACGTCGAGCAGGAGCTTCGAGCCGGTGTTGATGGAGCAGCCCGCCATCCGAGTCGTGGCCCGGAGGCTGTTGCCTTCTACCAGCATGGAAAGGATTTGGGCGCGCTTCTCTGTCCTCAGTCGGTTTATAATGAACATTATGCCTGAGCGGTCGGACGGAACGATCAGTTTCGCGCCCGGACCGTTTCAGATCAGCGCACGATGGATAGAGACGCTCGTCCGCGCTGTGCTGGCGGAGGGAAATGTTCGGGCAGCAGATCGGCCAAGCGCTCTCGGGGGAGGCCAGCGATTTCGGCGAGTTCATCGTCGCTGTAATGGTGGGCGTTGCGCTGAACATTCAACGCTTCGGTCAGGATGGTCGGCGTCTCGACGGGTATCTCGACAGGCTCGGACTTGCGCCACCCGCGCCGGCTTAGCTGCTTATAGAGCCGCGTGTATTGGTCGCTCGTGATGAGTTCTAGATCGTGGGCACGGCGCATGAGTGCCTGCACCGAGACACGCCAGCGCCGACGGAATGCGACAAGCTCGTCGAGCGTGATGCGCGACCGTCCGAGTGCGCCCAGGATGTCTGCTCTCGGCATCAGCAAGGCCGCTGCGAAGCGGTTGGCCTCTCGCTCTGCGTCCTTGCCGGTGGGGGCATCGAAGCGGTCCCAGTGCAGGAGCGCGTGCCCGATCTCGTGGGCGAGGCTGAACCGTACCTGCGCGCCATCTGTCGCCCGTATGTTGACAAAGCACCAACGGTGGTCGTTGCGAAGGTTCGAGTAGGCCGCGAGTACACCGTCGTAGCCAAAGTCGACCGGTGCGATCACAGCCCCTGCGGTCTCAACGATTGCAGTCAGATTGTCGATTGGGCCGGCGGGTATGCGCCATACGCGTCGAATCGCCTCGGCTGCCTCCTCTGGCCCCGCAGGGGTGGGTTCCTCTGACGTTGGAAAAGCAAATGGTGTGTCGATGTTGATGTCCGCGAGCAGGCTCGACGCAGCGAGTCGCGCCAGCTCGATGCGCCCGTTGACCTTGCGCTCGGTGCGCTTAGTCTCTGCCCGTTGTGTCCGATGTACCGGGTGCGAGAAGCGCAGCTCCTCGTCCCTCAGCATCAAGACCGGGATCTGGAGTGCGTCGGCGAGAATCGTAAGCTGCTCATCGCTGGGGATGCGGATACCGCGCTCCCACCGCGAAAGATCGGATTGCTCAAGGCCGCTTACACTTGCGAGGTCTGTCTGCGTCAGACCGAGTGCCTCGCGCGCAACACGCAGCGCCTCGACATTCACGACTGCTCGGCCATCGTCGCATCGCCACCGGCGACGATATCTGGCCTATTCGAGGTGACCCTCGCCTTACGCCGTTCGGTCGCTACCGTATCCACGGGCTCAGCGAGGAGTGCCGTAATCGGCAGGCGCCATGTCTCGCGCTTGCCATCGAGCTGCACAAACGCGGGAGCGTAGCGCTCTGAGTGGTCGTGGTCCCACGTGAGAATCACGATCTCAGGCAAGCTGTTTGTAGCGCGAGTATGTACGCCCGGGATCGTGAGCTGGTCGAGCGGGAGGTTGCCGGTATCGGACTTCAACTGCACGGTGATGCTGCCGATCGTCCAGTAGTGCGATAGCGGATGGCGGTCCCCCACGCGCGCGACACCGGGGACTTTCTCGTACTGCGCGACGAGGCAGGTTGCGAACATGCCCCAATAGTCGATCCCATCCACGACTGCGCCGACCTGACTGGCGAACTGGTCGCGGATCTCTTTCATGGCTTCGCGGTGCTTGGTAAAGGCGGTCTGAGCGTCGGTGAAGGCATCCATCGTGGGGTCGCCAAGGGGACGCAAGGCCTCGGCTGCAACGTCTCTTGTGAGCATGCGGGGATTATGACAGATGATTATGACGGCTCGCTCGCGCGAGGCTTTGCGACGGCGCGTTAGCCCTTCTCATTTCCCCATCGAGCCTCAGCGGCCCTCTTGGCCGCTGCGCTGCGCTCCTCTGGCGTCATCTTCGCCGCCCTGGCCTTGCCGCCCTTCAGGCCGCCCTTGCGCCCGAGCGCGACCGCAGCCGGGTCCTTCCCGGTGTCCACGGGCTTGTCCTCGGCCTCACCCGTGGCGATGTCAACAACCAGCTTTGCAAGTTGGTTCGGGTCGCGAGGACGCTTGCGTGAGCGGTCGGGCATCGTCAAAGCCTATCAAGCGCTCAACGCGGCGCCGACAGATTGGGGGAGCCGTCTCAAAGACTTTGCCCGGCCGAGAGACGGCTCCCCGAGGCATCCAGATGACGCGCTGCCCAACTTACAGATCAGTGCCGACGGCATTCCGTCCGCCCGGCAATCTACCTTTGACCGGAACACGTGTTCGTAAGACCAGCCCGGCCGAGCGAACGCCAAATCCAAATCCAGATAACGGAGGTCAGCCAAATGGCTACCAAGATTGTTGCCGTGAACACCAAATACGAACTGACAACAAAAGGTGAGGGTGCCATGCACAAGCACATCACCGAAGTCAAGACAGCAGGTGGCACAGTGCTCACCCGAGCAGAAGTGGTGAGCAGGATCAAAAATGGGACCGAGAGCTTCTGCACCAAAGCAGGCGGCAAAGAACCTCTCGTTGTGGTCGTGACGTGTCCGCACTGCTTCAATGGCAGCTACATCCGCACGACCGAGGATGACACGACCGCCGACAACCTCCTGAGCCTGCCGTCGTTTACGCCGTAGGCTAGTCCGAACCGCTGTCGGTCGAGATGCCAACCAGGCTGGTCATGCGTCTCGGCCGCACAGGCGGCATCGGTGGAGGTAGCGTTTGTATGTCTGCCCCGGGGTGGCAGCCATAGCCCAGCGCAACCGCGATGGCATCAGCCATAAACGGGATCACGCGCTCCGCCTCCTGCACCGAGAACTCGGCCCCCAGACGCTGATCGAGTACCAGTAGAACTCGATCTTCTCCCTGCATGTGGGCCTCCAGATACGGCACCTGCCACCCGTTTACGAGCACGTCGTGGTGTTCGCGTGGGCCGCTAAAGCGAACCGCCATGCTCGGCATGTCGGAGCACTCGTGCGAATCCATGCCGTCGTTTTCGTGGTCGGACATACAAAACCCTCCAATCGTAGGGAAGAGAGCGCCACGTTTAGCCCTACTGCGTGGCGCTCTCGCTGGCGTCAGGCCACGATCTGGTCGAAGTGCAGAGCGGCGCATGTCGGGAAGGTCGGCGGCTCGGGGTACCCGCCCCGAGCCGCCTAAGCACCAATGCGAAGCGCAGGAGGCGCAGCGCATGTCGATCCTTCCATCTCGTCCGGCGGCAGGAGCACCATTGGAGCGGTCGTTCTGGCCAATCACTCCTGTACCCGCAGGGAGCCCGAACGCAGAAAGCGAGCACCAATGACCTTTGAGGTCGTAACCAAGAAGACCAGCACCGGCACGCATTACCACGCGCGCATCAAGGGCGGCAACGGCGAGATCATCTTCTCGTCGCAGAACTACGCGGCGAAGGAGAGCGCGAAAAAAGCGTGCGAAACCGTGAAGGCCAACGCGTCGAGCGCGCCGATCGTCGAGGTGACCGAATAGCTACTCGTCGCTGACTGCGACGACTTCTACCGGCGGGGTCTCCGCTGCGTGCTTGAGAACGCAGTCCCAGCTACAGAAGTGCAGCGCGTGGCCAGCATCCCCCGCGATCGTCAAGAACGACATTCCCGGGACGGTGCTGGCCGTTCGCGTGTGCCCATCGCACTCTCGCCAGTCGCAGTAGAAGATCCGCTCGACGCTCATCGTGATTCAATCGATGGCCAAACGGCTGCGCGTGATTCGTGACGACGCTACGCAGCTGCGCGCGAACGCCGGCTGCGCGGTCTGGCTGTGGGCGACTTCCGCCCATTGCCGGCACCGTTTGCGGCGTGATCCGCGTCGTCGGTCCCGTTGACGATCTTGCGGAACTCAGCAGCCTGCTCGCGGACGAAGGCGCGCACCTTGGCTTCCAGGGCCTTGTCAACCCGGGTGGTGTCCCACGCGATGCTGAACCCTTCGCCGATCGGCCGTTTGATTTCGTCGTGTTCGTATGCCATCAATCTGGATGTTAGCGGTCGGTACGGACAGCGCTATCGGGTAGGACGGCTACCGACTGGAGCTCCGCCTTGATCGTGTCGATCACGCTCCTCTGCAGCGCCCATATGGTGTGCTGCGGCGTCCCGACAAGGACACTCCGACCACTGGAGGCAGTCGACGCGATCGTCAGGCAGCCAATCGGTAGCCGTGTGGGCTGGTCGAGGATGAGCGGCAGCGCACGGATGAAGCGCCAGCGCGATATTTCGCTGTCTCGGTCGAGTTCGACGCGTACTCCCTTGCAGACCGCACGCACGGCGACCCAGCTGCTGTCGGGATGGATCGGCACCGCTTCGATCGTCGTCGGGTCCTGGTGCGCACGGTCGCTGTGCGCCCAGGCGGTGAGGCTCCGACCATCCCTGCTGAGCAGCCACAGGGAGAACGCAAAGCGCTCGCGTGTGTGCGGCCTACGCGTGTGCGAGCTGGCGCATCTGCCGTACCGGGTGGCGCCCCAGCCGGCTCGCGGTCGCATACGGGGTGGCGTGGCCGTGGACGCGCTGGGCGACGTGGACGGGCACGCGCCCACGCAGCCGGTCAAGCGGCCCACGGGGCATGGGCGTCAACAGCAGCTCGATCTCCTCGCCGACAAGCACAGTCGCTATGCCTTCGGTGAGGTTGCGCCACAGCACCTCATCGGCCGACTCCAGATCGCCCGCAAGGAACGCGACATCGTCGGGGTAGCCGAGCGTTTCGTCACTCCGCGTGGCGTCCGTGAACAGCTTGTCGGTCTTCTCGGTGATGGCGCTCATCGCGTGTTCTCCCACTCGTGAACGATATCGGACCAGCAGCGCAGCAGATTGAGTTCGGCAGCGTGCATCGCCTCGTTGACCGGCCCATGCGTGACGACGGGAGGCTGCTTCTCGGAGCCGACGTAGTAATGCTCGTGGTGCTCCTCGGCATCGTGGGCGTTGTCGAAGGTGCGCACCGTGTGCCATGCGCCATCGCGGAGCGCGAGCAGCATGATCGCGTACCGCACGGGGTGGGCGCTTGAGCGCTCGACCACAATCTGCACGTCGGCAGCCGGGAAACGACGGCGGCGGCGATCCTTGGGCACGGCGGCGCATGATGCCACCGGGCGCAGACAGGACGCCGGCCGGCAAGCTGCGCCGCTCCGGGGATCCCGTGTAGTGGGACTTCAGGCTGTGCACTCCGCTCTCGAATCCAATGGGCAGCAGTCCCATTCTGCTGCCCAAACCCCCGGTAATCGCCCCAAATCGCCGGGGTCACGCCGAGGTGCCGAAACCCCGAAAAGCCTGCAACCATGGGGATTTACGGCGTCTCGGCCCTCCCCGGGCCTCATTCTCCGGAGCGGAAGGTCGCGTGTTCGAATCACGCCGGGCGCGTTCTCAATCTGGCTCAACCAAGCGGTTTTACGAGTCCGCGGCCAACTCTCTCCTTCGGCCACTCGGCAGCGAAACGGCACTCATCTGCCAATTTCTGCCATTTCGCGCACGGGATGGCGTCCCAGTCGGCCTGTGACAGCGCCACTCCTGATCACAGAGCACGAACTCCAGCTGGGAGCAGTGGACACGCACGGGATCTTTGGTCAGCCGTCAGCCGGGGCCGATACTTCTCAGTCATGCAGCGTTGCGAGGAACTGGACGGGCGACAGCACGGGAAAGCGCTCTCCCAGTTCGAGCAGGGCCTTGTCGCCCGACACCAAGAGGGCGTTCTCGGTGCTGGCAAGCGCCACGAGGTAGTCGTCGTTTTTGTCGCTGACGGCGATCGGGCTCTCCGGCGGATCCTCAGCGGATATCGCGGCGCGAGCAAGCCAGTCGAGCAGCTCTGTTGCATCATGCGGGCCGATGCGGGTCGCGAGCTTCGGGTACTTGAGAACCCGCTCGAGCTCAGCGATCAGCTTTGGAGAGACGACCAGCTCAAAGGCGCCGTCGATCCACGCCAGCAGCACACGCGCCGGAGCCCCTTCGGGCGACAGCAGAGCTGAGACGAGCACATTGGGATCGAGTACGACGCGCAATCGTCAGCGGCTCTTGGCCCTCGTCGCCCGCTGTGCCTCGATCGCGAGGGTCATGGCGTCCTCTTCGGACATCCGGTTGCGCGACCACAGGCGCTCGAGCAGCTCAAGCCCGAGGTCTCGTCGCAACGCTTCCTCGATCACCTGGCTGTCTCCCTTGCTGGCTCGCGCAGCCACGATCTTCACGGCCCGCAGGACATCCTCGTCAACGGTGAGCGTAGTTCGCACCTTCGCCATATCGCCATCTTAGCATCAAGATGCGCTGGGCTTCCCGCGCCACCGCGCTCCGGGCTCACTGCTTCCGGAGCGGAAGGTCGCGTGTTCGAATCACGCCGGGCGCGTTGCTGCCGAGGCCCCGAGTCGACCGGCGCACTCGTGTCGGCGAGCGCGGTACGCTGACAACATGTGCGTCGGATGCGCGATGGCGGCAGCGTCCGCGGCCAGCGGGTTGCGCACCTGGCTCCAGATCCGCCATCTGGGCTGGCTGACTCCGCGCCGGCTACGCGCGTTGACGATCTGCGCGATGTGCGCCGCCGGGCTTGTCTCGACCGTCGGCGTGAGCGGCTCGACGCCACCGCCGGCGTACCGGGCCGCGCACACGGTGCTCGCTTCGCACTAGCCTCCATGGCGTGATCGCGCCCCCGCTCGCGGCGTCCCTGGCCTCCCAGGACGTCATCCAGATCGCGCCCACCGCGCTCCTCGGGCTGCTCTACGCCCGGCGCGCCCACAGACTCTCCGGTAGCCCGACCAAGATTCCCGGCTGGCGCCAGACGTGCTTCTACGCGGGCCTCGCCACGATCCTCGTCGCGCTGCTCTCCCCCATCGGCACGCTCAGCGACGAGTTGCTCTACATGCACATGGTGGAGCACCTGCTGATGGGCGACGTCGCCGCGCTGCTCATCGTGCTGGGGCTCACCGGCCCGCTGCTCGCGCCGATCCTGCGCATTCGCCTGTTCGACCGCCTGCGCGTGCTCACCCACCCGCTGATCGCCTTTCCCCTGTGGGCGGTCGACCTGTACGTGTGGCACCTGCCGGTCTTCTACCAGGCGGCTCTGCGCCACCAGGCGGTGCATGCGCTCGAGCACACGATGTTCATCGCGCTCGGCATCAACATGTGGATGTGCCTGTTCGGGCCGCTGCCGAAGCCGCGCTGGTTCGGCAACCTGGCGAAGCTCGGCTATATCGTCGCCGTGCGCCTCGTCGGCACCGTGCTCGGCAACATATTCCTCTGGTCGGGCACCGCCTTCTACCCGTTCTACCTGCGCGGCGACGCCGCCCATCACATCAGCCCGCTCGCCGACCAGAACCTGGCGGGCGGGATCATGATGGTCGAGGAGAGCCTGCTCACGCTCGGGCTGTTCTGCTGGCTGTTCCTGCGCGCGGCGGGCGAGAGCGAGGAGCGCCAGAACCTGCTCGACTTCGCCCACGACCACGGCGTCGAGCTCAGCGACGAGCGCGCCGCGCGCGCGGTCGCCGCCGGGAGGGGCGAGGACCTGCGCAGACGCGTGGAGCGCGCCGCCGAGACCGCCGACCATCACTGAGTCGAGGCCGGCGGAGCCGATCTCCGCCGGCCGCTCAGGGTGTGCGACCTACAGGCCTCCGGCCACCGCGGGGAGGATCGTGAGCTCCGCGCCGTCGGCCACCGGGGTGTCAAGGCCGTCGAGGAAGCGGATGTCCTCGCCGCTCAGATACACGTTCACGAAGCGTCTCAGCGAGCCGCTCTCGTCGGCTATGCGCTCGCCGAGCCCGTCGAAGCGCTCATAGAGGCTGTCGAGCACCTCGCGCACCGTCGCGCCTTCGAGCACCGCCTCGCTCTCCCCGCCCGCGGCGGCACGCAGCTGCGTTGGGATCTTCACCGTCACAGCCATCCCCACTCAGCTCCTCGCGCCCGCGAGCGCGGATGCGCCCGTGTTGGCGGGAGCCTGCTCGACGAGCGTCTCGAACTGCTCGACGCTTGGATCTATCTCGTAGGTGTGGAACGTGTCGCGCACGGCGTCGAGCGTCTTCAGTCCGTCGCCCGTGATCACGAGCACCACGCGCTCGTCCGGGTCGATGTCCCCGCGCGCGGCGAGCTTGGCAAGCACGGCTGTCGTGACTCCGCCCGCGGTCTCGGTGAAGATGCCGGTGGTTTGCGCCAGCAGCGCGATGCCCTCGCGGATCTCCTCGTCGCTGACCGCGTCCACCGACCCGCCGCTGCGACGCGCCTCCTCGAGCGCGTAGGGGCCGTCCGCGGGGTTGCCGATCGCGAGCGACTTGGCGATCGTGTCGGGCTTCACCGGCTTGCACACCTCCTGTCCGGCGGCGAAAGCGCTCGCCACCGGCGAGCAGCCGTCGGCCTGCGCGCCGTTCATGCGCGGCAGACCTCCGTCCACGAGCCCGAGCTCGCGCCACTCGGCAAAGCCCTTCGCCACCTTCGTGAACAGCGATCCCGAGGCGATCGGCACGACGCAACGGTCGGGCAGCTCGAAGCCGAGCTGCTCGGCGATCTCATACGCGAGCGTCTTCGATCCCTCCGCGTAGTAGGGGCGCAGGTTGACGTTCACGAAAGCCCAATCGCGCTCGGCCGACAGTTCGGTGCAGAGCCGGTTCACGTCGTCGTAGTTGCCCCTCACCGCCACCAGTTTCGTCCCGTAAACGCCTGTGGCGAGCACCTTCTGCTCCTCCAGGTCTGCCGGGATGAACACGTAGGAGTCCAGGCCCAGCGCGGCGCCGTGCGCGGCCACCGAGTTGGCGAGGTTGCCCGTCGAGGCGCACGCGATCGTCTCGAAGCCGAGCTCGCGTGCGCGCGTGGCCGCCACCGACACCACCCGGTCCTTGAACGAGTGGGTGGGGTTGGCCGCGTCGTTCTTCACCCACACCTCGCGCAGCCCAAGGCGCCTGGCCAGCCGGTCGGCCCTGATCAGCGGGGTGCAGCCGGCGGGCAGGCCGGTGCGCGACGCCAGACGGCCGGACGGCCCCGGAGGCCCGTCCACCACCGGCAGGAAGTCGGCGTAGCGCCAGATGTTCTGCGGGCCCGCCTGGATGCGCCTGCGCAGCCCGTCGACGTCGTCGCCGAGGCGGCTGTGGTCGTATGCGACCTCCAGCGGCCCGAAGCAGCGATCGCAGACGTACAGGGCCTCCAGCGGATACTCGCTCGAGCACTCTCTGCATCTAAGGTGTGTGACAGCCACTCGGGGCTCCTTCCGTCTATCGCGCTTCGCCGGCAAACCGTGTGGCGAAGAGCTGCAAGCCCGCCACACATCTCTCAGGAATTGGCACCTTTCCGCTGTTACGCGGCGGTTGCCGGGGCTTCGTCGGGCCAGTCCCTCCACCCCTCTGGATGTGTTCAGCTATGTCGGCGGAAGTATAGGACGCTCGCCGACGGAACGCAAGACCACCGCCTCATCGGCCTGCGCGGGCGCTCGCAGGGCGTCGATCGCGGCGCCGCACGGCCTCGCCGGTAACGCTTCGCGGCCGGTGGTGTACGGGGTTGCTGTGAGCACCGGTGTACGTTCAGACGGCCGCGCCTCGGCCGAGGCCCCCGAGGTCTTCGAGCCGCTCGGCCCGGCCGCGAAGAAGCGGATGCTGATCATCGTCAACCCGTACGCCACCACCGTCTCAGACAGGCTGCGCCATCTGGTCGTCTACGCCCTCCAGGGCCGCTACGAGGTCGACGCCGTGGACACCGAGGCACGCGGCCACGCGATCGAGCTGTGCCGCGAGGCTGCCCACGAGGGCTACGACGTGGTGGTGGCGTTCGGCGGCGACGGCACCGTCAACGAAGCCGCCAACGGCCTGCGCGGCTCCTCCACCCCGCTCACCTGCCTGCCGGGCGGCTCGGCGAACGTGTACGGCAAGATCCTCGGCATCCCGGGGGAGCTGGTGGACGCGACCGAGCACCTGCTGAGCATGGCCGACGACTGGCGCCCGCGGAAGGTCGATCTCGGCGTGGTGAACGGGCGCTGCTTCACGTTCGCCTCGGGGCTCGGCCTGGACGCATCCGTGGTGCGGCGAGTGGACTCCAACCCACACCTGAAGGCGCGCTTCGGGGCCTACTACTTCACGTGGGCGGCCGTGAGCACGTTCACGCGGCGCTACATCGTCAAACCGCCGCACCTCACCGTCGAGATGGACGGGGAGCAGTACGCCGGGGTTACCGCAATCGTCCAGAACGGCTCGCCGTTCACCTACTTCAAGGATCGCCCGATCGAAGTGGCCGACGGTCCCGAGCTCGACTCGGGCACGCTGAAGGCGTGCGTGCTGTGCCACGCGCGTCCGCTCGACATGCCCTCGATCGCCTTCCGCGCCTTCTCCAAGCGCGCGCGGGTGGTGCGCCATCGACAGGTCATCGCGCTGGGAGAGACCCGCGAGCTGACCGTCAGCTCGAGCGACGGCGAGCCGCTGCCGCTGCAGGTCGACGGCGACTACCTGGGCGACGTCATGGAGGCGCGCTACTCGGTGCTCCCGCGCGAGCTGAGCGTCGTCTCCTGAGCGCGTCGCCGGCGGGAGGGAGTCTCACTGAACGGGCTGCCCCACGCGCGCGCGTGGGCGCGCGGGCGTGGCCGGCGGCTGTCGCCTAACCGGCGCCGCCGGGAGTCACGCGGTAGGCGTCGAACACCGACTCGGTGTTGCGCAGGCGCGAGATCGCGCCCTTCAGGCTCTGGGTGTCGGCGAGCTCCACGACGAAGCGGTTCTTCACCATCGGGGGACTCGACAGGCAACGCGCTTCGAGGATGTTGGCGCCGGACTCCGAGAACGCGCGCGAGAGGTCCTCGAGCAGGCGGTGGCGGTCCCACGCGTCGATGTGGATTTCCACCACGAACGATGTCTCCTGGTCGCCCTCCCAGCTCACGCTCGTGAAGCGTTCGGGGTTGCGCTGCAACAGCCGCGCGTTCGGGCAGTCCTTGCGGTGGATCGTGATTCCACGCCCGAGCGAGATGTAGCCGAGAATCGGGTCGCCCGGCACGGGGCGGCAGCACTTGGCCAGGCGCAGCATCACGTCGTCCACGCCCTCCACCCTGATCCCGTACTGGCCCGAGGAGCTCGTCGGCCGCTGGCGCGGGCGGCCCACCTTCAAGAGGTCGGTGGCGCTCGAGTCGCCGTCGGCGGCCTCTCCCTGCTTGAGGCGCTGAAGGACTTTGTTGACCACCACCTTCGGCGAGATCTTGGCGGCGCCGAGCGCGATGTAGAAGTCGTCCGCTTTGCGATAGCCCATCTCGCGGATCACGTCCGCGAGCAGCGCCGAGCCCGTGATCTTCTGCGCGGGCAGGCCCTGCTTTTTGAGGTGCTCCTGCAGGAGCTCGCGTCCGGTGTGCTCGGTGCCCTCGCGCGACTCGGCCTTGAACCACTGCTTGATCTTGTTGCGCGCTCTGGTCGTCTTCACCATCGCCAGCCAGTCCCGCGACGGCCCGCGCTCGCGCTTGGCGGTGAGGATCTCGACGATGTCCCCCGAGCGCAGCTCGTAGTGCAGCGGCACGATCTTGCCGTTCACGCGCGCCCCCACGCAGCGGTGGCCGATCTCGGTGTGCACCTCGTAGGCGAAGTCGAGCGGCGTGGCGCCCGCCGCGAGCGACTTGACCTCGCCCCTGGGGGTGAACACGTACACCTCGTCCTCGACCAGGTCGCTGCGCAGGCTCTCCATGAACTCCTGCGGGTCTGATGTGTCCTTCTGCCAGTCGAGCATCGAGCGCAGCCACTTGATCTTCTCCTCGCCCGCCGGCCCCACCGAACCGTTCGTGGAGGAGGGGCGTCGCTTGTACATCCAGTGCGCCGCCACGCCGAACTCGGCCATCTCGTGCATCTCCTGCGTACGTATCTGAATCTCCAGCGGCCGTCCCTCGGGTCCGATCACGGTTGTGTGCAGCGACTGGTACATGTTGAACTTGGGCATCGCGATGAAGTCCTTGAAGCGCCCGGGCAGCGGCTTCCACAGCGAATGGATCACGCCGATCGCCCCGTAGCAGTCCTTCTCGGACTCGACGATCACGCGCATCGCCGTGAGGTCGTAGATCTCGTTGAACTCGCGCCCCTTCTTGGTCATCTTCGAGTAGATCGAGTAGAAGTGCTTGGCGCGCCCCGCTATCTGCGCGGATATCCCGAGCGTCTGAAGCTCGCTCGCCAGATAGGCGCCGGCCTCGGTCACGTAGCGCTCGCGGTCCTCGCGCTGCTGGGCCACCAGCTCCTTGATCTCGCGGTACTTGCGCGGGTGGAGCGTCGCGAACGCGAGATCCTCGAGCTCCCACTTGATCGCGTGGATGCCCAGCCGATGGGCGATCGGGGCGTATATGTCGAGCGTCTCGCGCGACTTCTCAAGCTGCTTCTGCTTGGGCATCGCGTCGATCGTGCGCATGTTGTGCAGCCGGTCGGCGAGCTTGATCAGGATGACCCGCGGGTCGGTGGCCATCGCCACCATCATCTTGCGGTAGTTCTCGGCCTGCGCCTCGTCGCGCGACTGGAAGGTGATGCCGGTGAGCTTCGTCACGCCGTCGACGATCACGGCGATCTCCTCGCCGAAGCGCTCGCGCACCTCCTCGACAGAGGCGGAGGTGTCCTCGATCGTGTCGTGCAGCAGCGCGGCGCACAACGTCTCGGTGTCAAGGCGCATGCCCGCGCAGATGCGCGCCACGCCGACGGGATGGGTGATGAAGTCCTCGCCGGAGCGGCGCCGTTGCGCGGCGTGGTGCTCGCAGGCGAACACGAACGCATCTTCCACGCGCTCGCGGTCGATCTCCACCACCGCGTCGGCGGCGTGCTCGGAGACGATCGCGAAGAGGTCGTCGAGCAGCCGTCGCTCGAGCTCGCTCAGCTCGTTGCGGGCGACGCGGCGAGAGGCGTCGGCAGATCGAACAGCGTGGACTGAGCTTGGCCCGTTGTGAGGCATGGCTTAAGCGTAGCCCCCTCGGAGGCCGGTTGGGCGTGGCGGAGCACCAGCCGCGGCTCGCTCACCCCCCTCCACTCGTTCACCTCGAGCGCGAACGTCGCGTCGACGGGCTCGCCGTCGGGCACGCCGAGCTTCCCGTCGTTGCCGAACGCCACGGCGCGCGCGTGCACCCCGTCGGACTGCACCGTGAAGCGCGCGTGTTTGCCCTCCCCCATCGGGCGCACGTCGCGCAGCACGGCGTCCCTCACCATCAGCGAGACGGCCGGGTTGCCCCTCCCGAAGGGGCCTAGCGCGGCGAGCTCTTCGGCGAGCTCCATGCCGAGCTGGGCGCCGCCCACGATCGCGTCCACGCGCTCGCGCGGGACGAGCTGCTCGGGCGAAAGCGTCTCGCGGGCGTGCGCATCGAGCGCTTCCGCGAACGCGGGCAGGTCTCCGCGCGCCAGCTCCACACCGGCGGCGGCGCTGTGGCCGCCGTATCGCACAAGCCGCTGCGAGCAGGCCGTCAGCCCGGCGAGCAGGTCGTATCCCTCGATGCTGCGCCCCGAGCCGCGGCCCGCCTCGCCGTCGAGCGCCACCAGCACGACCGGTCTGCGATGGCGCTCCGCGAGGCGCGAGGCGACGATCCCGATCACGCCGGTATGCCACCCCTCTTCCGCGAGCACGTACGCCGAGCGCTCCCGTGGATCGCCCAAGCGCGCGATCTGCGCTTCCGCCCGATGGCGAATCGACTGCTCGGTGTGCCTGCGCTCGGAGTTGGCGCGATCGAGCTCGTCGGCGATCTGGGCGGCGCGCGCGAGGTCCTCGGTGAGGATCAGCTCGAGCGCCGCGTCGGCCCTGTACAGGCGTCCGGCGGCGTTGATGCGCGGCGCCAGCGCGAATCCCACGGCGCGCTCGTTCAACTTGCCCGGCTCCACGCGGGCGACCGACATGAGCGCGCGCAGCCCCGGCTTGGAGGTGCGCGCGAGCGCGCGCATGCCGCGGCGCACGAGCGAACGGTTCTCGCCGAGCAGCGCCACCACGTCGGCGATCGTCGCGAGCGCCACGAGGTCGAGGTCCTCGTCGAGCTCGCGCGGGTCGCGACCTGCCACCTCGAGCGTTGCCTGGGCGAGCTTGTGGGCCACGCCCGCCGCGCACAGCTCCACGCATGGATAGCCGCACAGGGCGGGATGCACGATCGGGGCGTCCGGGAGGGCGCCGTCGGCACGTGGGAGATGGTGGTCGCTCACGATCGCCTCCACCCCCAGCGAGCGCGCCAGCGCGACCTCCTCGACGGCGGTGATCCCGCAGTCGACGGTGATCAGGAGCTCGGTGCCGCGCCGGGCAAGCCGCCGCACGGTGGCGGCGCTCAACCCGTAGCCGTCGCCGGCGCGGTCCGGCAGGTACCAGTCCACGCGGGCGCCGAGCTTGCGCAGGGCGCGAACGAGCACGGCCGTGGAGCACACCCCGTCGACGTCGTAGTCGCCGTGGATGGTGATCTGACGTCCGGCGCGCGCGCGCGCGAGGATCAGCGCCGCCGCGTCGAGCAGGCCCTCGAACGCCTCCAGCTCGTGCCGCTCGTCGCCCTCCAGGAACGCTCGCGCGCGCACGGGGTCGCCGTAGCCGCGCCGCACGAGCACCTGCCCGACGGCGTCGCTCACGCCCAAGTGGCCGCACAGCCGCGCCACCTCCTCGCGGCTGCAGTCGGAGATCTCGAAACGCACCATCGCCCGGCCACACTACGGCGCGAGCTGGACGGAAGCGCGAGAGCCCCCGTCAGGCGCCGCGTCCCGCGGCGGGCGCGCTGCCGCGGCGGATGCCCTCGAAGTAGACCGCCGCTATCCCGAGCAGCGCGCCGGGCACGGCATACAGGACCACCGCGATGTCGGTCGCTTTGAGGCCGGGAACCTGCAGCGAGGAGGTCTTTACCCCGTAGATCAAGAGCCCCACGAGCACGGCGCCCGTGAGCGAGCCCACGAACGCGCCGACGATCCCGCCCCAGAAGCGGTCGGGCAGGAAGATCGTGAAGTGCCAGATCGACAGGCCCATCATGACCCACGCGAGCATGCCCATCAGCGGCCCCCTCCGTGAGCGCGACGGGTCATCCCGCGGAAAGCCGGCGCGGTTGCCGAGGGGGCCATTTAACGTGCCCTCCCGTGCCTGCGGTTTCGCGGCCTGCGCGGCTTTGCGCGCCGCGAAGGCTGGTCCTTGAGCACCAGGTCCTCCGGCGTGAGGTCGGCGGCGGGATCGCGCGCCGGCCCGTCGTCCTCGACGCCTGCCGTCTCCTCGCGCCGCTTTGCGTCTGTCGCGCCGGCGCGCCGTCCGCGCCGCGGGCCGACCCCGGCGGGGGCGCGTCCCGACTGCTCGGCGAGCTCCGGGCCGATCTCGCGCACGAGCTCGTCGAACTCCTCCTTGGAGAGCTGCTCTCCCGCCTCCTCGTCGATCAGCGCGGCGGCGCGACGGCCGCGCCTGGAGGCCGCCTGCGGCTCGACGTCGATCGGGGCCTCCCCGAGGGCCGTCGCGTACGCCGGCACATAGCCGACGTCGCGCACGATGCGGGCGCGACGGTTGCGGTAGACGCCCTCGCGCTCCTTCCAGTGCGTCAACACGGGCGAGGCGATGAAGATGGAGGAGTACGCGCCCGAGGCGATGCCGACGAGCATCGCGAACGCGAAGTCCTTCAACGTGGCCCCACCGAACAGCAGGATCGAGGTCACCGGCAGCAGCGTGCAGAAGCTCGTCGCCAGCGAGCGGGTCAGCACCTCGGACATCGAGCGGTTGACGATCTGCGAGAACGCGGCGCGCGGCATGCGCGGCACGTTCTCGCGCACGCGGTCGAACACGATGATCGTGTCGTACATCGAATAGCCGAGGATGGTCAGCAGCGCCGCCACCGTCGCGGTCGTCACTTCACGCCCGGTGAGCGCATACACGCCGCTGGTGATCAGCAGGTCGTGCATCAGGGCGATCAGCACGGGAACGGCGTACTTCCACTCGAATCGCAGCGCTATGTAGATCGAGATCACCAGCAGCGAGGCGATGATCGCGATGATCGCGCTTTTCGCCACCGTCTGCCCGAAGGTCGGCCCGATCGAGGTGTTGGAGAAGTTCTTCGTGCCCGGCGAGAGCGGACCCGACCCGAACTTCGTGTCGAGCGCCGCCTTCACCCGCTGCACCTGTTCGGGTTGCAGCTTCTTCAGGGAGATCTGGTAGCCCTGCCCGCCGACCCCCACGCTCGTGAACTTCTGGATCTCGGCGTTGGGGTAGCCGCTCGCCGACATCACCGACTGGATCTGGCTCTCGGTGACGGGCTTGACGAACGCCGTTTGGATGCGCGTGCCGGATTTGAAGTCGATGCCGAAGTTGATGCCCCTGCCGCCGATCGCGAGCGCGCCGATCATCAGGATGCAGCCCGACATCGAGAAGAACCAACGCGAGGAGCCCATGAAGTCGAACGTCCATTTGCGACCCTTGCGCCCCGCGCCGAGCAGCGCCGGGTGTGACACCGCGCGCGAGCGTCCCATCGCGCCGAGCGCCGCCTGCGTGGCGAGCACCGCGGTGAACAGCGTCAGCAGCGTGCCGATCCCGAGCGTGAACGCGAAGCCCTGCACTTCGGAGGTGGCGAGCGCGAACAGGATGAACGCGGTCATGAAGGTCACCACGTTGGCGTCCACGATCGCGGCGAAGCCGCGCTTGTAGCCGGTGGCGATGCCCGCCGCGATCGAGCGCCCGCCGCGGATCTCCTCCTTGACGCGCTCGAAGATCACGATGTTCGCGTCCGCGGCGATGCCGATCGTGAGAATCAGGCCCGCGATGCCCGGCAGCGTGAGCGTGATCGGGATGAGCTTGATGAGCGCGAAGAAGTACATGCCGTAGATCAGCAGGCCGCCGACCGCGATCGCCCCGAGCACGCGGTAGAAGGCGAGCAGGAACAGGCACACGACCGCGAAGCCGACGAGTCCCGCGACGAGCCCCTGGTTGAGCGCGGTCTTGCCGAGCGTGGCGGAAACCTGCGACTGGGAGATCAGTTCGAGCTTGATCGGCAGCGCGCCGGACTGGAGCTCGTCGGCGAGGTTCTGCGCCGAGGTGAGCGTGAAGCCCCCCGAGATCTGCGAGCCGCTCGTCGGGTCGATCCCTTCCGGGTTGGCGGTGTAGTCGATGAACGGCGCGGTGATCACCTGGTTGTCGAGCACCACCGCGAAGTGCTGTACGGCGCCGTTCTTGGAGATGCCGGGCAGCTGGCGCTGCTGGCCGCGTTCGGCGATTTCCCTGGTGACACGTTGGAAGGTCTTGCCTCCGCTGGAGCTGAATTCGAACGTCACGTTCGGCTGGCCGGAGCCGCCGTTGTCGAAGCCCTGACGCGGGTTCTTGATGTCTTCGCCGCTGAGCACCGGGTTGTCGTTGAGCACGTACCAGCTTTCGGGCGACTGCTGGGTGACCTTCCCTTCCTTGCCCGTGATCGGCTGCGCCTGCGCGAGCACCGTGCCGGGGTTCACGCGCACGGCGCGCGTCTTGACGGCGGCGGGCGGCTTCCTGCCTTCGCCGAAGAGGTTCTGTTCGGTGTCCTCGGGGCCGCGCAGCACCTTCTTGTGGGTGACGTCCAGCAGGTACCACTGGCCGTAGATGCAGCCGTTCGCCTGCTTGGGCGTGCAGCCCGCCGCGTAGGTCGTGTCGTTCTTGCGGATGATCGCCGGGCGCTTGAGCGCGCGCAGCACCGCTTCGTACTCGGGCAGTCCGGCTTCCGCCGAGGCGGGGTTCGGCCCGCCCGTCACCTTTGCTTCGGTCGGCGCCGGTTCACCGCTCGGGCCGATCACGTTCGGCTCCCAGTCGTAGAAGTGCAGCTGCGCGGTCTTGCCGACCTGCTCCTGAGCGCGCCGGGCATTGGTGACGTTCGGCAGGCTCACGGTGACTTCTTCTCCGCCGCTGCGCTTGATTTCGGGCTGGGCCACGCCGAGCTGGTCGACGCGCTTGCGCATGATGTCGATCGCGCGGTTCAGCGATTCGGTGTCCACCTTCGCCTGCGCGGTGGCGCGACCCTGGTAGATGAGCTGCACGCCGCCCTTCAGGTCCAGGCCGAGGCGCGTCGGCTTGCTCGCGATGACCGCGAGCGACGCCAGCACCAGACCCAGCACAATCAGAAGCACGAGTGTGTTTCGGCGACGGTCGGCCATGGCCTAGCGGCCCTTCCCGTGGGGCGGGCGCCGGCTTGCGGCCGATCCAGGCGAGCGGGGATCCGCGGGACGCGTCACCACAGGAGCCTACTTGTCGGGGGTGAGCACGAGCAGAGCCCGCCGTCGTCGTCGTATGCGGGGAACATGTCCGCCTTGGCCTGCGCTTCCACGTCGCGCTCGCCGCTCACCCGCACGGGCACGTCGAGCGCGCGCACACCCCACTCGAGCACCGTTTCCACGGGGTCGTCGCCGTTTGCGAACTTCAAGCCGAGCACCTGCTCGACGCGCTGTCCGATCACGCTCCTCCTCCTCCACGCCCGTGAACGCGAACGAGTTCTTGCCACAGCCGATCACGCGGCCCTCGCCGTCGCACACGAAGAACGCGGCGTCCGGCGCCGGGTAGTAGTCGTCGAGCAGCTCGAACAGGAAGGCGAAGCCGCACTTCGCGCAGCCCTTCGGCTGGCGCGTGAAGCCGATGTTGCGGTCGATCTCGCGCGTGCGATGTCCGCAGTTGGGGCAGATGAACGGATGAGCCATCGGACTCCACAGAGTAGGGGAGCCGGCGGGACGGCGTGTAACCGTCGTGAGCGCGATGCGGCCTGATCCCGTCCGCCCGTCCGTCGCCGAGCCGGCGCGTCTTGCACGAAGAGCGCGCTCGTGCCCGCCTCGGGCGCGGGCGGATCGATGCCGAGGTGCTCGAAGGCGGCAGCGTGGCGGTCCTGCCCCGCGCGGCGTGCGCTCGATGAAACCCTGCTGGAGCAGGTAGGGTCGTACACGTCCTCGATCGTGTCCTGTTCCTCTCCCACCGCCACCGCGAGCGTGGAGAGCCCGACGGGACCGCCGTCGAACTTGTCGCAGATCGCCCTGAGGATCTCACGGTCGAGCCGGTCGAGACCGCGCTCGTCGACCTCCAGCAGATCGAGCGCGGCGTGCGCCGCGCCGGCGCCGACGACCCCGACGTGGCGAACCTCGGCGAAGTCGCGCACGCGCTTGAGCAGGCGGTTGGCCACCCGCGGGGTGCCGCGGCTGCGGGCCGCGATCGCGAGCGCGCCCCATCGTCGACGGCGATCTGCAGGAGCTCCGCCGAGCGCCTCACGATCTGGGCGAGGTCCTCGACCCGTAGTGCTCCAGCCGCGCCTGAATCCCAAGCGGTCGCGCAGCGGCGTGGTGAGCAGGCCCGTGCGCGTGGTGGCTCCCACGAGCGTGAACGGGGGAAGCTGGAGAGTCACCACGCGCGCGCCCGCGCCCTGGCCGACGGTGATCGGCAGGCGACGGTCCTCCATCGCCGGGTAGAACGTCTCCTCCAGGGTGCGCGGCAGGCGGTGGATCTCATCCACGAAGAACACGCTTCGCGGCTCCAGCGCAGTCAGAAACGCCGCGATGTCGCCCTTGCGCTCGAGCGCCGGTCCGGCGGTCTGCACGAACGGCACTTCGAGCTCCGCGGCCACGATCTGCGCCAGCGAGGTCTTGCCAAGCCCGGGCGGTCCGGCGAGCAGCAGGTGGTCGAGCGCCTCGTTGCGCGCGCTCGCCGCCTCGATCGCGACGGCGAGCTGCTCGCGCAGCGTCGGCTGGCCGATGAACTCATCGAGCGCGCGCGGTCGCAGCGAGCGGTCGAGCTCGTCCTCGGGGGTGAGATAGGGGGTCTGTATGCGCTCGGCCTGGGTCATTGGGTCACGGCTGAGCGTCTATCCGAAAACCCGTCAGATCGCGTCCACGGCCGTCTTGAGGAGGGATCAGTGGGTTTCCAGACACGTTCTGGGCGCCTCATGCCGCACGCGTGGTGCGCAGGGCACCCGCGATCAACTCCTCGGGGCTCTCGCCGTCGAGCCCCCGCAGCAGCTCCTCGGCTTCCAGCGCGTTGTAGCCGAGCGCCGGCGGCCCTCGTGCGCGAGTGCGCGCGGCCCTTCGCCGCGGCTGCGCCCCGCCGTGCCCACGCTCTCGAGGATGGGTGTCCATCCCCGACCTTCTCGCGCAACTCGACGATGATGCGCTCGGCGGTGCGCTTGCCGATCCCCGGCACCGCCTGGAAGCGCGCGGCGTCCGCGCCCGCGATCGCCGCGAGCAGCTCGCGCGGGGGGCCGCTTGAGAGCACCGCCACCGCGACCTTCGGACCGACCGCCTGGACCGAGAGGAGCATCAGGAACAGGTTGCGCTCCTGCTCTGAGTGAAAGCCGTGCAGCAGCAGCGCGTCGTCGCGCACCACCAGGTGCGTGTGCAGGGTCGTCTCGCCCCCCCACCGCCGGCACGTGGCGCAGCGTCTCGGCCGACACCGCGGCGCGGTAGCCCACGCCGGCGCACAGCACCACCACGTGATCGGCGCGCCGGATGGCGACCTCGCCGCGCAGTAGCGAGATCATCGAGCGAGCACCGTCCCGGCGGCTTGCATGGCTCGGGTCACCGACTCGTTGAGCGGCGCGCCGTTGAGATGACAGATCGCCACCGCGAGCGCGTCGGAGGCGTGGTCGCTCGCCGGCGCGGCGGGCAGCGCGAGCAGCGCCTGCACCATCCGCGCGACCTGGTCCTTGGCGGCTCGCCCGTTGCCGCACACGGCGGAC
>CAWCFD010000007.1:0-225340 GCA_963794845.1 uncultured Solirubrobacterales bacterium
TGCAAGAGCACTCTGTGGTGCTCGTGTGCGGCGGGCGCGTCAAGGATCTTCCCGGTGTGCGCTACAAGGTCGTGCGCGGCACGCTCGACGCCGCCGGCGTGAGCGACCGCAAGAAGGCCCGCTCACAGTACGGCGTGAAGAAGAAGTAGCAGCCAGCAAACGATGCCACGCCGCGCAGCCGCCCATGTGCGTCCGCTTGAAGCGGACCCTCTGCACCGCTCCAAGCTGGTCCAGCAGATCATCAACAAGGTGATGCTCGACGGCAAGAAGTCGACCGCCGAGCGCATCGTCTATGACGCGCTGGCCCTGCTCGCCGAGCGCTCCGAGAAGGATCCGATCGAGCAGTTGGAGAGCTCCATCAAGGCTCTAACGCCGGCGCTCGAGGTCCGTTCGCGCCGCGTCGGAGGCGCCACCTATCAAGGCCCGTCGAGGTGCCCGCGCGCCGCGCCCGCACGCTCGCGGTGCGCTGGCTCGTCGAGTTCGCCCGCTCGCGGCGCGAGAAGACGATGTCCCAGCGCCTCGCCAACGAGCTGCTGGACGCCCAGTCCCAGCAGGGCGGGGCCTACAAGCGCAAGGACGACATCTACCGCATGGCTCAGGCTAACAAGGCCTTCGCCCACTACCGCTGGTAGAGCCCTTAAGGAGTACGGGGGTCGTCCGCTACGGTGGGCCGCGTGCCCAACTCCCCCGCCGCCACCGACCGCATAGAGCGCCACGTGTGGATCGTCGCGGGGGTTGTGATCCTCGGGATGATGATGTCGATCCTCGACACCACCATCGTCAACGTCGCGCTCGACACGCTCGGGCGCGACCTTCACAGCCCCATCTCGCAGATCCAGTGGGTGGTAACCGGCTATCTGCTCTCGCTCGCGGCGGTCATCCCGCTCACCGGCTGGGCGGCGCGGCGCTTCGGCGCCAAGCGGGTGTATCTGACCTCGATCGTGCTGTTCACGCTCGGATCCGGCCTCTGTGGGCTGGCCACCAGCAGCACATCCCTGATCGTGTTCCGCGTACTGCAGGGAGCGGGCGGCGGCATGATTATGCCGGTCGGTCAGATGATCATGGCCGAGGTCGCCGGCCCCAAGCGGATGGGACGGGTGATGGGCGTCGTGGCGATGCCCGCGATGCTCGCGCCGATCCTCGGCCCGGTGCTCGGCGGCGTGATCCTCCAGGGCCTGCACTGGTCGTGGATCTTCTTCGTAAACGTCCCCATCGGCGTGCTCGCCGTGGCGCTCGCCGCCAGGATGCTTCCGCACTCCGATCTCGGTCGCCCCGGCCGTCTTGACACCGTGGGGCTGGCGCTGCTGGCCACGAGCATGCCGCTGTTCGTGTACGGCCTCTCGGAGATAGGCACCCGCGGCAGCTTCACCGCGCCCGAGGTCGTGTGGCCGATTTTCGCCGGCATCGCATTGACCGCCGTGTTCATATGGCACGCTCTGCGAACCGAGCGACCCTTGCTCGACATCCGGCTGTATGCGAACCGCGTGTTCGGGGCCGCGTCGCTCACCACGTTTGGTCTGGGCGCGGCGCTGTTCGGGGCGATGATCCTGGTGCCGCTCTACTACCAGCAGGTGCGCGGGGAGAGCGTGATCGTCACCGGCCTGCTCGTGGGTCCCCAGGGCCTCGGGATGCTCGCGATGACGCCGTTCAACGGGCGTCTCACCGAGCGCTTCGGCGGCGGTCGCGTGGCGATCGTGGGGGTGCTGATCCTCTGCGCGAGCACGATCCCGCTCGCGTTCGTCGGAGTCGGCACGTCGATCGTCGCGATCTCGCTCGTGCTGGCTGTGCGCGGGCTCGGCATAGGACTGTCGTTCATGCCCACGATGACTGCCGCGTTCACCGCCCTGCGCACCGACCAGCTCTCCGACGCCACGCCGCAGATGAACGTGCTGCAGCGTCTCGGCGGCGCCATCGGAACCGCGGTGCTCGCCGTCGTGCTCCAGCGGGCGGCGCTCCACGCGAGCACGCCGGCCGCGCACGCGAGCGCATTCGACGCCGCCTACTGGTGGTCTTTGGGAATCGCCGCGCTCACGCTCATCCCATGTGTGGTGCTCCTGCGCGCCGAAGCCCCCGGGGCAAGGACCGCGCGGGTTGGCCCGGGGCCCGAGACGACGGTCGAGCCGCTCGGCGCATAACGCGGTCGATGGCCCAATTTCCTCTGCTATAGTCGCCCTCTGCGGGCGAGATGGACGTGGCCTTCCGCGCACGTCCCGGCCGAGCGACAAGCCAGCATGGAAACCTTGACCAGATAACGAAGCAACCCGCCCGAGCACCGGCAGCGCGTGGGCCCGAGGGGCCCATTTTTTTGCCCTGAGCCGCCGCTGGGTTGCAGTTCTTCGGGTTCACCCAAAACCGCACTCCCGTATCAACCCGCTTCCTCCGACCCCCGCGCCAACCCACTTCCACACCACTCAAGCAATGCCCCGCAAGTTCCCCCTTCAGAAGACGCGCAACATCGGGATCATGGCCCACATCGACGCGGGCAAGACGACGACGACCGAGCGCATCCTCTACTACACCGGGCGCACCTACAAGATGGGCGAGGTGCACGAGGGCGCCGCCACGATGGACTGGATGGAACAGGAGCAGGAGCGCGGCATCACGATCACCTCGGCGGCCACCACGGCCGAGTGGGACGGGCACCGCATCAACATCATCGACACCCCCGGCCACGTCGACTTCACGGTCGAGGTCGAGCGATCGCTGCGCGTGCTCGACGGCGCCATCGCCCTGTTCGACTCGGTGGCCGGCGTTGAGCCGCAGTCGGAGACGGTGTGGCGCCAGGCCGACAAGTACCACGTGCCGCGCATCGCCTACATCAACAAGATGGACCGCATCGGCGCCGACTTCGAGAAAGGCGTGCAAACGATGATCGACCGGCTCGCCGCCCATCCGGTGCCGATCCAGCTGCCGATCGGAGCCGAGGGCGACTTCGAGGGGGTCGTCGATCTCGTAGCGATGAAGGCGATCGTCTACAAGGACGAGCTCGGCACCGAACAGGAGGTCGTGGAGATACCCGAACGGCTCGCCCAGGCGGCCGCCACCGCGCGCGAGCACCTGCTCGAGGAGGTCTCCCACTACGACGACGCCTTGCTCGAGCTGCTCCTGGAGGAAGCCGAGGTCCCGGAGGATGTCCTCAAGCAGGCGATCCGCAAGGCCACGCTCTCCACCAAGTTGACCCCCGTGCTGTGCGGGTCCTCTTTCAAGAACAAGGGCGTCCAGCCGCTGCTCGACGCGGTCGTCGACTACCTGCCCTCGCCGCTCGACGTACCTGCGGTGACCGGCGCCGAACCGGTCAAGGGCGACGGCGAGGAGCCCCAGATCGAGCGCCACGCCGACGATTCCGAGCCGTTCGCGGCGCTCGCCTTCAAGATCATGGCCGACCCCTACGTCGGCAAGCTCACCTACTTCCGCGTCTACTCCGGCCGCCTGGAATCGGGCTCGCGCGTGCTCAACGTCAACAGCGGCCGCACCGAGCGCATCGGCCGCATCCTGATGATGCACGCCAACGAGCGCGAGGAGGTCTCCGAGGTCTACGCCGGCGACATCGCCGCCGCCGTGGGCATCAAGCAGGTCATAACCGGCGACACGCTTGCCGCCCCCGACGCTCCGATCAAGCTCGAGAACATCACCTTCCCCGAGCCCGTCATCAAGGTGGCTGTCGAGCCCAAGACGAAGATCGACCAGGAGAAGATGTCGGTGGCGCTCGGCCGCCTGGCGGAGGAGGACCCCACCTTCCAGGTGCGCACCAACGAAGAAACCGGCCAAACCGAGATCTCGGGCATGGGCGAGCTGCACCTCGAAGTGCTCGTCGACCGCATGAAGCGCGAGTTCGGGGTCGAGGCCAACGTCGGCCGTCCCCAGGTCTCCTACCGTGAGACGGTGCGCGGCACGGCCGAGAAGGTCGAGGGCAAGTTCGTGCGCCAGACCGGCGGCTCCGGACAGTTCGGTGTGGTCTACATCAATCTGGAGCCCGCGCCCGGCGAGGGCTTCGACTTCGTCAACAAGATCAAGGGCGGCGCGATCCCCTCCGAGTTCATTCCGGCCGTTGAGAAGGGCGTCGAGGAGGCGCTCGAGAACGGCGTCAAGGCCGGCTATCCGATGGTCGACGTGCGCGTCACGCTCGTCGACGGCAAGTACCACGACGTCGACTCCTCGGAGATCGCCTTCAAGGTCGCCGGATCGATCGCCTGCAAGGAGGCCGCAAGGCGCGCCAAGCCGGTTCTGCTCGAGCCGATCTTCGCGGTAGAGGTCGTCACGCCCGAGGACTTCATGGGCGACGTGATGGGCGACCTCTCGCGTCGTCGTGGGCACCTGCAGGGCTCCGAGCAGCGTGGCAACGCGCTTGCGATCCACGCTCGCGTGCCATTGAGCGAGATGTTCGGGTACGCCACCGATCTGCGTTCCAACACGCAGGGCAGGGCAAACTACACGATGCAGTTCGAGGGCTACGAGGAGGTCCCCCCGAACATCGCGGAGAAGATCATCGAGCAGCGCACGGGCGAGCCCGTCCCCGCCTAGACCAAGGCAGCAGTCAAGAAAATCCCCATTCAGATAGATTTCCCAGGTTCGCCCTATCAGCGGCGAACATCCAAGTCGATTACAGGAGCGAACACAAAGTGGCGAAGGAGAAGTTCGAGCGCGACAAGCCGCACGTCAACGTCGGCACCATCGGTCACATCGACCATGGCAAGACGACGCTGACCGCTGCCATCACGACCGTGCTGGCGGAGAAGATGGGCGGCGAAGCCCGTAGCTTCGAGGAGATCGACAACGCTCCCGAGGAGAAGGAGCGCGGGATCACCATCGCCACATCGCACGTCGAGTACCAGACCGAGAACCGTCATTACGCGCACGTCGACTGCCCCGGGCACGCCGACTACGTGAAGAACATGATCACCGGCGCCGCCCAGATGGACGGCGCGATCCTGGTGGTCTCGGCGGCCGACGGCCCCATGCCCCAGACGCGCGAGCACATCCTGCTCGCCCGTCAGGTCGGCGTGCCCTACATCGTCGTGTTCCTCAACAAGGCCGACATGGTCGATGACGAGGAGCTGATGGAACTGGTGGAGGTCGAGGTGCGCGAGCTGCTCTCCGAATACGACTTCCCGGGCGACGACATCCCGTTCATCACGGGCTCGGCGCTGAAGGCGCTGGAAGGCGACGAGGAGTACAAGGGCAAGATCCTCGAGCTCGCCGAGGCGCTCGACACCTACATCCCCGAGCCCGTGCGCGAGCTCGACAAGCCCTTCCTGATGCCGGTCGAGGACGTCTTCACGATCACCGGCCGCGGCACGGTCGCCACCGGTCGCGTGGAGCAGGGCATCGTCAACACGGGCGACACGGTTGAGATCGTGGGAGTCCACGACACCACCACCACCGTGGTGACGGGCGTGGAGATGTTCCGCAAGATCCTCGACCAGGGCCAGGCGGGCGACAACGTCGGCTGCCTGCTGCGCGGCACCAAGCGCGAGGAGATCGAGCGCGGCCAGGTGCTGTGCAAGCCCGGCTCGATCACCCCCCACACCAAGTTCAAAGCCGAGGTCTACGTCCTCAAGAAGGAGGAGGGCGGCCGCCATACGCCGTTCTTCACGGGCTACCGGCCGCAGTTCTACTTCCGCACAACCGACGTCACCGGCGTGGCGAAGCTGCCCGACGGCGTCGAGATGGTCATGCCCGGCGACAACGTCCAGATGGAGATCGAGCTGATCCAGCCGATCGCCATGGACCAGGGCCTGCGCTTCGCCATCCGAGAGGGTGGGCGCACGGTCGGCTCGGGCGTGGTCACCGAGATCATCGAGTAGCAAAGCCGTACCGCCCCCGGCCGGCCGCCGGGGGCGTTCTTTTTCCTAAGCCGATACGAGCCCTAGCGAGCCCTAGCGATTACACATGGCACCAGCCACCCAAAACAAGATCCGCATCCGCTTGAAGGCGTATGACACGTCCGCCATCGAGTCGGCCGCGAAGGAGATCGTGGAGACCGCCGCGCGCACCGGCGCGACGGTGTCCGGTCCGGTTCCGCTGCCCACCGAGAAGAACGTCTACTGCGTGATCCGCTCCCCCTTCAAGGACAAGGACTCGCGCGAGCACTTCGAGATTCGCACGCACAAGCGACTGATCGACATCCACCAGCCGAGCCCCAAGACGGTGGACTCGCTGCAGCGCCTGGACAACCTCCCGGCCGGCGTTGACATCGAGATCCGCCTCGCCACCTGATCGGTCTGATGTCAGCGATTCTCGCCAAGAAGCTCGGGATGACTCAGGTCTTCCAGGACGACGGTAGTGTCGCGCGCGTCACCGTGCTCGAGGCCGGCCCGTGTCCCGTCACGGCGGTGCGCACCGCCGAGCGTGACGGCTACGAAGCGGTGCAGCTCGCCTTCGGGCAAACCAAGGAGAAGCACCTCTCAAAGCCCGAGCTCGGTCATCTGGGGAAGGCCGATGCTCCCCCGATGCGCCACCTCGTGGAGTTCCGCAGCAAGGTCGGCGAGCTTCAGGTCGGCGAGTCCGTGACGGTCGAGTCATTCGAGGTTGGAGCCCGCGTGAAGATCGCGGGCGTCTCCAAGGGCAAGGGCTTCCAGGGCACGATCAAACGCCACAACTTCAAAAGCGGCCCCAAGTCGCACGGCTCGCACAACGTGCGCGCGCCCGGCTCGATCGGCGCCTCCGCGTGGCCGGCACGTGTCATGCCCGGCATACGTGGACCGGGTCAGATGGGCAACAAGCGCGTCAGTCAGCCGGGCCTCGAGATCGTGGCGGTGGATCCCAAGAAGAACCTGATGCTCGTGCGCGGATCGGTTCCCGGGCCGCGCGGCGGCGTGGTCGAGGTGCGCGGCGATGCCTGACGCGCCCATCCTCAGCGCCGCCGGCGCCGCATCCTCCAAGAAGGTCAAGCTCGACGAGTCGGCCTTCGGCGCGCGCTTCCATGAGCCGCTCGTGCACCAGAGCGTGCGTGCCGAGCAGGCCGCCCGCCGGCGTGGAACGGCGGCCACCAAGACGCGGGCGATGGTCTCCGGCGGAGGCGCCAAGCCGTGGCGTCAGAAGGGCACCGGACGCGCACGCGCCGGTTCCAATCGCTCTCCGCTGTGGACGGGCGGCGGCGTCGTGTTCGGTCCCCAGCCCCGCTCCTACACCTTCAAGGTGAACCGCAAGGAGCAGCGCGCCGCCCTGCGCAGCGCCCTCTCGCTTCACGCTCAGCGCGGCTCGCTCGCGGTGCTCGATGCAGACGCCTTCGGCGCCCCCAAAACCAGCCAGGCGCGAGATCTGCTCGAAGGCTGGGATCAGCCACAGCCGACGCTCGTGGTGCTGGGCGCGGAGGAGTCCTCGGCGGCGCTCTCGTTTCGCAACCTCGCCCGCGTGGCCGTGCTCCAGCCCGAGAGCGTCGGGGTGGCCGACCTGCTCGGGGCCGCCTCGCTGCTGCTGTCCGAGGCGGCGCTCCAGGAGATCGCCGCGCGCGCCGGCGCTCCCGCGAGGGAGAAGGCCTGATGGACAGCTCACAGGTGATCCTCAAGCCGGTGCTCTCCGAGAAGAGCTACGTGCTCTCGGCGGCGGGCAAGTACACCTTTCGGGTCCACCCCGACGCCCATCGCACCCACATCCGTCAAGCCGTCGAATCGCTGTTCGGCGTGCACGTAGTCGAGGTGCGCACGCTCAGCGTCAAGTCCAAGCCCAAGCGCCGCGGCGTCACGCGCGGTCGCACGCGCGCTTGGAAGAAGGCAATCGTGCAGGTTCGCGCCGGCGAGAGCATCCCGATCTTCCAGGGCCTAGAGGGCCTGCAGGACTAGGAGCCATACAACCATGGCAATTCGCAAGCCCAAGCCCACCAGCCCCGGTCGACGCTTCTCCTCCTACCCGGACTTCGCCGAGGTCACCAAGACCGAGCCTGAGCGCACCCTCGTCGAGGGCTTGAAGAAGAGCGGTGGACGCAACACCCACGGGCGCAAGACCGCGCGCCACCGTGGCGGCGGCGCCAAGCGCCTGTACCGCCGCATCGACTTCAAGCGACGCAAGGACGGCGTACCCGCGAAGGTGGCCGCGATCGAGTACGACCCCAACCGCTCCTCCTATATAGCCCTGCTGCACTACACCGACGGCGAGAAGCGCTACATCCTCGCTCCGCAACGTCTCACCGTCGGGATGACCGTCTCATCTGGGGATGACGCCGAAATCGCGGTCGGCAACTGCCTGGCGCTTGCCCGCATGCCCGTCGGCACCGTCATCCACAACGTGGAGCTGCAACCCGGTCGCGGTGGGCAGATGGCGCGCTCCGCGGGCGCTTCGGTCCAGCTGATGGCCAAGGACGGCGACATGGCCACGCTGCGCCTGCCCTCCGGAGAGATGCGCATGGTGCGCGCAGAGTGCCGTGCCACGGTCGGCACGATCGGCAACGCCGACCACCAGAACGTCAAGGTGGGCAAGGCCGGGCGCAAGCGCCACATGGGCGTTCGTCCGCAAACGCGCGGTGTCGCGATGAACCCCGTCGACCACCCCCACGGCGGCGGCGAGGGCTCCACCACCGCCGGTCGCCACCCTGTGACCCCGTGGGGCGTGCCCACGCTCGGCTATCGCACCCGAAAGAAGAACAAGGGATCGGACAAGTACATCGTGCGCGGGCGACGGCGCGGAAAGGGCAAGCAACGATGAGCGCCGCGTATGCCGGCGCCCCGCGGCGTCCTCAGTCGCTCATGTGCAAAGCACACTTCGCTTCCTGCGTCCTTGCGGGGCTTGGCCTACGCGGCGCTCATGGGCTAACGGGAAAAGCCTCGGAAGGAGAACGATGAGTCGCTCCAGCAAGAAGGGCCCCTGGGTCGAAGAGCGCCTGATGGCGCGCATCGAGGCCATGAACGCGGCCAATACGAAGAAGATGCTCAGAACCTGGTCGCGTACGTCCACCATCTTCCCCGACATGGTCGGTCATACGCTCGCGGTGCACGACGGCAGGAAGCATGTGCCGGTGTTCGTCAGCGAGTCGATGGTCGGCCACAAGCTCGGCGAGTTCGCCCCCACGAGGATGTTTCGCGGTCATGCGGGCTCCGGGAAGGTCAGATGAGCCCCGAGAAGCCCACCGACGAGCAGGCGCCAGAGGGCGAGGGTCAGGCCAAGCCCGACGCCAAGGCCGCCGCCGCCAAGAAGCCTGCCGCTGAGACGATCCCCGACACCGCAAAGCCCGCGGCGGTGAAGAAGCCCGCCGCGAAGAAGTCGGTCGAGGCCGCGGGCACCGGGGCTGAGGCTGTCGCCGCGGCCAAGCCCGCGCGCGCGCCCAAGGTGTCCGCCGAGAAGCCGGCCGCGAGTAAGGTCCCCGACTCGGATGCCGGTGAGGTGGAGAGTGTCGCGGAGGGGGGACTCGCGCGCGCGCGTAAGGCCCCCGTGAAGAAGCCCGCCACGCCCAAGGCCGAGAAGCCCGCTCGTGAGGCGCAGTCCGTCGCCTCGACCCTTGCGCGACGCAAGATCGTGCGCGCCCAGGCTCGCTACGTGCGCACCTCCGCGCGCAAGGCGCGCATGGTATGCGAACACCTGCGAGGCAAGTCCGTCATCGAGGCACGCGCTATCCTCGCCTTCACCCCTCGTGAGGTGGCCCGCGACTGGAGCAAGCTGCTGGAGTCGGCTGTGGCCAACGCAGAGAACAACCACGAGCTGGTCGAGGACGACCTGTTCGTGCGCGAGGCGTACGCCGACGAGGGGCCCACGATCAAGCGCTTCCGGCCGCGCGCGCAGGGACGGGCGACGCCGATCCGCAAGCGCACCAGCCATCTGACGATAACGCTCACGCCCAAGCCGTAGGCACGGGCCAGGACACCGAGACAGGACTTCGAGAGACACATGGGTCAAAAGGTTCATCCAGAGGCAATGCGCGTGGGCTACATCCACGACTGGAAGTCCAACTGGTTCAACGAGCGCAACTTCGCCGAGTATCTCGCCGAGGACATCAAGATCCGCGAGCACATCGTGAACAAGCTCGCCCATGCGGGGCTGTCTGACATCACGATCCGCAAGGACTCCAACGACCTCGAGGTCAACATCCACACCGCCCGCCCCGGCATCGTGATCGGCAAGTCGGGCGCCGAAGTGGACGCTCTGCGGCGCGAGTTGCACCGCATGACCCAGAAGCAGATCAAGGTCAACATCCTCGAGATCAAGCGCCCCGAGCTCGACGCGAAGCTCGTGGCCCAGTCGATCGCCGAGCAGCTCCAAAACCGTGTGGCCTTCCGCCGCGCCATGAAGCGCGCGCTCACGAGCGCCATGCGCTCCGGCGCGAAGGGCGTCAAGGTCCAGGTCTCCGGGCGACTCGGCGGCGCCGAGATGGCGCGCACCGAGAGCTACTCCGACGGTCGCGTGCCGCTGCACACGATGCGCGCCGACATCGACTACGGCTTCTACGAGGCGCGCACCACCTTCGGGCGCATCGGCGTGAAGTGCTGGGTCAACAAGGGCGAGATCATGCCCGAGGGCTACACCGGCGCCGACCTCACCGACATGAGCGCCCCCCCGCCCCCGAGCGGTGACCGCGAAGGTCGCGGTGGCCGTGACGGACGAGACGGTCGTGGTAGAGGACGTGGCGGCCCTGGCGGTGGCGGTCGTGGCCCCGGTGGACCCGGAGGAGGCGGCCGTGGACCGGGCGGTGGCGGTCGTGGCCCCGGTGGACCCGGCGGCGGTGGACGCGGCCCGGGAGGCGGCGGTCGCGGTGGGCCCGGTGGTCCCGGCGGCGGTCGTGGCCCCGGCGGTCCCGGTGGTGGTCGTGGTCCCAGCGGCCCCGGTGGCGGTGGGCGTGGTCCCAGCGGCCCCGGTGGCGGTGGGCGTGGCGGTTCCTCTGGACCGGGTGGCGCGCGCTGATGTTGTCCCCCAAGCGTGTGAAGCACCGCAAGCAGCACCGTGGCCGTCGCCGCGGGCTCTCGCGCGGTCAGGTGAAGGTGCAGTTCGGCGAGTACGGCCTGAAGTCGCTCGAGCAGGGCTGGCTCACCAACCGCCAGATCGAGGCCGCACGTATCGCCATGACGCGCAAGATCAAGCGTGGCGGCAAGGTTTGGATAAACGTTTTCCCCGACAAGCCGGTCACCAAGAAGCCGGCCGAGACGCGCATGGGATCGGGCAAGGGCAACCCCGAAGGGTGGGTGGCGGTGGTCAAGCCAGGGCGCGTCATGTTCGAGCTCGCCGGCGTCCCCGAGCCGCTGGCGCGCGAAGCCATCCGGCTCGCCGCCCACAAGCTTCCGGTCAAGTCCAAGTTCGTGTTGCGAGAGGACTGAAGCGTTGTGAACGCCAAGGAAATCAGGGACATGCCCGACGACGAGCTCGCCGAGCAGATATCCACAATGCGCAAGGACCTGTTCGGGAAGCGCTTCGCGAACGCCACCGGCGAGCTGGAGGACACCTCCGGGGTGCGCCGCGCGCGGCGCGACCTCGCGCGAGCCCTCACCGTCGCTCACGAACGCACCCTGGCGCTCGCGCGTGGCAAGTAGAACTGACAAGCTGAACCGTGAAGACTGAAACGGATAGAGATGGCTGACGACACACACAACGACACCCCCCCAAACGCCGAGCTCGAGGCTCAGGCGAGCGACGACGCCCAGGTCGAGCAGCCCGTCCCCGAGGCGCCCGCCGAGCAGCCCGAGGCGCCCGCCGAGCAGCCCGAGGCCGCCGCTCCCGCCGAGTCCGCGACCGAGTTTGCGCCCGCGACCGGGTTTGCGCCGCTCGAGCAGCTCTCCTCCAAGGAGCGTCGCCGCCGTGCGCGCTCGACTCACACCGGAGAGGCTCGCGCGTCGCGCACTCCCGAGGAGCGTCACTCAGAACGTGTCGCCGAGCGTCGCTCCAAGGCGCTCAAGCGCCGCGCTCGACGTCTTCAGGAACGCGCCAAGGCCGCCGAGCGCCGCGCCACAGCGCCCGCCCGCGAGCCGCTCCCTCCGGTGCACGCGCCGGTGGAGGGCGCACGCAAGGTTCGTCAAGGGGTGGTTGTGTCGGACAAGGCCGACAAGACCATCACCGTGCGCATCGACGTCGCTCGCCGTCATCGTCGCTACGAGAAGATCGTGCGCAGCTCGGGCACGCTGCACGCTCATGACGAGAACAACGACGCCCACGAGGGCGATGTCGTGCGGGTGATTGAGAGCCGTCCGCTGTCGCGCACCAAGCGCTGGAAGCTCGTCGATGTCTTGGAGAAGGCGCGATGATCCAGAACGAGACAAGGCTTCGCGTGGCCGACAACACGGGCGCGCGCGAGATCCTCTGCATCCGCGTGAAGGGCGGGTCGAGGCGACGCTACGCGTTCGTGGGCGACGTCATCACGGCCACAGTCAAGCAGGCCAACCCCCACGGGGCCGTCAAAAAGGGCGATGTCGTGACCGCGGTGGTGGTGCGCACCAAGAAGCCCTTCGGCCGCGACGACGGCACCTACATCTCCTTCGACGACAACGCCGCCGTGATCATCGACGACCAGAACAACCCGCGCGGCACGCGCGTGTTCGGGCCGGTGGCGCGCGAACTTCGCGACCGCAACTTCATGAAGATCGTCTCGCTTGCCCCGGAGGTGCTCTGAGCATGGGACGCACCGCCACAGCCTCTCCCCGCCGCGCGCTCAAGGTGCGCTCCGGCGACCAGGTGCAGGTCATGGCCGGCAAGGACCGCGGCAAGACCGGACGCGTCCTGCGTGTGGAGCCCGCCAACGAGCGCGTCTACGTCGAGGGCCTGAACATGGTCAAGCGCCACATGCGCCCCCAACAGGTGGCCGACACCAACCGCGGACAAACCGTCGGCGGCGTGATCGAGCGCGAGGGACCCATCCACGTCTCCAACGTGATGCTCCTCGACCCCAAGGACCACAAGCCCACCCGCGTGGGGGTCGAGCGCGAGAACGGCAAGCGCTACCGCGTCGCCAAGCGCTCTGGAACCAGGCTCGAGTGAGGGTATGACGATGACCACAGATTCCACCGCACGCCTGAAGACCCGCTACCTGGAGGAGATCCGCCCCGCTCTGATCGAGCGCTTCGGCTTCACCTCGGTGATGCAGGCGCCCAAGCTCGAGAAGATCACCCTCAACATGGGGGTGGGCGACGCCAAGCAGGACTCCAAAGTCCTCAAGGCCGCACAGGAACAGCTCGCGACGATCGCCGGTCAGCAGCCGAGCGTGCGGCGCGCACGCAAGTCGATCGCCGCGTTCAAGCTGCGCGAGGGGATGCCCGTCGGCGTGGCCGTCACGCTCAGAGCCGAGCGGGGCTACGAGTTCCTCGATCGCCTCACCTCGATCGCGATCCCCCGCATCCGCGACTTCCGCGGCCTGAACCCAAGGTCGTTCGACGGTCACGGCAACTACTCGATGGGCGTGCGCGAGCAGATCATCTTCCCCGAGATCGACTACGACTCGATCGACCAGGTGAGGGGCATCGACATCACCATCACCACCAGCGCGAACAGCGACGTAGAGGCGTTTGCCCTCCTGCAGGCCCTCGGAATGCCGTTCGCGGCGCAGGGCCGTCCGAAGGGCTTCGACGACGGCGCGGACGACGAAATCTCCGAGAACTCCGAGAACGGGAGCACCGACTGATGGCCAAGACCTCGCTGCGCGTCAAGCAGGCGCGCCCGCCGAAGTTCAAGACACGTGCATATACTCGCTGCAACCGCTGCGGACGCCCGCACTCGGTGTACCGCAAGTTCGGGCTCTGTCGCATCTGTCTGCGCGAGCTCGCCCACAACGGCCAGATACCGGGCATGACGAAGTCCTCCTGGTAGGCCTCGCAGACCGTCACGATTTAGAGACTGAGAAGAGAGACAGCAGAACCCCATGTCCATGACAGACCCGATAGCCGACTTCCTCACGCGCATCCGCAACGCGATCCACGCTGCGCACGAGACGGTCGAGATCCCGGCCTCCAAGCTCAAGGCGGAGGTCGCGCGCATCCTCACCGAGCAGGGCTACATCGACTCTTGGGCGCTGGTTCCCGCGCCCGACGGTGGCGCCGGCCAGCTCATCGAGATCCGACTGAAGTACACCGACGACCGCCGCTCGGCGATCTCCGGCCTGCGACGCGTGTCGCGTCCGGGCAGGCGCACGTACGTCGAGGCGACCCGCATCCCCAAGGTGCTCGGTGGCATGGGAACCGCGATCGTGTCCACCTCGCGCGGCGTGATGACAGGCCACGACGCCCGCGCCGCCGGTGTCGGCGGCGAGGTCCTCGCGCAGGTCTGGTAGGGCGCGTCCATGTCGAGAATCGGTAGACAGCCAATTCCCCTGCCCGCCGGCGTGATCGTGGCGATCGAGCCCGAGTCGGTGAGCGTGAAGGGGCCCAAGGGAGAGCTCTCAGAGCGCATCCCGCGCGACATCGAGGTCGCCCAAGACGGCGAGCGGCTGCTCGTGTCGCGTCCCACCGACCGCGGCGAGCACCGTGCGCTGCACGGCCTCACGCGCTCCCTGGTGGCCAACATGGTGCAGGGCGTCACGGCGGGCTACGAGAAGCGCCTGGAGATCCAGGGCGTCGGCTATCGCGCCCAACTGAAGGGCAAGAACATCGAGCTGGCGGTGGGCTACTCCCATCCCGTCCCCATCGCGGCGCCCGAGGGCATCGAGTTCGAAGTGCCCCAGCCCACGAGGATCGTGGTGAAGGGCATCTCCAAGCAGCAGGTGGGCGAGATCGCCGCGATCATCCGCAAGCAGCGCCCGCCGGAGCCCTACAAGGGCAAGGGCATCCGCTATGAGGGCGAGTATGTCCAGCGAAAGGTGGGCAAGCGCGCATGAGCGTCCTCACCAAGGAGACCCGTCGCCTCAAACGGCGTCGCCGCGTGCGCGCGAAGGTGTCGGGCACGGCCACGCGTCCGCGCGTGTCGGTGTTCCGCTCCAATCGCGGGCTCTCGGCCCAGCTCGTGGACGACGGCTCTTCTCGCACGCTCGCATCCGTCCACTGGTATGAGCCCGAGCTGCGCAAGCTCTCGACGGCCGACCGCACGAAGCGCTCCGGAGAGCTGCTCGCCGAGCGCGCGCAAGCGGCGGGCGTCTCCGAGGTCGTGTTCGACCGCGGCGGCTACCGCTACCACGGCCATGTCCAAGCGTTCGCCGAGGCGATCCGCGAGGCCGGCATAACCGTCTGATGTTCCTCTAGGCTCGGTCCCCCCGCTACCCTCTCTCACTTCCCCCTTTCTTCAGCTCACCCTCTCCTCGCCCTCCTCCTCTCACCCTCTTATGCAAACAGACAGATCAGTCAACGCCGGCAGCCTCGACCTCCAGGAGCGGGTGGTGGAGATCAACCGCGTCGCCAAGGTGGTCAAGGGCGGAAGGCGCTTCTCCTTCACCGCGCTCGTCGTGGTCGGCGACGAACGCGAAGTGGTGGGGGTCGGCTACGGCAAGGCCAACGAGGTGCCGCTCGCGATCCAGAAGGGCGTGGAGCGCGCCAAGAAGGACCTCTTCCGCGTGCCCAAGCACGGCAGCACCATCACCCATCAGACCACCGGCATCTTCGGTTCCGGGCGGGTGCTGCTCAAGCCCGCCTCCCCGGGTACCGGTGTGATCGCCGGCGGGGGCGTGCGCGCGGTGCTCGAGCTCGCCGGCATACACGACATCCTCTCCAAGAGCCTCGGCTCGCAGAACCCCATCAATCTCGTGAAGGCCACCATCGCCGGTCTGCGCGGCCTGCGCACGCCCGCTGAGGTGGCCGAGCTGCGCGGTCTCTCGATCGCCAAGGTGCTCGGCTTGACCGAGCGGCCCGCGAACGGCGCGTCTGAGGTCGACGATGGGGGCGGCCAACCCGAGGGGATTGCGACCCCGGACACCGCCGAGGTGGACGGCGACGGCGCCGCGGACACGATGGCTCCCGCGGACACCGCGGTGGAGGCTTCCGCCGGTGCGGGCCAGGGCAGCCCGGCGGACGCGCCCTCCGGCGAGCCGGCCGGCGACGCAACGGAGACGCCGGCCTGATGGCAACCATGCAGGTAACCCAAAGGCGCTCCAGCGCCGGCTCGAACAAGCGCCAGCTCGACACGCTGCGTTCGCTCGGCCTGCGCCGCATCGGCCACACCGTTGAGGTCAAGGACTGCGATCAAGCACGCGGCATGGTGCATGCGGTGCGCCATCTTGTCGAGGTGCAGGCCGGCGGGCCGGCCAGGGGTGACGGACCGGCCAAGGCCGGTGGCGCCGGCAAGGCGGGCAAGCAGGAGCAGGGCTCGTGAGAGCGGTCAAGAGCAGCGCGCCAACCGCCAAGCGAACGGTCGGCGGCGAGCAGGAGCAGGAGCAGCCGATCGGCCTGCACTCCCTCAAACCGCCCCCCGGCAGCCGCCGCCCGCGCAAGCGCGTGGGACGCGGCGAAGGCTCGGGCACCGGCAAGACCGCCGGGAGGGGCCAGAAGGGAGCGGGCTCGCGCTCGGGCTCCAAGAGCCGCGCGCGCTTCGAGGGCGGCCAGATGCCGATCCACATGCGCATGCGCAAGCTTCGCGGCCCGCACATGAAGAAGTCGATGCCGTTCGAGATGTTCCGCACCCACACTCAACCGGTGAATGTCTCCGACCTCGAGGCTCGCTTCGACGCGGGCGCCGAGGTGACGATCGAGCTGATGAAATCCAAGGGCCTGGCCACACGCAAGGACATACCGGTCAAGGTGCTCGCCAAGGGTGAGTTGAGCAAGGCGCTCACCGTGCACGCCCACGCGTTCAGCAAGGCCGCGCGCGAGCGTATCGAGGCCGCGGGCGGCGCCTGTCACACGCTCGAGGGCTAGCGCCGGGACCCACCCGGGCGCCACCCGGGCGCCCGGCCGCGCCCCGCGAGACCGTCGAGAGCTAGAATCGCCCGACCGGCAGGGGCCGGCCTGAAGCTCTCCCCGCCAGCCGGAGCAAAAGCTCATGCTCTCAACCATCCTCAGCGCCTTCCAGGTTGCGGACATCCGCAAGAAGATCCTCTTCACGGGGGCGATGCTGCTGATCTACCGCCTCGGCTCCCACATCCCGGTGCCGGGCATCAACCTGAAAGCGGTCGCCAGCCTCCAGCAGCAGCTCGGCGGCGCCGGCATCCTTGGGCTCCTCAACACCTTCTCCGGCGGAGGTCTCGCCCGGATCGCCCTGTTTGCGCTTGGCATCATGCCCTACATCACGGCCTCGATCATCCTGCAGCTGCTGCAGGTGGTGGTGCCGTCGCTGGAGAAGCTCTCCAAGGAAGGCGAAGTAGGCCAGGCTCGGATCACCCAGTACACGCGCTACCTGACGGTCGGTCTCGCGTTCGCGCAGTCGATCGGCTACGTGTTCCTGTTCCGCTCGCTGCAGGCCAACGCCGGCGAATCGATCATCTCCAAATTCGACGCGCCGCATGTCTTCCTGATCGCGATCTGCCTCACCGCCGGCTGCATCTTGCTCATGTGGATCGGCGAGCTCATAACCCAGCGCGGCATCGGCAACGGCATCTCGCTGCTGATCTTCGCCTCGATCGTCTCCCGGCTGCCGACGGGCATCCAGTCGTGGTGGACGAGCCAAGACCAGGTGTTCAAGGTGATGATGCCCTTCATGGTGCTCGCGGTGGTCGCGGCGATCGTGTTCGTACAGGAGGGCCAGCGGCGCATACCCGTGCAGTACGCCAAGCGCGTGATCGGCAGGCGCATGAGCGAGGGCGGTCAGACCTACCTGCCGCTGCGCGTGAACATGGCGGGCGTGATCCCGGTGATCTTCGCCGCGAGCATCATGGCGTTCCCGCCCACCGTGGGGCAGCTCATCCACACGCCCTGGGCGAAAAGCGTCTCGGACTTCTTCACGCCCACGAGCTGGCATTTCGTGGTGGGCGAGTCGATCTTCATCATCGTCTTCACCTACTTCTACACCGCCGTCACCTTCAACCCGGTCGACCAGGCTGACAATCTGAAGAAGTACGGCGGGTTCATCCCGGGGGTCCGTCCCGGGCGCCCCACCGCCGAATTCCTCGACCGCATCCTCGCGAGGCTGACGTTCCCGGGCGCCCTGTTCCTGGCAGCGGTGGCTGCCCTGCCGACGATCCTCATCGCCCGCACTCACACGAATCTGGCGATCGGCGGCACCTCGATCCTGATCGTGATCGGCGTGGCGCTCGAAACGATGAAGCAGCTCGAGGCACAGTTGATGATGCGCAGCTACGAGGGCTTCTTGAAGTAGTGCCCTTGACCCAGCGGGTAGGCTCTCGCGTTGGTGGTTGAGACGAATCTCATACTGCTCGGTCCCCCCGGCGCCGGCAAGGGCACCCAGGCCGAGCGCCTGCAGGGCGACTTCTCGCTCGCCCACATCTCCACCGGCGACATGTTGCGCGCGCAGGTCGCGCAGGGCACCGAGCTGGGACTGGAGGCGCAGAAGTACATGAACGCCGGCGAGCTCGTGCCCGACGAAGTGATCCTCGGGATGATCGGGCAGCGCATCGGCGAGCAGGACGCCCGCGAAGGGTTCCTGCTCGACGGCTTCCCCCGCAACGTCAGTCAGGCCGACGCGCTCGCCGCGACGCTCGCCGACTCCGATCGACGGCTGACCGCCGCGCTGCTCATCGACGTGCCCGACGAGGAGGTTGTGAGGCGTCTTACGGGTAGGCGCGTGTGCCTGAAGAGCGGCCACGTCTATCACGTGGAGTTCGATCCGCCTAAGCGCGAGGGCGTGTGCGACCAGGACGGCTCGCGCCTGATCCAGCGCGACGACGACATGCAGGACACGATCCGCCGGCGCCTCGAGGTGTACGCGCGTCAGACCGCCCCCCTGGTCGAGCACTACGAGACCGCCGGTCTGCTTCGCCGCTTCGACGGCCGCCGCGATCCCAACGAGGTGCACAACCACATCAGAGCCACGGTGGCGACGCTGCGCATGGAGGACACGCTCTAGGAAAGTCGCTCTGGCCGGGCGGGCGGGGAGGATAAGCTCCTTTGGTGATCATCAAGAAGTCACCGCGGGAGATCGAGAAGATGGCCGCCGCGGGGGCCATCCAGGCGGCTGCGCTCGATCTCGTGGCCGGCAAGATCCGTGCGGGCGTGAGCACAGAGGAGCTCGACGCAGCCGTGGAGCGCTTCATCCGCTCGCGGGGCGCCATGCCCACGTTCAAGGGCTACCGCGGCTTTCCGGGCTCCATCTGCGCCTCTCCCAACTCGATGGTGGTGCACGGCATCCCGGGGAGGTATCGACTGCGGCGGGGCGACGTCCTGTCGGTCGACATCGGGGTGACGCTCGACGGCTGGGTGGCCGATGCCGCGCGCACCTTCCCGGTGGGCGAGGTGAGCCCGGTCGCGCAGAACCTGCTGGGCGCCACCGAGCGGGCGCTCTATGCGGGCGTGGAGCAGTGCAGGGCGGGAAACCGCATGGGCGACGTCTCGCACGCGATCCAGCGGGTCGCCGAGGCCGCCGGTTTGTCGGTGGTGCGCTCGCTCGTGGGCCACGGCGTGGGCAAGAGCATGCACGAGGATCCCCAGGTCCCCAACTACGGACGTCGGGGCAGGGGTCCGCTGCTGGAGGAGGGCATGGTGCTCGCGATCGAGCCGATGACCACAGCCGGGCGCGCGTCGGTGCGCGTGGCGGGCGACGGCTGGGCGATCTTCTCTCAGGACGACTCGCTCGCCGCGCACTTCGAGTTCACCGTGGCGATCACCGGCGAGGGGCCTCGCATCCTCACGCCGTGGCACGTGCCGGCGCAGGAACGAGGGTCAAACCCCGCGCACAGGGAGGCAGCGGCCTCGGCATAGGAATTGATAACATCCGCTGTCCTGCTCGAATGCGCGGAAGCTTGGCGCACGAGGGCAAAGCCACGACGCGGTAGCGGCGGCCGTCCCGGCAGCCAGAGCCGCGTCGCAGGAACCAGCCGAAAGGGATCATGAAGGTAAGACCGTCGGTCAAGCCGATGTGCGAGAAGTGCAGGATCATCCGCCGCCACAAAGCGGTGCTCGTCATCTGCCAGAACAAGCGTCACAAGCAGCGGCAGGGCTAACCGCGGATGGCACGTATCGCGGGGGTCAACCTCCCCCTGAACAAGCGCGCCGAGATCGGTCTCACGTACATCTACGGCATCGGCCGCTCGACGTCCAACGACCTTCTGAGCGAGGTGGGGGTCAGCCCCGACACCTACATTCGCGACCTCACCGAGGACGAGGTGTCACGCCTGCGCGACGCCATCGATCGGTCGTTGACGGTCGAGGGCGATCTGCGTCGCGAGCGCTCTCAGGACATCAAGCGCCTGCAGGAGATCGCCTGCTATCGCGGTCTGCGCCACCGTCGCGGCCTGCCCGTGCGCGGGCAGAAGACCAAGACCAACGCGCGCACCCGCAAGGGTCCCAAGCGGATGCAGGTCGCCGGCAAGAAGAAGGTCAAGAAGTAATGGCCGCCCCCAAGCGCCCCCCGCGCGGCCGTCGCCGCCAGAAGAAGAACGTCCCGATCGGCCAGGCCCACATCAAGACGTCCTTCAACAACACCATCGTCTCGCTCACCGACACCCAGGGCAACGTGATCGCATGGGAGTCAGCCGGTGGGGCGGGCTTCAAGGGCTCGCGCAAGTCAACGCCGTTCGCGGCGCAGGTCACCGCCGACGCGGTCGCCCGCAAGGGCATGGAGCAGGGGCTGCAAAAGGTCGAGGTGTACGTCAAGGGTCCGGGCTCCGGGCGCGAGACGGCGATCCGCTCGCTGCAGGCGGCGGGCCTCGAGGTGACCGGCGTGAAGGACGTCACTCCGCAAGCCCACAACGGGTGTCGCCCCCGCAAGCGGCGGAGGGTCTAGACATGGCAAGAGACACAGGCCCACAGTGCAAGCAGTGCCGTCGCGAGGGACAGAAGCTGTTCCTCAAGGGCGAGCGCTGCCTGACCGACAAGTGCGGCGTGGAGCGGCGCTCCTACCCGCCCGGCGAGCACGGCAGGGGGCGTCAGAAGCAGAGCGAGTATCGCCTGCAGCTGCGCGAGAAGCAGAAGGCCCGTCGCTACTACGGCGTGCTCGAGAAGCAGTTCCACGGCTACTACGAGAAGGCTTCGCGCCAGCCCGGAATCACCGGCGAGAACCTGCTCGCGCTACTCGAGTGCCGCCTCGACAACGTGATGGTGCGCCTCGGCTTCGCCGCCTCGCGCAGGCAGGCTCGCCAGCTCATCCGGCACGGCCACTGGACGGTGAACGGCCGCCGGGTGGACATACCCAGCTACCAGGTGCGGTCCGGCGACGTGATCGCGATCAAGGCTGGCACTCCGGCTATGCAGGTGGTGAGGGACGCCACCGAGCTCACCGGACAGATTCCCGCGTGGCTCCAGGCCGACCACGAGTCGCTCACGGCCAAGGTGCTGCGCAAGCCGGAGCGTCGCGAGGTGGCCGCGCCGGTGCAGGAGCAGCTCATCGTCGAGCTGTACTCGAAGTAGTCGCTTTCCCCGCGCCGCCCCTTGCGGGTGGCGGGCGCCAGAGCCGGTGTTCTCAGCAGGTGCCGGTTTGAGACCAACACGACGTTAGGACCCTGATGCTCGACTTCCAAATCCCCCGGATCACCAGTGAGTCCGTGGAGCAGAACCGTGGCACGTTCACCATCGAGCCGCTCGACCGCGGATTCGGCTACACGTTCGGCAACTCGCTGAGGCGCGTATTGCTCTCCTCTCTAGCGGGCGCCGCCGTCACCAGCGTGCGCATCGAGGGCGTGGCGCACGAGTTCTCCACCGTGAAGGGAGTCAAGGAGGACGTCACCGACGTCGTGCTCAACCTGAAGGGCATCGTGTGCCGCATGCACTCCGACGCCTCCGAGGTGGAGGCGCCGCTCGTGGTGACCGGTCCGGGCGAGATCACGGCGAAGGACATCGACCTGCCCGCGGGCATCGAGATCCTCAACCCCGACGTGCACATCGCGACGCTCGAGAAGAAGACGAAGCTCGAGCTCTACATGACGATCGGCCGCGGCCGCGGATACCGGTCCGCCGAGGAGAACAAGTCCTCCGACCAGCCCATCGGCGTGATCCCGATCGACTCGATCTTCTCGCCCGTGCGTCGTGTGGCGTACGCCGTGGAGCAGGCGCGCGTGGGTCAGAAGACCGACTTCGACAAGCTCACGCTCGACATCGAGACCGACGGCTCGATCGAGCCGCAGACGGCGCTGCGCGAGGCGGCCGAGCTGCTCATCTCCCAGCTTGCGATCTTCACCGACGCCGATCGCATCCAGGAGCTGAGGGCGGCTCCCGGCGGTCAGCTCGACGGTCACGGGCTCGCGGTCGGCGGCGGCGCGGGGGTGGGTGGGCCCCAAGCACTTCAGGGCGAGGAGTGGAGCATCCTGATCGAGGAGCTGGAGCTCGGTGTGCGCTCCTACAACTGCCTCAAGCGCGCCGGCATCCAGACCGTGGGCGACCTCATCTCCAAGTCCGAGGCCGAGCTCAACGCGATCCCGAACTTCGGCAAGAAGTCGATCGACGAGGTCATCGAGACGCTGGAGGCGCGCGGACTGCATCTGCGCCAGGATTAGTCGCCGTGCCCGCGCTGCGGAAGGGAAGATTGAGGAGGAGTAGGCGTTATACATTTTTTGAAATTTTACTATGATAGATACGTGACGTATATACAATCGCAAAATTTCGAAAAGTGAATACCTATCTCCACGCTCCCGACGTGTCAGTCAGGGCGTGGGGGTCCCAGGTTCACGTCAAACCCCCAGTCAGGGCGTGGGGGTCCCAGGTTCACGTCAAACCCCTAAACTGACGGTTCGCGGGAGCAGCGATTTTTCCGGGCGCCAACTATGAGACACCAGAAGACACGCAACAAGCTCAGTCGCGACTCCGCACATCGCAAGTCGCTGCTCATGAACCTCACCAAGGAGGTGCTTGAGCACGAGCGCATCAAGACGAGCGAAGCGAAGGCGAAGGCCGTGAAGCCGGAGATCGAGAAGCTCATCACGCTCGCCAAGCGCGGCGACCTGCATGCGCGCCGCCAGGCGCTCTCGGCGCTCTCCCAAGACAAGTTCGCCGTACACAAGCTGTTCGAGGAGGTCGCTCCCCGCTACGTCGACAGGCCGGGCGGGTACACGCGCATCCTCAAGCTCGGTCCGCGTCGCTCCGACGCGACCGAGATGGTCTACCTCGAGCTGGTCTGAGGCTCGCGCCTCAGACCGGCGTACTTATAAGACAAGCACGCATATGTCGATGGTGACTAAGCTCACGATCGAATACGACGGGACCGAGTTCGCCGGATGGGCGTGCCAGCCGAACCGGCCCGCGCGCGGCGGGGACCGCCCTGGACCCTATGCTGGGGGTGGCGATGTTGCACGTGCTGCTCACCAACGACGACGGGATTGAGGCCGACGGGCTGCAGGCCCTGCGCCGCGCGCTGCTGGAGGTCGAGGGTGTCCATCTGGTGGTGATCGCGCCCGACGGCAACCGCTCGGCGATGGCGCGCTCGATTACCACGCGACGCCCGCTGTGGGTCGAGGAGGTGTCGTTCTCCGACGGCGCCGTGGGATACGCCACCGACGGCACCCCGGTCGACTGCGTGCGGCTCGCGAGGCTCGGCTTGGTGGAGGACTTCGACGCGCAGCTGGTCGTGTCGGGGATCAACCACGGGGCGAACCTCGGCGATGACATCACCTACTCGGGCACCGTGGCGGCGGCCCTGGAGGGGGTGGTGCTCGGCTTGCCCGCGATCGCCGTGTCCCAGCAGTCGCGCGGGCGCTCGCTTGACTTCCGCTACGGCGGCGGCTTCGACTTCGGCGTCGCGGCGGGCTTCGTGGCGCGGCTGGTGGAGCGCTTGGAGGAGGTTCCGATGCCCGCCGGCACGCTGCTCAACGTGAACGTGCCCGCCGGCGAGCCCGCCGGGATCGAGGTGGCGAGCCTCGGCAAGCGCATCTACCGTGACGAGCTGAAGGTGGCGCCCCACGAGGACGGCTCGTCGACGCGCAGGCGCTACTGGATTTACGGCGCCGATCCGGGCTTCCACGACGAGCCGGGCACCGATCTCGCGGCGGTGGCGGAAGGGCGCATCGCGGTGACCCCGATCCACTTCGATCTGACCGACCGTCGCGGCTTGGAGGCGCTGCGCAAGTTCGATCTGCACGCCCTCATGGCGCCCGTGGGCGGCGACGCAGGCACGTGAGCGGCGGGTCGTTGGAGCGACCGCCCTCGTCGACGCGCCCGGCGCGGGTGGCGTCGAGCGGGGCGCCCTCCGAGGAGGCGCGCGCGGGGGCGGCGTCGAGCGGCGCCCCCACCGAGCAGACCCGCACGCGCGCGGGGGAGCTGCGAGCGCTGCTGGAGTACCACGCGCATCGCTACTACGTGCTCGACGATCCGGAGATATCAGACGACGCGTATGACGCGCTGCTCGACGAGCTGCGCGGGCTGGAGGCCGAGTTCCCGCGGCTCCTCACGCCGGACTCGCCCACCCAGCGGGTCGGCGGGGAGCCGGTGGGGCGCCTTGAGAAGGTGGAGCACCTCGAGCCGATGCTCTCGCTGGGCAACGTTCGCGGTGAGCAGGAGCTGCGCGCGTGGGTGGCGCGCATGCAGGGCCATCTCGCGCGCGAAGGGATCGTGCGCACCCGCTTCGAGTACGTGGTGGAGCCAAAGGTGGACGGGCTGGCAGTGAGCCTGATCTACCGCGACGGGGTGCTCGAGCGAGGCGCCACGCGCGGCAACGGCGAGGTGGGGGAGGATGTGACGCACAACCTGCGCACCATCGGGTCGATCCCGCTGCACATCGAAAACGCGCCCCCGCTGCTCGAGGTGCGCGGCGAGGTGTACATGTCGCTCAAAGACTTCGCGGCGCTCAACGAGCGGCGCGCCGAAGAGGGGTCATCGACGTTCATGAACCCGCGCAACTCCGCCGCCGGCACGATCCGCCAGCTCGACCCGGCGCTCGCGGCCGAGCGTCCGCTGTCGATGTGGGCCTACCAGGTGGGGGTGGCGCCCGAGCTCGCCTTCGACAATCACTGGGAGGCGCTGCAGTGGCTGCACGGGCACGGCTTTCGCGTGAACCGCGACATCAAGCGATTGCGCAGCGAGGACGAGGTGATCGCGCAGTGCCTGCGCTGGCAGGCGCGCCGCGGGGAGCTCGACTTCGAGATCGACGGCGTGGTGATCAAGGTGTCAGACCTTCAGCTCCAGCGCCGGCTCGGCTCGGTGGGTCGCGACCCGCGCTGGGCGGTGGCCTGGAAGTTCCCGCCCACCACGGCGATGACGCGCCTGGACGCGGTGATGTGGAACGTGGGCAAGTCGGGCGATTTGCGCCCCTACGCGATGCTCGAGCCGGTGGCGGTGGGCGGTGTGGTGATCAAGCTCGCGACGCTCCACAACGAGGAGGACATCGTGCGCAAGGACATTCGCGCCGGGGAGGACGTGATCGTGTTGCGCGCGGGCGACGTGATCCCGCAGGTGGTGTCTCCGGCGCCGCACGTGGTGGAGCACGAGCGTCGCCCGCCGGTGACGCGCCCGCCGAAGCGCTGCCCCTTCTGCGGCACCCCCACCGTGAAGCCGAGGGAGTCGGTGTTCACCAAGTGTCCCAACCGCGACTGTCCCGAGCGCGCGTGGCAGCTGCTCAAGCACTTCGTGGGACGCGCGGCGATGGACATCGACGGGCTGGGGGAGAAGCAGGTGGCGCTGCTCCAGCAGCGCGGTTTGGTGAGGACCGCCGCCGACTTCTACCGCTTGCGCGAGCGCCGCGAGGAGCTGCTCGAGCTGGAGGGCTTCGGCGAGCTGTCGGTGGCCAACCTGCTCGACGCGATCGACGCCTCCAAGCAGCGGCCGTTCGCGCGCGTGCTGTTCGCGCTCGGGATCGAGGAGGTGGGGGAGGTGACCGGGCGCAACCTCGCGATGCGCTTCCGCGACGTCGACGCGCTGCTCGAGGCGGGCGTCGCGGACATCGCGCAGACACCGGGCATCGGCGAGAAGATGGGCTCCTCGATCAGCTCGCAGCTGCACGACGAGCGCATGATGGCCCTGATCGAGGACCTGCGCCGCGTGGGCCTGCGCTTCGCCGAAGCCGGGCCCGCGCCCACGAGCGGTGTGCTGGCGGGCAAGACGGTGGTGCTCACCGGCACGCTGCCCACGCTCTCCCGCGAGCAGGCCACCGAGCGCATCCAGGCGGCGGGAGGGCGCGTGACGAGCGCTGTGTCGAAGAAGACCCACTACGTGGTCGCGGGCGAGGGGCCCGGGTCGAAGCTCGAGAAGGCCGAGCGGCTACACGTGCGGGTGCTCGACGAGCGCGGGCTGCTGGACCTGTTGGGTCAGTAACGCGCGAGCGTGATCGCCATGCTGTCCTGGATCGTGTGCGCCCGTTCGACGGCGATCCCGTCGCAGAAGAAAGCGAACGCGAGGACGTCGCCGTTCTCGCCCTGGCAGTAGCCGGCGAGGTTCGACACGCCGATGAGCGTGCCGGTCTTCGCCTGACAGCGCCCGCTCGCGGGTGTGCCGCGCATCCGTTCCGACAGCGTCCCCGAGCGGCCGGCGACCGCGAGGTCTTTGCGCAGGGTGCTGCCGAGCGGGCTGTGGGCGAGCGCCACCAGCAGCGACACCACCTGCAGCGGGGTGGTGGAGTCCGAGTGCGAGAGCCCCGACCCGTCGAGGATGTGGGGGTGGATGTGAAAGCGCGCGATTGTGCGGCGCACGACGGCCGCGCCCGCGGAGGTGGTTCCCGCGCCGCCGTAGCGTGCTCCGAGATCCTTCAACAGCGTCTCGGCGAAGAAGTTGTCTGACGGCGGCAGCGTGAGGCCGAGCAGCCGCGCGAGCGTGGGGGAGCTCGCCGTGGCGAGCACCGTCGCTCCGGGGGGAGCGCCGGCGGCGCCGCCGCCGTGCACGGTGACCCGCTCGGCGCGCAACGCGCCGCGCAGCTGGAGCGCGGCGTAGGCGGCGGGCGCGTGGGCGCCGCCCTGTGAACCTGTTTCGCCGCGGTTGAACGCGAGCGCGCTCAACTCGCCTTCGAGGTCGGGATCGAAGCCATAGCCGCTCGCCGGCTCGCCCCGCAGCGAGTCGAGGTAGGACTCGTCGCCGTTGACCGTCCCCGTGACGCTGCGTATCCCGTCGGTCTTGGCGAGCTGGGCGGCGAGTGACTGAACCGTGGCGCCCTGGCCGCCGTAGTGGAGGCCCACGAACAGGGAGCTCCCGAAGGTGGGGTCGCCGCCGCCGCGCAGGTAGAGGTTGCCTTCCCAGCGCCCATTCTCGCCGAGCCGGCCGGCGCCGAGCACGGTGGTGGAGAGCGTGGCTCCCGGACCCATCAGCTCCAGCGCGGTGGCGGCGGTGTAGAGCTTCTCCACCGACGCGGGCGCTCGCGCGGCGCTCGCGCGCTCGGCGAACAGCGGCGTGGCGGTGTTGAGGTCGTAAACGTAGGCGCCCGACGCCGGCCCCGCGGAACCGAGCTCGCGCCCGAGCTGCGTGGAGAGCGTGGCTTGGGCGGCCGCCGCGGAGGGAATTGCGCCCGAAAATGCGGCCGCGAGGATCGTGAGAAGGACCGTGCGCCTCATGGAATCACGTAACAGTACGTACAATCGGATGTATGGGTGAGCTCGTCAACTTGAAGGCAGCCGGCAGAGACGGCTCGGGTTCCGGAACACGGCCGAAGCCCAAGCGGAGCGCTCTGGCGAAGACCTCCAGCAAGCGCAAGCCGCGGCGCGAGAAGACCGCGCTCGTGCTCGGCGGCGGGGGATTCACCGGCGGGGTGTATGAGATCGGGGCGCTTCGCGCGCTCGACCTGCTCGCCGCCAACCGCACCATCAACCAGTTCGACGTCTACGTGGGCACCTCGGCGGGCGCGTTCGTGGCATCGCTGTGCGCCAACGGGGTGACCCCCGAGGAGATGATGCGGGTGGTCACGCGCCAGGGACCCCAGGCGTTCAGGGACATCGACCTCGGCGACCTCCTGCGCCTGAACCTGCCGGAGATCGCGCGCACCGGTGTGCGCCTTCCCCTGCGTGTCGCCTCGCTCGCGCGCGAGCTGCTCCCCCAGATCGGGCAGGTGTCGCTGATCGACATCGTGCTCGGCTTGGCCGAGGTGCTGCCAACCGGCGCCTACACGGGTCAGGGCATCGAGCGCTACCTGCGCAGGGTGTTCGAGCAGGAGGGGCGCAGCGACGACTTCCGCGCGCTGCGGCGGGAGCTCTACCTGGTTGCGACCGACCTCGACTCGTGCGAGCGGATCGTGTTCGGCGCCGACGGCTTCGACGACGTGCCGATCTCCACAGCGGTGCGCGCGTCGGGCGCGCTTCCGATGGTGTACGCCCCGGTGCGCGTGGGCGATCGCGAGCTGATCGACGGTGGGATCGTGTCCACCACGAACCTCGACGTCGCGGTCCAGGCGGGCGCGGATCTCGTGATCGTCATCAACCCGATCGTCCCGTTCGTCAACGACCGCAGCGAGGACGCCCCCGGACGCAACGGGCGCCCTCCCCGGCGCATCTCCGACATGGGCTTCTCGAAGATCGGCTATCAGGCGTTCAAGCTGCTCGGCCACAGGCGCCTGCACGAGGTGGCGAGCATGTGGGAGGAGCGCTACCCGGGCGTCGACATCGTCTTGATCGAGCCGGAGCCCACCGACGCGCTGATGTTCGAGACCTCGATCATGAGCTTTTCCTCGCGCATCGAGATAGCGCGCCACGGCTTCCAGTCGGTGACCTACCACCTGCTCGACGAATACGAGCGCTTTGAAGAGATATGGGCGCGCCACGGCATCGAGATCTCAGCGCGTCGGGTGCGCAGGGTGGTGGACCACTTCGAGGCCGAGGAGGAGCAGGTGGGGGCATGGCGCAAAATCCTGGAAGGCACGACAGGCGCCCTGCTGCGCCAGTCCGGCTCCGGCTAGGAACATTCTCGCTGCGCATCCTCCCGACCCCGGGAACGCCCCCCCAATCCAAAACCAGCACGCCACCCGTCCAACCTGGGCCTGCTGCTCAGGCGACGGCCCTGTCGAGCGCGCTGAGCAGGCGCTTGGAGGACGCCTCGTTGTGGATCGCGATGCGCACGTGGCGCGGCTCGCCGAGCGCTCCACCGGCCGCCACGAGCACGCCGGCGCGGGCCAGCCGCGCGGACAGCTCGCCGCCGTCGAGCGAGGGGTGGGCCACCCACAGGAAGTTGGCCTGGCTGTCTGACACCTCGAAGTGGCGCTGACGCAGCGCGGTGGTGAGGCGCGTGCGCTCCCGCGCGACTCGCTGCACGCGCTTGGCGATCACCTCAGAGCAGCTGCGCAGCGCCTCGAGCGCTCCCGCCTGGGAGATCTCGCTCACGCCGAGGTCGGGTTCGAGCTCGGCGAGCAGATCCTCGGAGCCGGGCCCCCCGAGCGCATAGCCGCAGCGCAACCCCGCCAGGCCCCATGCCTTGGAGAAGCTACGGAACACGAGCAGCCGCGGATGGCTCTCGAGCAGCGCGAGCGAAGCATCGGTGGGCTGGGCGTCGGCGAACTCCACGAGCGACTCGTCGAGCAGTATGCCCACGCCTTCTCCCAGCCCCGCGAGCAGCCGCTCGAGCTCTCCCACGGGGAGCAGCTCGCCGGTGGGGTCGTTGGGGCTCGCGAGCGCCACCACGCGCGTGCTTTCGCCCACCGCCTCCAGAAGCGCGTCCACGCCGCCGCTCACGGGCACGGCGCGGCCGTGCGCGCGGCGCGCCATGATGGGGAAGAGCGGGTAGGAGGGCCAGGAGGTGACGAGCTCCTGGCCGGGCTCGATGAGGGCGCGCGTGGCGGCGCTGAGCAGCTCCGCGGACCCGTTGCCGACGATCAAACGCGCCGGGTCCACGCCATGGCGGTGGGCGAGCTGGGCGCGCAGTTGCGAGCCGCGCATGTGCGGGTAGCGCTGCAAACCGCGACGGGCCACGAACGTGATGGCGTTCACCACGTCGGGGTGGGGGAGCTCGGGCCAGGTGGTTTGGGAGAGGTCGAGCGTCTGCACCCGCGTGAGCGCCTTGCGCTTGCGCTCGGCGGCCTGCTCGCGCAGCTCGCTGTTGACCTCCTCCTCCGAGAGCGCCTCGAACTGCTTGTAGTAGTCGAGCAAACCCATGGCCGCTAGTGGCCCGCTCTCGGAGTGACTCCCGGCTTCACGGCCTGTTGCCCGGCATCGAGCTCGAACCGGGTCCGTGTATCACCAGGAACCAGAAGGAGAACCCCGCTGCGCACACGGCGGCGGTGGCGGCGAACACGCGCCCGAGCGCGCCCGAGCGCTGGTCGTAGCCGGCGGCGCGGCGCACGAGGATCCAGGCGTTGTCGAGCCTGCGCAGCAGCATCAGGGCGCCAAACAGCAGCGCGAAGAGGGCCGCGAGGGCCATCACGATGCCGAAGAAGATGCTCCCCGTGAGGTAGCTCACCTGCGAGCCCACCCACAGGCAGGCGAGCGGGATGGGCCCCCAGCAGAGCAGGCTTCCCACGACGATGGCGACGAACAGCACGCCCGCGAAGAAGCGGTCCATCCTCTGCCTGGAGCGGCTCCCCCGCTTGGGCAGCGCACGGAAGCGGATCGGCGCGGTGCCGGGTCTGCGGCCGACGAACAGGCCGCCGTTGTCGCTTGGATCGGAGCGCATGTTCTCTGCGTATGTTCGCAGCTGTGCGAGCTCCCGCCGGAACCGGCCCGGCTAGCCCGCGTAGAGCGCGTCGAGGACGTCGGCGTACTTCTCCGCCACCACGTTGCGCTTCACCTTCAAGGTGGGGGTGAGCTCGCCCGTCTCCTGGGAGAGGTCGTGGGAGAGGATCGCGAACTTCTTGACCTGCTCCACCGGCGCGTAGCGGCTGTTGGCGCGCTCCACCTCCCTGCCGATCATCTCGCGGATGGAGGGCTCGTCGCAGAGCGTGGCGGTGTCCTCGGGGAGGCCGTGCTCGCGGGCGTAGGCGGCGATCTCCTCCTCGTCGAGCGTCACGAGCACCACCGGGTAGGGGCGCTGGTCGCCGTGCATCACCGCCTGGGAGATCCAGCGGCACTGCTTGAGGTCGTTCTCGAGGTTGGCGGGCGTGATGTTCTTGCCCCCGGCGGTGATGATGATGTCCTTCTTGCGCCCCGTTATCGACAGGAAGCCGTCCTCGTCGATCGAGCCGAGGTCGCCGGTGTGAAGCCATCCGTGCTCGATCGACCCGAAGGAGGCGTCGGCGTTGTTGTGGTAGCCCTGGAAGATGTTGGCGCCCTTGATCAGCACCTCGCCGTCGCCGGCGATCTTGATCTCCACGCCGGGGAACGGCTTGCCCACCGTGCCGAACTTGTGCTCCTCGATCGTGCACACCGTGGCGGCGGTGGCGGTCTCGGTCATCCCGTAGCCCTCGAGCACGGGCACGCCCGCGGCCCAGAAGAATTCGAGGATCTCCTTGGCGATCGGGGCTGCGCCGCTGACGGCGTGGCGCACGTTGCCGCCGAAGATCGCCCTCACGTTCTTGAAGAGCTTCTCGTCGGCCTCTTCGAAAGGCCCCAGCAACTCCTCGGGAACCTCTTCGCCCTTGGCTTCCAGCTCGCGCACCTTCATGCCGAGCTTGATCGCCTTGCGCGCCCTCTCCTGCTCCTCGGGCGGCTGGGCTTGCAGGGCGGCGTTGGCGAGCGTGTAGATCTTCTCGAACACGCGCGGCACCGAGGGGAGGTAGGTGGGTTTGACCTCGATCAGCTCGCCCACGATCTGCTTGGTGTCGCCGCCGAAGTACGCCAATGTGCCGCCGAGGTCGAACGCCGCCAGCTGAATCAGCAGCGCGAACGCGTGAGCGAGGGGCAGATAGAGGTAGATCACCTCGTCGTCCTCGATCTGACCCACGCCACGGAGCATGTCCATCATCGAGCGGTAGTTGCCGTGGCTGAGCACGCATCCCTTCGGCGGGCCGGTGGTGCCGGAGGTATAGATGAACGTGAACGGGTCCTCCGGGCTCACCGCTTCGCGCCGCGCCTGAAGCTCGGACGCGGCGCGCTCACGGCCGCGCTCGCGCACCTGCTCGAGGGTGATGGCTGGCACGGCGGTCGGGTCGGTAATGGCGGCCACGGCGGCCGGGTCTGTGGTGGAGGCCACGGTCGGCTCGCCGACGGGCGGGTCCATCACGATGACCGTCCGCAAGTTGGGGACCTGATCGCGGATCTCCGCGATCTTCGCGAGCTGCTCGTTGTCCTCGCAGACGATCGCGCTCGCCCCCGAGTCGGAGATCACCCACAGGCACTCCTCGGGGGAGTTGGTTTGATAGATCGGCACCACCACGGCGCCCGCCGAGGTGATGGCCATGTCCGCGTAGGACCACTCGGGGCGGGTGTTGGCGAGGATGCACACGCGCTCGCCCGCTTCGATGCCGAGGTCGATCAGGCCGAGGCCGATCTCCTCGACGACATCCGCCATCTGCTTGTAGGTGACGTCATGCCAGGCGCCGTCGCGCTTGTAGCGTACCGCGACGTGCTCGGGGCGCTCGGCGGCGGAGCGCGAGATCAACTCGGCGATCGTGTGCGATCCGACGGTCGACTCTGCTGCGCTGGCCTCCATGAAGCGACTCTCCTCCTCGATGACCCTGATGGACCCTATGGATCTTAGGGCGTTTGTGTGCGGAGAGTCCCGGAGGGCGGGCCGTCGGGGTGCTTCGCGCGCCGCGTCGCGCGGCGTTGGGGTGGCTCGCTTGAGTGGCTCGCTCGATGCTCGCCGGCTAGGACCGCCAAGTGAGTGCGAGTGGCGCCGCCTTGGCCCGTCGAGTTGGTTCCAAGTTGGCCGCCTTGGCCCGCCAGTCAGTTACGTGCTGGCCGAAGCCGCGTGCTGTTTCTGTTTTCCCTGGCGCACACTGGCCATGAACAGGCTCTTGTCGATGCGGCCTTTGAAGATTGGAACGCCGTTCTCGAGGCACTTCGTGAGCACTTCTCTACGCCCCAATCCGGCTTCGCGGGCGAGCTCGGTGGGGGTCAGGTGGTTGGCCATCGGGAGATCCTCCTGTCGTATGGGTCCGCCTACCGCCTACGTATACCTGCGCTCTCGGACGCGATCAACGGGGGATTCCCGCAAGATGCGAGGAATATGCGCGCGACGCGCGGATTCCCTCGCGCAACGCGTCGATCCGCTGCCCGCCCACCGCCACGGCGCCCGGCGAGGGCGCCCCGCGCTTCGGCGCGCCGCTATATGCCGGAGCCAAGGTGCACACCATCGGCAAGGGCAGGCGAGGGCGCTCCGCGCTTCGGCGCGCCGCTATATGGGGTTGGGCACGTCGATGAACACGTGCTCCACGTCGAAGCGCTCGCCGAGGTGCTCGCCGAGGCGCTTCACGCCGAACGTCTCGGTGGCGTAGTGGCCGGCGGCGATGAAATGGATGTGGGCCTCATCGGCTTCGGTCATCACCCGCTCGGCCGGCTCGCCCGTGAGGAACGCGTCCGCGCCGAGGGCGACCGCGTCGTGCAGGTAGCCGGCGCCGGCGCCGGACACGATCGCCATGCTGCGCACCCGTTCGGGGCCCGCGTCGAAGACGAGCGGCCGGCGCTGTGTGACGTCGGCGACGCGCGCGAACAGGTCGCTCGCATCGACCCCCTCGCAGTGGCTCGCATCGCCGCCGCTGCTGCTGCTGCTGCTGTCGTCGCTCGTATCGAGTTCGCCCGGGAAGTGCCCGATGAACCCGATCGACCGGCCCTCGTGGAGGGCGAACGCCTCCAGCGTGTCCGCCCCGAGCGCGCGGGCGAGCAGGGCGTTGTTGCCCACCTCGGGGTGGGCGTCGAGCGGGAGGTGGTAGGCGGCGAGGCTCATGTCGGCGTCGAACAGGAGCTTCAAGCGACGCTTCATGGGGCCGTCGATCGCCGCCGCTGTCGAGTCCCAGAAGAGGCCGTGATGGACCACGATCAGGTCGGCTCGCTCCGCGGCGGCCCGCTCGAACAGCTCGGCGCTCGCCGACACGCCCGTGGCGAGCTTCGCCAGCTCGCCGCGCCCGGGCACCTGCAGGCCGTTGGGGCAGTGGTCGCGGAAGCCCTCCGGCTCCAGCAGGCGGTCGAGCTCGGCGATGGCGTCTGAGAGCAGGCAGGGCATTGATCGCGACCTTACCGGCATGGAGCGGGCCGACGGCATTACGCTCGTCGGCGAGATGCCTGGGCGGGCCCGCGGCGGGTGTCCTCGGACATGAGGCCGGGTGTGGTTTGTCGTTTTGGGTGGCCCCGTGCGCGCGCGCACGCGAGGCGAGGGTGGCCCCGTCTTGCAGGAACTGGTGGGTGTGCGTGCGGCTGCCCCTACGCGCGCCCCGTCGCGTGCCTTCCGCGCGCGCGGAACGACGCACGTAGCCGTCTTCCCACACCCGCGCGCCGCGGGTGTGGGATACTTCAGCATGCGTCGGGGCGTGGCGCAGCCTGGTAGCGCGCGCCGTTCGGGTCGGCGAGGTCCCCGGTTCGAATCCGGGCGCCCCGATATGACAATTGTCTGCGAACGCCGTTGAGCTTCGGATCGAGCGCGTCGAGCGTCAACTCGTCGAAGCTCAGGAGTCTTGTGCCCGAAGCTCAGGAAGTCTTGTGCCTTGAGGTGTGTGATTCGCATTGAGATTTAGTCGTGTGGGGCTGCATGTTGGAGTCTTGGTGGCTGTGCATGCTCACGACGGACCGGTCGAGCCCTTTCCCCGACCTGGCTATCAGACGGATTGGGATCACTATGGAAATGTACACCTCCCAGCACTAAACGTATACCTCATCCGGCCTTAGTGGTACGTTTAGTGGCGTGGGTAGCTTCCGTGATCTAGGACGCCACTTCGGGGCGCTCCCTCCCGATACCGTCGCGGCGCTGACGAGCATCGCCGAGGCCAGGGGGAGGGCGGAGTTCTACCGGCAGCCAAACCCGACGGGTCTTGAGACGTTGCGCAAGGTTGCGCTGGTCCAGAGCACCGAGGCCTCGAACGCGATCGAGAACATCCACGCGCCACTCGCGCGGATCGAAGCGCTCGTCGCCGAGAAGAGCACGCCGCGGACCCGATCCGAGCAGGAGATCGCCGGCTACCGGGACGGGCTGGCGACCATCCACGCCAACGGCGCCGACATACCGTTCGAGCCCCGGTACGTGCAGCAGCTGCACGGCTATCTCCACAGGTATGTCGGCGACCGCGACGCGGGGCAGTGGAAGAAGATCGACAACGAGGTTGAGGAACGGCTGCCCGTCGGCACGAGGATTGTCCGCTTCAAGCCCGTGGCGGCATTTCTGACGCCCAAGGCGATGGATGACCTGCACAGCGAGTTTCGCCACGCGCTCGACTCTGGACCCTATTCGCCGTTGTTGCTGTGCGCCGCCTATGTGCTGGACTTCACGGTGATCCATCCGTTCCGGGACGGCAACGGGCGCATGTCGCGGCTGATCACGCTCTGGTTGCTCTACATCGTCGGGCACGACGTCGGTCGCTACATCAGCGTCGAGAAGCTGATCGACTCGAGCAGGGAGACCTACTACGAGGCACTTGGCAGCTCGACCCGCGGATGGCACGAGGGTGAGCACGATCTCACCTCGTGGACGAGCTACTTCCTCGGCATCCTGCTCGCCGCCTACAAGGAGTTTGAGAGCCGCACCGGAGCGCTCGCGGGCCGGGGCTCCAAGCGGACTCTCATCACGAGCTTCATCGACTCCCTAATGGTCGACGAGTTCACGATCGCAGACGTCCGCCAAGCCGCCCCCGGGGTGAGCGACGGCTACATCAACAGGGTTCTGGGCGATCTGAAGAGCCAGGGCAGAATCAAGTCGCTCGGCACTGGCAGGGGTGCCCGCTGGCGGCGTCTGAGCAGGGACTGAGCGGGCCCTGTCTGTGCATCAGTCGGTGTGCGGTGTCGCGGCCGCAGTCGTAGCACACCAGTCGGTGGGTTGGAGCGGAGGCGCGCGCGTTGCGCCCCGGTGAGCGGCCGAAACCGATGTCTACGAGCCAGACGACGGGATGACGTGCCCGCCGTGGCTGTGGCAAGATCGACAGCGTGAGCCGTGAAGCGCAGACTCCTCATCGAGAGGCGGCCGCGCGAGATCTGGCCCGCGAGGGAGGCGGCGACGCCGCTATCGAGATAGTCGACTACGACCCGTCGTGGCCGGTCTCCTACGAGGCGGAGCGTGAGCGCTTGGAGCCGTTGTTGGGTGGGGGGTGCCTGCACCACTTCGGCTCGACGGCAGTGCCGGGTTTGGCGGCCAAGCCGGTGATCGACATGATCGCGCTCGTCCGCGACCTCGGCGCGCAACTCGGCAATCAGCGCCGTCTGCTCAACAACAAGCGCCTCCAGTTCCTCCCGTGACAGCGGTGGCGGCTCGCATCACGGGCGCGGAACTGGATTTTGGGGTCACTTATCCCCTGCCTTGACTGCCACGTGGTATGAGACGGTCCCCATGAACGTTGCCGAGGTCAGCATCCAAGAGTTGTGCGACCACGCTGATGAGGTCGTCGAGCGTGCCTGGTTGATGTCGCCGCTCATCTGCGGTTCGCTTCGTTCTGACGATCCACACTAAAGGTCATGCCAAGACTTCGGTAGGACGGCTGTGACTCTAATGTCGACAACCAGTGGTTATGGCACGCCATTACCGCCAACTGGGCCGCGGTCCCTCGGCCTGCCGGTGACGCGGCAGGCGCCCCGTTGGCAGTCATGTTTCAAGCCTCGCCCTGCGTCTATAACTGGAGGTTATGTCGCTCATATCGTCATGAGGTCTAGCAAAACAGCGAGGGGGTCTTTAGTTTCAGTCACAACCAAATGGAATGTAGAGTTAGGGCCCATCTCGGTAGGGATGTGCGGCTGGGGTGGTCGAGCGTCGAGCGAGGCGCGGACCGGCAGGCCGCGCAATCGTCGAACGGGAACCGCCGCAACAGAAGATCGCGGGCGCGGCCGACATGAGCCGCGTCGTCGGTGTGGCACAGCTGCTCGCGGGCATCGGCTTCGGGATCCTCGCGCTCAATGAAGCGCTGCGCGCGCGCGCGGGCTCCACGCCCGCGTTCGTTCGCAAGCGCCCGCACCGTCCGCAGGCAGTCGAGGCAGGCGTTTGACACCTTGAGCGGAGCACTCACACAAAGCTCGAGGCGGCGCCTGGCCCGCGCAGCGCTCTCCGCGCTGGCGGGAGGCGGCCTGACCGGAGTGGGGCTGGGTGGCGGAGCTCTTACCGGCGGCGCGCTCGGCGCGAGCGTTTCATCCGCACAGCCATCCTCGAGTGCTCCCGCCACAACCGTGACGGCGCCTGCCGATCAGACAACCGTGACGGCGCCGGCCGATCAGGCGCCGAGCGCGCCCGAGCGGTTTGAAGCCCCGAAGGTGAGATTGCAGCGCAAGCAGAAGATCACCGGGGCGCTCGACGCGAAACACGAAATCGCCGAGAGCCGGGGTGGAGCCACCCCACGCAAGCACATACGACGCGAGCGCACGCGACGCGCGGCTGGACGCACACACGCTCTGCGTAACACGGCCGGTGTGCGCCGTCAGCGGCCGGCGCCGCCGCCCGCGCTTGCGGCCGAGCGGCTGCGGGCGCTCACAGCGGAGCTCGCGTTCCCGGGCGCATCCGCACGGTCGCTCGCCTTCTACCGCATTCCGCTGTTCCTGCTTCCGATCTACAGGGCCGCCGCGGCGCGCTACGGTGTGCCCTGGCGGATCCTCGCGGCGATCAACGAAGTCGAGACCGACTATGGCAACGACGAGTCGGTGTCCACGGCGGGCGCCGTGGGATGGATGCAGTTCATGCCCGAAACATGGATGCGCTACGGGGTCGATGCCTTCAGCGCGGGCGATGCGGATCCCTACAACCCGGTGGACGCCATCTTCGCCGCCGCGCGCTACCTGCGCGACATGGGCGCGGCGAAGGACCTGCGTGCGGCGATCTTCGCCTACAACCACTCCGCGGCGTACGTCGAATCGGTGATGCTGCGCGCCGAGCTGATCTCCACTTATCCGAAGCCGGTGATCGCTACCCTCACCGGCCTCGCGGACGGTCGACTGCCCGTGACGAGCGGGCATGTGGCGTGGGGGGTGTTCCATCCCCGAGTATCCTCCTCGCCGTCGACCGCCGCCGCCAATGCGAAGGCCGTCGCGCCGGCGGTGGCAGGTGCGTCGGTGACGGTGACGGCGACTGCGCCGGCGACGGCAGCCGCTGCCGCTGCCGCGACGGGCCTGGATGCCGGACGGCTCGCGGATGTGAGAGCCGCCCGCAATGCCGCGGTGGTCGCGGTGCAGACCGGTCGCATCGTGGGGCTCGGACGCTCACGCAAGCTCGGCTGGAATGTGGTCCTGCGCGACCTCCACGGCGACGTGTTCACCTACTCGGGACTCGGCAGCATCGCTCAGAGCTACATCGTGGCCAAGACCTCGCACGGATCGATCGGCGCACGAGATCTCAGACTGCCGCTGAGGCGCTCCTCGCTCGTCAAGCAGGGCACCGTGCTCGCTCGTGTGCGTGTGCCGGTCGGAGCGAGGGACGGTCACCTGCGCTTTGCGATCCGCCCCGCGGGCGATCGGCGCGACGTCGACCCCCGGCCGATCCTGGCGAACTGGGCGCTGCTTGCCGCGGCATTGCATCCGCTGGGCGCAAGCGGACGGGCCGACCCGCTTGACGCCGCCACGAGGCAAGCTGCCCGGCTGCGAGGCAACCGCGTGCGAGAGGGCCGGCTCCGCGCCACCGCGGCCGCGTCGCGTGAGCGCTCCACGGCTGCCGGCGCCGCGCGCTCGGCACGCTCCGGCCGAGGAATGCCCTCGCCGGTCGTCGTGCGGGGCGAGCTGAGCGCCGTCCGGTGGGATCGGTTGATCGCGCGCATAGGAGCGCTCCAGGAGCCGACCGTGGCGGTCAGCCGCAGCTACCGGGCGATCGGTGACAGGCTGAACGCCGCGATCGAGGGCGACGTGCTGGCGGAAGCCCACTTCTCCGAGGGCGACGTGCTGGAGGAAGCCCGCTTCTCCTTCGGCGGATTCGGTCGTTAGCCGGTTGGGAAGGGTCCACCGGGCTCGGGCACGTGATAGAAAGCAGTTTCACGAAAGGCATTGATGAAGGCGCTCGACCAACCGCTCGACCCGTCGGTGCAGGCAGTGCCTCACGAGCCGCACGGCACGTGCGGACAGCTGGGGGAGCACTGGTGAGCAGGCCCGTGCGCGGACCCGAGCTGGCGGAGCTGCGGGCATTTTGCGCGGCGGTCGATCTGGGCAGCCTGGGGCGCGCGGCCAGAGTGCTGCACGTCAGCCAGCCGGCGCTGTCCAAGCGGCTGCGTGTGCTCGAGACGCTGACGGGCGCTCGCCTGCTCGAGCGATCGCACCGTGGCGTGTCGCCGACGCCGACCGGCAGACGGCTGTATCTGGCGGCACGTCGTGTGCTCGCGGAGGATGAGGCGGTCGAGGAGCTGATCGCCGGGGTGGTCGCCGATGCGGTGCCGGCTCGCGTGGCGGCGAGTCCGACGATGGCCGAGTCGGTGCTGCCGCAGCTGCTGGTGGACTTCGAGGGTCGCCATGAGCGCCACCTCTCGGTGGAGCTCACGATCGTCCGCTCGGCGATGGTGTGGGATATGGTGCGTGAGGGTCGCGTCGATCTGGGTCTGGCTGCGGTCGACCCGTCACTGAAGGACGAAGGCTCGCTGACTCAGATCTCGATCTGCGACGACGAGGTTGTGGTCGTCATGCCGCAGGACCACCCTTGGGCGGCGGTGCAGGAAATAGACCTCGACGAGTTCGTGAGCACCCCGATGATCATGCGCGATCCCGGCGCCGACAGCCGGCGCACCGTCGATGCCGTGCTCAGGCCGCTGGGACTGTCGCTGTGCTCGCCGCTCGCGGAGATCGGCAACACGGCGGCAGCCAAGGATGCGGCGCTTGCAGAGGGCGTGCCCCTGGTGCTGTCGAGGCTGACCATGGGACCCGCGGACGAGAGGCTGCTCGTTCGCCGGGTCGCCGGCCTGCGCTTCCCGCGCAGCTTCGTGCTCCTCTACGGCACCGAAGAGGGTCTCTCGCCGATGGGCCGGGCGCTCGCCGAGCATCTGCGCATGAGCTTCAACGGTGACCGCGTTAGCGGGATCTGTCCCTGACGCTCTGGGGTGGAGCTCGGTCAGGGTTTCCGGTGGAGCTCGGTCAGGGTTTCCGGTGGAGCTCGGTCAGGGTTTCTGGTGGAGCTCGGTCAGGGTTTCCGGGCTGCCGTGGCCCGGGCCCTGTAGATCGACCATAGATCTTATAATTTTGTAAACTTAGGACCTACATGTGGTCTACGCGTGCCGGTCAGCCCCCCATCTACGCCCTGAAGGCCGACTTCTTCCGGGTGCTCGGTCATCCGGCGAGGGTCCACCTGCTGCAGCTTCTGCGCGAGGGCGAGCAGTCGGTTGGGGCTTTGCGGGATGCGCTCGAGCTTGATTCGAGCGGCGCCTCCCAGCATCTGGCGGCGTTGCGCGCGCAGGGTCTGGTGGTGAGCCGCAAGCAGGGCACGAGCGTCTACTACCGGATAAAGGACCCACGCACGCTCGAGCTGCTCGAGCTCGCGAAGGGGATCATCTCGGGAACGCTGGAGGACAACCGAGCGCTGCTCGACGACCTGGCTGTGGAGGACTTCGGGCCTCAGGTTCGCGACTAGCTGTGGGTGCGCTCGATGCCGTTGCGCTCGCGGGCGCCGCGACGGTAGCTCTCGGCGGTCTGCTCTCGACGGTCCACGGAAGGCTGCGCGCCGGCCTGGCGGTACAGGCGGCGGGGATGGCGCTGCTCGGCTTCGACGGCATCGCGGTGCTGACGGGCGGCAACGCTCTCGGCGCGGCCTTCCGAAGCACGATCGCGCCGGCGCTCGGCCTCGATCCGCTCAGCGGCTTTTTCCTGGCGGTGCTCGCGCTGACCGCGGTGCCCACGCTCGTGTTCGCGCGCGACTATCTGCCCGCGAGCCCGGGCGCCCGGGCGGTGGGCTCGTTGACGTCCGCATTCCTTCTGGCGCTGGTCGGCGTGCTGGCCGCGCGCGACGTGACGAGCTTTCTCGCCTTCTGGGAGCTGATGACGCTCGTGCCGGCGGCGGCGATCCTGGTGGCCAGGCGCGATCGGGCTGTTCGGTCGGCTGTGTATGCGTATCTGGCGATCACGCATCTCGGCGGCGCCGGAGTGTGGATCGCGCTGCTCACGCTTGCCCACCATGGCGCGCTCGGCGACCCCTCCGCGCTCGCCGCGGCCGGCGGCGGGGCGCAGACGCTGGTCGCGCTCACGGCGCTGATCGGCTTCGGCACCAAGGCGGGGCTCGTCCCGCTGCACGCCTGGTTGCCGCGCGCGCACCCGGTCGCGCCGGCGCATCTGTCGGCGCTGATGTCGGGAATGATGATCAAGGTCGCTCTGTACGGGCTGATTCGGGTCGAGTTTCAGTGGATCGACGCGTCGCCGCGGTGGCTGGGGCTCGCACTGCTCGCGGTTGGTCTGCTGTCGTCGCTGGGCGGCGTGTTGTGGGCGCTGGTGCAACACGACCTCAAGCGCCTGCTCGCGTATCACTCGATCGAGAACGTCGGCATCATCGCGCTCGGTCTCGGTGCGTCGCTGCTCTTTGCCGACGCGGGCAACACCACGTGGGCCGCGATCGCGTTCGCGGCGGCGCTGCTGCACGTCGCCAACCACGCGATCTTCAAGGCGCTGCTTTTCCTCGGCGCCGGGACGTTGGAGCGCGCGGTGGGGAGCCTGGATCTTGACCATCTCGGTGGACTGTTGCGGCGGATGCCGTGGGCCGGTGGCGCGTTTCTGATCGGCTCGATGGCGATCGCGGGGCTGCCGCCGCTGAACGGGTTCGCGTCGGAGTGGCTGGTGCTGCAGTCGCTGTTGCACGTCGCCTTCCACCGTCCCCTGGGCGTCGCGCTCGCCGGCGCGGTGGCGCTCGCCGGCCTCGCGGCGACCGCGGCGCTCGCGCTGCTGTGCTTTGCGAAGGTGGTCGGCCTCGTTCTGCTCGGTTCGCCGCGCCGAGCCGAGTGCGCCGCCGCGGTCGACCCGCCCATGGGCATGCGGGCGGGGATGGTCGCGCTGGCGGCGATGTGCATCGCACTCGGCCTGCTGCCGGGTCTGGTGCTGCCGACGCTCACCGGCCTGGCGCCGCGCGCGCATGGCGCTGTGCTGGCCCGCCATGCGGGCCTCGTGCTGCCCGAAACCGGCTCGTTTCCGTCGCTCACGCTTGGCCTGGCGCTTGCCGTGCTCACAACGGTGCTGGTTGGGGTCCGTGGAAAGCGCCGCGCCGCGACGACGCCGACCTGGGCCTGCGGACAGCCGGTCGTGGGGGCGCTCGGCTGGACCTCGGCCGGGTTCACCAAGCCGCTGCGACTCGTGCTCGAGGCGCTCCTGCGCCCGCGCCGCGCGATCGAGGTCGAGCAGGCCGGCGGGATGGCGCAGAGCATCACCTACACGGGCCACGTTCCCTCGCTGCTGGACGCGGCGCTGTATGAGCCCACCATACGCGCCGGTCTGCGCGCGGCCGCCGTCGCGCGGCGCCTGCAGTCGGGGAACGTGCGCACCTACGCCGCGTACCTGCTTGGGCTGGTCATAGGGCTGCTCGTGCTGGCGCATTCGGGAGTCCTCGGATGAACGCGCTCGCCGCCGTCGTGCAAATCGCCGGTGTCGTGCTGGCTCCGCTGCTGCCTGGATCGATCCAGACGCTCAAGGCGCGCCTGCAGGGCCGTCGAGGTCCGTCGGCGCTGCAGCCCTACAGGACGTTGCGGCGCCTGTGGCGCAAGAGCGCCGTCGACCCCGAGGGTACGGGCGCGATCTACCGGCTCGCGCCGCCGCTCGCCGCCGCGTGCATGCTCGCGGCTCTGGCCATCGTGCCGGTGGCCGGGCGCGCCGGGCCCTTCGGACTCGGCAACGACGCGCTCGTGCTCGTCGGTCTGCTCGCGCTCGCCCGCTTCGCCTTGGCCGCCGCGGCGTGGGACACCGGCAACGGCTTCGCTCTGATGGCGGCGGCGCGCGATCTGATGATCTCGGTGTTCGGGGAGGCGCTGCTGGTGCTCGCGTTGCTGCTCGCGGCGCTCCCCGCGCACAGCACCGACCTTGAGGCGATGAGCGTCGCGGCGGCCGGCGCGCACATCTGGAGCGCGCCGGCCCACTGGTGCGGCGCGCTGGCGTTCGTGCTCCTGATCCTCGTCGAGACCGGCCGCCAGCCGATCGACAACCCCGACACGCATCTCGAGCTGACGATGATCCACGAGGGGCCGCTGCTCGAGTACGGCGGCCGCGATCTCGCTCTTCTGCACTGGGCGTCGGCCGCGCGCCACTGGGTCATGCTCGTGCTGGGCGCCGAGCTGTTTCTGCCGCACTGGAGCGGCTTTGCGGCGAGCCTCGGCCTGCTCGTGGCGGACGTGGCGTTCCTCTGCGGTTTGCTTGCGTCGATCGAGACGACGCAGGCGAAGATGCGGATCCTGCGCGTGCCGGCGCTCTTGGGAATCGGATGTGCGATCGCGCTTGCGGGCGCCGGCATGTGGGTCGGAGGGGTGGGCACGTGAACGGCGCGCTCGTCGACATGATTCTCGGGCTCGGGCTTGCCGTGATCGTCGTACGCCGCCGATCGGTCGCGATCGCGCTGCTGGCCGCTCAGTCGCTCGTCCTCGGCATCGGCGCGCTCAGCCTCGCCGGCGGGCGCTCGGGCGACTCCCTCGTCGCGGGCTTCGTGCTCCTGAGCAAGGCGATCGTGCTCCCGCTGCTCCTGTACGCGCTCATCCGCCGCACGCGCGAGTCGGGCCTGGTGGTCGCCGCCGCGAGCCAGCTCGTGCGCCTGGTCTGCGCGGGCGCCGTGGTGCTGTGCGCCGTCGTCGTGGCGCCGCCCCTCGGGCTTGGCGATGCGCGCACCGAGCACGCCGCGGTGGCACTCGTCCTGCTCGGCATCGCGATCGTCGTCGCGCGACGCCCGATCCTGTTCCAGCTGCTCGGGCTGATCGTCGCCGAGAACGGCCTGTCGCTGCTGGCGGTGTCGGTGCCCGGAGGGCTGTCCTACGTGGTCGAGCTCGGCGCGCTGTTCGATCTCGGGCTGATCGTGACCGTCGCCGCGGCGTTTGTACACCGAATTCACAGCGAGCTGGGAACCGGAGACACCGAGCTGCTTCGAGGACTGCGTGACTGACCTGGTGCCGATCCTTGTCGCGGTCGTGCCGGCGCTGGCGCTCGTTGGGATGGCGCTTGCGCTGCTCGCGCGCACCCCGCGAGGAGCCGACCTGCTCGCGCTCGCCACGGCGCTGCCAACCGCCGTCGCGGCGCTGGGTCTCGCCGCCATCGCGCTCGCGCGCGGTGGGGAGCCCGCGCTGCGCGGCCAGTGGTATCTGCTCGACGGCGCGAGCGGAGTGCTGCTCGCCGTGATCGCGGTGGTGGGTCTCTGCAGCGTCGCGGTCTCGCCCGCCTACCTGCGAACGGGTGGCCGCAGCTGGACGACCGCCGCGCGCTCGCGGAGCCTCTACTACGCCGCGCTGTTCCTCTTCTGGGCGGCGCTGCTCGCCGTTCCGATCGTCGGCAACCTCGCGGCGGCGTGGCTGATCGTCGAGGTTACGACCGCCGCTTCGGCATTGCTCGTGGCGTTCAGCGGCCGGCGCGATGCGCTCGAGGCCGGCTGGAAGTACCTCGTGCTGACCACACTCGGGCTCTCGGTCGCGCTGCTCGGCATCATCGTGATCGCGATCGGCCAGGCGAGTCTCGGACACCACGGTCTCCACGCGCTCGACTGGCACTCGCTGCGCGTCACCGCACACGCGCTGCCCAAGGCTCCGACGCTGATCGCGTTCGTGCTGCTGCTCGCCGGCCTGGCGACCAAGATCGGCTGGGCGCCGGTTCACAACTGGCTGCCGGACGCGCACAGCGAGGCGCCGGCTCCGGTCAGCGCGCTGCTGTCGGCGGCGCTACTGCCGAGTGTGCTGTTGATCGCCTGGCGGGTGAAGGCGATCCTGGAGCCATCCGTGGGCGGCGCCACCACGCGTGGCGTGTTCATCGCGTTCGGGCTGACTTCGATCCTCGTCGCCGTGCCGTTCCTGTGGCGATCGCTGCCATGGAAGCGGCTGCTCGCCTACTCGAGCCTCGAGCACATGGGCGTGATCGGGCTGGGAATCGGGTTCGGCACACCGCTGGCGATCGCCGGCGTCGTGCTCCACGTCGCCGGCCACGCGCTCGCCAAGGCGCTCGGCTTCTACGCCGCTCTGCCGCTGCTGCGGATCGACCCCGAGGCAGCCAACCGCGCGCCCGACGGTGTGGTCGGCGAGAGCCCGTCCACCGCCGCCGCGATGGGCGTCAGCCTCGTCGCGCTCTCCGGCCTGCCGCCTTCGCCCCTGTTCCTGTCCGAGCTGCTGATCCTGCTTGGCGGTATCGACGCCGGCGACGGGCTCGTCAGCGCGATCGCGCTGCTCGCTCTCGCGTTCGGCTTCCTCGGACTGCTCCACGCGCTGATCGAAGGCGTGGTGGGAGAGCACAGGCGACGTCGCCGGCGGGGCCGGTCGCGCGCCGAGCGCCCGATCCTCGCCCTCACCGCGATCCTTGGCGGCGGGCTGCTGGCGCTCGCCGTGGCGGGCCTGCTGCTGCCCGGCTCAGGCTTCGTGGACACCCTCGCCGGGGGAGCGCTGTGACGGCGATTGAGCACCTCGCGCCGCAGGCATGGCGCGAGACGCTCGCGCAGGTTCTCCTCGGGGGGGAGCGATTCGGCGGCGCGTGGGCGAGCGTACGCGACGGGAGCCTGGCCTGGCGTGCGCTGCTCGTATCCCAGCACTCTCAACGCGTTATCTCCCGCCAGGCGAGCGAGGGCCGCCTCGAGAGCATCGTTGACCTCGCGCAGGCCGCGGGATGGGACGAGCGCGAGTGCCACGACCTGTACGGCATGAGGTTTCTCGGCCATTCACCGCCGCGCGCGCTGGTGGCCCACCCGGACGATCCCGCGCGGTGGATGACCCCGGTGTCGGGCGACGGCGTGAATCAGGTTGCCGTGGGACCGATACACGCCGGCGTGATCGAGTCCGGCCACTTCCGTTTCCACGTCGTCGGCGAGCGCATCCTCGCGGTGGACACGCGGCTCTTCTACAAGCACCGGGGACTCGAGCGCGCCGCCGAGGGCCATCACAGCGAGGCGGCGCTGCTGTATGCCCAGCGCGCATGCGGAGCCTGCGCCGTCGCCAACACGGTCGCCTATGCGCACGCGGTCGAGGACGCGCGCGGGTGCACACCGGATCGCGAGCTGCGTATCTCCCGAACTGTGCTGCTGGAGCTCGAGCGCCTTTACAACCACCTGCACGACGTCGGCGCGATCTGCTCCGGCGTGGGCTTCGCGCCCGGGTCGATGGCGTTCGCCGCGCTGAAGGATCGCGCTCAGCAGGTCAACCGACGCGCCTTCGGGCACCGCTTCCTGTTCGGAAGCGTACGCGTCGGACACGGCGCCGTCGCGCTCGACGCCTCGAGCACGGACGCCGCACGAGGCGCGCTGCGCGAGCTGCGCGCGGACACGGCGGCCGCCTGGCGCGAGCTCGAGTTCGCCGGTTCGATGCAGGCGCGCCTCGATGGGGTGGGGGTGCTCGCGCACGCGGACGCGCAACGGCTCGGCGCCGTGGGACCGGCGGCGCGCGCCGCGGGCATCCGCGAGGACGTCCGCGGCGCCAGTCCACGCCTCGCCTACGATGGCTTCACGGTCGCCTCGCCGCCCGCGGCGAGTGGCGACGTCGCGGCACGTCTGAGGATGCGCGCGCTCGAGCTCGAAACCACATATGAGCTCCTCGAAGACCTGCTCACGCAGCCGCTCGCCGCGGGAACGACCAGCGGCGGCGGCACAACCGGAGCGCTCGGCGTCGGCACTGTCGAGAGCCCGCGCGGGGCCACGATGTGCGCCGTCGAGCTCGACGGGGCGCGAGTTGCCCGCCTGCACCTGCGCACCGCCTCCTACGCCAACTGGCCGGCGCTCGCCCACGCCGCCGCGGGAAACCTGCTGCCCGACTTTCCACTGATCAACAAGAGCTTCGAGCTCTGCTACGCCTGCGTGGACCGCTGATGTACGTGCTGCTGCGTCAGCTCGCCACGATCCGCCGCGAGGCGCGGTTGCCCCGCGGCCGCCCGCGCTCGCTTGCGATACGCCACGTCGACGCCGGTTCGTGCAACGGCTGCGAGCACGAGCTCGGCGCCGTCACCAACCCCTTCCACGACCTCCAACGCCACGGCCTCGACGTCGTCGCCTCCCCCCGACACGCCGACGTCCTGCTCGTCACCGGACCGGTCACCACCCGCATGGCCGGGCCACTGCTCACCGCCTACCGGGCAATGCCCGAGCCCCGCCTCGTCGCCGCGCTCGGCGACTGCGCGCTCGGCTGCAACATTCTCGGCGACCCCGCCGAGCTCGTCGGCGCGCTCGAGGACGTGCTCCCAGTCGACATCCGCATCCCCGGCTGCCCGCCCACGCCGGACGAGATCGCCGAGCACATACTCGCGGCGGTGGCACGCACGTACGCAACCACGACGTAGCCCCAAGGCCGCGTCCCACCCAACATCGATCGGCGGCGGTGGTCTGACGTCGCGCCGGTGGGCTACGTCCCGGCCCGTGAGGCGGCCCAGTCCCGCAGGCGGCCGGGAACTCCGAGCGTGTCGTGCTCGACCTCGACCACGGCGTCGGCGGGCAGATTCGCCCGCCGGGCGGCGATCATGATGGCGTTCGCGGAGGGCGCCTCATACAGGCAGTAGGTGCGTCGCCGGTCGGCGCTGAGGAACGAGAACAGCCAGCGGACGCCCTCCTCGGCGTTGATCTCCTCGACCAGCTTGACGTCGTCGCTCGAGAGATCGAGCTGCTCGGCGAACGTCCGCTCGATGACGTAGAGCGGCATTGTCGTGTGATCGTAGCTGGATCGCCATACCTCGGCAAGGCCGCGCCGGCGGGTAGCCCGGTTGGCTATGGCCCCATGCCTCGGCAAGGCCGCGCCGGCGGGTAGCCCGGTTGGCTATGGCCCCATGCCTCGGCAAGGCCGCGCCGGCGGGTAGCCCGGTTGGCTATGGCCCCATGCCTCGGCAAGGCCGCGCCGGCGGGTAGCCGGTTGGCTATGGCCCTATGCCTCGGCAAGGCCGCGCCGGTGCGCGTAGGAGGCTGCCTCGGTGCGGTTTGCGCAGCCTGCCTTGCGCAGGATGCTGCGGATGTGGTTGGCGACTGTGTGTTCGCTGATGAACAGCGTCGTGCCGATCTCGCGATTGCTCGAGCCCTGAGCCACGAGGCGCAGGATCTGCGCCTCCCGCGCGGACAGCCCGTCCGGAAGCTCGGCCGGCCCCGCTGGAGTTCCAAGCGCGCCGATGCGCCCCAGCAGCCCCGTCATGCCTATCTCGCGCGCAAGTCCAGCCGCCTCTGCCAGCAACGACGCCGCCCGCTTATAGTCGTCCTGGCCGCGCGCCAGCAGCATGCGGGCGTACTGGTATGCGGTGTGGGCCAGCCACGTCGACGCTTGCATGCCCCTGTTCAGCACCATCGCGCTCTCGAAGTGCTCATCGGCGCGCTCCCATTCGCCGAGCGTGGCGGCGAGCATGCCCAGGTAGCGGTCGGCGGCGCCGTAGCAGGCGACGAGATGGCCGATCATCACATTGGCGCCGGCGAGCGGCTGGAGCTCGGGATACAGCAGCGCAGCCATGGCCCGGTCGCCGAGCGCCACGCACGCGTCTGTCATGTAGGTGAGCGAGGCGAGCCACAGAGACTCGCGAAACTGCTCCAGGCCCTCCTCTGCGATACGGGCGAGCTCCCTCCCGGCCTCCGCCTCCATGCCAAGCTCGACGAGCAGGGACGCCAGTCCCGGTCGCCACGGTCCTTGCGGGCGGTCCTCTCTGGCGAGGATCCTGATCACGGGAGCGAGCTCTGTGAGCCGGCCCTGCTCGCGGCGGATGCTGAACATCTGGATCCCATACGAGCCCGACGCATCCCGCCCGGTCAGCGGGCGACCGGCTTCATAAGAGCGCCGCGCCATCGCCTCCGCCTCCTGAAGGCGGCCGTCTGCCAGCGCGATCGCCGAGTCGAACTGCTCCGCCACGTGCAGCATGAACGGCTGCGCCGAGGCGTCGGCCGTCTCCCGCAACGCCGAGACCTGGCGCCGGGCGTGCGGGATCTCGCCGCTGGCCACCAGCGACGGTACGCTCCACGCCATCGCTTCGGCCTGGATCTCGGTGTTCCCCAGCTTCTCGCCGAGTTGCCTGGCCTCAGCCAGCATCGCGAGGACCTCCTCGAGCGGGCTCGTTCCCCGCGACCAGTAGGACCGCATCAGCACGTTGGCCAGGCCGGCGCGGTCATCCAGCTCGCGGGCCATGGCGATGGCGTTCGCGCGCACGATCGCCCCCCGCTCGTGTTCGCCGCGGACGTCCAGGGCGCGCGCGAGCCCGCTCAGCAGGCCGACCCGCAGCGCCGAGCGCTCCTCAGCCGGCGCCGCGAGCGCCTCTTCGAGCAGTCCCATCGCGCCCTGGTCGAGCCCCGGGCGCCAGCATGCGTCCTCGTAGCCCATCGCGGCGCGGGCGAGCAGCTCACCGTCCTTCAGCTCGCGCGCCACCTCGGCGGCCGACCGGAACGCCCCCAGCGCGTCGAGCGCCTTACCGGCCCGGTGCCTGGCTGTGCCGAGCTCGATCAGCGCCTGCGCTCGCTCGCGTGGAGGCTCGATTCCCAGCTCGAGCGCCGTGCGCAGGCGCTCAGCCGCCTCGTCGAAGGCGAGCGCGTCCGCGGCCGCCCGTGCGGCGAGGATGTTGTACCTGACCGCGCGCTCCGCCTCGCCAAGCGGAGCGGCGGCCGTGAAGTGGTGCGCGAGCTCGGCGAGCGCGCGCGCCGAGCTGCCGCCTCCCTCCTGGAGCGCCTCGCCGACGCGCAGGTGAAGCTCCGCTCGCCGCGCTCCGGTCAGCCTGTCGTACACCGCCCGCCGGACGAGCTCGTGGGTGAACCGGTAAGCCGGGCGGCGGCCGGGCAGCTCCTCGATCATCCCGCTGCGGGCGGCCTCGTCGAGCGCCGTGAGCAGCTCGGGCTCCGCCAAGCCGGCGCCGCGGCGCAGCAGCTCGAGCTCGAACTCGCTTCCCGCCGTGGCGGCGAGCTCCAGCAGAACGGTGGTGGTGGGTGCGAGACGGGAGAGCCTCACGCTGACGACCTCGCGCACGCTCTCGGGCGTCCCAAGCTCCGTCAGCGGCCGGGTGAGTCGCATGGCGCCGTCCACCGTCGCGATCAGCCCGCTCTCGACCAGTGCGCGCCACAGCTCGCACACCAGGAACGCGTTGCCCGCGGTGAGCTCACGGATCGCCTGAGCGATCTCGGGCAGCTCGAAGCCGAAGTCCCCTGCACCGGCACGGCTTATGAGCTCGTCCACCTCCTCGCCTGAGAGACCCGCCAGGCGCAGCCGCACGACGTCGTCGGAGCGCCGCAGGTCGGCGAGCGTCTGCGAGAACGCTTCGGGCATGTCCGCCTGGGTGTCGCGGAAGGTGGCGAGCAGCAGCATCCGCACGTTCGCGCCGGCGCGAGCGAGGTGGCGAAGCAAGAGCAGCGTGGGGGAGTCCGCCCAATGGGCGTCCTCGATCACGAGCAGCAGCGGGCGGCGGCGGCCGGCGCCGCCCAGCAGGTCTGTGACGGCGGTGTGGAGGCGGTGGCGCTCTGTATCCGGATCGGCCTTGACCGGTGGCGGAAGCTCTCCGACTCTGGCCGGCAGCTCTGGAACCAGCCGTGTGAGCTCTCCGCCCGCGCTGCCCAGCGCCGCCTTCAGCTCGGCGGGATCGAGGGTGCGCGTGAGGGACTCAAGCGCTTCGACGAACGGCCCGTACGGGGTGTGCACGACGGCGTCGCAGGCGCCGTAGAGCACGAGCGCGCCATCCCTCGCGGCCTCGGCGGCGAACTCGCGCGCCAAGCGGCTCTTGCCCGAGCCGGGCTCGCCTCCGAGCAGCACGATCCTGCGGCTCTCCCCGTCGGCCCTGGGCAGAAGGGCGCGGAGCGTCCGCAGCTCAGCCGAGCGCCCGACGAATGGAAGCGCCGAGGGAAGGCCGAGCGAGACGGGAAGGTCGTGCATGGCGCAGTCCCAACAACAATAGTCAGATCTGACCATCGCCGCACGGCTCGGCTGTCGCGTCGCGGCCCGAGAAATGGGTCAGATCGCGTCATGACCGGGCCGCGCCCGCGCCGCCGTTCCCCGAGGAGCTTCACATGTGCAAGGCATGCGGCGTTGTCTGGTGCCATGTCGGCTCCGAACGGGACGCCGCCAACGCGATGCAACCACTGCTGTCGGCGCTGCCGGAGCCGCTGCTGCACGGCGTGCAGGCGATGCCGCTGCCTGATGATGGACGAGGGCGAGGAGCGCGTGCGAGCGAGCTACCGCGACAACTACGAGCGCCTCGCCCGCATCAAGCGCACATACGACCCCGAGAACCTCCTCCGCGTTAACCAGAACATCCGGCCTGCGAGCGCCTGAGAAGGGGAGCGCGCCTACCGCGCGCACGATCGACCGGCCGTAGTTCCTGCGATCCTGCTGCGCCAGGACGAGGGGTCCTACGCGCTCATGGACCCTGGCTCGAGCAACGGCACCACGCTGAATGACGATCCCACTCCCATCGCGCCCAACACGCCCGTGCCGCTCGCCGACGGCGACCGCATCCATCTCGGCGCCTGGACCACCATGACGATCCGCCGCGGCGAGGTGTGAGCGGCAACCCCAAGGGGGGCTTGCGCGGCGGCATGGATCGGGGAAGCTCGCAGCACACCACGGTCCGGTGGGCGCGAAGCCTCACCGACTGGAAGGAGGCGGAGGATCAGACGGCTTTGGTCAAACGCATGTCAACCGTCATGAAGGCGAAGATCTCAAGGCTCCTCGACAGGTTCGAGCAGCCCGCCATGGGCGAGCCAACGCCCGCCGCTGTGCCACGCCAAAGCGTTGGCGAACAGGCTCTTGCCGAGCGCGAACAGCCCGTACGCCACGACTCCCGCAGCGCTCCAGACGAGCGTGTCGCCGTCGGCGAACAAGACAACCCGGCCAGCAAATGGATAGCGACGGTGTACCTCAAGCCATACACCCCGTCCGGCGAATACTCCTCTCGGTCCCAGGATCAGAGCCGACTCGCATTCGGAGTGGTTTCCTTATCCGGTGGCGAGTCCCAGCACGAGAGGCACGTCGGCGGGCGATGAGGTGTTGTGCATCGGTCTTCTCGGGGTGTTCTCCGTCAGCGCCGGCGACAGCGTCATTGCCGAGGACGCCTGGCGGCTGCGCAAGGCGAAGACGCTGATCAAGCTGCTCGCCCTCGCGCCCGAGCGCCGCCTCCACGTCGAGCAGGCCGCCGAGCTGCTGTGGGCGGAGCGGGACCCGGACTCCGCCCGCAACAACCTCCATCAGGCGATATTCGCGGCCCGGCGCGCGCTCGAGTCGATCGGGCTGGACGGCCGTCGCTACCTGGAGCTGCGCGAAGAACTGATCCTGCTGAGCCCAGAGGACCCGGTCCGGATCGACGCGGTCGCCTTCGAACAGCTCGCCGCCGCCGCGCGCGAGCAGGGCGAGCCCGGCGCCTATCGCTCGGCGCTCGAGGGCTTCGACGCCGAGCTGCTGCCGGCGGACCGCTACGAGGACTGGAGCCGGGAGCGGCGCGATTGCCTCGACCAGCTCCGCCTTGCCCTGGAGGCCGAGCTGGCCGAGCTGGAGCGGGATTCCGAGCCGCACCGCGCGGGTGCCAACCGGCCCGAGCTGCCGTCACAGCTGACGAGCTTCGTCGGCCGCGAGCGCGAGCTGGCCGAGGCCGCGACGCTGCTGCGCGACGCGCGGCTGCTCACCCTGACCGGAGCCGGCGGCTGCGGCAAGACCCGGCTGGCGCTGCAGCTCGCCGGGCAGCGGTCCGAGGACTTCGCCGACGGGGTGTGGCCGGTCGAGCTGGCGGCGCTCGGAGAGCCCGAGCTCGTCGGGCCGGCGATCGCTCAGGCGCTGGACACGCGGCTGGCCTCCGACCGGGCGCCGGAGATCGCCCTCGCCGGGCACATCGGCGATCGCCGGCTGCTGCTCCTGCTCGACAACTGCGAGCACCTCATCGAGGCGGTCGCACGCCTCGCCGAGGCTCTGCTCAGCCACTGCCCGAACCTGACCGTGCTGGCGACCAGCCGCGAGGCACTGCGCATTCCCGGCGAGGTGACCTGGCGCGTCCCCTCGCTCTCCCTCCCCAGGCTCCTCCCCGGAGCGCCCGCCGAGGAGTCGCTGGAGGCGGAGTCGGTGCGGCTGTTCGCCACCCGGGCCGCGCAGGCCGCGCCCGGTTTCGAGCTCGGCGGCGAGAACGCGGACGCTGTCGCCTCCCTCTGCCATCGCCTCGACGGGATGCCGCTTGCGATCGAGCTGGCGGCGGCGCGGGTGAGCGTCCTCACTCCGGCTCAGATCGTCGAGCGCCTCGACCGCTCACTCGACCTGCTCTCCGCTGGGCCACGCACGGCGATGACCCGGCAGCAGACCCTGCGGGCGACGCTCGCCTGGAGTTTCGAGCTGCTCAAAGCCGACGAGCAGATCCTCCTGCGGCGCCTCGCGGTGTTTGCCGGCGGCTTCGGGCTGGACGCGGCTGAGGACGTCAGCGCTGAGGATCCGCTGCGGCACAGCGAGGCCGTCGCCGTGCTCGGCCGGCTGATCGACAAGTCCCTCGTTCACGTCGAGGAGGGATCTGAGGACCGCCGCTACCGGCTGCTGGAGACCGTGCGCCAGTACGCCCTCGAGCGTCTCGAGGAGGCGGGAGAGCGCTCCGCATTCGAGCGGCGCCACCGCGACTGGTACCTCGCGCTGGCCGAGAGCGACCCCACGCCGGCCGGCGACCTGCCGGCCCAGACTACGCTGCGGGGCCTCGATCGGGAGCGCGACAACCTCCGCGCGGCGCTGGCCTCGGCGCTGGTCGCCGATCCCCAGGCGGCGCTGCGTCTTGCCGTCGCCCTCTGGCGCTTCTGGCTGATGCGCGGGTACCTCGCCGAGGGGTATCGCTGGCTCACCGCCGCCCTGGCCGCGGCGCCCGAGTCGACGGCAGTGCGCGCCCGCGCCCTGCTCGCCGCCTGCGTGATCGGGCTGCGCCGCGGCGTGCCCGTGCATATCCACGAGTTCGCGGCCGAGAGCGTGGCGATCTTCCGCGAGCTCGAGGACCGGGCCGGGATGTTCGATGCGGTGGAGGTCTCGGCGGCCTACCGGGCGATCGTCAGTCCCGCGCAGGACGTCGAGCTGCTTGTGCGCGAACACGAGACGCTCCGCGCCGAGGACTTGCCAGCCGCCCGGCCGCCGATGTGGGCGGCGCACACGCGCGGCATCGCCGCCTGGTTCCGGCGCGAATACGGACCCGCACGGGAGCAGCTGGAAGCCGCGCTTGAGCATGCCGGCGCTCTCAGCGCCGAGCCACGACCCGCGTTCTGGCCGCTCAGCGCCGGGATGATCTCGGTCGAGCCCGAGGCCGGCTACCCGCTCTTCCTGCATGAGGACACCGGGCTCGTCGCCCGCCGCGTGGGCGGCAGCGCGGCCGCCGCTTACATCCTCGTCAACCTCGCCGCGGTGGATCGCGCCGAGGCCGATTTCGCCCACGCGGAAGAGCTGATCGAGGAGAGTCTCGCGCGCTTCAAGCAGCTCGGCGATGAGCAGGGCGAGGCCTTCGCGCTCAACGCCTTCGGCAACCTGGCCCGCTCCGCCGGCGACTTCGAACGGGGCCGAGCGCTGCTCGAGCGCAGCCTCGCCCTGCGGCAGGAGATCGGCGACCGCCGCGGCGCCGGGATCACCCTCGGCTGCCTGGCGATGCTCCTGGCCCGCTCCGGCGACGCGGACGGCGCCCGCGTCTCGGCCGCGCAGAGCCGGACCTGGTTCGTCGAAAACGACGACCTGATCGGTCTCGGAGCCGCCGAGCTGAGCCTGACGTGCGTGGCGCTCTGCGTGGGCGATCGCGCCGCTGCCCGGGCTCACCTAGAGGCCGCCGCCTCGGTCTTCGCAGGGATCGAGACGACCCACCAGGAGGGGTGGGCGCTGGCAGTGCTGGCTGCGATCTGCACGGAGGACGGCGAGGCGGCGACGGGGCGGGCCTGGCTGGACCGCGCGAGCCGGCACTTCGAGCTGCTCGGCGCCCCCGCCGGCATCGCCTACTGCCGGGAACTGGAGGCTAAGACGCTGCAAAGCGAGCGCTAAGAGGCGGACCGTAGCCTGGCTGAGCGTCGTCGAAACGCGACATCGAACAACCAACTGAGAAGGAGGCCGGCATGGCTACACGAGGAGTACTTGGAGCGGCAACGCTGAAGGAGTTCGAGGACGGGCTGCACGGAGAGATGATCCGGCCCGGCGACGGCGCCTATGAGGAGGCTCGTTCGATCTGGAACGGCGCCCATGATGCCCGCCCGGCGGTGATCGCCCGCTGCGCCGACTCCTCCGACGTGCGCCACGCAATCGGCTTCGCGCGCAGCGAGGGACTTGACGTCGCGGTGCGCGGCGGCAGCCACAGCATCCCCGGCTTCTCGACCTGCGACGACGGCATCGTCATCGACCTCACGCCGATGAAGGGCATCGCGGTGGATGTGAGCGGCCGCACCGCTACTGCCGAGGGCGGCGTCACCTGGGGAGAGCTCGATGCTGCAACCCAGGAGCACGGCCTCGCCACCACCGGGGGGCTGATCTCGACCACCGGCGTCGCCGGCTTCACGCTGGGCGGCGGGATCGGCTGGCTGATGCGCAAGTACGGCCTGGCCTGCGACAACCTGCGCTCGGCCGAGGTGGTCACAGCCGACGGCCAGATCCTCACCGCGAGCGCGACGGAGAACCCCGACCTCTTCTGGGGCCTGCGCGGGGGAGGCGGCAATTTCGGCGTCGTCACCTCCTTCGTGTTCGACCTGCACCCCGTCGGCCCCACCGTGGCCGCCGGCCCGGTCTTCTATCCGGGCGACCGCGCCGAGGAGGTGATGCGCTTCTACCGCGATTTCGCGCGCGAGGTGCCGGATGAGCTGAGCACCCTGGTCAATCTGATCACCGCGCCGCCCGCTCCGTTCCTGCCCGAGGACTGGCACGGCAAGAAGCTCATCGCCCTGGTCGGCTGCTACTCCGGCGACCCCGAGGAGGGGATGAAGGCGCTGCAGCCGATCCGCGATCTCGGCGACCCCGTCGCCGACCTGGTCGGCCCGATGCCCTACGTGCAGATGCAGAGCCTGTTCGACGCGCTCTGGCCGAAGGGCACCCAGGCCTACATGAAGGCGGGCTACTTCCGCGAGCTCGACGACCACGCGATCGAGACGATGGCTCGCTTCCATCAGAACGCGACCTCCCCGTCCTCGGAGATCCACATCCAGCACTTCGGCGGCGCGATCGCCCGTGTCGGTGAGGACGAGACCGCGCACCGCGAGCGCCAGGCGCCCTTCGTGCTCAACGCGATCGCCACCACCCACGAGCCGGGCGGAGGTCTGGAGACCCACATCGATTGGGCGCAGCGTCTCTATGCCGAGATCGAGCCGTCGCTGACCGGCGCCGCCTACATCAACTTCCTCTCGGCCGAGGGCGAGGAGCGGGTGCAGGCGGCCTACGGGACCGAGAAGTTCGCCCGCCTGCGGGCGCTCAAGGACCGCTACGACCCGACCAACCTGTTCCACCTGAACCAGAACATCCCGCCGTCGAAGGCCGGCTGAGCCGAGGCGGGCTTGGGCGATTGCCCGGGCTGGGCGCCGGCAATCGCTCAAAGCTCAGCTGACCTCAGCCAGCCGGCGCTCGCGCAGGCGCCGCGTAGTAGGTCGCTTGTTGCAAGCTTTCGCGCCGCCTTCACGATGGCTACACGCAGGCGCGTAACAGTGAGCGGCGATGAGTCCCGACGCGGTCATCCTCTCGCCTCACTTCGACGACGCTGTGCTCTCGTGCTGGCATACCCTGGCGAGCGCCGACGAGGTGCTCGTGGTCAACGTCTTTGCGGGCGAGCCCGCAGCGGGGGCGCTCGGCTGGTGGGATGAGCTCGCTGGCGCGACCGATTCGGCCGCGGCGGTCCGCACGCGGATCGAGGAGGACCGCCAGGCGCTCGCGCTCGCCGGCCGCACCGCCGTCAACCTGCCGTTCCTCGACAGCCAGTACCGCCAATCCGACCAGGCACCGGGAGAGATCTTGCAGGCGCTGCACGGAGTGCTCATCAAGGATGCCCGGATATACGCGCCGGCAAGTCTGGGCGACCACCATCGCGACCATACCGCCGTGCGCGCGGCGGCACTGGCGCTCCGGGCAGAGGGCGCCGACGTGGTGCTGTATGCCGACCTGCCTCACGCCACCGCGGACGGATGGCCGCGGTGGGTGCTCGGCGGGTCCTCCTCGGGTGCGGATCCGGCCGCCGAGCGATGGGCGGCCGAGCTCGAAACCACCGGCATTCCAGTCCAGCGAATGGATGCCACGGCGCACCGGCTCTCACCGAAGGAGCACGCCGCCAAGCTCAAGGCCGTGCTCACCTACAGCAGTCAGACAGCGCCACTGCAGCACGTCTTCGAATCCTCGCTGGAGGACCCTCAGCTGCTCGGTTTCGAGGTCGATTGGCGCCTGGCGCTAGTCGAGTAGCGCCGATGCCGGGCGGCCGATCTCTGCCAGTGCGCGCTCGCGGAACCGCGTGCCGATCTCCTCCTCCTCGACCGATGCGGCCATTGTGTCGATCAGCTCGCGAGCGCGCCGGTCGTGCTCTTCGGCGTCCGGGAGACTGCCGGCCACGGCGGCTACGCGAGCAAGCCCGGCTTCGATCTGCCAGCGCTCGCAGATCAGCCCGTCATCGCCGGCCGCCTCGGCGCTGCGGGCGAGCATCCGCGCCTCCGAAGCCCGGTCGCCGCGAGCCTCGGCGCAGCGGGCCAGGAAACGTGCGGTCATCGCGATCGACCGCCGCGCTCCACTGCGCTCCCACGCCTCCAGCCGGGCTCGCATTGCCTGCTCAGCGCGCTCGACGTCGCCGTTCGCGAGGTGGGTCTCGGCGATCGCGAGGTAAGCCTGCTCGCCCCAGAAGTCGACTCTTCCGGGCGGCGTGGTGACCTGCTCTGCGATCCTCTCCGCGCGCTCCGCGAGCGCCCGCGCCCGCGACTCGGCACCCGCCAGCCGCGTGGCCGAAGAGAGCGCTCCCAGGCAGCGGAAGATCTGCCCACGCGCCCGGTTGCGCTCGGCGGCCGCGAGGCCGCGCTCGAGGACAGCGACAGCCTCGTCCGTGGCGCGCAGGTCCAGAAGGGCGCCTGCGAGACCTGCCGCGGTCCAGCCGAGCCAGTCGGCGCCGGGGGTGTCCGCGCGTGCGAGCGCCTCGCGGCCGAACGCGAGCGAGCCTGCGTAGTCGCCTCGGCAGCGCGCGATCAAGCTCAACGTGTCGCGGATCAGCACTCCGCTGTTGGGATCGCCGATTCGCTCGCTGATCGCGAGCGCCTCCCCGATACGCTGCTCGGCCTCCTCCCAGTTGCAGCGCTCCAGCGGCACATAGCAGGACTCGCACAGGGTGAATTGCAGATACCACTCCTCGCCGTGCTTGCGTTGGGATCGCTCGAGCTCTGAGCAGAGCTGCTCGAGGCGCTCGAGGTCGCCGAGTTGCAGCGCCGCGAACTTGAGGCTGTCCATCGCGCGGCTGACGGCAAGCTCGTCGCCGGCGCCGCGGGCGATCTCGAGGGCGCGTTCGCCGAGCTCGACAGCCTCGGCAAACTCCAGCTCGTTGGCGAGCACGAGCGAAAGGCGGCTGAGCGCGTTGACCTGGCCGGATTCGTTGCCGAGCTCCTCGGCGATCCGCAACGCCTCCTCGTAACAGCGTCGCGACGCCTGCGGGTCGAGCACGTGCCAATGCGCCCCCAGAGCGTTGCGCACGTGCATCTCGCTCGCCCGGTCGCCGGCAGCCTTCGCACCCGCGAGCGCGTGCTCGAGGTCGGCCAGTGCCCTGTCGGGCTCACCCAGCATCTGTAGCGTCCAGGCGCGGGCGCGATAGAGGTCGCGGATCGACTCCTCCGTAGCAGCCGTCATACCGAGCATCTCGCCTGCGACGATCGCTCCATCCAAGTTCTCGAGCGCCGTCTCGTGGGCGTGGACCCGTTCCGCCGCTGCCGCCGCGCGGCGGTAGTAGTCAAACGCCTTGCGCAGCTCGCCGGCGGCACGGTAGTGGTAGGCAAGCGTGCCCGCGCGCTCGTCGGAGCGGTCGGATGGCGCCTCCTCGATCGCAGCGGCGATTCGACCGTGGATCGCGGCCTTCCGGGTGGCCGAAAGCTGCTCGTAGATAGTCTCGCGAAAGAGCGCGTGGGAGAAGCTGAGCCGCCCCACCGACTGCGCGGACTCGACCAGGACATCGGCGTCGATCGCCTCCTCGATCAGGTCGATCAGGCGATCGCGTGGGTGCTCGAGCACACGCTCGAGCACGTCGAGCTCGAAGTCGCGACCCGCGACCGCGGCCACTGAAAGCGCCTGGCGGCAGTCATCGCCGAGGCCGCGCAGACGGCGCAGCAACAGATCCCTGACGCTGTCCGGCACGCCGCCCGCCGCCGCATCCCAGTCGGACTCGGCGCCGATGTCGTGCAGCAGCTCCTCGATGAAGAACGGGTTTCCCTCGCTGCGCTCCGCGACACGGCGCACGAACTCGCGCGGCGCCTGTTGGCCGGTGCGACCCGCGATCAGCTCGGCGACCTCGGCCTCGCCGAGTCCCGACAACGAAAGCCGCTCGAGCGCCCGCGAGCGGCGCAGCTCCGCGAGCGCTTCGGCGAGCGGGTGCTCCTCGCCGACCTCGACCGGTCGGTAGGTGCCGAGGACCATCAACGGCGCGCTCTTGGCCGAACGTGCGAGGTGGCGAAGCAGCAGCAGGCTCGGCTGGTCGGCCCAGTGCAGGTCGTCCAGGAACAGCACCAGCGGGCGAAGATGCGCAGCGTCGGCCAGCAGCGATGAGACCGTCTCGAACAAGCGGAAGCGCTCCTGCTCGGCGCCAAGGCCCGTCGGCCCGTACGGGGTTCGGGGGTCCTCGAGCTCCGGCACGATCGCGGCGAGCTGCGCGCGCCGCGGGGTGACCTGCACAGCCAGCTCGGCCGGCGGGCAGCAGGCGATGTAGTGGCGCAGCGCCTCGACGAACGGCTGGTAGGGGACGAAGCTCTCCTCATGGCAGCTGCCCGCCAGCACCGTCGCGCCCCGTTCGTGTGCCGCGCGTGCGAACTCCCGTACCAGGCGCGTCTTGCCGATCCCGGGCTCGCCCGCGAGCACCACTACACGCAAGCCGCGCTCGCACACGACCGCCCACTCTGCCTCCAGTGCGGCCCTTGTATCAGAGCGGCCGACGAACGTGCCGCGGTCCTCGCCCGCCAGCAGCGGGGGCAGTGGGACGCGCACCTCGGTCGATGCCTCCCAGATCACCTCGCAAGCGCGGACCGGGTCGGCGACGCCCTTCAGCGGGACCGCCCCGAGCGCGCGGTAGGCGAACCCGCCGCGCGTGCCGATCAGCGCGCGCACCAACTCCGAGGCGAGGATCTGCCCTGGCGCGCCGGCGTCGCAGAGCCGCTTGGCGATCACCACCGGCGTGCCGAAGTAATCGCCCTCGTCGCGGATCGGCTCTCCGACGTTCAGGCCGATGCGAACCGCGAACTCGAGCTCACCGCCCGCATGGGCGCGGTGGACTGCCTGCTGGATCGTGATCGCGCATGCGACGGCGTCAACCGCGCTCACGAACGCCACCATCAGCCCGTCGCCGAGGTTCTTCACCTCCTCGCCGCGGTGCATCCCCGCCGCCTCGCGCAGCAGGCCGAAGTGCGCGCGCCGCAGACGCTCGCCCTCCTCATCACCGAGTCTCTGGAGCGCCTCTGTAGAGCCGACCTGGTCGGTAAACAGCAGCGTCACCGTGCCGGTCGTCCGTTCGGACGCCGCTGCCGGGACCGGCGGTCCGGGCGACGCGGACGGCGCGACGGGCTGCGGCGGCGCGACGGGCTGCGGCGTCGTTTCACCCGCGCGGATCCGCTCGACCAGCTCGCGCGTAACCTGCGAGGGCACGATCCGGAGCTCCGCGGCGAACCGGTCAGCGAGACGGCGGTATGTCGTAAGCGCCGCCGAGCGGTCCCCATTCGCCGCCAGGCGGCGGATCAGCTCGCGATGGGCCTCCTCGGAGAGCGGGTCGAGCGCGACCTGACGCCGAGTGAGAGTGACCGCCGCCGCGAGATCCGCCGCCGCTTCCGCGGCGGCAGCCATCCGCTCCAGCAATGCCACCACACGGGCGCGATGCTCGTCGCGTCGCTCATACACCCAGTCGTCGTCGAGGTCTTCGAGCAGTTCGCCCCGCGAGAGCTCGAGCGCATCCTCGAGCCGGCCCTCCGCGAGGAGCCGCTCGAACTCGCCCACGTCTGTCCAGACCTGATCGGGTCCGGCTAGGGCGACTGTGTCGCGGGTGGCCAACAGGTAGCGATCGGCGTTCGCGCCCAGCGGGCGACGCAGAGCCGACAGGGCGCTGCGCAGGCTTGTGCGCGCGCTCTCGTCGAGCACGTCGGGCCAGAAGCGCGCCGCGAGCTGGCCGCGAGGGTGTGTGCGCCGCTCCAGGGCAAGCACGCCGAGCAGCGAACGCGCCCGCCGGCTCGCAGGCAACTCCATATGCCTGCCGTCCACTTCGAGCGTCAGCTCTCCCAGCAGCTTGACGCGCAGCATGGACGAAGCCTACGCGGATTCACGCGCGTTTCGCGCGCGCTTCGCGGTGGCGCCACGGAGCCCTGGGACAGTTGCTTCTCAAGGCAGAGGAGCCGCTGCGCCGCGACCTCATCGGGTCGCCGCGTTTGACTACGACGGTGCAAACAGACAATCTTGTAAGAAAGGGACGCAATCATGAGGACCGATACCAGGGCAGAACCATCGCGATTCGACACGGAGGCACTCCGCGCGACGCCGGAGCAGAGCCGCGCCCGTTACCCCGACAGCGAGGGCTTTGTCGAGCGCGACGGCCAGCGCATCTTCTATGAGGTCTACGGCAAGGGCGAGGAGACCATCTTCCTGCTCCCGACGTGGTCGCTGCTCCACTCCCGCTACTGGAAGATGCAGATCCCCTACTTCGCGCGCCACTTCCGCGTGCTTACGATGGACGGTCTCGGCAACGGGCGCTCTGACCGCTGTAAGGACCCGAAGCGGTATCGAGCCGTGGAGTTCGCCCGAGACTCATTGGCGGTGATGGACGCAACTGAAACCCAGCGGGCGGTGATGGCGAGCTGGTCTCGCGGCGCCCAGTACCTGCTGGAGCTCACGCGGCTCGCTCCTGAGCGGGTCGCCGGTGCAGCCTTCATCGGCCCGCTGTTTCCCTACACCCTGTCTGTTCAGTCTCTTCTGATGCACCCACTTTCCCACTCCTTTGCCCTGCGGCGGCCGTTGCCCGTCTATCGATGGTGGTCTCGTATGAGTCCCGTCCACTGGCAACGGGACTACCCCGAGTTCGCCGAGTGGTTCGTCTCGCGGGCCGTCCCGGAGGCACACTCGCCCAAGGCGATCGAGGACGGTGTCGGATGGGCGTTGGAGACCGACCCAGAGACGTTGGCTGCGACGGCATTCTCTTTCAGCGAGATCCCCAGGGACCGCCGCACCCTGGGCAAGCTGGCCGAGAACCTCGACTGTCCGGTGCTGGTGGTCTCCGGCGAGCACGACAAGATCACGCCGCCCCGCGACGCGCGCGCGCTGGCCCGCCTCAGCGGCGGCAAGCTCGAGACGGTCGAGGACGCCGGCCATTTCCTGCACGCCCGCAAGCCTGTCCGGTTCAACCTGGTGTTGCGCGCCTTCGCCGAGGATGCCTTCGGCCGCCCGCGCACGCCGCGCGACCCCACGGTGTACCGACCCGACGGCCGGCCCCGCGCGCTCTACATCTCCTCGCCGATCGGGCTCGGCCACGCCCGGCGCGACGTGGCGATCGCCCGCGAGCTGCGCCGGTTGCACCCGGAGCTGCAGATCGACTGGCTCGCCCAGGACCCCGTCACCCGGGTGCTCGAGGCCGAGGGCGAGCGCATCCACCCCGCCAGCGCCCATCTTGCCAACGAGTCCAAGCACATCGAGTCGGAGTCGGCCGAGCACGACCTGCACGCCTTCCACGCGATACGCCGCATGGACGAGATCCTCGCCGCCAACTTCATGCTCTTCCACGACGTCGTACGCGAGCACCGCTACGACCTCTGGATCGGGGATGAGGCATGGGAGCTCGACTACTACCTGCACGAGAACCCACGCGAGAAGCGCGCGCCGTACGTGTGGTTGAGCGACTTCGTCGGCTTCCTGCCGATGGACGACGGGGACGCGCGGGAAAGCTTCCTGACCGCCGACTTCAACGCCCAGAGGATCGACCACATCGCCGAGCACCCCGAGGTCCGCGACCGCTCGCTGTTCGTGGGCAACCCCGATGACATCGTCCCCAAGCGCTTCGGCCCCGGGCTGCCGATGATCCGCGACTGGGCCGAGCGCAACTACCAGTTCACCGGCTACATAACCGGCTTTGACCCGATGGACCTCGGCGATCGCGGCGAGCTACGCGCCGAGCTCGGCTACGGGGATGACGAGCGCGTGTGCATCGTCACCGTCGGCGGGTCGGGCGTCGGAGGGGATCTGCTGCGACGGGTGATCGCCGCCTTCCCGCAGGCCAAGGAGCACGTTCCCGACCTGCGCATGATCGTCGTCGCCGGCCCCCGCATCGACCCCGATTCGCTCCCCTCCCATGCCGGCCTGGAGGTGGTGCCCTACGTGCACAACCTCTACCGGCACCTCGCCGCCTGCGACCTTGCCGTGGTGCAAGGCGGTCTGACCACCTCAATGGAGCTGACCGCGAACAAGCGGCCATTCCTCTATTTCCCACTGCGCCACCACTTCGAGCAGAACTTCCACGTCCGCCACCGCCTGGAACGCTACGGCGCCGGCCGCCGCATGGACTACGAGGACTCCCCACCCGAGCAGATCGCAGAAGCGATCGCGCAGGAGATCGGGCGCGACGTCAACTACCGCGACGTGGAGGTCGACGGCGCCGCCAGGGCGGCCCAACGCATCGCCGAGTTGCTATAGGGACGGACGGTCTCGCTAGAGACCGCAACACCTGAGTCCCGCGCGGCCACACGACCCGCAACAGGGAACCGCGACTTCGCTGCGCGCCCGGCGCAGCCGACATCGGCCTGTCGGTGCTCGCGACGATCGCGGCGCGTGCCGGCTCGCTTCCAGTGCTTCTACGTACCCTACGAAGGAGGAAGCGATGAAGCACATGCTGCTGATCCTGCGGTAAGATCGCAGATGTCGTGGTCAGGAGCGGTGTCGTAGACTGACACCGAGGCCCAAAACGTGATCACGCCAGACTGAGGAGCATGCCAGCCATGCCAGTGTCCGCGTCCTCCAACGACATCCTGTCCGAGGCCCAGTCCGCGAAACGCGCGGCGATCGTCGAGTTGCTGATCGGGGCCTACTGGATGGAGATCGAGACCGTGATGAGCTACATCGCGAACTCGGTCAACCCCGACGGCGTTCGCGCGCAGGAGGTGGTTCAGGCGCTCGCCGCCGACGTGCAGGAGGAGCTGGGTCACGCCCAGCGGTTCGCGCGCCGGATCAAGGAGCTCTACGGGACGGTGCCCGGCTCACTGGAGTTCCGGGCCACCCAGGCGTCGCTTCAGCCTCCGGCCGATGCCCTCGATCTGGAGCACGTCATCCGGGGCGTCATCGAGGCCGAGCGCGGCGCGATCGAGCACTACAACCACATGATTGCGCTCACCGACGGAGTCGACCCCGTGAGCCAGGACATGCTCACCACGATCCTCGCGGACGAGCAGAGCCATCTGCGCACGTTCGAGGGGTTCCTCCGCGAGTTCGCCGACGGTGGCGCCTGAGGCGCCGGTGGAGCTCGTCGCCGAGAAGCGGCGCTTCGGCTCGAGTCGCCGCGCGCGCTGGTTCAATCGCTAAGTCGATCCTTCTGGAAGACAGGGTCGCATGCGACCCTGTCCCGGGCCGCACATGTGCGGCCCGGCCGGCCGGCACATGTGCCGGCCGGAACAACGAACTCGTTCTTTGGACATTTGTTCGATCGTGTGCGGCGTTCCGTAAAGGGCGAGATCATCTGCGGTCGAAGATCGTCCTGTACGCGCGCGCATGCACGGGTCCCGCCGCACGTCGAGTCCTCGGTTCGATCGTCTGCGCGTGACGCCAAATCACGATGCACGGTCGAGCAGAGACACCCAATCGCCCACAGCCGAACCCCACGGCGTTCGGGATCGTGCAGCGCGACCACGACGAGCTCACGAGCGTGATCTCGGTCGAGGGCGATCTCGATCTCTCAACGGCTCCACGCTTGAAGTGGATGTTGATCGACTCGATCGACACGGGCCACAGCCGGCTCGTGGTCGATCTCACGTCCGCCACGTTCATGGACTCGATGACGCTGGGGGTTCTGCTCAGCGTCAAGAGGAGCCTCGACATGGGCGCGCGGCTGGCGATCGTCTGCACGCACGCCAACCTGCTGCAGATCTTCGAGTTCGCGGGCATGGACGGCGTGTTCGCGATCCACCCCACGCTCGACGAGGCCCTCGCGCACGTCCATGGGGACGCCGCCGGCGCGAGCTGATCGGAGTTCTGCCATGGCGAGCCACACCGGCGAACACCCGCGAGCGACGCGCTCGCTCCGCCGGCCGGCGCAGGCGATCGTCCTCGGTTGCTGTGTCCTTGCGTTCGCGTGCATCTCCAGCGCCACCGCCAAGCCCGACCACGGCACGGGCAAGCCCAACCATGAACACCCATCCCAGGGACCGCCCGCGGCAGGCGAAGAAGGCAACGCAAAGGGCAACACCGACACCAACGCCGCGCCCGAAGAAGCCGCGGCGTCGCATTCCCAGCGAGCGGAAGGTAGCGAAGGCAAGCCGGGTCGCGGGCACAACGGCGGCTCAAAGCGCCACGAACACGGCTCCTCCGCCGGAGGAGAATCGGCGGAAGAACCCGCCGCCTCGCACGTTCCCCCCGGCCAGGCCAAGAAGGCCAAGCAGGCCCAGGCGTCCACCGGGCAGGCCGTCGCGCCGGCTGGCGCACCGAGCGCGGTGATCGCCGCCGCGCCTCCCGCCGCCGCCGTGCATCCGTCCACCGCCGCGTCTCCATCCGCCGCCCCGCCACCGTCCGCGACGACCACGCAGTCCACGGCCACCCCACAGCCTCAGCCGGCGAGGGCGACGCGTCAGGCCGTCTCGCGCTCCCCGCGCGGCGCTCGCCACGCGCGCGGGCGCGGCGGCGCCAAGAAGGGTCCCGCGACCGGCGCCTCCGCAACGGGCAGGCTCGCCTCCACATCCGCGATCGCTACCGCGCCCAAACGCGCCGGTCCGGCTCGACGCGCGCGCAGTACCTCGCAATCTCGGCCCGCCGGCCGGCTGCAGCCGCTCGTGACCACCATCACCAAGATCGTCGGCGTCGTGCCCACCCCCATACGCGTCCTCATCGGCGTGCTGCTCGCGCTCGCGCTCGCACTGGGCATACGCTCGCGCCTGGTGGCGCTGCGCGTGCGGCGGTTGGACCGTCAGCGCCGGCAGCTGCTCGAGGACGTGGGGCTGCTGCAGGCCGCGCTGCTTCCCGTCCCGCCCGCCCGGCTCGGCCCGGTGGCGACCTCGGCCGCCTACCATCCCGCGGACGGGCCCGGAGCAGGGGGGGACTTCTACGACATGTTCGCGCTCGACGACGGCCGGCTCGCCGTGATCGTCGGCGACATCTCCGGGCACGGACGCCAGGCGCTGCCCCACACCGCGCTCGTGCGCTTCACGCTGCGGGCGTATCTGGAGGCCGGTCTCTCCCCGCGGGGCGCCGTGCAGACCGCGGGGACTGTGCTCGAGCGCGCGCTGGGCGGATCGTTCGCCACCGTCGTGGCGGCCACCTACCAGCCACGCGATCGCATCCTGGTGTACGCCTGCGCCGGACATCCGCCGCCCATCGTGCTCGGCTCGCAGGCGCTCGCGACGCGCACCGCCGGCGGGTCGCCGCCGATCGGAGCCGGAATGCGCGCCGGCACTCGTCAGACCGTGGTGTCGGTGCCCGGCTTCTCACAGGTGTGCTTCCACACCGACGGCGTCACCGACGCGAGGGTGGGATCGGAGCTGTACGGCGCCGGCCGGCTCGCACGCACGCTCGCCGAGCTCGCCCCCGGGGCCGGCGCGACGGCGCTGCTGGACCGCGTGGCCGAGCAAACCGACGCGCGCCCCGACGACATGGCCGCCTGCCTGCTGAGGATCGAAGGGGGCGCCGCGGCGCCCGCCGTGCTGGTCGAGGAGCTCGAGCTCGACGGCGAGCAGGCCGCGGGCGATCGCACCGAGCGGTTCCTGCTCGCCTGCGGGGTGAAGCGGGATGAGATCGCCCCGCTCATGCGCTCGGCGCGCGCGGTCGCGGGGCGCGGCTCCGTGCTGCTGGAGGTGCGCTTCGACGGCGGACACCCGGAGGTGCTGCTGCAACGCGACAACGTCGCGTCGCTCCAACCACGCCGGGCACGACCCCCTACGGCTCTCACGGTGTCGCGATGAACGGCGCAGCGAATCTCGCGCCGGACGCGGCGATGGTGCTGGGCATCGCCTCCACCGCCCTGCCGTTCGCTCGCACTCCCGAGGCCGAAGCCGAGCGTTGGCTGCGGGTGCTCTACATGCACGGCGAAGTGGGCATCGTGCTGCACGCGCTCGGCGTCGGCGAGGGGCCGCTGCGTGAGCCCCTCGAGGGCGCCAACCGCGAGCGAAGCGCTCCAGCCGGCGCCGGCGATCGCGAGCGGGGTGCTCCAGCCGGCGTCGGCGATCACGGGCAAGGCGCTCCAGCCGGCGCCGGCGATCGCGACGCGGTCGCGCTCGTCATCGAGCAGGCGATCCACATCGCCGGCCGCCGCGGCGCCGCTCGCGTGGCGACCACCGACCTGCTGCTGGCCGTGATGCGCGTATACGGCGCCGCCTTCGACCGCGTGCTCCAGGCGCACGGCGCCAACCGCGACGAGGTCATCGAGCGACTCGGCGCGGGGACGTCCGCGCCCGGCGAGGGCCGAGGGCGCCCGGCGCCGGCGCCCGGCGAGGGCTGAGGCAACCAGCCGTTGCGCAAACATAAGCATCTGTTTCACGCAGCCTCCGATTGCTCGGGGGCGATGCCCGTCAGCGCCGACTGGCACCGCGGGCTTCGCGGCCGACCCGCTGCCCGGCGGGGCCGCGTCGCGCGCGGTGGTGCTAGGTTCGGGTTCTCATGGCAGCGCAACCGTCGCCACCGGCCGGGCTCCCCGAGCCGCCTTCGGGCGGCGGGCTGAACCTGAACATCGTGCTCGCGCTCCTCGTGATCCTCGTGGTCGCGGGCGGCGTGGCCGTTCTCACGATCGGGGGCGGCAAATCGCGGCCGAGCGCCGCCGGAGTACAGGGCGTGGCGTCGTCGAAGTACAGCGGATCGCTGGCCTCGCCCGCCGAGCCCGAGCCGCCGCTCAGCCTTCGCAACTACGAGGGCGAAAGGGTCAACATCGCCCAGTACAAGGGCAAGACGGTGCTCGTGACCTTCCTCTACACCAAATGTCCCGACGTGTGCCCGATCATCGCGTCGAACCTCGGTGTGGCCCTCGACAGGATGGGGTCGGCTGAGGCGTCCAAAGTCCAGGTGATCGCCGTCTCTGTGGACCCGCGCGGCGACACCCCCAAGTCCGTGGCCGCCTTCCTCGCAAGTCATGGCATGACCGGCCGGATGCAGTACCTGATCGGCTCGGCCCCCGAACTCGCGCGTGTGTGGAAGGCATGGGGGGTGGGCTCCGAACGCGACGCCCAGCAGCCGCAACTGGTCAATCACAGCGGGATCGTGTACGGGGTGAGCGCCGCCGGCAAGCTCACCACCCTCTATGCGTCGAACTTCACACCCCAGGAAGTCGCGCACGACGCGCTGCTGCTCGCGTCGAGCTGAACGCCGTCCCATAGACTGACCGCCGCATGAGCCTCCCGCGTCGTCTACCGCCGCCCGTGCTCGGCGGCGTCGGCGTTGCGACGCTTCTGTTCCCGGCGGCCGCCCAGGCGCATGGGATCGTGGGCAAGGCCGACCTGCCGATCCCCGTCTGGCTGTTCAGCTGGACCGCCGCCGTGGTCCTCGTGGTGTCCTTCGTGGCGCTCTCCACGTTGTGGAGGACCCCCCGGCTCCAGAGCGAGCATCGACTGCGGCTGTTCACGATGCCCACAGCGGTCGCCCGCCTGGCGAGCCTTTTTGGGGTGGGGCTGTTCGTACTGGTGGTCTACAGCGGCTTTGCCGGCGCCCAGGTGGCGAACGTGAACTTCTCGGTGACCTTCATCTATGTCGTGTTCTGGGTTGGTCTGCCGGTGGCGAGCGTGCTGTTCGGCGACGTGTTCGCCGCTCTCAACCCGTGGCGCTCGTGCGCGCGTGCGATTCGATGGGCAGGTCGGCGCGTGACGCCCAATCTGTTCGCGCGGGCGCCGTTGCGCTATCCGCGCGCGCTCGGTGTGTGGCCGGCCGTGGCCGCTCTGATCGGGTTCGCGTGGCTCGAGCTCGTGTACGTGCCCGCCGATCGCGACCACCCCGCCACGCTCGCCGCGCTTTCGCTGGGCTACTTCCTGGCGATGCTCCTCGGAATGGCCTTGTTCGGTGTGGAGGAGTGGTCGGAGCGGGCCGACGGCTTCGGGGTCTACTTCAAGCTGCTCTCGCGCATGTCGATGCTGTGCGCCGACGAGCGTCGCGTCGTCTACCGGCGGCGGCCGCTCAGCGGTCTCGCCGACATGCCCGTGCTCGCCGGCACGGTCGCGCTCGTGTGCACGGTGATCGGCACAACCACCTTCGACGGCCTCAGCAACGGCGGGCTGTGGCGCAGCCTCGAGCCGGAACTGCAGAGCGTGTTCGCGGCGCTGAGCTTTCACGAAACTCCCGCCGTCGAGCTCGCCTACTCGGTGGGGCTCGTGGGCTGCGTGGCGCTCGTGGCCGGTGTCTACCGGCTCGGGATCGCGGGCGTGCGCAGCGTCAGCGACCGCTATGCAGTCGCCGATCTGTCGCACACGTTCGCGCACACGCTCGCTCCGATCGGCTTCGCCTACGTGCTCGCGCACTACTTCTCGCTGCTCATCTGGCAGGGACAGGCGATCGGCTATTTGGCGTCCGACCCGCTCGGCAACGGCGCGAACCTCTTCGGCACGGCCTCCTACCAGATCGACTACGCGGTCATCTCCTATGCGGCGATCTGGTACGTGCAGGTCGCGGCGCTCGTGACCGGCCACGTCGGCGGCCTCACGCTCGCCCACGACCGCGCGCTGAGCATGTACCGGGACGGCCAGGAGGCGATCCGCTCGCAGTACTGGATGCTGGCCGTGATGGTCGCCTTCACCAGCTTCGGGCTGTGGCTGCTGTCCGCGGTCGGGACGTGAGCGCGTCTCACGCCCGCCCGGTCGCTGGTGGAGTAGGGTTCAGGTTGTCGTGTCAGCGCGGATGAACACGAGCGAGCACATCTCGGCGCGCGCGCGCCGGCTTGTGGCGCTAGCCGCCATGACGATCGCCGCCGCCGTGCTCATAGCGACCGACCAGACCGCGCTCTGCCTGCTGCCGGCGCTTGCGCTGGCGGCGCCGCTGTTGATGCGCCGCTATCCGGGTGAGCGGACGATCGTCCTGCTGTCCGGCGCTCGCCGCCGGCCACGCCGTACGCATCCCCGTTGCATCCGACCGCGTGTGCGGCTCGTCGCGGTGGTGATCGGCCCGCGCGGCGGGCTGCTGCTGGCGCGCTGTCTGGCGGTTCGCCCGCCACCGGCGTCAGCTTGACGAGCTAGGCGCACGCCGCCTCCTCGCGGAGCCGGCGGCTCGTCCACAGCCGTGCCCCGCGCGCACAGGCGCTCCCTGCGCGCACGAGGCGCAAGCGCCTGCCGGTCAATCCGTCCAGCTTCAGCGAGGAGTTATCCATGTTCCGTCGTCTTGCGCTAGTCCTGCTCGGCGCCTTTGCGCTGGCGTCGGCGGGCGGCCCCCGCGCCGCCGCGACCGGCGGGCAGGGCGCGCCTTCCGAGAGCGGCAACCCGATCAACGATCAGGGCTCGAGCTATCACTACCGCACCCACATAACGGCGATCACGCCCAGCGCGCCGGGACTGCAGGTCGAAGTGCTGGAGTTCGCAGACCGTCTGCTGCTGCGCAATCACACGGGCAGGACCGTGACCGTGTACGGCTATTCGGGCGAGCCGTACGCGCGCGTGCAACCCGACGGCGCCGCCGAACAGAACGTGCGCTCCCCGGCGGTGTACCTGAACACGAACTTCTACGCCAACGTGACGGTGCCGCCCTCCGCGAACGCGAGCGCGCCACCCAAGTGGGTCGTCGTCGATCGCACCGGCCAATTCGAATGGCACGACCACCGGATTCACTGGATGAGTCCCGTCACGCCGCCCGAGGTCACAAACGAAGGCAAGCGCACCAAGATCTTCGACTGGAGCGTGCCGATCGCGGTCGGCACGCAGCCGGGCAAGATCGACGGGGAACTGTTCTGGGTCCCGCAGAGCTCCAAAGCGCCGGTCGCCGCGGTCGCCGCGCTCATTCTGATCGTCCTGCTCGGGGCTGCGCTCGTCTTCACGGTGCGCCGCCGCCGCGCGCGCACGGCGCCATCCGGCACGGGCGCGATGCTCTCTGGCGCCGGCGCGTCGTCCGACGAGGGCGCGGATGAGGCCGGTGAGCCGTCTTCGCGCAAAGAAGCGTGGTGATCCGCCTAAAGGGCGGCGATCGCTCTTGAAGGCTTTCGCCGACAGCCGCGTGGGCGCACGCTCGGTGGTTGCGCTCACCGTGGCACTCGCGTGCGCCTGCGGGCTGGCCCGCGCTCCGGCGGCGTTCGCGCATGCGCAACTGCTCGGCGGCTCGCCCACCTCGGGCTCCACCGTTCCGACGCAGCCCAAGGAGGTGATCTTCGAGTTCAACCAGAACGTCGGCGGCACGCTCGGCGCGGTGCGCGTGTACGACGCGCAGGGTAACGAGGTGGACAACCTCGCGGTGTCGCACCCCGACGGCAACGAGCACTGGATGGGCGTGGGGCTGAAGTCAGGGTTGCCGGACGGCACCTACACAGCCACCTACCGTGTGATCTCAGCCGACACGCACATCGTGTACGGCGGGCTCGTGTTCAGCATCGGCCACCCGGGCGCCACCCCGAAGTTCACCGTGGCGGGCCTGATCGGCCGCAACAAGAGCGGCAAAGTCACTGTGATCGCGTTCGGCGTGGTGCGCGCGCTCGACTACATGACAATCGCGCTGATGGTGGGCGCGCTGGCGTTCGTGCTGTTCGCGTGGCTGCCCGCGCTCGCAGCCGGCGGCGGCGCCGAGCAGCGCTGGCGGGCCGCAGGAGACGCGTTCTCGTCTCGGCTTGGCAAGCTGCTTGCCATCGCGGTGGTGGGCGGCCTGGTTGTGAGCGTGCTGGGCGTGCTGCTTCAAGGAGCGAGCGCCGCGGGAGTTTCCCTGTGGGGCTCGCTGAAAGGCACGATCGTCGAAAACACGCTCGAAAGCCGCTTCGGCGAGGTGTGGGGAGGGCGTGCAATCGACTGGCTGCTGATCGGCGGGCTGCTGCTCGCGGTGAGGACGATGAGCAAGGGTCTGGCTTTGACCCGTCGCCCGCCCGCGGCGCTGCTCGTCCCCCTGGCGCTCGCCTGCGCCTACCTGGTGATCACCCCGGCGCTTGCGGGACACGCGAGCATCCAGAGTCCCACCGAGCTGTTCTTCCCCTCCGACGCGCTGCACGTGTTCGCCGCCAGCGTATGGGTGGGCGGCATCGCCTGCCTGCTGCTCGCCCTCCCGGTTGCCACCAGGCAGCTCGAAGGGCCGGAGCGCAGCCGGCTGTTGCTGGCGACGCTTGCACGCTTCTCGCCGCTTGCGCTGTGCTCGGTGATCGCGATCGCGATCACGGGCACCATCCAGGCATACATCGACGTGCGCAGCGTGGAAGGACTGCTGCACACCACCTACGGCGCGATTGTGATCGCCAAGACGGCGCTGCTCGCCACGCTGGTGGGCTTCGGCTGGGTGAACCGCGAGCGCGTGATCCCCGCGCTGAGGCGGATCGTCGGCGAGGACCGCCCGCCGGGCGGCGTGGGCGCGCTGGAGCGGCGCACGATGAGCGGCGAGCTTTTGCTGATGCTGAGCGTGTTCGGGCTGACCGCCGCGCTGATCTCCTACGCGCCGCCGATCGACGCCGCATCGGGGCCGTTCTCGATCAACACCACGATCGGGCAGGCCGAGCTCGAGATGACGGTGGAACCGGCGAAAGTCGGGTTGAACACGATCCACCTGTACCTGATCGACGCCAAGACAGGCGTGCAGTTCACGGCCACCAAGGAACTCACAGCCACCGCCCGGCTGCCCTCCAAGGGAATCGGCCCTCTGACGCTGAAGGCGTCGCTGGCGGGGCCCGGCCACTACATCCTCAGCTCCGCCGTGCTCAGCCCCGGCGGCACATGGGACATCGAAATCGTCGACCGGATCTCTGAATTCGAACAGTACACCCGTGTTGTGAAAGTGCCAATCAGATAGCCGCATCCATCCATCCTGTACATAACCCTCAAGGAGAAATAGCCATGAAAACGAGGAAGCTCGCGCTGATGCTTGCCGCTGGGGCGCTGCTCGCTTCCGCTGCATCGGCCGTGATGTTCACAACAGCAGCGCAGGCGCACATCAGCCTTCACCCCAACACGATCCCGGCGGGCGCGTTCGCGACGCTCGACGTGCGCGTGCCGGGCGAGCAGGAAGGCGCATATGTGAAGAAGGTGGACGTCCTGTTCCCGTCCGGGTTCACGGGCGTTGACTACGAAAACGTGCCCGGCTGGAGCACGAAGGTGATCGAAACCAAGCTCGCCACTCCCATCAAAGAAGACGGTGAAACGATCAACACGGAGGTGTCGCAAATCGTGTGGACGTGGGTAGGGCCGTTGGGCAAGGTGAACAACGCGCAGTTCATCGACTTCCCGCTCTCGCTCGCGGTGCCCACCAACACGGCGGGCAAGGCGCTTGAATTCAGGACGGTGCAGACCTACAGCAACGGCCAGACGGTGCACTGGATCGACCCGTCGCTGACGGCAGAACACCCGGCGCCGCGGATCAACGTGACCCCCGCGGGTGGCGTGATCGAGGACATAGCCGGCCACGAGGCCGGGCCGGAAGCCGGCCAGACCGGCGCCACGACTCAGTCACCCACGCCGACGCCCACCGCGGCGGCAACCGCGAAACCTGCGAGCACCGGCGCGAGCAAGGGCCTTGGCATCGCCGCGCTGATCCTCGGCGCGCTCGGCCTGCTCACCGGTCTGATCGCGCTGGCGCTCGCGCGCCGAACGCGCCCCACCGCACAGCCGGACTCCACCGCAGACCGAATGGCAGACTGAATGGATGCCCGAATGGATGCCCGAATGGATGCCCCCGCCGATCTTCGCCCACCTCGGCCACTGGTATGTCTCCCTGCCGGTGTTCATGGGTCCGGTGCTGCTGCTCGTGATCGCGCTCAAGATCCAAACCTGGCGCGAGCGCCGACCGGGGTTCGACGAGACCCGTCGGCGCTCGCGCGTCACTGTCACCCGCGACGACGTCGCGACGACCATTTCGGTGTCTGGCGTCCTCGACTATCCGACGGTGTTGGAGATGGAAGTCGAGCTGGGGGATGCCGTGGCGCTCACAAGCGAGCTTGTGCTCGACCTCCGGGGTTGCACCACGGCCGACACGGAATCGGCGTGGTGTCTTTGCGACGCCGTCGCTCGCACATATGCTTGCGAGCGTGTCTCGACCCATGTCAACGCCGACCCCTCCATGCGCGCTCTGAGGGATGCCTTGGCCGCGGAGGGGCTCACCGCCGTCGAGGCGCCCGCCGATCGGCTTTGACATCCGATCGGCGGCATACCGCCCGCGCTCGTCCTCTCCCCGGACCTACTTCTTCGGGCGTGCACTTCGTGGCTGTTCAAGATCGCGCTCGAGCATGTCGCGAAACCCGGCGGGTGCAGCGTGGCGCCGGCCGGCAGGGCTACCCGACGAGCGCAGCCAGAGACGCCTCGTCGACCGCGCTCGCCCGCGCTTCGAGCTCCCTTGAGCTCGGGGAAGCCGCGGCCGCGCGGTTGCGACCGGCGCGCTTGGCTTCGTACAGCGCCTCGTCGGCGGCCTTGAAGAGCGATTCGTACTCCACCTCGCCGCCGCGCCTCGCTCAAGCCGAGCGTCCGCCACGCCCAAGTGCCCGAAGCGATCCTCAGATAACGTCGCCCCATGATCTCGGCGAGCTCCGACGCCATGCGGCCACAGCCCGTCGGGGCGCCGCGGGGAGAGTCCTCGCGATGACCCCGCGCTCCGACGCCGAGCGCCTGAAACCCATGGGGGTGCTGCGCGTGCGTGCCGCCAATCCCGGCCCGCTCACGCTGTCGGGAACGAACACCTGGGTGGTCGGGCGCGATCCGGCCTGGGTCGTCGACCCGGGACCCGCGCTCGCCGAGCACCTCGACGCGCTCCTCGCCGCGCTGGCGGCACGCGGCGGTCTCGGGGGGATCGCGCTCACGCACGATCACAACGACCATTGCGAGGCCACGGCAGCCCTGCGCGAGCGTCTCCCCGCGCCGCTCGCGGCCGGGCGGGCGCCGGCCGACGTCGAGCTCCGCGACGGGGTTCGCTTCGGACCGCTCGAGGCCCTCCACACGCCCGGTCACGCCCCCGACCACTTCGCTTTCATCGCGGACGGGGTGTGCTTCACCGGCGACGCCGTGCTCGGCGAGGGCAGCGTTTTCATCGCCCCCGACGAGGGCGCCCTCGCGGGCTATCTCGATGGGCTCGCGCGGCTGCGAGAGCGCGATCTGGACGTCCTCTGTCCCGGTCACGGACCACCGATCTGGACGCCCGGGGCACGCCTGTCGGAATACATCGAGCACCGTCTCGACCGCGAGCGCCGGCTGCTCGCCGCGCTCGCCGAAGGCCGCCGCTCCACCGAGGAGCTGCTCGACGCCGCCTGGTCGGACGTGCCCGAGCAGTTGCGCCCCGTCGCGGCGATCACGCTCACAGCCCATCTCGACAAGCTGGCCGGGGAAGGGCGCCTGCCCGACGGGGTCGAGGGGCGCCTGCCCGACGGGGTGCGCCGGCCGGAGTTGTGAGGTCCGGTGGGCGCTGCCGCTACCCGTCGCCAGATGTGACGTTCGTCGAGGTTGCGGTCCGGAGTTGTGAGGTCCGGTGGGCGCTACCGCTACCGTTACCCCCGCGATGAGTGCTCCGTCCTCGAAGGTCGCGGCAGCCGCCCAGCAGGCGCCCGTGGCGCAAGCGAACGCGTCGACGCGCCCATCCGCGCCGTCTGACTCGCCGTTTCCGCCGATCGCCGACTACGGCTTCCTCTCGGACTGTCACACCGGCGCGCTCCTCGCCTCCGACGGATCGGTCGAGTGGATGTGCCTGCCGCACTTCGACTCCAAGTCCGTGTTCGCCGCGATGCTCGACCGGGGCGCGGGCAGCTTCAGGGTGGGCCCCTATGGGGTGTACGTGCCCGTCGGGCGGCGCTATCTCCCCGGCACGAACGTGATCGAGACGACCTGGATGACGCCGCAGGGCTGGTTGCGGGTCGTGGACGCGCTCACCATCAGCGACTGGCACGACGAAGACCGCAACACAAGCCACACCCGTCCGCCCACCGACTTCGACGCCGACCATCTGCTCGTGCGGGTCGTCGAATGCATCCAGGGCCAGGTGCAGGTCGAGATGGTGTGCGAGCCGATGCTCGACTACGGGGTCACGGTCGCCACGTGGAGCCACGTCGAAGACGAGCACGGTCACGGGCTCGACGCGACCGACGGAATCACCGCCTTTCGCCTCTTCAGCGACACCCGCTTGGGCATCGAGGGCAACCGCGCCCACTCGCGCCACACGATGTCAGAGGGCGAGAAGCGCTTCTGCGCGATCTCCTGGACCGAGGAGCTGCGCGGCCCACGCACCGCCGAGCAGGCGGAGGCGCGGATCGACCGCACCAGCCACTTCTGGCGCACATGGCTCGCCGAAGGCGCCTATCCCGACCACCCGTGGCGCTCCCACCTGCAGCGTTCGGCGCTCACGCTGAAGGGCCTCACCTTCATGCCCACCGGGGCGCTCGTGGCCGCGCCCACCACCTCCCTCCCGGAGACGCCGCGTGGATCGCGCAACTGGGACTACCGCTACTGCTGGATGCGGGACGCCTCGTTCACGCTGTGGGCCCTGCACGCGCTCGGCCTGGACTGGGAGGCCGACGACTTCATCCAGTACGTCGCCGACATGGAGCGCAACAAGGACGGCTCGCTTCAGATCATGTACGGCATCAAGGGTCAGAAGGATCTGCGCGAGTCGACGCTCGACCACCTCAAGGGCTATGAGGGCGCGCGTCCGGTGCGCATCGGCAACGGCGCCTACAACCAGCGCCAGAACGACGTCTACGGGGCGGTGCTCGACTCCGTCTACCTGCACTCAAAGCAGCGCGACCACATCCCCGAGCGACTGTGGCCGGTGCTCGTCGATCAGGTCGAGTGCGCCTCTCGGGTGTGGCGGGAACCGGACCAGGGGATCTGGGAGACACGCGGTGAGGCGCGCCATTACATCTCCTCGAAGTTGATGTGCTGGGTCGCCGCCGACCGCGGCGCGCGTCTTGCCGAACGGCGTGGCGAGGGGCAGCTGGCCGAGCGCTGGCAGAAGACGGCGGACGAGATCAAGGCCGACATCCTCGAGAAGGGCGTGGACGAGCGGGGCGTGTTCCGCCAGCACTACGACACCGACGCGCTCGACGCCTCCAATCTCCTGATCGTGCTGCTGCGCTTCCTGCCGCCTGAGGACGAGCGCGTGCGAGCCACCGTGACGGCCATCCGCGACGAGCTCACCGAGAACGGGCTCGTGCTGCGCTACCGCACCGACGAGACCGACGACGGTCAGAGCGGCGAGGAGGGCACCTTCCTGATCTGCTCCTTCTGGCTGGTCTCGGCGCTGTGTGAGATCGGCGAGCATGTCGAGGCGAGACGCCTGTGCGAGCGGCTGCTGGGCTACTCGTCCGAACTCGGCCTCTACGCCGAGGAGCTCGAGGCCTCCAGCGGCCGCCATCTGGGCAACTACCCGCAGGCGTTCACCCATCTCGCGCTCATCAACGCCGTTACCCACGTGGTCGAAGGCCGGCAGCGCCCCTGAGAGCTACTCATACCCGGGCTCGCCCGGCAGCAGCACGCGCGCCACCTCGCCGTCGAACCACACCTTCGGCTGCACGGGCAGCACCTCGCGGCCGTCGGCGTAGGCGAGCAGCTCCACAACGTTCGAGAACGCGTCGAGCTGCTCGAGATGCTTGATCGTGGGGAACACGAGCGCGATCTCCTCGCGCGCGTGCGCGTCGAGCGCGCCCCGCGGCGTGAACCAGCCCTGGTCCACGCACTCCTGCCCGTCGATCTTCGGCTCCTGGCCCTCCGGAAGCTCGGCCAGGAAGAAGCGGGTGTCGAAGCGCACCGTCACCTCCGCCGGCGTTATCCAGCGCGAGAACTCCACCAGCGTGCTCGGATCCGCGATCGCGATGCCGGCCTCCTCGGAGAGCTCGCGTGCCGCCGCCGCGCGATGGGCGCCGATGCCGCCTGCCCCCCGCGATGGGGGGTCGTCCTCGTCGACAGCGCCGCCCGGGAACACCCACACGCCGCCCATGAAGCGCGCCTTCTCGGTGCGCTTCACGAGCAGCACCTCGAGCATGTGCCCGCCGCCGCGCAGCAGGATCACGGTGGCCGCTTGGCGCGGAGGGGCGGCCTCCCCGACGTTGAGCCCCTGGCCCGGCTCCGCGTGGCCGCCGATGTTGAGCGTCTCGCCGGGCTCCTCGGAATCGGTGGACGTCGAGCCGCTCATCCCGTGACCCTACCGGCAGCTAATCTTCCGTGCATGAGCACGACCCAAACCCTCCAACGCTGGATCTGCGAGTCCTGCGGCTACGTCTACGATCCAGAGGAAGGCGATCCCGACGGCGGCATCCCCGCGGGCACCGCCTTCGAGGACGTCCCCGACACCTGGTTCTGCCCGGTGTGCGGAGCGCGGAAGCGCGACTTCACCCTCTACGAGGACTAGCCCGCTGACTGACTGGGAGGATCTGCTCGCGCTCGACCGTGAGCACGTCTGGCATCCGTACGCGTCGCTCCCCGCCTCGCAATCATCGCTCCCGGTGCTCTCCGCGGAGGGCGTCCGCCTGCGCCTCGCCGACGGGCGCGAGCTGATCGACGGCATGTCGTCGTGGTGGTGCGCCGTCCACGGCTACCGCCATCCGCGCCTCGACGCCGCGCTGCGCGACCAGCTCGAGCGCATGGCGCATGTCATGTTCGGCGGCCTCACCCACGAGCCGGCGGTGCGACTCGCCGAGCGGCTGGTGGAGATCGCTCCGCGGGGCCTCGATCGTGTGTTCTTCGCCGATTCGGGCTCGGTGTCGGTGGAGGTGGCGATCAAGATGGCGCTCCAATACCAGCGCGCCATCGGGCATCCCGAGCGCGCACGCCTGCTCACCTGGCGTGGCGGCTATCACGGCGACACGTTCGGAGCGATGGCCGTATGCGATCCGGTGGGGGGGATGCACAGCGTGTTCACCGGTGTGCTTGCCGAGCACGTCTTCGCCGATCGACCGCCGGACGGGTTCGACCGGCCGCTCGACGACGCCTGGGCCGCGCGCATGTCCGAGCTGGTCGCCCGTCATGCGCACGAGCTCGCCGCGGTGATCGTGGAGCCGGTCGTCCAGGGCGCGGGAGGGATGCGCTTTCACTCGCCCCATTGCGTCTCGCTGCTGCGCCGCCTCTGCGACGAGCACGGGCTGCTGCTCATCCTCGACGAGATCGCCACCGGCTTGGGGCGCACCGGCGCGCTGTTCGCCTGCGAGCACGCAGGCGTCGCGCCGGACGTCATGTGCGTCGGCAAGGCGCTCACCGGTGGCTACCTTTCGCTCGCCGCCACGCTCTGCACCGCCGAGGTCGCGCACACGATCTCCGCACACGAGGGCGGCGCCCTGATGCACGGCCCCACCTACATGGCCAACCCACTCGCCTGCGCGGTCGCGCTCGCATCGCTCGACCTGCTCGCAGACGGTGATGGGGACGGCCGGCCGCCGGTCGCGCCGGAAGCCGACAACGCCGGCTGGCGCGAGAACGTCGCACGCATTGAGCGCGGGCTGCGCGATGGCCTGGCCCCCGCTCGCGAGCTGCCCGGCGTCGCCGACGTGCGCGTGTTAGGTGCGATCGGCGTCGTGCAGATGGAGCGCGAGGTGGACATCGCCGCCGCGACGACCGCGGCGGTCGAGCACGGCGTCTGGCTGCGCCCGTTCCGCGACCTGATCTACACGATGCCGCCGTATGTGATCGGCGACGACGATCTTGCCCGCGTCACCAGGACGGCGGTGGCGGTCGCAACCGAATGAAAGATCGCGGTTGAGTTCCGTCGGATAGTGGATTAGACTGGTTGGCGGCCAATACGTATATTGCTTCGGCAAAGCGTTCTGGACGGGGCTCGGGTGACCGGGTCCCGTCTGGTTAACAAGTCCCTGACGGTCGCCGGGGCCGTCTTGGCTGCGACCGCCAGGGCACCCTGTCACCGCGTCAGTCGGTCGATGACCAACAGCGCGACGAGCAAGGTGATGGCCAATACGTACGTTGCGTCGGACATAGCAGCTCCTTTCTCCGGGGGTACGACCCCGGAACCGCCTGGAGAGGAGGTGCGTCGGCAACATCTGACCAGCCATACGCCGACCTTACGGATCGCTTGGGATGAAACTCGGTCCCGACAGCCAGTTGCGCCATGGCAAATGGCCGCCGGCCCTTGCAAGCTCGGCGAAATCGGCGCTTGAGATTTCTTCGAGCGTCACGACTTCCACCCCGCCGAGCCGGGCAGTCGTCGCGCGGTTGGACTGCTCCGTCTGCGACGGCTCGTCCGGCCAGGGAGTGAGCACGACAGCGGCAACGTCAAGTTTGGCGGCTCTGGCAACCTCGATCGTCAACAGCGTGTGGTTGATCGTGCCGAGACCGGGCGAGGAAGCGATCAGCAGCGGCAGAGCCAACTCGACGGCGAGATCGCGCACCATGAAATCGTCGGCGAGCGGAACGAGCAGGCCGCCGACGCCCTCGACGACCACTACCGGCGCCCGGGCCTCGGAGGGCTCGGCATCGCCTCTTGAGCCGCCGGTCGTCCCCGCGGCTCGCGCGCGTTCGAGCACATCGACCGGGTCGATCCGCTCGCCCACCATCGCTGCCGCCAGGTGGGGGGAGACGGGTGGGTCGTAGCGCAGCGGGGCAACGTCGTCGGGGGTCATCGCGGCGGCGAGCGCAAGCAGCTCGTGGTCTGGCGGCCACTCGCCGGTCGGCTCGGCTAGCCCGGTGACAACAGGCTTGTGCGCGCGCACGGGCTCGCCCGCCGCTCGCATCGCCGCGAGCAGGGCGGCGCTCACGATCGTCTTGCCGACGCCGGTGCCGCTGCCCGTGACGAACAGGCCACGCACGCGCGCGGGCGCTATGCGACGCGGGCGAGCCGCGATTCGTGGCCCACCCACCCGGGACGCGAACCCAGCGCCGCCGGGTCGAGTCCCACCTCGCGCGCGGAGTCGGCAAGCGCCTTCGCCGCCTCTCGCAGCTCGCTCGCGGTGTGTGACGCCATCGTCGCCAACCTCAGCCTCGAGCTGCCCGCGGGCACCGTCGGCGGGCGGATCGCCTGCGCGAACACGCCGCGCTCGAGCGCCGCCTGGCAGAGGCGCACCGCATCCTCGCTCTCGCCGACGACGAGCGGCACGATGTGCATGTCGCCCTCCTCCACCGCGAAGCCCTCCCGCGCGAGCGCGCCGCGCAGCGTGCGCGCGGCGCCGTGAAGGCGCGCCACCTTGTGCGGTCGCTGCTCGAGCAGGTCGAGCGCCGCGAGCGCGCCGGCGACGGAGGGCGGGGAGGGCGCCGTGGAGTAGATCAGCGGCCGGGCGGTGTTCAGCAGGTACCGCACCATCTCCCCGCTCGCGCACACGTATGCGCCGTAGGAGCCGAGCGCCTTGCCGAGCGTGCCCACCAGCACGTCCACCTCGCCCTGAAGGCCCGCTTGCGCGACCGCGCCGCGGCCTCCCTCTCCGAGCGCTCCGGTCGCGTGCGCCTCATCCACCATCACGCACGCGTCGTAGGCGCGTGCGATCTCCACGATCTCCCCGAGCGGCGCAATGTCCCCGTCCATCGAGAACACGGAGTCGGTCACGATCAGGCGGCGTCCCTCGCCGCCGTGGCGGCGCAGGCAGCGCTCGAGATGGTCGCTGTCGAGGTGGCGGTACACAACGATCTCCGCGCGCGAGGCGCGGCAGCCGTCGATGATCGACGCGTGGTTGAGGGCGTCGGAGAAGATCGTGTCGCCCGGGCCCGCCAGGGCGCCGATGGCGCCGAGGTTGGCGAGGTAGCCCGAGCCGAACAGCACGCACGCCTCGCTGCCCTCGAACGCGGCGAGGCGCTCCTCGAGGCGGCGGTGGATCGTCATCGTCCCCGACACCAGGCGCGACGCGCCCGCGCCCGCCCCCCAGCGCATCGCGGCCTCCGCCGCCGCCTCGCGCACCTTTGGATGGTCGGCGAGGCCGAGGTAGTTGTTGGAGCAGAGCAGCAGCACCGGCCTGCCGTCGAGCAGCACACGCGGTCCCTGGGGCCCCGAAACCATCCGCAGACGGCGCTGCAGGCCGAGACGCTCCAGCTCCGCCAAGCGCTCGCCGATCTCGCTCATCGTCGCGAGACGGCGCGTTTGGCCTTGAAGTGCAATTGGGTTGAGGGATCCCACAGCCGGATCTTCAGCTCGTCCCCTTGCGACCCGGCGGGGCTGTCGAGGAACTCCTCGACGACGTCGGGCGTCTCCCCGTCGAGCCACCCGGAGCGGTTGTCCGGCCGCGGGTTGGCGCCGTTGTCGGGCTGGCGCCCCACGTTCAGACCGTGCTCCTCGAACATCGCGCGGTCCTCCTCGGGGGTGGAGCCGAGCGTGGTGAGGAAGTTGCCCATCATCACCCCGTTCAGGCCCGCCCTCACCGCGAGCGGCTGCAGCTCGCCGAGGTTCTCCACGCGCCCCCCGCACAAGCGGAACAGGGCTCCGGGCATGATCAGGCGGAAGATCGCGATCCACTTGACCGCCTCCCACGGGTCGATGTGCTCGCGGTCGCCGAACTTCGTGCCGGGGCGCGGGTTGAGCAGGTTGATGGGCACGCTCGTCGGGTCGATCGCGGCGAGCTCGAACGCCATCTCCACGCGCTGCTCGCGGCTCTCGCCGAGGTTGAGGATGCCCCCGACGCACGTCTCCAGGCCCGCCTCGCGCACCGCCTGGATGGTGCGCAGCCGCCCCTCGTAGCGCACGGTCGTGGAGACCTCGTCGTAGTAGCTCGAGGCGGTCTCCACGTTGTGGTGCACGCGCTGGATGCCGGCGTCCTTCAGCGCCCTCGCGCGCGCCGGCGACATGTGGCCGATCGACGCGCAGCGCTTCAGGTTGGTCCGCTCCGCCACCAGCCGCGCGCCTTCGAGGATCTTCTCGAAGTCGCGCTTCGAGAGGCCCTGGCCCTGCGTGACCATGCAGAAGCGGTGCGCTCCCGCGTCCTGCGCGGCGAGCGCGTGCTCGAGCATCTGCTCGGGGTCCATCATCGCGTGCATCGGCGTCTCGGCCTCGGCGAAGCGCGACTGGGCGCAGAAGCCGCAGTCCTCGGCGCAGCCGCCCGACTTGGCGTTCACCAGCGAACACATGTCGGTGGAGTCCGAGAAGCGCTCCACCCGCGCCTGCCAGGCGCGCTCCACCAGCGCTTCGATCCCGGCGTGGTCCTCGATCTCGCCGAGATCGAGCGCTTCCTCGCGGGTGATGAGCGGCGGCATGGTCGGAGATTATGGACGACCGCGGACGTAAGCGATGCCCGTGCCCGCGCCCGCCCGCGCGAGGCGGCAGTCTCGCGCCCGCCCGTGCGGGCCGCTGATGATCTAATGCGCAGGCGATGCCACTCGCGCAATCAGGCTGCGTCAACGTCAACGGGCGCCTCTTCGAGCCGCACAAGGCGACCGTGTCGGCGCTCGACGCGGGCTTCCTGCTGGGAGACGGCCTGTTCGAGTCCCTGCGCGCCTCAGACGGGGTCCCGTATCTGCTGGATCGTCACCTCGCGCGCCTGCTCTCCGCGGCTGCCGAGATGGAGTTCGAGAGCATGCCGGCCCGCGAGACGCTGGCCGAGGAGGTTCATCGCACGCTCGAGCGCTCCGCGCTCGCAGACGCATATGTGCGGGTGACCGTCACGCGCGGCAGCGGCGCGACCGCGCTGGCGCCGCCCTCGGGGCCGCCGACGGTCGTGATCGCCGCCTTACCCGCCCCGGCCCGCGCGGGCGCGGACGGAGGCATCGAAGCGACTCTGCTGCCCCCGCCGGGCGAGCGTGGCGCGAAGACCAAGAGCACGAGCCGCCAGCAGGTGGTGCTGGCGCGGCGGCGGGTGGACCGCCGCGGCGCGGGGGAAGGGGTGTACGTGTCTGAGAGCGGCCACGTTCTCGAGGGCGTGTCGTCGAACGTGTTCGTCGTGCGGCACGGCAGGCTACTCACGCCGCCCGCGGAGCAATGCCTCCCCGGCATCACGCGCGCGCGGCTGCTGGAGCTCGCGCGCGACGCCGGGCTCACGGCGATCGAGACGCCCGTGGTCCTCGGTGCCCTGATGGACGCCGAGGAGGCGTTCGTGACCAATGCCGTGCAGGGCCCGCGCCCGGTTCGCGCGATCGACGGCGCGGCGGTCGGAACGCCGAGCTTCGACGGCGTGTTCGCGAAGCTGCTCGCTCTCTACGACGCCGACCGCCGAGGGCTGGTGGGGTCAGCCGCCTAGCGGCCCTGCCAGCGCGCGGGGCGCTTCTCCGCGAACGCCCTCATGCCCTCGCGCATGTCGGCCGAGGCGAACGAGGCGCGGCGCAGCTCGATCAGCTCCGCTTCGACGTCGGGGGCGAGGCCGTCGCGCGCGTCGAGCAGCGCCGCGATCACGCGCTTGTTGCCGGTCTGGGAGAGCGGCGCGTTGCCCGCCAGCTCGGCCGCGATCTCCAGCGACGCCGTGTCGAGCTGCTCGGCGCCAACCACCCGGTTGACGAGCCCCCACGCGTGCGCCACGGACGCCTCGACGTAGCGTCCGAGCAGGAACAGCTCGCGCGTGCGCGCGGCGCCGATCGCGTCGATGAAGCGGCGCAGGCCGGTGTGGGAGTAGACGAGGCCGAGCTTGGCTGGGGGCATGCCGAGCTTGATGTCCGCGCCGGCGACGCGCAGGTCGCAGGCGAGCGCGAGCTCCAAACCGCCGCCGATCGTGTGTCCGGGAAGCGCGGCGAGCGTGGGATACGGGAACGCCTCCAGCGCGTCGATCGCTTCGGTGAACGGGTGCGCCACGAGCGCCTCGGCGCGCTGCTCGAACTCATCGTCGGGGATCTCGCCGATGTCGTATCCGGCGGAGAACATGCCGTGCGCGCCGGTGACGATCACGCAGCGCGTCTGGGATTCGGACCCACCCACCCCGGTGAGCTCGGTGAGCGTGGCGCTGATGGCGTCGAGGATCGGATGGTCGAGCGCGCCCAGCTTGGCCGGGTTTGAGATGGTCAGGCGAGCGACGCCGTCGATCGGCTCGTCGACGAGCAGCTTGCCGTCGGCGAGCCGGCGTGAGCGGGTGGCGGAGGGCATGAAGCCGACAGGCTAGCCGAGCCGGCCGGTGTTGCTTCCCGACGCGCCGTTAGGGTACCCTAATTAGGGCAACCTAATGCGCGACGCCAAGTACTGCCAGCTCCACCCCCAGCCCACCTCGGTCGCGCACGACGAGCTGATGCGCTCAGAGCGCGCCGGGCAGGGAGCTGTGAAGGCGAGCTTCACATGAGCGCCGCCATCGACCATCGCGAGCTCTATCGCCTGCCGTGGTCGCTGCCCGACAACGCCATCGCCTGGCTGGAGCCGACCAAGAAGTGCAACCTGGCGTGCCTGGGCTGCTACCGCGAGAACGATCCGCGGGGCCACAAGACGCTCGAGGAGGTCCGTCACGATCTCGACGTGTTCGAGCGCTTTCGCACCGTGGACGGAGTGTCGATCGCGGGCGGCGACCCGCTCGTGCATCCGGAGATCGTCGAGATCGTCCGGATGGTCGCGGGGGATGGTCTGAAGCCGATCGTCAACACCAACGGCCTGGCGCTCACCGAGGAGCTGCTGGGAGAGCTCAAGGGCGCCGGCGTGGCCGGGTTCACGTTTCACATCGACTCCAAGCAGGGCCGTCCGGGCTGGAAGGAGGCGGACGAGATCGAGCTGTGCGAGCTGCGCCGGCAGTACGCCGAGATGGTCGCGGCGGTCGGCGACGTCGGCTGCTCGTTCAACGCCACGGTCTACGAGGACACGCTGTGCTACGTGCCCGACGTCCTCGAGTGGGCGCAGCGCAACATCGAGATCGTCAACACGGTGGTGTTCATAGCCTTCCGCGCGGGCATCGTCGGCGGCGGGTTCGACCACTACGTGCAGGGCAGACCGGTCGACTTCTCGGCGATGCCCTACGCCACCCCCGACGAAACGCCGCACGAGCTGCAGTCGACCGACATCGTGGCCGAGATCCGCAAGCGCTTCCCCGACTTCGCTCCCGCCGCCTACCTCAACGGAACCGAGCGGCCGGATACGTTCAAGTGGCTGTTGACGGGGCGCCTCGGCGCGAAAGGGAAGGTCTACGGCTATGTCGGGCCACGCTCGATGGAGCTTGCGCAGACCTTCAATCACCTGAGAACCGGCAGGTATCTCGCCTACAGCTCGCCACGCACGCTCAGCCACGGCAGGGCGATGCTGGCGCTGTCCGTGCTCGACCCGCGCCTGCGCCCGATCGCGCGCCGCTGGCTGGCGGCCGGCGCGCGCAGGCCCTCGCGTCTGGCCGAGCGGCTGCGCTTCCAGTCGGTGATGATCATCCAGCCGGCCGACATCTACGAGGACGGGCGCCAGAACATGTGCGACGGCTGCCCCGACATGACGGTGTGGAACGGCCGCCTCGTGTGGTCGTGCCGCCTGGAGGAGCCCGAGCGCTTCGGCGACTTCGTGCAGATGGTGCCCAGAGAGCGCTGACGGGCGATGCCCGCGCCGGCGAGCGGCGTTCTGGGTGGGCGTGGTCGCGCTCGCGGTCCTTCCGCCCGCCCGCGCGAGGTCATCTCAGTAGTTCTCATGGGGTGATCCAGTAGTAGCGCCGGATGCCGGGACCGGGGCTTGGCGTGTATTCAACAGGTGACTTCTCGTTATGGGAGCAATCGATCTGGATATGGGGGGCCGCACCGCTCCCGAGCTGCTGTCTGTGGCCGCAGCGCCTGTCAGGCGCTGGGCGGAGCGTCGCCGTGTCGTGCTGGCGAGCGCCGCGATGCTGGTTCTCGCCGTCTTCGTGCTGCGTCAGCTGAGCGGTGGCGAAGGCGAGGCGCTGAGCCTGCTCTACGTGATCCCGGTGGCGCTCGTGGCCCTGGAGCTCGGTCTGCTCGCCGGAGTGCTCTGCGCGCTGACGGCGCTTGCGCTCATCGCCGTCTGGGACGTGACGCGCGACGTCGATCTCGGCGCGATGGCGATCGCGATCCGTGGGCTGATCTTCCTGACGGTCGGGGCGCTCGCGGGCCGCTTCAGCGATCGCATGCGCTCGAATCAGCCACGTCAGGAGCAACTGCTGCGCTCAGGGCTCGATCTCGCTCGCCTCGGCGACGTCGACTCGCTGGCCGCCGTGCTCGCCGAGCATGTGCGCCAAGCCGTCGGCGCGGCGGCTGTGCGTGTCGATCTGAGCGGCTCGCGCCCGGTCGCGATCGGACGCCTGGGCGGGGATTCGCTGTGTGTCCCGATCGCCTTGCGCGACCGGGACTTCGGAACGCTCGAGGTCAGCTCAGGCGCCGCCCGCGTGCTCAGCCCCGAAGATCGACTGGCGGTCGAGACGCTTGCGCAGCAGGCGGCGGTCGCCGCGGACAACCATCGCCTGTTGGCGATCGAGCGCGATCAGGCGATGCTCCATGCCGAGCTGGAGCGTGTGCGCGGGCGCCTGAGCGATCAGCTGCGCAACGCCGGCCACATCCTCGACAGTCACGAGCAGGAGCGTCGCGGCATCGCCGATCGGCTGCACGAAGAGGCGGCGCAGACGATGGCCGCCGCGCTGCTGGCGGTCGGGCTGCTCGAGCGGGGCGCCAACGGGGAGCTCACGCAGTCGCAGCTGGAGGCGGTGCGCGGCGGGGTCCACGATTGCATCGTCGAGCTGCGCGAGCTCGCCGCCAGCCTGCGGCCGGCGTCGCTGGACGAGCTGGGCCTGCTGCCGGCGCTCGAGCGCATATCCGAGTTGGAGCGCCAGCGCGTCTCCCGATCGATAACGTTCTCTGCGGACGGTCTGCCGGGACGGCTGCCCATGGAGGTCGAGACCTCGGCGTACCGCGTGATCGAGGAACTGCTTCAGGCTCTACCCGGGGCTCGCGCGCTGCATGTGCGCCTCGCGGTCGAGGATGGCGGGCTGCGGGTGGCGATAGGCGGCAACGGCGAACCCGATGCGCTGCCATGTCTCAGCGGAGAGGACGAGTGTGGCGGGCTGACGACGGTGCGCGCCCGCCTCGAGCTGATCGGCGGGGCGCTGGTGGTCAGCCCTCGCGCCGCCGACGATCGGGGCGCAGGCGGCCCCCTGCTCGTCGCCGAGATACCACTGACCTATTGTTGAGCGTCGCCGCCTACGGCCTGTCCCTTCAACGCCTTCGTGGCCTGGCCGAGATCCCACTGACCTATTGTTGAGCGTCGCCGTGTCCCCTGCGTCGCCGGCATGGCGCGAGGCGCCCGAAAGACCTCCGCCGGCGGGCGCCCTACGCGAGGACCGCCCGCGGGATTCCGGCGAGCAGCAGGCCGCCGGGGCCGATGTAGGTGCCGATCACCGGGCCCACCTCCGAGACGAAGAGCGGCTCGCAGCCGTAGATCTCTCGCCCGCGCTCGACCAGCCGCTCGGCCCGCTCGCGCGCCCTGATGTGCTGGACGGCCCAGCAGTCGGCGCCTTCGCGCCGCAGCTCTCGCATGTACTCCACGAGGTGCTCGAACGCGCGCCCGGCGGTGCGCACCCGTTCGACCGGGGTGATCTCGCGCTCGAATGAGAGGATCGGCTTGATCTTCAGGGTGCTGCCGAGCCATGCCTGCGCCCTGCCGATGCGCCCGCCACGCTGCAGGTATTCCAAGGTGTCGATGCAGAACCGGATCCTCAGCACCTGACGCGCCTCGTGCACGCGCGCCGCCACCTCCCTCAACTCGGCGCCCGAGCGGGCGGACGCCGCGGCCGCGAGCAGCAGGCAGCCCAGCCCGCCGGCGCCGGTTTCACCATCGATCACCTCTATACGGTCTCCCAGGCCGCGCTTGTGGAGCATGTCGTGTGCCTGCCGCGCCGTCTCGCAGGTGCCCGACAGGCCACCGGCGAGGTGTATGGAGACAATGTCCCTACCCGCCTCGATGAGCGGCTCCCACACGGCGAGAAAGTCGCCGATCGAGGGCTGGGACGTGGTGGGCATCTCGGGGTCGCTGCGCAGACGCTCATAGAACCGCTCGAAGCCGTCTGTCTCTGTCTCGAGCTCGCGCTCCAGTTCGCCTTCCCAGCCCACATACAGGCTGACCTGGTGGATTTCCTGCGTGTCCGCGAGGTCCCTGGGGAGATAGTGGGTGGTGTCCGCCACCACCGCGACCGGGGTCATCGCGCGGAGGCTCCGCGGCGAAGGTCGGTGTGCGCCGCAATCGCGACCGGAAGCGCGATCGCGGACGGGGGCGGGATCGCGGACGGGGGCGGGATCGCGTGCGTACCTCGATCGGCTACGGCGGTGAGCACGCGCTCAGCCGCGGCCTGTCCCTGCGCTATGCACTGGGGCACGCCCATGCCCCTGTAGGCGTCGCCCGCAAGCGCAAGGCCCGGGAGTCCGGCCAGCTCGTCGTCGATGCGCCCGACGCGATCGAGATGGCCGGGCGCGTAGAGTGGCAGCGCCCGCTCCCAGCGCGTGACGTGCGCGCTCAGGGGCTTGCCATGCAGCCCCATGGCCTCGCGCAGCTCAGCCGTCAGGCGGGCCACGAGCTCTGTGTCGTCGAGTGCCAGCGCGCTCGCTGTGCTCGCCCGCGCGACGGAGCAGCGCAGCCACAGCTCCCCGCTTGCGGCCAGATGCGGCCACTTGGACGACAGCCAGGTGCACGCGCCAAGCAGCCGCCGTTCGCCCCGCGGGACGAGAAAGCCCGCCAGCGGGCGCGGTTCACGGACGGCGGGCCCCGCATACCTCAGGGTGACGACGACAACCGAGGAGGACTCGATCAGCCGCAGCTCCGTGGCTGCGCTCGGGCTGAGATCGCGCAGCATCCGAGCTGCCTGATCGGGGGGAGTCGCGATCACCACCCCGTCCCATCGTGGTGAGCGGCCGGGGGAGGCGTCGTGCTGTTGGAGGCGCGGCGCCTGGAAACCCGGGGTCTCCGGGCGCGGCGCGCGAAGACCCGGGGTCTCGAGCTCGTAGCGGCCGTCGGCCGATTGTCTGAGCAGGCTCACCGGGGCATCGCAGCGAATGTCGGCCTCCCGCAACCGCTCACCCAGCCGCGCGACGATCCGCTCCAGGCCGTCCGGGAGGGTCACGAACAGCGGACCCGCCTGCGCCGGCGCGGGCGCCGGGCGGGCGCCGCGCAGGCCCATGATCAGGCTGCGATGACCGCGTGCGAGCGCATCGAGCTGGGGCGCCGTTGCGCGTGCGCTGAGCTCGTCGCAGTCGGCGGCGTAGATCATCCCCAGTAGCGGATCGACGAGCCGGTCGAGCGCTTGGCGGCCGAGCCGGCGCCTGACGAGCTCGCCAACGGAGCGGTCGCCGTCGGCGCTGGAGGAGGGCAGCAGCAGATCCAGTCCCGCGCGGGCGAGCCCGAGCGGAGAGAGGATGCCCGAGCGCAGCACCGGCCCCAGACCGTCCGGCAGCCCGCTCAGGATGCCGCTCGGCAGCTCACGCAAACGCCCGCGCGTCCAGACGGCGGTCGCGGTCTGGGCGGCCCCGATCAGATCGTCCGCGAGGCCGAGCTCGCGGCACAGCTCGATCGCCACCGGAGTGCGCGCGAACAGGCTCTCGGCGCCCACGTCGATGCTCTGGCCGGCGATCGACTGGCTGCGGATCTTGCCTCCCAGGCGCCGATCGGCCTCCAGCACGGTCACGCTCACCCTCCCCGAGCGCACGAGCGTGTGGGCGGCGGCCAGGCCCGAGATGCCTCCGCCGATGACAGCGACGCGTGGCGCTCGGCTCATGTGCTCGTCTCGCTGACGCGGTCGAGCACCAGGCGGGCGAGCTCCGCGAGGTCTGTGGAGGCAGCCGCGCGCGCGCATTCGCGCTCACAGGGAATCGTCTGGCATCCGATCCGAGCTGCCCCTACCTGCCGGCGGGCTGGACTGCGGCAGGTAGTTAGGGTCACCTAATCAGGGTACCCTAACCAAGGACTACGAGTGTGTCGCCCTCGTTGACCGCCTGGCCCTCCTCGCAGACGATCTCGACGACTTCGCCCGCGTCTTCGGCCTCCACGGGCATCTCCATCTTCATCGACTCGAGGATCGCCACGGTGTCGCCCTCCTCGATCTGATCGCCGATGGCGCACTCGATCTTCCATACCGTGCCGGTGATGTGAGCCTCTACCTCAGCCACGCGCGAAACCTCCGAGGATGCCGATTGACAAACGGTGGGAGACAATAGCCGTCGTGGCCGATCGATCATGACTTCGGACGTGTTCGTGATCGTCGCCGCCTACAACGAGGCCGATCGCATCGCGGCGACGCTCGCCGCGCTCGGCCGGGCGTTCCCGGGCGCGCCCGTGTGGGTGGCGGACGACGGCTCCTCCGATGGCACGGCGGCCATCGCCGAGGCGGCCGGCGCGACGGTTGTACGCAGCGAGCGCATGGTCGGCAAGGGCGGCGCGGTCACGCTCGCGGTGCGGGCGGCGCTGCGCGACATCGCCGGGGAGGCGCCTGAGCAGGGCACGGGCGCGGCGCTGCGCGGCGTCGTGGCCGATCCCTCCGGCGGTGTCCGCGAGCGGGTTGCCCTGCTCTGTGACGGCGACCTCGGGGACTCCGCGGCGCGCCTGCAACCGCTCGTGGAGATCGTGCAACGTGGGGACGCCGACCTGGCGGTGGCGGTCTTCTCCAGGCGCGTCGGCGGCGGACTCGGCCTGGCTGTCGGGTTCGCCGGCTGGGCGATTCGACGGCGCTGTGGCCTTAAGTTGAGGGCGCCGATCTCAGGGCAGCGCGCGCTGCGAGCGAGCCTGCTCGCGCAGCTGCTGCCGTTCGCGCATGGATATGGGATGGAGGTCGGCATGACGATCGACGTCGCGCGCGCGACGTCGATCGCACGCGTGAGGGAGGTCGATTTGGACCTGTACCACCGCGCCACGGGCAAGACACTCGCCGGGTTCGTCCATCGCGGTCGCCAGCTGTTCGACTTCGTGCGGGTGTATATGGCACGGAGATAGGCTCCCGTCGGTGATCCTTGCCATCGATCAGGGCACCACTGGCACGACGTGCATCGTGTTCGACGAGAACGCCGAACCGGTGGGGCGCGCCTATCGGGAGCTCGCCCAGCACTTCCCGAAGCCCGGCTGGGTGGAGCACGACGCGGGCGAGATCTGGGAGGTGACGCAGGCCGTCGCGGGCGAGGCGCTCGCCGACGCCGAGGTGCGTCCTGGAGAGCTGGTGGCGGTCGGGATCGCCAACCAGCGCGAGACCGTGTGCGTGTGGGACCCGGCCAGCGGCGAGCCGCTGCACAGGGCGATCGTGTGGCAGGACCGTCGCACGGCGGCGCGCTGCGAGGAGCTGCGCGCGGCCGGTCATGAGCGGCTCGTGCGCGAGCGGACGGGACTGGTTCTCGACCCGTACTTCTCTGCCACGAAGATCGAGTGGCTGCTGGGAAACGTGGAGGGGCTGCGCGAGCGCGCGCGCACGGGGAGGGCCGTGTTCGGCACGATCGATGCCTGGCTGACGTTCAAGCTCACCGGCGAGCACGCGACGGACCCGTCGAACGCGTCGCGCACGATGCTGTACGACATCGTGGCGGGACGCTGGGACCCGGAGCTGCTCGCGCTGTTGGACGTCCCCGAGCGGGCGCTGCCGCGCGTGGAGGCGAGCGCGGGGACGCTCGGGGTGAGCAAGCCCGAGGCGCTGCACGGCCACGAGGCGCCGGTGGCGGGCGTGGCGGGCGACCAGCAGGCGGCCCTGTTCGGTCAGGCGTGCGTGGACCCCGGGATGGGCAAGAACACGTATGGGACGGGCTCGTTCGCGCTCATGAACACGGGCCTCACAGCGCCCGCGCCGGCGCCAGGCCTGCTGAGCACGGTCGCCTGGGGCATCGGCCGGCCCACCGGCGACTCCGCCGGACCGTCCTCTGCGCGGGCGGCGTTCGCCGATCGGTCGACGACATACGCGCTGGAGGCGTCGATCTTCGTGACGGGCGCCGCGGTGCAGTGGCTGCGCGATGGTCTCGGCGTGATCGAGCAGGCCTCCGACACCGAGGCGCTTGCCGCGTCCCTCGACTCCAACGACGGGGTGTACTTCGTGCCCGCGCTGACCGGTCTCGGCTCGCCGCACTGGGACCCGTATGCGCGCGGCACGATCGTCGGGTTGACGCGCGGGACGGGACGGGCGCACCTGGCGAGGGCGACGCTCGAGGCGATCGCCTACCAGAGCGTCGACGCATTGCGCGCGATGGAGGAGGCGTGCGGGCAGCCGCTGAGCGAGCTGCGCGCCGACGGCGGCGCCACCGCCAACCGCTGGCTGATGCAGTTCCAGGCTGACGTGCTGGGCGTGCCGGTGGTGGTGCCCGCGATCGCCGAGACGACCGCGCTTGGCGCCGCCTACCTGGCGGGCGTGGGGGTGGGCGCGTGGACGGTGTCCGACGTGCGATGCGGCTGGCGCGAGGGCGCGCGCTTCCAGCCGCGCATGGGCGAGGACGAGCGCGAGACGCTGCTGGCGGGCTGGGCCGACGCGCTCGGGCGCGCCCGCTCGCGGCGAGGCGCGTAACTTTGGGGGGCCGGCGATGTAGAGCCATCTAGATGAGCGAGCTGGCGCCGATGCGCGAACAGGTCTACACCGACCCGCGTCCGAAGGAGTACTTCGACCGCTTCCACGAGCGGGCGCGCACGAAGGAACCCGATTGGGCGTACGAGCTGACGCGGCTGCTCACGTCGCTGTACGGGTACACGTTCTTCAGGGCGCGCTCGATCTCAACCGAGAAGGTGCCGGGCAGCGGCGCGGTGATCCTCGCGCCCAACCACTTCAGCTTCATGGACCACTTCCTGATGGGCTGCTACATCAGGCGCAAGGTCAGGTTCATGGCCAAGTCGCAGCTTTTCAAAGGGCCGATGCAGTTCATCTACAGCCACGGTGGCGTGTTCCCCGTGCGCAGGGGCGCCCGCGACGAAGAGATGTTCGTGACCGCCAAAGCGATCCTCGCGCGCGGTGGGGCGATCACGATGTACTGCGAGGGCGGGCGCTCGCGCGACGGCAAACTCGCCGAGCACGCGAAGGCTGGGATAGGGCGCCTGGCCCTGGAATCCGGCGCGCCGATCGTGCCGATCGCGATCCACGGGTCGAGCCGCATCCGCAACTGGAAGCGGTTGCAGTTCCCGCAGGTGACGATCCAGTACGGCGACCCGATTCGCTGGGAGCGCGTCGAGGGCTCAACGCGCGAGCAGCAGCAGGCGGTCGCCGAAGAGGTGCTCACCGAGATCAAGGCTTTGTACAACGGCCTGGAGCAGCACGGTCGCAAGGGGATGCTGCGCCGCGCGCGCGAGCAGCGCCGGGCCGAGCGCCGCGCCCCCGTGAAGCCCAAGGGCGCGGCGACGGCCTCGTAGGCGCGGAGCGCCCGGAGGGCCGGGTACCCGGCCCTCCGGTGTGGGTGTGGTTAAGAGGTCATCCCGACGAACTGGCCGCCGGTGATGTTGAGGATCTGGCCGTGGACGTAGTTGGCCCACGGCGAGCACAGGAAGAACACGCCGCCCGCCGCCTCCTCGGGCGTGCCCGCGCGGCCCAGCGGGATCAGCATCGAGGCCATCTGGCGCAGCTGCTCGGGGATGCCGAGCTGCACCTTCTCGCCGCCGATCTCCATCGTGTTCTCCTCCACCTTGGCCGCCGTCAGGCGCGTCTCGATGAAGCCGAAGGCGACCGCGTTGACGTTGACCTTGAACTGGCCCCACTCCTTGGCGAGCGTCTTGGTCAGGCCGGTGACGCCCGCCTTGGCCGATGAGTAGTTGGCCTGCCCGGCGTTGCCCATCGTGCCCGAGATCGAGGAGACGTTGACGATCTTGCGGAACACCTCCTTGCCTTCCTCGCGCTCCTTCTTGGCGGGCTCGCGCAGGTGGGGGGCGGCCGCGCGGATCACCTTGAAGGGGACGATCAGGTGGATGTCGAGCATCGCCTGGAAGTGCTCGTCGGACATCTTGTGGATCGGGGCGTCGATCGTGTAGCCGGCGTTGTTGACGATGATGTCGATCTTCCCGAACGAGTCGATCGCCTTTGCCACGAGCTGGTCGCAGGCGTCGCCCTTCGTCAAGTCGCCCGAGAAGACGGCGGTCTCCCCGCCGATCTCCTTGGCGGCCTGCTCGGCGACGTCGCCGTCGAGGTCGTTGACGAGGACCTGCGCGCCCTGCGAGGCGAGCAGCTCAGCCGTCGCGCGTCCGATGCCGCGCGCCGAGCCTGTCACGATCGCGGACTTGCCGTCAAGTACTCCCATAGCGTTCGCTTCTCCTTGTAGTGGTGGGTGGCGGGAGGTTATATCCCTGCCGGCCCCTACGGCGCGCCCCGGGGGCGCATGTCCGCTATCTCGCTGAGGCGCGCTCCAGCAGCTCGGCTACGCCGCGCTCGTCAGGGACACCGTGGCGCAGACCGGGAACGGCGGTGAATGCCGCGTCAGCAGAGACTAACGCGCTTGCTCCTGAGTCCAACGCGGCGGCGGCCAGTACGGCGTCGAAGGCCCCGAGACGGTCGGCGCGCTCGAACAGCGACAGGCCGCGGCGGAGGTGCTCGGCGGTGACGGTCATCAGGGGGGCGAGCAGGTCGGCGTAGTCGCAGCCCAGCGCCACCGCGTCGGAGCGCTCGCGTCGCTGTGCTCGCACGTGAACGAACTCTTGGATCGCCTCAACCGTTGTGGTCGCCTCGATCCGGCGGTCGGCGACCGCCGCGATCAGCTCGCGGCATGGTGCTCTGAACGGGTGGTCCGCTCCCTTCGCGTAGACGAGAACGGTCGTGTCGAGGACGATCACGCGCGGCGGGCCCGCAGGGCGTCGAGCTCGGAGCGCAGCTCACGCGGATCCGGGACCGGCATGTCCGGCGCCGCCAGCAGACGGCGGCCGGCGGTCTGGCGGCGCGCGTCGGGGCCGCTGACGCCGATGTCGATCGCCTCGCGCACGATCGTCGCGACCGACACGCCCCGCTCATGTGCCGCCTTGACGATGCGCTGATGGCGCTCGTCGTCGATCAGGACCTGGAGACGATGCTCAAGTGGCATGCTCATACATTAGCATGCTCATGGTCAGGCTTCATCCGCCGGCAGGAGCGTAAAGCTGCCGGTGCGGCTTCTCAGCGGTCGCACGGCGCGGAAGTGGCGTTCGTCGAGTGTGGCGAGGCGAGTTGTTTCCAGGTGTGCCGCGAGGGCGATCAGCGATGCGTCGGTGAGGCCCAAGTCGATCGACTCGTAGCGGTGCGCGGTCGTGATCGTCTCGCTCAGCGCCGAGTGCCACCATTCGACGGTGTAAGCGCCGCTCTCGAAGCTGGCGCGCAGCGCCCGGGCGGCGGCGGAGCCGCCTTGCTTAGGGACCAGATAGTCCAGCTCGGCGAGCACGAGCGGGGTGGTGCACAGCCCGTCTCGCACGCCCTCGATCCACGCCCTCACGCGCTCATGCTGCTTGTCGCGCGCGTCCATTAGCGCGAGCACGACCGACGTGTCGAGGACGATCAATCTTCGCCGAACCCCTCGAGGTACTTGTCCACGTTGGTGGACAGGTCGCCGGGGCCGGAGAAAATCCCGATCCCCTGCGGACGCGGCGGCGGTACGTCGGCGGCCTCGGCGAGCGCCGCGCGGATCAGGGCCGCCTTCGTAGTGCCCTCGCGCGCGGCCCGGCGCGTGAGCGCCCAATCGACCTCTGGGTCCACATAGATGCTCATCTTCTTCATCTCCGATCATGATACCACCTACCACCTACCACCTACCACCCGTGGTTACAGCAGCAGTCCGTGGTGATCGTCATGCGCTGCGGGCGGGCGTATTTGGCTTCCATGCGCTCCTATCCGACCGGCGGTCGTGAACGGGACACGCGGTGACTACAACCCCAGCAAACGCCCCAATATCTCCCGCATGATCTCGTCGGTGCCCCCGCCGATCGGGCCGAGGCGGGCGTCGCGGGCGGCGCGCTGGGCCCAGTGCTCGCCCATGTAGCCCATCCCGCCGTGGATCTGCAGGCACTCGTCCATCAGCTCGAAGCAGGCGCGCTGGGTGAGCAGCTTCGCCATCGTGACCTCCTTGAGCGGTTCCTCCCCTTCGTGGAAGCGGCGCAGCGCGTCGTAGGTGACGCAGCGCGCGGTGTAGGCGCTCGTGGCGAGGTCGGCGAGCTTGTGGCGGATCGCCTGGTGCTTAGAGATGGGTCGCCCGAAGGCGGTGCGCTCGCGGGCGTACTCCGCCGTGCGCTCATAGGCGAGCTGCATGGCTCCGACCGTGCCGAGCGCCATCGCGAGTCGCTCCCACTGGAAGTTTTGGCCATGATCAGCTTGAAGCCCTCGTGCAGGCCGCCGAGCAGGTTCTCGGCGGGCACGAACACGTCGTCGAAAGAGATGGTGGCCGTGTCCGAGGCGTGCCAGCCGAGCTTCTCGAGCTTGGACGAGCGCACGCCCTCCCCGCGGTCGACGATCAAGAACGAGATGCCGTGGTGACCGCCTTCGGGGGTGGTCTTGACGGCGGTGACCATGAAGTGGGCGCGCACGCCGTTGGTTATGTAGGTCTTCTCGCCGCTCACCACCCAGCCGCCGTCGACGCGCTCGGCCTTGGTGCGCAGCGCGGCGACGTCAGAGCCGGCGTCGGGCTCGGTGATCGCGAGCGCGCCGATCTTCTCGCCCTTGATCGCGGGAACGAGGTAGCGCCGCTTCTGCTCGTCGGTGCCGAACTTCCAGATCGGGGGCGTGGCGATGTTGATGTGCGCCCCGATGCCCGCCGCCGTGCCGCCCGAGCCGATGCGCGAGAGCTCCTCGACGAGCACCGCCTCGTGCAGGTAGTCGCCGCCCTGGCCGCCCAGCTCCGTCGGGTACTTCAGGCCAAGCAAGCCCTGTGCCGCGAGCTTTCCAAACACGTCGTCTGGAAACCAGCGCTCGGCCTCCCACTCGGCGGCATGCGGCGCCAGCTCGCGGTCGAGGAAGCCGCGAACCGACTCGCGCAGCTGCTCGTGCTCCTCTGTGAACGGGGGGTTCAAAGGCCGTATGAGCGGCCGATCACGTCGAGCATGATCTCGTCGGTGCCGGCCCCGATTCGGTTGAGGCGCATGTCGCGCCACACGCGCTCGACGCCGTACTCGCGCATGTAGCCCGCGCCGCCGTGGATCTGGATGCACTCGTCCGCCACTTCGACCGCGATCCGCGCGGCGTGCAGCTTGGCCATCGAGATCTCGCGCACGGGGTACTCGCCGTTGTTGAAGCGCCACGCCGTCACGTACACCATCTGGCGTGCGCTCTCGATCTTCGTGGCCATCTCGGCGAACTTGTGCCTTATCACCTGGAAGTGGCCGATCGAGCGGCCGAACGCCTTGCGCTCGTTGGCGTATTCGAGCGTCCTCTCGAAGCACTTCTGCGCGCCCGAGACGCAGCCGGCGGCGCCGATCAGGCGCTCGCCCTGGAGCTCCCACATGATGTGGTAGAAGCCCTTGCCGACCTGGCCCAGTACGGCCGTCTCGGGCACGCGCACGTCCTGGAAGGCGAGCAGCGCCGTGTCGGAGGCGTGCATACCGAGCTTCTCGAGCTTCTTCTCGCGAATCACGCCCGGGGCGTCCATCGGCACGAGGAAGAGCGTGAAGCCGTCGTAGCCCGCCTCGCTATCGGTCTTGGTCACGAGCACGATCACGTCGGCGCGGTGGCCGTTTGTGATGTAGGTCTTCGACCCGTTGATGACGTAGTCCGAGCCGTCCTTGACCGCGCGCGTCTTGATGCCCGCCACGTCCGACCCGGCGTCGGGCTCGGTGATGCCGATGCACAGGATCTTCTCGCCCTTGATCGCCGGCACGACCCACTCCTGCTTCTGCTCCTCTGAGCCGAACGCGAGGATCGGGGGCATCGCCATGTCCGTGTGCACGGCGATCCCCATCGACAGGCCGCCGCTCTGGGCGTTGGACATCTCCTCGGCGAGCACCAGGCTCGTGTAGTAGTCCCCGCCCTGGCCGCCGTACTGCTCGGGCTTGTCGAGGCCGAGGAAGCCGAGCTCGCCCATGCGCGTGAACACCCAGTTGGGGAAGGTCGTCTCCTCCCACTCCATCGAGTGGGGCGCCAGCTCCTTGATCGCGAAGTTGCGGATCGACTCGCGCAGCTGTTCGTGCTCGTCGGTGAAGATGAAGTGCTTGCGCTTGGCCTGGAAGTCGGGCTTCAGGACGCTGTCGGCGGTGGCCATCGGGAGGGACTCCTCTGTTCGTCGTTCGGTGCCGCGGGACGCTAACGCACGGGCGCGTGAAAGTAAACAGTACGACTTCGCACTTCGCGTCGGTGCGAGCGAGCGGATACGATGCGCCGGTGAGCAGCGAAAAGGTCCTCTACGAGCTCGCCGAGACGGGCGTGGCGACGATCACGCTGAACGAGCCCTCGACCCGCAACGCTCTCTCGCAGGAGGTGCTCGACGGGCTGATCGCCTGCTTCGAGCGCGCCCGCGACGACGACGCCGTGCGCGCTGTCGTGCTCGCCTCCTCGCACGACACGGTCTTCTCCTCCGGCGCCAACCTCGGCGGCTTCTCGATGGACACCCCCCTTGTGCACCGCCACTTCGGGACTGAACGTTTCATCTCCCTCTTCAAGCTGATCGGCGATCTGCGCAAGCCCACGCTCGTCGCCGCCTCCGGGCACGTGCTCGCCGGCGCCCTGGGGATCGCGCTCGCTTGCGATCTGATCATCGCGAAGGACACCGCCACGTTCGGCACGCCCGAGATCAACGTCGGCGCCTTCCCGTTCATGATCATGGCGCTCATCTACCGCAACGTCCCGCGCAAGAAGGCCAACGAGCTGCTGCTGCTCGGCGAGCGCTGGAGCGCGCAGGAGGCGCTCGCGGCGGGGCTCCTCAACAAGGTGGTTCCGGCGGAGGAGCTCGACGCGGCGGTGGACGAATGGGCGGTCAAGCTTGCGTCGAAGTCGCCCGTGATCATGCGCCTCGGCAAGGAAGCGATGCGCCGCCAGCTCGACATGCCGCTCGACGACGCGCTCGACTACCTGCGCGCGCAGCTCACGCTCGCCGTCTCCACGGAGGACATCGTGGAGGGCGTCACCGCCTTCTTTCAAAAGCGCGAGCCGCAATGGAAGGGGCGATGAAGATGTACTTCCACAAACGGGTGACTCGCGCGCGCGCGCGAAGAGGGCCTACTTCGCGCGCGCGCGCACGAGACACCCGTTGGAGGAGCATATGAGCACGGAGGAGAAGACCTCGCTGCTGCGCCCGCTCGTCGAGGACCTGCACGCGCGCCGCGCGCAGATAAAGCTCGGCGGCGGCCAGGAGAAGATCGACAAGCAGCACGAGCGGGAAAAGCTCACCGCGCGCGAGCGGATCGCGTTGCTGATCGATGAGGGCACGTTCACCGAGCTCGGCATCCACGGCCGCCCGCACTCCGCCCAGCGCGCGATGGACGGCGTGGAGGCGCCGGCGGACGGGGTGATCACCGGCTACGGCAAGATCGACGGGCGCCTGACTGCCGTGTGCGCGTACGACTTCACGGTGATGGCCGGCTCGATGGGCATGACCGGCGAGTTCAAGGTGACGCGCCTGCGCGAGCTGGCCCTCACCAAGCGCATCCCGTTCATCTGGCTGTTGGACTCCGCCGGCGCGCGCGTGCAGGAGGCCGCCGGCGCGATGTTCGCCGGCTCCGGCCACCTGTTCCGCGAGGAGGTGATCATGAGCGGCGTGATCCCGCAGGTCGCGGCGCTGATGGGCCCGTGCGCGGCGGGAACCGCCTACATCCCCGGCCTGGCCGACTTCGTGCCGATGGTCAAGGGCCGCGGCTCGATGGCGCTCGCCGGGCCGCACCTCGTCAGGGCGGCGGTCGGCGAGGACGTCACCCAGGAGGAACTCGGCGGCTCGCGCGTGCACTGCCGCAAGTCTGGGGTGGGGGACATGGAGGTCGCCTCCGACGAGGAGTGCATCGAGCGGATCAAGCAATACCTGTCGTTCATGCCGCAGCACTGCGAGCAGTCGCCGCCCGTGCGGGCGGGCGGGGCCAAATCCGATCCCATCGACCGCGGCGACGAGGAGCTGCTCGACGTGCTGCCCGAGTCCAACCGCAAGCCCTATGACATGTACGAGGTGATCCGCCACATCGTCGATGACGGCGAGATCTTCGACATGAAGGGCCAGTGGGCCAAGACGATCATCACGTGCTTCGCGCGCTTCGGCGGGCGTCCCGCCGGGATTGTCGCCAACCAGCCCAAGCAGCTCGGCGGCATCCTCGACAACGACTCCGCCGACAAGGCCGCGCGCTTCGTGAACCTCTGCAACGCGTTCTCCATCCCGCTCGTGTTCATCCAAGACGTGCCCGGCTTCATGGTTGGCACGAAGGTCGAGGCCGAAGGGATCATCCGCCACGGCGCCAAGATGCTCTACGCGGTCGCCAACGCCACGGTCCCCAAGCTCACGGTCATCACGCGCAAGGCCTACGGAGCCGGCTACTACGTGATGTGCGGCCGCGCGTACGAGCCCGACCTGATCGTGGCGTGGCCCTCCGCCGAGATCAGCGTCATGGGGGCCGAGGGGGTCGTGGAGATCGCATTCCGCAAGGTCGTCGACGCCGCCGAGGACCCGCAGGCCAAGAAGGCCGAGCTGGTGGAGAGCTTCAAAAAGATGTTCGACGTGTACCTCGCCGCCGGCAACGACCTGATCGACGACGTGATCGACCCGCGCGAGACCCGCGCCACGATCTGCCGCGGCCTGGAGATGGCCGAGGGCAAGAAGGTCGAGCGTCCGTGGAAGAAGCACGGCGTCGTCCCCGTCTGAACCCGACCGTAATGCAACCCGGGAGAGCGCTATGAGCCTTGAGGATCCAGTCGTCATCACCTGCTCCATCTCGGGCGTGATCGCCAACCGCGAGCAGTGCCCCGCGATCCCCTACACGCCGCAGGAGTACGGCGAAGAGGCCAAGCGCGCCGTGGACGAGGGCGCCTCGATGATCCACATCCACGCGCGCAAGCCAGACGGCACGCCCAGCTATGAGGTCGAGGACTTCAGCGCCATCACCGAGGCGATCAGGGGCGCCGTGGACGACGTGATCGTCAACTACTCCACCGGCACGATCGGCGTGCCCGTGTCGAAGAGAGTGGAGTACCTGCGCGCCTGCCGGCCCGAAGTCGCGGCGCTGAACATGGGCTCGATGAACTACGCCAAGTACTCGCGCTCGCGCAAAGACTTCGTCTTCAAGATGGTCTTCCAGAACCCCTTCGAGGAGATCGTCGAGCTGCTCATGGCGATGAACGAGCTTCACATCAAGCCAGAGCACGAGTGCTTCGACCTCGGCCACGTCGGCTCGCTCACCCCGCTCGTTGACATGGGGGTTTTGAAGGCGCCCCTACACATCGACTGCGTCATGGGCGTCATCGGCGGCATCCCGCCCACCGTCCGCAACCTGGCCGCGATGGCCGACAACATCGCGCAGGTGCCCGGCGGGCCCCACCACTGGGGCGTGATCGGCATCTCCCGCGACCAGTGGACGCTGATCGCCACCGCGCTCACCCTCGGCGGCTCTATCCGCGCGGGCGTGGAGGACAACCTCTACCTGCCCGACGGCAGCATGGCGCGCTCCAACGGCGACCTGATCGCCAAGGCGCGTCAGATGACAGAAGACGTGGGGCGTCGCCCCGCCACGGTCGCCGAGGCCCGCGGGCTGCTCGGGATCGCCTGATTCAGCGGACTCGGTGCGGCGTCCCGACCCTTGCATTCGGTTATGCTCACGGCAACGCTCGAGCGCGATCACGGCCGGGAGAGGGCGCTCGAGCTGATCGACGGCATTCGCGAGATCACGATCGTCGAGCAGCCCGACTGGCGGCTCGTCGAGGAGGCCGCCCATGTCAAGGCCCAAGGAGGCCTCTCCTTCGCGGACGCCTTCTGCATAGCCACCGCGCAGCGTCACGGGACTAGGTTTTCGCGTAGACGCCGTTCCAGGTCGCCCACGTCGACCCCGCGGCGCTATTCTTGACGTATGGCGGTAAATGTAAAGAAACCAAAGCGCGAGCCGAGGCGTACTTCCGGCCGTTCGCGGGTGTCCGGCAAGCATCAGATCACGATCCCGATCGGGGCGTTCAGCGAGGCCGGGTTGCGTGAGGGGGATGTTGTGCAGGTCAGGGCTCAGGGGCCCGGGCGTGTCCTGATCGCGCGCATGGACGACCTCGTCGATGAGTACGCGGGCTGTCTGAGCACCGGTGGCGAGCTCGGCCGTGCTGTGCGCGGACTGCGCCAAGAGTGGGACTGATCCTGCTCGACTCGACGGTCATCGTTGGTTTCCTGGACGCCGACGATGCCCTCCACGAGGTCACCGTCGCCAAGTTCAAGGAGGTCGTGGGCAGCGATCCTCTGGTCGCCTCGGTCATCAGCTACGCGGAGGTCATGACCGGTGTTGGGCTTGGGCATCACCCTCAAGAGAATGTGGAGGGCTTCTTCGATGCCTTCATCAAGGATCTCCTGCCGGTCGACAGGCCGGTGGCGGCACGCGCCGCGACCCTGCGTGGCAAGCGCCGGTCGCTGCCGATGCCCGACGCGCTGATCCTGGCCACGGCGGACCTCCAGGCGGATGTCGACACGGTCCTCTGCGCCGACGGCGACTGGCCGAAGGTCAAGGGGCTCAACTGCCGGGTGGAGCTGCTGGAAGTCGACACGCCGGGAGACGAGGACTCCAAAGAGTCCGCCTGAGCGCCGGGTTCGGGCGGCTCACGGACCGATCAACGCGAGGGGCGCCACGATTATGCCGTCGGGACGTCGGTAGGCATACTCGGTTGCGGTCACGATCATGAGCGCCGAAGGCGGACGTCGGACGCGGGCGGTGGCGAGTCGCGTCAGCGCGGCCGCCGCGCGGTCGATCAGTTCGCCCCCGAGCTTGACCTCCGCCGCGATCCACGCGCCGTCGTTGCGCTCGACGATGAGGTCCACCTCCAGCTCGCCGCCCCGCTCGCGGTAGTGGAACAGCGAGGCGTCGTTGGCCGCTGCGTAGACACGAAGATCGCGTGTCGCCAGCGACTCGAACAGGAACCCCAGCGTTTTGAGATCGCTCAGCAGACGATCTGGGCTGGACCTCAACAGGGCGGCGGCCAACGATGGGTCGACGAGGTGCCGCTTCGGCGTGCTCATCAAGCGGGTGCGAGACCGCAACTCTGGACTCCAGGCTTCGACCTCGTCGACGATCATGAGTCGCCTGAGCGCGTCGAGGTACGGCGCGGCCGCCCAACGAGACAGCTCGTCCACGTCTTCCCCCGCCGCTCTGGCGACGATGGTGCTGAGCGCCGCGGGGTGGGCGGTGAGCTGGGCGTACGCCTCCAGGAAGCGCCGCACGCGGCGCGGGTCGCGGCGCGCTCCGGAGATCAGGTCGACGTCGCGCTCGATGATCACGCCCAGATAGCCACGCATGAATTGTTCGGCCTCCTGTCGGGAACAGCCCAGCAGGCCCGGCCATCCTCCGATCACGATCCGCTCGACGTAGTCCGCGAGTTCCAACGGCGCTTTGCCGGAGGGCGGATCGCCGCCGTCCAACAGGTCGGCCAGTGAGATATGCCCTGTCGAGATCTCCTGCTCGTAGAGCGTCATCGGCCTCATGCTGAGGATCGCCATGCGACCGGCTCCCGAGTGGCGGGAGGCATCATCGTTTGGTGTCGCTGAGCCCGTGAGGATGAACTGGCCGGCGGCTTTGCGGCTGTCGACCTCGCGGCGGACGGCGTCCCAGACGCGCGGCTGACGCTGCCACTCGTCGATCAGGCGGGGCGTCGCGCCCTCGAGAATCAGCCTCGGATCGACAGATGCGGCCTCCATAGCCTGTGGATCGAGATCGAGCAGCACCTCGCTCGACGCTGCGCGCCGGGCGGTCTCGGTCTTCCCGCAGGCCTTGGGGCCTTCGATTACGACGGCGCCGAGCGCCGAGAGCGCCCGCTGGAGCAGCTGATCCGCTATCCGCGATCTGTATCTCGTCAGGGTCAAAGCGACCGGCCCTCGCTGTATTCGAGCGCTACCAATCCAAGTCCGAGCTACAACTCGCAGCGATTATAGCCTACATATCGCAAGAAAACCAGACTACGATTCGCAAGTGCCGCAAGCTACCGTTCGCATCCGGTCGGGGTGCGCGCGAGCTGCCCCGGGCCCGCCTGGCTGGGGGCCCCTTGGAGGATGTGAGTGTCGCTCACCGACTCCACAGCGTGGCCAGTGGCCAGGCTTCAAGGCGCTCGCCGAATGGGAGTCGCTCGCCTCCGGTGTAGAGGACGACTCCGCGCACGAAGCGCTCATCGCCCACGCTGTCGCGCACCCTCGCGAGGTGCTTGAAATCCTCGCTTCGCACGGTTGCGCCGGCCTTCACCTCGACGGCGGCGAAGCGTCCGTCGGGCGCCCTCAGCACGAAATCGACCTCGGTGCCCGTGGCCGTGCGCATGTGCTCGAGCGAGGCTCGCGTTCGGGACGCGGAGATCTGCTTGACCAGCTCCATTCCCACGAAGCACTCGAGCACCGTGCCGAGCAGCGAGTCGTCGTCATTCAGGCGTGTCCGATCGGCGCGCAACAGATGGCAGAGCAGCGCCGAGTCGCAGACGAGCAGCTTCGGCGCCTTGGCGAGTTGCTTGATGCGGTTGGAGTGAAACGCCGTCACGCGGTGGATCAGGAAAACGTGTTCGAGCAGCGTCAGGTAGCGGTCGAGGGTTGTGCGCGGAATGCCTACCGAGCTGCTCACGTCCGCCTTGTTCAACGGTGCGCGGACGCGCGCGGCGATCGAGGCGAGCACGGCCGGGACCTCCGCGAGGCGCTCGATGTTGGCGAGGTCGCGCAGGTCGCGCTGTACGCTCGTGCTCAAGTAGGCCGCGAGCCACTCCTCGCGGCGATCGTCTCCGCGTAGGACCGCCTCGGGGTAGCCGCCGCGTGCGATCCGGTCGATCAGATCCGCGCGGCTGCTCGCGGGCGCCGCGGCGGGTCGCGCACGCTCATCCAGCAGCAACTCCACGATTCGCCCGGGCATGCCCTCGATCTCGGCCTGCGAGAACGGCCACAGGGTGTGGATCTCGACTCGTCCCGTCAGCGACTCGGAGACCGTGGGCAGCAGCATCACCTGCGCCGAGCCGGTGAGGATGAACCGTCCCGGGCGCCGATCGGCGTCGATCGCGGCCTTGACGGGGAGTAGCAGCTCGGGCGCGCGCTGAATCTCGTCGATGACGAGCGCACCCTCGGCGCTCTCGATCAGGCCGACGGGATCGTGTCGGGCCGCCTCCAGCGTGCGCAGATCGTCGAGCGTCAGGTAGCGAGCGGGGTGCGGGCCGGCCGCGAGCGCCTGTACGAGTGTGCTCTTGCCCGCCTGACGGGGTCCGACGAGCATCACGGCCGGCGTGTCCCGCAAGGCCGCGAGCAGGCGAGGGGTGATTGCGCGCTCGACCGTATCCATAGTCCGTTCGGTGGTTATTATATGACCACTCAGTGGGCGATCTATGAGGAGTTGTATCAGATATGTCGTAATCGAGCTAAAACGGGCCTCGATTAGCACGATTAATTGGGCGGTAGCTCAACTCTTGCGGGTGTCGCTGGCGCTATCCTTCGCCGCCTTGACTGGCCGGCCAACCGATCGACTGCCGCTCTCAGGTATCAAGGTTCTCGACCTCTCCCGCCTGCTGCCCGGCGGTTTCTGCTCGCTGCTGCTCGCCGACTTCGGCGCCGAGGTGCTCAAGGTCGAGGACACGGGCCAAGGCGACTACATCCGCTGGGCGCCGCCCTATTACGACGGCGCCGAGGACAGCGCGAAGTCGGCGTTGTTCCTGTCGCTGAACCGCAACAAGCGCTCGATCCGGATAGACCTCAAGAACGAGGCGGGCCGCGAGGTGCTGCTGCGGCTCGTGCGCGACCACGACGTCGTGCTCGAGTCGTTCCGCCCGGGCGTGCTCGATCGCCTCGGCGTGGGCTACGAGCGCATGCGCGAGCAGAACCCGGGGATCGTCTACTGCGCGATCTCGGGCTATGGCCAGACGGGCCCCAAGCGCGACGCCTCCGGGCACGACATGAACTACCTCGGTCTGATCGGGCTGCTCGGGCTGACCGGCGAGAAGGACGGGCCGCCCGTGCAGTCGGCCGGCCAGATCGCCGACCTCGGCGGCGGCGCGCTGATGGCGGCGTTCGGGATCATGGCCGCGCTGCGTGAGCGCGACGGCGGGGGCGGCAGGCCCGGATCGGGGCAGGGGCAGATGGTCGACGTGTCGATGTCCGACGGGGCGCTCTCGTGGCTCGCGATGGTCGCCGGCAGCTACTTCGCCGACGGGATCGTCCCGCGCCGCGGCGAGCAGCTGCTCGCGGGGTCTGTGATCTGCTACCGGCCGTACGAGTGCTCTGACGGCTGCGTCACGCTCGGAGCGCTGGAGCCGAAGTTCTGGCAGGCGTGGTGCCGCGGCGTCGGGCGCGAGGATCTGATCGAGAAGCAGTTCGAAAAACCGGGCTCCGCCGCGCACGAGCAGGTCGTCGAGGTCTTCAAGAGCCGCACGCGCGCCGAGTGGGCACAGTTCGCGTCCGAACACGACTGCTGCCTGGAGCCGGTGCTCGAGCTCGACGAGGCGCTCGCCTCAGGGCTCGTGCGCGAGCGCGAGATGGTCGTCACGCTCGATCAGCCGGGCGTGCAGGACGGGGTTCGTCAGCTCGGCGTCCCCATCAAGCTCGACCGCACTCCCGGAGAGCACAACCGCCTGCCCGGCCCCGCCCTTGGAGAGCACACCGAGGAGGTGCTGCGCGCCGCCGGCTATACCGATGCCCAGATCGCCGAGCTGCTCGAAGGCGGCGCGGTGGCGGGGCAGGCCGGCGCCGCCAAGCAAGACTCGTTCATGGCATGAACACGCGCGTGGGCGCTCCTTCCCCCACCCCCTTCCGATTGGACATGTAAATGTCTCATCCACCCTCGTCCATCCTCCCCCCTTCCTTCGGAAGGGACATGTAAATGTCTCATTCCGAAGCCGTCTTGAGGATGAGCGAGCTTGCGGAACGGTCGGGTGTAAGCGCACCCACGATCCGCCACTACATCCGTGAGGGCCTGCTCGGCGACGGCGGGGACATCCGGCGCACCAGCCGCAACATGGCCTACTACCCGCCCGAGCTGGTGGAGCGCATCCAGCTCATCAAGCGCCTTCAGGAAGAGCGCTTCATGCCGCTGCGGGTCATCAAGGAGGTGCTCGATGACAACCCCGAGCGTGTGAACGCGCTGCTCGAGCTCGAGGACCGCATCTTGGAGCGAGCGCTCGCGAGCGCCGAGCGGCGCAAGGTCTCCGCGCAGGAGGTGCGCGAGCGCTACGAGATCCCGGCGAACGTGCTGGAACGGCTCGAGGAGATCGGGGTGCTCACACCGCGGCGCGGCGGCTACGACCCCGACGACGTGAAGATCATCGAGGCGATCTCCCACTTTCGCGCGGGCGGCTACGAGGAGGCGCTCGGCTTCACCGTGTACGACACGCTGCGCTACCGCGAGGCGCTCGAGCCGCTCGTGGAGGAGGAGGTGCGCTCGATTCTTGACCGCCTCGTCGGCGAGGTCGAGGTGGAGCGGGCCGTCGAGATCATCGCGGCCGGCGCCGAGCCGCTGCGCGAGCTGATCGGCGCGCTCCACTCGAAGCTGCTGCTCGCCGAGCTGGCTTCGCAGCGCGAGCGGGGGCGGTAGCGCCACAACGCTATTCTCCGCTTATTGACTGACCAGTCAATCTATTCGGCAGCCGTGGTCCAGCTGAGTTCGGGCTCGGACGTGGAGGCGAACATCGCCGCCGCAGACGCGCACGTGCGTGAAGCGGTCGTCGCGGGCGCCCGGCTGGTCGTCCTGCCTGAGAAGTGGACCGTCATGGGTAGCCCCGAGGACCTGCGGGCCGGTGCCCAACGACTCGACGGCAGCGCGGTCACCTGGGCGCGCGAGACGGCGCGCGAGCTGGGCATTGATCTCGTCGCCGGCTCGATGGCCGAGCGCCTCGGCGGTGGGGAGAGGCTCGGCAACACCTGCGTGCACGTCGGTCCAGACGGTGAGCTCAAGGCGATTTACCGCAAGCTCCACATGTTCGACGTGGAGATCGAGGGCAAGCCATACCGCGAGTCAGACACCGACGAGCCGGGCGAGGAGATCGTCGTGAGCGAGCTTGCGGACGGGACAAAGCTCGGCATGTCCATCTGCTACGACGTGCGCTTTCCCGAGCTCTACCGCGCGCTGGCGTTGCGCGGCTCCCGCGTGGTGGCGATCCCGGCCGCGTTCACCGTTCCGACGACGCGCGATCATTGGGAGACGATGGTGCGCGCCCGTGCGATCGAGAATCAGGTGTTCGTGCTCGCCGCAAACCAGGTTGGCGAACACCCCGGCGGCCACCGCTCGGGAGGGCAGTCGATGATCGTCGACCCCTGGGGCCGGGTGCTCGCACGATTGGGCGATGAGCCCGGATACGTGGTCGCGCGGTTGGACTTCGCCGAGCAGGACGCGATCAGGCGGCGCGTGCCGCTGCTGGAGCATCGCCGCCCGGAGGTATACGGATGAGCTCCACCAGGGCAAAGTCGGTTCCCGACCGCCGCCGCGCGATCCTCGACGCGGCCGTGAGGGTGTTCGCGCGCCAGGGCTTCCACGCCTGCCGCGTCTCAGACATCGCTGACGAGGCGGGCGTCGCGTACGGCCTGCTCTACCACTACTTCCCCTCCAAGGAGGAGGTCCTGAACACGCTCTTCCTGGAGCGTTGGGGGGTGATGCTGCAGATGATCCGCGAGGTCGATGCCGAGCAGATCCCCGTGCGCGACAAGCTCGGCGCGATCGCCTCGTTCATCATCGACAGCTACCGCCACGACCCCGACCTGATGAAGGTCATCATCGTCGAGGTCACACGCGCGGCGAACTCCTTCGGCCAGACCCATCTGGGCCAGATCCGCGAGGCATACCGGCTGATCGGTGAGATCGTCACCGCGGCCCAAAGGGAAGGCGTCTTCAAGGCGGACATCGACGCGGAGTTCGCCGCGATGACCTTCTACGGCGCGATCGAGCAGGTGCTCACCGGCTGGATCTTCGGCCTGCTGCCGCAGGGAGAAGAGGCCTTCGAGCGCGCCAAGCAGATGGTGGTTGAGACCGTCTGCGGGGGTCTGGAGTGCACACCGCGCATCCTTGGCCCCTGAGACCGGGCGACTTGCTTTTGGACGCACGAGCTGCTACTGTTTGGACACATGAGCGTGACCATTCAGCTAGCTGACGGGCTAAATGTCAGTGACCGCACACTGCGCCGGGCGGTGTCGCGAGGACTCCTGCGCGGCTCACGGAAATCGCCTAACAAGCTTGAGATCTCCGCCGCGGAGAGGAACTACACGCAGAGTCACTGGACACTGTTGCAGACACTGGTGCGGGCGCTGAGAACAGAGCCGGGTGTGCAGGCCGCGGTGCTATACGGGTCGGTGGCAAAGGGCTCGGATCGCGCCGACTCCGACATCGACCTCGCAATCGAGTTGCGACCCGGGGCCGCGACCTCGATGCCTGCGTTGGAGCGACGTCTTGGGCGAGCCATCGGGCATCGTGTACACGCCGTGCGTATGGCCGACGCGCTCGCCGATGGACGCTTCGCGCTCGAGATCATCGATCACGGTCGTCCGCTTGTGGATCGTACCGACACCTGGTCTTCGCTTCGGCGTTGCCGGTCGAGTCTTGCGCGCATGGCCGCCGCGCAGGCCGCGGCACGTGAGCAGCAGATGGCCGCAGCGTGGACGAGGTTCGTACGAGCCGCATGAGTGAGGTCCCGTCCGAGTCACAGCAGGAAGCCGGGACGCAGGAGTCGGATCGCGCGCGGCTCGAGCGGAAGATTCTCTCTCACGTCCAGACCCTGCTCACGCGTCAGCTCCCCGACCTTGCCTACGCGAAGGAGCAGTTCGTTGCCTATGACCGCAAGAGCTTTCAGAAGAGCTTTGATGCCTCCACGCCTACCGAGCGCGACCTCGCCAACCGCGTCGTTGGAGCATTCGACGACGTGATCAACGATCTCAACGAGGTGCTGCGCAACGTCTACTGCCTCGAGCACGGCTACCGACGTGTAGGGCCAGCGATGCCGGTCGTCTACGCAGGGCTGCCGCTCGCGCACGCAATCGACCTCGAATGGATCAACGATGCTCGCAACGACCTCACACATGACTACCCGGTTGCCGAGGCCAACCGCATCTTCGACGCGGTCGAGGAGATCGATCGCGTGATCGCCCGAACGCTACGCGACATCCACGGACTCGCCACGGAGCAAGGTTTGAGCATCCCGGGCATCAACGGCAAGAAAGACGGGGCGGAAACCGTCCGACGCTAGCGCGTTGGACATCCGGAGGCTGAAGTTACGGCTTGGAAGCCGTCACGATGAGGTTGTAAAAAAGGGCCGCCGGGAGGCGCGACTCCAGCAGCCGGCGATCGACCTTCTGCAGCGCGAGGTAGCCGCGGTAGGCGTAGTTGCGCCAGCCCCACGGCACGTCTTCGGGGTGGGCGGTGGCCTCCAGCGTGCGGTTGGTCCAGCCGAACCAGTTGGCGAGCAGCTCCTCGCCGGTGACGCGCACGCCCCGAAGGCCCGCGTCGCGCGCGAAGCCCGACAGCTCGCCGGGCGCGAAGGCGTGCACGTCGACGACGCTCTCCAACGACGCCTCGGGCGCGCCGCCCTCCGCGGGCGGGGCGGGGCGCGCGCGTATCGCCCGCCGCCACAACGGCGCCACCGCGGTCGCGGCGCGCTTGGGCACTTTCGCGAGCCGATCGCCGTAGCGCGAGGGCTCGCCGGCGAACAGCACGGTGCCGCCGGGCGCGAGCACGCGCGCGAACTCGCGGAACCCCTGCCCGAGATCGGGGATGTGGTGCAGGATCGCGTGGCCCATCACCAGGTCGAAGCTCCCGTCTGGAAACGGCAGGCTCTCGGCGTCCGTGGGCACCGTCGTCACGTCGAGGCCGAGCCGCTCGGCGTTGGTGCTCAGCGCTGAGAGCATCCCGGGGGAGATGTCGGTGCAGGTCGCATTCTCGATCAGCCCGGCGCGCATCAGGTTGAGCGTGAAGTAGCCCGTGCCCGAGCCGATCTCAAGCGAGCGGGCGAAGCGGGTGGGTGGGGTTGTCAATCCCCGTCCGAGCGCCTTGCGCACCTTCGATACGACCTGGGCCTGGCCCACGTCGCCGAAGTCGATGCCCCACTTCGCGTCGTAGTGGCCGGCCGCCACGTCGTGGTAGCGCGTGTTGACGTTGCGGATCTCCTCCGCACTGAGAACGGGTGTCACGGCTCGGCACCTTATACTCGCGCGCCTTGCCTGTGTCTCTCTACGAGCAACGCGACCAGCCCGAGGGCGTGCCGGCGCTCGCGCTCACGGGCGAGCGCACGCTGCCCGACGTTCCCGAGGAGAACTACTGGTTCCGCCGCCATCTCGCCGTGTACGAGTGGATCGCCGCGCGCGTCGCCGGCCTGCGCGCTATCGACATGGCGTGCGGCGAGGGCTACGGCTCGGACGTGCTCGCCGGCAGCGCCGCCTCGGTGGTGGGCGTCGACGCCAACCCCGAGGCGCACGAGCACGCCCGTCTGCGCTATCGCCGCGAGAACCTGAGCTTCGCGCGCGACCTGGTCGAGACGTTCCCCGAGCCCGCCGACGCGGTGGTGTTCCTGCAGACGATCGAGCATCTGCAAGATCCCAGCGCGGTGCTCGCGCACTTCCGCTCGCTCGTGGGGGAGACGGGGGTCGTGTTCGTCTCGACGCCCAACGTGCTCACGCTCGCGCCCAAGGGCGCGAAGCGCTCGGACAACCCGTGGCACGTGCACGAGTACCGCTCCGGGGAGTTCGACGAGCTGTGCCGCGGCGCGTTCGGCTCGGTCGAGATGTTTGGCCTCTTCCACGCCCGCAAGCTGCGCGTCCACGCGCTCGCGCTGAAGCTCGGGTGGGACGCGATCCACCCGCGCCTGCGCCTCACCAAAACGTTCTACGACTGGTTCACACCCGCAATCGCGGCAAGCGACTTCGTCCTGCGGCCCGCAGCCGAGGCCGATCTCGACAGGGCGCTCGACTTCATCGCCGTTTGCCGGCCGTGAGCGGCCCGCTCCAATTTCATTTCTACCGTCTCATGGCCGTTAGGCCATGAGACGGTCTTCCCCCTCCGGGGAGCTCGCGATCGTCCTGCACACGCACATGCCCTACGTCGAGGGCTTCGGCACCTGGCCGTTCGGCGAGGAGTGGCTGTGGGAGGCGATCGCCGGCAGCTACCTGCCGCTGCTCGACCTGCTCGACGCGGGCGCTCCGCTCACGCTCTCGCTCACGCCGGTGCTGTGCGACCAGCTGGAAGCGCCCGGGATCGTTGAACGTTTTAAAACATTCATCCAAGACGTCCGCCGCCATACCCACGCGGAGGACATAGCCGGCCTGCGCGAGGGCGGCCACGAGACACTCGCGCGCGAGCTCGAACGCTGCTGGACGGAGTACGAGGCGCGCCTACAGAGCTTCCGCGAGCGCGGCGGCGACCTGCTCGCCGCCTTCGCCCCGTATGCGCAGTGGACCTCCTCGGCCACGCACGCGGTGCTGCCGCTGCTCGCGACCGACGCGGGCGTGCGGGCCCAGGTCCAGACCGGCGTCGACGCTCACCGCGCGCGCTTTGCCCCCACGCACCCCTCCGCCGGCGGCGGGCTCCGCCCCCCGGCGGGCGGCTGGAATGGCGGCTTCTGGCTGCCCGAGTGCGCGCACGCTCCCCACCTCGAGCCGTTGCTGGAGGAAGCCGGCGTGCATGCCACGTGTGTGGAGCTCACCAACCGCTTCGGCCTCGGCGCGCGCGAGCACCTGCGCCCGCTCGTTTGTGAGGCCGGCGTTGTCCTGGTCCCGATCGACCGCGCCACGATCGCGCACGTCTGGAGCGACGGCGGCTACCCGGCGCACGGCAGCTACCGCGACTACCACCGCCACACGATCCACCACCACCAACCGTGGGCCAACGACGGCGGCGCCTACGACCACGAGCTGGCGCTCGGCCTCGCGCGGGAGCATGCGAGGGAGTTCGTGGCCCGTACGCTCGAGCGCTTGCGCGACGGCGGGCTGGTCGTCTGCGCGCTCGACACCGAGCTGCTCGGGCACTGGTGGTACGAGGGCGTCGAGTGGCTGCGCGCCGTCGTCGAGGAATGCTCCGCGCAGGGCCTCTCGCTCGTGCGCCTCGACGAAGCCCAGGCGATGCGCGACCCCGCGCCGCTCGACGACGGCGAGTGGGGGTCGAGCACATGGGGCAAGCACGGCGATCTGTCGACCTGGTCGGGCCCGGCGGTGGCGGAGATGGCGTTCGCCATCCGTGCGGCGGAGCTCCGGGTGATCGCCGCCGGCGAGCGGGTGGGCGAGGCGGCGCTGCGCGAGCTGCTGGCGCTGCAGGCCAGCGACTGGCCATTCATGGTCTCGCGCGAGCTGGCGCTGCCCTACGCTAGGGAGCGCTTCGCCGGTCACAGCGAAGCGCTTGAGCGCGCGTTGGCGAGCGGCCCCGACGCGGACGACGCGCAGCTACGCAACCTCGCTCCGCACGCCGATCCGGCGGTCCTGCTAGGCCCCTGACCTACTCCCAGCGCAGCTGCTTCGGCGCCTCGCGCATGCGCAGCACGCGCGCGGGGACGCCGCCCACGACCGCGTTCTCGGGCACGTCCCTGGTGACCACGGCGCTCGTGCCCACGATGCTGTTGTGCCCAATGCTCACTCCTCGCAGTACGCACGCCCCATAACCCATCCAAACATTGCTCCCAACGCGCACATCGCGCTTGTAGATGCCCTGCAAGCGGATCGGACGCTCCACCTCCACCACGCCGTGGTCGAAGTCGATCAACATCACGCGGTCGGCGATGATGCACTCGCGCCCGATCGACACGTGCTTGTAGGCGGAGATCGTGCACTCCTGGCCCATCACGGTCTTGGCTCCGATGCTCACTTCGCCCTCGTGCACCCTGATCTTCGAGCCGTGCCCGATCCACGACCAGCGGCCCACGCGCAGCGTTGCGTGCTTGCCGATCTCGAGCTTCACGCCGGGGCAGATGAAGCACGGCCCATCGGTCTGCAATCGCTTGCCATGGCGCAGCTTCAGGAAGGCCAGGCGCGTGAGCAGGCGCGCATAGTGGCGGTTGAGCAGGTTGTGCGCGCGCATCCACCGCCACGCTTGCATCGCTTCCCGGGGCCGTCTCACGAGCGCGCATCCTAGGGCCTACCCGGATGGGAACGTGTGCACCTGGAGGCACAGGCCCCGAGGGCCGGCGAACCCGAGATACTTCGCGCGTGCCTCCCACGCTCGCACAGCGCCTGCTCGCCGGCGACCGCCGCGCGCTCGCGCGCGCCATCACGCTCGTCGAGAACGACCGCCCGGAGGGGTGGGAGCTCGTGCGCGAGGTCTACCCCCACACCGGCCGGGCGGCCGTCTACGGCTTCACTGGGCCTCCCGGGGTGGGCAAGTCGACCCTCATCGGCGCGCTCACCAGGGCACGCCGCGAGGCCGGTCGCAGTGTCGGTGTGCTCTCCATCGACCCCTCCTCCCCGTTCACCCAGGGCGCCCTGCTCGGCGATCGCATCCGTCTCACCGAGCACTTCCTCGACCAGGGCGTGTTCATCCGCTCGATGGCCAACCGCGGCGCGCTCGGCGGGCTCTCCGAGGCGGCGCTGCAGGCCGCGCTGCTGCTCGACGCGGCCGGACGCGAGGACGTGTTCGTCGAGACCGTCGGCGTCGGTCAGGCGGAGATCGACATCATCGACCACGCCGACACGATCGTGCTCGTGTTGATGCCCGGCTCCGGCGACTCGATTCAGGCCCTGAAGGCGGGCATCATGGAGATCCCCGACATCATCGTCATCAACAAGGCCGACCATCCGCTCACCGACACGATGGTGCGCGAGATCCGCGGCGTGCTGTCGCTCGCCAACGTGAACGGCGCAAGCCAGGGCGAGGGCGAGCCCGCGGCGGAGGGCGGTGGGGAGGGCCGGCGCGCGCGCTGGCGCGTGCCGATCGTCAAGACCGAGGCCGTCCACGGCAAGGGCATCGCGGAGTTGGTGCAGCGCCTCGACGGGCACCGAGCTCACATCCTCGCCGAGGGCACCCTCCAGGAGCGCCGCGGGCGCAACCTGCGCAACGAGGTGCTCGCGATAGCCGCCGCCCGTATGCGCCGGCGCCTGGAGGAAGAGCTGCGCGAGGACGCCGAGTTCAAGCGTCTGCTCGAGGAGGTCGTCGAGCGGCGCCTGGACCCCGCCAGCGCCGCCACGGCGCTGCTCGAGCGTCAGGCGTCGTAGCTGAGCAGCGCGTGGGCCTCATGCGGCGCAAGCCGCTCGCGGCCGCCCAGGTTCGCGAGCTCCACCAGGAAGCCGCAGCCCACGACCTCGCCGCCGAGCTGACCCACCAGGTCGCACAGAGCCGCCGCGGTGCCACCCGTCGCGAGCAGGTCGTCGTGAACGAGCACGCGCGCGCCCTGCCCGACCGCGTCGCGGTGCAGCTCGAGTTGGTCGGTCCCGTACTCGAGTAGATACTCGGCGCTCACCGTCTCATACGGCAGCTTGCCCGGCTTGCGCGCCAGCACGAACCCCGTGCCGAGCGCGAGCGCGAGCGCCGGCCCCAGCAGGAAGCCGCGCGCCTCGGCGGCGATCACGCAGTCCACCTTCAGAGGGCGCCCGTAGTCGGCCAGGCCCTTCACCGCGAGCGCGAGCGCATGCGGGTCGGCCATCAGCGGTGTGATGTCCTTGAACACGATCCCCGGCGTGGGGAAGTCGGGGATGTCGCGAATCAGCCGGCGCAGCTCGGGGGCGACGGCGCCCGCCGCTCGATCGGTGTGGCTGTGCGGGTCCACCGTCCGGCGAGCAGGCGGCTATTTGGCCCTGGCCGACGCCTGGTTCGACTGGGGGCCTGTTCCCACCGTATTGACGGCGGCCGCCGTGTAGTAGTAGATGGCGCCCCGTCTGGTGTTGCTGTCGTTGTACGTGCAGGCGAGCGCCGTGCAGGTCACCGACACGTAGGCGCTCTCACGCCCGGATTGCGTGCTGCGATAGAGCACATATCCGCTGATCGCAGAGCCGCCGTTGGAAGTGGGCGCGCCCCAAGCGAGCGCAACGCCTTTGGCGGAGGAGCTCGCGGCGGTCAGGTTTTGCGGCGCGCCCGGCGGGCTCGGGCTGGGGGGTGGGGGCGGCGGCGGCGTGGATGAGCCCGCGAAGGCGGCGGCGCCGTTGGGCGTTCCGAGGCCCGTGGGCCCGTTGTAGCGTTCGGAGTCGGCGGCGTTGCAGAGGTAGGTGCCGCACGAGCCGTTGCTCCCGACGTGGATGTAGTTGAGCGCGGCTGGATCGCCGTACGGGTAGGAGGTCTCCTCGCCGCTCGCGGACGAGTTGTCCGCCAGCGCGTACACGGCGCCCACGATCTGCGTGGACGCGCTCGTGCCTCCGAAGATCTCGAAGCCGGGGTTCGAGTAGGTGTCGTACACCCACACCCCGGTGCTCGGGTTCGCCACGGCGGAGACGTCGGCGACCATGCGCTTGTAGCACGCCGCCAGGGTGTATTCCGGGAGTGCCGACTGCCACCCCTGCTCGGGCTCATAGGCGCTGCAGCCGCTGCCCGCCCCGCTCCACGCTTCCTCGGTCGCGTTGCGCGTGCCGGTGTTCGTCGCCTGGTAGAGGCTCGTGCCACCGACCGCGGTGACGGTCGGGGACGCGGCGGGGAACTCCACGCCGTAGCCGCTGTCGCCGGACGCCGCGGTGATTGCCACGCCCGGGTGCTCGTAGTAGGCCGTGGCGTTGCTCGTCTCTTCTGAGTACTCGCCGCCGCCGTAGCTGTTCGTGACCACGTTCGCCCCGAGTTTGACCGCGGTGTTCACGGCCGTGCCGAGGTCCGCGAGCGAGTTCGTGTTCGCCTCGACGAGCACTATGTGGCAGTTGGGGCAGATGGCGCTGACCATGTCGAGGTCGAGCGAGATCTCCTGTCCCCAGCCGGAGTTGCCGCGCGGATAGGAGCCCGACCCGCCACTCTCGTTGACCTTGCGGAAGCACACGCCCGCGGTCGTGCAGGCCGGCAGCCCGAAGTAGGAGCGGTAGTAGGCCATGTCGCTTTCCGCCCTGGGATCGTCGTAGGCGTCGACGATCGCGACTGTCTGCCCGGCGCCGCCCGTCGCGGACGGCGCCGCGTACGCCGAGCGCAGGTAGGAGGGATCGTATGCGCCGTTATTGCCGAGTGTGGTGGCCGGGGGGCGACTGCCGCGTGCGAGCGGCCCGCGGTCCCTCGCCCACGCGTCGGTGCGCACGTGCGCCAGGCAGTGCGCATAGCCGACGCCCACGTTGGCCGAGCAGACGTCGGCGCTGGTCGCGCCACCGCGTCCGTAGTGGGCGCCCACGCCACCGCCGGACGCCGATGCGACGGCGCCGGTGGGCGCCGCGCCGAGCAGCAGAGCCGACGCGACGACGCCCAAAACGATTCCGGAAAGATTCCAATTACGCATCAGGTCGAACCCCTTCCTTGCCTCGTTCGCCACAACCCGACCCCGGGCGTGCCTCAACGCACCGGAAGACGAAGTCCAGGATCATACAGCCTGTCGACGCCCGCTTGTTACGGCTCGTAAAGTCGCCGTGCCCGCGCCGCAGGCCCGCACGGGCTGATGAAAATGCCGCAATTTGCGGGAATCTATGGCTATTTTCCTGTCAGGCTCAGTGGGTCGCCGGCGGGCCAATCGTCGCGCCGTCGGCAGCGCGACCCGGCCGCTCGTCGGCTCGCCGCTGCCTGCTCTTGCGTGCGCGCGCGGGCGCGCGTGGCGTTGCCTGTAGGGTGTTCCCACATGGCGATCGACTACATGAGCTGGGTTGACCGCAACTGGCCGCTGCTGAGCCGGCTGATGGGCGCCCACGCGAAGATCTACCGCGCCACGCACGGCCTCATCGGCTACCGCGTGCCGGGAGCGCCGGCCGTGCTGCTGCTCGACCACGTAGGCGCCAGGAGCGGCAAGCACCGCACCACGCCGCTCCTGTTCGCCCGCGATGGCGAGAATGTCATCCTGATCGCCTCCAAGGGCGGCCATCCGCAGAACCCGGCCTGGTTTCACAACCTGATGGCCAACCCCGACACCACCATCCAGATCGGCTCGAAAAGGATGAACGTGCACGCCCGCGTGGCCAAGCCCGAGGAGCGCGAGCGCCTTTGGAAGCTCGCCGTGGACGTCTACGGCGGCTACGAAGCGTATCGCCGGCGCACCGAGCGGGAGATCCCGGTCGTCGTGCTCGAACCTCGCTAGGTCGGGCCGCGCCGGCCGGGCGCGCGGGGCGTCGTGCGGGGCCGTTCAGGCCCCCAACGCGCGCGCGATCACCATCTGCTGCACCTCGTCGGTGCCCTCGCCGATTGTGAGGATCTTGGCGTCGCGGTAGAAGCGGCACACGGGATACTCCTCTATGTATCCGTAGCCCCCATGGATTTGCACGGCCTCCTCGGCGCAGCGCACCGCCAGCCGCCCGGTCTTGAGCTTCGCCTGGGCGGCGGTGAGCGTGAAGTTACGCCCCGCGTCCTTCTCGCGCGCGGCCTTGTACACGAGCAGCCTCGCCGCCTCGATCTCCGTTGACATGTCGGCGAGCTTCACCTGGATCGCCTGGAACTTGGAGATCGGCCTGCCGAACGCGCGCCGCTGCTTCGCATACGCCAGCGCCTCATCGAGCGCTCCCTGGGCGAGCCCCACGCCCATCGCCGCCACCCCGATGCGCCCGATGTCGAGGATGTGCAGGAACTGCTTGAACCCCTGTCCCCGCGGCCCGAGCAGGTTCTCCGCGGGCACCCTGCAGTCGGTGAACATGAGCGGGCGCGTGTCCGAGGCGTTCCAGCCCATCTTGCGGTAGGGCGCGCCCTGCTCGTAGCCGGGGGCGCCGTTCGGCACGATGATGTTCGAGATCTCCTTGGCGCCGTCATCGCCCGTGCCCGTCACGGCGGTGATGCACACCATCCCCGATATGTCGGTGCCGGCGTTGGTGATGAACTGCTTTGCGCCGTCGATCGCCCACTCGCCGCCCTCCAGCCGCGCGCGCGTGCGCGTGTTGCCGGCGTCGCTTCCCGCCTCCGGCTCGGTCAACCCGAACGCTCCGAGCTTCGCGCCCGAGCACAGCTGCGGCAGCCATTCGCGCTTCTGCTCCTCGGCGCCGAACAGGTAGATCGGCTGCGTGCCGAGCGAGGTGTGCGCGCACAGCGTGATCGCCACCGAGGAGTCCACCCTTGTGAGCTCCTCAACCGCGAGCGCGTAGGCCAGCGTGTCCCCGCCCGCTCCCCCGTACTCCTCGGGGAACGGAATCCCCATCAGCCCGAGCGCTCCGAGCTTGGCGACGATCTCGTACGGGAACGACTTGGTCCTGTCGAGCTCCTCGGCCACCGGCGCCACCTCGGCCTCGGCGAACTCGCGCACCGTGCGCCGGATCAGCTCGTGGTCGGGGGAGAGGTCGAAGTCCATCTACGAGCAGTACGAGCGCGCGAGCTCCACCAGCAGGCGCACCCCGTAGCCCGAGGCGCCCTTGCCGACATATGCGCGCCCCAGGTCCCAGGCGGACCCGGCGATGTCCAGGTGCGCCCACGGAGTGTCCCCCACGAAGTTCGACAGGAACGTCGCGCCGGTGATCGTGCCCGCCTTGCGTCCTTCGGGCGCGTTGTCGAGATCGCCGTACTTCCCCTTCACGAGCTCGTCGTACTCCTCGTGCAGCGGCAACCGCCACACGATCTCGCCGCTCCGCTCGCCGGCCTCGGTCACCCGCGCCGCGAACGCGTCGTCGTTTGCGATCAGCCCCGCGTAGGTCGAGCCGAGCGCGATTATCACCGCGCCGGTGAGCGTCGCGAGGTCCACCACCCGCTCCGCGCCGAGCGAGATGGCGTGGCAGAGGCAGTCCGCGAGCACGAGCCGTCCCTCGGCGTCGGTGTTGTTGACCTCGATCGTCCTGCCGTTGGACGCCGTCACGATGTCCCCGGGCTTCACCGAGCGCCCGCTCGGGAGGTTCTCGGTGGCGCCCACCACCGCCACGATCCTCACCGGCAGGCCCAGCCGCGCGATCGCCGCGAGCGCCGAGATCACCGCGGCGCCCCCCGACATGTCGAACTTCATCTCCGCCATCTTCGCCCCGGGCTTCAGCGAGATGCCGCCGCTGTCGAACGTCACCGCCTTGCCCACGAACCCGAGCAGCGGCCCGCCCGGGGCGGGCGGGACACCCGATCCGTCGTAGCGCAGCGTGATCAGCGCGGGCTCCTGCTCGGAGCCCTGGGCGACCGCCGCGAACGCCCCCATCGAGCGCGCCAGGATGCCCTCGCGCCCCTCCACCTCGACGGACAGGCGCTCGATCTCCGCGGCGAGCCTGCGCGCGTGCTCGGCCAGCGCGGTCGGAGTGAGGTCGTTCGCGGGCCGGTTCTGCAGGTCGCGGGCTTCGTTCACGGCCTCCGCGACGACCGCCGCCTGAACGACCGCCTGCTCGCCTGCCTGCCCCCCGTCATGGGGGGTCCCCGCATGGGGGAGCCCGCCCGCGCCGGACACGATTAGACGCTCCAGGCGCTTTGGCTGCGAGTCCATCTCCGGCTTGTCCCTGCCCGAGGACTTGTGGCCCTCGAAGCTGTAGTCGGCGAGCACCGTCCCCTGCACCAGCGCCGCCGCCACCCGCGGATCTGAGTCCTCGCCCTCGCCAAGGGGGGCCTCCCAGCAGAGCACGCGCGTCGAGATCTCCCTCGCGCGCTCGCGCGCGCTCGCCGCCGCGACCCGTGCGCGCTCGGGCGTGAAGTCCTCGCGCGCGCCCAGCCCGACGATCAGCCAGCGCTTGCCGTCGGCGTGCGTCACGGCGAGCGCCTTGCGCGAACGGCGCGCCTCGCCGCTCGCCAGCAGCTCGCCGATCTGCGCCGGGGTCCCGGCGCGCGGCCCCTCTCCCTCGAACACCCCGAGCGCGACGGTGTCCGCGTCTGTCTCGCCGGGCGGCAGTGTGCTCCAGGACACATTCACGATCCGGGCACAATATCGGGCCGATAGCATTCGCTCCCCGACCTTCGATCTAGGAGAACCGCCCCAGATGCCCAAGACCGTGATCCTCGGCGCCGCGCGCACACCCATCGGCAAGATGGGAGGAGGCCTATCGTCGCTCGACGCCACCGAGCTCGGAGCGGTCGCGATCGAGGCCGCCCTGGAGCGCTCGGGCGTCGAGCCAGGGCAGGTCGAGCACGTCGTGATGGGTCAGGTGCTGCAGGCCGGCCAGGGCCAGATCCCCTCGCGCCAGGCCCAGATCAAGGCGGGCATCCCCAAGGAGATCTCCTCCGAGACGATCAACAAGGTGTGCGCCTCGGGCATCCGCGCCACCGTGATCCTCGACCAGGCGATTCGCGCGGGCGACGTGAATGTCGGGGTGGCCGGTGGGATGGAGTCGATGTCCCGTGCCCCCTACCTGCTGCCGGGCGCCCGCTTCGGCTTTCGCATGGGCGACGTGAAGGCGCTCGACGCCATGGTCCACGACGGCCTCACCAATCCCTTCTCCGGCAAGCAGATGTTCGTCGAGGCCACCGAGGTCGGCGACGAGCTGGAGATCACACGCGCCGACATGGACCGCTGGGCGCTGCGCTCGCATGAGCTGGCCTTGAAGGCCACCGACGAGGGCCGCCTGCCCGAGGAGATCGTCTCGGTCACGATCAAAGGCCGTAAGGGCGACACCGTCGTAGAGGTGGACGAGGCGCCCCGCCGCGACACATCGCTGGAGAAGCTGGCCGCACTGCCCGGCCTCGTCGGCAGGGACGGCTCGCACACGGCCGGCAACGCCCCCGGCGTCAACGACTGTGGCGGCGCGCTCGTGGTGGCCTCCGAGGAGTGGGCTTCCGCCAACGGCAAGCAGGCCTTGGCCGAGATCGTCGCCCACGCGCAGTCCGCCGACGAGTTCGCCTACCTCGCCCGCACCCCCGCCTCGGCCGCCTCCAAGGCGCTCGAGAAGGCGGGCCTGAAGGCGCAGGACATCGACGTGTGGGAGATCAACGAGGCGTTCGCGTCGGTCACGCTCAACTCGATCCGCCTGCTCGGGATCGACGAGGACAGGGTGAACGTCAACGGCGGCGCGGTCGCCCTCGGCCACCCGATCGGCGCCACCGGCGCGCGCCTGCTCGGCACGCTCGTCCACGAGCTTCGTCGCCGCGGCGGCGGCCTCGGCTGCGCCGCCATCTGCTCGGGTGGCGGGCAGGGCGACGCTGTGATCCTCAAGGTCTGAGATGAGCGAGCCGCGCGCCGCGGCGTTCTTCGATCTCGACCGCACCCTGATGGCGGGCTCCTCGGGCATCTACTTCGCGCGAGCCGCGTTCGAGAGTGGGATGATCACGCGGCGCCGGCTGGTGCGGGATCTCTACGAGAACCTGCGCTTCCGCCTGCGCGGCTCCACCGACGAACGCGCCGACGCCGTGCGCGCGCGCGTGGGGGAGCTGATCTCCGGAGTGCCCGTGCGCGACCTGGAGCGGCTCACCCCGCGGGTGCTCAGCGGAGTGCTGCCGCGCATCTATCCCGAGATGCTGCAGCGCGCCTACGACCACCAGGAGGCCGGGCGGCGCGTGTACATCGTGACCGCCGCGCTCCAGGAGATGGCCGACCTGCTCGCGCGCGTGCTCGTCTTCGACGGTGGCGTGGGATCGCGTCTGGAGGTCCACGAAGGGCGCTACACGGGAGGGCCGGCGGGACCCTTCAACTACCGCGAGGGCAAGGTGGTCTCGATCCGGGAGCTCGCCGAGCGGGAGAGCCTTGACCTTTCGAGCTCCTACGCCTACTCCGACTCGGAGTCAGACCTGCCGATGCTGCGCGCCGTCGGCCACCCGGTGGTCGTCAACCCCGACCAGGAGCTCACGCGCATCGCGAAGAGCGAGGGCTGGGAGATCGTGCGACTCGACCGCCTCGCGCCGCGCCTGAAGCTCGCGGCCGCGCTCGCCGCGGGCACGGCCGCGGCGGGCCTCGGGATGGCGGCGAGGGAAGGTCGCGCGGCGCGTGCCTCCGCGCGTCAATAATCTGCCGGGCGATGTCTTCCACCACCGAATCGAAGGGCAAGATCCGCGTTGTGGTCGCCAAGCCCGGCCTCGACGGCCACGACCGCGGCGCGAAGATCATCGCGCGGGCATTGCGCGACGCCGGCATGGAGGTCATCTACACCGGCCTTCACCAGACCCCGGAGCAGATCGTCGAGACGGTGATCCAGGAGGACGCCGACGCGGTCGGTCTGTCGATCCTCTCCGGCGCCCACATGACGCTCGTGCCGCGCGTGGTGGAGCTGCTGCGCGAGCAGTCCATCGACGACGTGGTGGTGACCGTCGGCGGCACGATCCCCGCCGAAGACATCCCGGAGCTGAAGAGCCTCGGGGTGGCCGAGGTGTTCACGCCCGGGGCGCCCACCCAGGCGATAGTCGACTTCATCCGCGGCGCGGTCGTCAGTCGCTAGATGCCCTGCATGCTCGTGTATGTCGTTCGGTCGGCGCATGCGCCGACCGCGGGGCAGCGCATGCGCTGCCCCGGACCGGGCCGCATGCGGCCCGGTCTTCCCTGAAGATCGACATGAAACCGATTGACTCGTCAGTCAACTCATATAAGATGTGACCCATCGACACCCGTGAAGGAGTAGCTGAATGAAGATTTGCGTCCTGGTGAAGGAGGTTCCGGACGCCGCCGTCGAGAAGCGCATCAACAACTCGACGGGGCGCATGGACCGCAGCGGGGAGAAGAACCTCAACCCGTATGACACGCATGCCATCGAGGCTGCGATGCAGATTCGCGAGGGCGGCATCGCCCCCGTCGAGGAGATCGTCGCCGTGACCATGGGCCCGGAGAGCGCTGTGCGCGCTCTGCACAAGGCCGTCTCGCTCGGAGCCGACCGCTCCGTGCACCTCTCAGACCCGGCCGTGGCCGGCTCCGACGTGGCCGCCACCGGCTACGCGCTCGCGCAGACGGTCGAGCGCGAGAAACCCGATCTCGTGCTGCTCGGACAGCAGTCCGACGACGGCGAGTGCTACACGATCGGCGCGGTCGTGGCCGAGCATCTCGGCATGCCCTCGCTCACGCAGGTCGTCAAGATGGACGTCACCACCGAGGCGCTGCGCTGCGAGCGCCAGGCCGAGTACGGCTACGACACGGTGCAGATCTCACTGCCCGCCGTGATCTCCGTCGGGGACGCCATCAACGAGCCGCGCTACCCGTCGCTGAAGGCGATCATGGGCGCCAAGAAGAAGCCGCTCGACACGGTCACCGCCGCCGACGTGGGCGTCGACGCCTCGAAGGTGGGCGGCGAGAACTCAGCCGCGCGGTGGGTCGCCGCGAAGGCTCCCCCCGCCAAGGCGGCGGGCGAGATCATCGAGGACGAAGACACCGCCGAGACGGTCGAAAAGATCGTGTCCTGGCTCGACGAGAGGAAGCTGATCTAGATGGCGAACATCCTGGTCTACGCGCTCCACTACGAAGGCGCGATCAACAAGAACTCCCTCGGCGCCGTCTCCGAGGGCGCCAAGCTCGCGGCCGAGCTCGGCGGCGAGGCGCACGCGATCCTCGTGGGCGAGAACGTCCCGCGGGACCTTGCGGCGTCGCTCGGCAACTACGGCGCCTCCAAGGTGCTCGTCGCCGAGGGCCCCGAGGGGCTCGCGCAGCCGGTCGTCGACGCGATGGGCGCGGCGATCTCAGCCGGCGACTACAAATACGCCATCTTCGGCGGCGGCCTGCTCGGCTTCGAGATCGGCGCCGGCCTGGCCGCGCGGCTCGGGGCCGGCGTGGCGATGGAGGTCACCGCGGTGCGCGCCGAGGGTGGCGAGCTGATCGCGGAGCGTCCGATCCTCGGCGACTCGGCAATCTCGGAGATCTCCTACCGCTCCGAGGTGGGCATCGTGATCGGCCGCCTCAACGCGTTCGAGATCAAAGAGAGCGGCGCCGGCGCGGCCCCGGTGGAGCAGCTCAGCTTCGAGCTGAGCCCGCACGCGAAGCAGGCCACGATGGTGACGCGCGGCGAGCAGCGCGGCGCCGACGTGGACATCGAGGGCGCATCCATCATCATTGCCGGTGGCCGCGGCCTCGGCAAGGCCGAGGGCTTCCAGCTCTGCGACGAGCTCGCCGGGGCGTTCGGCAACAACGCCGCGGTGGCCGCCACCCGCGCGGTGGTGGACGCCGGCTGGTACCCCTACGCGGCGCAGATCGGCCAGACCGGCAAGACGGTCTCGCCGAAGCTGTACCTCGCGGCGGGCATCTCCGGCGCGATCCAGCACAAGGTCGGTATGCAGTCCTCGGAGAACATCGTCGCCATCAACAAGGACTCCAACGCGCCGATCTTCGAATTCTCAGACCTCGGCATCGTGGGCGACTTGAACAAGATCCTGCCCAAGCTCACCGAGGCCGTGAAGGCGAAGAAGGCGGGCTGAGAAGGGGTCGCGGGGGATGCGTGAGCGAAAAGGAGCGTCGAGCGATGTCATCTCATAGCGGCTCTCACAATGGGAAGGTCGTCCCTGCGGCCTTCCCGCCGCCCGTGGACACCCAGAGGGAGTTCGTCAAGCACGGGCTCGATCCAGAGGACGAGCTGATCGAGGTCGGCGTGGCCATCGTCGGGGGCGGCACCGCCGGCCTTGCCTGCGCCAACCGCCTCTTGCAGCTGCTCGCCGACGATCCGGAGACGATGGAGCGCCTCGGCGAAGTGCCCGTTGCGGTCGTCGAGAAGGCGAAGACCTGCGGCGGGCACAACCTCTCCGGCGCGGTCATGCGCCCCGGCCCGCTCGAAGAGCTGTTTCCGGACATGACCCGCGAGCAGTGGCGCCAGGAGGGCTTCGCCTTCGGCGAGGTCAAGAAGGAGGCGATCTACGTCCTGCCCAACGGTAAGACGAAGCTGCGCATCCCGCCGCCGCCGCCGCAGCGCAACCACGGCAACGAGGTCGTCTCCGTCTCAGCGCTCGCGCGCTATCAGCAGCGCATCGCCGAGGAGGCCGGCGCCTACATCCTCACCGAGACCTCCGCCACGCAACTTGTCGTCGAGGGTGGGGGAGGATCCGATGCAGGGGGGCAGGGGAGCCGCGTCGTCGGCGTGCGCTCGGGCGACAAGGGCCGCGGCAGGGACGGCGAGCCGCTCGGCAACTTCGAGCCCGGCACCGACATCAAGGCGCAGGCCACCGTCCTCGCCGAGGGCTGCTGGGGGCACGTCACCGGCGCGGCGATCCGCGAGTTCGACCTCGCCAAGGACCGCGAGCCGCAGGTGTGGGAGCTCGGCGTCAAGGAGGTCTGGAAGGTTCCCAAGCCGCTCGATCGCGTGATCCATACGGTGGCCGGTTGGCCGCTGAAGATCTCCGCCTCCTACCACCAGATCGGCGGGTCGTGGATGTACCCGATGAAGGACGAGAAGACCGGCGAGGACCTCGTCTCGATCGGCTTCGTACTCGACCTCGACTACGCCGACGCCACCACCTCCGCGCATGACCTCCTGCAGGAGTTCAAGACCCACCCGCTCGTGAGGGGCGTCCTGGAGGGCGGCGAACGCGTGGCCTGGGGCGCCAAGGCGCTCCCCGCCGGCGGCTACTGGGCGATGCCCAAGCTCTCGATGCCCGGCGCCGTGCTCGTCGGCGACGCGGGCGGGCTGATGAACCTCGCATCGCTCAAGGGCGTCCACTACGCGATCAAGTCCGGGATGCTCGCCGCGGAGTCGATCTACGCGGCGCTCAGGCGCGGCGAGTCGAGCTTCGAGTCCTACGAGACGGCGGTGGAGGAGTCGATCATCGGCAAGGACATGTGGGAACAGCGCAACACCCGCCAGCCCTTCCAGCAGGGTCTCATCAAGGGCGGCCCGCTCGTGAATCTGATGATCGCCACGAAAGGGCGCTTCCCCGGCGGACGCTGGACGCTCCATCGCAACGACGCCCAGCCGATGTTCATCGGCAAAACCAAGGACTCCTACCCCAAGCCCGACGGCAAGTACACGTTCGACAAGCTCTCCTCCGTCTTCATCACGGGCAACGCCACCCGCGACGACGCGCCCAACCACATCCGCGTGCAGAAGCACGTTCCGCGCGAGCTCGCCGAAACGTGGCGCTGGATGTGCCCCGCCGGGGTGTACGAGATCCCCGAGGACGCGCCGGAGAAGGGCGACGTCGACGTGATCGTCAACTACACCAACTGCGTCCAGTGCGGCGCGATCACCGCCAAGGGCGGACGCCTCACCACCCCAGAGGGAGGCGACGGCCCCCTCTACCAAATCACCTGAGCGCCATCGACCTGCGCATGGCGGCGTCCTCGGCCGCTTATGTGCAAAGCACACTGCGCGGCCTGCGTCCTTGCCCTGCTTGGTCGATGACGCTCAGGAGCTTGGTGCGAAACCACTTCCAATTTCTCCCGCAACCTTCGGCGCGGCGCCAGCCGCGCCGAAACCACGGGGCTCCCGAGGTGTTAGAGGCTTGTGAATGGCAAGGACGGTGTTCGATAGGAATCGGGCTGTGCGGGCGGCGCTGATGGTGGCGTGCGCGCTGATGGTGCTCGGCTGGGTGGGGACCGCGCGCGCACACGGAGGGGCGCGCACGGCGTACACGCCCGCGGGACCCGGCGGGACGGGCTACTCGGCGACGCTCGAACAGTGCGTCAGCTCGACCGTGCAGGCCGAACGCTCGGCGACGTTCAGGGCGCAGATGACCGCCACGAGCGCCACCCAGAAGATGGCGATGCGGATCGAACTTCAGCAGCGCCTGCACGGGGAAGCGGATTTCCACACGGTGCTCGCCCCCGGCTTCGGAGCGTGGCACAGCGCCGAAGCAGGTGTGACGATCTACAAGTACGTCAAGCAGGTCACCAACCTCAGCGCCCCCGCCGCCTACCGCGCCGTGGTGCGCTTCCGCTGGGTGGGCGACAGAGGGCATGTGCTCAAGCGCGCCGAACTGCGCACGCCGCGCTGCCTGCAGCCGACGCTCTCGGCGCAGGTCACGCAGACGCCCGGCGCCTAACGCGGGCCGGTCAACCAGATCCCCGGCGCCTGACGCCGGCCGGTCGAGCGGATCCCCGGCGCCCGGCGCGGGCCGAGTCGCGCGCGGGTCGCTAGAATGCGCTGAGCATGAAGGCGCAGATCCACCCCAACTACGTCCAGGCGCACGTGCGCTGCACGTGCGGCAACGAGTTCACCACGCGCGCCACCCAGGAGGAGATCCACGTCGAGGTGTGCTCCAACTGCCACCCTTTCTACACGGGGCGTCAGAAGCTCGTCGACACCGGTGGACGCGTGGAGCGCTTCCAGCGCAGAGTCGCCAAGGGGCGCCTACGTTCAACGCAGTCACAGAAGCAGCCGCAGTAAAGCCCGAGTCCCCCGACTCGGGCGTCGCTGAGCTGGTCGCTCAGCGCGACGCTCCGCTGGGCGGACAGGCGGTGCTCGAGGGCGTGATGATGCGCGGGGTGCGCCACTGGGCGGTGGCGGTGCGCAAGCCGCTGAAGGCCGACGCGCCGGCGGCGAGCGGCGACGGGAGGCCCGCGGAGGCGTTCGAGCTCGCGATGGACCGTGAGGCGAGGCTGAGCCGAGAGGAGGAGCGCGGCGAGCTGGAGCCCCTGGGCGAGATCGAGGTGAAGACATTCCCGCTGGACTCCGCGCTCGCGCGCCACCGCCGGCTGCGCATCCCGATCCTGCGCGGGATCGTCGCGCTGGGGGGATCGCTCGCGATCGGCTTCAAGGCGCTTGGCATCTCAGCCAACGCCCAGCTGCCGGCCGATCAGCGATCCCATCGATCGCTGATCGGTAGCGAGTCCGACGAGGACGCGCAGGAAATCGGCGCCGGCATCTGGGCGGGGACGGTGGTGGTGTCGCTCGTGTTCGCGATCGGGCTGTTCTTCCTGCTGCCGCTCGGGCTCACGAGCCTCGTCAAGCACCAATTGCACTCCTCCGCGCTCTTCTGGATCGTGGAGGGCATCGTGCGCACCGCGATCTTCCTCGGCTACATGGTGCTGCTGTCGCGCATCAAGGACCTGCGACGGGTGTTCGAGTACCACGGCGCCGAGCACAAGACGATCTCGTGCTTCGAGGCGGGCCTGCCGCTCACCCCGCACAACGCGCAGCGCTTCTCGCGCCTGCACCCCCGCTGCGGCACGAGCTTCCTGCTGATCGTGATGGTCGTCTCGATCTTCGTCTTCGGCGCCGTGGGACTGCCCGCGTGGTACTGGCTCGTGGGGACACGCATCCTGGGCGTGCCGATCATCGCCGGCATCTCGTTCGAGATCATCAAGTTCGCGGGGCGCAACCGCTCGCGGCGGTGGGTGAGGGCGGTGATGTGGCCCGGCTTGAAGCTGCAATTGCTCACCACGCGCGAGCCCGACCTCGACCAGCTCGCGGTCGCGATCGCGGCGCTCGACGCGGTGCTGGCGCTCGAGACCCCCGGCAGCATGGACGCCGCGGACCTCGTGGGCGTGGAGGTCGTGGCGTAGGGGAGACGCGGGCGACGCCGCGGGCAGGTGTGTCTGTCGCTCGGAGTCGAACCCTTGCCGAGTCTGCTTGACAGGGACTTGGCCTTCTGCTTTGGTACCGCGCAATAGGCGATGAGGAGCGGGGAGCGCGCCCGTCGCGACCAGGGTGACTTCGGGAGTGGATGAGCATGAGCGCGGAAGAGGCAAGCCGGATAGCGCAGGCGGTTCAGCGGATGCGCAACTCGAAACGGGCGCTTCAGATCGCGCTGCCCACGGCGGCCGCGCTCGGCGTGGGGGCGGCCGTGGCGGTTGGGTCGATCCCTGGGAGCGACGGGACGATCACGGGGTGCTACGCGAGCCCGAGTCCGAACGTGGACGGCTTCCGCGAAAACGTTACGATCAACGGCGCTACCGAGCCGCCTGGCGCCCTGAGGGTGATCGACCCAACCCTCACGGGCCCCGCGGGCGTCGCCAACCCGGCGGCTGCGTGCGATCCCAAGTACGAGACGCCGATCACCTGGAACCAGAAGGGCCCCATCGGCCCGCAGGGCCCCGCCGGCCCGCAGGGCCCCGCTGGAGCGCAGGGCACCATCGGCGCCACCGGCACACCGCTGATCGGCGACACGAGCTTCGGGATCAGCGGCAACGGCAAGACCTTCCTGAAGATCGAGGGGATCAAGGGTGAGTCCGCCGACAAGTGGCACAAGGACCAGATCTCTGTCGAGTCCTTCTCGATGGGCGCGCACTCCTCGGGCGGCGGCGGCGGCGCGGGCAAGACGACGATTCAGAGCTTCACGATCACCAAGACGATCGACAAGGCCTCACCGCTGCTGCTCCTGGGATCGGCGAACGGCAAGCACTACAAGGAAATGGTGCTCTCCTTCGAGCGCAAGGCGGGGGGCAAGGAGGTGGACTACCTGAAGTTCACGTTCGGCAACGTGCTCATCTCCGCCGTCACCGACGGCACGTCCCAGAAAGAAATGCCGCAGGAGCAGGTGACGTTCGCCTTCCAGAAGTGCAAGGAGACGTTCATCCCCGTCAGCTCGGACGGCAAGGTGGGGTCGCCCGTGAGCGTCCTCATCAGCGGCAACGCGAAGATCTGAGCGGTCGGGCATCGGCATCGGCGACGGCGAGGAGCGCGTGCCCGCCTCCCCGGCGAGCGCCCAGGGCGGCGAGGAGCGCGTGCCCGCCTCCCCGGCGAGCGCCCGGGGCGGCGCGTATGACCTGTTCGAGTACCCGGGGTACGCCTACTCCGCGACCCATCCCGCGCGCCTGGAGGCGATCGCGCGGCTGTTCGGCCTGAGGCCGGGGCCGGCCGCGCGTAGCAGGGTGCTGGAGCTGGGCTGTGGCGACGGCGGCAACCTGCTGTCGCTCGCGCAGGCGCTGCCGGGGGCGCGCCTTGTGGGCATCGACGCCGCGGCGAGCGCGATCGAGCGCGGCAACAGGCTCGCACGAGCGGCGGGGTTGGAGAACGTGGAGCTGATCTGCATGGACCTGGAAGAGCTCCCCGAGGGCGGCGAGCTGGGCGAGGCGGGCGGCTTCGACTACATCCTCAGCCACGGCGTGTACTCGTGGATCCCGCCCAGGGCGCGCGTGGCGTTGCTGGCGGGCGTGCGGCGCTACCTGGCGCCGATGGGGGTGGCGTACGTGAGCTACAACGCCTATCCCGGCAGCTACCTGCGCGACATGGCGAGGGACATACTCGGCTACCACGTGCGCGAGATCGAGGACCCGCAGCGCAAGCTCGCGGCGGCACAGGAGCTGATGCAGACGATCGTGGCGATCGAGGAGCCCTCCCCCTACGCGCAGGTGCTGCGCGAGCACATGGAGCGGATGTTGCGCTACAGCACCGCGCTGCTGTTCCACGACGACCTGGCGGAGATCTCCACGCCCTTCTACTTCCACGAGTTCATGGAGCACGCCAACCACCACAGCCTTGCCTTCCTGGCCGAGGCGGACATGTTCGAGAGCCAGATGCGCGACGTGCCCGACAGCGCCGGCCGGCTGATGGCGAGCCTGCCCGACGACGCGGTCGTGCGCGAGCAGTACCTCGACTTCTTCAAGAACCGCATGTTCCGTCAGACGCTGCTGTGCCACGTGGACGCGCCGGTGAGCCGCGAGCTGGACGATCTCGCGATCGAGGCCCTCTCGATCTCCTCCCCGGCACGCGCGGAGGCCCAGCAGGCCGTCGAGGGGGAGACGTTCACCACGCCCGAGGGCTACACCGTGACGACCTCGGAGCCGCTGGTGCAGGCGGCGATGCGGGCGCTGGGCGAGGCGTGGCCGCGGGCGCTGGACTTCCCCACGCTGCTGGAGCGCGCGCTCCAGGCAGCCGGGAGCGAGGCGCGGCCGGAGCCGGCGCAAGCGAGGCTGCGCGTGGTGCTCCTGCAGGCCTATCTGGCGCGGATCGTGATGTTGCAGGGGTGCGCGCCGCCGCTGGTAAACCGCGCGGATGAGCGCCCCACGGCCAGCCCGTTGGCGCGCGCCCAGTGCGCGGCGGGACTGCCGGCCGTCAGCTCGCTGCTGCACGCCAACGTGCGGCTCGAGGGCGAGCTCGAGCCGCGGCTGCTCCAGTTGCTCGACGGTACACGCTCGCCGTCCGAGCTCGCGGGAGCGCTCGACGCGCCGCGGGAGCAGGTGGACGAGTCGTTGAGTAGGCTCGCATCGGTGGGGCTGCTCGCGGGCTGATACTCACCGCGCCGGCGCAGGGCCGGACCGTCGAGAGCGACGTCGCTCAGCCGAGCAATCGTCTCAGCAAGGGCGCTGCGAGCGGGCCCTCCCGCACGATCCGCCAGGTGCCTGTCTGCTCGTAGCCCGAGAGATCAACGACGGTGGAGGCGGCGCCGGGGAGCTCGCCGCCGTCGAGCACGAGGTCGGCGCTTTCGCGCAGCTGTGGCGGCACGTCGGAGAGCCGCCGCGGGTCGGCGCCGCCCGTGAGGTTGGCGCTTGACTGCGCGGCGGGCACGCGCAGGGCGGCAAGCGCGGCGAGCGGAGCCGAGAACGCCGGGACGCGAAGGCCAAGCAGCGCCGAGTGGGTGCCGAGCGGATCGCAGGTGAGGGGAAATCGCTGCTCGGGATTGGGCAGCAGTAGGGTGATCGGGCCGGGGAGCAGGGCGCCGAGCGCGGCACGCGTACGCGACCCCAGCTCGGTCAGCGACTCGAGTGCCGGCTCCAAGGCGAAGAACATGACTGCGGACGGCTTGACGGGGGGCCTCTGCTTGAGCTCGTAGATGCGTCGCATGGCGCTCTCGCTCTCGGGATTGCAGGCGAGGCCGTAGACGGTGTCGGTGGGGATGACGGCGATACCATCGCCGGCGAGACATTCCTCCAGCCGCGTGAGGTCTTCGGGGGTGAGACTCACGGTCGCTCTCCTATGACGACACGCTCGATCCCCGCGAGGTCGCGCTCGGCACGGACGGTGGTGAAGCCGGCCGCGCGCATCAGCTCACCGACAGCGAATGCCTGGCCGGCGCCGACCTCGAGGGCGAGCAGCTTGACGGTGGCCCGCTCGCCCGACTGGGCGACGAGCGGGCGGATGACGTCCAGCCCGTCCGGCCCGGCGAACAGGGCGGAGGCGGGCTCGTGGCGCAGGATCTCCGGCGCGAGCGACGCGCGATCGCCGTCGGGCACATAGGGCGGGTTCGAGAGAACGGCGTCGAACTCGTCGGGCACGCTGTCGGACTCGTCGGGGACGCCTTCGAACAGGTCGGCACACAGCCAGCGAACATCCAGGCCGAGGCGCTCGCCGTTGCTCCGCGCAAGCTCCAGAGTGTCGGCGCTGACATCGCTGCCGGTGACAAGCAGATCGAGGCGCTCGTCCTTCAGCGCGAGCGCCACGGCGCCGCTGCCCGTGCCGACGTCGAGCACGCGCGACCCCTGGGGCAGCGCGAGAGCGACCTCGACGAGCAGCTCGGTCTCGGGACGCGGGATCAGCGCGCGAGCATCGACCGTGAGCTCCAGGCGGCGGAAGTGACGGCGGCCAAGGATGTAGGCGACCGGCTCGCGAAGCACGGAGCGACGGCGCACGAAGTCCTGAAAGGTGCGCACCGCGGGACCGGCGACCGTCAGTTCACTGTCACCCTGACGGGTACAGGCGATGAACAGACGCTCGCGTGAGACCCCGAGCGCGTGAGCCAGCAGTAGTTCGGCATCCAGTCGCGGCGTTTCGCAGCCGGCCGCCCGGATCGCCGTGACCGCCCCGTCGAGCGCGTCGCGGACCGGAGTGCCGCGGCTGGGCACGTGTCTCAAGATGCTCGGCACGCGCGGAGGCGCCGACGGTTGTGAGACACGCTTCTGAGCGGTCCGACGTGCGAGGAGGGCATTTTTTTGGGGGATGGGTCGTGCTCGGCGGCGTCAGACGGCCGTCTGAGCCTCCAGGCGACGGCGCTTCTCGTCGGCCTGCAGGGCGGCGGTGATCTCCTCGAGCGCGCCTTCGAGGACCTGGTCGAGGTTGTGAACGGTGAGCTTGATGCGATGGTCGGTGACGCGCCGCTCGTTGTAGTTGTAGGTGCGGATCTTCTCCGCCCGGTCGCCCGTGCCGACCTGCGAGCGGCGGTCGGCGGCCAGCTCTGACTGCTGCTCGGCGAGGGCGCGCTCGTACAGGCGGGCGCGCAGCACGCGCAGCGCCTTCTCGCGGTTCTGCAGCTGAGACTTCTCGTCCTGCATCGACACCACGATGCCCGACGGCTTGTGGGTGATGCGCACGGCCGAGTCGGTGGTGTTGACCGACTGCCCGCCCGGCCCGGAGGAGCGGTAGACGTCGATCTGCAGGTCGTTCGGGCTGACCTCCACGTCCACGTCCTCGGCTTCCGGCAGCACGGCGACGGTGGCGGTGGAGGTGTGGATGCGCCCCTGCGACTCGGTTTGAGGAACGCGCTGCACGCGATGGGTGCCGCCCTCGAACTTGAAGATCGAATAGGCGCCGCCGGGCGGGTGGGATCCTTTGACAGCGAACGTGTACTTGCCCTCGCCGAGCTCGAGCGGCTCAGGCTTCAGTCCTGCGCGTTCGGCGTAGCGGGTGAGCATCCGGTAGACGTCGCCCGCCCACAGCCCCGCCTCGTCTCCACCGGCGCCGCCCTGGATCTCGACGATCACGTTCTTCTCGTCGTTGGGGTCGCGCTCGACCATCGCGAAGCGGATCTCCTCTTCGAGCTGCTCCACGCGCTCGCGCGCCACCGCGAGCATCTCGCGCAGCTCGGCGTCCTCGCCGCTCTCGGCGATCAGCTCTTCGGCGCCCGCCGCGTCGTCGCCGGCGCGGCGCCACTCCTCGGCGAGCTTGGCGGCGGGCTCGAGCTGACGGTAGGCGCGGCCCACCTCCGCGTAACGGTTGCGATCGCCGATCACGGCAGGGTCGGTCATCTGCTCCCCAAGCTCCGCGAAGCGCGCTTCGATCTGCTCGATCAACTCTTCGATCATGTCAGGCAGTCTAGGTGGCTCTCCTGCTAGCCTCCTAAAGGGCAGTCGCGACTGGCGCAGGAGGTGGAATCGACCATCGGGAAGCGGCTGGAGAACTCGCCGCGCGCCTGGGCACTCAGACAATCACGCCACACTGGGAGCGCGCCGATGTCCGAATTGAGCCCCGACTACTTCAACCGCCCGCTCGCCGAGGTGGACCCGGAGATCGCGGCGGTGTTGCGCGGCGAGCTCGAGCGCCAGCAGCAGACGCTTGAGATGATCGCCTCGGAGAACTTCGTCCCCCAGGCGGTGCTCGAATGCCAGGGCTCGGTGCTCACGAACAAGTACGCCGAGGGCTACCCCGGACGGCGCTACTACGGAGGCTGCGAGTGGGTGGACGTCTCCGAGCAGCTCGCCATCGACCGCGCCAAGGCGCTGTTCGGCGCACAGCACGCCAACGTGCAGCCCCACTCGGGCGCCCAGGCCAACACCGCCGTCTACCACGCCCTGCTCACCCCTGGCGACACCATCATGGGCCTGTCGCTCGCGCACGGCGGCCATCTCACGCACGGCATGAAGATCAACGTGTCGGGCCGCCTGTATGACATCGCCGCCTACGAGGTGGACCGCGAGACGAGCATCATCGACATGGACGAGGTCGCTCGCATCGCCCGCGAGCACCGTCCGAAGCTGCTGCTCGCGGGATGGTCGGCCTACCCCCGGCAGCTCGACTTCGCCCGCTTCCGCGAGATCGCCGACGAGGTGGGAGCGCTGCTGATGGTGGACATGGCCCACTTCGCCGGGCTCGTCGCCGCCGGACTGCACCCCAACCCGGTGGCATACGGCGCCGACGTGGTCACCACCACCACCCACAAGACGCTCGGCGGCCCGCGCGCCGGGATCATCCTCTGCAAGCAGGAGCACGCCAAGAAGATCGACTCGGCTGTGTTCCCCGGTCAGCAGGGCGGCCCGCTCGAGCACGTGATCGCCGCCAAGGCCGTCGCGCTGAGGATCGCGGCGAGCGAGATCTTCGCCGAGCGCCAGCGCCGCACCGTGCAGGGCGCCAAGGCCTTCGCCGAGCAGCTCTTGGGCGCCGGCCACGGCGTAAACGTTTTGACCGGCGGCACCGACGTGCACCTCGCGCTCGTCGACCTGCGCGCCTGCGAGCCGGAGCTCACGGGCCGCCAGGCCGAGGACCGCCTGCACGAGATCGGCGTCACCGTCAACCGCAACGCCGTCCCGTTCGACCCGCGCCCACCGATGGAGGCCTCTGGCCTGCGCATCGGCACGCCCGCGCTCGCCACCCGCGGTCTGCAAGTCGAGGACTTCATCGAGGTCGGCCAGATCGTCGCGACCGCGCTCACTCCCGAGTTCGAGCCGCGCAAGGACGAGCTCTCCGAGCGCGTGCGCGCGATCGTCGAGCGCTATCCGCTGTACGAGCACCTGAACGCCCCGACGCCTGCGTAGTCACCGCCGACGCCCGCGCCTGCGATGCTGTGCGCGAGCTGATGGCGCACCTGAATGAGCTCGACGCGCTTTACGCATTCCTCGCAGCCGCGGTCGTGACCGCGCTGCTGACGCCGTTCACGATGCGGCTCGCCACCGCGGTCGGCGCCGTGGACGAGCCGCGCGAGCGCGGGCTCTCAAGTCGCGCCACCCCACTGCTCGGCGGTCTCGCGATCTTCGCGGGCGTGCTCGTCGCCGTGCTGGCGTTCCTGCCCGCGGGCTACGGCAAGAGCGCTCACCAGCTATGGCACGGGGTGTTGATCGCCGCGGCGCTCATCGTCGTCGTGGGCGCGCTCGACGACCGCTTCGAGTTGCCGCCGATCGCGAAGCTGGCGGGCCAGATCGCGGCGGCCGTCATCGTCGTGCACTACGGCGTCGCCGTCAAGGCGATCACTTTGCCGTTCGCGGGCACGCTCCACTTCCCCAAAGCGGGAGCCACGAGCGCGGGGCCCGCGCTCACCGTGATCGGGCTGGTCGTAATGATGAACGTGGTCAACCTCTCCGACGGGGTCGACGGGCTCGCCGCGGGCGTGTGCGTGATCATCGCCGGCACGCTCGCGATCATCGCGTTCGACCTCGATCGCGCCGAACCGGGCGTGCTCGCGGCGATCACCGCCGGCGCGGCGCTCGGCTTCCTGGCGCACAACTTCCCGCCGGCCTCCAGCTTCATGGGCGACTGCGGCTCGAACCTGCTCGGTCTGCTGATGGGGGTGGTGACGGTGGAGGCAGCGGTCAAGGCAGCGGTCGTGATCTCGTTCGTGCTGCCGCTCATCCTGCTCATGGTGCCTTTCCTCGACACGACTTTCGTGGTGCTCAAGCGCTTGAAGTACAGGCGGCCGATCTACGCCGCCGACAACGAGCACTTCCACCATCGCATGGCCCGCATCGGCTTCTCCTCGAGGCGCACGATCGCCTACCTGTACGCGTGGACGCTGATGCTCGCCGGACTCGCGCTCGCGTTGCGGTTCGTGCCCTACTCCGACCACAAAGGCCACCTGCACACAGGCTGGCTGCTCGTCATGGTGGGGCTCGCGCTGCTCGTGGCCGCCGCCAGCGTCTACCTCGTGTATGTCCTGGAGATCCTCAAGTTCCGTCGCCTCGACGCTCTGCGCATAGGCCGTCTGCGTCCTGACGCCTCACCCGCCGAGATCGAGCGCAGCGTGGCGCTTCACCTGGAGACCGGCGAATACGACGCCGTCTCGGGTGACGGCGTGTCGATGCGGGGAGACGGTGTGGTCAGCGACGTGCCTGCCGGGGCTGAGCAGCGGGTCGGCGAGCGGCAGGTGAATCAGGATCGCGTAGGCGCACACGGCGAGCGTGGCGGCGCGCAGGCGGCGGCTGTCGGCGAGGGCGGCCAGGGGGAGCGCCCATATCGCATACCAGGGCAGCAGCCAGGCGGTCGATAGCAGCAGGGCGAGCGTCGCCCAGCCCGCCATCGCGCGCCAGTCGGCTCCCCGGGCGGTGCGCCGGAGGGTGAGCGCCAGCACCAGCACGAAGCCCGCGAGGAACATGTCGCGCCACCAGCCGGGCAGACCGCCCAGGCCGACCAAGCGCGCGGTCTCCTGGGGGACGCTGTGCGTGGCCACGAGCTGCTGCTGCTCGTTCAACGCGCCCAGGAAACCGAAGGCGTGCGTGCCGAAGCCGACGGCCGCCACGATCGCCAGCAGCACGAGCGCTCCCGCCGCGCTCGCCGCCACGCGCGCACGCTCGCGCCAGGCCGCCGGGGCGAGCACCACGAACGGGATCACCAGCCCCGCCGACACCTTCACGCCCACGCCCGCCACCAGCACGGCGGCCGCCGCGCGGAGATTGGGGCGTCCCTGCGTGCCTGTTCTCGCCTCCGGGCTCGCGCCGCTCCCGGCCTCCGCGCGGCGCCCGGCCCTCGCGCCGCCCGCCGCGAGCGCGAGCGCTCCGGCGAGCACGAGCAGCACGAGCGTGTCGTTGTGGGCGCCGCCCACCGCGAGCTCGAGCAGTACCGGGTTCAAGCCCACGAACACCGCCGCCGCCTTCGCAGAGCGGCCCATCCTGCTCGCGGCGCTCGCCGTCAGCGCGACCGCCCCGAGGCTCGCCGCCACGGCGGTCGCCTTGAGCGCCCACAGGCCGCCCGCCAGCCCGAGCGGCGCGAGCGGATAGGAGGCGAGCGTGAAGAGGGGACCGTAGGGGGAGTGCTGGAACGGCCATCCGATGAACGGAAACACCGCGTCGACCGGCGCTTCCGCCGCCACGTGTGTGTAGGGGTCGAGGCCGTGCAGCACCCCAAGGCGCGCGAACGCCAGGTAGCCGAACACGTCTTGAGAGATGAGCGGCGGTCCCAGCAGGAGTAATAGGTTCGCCGCCACGATCGCCACCGCGATCGCCCTGCCCGGGAGCGTTGAGGCGGCGAGCAGCACGAGCGCGTAGCTCGCGCACATGGCGAGCGTCAGCGCCTGGAAGCTCGCCGATCCGATCCCGAGTCCGAGGCCGTGCAGCGGGCCGGACAGCCAGCCGGGCCAGCCGCCGCCGCGGGCGGGCACGTACCGCGTCGGGCTTCCGGCTGCGCCCGCCACCACTCCGAAGACGCTCGCGACCACGCCCGCGAGGCCGAGCGCGCCGAGCACGCGCGCGGCGCGCGTGCTCGGCGCGCCGCTCGTTAGGTTCGGGTTGGCGTCGCGTTGGGCCTGCGTGGAACCCGCCACGCCTGTCGATCCGCGAAGTGTGGAAGTCGCTTCCTCGATTCGCCCATTCTTACGGCCCTGGCCGCTCGTCCGCCATGAGGCGATCCTCCCGGCGAGCTCCACGGACGCGCGCAGGAGCGGCAACTTGGCCTTTCGCGACGTGCACGGGGGCGCCGCGGCCGCTACGCTTCACGTGTCGCCGCGCCCAGAGAGCGTCCCCAGCCATGCGCGCGACCGAGCCTCACCGTCCGCTCGACCGGCCAGGCTTGAACCGTATGCCACGCCGCCACCGCACACCCACATCGCGCCGGCGCCCCGGGCCCAAGCGCGTGCTGATCCTGTCCGCCGACGTGGGGGAGGGCCACGCGGCCGCCGCGCGCGCGCTCGCCCGGCAGATCGAAAGCTCGCCGGAACCGGCCGAGGTCACGGTGATCGACGGGCTCGCCGCGATGGGACCGCTGGTGCAGCCGGTCGTCGAGGACGGCTATCGCGTGCAGTTGCGCTTCTTCCCGTGGACCTACACGGTCGTCTACGGGCTGCTCGAGCGCGTCGCCCCCGTGCGTGGGCTCGCGCGCAGGCTGCTGTGCCTGTTCGGCTCGCGTCCGCTCGCGCGGCGCATCGCCGAGCACGATCCCGACGTCGTCGTGTCCACCTATCCCGCGGTCACGGTGGTGCTCGCCCGTCTGCGCCGCACGCAGGTTGTGCGCTGCCCGACGGTGGCGACCATCACCGACCTCACCGGCCTGTTCTTCTGGGCGCAGCCGGGCATCGACACGCACCTGGTCATGTACGGGGAGTCGCTGCATCCCGTAGAGCGCATCGCGGGGCAGGGGAGCGCGCGCCTGGTGCGCCCGCTGATCTCCTCCGAGTTCCTCGACGAGCGCACCCAGAGCGAGTCGCGCCGCGCGCTGGGCCTGCCCAAGGAGGGTCGCATGGTGGTCGTCTCCGGTGGCGGCTGGGGCGTCGGCGACATCGAGGGCGCCGTACGGGCGATCGCGAGCATCCCGGATGTCACCGCGATCGTGTGCCTCGCCGGACGCAACGAGCAGCTTTGCGAGCGGCTCGGCGACGACTTCGCGGGCGAGCCGCGCGTGCACGTTTACGGCTTCACCGATCGCATGCCCGAGATCCTTGCGGCGGCCGACACGCTCGTGCACTCCACCGGCGGGGTGACGTGCCTGGAGGCGAAGGCCACCGGCACGCCGGTGGTCTCCTACGGCCTGCCCGTGGGTCACGCGCGGCTCAACACTCGCGCGATGGCCGACCTCGGGCTGCTGCGCCTCGCCAACGACACGCGCGAGCTGCGCGAGCAGGTGCGGGCGAGCTTTGCCGAGCACCATGAGCTCAGCGGTCGCGCCGCGCACCCCAGCGAAGGCCTGCTCGCCGTAGCCGGCGAGAACATGCTCGCCACGCCGGAGCTCGCTGACCCGCCGGAGCTGGACCCCACGGCCGTCGACCTCGTGCTGGACGCGCCCCGCCGCGTGCGCCCGATCCCGCTGTGGCGCCTGCGCATGGCGGCGTTCGTCACGCAGCTCGTGCTGCTGCTCGGGGTCAGCACATGGCTGATGTCCACCGACGAGGTAACCGCTTTCGCGGGCCTGTTCCTCGGTGTGCATCCGCTCAAGCGCGTGAGCACGACCAAGCCCGACGTGGGGCTCGTGGTGCGCGTGCCCGCGGGCGAGATCACGCTGATCGCCTCCGAGCTCGCGGGCGCGGGCATTCACGCGTCGTTTGCCGACAACGGCGCCGACTTGTCCACCACGATCGCCGACCTGCGCGCGCTACACGACGAACTCGTGCCCGAGATGCCCCGTTCCGGCTCGCCGTTTCGGTGGGTGCGCACGCGCGGGACGCTGCGCTCCCAGGCGCGCGCGCTCGGCTTGCGTCATCGCTTCTACTTCCTGCAGCCGCCCAACGGTCTGACCGTCGGTCAGCTCGTGCTCGCCCGCAGCACAGGCGCCATCCCGGTGGCGGGCGCCCTGCGCATCAACGCCGCCGGGCCCCTCCCTCAGCGCCCGATGCGCGCCGGGGACGTGCTCGTCGTGTCGGTCGCGGGCTCGGCCTCCTCGCTGGCGGGTCTGGAGCGGATCGTCTCGTGGCTGCGCTCCGACGGGCTGTCGGTGGAGCCGCTCGGCTCTCTCACGACCTCCCCTTCCATCAAGGCGAGCAGCAGCGGCGAGCGCGCAAGCGCGGCGGCTCCGACGACGAGCACCGCCAGCGCCAGCGCCAACGGCGCCCCACCCAGAGGGGTATCGGTGAACTTTTCGTTCAGGATAAGCGGCGCGAGCACGATCGGAACCACCGTCTGAGTGACGAACACCACGGGCGCGACCAGGATCGCCGGGCGCATCTGCAGGGCGCTCATCTCGCTCAGCGCGCCCACCGCCGAGGCGGCGGCGGTCGAGATCGCCCATGCCGCCGCGACCCAGAGATGCCCGTGGTGGAGGTCGTCGGAGGCGAGCTTCGTGGCCACTCCGCTCCACGCAAAGCCGAGCCCGGCTCCGATCATCGTGATCGAGGGCGCGGGGCGGCGCACGATGCTGACCACGTACGGCGTCGTCGCGAGCACCGCGAGCGCGATGAGCACGAACGTGATCGTCTCGTCGCCGCTGTGACTGGTGGTGTGCGGCGGCGCCGTGGCGGCCGCCCCGAGCATGCCGAGAACGATCGCGCCCACCGCGATGTGCTCGCGCCGCCCCGCGTGCTCTCCGAGCATGCGCCGCCCGACGAACAGGAGCACGAGCAGGCCGGCCGCGAGCGTCGGCTGCACCACCACCAGCGGCACGAGCAGCAGCGCGAGCACCTGCAGCGGCCAGCCGAGCATCGAGATGCCGGTTCCCGCCAGCCAGCGCGCCCTGCCCAGCAGGTTGCGCGCGAGCGCCAGTCGCAGGTGCTCTCCGTGCGGAGCGCGCTTGGCGTCCATCGCCTGCAGCGCTACCCCTAGGCTGTAGAACGTCGAGGCGGCCACCGCGGCCGCGATACCGAGGATGAGATCGACCATGAGCCACGACGATCATCGCAGCCCGACCAGTCCGCTCGCGGGCGGCTCGCCCAACACGCCTAACAGTCCGCCCGAGGGGGACTCGGCGTGCGGGTCGGGCAGTTCACCGGAGGGGGGCTTGGCGTGCGGGTCCGGCAGTTCACCGGAGGGGGGCCCCATGCGCGCGCGTGGCAGCCGGCTGGAGAGTGGCATTGCACGCATCGCGATGGCGGGATACCTCACCCCCGCCCTTGCCTTCTACTCGCAATCGCTGCGCAACGGGCTCGGCGTGGAGGACCACACGGCGAGCGGGGGGGGTTGGGCGCTCACCTTCGACGACGGCCCGCACGCTCAGGGGACGCCTGCGGCGCTCGACGCGCTCGCCGAGCGGGAGGCGCGCGCTACCTTCTTCCTCGTGGGCGAGCAGGTGCTGCGCAATCCGTCGATCCCGCGCGAGATCGTTGCGGCCGGCCACCAAATCGGCTTGCACTGCCACCGCCATCGCAACCTGTTGCGCCTGGCTCCGTGGCAGGTCAGGGAGGACCTCGCGCGCGCGCAGGCGGCGATCGAGGACGCCACCGGGATCTGGCCCGCCCTATACCGCCCGCCCTACGGGATCCTCAACGCCACCGCCCTGCGGCTCGCCCGCCGCGCGGGCCGGCGCACGCTGCTGTGGACCCATTGGGGACGCGACTGGGAGGCGCGCGCCACCCCCGAGTCGATCGCCGCCCGCCTGACGCGCGGCGCGGGGGAGGGCTCGGTGCTGTTGCTCCACGACGCCGACGACTACGGCGCCCCCGGCTCGTGGCGGCGCACTACGCTCGCTCTACCGCGCGTGCTCGACACCCTCGCCGAGCGCGGTATGCAAGCTGTCTTTCCCTGACGGTCGCGGCGGTTCACAGCCGGATAACATCGCCTGCTTGACCGTTTCGGGCACATATGGGAAGTCGGCTGCGCGCGCCCGCTGGTGGGGGGAGCTGCTCGTGGTGGCGTGGCTGGCGTGGGTGTACGACATGGTCACCAACCTCGCCCCCGCGCGCGAAGCGGTGGCGCTCGCCCACGGGCGCTCCATACTGAGCTTCGAGCAGTCGCTGCGCCTAGACCCCGAGCTCTCGTTGAACCGCTGGCTCGCCGGCCATCACACGCTTGGGGCGATCTCCTCCTACTACTACGACAACGCCCACTTCTTCGTGACGCTTGGGCTGCTCGGCTGGCTGTGGTGGAGGCGCGCCGACATCTACAAGCCCTTGCGCAACTCGCTCGTGGCGATCAACCTGCTCGGGCTGCTCGTGTTCTGGCGCTACCCGGTGGCGCCGCCGCGGATGCTCTCTTCGAGCGGATTCGCCGACGTGGTGGCCTCCACCCACACGATCGGCTCGTGGCACACGGGAAGCCTCGCCGCCGACGCCGACCAGTTCGGCGCGATGCCCTCGCTTCACATCGCGTGGGCCGTGTGGTGCGCGCTCGTGCTGTGGCGGCTCTCCCCGCGCGCGCCGGTGCGCGCGCTCGCGCTGCTCTACCCCTGCCTGACGACCTTCGCGGTGCTTGCCACCGGCAATCACTACCTGCTCGACGTGCTCGCGGGCGTCGCGACGTTCGCGGCGGCGCTCGCGCTCGCGTCGCTCCCGTCCGTATCGCATGTCACAAAGTTGTTACTAAGTCGCAGAGCAGGTAGACTCGCGGCGGCTTCTGAAGACGCGCTCTGAGGGGAGTCGAGGGTCCGCCGCGAAAGGCGAGCGGGCCTTTGCGTCTGTAGGGTGGCCCCACACACCATGCTTACATTTGTTCGATATCTCGACATCTGCCTTGTGCTGGCCTCGGCCCCGTTCGTGCTTGCCGCCGGCCTGCCGATGCTGGGCTATCTCGTCGGAGCGGGCGTCTGGCTGCTGACACGCCTGGCCACCGACTTCGTGCACGGTCGGGCGCTTCAGGCGCCCGATCCGCGCGTTAAAGCCGGATTGCACGTGGGCGCGATGCTGGGGCGCGTGTGGATCGTCGCGCTGGGAGTGATCGCGGCGCGCTACGCCGGTGGGATCGCTGACGGCATCACCGCCGCTGTCGTCGTGCTCGCCGCGTTCACGGTATATCTGCTCGTCACGATCTCGCTCCGCGGCGGGCCCGTGCCCCCGAGAACGACATGAGCACCAAGCGCAAGGTACTGCTCGGCATCGGGGTGTGGCTCGCCGGGACCGTTGTGATGGTCGTAGTCTTTGGCTCCAGCGGGAAGAACGCCTCGTTCCTGCCGCAGAACGAGTTCAAGCTCGATCCGTGGATCCCGATCAAGGTTGCGGGGATCGACGTCTCGATCACGAAGGCCGTCCTCTACGTCGTGCTCGCGTCGCTCTTGACCTGCGCGACGATGATCTACATCGCACGCCGCATGCAGCAGCGTCCGAACAAGGTGCAGACCGCCGTCGAGGTGCTGTTCAACCTGATGCGCGACAACATTACGCGCGGGAACATGGACGAAGAGATGGCGCGCAAGTGGTTCCCGTTCGTCGGTGCGCTGTTCCTGTTCATCATGTTCTCCAACCTGATCGGGTACATCCCGCTGCCGACCAGCACAGAGCACGAGATCACGGTGTTCGGCCTGCACGTTCCGGCCTTCGCGCTGTACTCGGCGACCGCGAACCTCTCGATCCCGCTCGTGCTGGCATTGATCGTGTTCGTCTCCTACACGGCTGAAGGCGTCCGCAAGAAGGGTCCGCTCGGCTACCTGAAGGGTCTGATTCCGGCCGGCGTGCACGGCGCGATGGCCGGCATGATCTTCGTGCTGGAGCTGCTCTCCCAATTCATGCGGCTGATCTCGCTCTCCGTACGTCTGTTCGCGAACATCCTCGCCGGCCACCTGATGATCCTCTTCTTCGGCGGTGCGCTTGCGGTGCTGCTCGGCACTGCGGCGATCGCCTGGTTCACGCTGCCGCTCGCGATCGCGATCTTCATGTTCGAGGCCGTGCTGATCGCCGGCCTGCAGGCGTTCATCTTTGCCACCCTGACTGCCATCTACCTCGGCGGCGCGGTCGCCGAGCACCACTAAAGGAGTCAACCGACGTGCTCACAGCTCTCATCACCGTCTTCGCGGTATCCGAAGAAATCGCCAAGGCAGGCAAGTCGATCGGCCTCGGCGTCGGCGGCGGCCTCGGCGCCGTGGGCGCCGGCGTCGGCATCGGCCTCGTGTGGGGCAAGGTAATAGAAGGCCTCACGCGCCAGCCGGAGATGCGCGAGGAGATCACCTCGCTGCAATGGCTCGGCTTCGCGCTGACCGAGGCGTGCTTCTTCTACGGCCTCGTCGCCGGTTTGCTCGCGGCGTTCATCGTCTGATGCACACCATCCTCGCCTCCAGCGGCAGCAGCTTCCTGGTGCAGCCGGGCATCGGCCTGATGCTGTGGGTGCTGGTCGTATTCGGCGTCTCGATGTGGCTGCTCGCGAAGTTCGTCTTTCCGCGCATCTCAGAGGCGCTCGAGAAGCGTCAGAAAGCGATCGAAGACTCGATCGACAGCGCCCAGCGCACGCGCGAGGAGGCGGAGGCGCTGCTGGCCGAATACCGCGAGCGCCTGGCGGAGGCGCGTGGGCAGTCGGACGAGATCGTGCAGCGCGCGCGTCAGGCCGCCGAGACGCATGAGCGCGAGTCCAAGGAGCACGCACGCGAGCTGGCGGTCGAGGCGTCGGCCCGCGCGGCACGCGACATCGAGGCTGCCACGGCGCGCGCGCTTCAGGAACTGCGCAAGGAGGTCGCCGACCTGACGGTGCTCGCCACCGAGAAGGTCACGCGCAAGGTGCTCGACAGCTCCGACCAGAAGCGCCTCGTCGAGGAGGCGCTCGGCGAGCTCGACTTCTCCGGCATCTCCTCCGGGGCGAGCGAGAACTAGGAGATGGGCGGCCGCGTGGTGTCATTCTCACTCTCAGGCGTATCGCGCGCATCCCGTTCGACGCGCCGCTCTCTTCGCGGGACGCCGCGCAGGACCGAGGGGGCGATCCGCTGATGGAGGAGCTCGCCCGGGTATACGGCCGCTCCCTGTTCGAGGTCGCCCGCGAGCAGGGCAAGCTCGATCTGCTGCGCGAGCAGCTCGGGCAGCTCGCCGACGCGCTCGAGCAGAACCGCGACCTGGAGCTGTTCTTCTTCTCGCCCTACTTCTCCACGAGCGAGAAGCAGGCGGCGCTCGCGAAGGTGTTGGACGGCGCCGACGAGCAGCTGCTCAACTTCCTGGAGCTGCTCATCGAGAACCATCGCATGCCGGTGATCTTCCGCATCCGCCGTGAGTACGACCGCTTGTGGGAGCAGGAGAAACGGCTCTTGCCGGTCGTTCTCACGAGCGCCGTCGAGCTCGACGAGCGCACCATCGCAGACCTGGGCGCGCGCATCGGCGAGCGCACCGGGCGCACGGTCACGCTCACAAAGCGCGTCGACCCCGACATCCTTGGCGGCATCGTCGTGCAGGTGGGCAACTCGATCCTCGACGCCTCCATCCGCAATCGTCTCGAGCAGCTGCGCACGCAGGTCGCTCAGGGAGCCGCCTGAGCGGCCCGTCCCGCCTTCGACCACGAAATCTCGGCCTTCGACGACGCAACTCGGCCTTTCGACCACGAACCCTTAGGAAAGACATGCAGATCAACCCAGACGAGATCACAAGCATCCTCAAGAGCCGCATCGAGGGGCTCGGCGCAGGGCAGGCCGAGCTCACCGAGGTGGGCACCGTCCTGTCGGTGGCCGACGGCATCGCGCGCCTGCACGGCCTGGAGAACTGCATGTCGTTCGAGATGCTCGAGCTGCCCCACGGCGTCACGGGCCTCGCGCTGAACCTCGAGTCCGACAACGTGGGCGCGGTCTTGTTCGGCGACTGGCAGCGCATCTCCGAGGGAGACACCGTGAAGCGCACCGGACGGCTGCTGGAGATTCCCGTCGGAGAGGCGCTGCTCGGGCGCATCGTCGACCCGCTCGGGCGTCCGCTGGACGGCAAGGGCGAGGTCAACACGACGGAACTGCGACCCGCCGAGTTCAAGGCGCCCGGCGTGGTGCAGCGCCAGCCGGTGAAGGAACCGATGCAGACCGGCCTGAAGGCGATCGACGCGATGATCCCGATCGGGCGCGGTCAGCGAGAGCTGATCATCGGCGACCGCCAGACCGGCAAGACGGCGATCGCGCTCGACACGATCATCAACAACCGCGACACGGGCGTGGTGTCCGTGTACGTGGCGATCGGCCAGCGCATGTCCACCGTGGTGGCGCTCGCCCAGACGCTCGACGAAGCGGGGGCGCTCGACAACACGATCATCGTCGCCGCCTCGGCGGACGAGGCCGCTCCGATCAAGTTCATGGCGCCCTACGCCGGCTGCGCGATGGGGGAGCACTTCCTCTATAACGGCCGCCACGCGCTGTGCGTGTACGACGATTTGACGAAGCACGCCTACGCCTACCGCCAGATGTCGCTGCTGCTGCGCCGCCCGCCGGGACGCGAGGCCTACCCCGGCGACGTGTTCTACCTGCACTCCCGCCTGCTTGAGCGCGCGGTCAAGCTCAACGACGATCTCGGCGGCGGATCGCTCACCGCGCTGCCGATCATCGAGACGCAGGCGGGCGACGTGTCGGCGTACATCCCCACCAACGTGATCTCGATCACCGACGGGCAGATCTTCCTGGAGCCGAAGCTCTTCTACTCGGGCGTGCGTCCCGCCATCAACGTCGGCATCTCCGTGTCGCGCGTGGGCGGCAACGCGCAGATCGCGCCGATGAAGAAGGTGGCGGGCAGGATCAAGCTCGAGCTCTCCCAGTACCGCGACCTCGAGGCGTTCGCGCAGTTCGGGTCCGATCTCGACGCCGACACCCAGCGCACGCTCGCGCGCGGAGAGCGCCTGGTGAAGACGCTCAACCAAGGGGAGCGCGCGCCGCTGGGAGTCGAGGACCAGACGATCCAGATCTACGCCGCCACGAGCGGCTTCCTCGATCGCATCCTCGCCGAGCGGGTGCCCGAGTTCCTGGCCGAGCTCACCGAACGCTGCCATGCCGAACACGGCGGGCTGCGTACGAAGATCGCCGGGGGCGACTGGTCGGAGGAGACTCAGAAGGGCGTGCACGACGCCGTCGAGACCTTCGCGAACGACTTCGGCTACGACCTCGACGAGGAGGGGCAGCCGCTCGAGGAGAACCGGCCGTTGGAGGGGGCTAAGGCGGCTTAGCGCGCGAGCGCCGTCCCGACCGACACAGCCATGGCCTCACAGCGCGACGTAAAGAACCGGATCGCTTCGGTCAAGAACATCCAGAAGATCACCCGTGCGATGGAGATGGTCGCCGCCGCGCGCCTGCGCCGCGCCGAGCAGCGCATCTCCAGGCTGCGCCCCTACGCGGAGGCGATCCGGCGGATGACGCATCAGGCCGCCGCTGCCGCGGGCGCCGAGGCGGGCTCCTTCCCGCTGCTGGCGGAGCACGAGAAAGTGGAAAACGTCGGCCTGCTGCTCGTCACCGGCGACCGCGGCTTGGCGGGGGCCTTCAACTCGCAGATCATCAGGGCCGGCGTGCGTGCGGGCTCGGAGCTCGCCGAAGGGGGGTTGCAGAGCGTGTGGTATGCGACCGGACGCCGCGGGGTCTCCTCGCTGACTTTCCGCGGACGCGAGCTGAGCGGCAGCTATACGGGCTTCTCAGACCGCCCCGCATACGCCGACGCGCGTGGGATCGCCGACGACCTGATGACCGCCTACGTGGATGGGCGCCTGGACCGCGTGGAGATCCTCTACAACGCGTATGTCTCCCCGCTCACCCAGCACGTCACGCGCGAGACCCTGCTGCCGCTCTCGCAGTCGGTGTTCGAGGAGGCCGACTCAGGGGACTCCTCCAAGCATGGGCCAAGCGCGCTCGTCGAGTATGAGCCGGGCCCCGAGGAGATCCTCAAGCGGTTGGTGCCCGACTACGTGGAGATCTCGATCTACCGTGCCCTGATCGAGTCCACCGCGGGCTTCTTCGGCGCGCAGATGACCGCGATGCGCAACGCCTCGGAGAACGCGGGCACGCTGATCGAGGAATACACGCTTCAGATGAACCGAGCCCGCCAGGCGGAGATCACCCAGGAGATTATGGAGGTGGTGGCCGGCGCAGAGGGATTGAGCTAGGACGGCCGATGGACTGCGCCATACTGCGTCCTCCCTCGCTTATGTGCCGAGCACACTGCGGTCGGTGCGTCCTTGTCTGGCTTGTCCCTCGCCCGTCCTAGAAGCCCACCGCAATCACCACACGACTTGATAGACCACTAGGAGAACCGAAACGAAATGGACGCCAGCATCGCCACAAAGCCGACAACCCAGGAAGCGCCCGCCGCAGAGGCCGGAGCGCGCAATGTCGGGCGCATCGAGGAGATCCAGGGCGTCGTGCTCGACGTCGTGTTCCCCGACAGGCTGCCCGAGATCAACCATGCCATCACGATCGCCCGCCCGGCGGCGGCGGCTGAGGAGGAGGCAGAGGGGATCAGCCCCGAGTCGGGCGATGTGCTCGTGTGCGAGGTGCAACAGCACCTCGGCGACGACCGCGTGAGGGTGGTCGCGATGGACACCACCGACGGCTTGGCGCGCGGCGCCGAGGCGATCGACACGGGCGGCCCCATCACGGTGCCGGTGGGCGAGGCCACGCTCGGGCGCATCTTCAACCTGCTCGGCGAACCGATCGACCTCGGCGAGCAGCTGCCGGACGACACGCCCCGCCGCGGGATCCACCAGCCGGCGCCGAAGGTGGAGGACCTCACCCCGACGACCGAGATGTTCGAGACGGGCATCAAGGTGATCGACCTGCTCGCGCCCTACGCCAAGGGCGGCAAGGTCGGCCTGTTCGGGGGCGCGGGCGTGGGCAAGACGGTCTTGATCCAGGAGCTGATCCACAACCTCGCCAAGGAGCACGGCGGCCTGTCGGCGTTCTGCGGCGTGGGCGAGCGCTCGCGCGAGGGCAACGACCTGTGGCTGGAGATGAAGGAGTCGGGCGTCATCGACAAGACGATGCTCGTGTTCGGCCAGATGAACGAGCCGCCCGGAGCGCGCATGCGCGTCGCCCTGTCGGGCCTCACGATGGCCGAGCACTTCCGCGACCAGGGTCAGGATGTGCTGCTGTTCGTGGACAACATCTTCCGTTTCGTCCAGGCCGGCTCCGAGGTCTCGGCGCTGCTCGGACGGATGCCCTCGCAGGTCGGCTACCAGCCGACGCTGGAGACCGAGATGGGTCAGCTACAGGAGCGCATCACCTCCACCCGCCAGGGCTCGGTGACCTCCGTACAGGCGATCTACGTGCCCGCCGACGACCTCACCGACCCGGCGCCGGCGTCGGTGTTCGCGCACCTGAACGCCACCACCGTGCTCTCGCGCGCGATCTCCGAGAAGGGCATCTACCCGGCCGTCGATCCGCTGGACTCCACCTCCACGATCCTGAAGGCCGACATCCTCGGCGACGACCACTTCAGGGTGGCCAACCGCGTCAAGGAGATATTGCAGCGCTACAAGGAGCTGCAGGACATCATCGCGATCCTCGGCATCGACGAGCTCTCCGACGAGGACAAGCTCACGGTGCAGCGCGCGCGCAAGATCGAGCGCTTCCTCTCCCAGCCGTTCAACGTCGCGGAGGCGTTCACGGGCACACCCGGCAAGTACGTGCCGATCGCCGAGACGATCCGCGGCTTCGACGAGATCATCGAGGGCAAGCACGACGACGTGCCCGAGCGCGCGTTCTTCCTGAAGGGCACCATCGAGCAGGTGCTCGAGGACGCCGAGTAGTGGCCCGCACGAAGTTCCCCGTCGAAGTGCTCACCCCAGAGGGGGAGGTGTTCAGCGAGGAGATCGAGATGCTCTCCACGCGCACCTCCGTAGGGTCGATCGGCGTGCTCGCCAACCACGCGCCACTGCTCGCGCAGCTGGAGCCGACCGAGCTGCGCCTGTATCGCTCGGAGTCCGAGATCGTGCGCTTCGCGCAGGCCGAGGGGTACCTCCAGTTCGCCGAGAACCGCGCGCTGCTGCTCGTAGAGGAGGCGATCGCCCCCGACGCGCTCGACCGTCCGACGTTCCAGACGCGGCTAGCCGACGCCCGCGCGGCGGCCGAGCGCGCGCTCCAGGGCAGCGAGGAGAGGGCGCGCGCGCTGCGCGACATCAAGCGCTACGAGGCGTTCCTGGCGGTTGGAAGCTGAGGGTCGGTAGGAACCCTCACGAGCCGCGTCCATCCCGGTCACGACTCCCGCCACGACCACCGGCTAGCCTTCGCTGCCTCATGAACCGCCGTCCGACCGACCGATACGAGCAGAGATGACCGCCGAGCGCGAACCGATCGGGGTGATCGGCACCGGCTACGTGGGGCTCGTCACGGCGGTGGGCTTCGCCGAGTTGGGCAGCGACGTGTGGTGCGTGGACGTCGACGCCGAGAAGGTCGCTCGTCTCGAGCGCGGCGAGATCCCGATCTACGAGCCGGGTCTGCGGGAGATGATGGCCCGCAACCGCGCGCGCCTGCGCTTCTCGACCGAGCTCGCGCCGGCCTTGGAGCACGCGCGATTGCTGTTCGTCGCGGTGGGCACCCCACCCACGCACTCGGGCGACGCGGACCTCTCGGCGGTGCATGCCGTGGTGGAGTCGATGCCCGTGCCCGACGGCCACGCGCTCGTGATGAAGTCCACCGTGCCGTGCGGCACGGGCGCCGCCATCAAGCGCATCTTCTCCGAGCACGGCAAGTCGGGCTTCAGCTACGTGTCGTGCCCCGAGTTCCTCAAGGAGGGCTCCGCCGTCAACGACTTCCTGCACCCCGACCGCGTGGTGGTGGGCGGCAACGGCGATTGGGCGCAGGACGCCGTCGTGAGGCTCTACGAGCCCCTCAGCGCTCCGCTTCTCAGCACCGACGTGGCGAGCGCCGAGATGATCAAGCTCGCCGCCAACGCGTTCCTCGCGACCAAGATATCGTTCATCAACGAGATCGCCAACGTGTGCGAGGAGGTGGGGGCCGACGTGGTGGAGGTGGCGCGCGGGATGGGCCTCGACGATCGCATCGGCCCCAAGTTCCTGCAGGCCGGTCTCGGGTACGGGGGCAGCTGCTTCACCAAGGACGTGAGCGCCCTGAAGCTGCTCGCGGGCAACTCCGGCTACCACTTCCAGCTGCTCAACGCCGTGATCGAGGTCAACGAGCTTCAGAAGCGCCGAGTGGTTTCCAAGCTCACCCGCCATCTCGGCGAGCTCGCCGGCAAGCGCGTCGCGCTGCTCGGCCTGGCGTTCAAGCCGAACACCGACGACATGCGCGGCGCATCCTCGCTCGTGCTGGCCGCGCGCCTGCAGGCCGAGGGCGCGCGGGTGCGCGCATACGACCCGGTCGCCGAGGAGCCCGCACGGGCACTGATGCCCCAGCTCGACTACGCCGAGTCGGCCTCTGACGCCATCGCCGACGCCGACGCGGTTATCCTCGTCACCGAGTGGCCCGAGTTCATACAGCTCGAATGGGAGGAGGTCGCCCGCGCGATGCGGGGGACTCTGCTGATCGACGGGCGCAACGCCCTCGACGGCGACGCCGTGCGCGCCGCCGGCCTCACCTACGAGGGGATCGGCAGGGGCTGATGGCAAGCCGTTGCGACGCCTGCGGGCGCGGGCTTGTGTCATTGCGGAGCGTATGCCCCGCGCGCGCGTGTGGCATGCCCTCGGGAGCAGCCATCCCCTCGGGAGCAGATCGATGCAGGCGGTGATCCTGGTGGGCGGCGAGGGCACCCGCCTGCGCCCGCTCACCTCCACCGTCCCGAAGCCGGTGGTGCCGCTCGTGGACCGCCCGTTCATCTCGTTCATGCTCGAGTGGCTGTGCGCCCACGGCATCGATGACGTGATCATGTCCTGCGGCTTTCTCGCCACGAGCGTGCACAACGTGCTCGGCGACGGCTCCAGCTACGGCATCAGACTGCGCTTCGTCGAGGAGCCCGACCCGCGCGGCACCGCGGGCGCCCTGAAGTTCGCCGAGTCGATGCTCGACGAGCGCTTTTTGATGCTCAACGGGGACGTGCTCACCGACATCGACCTGACAGAGCAGATGGCCCAACACGAGCGCACCGGCGCGAAGGCCACGCTCGCGCTGGCGCCCGTGGACGACCCCTCCGCCTACGGTCTCGTCCATCTGGACGACAACCGGGCGGTGAGGGACTTCGTGGAGAAGCCGAGCCCCGACAGAATCGACACGAACCTGATCAGCGCCGGCATCTACGTGCTCGAGCGAGAGATGCTCGAGCTGGTGCCTCCCGGGCGCAACGTGTCGATCGAGCGCGAGGTGTGGCCGCTGCTGGTGGGCGCGGGCCTCTACGGCTTCCCCTCGGAGAGCTACTGGCTGGACATCGGCACTCCCGGACGCTACCTGCAGGGCACCTTCGACATCCTCGAGGGCAACGTCCACACGGCGGTGCGCGCGCGCATGGGAGACGGCTACATCGCGATCGCCGACGGCGCGCAGGTGCTGGGACGCGCGATCCCGCCGGCGGTGATCGAGTCGGGCGCGAGCGTCGCCGAGGGCGCGCACGTCGGCAGCCTCGTCGTGCTCGGCCACGACGTGCGCATCGGCGCCGGCACCACCGTCGAGCGCGCGGTGATCCTCAACGGCACGGAAATCGGCGAGAACTGCACCCTGCGCGACTGCATCGTGGCGGCCGGGTGTCGCGTGGGGGCCGGCACCCACATCCAGGAGGGCGCCGTGCTCGGCGAGGGGGTCACGGTGGGGGCGGACAACGTGATCGCGGGCGGCGCGCGTATCTTCCCCGGTGTGACCCTCCCCGACGGCGCCATCAAGTTCTGAGCACATCCGGGATAGTGCTCCGGGATGGAGCACATCCGGCATCGAGCGCTTCCGGGATAGTGCGCATCCGGGATACACCCGGCCGGTCCGCGCCATATATTCTGGCGCGAGCCTTCAAGGGTCCGGCGGACCCGAACGTCCACTCTCGACAGGAGACAGCCAGATGAGCGAAGGCGCCGCCGCTGCCACATCGACGACCGACGCGCTCTCGCGTGAGGCGATCGCCCGCGTGGACGCCTCCGGTCAGTGCAACGACGTGCTGTCCCTGCCCGAGCACCTGCGCGACGCGCTGTGGCGGGTGGAGTCGGCGATCATGGCCGAGTGGGACACGCCCGCCGGTCTGGTGGTGGCGGGAATGGGCGGCTCAGCGATCGGCGGCGCGCTCGCGCGCGCGGCGCTCGGCGATCACGCCTCGCGACCGATCTTCGTGACGCGCGCCTACGGCCTTCCGCCGTGGACCACACCCGACACGACGGTGCTGTGCGCGAGCTACTCCGGCAACACCGAGGAGACGCTCGCCTGCTACGAGTCCGCCGGGGCGCTCGGCGCTCAGCGCGTGGTGGTCACCACCGGCGGGCGCCTCGCGGGGATGGCGCGCGAGGACGGCGTGCCCGTGATCCCGCTCCCGGGCGGCTTCCAGCCGCGCGCCGCCGTCGCCTACATGACGGTCGCGGCGCTCGAGGTGGCGGCGCTGTGCGGCGCCGGTCCGCGGCTCACCTCCGAGATCGATGTGGCTGCGTCCCACACCGAGCAGCTCGTCGCCGAGTGGGGTCCCGACGCCCCCGAGAACTCGCTCGCCAAGGAGACGGCGCGCGGACTGCTCGGCACCGCGCCCGTGATCGCGGGCGCGGGGCTCACCGTACCGATCGCCTACCGCTGGAAGACCCAGATCAACGAGAACGCCAAGCAGCCCGCCTTCGCCCACGAGCTGCCTGAGCTCGACCACAACGAGCTCCAGGGGTGGGAAGGGGCCCGTGACGTCGGCCGCTTCTCGGCGGTGTTCCTCGACGACTCCGACGCCCACCCGCGCGTGAAGGAGCGCATGGATTTGACGGAGAAGCTCATCGCGGGCAACGCCTCGGCGAGCTTCCGCCTGGAGACGCGCGGGCAGACCACGATCGAGCGCATCATCTCGCTCGTGCTGCTCGGCGACCTCGTGTCGATCTACCTCGCCACGCTGCGCGCAGTCGATCCGGGACCGGTGAAGCTCATCGAACAGCTCAAGGCCGACCTCGTCGAGCGCTAGGAGCGTGGGTCTCTATTGCGAGCTGGCGGACGTGAGGGGTGAGGATCGGCGCTGATGGCGCTGGTCGCAGCTCGGTGAATGGCTGGTCCGGACCGCGGCCGGGGGTCGCTGGGTCTCGGGCGGGGCTCCTGGGGCGCTTGGGAGCGCCGTGGGTGGGCTTATCCGGGGCTCAGGAGGGCCAGACCACCGTTGCGGTGAACCTTGAGCAGGTTGTGGACGGCGCACTGGAAGCGCCATTGCGCGCGGGCGGCCTGTTTACCGCGTAGGAGCAGCCGCCGGGCGTCTTGGACGGTGTGCATTTGGCCGAACACCGGCTCGACGATCGCCTTTCGCCGGGCGTAGACAGCACGACCCTGCTTGGTTTTCAGCTTGCGCGCCATCCGCTGCTTGGGCGTCGCGTTCTTCGGGACCGGGCCACGCGGAGCGGGCGCGGGTGGCTCTGAGCGCTTGAAGCGGCCAGTCGCGATGAACGGATCGAGGCCGTGCCCGATGGTGATCGTGACGTTCTCCTCGGAGAAATAGCCAGCATCCGCAGTCAGCGCCGCACCCTCGGGCAGCTGCGCGTCGATCGCATCGAGGTTATCGGCGAGTTGCCCGAGCGCCGGCTGTAGCTGCTCGGCGTCGGGTGCTTGATCGGAGAGCTCGGCCGCGACGATCACCTGCGCGACAGAGTCCACGACCGCTTGGCCGTTGAAGCACTGGTGGAAGGAGCCATCGGAGGTCTTCATGATCTTCGACTCCGGATCGGTGAAGTTGCGCTGCGCTTTGGGCTTCGGCGCGAACGGGTCGCGCCCATCGCGCGGCGCCCTGGGCTGCTTGCCCTGGGCTGCCATCTCAGCGCGACGCGCGCTCTCGCGCTCAGCAGCCTCAGCCTCGAGCGCCGCCTTTGCCTCGCGGATGCGCTCCAGGCGACCCTCGCGCCGTTGCAACTCCTCGGGCAGATCATCCCCGCGACAGTCAGGTCCGAAGCGCTCGTCCTCCTCGCCATCAATCCGCTCGGCATCGGCGAGCAGCGCGTCCACGTTCTCGCGCAGCGCTGCGATCTCGCCCTGGAGCTGCGCCTCCTTGCGGACCATCCGCTCATAGCTCATCGCCTTGTGGCGCGAGGCGTTCGCGCGCAGCTTCGTCCCATCCAGCGCGAGCGTCCCCAACCCCACCATGCGTGCCTGCTTGCACAGTCGCAGCGCGCCCACGAACAGCTCCCCCAACGCGTCCAGATGACGCTTGCGGAAGCGCGCGATCGAACGGTAGTCAGGATGCTGATCGGCGCACAGCATCCGCACCCCCACATCCCGGTAGGTAGCGCGCTCCAGCTTGCGCGAGGACATCACCCCGTTCGCATACCCATACACCAGCAGCTTGACCATCAGCCGCGGGTCATACGGCGGGTAGCCGCGCTCCCCCTCATAGGAGGCGTAGATCTCCGACAGGTCAAGCACCCCGGTCTCGATGAGATCCGAGACGAAGTGCGCCAGATCCCCCTCCGGCACCCACTCCGAGAGCACCGGCGAGATCAACAGCACCTGATCAGGGTCATAGGGCCGGAACGTCTTCTGCTCACCAACCGGCGTTCGTCCGGGGCGCTGAGCGCTCTCGCCCTCCGCCACCTCCACCAGCCGCTCCTGCACCGCCATCGCCGACATCACAACCTCCGCGTCGTGGACACGCAGATTGTCTTAAACCCGCCGGACGCCACCAGGCGGGTTAGTGACCCGGGCTCCTAGCGGCTCGATGCGGATCGCGTTGTCTGTCGGGATGGCTGGAATGTAAAGGGAGAGCTTGTATATGTCTCTTTTTGAAATTTTGCTATGGTAGCTACGTGTGTATAGCCTATGGCAAAATTTCAAAAAGAGAACGTGCCAACGCCAGGCTCCGACGACGGCTCGTCTCAACCTTGACACGGCCGTGATAAGGTGGCTGCGATGCAGGTCCCGCCGCTTGACGCCCTGACGATCAACGAGGCAGCCGAGACGACCGGCTGGTCGGCGCGGATGCTGCGCTACATCGAGAGCATCGGGCTCGTCGAGCCGGGTCGCTCCGGCTCCGGCTACAGGCTCTACGGCCCGGCCGAGCTGCAGCGGCTGAGCAGCTTGCGCGAGCTGCTCGAAGAGCAGCGACTCGACCTCGGCGAGGTGGGCTTCGCGCTGCGCCTCGAGCAGGACCCGCGCGTGCGCGCGGCGATCGAGTGCTGGCTCGCCGCCGAGCCGGCCCGCCCCAAGGACGTGAGCCCCGCGGACTGGCTGCGCTTCGAGCAGGAGAAGCACCAGCGGCTGCTCGCGGCGGCGTGCGCCGCGCCGGCGGAGCCGTCGTCCGCGCCTGGGCGCTCCCGAGCGCATGGATCCCCCGCCGGGACGCGGCATCCCGCCAAGCATCAATCGCCCACGACAACCACGGAGATCGCATGACCCCCACCGCAACGCTCACCGACGCCGCCTTTGCGGTCGCCGACCTCTCGCTCGCCGGCTTCGGGCGCAAGGAGATCACGCTCGCCGAGCACGAGATGCCGGGCCTGATGGCGATCCGTCGCGAGTACGCGGCCGCCCAGCCGCTGGCGGGCGCGCGCATCACCGGCTCGCTGCACATGACGATCCAAACGGCGGTGCTGATCGAGACGCTCACCTCGCTCGGGGCCGAGGTGCGCTGGTGCAGCTGCAACATCTTCTCCACTCAGGACCACGCCGCCGCCGCGATCGCGGTCGGTCCCGACGGCACGCCCGAGGACCCGCGCGGGGTGCCGGTGTTCGCCTGGAAGGGGGAGACTCTGGAGGAGTACTGGTGGTGCACCGACCGCGCCCTGCGCTGGCCGGCACGGGACGGCGGCGTTGACGGGTCGCACCCTGAAGGGCACAGGCAGTCGTCGGGGCCGAACATGATCCTCGACGACGGCGGCGACGCGACGCTGCTCGTGCACAAGGGCACCGAGTTCGAGAAGGCGGGCGCGGTACCCGATCCAGCCTCAGCCGAGTCAGAGGAGTTCCGGGTCGTGCTGTCGCTGCTCACGCGCTCGCTCGCCGAGGACCCCCAGCGCTGGACGAAGATCGGACAGGGGATCAAGGGAGTCACCGAGGAGACCACCACGGGCGTGCACCGGCTGTACCAGATGGTGGACACCGGCGAGCTGCTGTTCCCCGCCATCAACGTCAACGACTCGGTAACGAAGTCGAAGTTCGACAACCTCTACGGTTGCCGCCACTCGCTGATCGACGGCATCAACCGCGCCACCGACGTGATGATCGGCGGCAAGATGGCGGTGGTGTGCGGCTTCGGCGACGTCGGCAAGGGCTGCGCCGAATCGCTGCGCGGACAGGGCGCGCGCGTGGTGATCACCGAGATCGACCCCATCTGCGCGCTGCAGGCCGCGATGCAGGGCTACGAGGTGCGCACGCTCGACGAAGTGGTCGCCACGGGCGACATCTTCATCACCTGCACGGGCAACAAGGACATCATCACGGCCGATCAGATGGCGCGCATGAAGCACCAGGCGATCGTCGGCAACATCGGTCACTTCGACAACGAGATCGACATCGCCGGTCTCTCAAAGACGCCGGGCATCGAGCGCATCAACATCAAGCCGCAGGTCGACGAGTGGGTCTTCCCCGACGGCCACGCCATCATCATGCTCTCCGAGGGACGCCTCCTGAACCTCGGCAACGCCACCGGTCACCCGAGCTTCGTGATGAGCAACTCGTTCACCAACCAAACGATCGCCCAGATCGAGCTGTTCTCCAAGAACGACGACTACGAGAAGCGCGTGTACGTGCTCCCCAAGCACCTCGACGAGAAGGTCGCGCGCCTGCACCTGGATGCGCTCAGCGCGCGGCTCACACAGCTCAGCGAGGAGCAGGCCGCCTACATCGGCGTGCCCGTCGGCGGTCCCTACAAGCCCGACCACTATCGCTACTGATCCGACGAACCACAGGAGCGTCGCTGGCGGCGTCCTACCGATCGGAGATCGACGGGATCTCCGATCGGCCAGCTCGCGTACCAAGTACGCCACGCGGGTGGGCGGGATTCGATCCTGGCCAGAGCCGCCCCTGAGGCCCGTCGGAGGCCATGCCTAAAGAACCTTCCACATCTGACCCCGCAGGCTCCAGCTCCTCTGATGCCGGTCAGGCCCGCATCGACTGGGCCGACTCGCAGATGCGTGTCCTGGCTCAGGTCAGGGAGCGGTTTGAGCGCGAGCGCCCGCTCGACGGCGTGAGCGTTGCGGCGTGCCTGCACGTGACCGCCGAGACCGCCAACCTCGTGCGCGCCCTGCTCGCGGGCGGCGCGCGGGTGGGCCTGTGCGCCGCCAACCCGCTCTCCACCCAGGACGACGTGGCGGTGGCGCTGCGCGAGCGCCACGGCGCCACCGTGCTTGCGACGCGCGGGGAGAGCCCGAGCGAGTACGCGGCTCACGTGAGCACGCTCGTGCGGAGCGCCCCGCTCGTGACCATCGACGACGGCGCCGACCTCATCGGCGCGATCCACGAGTCCGACCCGAGCCACGCCGCCAAGATGCTCGGCGGCACCGAGGAGACCACAGCGGGGCTGCTGCGCGTGCGGGCGCTCGCCGAGCAGGGAACGCTCGCGTGCCCCGTGCTCGCGGTCAACGAGTCGCGCACAGAGCGCGCCTTCAACGACCGCTTCGGCACCGGCCAGTCCACCATCGACGGCATCCTGCGCGCCACCAACCTGCTGCTCGCCGGACGCACCGTGGTGGTGCTCGGCTACGGCTGGACCGGGCGGGGGATCGCTCTGCGCGCGCGCGGGGCGGGCGCGTCGGTGATCGTCTGCGAGGTCGATCCCCTGCGGGCGCTGGAGGCCCGCATGGAGGGCTACGAGGTGATGGGGGCGCTCGCGGCGGCGCAGCGCGGCGACGTGTTCGTGACGGTCACCGGGGGACGCGACGTGCTGCGTCGCGAGCACTTCGAGCGCATGAAGGACGGCGCGGTGCTCGCCAACGCCGGCCACTTCGACGTGGAGATCAAGCTCGAGGATCTGCGCGCGCTCGCCGTGGGCGGCCGGCGCGAGGCGCTGCCGCTCGTGGAGGAGCACAAGCTTGCCGACGGCCGTCGCCTGAACCTGCTCGCCCAGGGCCGCGTGGTGAACCTCGCGGCCGGCGAGGGCCATCCGGCGTCGGTGATGGACGTGTCGTTCGCCGCCCAAGCGCTGTGCGTCGAGTACCTGGTCGCGCACGCGGGCACCTTGCCGCCGGGTGTGCTCGCGGTGCCGGCGGCGATCGACGACGAAGTGGCGCGCCTGAAGCTCGACTCGCTCGGCATCGAGATCGACGAGCTCAGCGAGGACCAGCGCGTGTACCGCAGCGCCTGGGAACTGAATCCCCGCCCACCCGCGTAGGGCGGGGAGGTTGTATGTCCTTTTTTGAGATTTTACTATTGTGGATACGTTTTGTATAGACTATCGCAAAATTCCAGAAATGAACACCCCACCTCCTTCCCTTTGGCTCCTCCGAACGCCTCACCGTGAGCGGTTGGTCTCAAACCCCACATCAAACGCCTAAACGTTTCCCTTTCCTATAGCTTGACTCCGATGAGAGCTATGGTCCTGGCGGCGGGTCTTGGCACGCGCCTGCGCCCCCTGACGAACGAGATCACCAAGCCGATGGTGCCGGTGCTCGACAGGCCCGTGATGGGCCACATCATGGACCTGCTCGACCGGCACGGGTTCGACGAGGTGATTGCCAACCTGCACCACTTCCCCGACTCGATCAAGAGCTACTTCGGGGAGCGCCTCAGCTACCGCTTCGAGGAGGAGCTGCTCGGCACCGCGGGCGGGGTGCGCGGATGCGCGGACTTCCTCGGCGACGGCGCGTTCCTCGTGATCTCCGGCGACGCGCTCACCGACATCGACCTCGGGGCGTTCGTCGCAAGGCATCGCGAAGTGGGCGGGATCGCCACGCTCGCCGTCAAGAAGGTGGTCAACACGCGCGAGTACGGCGTCGTGCTGCACGATCGCGACGGGCGCATCACGGGCTTCCAGGAGAAGCCGAGTCCCGAGGAAGCGCTCTCGGACCTCGGCAACTGCGGCATCTACATCTTCGAGCCCGCCATCTTCGACCACTTCCCCGAGCGCCCGTTCGCCGACTGGGCCAACGACGTGTTCCCCGCCCTGCTCGAGCACGACGTCGCGTTCCACATGCACGAGGTGAGGGAGTACTGGAACGACGTGGGCTCGCTCGGCGAGCTGCGCCAGGGCACATTCGACGCGCTGCGCGGCGAGCTGCGCCTGCAGATCGAGGGCCGGGAGGCAGCGCCAGGGGTGATCGTCGCGGGCGAGAGCGTTGTGCCGTCGAGCGCCGAGATCGAAGGGCCCGTGTGGATCGGCCACGATGTCGGACTCGGCGAGGGCGTGCGCTTGACGGGACCGGTCGTGCTGGGCGACGGCGCGCGTCTCGGCGACCGGGCGCAACTGCGCAACACGATCGTGTTCCCCGGAACCGCCGTCGCTCCCGGATCGATCCTGATCGGCGCGATCGCCGGGCACGCAGGGATCCTGGAGAGCCTGCGGCCCAGATAAAGCCGGGGACCGGCTTGACCGGCCCCCGGGAGCATATCCTCTGACCTGGCGGATTGTACCCGTCGAACATCCGTGTAAAGCCGGTCGACAGCCGCCGGGTAGAGGCGTAGCATGGGATCACAGCGTCTCCGAGTGAAGGGAGTCCCGTGATGCAGATCGACGTCAAGGGCCGCAACGTCCCGGTCACCGACGATGTGCGCGAGCATCTCGAACGCCGGCTGGAGAAGGTCGCCCGCCAGGTCTCCGAGTTCGCACGCTTGGAGGTGGAGCTCATCAAGGAGCCCAACCCGCGCGTGGCAGACCACGACGTGGCCGAGGCGACGCTCTACCTGAAGGGCATCACGCTGAGAGCGCGTGACGCCTCGCCGCAAATGCTCCACTCGCTCAACCTCGTGGTGGACGAGCTCGCCCGCCAGGTCAAGCGCCACCGCGACAAGCGCCGCCGCCGCCGTGAGGCGCACGCGGCCGCATCCGCGCGGACGTCCCCGGCGGCTGGATAGACCGAGCGGCGCGGCCGCGCCGCTCGCCGGGACGCTCGCAGCCCCGTCGGCGCGAATTTGTGCGGCTGTGGAGCGACGACTGCCGGCGGGGCCGTCTCTCGGGAGTCGCGCAGTCGGTACCCTGGGCGCATGTCGATTCTCGATCGTGCGCTCAACATCGGCGAGGCGAAGAAGTTCAAGCAGTACGAGAAGCGCGTCGCGCTAATCGGCGCCTACGAGCCCGAGCTGGAGCTCGAGACCCTCCAGGAGCTGCGTGAGCGCATGGACGTGCTGCGCGAGCGCGCGAGCGACGGCGAGTCGCTCGAAGCGCTCATGCCGGAGTGCTTCGCGATCGTGCGCGAGACCGGCAGGCGCACGATGGGGATGCGCCACTTCGACGTGCAGCTCATGGGCGCCATGGCGCTGCACGACGGGTGCATCGCCGAGATGAAGACCGGCGAGGGCAAGACGCTCACGGCCACGCTTGCGGTGGTGCTCAACTCGCTTGCGGTGCGCCGCGGCGGCTCGGATTCCAGCCCGCCGGAACGCAAGGGCGTGCACGTGGTCACCGTCAACGACTACCTGGCCCGTCGCGACGCGGCGTGGATGAGCCCGATCTACAGCGCGCTCAACGTGAGCGTGGGGGTGCTGCAGAACATGCAGCCCTACGAGGAGAAGCAGCTCGCCTACTCCTGTGACGTCGTGTACGGCACCAACTCCGAGTTCGGCTTCGACTACCTGCGCGACAACATGGCCAAGGACCTCGCCGAAAAGGTCCAGCGAGGTCACGCCTTCGCGGTGGTGGACGAGGTCGACAACATCCTCATCGACGAGGCGCGCACCCCCCTGATCATCTCCGGCGCCCCCGAACAGGCCGCCGACCTGTACGTGAAGTTCGCGCGTCTGGCCCCTCGTCTGACGGCCGGCAAGACCCCGGAAGGCATGGACCCGCGCTCCAAGAAGGAGTACGTCGCGGAGTTCGACTACGAGTTCGAGGAGAAGCACAAGACCGTCTCCATCACCGAGCAGGGCGTCGCGAAGGCCGAGCGCTTCCTCGGCATCGACCACCTCTACAAGGCCGAGAACGGGCATCTCGTCAACCACCTCATCCAGGCGCTGCGCGCCGAGTCGCTCTACAAGCGCGACGTCGACTACGCGGTGATCGACGGCGAGGTGAAGATCATCGACGAGTTCACCGGGCGTATCCTCGACGGCCGGCGCTGGTCGGAAGGCCTGCACCAGGCGGTCGAGGCGAAGGAGGGCGTGAAGGTGCAGGAGGAGAACCAGACGCTCGCCACGATCACCTACCAGAACTACTTCCGCCTCTACGAGAAACTCTCCGGAATGACCGGCACGGCGCTCACCGAGGCCACCGAGTTCATGAAGATCTACGAGCTGCCCGTCGTGCAGATCCCGACGAACATGCCGATGGTGCGCGAGGATCGCAACGATCAGGTCTACAAGACCAAGGAGGGCAAGTGGGCGGCGGTGGTCAAAGAGATCGCCGACCGTCACTCAAACGGCCAGCCGGTGCTCGTGGGCACGATCTCCGTCGAGGTCTCAGAGCTGCTGGGAGAGCGCTTGAAGAAGCGCGGCATCGCCCACACGGTGCTCAACGCAAAGCCCGAGCACGCCGCGCGCGAGGCCGAGATCGTCGCTGAGGCGGGCCAGCCGGGGGCGGTCACGATCGCCACGAACATGGCCGGCCGCGGGGTGGACATCAAGCTCGGAGGCAACGCCGAGCACCTCGCGCGGCTGGAGCTCGCGAAGCAGGATCTCGACCCCGAGGACCCCGGCCACGCCCAGCGTCTGAAGGAGATGTTGCCCGAGCTCGAGGCGCGCGTGGAGGCAAACCGCGAGCGCGTGACGGCGGCGGGAGGCCTGTTCATCTGCGGCACCGAGCGTCACGAGTCGCGGCGCATCGACAACCAGCTGCGCGGCCGCTCGGGCCGTCAGGGCGACCCGGGGGAAAGCCGCTTCTTCCTGTCGGCGGAGGACGACCTCGTGAGGCTGTTCGCGGGCGACCGCATCTACAAGATCCTCGACCGCCTCGGCAGCGTCGACGAGGAGGGCAACGAGGAGCCGATCGAGGCGGGCATGCTCTCCAAGCAGATTGAGAAGGCTCAGAAGAAGGTCGAGGAACAGAACTTCCTGATCAGAAAGCGCGTGCTCGAGTATGACGACGTGATGAACGAGCAGCGGCGCATCATCTACGCCTACCGCGACGAGGTGCTCGAAGGCAAGCAGATGGGCGAGGAGGCGCGCCGCCAGGTGGCGAGCACGATCGAGCGCACGATCGACCAGTACACGCCGGGCGACTACATGGAGGACTGGGATCTCGACGGGCTGTTCACCGCGCTGGGGCAGTTCTTCCCGCCGCAGCTCGGCGAGGGCGACCTCGACCCGGAGACCGTCGACCGCGGCTTTTTGGACGAGCGCATCACCGAAACCGCGCTCGAGCTCTACGACGCGCGCGAGCGGGAGCTCGGCGAGGAGCTGATGGGCGCCCTGGAGCGCTTCCTGATCCTGCAGATCATCGACGAACGCTGGCGCGAGCACCTGTACGACATGGACTACCTGCGCGAGGGCATCCACCTGCGCGGGTTCGCTCAAATAGATCCGCTCGTGGCGTACAAGAACGAGGCGTTCACGCTGTTCGGCGACCTGATGAACAGCGTCTGGGTGGACTTCACGCGCATGATCTTCAACGTGCAGGTCACCGTGGACGGCCAGAACGGCGCAGCGCAGCCGCCCGCGTTCGCGGCCTCCGGCAGCTCCACCCGCGCCGGCCGTGTCTCCTACTCGGGTGGCTCGAGCGCCATGGGCGCCGGCGCGCTCGCGGCCGCCGCCGCGGAGGCCGGTCCGGGCGCAGCCGCCTACGACGGCGAAGGCGAACCCGCCGAAGCGCTCCCCGTCGTCGAGCAGCGCGTCACCGACTCAGAGCACGAACTGGGCCGTAACGACCCCTGCTGGTGCGGCTCGGGTAAGAAGTTCAAGCGCTGCCACGGAGCCTAGGACGGCGCTCGACGCTGCGCATCGCTGCGTCCTCCCTCCCTCATGTGCCGAGCACACTTCGGTCGGTGCGTCGTTGCGCTGCTTGGTCGATAACCGTCCTAGGGGCTGGATGGAACGCGGGAGTGATGCGTCGCCGACGCTGATAGGGTGGCGCCTATGACAAGCGCCCCTGCCGGCGAGTCCACGCCGCAACGCGTCTCGGCAGTCCGCGAGCAGCTCACGCTGCTCTCGGACTATCTTTGACCCGGCTGGGTTGAGCGAGCGCATCGAGGCGCTCGAAGGCCAGATGCAGGCGCCCGGCTTCTGGGATGACGCGCAAGCCGCCGCGAGGGTGTCGGCCGAGCACGCGAAGGCGACCAAGCGCCTGCAGACGTTCACCGCGCTGCGGGGCGACGTCGAGGATCTCGACGGTCTGCTCGAGATGGCCGGCGAGGAACCGAGCCTCGAGGAGGAGGTGCAGGAGCACCTCGCCTCGGTGGAGGAGCGGCTGGCCGCGCTGGAGGAGCAACGTCTGTTCTCCGGCTCCTACGACGCCGGCGATGCGCTCGTCAGCGTGAACGCCGGCGCGGGTGGCACAGACGCGCAGGACTGGGCGGAGATGGTGCTGCGCATGATGATGCGCTGGGCCGAGCGGCGGGGCTTTAGCGTCGAGCTGCTCGAGGCGAGCGCGGGCGAGGAAGCGGGCATCAAGTCGGCCACGATCAAGGTGTCCGGGGAGAACGCCTACGGGCTGTTCGGCGCCGAGCGTGGAGTGCACAGATTGGTGCGCCTCTCGCCGTTCGACTCCGCCCACCGACGTCAAACGAGCTTCGCCGGTGTGGAGGTGGCGCCGGTCGTGCAGGACACGGGCGAGGTGGAGATCGACGACGACGACCTGCAAGTGGACACCTACAGGGCCTCAGGCGCCGGCGGCCAGCACGTCAACAAGACCGATTCCGCCGTGCGCATCACCCACAGGCCCACCGGGATCGTGGTGCAGTGCCAGAACGAGCGCTCGCAGACCTCCAACCGGGCCACCGCGATGGCGATGCTGCGCTCCAAGCTCGTCGAGAAGCGGGAGCGCGAACGCCAGGAAGAGATCGCGCGCGAGAAGGGCGAGGCCCAGGACGTCAACTTCGGCTCGCAGATCCGCTCCTACGTGCTGCACCCCTACTCGATGGCCAAGGACCACCGCACGGGGCACGAGATGGGGGACGTGCAGCGCGCACTCGACGGGGACTTGGACGGGTTCGTGCGGGCGTACCTGCTCAAGTCGGCGTCTACGCAAGCGCGGTAGACACGCGGGTTAGGACTGAACGGAGTCCGGCTCGCGCCCGAGCAGCTCAGCGACCGCCGGCGCGTCGAGCGGGTCGATGCGACGTAGCTGCTCGACCGAATCGAACGCTCGGTCGGCGGAGAGGATCGTGTCTATGCCGTTGGCCAGACAGGTCGCGACGTGGACGCGGTCGTTGGCGCCGATGCGAGTATTGGAGAGGGCCAGGGCATTACGGAAGACGTCGTCGGTCACCGATAGAAGCGGTTTGAAGAGGGCATACGCATCTGCCGTCATCCCGGCGATTGCCGGTGCGCGCTCGGAGAGCTCGAAATGCCAAGCCTCCTCAAGCGCGGCCGTTGACGTGCAGCCGCGGGCTTCGCCGCCGGCGATCGCCTCGAGGATCGTTACGCACGGGTCGCTGTATTGGGATGAGGATCGAGCGTAGATCACGATGTTTGTGTCGACGAAGAACATCACAACGTCTCGCGTGGGGGGAAGAACTCGGGGTACTCTTCCTCGATCTCCTCCTCGTGGATCCTGGTCAGTTCCTCTGGAGTGAAGAAACGGATCTTCGGTGCTGCGCGCATCCGCTCCACCGCCGCCATGCGTTCCTCTCGGGTGGTTTCTCCGTAGTGGGCGTCGATCGCCTCGCGCACAAGCTCGCCGACCGACTCGCCGCGCGTCTGCGCCTCGGCCTCGAGGTGGCGCTTCTGTTGAGGACTGACGAGTATCTGCAGCCTCTCGCTGAGCATGCTCATAGCATACACATACTCCCTACTGACAGAGGCACGCGTAGATCGACGGAGAGCGGAAATCGAGGTCATCGCATCTCCTCATCCGACGCAGCCGGCATACCGGGACACCGCTACGCCTCTTCTTTGCGCCATGTGCGGCTACGGCAGCGCTTGGAGGATCAGCGACAGGTCCAGCGCGGGGGCGGAGTGGGTGAGGGCTCCCATCGAGATGAAGTCCACGCCGGTGAGCGCGCGCTCGCCGATGCTCTCGAGCGTCACGTTGCCGCTGGCCTCGAGCTCCGCGCGGCCGGCGACCAGGGCGACGGCGGCTCGCAGCTCCTGCACGCTCATGTTGTCGAGCAGCAGGCGTCGGGCCCCGGCGGCGAGCGCCTGCTCGATCTCCTCCCGATCGCGCACCTCGACCTCCAGCGTGCCCGCAAGCTCGGGAGCTGCCTCGCGCGCACGCTCCACCGCCTGGGCGATCCCGCCGGCGGCGGCGATGTGGTTCTCCTTGATGAGGATCGCGTCATACAGGCCGATGCGGTGGTTGGAGGCGCCGCCGGCGGCCACCGCCGTCTTCTCCAGGGCGCGCAAACCGGGGGTGGTCTTGCGGGTGTCGAGCACCCTCGTCCCGGTTCCCTCCACGGCCCGGGCGGCGCGCGCCGCCATCGTCGCGACGCCCGAGAGGTGGGCGAGGAAGTTCAGCGCGGTGCGCTCGGCGGTGAGCAGCGCGCGCGCCGAGCCTTCGATCGACAGCACCGGCCCGCCTTCCTCGCGCCAGCTCCCCTCCCGCGCGAGGCGCTCGAAGCGGGCGTGCGGGTCGAGCAGCGCGAAGGCGCCCTCGGCGGCGTCGAGCCCGTAGATCGTCCCGGGCGCCTTCTGCACGATCAGCGCCTGCGCGCGCGCGTCGGCCGCGACGGTCGCCTCGGTCGTGACGTCCCCGTCCCCGACGTCCTCCTCGAGTGCCCGTCGCACGAGCGCGAGCAGCCCATCTTTGGAGACAGTGAGACTCACCGGGCCAGGATATGCGAGGCGGACGGGGTCGGGGGTCGGGATAGACTGGACTTGATGAAGACGCTGCCGATGATCCCTACGCAAGAGCCGCTCCTGGAGCTGACGCCGGCCCAGATCGCCGAGCTGCACGCGGAAATCAGGGTGCTCGCCCAGCAGCGCAAAGCGACGATCCTCGCGCACAACTACCAGGTGCCCGAGATCCAGGACATCGCCGACTATGTCGGCGACTCGCTCGGGCTCTCGCGCAAGGCGGGCGAGTCCGACGCCGATGTGATCGTGTTCTGCGGGGTGCACTTCATGGCCGAGACCGCCTCGATCCTGTGTCCGGAGAAGACCGTCCTGATCCCCGATCTCGACGCGGGCTGCTCGCTGGCGGCGTCGATCGACGCGGAGCAGCTGCACGAGTGGAAGGCCACGTATCCCGAGGGCGTGGTCGTCATGTACGTAAACACCACCGCCGAGGTCAAGGCGCTGACCGACTACTGCTGCACGTCCGCCAACGCGGTGGATGTGGTGCGCCACATTCACGACACGCACGGCGAGGACACGGAGATCCTGTTCGGACCCGACATGTGGCTCGGCGCGTACGTCGAGAAGGAGCTCGGCCGTCCGATGCACGTATGGGACGGCGAGTGCCACGTCCACGCCGGCATCCGTCCGTCGGACATCGACGCCACGCGCGCGGCGCACCCCGGCGCGGACTTCCTGATCCACCCGGAGTGTGGCTGCACGACCAGCGTGATGGAGTACGTCGCGGCCGGCGACATCGCCTCAGAGGGCGTCCACATGCTCTCCACGGGCGGCATGCTGCGCTACGCCGGCGAGGCCGAGCGGCAGACGGTCGAGCACCCCGACCATCGCGAGGCGGTAGTCGCGACCGAGGTCGGCATGCTCTACCCGCTCGAAATGGCCGCTCCCGACGTGAAGTTCATCCCCGCCAACCCCGAGGCGTCGTGCGTCTTCATGAAGATGATCACGCTGGAGAAGCTGCGCGACGCCCTGCGCGACTTCAAGTTCGAGGTGCGCGTACCGCCCGAGATCGCCGAGCGGGCGCGGGTGCCGATCGACCGCATGGTCGCGATCGGCTGACTTGATCGCTCAGCCGGAGCGCCGTGCCTTCCTGGCTCGGGCTCGACCAACGGGCCTGGCGACCGGCGACGGGGGCCCGCTACGGAAGCTTGCGGTCTTGTCTCCCATCAAAAGTCCCCCTGCTCGTGGGGTCCCACGCAGGCCACCGCGAGGTGGTCGGCGACGTTCGAGGCCACCTCGCGCACCTCGTCGAACGTGACGGCGTCGAGCGCCGCGATGGCGGCGTCGGGGTCGATGTCCTCGCCGTACACAATCTTCTGGCTCGCGCCGTAGCGCGCCACCGCGTTCGTGTTCTCGAAGGCGAGCACCAGCCTCCCGGCGGCGTACGCGCGGGCGCGGTGCACCTCCTCCTCGGTGGGGCCGTCCTTGCGCAGCTCGTCCACGATCTCCCTCATGCGCGAGTACGCCTCGATGCACTTTTCCGAGTCAAGCCCCGAGCCGAGCTGCAATATCGGCACGTCCGCGTAGGCGTGCGCGATCGCGTACACCGAGTAGCACAGCCCGCGCTTCTCGCGGATCTCCTCGAACAGCCGCGAGCCCATCGAGCCGCCGAGCAGCGTCGAGTAGATCGACAGCGCCGCGCGTTCGCGCACGGACGCGACGTCGATGGCGGGCCGGTAGATCATGCGCAGGTGCGATTGGTTGGTGTCGCGCTGCTCCACCATCGTCTCGGGGGCGAACTTCGGGGCCGCGACATACGGTGCGGGAGCGGGCAGCGCCGGGAAGCGGGCGAACAGCTCAGCCAGCTGGTCCTGCCCGGGAACGAACTCAATGTTCCCCACCAAAAACGCCCCTCCTCGCTCCCCGGCCCAACGGCGCTCGCGAAAGCTCACGATCGCCTCGCGCGTGAAGCCGCGCAGGTTCTCCTCCGGGCCGAGCACCGTGCGCCCGAGCGGATGATCGCCGAAGGCGGCCTTGTCGATCAGGTACTCCGCCACGGTCGAGGGCTGGTCGTACGCGCGGTTGATCTCCTGGATCACCACGCCCCGCTCGCGATCGAGCTCCTGCGCGTCGAGTTTCGGCCTGCCCACGAAGTCGCTCAGCAGGTCGATCGCCTGCCCCGCCGACTCCGCGCGCACGGTGATGTGGAACGCCACGAGGTCGTGGCTCGTGTACGCGTTCAGCACGCCCCCCAACCGCTCGGCGGTCTCGTTGACGTCCTTGTACGTGGGGTACTTCTCGCCGCCCTTGAACACGAGGTGCTCGAGAAAGTGCGCCATGCCGTTCTCCTGCGTCCGCTCGGTGCGCGCGCCCGCGTCGAACGCCACGAGCGCGGTCAGCGCGCGCGTGCCCGGCAGCCCGATGCTGTACACGGGCAACCCGTTCGCCGCCACGGTGGTGCTCGAGATATGGGCCATCGGGCGGTCACGATAGGGGATAGGCGCATCCGATCCGGGGCGCCTCGCGCGTGCGTGCGCCCGCGCCTGCGCGCGCACGGGCCTCCGTCTGCTGCAAATCCCATTGCATGCAGGCAACCCCAATCCACCTCATCCTGCATGCAAAGTACCTTGCATGCAGGGAAATATGCGATGCGAGGCGTGGCGCCTCGCTACTGTGCGCCGCCATGCCCGTACCCAACAGCGAGATCCCGCGCCGCGAGGCGCCGCGCCGCAGGGCGCTCCCCGCGCGCGCCCGCCGCGGCGTTCCCGCGCATCCCGTGGCGGCGCCGCCGCGCCCCGCCAACACGCCCAACGCGAACACCGTCGTCGAGTTCCGCGGCGTCACCAAGCGCTACGACAGCGGCGACGTCGGACTGGAGCGCGCCACGTTCGCGATCGACCGCCAGGAGTTCGTGTTCCTCGTCGGCTCCACCGGCTCGGGCAAGTCCACGATCATGCGGCTGCTCATCAAGGAGCTCGACCCCACCGAGGGCGTCATCCGCGTCGCCGGGCGCGACCTGGCCCAGATCGAGCGCAAGCGTGTGCCCTACTACCGGCGCAACGTCGGCGTGGTCTTCCAGGACTTCAAGCTGCTCCCCACCCGCACCGTGTACGACAACATCGCCTACGCCCTGCAGGTCACGGGCGCCTCGCGCAAGCAGATCCGCGCATCGCTGCCCGACGTCCTGCGCCTCACGGGCCTCTCCACCAAGCTCCACAACTACCCCCACCAGCTCTCCGGCGGAGAGCAGCAGCGCGTGGCGGTCGCGCGCGCGTTCGCCTCGCACCCGCCGCTGCTGCTCGCCGACGAGCCCACCGGCAACCTCGACCCCGACACCTCGATCGGGATCATGCAGCTGCTCTACCGCATCAACCGCGCCGGCACCACCGTGATCGTCGCCACCCACGACAACGAGCTGGTCGACAAGATGCGCCGTCGCGTGATCGAGCTGCGGCGCGGGCGCATCATCCGCGACGAGGCCACGGGGCTGTACGCACAGGATGAGACCACGGGCGACCTGGCCGAGCGCCTGAAGCGCGAAATCCGATGAAGCCGTGGACGCTTCGCATTCCGGCGTCCTACCGATCGGAGATCGAAGGGATCTCCGATCGGCCAGCACGCGTGCGTAGCACGCCACGCGGCCTGCGTCCTTGGACTGCTCGGTCCACGACTCCATCGGAGCTGTTGTGAAACTGGGGTTCTTCCTGAAGGAGGCAATCCGCTCGATGCGGCGCAATCCGGCGCCGTCGTTCGCGGCGCTGTCGTGTGTTTTGGTAACGACTCTCGTACTGGGCGTGTTCATCCCGGTGGTCCAAGCGACCAACGGGGCGGCCAACTCGATCCGCGGGCGCGTCGTCGTCGACGTCGATCTCAACACGACGGCGACCCCCGCCGAAACCGCGCGCGTGCGCAGCGAGGTTCAGCACGCCCGCTACGCCGGCCACGTCGAACTCGTCTCCAAGCAGGCCGGCTACGAACAGGAGCGCAAGCTCAACCCCCAGGCCTTCCAGCTGATCGGCTACAACCCGCTGCCCGACATCCTGCGCGTCACGCCTCAGAACCCCGACCAGGCGGACGCGCTGCGCGCCGAGCTCGACCAGGCAAGCCCGGCCGGCGTGCGCCTGGTCACCGACTCCGCGATCGCCGCCGTGCAGAACCGCCAGGCGCAGACCGACAAGATCCTATCGGCCACGCGCATCGTGAAGATCACGATGGCGCTGCTCGCCGCGCTGCTTGTGTTCTCCTCGATGCTGCTCGTCTCAAACACCATCCGCCTGTCGCTCTTCTCACGCCGCCGCGAGGTCGAGGTGATGAAGCTCGTCGGCGCCACCGACTGGTTCATCCGCTGGCCGTTCGTGATCGAGGGACTGTTCCTCGGGGCGCTCGGCGGGGTCTGCGCGATCGCCCTGCTCGCGATCGCCAAGATCACGCTGATCGACCCGCTCGCTTCCACCGTCAAGCTGATCTCCCAGCCCGCGATGATCGACTTCCGGCTGCTCATCGTCGTGCTGATGGCCTGCGCCATCGCGGTCTCCGCCGCCGGCTCAGGTATTTCCCTGCGCCGCTTCCTGCGCGTCTGAGACGGCCATGGACGCGGCGCGAGACGTTGTCCCCGCCCGTTCGTGTGCAAAGCACACTTCGCGAAACTGCCTTGTGCCCCGAACGGGGTACGTCCTGGCTCCGCTTGGTCCATGACCGTCTCAGGGGCTCTGGCAAACGCATAGGCTGCGGGTATGCCGTCCCCCAAACGACCGTCCCTGGCAGCGGTCCTCGCGCTGTTGCTGCCCGTGCTGCTCGTGCTCGGCGTGTGGCTCGGCGGGCATCCGAGCGAGCTGCCCGGGTTCGCGCGAAACGCGTTCGTCGCCAACCACGACACGGAGGTCGTCGACGAAGCGATCGAGAAAGTGGCGAGCGACTACTACCGCCCCATCTCGAAGTCCAGCCTCGCGAGCTCCTCGATCGCGGGCATGATCTCGAGCCTCCACGACCCCTACTCGACCTACCTCACGCCGAAGGAATTCAAGGGCTTCGACCAGCCCGCGAGCTTCGCCGGGATCGGGGTGGCGGTCGATCCGAAGCCCGCCGGTCTCGAAGTGGTGCGCGTGTTCGACGCCTCGCCCGCCCAGCGCGCCGGCCTGAAGGCGGGCGACACGATCGTGGCGGTCAACGGGCGCTCGTTGCGCGGCGTCCCGTCCGTTACCTCCACGGCGCTCATCAAGGGCCCGCCCGGCACCGGCGTGCGACTCACGCTCACGCCGAAGTCGGGGCGGCGGCGCACCGTGACGGTCACGCGCGCCACGATCTCAGAGCCGGTCGTGGCCTCGGCGATGCGCACGCTGCACGGCGTAAAGCTCGGCTGGGTGTACCTCGCGACCTTCAGCGAAGGCTCCCATGCGGAGCTCTACGACGCGGTGCAGGGGCTGCTCAAAGCAGGCGCCCGCGGCCTCGTCCTCGATCTGCGCGCCGACGGCGGCGGGCTCGTCAGCGAGGCGCGTCTGGTGGCGAGCGTCTTCGTGCCCTCCGGCACGATCGTCACGACGCGCGGACGCACCCAGCCGACGGTGGTGCTCACGGCGGCCGGCGGCGCGATCCCAACGCGCATCCCGGTGGTGGTGCTCGTCGACCACGACACCGCCTCCGCGTCGGAGATCGTCACAGCCGCGCTGCAGGATCACCACCGCGCGAGCGTCGTGGGCACGCACACCTACGGCAAGGGCGTCTTCCAGGAGCTCGAGCCGCTCTCGGGCGGCGGCGCGATCAAGATCACCGTTGGCGAGTACTACACGCCCAACGGGCGCAACCTCGGCGGCTCCGGCGTCAAGGAGGGAGCGGGCGTCACGCCCGAAGTGCTCGTCCCGCACGGCATCGACAGCGAACACGGCCTGCAGGTCGCGCTCCGCACGCTCGCGGCGAAGGTCAAGTGAGCCGCTCACGCCGCGACACGCGCGTCGTGTGGCCACCCGAGAAGCGCACCGAAACCGCGCGCGACGCGATCGAGCGGCTGATGCTCGAGGCTGGGCTCGCGCGCAAGTTCGAGCCCGCCGTCGAACGCGAAGCGCGCATGGCCGCCTCGCGCGTATGGGACGAGGCTGAGAGAGAGCAGCGCCGCGACCTGCGCGAGCTGCCGACGTTCACGGTCGATCCCGCCACGGCGCGCGACTTCGACGACGCGATCTCCGCCGAACGCCTCGGATCGGATCCCACCCACCCCGCGGTGCGCGTGTGGGTGCACATCGCCGACGTCGCGGCGCATGTGCCGCCTGACTCGCCGCTGGACGTGGAGGCGCGCCGCCGCGCCACGAGCGTGTACGTGCCGGGCGCGGTCGAGCCGATGCTTCCCCACGCGCTCTCGAGCGACGCCTGCTCGCTCGTGCCGGGAGCCGAACGCCTGGCGGTCACGGTCGAGCTCGTGCTGCGCGGCGCCGAGGTCGCCTCCGCGAGCTTCCACCGTTCGATCATCCGCTCGGACATGCGCCTTGACTACGAGCAGGTGGACCGCATCTTCGCGGGAGCGCACGCCGCGCCGGAACCGTGGGGCGCGCCGCTCGCCGCCGCGCGCGAGGCCGCCGCGGCGCTGCAGCAGGCGCGCGAGCGCTCCGGCGCGCTCGTGATCGACTCCGAGGAGCCCGAGTTCTCGTTCGACGAGCACGGCAACGTCGATGAGATTCGCCCGCGCCCGCAAACGGAGTCCCACCGCCTGATCGAGCACCTGATGATCGCCGCCAACGAAGCGGTCGCTCGTCATCTCACGCAGGCGTCGGTCCCCTGCCTCTACCGCGTCCACGAGCGCCCCGACCCCGAGCGCATCCGCACGCTCGTCGCGCAGCTCGCCTCGCTCGGAGTGCCCACGCCGCCGCTGCCCGACCCGATGTTCTCCACGCAGGCGGCGGAGCTGGTGGGGGAGATCTCGAGGCGCGTCGACGCGCACGTGCGCCGCGCCGGCCACGGCCGCATCGCGCTCAGCTCGCTCGTGCTGCGCTCGCTCAAGCAGGCCTTCTACTCGCCGAAGAACCTTGGTCACGCGGGCTTGCGCTCGCAGTGCTACTGCCACTTCACCTCGCCGATCCGGCGCTACCCCGACATCGTCTGCCACCGCGCCCTGCTGGCGTCGATCGGCGCCGACGTGCGCGCCACCGGCAGGCGCAAGCTCGTGGAGCTCGGCGAATGGACCTCCGAGCGCGAGCGCGACGCCGCCAGGATCGAGCACAAGGCCGACGACGTGGCGGCGTGCTTCCTGCTCGAGGAGGTGCTGTTGGAGGGCGGCTACGAGCAGGTGTTCCGGGGGGAGGTCACGGGGCTGATCGGCGCCGGGGCTTTTGTCGCGTTTGGAGGCGGGTCTGGCGTGGGTGGCTCTTTTGGGGGTGACTCGCGCGCGCGCGCGAAGAACGCTAGTGAGAGAAGTATAAGAGTGGGCTCGGATATACCACTGGAGGGATCCGCTGTGCGTCCGGTCTACGAGGGGATGCTGCCGGTGCGGCTGCTCACCCTCACAGGTACCCCCGATCGCGGGGGGCATCCTGAAGGGCACACCCTGAAGGGCGCAGGCAAGCAGGTAGGCGGCGCCGGCGAGGAGGAGCGCGACTGGTGGACCCTCAACGAGCAGAGCACGATCCTGCGCGGCGAGCGCTCCGGCGCCACATTGCGGCTCGGCGATCCGATCGACGTGCGTGTGGTGCGCGTGGACGTCTCCGCGGGCCGCGTCGATCTCGCGCCGGCCGGTTAGCGAGTCATCCCCCTTCGTCTCTGACGGCGCCCCGCGCCGTCTTGGTCGTCCAGCTAGGCTCGCTGGATGACCAAGACGAAGGCCAAGAGGCGCAAGATCGGCGCGGGCGACGTGGCGAGCAACCGCTACGCCTCCTACCGCTACGAGCTGATCGAGCGGATCGAGTGCGGGGTAGCGCTGGCGGGCACCGAGGTCAAGGCGCTGCGCGCCTCCGGCGCCCAGCTCAAGGACGGCTACGCGGCGATCCGCGACGGCGAGCTGTGGCTGCACTCCGTTCACATCCCGCCCTACCTGCCCGCCTCGCGCGAGAACCACGACCCCGAGCGCCCGCGCAAGCTGCTCCTGCACCGCTCGGAGCTCGAGCGCCTCGCTGGGCTCGTCTCAGAGCGCGGGCTCACGCTCGTGCCGACGCGCATCTACTTCAAGGGCCCCCACGCCAAGGTCGAGATCGCGCTGGCCCGCGGCAAGGACCTGTACGACAAGCGCCAGTCGATCAAGGAGCGGGAGTCCAAGCGCGACATGGAACGGGGCATCCGCGAAGCTCGTCGTTAGCGCCCCCGGCACTCAGATGGAGCGGAAGCTGTGCCCGGCGCTCACCAGGATGTGGGTCTGGGACATCCCGAACGCGAGCACCGCTATCAGCCCGATGTAGAGCAGCCCGATCGCGATCCGGCTGCGGCGGGGCACGCGATAGTAGGCCGCCTGCTCGATCGTGCGCGAGCGCAGCTGGCGCCAGCGGCGCGGCATCTCGCGCAATGCGAGCAGGATGAAGATGAGCAGGAACGGGTTGCCCAGCAGCACGATCATCGCCACCAGCCCGCCGATCCCCAGGAACCACATCGAGGGGGCGACGGCCGCCATCGCGCGGCCGCCGTCGAACGGCACCACCGGGATCAGGTTGATGAGGTTGAGGAAGAATGCGATGTAGGCGAGCGCGAGCAGCAGGTCGCTGCCGGTGAGCGCCCCCGCGACCGCCACCCCCACCGCGCCGAGAGTGCCGAGCACGGGTCCCGCCAGGCCCACTCGAGCCTCGGCGAGCGCGTTGTCGCCGAGCGAGCGCGAGAAGATCGCGGCGCCCAGGAACGGGATGAACATGGGCGTGCTCGCTTTGATGCCCTCGCGTCGCAGCTGGATGACGTGGCCCATCTCGTGCACGAACAGCAGCGCCACGAAGCCCGCCGCGAACGGCCAGCCCCACAGCAGGCTGTAGGCGGCGATCGACACGAGCGCGGTGCCCGCGGTGGTGAGCAGCTTCAGCTTCGGGAGCAGCAGAGCACCGGTCTTCAGATAGGCGCCGAACTTCGCCGCCAGCGCGCCGGCGCCGGCGAGCGCTCCGCCCGCCCGCCGTCTGCCCGTTCGGGAGGGTCTGCCGAACGAGGCTTCCCCGGGGTTCCCGCCCGCGACAGGTGGGCTCGGCGCCGCAACCGGGGGGCCTGCCGGGCTGCCGAACGGGTTGTCGCTCACAACGGGCAGATCGCCGTCCATACGTCCATTGTGGCAGCACCCATAAGCGGCTCCTAATGACTCTTCTTCGTGGGTTGCGGCCCAGGTCGGCCAGAGGGGCCCTGGGTCGGGCCCGGTGGGGGCCACCGGACGCTTCAGTGGGGCCCACCGGACGCTTCAGTGGGGCCCACCGGACGCTTCAGTGGGGGCCACCGGACGCTTTCGGCTGGTCGCGGTTCGGCTTTTCTCGGAACGTGCGGGAAGAACTACGCGACTGCTCTTGACGGGGGACCGAAAGAGGCGTACGTTGGATCCAGACGCGGAACCGAGCCGCGAAGAGCGAGGCCACTGAGGTGTAAGGCCGCGCCACCAGCCACCGGAAGGCCCTCGGGCCGACCGGCGGCAGGTTCCTCAAAGCGGCTTGGGACCGCGTCGATTTCTTTAAAGTCCGGCTACACTGGACATGCAGAACATCCACGGGGACGACAGGCTTCGACGCGGTCGGCTCGTGTGGATGGTCGCGAGCCGAGGTCCCGGGCGGCCTCGTAAAACACCCGGGAAAACCATAAGTGCGGACTCTCACGAGTACGCCCTCGCTGTCTGATCAATAGTCAGACGTGAGGTCTCGAGCCCCGCTCGCCTGCGGCGGGGAGCCTCGGGATCAGAAAGCAGGCTCACCCGGTGAGATCCGCCTCCGCCGAGCCGGGAACATCTAAGGAGGCTGGTCCCCCGCAACCCGGCCGGCGAGGCTAGCGGGAGACGAGATCAGAGCGCCGGCTACGCTCGTAGAAGCCATTCACACGCGACCGCGGACGTGGGTTCGATTCCCACCGTCTCCATTTGAAGAGCTGCGCTTAACGGCGAACGGGTGGCCCGGCGCACTCGGCGACGGTCGCGGCGGCGGCGGTATGGGGGCATTGTCCGCAGCTGTTCCTAACCTGCCGTAGCATGGCGCCGCCCTCCGAGACCGAGACGGTCATCAAGCGCATCCTCCCGTACCTCCGTCGGCGCGGGTACGACGAGATCAAAGACTTTGCGTTCGAGGCGGGCGCGACCTACACAGATCGCTACGACAAGGGCTTCATCGACATCCTTGTGACTTGCGGTCAGCCAAACCCGTTGTTCCTGGTCGAGGCGAAGCGCATCTCCAGCTTGCTCACGAAGAAGGACCAGAAGCAAGCCCTCGACTACGGCCGGGGCAAGAAGGTGCCGTTCGTGGTCGTAACCAACGGCCGGGACGTTCGAGCGCTCAACACCAAGACCGGCGATCCGATCCGCTGGGATGGCAGCCTCGTTGGTCGCATACCGACCAAGGCACAGCTCACGAAGGCCGTCGCGTTCCTGCGCAAGAACCCGGAGGCGCAAGACGTGCCACTTGGCGGTGACACGAGCTTGCCGTTCAAGCCGGGGCTGCCGCTCCGTCAGCTCAACCGGGTCTTTGCTAAGTGTCACACTTGGATCCGCAACATCGAGAAGCGGGAGGACGACGCATTCGCTGACTTCTCAAAGATCCTGTTCCTCAAGCTCTTGGAGGAGAAGGCGGACGCCGAGGGCACGACGTTGCCCTATAGCTATCGATTCTGGGAGCTGGCCGAATACGACGACAAGAAGGCTGACCAGGTGAAGTCGGCGGTCCAAAGCATGCTTGTCGAGGCTCGCAAGCAGTACGGAGATGTACTAGCCGAACCTCTGAAGCTCAACCAGGCTCCTACCTACCTGAAGATCGTCCGCGCGCTCTCCGAGGTTTCGTTCTTCGACAGCGAGGCCGACGTCAAGGGCGCCGCGTTCGAGTACTTCGTCCGCGCGACGTTGAAGGGCAAGAAGCTGGGCCAGTACTTCACGCCGCGCCCTCTCGTCGATTTCATGATCTCGCTCGTCGGTCGTGAACGAGTGGTTGCCTCGCTCAAGGCCGGGGTTGACATCCGCGTGGTCGACCCCGCGTGCGGAACGGGTGGCTTCCTGGTCTATGCGCTCCGCGAGGGGATCGCCAAGGTCGAGTCAGACTTCGTAGCGCGCACCATCACCGCGTCAACTCGCGACACCCTCCTGGAAAGGCTGAAGCACGACGTCTTCTATGGGGCCGACGCCAACGAGGGTGTCGCGTCGGCCGCGAAGATGAACATGATCGTCGCCGGCGACGGTCACACGAATATCAACGCTGAGGATACGCTGACCCGCGGCGCGCAGGTCTGGTCGCCCCCCGGCGGAATCGATCTGATCCTGACCAACCCACCGTTCGGCACGTCGGAGTCGGACTCACTCGCGGCCGACGATCTCGACGCGTACGACATCGGCACGAGCAAGGGACAGCTGCTGTTCCTCCAACGCATGATGAGCGAGATCAAGCCTGAGGGTCTGATCTGTTCGGTCATCAATGAAGGGGTCCTGAACACCGAGAGTGCTGCACATGTCCGGCGGGCGATCCTCGAGCACACGTACCTGCGTGCCGTCGTGCGTCTACCGGCCGATACGTTCCGTCCCAACAAGATCAACGTCCGTGCCGCGGTGCTCCTCTTGGAGGGTCGTGTGCGCTCCGATCCGGATCTCGCAGACAAGTATCCTGTCCGCTTCATCGACGTCGAATCGCTCGGATACGATGGCACTGGCGCGAGCCTCCGGGGCTTCGAGTGCTCCAAGCTCAAGACCGAGGTGGAGACGTGGATGCGCGTAGCCAGCCCCCGTGCACGGAGTGGGTACAACTGGTCCGCGTTCATCGTGGATTCGCGGGAGATCGCGGCCGATGGAACCTGCCGCTTCGACCTCAAGTACTGGGAGCCGGGGATCCGCAAGCGTTTGGCGGACGCTCAGAAGCGGGGGGTCGAGACGCTGAAGGATCTGAACCTGATCACCACGCTCCGCGGCAAGAGTCCGCCAGCAGACATGTACGTCGATTCGAATGACGGCTACGCCCGTGTCTTGAAGGCAGGGTCCTCAATCTCGAACTTTGGGGAGACGAACGACGTGACGTCGGAAACCGACTTCGTGGAGAAGGACGAGTACTACAAGCTTCCCGATACTTGCCGAGTGGAGCGCTTCGACATCCTCATCGCATCGACTGGTACGGGCACGCTCGGGAAGGTGGCTGTGTACAACTCTACGGAGCCCGCAGTCGCCGACGGCCACATTACCATCGTACGCGTAGACCGGAAGAAGGTATACCCCCGCTACCTCGCCGACCACTTGCGGGCCGGCTTCGGGCACGACCAGATCGAGCGCCTCTACACGGGCTCCACCGGCCTGATTGAGCTGACGCCACAGCAGGTGGAGTCGATCGTCGTTGAGCTGCACAGTCTCGCGAAGCAGAAGGCCGAAAGCGACAAACTTCGCGGGGGCGAGACCGCTGCGAGGAAGGCGAGCGGAGCCGCCGAGAAGAAGCTGCAAGCTGCCCGCGCCGCGTTCGCCTGTCAGATGTAAACCACTCGCTGGAGGCGCTCGAGGCGCCGACCGACCTGGTCGAACGGCCGCGCGCCGGCCAGGACTGGTTCTACCTGCGGGATGCAGGCCCCAGTCGGTGGCTCAAGGTCGTAGTAGCCTTTGACGAGAGCTCCGTTGGGGGCGTACGTACGGCATTGAGCTTTTCCATCAAACCATGACCTACACCACCGCCGAGGGCAGACAGCAGGTGCTCGACGCGCTTGCCGCGGCGGCGGACGAGATCGCTGTGGCGCTGGCGCTGCTGAGCGAGGCGTACGAGCATCTGGACGAGAACGCCGCCGATCGGCTCGAAGAGGAGCTCTTCCGGCCGCTCCAGGCCGCCTACGGTCGCGCGAAGCGCACCTACGCCGGCTTTGCGACGCGCTGTGAAATGCCGGGCCGCACCTTCCACTCGCCGTCTCAAGTCGCTCCATCCAGCGGCACGAAGGGCCTCATCGAGGCCGCGGTCGAGGCCGCCGGCAGGGCGGACGGAGCGCTCGTCGAGCTGCAGGACTCGATGCTGCCGGTCGAGGTCGGCGACGCGGAGTTGCGCGCGGGACTCTCCGAGGTCCGTGAGCTGGTCGGCGGCCTGCGCGGACGTGCGCGTGAGGTCACGCGCACGCTGGGGCGCTGACGGCGCCCCCGGCGTATGCCTCCGTAGGGCCTTGACACGGCGTGGGGTCGCATCACGAGACGCGCGTTCGAGTAAGCGACTCTCAGCCTTCCAGCCCGCGCACGAGCGCGAGCAGCGCCTCGGAGGTTCCCTGCGGGTCGTGCCCGCCCGCGGCGAGCCGGCGCACGGCGAGCCCGGTCATGAGCGCCACGACGGTGGGCGCGTGACGATGGCCGTCGGGAATCCCGAGCGCTGTGAGCGCGGCGGCCGCGATCTGCTCGTGAGCTTGAAAGCAGCGCCGGGACGCCTCGCGCAGCTCGGGGTCGCGGGCGGCGTGCAGGTGCAGCTCCAGTTCAGCCAGCTGACGGGGGATCTCGGAAGGGGTGGCGACGAGACCTTCGATTGCGTCGGCCACCCGGTCGACGCCGGGTTTCTCGGTTGCCAGCTCGCGGGCGATCCGCTCGCGCCGGGCGGTCTCCTCCTCCACGTACAGGAGCAGGCTCTCGCGCAGCAACTGCGCTTGGCTTGCGAAGTGGTAGGTGAGCGAGCCGAGCGACACCCGGGCTGTGGCGGCGACGCGGCGGTTGGTGACGGCGGCGACGCCGCCGGAGGCGATCAGCTCGAGCGTGGCGCGAAGCATGCGCTCGCGCGCCCCCACCGTGTCGTGGCCGCTCGCCGGGGTGTGTGGGTTGTTCGCATGGGCATGACTCGCGCGCGCGCGCGAGTCCCCCCTTTTCGCAATAGCCGCCCCCCGCTCATCCGGCGCTGCCGCCCCCCGCTCGTCCGGCGCCTCGGCGCCGGCGTGTACAGCCGTGGCGGTCATCGAGGCGCCGGGGTGCCAACGGCATGCGGCGCCACGCGCTCGTGCCAACGCTCGGCTCGCTCCAGTTGGGCCGCGAGCGCCAGCAGCAGCGGCTCGCTGTTGGCGGGTCCGAGCAGCTGAACGCCGATGGGCAGGCCCTCGCCGGTGAGGCCGGCGGGCACGCTCACGCCGGGCCAGCCGAGCACGTTCCACGGCCACGCGTATGGGCAGGCGCCGGCGATGACCTGCTGGGTGGCCCGGCTGCTCAGGCCGTCGGTCCTGCCGACGGGCAGCGGCGGAGTGGCGCTTGTGGGGGCTATGAGGACGTCGTGGTGGCGGAAGATCGAGCCGATCCGGCGCTGGAAGCGGGTCTCAAGGCGCCGGGCGTAGGGGAGCACGGTCTTGGAGAGGATGCCGCCGAGGCGCGCCGTGGAGCGGGTGCGCCCGTCCAGCAGCGAGCGGTCGGGCACTCCCTGGACCCATTCGTGCACGCCGGACTCGCCACGGGCGATCAGCGCGAGCCCCATCAGGCCGTAGCGCGGGTGGCGCTCGGTGACGGTATGGCCGAGCTCGTCCAGCACCCCTCCGATTCGCCGCACGGCGGCGTCGATCTCGTGGTGCAGGCGTACGGGGGCGGCGCTGTAGGGGTGGCGCAGCGAGAGCGCGATGCGCAGCGGGCGCGGTTCCCGCGCGATGGCCTGGCTGTAGGGCTCCGGTGGGGGCGGCGGAGCGTGGAGGTCCTCGGGGTGGTTGCCCGTGAGCACGTCGAGCATGAGCGCGGCGTCCGCGACCGTGCGGGCGAGGGGGCCGAAGCAGGAGAGGCCGTTGAAGGACTCGCGGTCGGGCCAGGTGGAGATGCGTCCGCGCTGGGGCTTGACGCCGACGAGGTTGCACCACGAGGCGGGGATGCGCACCGAGCCGGCTCCGTCGGAGCCGACGGCTGCCGGGACGATGCCCGCGGCGACGGCCGCCGCCGACCCTCCGCTCGAGCCGCCGGGAGTGTGGTCGAGGCTCCACGGGTTGCGAGTGGCGCCGAACGCGGCTCCCTCGGTGAACGGGTAGAGCCCCACCTCGGGCGTGTTGGTCTTGCCGACGATCACTGCGCCCGCCTCGCGCAGGCGGCGGACCATCTCGCAGTCCTCGGACTTGGGTGGGAAGGGGCCGGCGCAGCCGAACGAGGTGGGGTGGTCGGCGACGTCCACGTCGTCCTTGACGGCCACCGGCACGCCGAGCAGCGGCAGTCGCTCGCCGGCTGCGAGCCGCCGGTCGGCCTGCGCCGCCTCGGCGCGGGCGGCCTCGGCGCGCACCACGCGGAAGGCGTTGAGCGTGGATTGGGTGGCGTCGATGCGGGCGAGCGCCTGCTCCCCCAGTTCGCTCGACGTGACGCGACCGTCGCCCAGCGCCGCCACGCACTCGACGAGCTCGGTCGGCCGGTCTGCGGCTGACGCGGGGGGGTGGAGGCTGGGGGATGGGTTGGTCGACATCATCGTGGCTCCTCCAACGGCGTTCGATGGAAAACCTCGCCGCGGGGCGCCCTGGCTGGGCAAGGGACTCGCGTGATCGGTCGCTCGTTCGAGCGAACGGTAGCATGAGCGTGGAAGGCATGTGGCACATCGACCGCTGATTGGGTAGCGATGATCGCCTTCCATCACTCGATTCATACGTCGACGAGCTCACCGGTCGCCCTTCGCGCTCGATGGTCGCCACTCAGTCGGGCGGGCGCACACCTCGATCCGATGTCGCGCTGGCCGACGGCGATTCACCGACTCCGGTCAGCAGTTCGGCGCATTGGGCCTCCCAGAGATCTGTCGTGTCGTCCAAGCCGCGGCGCTCCGTCTCGTTGACGACATGAACGCCGCCGTCTTGGACGGTGCCCATTTGCACCGCACCGCCGATGCCCTCCACGTTGGTCGCAATCGTGTCGCGAAGCACCTTCAGCCCCACGATCTTCGCTTGCTCGAGAGATAGGCGCGCAGGATTGATATGACGCATGGCTCCCACGGCAAAGCTTGCGTTGTCGATGCCACGCTCGATGCCTCCGAAGGCCCACGTCTCCACCCACTCGCCCCGCCCTCCGCTGAGGAGGTGGAGCGCGACCGGCTTGCTTTCGTGTCCACACCACCAAGCGATGAGCAGTTCAAGGTGGTCGCTTCTGTCTTCGATGCTCGAGTCGGCGCGAACATCTCGCTGGATTTGGTGCAAGCTGGCCTTGATCTGGAGGCGGTCATCGGCAGACGAAAGGTCTTCCGCGCGCGCAAGGCGCAAAGCGAAGCTTTGTGCGACGTCCTGCGCTCCAGCCCACGCCAGCAGGAACCCCGGACGGGCCTCGTACACCTTCTGCGTTGGACGGGCGTGGCGATGGCCTCGCGTGCCGCGTGTGGCTTGACTGTCGGAGCCGAGGATCACGCCGTCACGGCATCGAAGGGCAACGATGAGAGTCATCTCGTGAGGTCCTCCCCAAGACGAACGCAGCGCTTCATGGTGTCCGATCGCGGGGCTCGGCGATCGTTCGGTCAGGCTGGGCGGCGAAAGATGGAGTTGACGGCGAACTCCGGGTACTCGCGGTACACACGGTCGAGCAGTTCGCTGAACCCGATGCTCGCCACCTCTTGCTTTATCCGGTACAGCTCGCGTGCCGCATCGAGGCTCTTCTCCTTGTCCGCCTGTTGCAGTAGACGCTTGCCCTCGCGAAATGTCGCCTTGCTCGGCTTGTACCGTGACCAGTGCTTCCCGGGCACTTCTACTCGCTCGAGCAGCCCTTGCTCGACGAGGACGTCGAGATCCATGTAGATCCCAGTGCTCATCGGCCCGTAGTCGTAGGGTTTGAAGATGTACTTGGCGCGAGAGGGGAGGCCCGTGCGCTTGGCGAAGAGGAACAGGCCCTTCTGGAAGCGGATCGGATCGAGCCCGTCAGGTGCGCCCTCGTAGGCGGCGAAGAGCAACAGCCAGTCGCGGCGGGTCATGACGCCGGTGCCGACCCGGGCACGCAGACGCCGGCTCCAATTGAGGATGGCCTGTGCATGGGTCCATATTGACGTTCGAGCCGGATGGAGGTCAACAAGCATGAAAACATATGTTCGCATCTGGGTCGGATGTGACGATTGAACCACAGCGAGCGAGTGGTCGTTCCTCCGAGCGACGTGGAAGATCCAGGAGAACTGAGCTGCGCGTGCGCGCATATGTCCGAACGTGGGGTACACGCACACGTAAACTCAGCGCGTGAGCACCGGTGCGCCCCCCTTCGACACGCCCGCCATCGTGCGGCGCTTCCACGAGGCCCGCCGCGATGGCGGTCTCGTGGTGCTCCAGGGCTTTCACGCGCTCAAGCACGCACTGCGCTTCGGGGCGCACGTCGAGCTGGTGGCGTGCGCCGACCCGGGAGAGCTGACGCGACTCGCGCACAGCCTGGCTCCCGAGCTGAGCGCCGACATCGAGCGTTTGGCGGTTGTCCTGCCGGCGGAGGCGTTCAAGCGGCTCGGGCCGTATGTGCCGCACACCGGCGTGGTGAGCATCGCGCGGCGGGTCGCCACCGATCCGCTCGCCCTGCTCGCGTGCGAGGAGGAGGCGCCGATCGTGCTGCTGGAGGACCCGCGCCACCTCGGCAACCTTGGGGCGGTGGTGAGGGTCGCCGCAGCGGTGCAGGCGGCCGGAGTGCTCACCACCGGCCGTCAGGACCCGTGGGACCCGGTCGCCGTGCGCGGGTCGGCGGGGCTTCACTTCGCGCTGCCTGTAGCGCGCCTGGAGCGCATCCCGCAGACCGACCGCCCGGTGCTTGCGCTCGACCCCGAGGGCGAGGAGCTGCGCCCTGGCATGGTCCCACCGCGAGCGCTGCTGGCCTTCGGCACCGAGCGAGACGGCCTCAGCGGCGAGTTGCTAGCTCGTGCCGACGCACGCTTGCGCCTGCCGATGCGGGCTGGCGTGTCGAGCTTGAACCTGGCGACGTCGGTGGCGGCTGTGCTCTACAGCCTGTGCCTCGCAAGCAAGGAGCAGCTGTCCGGCTCAAGTAGGCAGCTGATCGACCAGATCTCTAACCCGGACCGCCCCCCAATGGAGACGGCTTGGATCCGGCGACTGAGGGGGTCGAAATGACGTAGCGCTGTCGCCCACCGCCTTGCCCTGCCGTAAATGAGACGGAGCGTGGGTTGACCATAATGAATTCGTAGGCGTTGCGTTGTACCGTCACCGTTCTAACGACGTTGCGGCTCGAGCGGGCTAGGACGCGGCGGACGCCGTCCGGGACGATCCCATAGACGCGCGTCGGAACCCGCTCGGCGGGCCTCACGGCCAAGGACAGGGTTGCCATCAAATGGCCTTCCTCTGCATCCCTTCCGCTTGAGCATTTTCCGCCCGCTATTGGTGGTAGGTGTTCGCCGTGCACTCCTAGTATGAGCGGGTAAATCATCCGCACCAAGCAAAGCATGCCTTCCGGCGCTGGAACGAGCCAGACTTCCCGGTTGTGGATCACACTGCGGGCGTCCTGGATGTCGACAGGGGAAAGGCTCGGTTCATCCCTCTGGAGCAGGTAGCGCGCGACCCTGGATGGCACCAGATCCGCGTCAGTTCTTGCCGTACGCAGGACGGCGAAGGCCGATGAGTGACCGGTGAGGGCTGATAGTTCGCTCCGACCGGTGCCGCAGCCGCCTACGCCAACTACAAGCGCCAAGACAGCGCCACACGCACCTCCTCGAACTGCCGCCGCAATCGACCCTACACCTCCAGCCCGCGCTGCGGTACCTTCCATGACTGATATGGAGTGTCGTTTGTCAAGGGGCTTCGTTGTCGGATGTTGTGGTGGTTGGCGTTGGCGGGGCGCTGTCGGGGCGGCACGAGCGGAAGGTCCAGTCTCATCGACTGCGTGGTCAGACTGATATTCGAGGGCTTTACCTCAAGACCCGGTATTCGTCGCGGCTCGCCGTCTAGAAACGGGCGCTGCCGGCAGTGTGCTGGCTGCTCATAGTCAGATCGCGAGCCTCGCGCGACGGTGCTGGGCCTTCCTGGTGCTCGTGCTCGCCCCGGCAGCGTCCCGGGCGCGATGGTCGGGGTGTGGTCAGTCAAGGGTGGCTGCCTCCCACAAGAAGGCGGCGAGCTCGCGGGCGCACGCGATCGCGACGACGCCCGCGGGCTTGCGTCGCTCATGGTGCAGGTGCTGCCAGCGTTGGTGCAGGCGTCGCTGGGCGCGCCAGGCGATCTCGATCACCCTGGGGTCCACTCCAGCCTGTCGGCGGGCGAGTGTCTGCCCGATGATCGGCTGGTGACGGTAGTGGTGGGCGGCCTCGACCAAGAGCCGGCGTGCGTGGGGAGGGCCGGCCTTCGTGATCGAACCCTGCCGGCGCTTGGTATCCGAGGTCCGCTCGGATGGCACGAGCCCCAGGAACCCGGACAGCAGAGTCGGCTTGGCGAAACGGGCGAAGTCGCCGACCTCAGCGCACATCCCGGCGGCGGTGAGCGTGTCGATCCCGCGGAAGCAGCGCAACCGTGCGATCACCGGCGCGTGGCTACAGTCGGGGATCTGCTGCTCCAGTGCGCTGATCAACGAGGAGCGGCGGCCCATCAGCAGCTCGACGGACGTGAGGTAGTCAAGGAAAGTGGCTTGCGAGCAGGCGTCATCGAAGCGCAACGCGCGCAGCCAGGCCAGATGCTTGGCCGTCCAGCTCCCGCCCGGCCCCTGGTAGCGTTCCCCTCGCCGCAAAAGGAACTTCCCGAGGCGGTGGCGGGCGCGCATCAGATCCCCGCGGACGTCCTCGATCGCGCGCACCAGGTCACGGAAGTGTTCATCCTCCACGCTCGGCACGAACGCGAAGCTCAACTCCCCGGCCGCGAGCAACCGTGCCAGACGGATCGCGTCACGACGGTCGGTCTTCACCCGGTCGCCCGAGCCCTTCGGGATCGACCCGGGCGCCACCACGTGCACGTCGACCCCGCGCTCCCGGGCCGTCCTGGCCAGCCCGAACCCGGTCGGACCGGCCTCATACACAGCGCGCACCCCAGACCCCAACCCCTCCAGGAACCCCACTACCTCCACCGGTTCCATTCGCAGCTTGCTGACGGTCAGCTCGCCGGTGTCCGGGACGAGCACCGCCGCGTGCGTCTGTCGCGCGTGCACATCCAGACCGACGAGGCTCATAGCCTTCGTCATGGTCGGTTCCTCCTATGCGATTGTGGGCGCCGCGCGAGGACTAGTCGCGCGGCTGTAACACCCCCGACCGTGTCGGGGGACCGACCATGCTTACCAACCGCGCCGGACGTCACCCTCCATAGGGTCTAGAGGCATGGGGTCGATGCTCGCGGTTACCTAACTAGCCAAATGCTTTAAATCCGTAGTTTTTGAAGGCTCCGGAATTGGGGTTGTCAACCGCAGCAAAGGCCGAGATTTCTGGGAAGCTGTATTGAACATCTTCTTTTTCACACAACCACCCGTAGGGTGCTTCCAGGAGCCCGTGTACCTGACGGCGCCGGCACACACACTCGATGTCGTATATGCGTATGCCGCTACTACGACGAGTTTACTTTGCAGCACGCAATGGCCGCAGGTCCAAGTTTTGCCGGGCAGTTCGCGCCCTTCAAATTTGACTTCTTCGGCACTCGCATTGCCTGCAAATATCGCGAACATCACCATGACGAGGGCAAAGCTGGCGAGCAGCATGCGCATGGTCGTCGATCTCTCGGTCGCGTATTCCATAGTTCGTCCTTTCATCGCTTTTCTTGTCTCTATCGGACTATCCGACTCGACTGCGGCAGCCTAAGAGTTCCTGATAGCCGTCGTCAAGACTTCACTTAGGCGTAACTTCTAAATAACTGCCGGTATCGGGGAGGGTTCTGGCGGGGCGGGGCGTAGCTATGACCATCATGTCGGCAGTGATGGTCGATGAGTCTGGGATCCGTGAGCGGTGGTTGATCGTCGAGGATGCGTTGGATGAGCGTGGTCGGCGGCGATGGGCGGCGGCGGAGGCTAGCTCTCACGGGCGTGGTGGTATGGCGGCTGTCGTGCGCGCGACGGGGATCTCGGAGTCCACAGTCCGCCGGGGCCTTGCGGAGGTTCGGGAGGGAGATCAAGTTCCCGCGGGTCGGGTTCGTCGCGCGGGCGGTGGACGAAAGCGGATCGCCGAGCGCGAGCCCGGCGTCGAGCAGGCGCTGCTCTGGTTGCTGGACGGGGTGACTGCGGGGGATCCAATGTCCCCGCTGTTGTGGACGACCCTGACCCCCCAGCATCTGGCCGAGAGGCTTGCCGAGCAGGGGTTCACGGTTCATCAGAGCACGGTTCGTAGGATGCTGAAGGCGATGGGGTTCACGCTCCAGGCCAACCGCAAGAGCCGTGAGGGCTCTGATCATCCGGATCGCAACGCGCAGTTCGAGCACATCGCCGCGGTCGCTGGCGCGGCGCTTGCGGCCAAGCAGCCGGTGATCAGCGTGGACACGAAGAAGAAGGAGCTGATCGGCAACTACAAGAACGCCGGCAGGGAGCTGCGCTCAAGTGGCCGTCCGATCCTCGTCAACACGCACGACTTCCCCGACGAGGAGCAGGGCAAGGCCGTCCCCTACGGCGTCTATGACATCGCCAAGGACGAGGGATACGTCAGCGTCGGTGTCTCCGGCGACACGGCGCAGTTCTCGGTCGCGAGCATCCGGGCGTGGTGGGAGCACCTCGGCCAGGGCCGCTACCCGAACGCCAAGACGCTGACCATCACCGCCGACGCTGGCGGCTCCAACAGCTACCGCATCCGCATGTGGAAGACCGAGCTGCAGACCCTCGCTGATGAGACCGGCCTCAGATCGCCGTTTGCCACTTCCCGCCCGGCACCTCGAAGTGGAACAAGATCGAGCACCGCCTGTTCAGCTACATCTCGATCAACTGGCGCGCGAAGCCCCTGGTCAGCAGACAGGTCGTGATCGACCTGATCTCCTCGACTACCACGAGCACCGGCCTGAAGGTCTACGCCCGCCTAGACGAGAACGAGTACCCAACCAAACTCAAAGTGACCGACGAGCAACTCGCCGCCGTGCAAATCGAACGGGACAATTTCCACCCCGAGTGGAACTACACAATCATCCCGTCAGTAGAAAAGGAGTGACCCCTTATCCACCGCCAAGACCACTTCGCGGCGAATCTCTTCTCGAACCCCAGCTGGCCATCAAGGCTGTGCCCGACCGGGCCGATCAGCGCGCGCCCGAGGCGCTCGATCTGTGGACTTCGTTCGAGGCGTTCGTTGAGTCGCGACCCGTCCCGCAGCCTGACGCATTTCGCCTGCCAGCCTACCAACGAGCCGACGAGGCGCCGCAACCACGTCCGGGAGCTGGGTGCGACCCCGGTCGCGTCACCGGGGTCGCACCCTGAAGGGCATAGCCTACGGGCACACGGCAGGCAGTCGGTCGGGTTGTTCCCTACAGGTCCAGCTCGTCCATTCGCTGGGCTGCTCGGGTGGGGAGGACCAGCTCGTCGTGGCGGTGGATCAGGCCGGCTGCTGTCAGGGCGGCGATCCCGTCCTTCACGGCTAGCCGAGAGGAGCTCATCTCTCTTTCGATCTCCCCTTGCGTCCAGATGCCCGCGTGATCGTCGGCGAGCAGCAATGCCATGATGGCCGCTTCGGTCGCCTCCTGGTCGGGGCCTGAGTCCGCGCTTCGCTCGTCCGCGAGCTTTGAGCTTGTACGTTGTTCGTGCATGGAAGGTGCTCCTTTCGTGCCGCGACCCCCGGCAGTTCGCGCTGCGCGGGGGTCAATTTGCTTCGGGTTGTTGATCCTCAGCTATACACGGCCGTCCCGACGCGTTGGAGTCGAAAAATGGCTCGTGTCACAGAGTTGGCACAGTCCTGTCACTGCCAGGACACAAAGCGTGCTGTTTTGGCGCTGTTCTTAACATCTCGAGTTTCGGGTTTTTCGAGGTCTGAGCGTGGTGTAGTGATGACTGGTGTGGTCGGCGCGCGGCGGGTGCGTCTGGCTGGCTGAGCGGCGGGGTTGGTGTGGGTTGAGCGCGACCGCAGGAGGGCTGGCGGCGACCCCGAATCCGGTGGGCGACAAAGTCCATCGGCCGCGGGGCGTAGTGAGCGTTCCCGCGGCCTGCCCATCGGGGGGTCGCCGCCATGCCTCAGGTTCCCAGTTCGCTCGCCGGCTTGCTGTCCCTGCTTGCGCCGTGCTTCACGGCACCCACGTACCGGACGTTCTGCATGCTCACGGTCGGCTTCATCGCGCGCATCCGCGAGAACACGGTCACGGGGATGCTGCAGGCAGCGGGCCTGGCGGGCGTCTGGCATCACAGCCGCGCGCACGCGTTCTTCGCCTATCGCCGGTGGTGCCCGGATGAGCTCGGGCTGCGGCTGCTGGACCTCCTGGTCTCGCTGCTGATCGGAGCCGACGGCCCGATCTCTCTGGCCGTGGACGACACCCTCTTCGGGCGCACGGGAAAGCGCGTGTGGGGGGCGCACTACCTGCACGACGGCGCGCAACCGGAGGGCTCGGGCAGGCGCACCCGCTTCGGCAACTGCTTCGTTACGGTCGTGCTCGTCGTGGCGCTGCCATGCACCGGCGGGCGGACGATCGGCCTGCCGGTCCTCTTCCGGCTCTTCCGACCGAAGGACGATGAGCACCCCGACCGGCCCTCCCAACCCGAGCTCGGACGAACGCTCATCGACCTGGTCATCAAGCGCTTCCCCGGCCGCCAGGTCGAGCTGGTGATGGACGGCGCCTACGCCTCCAGGGCCTGGCGGAGCCTGCCCGATCACGTCAGCCTGACAACCAGGATGCGCGCAAACGCCGCGATCCACGAGCTCCCCCTGGCACGCCGGCCACACCAGCACGGCCGCACGCCGCTGAAGGGCAAGAGGATGGGGAGCCTCGCCGAGATCGCCAAAGCCGCGACCTTCACGCCCGTCACGCTCACCGGACGCGACGGGCGGAGCCGCACCGCCCTCATCCACGAGTTTGTGTGCCTGTGGTACAAGCCGTTTCACACGCGGCCGATCAAGGTGATCCTCGTCCGCAGCCCCAACAGCACAAAGACCGACAGCTTCGACATCGCGATCGCATCAACCGACACCACCGCCACCGCCGTACAGACCATCGAACGCTACGACGGGCGCTGGGTGATCGAGACCGTCCACCAAGAGGCCAAGGCCCATGGCGTCGGCGACGCCCGCAACAGAGTCAAGGGAGCCGTGGAGCGCACCGTGCCGTTCGGTTTCCTGACGATCACGATCACGATCCTCTGGTACCAGCTCTGCGGCGACCCGCAGGCCGACCTGATCGAGCGCCGCCGCCGGGCTCCGTGGTACCGCCAGAAGGCCACCGTCAGCTACGCCGACATGCTCGCAGCGCTACGCCGCGAGCTCATCCGGCAGGAGTTTCATGCACAAGCACACCCGATGACCACGCATCAACAAATCAGAGAACCCCAGCTCTCATCAGCACTCGCGGCTGCCTAAACCGCGAAAGTCGAGTTAACATTGCGCCGCCCGGTTGCCGAGTCTGGTCAGGCCGTCGCGGGTCCTCGGGCGCGATCAGCGCGAACGGGCTGCTTGGCGCGTCCCGATCAGCGCGAGCGCGTCCTTTGCGTTGAGGATCACTTGGACGCCGTCGCGCAGCAATGCGTTTGAGCCGCGGGCGCACGGGTCGCTCGTGCGTCCCGGGACCACGCCGACCTCGCGACCCAAGCGGCAGGCCAGTTCCGCGGTGAACAGCGTGCCCGCGCTTTCGCCGGCCTCCACCACGATCACCGCGTCCGCGAGGGCGGCGATGATCCTGTTGCGGGCCAGAAAGCACCAGCGGCCCGCTGGGCGAAAGCCGAACGGAAGGTGCGACACCGCGGCGCCCTTTTCGCGCACGCGCATGTGCAACCGGTCGCTCTGGACCGGATACGGCACGTCCGCGCCGCCCGCCATCACCGCGATGGTTCCGCCGCCTGCGCCCAGCGCGCCCTGTTGCGCCGCCGACTCGATTCCTTCGGCAAGGCCCCCGATGACCGTCACGCCTGCGCGGGCGAGATCGTCTGCGAGCGCTGTCGCCGTGTCGCGGGCGTAATAGGTCGATTCGCGGCTCCCCACGATCGCCACCACCGGCCTCGCCAGCAGGTCGAGCAGGCGATCCGGTTGCTCGGCGGCGATGTGCAATGCCGCGGGCGGGCCGTCGAGCTGGGCGAGGCGCTCGGGGTAGCGCGGGTCGTGGCGGCACACTCCGATGCCGTTCGATGAGCGCGGGCCAGGAGTCCGCTGGCCGGCTTGCGCCGGCGAGGCGGCGATGCGGGGCGTGCGCGCACGGGCTTGCTCGGTGCGGTGGCGCGCCGGGCAGTTGAGGTCGTGGCGACACAGTGCCGCTGAGCTGGTGTGCTCTTTGCCGCTACGCGTCTCTGCGCGGGTGTGACATGCCTTGCCGCCCCCGTCTGGGCGCCGGGGCTTGGCCCTACGCACGGCGGCTATCAGTTGCTCGTCGGAGAGCGAGAGCACGCCGATCAGATCCCAACGGTCCAATTGCAAGCGCTCGATCGCGGGCGTCAGGTCGGCCAGCAGCGCGCTTCGCGCCGCACACGCATCGCAGACCCTCACGCTCGCCGCCTCATTCGCGCCGTCACGTCGCCCGCCTCCTGCACGCTGATCACGTCGCACGCCTCCCGCGCGCCGTCACGTCGCCCGCCTCATGCGCACGGTCCCGTCGCCCAGTGCTCACGCACGCTCATGCGGGACGCTCGCCGAACTGGATCGTCTGTGCGACCACCTCCACCACCCAGCGCGGCTCATCGTCCGGGTCGCAGATTCTGCGGGTGCTCACCCTTCCCACGATCGCCACGCGCCTTCCCTTGCGCAGGTGGTCGGCGGCGGTGCGGGCCTGATAACCGAACGCGCGCACCGGCACTCGGTCTGTCCAGTCGCGCCATTCGCCGCTGTCCTCGTTGCGCGAGCGATACGCGCACGCCACCTTCATGTCGCACACCATCTTGCCGGACGGCAGGGTCTGCAGGACTGGGTCCCGTGTGAGGCACCCGCTCAGCGTCACGTGGTTGAGGTCTGCCGCCATTTCGCCTCCTTGCGCCTCGGGGTCCGGGTGGGGCGATCGAGACTAGCCCGCGCTTGGGACGGGGATTTTTTTGGCGGGGCTGAGCTCCGACGGACTGCGCTCAGGAGCGCCGGGGCGCCGGGCGCTGAGGCGGCGTTGCATCGCCGGAGGCCGACGCCTGGCCGTTGGCAGCGGCCGGAGGAGTCGTAGGGACCGCCGGGATGAAGCCTATGAAGCCAAGCTGGGGGCTGCGGCTATGGCCCAGACAAAGACTTTCGTGTCCCCACTTGACAAGGGTTTTGGGATCGTGTAGGTTGACGTTGTCAAGGCGTCCTAGGGGCGTCCTGGCGTAACGAACATAAGACTGGTTTGGGTCGGCTTCGTCAGTCGATTCGAGCGCTTTGAGACGGAACCTGTGGAGAGGGACCGGGTCGCAACTGAGATGGAGATGTAGTTCGCGTGGTTTTCTTGGGGAATAGCGCAGTCGAGAGTCGTTGTGCTCGTGGCGGGTCCTTTATAGGACGCGTCAGCGTGGCTGACGCGTCTCTCTCTCTCTCTCTCTCTCTCTCTCTGGCCGTCCCGCCGATCTTGGCGTAGGCCTCTTCTCGCCGGCCGCTTCGTGCGGCGGCGCCACCCCGCAGGGGGTGGGGGCATGACTCGCTCTTCTCGCGCATGCGCATGCGCGCATAGAGCTCCGGCGAGCAGGACGGGGTCCCTTCTCGGGGGGAGTTTCTCTTTCAAGGTGTCGTACCCACGCGGGACGGTCGCACTAGACCCTGTCTCCGTCCTGCCCTCTCCGGGTGGGTTGCCCCTGGATGCTCTCTCCCGAAGCACCGGCGTCCAGGGGTCCACCCGTCTTCTCGGGGGAGTGGTTTGAGGTGGCCGCGCGCAAGCGCCCTTCGGGCTCTGATCGTGGCAAGGGCGCGCGGGGGCGCCAGGCGTATGACGGGTTGGTGCGCTCCCAGCTCGGGGATCTGCAGCGCGCGCGGATTCTCAGCGCGGTGTACGAGGTCTCTCGCGAGCGGGGCGCGGGCAACGTGAGCGTCGCGCACTTCGTCGACGCCGCCGGTGTGTCGCGGCGCACGTTCTATGAACAGTTCTCCGATCGCGAGGACTGCCTGCTCGCCGCGTTCACGCAGTCCGTGGCGGCGGCCAGGCGGCGTGTCGAGCCGGCATACGAAGCTCACAGCGAGTGGCGCGAGCAACTCAGGGCCGGTCTTGGCGCGTTCCTTGCGTTTTTGGATGAGGAGCCTTCGGTCGGGCGGATGCTCGTGGTCGAGTCGCTTTCGGCGGGCAAGCCGACGCTGGAGCGGCGCGCGGAGCTGATCAATTCGCTCACACGTATCGTCGATCGTGGCCGCGCGCTCTCGAAGAGCGAGGCGCTCTCGCCGCTGACGGCGGAGGGCGTCGTCGGCGGCGCGCTCGCCGTGATCCAATCGCGCATGCTCGAAGGGCCGCGCGAGCCGCTCGCCGAGCTCGCGGGCCCGCTGATGAGCATGATCGTCTTGCCGTATCTCGGAGCGCCAGCCGCGCGCCGTGAGCTCGCGCGGCCGCCTTCCCCTTCGCTCAACGGGAACGCCTCCGCCGCGAGCGGGTCGAGCGTCGTGTTGCCGATCGACCCGTTCAAAGCGCTCGGGATGCGCCTCACCTACCGCACGGTGCGGGTCCTGCTCGCCACCGCCGAGCACCCGGGCGGCTCCAACCGCCTGATCGGCAATACCGCCGGGATCGGCGACCAGGGCCAGATATCGAAGCTGCTCGGCCGCCTCGAGCGACTCGGGCTGGTCAACAACGAGGGCGCCGGTGCAGGCAAGGGCGAGCCGAACGCGTGGACGCTCACGGAGCAGGGCAGGGGGATCGCCGACGGCATTCGTTCGCACACCAATGAGAGGTCGCAATGAGAGGAGAGGTGAGCGTGATGGTTTTCACACGCTTTTACACGTCAATCCAGCAAGGGGAGGGAGTCTAGATGTTCGGTGCAGCTCGTAAACGCAGGAAGGTCACGAGAGCGTCCATCACGCTCGTGCTCGCATGTCTGGCAGTCCTGCTCGTGCCGGCGGCGCAGGCGCTTGCGGCCGGGACGGCGACGCTCGAAATCGAAGGCACGGGCAGCGGTGAAGTCATCGGCCCTAACCCGAAAGACGGTTTTCTGTACGTGTTTCCCGGCTCTCCGGAAATGGCGTGCAGCTACACGTCGCCGGGGCCGGCTACGGGCGTCTGCTCGAACACGTTGTCCCAACCCGAACCTGGTGGGCTCGAAGGCGAGGTGTTCAGGGCAGTCGCCGCGCCCGGCTCGGCGTTCAAGGAATGGAGGATCGGCGAAGGCGTTAATGCCGCCCTACTATTCGGGGAACCCCTGTTTTGCCGTTCGGGCGCAGAATCCTTGTCGAACTTTGAAGAATCCGAAAATTTCGAGGAGCTGACTGAAGGACGCTCGTGTTTTCTCGTGACCGAAGCCTCCAGCGGTCAGGGAGCGGGCGAAACCGCCAAGATCACGGCAGTCTTCGAGCCGGCGGTCGCGTTGGCGGTGTTCATAAGCGGTAAAGGAACCGTGGCCGGACCAGGGGTCACGTGCCTGAGCGCCGAAGAATGCAAAGGGGAATACGCCGAAGGCAGGGAAGTGACCCTGACCGAGAGTCCTGAATCTGGTTACGTCTTCGCCGGCTGGATCGGTTGCAAGCACGCGAGCGCGACGACGTGCAAAGTCACGATGAGCGCGGCACAGGAAGTGACGGCCGTCTTCTTGGCAGAAGGCAAAGAAGGCAAAGCCGGCGAAAGCGCGACGACTAAAGCGTTCAGCGGCAACGAACATGGATGCGAAAACGGTGGTGTCGAAGTGAAGGTTGGTGCCGGAACTCCGGAATACGTGTGCAACGGCACGAACGGGGCCAGTGGGAGCAACGGCAAAGAAGGGCCCAAGGGCGAAGCCGGGCCGGAAGGCAAAGAAGGCCCCGCCGGCAGGGAAGGCGCGCCCGGCAAGGAAGGTCCCGCCGGCAAAGCGGGCGCCAACGGCGCGCCCGGAGCCCAGGGTCCAGCCGGCCCCGCCGGTCGTGACGCGACGGTCACCTGTACGGTCAAGCAGGCGAAGAAGAAGGGTAAGAAGGTGTCCGTGACGTGCAAGGTGACGCTTGTCGCCAAAGCGTCCTCGGCGCGGGTCCGCTGGAGCCTCACGCACGGGCGCCGCCTGGTCAGGCACGGCGCGCGCCGCGGCGGGTCGTTGCATCTCGGCGGCCTGAAAGCGGGTCGCTACGAGCTGCACGTGCAGGGACAGGGAGGGGCAACCACGATCCTCGTCAGCTGAGAAGCGAACGGTTGCTGCGGGGCGGGTATCGACCCGCCTCGCGGCGTACCGCCCGCCACACGTGACACGACAAGGCATGAGGCGAGAAGAGGATAGCTATGCGACACCAACACGGACACAACTGTCAACGCAAAATCGGAGCAATGCTGACCGCGCTCGCGGCGAGCGTCGTGTCCTCTCTGGCCGCGCTTGCATTGGTCGGCGCTCCTGTCGCGGCTGTCGCCGACGAAGGCTGTTCCAACGAAGCGCGCCGCGTCGAACAGCGCGCCACGTTTCTCCCCGACTGTCGCGCCTACGAGGTCGTCTCACCTCAGGGCAGCTCGCCGGCACAAGAATCGCAAGGCTATGAGGCGTCGCTCGGCGGCGAACGGTTCGCCTGGCACATCGATTCGGCCTCGTATTCCGGAGTTCAGCGGGCTGGGCAGTACTTCCTGTCGAGTCGTGGCGCCGATGGCTGGTCGACGCAGGGGATGATCCCGTCGCAATCGACTGAAAGCGGCATCTGCCAGGAGGGTGGAGCGTACATCGCTTTCTGGTCCCCCGACCTGTCCCAAAGCATCCTCGGCGACGGCTGGAACTGGACCGGCTATCCTCGCCAGCCGGACGACGGGGGTACGGTCAACTGCGGCCATGACGAACCTTTGCTGGTGCCCGGGGAGCCCGAAGGCGCGCAGAATCTCTTCTTGCACGACAGCGAAGCGCCCGTCGAAGCGGGCTTCTATCGGCTACTCGACCCTTCCGCTGGTGGCGTCGCTCGCGACGCGTGGCCGATCGCGGCATCGAGCGACTTCAGTCATATCGTCTTCGCCTCGCCGCTGCAGCTCACCCCCGAAGCGCCCGCACCCCCTGAAGCTAATGGTAGCGAAGTGCGCGAGGACGTATATGAGAACGTGGGCGGCGCTCTCCATTTCGTAACGATCCTGCCCGGGGGAACACCGACGTGGGGTCTCCTGGCGAACTACTGGGTTCCTGTGACGTTCGCGAACGCCAGCTTCACTAACGCTGTGTCCTCGGATGGAGAACGCGCGTTCTTCTATGCCGGCGGAGCGCTGACGGGCTTGAGCTATGCTGGTGGCAACCTCTACATGCGTGAGAATGTCGCGCAGCCGCGCGGGGAAGAATGCGCCGGTCCGACCATGGCCTGCACGATCCAGCTCGATCTCCCGCAGGCCGGCGCTCCTCCGGGTCCGGGCGGCGATGGGCGTTTCCAATGGGCATCGACTGACGGCTCCAAGGCGTTCTTCACCGATTGCAGCCGATTGACCGAAGACTCGACGGCGGTCTCGACGGGAGGCTGTGGTGGTTTTGCGGAAGAAAAGGGATTTCGTCCGCCGACAGGCAATGATCTATATGAATATGATTTGTCCAAGCCCCTCGGTGAGCGCCTGACCGATCTGAGCATCGACCACGAAGGATCGGACGCTCTCGGCGCCGACGTGCAAGGCGTAGCCGGTGTCTCCGGCGATGGCGCATATGTCTACTTCGTCGCCGACGGTGCGCTGACCGGCGGACAGGAAAACGGGCATCACGAAAGAGCGCAGACGGGTCAACCAAACCTTTACCTCAGCCATGGCGGTGCCACAACGTACATCGCGACACTCGATGCGCCTGAATACGAAGCCAGTCAAACAGGAAAGCAGTGTGACTGGGCTTCGTACACCCCTTTGGAAGGCCGTGAAGAGGCCCCTCGTTTCTTCTGCTCGCGGTCCACCTCGGATGGGGGCTTCTTGGCGTTCAACTCGCGGCGGAGTCTCACCGGCTACGACAATGTCGTCGAAGGCGCCGGAAGGCATGCCAATGAGATCTTTCTTTATGACGCCGCGACCAACAACTTGAACTGTGTCTCCTGCGATCCGCAGGGCAGGGCGCCCACCGCGCGAGCCGAATTTGAAGATCCGCACATCGAAGAGCCGATGGTTCCAGAAGTGATCAATCATGGTCAGCCGGCGTATTTGACACGTTATGTAACCGAAGACGGCCGCGTCTTCTTTGACACAACTAACGCGCTGTTGCCGACGGACGAAAACACGACGTATGACGTGTACGAGTGGGAGCCGGTTGGGGTTGGGTCGTGTGTGGAAGCCAGTTCGGCGTTCGTGTCGCTGGATGGGGGTTGCCTGTATCTGATATCCAGTGGAGCGTCAGGCAATCGCTCCGAATTCAAGGACGCGAGCGCTTCGGGAAACGACGTCTTCTTCACGACCGCACAGGCGCTCGTGAGCTCGGACGCGGACAACGCGGTGAGCATCTACGATGCGAGTGTTGGCGGCGGTTTCGTGACCGGACCCGTCACGGGTCCCGGCGGTGTGGTGGAAGCGCCGGCGTGTACGAGCGCTGAAGCGTGCAAGCCGCCCGCCTCGGAAGCGCCACCGGAACCGTTCCCGGCGTCTTCGGCGTTCAACGGCGCGGGCAACCTCGTGGTGCCGCTCGTCCCGCCGCCGGTCGAAGAACACGCGAAAAAGCCGTCTTGCAAGAAGGGGTTCCAGCGGGTCAAGGTAGGCGGTCGCAGCGTGTGCAAGAGGGTGCCTGTACGACATCGGCGCAAGCGCAGCGTCAGCAAGAAAGGTGGGCGTAAATGAGACGCTCGGATTGGGATTTGCGCCCGTTCTTCGTGGGATCGGCTCTGCTCGTCGTGCTCGCGCTTGGCGCCGTACCGGCGGCGGCGAAGATCGTCCATCCTTTCACGGCGAGCTTCAGCGGCTCGGGCAGTCCCGCGGGCTCGGTCACGCCTGTGGGCGTGGCGGTCGACCCCTCCGGGGACGTGTACGTGTCGGACTCTGCCCATAAGGTGCTCGACAAGTTCTCGTCGGCGGGCGCGTACCTGTGTCAGGTCACGGGCGCCGGGGAATCCTCGACCTCGCCGAGCGAGTGCGATAAGACCGCGCCCGGTCCCGGTCTGTTTGCCTCGGCTCTCGGCGATGGCATCGTCGAAGCGGGCGGCGATCTGCTGTTCCCGGACTATGCCGGCCATGTAATCAATCGTTTCAGCGCCGCCGGCGCGTACGCGCCGCCACAGCTGAGCGTGCCGGGGTCGGGTACTCCCTTGCAGGTCGCGCTGGACGCTTCGGGCGAGGTGTATGTCGTCGACCTCGCGCACCGTGTCGTCGATCGCTACGAACCGTCGAGCTCGTCGTGGAGCACGTTCGCGACCGGAACCCCAGCGGGCGTGTTCACCGCGCCGAGCCCCGCCGGTGTGGCGGTCGACGACGATCCGTCGAGCCCGACCTTCGGCGACGTCTACATCGCCGATCCGCAGAGCCACGCCGTCGATGTCTTCCAGCCGGACGGCGCGTACAGCTTCCGGATCACCGCGACGCCGCAGGGCGCGCTCTCGGCGAGCCTGGGCAGGCTCGCGACAGACCCCTCCGACGGTCATCTGTTCGTCGCCGATACGGGTGGGCGCGCGATCGACGAGTTCGCGCCGGGCGGGGTCTTCGTCAGTCAGACGACGGTTCCTTCGACGCCGAACGTGAGCTCCCCCCTGGCGGTTGCGCTCGATACCGCGAGCGGGACGCTCTACGTCGCCGATAAAGCCAATGGTCTGGTCGACGTCTTCTCCACGTTCGTGGTTCCCGACGATGAAACGATGCCCGCGACACAGGTAGAAGAGGCCGCCGCGACGCTCAACGGCCATCTGGACCCGGAAGGCGGTGGCGAAGTCACGCAGTGCCGTTTCGAATACGTGGACGCCGCGCATTACCAACCGAACGCCGTCAACCCCTATGCCGCCGGCCACACGCAGCCCTGCTCCCCGCAACCCCCATACGCGGGCCCACAGGCAGTGAGCGCGGGTATCGGCGGGCTGCTGGCGGACACGACCTACCACTACCGTGTCGTCGCGGCGAACAGCAACGCATATCCGAGTCCCGGCGAAGACGAGACGCTGATCACGCAGGGCCCGCCCACGGTCGATGAGGAGACGGCGACCGTGAGCGGCGTCAATGCCGAAGTCAAGGCGCAGATCGACCCGTTCGGCTTCAGCGCCACCTGCCAGGTCCAGTACGTGGACGAAGCCGATTTCAAGCGTTCCGGCTATGGGGAAGCGAGCACATTGCCGTGCCCGGGCGAAAACATCGGCTCGGGCTTCGGCGATGTGCAGGTGCGAGTACACGTGCAAGGACTCAAAGTCGGCACGACCTACCATTATCGTTTCCTCGCCACGAACTCCGCCGGCAAGATCGAAGGCGAAGATAGGACGTTCGTGACGTTTGGCATGCACGCGATCGAATACGGGATACTCGACAGCGAAGGGCATCCCTACACGCAGGCGGCCGGGCACCCGTACGAACTGATCACGGACTTCACGGTCAACTGGAGCGAAAACGTAGGCGGCGCGCCGCACGATGGCAACCGTCCGCTCGAAATCCTCACCGGCAACCTCAAGGACGTCATCACCCAGCTGCCGGCGGGGCTGCTCGGGAACCCTGGCGCCGCGGCAAGGTGTACGCGTGCCGACATGCGCGAGGCCAAGTGTCCTGGCGCGGCGCAGATCGGCCTGGCGCAGGTCAATGTGACGGCTGAAAACGGCCGTGCGTTCATGAGCAAGGAAGACGTGGGCATTTACAACCTCGTGCCGCCGAAGGGCGTGGCCGCCGAGTTCGGCTTCTTCATCTACGAAACCGTCGAAGTGTTCATCGATGCGCGTCTGCGCAGCGACGGCGACTACGGGGTGACCGCCGAAGCCGCGAACGCGTCTACGCTGGCAGGCGTCTCGGAAGTGTTCGTGCACTTTTGGGGTGTGCCCGGCGATCCGCGCCATGACGTGTGGCGCTACTGCCCGAACGTTGGAAGGGGATTGAGGAGGGGCTGTTCCACCGGCGTCGCGCCCAAACCGTTCTTGCGCGACCCGACGTCGTGCTCGAGCGGACCTCTCTTTACGACGCTCGCGTTCGACTCCTGGCAGACTCCGGGCCAGTTCGATGAACACGTGATCGAAACGCCGGCTGTCGAAGGCTGTGAGACGGTGCCGTTCGATCCGTCGTTGCCGGAAGCGTCTTTGACGACGAGCGCGGCCGATTCGCCTTCTGGTTTGAGCTTTGATCTGCATTTGCCCCAGCCGGAAGGCTGCAAGGAAGAAAATGGGCAGCTCGCGTGCGAAAACTCGGAGTCCGATCTGAGGGACACCACAATCACGTTCCCCGTCGGCGTGACCGTCAATCCGTCTTTGGCGGATGGGCTTGCGGCGTGCAGTGAGGCGCAGATCGGGTTCACGGGCTTCAAAGAACTGAACCCTTCAAGCGAACCGGGTGTGAAGACGGCGCAGTTCACGGGGTTGCCGGCGCAGTGCCCCGATGCGTCGAAGCTGGGGACGGTCGAGGTGGACACGCCGCTGGTGGACCATCCGTTGACCGGCGGGATCTATCTGGCCAAGCAAGGCGAAAATCCGTTCGGCTCGTTGCTCGCGGTGTACATCGCAATCTACGATCCAGTTACCGGCGTCGTCGTGAAGCTTCCCGGCGAAGTCAAAGCCGACCCTAGCACCGGGCAGCTCTCGACGACGGTTCTCGATAGCCCGCAGGTTCCTTTCGAAGACTTCAAGATCAAGCTGTTCGAAGACCCGAGGCGAGCGGCGCTCACGACCCCCGCGACGTGCGGCTCCTATGCGACGACGTCGGTGATGAAGCCGTGGAGCGGCACTGCCGCAGTGACGCCATCGAGCCCGCCGTTTGACATCACGACCGGCGCGGCCGGTGGGACGTGTCCTCAGAGCGCCGCGCAGGAGCCCTTTGCTCCGTCGTTCAGCGCTGGGACGTACTCGCCGATCGCCGGCTCCTACAGCCCGCTGGTGTTGAAGGTCGGTCGCGAAGACGGCTCCCAGCAGCTTCAGAGCTTGAACGTCACGTTGCCCGAGGGTCTGCTCGGCAAGCTCGCGGGGATCGAACAGTGCTCTCAGAGCGCGATCGAAGCGGCGCAGCGGCGCAGCGGCCTCGGCGAAGGGCGGGTCGAGCTTGAACGCCCGTCGTGTCCTTTGGGCAGCGACATCGGCAGCGTGCACGTCGGTGTTGGGTCGGCCGCGCAGTTCTACGTGACCGGTCATGCGTATCTGGCCGGTCCGTACGAGGGCGCTCCTTACAGTGTCGTCGTGATCACCCCCGCGGTGGCGGGCCCGTTCGACCTCGGCACCGTCGTGGTTCGCTCCGGTCTGGTCATCGACCCGCACACCGTGCAGGTGACGGTCAAGAGCGACCCGTTCCCGACGATGCTCTACGGGATCCCCGTCGACATCCGCTCGATAGCGGTGCTGGCCGACCGCCAGCAGTTCACCCTGAACCCCACGAGCTGCGCAAAGACCGCGGTGAACGGCACGATCACCTCCACGCAGGGCGCGCAGGCGAACGTGACCAGCCCGTTCCAAGTCGGAGGGTGCAACAACCTGGCGTTCAAACCCTCCTTCGCGGCCTCCACGAACGGTTCGACGAGCCGGAAAAACGGGGCGAGCCTGAACGTCAAAGTCGTCGCGAACCCCGGTGACGCGAACATCGCGAAGGTGGACGTGCAGTTGCCCAAGCAGCTGCCGTCACGGTTGGAAACGATCAAACTCGCGTGTACCGAAGCGCAGTTCGCGAGCGACCCGGCGGCGTGCCCGGCCGGGTCGAGGGTCGCGACCGCTACGGTGCACACCCCCCTGCTCGCCTCGCCGTTGACGGGTCCCGTGTACTTCGTCAGCCACGGCGGCGCGGCGTTCCCCGATCTCGTGATGGTGCTGCAGAGCGAAGGCGTCACGATCGTGCTCGTCGGTCAGACCGAAATCAAGGGCGCGATCACCTACAGCCGCTTCGAAGCCGTCCCCGACGCGCCGTTTTCGACCTTCGAACTCGTCTCGCCGCAGGGCCCGCATTCGATCCTTGGAGCGAACCTGCCCGCAAGCGCGAAAAGCAGCTTCTGCGCTCAGGCGCTGACGATGCCCACGACGCTCACCGCGCAGAACGGGCTCGTGCTCAAACAGAACACGCGGATCGCGGTCACGGGCTGTAAGGCGACCCGCAGGCTCACACGCGCGCAACTGCTCGCCAAGGCGCTGAAAGCGTGCCGTCACCGCTACAAGGGCGCCGGGCACGCGCGAGGGCGCAAGGCGTGCGAACAGGCCGCGCGCAAGCGCTACGCGGCGAAGAGCAAGCACAAGAAGAAGTGATGCTCGCTAGTTGCGCGCGCACCGTCATGGCGCGGCGGGTCGGCGTCGTGTGCGCGGGCGTACTGCTGACCTTTGCTCCGTGCGCGTTCGCGGGTGAACTGTCGTTCAACCCGTCGCCGTGGTGGCATGTGGGGTCGGGCGCGCGTCCGAGCGTGCTTTCTCCGAGCGGGGGAGGCGAGATCGTTCTCACGGCCGAGAACCTCGGCGATGCGGCGACGGTGATCCAGCACGCGTCAGGGCCGGCGACGCCGGTGCGGATCGGCGACACGCTGCCACCGGAGCTCGAAGCGATCGGGATCGCGGGGGCGCAGCCCAAGCCGAGAGGGACGCCGACGGAAACCGTGGCGTTGTCGTGCTCGCCCGATCTCGAACATTTGGCGTGCGAATCGACGGTTCCGCTCGTCCCCTACGACCAGCTCGAAGTCCGGATCAAGGTGCGGGTGCGCGCGAACCCCGTGGTGTGCGAACCGGGCTCGAGCGCGTGCGAACGCAACGAAGTGAGCGTGACCGGCGGGGAAGCGCCGCCTGTGCACCTCTCGCGGCCGGTGCCGGTGTCCGATGGCCACGCCCCGTTCGGTGTCGAAGAATACGGGCTGACCCCCGAAGAAGAAGGTGGCGCGCGGGACACCCAGGCCGGGTCCCACTCCTTTCAGGTGACGGGCACGATCGCGCTCGATCAGGGTCCTGACGGCGCGCCGCTCACGAGCCCTCCGTTGGTGGGGCCGGCTGTGCCGGCGCGGATGCTTCTCGCGCGCTTGCCGGTGGGCCTGGTGGCCGATCCGAGCACGGTTGAACGCTGCCCTGAATGGCAGTTCCTGCGCAGCGACGGGGAAGGATTGTCCTCTGAATGCCCGGAGCGGGCGGCTGTCGGTGTCGCGTCGGTTACGGCGCGGGCGCCGGGGTCGCAGGGGACGTTCACTGTGGCGGCGCCGATCTTCAACGTCGAACCGCAGGCGGGTGAACCGGCGCGGTTCGGGTTCTTCGTCCCGTTCGCGAACGTGCCGGTGTTGTTGAACACGAGCGTGCGCAGCGGGCCGGGGGAAGACTGGGGTGTGAACCTCGGCACGGGCGAGCTGCCCGAAGACGCGGGTCTGATCTCCGCGCGCGTGACGTTCTGGGGAGCCCCGTACGCGCTCGGTCACAAGGAATCGCGTGGTTGGGGGTGTCTCGAGTTCGAGCGGGGACGCACGGGGATCTCTTATGAACCTTGCCTGTCGTTGTCGGGCGAAACGCACCCGCCCGCGCTCGTGCGGTTGCCGACGTCGTGTACAGGGCCCTGGCAGTCGAGCGTGCAGGCTTCCTCGTGGATGGCCGGGAGCGAACTGGGGACGTTCGGCCCGAGCGAACCGCTGGCGGCGCTCACGGGTTGCGCCCAGGTCCCGTTCAGCCCGACGATCTCGACCGAACCGACCACGCATTCGGCCGCTTCGCCGAGCGGACTCGCGTTCGATTTGAGCTTTCCCACGGAAGGGTTGACGACGGCGGGGCAGCTCGCACAATCCGACCTGCGCGACACGGTCGTGACGTTCCCTGAAGGGATGACGATCGACCCCTCCGCCGGCGTCGGGCTGGGGGCGTGTACGCAGGCGCAGTACGCGGCGATGACGCTCAGCTCGCCGGCGGGAGCCGGGTGTCCTGAAGACTCGAAGCTGGGGACCGTCGAAATCAATACTCCCCTGCTGTTCACGACGGTGTACGGGTCCCTGTTCTTGGCGCAACCGTATGAAAATCCGTTCGGAGAACCTGAAACGGGTCATCCCGGCGGGTCGCTGCTCGCGGTGTACGTGGTCGCGCGCAGCCGCGCCGACCGCGGGATTCTCGTCAAGCTCGCGGGGAAGGTCACGCCCGATCCGGCAACCGGCCGCTTGACGGTCAGCTTCCACGGCGATCCGCAGTTGCCGTTCGGGTCGTTCAACTTCCATTTCCGTGAAGGCCAGCAGGCGCCGCTGATCACGCCCGCAACGTGTGGGACGTACACGACCAGCGCCGCGCTCACGCCGTTCTCCGCGCCCTCGACGGTCCTGGGCGACACGGCGAGCTTCGACATAACGTCGGGCTCTGAAGGCTCGCCGTGCCCGAGTGGCCCGCTGCCGCCGTTCGCCCCGCAGATACAGTCGATATCCCTGAACAGCGACGCGGGCGTCTTCAGCCCACTCTCGATCGAGCTGACGCGCACGGACGCGATGAGCGAGATCGCGACGTACTCGACCGACCTGCCGCCGGGCCTGACGGCGAACCTGACCGGGGTGCCGTTCTGCCCGCAGGCCGACGTCGAACTGGCGCGGCGCAAGACCGGGACCCAGGAGGAGAACGAATCGTCGTGTCCGGCGGCGAGTCTGATCGGGCACTCGCTCGTCGGCACCGGTGTCGGCTCGGTGCTCGACTACGTCCCTGGCGCCCTCTACCTCTCGGGTCCGTTTCACGGCGACCCGTTCTCGGTGCTGAGCGTCACCGCCGCGACGATCGGCCCGTTCGACCTCGGCACGGTCGTGGTCCGCTTCGGCCTGTCGATCGACCCCTACACCGCGCAGGTCCGGGTAGACCCCACGGGCTCGGAACCGATCCCGACGATCATCGACGGGATAGTCACGCACGTGCGCGACATTCGCGTCTCGATCGACAGGCCCGGCTTCACGCTCAACCCGACCAGCTGTCAACCATTGCCCGTCTCGAGCACGCTCACCAGCGACGATGGGCAATCGGCGACGGTATCGGCGCCGTTCCAGGCGACGCACTGCGAGGAACTCCCGTTCAAACCCACGTTCAAGGTCTCGACGAGCGCTCACACGAGCCGGATGAACGGCGCGAGCCTCACCGCGAAGCTCACGATGCCGCTCGCGCTCGGGCACGAGTCGAACATCAAGGAGGTCAAGGTCGATCTGCCGAAGCAGTTGCCGTCGCGCTTGGAAACGTTGAAACTAGCATGCACCCAGCAACAGTTCGCCGCGAACCCGGCTGGGTGTCCCTCCGCGTCGCGGATCGGGTACGCGAAGGCGACGACACCGATCATTCCGGTCCCGCTGGTTGGCCCGATGTACTTCGTAAGCCACGGCGGCGAAGAATTCCCCAGTCTCGTGATGGTGCTGCAAGGCTACGGGGTCACCGTCAACATCGTCGGCTCCACTTTCATAAACAAGGAAGGCATCACCAGCACCACCTTCAAGACCGTTCCCGACGAGCCCGTCGGCAACTTTGAACTGAACCTCCCTGAGGGCCCCTACAGCGCGCTCGCGGCCACAGCGAACCTCTGCACGGCGACGCGCACGATCCTCGTCAAGAAGAAGATCACCGTCAGGGTCAAGGGGCGTAAGCGTCACGTCACGCGCAAGGTCAAGAAGAGGGTGAAGGGCCTCGTCATGCCCACGCTGCTCGTCGCGCAGAACGGGGCGCAGATCAAACAGAGTACGCCGATCAGCGTTACAGGGTGCGGGAAGGGCAAGGCGGAGAAGAAGCGCACGGCGCGCCGTCACGCCAAGCACCACGGCAAGCGGAAATAGGCGCCGCCGCCTCGAGCCGAGGCGTCTCATCCCGGCCGTGAGCCGCTTCGCGGGGCGTCCGGGCTGATTCGCTCGGCTCCACCGGCGGCTTGGCGTTGCTGCTCGCCGGGGAGGCGTCCTGCGAGCAGCAGGCCCGGGAGGGCTTGCAGGGTGGCGCGCAGGATGGTCGGGTGCTCGGTCGGCCGGATCGGCGGGTCGAGCTGGGCGCGGCGGTGGACGATCACGCCGATCACGCGGCGCTTACGGTGCAGGGCCGGGTCGGCTCGCACGAGGCGCAGCTGGGCCTGCATCTTGGCGAGCTGGTCGGTGTTCGGGGCGGCGTTCTTGGCGTCGATCACCCAGGTGACGTTCTTGGCCTTGTCGGTCACGATCAGGTCCATGTCGATGCGGGCGCCGTGCGGACGCAGGCGCTCGGCGCGGATGCTCACCCTGAAGGGCATACCCAAAGGGCACGCGGCAGGCAGGCGGTTGGGCTCGGCCGCGAGGGCTCGCATACGGGTCATCACGACTCGCTCCCAGGCGATGCCGGCCGCCGCCTTGCGCGCGGCCTGGGTCGGCTGCTCGCGGCCGCGGTGACGGTCGAGCGTCTCGATCGCGAAGCGTTCGTCCTCGGGCTCGATGGTTGCTTTCACGCCGGCGGGGAGCTCCGCTCGCAGATCGTCCAGGGCTTGGCGAAGCATGACGGCGATCGTGGCCTGGGTGAGCGGGCGGCGCGGAGCTCGCGGCGTCAGCGGCTTCAGGGCGAGGTTTTCTCGCAGCCAGGCGATGGCTTCGCGGTCGCGGGTCGCGTGCATGTGCTGGCGTACGAGGGTGGTCGGGCGGTCGAGGCAGGCCGCGGGGTCGGAGTGCAGCACGGCTTGGGTGTCGTCGGCGAGGACGGCGAGCATGGCCGGGCTCGGGCAGTGGAGGATCTGAACGTCGCGGTCGGCGGCGTCGGTGAGGATCTCGCTCAGCCAGGCCGGGATGTGGCTCAGGTCGGGGGCGGCGATGACCATGCGGCGCTCGGCGTTCCCGGCGGCTTCGACTATCTGCTCGCGCAGGCGGGCGGGGTGGGGTGTCAACGGCCATGAGTTATCCGGAACTCCGGATAATCGATGTTATCCCGAGTCCGGGGTTATGTTGAGTAGGTCGTTCGTGGGCTGGGTTTCCCGTGTCGCGGGGCGGGTTTGAGTGGGTAGCCGCTCGGGATAATCAGAGGGCGTCGAGGAACGCGAGGAGGGTGTCAGGCGGCCTGTATCTGCCTGGAGGGGTACCGACTGGCGCGGTCAGCGCGAGGGCTTGTTCCTTGAGCGCGAGGTCGGCGTGCAGGTAGATTTGTGTGGATTCGATGCTCTCGTGTCCGAGCCACAGCGCGATGACTGAGAGGTCGACGCCGACCGCTCGCAGCATCATCGCGCTGGTGTGTCTTAGTACGTGTGGTGTCACGTGCTTTCGCGTGAGCGAGGGACAGTCGTGTGCTGCCGTTCGTGTGTGTTTGGCGAGTAGCCAGGCGACGGCGTCCGGGCTGAGCGATCCTCCTCGCCTGGTGGGGAACAATGGGTCCTCGGGAGCGCCTTGGCGCTCGGCAAGCCAGGTGCGCAGGACCGCGATGGTCTCGTTGGCCAGCGGTGTGCAGCGCTGCTTGCGGCCCTTGCCTTCGCAGCGCACGTGAGCGCCAGCGGACAGCTCCACATCGGAGCAGCGCAGTCCGACGAGCTCGGAGACGCGTAGACCGGTTTGGATCGCCAGCAAGAGCAGCGCGTGGTCGCGCCGGCCGAGCCATGTAGTTCGGTCCGGGCTTGTCACCAATGCGTGGATCTCTTCGCCGGTGAGGTATGAGACGGTGGCATGTTCGCAGCGCTTGAGTGGGATCTCGATCACGCGGGCGATGCTTGCTGCGTGTTCGGGATGCCTGAGCGCGGCGTAGCGGAACAGTGAGTGGATCGCCGCGAGGCGAGCGTTGCGGGTTCTGGTGGTGTTGCCGCGGTCGTGCTCGAGGTGATCCAGGAATGCGCTGATCAGCGGTGCGTCGAGATCAGCGAGGTCGAGCTGGCACGGCGGTTTGCCGGTCTGCTGCTCAGCGAAGCGCAACAGCAACCGGAACGCGTTGCGGTATGCGTCTAGGGTTCGTGGGCTGGCGTTCTTCTGGGTGAGCAATCTGTCAGTGAAGAACGACTATGGCGTAACTTCTAAATAACTGCCGGTATCGGGGAGGGTTCTGGCGGGGCGGGGCGTAGCTATGACCATCATGTCGGCAGTGATGGTCGATGAGTCTGGGATCCGTGAGCGGTGGTTGATCGTCGAGGATGCGTTGGATGAGCGTGGTCGGCGGCGATGGGCGGCGGCGGAGGCTAGCTCTCACGGGCGTGGTGGTATGGCGGCTGTCGTGCGCGCGACGGGGATCTCGGAGTCCACAGTCCGCCGGGGCCTTGCGGAGGTTCGGGAGGGAGATCAAGTTCCCGCGGGTCGGGTTCGTCGCGCGGGCGGTGGACGAAAGCGGATCGCCGAGCGCGAGCCCGGCGTCGAGCAGGCGCTGCTCTGGTTGCTGGACGGGGTGACTGCGGGGGATCCAATGTCCCCGCTGTTGTGGACGACCCTGACCCCCCAGCATCTGGCCGAGAGGCTTGCCGAGCAGGGGTTCACGGTTCATCAGAGCACGGTTCGTAGGATGCTGAAGGCGATGGGGTTCACGCTCCAGGCCAACCGCAAGAGCCGTGAGGGCTCTGATCATCCGGATCGCAACGCGCAGTTCGAGCACATCGCCGCGGTCGCTGGCGCGGCGCTTGCGGCCAAGCAGCCGGTGATCAGCGTGGACACGAAGAAGAGGGAGCTGATCGGCAACTACAAGAACGCCGGCAGGGAGCTGCGCTCAAGTGGCCGTCCGATCCTCGTCAACACGCACGACTTCCCCGACGAGGAGCAGGGCAAGGCCGTCCCCTACCTCGATCTTGCATTAAGCAGTCGCGCCCCGGGCTGGCCGGGGCGCGAATACGTCCGCCTGGACGGGGAGAATGCGGGTTCCTGACACTCGTATCTCGACCCCAGGAGGATCACCCATATGGTGCAGCGTGAAGGGCTGGTTGACAAGCTACATGTGAGCGCGGACGGCACCGGCCAGGTGGGGCACGCCGGCAGCGCGTTGGTGGCGGGTGTCGCGGATCGGGTTGGGCTCACGCGAGCGCTCTGTGAGGCGATGGCGAGTACCCGGCAGCGGCGCTCGGCGCACGATCCCGGCGTGGTATTGCGCGACCTGGCGGTGATGCTCGCCGACGGCGGGGACTGTCTCGCGGATCTGGCAGCTCAGCGCGACCGGGCGGACCTGTTCGGCGATGTCGCCTCGGACGCGACCGCGTTCCGGGTGATCGACTCGGTCGATGAGCGGTGCCTTGAACGGTTGCGCGCGGCGGTGGCGTTGGCCAGGGCGCGGGCGTGGAAGCTCGGTGCGCGCCCGCAGCGGCGGGAGGGCTGCGAGCAGGCCGAGCGGACGGTGATCGACATCGACGCGACGCTGATCGGCGCGCACTCCGAGAAGGAGGGCGCCCAGGGCACTTTCAAGAAGGGCTTCGGCCACCACCCCCTGCTGTGCTATCTGGACGACACGGGCGAGGCGCCCGCGGGGATCCTGCGGGAGGGCAAAGCCGGCTCGAACACCGCCTCAGACCACATCGCCGTGCTCGACCTCGCGCTGGAGCAGCTCGACCAGGTGGCACTGGAGGGCGAGATCCTGGTGCGCGCCGACGGTGCCGGCGCAACGCACGAGCTGACCGTTCACTGCCGTGAGGCGAGGATGCGCTTCTCGGTCGGCTTTGACCTCGACGAGCGGGTGCGCGAGGCGATCCTCGCCATGCCCCGGAGCGCTTGGGTGAAGGCGATCCGCGCCGACGGCTCAGCGCGCCGCGACTCCCAGGTCTGCGAGATCACCGCCCACGTCGATCTCTCCTCCTGGCCGGAGGGCTCGCGGCTCTTCGCCAGGCGCACCAAGCTCAAGGAGGGCGAGCAGCAGTCCTTCGCCGACCACGACGGCTACCGGCTGGCCGTGTTCTTGACCGACCAGCCCGATCCGAACATCACGGCGCTCGACCTCACCCACCGCGGCCACGCGCGCGTGGAGGACCGTATCCGCGAGGGCAAGGACTGCGGACTCTCGAACCTGCCGTTCCGCTCCTTCGCTCACAACCAGGTGTGGCTGTGGCTCGTTCAGCTCGCGCAGGACCTGATCGCCTGGACCAAGCAACTCGCGCTCGCAGAGCAGGCACGCTCATGGGAGCTCAAGCGGCTGCGCTACCGGCTGCTCCACCAGGCCGGGCGGATCGCCCGCCACGCCCGCCGAAAGACGCTGCGGCTCGCGCGCGACTGGCCCTGGTCAGAACAGCTCGCCGCCGCATTTCAGCGCCTGCAAGCGCTCCCAGCCCCGACCGGCTGACCGCCAGCGCCGTCGGCGCTCACCGCGACCACGACCCTCAGCAGCACCGCCGGCGTCAGCCTGCCCGCAAACGACACCGCAGTCCCCCCAGGCACGCCCATCACCCCGACAAACCGGCCGCACGGCACTTCCGGCGGCCTTCACCACCACTGCGCAGGCCCTCCCGCCGCGCTCGCGGCCCGGTCGAGGACTTACTGCAAGCGGTCCGAATCAGACGCTTGCTGCAAGATCGAGGCTGGCGGTACCACGGAGCCCGGCGGCGGCGCTCGATCAGGTCGGCCTGCGGGTCGCCGCAGAGCTGGTACCAGAGGATCGTGATCGTGATCGTCAGGAAACCGAACGGCACGGTGCGCTCCACGGCTCCCTTGACTCTGTTGCGGGCGTCGCCGACGCCATGGGCCTTGGCCTCTTGGTGGACGGTCTCGATCACCCAGCGCCCGTCGTAGCGTTCGATGGTCTGTACGGCGGTGGCGGTGGTGTCGGTTGATGCGATCGCGATGTCGAAGCTGTCGGTCTTTGTGCTGTTGGGGCTGCGGACGAGGATCACCTTGATCGGCCGCGTGTGAAACGGCTTGTACCACAGGCACACAAACTCGTGGATGAGGGCGGTGCGGCTCCGCCCGTCGCGTCCGGTGAGCGTGACGGGCGTGAAGGTCGCGGCTTTGGCGATCTCGGCGAGGCTCCCCATCCTCTTGCCCTTCAGCGGCGTGCGGCCGTGCTGGTGTGGCCGGCGTGCCAGGGGGAGCTCGTGGATCGCGGCGTTTGCGCGCATCCTGGTTGTCAGGCTGACGTGATCGGGCAGGCTCCGCCAGGCCCTGGAGGCGTAGGCGCCGTCCATCACCAGCTCGACCTGGCGGCCGGGGAAGCGCTTGATGACCAGGTCGATGAGCGTTCGTCCGAGCTCGGGTTGGGAGGGCCGGTCGGGGTGCTCATCGTCCTTCGGTCGGAAGAGCCGGAAGAGGACCGGCAGGCCGATCGTCCGCCCGCCGGTGCATGGCAGCGCCACGACGAGCACGACCGTAACGAAGCAGTTGCCGAAGCGGGTGCGCCTGCCCGAGCCCTCCGGTTGCGCGCCGTCGTGCAGGTAGTGCGCCCCCCACACGCGCTTTCCCGTGCGCCCGAAGAGGGTGTCGTCCACGGCCAGAGAGATCGGGCCGTCGGCTCCGATCAGCAGCGAGACCAGGAGGTCCAGCAGCCGCAGCCCGAGCTCATCCGGGCACCACCGGCGATAGGCGAAGAACGCGTGCGCGCGGCTGTGATGCCAGACGCCCGCCAGGCCCGCTGCCTGCAGCATCCCCGTGACCGTGTTCTCGCGGATGCGCGCGATGAAGCCGACCGTGAGCATGCAGAACGTCCGGTACGTGGGTGCCGTGAAGCACGGCGCAAGCAGGGACAGCAAGCCGGCGAGCGAACTGGCAACCTGAGGCATGGCGGCGACCCCCCGATGGGCAGGCCGCGGGAACGCTCACTACGCCCCGCGGCCGATGGACTTTGTCGCCCACCGGATTCGGGGTCGCCGCCAGCCCTCCTGCGGTCGCGCTCAACCCACACCAACCCCGCCGCTCAGCCAGCCAGACGCACCCGCCGCGCGCCGACCACACCAGTCATCACTACACCACGCTCAGACCTCGAAAAACCCGAAACTCGAGGTGTAGGGGTAGGGGTTGCCCAACTCACTTGCCAATGCACGTGCAACGGCGTCACCCTTTGCAGTCAGGCTGTTTGCGTTGGGACGACCAGGGCCGCCCGCCCGCTTTTCGACCAGGGCCCAATCGACGAGGCGGGAGAGAAGGACCGATGCCTGCGTGGCAGAGGGAACTCCGATCGCATCGCCGATCTGGCGGTTGCTGGCGCCAGGCAGGGAAGCGAGGTACAGGATGCACGCGCGGGCTCGGTGGGCGCGCGGATCGAGCAGGCGGAGTGGAACCTCGACGCTGTCCTCGGCAGGGAGGCCGGCGGGTTGGCGTGTGCCGGCGGCGATCGCGCTCGACAGCTCCTCGGCTCGGTGGATCTCGGCGGCAACTGCGTCGGCGTCGAGAAACGGATTCGTCGCGATCCCGATGAGCGGGCCGAGCAGAGTGATCAGCGGCTCGGGCGCATCTGTGGCGAGATGGCGCTGAATCGTGCCGAGTACGGCGGCCATCACGTTCATCGCTGCCGCAGGCTCAATGCCGGTCGCAGGCTGCCAATAGGCGAAAATCGCTTCGGTCATAGCGACGACCTTGCGCTCGCGGTGGGCAAGGGCCCAGGGGCCGGCGGTGATCGCTTCGATCATCCAGAGGCGGGCCAACCCAGGGTGCGATTCGAATAGGATCAGCAGGGAGGCGAGCGCCTCGCGCAGGCCCCGACGCCAGTCTGGGCTCGCTACGAAGGCGCGAACGATGATCCGGTTGGCCTGCTCGTAGGCGTCATCGAGAACGGCCAGGAAGCACTCCTCACGACTCGTGAAGTGCTTGTAAAAGGTCTGGCGCGAGAGCTTGGCGTGGGCGCAGACAGCGCTCACCGATGCAGCGGCGAAGCTTTCCCCACCGACGACCTGCGCCATCGCGTCGAGCAGCCTGCGGCGCCGAAGGTCGCGGAGGGCGCTGGTTGCCCGCGTCGATCGGCGGGACTCGATCGCCTGCGAGTTGGCGGTAGAGAAACAGTCCATTCGAGAAGCCTACGGATTTTATATCTCGGAACCATTCTGCCTACCTCCTCATTTGGTACTGGGCGCCACGCCCCATTAACTCGCCTCGGACGGCGTGTACGGCGCGAGCTCGCGCCTTGCGATCGAGAGCTTGTGCACCTCGTCGGGGCCGTCGGCGAGACGCAGGGTGCGCAGGTGGGCGTAGGCCCGGGCGAGGGGGAAGTCGTCGCACACGCCGCCGCCGCCGTGCACCTGGATCGCGCGGTCGATCACCTTCAGGGCGATGTTGGGCGCCGCCACCTTGATCGCGGCGATCTCGGTGCGCGCGTGGCGGTTGCCCACGGTGTCCATCAGCCAGGCGGCCTTCAAGGTGAGCAGGCGCGCCATCTCGATCTCGATGCGCGCCTCGGCGATCCAGTCCTGGATGTTCGCGCGCGCCGCGACGGGCTGGCCGAACGTGGTGCGCGAGACGGCGCGCCTGCACATCGCCTCCAGCGCCCGCTCGGCGGACCCCAGCGAGCGCATGCAGTGGTGGATGCGCCCCGGTCCGAGCCGCGCCTGGGCGATCATGAAGCCGTCGCCCTCGCCCGCGATCAGGTTCGACGCGGGCACGCGCACGTCCTCGAAGAGGATTTCGGCGTGACCCTCCTGGTCCTGGTAGCCGAACACGGACAGCCCCCGCACGATCCGCACGCCGGGGGCGTCGAGCGGCACGAGGATCTGACTCTGCTGACGATGACGGGGAGCGTCCGGATCGGTCTTGCCCATCACGATCATGATCCGGCAGTGGGGGTGAAGCGCTCCGGAGATCCACCACTTGCGTCCGTTGAGCACATACTCACCTGCCTGTCCCCCGTCATGGGGGGTGCCCGAATGGGTGTCGCCGGAGCGCTCGATCCTGAGTGAGATGTTCGTGGCGTCCGAGGACGCCACATCCGGCTCGGTCATCGCGAAGCACGAACGAATCTCTCCCTCAAGTAGAGGGTTAAGCCAGCGGGACCTCTGCTCGGCGGTGGCGAACTGGTGCAGCACCTCCATGTTGCCCGTGTCCGGCGCCGAGCAGTTGCACGCCTCCGAGGCGATGTGGCTGCGCCCAAGGATCTCCGCGAGCGGCGCGTAGTCGCTGTTCGACAGTCCCGCGCCATGGTCTGCGTCTGGCAGGAACATGTTCCACAGCCCCGCCTCCCGCGCGCGCGCCTTCAGCTCCTCCATCGCCCGCGGCTGGTGGTGCGGGTCGCCGGACTCCGCGAGCTGACGCTCGTACACCGGCTCGGCTGGATACACGTGCTCGTCCATGAACGCCTCCAGGCGCTCCTTGAACTCGATGCAACGCTCGCTCGGCTGGAAGTCCATCGGTGGGGTCCTTTCGACTCTCGGCTCGTTCCCCCGCGGGCGGCAGCGCTCCCGCTCCTGCGGCAGCGGGAGCGAAGGTCGCCCTTGCGTGGGTGGGAATAGGATCATCGCCGATGACACACGCATCGGCCAACTACAGGGCGGCGGGGGTCGACTACGACGCGCTCGACGCCGCCAAGCGCATGGCGATGGCAGGGGCCCTCGAGACCTCCCCGCTCCTGGGCGCGCGCGGCGGACGGGCGCTCGACGCCTCGCGCGGCGAGCCGGCGTTCGCCTTCGACTTCGACGGCCGCACGCTCGCGTTCGTGATGGAGGGCCTCGGCACGAAGTCGATCGTCGCGCGCCACGTGCTCGAACGGCACGGCATCAACCGCTTCGCCGACGTCGCCTACGACACGGTCGCCGCGATCCTCAACGATCTCTGCTGCGTCGGCGCCCTCCCGCTCGTCGTCAACGCCTACTTCGCCACCGGCGCCTCGGAGTGGTACGGCGAGTCCGAGCGCGCCGCCGCGCTGCTCGCGGGCTGGCAGCGCGCGTGCGCCGACGCCGGCTGTGTGTGGGGCGGGGGGGAGTCCCCGTCGCTGTCCGGACTCGTGAGCGAGCACGACGTCGAGCTCGCCGGCGCCGCCGTCGGCGCCGTGCCGGCCGGGCGCTCGGCGATCCTCGGCGAGCAGCTGAAGGCGGGCGACGAGATCGTGCTGGTCGCCTCCTCCGGCCTGCACGCCAACGGCGCGTCGCTCGCGCGCCTGCTCGCCGAGCGGCTGCCCGACGGCTACATGACGGCGCTGCCCAGCGGGCGCACGCTCGGCGAGGCGCTGCTCGACCCGTCCGTCATGTACGTCCCGCTCGTGCAGGCGCTGCTCGCCTCCGAGCTGAACGTGTCCTACATCAGCCACGTCACCGGCCACGGCCTGCTGAAGCTGATGCGCCCCCCCAAGCCGCTCACCTACCGCATCCGCGAGCTGCCGCCCGTGCCCGAGGTGCTGGCGTTCCTCGTCGAGCAGGCCGATCTCGACGCCCACGACGCCCACTCGACGTTCAACATGGGCTCGGGGTATGCGGTCTACTGCGAGTCGGGCGCCGGCGCGGCTGTCGTCGCGCTCGCCCGCGAGCTCGGCCTGGAGGCGCTCGTGGCGGGCTCGGTGGAGCGGGGGCCGCGCCTGGTGATCGTCGAGCCGTTGGGCGTTCGCTACGCGGGCGAGGAGCTCGAAATCTCGGCCGGCGAGCACCCGCCTGGTTGAACGTGTCTGCCGATACGGCTAACCTTGAGGGCAAATCGCCAATGGTTCCCGGACGGCTGAGACGTTTGGGGACTCGATGTCGCCGGACGGTCAACCATCCGGAGCTACCCGGATCGAGGCGGACCAGTCCATCAACAGAGGAGAGAAGCTGATGCGCAGAGCATCCACCCGTTTGGCCTTGCTCGGTCTTGCCGCGATGGCCATGGCGCTGCCCGCGACCGCACTCGCCGCGCCCGAAGTCAAAGTCACGGTCAAAGTTTTGCCGATCCTGAAGAACCAGTCCAAGCCCAAAGGCGGCTTCTGGCCGCATACCGGCAACTTCTTCGGGGCGCCCGCGTCGCTTGAAACGAGGTTCACGATCAAAGGCACCGAATACGGCGGATTCCCGGCCCCGATAAGGAAGGTGGCCGTCTACCTGCCCAAGGGCGTGGGGATCAACACGAAAGGCTTCCAGACATGTTCTCTGAGCGTCCTCGAAGCCAAAGAACCCGAAAAATGCCCGAAGGGCTCTCTCGCGAGCCCGGCGGGCAACGCGCCTCAAAGCGCGCCCGAAAAATGTCCGCCCCCGTCGCCGCTCGCGGGCGGCGCCGGCGAAGCGTGCGGCGTCGTCAGTCTCGGCGGCACGAGAGTGCACGAGAGCGTGAAGATCCAGGCCTACTTCGCCCCGGGCGGCGGCCTGAACTTCTTCATCGAAGGCGTCACGCCGACGACGATCGAACAGCCCTTCGGAGGAACCTTCTCGGGCGCCAGCGGGCTCTTCGGCCGCAAGTTCGTGACCGAAGTGCCGCTGATCAAAACGCTGACGTGCTCGGAAGCTGAAATCGCCGAACACAGATGCTTCACCGACGCGGTCGCCGAAACGACCAGCGTCACGATCGGCGCGGCGATCATGAAGGGCAAAAAACTGATCTCGCTCGGCACGATCCCCAAGAAATGCCCCAAAGGCGGCTTCCCGGGCAAGGGCGAAATCTGGTTCGGAGCCGAAGAAGGCGAAGCAAGCTGGCAGAAGGTGACGATCACAACCAAGGTCCCATGTCCTAAGAAATAAGCAATACGCTGCGCCCACGCCTGCCGGTGTGGGCGCAGTCAGTCGCAGCGAACAGGGGAAGGGGCGGTCCCGCCGAGCCGGGCGGAGCCGCCCCCAGCCTCGTCCAAGCGGAGGAGCTGTCGGGTGCAGCGCAGAGATCCGGAGGGAACGGTCGGGTTGAGGGCAGAGATCCCATGGTGGAAGAGACGCACGGCAGCCGCGATGAGCGGCCTTGGCGTCGCCGCGCTCGCGGTGGCGGTCCTGCTGTCCACCTCCGCCGGCGGCTCGGGCGGCGGCTATTCGGTTCGCGCGATCTTCGACGACGCCGGCAACCTCACGATCGGTGAGGACGTCAAGGTCGACGGCGTCAAAGTGGGCACCGTCGAATCGGTCACCGCCACACCGCGGGCCAAGGCCGCGGTCGTCCTGAAAATCGACAACCCCGGCTTCCAGGACTTCAGGGAAGACGCGAGCTGCACGATCCGCCCGCAGGCGCTGATCGGCGAGAAGTTCGTCGACTGCCTGCCCACCCAGCCGCGCGTGGAAGGCACGCCGCTGCCGCCGCCGCTGAAGAGGATCCCCTCCGGCAAGGAAGGCGCCGGCCAGGTGCTGCTGCCGGTCACCGGCACCCACAGCCCGGTCGACGTCGACCTGCTCGGCGACATCTCGCGCCTGCCCGAGCGCCAGCGCCTGACGATCATCGTCAACGAGCTCGGCGCGGGCTTCGCCGGGCGCGGCTCGGATCTGAACGCGGTCATCCGCCGCGCCAACCCCGCCCTGCAGGGGCTCGAACGGGTGCTCGCGATCCTCGCGAACGAGAACAAGGTGCTCACCGACCTCGCCGTCGAAGGCGACCGCGCGACGGCGCCGCTCGCGGCCGACCGCTCGCGGCTCGTGGGCTTCATAAACCAGAGCAAGACGGTCGCGCAGGCCACCGCCAACCACCGCGGCGCGCTCGCGCGGAACTTCGCCGACTTTCCCGCCTTCCTCGAACAGCTCGGCCCGGCGATGGAACGCCTTGGACGCTTCGCCGATCAGACGACCCCCACGTTCACCGACCTCGGCATCGCCGCCCCCGGGATCGACAAGACCTTCGAAAGCATCGCGCCGTTCTCGAAATCCTCCGAAGCCTTCTTCGCGGCGTTCGGCAAGAGCGCAAAGTCCTCGGCCACCGCGCTCAGGCAGATCGAACCGCTGCTGGGGCTGGCGAAGTCGCTCGGCAGACAGGCCAAGCCCTTCGCCGGCAACCTCTCCGGCCTGCTCACGAACTTGCGCTCCACCGGCGGCCTGGAGCGCCTGCTCGACTTCATCTACCTCGGCTCGGGCAGCATCAATGGGTACGACGCGCTTGGGCACTTCCTGCGCGCAGAAGTCTTCGCGAGCGCGCTCTGCCTGAGCTATGCGGTCACCCCGGAAAGCGGCTGCGCGTCCGGGAAATTCATCAACACGAGCGGCTCCAGCGCAAAGGCCTCCGCCGCGAGCGCGGCTACCGGCGTCGTGATGAAGCGCACGCTCGCCGTGCTGGGAGGCATGACGCCGGCCGAGGCGATCGCGAAGTACCCCGGCTCGAGCGCCGAAGGCGAAGGCGGCGCCGGGACGCCGAGCAATGGGTCGCTCGCCCCGGCCCAACCCGTCGGCGGCGCCGCGGCGGGGACCACCTACTACACGCCCGAAGAAGGCTCCGAAGCAAGCGGCATGCTGCTCAACTACCTGCTCGGCAACTGACCGATGATCCGACGACCGCCCACGACGATGCTGCTCCCGCTGCTTGCCGCGCTCGCCGTGCTGCTCCCGGCCGGCGGCGCGCTCGCTGACACGACGGCGACCGTCCAGAGCTCGGAAGCCCCACCGCCCTCGACCGGGACGACGACCGTGCCCGCGCCGCCGACGCCCGAACCCGCGCCGTCGACGACGACCACTGGCACGACGAGCACCCCGCCTACGGTCACCACCGAAACGACGACCGTCCCGGCGCCCGAAGTGCGCACGCAGCGCCCGCAGCCGCGCACCGTCGTCCCCGCTCGCAAAGGCGCCTCGACGACTCCCACGCAGTCGAGTCCGAGCCCCAACGCCAATGCGAACGCGAACGCCGTATCGCCCTCGTCGCTCACCCCGCCGCCGCCATCGACGCTCGGCGGATTGATCTCGGGCGTGCCGAGCTTCTTCATCGACAGCTTCGCCATCCCCCCGTTCCTGCTGCCGATCTACCAGGCCGCGGGCGCCGCGTACGGGATCCCATGGCAGGTGCTCGCCGCGATCAACGAAGTCGAGACCGACTACGGCCGCGACCTGAGCGTCTCCACGGCGGGCGCCGAGGGCTGGATGCAGTTCATGCCCAGCACATGGGCGCGCTACGGAGTGGACGTCAACAGGGACGGCTTCCAGGACCCCTACAACCCGGCCGACGCGATCTTCGCCGCCGCCCGCTATCTCGAGCGGTCCGGCGGCGCCACCGACATCAGGGCGGCGGTGTTCGCCTACAACCACTCGCAGGCCTACGTCAACTCGGTGATGCTGCGCGCGCGCCTGCTGGGAGGCGCCCCGCCCGCGCTGCTCGGCGCGATCATAGGGCTCACCGAAGCGCGCTTCCCCGTCTACGCCGCCGCGCATTACAGCGACGGCTTCCCGAGCACGGAAGGCGCCTCGCCCGGCGCCACGACCCACACGGTTCCCGGCACCACGATCTACACGCAGGCGAACGCGCCCGCGATCGCCGTGCAGGACGGGCGCGTCGTGCAGATTCTCCACTCAGGCCCGCTCGGTCCGAGCATCTCGCTGAGGGACGCCTACGGCAACACCTACACCTACGCCGAGCTCGGCACGCTCTCAACGCTCTACCCGGTGCTCGAAGCGGTCGGGTCCAGCAGCCCGGCGTCGGCCGGCGCCGCGCGCATGTTCAGGGCCGGCTCTGAGAACGTCTACCTGCACCCGCTGCACGTCGGCGCCCAGGTGATCGCCGGCACGGTGCTCGGTCACGTGGCGCCCGGCGCCCAACCGCACATGGTCTTCCAGATCCGCCCCGCGGGCGCGCCACCGATCGATCCCAAGCCGATCCTCGACGGCTGGGTGAAGCTGCAGAGCTCGGCGATTGTGAAAGCCAAGGGCCGCGACCCCTTCGCGCGGATCTCCCCGACCCCGGGTCAGGCGCTGCTCGAGTCAAAGACTCAGCTCGACCAGCAGGTTCCCCGCGACCGCCACATCCGTCTCGCGCCATGCGAGCGGCGCCTGATCGCCGAGGGCCGTACCGACCGGCGCGTGCTCGCGGCGCTCACGTTCCTGTCGGCTTCGGGGCTGAAGCCCACCGTGTCGGCTCGCAGTTGCACGCAGGGGTCCGCCACCGGCCGTGAAGCCGTCTCGGCGGCGGCGGCGCTCGCCGCCGTGGACATCTCGGCCGTCAACGGCCTTCCGGTCGCCGGCTCGCGCGGCCCCACGGCGATCGCGACCGTGCTCGTGCACAAGCTCGGCGAGCTGCAGGGCATCACCAGACCGCTCGAGATAGCGAGCTCGACGCGCTTTACGGGCGCCGCCAACAGCGTCGCGTCGCCGGGCTTCAAGGACGTCATTCATCTGGCGTTCACGCCGCTCGGCGGGTCCGCCGCGCGCGCCGCCGGCGGCTTCGGTACCGGACTGACGCCGGCGCAGTGGCTCAAGCTCGTCGCCCGCCTCGGCGAGGTGCCCGACCCCGCCGTCGCCTCCAAGCACTCCTCGGCGGCGATCCCCGATCCTGCGAGCACGGCCCCTTCGGGCACGGAAGGGAAATAGGGCGAATGGCGACCACCGTCCCACCCAGCCCTCCGCCGCCCGCTCCGCCGGCGCTGCCGCCGCCGGTCCGCCCGCCCCGCGCGAGGGCCGTGCGCATCGTCGCCGCCGGCGCGCTCGTCGCGGTCGTGGCGATCGTGCTGGTGCTGGTGATCGGCGGCAACGGCAGCGCCACCTACCAGCTGATCTTCCCCGAAGCCGGCCAGCTCGTGCGCGGCGACCAGGTGCAGGTCGGCGGGGTGCCCGTCGGGTCGATCAAGGACATCACGCTGCTCTCCAACTACCAGGTGCGCATCACGATCGACGTCGAATCCTCGCTGGCCCCGCTGCACGAGGGCACCACCGCCGAAATCAGGGTGCCGTCGCTGTCGAGCGTCGCCAACCGCTACATCGCCCTGTCGCCCGGTCCGAACAACCGGCCCGCTCTGCCGTCCGGCTCGACGCTGGGCACCACCGCCACGCACGGCGTCGTGGATCTCGACCAGCTGTTCAACATCTTCACCCCCAAGACGCGCAAGGGCCTGCAGGAGTTCATACAGGGCTCGGCCGAAACGTACACGGGCGTGGCGCCCCAGCTCCAGGTCGACTCGCGCTACTTCCCGCCGGCGCTGGCGGCGCTCGACCACGTGCTCGCCGAGTTCGGGCGCGACGGACCGACCTTCTCCAACTTCCTCGTCGAATCCGCCAAGGCGACGACCGTCCTGGCCGGGCGCAGCCGGCAGCTCACCGAACTGGTCTCCAACGCCGACACCGCGCTCGGCGCGATCGGCTCGCGGCAGGCGAGCCTCGCCGCCGGCCTGAAGGAATTGCCGGTGACGCTCAAAGAAGGCAACCGCACGTTCGAAGAGCTGCCGGCGACGCTCTCCGACCTGCGCAAGCTGATCGACGCCTCCAAGCCGGGCACGAAGGAGCTCGCGCCCTTCTTCTCCAAGCTGCGCCCGCTCGTGAACGCCGCGACCCCGGTCGTGAGCAACTTCGGCGAAGCGATCAGCAAGTCCGGCTCGGGCAACGACCTCACCGAAGCGGCGCTCGCGCTGCCCGAACTGGCGCATGCGCTCGTCACCGCCTCGCCCAACGGCGTGCGCGCGCTCGAAGAATCGCTGCCCGTGACGGCCCTGTTCGGACCGTACACGCCCGATCTCGAGGGCTTCATCCGCGCCTTCGGCCAGGTTGGCGCCTACTACGACGCCAACGGTCACTATGCGCGTGTCAGCGGCGGCTTCCCAGACTTCGAATTGAACTCGGAAAACACGCTGAAACCGGCCGAACCGGCGCAGGTGCTGAAGGGACTGAAGACCGGCCAGCTGCGGCGCTGCCCCGGCGCGGGCGCCCAGCCGGCGGCGGACGGCTCCTCGCCCTTCAGCGGCAACGGCCAATTGGGCTGCGACCCAACCCAGGTGCCATGAACAGCCGCCGCCCGAACTCCCTGGCGGGCAGCCCGCTGTTGATCGGCGCGGTCACGACGCTGATCGTGGTCGTCGCCGTGTTCATCTCCTACAACGCCAACAACGGACTGCCGTTCACGCCGACCTACAACATCAAGGTGCAGCTGCCGGAGGCGTCCGGTCTGCAGAAGGGCAACCAGGTCCGCATCGGCGGCACCCGCGTCGGCGTGATCAGCGCGCTCAGCCCGTACGAGGACCCGGCGACGGGACGCGTCACGGCGATCGTCTCGCTGAAGCTCGAAAAGAGCGTCCAGCCGCTGCCTGCCGACACGACCGCGCTCGTGCAGTCGGTCTCGACGATCGGACTGAAGTACCTCTCGCTCGAAAAGGGCCATTCCACGCGCGTGCTGAAGGCCGGCCAGACGATTCCCGTCGCGCAGACGCGCGAACCCGTCGACATCGACCAGTTCTTCAACATGTTCAGCAAGAAGACGCGCATCGCAAACAAGGTCAATCTGACGAGCTTCGGCAACGGCCTCGCCGGGCGCGGGATCGGGCTGAACGAAACGATCGCCACGCTGCGCCCGCTCGTCACGAACGCGATCCCCGTGTTGCGCAACCTCGCCTCGCCGCGGACGGGCTTCGGCCAGCTCTTCGTCGCGCTCGACCGCGCCGCCAAAGAAGTGGCCCCGGTGACAGGCGAACAGGCGGCGCTCTACAGCGACCTCGACACGTTCTTCACGGCCTGGGCGAGCGTGGCGCCGTCGCTTGAACAGTCGATCGAGGGCGGGCCGCCCGCGCTGCGCCAGGCGACCTTCTCGCTCCCGTTCGAGGCTGAATTCGTGAACAAGAGCGCGGAGTTCATGCGCCTGCTGCGCCCGAGCGCGCGCA